>NZ_JBIOAV010000001.1:0-3353759 GCF_043952005.1 Haladaptatus sp. CMAA 1909 | reverse complement strand
CGCGGGTCGATTCGACCCGCGCCGAACGCTCGACCGTCGTAAAAGCTGGGCGAGTGGCTTTATTTACGTCCCTCCCGTTCACGGGCGTATGGCGAATTTGCTCTCGGACGAGGAGATAGACAGTCAGAAACCGGACGACTGGGAGCGGGAGGGTGACGAAATCGTCCGCACATACGAGTTCGACGACTACTTGGACGGCGTCTCGTTCGCCACGGACGTCGGCGAAGTCGCAGAAGAGGAGTTCCATCACCCCGAAATAATTATCGGGTACAAGGAAGTCGAGGTTCGGTTGACGAGTCACGAGGAGGGCGGCATCACGGACGACGACGTGGAGATGGCGGAGCGGTTCGACGATCTGCGCTGATGGACGCCCGCTACGTCTTCGCTGTTCGGTTCCGCCTCGAACCGGACGTCCCGGGGGTCGGTCTCGACCCGCAGGAGTTCGAGACGCGGCTGTATCGCCGCGCCGACCCGCCGGGGGAGGACGGATGGCAGTTCTTCCGCGACAACCTCTGGCGGGGGAACATCGGCGACGAACGCTACTTTCGGACGTTGACGAGCGAAGCATTGGGCGTACCCGTGACGAGCGTCGAGTATCGCGTATTCGAAACGGACGAGGAGTATTACGACGCGTTGAAGGCCGAAATCGCCGAGGATTTGGCGGCGTTCAAGGCCGATTCGGTGTCGGAAGTGATTTCGAAGTACCTCGGGAGTTCGGTCGAAGTCGAGCGCTAATCGACAGACCCTTTCCCGCGACGGACCGACCACCGACCATGAGCACGATTCGGGTCGTCTGGGGAACCGCGAGCGGACCGACAAGGATGTCGTCGTACGACGCCGCGCTGGCGGAGGCGAACGTTCACAACTACAACCTCGTCTCCGTCTCGTCGGTCATCCCCGCCGACACGTCGGTCGAAACGGTCGGGACCGCACCCGACCTCGGACCGGCCGGAAATCGCCTGACGGTGGTAGAGGCACGCGCGACGCGCGCCGGACCGGGGCACGTCTCGGCCGGATTGGGATGGACGGAAAGCGACGGCGCGGGACTGTTCTACGAGGCCGCCGGCGACACCGACGCGACGGAGATCGAAGACCGCGTCCGGGCGGGGTTGGACGCGGGTCGCGACCTGCGCGACTGGAATTTTTCGGGAGAAGAGACGAAAATCGTCAGCACCGACGCCGAATCCGGGACGTACGTCACCGCCCTCGTCCTCGCGGTGTACGGCGAAAGCGAGCCGATTTGTTAGTTTCCGGGGACGACGGGTTTATACGGCACTCCCCCTTATCAAAGGGCAGTAGCCCGAATGAATGGAAATACTCCCTACGCTGGCACCCCCGACGTGACGCCGGCCGGCCAACAAGCGGCCGTCGATGTCGATGAACTTACTCCCGAGCAGCGGCGCCATCTACGGGACAGCGTTGCGGATATCGCAACGCTGACTCGCAAGTACCTCCCCGAGGAGTACGTCATCGGTTCGCAGGTGACGAACAGCCTCACCGGTCCGCAGGCGTCCGTGTCGGTGCAACCTCCCGTTGGTCACATCGTCAGCGCCGGGTTCGAACCGGAAACGCACGAACTCGACGACAACGAACTCATCGACGCCGAAGAGCGCGACGAAGTCGCCCGCGGCCTCGCGGCCAGCGCCGCCCTGCAAGTCAAGCAGGCGATCGAGGACAAAATCACGCCGACCGCCCGCTAGGCGGCCGGTTCGACGGCGGTCGATTGAACATCGCGTCGGCGATGAAACTCGCCGAGACGATACTTGCGACGGTTATTCCGAGGTGAAACGGAATCGAGAGCGTCGCCGCCGCAACCAACCCGACGAGCAACACGGACGGCACGGCGAGCAGGACGAGGTCGTAGTACGAAACCGGCCAGCGGGCGATACGACTGTCGAATCGGTTTCTCACACGCACGATTCATCCCTCCGGGGGAAACTATTACCGCGAAAAACTAAAGCGTAACTCCCGCACCGTATCGCCCGCCTCGGGTTTTACTTGCCCCAGAAGGGGTCGCGTTTGCGCTGCTTGTCGAGATACATCCGAAGCGCTTCGAGTTCGTCGCCGGGGATGTCGTCCGATAGCTCCTGTTCCAGAATCTTGGCGTGTTTTTCGGGGAGTTCGATCCACAACTCGTCGCCCTCGTCTATCTGCCGGCCGACCGTCGGGCCGTCGATGGCGACGCTGACGCGACTTCCCGCGCGTGCCTCGTCCACGTCCTCGCCCTGCTCCTGAATCCCTTTGATGGTGCCGACGCGCTTCGGTTCGTTCGCCTCGAACTTGGCGACGAAAGAGTTGTTCCGCACCGTGCCCGACATGACTTCGACGCCGACGACCGCCGGGTCGTTCTGTCGGAACACGTGGTCTTCGAGGATACGGAAGCGGGCCGGTCGGGAGATGTTGTCGAGGACGGTCCGTTGCTGGGCGCGCTCCATCTCGTCCACGTACTCCTCGTACTCCTCGATGAGTTGGTAGATGACGTCGCTGTCGAATAGTCGAACGTCACGCTGTTCCGCCTCGTCCGCCGCGTCGGCGAGGACATCCACGTTGAACGCCAGAATCGTCTCGTGCTTCCGTTCGTCCGCCGTGGTCGCAAAGCGGATGTCCCGCGGGGCCACGTCGCCGACCTCCGCACGCATGACCGGGATCTCTTCCTCTTCGAGCGTACTGACGATGGCTTCGAGGCTGCCGAGGGTGTCCGCCTTGACGACGACGCCCTCTTCTTGAGTACTGACCTCGACTTCCGCGAGTTCCGCTTGGACCTCCTCGACGACGTCCTCGATTTCGCGGTCGCGGACGACGCGGACGGGCGCACCCGCCATCGCCTCGTCCAAATTCGGTGCCGCGATCTTCACCCCGGCCGCCGCCGCGATGGAATCGACCTTCTCGAACCGGTCCTCGGTCCGGATTTCGGCCAGCGGTCGCGGTTTCAACAGGGCGCGGACGTCCGTCACGATGGGTTCGTTCATCCCACCGACGACGATGGTCTCGTCGGTTCGGATGGTGCCGTCGTACAGCACCACGTCGAGCGTCGTCCCGAAGCCCTTCTCCTCCTTGACTTCGAGGACGGTTCCGGCACCCGGTCCCGTCACGTCTATCTCCATGTCCTCGCGCATGTAGCGCTGGGCCAATCCCATCAACACCGTGAGGACGTCGGGGACGCCCTCGCCCGTCTCCGCGCTGACGGGGACGACGCCGATGTTGTTCTGGAAGTTCTGGACGCGCCAGTAGAGGTCCGCCGAAAAGCCCGCGTCGCTGAGTTCTCCGATGAGTTCGTACAGGCTGCTGTCGAGCGTCGAGCGCGCGCGGTCGCTTTGTGCGTCGTACGTTTGCTGGACCGGGGCGTCCATCTCGGGGTTCCATCCCGGCGTTGTGTCTATCTTGTTCGCGGCGACGATGAACGGCGTCTGTGACTGTTTGAGGATGTTGATGGCCTCCACCGTCTGCGGCTGGAAGCCGTCGTTTACGTCCACCACGAGGATGGCGATGTCCGCGAGCGCCCCGCCTCGTGAACGAAGGGTCGTAAACGAATGGTGACCCGGGGTATCGATGAAGAGTAGCCCCGGCAGGTCGAAGTCGTCCGGGTTGACCAGTTTCCCGGCGACTTTCGACACCACGTCGAGCGGCACGGCCGTCGCACCGATGTGTTGTGTAATCGCTCCCGCCTCGCCCTCGATGACCGTCGAGCCGCGGATCTTGTCGAGCAGGCTGGTCTTGCCGTGGTCGACGTGACCGAGGACTGCGACGATGGGAGTCCTGAGGGATCGAGTTTCCGTTTCGTGTGTATCTGTGTCCGACATACCTACCACCCGGGAGAAGTTCTTATCACAGAACAGCCCCGCACGGCATTTAACTCCATCGCCACGCTCGTCCGGCTGTCCCTCGATTCGCCGGACATTCCGTCGAAGCGGACGGCTACTCCCCGTGGAGTTTATGTAGTAGCGGTCGGTAATCACCTCGTATGCCGAGCATACTCGCGGAAAACCTCTCGGGAAAGGCCGTCATGGGTTCTGACGGTACGGAACTGGGAATGCTCTACAACATCACGATGAACCTGAAGACGGGGGGGCTATCGAGCCTCGTCGTCGAACCCGACGAACAGCTCGATACAGACACCGTCGACCTCGACACCAACGAAGACGGTCATTTCGAACTACCCGTAAACCGAGTGCAAGCGGTTAAAGACTACATCGTCGTTCAGCGGTAAATGTACGTTTTAGACTCCTCAGCCTTCATCAACGAGTATCACACCACCCAACAGACGGCGTCGATTCCGATGGTTCAGGACGAACTCGAAGGCGAACACGCCTTCCGATTCGACGCCATGGAGGGTTCGGGAATGCACATTCACATCCCCCGCGACGACGCCGTCGAGAAGGTGCAACGCGCGGCGGACCACACGGGCGATTTGGACGTGCTCTCGGATACCGACATCCGACTCGTCGCGTCCGCGTTCGAACTCGATGGAACCCTCGTCACGGACGATTACGCGATGCAGAACGTCGCCGACCGATTGGACGTGACCGTCGAGGTCATCGCGCAGGACGGTATCGAGGAACAGCTCGACTGGTCGTTCCAGTGTTCGGGCTGTGGTCGGGAGTTCGACGAGAACAAGGACCGGTGCCCCATCTGCGGCAGCCCGCTCTCGCGGAAGAATCCAAACTGACGGGGCGTACGGACGAACGCGGTTCCCGCTCGTCCGCATTCAGCCGGCGAACTGGAGATACATCAACGCAAAGAGGATGGCGTCGAACGTCCCGTGAACGAGAGCCGACGCCGTGAGGTTCCCCGTCTTCAGGTACACCGTTCCGAGGACGAGCGAGAGGAAGAAGATGACGAGGAGCGTCCCCGCCAGTTCGAGGAGCGTCGAACCCGTCGCGTAGGCGAGGACGTGGGCGAGCGCGAACACGATGCTCGCGACGACGACGGCACCGTACTCCGAGAAAGAATCGTACAGTGACTTCTGAATGATGTTCCGATACAGCAGCTCCTCGCACGGCCCGATGACGAGCCACGAGAGCGGGATGAAAAGCAGTAGAATGGCCGGATTGCCGTTTCGCGCCTGTTGCTCGACGCTGTGACTTGCCGTCCGGACGCCGAGTTGAGTCAGCAGGAACGACAGCAGGAACATCACGAGGAAGATTACGACGATTCCCGCGGCGGTGTAGCCGAGGTCACGTCGAGTCGGAATTTCGAAATCGAGGTAGGAGCGACCCAGTCCTCGCCCGGCGAGGAAAATGAGGGCGACGGTCCCCGTTCCGAGACCCAACGAAACGACACTGAGACCGGATTGAACCATGGTTCCGACCCGACCGCCGGCAAGAACGAGGAGGATCGACGCCCACACGGAGATGGCGAGGAGCCCCGAAAAACCGAGCGCGCCGCTTTGAAGCACTGCACGCACCATCTCGCCGAGCGATGTAGGGGCCGAAGATTCGCCGACGCCTGTCACGGTACCGTCTTCCATGTCGAAACGATGCGCCCACGACGGTAAATGTTCTCCGACCGGTCAGTCGGTTCGACGGAACAAGCCGAGGCCCAAAAGCCCGACGAGCGCGAGGAGGACGCCGAATCCCGGTTGCCCCTCGCTCTCGGTCCGCGGGTCCGCGGCCTTTTCGAGGTCCGTGCTGGCGGTTCGAGTGGTGGTTTCGGTCGCTTTCGAAGTGCTCGCCTCGGACGTCTCCGACGCCATCGCCGTGGTTTCGGTCGCGGTCGTGGACGTCATCGCTTCGGTCGTCGTCGCGGTGTCGTTCGCCGTCGTTTTCGACCGGGTTCGGAGGACGCCATGGACGGTGGCCAAGGCGTCGAGGTCCGTCGAGTTGTTTCGTGGTAACCCGACGACCACGCCGAACTCCGTGCCGGATTCGAAATCGGAGAAGTTGAACGTTACGGCGAACGTGCCGTCGGAGGAAACCGCCACCGATTGGGACATGAAGAACTGATTCGGGGCCTGAATCTGCACTTCGAGTTTCGTACCCGGGTCGAGCGTCGTGTTCCCGCGGATCGATTGGTCGCCCGCGGCTTCGAGAACGATGGGGGTCTCCTCGTGATTAATCGACACCGAACTGTTGTTCGCGGTGGTCTCCTCGTGGTTGAGCGGGGTAGTACGCATCACGCCGGATTCGTGTGATACCCACGCAGATGTCACGCCAGCAACGGCTGAGAGGAGAACGGCTATCATAACGACCATGCGAATCAAATGTCGCCTGTACATACTGAAAATGCGCCGTTCAGCGTCCGACGCAGTGGACATACGAGCGAAGTTCGTCGGTCGGTATATGCTTTGTGAACGGCGGTTATTCTACCGTAAGCGTCGATTTTTCTGCAACTTCGTCCGCTTCCTCGAAGTCGCCGCCGCCGAGAAGGCCGCGAGCGGCACGTTTCCCCCACTCGACCGCCGGTTGGTCGAACGTCTCGACGCTGTACAGTTCGCCCGCGAGAACGCACGCGGCTTCGAAACAGTAACAGAGTTCGCCGAGTCCGTACTCGTCGACGCGGTCGATTTCGAGGCGGACGTTGGGTTGGCCCGACGCCGCGAGACTCGCTTCGGTCGCCTCGAACTCGGCCGAGAGGAGTTCCCCGAGACTGGCACCGCCGAGGTATTCGAGGCCGGAAAGGTCGGTTTCGGGAATCGAGCGGTTCTCCCGCTCGGTCGGCCGAACGAACGTCACCATCTTGTCGCTGGGTCCGGCGCGATACAGTTGGAGCTGTGAGTGTTGGTCCGTCGCGCCGAGCGCCCGCACCGGCGTCTGTCCCAATCCGTCCTTGCCGAGGCTTTCGGCCCACAACTGCGCGAACCACTCCGCGAAGGTTTCGAGCGATTCCGCGTAGGGCATCACGGCGTTGATTCCCGCGCCGCGTTCGTCCAGCGCGTAGGTCGCCGCGCCGTAGGCGTAGGCGGGCGACTCGAACAGCGACCCCGAAAGTCGGTCGGCCTCGGCTTGCGCACCGTCGAGAACGGCGTCGATGTCGTGACCCTGAATCGCGGCACAGGCGAGTCCGACGGTCGAGAGCATCGAGAACCGACCCGGAACGCCGTCGGGGACGTCGAGCGCGGGCAGGTCGTGACGGTCGGCGAGGTTTCTGAGGTTTCCCTCCTCGCCCGTTGTGACGAACGTTCGGTCCGTCCAATCCACGTTCGCGTCCTCCATCGCGTCGCGGACGACGAGGAAATTCGCCAACGTCTCCGCCGTCGTTCCCGAGCGCGAGACGACGTTGACCGCCGTGTCGGAGAGCGGGAGTCGGTCGAGGAGCGACGCGACGTGTTCGGGGTCCACGTTGTCGAGGAAGTAGGCGTCCACGTCCGAGTCGAGTCCGTTCGCCAGCGTCGCCGCCCCGAGCGCGCTGCCGCCGATGCCGACGGTGAGCACCGCTTCCGCGTCGGCGAACGGTTCGACCGCGGTTCGGATTTCCTCCGCGTCGGTGGTTTGTGGGAGGTTCAACGACGCGTAGCCGTGTTCGTCGTTCGCGCGGCCGGTTTCGATTCGCTCGTGGGCGTCCGCGACGCGTTCGTCCAATCGGGAGAGTGCGTCGCGTGAAACGCCGGGTGAGGCAACTGTGTCGAGAGCGTTGCCGAGGTCAACTCGCATACGAAACTCCGCATCCTCGGACGTAAAAAAGACACCTCCTTCGACGCGGTGAACGGTAGTTTTCGGATAGCAGGTCGATTTTCCGTGGAGAGGGAATCTTCGACGAACGTCGTCGTTTCTCGGACTTTCACGACCGCTGGAATCGGCCGACGGCACAACCGCCAAATCAGCAATCGAGACAACCACCGAAACCCGAATGTTCACAACAGCCAGAGAACAGCAATCGACGCACCCGCAGGTTCCTCGTTACTTCCCGTGAGCGAAGCGAACGGACTCGGAGCGGACCGGAGAGGTGCTTCGCACCTCGCAGGGAGCACCGAGGTTTTGGTCCAGATTTTGCAAGGGAGGAAGGCCGAAAGCGACGCCGCTCGGCGTCGCTTTCGGCTCCCGACCACAGCAAAAGGTGGGTATTAGTACGCGTACCGCAGGTTCGGCACCGTCGACTGGTCGCCCGCCTCCATCGTTTCGAGCGCGCCCTCGAAGTCGTCCATGGTCACTTCGGTCCGCCCGTCGCGGATGGCGAACATGCCGGATTCGGTCGTCAGGCTCTCTATCTCCGCACCGCTGAAGTCCTCCGTCGCCCGGGAGAGTCGGTCGAAATCCACGTCGTCGTCGAGGTTCATGCCGTCCGTGTGGATTTCGAGGATGCGACGGCGACCCTCCGCGGTCGGGTTCGGGACTTCGATGAGGCGGTCGAAGCGACCCGGGCGGAGGATGGCGCTGTCGAGCATGTCGAAGCGGTTGGTCGCCGCGATGATGCGGATGTTGCCGCGATCCTCGAAGCCGTCCATCTCCGAGAGCAGTTGCATCATCGTCCGCTGGACCTCCGCGTCACCGGAGGTCTTCGAGTCGGTGCGCTTCGACGCCACGGCGTCGATTTCGTCGATGAAGATGACGGCAGGTTCGCGCTCCGCCGCGAGGGAGAACAGGTCGCGGACGAGTTTCGCGCCCTCGCCGATGAACTTCTGGACGAGTTCGGATCCGGCCATCTTGATGAACGTTGCGTCGGTTTCGTTGGCGACTGCTTTCGCCAACATCGTCTTCCCGGTGCCGGGCGGGCCGTAGAGCAGGACGCCGGACGGCGGTTCGATACCGGCCTCCTCGAACTGCTCGGGGTTGACGAGGGGTTCCTCGACCGCTTCCCGAACCTCCCGAATCTGGTCGTCGATGCCGCCGATGTCTCCGTAGGTGACGGCCGGGGACGCATCGACTTCCATCGCCTGCGCTCGGGCGTCCTTTTCGGTGTCCAACAACCGCTGGATGGTGAACGAATCGTTGACCGCGACGCGGTCACCCGCCTCGATGTCTTCCCGGAGTTGGACCGCCATGTCGGTCAGCACCTCCTGGTTGTTCCCGTGCTGTTTGATGATGACGCCGTCCTCGGTCACGTCCTCGACGGTTGCGACGTACAGCGAGGTCGTCTTCAGCATCTCGTTCTCGCGCTGGAGTTTGTCGACCTCCTCCGCGAGGTCCTCCCGCCGGTCGGCCGCCGCATCGACGCGCTCACCGAGTTTGTCGTTGACCTTCGTGATATCCGTGAAATGCTCTTGGAGCGCCGACAGGCGCTCTTCGTCGGACATCTCCGGGTCCAATTCGAGCGTCGGTCTGTCTGGGACGGATGGACTGCGTGACATTTCTTGTTCAAGCGTATGGCGCCACATTAAAAGTGCCTTTGGGTCGCGGGTGGACTCGGAAGGTCGGTATCAGTCGACCTTCGACGCTCACTCTCGGGGTTTCACGCGTAATACGGAGCAGAGATGACGCGAAACGTACGGAACCGTCCCTCTCAGAGCAGCGCTTCCATCTCGTCCAACTGCTCCCCGTACACGTCGAGGGCGCGCTGAATCGGTTCCGGCGAACTCATATCGACGCCGGCACCGCGAAGGAGTTCGAGGGGATACTCGCGCGACCCGTTGCTGAGGAAGTCGAGGTACCGCTCGGCGGCGGGTTCGCCCTCCTTCAGAATTTTGTCGGCCAGTGCGACGGCGGCGCTGATTCCCGTGCTGTACTGGTAGACGTAGTAGGCGCGGTAGAAGTGGGGGATACGCATCCACTCGCGCTCGATTCGCTCGTCGACGGCGGCGGGTTCGTAGAACTCGCGTTTCAGGTCGCCGTAAATCCCGTCCAACCTGTCGGGGGTGAGCGCCTCGTTGTTCTCCGCGACTTGGTGGGTGCGATACTCGAAGTCGGCGAACAGCGTCTGTCGGTACAGGGTCGAACGGAACCGTTCGAGGTACTCGTTGAGGACGTGGCGGCGGAAATCGGGGTCCTCGACGGTTTCGAGCAGGTGATGGGTCAACAGCGCCTCGTTGACGGTACTCGCCACCTCGGCGACGAATATCTCGTATCCGCTGTAGGCGTACGGTTGCGTCTCGCTCGTCAACTGCGAGTGCAGCGAGTGGCCGAGTTCGTGGGCCAACGTGTACATCGACGCGATGTCGTCCTGATAGTTCATCAGGATGAACGGCTGGGTGTCGTAGGTCCCGCCGCTGTAGGCACCGCTTCGCTTGTCCTGCGATTCGTACACGTCGATCCATCGGGACTCGATTCCCTCCGCGACGCGCGACTGGTAATCCTCGCCGAGCGCACCCACCGCGTCCACGACGTACTCGACCGCCTGGTCGTAGTCGAGGTCCGGGCTTTCGGTGTCGGTCATCGGCATGTAGACGTCCCACATCCGGAGTACGTCCACGTCGAGGCTTCGGCGCTTGAGTTCCGCGTGACGGTGGAGTTTGTCGAGGTTGTCCCGGACGGTGTCGAGGAGGTTGTCGTACACCTCGACGGGGACGTTCGGCCCGTCGAGCGCCGCCTCCCGTGCCGTGTCGTAGTTCCGGGCACGGGCGTACTTCACGTCGGCCTTGACGCTGTTCTTGTACGCCGCGCCGACGGCGTTTCGGACGTCGCTCCACTCGTCGAAGTAGCCCTCGTACACCGTCTGGCGGAACTCGCGGTCGGGGTTCTTGAGGAGGTTGACGAAGTTGCTCTGGGTGATTTCCACCGACTCCCCGTCGGGGTCTTCGACCGTCGGGAACGTCATGTCGGCGTTCGAGAGCATGCTGTAGATGTCGTTCGGCGCGCCCGTGACCTCGCCGAACTCCGCGAGGAGGTTCTCGATTTCCGCGGAACGGGTGTGTTCTTTCATCCGAATCACGTCGTCCAAGGCATGTTCGTACGTCTCCAGTCCGTCCGTCTCGGCTATCATCCGGTCGAGTTCGTCGCGGTCCAACGACTGGATTTCGGGTTCGACGAAACTCGTCGCGCTCCCGGCGCGCGACGCGAGAGACTGGGCGCGCGTGGCGAGCGCCTGATACTCCTGGTCGGACGTGTCCTCGTCGCTCCGCATTCGGGCGTAGGAGGCGACCATGGACACCTCGCGCCCGAGTTCGTCCGAAAGTTGGAGGACGGTGAACAGCGTTTCGCCGTCGTCCGTCACCTGACCTTCGTACTTCTCCAACTCGCCGAGGCGCTCCTCCACGTCCTCGTACGCCTCCTCCCACTCCTCGTCGGTCGCGTATATGCTCTCCAAATTCCACTTGTATTGGGCGTCGATATCGCTCCGTTCGGGAACAGAACTCATACCATACCTTGAACCACCCCGCCCGTAAACGTTGAGATTCCGGTGGCAGGAATTCCGCCAAAAAGAGGTTTTTAACGGATGACGACGCATGGCCAGTATGTCCGAGGAGATATGCGGCGCGCTCGGAGAGATGTGGCAGGACGACTATCCGTGGGAATTTCTGACGAAACTGACGGAGCTCGAAAACAGGATGGGCGGCCATCCCGGCGAGCGGCGGGCGGCAGAGTTGGTGGTAGAGGGATTCGAACGGGCCGGAGCGCGGAACGCCCACCTCGAACCGTTCGACATGGACTGTTGGAGTCGCGGGTCCGCGGAACTCGCCCTGACGGACCCCGTAGAACGGTCGTTCGAGACCATCGCGCTCCCGTATTCGATCGCGGGGGACGTCCGGGGGGAACTGGTGGACGTGGGTCACGGTATGCCGGACGAGATAGACGGAAAGGACGTGGCCGGAAAGATAGCCATCGCCAGCACGACGACCCCGGAGGGCAGCAGGTTCATCCACCGGATGGAGAAGTTCGGCTACGCCGCCGCCGCGGGTGCGGAGGGGTTCATCTTCCACAACCACGTTCCGGGTCAGCTACCGCCGACCGGTTCGCTCACGTTCGGCGACGAGGCCGCGCTTCCCGCCGTCGGCGTCAGCAAGGAGTCCGGCGCGTGGTTGACCGAATACGCGGCGAAAAACGGGACCGCACGGCTGGTCGTGGACGCCCGAACCGAACCGGGAACGAGCCACAACGCCGTCGCGGAACTCGGCCCGGAGACGGACGAGGAAGTGGTCGTCGTCGCGCACTTGGACGCACACGATATCGCGGAGGGTGCCCTCGACAACGGGTGTGGAATCACCGTGGTCGTCGCGATGGCGCACCTGCTCTCGAAGGTGGACCTCGACGCCCGCGTCCGGGTCGTGGGCGTCGGCTGTGAGGAAATCGGCCTGCTGGGTGCCGAAGCGCTGGTCGAGTCGCTCGACACGGACCGGGTCAAAGCGGTCGTGAACGTCGACGGCGCGGGACGGTTCCGCGACATGCGGGCGTACCTCCACGGTTCTGAGACGATGCGTTCGGTCGTCGAAACCGTCTCCGGGGAGTCGAATCAGCCGATTCTGCTTCAGGAGGGCGTCCACCCGTTCAGCGACCACTGGCCGTTCCTAAAGGCGGGCGTCCCGGCGCTGCAACTGCACAGCGAACCGGACAACAGTGCGCCCGGCGAACGCGGCCGAGGGTGGGGTCACACCCACGCCGACACGCGGGACAAGGTGGACGACCGGAACCTCCGCGAACACGCCATGCTGGCGGCGCTTCTCGTCCGCGAGGTGGCCGCCCGCGAAGACATTCCGCGACCGAAACCCGAAGACCTCGTGGAAAACCTCCGCGAGCAGGAGTACGAAGAAGGGATGCGGGCGGCCGGTGTTTGGCCGGAGGACTGGAACTAAGCCCGGTGTCTGACTTCGCGCCGGACTATTTCTTCGACGAGTTTTCCGGCCCCGCGAACGACGAGGTAGACGCCGATGACCAGCGAGGCGAGCGCGAAGAGGGCATACAGAATTATTCCGAAGAAACCGAAAGCGCTCGCGGCGATACCGCCGAGGACCTGTCCGACGGAGATGGCAACGACGCCGAGAACGACGTTCGTCGTTACGTCCCACAATAGTTCATCGTTAACCATGCACGCGAAAAAGAGGGGAGCCGGGATAAAATTATTCCACGCCGAGGCGGATGTCGCGTGCCACGCGGCTTCTGCTTCGGCGTTCAACCGCGAGGTCCCCGAACACGTCGCGGAGGGTTTTCACCGCCGCGCCGTCCACCGAGAACTCACAGTCGTACTCGACGTGGGAGAGGTAGAGCGGATGCGCGGGTGCACAGGGAACGCCCTCATTTCCGTCGAGGGAGTCCGGCGCGAGGACGGAATCGATTTTCGACATCTCGGCGTCACCGGTCGCGATGGAGTGAATCAGCGAGACGACTCGGCGGACGAGGTTTCTGGCGAACCCACCCGCGGAGAGCGTGAAGACGAGGTAATCGCCGTCCCGAACGACCTGAACGTCGAGATCCCGGACCGTCCCATCGGTGTCCGACGTCAGGTTGTGAAAGTCGTGTTCGCCCGACAGTCGCTCGGATGCGTCCTTCGCCAATCCGAGGTTCGCACGCGGCGCATAGCAGTGGTAGACGTACTCCCGATAGTAGACGTCGTGGGTCGCGTGGAACGCGGGAACGACGTCCGTACTCGCCCACGCGCGAATTTCGCCCGGGAGTTCGCTGTTGAACGCCGACGGCGTGAGCCAATCGGGACAGTCGAACGCGACCGTCTGTGCGAGGGCGGACACCCCCGAATCCGTCCGACCGGCGGCGGCATACCCGTCCGGGACGGTGTCGGTGACACCGAGCGCACGAAGCGACTCGAACATCGCATCTTCGACCGTCGGAACGTCCGGCTGTCGTTGAAATCCGTAGAACGGACGACCATCATAGGCGATTCGAAAGGCACGCATCGACATTCGATACAGAAGCCGAGGGTATAGTTCGTCGGTTGTTACCGTGTCTGCACGCGTCCGTTGAGAAACCGTCACGAAAAACAGGGCCGACGTTCGAGGACAGTATCGGTGGGATATGGTCGAATGTGGGAGTTACGGTCGCTCGGTGAATCCAGTAACGTAGGTCTGTTCGTGAGCAGGGAACACCTCGTCCACGGTTTGCGCGCCGTGCTCGCGGGCGAGAAGCGTTCGGAGTTCTGCCTCGTAGTCCGCCTTCCGAATCTCGTCGCTCGGCCCGGACTCCACATCGAGCGTCGCCGCGACGAGGCGGTCGACCGCCCCGCGACCGAACCCGGAAAGCGGAACGATGTAGTCGATATCGTGTCGGTCTTCGAGGCTCTGAGCCTGTGCGCGCGAGACGCTCGGAACGCGGTCGTCGCGTCGAGTGCCGTCCGCGATGGCGTCGAAACCCATCGACGCGACGGCTTCCAACGCGTGGAGGTGCACGTGCTGGATGCCGTTTCGCGGGTAGCCGTCCTCGACCATGCGTTCGACCGCCGTCGCCGCGGCGTCGCCGTCGAGTTCGACCGTCTCGAAGTCGAATCCCGTCGTCTCGGCGGTGTCGCGGGCGTTTTTCCAATCGTCCGTCACGCCGAAATGGGCGGTGATGAGGGTGACGTCGTAGAAGTCGTCGAGCAAGAGGGCGGCGAGCGTCGAATCCTTGCCGCCGCTGTAGAGGAGTCCGAGGTCCATCTCAGCGGCGCTTGATGTTGAAGCTCTTCTTGTCGGGTTTCAGTTCGCGGAGCAACTCCTTCATCTTCGCGTCGTCTATTTTACCGTTGATTCGGCCGCTCTGTGCGATGGCGAGTATCTGCTGTTCGACCTGGTCCGCGAACTGCGGTTTGCTCATTCGAACCGAGTTCAGTCGCTTTCGCGCGCCGTCGGTCAGGTACTGGCGAAGGAGCGCTTGTTTCTGCGCGTCCGCCTGTTGCTGGGCCTGCTGTTGGGCTTCCTCCTGCTGTTGTTGGTCCTGTAGCTCCTCCATCTTCTGTTTCCGAAGCTCTTCGAGTCGGTCGTCGTCGGGACTTCCACTCATACCTTATCGGTTGTTTACCGCGCACGACCAAAAACAATTACGGAGGCGGTCGTTCCGCGAGGAACATGGGTGATGTGTCTCGAACAGTCGAATACGGGAGACTATCGGGGAGAGAATAGCCGAAAAGACTGCGGTCGGTTTACGCGTAGCGTTCGAGTTCCGGACGGTCGAGGTCCGAGAGGACTTCGCCGGCCGTGTCGTCCAGGAAGCTGCGACCCTCGGCCGTGATTTCGCGGCCGCGGTGTTCGTTGGACTGGATGAGATCTTCCTCTTCGAGTTGCTGGAGGATGGCGCGGATGACCTTCTTGCTGCCGTCGGAACGGTGGGCCGGTGCGACGGCGTAGCGGTTCGAACCGCTCTTGCTGCCACCGTACTCGGTCGAGAGGCGTTCGACGCCGATCGGGCCGTTCATGGCGACCTTTCGGAGGAGGCTTCCCGCACGGACGTACCAGAAGTTCTCCTGTTCGGGCGGGAGTTCGCGCTGTGCGCCCGTCTTCGTGAATTCGGCCCAGTCAGGTCGGTCGAATCGATCCTCGAGTTTGTCGGCGAGCGCGTCGATAAGCGCATCCGCCGGAACGTCGTAAAGCGTCGTCATACGACAGATTTCCGTGCGGCGGCGTTTAAAGCCATCGTTACGGAGTTCGACGGGGGCGAGCGATTCCCGTCAATCGCTGTTGATGCTGCCGGTTTTGGCGTTGTCGGCCTCCAACATCGCGGTCGTGGAGCCGCCGATGAGGACCGGGAGGAAGTACGTCGCACCGCGGTGGATGATGGCCGCCGCGCTGGCCGTCGGTACCGAAACGCCGGCCATCGGAACGAGCAGGAGGACCAGCGCGGCGTCCACGCCGCCGAGACCGCCGGGAAGCGGCGCGATACTGGCCATGCTACCGATGGGAACGACGAACAACACCGCGGCGAACGGGACGGTGTAGCCGAGCGCGTAGAACGATAGCCACAGCGACACCGACGAGAGGAGCCATCCGAGCGCGGAGAAGAAGACCGAGAGCAACAGTCCGCGGCGGTCCCCGGCGATGCGTTCGATGGCACCGAAGAATCCGCGGAGTCGATGGATCACCGCTGGCTTCGTCGGCGGGGAGAGCCGCGGGATAAATCGGGCGAGAGCACCGGCTACGCGCACAACGTTGTTCGCGATAGCGAACTCGACCTTGGTCCTGTTTCGCCATCCGAAGACAGCGGCGGCGGGAACCACGACGGCGATTGCAACGATGGCGAGCGCTATCATCACCACCGTGTCGCCGAGCGTGAGCACCGTCGCGTAGTAGGCGACGCCGACGAGCGCGAACGAAATGGAGGGCACGAAGTTGATGGAGTCCACGCTCGCGATGGCCCCGAGGCTGGACTCGTAGTCGGCCTTCGTCGTCCGTGAGATGAGGAGGGCGGCGAACGGTTCGCCGCCCGCCTGTCCGAACGGGGTTACGTTGTTGGCGAACGTTGCACCCGAATAGAGGAAGAACGCTCGGATGACGGAGATTCGAATCCCGAGAACGCGGAGAACGGTACGGAGCGACATCGACCACGCGAAGAGCCATCCGAGGGCGACGACGGCGACGACGGCGACGACGCGGCCGTCCGCCATCGACAGCGTCGCCGTCACCTCGTCGATACCGGCGAGCGAAAAGATGAGGACGAGAACGGCAAGCGCGGCTACGAAGCCGACGAGTATCGTCCGCACGTCGCCCAAGTCGAGACGCATCTACTTTCCAATATCGTGGGGGTGGCTTGAAGCCAGCGAAGACCATTCGTCTTTTTCCCCACCGTGAGAGAAGCACGGGTATGGACGAACGGGCCGCGCTCCGTCTGTTGGCGGGAGAACTCGACCACGCGGGCGACGACGCGGCGGTCATCGACGGACACGTGCTGACGACGGATATGCTACACGAGACGACCGACTTCCCCCGAGGAACGACCCGGTACACCGCCGGCTGGCGGTCGGTCGGTGCCTCCCTGTCGGACGTCGCCGCGATGGGAGCGGACGCCGTCGCGGGCGTCGCCGTCTACGCCGCGCCGACGTTCGAACCGGACGACCTCGAATCGTTCGTCGCGGGCGCGCGGGACGTGTGTGAGTCGGTCGGCGCGCGGTACGTCGGCGGCGATCTGGACACGTTCGAGGAGTTCACGGCCTCGACGACGGTGCTCGGGAGAACGGACGAACCGATACTGCGTTCGGGTGCGAACCCCGGCGACGTGCTCTGTGTGACCGGAACGCTCGGCCGAAGCGGGGCCGCGCTCCGCCTGTTCGAAGCGGGCGAGACGGAGCGGGCCAACGAACTGTTCCGGTTCGAACCACGGATCGCCGCCGGGCGGGCGCTCGCGCCGTTCGCGACGGCGATGATGGATTCGAGCGACGGCCTCGCACGGTCGGTCCACCAACTCGCGGAGGCGAGCGAGTGCGGGTTCGAACTCGACGGCGAATCGATTCCCGTCGCGAAGAGCGTCGGTGAAGTCGCGGACGGTGCGGAGGAAGAGCGGGACCTGAGCCTCTTTTTCGGCGAGGACTTCGAACTCGTGTTCGCCGTTCCCGCGGACGAGGTGGGGGACGCACGGGACGCGTCACCCACGCCGATTTCCGTCGTCGGAGCGGTGACAGACGAAGACGGAAGGTCGGAATCCAACATCACCATCGACGGCGAACCGCTCCCCGACCGCGGCTATACGCACGGGAAAGACGATCAGTAGTCGGTGAACGTGGATAACGGAGAGATAGATAGGCGGCGAACGGTCGACGGTTACGGAATTATCTTGATCGGCGTCGGCGTGAAACAGAGGATGCCGAGGGCGAACGTGAGGAGCCCGAGGAGTTTCCGCCGCGTATCGAGGGCGTTGTCGTCGATGGGCGTCGCCGGACCGACGTAGGCGAAGAACATCGAGAGGAAGCCCCAGATGACCCACAGCACGGTCGCGTTGCTCACGTCGAGGACGTAGAAGACGTACGCCGCGAGGCCGAACAGGACCGCGGGAACGAGCGCGGCGATGCTCTCCTGTCGTTCGCCGATCATCGCGCGGACGATGTGCCCGCCATCGAGTTGGCCGACCGGGATGAGGTTGAGGAAGGTGACGAACATGCCGACCCACCCGCCGATGACGACGGGGTTGACCGATTTCGCTGGGTCGTCGTAGGTGAGCGGTTGGCCCATCACGGCGGCGATACCCTTCAGGAGGGGCGGATAGCCGAACTGCACTTCCATGGTGTTCGCGCTGTGGAGTATCGAATCGGGAACCGTCACCGGATCGAGCGTCAACCCGATTGCGGTAACGATGACGGTTGCGACCAGACCAGCGAGCGGTCCGGAGACGCCGATATCGAAGAGCGCTTCGCGGTCCGGCATCTGGCCTTTCATCCGAATGACGGCACCCATCGTCCCGATGAGGGTTGGCATCGGGATGAAGTAGGGAAGCGTCGCGTCCACGCCGTGGTAGCGACTCATGATGTAGTGACCGAACTCGTGGGTTCCGAGTACCCCCAGTACGGCGAACGCGAACGGCCACGCCGCCGCGACTGCCCCGACCGGATTCGAAACGGGGTCGACGTGGTACCACACCGCCCCAGCCCACAGCGTCGAGAGAACGGTGGCGAGGAACAGGAGGACGTTTTTCCACGGAACACCGTCCGGGCCGAGGCGAATCGGTTCGGCGACGAGAACGTACTCCCCCATTCGCGTCGAAAGCGAGACTTCATACCCCTGTTCCCTGAAGAGCGGCCAAATGGTCTGCATCAGTCGCTCTTGGGTGACGAGCGGTTCCCCGTAATAGACCAACTGCTCGCCATCAGTTCGAACGTCGTACACTCGAAACACCGAGCGCAACCGTTCTAGCGAGGGCCCTGCGTCGGGCAGCTCCGTTGAAGCCATTCGCTCGTACTACGGAACGAACGGCTATAAACCCTTAGACGACGGCACCGGACTGGAGTATGGCGATAAGAAGTGTCAGGACTGGGACGCTCACGAGCGTGCTTACGAAGATGGCGGTACTCACGTACTCCGGAGCGGACAATCCGACGCCCGAACTGCGGTCGTACTCGATACTGAGGATGAGCGGCGTCACGGCGGCGGGCATCGCGCATTCGAGGATGAACACGCGTGCGACGGTGAGGTCTTCGAACCCGAGGAGGAAGACGACGCCGACGGCGAGAACGGGTGCCACGACGAGTTTTAGCGCGTTCGAGACACCGACGCGGGCGACCGCCGCCCCGGAATCGGTGTTCGCCAACTGAATCCCGAGCATGAGCAACATGATGGGGATGGCAGCGTTTCCTGTCAGTTCCAACGTACTCATCACCGCGGAATCGGGGGACGGGACCATACCGAGGAATCGGACGAGTCCGGCGGCGAGAACGGCGTAGACGAGCGGCAATTTGAACACTTCCCGGACGGCGGCGAGGTTCGACGTTTCGTCGCCCCGCGAAGCGATGTAGACGCCGAGCGTGTAGGTCAGCACCGACTGGGCAGCGATGTAAAGGATAGCTGTACTGCGTCCGACGTCGTCGAAGGCGAACTGCGAGAGCGGAATCCCGTAATTGCCCGCGTTGGGAAACGTACTCGACAGAACGAGCGCGCCGAGGACGGGTTCCGACTCGCCGAGGGCACGCCCGACGAGTTCGGCGACGGCGGCCATCCCGAGGGTGAAGGCGAGAACACCGGCGGCGAGCGTCACCACGGTTTCCCCGCCGAGCGAGGAGGTGGTCAGACTGTGAAACACTAACGAAGGCGTCAGCACGTAAATCGTGACGGTTCCGAGCACACTGACTTCGATGTCACGGACGGTTCCGAGGAGAAAACCGACGGCGGCGACTGCGAGAACGGGCAGAACGGCGGACGTGAGCGCGGAGACGAGTGACACTGGTCGAACGAACCCATCGAAGGACTACAAAGGCGTCGAAGGAGGAAAATAGGGCGAGGGATAGGGGTGAGAGGGAACTGTGGGGGATTGAGGTGAGAGGACGAGGGGAGTGGAAGGGGCTGTGAGGGGGACCGGCTCGGATGTGAACCGGGCGGCGCGGTCGTTTTCAGGGAAGACGTGGCAGGTTGCGTTCGGGTGCTCCGAGGGGTTCGGAGGAGCGGAGGTCGGGTCGTGGTGGGAATGTGACCGTGGTGTGAACGGTGTGGCTGTGGTGCGGGGGTTGTGGGACGTGGTGGAGGGGTGGGATTCAGGGCGTGGAGTTCGGGAAGCTGTCGGGGGTTCGGTTGCACACGGGGACCCGTGAGCCGAAGTTACGCGGGAGCGATGCGCCACGTGGTCGCACTCGTGTACGACCACTTCTCGACTTCGAGTTCGGCACAGTCGGTCAGTTTGACCATCAGCGCGCCGATCTCCTTGGAGGAGAGACCGACTTCGTCGGCGATGAACTTGCTCTTGAAGTAGAGTTCGCCATCGCTCGCTTTCTCGCAGAGGTACTGCTTGAGGCGGGCTTCCTTGGATTCCGGTTCAGGGCTTTCGGTGGCGGCGTGGGTGGTAGCGCTCATATGCTGACTCCGGTTTCACCATGGAACGGGGATATGTTATAAAGGAAGGAAGCTTAGGGTAGTTTCGGGAATCTTCAGCTGAATTGAATGCAAATCGGCGTGAAAGCGGATAAAAGGGACATTTTACGAACCACTTTGAGAGCCTCTAACCGTTTAAAATGCCTTTTGGTATTTTATTTCATCGAAAATTGGTTGCTAGCCGATATCGACAGAAAATGTCAGTTAAAATAATAAATGTGGGCGTTATCGCTCGTGAACCCAGAACTGTTCGTCGAGCGTCACCTCCTTCTTGAATATCGGCACTTCCGCCTTCAACCGGTCGATGCCGTCCTCGACGGTTCGAAACGCCTCCGCACGGTGCCCGGCGAGGACGACGACGAAGACGATGTCCTCACCGTAGTCGATTCGACCCGTTCGATGGTGCATGAGGACGGTGAAAACGCCGTCGCGCGCTTCGAGGTCCGCTCGAATGGCGTTCATCTTCTCGTCGGCGACGCCCTCGTACATCTCGAAATCGAGGAATTCCGTCGGCGTGTCGTCGTCCGAATCCCTCGCCCTGACGCGGCCCGTGAACGTGGCGATCGCCCCCGAACGCTCCGCTTTCGGGTCGCGTTTTACCCGTGCGACGAGCGATTCGAGCGTTTCGTAGGGCTCGATTGTCCCGAGTTGGGTGACGACCTCCTCGACGTCGAGGGCGTCGGGACTGTCCACTCGGACGAGGAGCGTCCCGGCGTGGTCCGCATCGCCGACCACGACGCGTGGCAGGTCGGCGGAGGGAAACCCGGAGACGACGGCGTAGTCGTGCGTCGGTGCGAGCCTATCGAGAACGTCGTTCAGGGAAACGTCGGCCAAGGAGTCGTTCTTCCCGCGTGCGCACCATCCGTCGGGACCGAGTTCGAACGCGGTTTCGGCGGTCGAACCACTCGGCACCTCGGAGCCACCGGGGCCGCGGGAGTCGTGCGATTCACGTCGGACGGTCCCCACCGTTCCCCGCTCGTCGAACCGGTCGGCGAGTCGGTCGGCAACGGCGTCCGCCCCGTCGCCGACGACACCAACTACCTTCATGAACGTACAGGCGGGAGCGAGGCGCTTTTAGCCTTCGGTCGGAAGTTGAGAACGCTTAAGGCCGCGTCCGGGTAAGACGGCGATAGCATGAAGGTGGTCGTTTCTATCGGCGGTAGCGTGCTCGCGCCGGACTTAGAGTCACAACGGGTGCGTGGACACGCCGAAGTCATCGAATCGCTCGCAACGGAGGGGTGTACCATCGGCGCGGTCGTCGGCGGCGGCGGCGTCGCGCGGGAGTACATCGGAACCGCGCGAAACCTCGGCGCGAACGAGATTGAACTGGACGATATCGGTATCGACGTGACGCGACTCAACGCGCGATTGCTCATCGCCGCCCTCGGTGAGCAGGCCGCCCCGAGTCCGGCGGAAACGTACGAGAAGGCGGGAACCGCGATGCACCGCGGCGACATCGCCGTCATGGGCGGCGTGATGCCCGGACAGACGACGGACGCCGTGAGCGCCGCGCTGGCGGAGTACACGAACGCGGACCTCCTCGTGTACGCCACGAGCGTGAACGGCGTGTACAGCGACGACCCGAACGAAGTCGCGGACGCGACCAAGTACGACGAACTCTCGGCGAGCGAACTCGTGGACGTCATCGCCGACCTCGAAATGACCGCGGGCAGTTCCGCGCCGGTGGACCTGCTGGCCGCGAAACTCATCGGGCGTTCGGGCGTCAGAACCATCGTTCTCGACGGGACGGAACCGGAGCGAATCGCCGATGCGGTCCTCAACGGGGAACACAGCGGAACGGACATCATCCCCGAGGGGGCGGCCGACGAGATGACCTACTGGGTACAAAAATGAGCGCCGGGACGGCACCGACCGACGAACGCGAGGACGGGAACGAGGGGACCCATCACGTCTTCTGGGCCGACGAGGTAGCCGACCGAATCGAGGCGCGAAACCCCGACGACCCCATCGTCATCAAGGGCGGAATATCGCCGTCCGGCGTTCCCCACCTCGGCAACGTCAACGAAATCATGCGCGGTTACTTCGTCGCCGAGGTGCTTCGCGACAGGGGTCACAACGTTCGGCAGGTGTTCACCGCCGACGACCGGGACCCGCTCCGAAAGCTTCCCCGAAAGCTCGCCGACTTGGACGGCAACATCGTCGAGTTGGGCGACGTGAACGCGGGAGCCCTCGGACGCAACCTCGGAAAACCGTATACCGACATCCCGGACCCGTTCGACTGCTGTGAGTCCTACGGCGAACACTTCTCGAACCTCATCCAGCAGAGCGCGGACCTCCTCGGCGTCCCCATCGACGTGGTGTCGAACACCGAGATGTACACGTCCGGCGCACTGGAGGACGTGACACGCGACCTCCTCGAAAATTCGGAGAAAGCACGCGAGGTGCTCGCGGAGTACCAGGACAAGGTGGACGGGGAGTACATCCCCTTCAACCCCATCTGCGAGGAGTGCGGCAAGGTGACGGAGACGGTGACGGAGTTCGACGTGGACGCGGGCACCGTGGAGTACGTTTGCACCGACCTGAAGGCGGGCGACAACGTCATCGACGGCTGCGGACACGAAGGCACGGCGACGCTGCGCGACGGGAAACTCCCGTGGCGCTTCGAGTGGCCCGCCCAGTGGAAGACGCTCGGCGTGGACTTCGAACCGTTCGGCAAGGACCACGCGGAAGGGTCGTGGCCGAGCGGCGAGGACATCGCCCGGAACGTGATGGACTTCGAACCCCCGGTTCCGATGACCTACGAGTGGTTCACGCTCAACGGCCGACCGTTTTCCTCCTCGGAAGGGAACATCGTCCTCGTCGCCGAGGTGTTGGAACTCCTCGAACCCGAGGTGCTGCGCTACTTCTTTACCAAGGATCCGAGCAAGGCACGCGACTTCGACATCGACCGCCTCGACCTGCTCGTGGACGAGTTCGACCGCTTCGAACGGATTTACTTCGGCGAGGAGGACGCCGACGAGCGCGAACGGGCGCTCGCCGAGCGGGTGTACCCGATGGTCGTGGCCGAACCGCGGGAGGAGCGGATACGGATTCCGTACACGTTCGCCGCGATTCTGGGAATGACGGACGACCTCGAACTCCGCGAGGAAATCGCCCGGCGGGAAGGACACATCCCCGACGACGCACCCGAATGGGCCGTCGAAGCCGCCCTCGCGCGTGTCGAGCGCGCGGAGGCGTGGGCACAGCGCACGGGCAACGAGTACGACTACGACCTGAAGCGAACCGAACTGCCGGGCGTGGAACTCGACGACGAGACGGACGCCGCGCTGACGGAACTCGCCGATTTCATCGAGGCGGGCCACGACGGCGAGGAGATTCAGGGCGAAATCTACGAGACGGCAAAGCGCCACGACATCGACATCGGCGACTTCTTCGGCGTCGGCTATCAGCTCTTTTTCGACGAGGAACAGGGACCGAAACTCGGACCGTTCCTCTCGAACCTGGACGAGGAGTTCGTTCTGCGGCGTCTGCGACGCGAGGGCTGACCGCCAATAGAACTAAGTTACTTGGCAGGTAGTTCCTTATTACGTCCATCTAGCAAGGACATAACAAAGTACCTCCCAGTAGTACGGAAGGACGTACAGTCGGATTGACGATCGATTACGTCAACGACTAACCCGAAATAATATCATGGCCCTGATAGAACTCAATCTCGAGAAGCCAGCGTTGAAGCGAACCGAACTCGTCAAGGAATCCGAAGTCGAGACGGCAGAGGAACCCGAGACGGAAACCGAAGCGGCGGACGCGGACGTCGAAGAGACGGAAGCCGAGGAGACGAAGGGACGCGGCAAAGCCCGCACCTTCGCCCGCCGTGCTGCAGTCCTCGGCGGCACCGCCGCCGGTCTCGCCGCGGCCCGAAAGCTCCAGCAGAAACGGAGCGGCAAGGGCGAAGAAGAGCAGGAATTCGAAGAAGACTGGCAGACCGCGGAATAGCGGACCGCGTTTCGAAGTTTTTTCACGTTCGTTCCCAAACGCCTTTGAGCGGCGGCGCCCTTCGTTTCACCAATGGATACGCTCCTCTGGGTCCTCCTCGGACTCGCCGCCTACTGGTTCATCCTGCTCGGACTACGGGCGAACGATATGTTGCCCTCCTATATCGGCATGCAGGGACCGGTGTTGACTCTGCACACGCAACGAGGAAAGAAACTCATCGACCGTCTCGCACGGCCGAAACGGTTCTGGCGAGCGTGGGGGAACTTCGGACTCGGAATCGCGCTCGTCGTG
This sequence comes from Haladaptatus sp. CMAA 1909, assembly GCF_043952005.1. NCBI lineage: Archaea > Methanobacteriati > Methanobacteriota > Halobacteria > Halobacteriales > Haladaptataceae > Haladaptatus > Haladaptatus sp. CMAA 1909. The sequence continues at coordinate 3,329,284 of NZ_JBIOAV010000001.1, read as the reverse complement.
ATGGTCGGGACCTTCCTGCTCCTCGTCGTGCAGGCCATCATCGTCGTGCAGAATCCGCCAGCGCCGACGGCGGTCACGCAACCCCGAAACGTACTCGTCATACCGGGCGTCAACGAGTTCCTGCCGTTGTCCGTCGCCCCGGAAATCATGCTCGGCCTCCTCATCGGACTCGTGGTCCACGAAGGGGGTCACGGCATCTTCTGTCGCGTCGAGGACATCGAAATCCAGTCGATGGGACTGGCGCTCCTCGCGTTCCTCCCGGTCGGCGCGTTCGTCGAACCGGACGAGGAGAGCAGAAGGGACGCGGACAGGGGAAGTCAAAGCCGCATGTTCGCGGCGGGCGTGACGAACAACTTCGCGATAACGATCATCGCCTTCCTGCTCCTGTTCGGGCCGGTGATGGCCTCGATTTCCGTCGCGTCGGGCGCGGCGGTCGGCGGGGTGTTTCCGGGGTCCGCGGCGGATAACGCGAACGTCCAACGCGGCGACCGAATCGTCGCCGTGAACGGGACCGCCGTGAAGAGCAACGGCGACCTCCACGACAAACTCGCCGACATCCAAGGTCGGTCGGTGTCGGTGACGATGAATCGCGACGGCGAGGAGCGCGAGACGACGATTCGGCGGTCGCTCCTGATCACAGGCGTCGCACGGGATTCGCCGTTTGCGGCAGGTGTCGAGAAACGGGAGAACATCACGGCGGTCAACGGAAAGTCGGTGTACACGGAACGGGCGCTGACCCAACAACTGGCGAAGAAAAACGTCTCCACCCTGACCGTGAACGGGACGAAGGTGAGCGGCCCCGTCGGCGCGCTCTCCACCGTGCAGAAAGACGGCCCCATCGAGAAGCAGACGGACTTGAAGACCGGTGACGCCGTCGTCATCACGTCGATAGATGGCGAGCGCATCCTGAACAGCAGCGAGTTGAGCGCGACGCTCGGCGACTACGAAGCGGGACGGACGGTCACCGTCGAAGCCTACGTCAACCAGAGCGGAACGTACGTGCGCCACAGTTACGACGTGACGCTCGAAGACAACGGCAACGGAAAGGCCATCGTCGGCATCCTCGTCGCGCCGGGCGTGTCCGGGATTTCCGTGAGCAGTTTCGGAACCCAACTCTACCCGGCCGATACGTTCCACGACCTCGTTTCGGGGAGCTTCGTCTCCGTGTTTGGCGGAAACGGAGGCAACGGACCGTTGACCACGTTCCTCCTCGGTATCGCGGGGACGCTGTTGCTCCCGTTCGCAAGCCTCTCGATGCCCGTGGGATACAACTTCGCGGGCTTCGTCGGATGGAACAGCAACTTCTACGTCGTGCAGGGACCGCTGTCGCCCCTCGGCGGCGGTGCCTTCCTGCTGGCGAACGTGCTATTCTGGACGGGATGGATAAACCTGAACCTCGGCTTCTTCAACTGCATCCCCGCGTTCCCGCTCGACGGCGGGCACATCCTGCGCATGGGAGCGGAGGCCATCGTCTCCCGACTCCCGACGAGTCAGGGACGACAGGTCACCACCATGATAACGACGACTATCGGGCTGGTCATGCTCGCCAGTCTCCTGCTCATGGTGTTCGGGCCGCGACTGTTGGCCTGAACGGTCGGGGTAGAACGGTCGGTGCTTCGTTTTGGATTTCGACTTCAGTACCGGGTCAGTCTTCCAGACCCATCCGGTCGTAGAACTCCTCCGGCGTGTCGGGGATACGCTCGAAATCCCCGAAGTCGCGCTCGTGATGGCGGATTATCTGCTCGAGAATCCACGCACTGAAGGTCTCGTCGAACTGCCATTCGCCCTCGGGGCTTTCGACCTCGAACCGGTCGTCGGTCGCAAAGGAGACGTAGACGTGGTAGAAACCGAGGATGACGTCCGCGAACTCGCGGGCTTTCGTCCCGCTTTCCGTGCGTTTCTCTTCGAGTTCCTCCCGCCCTTCCTCGGTCAGCTTGAAGTATTTTCGGTCCGATTCGTCCTCACGCTCGATTCGTTCGGTCCATCCCTTGTCTTCGAACTTGTAGAGGATGGGGTACACCGACCCGTAGGACGGTTCCCAGTGGCCGCCGCTTATCTCGCGTATCTCTTTCAGTATCTCGTACCCGTACCGTGGTTTTTCGTCCAGAAGTTCGAGCACGAGGTACGATATCAGGCCTTTCGGTGGGCCACTTTTCCGCATCGGGTTTGGGTTTCAGTCGAGATTGTGAAAGGCTTTCGGTCGGGGCGACGCATACCGGAGGAGAACGAAGCGAGATCCGAACGGAACTCAAAAGTTCCTTGTTCGGTCGCTCCCAACCCTCACATATGCCGAAAAAAGCACCACCGACCCGCGAGGGGTGGTATGCGCTTCACGACTTCCGAACCGTCGACTGGGACGCGTGGCGAGACGCCCCGGAGCGGACTCGGGAGGCCGCGCTGGCGGATGGCGTCGAGTTCTTGAGCGCACACGAGGACGTGAGCGATGCGGAGGACGGCTCCTCGGCCGTGTTCAGCGTCATGGGCCACGAAGCGGACCTGCTGATACTCCACTTCCGTCCGACCGTCACGGCCCTCGACACCGCCGAACGCGCCTTCGAAGGGACCGAGTTCGCGGACTTCACGGAGCGGACCGACTCCTACACCTCCGTCACCGAAGTCGGGAGCTACACCTCCGACGAGATGGTGAAGGACCCGGAGGACATCGAGGACACCGGCATGGCCCGCTACGTGGCGAGCAAACTCTATCCCGATATCCCGGACGCGGAGTTCGTCTGTTTCTATCCGATGAGCAAACACCGCCTCCCCGACGCGAACTGGTACGACACGCCGTACGACGAGCGCGCGGAAATGATGGCGAGCCACGGCGAGATCGGGAAGACCTACGCCGGAAAGGTAACCCAAATCATCACCGGCAGCATCGGCATGGAGGACTACGAGTGGGGCGTCGACCTGTTCAGCAACGACCCGACGCACATCAAGGACATCCTCTACGAGATGCGCTTCGACGAGGCGAGTTCCCGCTTCGCGGAGTTCGGTTCGTTCTCCTTCGGGCGGCGGTTCCCGTCGGAGGACCTCCCGGCGTTCATGGCCGGCGAGGAGATTCCGACGCCGGAGGACGCACATCCGCACGGTGACGGACACGCACACGGAAGCGAGCACGGACACGGTGACGGACATCACGGAAGCGGGCACGAACACGGCGAAAGCAGCGGCCACGGAGAGGACAAATCGGATAGCCCGCACGGGACGGACGAGGAGGAAGCGGAGGGTATTCGCGGGGAACTCCAAGACCTCGACATCTACGCCGGACAGCCACACGGCGAGGACGTGTACTCCATCGTGCTGTACTCCGAGGCCGACGCGGACGAACTGTTCGAGGAGGTCGATGGCCTCCGGAAGAACTTCGACCACTACGACACCCACGTCAAGACGGCGGTGTACGAGGGCGACGAGCGCGCCGCCGTCGTGAGCATCTGGGACACCCAGAGCGCGGCCGAAACGGCGGGCGGATTCCTCGCCGACCTTCCCGGAATCGTCGCTCGCGCTGGTGAACGTGGCGGTGGCCACGCAGGCGAGGAGAGCGGCTTCGGGACGATGGGGATGTTCTACGCCGTCAAGCCCGAACACCGCGACGACTTCGTCGAGAAATTCGGAATGGTCGGCGAAGTCCTCGCGGATATGGAAGGACACTTCGACACCGAACTGCTCTCGAACTACGAGGACGAAAACGACATGTTCATCGCCAGCCAGTGGCGCTCGAAGGACGACGCGATGACCTTCTTCCGAAGCGACGACTTCAGGAACACGGTTAGCTGGGGCCGAGACGTGCTGGCCGACCGACCGCGACACGTCTTCTTGGCGTAAGAGGTTGACACGCCCGGGATGTCCGTTTTGGATTCGACTCGGTCAGCGGTTCGGACCGAAGAACGAACCACAAAGAACTCGGTACCGTTCTCCCAATCCCGAACGAAGGCGAAAATCGAAGACCGGGCACTCGCCGCCGCAACCAAAACCCCCTTCCCCACGGAAGAGTTACTAAGCGATAAGAAAGTAGAGAGTGAAATAAGCCTATGACAAAGCGACACGTCACACTCCCCGAGTCCGCGGAAGCGGGCGTACGCGGGTTTATCGACGAAGTGGACGAACGACTCGCAAGTGACGAGGACACGTGCAGGGTGGTAAAGGAGGTGCTCATCGACCTGCACGGCGACCGGGACGCCTACGAATCGTGGCAGAACGGGGAACCGGTGTCGAACGCGGAACGCGTTCGTCTCCAGAGCTACGACCCCTGTAACTCGACGCTGGAAAGCGAATATTACGCCGAGAAGGACGAGGAAAAGTTCCGAACGTCCAAACACCTTCAGTGGCTCTGGCGGCAGTTCGACGCGACGCCGATGGCCGACAACGTCGAATTCGCCCTCCGATTCCGCGAGATGCTCGCGAACCACCTCTTCGAGGAGGCGGGCGAGAACCTCCGCATCTTCAAGGGCGTCTCGATGACCTACGGCCACAACATCTCTGTCGGCGACAACACGGTCATCCACGACGACGTTCACCTCGACGACCGGGGCAAGTTGACCATCGGCAACCGCTGTTCCATCAGCGACAACGTACACATCTACAGCCACGACCACGATATCACCGACCAGACGGACGTGACGAACTTCCACACGATAATCGAGGACGACGCGCGCGTGACCTACGACGCGATGGTGCGTGCAGGAATGAAAATCGGAGAAGACGCCGTCGTCGGCGCGCGCTCCGTCGTTCAGAGCGACATTCCGGCACATCACATCGCCGTCGGAACGCCCGCGAAGAGCATCAAAATCAAGTCCGGATGGGAGGACGAGGCCGCCCCGCTGGACGATATTCCACCGACCGAAAAGGAGTCACGGCGTATCGATTACGAACTGCCCAAGGACTTCGAGCAGTTCGACGAGTTCCAGCGCACTCTCGGTTCGTCGGAGTAACCCGTATCGCTTTTCTCCTATCAATCCGTCATGTGGAGTATGCGACGACGCACGTACCTCCAATCGTTGGCACTCGGTATCGCGGGACTTGCCGGGTGTATGAGATCTCCCGGACGCTCTACGGGCGCGACGACGGTGGACGGAGAGCGAGGAGTGCGTATCAAAACGGTGGCAATGAACCTCGAAGTCCCGTGGGGCGCGGACTTCTCCCCCGACGGCGACCTCTATTTTACCGAGCGACCGGGTCGGATCCGACGGATTCGGGACAACGACCACGAGATAATCGCCGACATGACCAACCGAATCGAGGACGCCGGTGAAGGCGGGTTGCTCGGCCTCGCGTTCCACCCGAAAAACGAGAATCTGGCATACACGTATCAGACGTACGAGAAGGGCGGAAGCTTGCGGAATCGGGTCGTCCGCCATCGCGTCAGCGACGGATTCGAACGCGAGATGGTCGTTCTCGACGGGATCCCGGCATCGTCAATTCACGACGGCGGGAGACTGCTGATTCACGACGACTCGTTGTTCGTCACCACGGGGGATGCGTCGGACAGTGAACAGGCACAGGACACGGATTCGTTGGCCGGGAAGGTTCTCAGGGTGACGCTGGACGGGCAACCGCATCCCGACAACCCCTTCGACAACGAGGTGTTCACCTACGGGCACCGGAATCCCCAAGGGCTCGCGTTCCGCGACGGAACCCTGTTCAGCACGGAACACGGACCGGACGTGAACGACGAAATCAACGTCCTCGAAGCGGGGAACAACTACGGATGGCCCGACGTGACCGGAAAGAGCGAGGAGTACACGGACCCGATCACGACGTACACCCCGACCATCGCACCCGGCGGAGCGACGTTCTACGACGGTCCGATTTCACAGTGGAAAGGCGACTTCCTATTCGGGTCGCTCGTCGGCACGCACCTCCATCGAGTGCGGATCGACGGACGAAAGGTGGTCGAACAGGAGCGCTTGCTCAACGGCGAGTACGGACGTCTCCGAACCACCTTCACCGGACCGAAGGGGGACCTGTACGTGATGACGAGCAACCGGGACGGCCGGGCCGAGAATCCCGCGCCGCAGGACGATCGCATCCTCAAACTCCAACCTGCGTGACATCCTCCCCGCGCTAAAGCGCGAGGATTCCTCAAGGCTTTCGCCTCGAATTTTCCGTAATCCGCAAATCCATTCAGTTCAAAAACACTTCTGAATCCTGTCGTGCGAAGCTACCAAGTAGCATGGTGGCGTATGTCATGATATCCCATGAACGTCTGGGGGTGGATAATCCTGTACGTCGTCCTGTTCGTAGGCCTACAGCTCCTCATCTACCGATATCTACGGAGTGAGGACGATTCGCCGCTGTTCGCGTCTACGCCGTCCGGACCCGACGGAGGGATTCCCGACGACATTCGGCGGGAGAGCATCCTCGAAGAGTTCAGCGACGAGAACGGCGACAGGCGCGTCTGTCCGCACTGCGGCACGGAGAACGGGACCGAGTACACGTTCTGCCGGGAGTGCATCGGCCCGCTCGGCGTGTGGTAGCCACGTTTTTCCCGCCCGCCAACCGACCGTGAGACATGCCTCGCGCCGTCGCCATCAACGTCGCCGCCAACACGAACCAGCCGGGCGTCCGCGGCCCAATTTTTCCGGACGGGCGGTTCGAGTACCTCCCGATTCCCGAGTCCGAACCGACCGAACGGGAGGTTCCGACCTACGCCGACCTCGAAACGACCGTCGAACTCCCGGACGGAGCGGACGAACTGCCCGTCCACCTCGACCCGGAGTTCACGGAGTACCCCTGCTGTGAACGCTACACCTACGGCGACCCCTTCGACGTCAAAGCCCGACCGCTACTGTCGCTGAGCGCGGGCGATTACGTCCTCTTCTACGCGACGCTCTCGACGGCCGGAGAACCGAATCGAGAGTGGATTTCACCGGAGTGGGGGACGTACATCATCGGCCAGTTCCGACTCGCACGCGACCCCATTTCCGGCGAGGAGTTCGCGGGACTCCCGGCGGAAACGCGGGCGGTGTTCGAGAACAACGCCCACCTGAAGCGCGTGGAGTTCGACGCGAAGGTGTTGGTGGAGGGAAGAACGGACGAATCGGGACTGTACGAAACCGCGATTCCGCTGAGCAGTCCCGAGGCGGGGGCGACAGCGAACAGAGTGGTTACGGAGTTGTCGAGCGACTCCGGAAAAGGACCGTGGTGGCGGCGACCGATGAAGTTCGATGAAGACGGAGTTGCAGAGATTCTGGAGATGCGGGACGCCGGTCAGTTTTGATGAGCGCATTCGCTCGTCACCTTCGTTCCTCGCAGAATGCACCGACCGGGAGTTGAACCCGGGCTATAAGCTTGGGAAGCTTATGTCCTGCCACTAGACCACCGGTGCACACTCGCTCCGCTTCGAGTGTGCACCGTGACTCGCAAATCCTTCGGATTTGCTCACCACGGGTGCTTCTGAACCCAAACGGGTTCAACCGAACGAGAGCGAGCAGTTGCGTCACTTACCGTTTCATTCCGCGCTCACTTCAACGTAGCGTTTCGGACGTTCGTCCAGAAATACGAGGGGGAGGGGAGGTTTTAGTCACCCGCGTACCTACGGACGTACATGATAGACCTCGAACTGTCGGACGAGGAACTCGATGCACACCGCGACCACATCGTGTCGTTCATCCGCGAGACGGTTGCGGACGCGGGAACTGACTCCGCAGTCCTCGGTTTGTCGGGCGGTATCGACAGCACGTTGACGGCCTACCTCGCGGCAGAAGCGTTGGGAACGGAGAACCTCCACGGCCTCGTCATGCCCGGCGCGGTGAGCAGGGAGGACAACATGACCGACGCCGAATGGGTCGCCACGGAACTCGGCATCGCCTACGACGTGTTCGAAATCAACCCTATCGTGGACACGTTCCTCGACGCCTACTCGGAGGCCGAGGGTGACCAGATGGCGGTCGGCAACGCCCGCGCCCGAACCCGCGCGGTGATGAACTACCTCGTCGCCAACGCCGAGGGGTCGGTCGTCCTCGGAACCGGCAACCGGACCGAGGCGCTGGTCGGGTACTTCACGAAGTACGGCGACGGCGCGGTGGACTGCCACCCCATCGGAAACCTCTACAAACAGCAGGTGCGCCAACTCGCAAAGCACGTCGGCGTGACCGACGAACTCGCCGAAAAGGAAGCGACGGCGGGACTGTGGGCCGGACAGACCGACGAGGAGGAGTTGGGCATCGACTATGACACGCTCGATGCGATTCTGGTGCTGCACGTGGATGGTCCGCTGTCGGTCTCGGCGACGGCGCGACAGGTCGAAGGTGCGACGGAGGCAGACGTGCGACGAATCGGCGAGATGTACGAGCGAAGCGAACACAAACGCGCCGCCCCGCCAGCGCCGGAGTCGTTGTAGGTTCCCACGTTCCGCTTTCCCGCTTTCCCGCTTTCCCGCTTTCCCGCTTTTCTATCCTTTCCAGCCGTTCCGGCCTTTCATCCTTTTTGCCTTTCTATCACACCTGTCGGGTTTCTCGGCTACTCGCGGCGGGCGGCGATGTCGTCGGCGTTCGCCGCGACGAGTTTTCCGAACACGTTCGCTTCGCGGGCAAGTTGATCGGACCGCGACGAGCGGTCACGGAGTCGACCTTTGACGGCACGAAGTGCGTCGGGGTCGTTCGCCGCGAGCTCGTCGGCCACCTCACGCGGCCGGTCGGTGACGCGGGAGACCAGTCCCATCCGGTGGGCCTCGGCGGCGTCGATGACGCGCCCCGAAAGCGCGAGGTCGAGCGCGTCGCCCATCCCGACGATTTCCGGGAGGCGGGCCGTCCCGCCCCACGCGCCGAAGATGCCGAGACGGACGCCCGGTTCGGCGAACGTCGCCTCCGGGGTGGCGACCCGCAGGTCACACGCCAGTGCGAGTTCGACGCCGCCGCCGCGCGCCGGGCCGTCGATTCCGGCGACGACGACGCTTTCTGCGCCCTCGATATCGTCCGCCACCCGTTGGCCGTGGGTGGCGAGCGCGTTCGCCGACTCCTCGTCCGACCCGGCCACCACGTCGAGGTCCGCACCGGCACAGAACGCCGTGCCCGCGCCACGGAGATAGACGATGGGTTGTTCGGCCTCCCGAACAGCCTCGGAGAGGGCATCCAGTCCGTCGAGGGTGAGCGCGTTTCTGCGTTCCGGACGGTCGAAGGTCACGATTCTAGTTTTCGGGTCGTCAGCGATGCGAATCATGGAAACGCGTTGGAGACGCTTTCCAAAGGTCTTTGGCGATTCCGTCGTAAGTTCCGATAATGGAAGAGGCCGCCCGGGCGCGCGGAGCTGCGCGCGAGGCTATCGGAGATATCACGCCAGTGCACCTCCGCGACCACATCGACGGACTGCTGAAGTCATCGACGGTCGTTCCGGGGGTGTTGACGGTATTGAGCGCACAAGCGGTCGAGAGCGGAGCCAGCGCCACGGAAGTCGAGACTCGCGCCGCGGGAGTACAACTCATCTACGAAGGGTTGGGTCTCACCCGAACACTCTCGCGCGACGAACCGTGGAACGGCGATCCGCCGCACACCGAGAGCAACGTCGCCATCCTGGCGGCTGACGTGATGGTATCGCGCGGATTTTCGTTGTTGGCTCGAACGGAAGCGGCCGATACGGCCGTTCGGACCGTCAAATCGTTCGGTCGGGACCAGACCGAGCGCCGAACCGACAACGCACTCGAAACCGACGTGTTCGAACTCGCGATCGTCGCGGGGACGACGGCCACCGGCAGCGACGTTCCCACCGGCATCCGACGATACGCCGAACGCCTCGCCGTCACGGTCGCCGACCGCGACTCGACGGAGATGCTCTTCGACGAGGCGGTAGATATGCTGACAAAACTGTCGGGGAGACAGCCGAATTGGGGGGACGAAACCCCGTCGTCGGCCACCGATCCCTGACGCGAATCGAAACGCCTAAACCCGGTTCGGCGTGTAGAAATTATTGCCGCGCCTGGGTAGCTTAGCGGTAAAGCGCGTCCTTGGTAAGGACGAGAGCCCGGGTTCAAATCCCGGCCTAGGCTTTCTTCGAAATCACTCTTCAGCGATGGCTCTCGTCTCGAAGAACCCGACAGCCACCCGTGATTTATCGCCGTCTCGGAGAATGGTGAAGTGGACTCGCAGTGAGTCGCCGCACAATTTTGATTTCTGACACCAACGTTTTTGTCCCTGCCGTGCTATTCGAACCCATGCAATTTGTTATCGTGGGATACGGACGCGTGGGAATTCGAACCTCTCAAATCCTCTCCGAGGAGGGTCACGAGGTGGTTATCGTGGAGGAAGACCCGGACAAAGCGAACCGAGCGCGCGATGACGGATTCGAGGTCATCGAGGGAGACGGGTCGGACGAGACCGTCCTGACCGAGGCGGGCGTCGACACCGCGGACGCCCTCGGCGGGTTGACGGGCGACCTGAACGTCAACTTCGCGGCCTGCATGGTCGGCAAACACCACGGCTGTCGGACCGTCATGCGCATCGACGAGGACTATCGAGAGGACATCTACCACAAATACGCGGACGACGTGGACGAGGTGATCTATCCCGAACGTCTCGGTGCTGCGGGCGCAAAGACCGCGATGCTGGGCGGGGATTTCGACGTCATCGCGGACTTGACCGAGAGCCTGCAGTTGACAACGGTAACGATTTCGGACGATTCGTCGCTCGTCGGAACGCGGGTTCACGCTGTGGAGCTACCGACCGACGCGCGAATCTACGCCCACGGTCGGAAGAAAGAACGGATGACGATTCCCCTTCCGGGGACGAAACTCGAAGCGGGTGATCGGGTCGCACTCATCGCCGCACGGGACGCGCTCCCCTCGGTGCGCGAGCGACTACAGGCGAGCGCCTGAGGAGTACCGTTCGGTGGTCGGTTTCGGGGAGTAATCGGGTTCGTATGTTCGGGAAATATAACGCGACGAGCGACTGCGACGTATCTCTGGATGTGTAGTCACCGAAGCGAAAAACGATTGGGCAGCGCGGGGTTCTAGGGTCGTCCGGGACGAGAACTTTCGTGGGGGGGTTGGTGACACTGTAACGGGAAGCCAACCCGTCGCCAGAGCCCCCGGCCCCGCCGGGAGACCCACCGCGAGACTGCGACACGCTTCGCGCCCGAGCCGTCGGGCGCAACTGTACGAATGGCCGGATACCCCTTTGTTATGTGCCGTTTGCCGGGTCGATAGGTGCCCTCTGACCCGGTCAGGACGGGTCTACGGCGATGAAAGCGTGCCCTACGAGGGGAAAATATCGCACCATGCAAAGGGGGAGTGCCGAGCGGAGGGGGTGGGAGAGCGAGGGAGTTCAGGGAGTTGTGGGTGGTGTGTGCCGGGCGCGCGGAGTGGGAGGATGGGAGAGAGGGTGATGTGCGCGCCCGTTTCCGGATGGGTATGGTGAGGACTTAAAACCGCGTCAGACAGCCGTATGCTCCTGCCGCCGAACACTGACCCGAACCGAGCATTTTCGCCGGGTGTAACGGTATGATAGATGAGAATTTTGTCCCGTTGAGGAAATCTGTAAAACGAGGGATCTGACACTTCCGCCGATATTCTCACCGAGTCGAGTGGATGATTACAGGTAAAGTTACTTGGTGGTGGGTTCGAATTGACCCGATAATGAACTGTGTGTTAGAATATATATCATCAAAGGGAGATGTCGATGGCGATTCGTAGCATCATCGGGAAGGTACTCGTCGCAATGGTGACCCTCTGTGTCGTGACTGCGGGAGGGATCGGAATCGCGTTGACGTCCGGGATAGTGACGGTCGGGCAACCGAGCGTCGAAAACATCCAAACGGAGTGGGGAGCAGTCACCCCGAAAACGACGGAGATCCGAACGAACATCGCGGTGAACAACCCCAGTTCGGTCGGAATACCGAACGTAGCGGACGTCGACTACGAAGTCGGGATGAACGACGTGACGGTTGCCTCGGGGCACGTCAACAACCTCGGCCTCCCGTCCGGGGAGTCCACGATTTCGACGACGACCGAGATGGACAACGGGAAGATACCGGCGTGGTGGGCGACCCACATCAACAACGGCGAGAAGACGACGGTCAGCATCGCACCGTCCATCAGCGTGCCGCTGTTCTCGAAGGACCTCCCCGCGGAGAAGCGAAGTTTCGAAACCGACCTCCTCAGCGCGTTCAACAGCACCGAGACGCGCACGATGACCGCCGGAAACGAGGAGGTATTGCGGGTGACGAAAACGGACGCCTCGTGGGGGCACGCGACGGCCGAGGAGACACCCCTGCACGTCAGCGCAACCGTCGAAAACCCGACCAGCGGCGAGGTCGTGTTCTCCCAACTCGGCTACAGCATCACGATGAACGACGTGACGGTCGCCGGCGGAACGACGGACGACGAAGTACACGTGGAATCCGAGGAGACGACGTCGTTCAGCATCGACTCGACGTTCGACAACGGAAAGCTCCCCGAGTGGTGGCAAAGCCACGTCGAGAACGGCGAGAAGACCACGATGGACGTGCAGTTTTACGCGACCATCACCGAAGACGGTGAGACGAAAAAAGTCGAACTGCCGTTCCTGAGCAAGCGTATCGTCTTCACGACGAACGTCCTCGGCGGCGGCAAGACGACGACGAAGGAGGTGCCGCGAAACGGGGCACAGTCGTTCGCCCCGCCGACGCTCCAGTCGCTCGAAAGCGAGTGGGTCGTTCCCGAAACGGGGAACACGGGCGTTCGAACCCACGCGACCGTCAACAACCGGAACGAACCGGGGTCGGTGTTCGCCGATCACCTCTCGGTCGACGCCGAGTACCGCGTGCTGATGAACGACGTGTCGTTGGTCGAGAGCGAGACGAGCGAGAAAATCGAACCGGGAACGACCGACTTCGAGATTACCGGCAAAATCGCGGACGGGACGATACAGCGGTGGTGGGTCAGCCACGTCAACAACGACGAGCGGACGACCCGAACCGTCGAACGCGACGTGACCGTCGATGCCGGATTCGCCCGCCTCCCCGTGGGCGGAAAAGCGGACCGCGGAACCGTCCGAACCGACATGCTCGGCGCGGTGGATTCGAACACGAGTCAGACGTATTCGGTCGCCGGACAGCCCATAGGCCGCATCGAGAACGTGCAGGCGGACTGGGGTCGCGCGACGATGGCGGAGACGCCCATCGAAGCGTCCGCTACCGTGAAGAACGAGCGAAGCGATTCGATTCACATCGTTGAAATCGGCTCGAAGATATCGATGAACGGCGTCGTCCTCTCCGACGAATCGACGCCGAAGAACGTCGAAATCGGTCCGCACAGCGAGGTAACGGTGAACGACACGGTGATGCTCGACAACTCGAAACTCGGCACGTGGTGGAAGACCCACCTTCGCCGCGGCGAGGAGAGCACGCTCGACGTCGGTTACTACGTCGTCATCGAGTACCACGGAATCACCCAGCGAATCGATCTGGATTCGCTCAACTATCAAACGACGATGAAGACTAACATTCTCGGTGACACATCGGCCTGAGCCGACCGTTTTCGTCAGTTCGTGCTTTGGGCAGTCACATGATAACAACCAGCATAATTTATTAGTGCTTCACGGTCGAGGTATCCGTATGCCTTCGAGACGTGACGTGTTAGCGATCCTGTCCGCGTGCGTGGCAGGCGGAAGTCTCGCTGGCTGTTCGGCACTCGGTGCCGCGGGTGGCTACATCGAGAGCAAGGAAATCACGGGGAAGCGACGGCAAAAAGGAGGACTGCACGACGAAACGGTCGTCAACGTCGGCCTGAGCGATTTGGCCGATGACCCCGTCATCACCGTCGCCGAGGAGTGGGCCACGCAGTTCACGGACCCGACCCGGTTGCAGGTCTCCTCGGCGCTTCACGACCGTTTGATGGGCGAGTACGAGGATATCGGCTACGTCATCGGCGTGTGCAGTCCCGATTGGTCGAGCGGGTCCGACTCGTTCGGGTGTTACACCGGGGCGACACACCGTGGCGATTTCAATCGAGCGGAGGTCGGCGACCGCGTGCGAGCCAGCTATTCGAACTCGAACATCGAGATTCGAAGCGTCGAAGGGTCGTGGGGCGGCGGCGAAAAAAGCGAATAAATCGTTCTACGTCGGTCGAATGCCGAATCAGTCGCGCCGCGAGAGCAGCGCCGCACCCGCGAGGGCGACGACCGCAACCCCGACGCCGAAACCGGGCTGTCCCGATTCGTTCGTGGATTTCGACTGCGTGTCGTTCGCGTTCTGAACGCCGAGATACGTCGCCGCTTCCTCGGTGTCCATCGACGGGAACTCCCGGTCCCACTCGCCGGGCATGTGGATGTTCGTGTCGGCATCGGCGACGGCGAGCGCGCGAACGTCCGCTTTCGAGGCGTTCTCGCCGACCAAGCCCGTCACGCGGACGTAGGTCGTCGTGGTGTCACCGTTCGTTCGCCCAACGATGCTGGAAACGTCCGTGTCTCCATACGATTCGCCGAGTGCGTCGGCGAGGGCGCTCATGTTATCGAACTGCGCGCCACCTTCGACCGTGACGGTTCCCGACTGGACGTTCATATCCACCCGGGCGGATTGGAACTCGCTGCTCTGGAACGCCTGTACCAGTTTAGAGCCACCGGCGTTCGCCTCCGACGACCCGAGCGAGGAGAGCATCGAATCGGTCATCTTCGAGAGCATCGCCCGCTGTTTCATCTCGACCGACCCGCGTGCCGTCACCTCGTCGCCGTCGGATTCGACGTGGAGCGTTACCGACGAGCGACCCAATTCGACGTCACGGTTCTGAAGTTCCCGCGTGTACGCTCGCCAGTTGTCCGTTCGGTAGTGGACCTCGGTGGACACCGCCGTCGTTTCGGCGGCGGGGTGGGACGCTTCGGCGGACCATTCGACCGTCTGTTCGAGGTTCGCGGCCTGCTGTGCTTCGAACATCCGCTTCGTTCGGTCGAGGGTCTGTCCGCTCATCCCCGACGCGTTCGTGTTCTCCGCGATTTCGAGCGCGGCGGACACCGCGGCGTCGTAGTTCTCTATTTTGACGTCCCAACTGAACGTCGTCGTGCCGTTCTGCTGGCTCATTCCGAACGTCACGTGGTCGATTTTCATCCGTTCGATGTCCGCGGAGAGGTCGTCTATCTCCTCGTCCGAGAGTGAGACTTGCGGTGAAGACTTCAAACTCCGTGCGACGGTTTTGGAAATCGAGTCTTTGAGACCGGTGAACTCGACGTGATAGTCGATGTCGAGCGTCAGTTCGTCGCCCGATGCGTCGTAGGCGTAGCTGTCGATAACCACCGTCGCGGAGCCATCGTTCCGCGTGGCGATGGAACCGTACTGGGCTTCGAGGTGCGCTTTCGCCTTCTCACGGGTTCTCCACGAGTCGGACATGAACGGCGAAATCGCGCCGCGTTGGGAGCCTTTCAGAACGAATCCGTCCGCCGTCTCGCGGAGGTCGTACTGGAGGCTCTTGTCGGTTCCCGACATCGAGGCTCCGGACACCGTGCCCGACCCCTTCGTGCTGAACGAGTCGCCCGTGACCGTCACGTGACCTTCGGTGTTCATCGAATCGACGCTCGACGCGAGCGATTCGCCGTCGAGCGTCGCGTCGAGCGTCAGGTCGCCGGTCGCCGTTTGCTCGTCCTGCTTGCTGTTCACGTCGAGCGTGAGGTCCGAAATCGAGTCGGGACTATCGGCGGTGAGCGACCCGTTGCCGCTGTAGCCGTCGGGCGTCATCACGAGCGACGCCGCGGCGTCCATGTCCGATTCGGTTTCGTCCGTCGCGAGGATGTGAACGAGCCCTTCGGTCACGTTCGCGCCGAACTCCGCGGTGCTGTTGCCCGCGTTGGTCTCGTTGTAGGCGAGAACCGCATCGCCGTTCTCCATAACGTAGATGGAGTCGGCGGATTCGACTTGGTTGGAGAGCTGTTGCTGGGAGGAGTGCGGGCCGGAAACCGGTCCGGTCGCCGCAACGGGGGCCATCAGTAACACCAAGACCTGCGCGAGCGCGAGGATGGTGTAGGTCGATACGTTCCGTACCATAAAAATAACACTATGCTGATGTGTTAAAACACTTCTGCTATCCGGAGACGTCGCTGTACTGTACCGATGTCCCCTTCATCCGTTCGGTGACAGATATCGAGACCCGAACTATCCAAATCAGTTTTCCCGCTCGGGGCCTCACATCGGACCATGACGTGGCGCGAACTGTTCGACCGGACGAACGGGACCGAGATCGACCTCGAAACGGTTCGGCGTACCCTCGCGGAGCGACGCGATGAGTGAACCGAATCCGGCCCGCCTCGTCGCTGACGCCGACGTGTTGGCCGCGGACGTGCTGGTCGGCGGCGACGCCCGCGACGCGATGGACATCGTGCGAGGCCACTCGTGGGTCGAACTCGTCGCCAGCGACGAACTCATCGACGACGCCGAGGCCGTCATCCGCGACCTCGGGGACGACGAACTCGCTCTCGACTGGCGGGGGAAAATCGAGGACCTGCGAACCAAAGTCGAACAGACGCCGGGCGACCATCCCGCGCTCGCCAGTGCCAACGCTGGAAACGCGGCGCACATCCTCTCCTACGACGATTCACTGCGAAACGCGGAAACCGGAATCGCGCTTCAGGGTCGGATTTCCGTCAGCGTGAAGCGACCCGACGGGTTCGTGAACCTGTTCGACCCCGAGAGCCTGTACGACGTCGTGGTCGGCGGGGAGTATCCCGGCCCGGACAGGGACGTGCGGAACTAACTGCGACCGATGTGAAGGGAGTCGTTGTTACCGCTCCGCCAACCAGTCCGCGAACTTCGCCAGCGCCCGCCCGCGGTGGGAGATGGCGTTTTTCTCCTCGGTGCTCATCTCCGCGAGCGTCTTCCCCTCGTGTTCGAAGATGGGGTCGTAGCCGAACCCGCCGTCGCCACGCGGAGCGACGAGCGTTCCCGGCACCGCGCCGGAGAAGGTCTCCGCGTTCTCGCCGTCGTAGTAAGCGACGACGCAGCGGAAGTGCGCGCGACGGTTCTCCTCGCGCTCGGCGAGTTGCCAGACGCGCTCGACGCCGAGCGTGTCCTCGACGTAGGCGGAGTACGGCCCGGGAAAGCCACCGACCGCGTCGATGAACAGACCCGCGTCGTCCACGACGATTGGCTCGTCGTTACCGGTTTCTTCGAACGCCTCGCGCGCGCCGTGGAGCGCGATTTCGGCGAGGTCGTCGCTCTGGACCTCCGTGTAGTCGTAGTCGATTTGGCGAACCTCGTCGTCGAGATACTCGCGCGCTTCGCGTACTTTACCGTCGTTGCCGGTGACGAACCGAATCATACGCGAGGGAGGGTCACGCGGGGAAAAAGAAGCGTCGAATCAGTCGTCGTCGACGATGACTTCGACGGGTTCGTTTTCGGACTCCGTCTCGCCTTCCTTGTTGCTCTCCATCCAGAACAGGACGCCGGCGACGGCGAGGATGACCCACGAACGCCAGTTGGCGAGGTTGAGCGTGTAGCCGACGCCGAACGGCTTTTCGACCAGCATTCCCTCGCCCGGCTTCCAGTACGAAGAGAGCATGCGCCCCATGCTGGGTCGTTCGAAGTTGTACGGGACTCCAAAGAGCGTTCCCGAAGTTTCCTTGTCGGACATGCGATAGACATGGGTCGCACCTATTATAGCGTTTGGGGCATTCGATCGGAAGGGTCGATTCGGTAGGTTACGTCAACGATGATGGCGATGCTCGGCAGAGCCAAAGCCCGAAAAAGGGGACGGCACTGCCGACGAAGACGAGGAAACGATGGCGACGAACGTGATATCTAGGGAACACCCACTCAAACTGCTCCGCGTTCGGACGCGAAGCGTCCGAACGCTCCTCACTCACCACCCACAGCACCACCGCCCGCTACCGCAGACAACAGGACGGACAGGCCGAGCCTGTCCGTCCAATTTCCGTGTCCAGCGCCGAAAAACCGGTTGGGACAAGATGTTCGGACGAATCGACGTGAAGATTCGGCGTGAAAATCGCCGTCACTGATACCGGCCGCGGCCTTCGATTTCGCGCAGTTGGTCGAGGACCGCGGCGGTTCCCGTCTCCTCGTAGGCCGCTTCGAAAGCCCGCTGGAGTTCCGCGGCGTCGTCCGCGGTGCCTGCGAGGCTTTGACTGAAGACGTGGAGGTCCATCGCGTAGTCCTCCACGTCGTCCGAATAGTAGCCCAAACCGAAGTCGATGACGTAGGTTCGGTCGGCGGCACACCGCAGGTTCCGCGTGGTCGGATCGCCGTGGACGATGCCGCTCCGGTGGAGCGTTCCGAGATGTCGGCCCACGTCGCGCACCCGGTCTGCGGTGAGTTCGTCACGCAGGTCGCCGTGGCCGACGCGTTCGAACTCGATTGCCGATTCGGCGAGGTCGATGTCAGAGACGACCGGCGTCGGGACGCCTGCACGTCGCGCGTCGCTCGTGAGGCGCGCTTCGAGCGTCGTCCGCTCCTTTCGGAGGTGTGCATCGAGCGAAGGATGACGGTAGGATTTGGGCGTCCGGCGTTTCGTCACGCGCTCTTCGCCGATGGAGACCGTCGCTTCCGCGCCGCGAACCTCGTCCGCTTCGGCCGGGAGAAAGGCATCGTCCGCTTCCGTTCCGCGCCACGTGACGGCCACTTGGTCGGGGCGGAAGTTCGAGTCCACCGACGAGTCGGACACCGGAATCGTGTCGCCTGCTGCCAGCATCTCCGCGCCGAGGACGGCTATCATCCCGGCGTTGTCCCGCAAGAATCGCGGTTCCGGCGCGTAAAAGTTCGCCCCACGCTGGTCGCACATCTCGGTGAGCATCTCACGGAGTCGTGCGTTTTGCCCGACGCCGCCGCCGAGGACGAGTTCGTCCCGGTCGGTCAGCGAGAGGGCGCGTTCCGTCACCTCGGTCAGCATGGCGAAGACGTTCTCCTGCATCGAGAAACAGACGTCTTCGACGTCGTGGCCGTCGTCTACGGCTTGTTTCGCCGCGCTCATGATGCCGGAAAACGAGAAGTCCATTCCCTTCACGACGTAGGGCATGTCGATGTACTCGCCGTCCCTCGCGGCCTCCTCGACCTTCGGCCCGCCGGGATGCGACCACCCGACGTGGCGGGTGAACTTGTCGATGGCGTTGCCGACGCCCGTGTCCATCGTCTCGCCGAGGACGCGATACCGACCGTTTCGATAGCCCAACACGTGGGCGTTGGCACCGCTCGCATTGAGACAGACCGGGGAGTCGAAGCCGGAACGCTGCCGACCGATTTCGAGGTGGGCGACCATGTGGTTCACGCCGATGAGGGGCACGTCCAGCGTTTGCGACAGCGCGCGCGCCGCCGTCCCGACGATGCGCAGACACGGACCGAGTCCCGGGCCTCGGGAGAAGGCGACGGCGTCGATGTCGCCGTCCGCTTCAGCGAGCGCCGTCTCGATGACGCGGGGAATCGCGTCGCTCATGTGTTCTGCGGCTTCCCGCGGATGAATACCACCGCTCTCCGGTTGGTAGGCGTCGGTTTCGATAAAAACGGAATCGGTGTTCGAATCGTAGACGGACGCGCTGGCCGCCCACGCGGTACCCTCGACGCCGAGGATTCGCATTTACTTCCACTCGGTGTAGCTGCACTTGCCGCAGTGAAGCCGGTCACCGTGGTCCGCGAGGAACGAGTCGCCACAGCGCGGGCACTGCTCTCGCTCGGTCGTGCCGTCGTCGTTGTAGAGTTCGTGTCGCGGCATTATTCGGCCTCCTCGGCTTCGGGTTCGGACTCGCCTTCGGAGTCGGCCGTGATCTTGTTGCGTTCGAGCATGTAGTCCTGTTCGACGTCGCGGGCGTGCTCCGAACTGTCGTAGACCTTCGCGTAGCCGACGGTCTTTCGCATGCCGAACTTGGTGTTCATCTCGTGAACGACGACTTCGTCGGCGTTCTTGTCGAGTTTCGCCGCGAGACTGTCGCGGACGGAGAGACGCGACGGCGTTGCCTCGTCGTGAACGATCTGAAACCGCACTTCGGTCCGGTGGAGCATTGGATTCTGCTCCTGTGAGAGGATTTCGACTTCCATGTGTAACACTCAGTTATACTGTTCTTCTCCCCGAAGCCTGTAAAAGGATTTCGAAGTGGGCGATTCCACCGGCGACCGGTCAGTGCGGAAGCCACGGAGAGCGAAGGTCACGATGCGGAAAGTGCCACCGCTCTTCCTCCCCGGCATCGACGCGATACATCGTGGGAGAACAGTTCGAGCCATTGCGGAACCCGTTTCGTCTCCTCGCCGACGGTCGCGTCACGCGTCGTGGCCGAGGAGCGAGAACAGACGGTCCGTCTCGCCGTCCATTCGAGCCAACAGGTTCCGGGCCTTGCCCTGCACCTCGGGCGTGACCCGCGCGAGAACCATTCCCTCGTCCGGTTGCCCGTAGACGACGCTCCCCCCAGTCGGCACCGCGAGGACCGCGGGAAGCGCCGCGAGGTCCTCTTCACCGTCGACCACGAGAACGGTCGGCGCTGGCGACTCGATTGCCTTCACGAGCGACCGGAGGAGGTCGTCCGTGAGGACGCCTGCCGGGTTCTCGACCCGAATGCGGCGAGCGTCGTCGCTGACCGCGTTTCGTATCTCGGGGTCGACGCGCTCGCGTTTCGTGATTCCGTCGACCAGCGCGACGTCGGGCGTGACGCCGACCGATTCGAGGTGGTACGTGACGACGTCGCCGACCGCGACGATCGGTCCGTCCGCCGATTCGAGCAGTCGCTCGGCGTCGGTGAAAATCGGTCCGAGCGGCTCCTTTAGCTCACCGCGCAGCGCACGCGGAAGCGAGACGACGGTTTCCGACACGTCCCTACCTGACTTTCAGCGCGTAGCTTCCCGGCTTTTTGACTTCCATCTCCCGTCCGATTTCGCTCTCCTCGGGGTGCGCGATGGAGACGTAACCGCTCCAGTCCTCGGTGAGGCTGGTGGAGTTGCAGATCGGACAGATCTCCTCGTCCGCTTCGATAACGGCGTGGCAGTCGCGACAGGCGACTCGATTGCTCGCCACGGTTATTCACTCTCCGTCGTCGCGTGGCGTTTCTGTCGGTCCTCTTTCAGCCACCCGTGTTTGCCGAGACCGACCTGCTTCGCCGTGAGGCCGATTTTGCTCTCGCGCGGGTTGCGCTCGTCGATGCTCTTCGTGACGATGCGCGTTCGAACGGAGTCGCCGACGCCGAGGGCGCGGTTGGACTCACGCGAGGCGAGCGCTTGGCCTTCCTCGTCGAACGCGAGGTACTCGTCGGAAATCTGGGAGACGTGGAGCAGTCCGTCCACCGGTCCGATACCGACGAACGCCCCGAAATTGACGACTTCGACGACTTCGCCGTCCACGACTTCCTGCATCTGCGGGTCGAACGTCAGCGCGTCGAACTCCGCTTCGTAGTAGACGCCGGGGCGGTTGGGAAGCACCGCGCCCTCACCGATGTCGTGTACTTCGGTGACGCTGACGACGCTGCCGACGTCCTCGTCCATCCGTCCTTCGAGTTTATCCTGTAGTAGCCGCTTCACCAGTCCCGGCGTAACGTCCGCGAGGAACTGGGGAGGCACTTCGACCGTGTCCTTCAATCTGGCCCGTTTGTACATGCTATGGTTGAGTGATTGCGAGTTTGTTCTTCCCCCTTATATGAATTACCGGTACGCCAGCGTCGAGCAGGCGTGTCCGAAGGGGTGCGTCGTTCGTGACGACGAAGTCGAACTCGGGTCCGAGTTCGACCAACGCGTCGTCCGCGTACGATTCCTCGTGGTCGACGGTTCGACACCGCGTCGCCAAGTCGGCACCCACACTCGCAGCGGTTGCCTCCTTCCCGTTGCCCTGTGATAGGCCGTCGAGTTCGTTCACGACGGCGCGAGGGGTGACGCATTCGAACCGGCCCAACAGGCGGTCGAGTTCGTCGAACACCCTGACGCCGGATTCGACGGGCATCATGAGGGCACTGGTATCCATGACGACGATGTGAACCATCAGTTCTCGGTCGTGAGCGTTCCGATGCCGATGAGTCGCCAACGTGCGCCGATACGGCGGTTGATGGCGATTTTCGCCCCTTCGGGTGCGCAGACGGGACGTTTGAGCGAGACTTCACACTCGTCGTCGCGCGCGCTGGTGACGGCACCGACCGTCGTCGCCGTCCCGACCGTCAGCATGAGCGGTTCGCCCGTACTGATTTCGTCCACGTTCTGCTCGTCCATGCCGACGAGACGGTCGAGCAGGTCGATCTTCATGGTGAACTGCTCCCACGTCGGCGGGAGGCTACCGGGCGTTCCGGCGACCTGCCCGGCGAGCGCGTCACCTTTGGTGAGGCTCGGGTCCAGGCCGGTTCCGACGCCGAGGAGTCCACCGGGCGTCACCTCGTCCACGATCTCGCCGCCCGCCTGGAGGGAGCGAACGTCGGTCTGGATGGGTTCCCACTGCGTCTGGCCGCCTTCGTCCACCTCTCGACCGGGACGAAGTTCGAGTTCGTCGCCCTTGGAGAGTTTTCCCTGCACGAGACTGCCGCCGAGAACGCCGCCCGTGAGGTCGTCCCACGTCGTTCCGGGACGGTTGATGTCGAAACTGCGGGCGACGTACATCTGCGGTTCGTCGCTCGGGTTTCGTTCCGGCGTCGGAATCTCCTCCTCGATGGCCTGAATCAGCAGGTCGACGTTGACCTCCTGTTGAGCGCTTATCGGGACGACGGGCGCGTCCTCCGCGACCGTCCCCTCGACGAACTCCTGAATCTGTTCGTAGTTTCGTCGTGCGCGGTCGGGACTGACGAGGTCGATCTTGTTCTGTGCGATGACGATGTTCTCGATGCCGATGATGTCGAGCGCCATCAGGTGCTCTTCCGTCTGGGCCTGCGGGACGTTCTCCGTGGCCGAGACGACGAGCACGGCGCCGTCCATCAGCGATGCTCCCGAGAGCATGGTCGCCATGAGCGTTTCGTGGCCGGGCGCGTCCACGAACGATACTGTACGAATCGGTTCGCTTTCCGAACCGTCGGCGCACGTCTCGTCTACCGTGTAGCACTCCGGCGCATCGACGTCCGGGCACTGCCTGAACGTCGCGTCCGCGTAACCGAGTCTGATGGAAATCCCCCGCTTCATCTCCTCGGAGTGCTGGTCGGTCCATTCGCCGGAAAGAGCCTGCACGAGCGTTGTCTTTCCGTGGTCTACGTGGCCGACGAGTCCGATATTCACCTCCGGTTGGTTGTGTGTTCCTGTCAACGTTGACCTCCTGAAGTAATTTGTCGTAGATTCGGCCCGAACGACTGATAAACCTACTGTTCTCGTATCGCGCGCGCTCCTGACAGAAACGTTACAAAAATGTAATTCAGGTAACGTTTTATCTGCCTTCCGGTACTGCTAGAACCATGAGCAGCGATACCGGATTACAGGAGTGTGAGGACTGCCTCGCCCCGGCGGAGGCGTTCTCGGTCATCGCCAACGAGACGCGCCTCTCGATTTTGGAGGCGCTCTGGCAGGCCCCGGAGCGGCCGATCGGCTTCTCGGAACTGCGCAAACAGGTCGGAATGCGCGACAGCGCGCAGTTCAACTACCACCTGAAGCAGTTGACCGACCACTTCGTCGTTCGAACCGACGCGGGCTACGACTTTCGGCAGGCCGGGAAGAAGGTCGTGAGCGCGATTCTCGCCGGGTCGTTCAACGAACACCCGCACCTCGACCCCATCGAACTCGATGAAACGTGCGTAGATTGCGACGCCCACCTCCGGGCGGCCTACGAGGAAGAGACCCTGACCGTCGCCTGCCCCGACTGCGGCAAGGCCCACGGCAACTACCCGTTCCCGCCCGGCGGCCTGAACGACCGAACGGACGCAGAAATCATGGACGCGTTCAACCAGCGCGTGCGCCACCTCCACTGCCTGGCCGCCGACGGCGTCTGCCCGGAGTGCAACGGTCGGATGGAGACGACGGTAAGCCGCGACACCGAGGAGGTCCTCGGCACGAAGGTTCGAGTGGACCACGAGTGCGCGCAGTGTCATCACCGACTCCACTCGACGGCGGGACTGTCGCTCCTCGACCAGTCGCAGGTCGTCACGTTCTACAGCGACCACGGCATCGACCTCTGTACGAAACCGTTCTGGGCGCTCCCGTGGTGTGTGGACGACGGAAACACGACGGTTCGGTCGGAGGATCCGTGGCGAATCCACGTTGCGATTTCGCTGGACGACGAGGCGCTCGACGTGACCCTCGACGGCGATATGAACGTGATCGAAATCGACCGCACCCACACCGCTTCCGCCGACGCCAAGGGCACCGTCTGACAACCCTTTTACAGGAGTGTGTTTCAGTAACGCGTCCTACAGAAGTGTTTTTCAGCTAACAGTTTTGTCGGTGTCTCCCCTCTTTCAACCTGAGGAGAGCCCCCATGAAGTACGAAGCAATCCCCGGTCTCGCCGAACCGACTCCCGGAAACGACATCGTTCGCCGAGCGCTCGCCACCCTGTTGATCCTCGCGATCGGTATCGCGAGCGCCCTCGCGGTGGGCACCGCCTTCGTCTACGGGGTCGAGGCCATCGGAGCGAACGTCCCGGTGATACTCGTCGGTTGGGCCGCCAGCATCGGCATCGCGTTCGCCCTCCCGTTCCTCGTCGTCCGCGTCGTGACCGCGGCCCTCACCGCGTTTCGACTCTGAGACAGATCGCGACCATCTTCCCGCTGACGCCCTTCTTTCCCGTTCGTTTCGATAAAGGCAGTTTTCGAACACCCCCGCTACGACATGGTGTAGTCGAGAGTGACCGAATCGTAACGACCCGGAAGCAGACCCCGCCACGCTCGCTACGAACAAACAATGATTATGGTGTGATTGCAATCACTACGAGACAGCCCTCGAACGCCCCCGCCACGCTCCGAGATGACTTTGGTTCCCGGTTCGACGTGAATGCTGAATCAGTCCCCGAAAGCCCCCGCCCGCTCGCGGTCGCTCGCCCACATCTCGACTTGGCACAAACCGCGTGCCTCGCCGAGAGGGGTCGGCGAAACGACCACGACAAGCGCGAGCGTGCGGCCCCTTTCAGTCCTCCTACGACGCCACAACCCCCACAGCACCGCGACAGCCACACCCTCCCCACCCGATTCCGTTCCTCACTCCGTTGCGGTACTCATCCCTCGCACGCTACAGCGAGAGGACGCGGCCACTCTCGGCCGCGTCCTCTCGCCAGCACGCGCCACGGTGGTACTTCACCATCCGAGAAATCGAACGAACTGAACCCCTCGATTCCACCCTTCCCGCGGCTTTTTTGCCGACCGAATCCCTCTGGAGAGTCGTGCGAGAGTTTCCGTTCGAGTTGGCGTTGTGCGCCCATCTGGAAGCGACGACTGGCAACGTTATCGCCCGACAGGTCGGCGCTGGCGTCCACGCGCCCTCGAACCGAATCATCGACGTGCTGTGCGTCGAACCCGGCCCGGACTTCGACGCCCGGACGAAACTCACGGCGGAGCGGATTCCCGACGCGGCTATCGAGAGCGACGTCGGCGTCGGGGAAGCGCGCTACTGGCGCGACGCCTTCGACACGTCGCCCGAGTACGCCCGGGAGATGGTAGACCGGGCAGTCGATATCGGGTTCTTCGAGCGCGAACGGCGTGGCGGGCGGGAGTACGTCCGGCAGGTCGCCCGCTATCCCGACTGGTTCGGGCGATTGGTGGGCATCGAGAACAAACCCGACCTCTCGGACCCCGGCGACCTCGAAACGCAACTCCGCAAGGACGTGAGCCTCGGCCTCGTCGACGAGGTGATTCTGGCGACCGAGAGCTACGTCACGGGGGCACACCTGAACCGCATCCCCGAGGAGGTCGGCGTCTGGCGATTCCACGTCGAAGAAACGGGACGTGGAGCGGTGGGGAACGGGGGAGAAATCGAAGTGGTTCGCGAACCGACACCGCTCGACGCGGACGGGGCGGGGACGGAACTCATCGAGGAACGCGTCGGCAGAACGGACGTTCGCGTGGCGAGCGCGGAACAAAAAGCCGGACGGCGACGGCGGATGGCGGAACGAGCATACGGGAAGGGCTGGCGGACGTACGATTTTCCCGCCTGCGGCGAAATCGAAGCCCGTTCCGGCGCGCTCCCGTACTGTCGCTGGAAGGGGCGGGTCGTCAACCCCGCGCGGTGTGGAAACGACTGTCCGGGACACGACCCCGCCGACGCGCCTGCGGTCGATACCGATACGGAGCGGGACGCCCGGACGCCGTGGGTTGGCGAGCCGACAGGACGGACGCGGCGACAGGTCGGACTCGACAGATTCGGCCGAGACATGTAAAATACAATCCGTTTCCGTCGAGGCGTGAAGTGTAAACATACAAGAACCGGGATCAAGAATGGGGGTGTATGCAAACGCCCTCCCGACGGCAGTCGCTGGCCGTCGGCGCGATACTCCTGTGTTGTCTCTCCTTGTTCGCACCGACGCTCGCCGCGCAGTCGAACGGACAGGAAAGCGTCGCCGATAACGGAAGCATCGCCGATAACCCGTGCGTCGGAACCATCACCGGCCCCGCGAACGGAACGACCGTCGTCGCCGTACAGGGCTACTCGTGGATAGACGACGGACAGAAGCGCGAAGCGAAACTCGTCGCCATCGGCCCGAACGGCACGGTAAAGTGGGTCCATCACACCGGCGAGCACGGCATGGTCTGGGGCTACGACGTGGACCCGATGCCGAACGGCAACCTGTTCGTCACCGGGACGGCGAACGGGGAAACCGTCGTCTACGAGTTCAACCCCCGAACGCAGGAACACGTCTGGAAGGAGACGCTCCCCATCGAGGACACCCACGACGTAGACCTCATCAACAACGGGACGCAACTCCTCGTCGCCAACCTGCGCAACTACAACGAGAAGGAGGAACGCAACGACGACAGCATCTTCGTCTACGACCTCCAGAAGGACGAAGTGGTCTGGCGCTGGTTCTTCCGCGACCACTACGATTCGAGCGTCGGCGGGAACTACACGAAAGACTGGACGCACGTCAACGACGTAGACAAAATCGGTCCCGGCGAGTACCTCGCCTCGCCGCGCAACTTCGATCAGGCCATCGTCATCAACCGTTCGACGGGGAACGTCGACATGCAACTCGGGTCCTATGGCGAGAAGGACGTCCTCGACAAACAGCACAACCCCGACTACTTGGAGAGCGAGGACGGTACCCCGACGCTCCTCGTCGCCGATTCCGAGAACAACCGTATCGTGGAGTACGAAAAGGAGGGCGACGGGTGGAACCGAACGTGGTCGATGGGCAAAGGCGACGACCTCTCGTGGCCGCGCGATTCGGACCGCCTCGCGAACGGTAACACCCTCATCGGCGACTCGAAACACGAGCGGGTGCTGGAAGTCACCCCGAAAGGGAAGGTCGTCTGGGAGTTCTACACGCCGTGGCTCGTCTACGACGTGGCGCGCATCCCGGACGAACGGGTCGAAAGCCCGACCATCGCCGACCAGAACGCCACCGGAAGCTACGCGTTCAAAGGGGCGACCCAGAAGTACGACGCGGAGTCGATGAAGCAGTGTAACGCCTACCTCAACTCCATCGACGGGTGGGCCGACGGGCAGAAACCCGACAACACGACCACCTCGGACGGAGCGGGCGTGCAGGACAACGACGAGCGCAACAACGGAAGCCTCGGTGGTTCGGACGGCGACTCCGGCGACACCAGCACGTCGCTCCCCGGGTTCAACGTCGTCGTGGCACTCGTCAGCCTCCTCGCCGCAGCGGCGCTGTTGGTTTCCGACCGGCGGGACTAAATCCGGTACTGCTCGCCGTCAACCGCCAAGGGCTCCTCGAACGCCTCTTCTTCGGAGTAGAAGTGCGACACGTGTACCAGACGCGTTACCTCCGCATCCAGTTCGTCGGCCAACGAGAGCGCCCCTTCGCGCGTCATGTGTTTGTACCCGAAAGTGCGCGGAACGCCGTCGTCGGTGTGATGGCGGCCGCCCGCCGGATGGTACTCACAGAGCGATGCGGGGACGATGGCGTCGGCCAAAAAGAGGTCGGCGTCCGACAGGGCCTCCCGAGACGCGTCCGGAATCGAATAGCCCGTGTCGCCCGTGAGCGCGAGTTTCGAACCGTCGTTCTCCACGATGACGCCGTAACAGACGAGCGGCGGGTGTTCGACGGGGACGAACGTCACGTCGAACCCACAGGCGGAAAACGACACGAGCGGTTCTCGGTCGTGGACCGTGATTTGGTCGAGGTAGTCGAACTTGTCCCGAATCGTGTCGGCGACGCTCTCGTCCGTCTTCGGGTCGGTTTCGCCCGTCGCGTGGACGGGCAACGAATCGAACAGTCGATAGGCGTTCCCCAACCCATCGAGGTGGTCGAAGTGGATGTGCGTGATGAGAACCTCGTCGGGCAGCGAGACGTCGTTGTCGAGAAACTGCGAGCGAAAATCCGGGCTGGCGTCGATGAGGAGGCACTCGTCCGTCTCCTCGTTGCGGACGTGAACCGAGAACCGCGAGCGCTCCACACCGCGGTCCCAGGCCTCGCGGCAGGTGTCGCAGTCGCATCCGACCGTCGGAGTGCCAGTCGTGTCGCCGGTTCCGAGGAGGGTGACTTCCATCGGTACAAGATGCACGGCGACGGATGCTAAATGTCGCGGTCCGCGATGGTATCGCGGGAAAAGTCGTCGCGCCGTCAGTGGTCGTGGGAGTGACCGCTGATGTCGCCGCCCGCGACCAGCGCGTCGTGGTCGCCGTCGATCATGTCCATGTCCTTCAGGTGGTCGCGCTCCTCGAAGTCCTGAATCGCGTAGTGGAGGTCCTCCTGCGTGAGTTCCGTTCGTTCCTCCGTGAGCGCTTCGAGGACCGCTTCGCGGAGGACCAACCGCAGGTCGCTCCCGGTGAGGCCCTCGGTCATCTCCGCGATTTCGTCGGGGTCGAAGTCGGCGATGCGCATCCGCCGGGTGATGACCCGAAGGATGTCCGAACGCATCCCCTCGTCCGGTTTCGGGAAGTTCAGAATGTCGTCGAAGCGCCGCCACGCCGCCGCGTCGAGTTGGTCGGGGTGGTTGGTCGCGCCGATGAGCAACACGTCGTCCTCGATGAGCGAGATGTTGTCGATGCTCTTGAGGAGGGTGTTGACGGCGCGTTTGATTGCCGCGTGCTCGTCGCTCCGGCGGGTTTTCGCCACGAAGTCGAACTCGTCCATGAAGAGGATACACGGCGAGAGTCGCTTTGCAACCTCGAACACCTTCTCGACGTTCTTCGCTGTTTCGCCGAGATACTGGCTGGTTATCATCGACAGTTTCACTTCCACGAACGGGAGATCCAAGTCGTAACCCAGCGCCCGCGCCGTCGAGGTTTTCGCCGTTCCCGGCGGTCCGACGAAGAGGAGTTTCCCGATTTCGCGCAGGCCGATTTGGGCCAGATACTCGCGGTGCTCGATGGCCTTCACTATTTTGTGGATTTCGGCCTCCTGGTCCTCCGTGAGGACGAGGTCGTCGAGCGTCAGTTCGACCTCCTCGGGTGCGTGGATGTCCACGAGGTCGAGCATGCTCTCCCCGTCCTCGTCCTCGTCTTCGTCGAAGTGCTCTTCGAGCAGGCTGTCTATCCACGCCCGGTCGGACTGTACCGGCCGGTTCGTTTCGAGAACCTCCTCGTAGGTCACGTCCACGTCGTCGTAGTCGGAGAGTGCGTAGGCGAGCGTCGGATTCGCGGCGATTCGCTCATCGTCGCGGTCCACGAACCACTCCTCCGCCATCTCCTGTTGTGTTATCTCGATGCTTCCCGAGAACGTGTCCCGGTCGGTGAACATCAGTTCGGAAACCGCTTCCCACGGTTGGTCGAGTTCGGTCGCCTCGCGCGCCGTCTCGATGGTCGTTCGAAGCGGTCGCTCTATCGTTCCGTCGTGCCAGAACACCTGCCGAATCTTCGGTGGCAGGTCGTTTTCGTCCAGATCTCGGTTCTCGCTGTAGACCCGTGCAGTGAGCAAGAACTCGATTACGTCCAGCGCCCCGCTGTTCATTCTCCCGTGGGTAATCACGGGAGAATCTTAAGCGCGTCGGACTAGTCTACGCGGAAATACCGCACCTCACAGGGTTTCAATCAGTTCCGTTCGCCGTTCAATTCATCCGGAATATCGTTTACGACGCGTGTGAAGCTGTTCAGACAGACCCTACCGATCCTGTATTATTGATAGATTGCTCGTAACAAAGTAATGGTGTATCCGAGTAAGAACCGAAGCCATGCAACTATCAGGATTCAATTTATCGGATTACGAACGAATACTGGACATCGGGCTGGACGCAGGGTACCGGTTTTACACGCTCGCCGACTATCTCGAATCGGACACGGTAGACGAACCCCACGTCGTCCTACGGCACGACGTCGACCGTCGGGTCGGGAACGCTCTCGCGTTGGCGTCCGCCGAAGCCGACCGGGACGTCACTTCGACGTACTACTTCAGAACGAACACCTTCTCCCCCGACGTCGCCCGTCGGATAGAATCGATGGGACACGAGGTCGGCTACCACTACGAGGACCTCGCGAAAACCCGCGGGGACGTGGAGGAGGCCCATCAGCGATTCGGAACGAACCTCGACTCGTTCCGCGAACACGTGGACATCCGAACGGCGTGTGCGCACGGAAGTCCGCTCTCCCCACACCTCAACACGGACATGTGGAAGGACGCGCGGACGGCGGCGGACTACGGACTGCTCGGTGAGGCATACAGTGCATTGGAGTTCGATTCCCGCGGTGAGTCAGACCTCCTGTACCTCTCGGACACCGGGCGAGACTGGGACGCGACGGCGCCCGATTTCGGGGCGGTTCGGTCGACGGACGACGTCGTGGAGGCGCTCGAATCACGGGCGTGTTCGTCGCTGTACGTCCTCGCACACCCGAGCCGATGGGCGGTTTCCCCGATGCAGACGATCGAACGACCTTGCTGGGACTTCGCCGCCGAGGCCGCGAAAGCCACAGCGAGCGGCGCACACTCGGTTCAGCGAGCGAGCGGTCGGCTCGCGGAAGGGACCCGTGCGGCGCGGGCGATTCGGTCGGTCGTGACTCGGGTTTCACGGGAGTGATTCGCGATGCCGGACGCAACCACCACGACGACACGCCGGGGAGCGCTCCGTACGGCCGGACTCGTCATCGGCGGCACGGCACTCGTCGGCCACGCCGCTGCGGCTCCAGCGGCGTCGAACGGAAAACTGGTGTTCACCTACGACGACGGTCCCACCGACGACTACACGCAGGCCTATCGCAAAGCGCATCGAAAGGAAGGCGTTCCGGGGTGTTCCGCCGTTCCGTCGGCGAGCGTGGGAACCAAAGGGAGCCTCGACGCGTCCCAACTCCGGAAATTGGAGGACGCCGGGTGGGAGATCATGTCCCACAGCGTTCACCACCGGGCGCTGTCGAACATCGCGGTGACGAGCGACATCTCTCCTGAGGACGAAACACTCCGCGTCGAGACGAACCTGCACGGAAAGCTGCCGGGCGACGAACTGCTCGTCAGCGACGGATCGACGTCCGCCACGGTTACGGTCGCCGGGAAGGGTTCCGACGATGAGGGGGAGTACATCGAACTTGACTCGAACGTCGGAACGTCGTTTTCGGCGAGCGACGGCGTCACCGAACGATACACCGACGAGATACTCCGTTCCGCGCTCGGAACATCGAAGAAGCAACTGGAACGTCACGGCGTGACCGTCACGAACATCGTCATGCCGTACGGCGGCTACGGCCCTCGAACGCAGGAACTCGTCGGCGAGTACTACACCGCCGTCGCGAACGGCGGACTCGCCATCGGCGGCCGCGGGCAGATACAGACACCGGACGAACTCACCCTCCCGCACCTTTCGCGGGCGATGTTTCGGCAGGGGAAGATGACCGAGACGGAACTCGGGACGTTCCTCGATTCGGTGGCCGACGAGGACGCGTTGGGAATCCTCGGAGGTCACAGTTGGTGGCGGGAGCGCCTTCCC
This sequence comes from Haladaptatus sp. CMAA 1909, assembly GCF_043952005.1. NCBI lineage: Archaea > Methanobacteriati > Methanobacteriota > Halobacteria > Halobacteriales > Haladaptataceae > Haladaptatus > Haladaptatus sp. CMAA 1909. The sequence continues at coordinate 3,297,484 of NZ_JBIOAV010000001.1, read as the reverse complement.
GTGAGTCGGATTCGAACGGCCATTCGGATGGCGAAGGACCGAGACATCGACATCGTCACGCTTCGGGACGCGCTCTCGGAAACGAAAGCGACGAAGACGACGACCACGGGGACGACGGCTACGAAGGGGACGGCTACGAAGACGACAACCGGAGGGACGAACGGCGCGCGCGCGGCCGGTACGAACACGACGGACGGAGTCGCGGCCGGAGCGGAAAAGACTCGAACGGAGGGAGAAACGACGAACGGGACCGGACAACCCGGTTTCGGCGTAGTTTCGGCGTTGGTCGGTGTCGGAAGCGCCGCCGTGTGGAAGCTTCGGAAGAAGTAGCGGTGAGTATTCGGCAGGAGTAGGCCGCGATTACGCGGTCGAATTGTCGAGGGAGTCCTGCTGCACGTAGATCACGACGGTGCTGACGGTACACCCGCTGTCGAAGCCGAAGCGCTGGAACTCGTACCGCTTGTACCCCGACATGTAGCCCTCGATATCTTCCGCCGTGCCGTCCTGACTGGAACAGGTGGAGACGTTGGCGGGGGCGATGACTATCGGCGGTTTGTCGCCGCTGAGCGCGGCGGGGCTCGTCGTGCTGTCGATGTCCGCATCGGCGGTTTCGAGGTACCACGCGAGCGGGAGGCGGGCGAACCACCCGTCGCCGCCCTCACCTCCTTCGACCGGATACACGTCGTCGGCGGCCTCGTTCGGCGAGTAGAACTCGCTTCCGTAGAACATCACGTCCGTTCCCTCGTTCTCGCGCGAGATGCGCTGGAGGTCGTGGAGAAGCGGCTTCGCATCGGTCGAGGAGGACTGGGCGTACTGGACGAACTGGTTGTCCGGGCTCTGTGGGTTCTGATATGACGTGCTGTAAGCCGTCGTCCCGACGGAACCGACGATGAGCAAGAGGAGAATCGCGGCGGCGGCGAGGCTCACGTCGTCGTGATCCTCGTACGCTTCCCATCCCCAGCGGAAGATCAGCGCGAGGCCGACGGCCGCCGGGAACGCGAGTGGGACGATGGCGTGAACCGTCGCCCATCCCGCCTTGATGTCCATCACGAGGGGGTAGCCGAGGATGCTGACGAAGCCCCAGTAGAAGCCGAACGAAACGATGTCGCGCGGCCGGTCGCCGGAGTAGCGGTCGACGATGAATCCCACGACGGCGAGGATGCAGAGCGCGAGCGCGCCGACTTTCAGCGACATGAGATAGTGGTCGAGATACGGCAAGTAGGAGTGGTCGGAGTGATGCTGCCACCCGAGAAACTGGTTCCCCGCCTTGATCGTCGCGGCGGTGAACACCTCCGGTATCATCGACGGTTGCGAGAGGGACTTCCAGAGGCCCGGACCGGGTTGGCTCTGGGAGCGCGGCGCGTAGAAATAGACGAAGATGGCGAGCGCTTCCACGGCGGCGAGGAGCGCGATACCGAGTCCTTTGAGAATCGAGACGACGACGGCGATATCCCGCTCGAACAGTCGAACCGCGCCGGTTCGGATTCGTCGGGGAATCGCCGCACCGATTCCCTCGTTACCGACGCGCCGAAGCATGAGACGGTGGTCGTAGAGCAGAACCGCACCGCCCGCCCAACAAGCCGCGTAGAGGAGGGCGTTTTCCTTCATCGTGAACCCGAGCGTGAAACACGCGACGGCGGCGAAGACGTAGCGGAGGCGGCGGGTGTCGAAGTAGCGGACGACGAATCCGAGGGCGAACACCATCACGGCCGCGAGCATCACGTCGTTTCGCATGAACCGCGAATAGTAGAGGAGGACGGGGTTCAGGGCAAAGAGGAAGGCGAGCGCGACCGTTTCCGACGCTCTGAGTCGCTTCCGGAACAGGAGCGCCGCGAGCGGGAGGAGGCCGCCGATGAGCGCGACGACGAATCGCATGGTGAAGTCGTTCGCGCCGAACAGCGCGAACACGATGGAGTCCATCTGTAACAGAAACGGACCGTGAATGATGCGGCGATAGTACCAGACGCCGTTCTTCATGAACGCATAACTCCAGTAGGCGACGCGGGCCTCATCCTGATGGGCGACGCGTGCACCGAGGTTTACGAGACGGAGTGCGATGCCGAACACGGTGATGAGAACGACCAGTGGAACCGGTTCGAGAAATCGCTGGAGGAGGCTCGATTCGTCGCTCGACGTGAACGGGCGAGCGCGTTTCTGGGCGGTGTCGGAACCTTGCATCGTCGGATAGTATAGACGATATGGAATGGGTTCGGCCAAATAGTTTCTGAAGCCCCTCGATAGTCAATAAACTTACAAACTGTTTCTCATTTACTCCGAGTTCTACGGCCACTTAAGGTCCACGAGCGAGAATCGTGAACTATGGAGAACGATACCACACCGGTCATCGCGAAGGCGATTCGGACCCCACAGGGCAAGGAGGGTGGCGTGTACGCGGACGTTCGAAGCGAGGATCTCTCGATTCCGCTCGTGAACACGATTTTGTCCGAGACGGGACTGACGAGCGACCACGTGGACGACCTCATGTGGGGGGTCGCCCAACAGCGCGGCGAGCAGGATAACAACGTCGCACGCGTCATCTCGCTCCTCTCGGACCTCGGCGAAGGCGTGCCCGCCACGAGCATCAACCGCTGGTGTGCGTCCTCGATGCAGGCGCTCATCAGCGCGAGCGACGCGATTCGGGCGGGCCAGCGCACGGCCATCATCGCGGGCGGCGTCGAGAACATGTCCCGCGTCCCGATGAGCGGCGGGTACGAAGGCCGAGGGATCCACCCGCGGATGTCCGAGGAGTACAACCTCCCCCAACTCCAGATGGGGATGACCGGCGAGAAGGTCGCGGAGGAGTTCGAAATCTCCCGCGAGGACCAGGACGAGTACGCGCTCCGAAGTCACCAGCGCGCCAACGACGCGACGGAGTCCGGGCGTTTCGACGACCAACTCGTTCCCATCGAAACCGAGGAGGGACTGGTCGAGACTGACGAAGGTATCCGCCCCGATACGAGCATGGAAGCCCTGCAGGGCCTCCCGAGCGTGTTCAAAGCCGACGGCACCGTGACGCCGGGCAACGCCTCCCAGATTTCCGACGGCGCGGCAGCGCTCCTCGTCACGAGCGAGGCGTTCGCCGAGGACCACGGCCTCGAAATCATGGCGACCGTCGGCGACAACAACGTCGCGGGCGTGGACCCGACGATAATGGGCGTCGGCCCCGTCCCGGCCACGAAGGGCCTGCTGGAGCGCACGGGCGAGAGCATCGACGAGTTCGACCTCGTGGAACTGAATGAGGCCTTCGCCAGCCAGACACTGTACAGCCAACGCGAGCTCGGCGTCCCGGACGAGAAGTTCAACGTCAACGGCGGCGCTATCGCCATCGGCCACCCGCTCGGTGCCTCCGGCGCGCGCCTTCCCGTGACGCTCGTCCACGAGATGCAACAGCGCGACGCGAAAAAAGGCCTCGCCACGCTCTGTGTCGGCTTCGGCCAAGGCGCGGCGATTACGCTGAAGCGCGAGTAATTACCGCGAATCTCCGATTCACGGGGTGACGAGTGACCGGTCCGTTTTCCCCGCACGTTCCATCCGCCGACATCGGGCCATAGAATAATTACGCCGTGCGTCGAGTTCTCCGGATGTGTCTCGAAGTCGCCCCTCCTCCGCGACGCTTGCGTGGATGGTTCCCGCCATACTCGCCAGTCTCGTCGTGTTTGCCGCGTATCTCTTCGCCCACCCCTATCCCGCCACCGGCGGCGGCCTGTACCTCGCGATGGCCGACGCGATACGCGACAACGGCTACCGTCTTCCGGCGCGGATTCCGCACTACACGACGAACGGAATTCCGTTCGGCTATCCGCCGCTCGCGTTCTACGTCGCCGCGTTTCTCCGCGATTTCCTCGGCGTCGGTCCGCTGACCCTGACGCGCTTTTTCCCCGGCATCATCACCGTTCTGACCGTGGTTCCCGCGTTCTTCCTCGGGCGCGAGGTGTTCGCCGAGGACCGCGATAGAAACCGACGTGCGGGACTCGCGGCGCTCGTCGTCGCGGTCAGTCCCGCCGTGTTCAAGTGGCACCTCTCGGCGGGCGGCATCGTCCGCGCTCCCGCGTACCTGTTCACCGTGACGGGGTTGTACGTCGGCCTGCGACTGTTTCGGACGCCGGAAAAGCCCGTTCGGTGGGCGGTTGCGGGGGCGGCCTTGTTCGGTCTGACGATTCTCACCCACCCGTCGTATCCCGTCTTCTTCGGGACGAGCTATCTGGTCTTCTTCGCCGTCTTCGACCGCTCGCCCGCCGGACTGAAGCGTGGCGCGTTCGTCGCGGTCGGTGGCCTGCTCCTCGCGGTTCCGTGGTGGGGCCACATCGCCGCCGTCCACGGCCTCGACCTCATCACCCGAACCGCCGGGTCGCGCCTCGGAATCGGGCGGGGAATCTTCTGGTTCCCCTCCAAGTTCCTCCACGCCCGCCGGACGCGGTTTCTGCCCGTCTGGCACGTCCTCACGCTCGTGGGTGTGGCCGCGCTCGCGGTGCGGAAACGCTACTTCCTCCCGCTCTGGTTCGCCGCGACCGTCGTGATGTTTCCCAAGCCGCGGTTTCTCATGCTCGTCGGCGCGTTCGTCGTCGCCGCCGTGGTGTTCGATTGGCTACCGAGCGTCGCCGACGCGGCGTCGGAACGGGACGGAATCTCGACGGACGGCGGACGGTTGCCGCGCGTTTCGCTCGTCTTACTCCTCCTGCTCTCGACCTACGGCGTGGCGACCGGCGGCCTCTACGCCGCGAACTACGGACCCGTTCCCGAACGCCCGCTCCACCGACTCCAGCAGGACCCGCTTCCATCGTACATCGACGGCGACGACATGGCCGCGATGCGATGGATACGAAACCGAACCCCGCAGGACGCGACGGTCCTCGTCGCTGGCGACGCCGCGGAGTGGTTCCCGGTGTTCGCCCATCGAACCGTCGTCGCTTCCCCGTGGGGGGCCGAATGGCTGCCGCCCGACGAGCGCGAACGCCAAATCTCGCTGTACCGGAACAGTTCGACCTGCGCGTCGGCCAGTTGCATCCGCGAGATACTCGCTCGGGACGACGTGTCGCCCGATTACGTCTACCTCACCCGCGAAGGCACCCGGAGTTGGATCGCCCGCGAAACGCTGAGTCGGGCACAGTGGACGGGGATGCTGGACCGCTTCGACGCGTTGAGGGGAACCTCGGTCGTCTTCCGAAATCGGGACGTGGCGGTCGTGAAGGTAGATGGCTGAAGACGGATTCGTCGAAGTCGAGGAGTGAGTACGGGGGTCGACCGGAGCCGATGGGCCTTGTTTCTACGGGGGAGAGTTGTAAATTGACGAATATCTTTTTGCGCCCGGCAGTCCAATAAGCGGTAGTGTATCGCACGGCGGGAACGTCCCACAGTTGTCGAGAATGACCACCGAACCACCGACGGGAACGGAGGCGATTTCACGCGATACGGCGTTCGAAATCCTCACCAACCCACGGCGTCGGTACTCCCTCTCTTACCTGCGGTCGAAACCGGGAACGGTCTCCATCGGCGAGCTCGCCGAGGTGGTCGCCGCGTGGGAACAGGACACCAGCGTCGAACTCGTCTCCTCGAAGGAGCGAAAATCCGTGTACACGTCGCTGTACCAGACCCACCTCCCGAAGATGGCCGACGCGGGCGTCATCGTCTACGACCGACAACGCGGACAGGTACGACTCAGCGACACGGCGACCGAACTCGACAAGTTCGTCAATCCGTCGTCGACGGGGGGAAACTGGAGTCGGTACTATCTCGCGCTGGCGGTCGTCGGCGGAGTGGTAATCCTCTGTAACCAGCTGGGAATGTATCCGTTCACCCTCCTCGACGTCCTCGCGTACGCCGCGTTGCTCCTCGTCGCGTTCGCTCTTCTCTCGGCGGTCAACCTCGAACTCGCGCGACGAAGGTGAGAGCGAGACGGGGCGTCGTCTATCGGGGATGACACAGCGAGATGGCGTCCCTGACGGCCGACTTGCGCCCGAGGAACGTCACGTGGTCGCCGTTCTGGAGCGTGAAATCCCTGCTCGGAACCTGCGAGTTCCCGTCCCGCCCGACGAGCGCGATGAGGACGCCGTTCGGCAGTTCGGCGTCCAGTTCGTCGATGGTTTTCCCGACGAGGCTCGGTTCGGTTATCTCTATCTCCTGTACGTCCCCGCTCCGCCCGAGTTCCGTCATCCAGTTCGAGAGGGCGGGGCGTTCGATGACGTTGTCGATGGCCCACGCGGTGGCGAGCGACGAGGAGATGGTCCGAACGCCGAGGTCCTCGAAGGCGTCCACGTTGTCCGGGTTGTTGGCCCGAGCGATGATCGTCTCTACGTCGAACTTCGACTCGGCGAGTTGCGCGACGAGGAGGTTCGCGTCGTCGTCGCCGGTCGCGGCGACGACGATTTTCGCGTTGTCCGCCCCGGCGGCCCTGAGGACGTCCGTGTCGGTGCCGTCGCCTTCGTGGACGGTGTAGCCTTCCTCGCGAGCGGTCTGCACTATCGTTTCGTCGTACTCTATCAGTACGACGTTCTCTCCGCGGTCTTCGAGGCGTGCGGCGAGCGACCGGCCCACCTTTCCGCCTCCGATGATGAGTACGCGCATTGGAATCACGTTCAGATGTTCTGCGATGTGTCGAGCGAATCCGCCCTCGAGCACGACGGTCACGACGATGACGAGGAAGACGGTGCCGATGAGCACCGTCGCCGCCTCGTTCGCGTTCGGAATGACGTCGGCCTCGTTTCGGATGCGAATCGCGAACAGCGTGGCGACCGACGCCGGGATGATGCCCCGCGGGCCGACGAGGCTCATGAACGTCTTTTCGCCCCGCGTGAATCGACCGCCCGAGGTCGAAGCGAAGACGACCAAGGGGCGGATGACGAACATCACGGTGAGGACGACGACGATACCGCCGATGCCGAGGTCAAACAGGTTCCGGGGTTCCAACTGGGCCGCCAGCGTGATGAACACGAACGAGAGGACGATGAGGGTGATGTCGCCCTTGAACTCCTCTATCTTCTCCTCGTACGGGAGGTTCGCGTTTCCGAGAAGAATCCCGGCCGTCGCGACGGCCGCGATACCGGCCTCTTTGGCGACGATGTCAGCGGCGGCGTAGGCGGTCAACGCGCCGACGAGAATCAGCAGTCGGGAGTTCTGTGGCGCGTTCCCCCGCGAGAGGTTGAGGTTGCGGAGGATGTACCAGAGGAGTCCGGCGACGATGAGACCGACGAGGACGCCGGTTCCCAATCGACGCACGAACGACGCGAGAAATTCGCCGACGTCGAACGAGTTCGTCCCGGTGAGGACGAGGACTTCGAACATCACCACGGCGAGGATGGCGGCGGTCACGTCGTTCGCGATGCCTTCCGTTTCGAGGGCGGCCCCGACGCGGTCACGCACCGGCACGACCGAGAGAATCGGGGTGATGACCGTCGGACCGGTCGCCACGAGGAGCGACCCGATGAGTAGGGCGAGGTCCCACGGTTGTCCGAGCGCGTATCGCACGACCACGGCCGTCCCGAGCAAGGAGACGAGCGCTCCGATCGTGACGAGGCGTATCTGGGCCGACGGTGCCTCCCGGAGTTTGTTCACCTTGAGGTGGAACGCCCCCTCGAAGACGATGATGGCGACGCTCAGGCCGACGATGGACGAGAGCGCATCGCCGAACGCCGACGGGTCGAGCAGGCCGAGTCCGACCGGCCCGAAGATGACCCCCGCGAAGATGAGAAACAGCACGCTCGGCACCTGAAATCGGTCGGCGAGCACCTGCGAGACGACGCCGAGTCCGATGATGGCGGTGACGACGTACAGCAACTGCGCACTCACTGCTGGCCCTCCATGTATCGGGAAGGAGAGTGTGGACGGGTATTAAATTGCGTGGTATGAATGTGGCACTGCACGGGGGAAGGAGCGCAATAGAATGGACAATCGTTTCGCTTTATAGATAGAGCGCGGTCGTTCGTCATATTTTGTCCCGAAAGGGTGAACCCGACACGAGGGTGTTAGCTCACAGCACGCGGCAGGTCGGCGCGGAGGTTCGACCGTCAGTCGGCGTAGATGGCTTCGATGTCGTCGGCGAATCGGTCGAGGATGTTTCGGCGTTTCTTCTTCATCGTCGGCGTGAGGAGGTCGTTGCTCTCCGTGAACTCGATGGGGACGAGCCTGAACTGTTTTATCCGCTCGTAGGATTCGAACCGCTCGTTGATGCGCTCGACTTCCGTTTCGACCCACTCGTATACCGTGTCGTTCCGGCACAGGTCGCGGTCGTCGTCCGGGAGCGAGATTCCCTCGCGGGCGGCCCGTTCGCGGACCTCCTCGACGTTGGGGACGATGAGCGCGCTGACGAACTTCCGGCCGTCGCCCATGACCATACACTGTTCCACGACGTCGCTGGCGGCGAAGGCGTCCTCGATAGGACCGGGCGCGACGTTCTTGCCGGTCGAGAGGACGAGGAGTTCCTTGGCGCGTTCCCGGAACGCGATGTAGCCGTCGGGGCGAATTTCGACGATGTCGCCGGTTCGGAACCACCCGTCGTCCGTGAAAGCCTGTTCCGTCTCCTCGGGTTCGTTCCAGTAGCCCTCGGTGACGTTCGGCCCCTTGACGAGGAGTTCGCCCACCTCGCCCGCCGCGTCCGAGAACGCCTCGCCGACGGCCGACCCGTCGACTTTCACCTCTTCGTCCACGACGGGGTAGCCGATAGTTCCGATTTCGGGCGCTTCGGGCGGGTTGACGGAGATGACGGGAGCGGTTTCCGTGAGTCCGTAGCCTTCGAGGATGGGCAACCCCATCCCGTGATAGAGCGCGCACAGGTCGGCCGAGAGACTGCCGCCGCCGCTGATGAGGAACTCGATGTTGCCCCCGAGTCCGTCCTTGACCTTGTCGAAGACGAGTTTGTCGGCGAGCAGTTTTCGCGCCCGGAGGCCGACGCTCGGCGAATCCGCCTCGTGATAGGCGACGCCTACGTCGGTCGCCCAGTCGAAGATCCGGCGCTTCGTATCGCTCTCGTCGGCCTGCGACCGGATGGCGTCGTAAATCCGCTCGTAGACGCGCGGGACGCTGGTTCCGGTGGTTGGTTCGACCGCCTGGAAGTCCTCCTGCAGCGTATCGGGACTCTCCGCGTAGGCGACCGTCGCCCCGGCGGCGAACATCATGAAGTGACCCGCGGTTCGCTCGAAGACGTGTGCGAGCGGGAGGAACGAGACGGCTCTCGAATGTCGGTCGATGACGGGAACGTCCTTGTCCGGTCGGGGACCGAACCGTCGGTAACACTGGTTGACGTTCGACCGGAAGTTCCAGTGGGAGAGTTTCACGCCCTTCGGTTGGCCCGTCGTCCCGCTGGTGTAGATGAGCGTGGCGAGGTCGTCCACCTCACGGGCTTCGAGCCACGATTCGTACTCGTCCGCGTCGAAGGCGTCCGCACCGCGGTCGTGGACCTCGGCGAGCGTGAAGAGGTCGTCGCGGTCGTATTCGCGCGAAAGCGAGTCCATCACGACGATGAATTCGAGGTCGAGGTCGTCTTCGACCTCCACGACGCGTTCCAGCAAATCCTCGTTCTCGACGACGACGCCCGTGGCTTCGGGGTCGCCGAGGAGGTACCGAACCTGCGAGACGGAGGAACTCCGATACACGGTCGTCACGACGGCACCCGCCGCGAGCAGGGCGAAGTCCGTCTGTGCCCACTCCATGCGCGTATCGGCGAAGATGCCGATCCTGTCGTCGGACCCGACGCCGAGGTCACGGAACCCGGCGGCGAGATTGCGAACGATGTCCCGCATTTCCGCGTACGAAAGCGCCCGAAACTCGCCGTTCGGTGCCGCCGGAAGCACGGTTTCGGTGAGCGAACGGCGATACACGCCGCCCTTGTACTGCTGTGCGGGGCGGTTCTCGTGTCTCTCGGCGCTGTCCTCGAACATCCGGGACAACGTCGTCCGCTCGATAACCGGGTCGGTGAACTCCTTCTCTCCGTCACGCCACTCCATACTTCTCAGTAGCGAGTTATCACCCATTAATGTAGTGTAGAACGATACGAAAGTTTAGTTCGGTTGTTTCGGTTTCGCGCGTTTCACAGACCGTCGTCGGTATCGAGGTAGTGAAGAACGCCGCGGGTGTTTAACACCGCTTCGGCGCGCGCCTTCCGCTCGCCCCACACGTCGTCCATGTCCTGTTCCTCGACGAAGTGTTCGATTATCTCCTCGTCGTCGTCCCTCGCGGCGCGCTGGGCGTCCACCGCCGCGACCCACTTCGAAAGGACCTCGCCGTACTCGTCCATCGCCGCGTTGGAGTACTCCCGCGGGCCGAAGTGCGTGTAGAGGAGCGTCCCCGGCGCGAGTTCTCGGATGGTCTCCACGTCGTCCAGACACTGGTCCAGATCGAAATCCGTCGGCGGCGACGTCTCGTGGACTTCCGCGACGCTCGGCACCCAGATTCCGGCGGCGTCGGCGGTGAACACCGCGTCGTTCACCCCGTCGTAGAATATCGTCTGGTGCGGCGCGTGCCCCGGCGCGTGGATGACGTCCAACTCGTGACTCCCGCAGTCGATGGTGTCCCCGTCCGTCACCTCCACGATGCGCTCTTCGGGGACGGGTTTCGGTTCGACGTAGAACTCCCACTGGTCGCCGACGGCCTGCTTCGTTCCCTTCACCAAATACTCGGGGTTCACGAGGTGGCGCGCGCCGATTTCGTGGACGTACACGTCCGCGTTCGGGCACGCTTCGGCGAGGAATCCCGCGCCGCCCGCGTGGTCGAGGTGGACGTGCGTCGGCGCGATGACCGCCACGTCCTCCCGCGCGATGTCCAACTCGGAAAGCGCGTCGAGTATCTGCTCGTAGTTGGTTCCGATGCCCGTCTCCACGATTGCCGGACGGTCGGTGTCGAGGATGTACACCGCGCCGTAGGCCTCCGTGTCGTACATTCCGGTGTCGAGATAGTACAGGTCCGAGCAGTCCCCGGTCCTGACTTCCCGTAGGTCGCCGATTGCCATACCATACCTCGTGTGGGGAGACGGGAAAAACGATTCGCGTCCCGCGTGCTTCGTATTTGACCTTCGAGGGCGTTCCCGTTTCATCGAACCGGTGGTTCCGGTCGCGTTGGTTCCGTCCTCCGAGGGATTGCTGGCGGCACCCATACCCGCATCCGCACCGCCGGTGTCCCCACACCTCCCCGCCAGCGCGGCAGTGCGCTCGCCGTTCGCAGCGCTCACGCCTCGCGGACACGCGCTGGCGCACCCTCCCGGAAGCGAAATCGGGGGAGCCATGGCGTCTATTCGAGGTGCGCGATACCGACCAATACTACACTGGCGCGTGCGCCAGCAACCCTGAGGACGCTTCGTCCGAGGGGTTGGTTGGCTATCACGCGAGGGATGAGCGGAGCGAAGTGAAGCGAATCGGTTGGGGAGGGTGTGGCTGATGCGGTGCTGTGCGGTCGTCTGGGTGGATGAAAGGGGCCGCCTGCTCGCGCTTGTCGTGGTCGTTTCGGCGACCCCTCTCGACGAGGCACGCGGTTTATGCCGAGTCGAGATGTCGCCGAACGGCCGCGAGCGTGGCGGGGGCTTTCGAGGGCTGCTTCTTGGTAGCTAAAATCGCACAAGAATCAAAATCAAACGCAGATCATAGCGAGCGGACGGGGGCTTTCGAAAACGTCACCCCGCTACTCTCGTTTTCGTCTCATTCGGACGCATGTTCAACTCGTAGCGAGCGTGGCGGGGGCTCTCGGAGACACCTTATCAGTGTTATTGGGAGCGTTAGCCACGGAATTTCCTCAAAGTCCCCTCCACGGCCGTTAAGATTCAGAGACGCCCAGCTACACCGTCCTCGAATCAGATGACGAACCCTGACACATCGTCTCGATATAGCGACACGGTTTTTTGCAGGGGTGTTGAAACCCGAGTCAGGAATGCTCGACAGGAAGTTTATCCGGGACCACCCGGACGAAGTTCGGGAGGGGCTCGAAAACCGCGGCGACGACGTCGATTTGGACGGCTTTCTCGACGTGGACGCCGAGTGGCGCGAACTGAAGGCGCGGGGTGACGACCTGCGCCACGAACGAAACGAGGTCAGCCGAAGCATCGGCGAGTTGAAACAGGAAGGCAAGGAGGAGGAAGCACAGGAAGCCATCGAACGTTCGAGCGCGCTGAAGGCGGAACTGGAGGAGGTCGAAGCGAGGACGAACGAACTTGAGGAGGAACTTGAGGAGCGAATCCTCGAAATCCCGAACGTGCCACACGAGAGCGTCCCGGTCGGCGAGGACGAGGACGACAACGTGGAACAGCGACGGGAAGGGTTCGACGACCTGCGCGACCTACCCGCGAACGTGGTTCCGCACTACGACCTTGGCGAGGAGTTGGACATCATCGACGAGGAACGGGCGGCGAAAACCACCGGAAGCGGTTTTTACTTCCTGAAGGGCGACGGGGCGCGACTGGAACACGCCATCATGCAGTTCATGCTGGACGTCCACCGCGAGCAGGAGTACGTGGACATCTTCCCGCCGATTCCGATCAACAGCGACTCGATGACGGGGACGGGGCAACTGCCGAAGTTCGCCGAGGACGCCTACAAAATCGAGGGCGAGGACCTCTGGCTCTGTCCGACCGCGGAGGTTCCGGTGACGAACATGTACGCCGAGGACATCCTCCTGCGCGACGACCTGCCGCTGAAACATCAGGCCTACACGCCGAACTTCCGGCGCGAGGCGGGCGAACACGGCACCGAAACGCGCGGTATCGTGCGCGTCCACCAGTTCAACAAGGTCGAGATGGTGAACTTCGTGGAACCCGAAGGGAGCTACAACCGACTCGATATCCTGTTGGACGAGGCCGAGGAAGTCCTGCGCCGCCTCGAACTGCCGTACCGAGTCCTCGAACTCTGCACGGGCGACCTCGGGTTCAAGGCGACCAAGCAGATCGACCTCGAAGTGTGGGCACCGGGCGACGACTTGGAGGACGGCCCGGAGGAAGGCGGCCGCTGGCTCGAAGTCTCGACGGCCTCGAACTTCGAGGACTTCCAAGCCCGGCGGGCGGGCCTGCGTTACCGCCCCGAGCGCCACGAATCGACCGAATACCTCCACACGCTGAACGCCTCGGGACTCGCGCTGCCCCGCGTCATGGTCGCCATTCTGGAGTACTACCAGAACGACGACGGCACGGTGACGATTCCCGAAGCGCTCCGACCGTACATGGGCGGACAGGAAGTCATCGAAGGCCACGACCCCGTCGGCGAGAGCGCCCTCGGGTCGGGCGAACGCGAGTGAGGACCGCGCGCTTCGCACGCGAGACACAACTCGCGGTTCGTTTGACACGCGGCTCGTTTTTTCGATTCGTGGAGGTTCCGATCGAATGGGGCAAGGGGAACTGGCGACTCGTCACGAATCTGACCGAACGGATTTACGATTCAAAAGGGAAGCACCGGTATTTATTTCCATAATGAACGATGAGTTGGGATATGATTTCGGTAACGATGGACATGGTGCAGTATGACTGTCCATACATCGACGTGACGGACGAGACGGATGTCTCGTTTCACACCATGCACTGGGATTTCAACGCCGCCAAGCAGAAGTTGGAGACGAGGATTCTCGTACAGGGTGACGACCGCGGCGCGCTGACGAACGGCCTCTCGGCGTTGCAGGACCACGACCGGATGCTGGAGTTCGAACTCCTCTCGCGCCGAGGCGACACCGCGGTCATCAAGTCGTTCATCGGGCAAACCAACGCGATGCGGACGATTCGAAAGCACGACGGCTACATCACCGGCCCGTTCCGGATACGCGACGGAAGCGAACTCTGGAACGTCGGGTTCGACTCCGCCGACAACACCGACAACGCCCTCGCCGAGTTGGAGACGGGAAACGACTTCAGCGTCGAGAGCCGAAACGCCACGTCGTTCGAGGAGTACCTCGACGTCATCCAACACCTCGGCGCGGCGAAAAACGTCCTCGACGGCTGTCGCGAACTGTCGAAAACGGAACGCGAAACCCTCCGAACCGCCGTCGACGGAGGGTATTTCCGAACGCCTCGTGACGCGAACCTCGGCACGCTGGCCGAGGAGTTCGACGTTTCGAAGACGGCGGCGTCGAACAACCTGCGCCGGGCGGAGGCGAAGGTACTCGAACGCGTCGTGGCGTCGTTCCCCGAAATCGAGTCCGAGGAGTTGTTGACGCCCGAATAGCTAGCTGAAAACCGAATCCGAAATCAGAACAACCCGTCCGCCGCCTCGACGGCGATATCGACGTGCGAGAGTCGGGAGTCCTTTTCGAGCGCCGCCACGTCTTCGACCTGCGAATCCGCCGTTTTCGTCGCCGAGAGTTCGAACTCGTCGGTGTCACCGTCGGTCCACGAAACCGTCAACTTCGCCCGCCGGAACAGGGTTCCTTCCCGAAGGCGAATCGACCGAACCGAATCGAGCGGAACCGCGAAGTTTCGCTCGCTGAACGACAGGGCGCGGTCCGGCGTGGCGTCCGAAACCTCCTTCCGACCGCGTTCGCCCGTGTCCGCCCGCAACAGCATCGATTTGAACGACTCGCCGACGAAACACCAGACGAGTCGCTCGTCCGTGACGAGGAGGTCCCAGTACTCCATCGACGTGGGTCGCTGGCGGAACCACCCGGAGAGGTGGGCGATTCGCGTTTCGTCCCCGCCGTCTCGTGTCTCGGTCATGCTCATTCTATCCCTCCAGGAGGAGGGCGATGTCCTCCGGAACCGTCCCCCGTTCCTGCGTCACCAGCGAGACGCCGATGAAGAGCGCGATTGCGACGAGGAGCGCCACGGTTCCGACCGGGAACGAACCGGGGAAGGGATAGAGGTTCGGAACGGTCGTCGCAACCCACTCCGCGCCGGAGACCACGAATGTCGGAAGCGAATCGCCCATCCCGGCAACGACCTCCGCGATACTCGGCACCGCGCTGTAGAACAGGTTGACGACCAACCCGCCGAGAAGCGCGGCGATAGCGCCCTCCTTCGTCGCACCCTTCCAGTTCAGGCCGAGGGCCGCGATGGCGAAGAACGCCGCCGCGAAAAAGCCCCAACCGATGGTTCCGAGGATGCCGACCAAGGTCTGCGAGTAGAAGACGATGAGCGTCGAGGCGATGGTCAGTCCCGCCAGCGCGGCCTGCGTCACGCGAAGTTCGGTCGTGTCGTCCTCGATGGGGCGGCCGAGCGCCCGTGGGATGTCGCGTGACACCGCCGCCGCGCCGATGTTCAGGAACGAGTCGCTCGTGCTCATGATGGCCGCGAGCAGAGCCGCGAGGATGAGTCCGGCCACGACGCCGGGCGTGTGTTCGAGGACGAAAACCGGCCCGACGACGGACGCGCTCTTCGGGGCCGCGGTCTGGCCCGCCTCGACCATGGCGCGCATCGACAGTCCGGTCGAGAAGGCGAGGAGGCTGGAAATCGCGTACGTCGCCGCCGCGATGGGCGCGCCCCAGCGCAGGATTTTGAGGTTGCGACTCATGTAGAACTTGGTGACGAGGTGTGGCTGTCCCGCCGCGCCGACGGAGAACAGGATCCACCACCCGAGCGCCGTGAAGATGGTCGCCGCGGGTGCGCCCATCGCGCCGAACGGCGAGACGAACGCCGGGTCGGCAGTGGCGAGGTTGCGCGAAATCGACCCCATGCCGCCGCCGAACGACAGCGCGTAGGCGAAGACGAACAGGGAGCCGACTATCATCGTAATCGCCTGCACGAAGTCGGTCCAGACGCCCGCTATCATGCCGCCGAGCATGCTGTAGAGCAGGAGGATGAGCGCGCCGATGAGCAGGCCCCACATCACCGGCAGGCCGAAAATCGCCCGCATGACGTACTGGAGCGCGGCGAGATTCGTCGCCAGATAGGCCATGACGCCGACGATGACGGCGACAGCGGTGAGGCCCCGAACCCACGCGCTCTCGTATCTGACGTACATCCCGTCGGCGAGCGTCATCACGTCGCGGATGTCCGCGAGCAGTCGCATCCGTTTCGCCAGCAGCACCCACGTGATGACGAACCCGAGCGGCGCGGTGAAGAAGATCCAGAGTGCCGTCGTCCCGAACGAGTAGACGAGTTCGGGACCGCCGACGAAGCCGAACCCGGACTGGATGACCGAGAACGCCGTCAGCGCGAGGACCCACGTGCCGATGCTTTTCCCGGTGATGAGGAAGTCCTCGGTGCTCTCGGTCTGCATGTAGCCCCAGACGCCAATGGCCAACACGATCAGCAGATAGGCACCGCCGAACAGCAGAACGTACGGGCTGTCCGTGACCGGAATCTCCTGTAGGGGGACGAAAGGGACGGGACTCATCGCCGGTCGCCTCCGTCCGCCTGCGGGGACTTTCCGCCGGGTTCACCGCCGGAGTCCCCGCCGTCGGGTTCCGTTCGGGCGACTGACATCGGGAACTGCTTTCCCCGCTGGACCCGCCGCACGTCGTCCATCAAGTCGTCGACCACGTCGTCGCTCCCGATGTCCGGGAAGACGAGGGCGTAGTAGAGCGCGCCGAGGATCGGGAGCAACCAGAGGAAGACGAAGTACGAAAGCGTCGGCGTCGGGAGACCGAGGAGGTACGTGTACTCCGTCACGCCCGGATGCCATTGCAGCCATATCAGCGTGAACCCGGCGGCGAACACCGCCGCCAATCCGACCAACAACCCCGTATACGGGGCGAGGTTCAGTTCGCCGTCGTTCCGTTCCACGGCGGCCGCGGCGAAGTTCGCCACGATGAACAGCGCGGCACCGTACGAAAACAGCCTATACGCCCCGGTCGCCGCGGCGACCAACAACGCGACGGCCAGTACGGCTATCGCGCCCATGACTTTGTTCCGTTCGCCTCGTTTCGCCGACGTTCGTGATGATGCCATCAAGTGTGCAACAGGGTACCAAATGTCGAAAAGTGACGGGTTGATATGTGAACACTGTTCGAATGCTGATTTTTCATCGGTCCCCGAATGCTTTCGGCGGTTCTCGGGAAGGGGGACTACCGAGTTCGCGTCCGGATCCGCGCGATTCGATCCTCCTCGATGGAGAAGTCGTCCTCGAACGCAAACATCTCCTCGCCGTCGGCATCGAGCAGGCGACCCTCGGCGGTCGCGGTGGTTCCGTTTTCCTCGATTCGCGAGAGTTCGTGACTCGTCTCCTTGTTCGGGCGATCGTCACGCATGAACGAGACGAGGGCGTCGCGCCCCTCGATGGTCCGGTCGGGGCGATCGTGGACGACGTCGGGGGTCAACAGTCCGGCGAACGTCTCGTAGTCGTGTGCGTCGATGGAATCGTAGTACGCGCGAACGACCGCTTCGGAGTCCATACGCGGGAGAACACGGAGGACCCTCTTTATCCCCTCGGCGGACGGTATCGAGTTCTCGATAGGCCACGGAACGAATTTGAGATCCCTATAGCGGTCATATAAACGGCTATATCGTCTTCGCTACTTCGTCGGGATGCCGGTCGAATCCGGCACGCCTGTACGACGGGGGAACTGTTTCCATACGGCTCCGCATGCACCGCATCCCCGGCGGAGCCTTCTTCGCGCCACTTTTTACCGAGCCACGCCAATTCCCGTCCAGTGAACCTCCACGTCCGGTACGAGGGCGACGACGACCCGAAGAAGTGTACGGCGCGGAAACTCGCGCGGTTCGACCTGACCGAACTCCATCGGTCGGCGCGAGCGACGCCGTACGGAATCGTGCTCAATCCGCACGCGGAGCAGGCGCTGTCGCCCGCCGACCGCGCCGAAACGGACACCCTCGTCGCCCTCGACTGCTCGTGGGAGAGCGCCGGAAAGGCGCTCTTCGAGATGCCCGGACTCCACCGAGCGTTGCCGTTTCTCGTCGCCGCGAACCCAGTCAACTACGGCAAACCGTTTCAGTTGAACACCGTGGAGGCGTTCGCGGCGGGACTCTGCATCCTGGGGGAGCGCGAACACGCGGAGGAGATACTGTCGAAGTTCCGCTGGGGGGAGACGTTTCTCGAACTGAACGCGGAACCGCTTCGCCGCTACGCCGACTGTACCGATTCGACCGAAGTGGTGGCCGTCCAGCAGGAGTATCTGGACGCCGGGGAGGAGTAGCGACGCGGCAACTCAATAACGTTTAAACGCGCCGGGAAGCAAACGCACCGTATGGCCAGTTTCGACGCAGCAGAGAAACGAACGCTCGAAAAGATGATTTGCATGCGCTGTAACGCCCGCAACCCGCAGCGAGCCGACAAGTGCCGCAAATGCGGCTACAGCAAGCTTCGACCGAAGAGCAAGGAATCGCGCAGCGCGTAAGCGACCCGTCGGTTTTTCTCCGAATCGTACGCAGATTCCGAGCGGCGCGTTCCCCGGTGTTCGAACCTATTCTTCCCGACCGAACCACTCGTCTTCGAGAATCGCGTAGAACTCGACGTCCACGTACTCGCCGTCGAGGAACTCGGATTCGACGTGCGTCGCCTCGTGACGGAAGCCGAGCTTTTCCCAGATTCGGGCGGAACCGACGTTCCCCGAGAACACGCGGGCGATGACGCGGTGGTGGCGGCGTTCGCGGAACGCGAAGTCCGTAATGAGGCGACTGGCATCCGTGCCGTAGCCCTCCCCCCAGAACTCCTCGGCGAGGAGGATTCCGATTTCGACGTTCACGCCTGTCGGATCCTTCGGATGGAGACCGATGGACCCCATCGCTTCACCGTCACGGCAGACGAGGAGGTGGACGTGGTCGCCGTCGGTGTCGGAGGCGCGCTCCTCGTACCACTCCCGTTCCTGCCCGCCGTTGACGGGCGAACGGCTACCGAGAAATCGACGGACGTTCGGCGCGTTTATGGTGTCCTGCAGGAAGTCCAAGTCGTCCTCTTCGACCGTTCTGAGTTCGATGCGCTCGCCGCGTAGGAAAACGGGTCCGGGCATAACGGAGAGAGGTGCGACCGAGGAGAAAAGCGTGTTCGATGCGTGCTATCGTACGACACCCCTGAAACGCCTCACTCGGGATACTTCGGTTCGCGTTTCTCCGCTCGCTCTAAGGCCGTCTCGATGACGTCACGCACCTCCCCGTGGAACTCCTCGCCGTGGCCGGCGTACATGTGTTCGACGGAATCGGGCATTCGATCGAGGATGTCGCGGATGCTGTCGATGAGTTCCTCTCGGGACTGGCCCGCCATGTCGGTGCGTCCGAAACTGCCGTAATCGAACGCGCCGTCGTCGTGAACCACGACGTCGCCGCTGAAGATGGTCGAATCGCTGATGAAGGCGAGGTGGTCGTCCGCGTGGCCGGGCGTGTGGACGGCCTCGAACTCCTCGTCGCCGATTCGAACCGTGTCGCCGTCGGCGATGAGACTGTCACGGCGGGGATGCGGACTATACGCGAGGAGTTCCGCGTCGAATGCGTCCAGCACGGCATCGAGTTGCGCGACGTGGTCGCCGTGTTGGTGAGTGAGGACGACCGCGTCGAGCGTGTCCGTGTGTTCGCGGATGGCGTCCACGACGCCGTCCATCGCCCCGGCATCGACGAGAACCGAGCGCTCGCCGAGGACGAGATAGGCGTTACAGGTGAACGTCTCGGCGTCGGCAGTGACGGTAGCGACTTGCATAACGAAGCGTTTCGGGCCATCTGCCAAAATCCTGACGGGCGGCGAGCGTTTTTAGTGTCCGAAGTGCATACCATATATCGTATGGGCTTCGGGAGCTACGACGAATCAGAACAAGAGAACCAGGAGTATAGCGCGGATCTGGACGACGACAGTGGCGTTGCGACGTCGGAACACGAACACAAGGGAAGCGTCGATTTCGAGATTGGGGCATCGAACGACGAACTGTTGGACCGACTCGACGAGATAAAAGACGAAGAGTAGCGTGAAGTCCGGTGTTCGAGCGCTCGGTGTCGCGGAATCGTATCGCCGCGACACCAGCACGCTCGCTGGCGTCGTCACCCGCGCAACTCGGGTGACCGACGGATTTGTTTTTGGGAACTGTACGGTCGGCGGAACGGACGTCACCGACGGGATTATCGACCTCGTAGAACGACTGGACCGCGAGGACGTCCGCTACGTTTTCGTCGGCGGTATCGCACTCGCGTGGTACAACGTACTGGATATGCACCGCCTCCACGAAGCCGTAGACCGCCCGGTCATCACCGTCACTTTCGAGGAGAGCGACGGCCTTCGCGAATCGCTCGAAGCCGAATTTTCCGGCGACGAACTGGACCGACGACTGGAGATCTATCGAAACCAACCGACGCGGCGCGAACTCGCCGTCGACGGCGAGACGGTGTTCGTCCGGCAGGTCGGCATGGGCGAGGGGGACGCCCGCGATGTCGTCCGGTCGTTCACCCCGGAAGGTGGACGACCCGAACCGCTCCGTGTCGCTCGCTTGGCCGCCCGCGCCGCGGACGAGTGGCGCGGCGCGACGAACTGATGCGATACCGTCCCGGAAGGCATCGCATTATCGACCTTCACCGGTCGCCTGTCGCGGCGTAGGCCGAGGATACTTAATGCATTCCGTCCGTCCGAGCGAGTATGGGAACGATGGAGGGACTGGACGTGACCGACTGTACGCGCTGTCCGTCGCTGGTCGAGTGCCGGAGTCAAATCGTCAACGGCGTCGGGCCGGAAGACGCGGACGTGCTGTTCGTCGGGGAAGCGCCCGGCGCGCAGGAGGACGACCGAGGCGAACCGTTCGTCGGCAGGAGCGGGTCCGTATTGGACGACAGGCTCCGCGATAAGGGACTGTCGCGGGCGGACGTTCGAATCACCAACTGCGTACGCTGTCGTCCGCCGGAGAACCGCGACCCGACGAAGGAAGAACTCGGCAACTGCCGGGAGTATTTGGAGCGAGAAATCGACCTCGTAAACCCGGACGTCATCGTCACGCTCGGGAAGGTGCCGAGCCAACACCTGCTCGGCCGCGACGTGGCCGTGACGAAGGAAGCCGGGTCGATAGAGACGGTCGAAATCGGCGGGACGAAACGCGACGTGCTCGTCTGTCTTCACCCCGCGGCGACGCTCTACGACAGGAGTCAGGAATCGACGTTCGAGAGCACGCTCGACAAAGCGGCGACGATGGCGGGTGCGAACGGCGGTCAGTCCAACCTCGGCGATTTCTGAGCGGACGGGGCGGGCGGATTTCGGCGACGCCGTGGCTACGGAGTCGTACACGAACCGCGAGAAAATAACGACAGAATCAGCGGTCCTTTCTCTTCGTCACCTACGAGCCTCGAAACCGCTCAATCCTTGCACTTTTTCTTCTTGCCGTGGCGGTGCTTTCCCTTGCCGTGGTGATGCTTCCTCTTGCACTTTCCCTTCTTGCGGTGGTGGTGCTTTTTCTTGCCGTCTTCCTTGCACTTCCCGTCGTCCTGGTCGCTTTGGTTGCCCGCGTTCGATTCCGCGTACTGGACGTTTTCGTTCCGCTGATAGTTGAGCTGTTCCGCCGTCGCGTCGCCGTTGTCGACGGAGAACGCGATGGCGCTGTTCTGCTCGTTCACGTTCAGCTGTTCGATGTACTGTACCTGCTCGATTTCGGAGATGGCTTCCTGCGTGTTGACTTGATCGTGACCGTTGTCGTACGCGACAGCCCACGAACCGTCGCCCTTCGCGTCGGTTCCCTTCATCACGCCCTCGACCACCATGTGTCCCTCGTTCACGTTGACCGAGGTCGCCGAGGCGATTTGGGCGTTGAAGTTGCCCTGATAGCTGGCCTGCGTGGCCATCGATTCGCTGTCGTCCAGTGCGATGGCCAACGCGGCGTTCTGCACGCTGGAGTTCCGCTGACTGACGTCCTGGAACTGGTCGATTTCGGATTCGGCACCCTGCTCGTTCGCCTGCATCGACCCGTCCGAACACCGTTTCACGTCCGAATCCGAGTAGTCGCCCGTCATCTGGGCGGTCGCCATGTACTCGTCGACCGAGGTCAGGTCGAAGTTGAGCGCCGTGGCCTTCGCGATCTGCTCGTTCCGGTTGAACTGACAGCTGATCTGCCACGCTTTGGCGACGCTCCCCTCACCGACGGCGAGCGCGACCGAGATGCCCTGTTTGTTGTAGTTCAGCTGGTCCACTTCCTGTGACTGGTAGACGGACGAGTCGGCGCTCTGGTCGTCTCCGTCGCCGACGTTCGCCGCGAGCGCTTCCGCGTCCTGAACGTTCTCGTTGAGTTGGAAGCTGCGCTGATAGGACCGAGCGTAGCTTTCGCCTTCCGCGACCGCGATGGCGCGGCTCTGGCTGCTGTAGTTGACCTGATCGACTTCCTGTTCCTGGTCGATGTCGGCTTCCGCGGACTGCTCGCTCTGATACTCCTCGTCGCTGACGACCCAGCCCGAGAACTCGCTCGAACCCGACTCGTGAGCGAAGACGATGAAGGTGTTCGAGACGTCCTCGAACGTCTGCTCTTTGTGGCCCCCGTTCACGTTCTTTGACACCGCTTCGCCCGCCTGCACGTTCTGGTTGTTCTGGTACGTGCGCTGGATGGCGTCCGCCTGCCCGCCGTCTATCGAGATGGCGACGGCGTTTTCCTGCTGATTGACGTTCAGCTGGGAGACGTCCTGGTACTGGATGACCTCGGACGACGACTCCTGTGAATTCGAGTGAACGTCGTCCTTGTGGTCCGCCAACCACGATTCGAGGTCGACGTCTTCGGTATCGACGCCGAAGATGAGATAGACGTCATCCCCGTCCGCCTGCACGACGTCGCCGGACGCCGCGTTCGTCACGTCCGAAAATCGACTGGCTACACCGGCTCCGATGCCGGTTGCCGCCATTCCTTTCATATATCCTCTACGATTAAGCTTGCCGAGTGACCGCTTGTTTCCTCGCATGATGCAAGCTGGTAAAGTATCGTCTCGCATTTCGTTATGAGCCACCTGTGCAGAATACTAATCCGGTAGGAGCTAGTTATAAGTGAGAAACGACTAAAAATTGTCCGATATACAACACCTTCTCAACGATTGTATTTTCAGCGAGGAGTGAGAAGGAAACCGCAAGCAGCGAGGAATTCAACTGGAGCCATCCGAGCAATAAAATATCGTCGACGCGAGAAAAATCAGCGAACGACCGTCGCCATCATCGGTGCGCGACGCATCACTCTGTCGGCGACTGAACCGAGGAGTATCTTCGAGACGTCGTCGCGTCCGTGCATCCCGATGACGATGTGGTCGATGTCGTGTTCACGGGCATAGCGGAGGATTTGCCGCGCGGGTTGTCCCATCTTGACCACGCTCTCGACCGGAACGTCTCCGGCGCTTTCCCGTAGCTCCTCGTGCAGTTCGTGTGCGTTGTCCCATTCCTCCTGATACCACTCCTGCGAGTAGGCCGGCATCCCCGCCTTGCCGAGCGGCGACTGATAGCCCGGCGAAAGCGGGTCGATGTCGAAGGGGTTGACCACGGTGATGACGGTGAGTTCGACGTCCGGCATGGCGGCCGCGTATTCGAACGCCTCCCTCGATTTCGGCGACCCGTCCACCGGAACGAGAACCTGTTCGGTCATGGCGCGTAAGACGGCGGAAACCAAGTAAAGCGGTTTTCTCTGCGCTTGGTACGAAGCGGGGTAAAACGAACTCACCCGACGTGCAAGACGAATTCGAAGATGAGAAACGACCCGACCGCAGAGAGGGTCGGCGAGAGTACCCACAGGAGGACGATTCGACTCGTCGCCGCAGGGTCGAACAGGTTTTCGGCCGCCAACTCCTCGACGCTCTCCTCGCCGATCGGCGGCACCTGTCCGGGTTCACCCCCGTCTCCCACTGTGTTCGGGTCGGGAACCTCTCCCTCCGCAACGTCGCCGATGGTCGGTCCGGGTGGCATCTCGGATTCGCTCGTCTCCGCTATCAACGCACCCGAAGAGAGTCCCGCGGCGGGCGTCTGTTCGCCCTGCAACGCGGTGTCCGCGACCTCCGCGACGGTCACCGCGCGACTGGCCCGGCCCCATCCGAGGCCGATGATACACGACGTGGTGCTGACCGCGAGACTCGCCGGAATACCGAGGCGCGAGAGGATCGTGATGATGGTCGCGCCGATGAGCGAGACGATGAGCGCCGCCAAAATCGGCAGGTCGGTGATTCCGTCGCTGATGGTGTCGAGCGTCCGTCGGGCGATGGTAAACCCGCCGAGGCCGATGGCCCCGATGGCGAGCAGGATTCCTTCACTGGCGGTGATGGACCCGTTGCCGATGAGCGGGGCGACCGCGTTGGCCGCGTTCGACGCTCCCGCACTGAATCCCATGTAACAGGCGATGATGAGCACCGACGCCGCGCCGCCCGCTTCGCGTTTGCCGACGCTGCCACCCAACGTCGGTCGTGGAACCGACCCCGAGCGGTCAACTCGGAGCAATCCCCCCTCGATTCGCGAGAACGAGAATCGAGCGTCCAGATGCGGATAGAGGTACCGACCGATGACCAATCCGGCGATGAAGGCCGAAAGCGGCGCGACGATCCACGCAGAGACGATGGTGAACATCAGCGACTCGTCGAGCGTGTTCGACGCCAACCCCAACCCGACGATGGCACCCACCGCCGTCATCGACGTGGACGCGGGCACGCCGAAGAGGTTCGAGATGAGGAGGGCGAACCCGGCGAAAAAGAGGACGACGATGCTCGTCACCAACGTGAACTGACTCGCCGGGACGATGCCGTTGCTCATCGTCTCGATGACGTTCCGACCAACGGTCCAACCGCCCCAAAGGGCGAACGCCGTAAACAGCGCCGCCGCGCCTACTTTGCCGATGATTCGACTGCCGACCGCGGGACCGAACGCGACGCCCGTCGAGGAGCCACCGATGTTGTAGCCTACGAAGACGGCGACTATCAATCCGACTACGAGTAATGCTGTTACCACTCCGTTTCCCCCAATCGTACAACGGGGCCGAACTATTTCGTTCTTGCTCGGCCGACTCAAGCGCGAAACGCCGCCCAGCGGAGCATGTCGTCGAACTCGACGACGGACCCGTATCGATCGTCCGGGTCCTCCGCCATCGCCGTCGAGACGACGTCGTACAGTTCGGAGGAAACGGCGTCGGAACGGAGCGACTCGTACTCGTCCGAGTCGGCCCCGGCCACGACGGCGGCGCGGTACTCGGGTTTCAGCATATCCAACGCTCCATCGGCGGGCGTCTTCCCTGTGAGCACGAAGGCCGCAATCGCGCCGAGACGGTACACATCGGTTCGCTCGTCCGTCTCCCCGTCCGCGACTTGTTCGGGCGCGGCGTACGGCGACTGGTCGCGGTACTCGGCGAGCGCGGCGGCGAGTTCCCAATCGGCCACGGCGACGTCGTCGCCGTCGAGGAGAACCGATTCCGGGGTCAGACCGCCGTGAATCAGGCCGTCTCCGTGGGCGTCGTGGACTACGGCGTTCGCGTCCGAAAGCGCGTCGAGGCGCTCCTCGACCGACCGGGAGGGGTCGGCGAGCGACCCGTCCCCGTAGTACGGCAGTTCGAAACTCTCGCCGTCGGTTTCGAGGACGGAGACGACGCCAGATCTGTTGCTCATCTCGGCCCAGCGTTCCGTGGCAGACCGGAACGGTTCGGCGACGTCCGGGTCGGTCAGTCGCCGCTCCGCGACGATTTTCGGACCCTCGTCGCTACGCTTTCTGACGCGATACGTCTCCGTGAACTCGTCGGCAGCGATGCGGTCGAGGCGACCGTACTCCGGTTCGGTATCCGATTCCGCGGCGTCCGCCGTGGCCGCCTCCTCGTCGTCGTTGAACCGACGATAGGCGGCGAACGCCGCCGTGCCGAGGACGCCGACCGAAAGCGCCATCCCCGGAACCGACGAGAAGAAATCGCTCGTGCCGTCGACGACCGTGGAGACGAGCGAATGGTGGCGGTCGAACGCGTACAGGCCGCCGCGCGTTCCGAAGAAGACGTCGTCGTGCGTGACTATCGTGTTGACCGCCCGACCCGGCCCGGTGAACGACCACTCCAACGACCCGTCCTCGGCCGAAAGTACGTAGAGGGTTTTCCCGAGCATGGCGTAGACGAGTCCGTCGCGGACCTCCAATATGATGGAGTAGTAGTTGTCGGGAACGTCCGTCTCGAACGTCCACCGCTCCGTGCCGTCGGTCGCTATCGAGTAAATCGAACCCTGTCGGTTCGCGCCGAACACCGCACCATCGGCGACGACCGGGTCTACACTGACGGGAGTCACGTCGTCGTACTGCCAGATTATCGCCCCGTCTTCCGCGTCGACGGCACGGAGGGCCTCCCGCCACACGTACACGCGTCCGTCGTCCGTAACCATCGTGTTTCCGTCGGTGACGGACCAACGCTCGCTCCCGTCGCCGGGGTCGAGCGCCCACAGGTCGCCTTCGACACGACAGAAGACGTTCTTCTCCGTGACCGTCTCCACGTAGATGCTCGTTTGCCCCCACGACTTCTCCCATCGTTTCGTCCCGTCGGCCGCAGAAAGCGCGTACAGGATTCTACGTTGACTGACGTACAGGGTCCCGTCGGCGAGGACGAGGTTCGAAACGCCGTTCCCATCGATGCCGTACGACCAGGCACGGTCCCCAGTTTCCGTGTCGAGAGCGAGGACCGAATCGTCCTTGTCCGAAACCACGTACACGCGTTCGTCGCCCGCTCGTAGCCGTGACATGTACGATCCCGTGGCTTTGCGCCACCGTATTTTTCCAGTTGCCACATCGATGGCGACGAGCTGTCGCGCTTCGCCGTCGGAGTGCTCGTCGCTCCTCGCAGAGATGAACATCGTTCCGTCCTCGACGACGGGAAGTGTTATCACAGTAAATTCGCGGGACCATTTCTCGTGACCGTCTTCGACGCCGAAACCGTAGAGTGCGTACTGGGGACGATCGTCGTCGTTCCGTTGTTCGGCGATGATCGCGACCAAGACTCCGTCCTCCACGGCGATGGGATAGGCGAGTCGGGGCGACTCGTCCGAGGACGACTCCATCGATTCGGGGAACGTCCACGCCGGTTTCGGCGCGTCCCCCGAGGACGTCGACGTTCCCATCGTCGTCGTTCGTCGTGTCGTCTGCTGTGCGTTGCCGATGCCGACCGTCGCGCCGAGCGTTGCCGTCGTCGTCAGGAACCCACGTCTGGAGAGCGAGGAGGGCGAGGGATTCATACTCGTAGCCACTGCGTGGAGTTATTTATAGTTGGAGATGTGGAACGAAACTCCGAGCGGGTCGAAGTCACTTCCAGGCCGATTCGTCCATTCGCTCGGGAACGCCGCAGAGAGGGTTCACGAAGCACGTGAGGAGTCCTCGACGGACTTCGTTTCCTCGCGGGTTCAAACGTGTTTCTTTGCGGACCGTTTCGACGCTCACCAGGTGGGAGAAGATGACGGCGATGGCGAGAACCGCGTGTGACAATCACAACCACTGGAGTACGGTCATATTTTGGAGCAACACGAAACCGTTTGTATCGGGAGTCACAACCCACACCTATGGAAGGGAGCACCCACGCGAAGCAACGGACCGCGTCCGTCGTCGTGGTCGATTACGGCCTCGGAAACCTTCGAAGCGCGGTCAAGGGCCTCGAACGCGCCGGTGCGGACGTGGAGGTGTCCGACGACCCGGCGACGTTCGAGACGGCGGACGGCATCGTTCTGCCCGGCGTCGGCGCGTTCCGCGAGGGCGTCGAGAACGCCGGACCGTACCGGGAGGCGCTCGTCGATGCCGCCGAGAGCGGAACGCCGGTGTTCGGCATCTGCCTCGGCATGCAGATGCTGTTGACGACGAGCGAGGAGGCCGAACACGCCGGAGAGGGTGATGTGACCGGACTCGACCTGATTCCGGGGACGAACGTCCGGTTCACCGGCGAGCAGAAGGTGCCCCAGATGGGATGGAACGAACTGTCCGTCCAGCGCGACCATCCGCTCGTCGATGGCGTGGACGGCGAGTACGCCTACTTCGTCCACTCCTACTACGCCGTCCCCGACGACGATGATGCCGTCGTCGCCACGACTGACTACGGCACGGACTTCCCGAGCGTCATCGCCAACGAGTCGGGAACCGTCTTCGGCACGCAGTTCCACCCCGAAAAGAGCGGGGAGACGGGACTCCGCATCCTCGAAAACTTCGTGGACTACTGTCTCGACGGATAGAACGGAGATCGAATCACAGGAACTCGCGCACGTCGGAGTACCACATGTCGTGGTGGTCCATCGCGTCGATTCGGCGGGCGATTTTTGCGGCGAGGACGTGCCAGCACAGGTCGGTGGGGTCGTCGGGGTCCAGATTGTATTCGCTGTCCCGGCAGGTACACCCTTCCTCGACGATGTACTCGTCCTCGAACCCGACGACGACGACGAAATCGCGGTACTCCTTGACGCGACGTTCGGAGACGGCTTCGATGGCCTGTCTCCCCCGGTCGTCGTGTGCCGACAGGATGCGACCCACGATGTCCGGCGTGAGCGTCCGCACGTCCGCCAGTTCGGCCTCCCACTCTTCGACCCGGTTCATCGTATCCACTCCACGAGGGAGCGCGAACGACCGGGGGGGTTCGAAGCCGAACGCACGGGCCATCGGTTCGGACGGACGTAATAAACCCGTTCCGGTAGCGAGGAGACGAGTTCGAGGTTGACCGCCGACCACCGCCCGTCGACAACCCGTATCCCTTTTCGGGACGGAACGCCGACGGGCACACATGAACGTCCGCGAAGGAGGCATCGAGGTGGAGGTCCCCGAACAGGAGGGGGACGCCATCATCGACGACGTGTTTTTCAATCCGGTGCAGGAGCTAAACCGGGACCTGACGGTGGCCGTCCTGCGAACGTACCGCGACCGCGAACCGCGAGCGGAGTACTATCTCGACGCGATGGCTGCCTCGGGGATTCGTGGAGTCCGCGCCGCCGCGAACGGGTGGAACGTGACCTGTGCCGACATCGACCCGGACGCAGTCGAACTCTGCCGGGAGAACTTCGAGCGCAACGACCTGCCGGGAACGGTCGTTCACCGGAACGCCAACGCGCTCATGCACGAGGAGGTGTTCGATGTGGTGGACATCGACCCGTTCGGAACGCCGATTCCCTTCGCCGACGCCGCCTTCGCGAACACTCGCGATTTGGTCTGCGTGACGGCGACAGACACCGCGCCGCTCTGTGGCGCGCACTTTCACAGCGGCGTCCGGAAGTACGGCGCGACCCCTCGGAACACCGATTATCACGCGGAGATGGGCGTCAGAATCCTCCTATCGGCGCTGGCGCGTACCGCCGCCCGCTACGACAAGGGCGTCACGCCGCTCTTGACGCACGCGACCAGCCACTACGTCCGGACCTATCTCGAACTCGACGAGGGAGCGACGACGGCCAACGGGGCCATCGACGAACTCGGCCACCTCTATCACTGCGAGGACTGCCTCCATCGGGATCACGAGTACGGACTCATCGCCGACGCGCCGGAAACCTGCCCGGCCTGCGAGAGCAACCGCCTCCTCACCGCCGGGCCGGTTTGGCTCGGCCCGACGCACGACGCCGAGTTCGTGGATAGCGTTCGGGACAACGTCACCGAAGGAATGGGAACCGCGAAGAAAGCGAAGAAACTCCTGACCCAGCTCTCGGGCGAACTCCACCGTCCGACCCACTACGACCAACACCGCCTCTGCAAGGAGTGGACGCGCTCGGCCTCCGGAATGGACGAGTTCTTGGAACGCCTTCGGAACGCGGGGTACGAGGCCTCGCGCACCCATTACGGCGGAACGACGTTCAAGACGCCCGCCGACGTCGCCGAGATTCGCGAGGCGACGCGCCCGTAGCCAACGCTTTTGGTCGATTTCGTGGAAGTATCTGCCGTGACTATCGGAACGACGGCACGCGAAACGATCGACTACGCGCGGGAACAGGAAATCACGTTTCTCGCGGCGGGAATCGCCTACTACGCGTTCGTCTCCATTCTCCCGGCCCTGCTGTTGGCGCTCGCCATCGCGTCGTTCGTCGGCGGCGATGCGTTCGCCAGCAACGTCGTCGACACGTTTCAGACGTTGCTCTCGCCAAAGGCGAAGGACATCGTGCAGGATTCGCTCTCCAGCGCTTCGGGCCGGAGGAGCGCGACAATCGTCGGATCGCTCGTCCTCGTCTGGAGTACGTTGCGGGTGTTTCGAGGGCTTGACGAGGCGTTTTCACGGGTTTACGGCGTCGGCGAGGCCGAACCGTTCGTCGAGACGATGACGGACGCGGCCGTGGTGCTGACGGTCATCGCGCTCGGCGTCGCCGGGGTCGCGGTGGTCAACGTCCTCCTTCCGAGCCTGTCGTGGCTGCCGTTCGAGAAGACGCTCGTGTCCGTCGCGCTCCTGTTCGGACTGATTCCCGTCTTCTTACCCCTATATTATTTCTTCCCCGACACCGATGTTACGATTCGAGAGGTCCTCCCGGGAACCGCGTTCGCCACGCTCGGGTGGACCGCCCTCCAAGCGGTATTCAGCATCTACGTCGATTCGGCGGCGCAGTTTTCCGCCTACGGCGTCCTCGGCGGGGCGCTGTTGTTGGTGACGTGGCTCTACCTCGGCGGCATCGTCCTGCTGTTCGGGGCGGTCATCAACGCGGTTCTCGCGGGACGGCATTTCAGGAAAACTAAAGGCGTGGCGGGCATCAGGGAAAGACAGCAGGGAGTCAAAGGAGAGGACATGACCGACGATACAGAGCAGTCCGCACCGGACATCCTCGAACTCCACGACGATGTAGAACGGCTACAGTCCGAGTTCGAGGAGTTCGAGCACGATGTCGATGAGCGCACAGTTCAGAAGTCCGAACTGGAGTCGGAACTGAAGGGATACGTCCGTAGACGGATGCGTCGCGGCCACGCACGTGGATGGGGTCCGTACATCGTCCTCCTCTACGGGACGGCGATGACGCTCGGCGCGTTCCGGTGGCTCGACGGCGGATGGGCAATCGGGGCGATGGTAGTCATCTGGCTCTCCACGCTCGGTCTCTACACCCTGATGATGCTCGTCGGATTCGGCGTGAGCGCCGCGAGCGTTCCGGGACGCGTCAGCGGGCGAATCACCGACTGGCGCTCATAGTCATGACGCGTGGTTGGGGCGTCGTCGAACTCCTTCACAAGACGCTGCCACACTGGATACCGAAGGTGTTCTCCGTCGTCACGCAACTCGGCGACGCGTGGCTGCTCTTCGTCCTCGGTGCGCTCTTGTACTGGTACACCGACGACCGCGACACGTTCGGATTCCTCCTCGGCGCGACGCTAGGTGCACTCTCGTTGACGCTCGCGCTGAAGGGGTTCTTCGCGCTGGCGCGCCCACCGGACGCGATTCGGTTCGCCGAGGCGACGGGATACGGGTTCCCGAGCGGTCACGCGCTCGGTTCGACCGTGTTCTGGTTCCTCCTCGCGCTGTCGCTCGACCGCGGGTCTCGACGAGCACGACTCGCCGCCGCGAGCGTCATCGTCGCGGTGGTCTGCCTCTCGCGTCTCGTGCTCGGCGTCCATTTCGCGGTCGACGTGGTGGCCGGCGTGGGCGTCGGACTCGTCTACCTCGCCGTCGTGATTTGGGGACTGAAGCGGCGGCCACGGGCGGCGTTCGCCCTCGCGGTTCTCTGTGCCATCGCCGCGGTCGGTATCGCGGTGTTCATGTCGCCGGTCGAAGCCGCGCTGGCGCGAACCGATCTGGTCGATGCCGTCACCGCGCTCGGCGGCACCCTCGGCGCGTTCGTGGCGTGGGAACTGGTCGGCCCGCCGGACGGGACGGTCGGACGCTGGGCGAGCGTGGTCGGCCTGCTCGTCTTCGGAATCCTGTCGGCCATCGGACTGCGGGTACCGCTACCGCTCGTCGTCGTTCTCCTCATCAACGCCGTCGTTCAGGGTGGAATCGTCGTGTATCCCAAAATGGTGGATCGCCGGGGAATCGACGGTTAGAACTTCTCCAGGTACTTCTCCTTCTCCCAGTCGGAGACGAAGACGCGATAGTCCGCGTAGTCCGCGCGCTTGGCTTCGATGAACTTCTCGGTCACGTGCTCGCCGAGGCCTTCCGTTATCACTTCGTCGGCCTCGAGCGCGTCGACCGCTTCGTCGAGGGAACCGGGAAGCGTCGTGATACCGTACTCTTCGCGCTTCTCGTCGGTGAACTCGTAGATGTCTTCGCGGACGGGTTTGCCGGGGTCGGCGTCGTTTTCGATGCCTTCGAGCCCGGCCGAGATGACGGCGGCGAGCGAGAGGTAGGGGTTGCACGACGGGTCCGGGCTACGGATCTCGAAGCGCGAACTCGCACCGGCGGCGTCGGGAACGCGGATGAGCGCCGAGCGGTTGGTGTCGCTCCACGCGACGTAGACGGGCGCTTCGTAGCCGGGGACGAGGCGCTTGTAGGAGTTGACCGTCGGGTTCGTGACGGCGGTGAACGCTTCCGCGTGGTTCAGAATGCCGCCCATGAAGTTGTACGCCGTCTCGGAGAGGTTGAACTCGTCGTCCGGGTCGTCGAACGCGTTGCCGTCCTCGGTGAAGAGGCTGATGTGGCTGTGCATGCCCGAGCCGTTGATCTCGCTGATGGGCTTGGGCATGAACGTCGCGTGGATGTCGTTCTGTTCCGCGACGGCGCGGACGACGGCGCGGAAGGTGGCGATGTTGTCCGCCGCCGCGAGCGCGTCCTCGTATTTGAAGTTGATCTCGTGCTGACCGTCCGCGACTTCGTGGTGGCTCGCTTCGATCTCGAAGCCCATCTCCTCTAGCGTGAAGATGATTTCGCGGCGAACGTCGCTCGCCATGTCCTTCGGCGCGAGGTCGAAGTATCCGCCGGAGTCGTGCGGGATGGTCGTCGCGTTTCCGTCCTCGTCCTTTTCGAAGAGGAAGAACTCGGGTTCCGGTCCGATGCTGACGGTGTAGCCCATCTCGTCGGCCCTGTCGAGGACGCGTTTCAGCACTTGGCGCGGGCCGCCGTCGAACGGCGTACCGTCGGTGTTCACGACGTCACAGATGAGACGTGCGCTCGCCGAGTCGCCGTTGGAGCGCCACGGGAGAACCGCGAACGTCGATGGGTCCGGTTCGAGACGCATGTCGCTTTCCTGAATGCGCACGAACCCTTCGATGGACGAGCCGTCGAACCAGATTCCCTCATCGAACGCTTTTTCGACCTGATGGGCCGGGATGCTGACGTTCTTCACCGTTCCAGTGATGTCGGTGAACTGGAGACGGACGAAATCGACGTTTTCGGTCTCGATGGCATCAAGAACTTCCTGTTCCTCCGCGGATAGCCCCGTATCCTCATTGGTGGCAATATTTCCGTCTGTCATCTTTATAGACACCCTACGAAAATACATCCACCATTAAAACAGTATCGGTTGGCCAACTGTGCGATTTTGGCCTAGAATTGGATATTCGTAAAATTCTAATGGGTGGAGTGAGTTGGTAGGTGTAATGACGTACGAAAATCTGGATGCGAAACTCGTAAACGAACTACTCGGCGACGGGCGAGCGAGCCTCCGAAGTCTCGCGGAGAAACTGGACGTGTCGGTAACGACCATCTCCAACCATCTCGCACATTTGGAAGAGCAGGGAGTCATCCAAGGGTACTCCCCGCGCGTTGATTACGACGAGTTGGGCTACGACGTGACTGCAGTCGTCCAGTTGAAAGTCGAAGGGAACGCCCTCCCGGAAGTGACCGAGCGACTGCAGGACCACGACCAAATGATAAGCGTCTACGAAGTCACCGGCGATTACGACATCATCGCCATCGGCAAGTTCACCGACACGGACGGGATGAACGACCAGATAAAGAAACTGCTCATCGACCCGGACATCAAGGAGAGTAACACGAGCGTGGTCCTCAACGCCGCGAGCGAACACGAGCAGTTCAAACTCGACGAGAAGTAATCGACCAATACTACTTAGAACCCCGGGTGAGTCTCCCCGGTAATGAGCGTCATTGCGGAGTTCACCATCCGTGCGTCGGACCTCGTCCTCACAGCGACGCTCAACGCCGTCCCGGAGATGACCGTCGAACTCGAACAGCAGATGGCGAGTTCCGACGAGACCGCACTTCTCATCGTGTGGGCCACGGGCGGGGATTTCGACGCGTTCGACGACGCACTCCGCCGTGACCCGACCATCGAATCACACGAGATAGTCGAAGCGTTGGACGTTCGGAAGCTGTACCGGCTGTGGATGGACCGAGACGAACTCATCGATGTGTACCCCGCCTACGAGGAAATCGGTGCCGTTCCGATGGCGGGCCACGGCGCATCGGGCGCGTGGACACGGCGGGTTCGGTTTCCCGAACGGGACGCGCTGGTCGAATTTCAGCAGTTTTGTACCCGAGAGGGAATCGAGTTTTCCCTCAACCGGTTGTACACGCCGGGAGAGAAGGAGTCGGCCTTCCACCTCACCGAAGCACAACGCGAAGCCCTCGTCGCCGCATACGACTCGGGGTATTTCGGCGTCCCGCGCGACGCCACCCTCTCCGAGTTGAGTTCGAGACTCGATATCAGCAAACAGTCGGTTTCCGAACGACTTCGACGGGCGCAATCGCGCCTCGTCGAGAACGCGGTTCTCGGGGAGAAAAAGCAACAATAAAATAAACAGCCTGAAACATAAGGCTAGCTTTCAGATTGATTCGAACACATTATACGAGTATCAGTACGCACGCACCTCGGTTCCGGACACGACCGTATCGACGGATACATACCCTCAATGAAACCGCCACAAATGCCTCCCTTAGATAATATCGACACGCCCGCCCCGTCCGTCATCTTCTCCACACTCGCAAGTTCGCGACGCAGGCTCGTATTGCGAGAACTCCTCGAACACGGACCATCGCTCACGGTGGATGCACTCGCCGAACGGATTTCCGCCCACCGGCCGGACACCGACCCGAGACGGGTGTTCGCCCAACTCCATCACAGCCACCTTCCGAAACTCGAAGACTCCGGCATGGTTCGTATCGAGGACGACCTCGTAACCCTCGAAAAACATGCGAAAACAATCGAGCCGTACCTGTTGCTCGCCGACCGGTACGATTCGACGCGTGAAAAATAACGACTACCGCGGGAGTTCAGCCGAAACCGACCCGTGGAACAGGTCGAAACGGATGTTTTATCGTGAGTGGTTCGTCTCGCGGGCGAAGCCCGCTCAACATTCGAGGTTCGGTACGAACCTCGCCTACATAGCCTTGGCCGAGGGAACCTCGGCCGTGCAATGAAATTCGTCCTTTGGCCGAATATGGTCTCACGGGCTGCGCCCGTTCGACTGTGGAGGTTTCGAAGAAACCTCTCTTACATTGCGCCGCCCATACCACCCATGCCGCCCATGCCGCCCATGCCACCCATTCCGCCGGGGGCACCGCCGGGCGCGCCGCCTTCGTCATCGTCGTCGCCGACTTTGCCGCCGGAGAGGTCACCGGCCGCGATGACGTCGTCGATGCGAAGGAGCATGACAGCGGCTTCCGTCGCGCTCTCGACCGCTTGGGTCTTCACTCGGAGCGGTTCGACGACGCCGTCCTCTTCCATGTCCACGATGTCGCCGGTGTAGGCGTCGAGTCCGGCGCTGGTCTGGCCGGCGTCGTGTTTGCTACGGAGGTCGACGAGCGAGTCGATGGGGTCGAGTCCCGCGTTCTCCGCGAGGGTGCGCGGGATGACTTCGAGCGTGTCCGCGAAGGCTTCGACGGCCAACTGTTCGCGGCCTCCCACGCTGTCGGCGTAGTCGCGCAGGGCGAGTGCGAGTTCCGTCTCCGGAGCGCCGCCGCCGGGGAGCACTTTGCCGTCTTCGAGGGTGACGCGAACGACGCCGAGGCTGTCCTCGATGGCGCGTTCGACTTCGTCGACGACGTGTTCCGTGCCACCGCGGAGGATGAGGCTGACGGATTTCGCCTCTTCGACTTCCTCGACGAAGATTCGCTGGTCGCCGCCGACGTCCTTCTGGGCGACGCTGCCGGCGAATCCGAGGTCGTCCTCCGTGATGTCGTCGGCGCTGTTGACGAGGGTCGCGCCCGTCGCGCGGGCCAGTTTCTGCATGTCGCTGGATTTCGCACGGCGGACGGCGAGGATGCCCTCCTGTGCGAGGAAGTGCTGGGCCATGTCGTCGATACCGCCGTCGACGAAGACGACGTCAGCGCCGACATCGACCAGGCTGTCCACCATATCACGGAGCTGTTTCTCCTCTTGGTCGAGGAACTGCTGGAGTTGGTCGGGGTCGGTGACGTTGACTTCCGCGTCGATCTCCGTCTCCGCGATTTCGAGCGCGCCGTCGATGAGGGCCACGTTGGCGTCCTCGGCGAAGTACGGCATGTTGTCGTGGACGCGCTCCTTGTCGATGATGACGCCGTCGACGAGTTCGGAGTTGTCGATGGTGCCACCGACGACCTTCTCGACTTTGATGTTGTCCGTGTCGACGCCGTCCTCGTCCGCGACGCTCTGGACACCGTCGACGACGAGTTCGGCGAGGTGGTCCTTCGCGTTCTCCGCGCCCTTGCCGGTCATCGCCGTGGCGGCGATCTTCTGCAGGTATTCGGTGTCGTCGGCGTCGACCTCGATGGCGTTCTCTTCGAGGACTTCCTTCGCCTTCTCGGCGGCCTGTCGGTATCCCTGTGCAAGGGTCGTTGCGTGGATGTCCTGTTCGAGGAGGTCCTCCGCCTTCTGGAGGAGTTCACCGGCGACGACGACGGCGCTGGTCGTTCCGTCGCCGACCTCGTCCTCCTGCGTCTGGGCGACTTCGACGATCATGTTCGCCGCCGGGTGCTCGATGTCCATCTCCTTGAGGATGGTCACGCCGTCGTTCGTAACGACGACGTCGCCCATCGAATCGACGAGCATTTTGTCCATCCCTTTCGGGCCGAGTGTGGTCCGTACGGACTCCGCGACCGCCTTTCCGGCGGTGATGTTCATCGATTGTGCGTCCCGTCCGGAGGTTCGCTGGCTGTCCTCGGAAAGAACGATAAGCGGCTGATTGCCCATTGGCTGTGACATAGTCATCGGATTCGTTGATTGCGATTCTATATAAAGCTTTTCATGGCGGAGTGAGAACGTGGCACACAGGACCCTCGTAGGCAAGCGTCACGAAATAACACGGAGTATTTATATGCGATTCGAAGAATTAGCCGCCGAACTGGTGGTACTCCATCCCCTGCCGCTTCATCTCGTTGCGCTTGCGTTCGAGGAACGAGTATACCGACCCGTGTGGCGCACCGTCGAGGAGCATCTCCGCGGCGCTTCGGACGGCCTCGACCTGCGGCGGTTGCCCGATGATGCCAAGCGTCGAACCGTAGATGACCACGTCCGCGCCCGTCAGTTCCTCCATCAACTGTCTCGTTCTGCCGTTCTCGCCGATGAGACGGCCTTTGTGTCGCTGGAGGTCGTTCTTGTTGCGTGCTGCGGCTTCGATATCCACGAGGTCGAACAGCATCATGTCGTCGTCGAGGAGGGCGAGTGCCTCCTCCGGCGAGAATCCGCGTCCGATGGCCTTGACGATATCCGGCGCTTTCAGTCCGCGAACGGGATCACCCGTCTGTTCGACGCGAACGGAACCGTCGTCCGAGTCGATATCGAGACGCACCTCTGCACGGCTTTCGATTTCGCGCATCGTCTCACCACCCTGCCCGATGAGAACACCAATCCTGTCCTGCGGAATCGTCACGTGCTTCATACGAAATCCTATCACATGAGGCCGTTTAAGCCCTTCCCTACCACCTTTTGCTGCAGTCGCAGGCAGAAACGACGACCATCGCAGTCGTCGTTTCTGCTGGCTCCTTGGCAAAAGCTGGACCAAAAGCCTGCGTCATCCCCGCCGGCGCGTCTTCGACGCGCCGGTAGGGATTCCTCGGCCCGGAAAATCGGAGATTTTCCGGTGGAAAACGGGGACGACGGCGGTTGTGTCACCGGCCGTTTCGAGTGGTTGTGTCGGGGCAATTACGCTAAAATCACAGTTCCGACTCGGCGTTCTCCCGAATCCACGCTTCGAGTTCGTCGCCGTGGATGTCGATTCCTTCCCGTCGGAAGAACGAGGCGACGTTGACACAGTCCCGAGTCAGGAACTCGCCGCTGTTCGGGTGGTGGAACGTGACGGCCTGCCCCACGTCGATGATGCAGAGTTCGCCGTTGCTGACGAGGATGTTGTACTCCGAGAGGTCGCCGTGAACGAGGCCCGCATCGAACAGTCGCCGCATGTACTCCCGAACGACTTCGAAGGCGGTCCTTGGGTTTTCGAGTCGCGCGTCCGCGAGCGTGGGCGCGCGGCGGCCGTCGTTGCCCATGAACTCCATCACCAACACGTTTCGCTGGACTGCGAGCGGTTTCGGGACGCGAACGCCCGCCTTTCGTGCGCGTTCGAGGTTGGCGAACTCCTTTCTGACCCAGGCGAGGACGACCCGTTTTTTGTCCCCGCCGAGTTCCTCGAACCGGGGGTCGCCGACGAGATACTCACGCATGTCGCGGAAGTTGCTGGCGCTGATACGATAGATTTTGACGGCGACTTCCTCGTGTTCGCCGTCGTCGCCCAACGCGCTGTAGACGGTGGCTTCTTTCCCCGATGAAATCGGTCCGCCGAACGCTTGGACGTAGCCGTCTTGAACGAGTTTGTACAGCGCAGCGAGCGTGGCGTCGTCGAACACGGACTGCTCGACTTTGAACTGATCGGAGTCCTTGACCCGTTTTCTGAACTGGTTGAACTCGCGGTCACGCCGCCGTGCGATGCGGTCCGCTTCGGTGTCGGAGACGTCTATCTCCTCCCACTCGTCGCCGGGGGCGTCCGCGTTGTCCGGGTCAAGCAATCCGTACTCCTCGTTCATCTACTCCGAACTATGTGGAGGAACCGTAAAAGGGTGGCCCGTTCGGTCAGTAGGATTCGCGGTGCAGGATTTCGTCGACGGATCGACGCGGCAGTCGCTCCGGTTCCTCGCCGCCGCTCGGTCCCACGGCGAGCAACATCACGGGAATCTCGTCGTCCGGCAGGTTGAGGAACGCCGCGATTCCTTCCTGGTCGAATCCGATCATCGGCGTCGCGGTCAGGCCGCGTGCATGCGCGGAGAGCATGAGGTTCTCGGCGGCGAGGCTGGCGTTCCGAATCGCGTAATCCCGACCCATTCCGTCGTCCTCGTACATCTCAGCCGTCTGTGCCTTCGTCTGCTGGGCGGTCTCCTCGTCCATGCGACCCGCGTCGGCCCATTCCTCGAACACGCGGTCCGCCGTCTTGGCGTTCGTGTGACCGACGACGAGGATGGCCGTCCCCGCATCGCGGATGTGTTCCTGGCCGTAGGCGAGTTCGACGACTTCGTCCAGTCGTTCCTCGTCCTGCACGGCGACGAACTCCCACGGTTGGAGGTTGTACGAGGAGGGCGCGATAGCCGCGTCCTCGATGAGCGCTTCGAGCGTCTCGTCGGAGATGTTCTCCTCCGGGTCGAAGTTGTGGCCCGAGCGTCGGGTTCGCAGTCCTTCGATCAGATCGGGAAACTCCGCGTCGTGTGCAACGTCTTCGGCGGCGAGTTGTTCGGACATACATGTCACAAGGAACCGGGTATTTAACCCAAGCACGGAAACGGCCGCGATTTCCGATTGGAGTGTGGTAGCAGTCACCGTTGGAGACGATCGTCGCAGTCGCTACCGGTTCGTGAACTCGACAAAACGTCGTCCCGACTCAGTTGATGTGTCCTTCGCGTCGGAGTTGGTCCGCCTGTTGCTTTTCGTAGCGCCACGTGATGTCCGCCTTCTCGTCCTGCCAATCCCACGGTTCGACGAGGACGATGTCGTCCTCCCGAATCCAGACGCGTTTTTGCATCTTTCCGGGGATTCGAGCGGTTCGTTCCTTGCCATCGGCACAGCGCACTTTCACCCGGTTGGCACCGAGCATGTTCGTGACTGTAGCGAATACCTCGTCGTCATTCGGCATTCGGAGGTTGTTCCGTCCACTGCTGTCACTCATGTCTCGTCCCCACGTTCGTGTGGTATGCCTTTAAATCCGCCGTCCGGGTCGGACGCCACGAATGCGAGCGTCGAAGTACGTCACCCGAAAGTTCGGGGCGGAAAACGGTAACGCTCGTCTCGCCAACTGTCGGTTTTAAGGCGGTGGCAATCCCAATCCGGCCTATGTTCGACAAACTCGGTGCCAAAGGTATCGTGGGTGTGCTCGCGCTCGTCGCCGGAATCGCCGTCATCGCCGTTCAGAACATCATCATCGCCGCGGGAATCGGCCTCGTCGTCGTCGGCTTCGTCCTGACCGCGTGGGGACTCGTCTCCGGACTGCTCGCGAACTTCGGGATGGGCGGAATGGTGGGCGGCGGCGGGTTCGAATAATCGGCGAGGACGTGACGTTCGGATCGAAACCAAATCGAAAACGAACCGAGAAAGAACCGCTTATTCTGCTTCTCGAAGCTTCTCGCGGCCCGGTTCGATGAGTTCGTCGAGATACGTT
The DNA here is from genome assembly GCF_043952005.1 of Haladaptatus sp. CMAA 1909. NCBI lineage: Archaea > Methanobacteriati > Methanobacteriota > Halobacteria > Halobacteriales > Haladaptataceae > Haladaptatus > Haladaptatus sp. CMAA 1909. The sequence goes on along the minus strand of NZ_JBIOAV010000001.1, from coordinate 3,257,324 downwards.
GCCAGCGCTCCTTTTGCGTCCGCGGGGTGGAGTTCGCCGCTCTCCAAGTCGTCTTCGAGGGACTCGTAATCGTCGTATTCGAGGTTGCCGCCGTACTTGTCGGGGCGCTCGACGACGACGTTCTCGAAGCGCGGGAAGACGTGGTACTCGAAGATTTGGAGGACCGGGTTTTCGAGGTCCCCGTCGGGGTCGCGGGTCGGCGGGCAGAACGCGCCGTTGACTTTCTCCTCGATGTCCTCGGTCGAATCCTCCATCGAGATGGTGACGCCCTTGCTGGAGGACATTTTCCCCTCGCCGGAGGAGAGTTCGGCAATGAGCGGCGTGTGCAGGCAGGTCGGCGACTCGTAGCCGATGCTGGGGAGCGTGTCGCGGGCGAGCATGTGGACCTTACGCTGTTCCATCCCGCCGATGGCGAGGTCCAAATCGAGGTACTCGATGTCGAGCGACTGCATCAGCGGGTAGACCGCCTGCGAGACCTTCGTGGAGTCGCCGCTCTGGATTTCCGACATCGCCCTGCTCGCGCGGTTGAGCGTGGTCTCCAGTTCGAGCGAGTGGAGGTCGAGGACGTAGTCGTCGTCCATCTGGAACTCGGAGCCGAAGCGGAACTCCGTGTTCTCCTCGTCCAACCCGTAGGCGATGAACTGCTCTTTCATCCGCTCGGCCGTCTCCCGAATCTCTTCGAACGACCCCTTGTCGTTCAGGTAGGCGTGCACGTCGGCGAGGAGGATGACGACTTCGAAGCCCGCGTCCTGCAAGTCGATGAGTTTGTTCGCGGTGAGCATGTGCCCGATGTGGAGGACGCCGGAGGGCTCGTAACCGACGTAGGCGCGCTTGCCCTCGGGATTCTCGGCGAGTTCGCGCACTTCCTCTTCGGTCACCAGCTCCTCGGCGTTCCGTGAGATACGCTCGTAGGCGTCCATGCCCGGAAAAAGATGATTCACCGGCTTTAGGGTTGCGTCATCGTGTTACCGGGAGTCGCACGTCCCAACAGCCAAGTCGTCCGGGGCGAAATGCGGGGTATGAACGGAACACGGATCGGCCTCTGGTTGGCCGTCGTCGGTGGACTCGCGCTGTATCCCGCCATTCGTCTCCAAGAGGGCGTCGGGACCACGCTCCCCGAATACGTCTTCCTCTACGCGGCCGTGCTGGCCGTCGGATTCGGCATCGCAATCTGGGGACTGAGCGTCCTCCGAACGTTGACGATCGACTGGACGACGTGAAAAACGGGAGAACAAGAGCTTAGTTGCCGAACGAGGACGACCCGCGGCCGTCCGCCCGCCGTTCGGCCCGGTGTTCGCTGATGAGTTGGTCGAGTTGTTCGGCCTTCTCCTCTTTCTGGCGTTCCTCGGCGCGGTCGTGCCAATCGTCGATGACGGCTTCGACTTCCGACTCGCGCGCCACGGCGAGTTCGTCTATCTCCTGAATCGCCACCTCGTCCGCGGGACCGACCGGGACGTCGCGGTCGAACAGCACCTCGTCCGCGACGTCCGAAATCCCGCCCGCCTTGAGGACGACCCGCGGACCGATATCGGCCAATCGCTCGGCCGTCGAACGGCCCGCGCCGCTCGCGTCGCGGAGGAAAATCACGTCGCCCTCGGCGAGTCCGTAGCGCTCGTGGGCCGCGTCGATGGCGTCGTTGGTGAACTTCTCGACCGGTTTGACGGCGACGAGTCCCGCCCGCTTCTCCGAAACGTCGCTGAAGTTCGAGTGGTCGAGTTTCCACAGTTTCTTGAGACGGGCGAGTTTGCCCTCCAACTCCTCGATTCTGTCGTCGCGGTCGTCGAGTTCGTCCTCCAAGCGGTTGTTCTCGCGCAGGAGACGCGAGATGTCCCGGCGCTCGCGGGCGTTTTGGCGCTCCTTTCGCCGCGTGTCCGACAGTTCGGTTTCCAACTCCTCGATTCGCTCGTCCCGCTCCTCGACCGTCTCGTTCAACTCCGTCGTGTGCGACTGCAACCGCTCGACCTGCGATTCGAGTTGCTTGATTCGCTTCTCCTCGGCCGAGAGTTCGCGGACCGTGTGTTCGGATTCCTCCTCCTCGGGTTCCGGGTCGTCCGAGAGGTCCCGGAGGACGCTCTCGACGCTCTCGTCGTTCGCCACGACGCGGGCCGTGACTTCCCCCCTGCTCATTCCCGGCGGCACCTTTCGGGCGATCCGCTGGAACTGGTCCTCGTGGCTGTCGAAGGCGAAGAGTGCCGCCGCCATCGCATCGCGCTGGTGGTCGTTGTCGTAGCCCTCCTCCCGCGTTCGGTGTTGCTTTTCGTCCACGGGTAGGTCGCGTTCGGGCGTCCACCCGGCGGCGTCGAAGCTCCGGCGGAACTTCTCCACGGTTTCCGGCATCGGCGTCACGTCCGCCGCGACGATGACGGGGCGTCCGCGCTCGATGATCCATTCGATGACGTCGGCGGTGTCGGCGGTTCGCGTACTCAGCACGTCGAGCAGGGTGCCGTCCAGATCGGTCATCGCGACGGCCGTGGTGGTTCCGGGGTCGATGCCGACGATGACGTGGTCGCGGCGTTTGGCGAGGGGTTCGAACTCGATACCGTCGCGTCGGAGTCGTTCGATTTCGACCCGAGTGTCGCCGGAGCGCCGGGACGAAACGGGAATGTCGCTCGGGCGGGCCTCCACGTCGAACGTCGCGTTGGAGTAGCCGCCGTACTTCTCCGTCACCTCGCGCTCGTAGTCGAGTCCGGCGCTACGTAGGTCGGATTCAACCTTCCGAGAAAGTTCTTTCACCGAACCGTGAATCCGGCGGGTGTAACGGTCGGCGCTCCACCCGCCTTTTCCGGTCGAGCGCCCCCGAGAGACTTTGACGCGCGTCGTATCGGTAAAGGCGGACACCTCCTGCCCGACGTTCATCGCGGCGAGGCGGGCCGCGGCCTCCGCTTCGCGCATCGGCTTCTTGCCGTAGGGAACGCCGTGACGCGACGCGACCCGAGAGAGGGGTTCGGGTCGTTCAGCGCCCGTCACCTGTACGAGACGGGTTTCGTCGGGCAGGCTTCCGAGGAAGCCGACGAGGGCGTTCTTGTCGGCGGCGAGTTCGTACATGTTGTCCGTCGCGACGAACGTCGGTTCGTCGCGCTCGATGAGCCGCCGAAGCTTGCGGTAGGAGACGACGTCGCGGTCCATCTCCTCGCCGTCGTAGACGACCAGTGCGTAAGAGGGAGAATCGCCCCGAACGTCCCCGCTTTGGATATCGACACCGAAAACGAGGGTGTCAAGGGCACTCGTGCGCTCGCTCACGGTTCGTGGTAGGGACCCTCGAAATATAAATCCGGCGCGGGTGGTAGCGTGTCTCGTGGTGGAACCCGACGGAAGACGGCCGTCCCGCACATATCGGAATCACTCCAGTTCCGCGACGCCGACGTAGACGAGGACGGAGTAGACGAACAGACAGACGAGGAGCGCGAATGAGAGGAACATCGTGGGAGCGGAGAGGTAGCGCGCCGTCCGGTAGGAGAGCACGAGGCGGCCGAACCCGAGGAGGACGAAGCTAACGACGGTGAGGCCGAACGCGCCGAGTCCGAGGAGCGTGAACGTGCGCTTTCGCATCGATTGTGCCGAGTTACTCGGCGACCATAGCGATGTCGTTCGCGGGTTCGAAAACGTAGTTGTGTTCGATGTCCGCGTCGTAAAACAACGCCTCTCGGCCCGTTCGCCACAGTCGCCACGTCAGGTACAGGTCGCCGACGGCACCCGAGGTGTTGACGAGGAGGACGAGGTACGCCACCAACGCGACGGGAAGCGGCGCGGCCAGCAGCGGAACCGCGACGACGGTGATGACGACGAGCGGTGCCACTCCGACGAGGAGGTTGTCCCGCCACGTGATGAACTGGCCGAACGCGGCGGTGTAGAACGCGGGGACGTGGGCGGCGAAACCGAAGGAGACGCGGTAGCCCAACAGTCGAAAGACGAAGCCGTGAATCGCCTCGTGGACGAGATACGTCATCAAGCAGACGAGGAAGACGGCGACGATTTCACCGAGGCCGAACGTGACGGACCCCCCCTCAGGTCTGCCCTGTAGGAACCAGAGGAGGGCACCGAACACGACGATGGAAGCCATGAGCGCGACCAGCGACGCGACGGCGAGGAAGACGGAGGAGTAGCGGAACTGTTCGGGAGGACGGTATCCGGCGGGAGGGGACGGGGCGGTCATTGTGACTCGAACGCGTCCGGCGGTCTTGGCTGTTTCGTGCCGGGCGTCCGGGAATGAAACTCCGATTCGCAGCTCATCGTCCAGTCAACAGATCCATCAGTGTCACAGAGACTCACGATCAGCAAACGTTGCCGTAACTGCTGGTTATAAAATTCTGCGTGAATATGCGTATTACACATGAGCAACGACGGGTCGCGATTCGATACTCGAAGCGTCCACGCGGGACAGGAGCCGGACCCCGCGACGGGGGCGGTCGCCCCGCCGCTCTATCAGACCACGTCCTACGCGTTCGAGGACGCGGACCACGCCGCCGACCTGTACGCGCTGGAAGCCGACGGCCACATCTACTCCCGCTTGAGCAACCCGACGGTCGAAATGCTGGAGGAGCGCATCGCCTCGCTCGAAGGTGGAACCGGTGCGGTCGCCACCGCCAGCGGCATGGCCGCGCTGGATTCCCTCGCACTCGTCCTCGCCGAATCGGGCGACAACATCGTCCTCTCTACGGACACCTACGGCGGCACGACGGCCTACTTCGCCCACACCGCGTCCCGCCGGGGAATCGACGCCCGCCTCGTGGACACGCTGGACTACGACGCGTACGAGGACGAAATCGACGACGACACGGCGTTCGTCCACGTCGAAACCGTCGGCAACCCGTCGCTCGTCACGCCCGACTTCGAGCGCGTCGCCGACACCGCACACGACCGCGGCGTCCCGCTCGTCGTGGACAACACGTTCGCCACGCCCGCGCTCTGCCGCCCGCTCGAACACGGCGCTGACGCCGTCTGGGAGTCCACGACGAAGTGGCTCCACGGAAGCGGCACGACGGTCGGCGGCGTCCTCGTGGACGGCGGCGACTTCGACTGGAGCGAACGCGATTACCCGGAAATCGGAGGGGAAAATCCAGCGTACCACGGCGTGAACTTCTCGAAGGACTTCTCGGACGCCCCGCTGGCCGCCGCCGCGAGGCTCCGCTCGGTTCGGAGCCTCGGCAACCAACAGTCCCCGTTCGACGCGTGGCAGACCCTGCAAGGAATCGAGACGCTGCCGCTTCGGATGGACCGACACTGCGAGAACGCCGCCATCGTCGCGGAGTACCTCGCGGACCACGAGGAGGTGGCGTGGGTCGCCTACCCCGGCCTCGACGACCACCGGACGCACGACAACGCGGGCAACTACTTGGACGGCGGCTACGGCGGCATGATAGCCTTCGGACTCGGGGAGTACGAGGAGAGCAAGACGTTCTGCGAGGCGGTCGACCTCGCCTCCTTCCTCGCCAACATCGGGGACGCGAAGACGCTCGTCATCCACCCGGCGAGCACGACCCACGCCCAACTCTCGCCCGACGAACAGCGAGCGGCGGGCGTCACGCGCGACTTGATTCGCCTATCGGTGGGCATCGAAGACCCCGCGGACATCCTTTCGGACCTCGATAGAGCCATCGAGACGGCGACGAACCGGACGGGGACGAACGAATCCACACGGGCAGAGGACCCGACGCGATGACCGATACGAGCGACGCGAACGACACGCGCCGGACACGCGATTCGTCGTCGTCCGATTCGAACGAGTCCGCCGAGTCGTTCGACTCCTCGCTGTCGCTCGGGACGTTCGAGTTCGAGTGCGGGGAGGAAATCCCTGAGTTGAACGTCGCCTACGAGACGTACGGGGAGTTCACCGGCGACAACGCGATTCTCGTCTGTCACGCGCTGACTGGAAGTCACCACGTGACGGGGGCCGCCGACGGGCAGGGCGAGGGCTGGTGGGACCAAATCGTCGGACCCGGCAAAGCCATCGACACGCACGAACAGTTCGTCGTGGCCGCGAACGTTCCGGGGTCGTGCTACGGCACCACCGGTCCGGCCAGCACGAACCCCGAGACGGGCGAAACGTACGGCTCCGACTTCCCCGCCGTGACCGTCGGCGACTGGACTCGCGTCCAGAAACGACTCCTCGACGAACTCGGCGTCGACCGACTCCGGGCCGTCGTCGGCGGGAGCGTCGGCGGCATGAACACCCTCGAATGGGCGAAGCGATACCCCGAGATGGTCGAGCGCGTTGTTCCGGTCGCCACCGCCGCCCGTCTGGACCCGCAACTCGTCGCCCTCTCGGCCGTCGCACGTCGGGCAATCACCTCCGACCCCGCGTGGCAGGGCGGCGATTACTACCCCGACCACCCGGACACCGGATTGGCCCTCGCTCGACAACTCGGCCACATCACGTACCTCTCGAAGGATTCGATGGACCAGAAGTTCGGCCGGGACTTCGCCGACCGGTCGCCGGGGTCGTTCCCGTCGAACGACGGCATCGCCGGGTTCGGTGCCGACTCCTACCGCGACGTGGAGAGCTATCTCGACTATCAGGCACAGAAGTTCGTCCGGCGGTTCGACGCGAACAGCTATCTCCGTCTCACGCACGCCATGGAGAACTACGACCTCGCCGCCGGATGCGACTCGGACGCGGACGCGCTCGCCGACTTCGACGGGGAGGCGCTCCTCATCTCGATTTCCGGCGACTGGCACTTCACGGTCGAACAGTCGGACCACCTCATGGAGACCTTCCAAGCGGCGGGCGTCGAAGCGACGCACCGTTCCCTCCACAGCGATCACGGCCACGACGCGTTTCTCACCGAACCCGAACTGGTCGGCCCGCCGATCCGACGGTTCCTCTCCTCCGATTCGAGCGACTTCGCGCCGGTTCACGCCAGCTTGTTCGCCCAGTGACCGACCTCCTCGGCCACGGTACTGATTAACATAGGGGTCGTCGGGAGTTCGAGATGGAAACTCGACCACTTCTGCCGTCTCGAACGCTCACCGTCGCCATCGTCACCGCCGTCGCCGTTCTGCTCGTCACCGCGAGTTGGGGGTTCGTCCCGGCGAACGGAACGGCCCGGGCACAAAGCGCACGGGAATCGGGGGAACTGCAGCAGGAACGACGGGCACCGAACGTGCAAGAAGCGGGACAACGGGCATGTGACTTCTCGACGCTCTACGACCGGAGCATCGATTCCGTCGTCTCCGTCGGCGTCGAAACGCGACGCGGTACGGGCGAAGGGTCCGGGTTCGTCTACGAACTGTCAAACGGCGTCGGCTACGTGGTCACGAATCAACACGTCGTCGCGGGGGCGACCCGACTCGGCGTCCAGTTCAATCGCGGTCAGTGGCGGAACGCGGACGTCGTCGGTACCGCACCCCGACGTGACCTCGCGGTTCTCCGCGTGCGAAACGTCCCGTCATACGTCGATTCGCTCCCGCTCGCCGAGGGGCGGGCGGAACCCGGAGCGTCCGTCGCCGCTCTCGGCAGTCCCCTCGGCCTCCAAGGAACCATCACGCAGGGCGTCGTCAGCGGGGTCAATCGGACGCTCCCATCGCGCCATGGGGCGGCCATCTCCGGCGTCGTTCAGACCGACGCAGCCATCAATCCGGGCAACAGCGGCGGACCGCTCGTGAACTGTGATGGCCGCGTCGTCGGCGTCAACACCGCCGGAATCGCCGCCGGTGAAAACCTCGGCTTCGCGGTTTCGGCGTCGACGGTTCGTAAGACGGTGCCGCCGCTCGTCCGTGATGCGCGTCAAAAAAATCAGTCGGAAATCTCGATGCGGTCGCCGTCGTCGGTTTCCTCCTCGACGATGGGGAGTCTGACTTCGAGGACGCCGTTGCGGTAGGTCGCCTCGATACCGTCCTTCTCGACCGACTTGGGCATCGTCACGCGTTCCGAGAGTTCGCGGGCGCGAGTGAAGTCCTCGCCCGTCACCTCGTGCTTCGCGGCGATGGTCAGCGCGTCGTCCGTGAACGCGATTTCTATCTCCTCCTTCTCGAATCCGGGGAGGTCGGCCACGAGAACGAACTCACCGTCGTGTTCTTTCAAGTCCACGTGCGTTCCGCCGTTCTGTGCGCGCGTCCCGCTTCGGGGTTCGCCGTGGAAATCGCTCGTGCCCCACATTCGGGCGCGCATCTGTTCGAACATTCGGTCCATGTCCTCAAAGGGAGTGTATCGTTCCATGATAATCACCGAATGTATTAGACGACGTGTGAGATATTAAAGATAGCGGGATACGTGATATCACGCGTTTCAGCTCCCCTATCCCCACAACCGCTATTTCCTGTCGAATGGCCGTCGTTCAAAGCGCGTTCTTTCGACCCAGCACGTCGTGGAGTTCGTTCATGTGCGAGACGATGGTGTCACAGGCGGGTGCGACGGCGGGTTTCGGTTCGAATCCGACGGCCAACCCCGCAACCTCGAGCATCGGCAGGTCGTTCGCGCCGTCGCCGATTGCCACGGTGTTCACCATGTCCACGCCCAGTTCCTCCGCGAGCGCTTCGAGCGCGTCGTCCTTCGTTCCCTCGATGAGCGGTCCCTCCACTTCGCCCGTCAGTTTCGTTCCGTCGTCCAGCAACCGGTTGGCGACGATGGTGTCCACCGAGACGCCCTCGCGTTCGAGCGCGTCTTGGACGCCCCATTCGAACCCGCCGGTCAGGATGGCGACGTGGGTGCCCTTCTCCTCCAGTTCGCCGAGGATTTCGGCGGCACCGGGCCGGAGCGTCACCTCAGAGAAGGCGTCCGCCGCCTTTTTCACCGGCAACCCTTCGAGGAGGGCGGCCCGTTCGCGGAGGCTCTCCGCGTAACTGAGTTCGTCGTTCATCGCTCGGGCGGTGATGTCCGCCATCTCGTCGGCCGCACCGACCTGTTTCCCGAGGAGGACGGTCATTTCCGAATCCGAAAGCGTTCCGTCGAAGTCGAACGCGACTAGCGTCATTCGAACCGAGATTCGTGCTTCGGGTTGTTAAATGAGCGTGGTGGGCGTGGAAATTGCCGGAGATGTGAACGAATCGAGCGTGATGTGGTCGAATTCGGCCCGTTCTCGGCGAACTACTCGGGAGCGATGCTCGCTTCCTGGGTCGGCGTGGTGGAGGGCGCGATTGCGACGGTTCGCCGGGTGACGCGCCCGGTTCGAATCGGAAAGACCGTCCATCAAGAGAATCTCTCGTTCGAATTTCGTGTGTGCTGGAATAGTTGAACGTGGGTGACTGAACGATGACAAGACATATGGTAGTTCTCGCAACATCTCTCAAACGTTCTATATGAGTTCCGATAGCGACATTCCGATAGACCCCGACGATTCCTCGGGACCGAACATCCCGGACATCGACCTCCGAAGTATCTTCAGCAACACGCTTCTCATCGCCCCCGTCATCGTTCTCATCGCCGCTCCGGTGGTCGGATTCCTCTCGTGGACGCCCACCGAAGAGGGGAACGTGCAGGTCGTGAAAAAGTGGGGTGCCGCGACGGGAACGGTGTTCGAACCGGGTGCCCACTTCATCAACCCGATTTCACAGGACACCGTGTCGCTCTCCACGCGTCCCCAGTCCTACACCATGTCCAGCCAGCAGGGCGAAGGGAGCAAGTCCGATACCGACGACTCCATCACCGTCTTGACCGAGGACGGACTCCGCGTGGACATCGACATCACCGTCCGATATCGCGTAGATGCGGGACAGGCCGTGAAGTTCTACAAGAACTACCGGACGCTCGGGTCCGCGGAGCAGCGACTCATCCGCCCGAGCATTCGGTCCGTACTCCGTACCGAGGCGGGTGCGCTCCCCGTGACCGAAATCTACACTGGAAAGGGCCAGACGGAACTGAAGCAGGCCGCCCAAAGCGCCCTGAAGAAGGATTTCGCCCGCGACGCCCTCATCCTCGAAGCGGTCCAGATTCGAAAGGTCAACCTGCCGAAACAGTACGAACAGGCGGTCGAACAGAAGGAGATCACGAAACAGCGCCGCCAACAGAAGAAGAACGAACTCGAAGTCGAGAAACTCGAAGCCGACCGGAAGAAAATCGAGGCGAACGGGGAGGCGGAAGCGAACCGCATCCTGAGTGAATCGCTCGACCAGAAGGTCCTCACGCAGCAGTACATCGACAAACTCGACGACACCGATACGGTCTACATCCCGGTCGGCGATGACGGCTACCCGCAGTTCGTTCGGAACGTCGGCGGGTCGAACGACGATTCGTCATCGGGGTCGTCCACCAACTCGACGAACGCCTCGGCCTGATGGCGAACGGCGCCACGACCCGATTGACGAAGTGGGTCCTCGCCGCGGTCGGATTGGCCTTGCTCGCGATTCTCCTCGGCGTCGTCGTCCGGTCGCTGGTGAGTTGGAAAGCGATCCTCCTGCTGTGCGTCGTTCTCCTTCCGGCGGCGTTTCTGTCCTACCGACTCAGCCGAGCGGAACGTGCGTATGACCGTGGACGATACGGCGTCGGACGCCGCGTCGTGACGGGGCGAATCACGCTCGATGACGAGGGGTGTGGCGTCTGTGGCACCCGCGACGAAAACGGTGTTCGGCGGCGGTTCGTGAAGGAACTCGTCGTCGATGGCGTCCCGATCGCGCTGGTCGAAAGCGGACACAACGACTACTGTCAGGCGTGTTTCGAGGCCGAATCGGAGGAAGACGATAGGAGGAGCGGAACGGAACGGGAGGAAACGGAGCGACCGACATCCGGCCGACGCGAGCGGAACGAGTAGCGCCACCGACTGGGGATTCTCGCCGACCTGACAGCATGTTTTCAAAAGTGAAAATAAGAAAACATATTGGCAATCTTCGCTGTGAGAGAAAGGGTTAACGGGTGTGGGGTGTATTCTCTCCAGCAATGAAGGTTCTCGTCACGGACCCCATCGCGGACGCGGGTCTCGACCGACTTCGCGAAAGCGGTTTCGAGGTAGAGACGGCCTACGACGTAGAAGGCGACGCATTATTGAACGCTGTTTCTGACGCAAACGGACTCATCGTCCGCTCCGGGACGGACGTCAACCGCGACGTGTTCAAGGCCGCATCCGACCTCGTCATCGTCGGACGCGCGGGCATCGGCGTGGACAACATCGACATCGACGCCGCGACGGAACACGGCGTCATCGTGGCGAACGCGCCGGAGGGCAACGTCCGCGCCGCCGCCGAGCACACGGTCGCGATGGCGTTCGCCGCCGCACGCTCGATTCCGCAAGCACACGTCCGAATGAAGGGCGGCGAGTGGGCGAAGGGCGACTACCTCGGAACGGAACTGAAGGGCAAAACGCTCGGTATCGTCGGCCTCGGCCGCGTCGGACAGGAGGTCGCCAAGAAGCTCGACAGCCTCGGCATGGACCTCGTCGCGTACGACCCGTACATCAGCGAGGACCTCGCAAGACAACTCGGCGCGGAACTGGTCGAACTGGACGACTGTCTCGAACGAGCCGACTTCCTGACCGTACACACGCCGCTCACCCCCGAAACGGAGGGCCTCATCAGCACCGAGGAACTCGCACAGGTCGAGGGCGGCTATCTCATCAACTGTGCCCGCGGCGGCGTCGTGGACGAAGACGCGCTCGCCGAAGCGGTGGGAGACGGCATCCTCGCAGGTGCCGCACTGGACGTGTTCGCCGAGGAACCCCTCCCCGAAAACAGCCCGCTGCTCGACGAAGATGACGTCATCCTCACGCCCCACCTCGGCGCGAGTACGGAAGCCGCACAGGAGAACGTGGCCACGAGTACCGCCGACCAAGTGGTCGCGGCCCTCCGCGAGGAACCGGTCATCAACGCGCTCAACGCGCCGTCCGTCGAGGAGAGCGCGTTCCCCCGCGTCCGTCCGTACATCGAACTCGCCGAGACGGCGGGGAAAATCGCCACGCAACTGCTCGACGAGCGCATCGAGCGCATCGAAGTGAACTACGAGGGCGACATCGCCGAGGAAGATGTTGACCTCGTCACCGCCAGTGCCCAAAAGGGCGTCTTCCAGCCGCTGGAATGGCAGGTCAATGCCGTCAACGCGCCGCAGATCGCGGAGGAGCGCGGCGTCGAAGTGACCGAGAGCAAGACCCGACAGGCCGACGACTTCCAGAGCCTCATCTCCGTCACGGTCGAGAGCGACGACGAGGAGATTACGGTCGAGGGGACCCTCTTCGCCGACGACGACCCGCGAATCGTCCGCATCGACGGCTACCGCGTGGACGCCATCCCGCACGGGCACATGGTCGTCGCCCGCAATCAGGACAAACCCGGCGTCATCGGATACGTCGGCACCGTCCTCGGCGAACACGACGTCAACATCGCGGGCATGTTCAACGCCCGCGAGAACAACGGCGGCGAGGCGCTGTCGGTGTACAATCTCGACAGCGAACTCAGCCCCGCGGCGAAGGAGGCGCTCGAAGCGGACGAGCGCATCATCGAAGTGCGAAGCATCGAGCTAAACGGAAACTGAACCGCGGTCGCTGGCAGCGAACCTTTTTATACGAAGACGGGGGCAAAACCGGTGTGGATGAAAGACGTACTGACTCTTTGGCAGTTTCCCCTGCCGCGAAAGCCGGACTCAAGTAGTCGCCGTCCGACGTTCGAGACGTGTCGGACGACCAAGGAACCGTGAGCACGACGGGGGGAACGGCTCCAGCGGAACGATATCCGAACGAGGGAGAATCCCACTCGGAGCGACTGCTTTCGGGCTACACGGGGCGACTCCTGCTGACGGTTTCGCTCGGCTGGACCGCGATTCAGGCGGGGCGGCTCGTGCTCTCGCCGATGCTCCCGACCGTCATGGAGAGCCTCCGTATCACGGAAGTACAGGCGGGATTCGCGCTCACGTTGCTGTGGGGCCTGTACGCGCTCGGGCAATATCCGAGCGGTCGCCTCTCGGACGGTCTCACGCGAAAAACGCTACTCGCCGCCGGACTCACCCCGCTCGTCGTCGGGTTCGTCACCCTCGCCAGCGCGCCGACCTACTCGGTATTTCTCCTCGGCGCGGCGCTGGTCGGGACGGGCGCGGGTCTGTATCCGACCCCCGCCCGTGCGCTCATTTCGGATCTATTCGTCGCCAAGCGTGGCAAGGCGTTCGGGTTACACACGTCGTCGGGGGACACCGGCGGGGCGGTGGCGGCCGCGCTCGCCGTCACGGTGCTCGCGGTAGCGATGTGGCGAGCGGCGTTCGCGCCCGTTATCGTGGTGCTCGCCGTCGTGTTCGTCCTGCTCCACCGGTGGAGCCGCGAAGCTTACACGCCCCCGTCTTTCTCCCGAGCGACAGTCGCGGCGGCCGCAAGGGACATCGGCGCGACTGCCCGCAGGCTCGGCGACCGGAAGACGACGGCGATACTCGTCGCCTACTCCCTGTTCGCGTTCGTCTGGCAGTCGTCCGCCGGATTCCTCCCGACATTCCTCCAGGAATCGAAGGGATTCTCGGCCGGACTCGCAAGTGCCGGGTTCGCCGCCATGTTCGTCGTCGGCGCGCTGGTGAAGCCGATTTCCGGGTCGCTCGGCGACCGGATATCGCGTCCCATCGTCGCCGCCGGATCGCTCATCGTGGCGACGGCCGCCCTCGCGGGACTCCTCGCGGCGAGCAGGACGCTCGTCGTCGCGTCGTGCGTCGTGATTTTCGCGGTCGGGCTGATGGCCTACCCGCCCGTCATGCAGGCGTATCTGATGGACGTGTTTCCGGACGGGAGCATGGGCGGCGACCTCGGCGCGACGCGAACCGTCTACATCGGACTCGGCAGCCTCGGCCCGACGTACGTCGGGTTCGTCGCCGGGCGCTCGGGATACGAAACGGCGTTCGCCGGACTGCTCGCGTGTCTGCTCGTCAGTGCGACTATCGTGTTCCTGCTGGCGCGGATGGGACGAAAATAGCGGGTTCCGAACACCTACAGCACGTCGAGGACGTCGTCCGTGTCCGCCGGAACCGGTTCCGGTTCGACGCCCGCCGCGGCCGCCGCGTCGGGATCCTTGAGGAGGTGGCCCGTCGTCAGGCAGATGACGTTCTCGTCCGCCGAGATTTCGCCCGAGTCGCGGAGTTTTCGGAGGCCGGCGATGCTCGCGGCGCTCGCGGGTTCGACGCCGACGCCGTCTCGCGCCAGCGCACGTTGCGCGTCGGTTATCTCCTCGTCGGTGACGGAAATCGCGGTGCCGCCCGTCTCCCGAATCGCGGGAAGCGCCTTCGGGGAGTTGACCGGATTGCCGATTCGGATGGCGGTCGCGATGGTTTCCACCTCGTCCCAGCGCCGCACCGCGTCGGCGTCGTTCTCGACGGCTTCGACCATCGGGGCCGCGCCTTCGGCCTGTACGCCCGTCAGGACGGGAACCTCCTCGGGCGTGAGTTCTCCGGCGGCGACGAGTTCGCGGAACGCCTTGAACAGCGCGCTGGTGTTTCCGGCGTTGCCGACGGGGAGGACGATTCGGTCCGGGAGTTTCCCCGTCTGGTCGCGGAACCCCTCTATCATTTCCAGCCCGATGGTCTTCTGGCCCTCCAGTCGGAACGGGTTGAGCGAGTTGAGGAGATAGGCTTCACCGCGGTTGGCGAGGTCCGAAACGATGTCGAGACAGTCGTCGAAGTTGCCGTCCACTTCGAGGATTCGAGCGCCGTGGAGGCTGGCCTGTGCGACCTTTCCGGCCGCGACTTTTCCGGCGGGGAGGAGGACGAGGATCTCGGTTCCGGCCCGTGCGCCGTAGCAGGCGAGCGCCGCGCTGGTGTTTCCGGTACTCGCACAGGCGAGGCGGGAGACGCCAAGTTTCTCGGCGACTTTGACGCCCAGCGTCATGCCGCGGTCCTTGAAACTCCCGGTCGGGTTCATCCCCTCGTGTTTGACGCGGAGCGCGTCGACGCCGACTTCCTCCTCGATGGTGGGTACCTCGTAGAGCGGGGTGTTGCCCTCCTCGATGCTCACCCCGGATTCGACGGGCAGGGCGTCGGCGTAGCGCCAGACCCCGCTCCCCTCGAAATCGTCGAACGTCGGGTGGTCGGCGTAGCGAACTTCGAGCAGACTGTCGCAGTCGGGACAGCGATAGCGAATCTCGTCGAACGGCGCGCCGGTCCACTCGCAGTCGATGCAGGCCAGCCATACGCCGTCGTCAGCGTCGTCGGGCACCGGTGCCGTCGGATTCGAGAGCGTCAGGTTCATTGAGCGGGTGGATGGGTTCCGAGGTGAAAAAGGCGCGGACGGTGGCAACGCTGGCAGTGGCGGTCACCGCTGCTCCGAGGCCGAAAGCTTCGACGGCAGGACGATTACCGGGCGTTTCCCGCTCGAATCGAAAGGAGACGACAACTGCAAGTCGTGCGGAGCGGTTCGACGGTTCGCGAGAAACGCTACTCCGATTCCACTTTCCGAACCAGTCGAGAGCTTTGAACCACACCGTACTCGTCGTCATCGAACTGAATGAGTGCGCTGTCGCGATAGTCGGTCCCCGAATCCGTGGGATCATCGCTCGGCAGCGAGAGCACGAACTGGCCGATTTCGATAATCCTTCCTTCTTCCATTTCGTCATCAACTGCGCTCCGTCCCTGGATTTCTACGCGGTCGCCGCGTTCGTATTCTTCTATATTCGACATGGTAAATCCACGATTTGAGAATGAATAGTTCTATGGGGCGATTGTTGATATAAACGGAGGCAGAGAGGACGACCCCTTCGACGGTCGGGCCGACTGGAATTCGTCTTTCCCCCTCGTTCGTGGCCCTTACTCGACCATCGAGTACCGAATCACGTCCGTATCCGAGCCCACAAGCGGTCTTTTCGAGCGGTTCGCCGAGGAGTGGCGAGAAGGAACAACGTCACAACGAAAGCACGAGGTCATCATCGTCGTCGCGCTGGAACTCGGTTCCGAATGCCGAGGAGAGCGCGTCCATCCGCTGGATGCTCCACGTTCCCGCGTAGTGTTCCGCCTCGTGGACCGCGAGGTCGTAGATTTCCGTCGGCCGGAGCAGGAGTTCGGAGAGTTCGCCGTCCGTGACGCCCACCTCGAAGAGAAAGCTCCGGTCGTTGTGGTGTTCCGAATCGGTCGCGTAATCGTCCACGAAATCCCCCGTATCGTAGAGGACGAGGGTTTCGTCCGCGACTTCGACGCCCTGAAAGACGTGTGCGCTGTGGCCGTGTACGATGTCCACGCCTTCCTCCGCCAGCCAACTGGCGAATTCCCGGAACTCGACGATGGGTTCGGTCCGCATGTTCGGACCCCAGTGGAGCGACGCCACGAGGAGGTCCGGGTCGGCCTCTCGGGCGCGTGCGAGCGATTTGCCGACGAGACGCACCGCCTGCGGATGGGTCACGTCGAAGTTCACGTACGCCGTCCCGACCTTGTCGGGTTTCGCCGCGAACTCCGGCGTGTTGTCGGTGAACGAGACAAACGCGATGTCGAGGCCGTCCACGGTGACGAACGCCGGAGCGGTGGCCGCCTCCAAATCGGCACCGGCACCCGAATGGGCGATTCCGGCGTCGTCGAGGTACCGAATCGTGTCGGAGAGCGCGTCGGGACCGTAGTCGAGGACGTGGTTGTTCGCCAGATTCACCCAATCGACGCCGACCGATTCGAGCGCCGGAATCGCCCAGTTCGGGTCGGCCCGGAAGTGAAACGGGCGATACGTGTCCGTCCACGGCGTTCCGCCCGCCGAGAGACAGCATTCGAGATTGATGAACAGGCCATCGAGCGCTCGGAGGGTGTCTTCCATGTTCCCCCAAATTCCGGCGGCGCTCCGCTCTTTCTGCCGTTCGTTTATCAACCGTCCGAGCATCACGTCCCCCGCAAAACCGAGTCGAGTCATACTGTTTCCCCCCGGTGTACTTGGCGTGACACGGGCAAAAGGCTACTCGCCTACCGGGCAGCAGTTGTCCTGTTCGCGGTCGTTTCGGAGTCGCCTACGACGACGTGCGATACGGGGCATTCGCCAGCGCCGCCCGGCGCTGGCTACGGTTTTTCGGCGAGGAAGGCGAGGAGCGCCTTCTGTGCGTGAAGCCGGTTTTCGGCTTGATCCCACGACAGCGAGCGGTCGCTTTCGAGGACGGCCCCGGTTATCTCCTCGCCGCGGTGGGCGGGCAGACAGTGCATAACCGGCATCGAGTCGGGAAGCAGGTCCTCGTTCAGTTGGAAGCCGTCGAACGCGGCCAGTTTCGACTCGCGTTCGTCCTCCTCGCCCATGCTGACCCACACGTCCGTGTAGACCACGTCCGCGTCCGCGACCGCCGAGTCCGGATCGTTCGTCACCGCGGGCTTCGGACCGCGGTCTGCCGCCGTCGAGATGGCGGCGGGAGAGGGTTCGTACCCCTCCGGCGTCGCAATCGTCAGGTCGAGACCGACCGTCGACGCCGCGATGGCGAAGGAGTTGACGACGTTGTTGCCGTCGCCGACCCACGCGACCGAGAGGTCCTCGAACCCGCCGAAATGCTCCTGAATCGTCTGCAAGTCGGCGAGGGCCTGACACGGATGGGCGATGTCCGAAAGTCCGTTGATTATCGGAATCGTCGCGTGTTCGGCCATCCCGACCAGACTCTCGTGTTTGAACACGCGGCCCATCACGGCGTCCACGTAGCGCGAGAGTACGCGACCCGTGTCCGAGACGGGTTCGCCCCTGTTGAGTTGCGTGTCATTCGGCCCGAGGAAGATGGCGTGGCCGCCGAGTTCCGTCATCCCCGTCTCGAACGAGATACGAGTCCGCGTGCTCGGCTTCTCGAACAGCATGGCGAGCGTTTGACCGGAGAGGGCGGGCGGCGAGCCGTTTTCCTTGTACTCCGCCGCGAGCGCCAACACCTCGGCCAGCTCGTCCGGGGACAGGTCGTCCACGTCGAGGAAGTGGCGCGTCATGCGCCCACCTCCAGTTTCTCGCAGACGGCGGTCAACACCGAAATCGACCCGTCGAACTCGGCCAGTTCGATGTGTTCTTCGGGGGTGTGGTCGAGCGACGAGTCGCCCGGTCCGTACGTGACGACCGGACAGTCCCACGCGTCGGCGTAGATGTTCGCGTCGCTCGTCCCCGTCTTTCGGAGCAGGGAGGGGTCGCCACCCTGCTCGCGTATGGCGACGCGGAACGCACGGCCCAGTTCCGTCCGCGGACTCGAAAGGGTCGGCGGAATCGGGGTGTTCCACGACACGGTTCCGGCGTCGAGTTCGGCTTCGGCGACCGACTGAATCTCTTCCGCCGTCATGCCCGAGGGGATGCGGAACTGAATTTCGACCGTCGCCTCCGTGGCGAAGCCGTCCGCGGTCAGTCCGCCGTCGAATTCGACGGGTTTTACCGTCACCGACGTCGCCGTCGAGGTTTCGTCGGCGTCGGACTCCGAGTCGAACGCCGATTCGACGGCCGTCACCCACTCCGTCGCATACTGAATGGCGTTCGGTTCCGGACGCGAGGTGTGTACGGACTCCACTCTGACAGAGTAGGTTCCGGTCACGTAACCGCGATAGCCGAGCGTCAGGGCGTCCCAACCGCTGGGTTCGCCGTTGACGACGAATTCGGGGTCGTCCATGTCGGAAACGAGGTGGTGTGCGCCGCGCGAGTTCGTCTCCTCGCCGACGACGCCGACGAAACTCGCACCGGTTTTCACTGCCGCCACCGCCATCGCTGCGAGCGGTCCCTTGGCGTCCACGCTTCCGCGACCGTGGAGGATTCCGTCTTCCAGTTCGACGGGGACCTCACCGGGAACGGTGTCGATGTGCGAAGTCAGGAGAATCCCGTTTCCGGGCGCACGGACGTTGCCGACGTCGTCCATCCGGACGTCGCGCCCGTTCGCTTCGAGGAAGGCCGCGAGTCGCTCGGCGCAGTCCGCTTCCTCGCCCGAAACCGAGGGCGTTTCGACCAGTTCGACCAGCAAATCGTGCGCGTCGGCCCGTGATACTGAATCAGAGTCCATCATCGTTCCCATCATTCGTTTTCTCCCAGCACGTCTTCGAGCGCGGCGACGACGCTGTCGATGTGGTCGACGTCGATCGTCAGCGGCGGCAACAGGCGCAGAACGCTCCGTCCCGCCGGAAGCGCCAGAATCCCGTGTGACAGCGCCAGTTCCTTGAGCAGGCGGTTCGCGCCACGTCTCACCTCGATACCGACCAACAGGCCGTTCCCGCGGATATCGCGGACCGGCAAGTCGGCCGCTTCGAGTTCCGACCGGAGGTACTCGCCCATCTCGGCGGCGTGTTCCGGCAGGTTCTCCTCCACGAGCACCGAGAGCGTCGCCTCCGCCGCCGCGCTGACGACCGGACTGCCGCTGAAGGTCGAACCGT
This sequence comes from Haladaptatus sp. CMAA 1909, assembly GCF_043952005.1. Taxonomy (NCBI): domain Archaea; kingdom Methanobacteriati; phylum Methanobacteriota; class Halobacteria; order Halobacteriales; family Haladaptataceae; genus Haladaptatus; species Haladaptatus sp. CMAA 1909. The sequence goes on along the minus strand of NZ_JBIOAV010000001.1, from coordinate 3,238,168 downwards.
GTGACCCCGCGGACTCGGCTATCCAGTCGGCACAGAGCGTCGCGCCGATGGGGAGGCCGCTCGCCAACCCCTTCGCCGTCGTGAGCACGTCGGGGGTGACGCCGGCGTGTTCGCAGGCCCAGAAGGTACCCGTCCGGCCGAGTCCGGTTTGCACCTCGTCGAATATCAGGGCCGTCTCCGTGTCGGCGGTCACCTCGCGGGCGGCCTGAAGGTAGGACTTCGTGGCCGGGTTGACGCCGCCCTCGCCCTGTACGGGTTCGAGGATGACGGCCGCCGTGTCGTCGTCCACGACGTCAGCTAACTCCTCCTCGTCGCCGTAAGTGACGAACTCCACATCGTCCACGAGGGGTTCGAACGGCGTGCGGAACTTCTTCTTCCACGTTACCGACAGCGACCCCATGGTCCGACCGTGGAAGCCGCGTTTCGCGGCGACGAGTTTCGATTTCCCCGTCGCGCTCCGGGCGAACTTCAGGGCCGCCTCGTTCGCCTCCGTTCCCGAGTTGTTGAGCCAGACGTTTCCGAGACCCTCGGGGGCGACGGCGGCTAATTTCGCGTAGAGGTCGTCGCGGGCGTCGGTGGGATACGACGCGTGGACGAACAGCAGTTCCGCGGCCTGTTCTTGGACGGCGGAAACCACGTCCGGGTGGCAGTGGCCGACCGGTGCGACCGCGTAACTCGCGCCGAAGTCGAGGTACTCGGTTCCGTCCTCGGAGTAGAGGTACGGTCCGTCGCCGCTCGCGATGCGAATCGGCTTCTCGTTGTAGACGAATCCGCTCATGGCGACACCCCCAGCGAAGTGGGTGTAAAGCGCGTTCCGTGTCCCTTCCGCGCCGCCGTAATCGGGTCGTGGTTGTTCGCGTCAGCGACGACGACCGATTCCGCACCGCCTTCGAGGGCCTCCGTCGCGGCCATGACCTTCTTCGTCATGAACCCTTCCGCGGCCGATTTCGCGGTTTCCATCTCCGCCGGAGTGCCCACCCGTTCGATGAGCGTCGTCTCATCGTCGGGGTCTTCGAGGAGGCCGGGAACGTCCGTCAACACGACGAGTTCGCCGCTGAGTGCGCCGGCGATGGCCGCCGCCGCACGGTCGGCGTCCGCGTTGACCGGCGTTCCGTCGTCGGCCAGCATCGGAACCGTCACGACGGGCGTGTAGCCGCCCGCGAGTAGCGTTTCGAGGAGGTCGGCGTTCACGTCCTCGATCTTTCCGGAGTGGTCGCCGCGGCGTATCTTCTTCTTCCCGTTCTCGACCACCCTGACGGCCGACTTGCGCGGTCCGGTTAGGAGCGCGCCGTCGACGCCCGAAAGGCCGATGGCGCGGACGCCTTCGTTTTGCAGGTTCGCCGTCAACTCGGTGTTGAGTTTGCCCGGCATCACCATCTCGAAGACCTCCATCGCTTTCTCGTCGGTGAACCTGCCCATGATGCCGCTGGTGGATTCGACGTACACGGGTTCCTCGCCAAGCGCGTGGAGCGTGTCGTCCACCGCCGTCGAACCGCCGTGGACGACCACGACGTCCTGTCCGTTGGCGGTGAGGTGTGCCACGTCCGACAGCGCGCCGTCCGGGTCGACCGCTCGTGCGCCGCCGATTTTGACGACGACCGGTGCGGGTTCGTCCTCGACGACTCCGCCGTCCGCTCGGAGGCCGTCGTCGTTGTCGTTGTCGATCAGTTGGTCGTGTGCGGCCAGCAACTCGTCGCGGCTGTAGTGGTCGTTCATGGGCTTCCCACGGGATGTAGACCCTCGAAGTTCAATCCGGCTGTTTCCTCGAATCCCAGCGCGACGTTGGCAGCGTGGACCGCCTGCCCCGCCGACCCCTTCATCAGGTTGTCGATGGCGCTGGAGACGACGATGCGTTTGTTGCTCGGGTCGAGATCGAACCCGACCTCGGCGTAGTTGGTCCCGGCGACGACCTTGGGTTCCGGGTAGCGATAGACGCCACTTCCACCGGCCACGAGGCGGACGAAGGGTTCGTCCTCGTAGGCTCCCCGGTAGGTCTTCCAGAGGTCGCCCTTCGAGACGGGTGCGTTCGGGAACACGTGACACGTCGCGGCCGCTCCGCGGACCATGTCCACGGCGTGAGCGGTGAACGACACGCTCGTTCCCAGAATGCCCTCGATTTCGGCCTCGTGGCGGTGGCCCGTCGGCGCGTAGGGGCGAACGATGCCCGAGCGCTCGACGTGGCTGCTCGCCTTGCTCGGCGATGCACCGCCCTCCGAGGACCCGACCTTCACGTCCACGACGACCTGCTCGCCGCCGGAGAGGATTCCGGCGTCGAACAGCGGCGAGAGGCCGAGAAGCGTCGCGGTGGCGTTACAACCGCCCGCGGCGATGAGGTCCGCGCCGGGCAGTTCCTCGCGGGTGAGTTCCGGCAGGGCGTAAACGGCGTCGTCCAGATACTCGGGACAGGAGTGTCCGTCGTACCACTCGTCGTACTCTTCTTCCGTGTCGAGGCGGAAGTCCGCGCTCAAATCGACCACGGTGTCGGCAGCCCCGCGGAACGAGTCGATGTGCTCCATCGAGACGCCGTGGGGCGTCGCCGCGAACAGCACGTCCACGGATTCGAGGTCCGACGGCTCCGAAAAGCGCAGGTCGAGTTCGCGCAGGTTCGGGTGAACCGACCCGAGCGTCTTGTTCGCGTACTCCCTGCTCGTCGCCTGTGTCACCTCGAAGTTCGGGTGCCCCGCGAGCAGGCGGAGCAGTTCCCCGCCGGTGAACCCGCTGGCACCGATAACGGTCGCGGAGAGCGCTTCGCCGCCCGCGTTCTCAGTTTCATCGGAGTCGGTCGCGGCAGCCATCAGGCGACCACCTCGGCGGGAACTTTCGTCTCCAGCCAATCGACCACGGCGGCCGGTACGTCCTTCTCCACCGCGTCGTTCAGCGCTTTGAACTCGACGGTGTGGTTGACCTCGTGGACCGTGTAGCCCGATTCCGTTTCCATCAAATCGACGCCGAGGAGACCGCCGCCGACCGCGTCGCTCGCCTTCTCCACCAGCGATTTCGCGTCGGCGTCGAGTTCGAACTCGTCCGTCTCCGCGCCCTTCGCGGCGTTCGTCAGCCAGTGGTCCGAGTGGCGGACCATCGCGGCGACCGGTTCGCCGTCCAATGCGACGACGCGGATGTCGCGTTCCGGCTTGTCCACGAACTCCTGTACGTAGAAGACCTTGTGCTCGTAGTGGCCGAGCGTCGCCTTGTGTTCGAGGATGGCTTCCGCCGCGGTACGGGAGTCGATTTTCGCCATGAGGCGGCCCCACGACCCGACGACGGGTTTGAGAACGCAGGGGTAGCCGAACTCCTCGATGGCTTCCAGCGCGCTGTCGGTCGTGAACGCGACTTTCGTCTCGGGCGTCGGGACGCCTGCGCCCGCGAGCGCGAGGCTGTTTTTCGCCTTGTCGGCGCACACCTCGGCCGTCTCGTGGCTGTTGACGACGGGAATCCCGTACCCCTCGCAGAACTTCGTGGCGTAGAGGCTCCTGCTCGTCGCCAGACAGCGGTCGACGACGAGGTCGAGTCCCTCGAAGGACTCCGGCGCGTCCGTCAGGTCGAACGTCACCTTACGGACGTCGATTTTCGTCACCTCGTGCCCGCGGTCGCGCAGTTCGGCGAGCAGGAGCTTCTCGTCGAGGCGGATGCGGGAGTAGAGGATGCCGATATTCATGATCGCCACCTATTGTTGTTCACGTCAGCCAGCAAGCTCTGTGAGGTTGCGTTGTTCACGCGAGCACCCTTGTGGGTGCGAGCGTGAGCCAGCGAACTCCGCGAGTTTGCGCTGTGCAATTTACTCCCCCCAGTCCTCTTCGAGCTCCGGTGCTCGGTCGAGGACTGGCGGGTTCACGTCGATGACTTCCAGTTCGACACCGCAGGTACCGCAGTCGATGATTTCGCCCGCTTCCAAGTCGTCGTGCAAAGCCACGTCGGCTCCGCACTCAACGCATTCTACCATTGTACTATCCCGTATCGCCTTACAGGACTTAAATCCATCGTTATTAATTATGAATGAAAGTCGTAGACTGGCGTCTAACGGCGTGAGAAAGGCATACGTCGCGGTTCTGTATTAGTAATCAAGTAATTCCCCACGCGGGGGTCGCGGTAGTTTAGGCATACTCGTTTACCTCCGTCTGGAGCGTCTTTCCGGCCGTTTCAAGCGATTCTTCCAGTTCAGCGACCGCGGCCTCGTCGGCGACGAGCGTCGCCTCGGCGTCGGCCAATGCGGACGCCAGCGAGTCGCTCGCCGGGCCGCCGACCGAATCGCGCATGGCGACGCTCGTTTCCGCGTCGAGCGCCGATTCGACCTCTTCTGGCGCGACGAACTCCGAGAGCGGCGCACCGAGCACGTCTTCCGCTGCCGAATCGAGGGCATCGTAGTCCGCCTCGCCCGCCGTCGCAACGACTTCGTGGGCCGTGCGGAACGGCACGCCACACATCGCCAGCAGGTCGGCGACGCCCGTCGCGGTGGAGAACCCTTCTTTGGCCGCGTCCGCGAGCACGTCCTCGTTCCACGTCGCGGTGGCCACCGCGCCCGCCGCGACTTCCGCCGCGTCGGTCACGGCGTCGACGGCGTCCCACGCGTGTGGGGTCGCGCGTTGCAGGTCGCGGTTGTACGCGCGCGGAAGCCCCTTCAGCGTCGTGAGCAGTCCCGACAGTCCGGAGTGAGTGTCGCCCGCGACTGCACGAGCGAGTTCGAGCGTGTCGGGGTTCTTCTTCTGGGGCATGATGGACGACGTGGACGCGTAGTCGTCCGAGAGTTCCACGAAGCCGCGGTTCGAGTAGATCACGAGGTCCTCGGACACGCCGGAAACCGTCGTGGCGAGGTTCGCCGCCGCCGCGACCGTCTCGACGAGGAAGTCGCGGGTCGAAACCGCGTCCATCGAGTTTTCGAGGAGTGCGTCGAATCCGAGGAGGTCCGCGACGCGCTCGCGGTTCACGTCGAAGGGGGTCCCCGCGAACGCCGCCGCTCCGAGCGGACACTGGTTGATCCTCGCGTAGGCGTCGAGCAGGCGGGCCGTATCGCGAGCGACGGCCTGCTCGTAGGAGGCGAGGAAGTGACCGACGGTCGTCGGTTGTGCGGGTTGGAGGTGCGTGTACCCCGGCATCACCGTTTCCGCGTTCGATTCGGCGACTTCGAGGAGCGCCGAGCGGAGCGCGAGCGTCGTTTCGAGGAGCGAGAGGACGTCCTCGCGGAGGCGATAGCGGATGCAGGTCGCCACCTCGTCGTTGCGACTGCGGGCGGTGTGCATCTTCCCGCCCTCGTGGCCGACCTGTCCGACGACGGCCGTTTCGATGGCCGCGTGAACGTCCTCGCCTTCGGGCAGCGAGGCGTGGCCGTCGACCTCGACGACGTTCAGCGCGGTGAGGAGTTCGCCCGCGACCTCGTCCTCGATGATACCCTGTTCGGCCAGCATCACGACGTGTGCGCGGTCGACTTCGAGGTCCGCCTCGAAGATGCGCTGGTCCGCCGCGAGTGACGACAGGAACCCGCGGGCGGGACCGCCGCTGAAGCGGTCGCCGCGAACGACGTCGCCGTCGCCGCTCCCGCCGTCGATTTCGCTTCCGTTCCCCGTGCCGTCGCCCTCACTCATCGTTCGCGATGCGTGCCTGATAGCCGTGGTATTTCGCGACGCCCGTCGCGTCTTCCTGCTTGATTTTGCCGACCGTCTCGGTGTTGAACGAGGCGGCGTCCTCGGAGTAGACGGCGTGTTCGCTCTCGCGGGCGACCGCACGGGCCTGTCCGCCTTCGAACTTGACGGTGACCGTGCCGGTCACTTTCCCCTGAGTGGTGTCGATGAAGCCGTCGAGGGCGTCCACGAGCGGCGCGGAGAGGAGCCCTTCGTAGGCCTTCTCTGCCCACTGTTGGTCGATGCCCGTCTTGAACGAGCGCTCCTCCTTCGTCAGCACCAACCCTTCGAGCGCCTCGTGGGCGTTCAGGAGCGTCGTCGCGGCGGGGTGTTCGTAGTTCTCGCGCACCTTCAGGCCGAGCATGCGGTCTTCCATCAGGTCGGTGCGGCCGACGCCGTGTTGTCCCGCGAGTTCGTTCAGGTATTCGATGAGCGACACCGCGTCCATCGATTCGCCGTCCACGGCGACCGGTTTTCCGTCCTCGAACTCGATTTCGACGAGTTCGGTTTCGGCGCTCGGCTGTTCCGTCCACTCGTAGATGTCCTCCGGCGGAACGTAGCCGGGATCTTCGAGATTGCCGCCTTCGACGGAGCGACTCCAGAGGTTCGTGTCGATGCTCCAGACGCCCTCGTTGCCGCCCTCGACGGGCAGATCGTGTTCGTCGGCGTAGCCCATCTCCCATTCGCGCGTCAGACCCATCTCGCGCACGGGGGCGATGACCTCCAGGTCAGAGGCGCGCCAGACCGCCTCGAAACGCAACTGGTCGTTTCCTTTGCCGGTACAGCCGTGAGCGATCGCCTCACAGTCGTTTTCCTTCGCCACGTCGAGAATCGCCTCCGCGATGACGGGGCGGGCGAGTGCGGTGCCGAGGGGATAGCTCTGATACGTCGCGTTCGCTTTCACGGCGTCAAGACACTGCTCCGCGAACGCGTCCTTGGCGTCCACGACGTAGTGATCCAAATCCAATGCCTCCGCGGTTTCCTCCGCTTCTGCAAACTCCTCTTCGGGTTGACCCACGTCGACAGTGACGCCGATGACTTCGTCGTAGCCGTACTCCTCTTCGAGGAGTGGGACGCATACTGTCGTGTCGAGTCCGCCCGAGAAGGCGAGTGCAACCGTTTTCATTGTACAAATCGCCAGGGACTACACCTACTTAAATTCTTCTCAAATAGTTGAGAAATAAAGATAGAAGATAGACTAAAGACGAGTTAATCACACGTGAGTGAGTTTTGAACGAACGACCGGTCGGAGTGGAATAGGTATTATTGGGACTGGAAAAGCCCCGGTCGTCGTCGCACGCAAAAGGAGTTGCGGACGGACTCGTCGCTCACCGAAGGGGCGTCCCCGGTATCGCGAGTCCGTGACATTATCGAACCCTTCTGTCCCCCTCCTCTTAAAGCCTTTCGGGACGGCAACGATTGCCATCGGTTCGTCTCCAGCAACCGGAATTTGTTATGTTTCAGTATGAAGTCGAAGGAATGAGACGACTGCCCTCCCTCCTGCTGGTCCTCCTCGTGCTATCGTCCGGTTGTGCGGGGTTCCTCCCGTGGTCCGATTCCGGGTCCACTCGGGACGCGTCGACTACGACTTCGTCCGCTTCGCTCTCACCGCCGCCCGGCGCGAACGGGCAGTGGATATTCGACAGCGAGCGGCTGATTTCGGCTCACGAATCGGCGCTCGAATCGAGGAACTATCGAGTGACCGCTCGTATCCGACCGAAGCAGGATGTCGGGTCGGCGAGATGGATGAACTCGACCCTCGTCGCGCACGTGGGGGATGGCCGCGTGCGAATACGGGAAGCGGGAGAGAGGGTAGTGATGAACGACATAGGAAACCCGTATCGGGGGTACGCGTGGAACGATAGCGAAGCACGGTGTCTACGTGGTGCCGAACGGTGTCAATCCCGCTCCGAGAGGACTCCCAACCTCCTCCGACAACGTATCGGAACCGTCGCTCCACGAATGCAGAACATCCTTTCCAGCGCGGACTTCCTCGCAAAAGGAACGACGGTTCGCAACGGAACTCGGCTGTATCGCTACGAGGCCTCGGGGTCCACGTCGCTTGCGGACGTTGAGACGCTTTCCGCGACCGTTCTGGTGGATGAGCGGGGCATCATCCACGACCTCTCCGGAACGGTTCGAACGACGGGAACACGCTCCGCGACGGTCGAGTTTAGCTATGGGTACGAGTTGGTTTCGAATCCGCCCACGTCCCCAAAGTGGATGGATGGCCGCCCTCGGTTGACGGTCCGGAAGAACGCGAGCGAGTTCACCGTCGAACACCACGGCGGGGAGCGTGTTCCGGCGGGAACGAACGTCTCACTCATTCTCGGAAACGATACGGTCGGCGTGAGTGGTGATGTCACACTCCCGAAACCGCTCGGGAACGGCGACGTTGCCCACATCACTGTCACAGACATCGAAGACACGAACAGTAATTTAAATCGTGTCGTCGGAAACGCCACCGTCAACCGTCCGCCGTCGAGCGAACCGGGGATAGACCACGCCGACTGGACGATCATTATCCGCCTTCGAACGGAGAAGTGGCGGGTTTTCGTCCGAAATACCACGACATCGAACGAGAGCGTCCCGTGAGTTCGCAACGCCGACAAACGCCACCCTGATATTCGTTCCACTGTTCGAATCGAACAGTGTTCAGCCTCAACGTTCCGGTTCCCGGCGAAATCGCTCGGCTCGCGGAGGAGCTACGACCCGCGCTCTACGGGTTCGACACCGTCCGTGACCAGCAGACGCTCGTCGTCAAACGCTTCGGAAACGACGAGAACTACGACCGACTGGAGATGCGGGTTCGGACCGCACTCGTCGGCACGCCCACGTTCGAGGCGCGAATCTCGGGCATCGACCGCTTCGAAACTCCGACCCGCGGCGACGGTCCCGTCGTCTACCTCGCGGTGGAGAGCCCCGGTCTGCAACGGCTTCACCGTGAACTGACCGAGGAGTTCGATGCCATCGAGGGATTGGAAGGCGAGGAGTACGTCCCACACGTCACGCTCGCTCGGGGCGGGGACATCGAAACGGCGCGGCAACTCGCAGAACGGGACATCGACCCTGTTTCGTGGACCGTCACGGAACTCCACCTATGGGACGCGAAGTACGACGAAACCGCCGCGAGGCTCTCGCTCCCGGCCTGATTTTCCCGTCCTCTACGGCTGTGGCGGTTCGCCGTCCCACGCGTCGTGGTCCGTGAAGAAATTCAGCATGGCGAACTTGAGTTTCCCGGGCGCGATGTCGATCGTCTCCTCGCGTTCCTCGGGGGGAAACGTCTCCCGAACGCTGTACTTTCCCATTTCCCGGACGCTCTTTTCGGTGTAGCGTTTGTCGAGGAGGATGCGAACACCGAAGTCCTCCGGCGAGCGAATCACCCGCCCGAGCGCCTGCCGGGTCTTCCGAATCGTCGGAATCTCCACGGCGTAGTCCCACCCCGAGTTCCGTCCGGAACGGTCCGAGAACACCGTGTCGTAGGCGTCCTGCACCGCGTCCATCCGGTCGTCCAGATGCGGGTACGGAACGCCGACGACGACGACGGTTCGGGCGTCGTCGCCGTCGAAACTGACGCCCTCGGCGAGCGTCCCCCACAGCGAGGTGAAGAGGACGCCGCCGTCGTCCGACGTGAACCGTTGGCGAAGTTCCTCCACCGGTGTCCCGGCCTCGTCGAAGTACACGTTCGCATCGATCCGACTTCCCACGAGGTCGCGGTAGCGTTCCGCCTCGGCGTAACTGGGGAAGAAGACGAGCGTGTTTCCCGCGGTGAACCGGACCGCGTCGGTCAACGCGTCGGCGATGATTTCCTGCGTCTCCGGGTTGCTTCGTTCGCTCGCGAACAACGCCGGGGTTTCGGCCGCGAAGGTTCGACGGTTCTCCTCCGGAAACTGGAGTCCGTAGGCCAAGGTGATGGGATCCGCGAGTCCCAACACGTCCGACAGCACGTCGAACGGTCGAAGCGTCGCGCTCATCAGCACCGTCGCGTATACCTCGTCGAACAGGGCCTGTGTCACCTCGCGCGGGATACAGGTGTACAGTTCCGCCCGCCCGTACACTTGGTCCGTTCCCTCGTCGCGTCGAACCGCGGCGACCGGATACTGGCCGAGTTCGGCCCCCTCGTCCATGTAGGATTTGACGAACGCCGCGGCCTGCAACGTCTGGCACTCCTTTCGCGTCGTCGCGTCGCCCTCCTTGTACGCGTCCTCGTACTGCTGGTCGAGTTCCTTGGCGAGCGAGAGCGCGTCGTCCAACTCGGCGTCGATTCCCGTCCCGGAGTACTCCTGCAGGAAGTTCAGCGTCAGGTCGTCTCGTTTGTTCTCGTTGGCGACGGCCACGTCCTGCCAGTTCTCGCCGACCGCTTCGCGCTCGCCGAACCCGAAGGAGTCCTCGTAGGTGGCTTTCAGCGCGCGCTGAAACGCGGCGAGGACGTTGAAGCCCGCCTCGCTCCGGAAGTCATCGCTCTCTTGGAGTTCGTCGAGCGCGCTGTCGATCGTGTTCTCGGTCAACGTGCGCGAGGCGTGGTCCCGAGCGGTTCCCTCGATGTTGTGCGCCTCGTCGAAGATGGTGATGACGTCCTCCGGGTCGCGGCCCAACCACCGGAAGAACTGTTCGCGTATCATCGGGTCGAGGAGGTGATGGTAGTTGCAGACGACCAAATCGACGCCCTCCATCCCGTCCTTCAACAGTTCGTAGCCGCACAGTTGCTGTTGCTCGGCGTACTCGTAGATGTCGTCGGGCGTCCTAACGCCGTCGTAGAGCCACTGATAGAACTCCTCGGTATTTTGGGTGAGGTTGTTGTAGTAGTGTTCACAGACGTTCTTCTCTTTCAGATTCTCGACCTCCTCTTGAATCTGGTCGAGTTCGTCCATCACGGCGCTGCGGGCCTCGGCGGCGGTCGAATCGCCCTCCTGCATGTCCGAGAGCAGTTCGCTCTGGCGCTGTTCGAGTTCCTGCTTGTCGCGTTCCTTGTCGACGACTTCGTAGGTGTTGTCCCGCAGCACCTGACACTCCTGATAATCGACGTCGATGTGGCACATCGACCCCTTTCCCCGAAAGACGACCGCACGAAGCGGTTCCTTGCGCGTTATTTCGCGCGCTTCCGTGACGAACTGTCGCATCTGCTGGTGGACGTTGGTCGTGATGACGACGGTCTTGTCCTCCTCGCGCGCGAACTCCAGTGCGGGAACGAGCGACGAGAGCGTCTTTCCCGTTCCGCACGCGCCCTCGAAGAGCACGTCCTGTCCGCGTGAAAGTCCGTTGTAGATGCGGTCCATCGCCTCCTGCTGATTGTCGTAGGGGACATCGTACGGGAAGAACCGCATGTACTCGTTCGTCGTGGACACGATACGGGATATTCGCGGCTTGGTTCAAAAACCCTTGCCTACGTGAGAGAAGCGCGTGTTTTCCACCCGAAGCAAACCGATTTCGAGTGGGCTTAGACCACCGATTCCGACGCCGTCTCCTGCACTTCCGGTTCGATGTACACCTTCTTCACGCCCTCGTTGGTTTCGAACAGTTCGTTTTCGATGTCGGTGATGTGTTCGTCGATTTCGCCGGTGTCGAGCGTCGGGTCGAAGGCCACGTCGGCAGTGACGATGATTCGGTCCGGGCCGAAGTAGACGGTTCGGAAGTCGATAATTTCGGTGACGCCGTCCCATCCCTCCAACTGGGAGCGCAGTCGGTCCTCGTCCTCTTTCGGGAGACTTTCGCCGAGCAGGAGGCGCTTGTTCTCCCACGCCAGCGCGATGGCGAAGGACATCAACAGAATCCCGATGAGGAGCGCCGCGCTGGCGTCGTAAATCGGATTCTCGGTGACCTGCGACAGCCAAATTCCGAACAAGGCGAGACCGGCCCCGCTGACCGAGACGGTATCCTCCGTGAGCGCCGTCAGCGTCGAGACGTTGCTCGTCTTGTGGAACGCCTCTCGAAAACCGCTCCAGTTCCGTCGTTCGATCTCTAGCTTCATCGACCGGTACGCCTTGCTGAACGCGTAGCTTTCGAAGACGATGGCCCCGATAAGGACGGCATAGTTCACGTAGACCGGCGGAAACGCCTGCCCGAGCAACTGGACGGTTTCCCCGCTCACCGTTTCGTGGTGAACCAGCGCTTCGTAGCCGTGTTTCGCGCTCTCCCACCCCGCGATGCCGAAGAGGAGGACGCTCACCAGAAAACTGTAAAAGAACTGCGCCTTGCCGTAGCCGAAGGGATGGGCACGGGTCGGTTTCCGGTCGCCGAACCAGATACCGATGAGGAGAAACACCTGATTTCCGGTGTCGGAGATGGAGTGAAACGTCTCGGAGAGCATGGCCGGACTTTGGGTGAGAACGAAACCAACGAACTTCAGCACGGCAATCGCCGCATTCGCCACGAGGGCGGCGATTACGACGGACTTGCTTTCTGCCATTATGTCACTAGCGGCGAGGAGGTGTCAAAGTCCTTACGACGGAGACGGACGGGGTTGGGAGATAGCAAGAGCGTAAGGTGAGTGAGTAGGAAAGCGGTTCGACGCAAGAGGGAAAGCGAACGGCTTCCAACGTCGGCCCGTGATAACGATAGTTTCGGATACGCACAGCGCAACAGGCCACGAGTTGACAGGGCGAACGTTCGACGCCGTTCGGAACGCGGACCTCGTCGTCCACGCGGGTGACTTTACGACGGCGGCGGCGCTCGACGCGTTCGAAGCCGAAAGCTCGCGGTTGGTAGCAGTTCGGGGCAACAACGCGAGCGAAGCAGTCGAGGACCGCCTTCCGGCGGTGTGCACGTTCGAGGAGAACGGGATTCGATTCGCGCTCACGCATCGGCGACGGGGCGGAAGCACGGGACTCGAACTGTTCGGGAGGGAGCGGGGAGCGGACGTGGTGGTGTCCGGGCACACGCACCGATACCTCGCCGAGAGAGCCGGCGAGGTGCTGTTGTTGAACCCGGGGAGCCACGCACGACCGCGGGGACATCGGCCCACGCACATCGAACTCGAACCGACCGCGGAGGGCTTTGCTGGGAGGGTGTACGATCGGAATGGGGAAATCGTGGAGGAGTTCCCCGTTGAAGGGCTGGAAAGTTGATGGCGTATCGGGGGAGGGCCGAAGCAGGGCGGCTCCGTTTCATCCGATGCGGGGAGACATAATGTACTCACCGTAAGCTCAAAAAAGCGTTTTAGTTATCGATTTCGCACGAAATACACCCACGCAGAACCGAGCGCGAGGACGAGCAGACCGCCAGCAAAGAACAGCACGCCCGGCGGAATCGTCGCCAGCACGTTGCCCGTGGCGTCCGCCGCGGTGGCCGTCGATTCGGACGACGTTGAGAAGGTCCCCATCCCCCCACCGGACGGTTCGGCGGCCCTCTCGCCGATTCGAAACAGACCTTCGGAGACGGCGAACTGAACCGCAGCGCTGATGAGTCCGAGGAGGACGGCGACACCGAGGACGCGCGAGAGGACGTCTTTCAGTCCGGTCGTCTCTTCTTCCTTGCCGGCGAAGAGGATGAGCGGGCCGTCGGACGGGGCGTACACCGTCATCTCGCGGCCCTTCTCGGAGTAGATGGTATCGATAGGGGAGATGAGGTCCGCGTCTTCGAGCTTTTTCAGGTGATACTGAGCGTTCTGAAGCGACGTATCGGCACGGTCGCTCAGCTCGGACGCCGTCGCGGGTTCGTCGTGCAGTTCGGAGAGGAGGCTTCGCGCCGTGTCGGACGAGAGTGCGCTGAGTAAATCGTCGGCGTCGTCACTGTCCACCCCGAGCACTCGGGGAGTTCCACCCGAAGGAGGTTCCACGTCGGAACTGGAGGGCAAGAGGTCGGCCATATTTGTGCATATGAATCCGCTCGTCAATCAACTTTGTCACTAGGACGGCGAAACGAATTTGGTTCGTGGACTGATAGACGTTGTATGGAACCACTCGGAATCATCGGGAACACGCTGAATGACCCGCTGTTCGTCGCGCTTCTCGTCATTTTGCTCGGATTCGTCTTCTTCGTCTACCTCTTCATTCGCCGGACGCTCACGGGGTTTCAGGAAGGGATGCAGAAGGGTCAGCGTTAGACACTTATCGAGAGCTTGTCATCGTTTCGGCTATTGGCTAGTCGATACGAATTCGTCGAAAATAGTTCCACCGACACCCACGACGAGTCCGATCCACATCGTCGCCACCGCCCATTCGGCGGAAAGAACGGTGTGGCCGAGAAGTGCGATTCCGCCGAACAGAGTCAACGAGATACCGAGCAAGAGATAATCGGTCGTATGCATGCACCTGCGTGCAGATTCAACGATAAATTCTTTTGGAGGTCAGGGCGCGTCCCGAATCCGCGCCGCCGCCGTCTCCACGTCCTCGCGGTCCACGTCCCAGTGGGTACAGAACCGGACGACGTGCGTGCCGAACTCGGTCCCCAGAACGCCGCGTTCTTCGCATGCGTCGAGGAGTTCCGCGGCGGTAAGTCCCGCGTCCTCGGTGTCTACGAGGACGATGTTGGTTTCCGGGGATTGGACCGAGAGGCCGTCCACGTCGGCGAGATGCTCCGCGAGAACGCGAGCGTTTTCGTGGTCCGCTTCGAGTCGGGAGACGTTCTCCAGTGCGAGCAGACCCGGCGCGCCCACCACGCCCGCCTGTCGCATCCCGCCGCCGAGCAGTTTGCGCACCCGCCGGGCACGAGCGATGAACTCCTCGTCCCCGGCGAGCATCGACCCGACGGGCGCTCCCAGACCCTTCGAGAGACAGAACATCACGGAATCGACGTTCTCGACGATTCGGGACGGCGGCACGTCTAGCGCCACCGCCGCGTTACACACGCGGGCACCGTCGAGGTGGACCGGAAGGCCGAGGTCGTGAGCCGCTTCCGTCGCGGAATCGATTTTCTCGGGGGAGATCGCGACGCCGCCCTTGCTGTTGTGCGTGTTTTCGAGGGTCAGCAGGCCAGTTCCGGGTCGGTGGGCGTCCTCCTCGACGTAGCCGTCGCGGACCTGCTCGGGCGTCGGAATCCCGCGCTCGCCACCGTCGAGGGTCCGCACCTGAAGCGCCGAGTGTTGGGCCAGTCCGCCGAGTTCCCATTTATAGATGTGACTCTCGCGCTCGACCAGTATTTCCTGTCCCCGTTCAGTATGAACGCGTGCCGCGATTTGGTTGCCCATCGTCCCCGTCGGCACGTAGAGGGCCTCCTCCATTCCCATCAGTTCGGCAGCTGTCGCTTCCAACTCGTTTATCGTCGGGTCTTCGCCGTACACGTCGTCGCCGACGTCGGCCTCGCTGGCCGCGTTTCGCATCTCCTCGTTCGGTTTCGTTACCGTGTCGCTCCGCAAGTCAATCATGTCCGCCCCTTTCGCACCGGTGGACAAATAGTCGTGGGTAGGAGCAGGGTTTCCCCGAAGAAATCACATCGAAAGTGGTACCCAGTATCGGCGAAATTTTCCACCATGGACCAACGAATTCGGGACCACGCCGAGACGATAGTTGACCATTCCCTCGACATCGAAGCGGGCGATACGGTCGTTGTTCGTGCACCCTCGGGAACGGACGACCTCGCCGTCGCACTCTCGGAACTTCTCGGAAAACGCGGCGCGTTCCCGCTCGTCACCGCCGGTCGGCGGGACAGGAAACGGGCGGCGTTCCTGCGCTCCATCGACCCGGACGACCTCGAAACGCCCGAACACGAGCGCGCGCTGTTCGAAGCGGCGGACGCCATCGTCCACATCCGCGCACACGAGAACGCCTCCGACATGAGCGACGTGGACGCCAAAACGCACGCGGCGTACAATCAAGCGTACCAGCCCATACAACAGGAAATCCTCTCGTCCCGATGGTGTCTCACGCAGTATCCGTCGCCCGGAAGCGCGCAGCTCGCCGAGATGAGTACGGAATCCTACGAAGCGTTCGTCTACAGCGCGATGAACAAGGACTGGGACGAACAGCGCGAATTCCAGGAGCAGATGGTCGAGATTCTCGACCCCGCCGACGAGGTACGCATCGTCTCCGGCGACACGACGGACCTCACGATGTCCGTCGAAGGAATGAAAACCATCAACGACGAGGGGAAGAACAACCTTCCCGGCGGGGAAGTGTTCACCGCACCCGTCCCCGATTCCGTCGAGGGGGGAGTGCTGTTCGACAAACCGTTGGTCCACCAAGGCAACATCGTGGAGAACGTGTGGCTGAAGTTCGAGGAGGGCGAGGTCGTCGATTTCAGCGCCGAGAAGAACGAGGAGGTCCTCTCCGGGGTCCTCGATACCGACGACGGCGCGCGGCGACTCGGCGAACTCGGTATCGGCATGAACCGTGACATCGACCGATTCACCTACAACATGCTCTTCGACGAGAAGATGGGCGACACCGTCCACCTCGCCGTCGGCATGGCTTACGACATCTGCGTTCCCGACGACCGGGAACCGAACGAGAGCGCGGTCCACGTGGACATCATCGTCGACATGAGCGAGGACTCGTTCATCGAAGTCGACGGGGAAGTCGTCCAACGAAACGGCACGTTCCGGTTCGAGGACGGTTTCGAGGAGTAGGTTCAAAAACCGGAGGGGCGGGTGCGGATTTTTGCGGGAAGCGGTCACCGAGCGATTATATACTAGGCCGGGACCAACCCCGGCGTGACCTGACAACCGCCGCGCGAGTGGTCGAGGCGGGAGTGTGGCGCTCCCTCGCGCGAAGACGACTGTGCCATCTGTTCGCATCCGTTTACTGATAGGATACTCACGGGTACGACGGACGAAAAACGCTGTTTCGACTCACCGGGACGGCCGTCGAAACGGCCGCTCAACGCCGTGTTGCGACGCGTAATAGCTACAACCTATATATCTGTTGTGGCCCTGTGAAGTTAAGTGGATACGGTCGGAACACAACAAACGTGCCAAAAGTATCCTGTCCGGATTGCCGGCGGAAAATCGGGTTCCACGAACTGGAAACGAGAACCGTCGCCCAGTCCAGCGGATTCTCGACGAACTATCGCTGTCCGTTCTGCCGGAACGCTATCGAGAACGTCGCCGAGTTGCTGTGACTACGCTCCCGAAACGTCCGCTTTCAGGTGACCGCGAACCGGTTCGTTCGCACGCGAACACGCTGCATCAGTTCCGTAGCGCTTCGCACTGAATTCGCTGGACAGTGATCGGTGACACTCGACGGGCCGCTTAGTCGTCCAAATCCAGATCGTCGAAATTGTCCGCGAGGTCCGAGAGTACGTCTTTTGCATCCGATTTCGTGTCGTCGTCGATGCCGTCCATCTGCTCGACACTGTGGCCGCCGCTGTAGGCGGTTTGGATGGCGTTCTCGTTCAGCTGCCCGTCCGGACCGACGACGGGGAGGTTCAGGTCCTCGTACCGTTCCGGGTCGTCGAAGCCGGACGAAGAGAGTACGAAGTGACTGGCGATGTCCGACAGGTCGTCGGCGTCGAAATCCTTCTCCTCGGGAGCATTCCAGTCGTCGTCGGTCGTTCCATTGAACGTCGGTTCGTGAACGCTGTAGTCCGTCATCATCCACCGTTCCAACGAGGAGTAGTGTGAGAACTGGGGTTGCTACTGCAGGCTTCGTTTCCCGTGCAACGGAGCCACCGAGATATTTACCGGACGATCAACAATATTCGAACGATGGCAGAGGTGAGCCCGGACGAGAATCCATACGTCGAGGAACCGGAGACCGATTTCGAACCCGTGGCGGAGATGGACGAAGCCAGAGCGAGCGAGCAGGCAGCGCTGCTTCGAGAGGCGATTCGACACCACGACTACCGCTACTACGTCGAAAACGATCCCCGAATCGGCGACCGAACGTACGACGAACTCTTCACGCGACTGCAAGCGTTGGAAGAGGCCTTCGACATTCAAACGCCGGATAGCCCGACCCGCCGGGTCGGGGGTGAACCACTGGACGAACTCGAAACGGTGGAGCACGTCGCGCCGATGCTCTCCATCGAGTCGAGCGGCGAGGCGAAGGACGTCCGGGGATTCGACGACCGAGTTCGACGGGAAGTCGGCGACGTCGAGTACGTCTGTGATCCGAAGTTCGACGGGTTATCGCTGGAAGTCGTCTACGAGGAGGGCGAGTACGTTCGGGCCGCGACGCGCGGCGACGGCGAGACTGGGGAAGACGTGACCGAGAACGTTCGTACGATTGCGAGCATTCCACACCACCTCCGCGGCGACTACCCCGACTATCTCGCGGTTCGCGGCGAGGTGTATCTCCCGCTGGACGCGTTTACCGAGTTCAACCGCGAGCGGGTCGAGCGCGGCGAGGACCCGTTCGCCAACCCGCGAAACGCGGCGGCGGGGTCGCTTCGACAACTCGACCCGTCGGTGACGGCCGAACGCCCGCTCGACTGTTTCTTCTACGACGTGCTGGGTTCGAACGGCGAGTTCCCGACCCACTGGTCGGAGTACGATGCGTTGTCCGAGTTCGGTCTGAAGGTGAACGACCGCACGGAACACGTGGAGGACATCGACGACTGCATCGAGTATCGCGACGAATTGATGGCCGAGCGCGAGGAGTTGAACTACGAAATCGACGGCGTGGTCATCAAGGTGAACGACTGGGAGAAGTGCGAGGAACTCGGGATGACCGCACGCTCGTACCGCTGGGCGTACGCCTACAAGTTCCCGGCGCGCACCGAGCGGACGACGATTATGGACGTGACAGTGCAGGTGGGACGGACGGGGCGGCTCACCCCCGTCGCGCTCCTCGAACCCGTCGACGTCGGCGGTGTGACCGTCTCACGCGCCAGCCTCCACAACCCCGACGAAATCGCGGAGAAGGACATCAACATCGGCGACGAGGTGCAGATAAAGCGCGCCGGGGACGTGATTCCCTACGTCTCGGAAGTCGTCGAAAAGCACAGCGAGGGCCACTACGAACTGCCCGAGGAGTGCCCGGTCTGCGGAAGTCCGGTCGAGCGCGACGGCCCCATCGCCTACTGCACGGGAGGATTGGCCTGCGATGCACAACTTCGACAGGCGGTGGCGTACTACGGGAGCGACGACGGCCTCGACATCGAGGGGTTGGGCGAGGAACGGGTGGAACAACTCCTCGACGCGGGCCTCGTCGACTCTCTGCCCGATCTCTACGAACTGGACGAGGAGGACCTGCTTGAACTGGAGGGATGGGGGGAGAAGAGCGCGGAGAACCTGCTCACTGAAATCGAGAACACGAGACGACCCTCGCTCGGGGATTTCCTCTCGGCGATTGGCATCCCACGCGTCGGGACCGAAACGGCCCACGAGTTGGCACGCCACTTCGAGTCCATGCGAGACCTGATGAACGCGAGCGTCGACGAACTCGAATCCGTCCCGGACATCGGTCCGAAAGTCGCCGCCGGGATTCGGGAGTTCTTCGACTCCGAACGTAACCGGTCGGTCGTCGAGGAACTGTTGGAACACGTCGAACCCGAGCGGGAGGAAACGCCGGGGGGCGACGAACTCGACGGGTTGACGTTCGTATTCACGGGGTCGCTCTCCGAACCGCGGTCGGACATCTCGGCGCTCGTGGAGCGGCACGGCGCGAACGCGACGGGGAGCGTCTCGGGCAACACGGATTACCTCGTCGTCGGGGAAGATCCGGGACAGTCGAAGCCGAACGACGCGGAGGAAAACGACGTCCCGATACTCGACGAATCGGAGTTCCGGTCCCTGCTTTCGGAGAGGGGAATCGACCGCTAGAGGTCGGTGCGCTCGAAAACGTAGTATCCGACCGCGACGGGGACGAACAGCCAGAAGAGGAGGTAGACGACCACGAAGGCGTCGCTAAAGTAGATGGGGAGGGGTTTACCGAGCACGTTGGCGACGGCGCTTTGGTAGAGTCGGTTGAACAGCACGATCCGTGCGTTGAACTGACTCGGGAGGAGCAGGGTATCGACCAGCGTTTTGTACGCGGTTATCGGGTTGAGCAGTCTGATGAGGAGGATGGTCTTCACCTGTCCGGCGGTCCCCACGCCGGCGGACGACCCGAGGAAACTGGTGAAGCGATTGGCGAGACCGCTCCAGAAGACGAGGAAGGCGAAGTAGAGCGTGACCGCCGTGACCATCGCACGGCGACCGGTCTTCGCGGCCGCGGAAATTCCCACCGAGAGGCCGACGAAGACGAGGCCGAGGAGGATCGTGAGGAGTGCAAAGAGGAGGTAGTTGACGAGTCTGAACTGAAGGCTGGTCAACAGGAGGATGACCGCGGCGACGACGAAGCCGAGGAGGGTGGCGAGGCCCACGACACCGCTACGACCGAGAACTTTCCCGAACACCACGTCCTCGCGGGAGTGCGGAAGCGAGAGCATGAGTTTGAGCGTCCCCGACTCCCGTTCGCCGGTGATGGCGGCGTAGCCGATGACGATGGAGATGAGCGGGATGAGGATGGCCGTTCCCTGTTTCATCAGGTAAAGGTATTGGTCGGTGTTCTGCCCGGCGGCCCCGCTTTCGGATCCGCGTTCGATGAAGAAAGCGAAAATCGGCGGGACGGCGAACACCACGACGAACAGCGCCGTCAGTACCCACAGCCACCGGGACCGAAGCGAATCGCGGAAATCCTTGCGGGCGACGGACCGCCACGTCATCGTACCACCTCGTCCTGCGTGTAGGCCATGAAGAGGTCTTCGAGCGACGCCTCCTCGGTGCCGAAGTCCTCGACGGTCGTCCCGGCGGCTTCGAGCGTGGTGATGACCGTGGTCTTGTCCGCCGTTTCACAGTTCACGAACAGCACGTCGCCGTCCCGTTCGACGTCCGTCACGCCGTCGATGTCGCGGACCTGCTGGACCGCCGCCGGGGAAAGCGAGACGGTCCGGATTCGGAAGATTCCGTCGCTGCCGACGTTCCGCCGAAGCCCGTCGATGGAATCTTCGGCGACGAGTTCTCCGTCGCGGAGGATTCCCACGCGGTCACAGACGGCCTCGACTTGCCCGAGAAGATGGCTGGAGAAGAACACGGTCGCCCCCCTGTCTCGCTCCTCGCGGATGATTTTCCGCATCGCGAGCGCGCCGTTCGGGTCGAGTCCCGAGGACGGTTCGTCGAGGATGAGCAGATCCGGGTCGCCGACGAGCGCCATCGCGAGTCCGAGGCGTTGGGCCATTCCTTTCGAGTAGCCCCCCGCCTTTCGGTCGGCGGCGTCGAGGAGCGAAACCCTATCGAGAAGTGCGTCAGGGTCGTCATCCGCGTCCTTGGCTTCGATGGCGAATTCGAGGTGTTGCCTGCCCGTCAGGCGGTGATACACCGAAAATCCCTCCGGAAGGACGCCGGTTCTGTCGCGGATGGCGACGCTTTCGGCTCGGGCGTCGCGGCCGAGGACGGTGACGGCCCCGCTCGTCGGCCGAACGAAATCGAGAACGAGGTCGATGGTCGTCGATTTCCCCGCGCCGTTCGGTCCGAGAAAGCCGAACACCTCCCCCTCTTCGACCTCGAGGGAGAGGTCGTTGACGGCGGTGACGTCACCGTACCGCTTCGTCACGCCGTCGAGTCGGATGGCGGTCATAGTTTCGGATTTCGCCAACGCGCTTATAGCACTGTTGTTCCGTGCTACACGGTGTCACTTGGTTCACGTTTTTCCATTATCCGCGTCGCTTCGGTGGCGTATCGCTCCCGCTCCGTGTCGTCCGTGACGGGTGCTAATCGTTCGGCATCGACTTCGATCGCGGCGGTCGTCTCACCGCCGAGTCGTCCCGCCCGTTCCTTCCTGAGGTACTGCTCGCCGTCGGGTGTCGCGTACACCAAGGTCAGCAGGTCGCGGTCGTTGTACGTCCGCTCGACCAGCCACACTCGTACGTCGTCCATGTCGGGGCGTTCACGGGTATCGGATTTGTATCTGGCGAGGGGATCCGTAGCCGCAACCTTATTTATCGCGGTGATTGTCCCGGTAAACGATGGAACAGTCCCCGCTGTCACAGGCGTCGGACGATCGCCTGCTCGACATGCTCTTTGCGGGAGAAGAAATCGAGGAGGAAATCGAGTTGGAGGGCGCACGAATCGCGGTGACGAGTCATCGTCTGCTCGCGTTCATGCCCGACGGGGGTGAGAGACGATTCGATCACGAAGACCGACCGAACGTTCTCGATGCACGCGTCCAAGCCGCCGGTCGCCCGGATTACCTCTCGTGGAGCGTCAAGAGCTTCGTCTACGGCCTGCTCCTCGTGGGTTGTGGATACCTGCTCAACAGCAGCGGCCTGCTCACCGCATTCGATAGCGCGCGCTCGGCCGACCAACAGGCCCTCCTCGCCGTCCAGCAGATGGTCGGAACCATGGTGAGTGCGTTCTCCCTACTGGCAAGCATTCTGCTGCCCGTAGGAGGCGTGTTGATACTCGCCGCTCTCGTCTTCGCCGTCCTCTACTT
This sequence comes from Haladaptatus sp. CMAA 1909, assembly GCF_043952005.1. Taxonomy (NCBI): domain Archaea; kingdom Methanobacteriati; phylum Methanobacteriota; class Halobacteria; order Halobacteriales; family Haladaptataceae; genus Haladaptatus; species Haladaptatus sp. CMAA 1909. The sequence goes on along the minus strand of NZ_JBIOAV010000001.1, from coordinate 3,216,270 downwards.
CATGACGCGCTCGGACGAGTTGATAATCGAGCGTGCGGGGCGTGACCCGATACGAATCCCCGTCGATAGCTCCGAGGCGGAGGACGCCGCACACCGGATTCGAGCGGCGGTAGGGACAAGTTCAAAGCCGAGCGCCGACTAGTCGAAATCGATGGACGCGGCCACTGTCAGGGAGCGTGCAAGCGAGTTACCGCGCGAACCCGGCGTGTATCAGTTCTTGGAAGGGGAGACGGTTCGCTACGTCGGGAAAGCCGTCGACCTTCGGTCGCGGGTTCGGTCGTACGCCGACCCGCGGAGCAACCGCATCGGGCGGATGGTCGAGCGCGCCGACGTGCTGGATTTCGCGGTCACGGACACCGAGACGCAGGCGCTCCTGCTGGAAGCGAACCTCATCAAACGCTACCAGCCGCGGTACAACGTCCGCCTGAAGGACGACAAATCCTATCCGCTGGTGCAAGTGACCGGCCACGAGTTCCCACGGATCGAAATCACCCGCGACCCGGACCGCGCCGGAGCCACGGTGTTCGGCCCGTTCACGAACAAATCGACGGTCGAAACGGTCGTCAAGGCGCTCCGTGAGACGTACGGCATCCGCGGCTGTTCGGACCACAAGTTCGCGAACCGCGACCGACCGTGTCTCGACTACGATATCGGCCTCTGCACCGCGCCGTGTACGGGGGAAATCGGCGAGGCGGCGTACCTCGGCGACGTGGAAAGCGTCGAGCGATTTCTGGGCGGCGAGGATGGCGTGCTGACCGCGCCGCTCCGACGCGAGATGGAGGACGCCGCCCAAAACCGGGAGTTCGAACGCGCGGCCAACCTCCGCGACCGGTTGGAAGCCGTCGAATCGTTCCACGGCGGGGAGGCGGGAGCGATTTCCTCGCCGACGGACGAACGAACCGTGGACGTCCTCGGCGCCGCCGTCGAGGGAGAACGCGGGACGGTGGCCCGGTTGCACAGCGAGCGCGGACAGCTCGTGGACCGGGACCACCACTCGCTCTCAGTGCCGGACGGCGACGATGCGGCGGCGGTCCTCGGCGGGTTCATCCCGCAGTTCTACGCCGAGCGCGAGTTGCCCGACGCGCTCCTCCTCTCCGAGCGACCCGACGACGACGACGTTCTCGATTGGTTGGAAGCCGAAGGGGTCGCGGTCCGCGTACCGGGTGCGGGCCGGGAGGCGACGCTCGTGGACTTGGCGCTGAAAAACGCCCGCCGCGGTGCGGGCAACCCGGACGAACTCGGGGCGCTCGCGGACGCGCTCTCGCTGGACTCGGCCGAACGAATCGAGGGGTTCGACGTGAGCCACGCCCAGGGCACTTCGGTGGTCGGCAGCAACGTCGCCCTAGTCGGCGGTGCGCCCGAGAAAAGCGACTATCGGCGGAAGAAACTGACCGAGGCGAACGACGACTACGCGAACATGCACGACCTCATTCGTTGGCGTGCGACGCGGGCAATGGAGGGTCGCGACGAGCGACCCGACCCCGACCTGCTCCTCATCGACGGGGGAAAGGGCCAACTCGATGCCGCACGCGAGGCGCTGACGGACGTCGGGTGGGACGTACCCGCCGTCGGGTTGGCGAAGGCCGAGGAAATCGTCGTTACGCCTACCGGAACCTACGACTGGCCGAAGGACGCGCCGCAACTCCACGTCCTCCAGCGGGTTCGGGACGAGGCACACCGCTTCGCGGTGCAGTACCACCAGACGCTCCGCGACGACGTTTCGACGGAACTCGACGACGTGTCCGGCGTCGGCCCGCAGATGAGGCGAAAACTGTTCCGCCGGTTCGGGAGTTTGGCGGGGATTCGCGCCGCCTCCGACGACGAACTGCGGGACGTGGACGGCGTCGGCGAGAAGACGGTGGCGGCGTTACGCCGTCGATTGTAAGTCGGGCGTTGGTGAGTGGTGAGTGATGAGCGGTGAACCCCGAGCGCGCGACTACTCGCTCGTCCGTTCGAACGCGACCTCGTGAACTTCCAGTTCGTGAGGTGCGGTGAACATCTCCTTCGGCGGGTGGTCCGAGTGAGCCTCCTCGAACGCCTCGGTGTCGGTCCACGCCTCGAAATCCGCCATCGATTCCCAGTACGTCTGGGAGATGTAGGAATCGGTGTCGGCGTTGGCGGGCGTCAGCAACTCGAACTTGACGAACCCCGGTTGGGACTCCACTTTCCCCATGCTGTCTCGGAATCGCTCCACGAACTGGTCGGCGTACTCCTCGGCCACGAAGAGTCTATTTTCCACGACTATCATTGCGAGCGAAGCTTCACCGCATCTCGACGTAACTCTGTCCTCTGAAACTGACTCGATTAGTCTGAAACGGGTCATATTTCTCGACAGCGAACCGTTCGGGGTGGGGAACTGTTATGCGAACTGAACGACAATCGAGTAGCATGGATAACCCGTTCTACACCCTCGGCAAGACGACGGCGGGAGTGAGCGCGGGGAAGACCCTCCTCGCAATCGGTTTCGCCGTGTTCTTCGTCCTCGCCCTTCCGTTCCTCGATCCGGCGGCGATAGCGGGACTTCTCCTGCTCGCCCTCGCGGTCGTAACCGTCAACAGCGCCGTGGAGATCGTCGGCCCGTACGAGAAACGCGCGCTGACCGTGTTCGGCGAGTACCGCCGCCTCCTCGACCCCGGCATTCACTTCATCCCGCCGTTCGTGAGCGCCACGAGGCGCTTCGACATGCGAACACGGGTGTTCGACGTGCCAAAACAGGAGGCCATCACGCAGGACAACTCTCCCGTCATCGCGGATGCAGTCCTCTACGTTCGCGTCATGGACCCCGAACGGGCGTTCCTCGGCGTGGACGACTACGAACGCGCCGTCTCGAACCTCGGTCAGACCACCCTCCGCGCCGTCATCGGCGACATGAAACTGGACGAGACGCTGTCGCGCCGGGACGTCATCAACACGCGAATCCGCGAGGAAATCGACCCGCCGACGGACGACTGGGGCGTTCGGGTCGAGAGCGTCGAGGTTCGCGAAGTGATGCCGAGTCGGGCCGTCACCGGCGCGATGGAACAACAGACGAGCGCGGAGCGGAAACGCCGCGCCATGATCCTCGAAGCACAGGGGGAGCGTCGCGGTGCCATCGAGAAGGCGGAGGGTGACAAGTCCTCGAACATCATCCGCGCGCAAGGTGAAAAACAGAGCCAAATTCTCGAAGCGCAGGGTGATGCCGTCTCGACCGTGCTGCGCGCGAAGTCGGCCCAGTCGATGGGCGAACGTGCCGTCATCGAGAAGGGTATGGAGACGCTCCAGAGCATCGGCGAGGGGGAATCCACGACGTTCGTCCTGCCGCAGGAACTCTCCTCGCTCGTCGGCCGGTATGGCAAACACCTCACCGGCAGCGACGTGCGCGACGACGCGGAACTCCTCGAATCGAACGATTTCGACCCCGAGACCCGAGAACTGCTCGGGTTGGACGACATCGAGGAGACGCTTTCCGAACTCGACAACGACGTGGACGAAATTCCGCAAGTCGGTGCGGAAGTCGACCCCGAGTCGAACTGATTCGGGCGAAAACGACCCCTGTTGGAACCCATTTATCAGGTACAGCGCAAGGATGGTTATTCGTCTGCCGACGACCGTTTTCGGGTGGCGAAGTAATAGAGTGGTACGAATCCCGGAACTATGAACGGATAGAACAAGGGTCCAGCGATGGCTGACTCCGTTCTGGCCATGCCTCCTATTCCCACTGTCGTAATGACGAGGTATCCGATACACGACACAAGAAAACCATCGACGAGCCCGAGAAACCAGAAGACTACCGCGAGAGCGATAATAACGACCTGACCCCACGCTCCGAAGCGAAGTAAAGCGGTTGAATCGGCTCTCATGCCCGTATGATTGACACCGAGGAGTGATTACTGTCCCGAATTCAACCGTTTATCGAGCGCCTCAAGCGGTCAGTGCGGTATTCCAGACCGATATCGTGACTGCTGTACGCACGATTGCGGTGAAAAAGTCGGTGTTCGGTCCGATTCCGGAGGAGATACGTGAGAAATCCCCGTCAGAACTCGTCCAACTCGGGTTCGATCCCGCCGATTTCCGTCCCCACGTCGAACTCCTCGCGCAAGTCCCGAATCCTGTCGCGGATGTCGGCGGCGAGTTCGAACTCCAGATTGTTGGCTGCCTCCTCCATCCGGTCTTCGAGTTGGGTTATCTGTTCGAGCGCCTCCTCGTCCGTCTCCGGCGCGTTTCGAGTGACGCCGCCGGTGTCGGTCTTGCTCCCCGGCAGGTTCGCCTCCGAGACGGCCTTTTCGATGGTCCGTGGTTCGTAGCCGTGTTCCTCGTTGAACTCCTGTTGAATCCGCCGCCTGCGCTGCGTTTCGTCCATCGCGTCGTCCATCGCGTCCGTCACCTCGTCGGCGTAGAGGATCACCTCCCCGTTGACGTTGCGGGCCGCACGACCCATCGTCTGAACGAGCGCGGTTTCCGAGCGAAGGAAGCCCTGCTGGTCGGCGTCGAGGATGGCGACCATCGACACCTCGGGGATGTCCAACCCTTCGCGGAGGAGGTTGATACCGACGAGTACGTCGAACTCGCCCAACCGAAGTCCCCGGACGAGTTCGTGGCGTTCGAGCGTGTCCGTCTCGTCGTGCATGTACTCGACGGCGACGCCCGCCTCCTCCAGATACTCGGTCAGGTCTTCTGCCATCCGTTTCGTCAGCGTCGTGACGAGGACGCGCTCGTCGCGTTCGATTCGACCGTCGATTCGCGCCATCAGGTCGTCGATTTGGCCGGAGGCGTCGGCGACTTCGACCTTCGGGTCCACGAGGTGCGTCGGGCGAACGATCTGTTCCACGATCTGCTCGCTCTGCTCGCGTTCGTAGTCGGCGGGCGTGGCGGAGATGTAGAGCGTCTTCGCGCTCTTCTCCTCGAACTCCTCGAACGTGAGCGGGCGGTTGTCGTAGGCCGTGGGGAGTCGGAACCCGTTCTCGACGAGCGAATCCTTCCGTGATTTGTCGCCCGCGAACTGACCCCGAATCTGTGGCACCGTCTGGTGTGATTCGTCGATGACGCAGAGGAAGTCGTCGGGGAAGTAATCGAGGAGGGTGTACGGCGCGTCGCCCACGTCACGGTCGGAGAAGTACACGGAGTAGTTCTCGATGCCGGAACAGTAGCCCGCCTCCTTCATCATTTCGAGGTCGAAGGTCGTCCGCTCCTCGATTCGCTGGGCGGCCACCAAGTCCCCGTTCCGCTCGAAGTAGCGGATTCGTCGCTCCAAATCCGTCTCGATTTCCGCGATGGCTTCGGCCATCGTCTCCTCCGGAATCGAGTAGTGTTCCGCCGGGTGGACCAGCACGGCGGGTTCCTGTGATTTCACATCGCCTTCGAGCGGGTCGATCTTCACCATTCGGTCGATTTCGTCGCCCCAGAGTTCCACTCGAACCGCGTAGCGACCGTACATCGGGAATATTTCGACGGTGTCGCCTCGAACGCGGAACGTCCCCTGCGTGAAGTCCATGTCGTTCCGGTCGTAGTTCAGGTCCACGAGACGCGCGAGGAGGTCGTCGCGCTCGATGGTCTCGCCGACTTCCAGTCGCAGGCGCATGTCCTCGTAGTTCTGCGGGTCACCCAAGCCGTAAATCGACGACACCGACGCCACGACGATGACGTCGTCCCGAGTCAGCAGGGAACGAGTCGCGGAGTGGCGAAGGCGGTCGATTTCCTCGTTGATGGACGCGTCCTTGTCGATGTAGGTGTCCGTCTGTTCGACGTACGCTTCGGGTTGGTAGTAGTCGTAGTAGGAGACGAAGTACTCCACCGCGTTATCCGGGAAGAGGTTCCGGAACTCCTCGTACAACTGCGCCGCCAGCGTCTTGTTGTGTGCGATGACGAGCGTCGGTTTTTGCACCTCCTCCATCGTCCACGAAACCGTGTTCGTCTTCCCCGACCCTGTGACGCCCAACAGGGTCTGTTTCTCCATCCCCTCGTTGAACCCCTCGGCCAACTGCTCGATGGCCTCGGGTTGGTCCCCCGCGGGGTCGAACGGCGCGTCGACTCGAAACTCGGTTTCGGCGTCCGGGTTGTCCGGTCGAAGCGGGCCGGACTGGGTGTCGCTCATGGTATCTTTCGTAGGGATTCGAGGTACTTGAGAAGGTCGTTTGCAGGAGCCACCACGTTTCTATTTCCCAGTACTGTACGTCCATCGGGTATGTCAAGCACTGTCGTTATCGCCGGTGTCGGACCGGGACTCGGGGCATCGCTCGCTCGAAAGTTCGCGGACGAAGGCTGCTCCCTCGGTCTGTTTGCCCGATCACATGCGTACGTCGAATCGCTGGCGGACGAACTGCCGACGCCCGCCGTCGCCGCCGAAGTGGACGTCACGGACCCGGAGTGGGTCGAACGAGGGTTCGAGCGCGTCCGCGACGAACTCGGCCCCGTCGACGTGCTGGTCAACCACGCGAGCGGCGCGTCGTGGAACGGGCTTCGGGACTGTTCACCCCACGAGTTCGAGCATGCATGGCGCGTGGCGGCCTACGGCGGGTTCCTCTGCTCGAAGGAAGCGGTGGAGGACATGCTCGACGACGGCGGCACGATACTGTTCACCGGGGCGACCTCGGCGGTGCGCGGACGCGGCGGTGCGGTGGGATTCAGCAGCGCGAAGTTCGCCGTTCGAGGACTGGCCGAATCCATGGCACGAGAACTCGGCCCGGCGGGTATCCACGTCGCACACGTCGTCATCGACGGTGGTATCCGTCCGCCGAGCAGGGACGTCGATTCGCCAGAAGAGTACCTCGACCCGGACGCCATCGCCGAATCGTACTGGCATCTGGTGGAGCAAGACGAGAGCGCGTGGACGCTCGAACTGGACCTACGACCACACGTCGAGGAGTTTTAAGGCGCGACCGTTTCAGTCGTCCAACCGCGCCAACACGGCCTCAGGGTCGTATCGCAGCGACAGCGACCGCGACCGTCCGCGACCGTCGACGTTGGTGTAGGTGGCGTCGATGATGCCGAGTTGGTCGAGTTTGTTGATGATTTCCGAGTAGCGGGTGTAGCCCAAATCGGTCTCCTCGTGGAACACGTCGTACACCTCGCCTGCCTGTTCGCCGTCGTGTTCGGCGATGACGCGGACGAGCGCGACTTCGTTGTCGCTCAAGGCGTGCAGGCTGTGGGAGAGGTGGACGAACTTCGATTTCTCGTAGGCGTCCTCCACGTCCTGCAGGCTCACGGTGCGACTGGCGCGCATCTCGGCGTTCAGGCCCGCCCGTCGCAGGAGGTCGATTCCGACGCGAAGGTCGCCGCTCTCGGTGGTGAGTTCGGCGACGCGTTCCAGCACCTCCCTGGCGATGACGCCATCGTGGAAGCCGCGCTTGACGCGCTCGCCGAGGATGCTGACGATTTCCTCCCAGTCGTACACCGGGAAGTACACGTCCTCGGGCCTGAAGACGCTCTGGACGCGGGTGTCCAGTTCCTCGATGACGTCGAGGTTGAGGTCGGAGGAGATAACGATGACGCCGATCTTCGCCCCGCTGTGTGCCTCGTGAGCGCGGAGGAGCGAATAGAGCGTATCGGAGGCTTCCCCCTCGTAGAACAGGTAGTTCACGTCGTCCAGCGCGACGACGAGGACCTCGTTCTCCTCGACCAGTTTGTCCGTGATTTGGCGGAACAACTTCTTGAACGAGATGCCGCTGGACGGCGGTTCGTAGTCGAATATCCCCTCGAAGATGCGCGAAAAAATGGCGTATCGCGTCGAGTCCACCTGACAGTTGACGCGAACCGTCCGAACGTCGGTCTGGGCCGAGAGTTCGTCGAACAACTTCTGAACCGACGTCGTCTTGCCAGTTCCCGGCGGACCGCGCGCCATGACGTTGAGTGGGCGCGACCCGCGGACTGCCGGCCGAAGCGCGTATTGGAGACTCTGTGTCTGGGATTCGCGGTGTTTGAACGTCTCCGGGACGTAGTCGATTTCGAAGACGTGCTCCTCGCGGAACACCGACTCGTCCCACGACAACATCCCCTCCTCGGGGTCGTCTGCCATCACTTTCACCACGCTCCCGTAGGTACTTAATCCTTCGCCAGCGACAAAAGAGCCGAGAAACGACGCGAGAGCTTAGCGTTGCTCTATCGCACCTTGCACGTCGTTCCGATCCATCGACATACCGTGTTTTTCGCGGGCGTGTTCCTGCACCATATCGACGATTTCTTGCTCGTCGTTCGCCCGTACCATAAACTCACAATCCTGCTGTGTGCATTCGAACTGTTGTGCCATATCGAATCTCTCCTCCCCCGCGTCGGGGCACAAACGGGAACGACAGCCTCGTAAGTAACAGTTCTGGCTGTTCGGCAGACAGCGGTCTGTGGAAACCGACGGAATTCGGTCGATTAACGCACCGTGATCAGGAGATTGGAGACGGACAGTACGGCGGCCAAAACGGCGCAGTAAGTGAGCGGACTTTTAGCATTCGGACCTCCCGCATCGTCGGGTCGAAGCGTTCCGTAGATGGCGATAAGCGTCATCCCGACCGCTGAAGCACCACCGACGAGCGATACCGTACTTCGGGACCCGGAACCGTATGTTACGGCCCATCTGGTCGCCGCGCTAAGGGCGAATGTTCCGAACGAAAGCCAGAAAACGCGAGATGAGGACATACATCATCGACGATGGTAGTGGCAAAAAAACGTTCCGGGGGGTGAACTGCTCGGTTCGTCGCGATTCGGTCGAAAACGGCGCTACTCGAACTTCTCCAGCAACCGCTCGTAGAAGCCGTTTTCGCCGCCGTCGGCGAGTTTCTCGACGATGAGTTCCGGCGTCGAACGGGCCAGGTGGTCCTTTACCGGCGAGCGTTCGACCACCAGTTCGCCGTCGACCAATCCCTTCGCCTCGATTCCGTCCACCGCCACGTCGTTGTCCGCCACGTCCCGTATCTCGTCGGCGAGGTGGGAGACGAACACGCCGGTCACGTCGCGTTCGCCCAACTCCTCCAAAATCCCCGCGATGATTTTCGCGCTCGCACCGGGTTCGGTGATGCTTTCGAGTTCGTCCACGAGGACGAGACGCCCCGCCTGCCCGTCCGCGAGGGACGCGAACTCCCGGAGCGTGCTCTCGAATGCGCCCGCATCGAGCGTTCCCTGTGTCTTGCCGTGATAGTGGAGTTCCTCGAATCGTCGCAGACGAACCGCCTCCGCGGGCACCGGCAGGCCCATGTGGGCGAGGATGACCACGAGTGCCACGAGGTCGAGCGTCGACGTCTTTCCGCCGCTGTTGACCCCCGAGAGGAGGGCCACGCCCGAGACGCCGTAATCGACGGGTTCGACCGCGGAGAAGTCGACGTCAAGGAGCGGCGAGCGCCCGCCCGCGATGTCGAACCCGTCGCCGTCGAACTCGGGCATGACGCACTCGAAATCGCGGGCGAACCGCGCGACGGCGAGTTCCACGTCCAGTTCGAGCGCGGCGCGAACGAGTTCCGTTGCCGCCTCGCGTTCGTCCGCGAGTTCCCGTGCGAGTTCGCGCTTGTGTCGCGCTGCCCGTCGCGATTTTTCGGCCTCCAGTTGCTCGCGGAGCCGCGAGATCACGCTCTCGTCGCGTTCGACCGGAAACGTCGGGTCGTCGGGAAACGCCTGCCGGGCAACCTCGGACTCCCCGGCGTCCAGCGCTAACGTCTCGATTAGTTGCTCGCGGGCGGCGGCGATTGCCGCGTCGTACTCGTCGCCCAACTCGCGCGAGAGGAGCGAATCGACGCCCGCGCCGCGTTCGACCAACGAAAGCAGGTCCGAGCCTTCGATGGTCACGTCGCGCTCCCGAATCGCCTCGCGGAGTCGGTCGTTGGCGACGTTCTCCGCCATCGAGACGGCGGCGTCCAAATCCGACACCGCGTCCGTCAACCGGGCGAGTTCCTCGTCACCCGTCACGCCGCCGTCGGCCGTGACGCGAGCCAACGCGGATTCCAACCCGTCGATGTCCAGCGGCGCGTCGAGTCCCGCGACGCGGTGTACCTCCGCGGCGGCGAGCAAGGTCCCCCGATTTTCGGCGAAGAAGGCGAGCGGCCGCTCGGGGACGAGTTCCACCGGGGTTTCGAGTGCGTCGGGTTCGACGCGAACGTCGCCGTCCAGCGCGACGCCCGTGAACGCCTCGTCCAGCGCGACGACGGTGGAGTAGCCACGCGCGAGTTCCGCCAGCTCCCGCGTGTCCTCGACGACTTCGACCGGCAGTTCCGGAATCGCCTCGCGCGCCTTCGCGTACCGTTCGGCGTCCGTCGTCGCCAGACAGCGGTCGGTGACGCGAACGCCTCGGGGGGAAGAGAGCGGTTCGACGCCCGCCAGCGCCTCCCGAACCGCGTCCGTCGGCGTGCGCTCCATCGCCCGGCGGGTGAACTCGCGCACCTCCTCGATTCGGGAGGCGGACGAACTGGGGTACAGCGTTTCGAGGCGTTTCTCGGCGTACGTCGTGACGGCGCGTGCTTTCACGAGCGAGAGGGCGTCGCGGTACAACTCCCGCGCCCTGTCGGTGGCGAGAAAGCCGCCGTCGTCGTCGTGTCGAATCCTGATGGCACCGCGCGCGATGGCGGCGGCCCGCCCTTCCGTAATGCCCGGCGCTCGTGCCAGCGTGGCGACGTCGCCCGTTTCCAGCGCTCGCTCTGCGTTATCGAGTTCCGCGAGCGCGTCCGCGGTCTTCGCGCCGACGCCGGGTACCGCCTCGAGGTCCATTCGCTCCGTGATATTGCGTCGTACATAAAAAACGTTCCCGACGCGTACCGAGGAGTCGAACTCGACGGACGATGAAGTCCGCGTTCTGGACGGTGACGCTTTTGCCCGTCCGCAACAACCACGAGGTATGTCAACCGTCTCGGAGAAACTGGCCGCCGCGAAGGCGGACCTTGCGAAGCGCGACGGCGTGCTCGTCGCGTTCAGCGGCGGGGTCGATTCGAGCGTCGTCGCCGCCATCGCACACGACGCGCTGGGCGACGACGCCGTCGCGTGTACCGCGAAGAGCGAAACCCTGCCCGAAGCCGAGCTCGGGGACGCGAAACGGGTCGCCGAGGAAATCGGGATTTGCCACGTCATCGCCGAGTTCAGCGAGTTGGACGACCCGAACTTCGTCGAGAACGACGACGACAGGTGTTATCACTGCCGGACGATGCGACTCGGCGCGATGTTCGACCGGGCGGCCGAACTGGATATCGGGGTCGTCTGCGACGGGACGAACGCCGACGACGTGTCGGCGGGCCACCGCCCCGGCCTCCGCGCCGTCGAGGAGTTGGACGCCTACTCGCCGCTCCTCCAACACGACGTCTCGAAATCGGAGGTCCGAGAGATCGCGGAGCGATACGACCTCTCCGTCGCCGACAAGCCCGCGATGGCCTGCCTCTCCTCGCGCATCCCGACCGGTCTGGAAGTGACCGAGGAGCGTCTCTCACGGATCGAACAGGCCGAGACGGTGCTTCGCCAGTGGGGGTTCACCCAGTTCCGGGTGCGGGACCACGACGGATTGGCGCGCATCGAAATCGGCGAGGACGAACTGCCACGAGCGTTGGACGAGGAGTTCGTTCGCGCCGCTCGGGACCATCTGACGGAAATCGGATTCGACCACGTCACGCTCGATTTGCACGGGTATCGGACGGGAAGTGTTAGTCCGGAGGGCGATGCCGGTGAGGCATCGAACGGCGAACGGGGAGGGACGACCCGTGAGCAGGAAGGCGATGCGCGCGAGTCGGTAGACGAGCGGGCATCCGACTCGGACGAACCGCTGGTCGAGGACGTGTTCAGTACCGACTATCCGACGGGTGGTCAGTAGAAAGGAGCGTCGGGCGTTCGCACCCAAAGGGTGGCAGTCTGCTGGCACGCGAACTGCGGTCTGTAGCTGCTGGCACGCGAGCTAAGGGCAGGTACGAACGCTACATCCACACTGGCGACAAACTCCCTTAGTTATAACCCGGTTACGAATATCGAAAGGTACCGTTTCGTGATTCCGAGGGGTTGGGGACGACGCGAGAACGGTCCTAAACCGTCACTTGCCCGTCCATTTGAGGAGGAGCAGCGTCCCCTCGAACAGCCCGACCATCGTGATCGCGACGAGGAACGGGGCCATACCGGTCGGGTCGGGGCTGAACAGGAACGCGAACCCGGCGAACCCGCCCCAGAAGTACAGTCGACGGTTCGCCATCCACTGGCGCGTCGTCAAGCCCATCATGATGGCGAGCATGATGAGGAGCGGAATCTGGAACACGACGGCCAGGACGCCCATCATCATCAGAATGAGGTTGAACGTCTTCGTCAGGCCGAACGCGATCGCGACGTTCGCCTGCTGTGAGTAGGACAGGAAGTAGGTGAAGATAGCGGGGAGGATGAGGAAGTAGGCGAAACTGACGCCGACGAAGGCGAGGACGAGGCTCGTCGGCACCGCCGCGAGGTAGTACCGGCGCTCGTTCGGGTAGAGTCCGGGACGCATGAAGAGGTACGTCTGATACACCATGACGGGGAGCGCGATGATGAGGCCCGCGAGGCTGGCGACCTTGAGTTTCGTCATGACGAGCGCCAGCGGCGCGTAGAGCCGGGGACGGGCTTTTTGGACCGGCAGTATCTGATTCCAGAGGAAGTTGATGACGTGGTCCGCGGCGGGCAGCGTGAGGAGACTGACGGCTCCCGCGACGACGAGGACGATGGCGAGCCGTTTTATCATCTCCTCGACGTGGTCGGCGAGGGGCATCTCCTCGTCGTCCGTCGGCTGGCTCGGCCGCTCCACTGCCGGTTCCGGATCCTCGGGCACGTACAGGTCCTCGTCCGGCGGCTCCGGCGCTTCGTCCGACGCCGAAACGTTCGAGATATTACTGCCTGCCGTCGCCTCCGATTCTTCGCCCATTCACCCGAGGATAAGCAGCCGAGTTATTATAGGCTTTCTTCATCCTGCGAGACGGGAAGATTGATAACTGGCAGGAGGTTACCATCCGCAAGCAATGTCTACCTCGGGGAACAGTCTCATCGACGAGGATACCGCCAACACCGTCGCTTCCGGACGAGAAACCATCGGAGCGATGCTTTCGACGGCACAGACACACCTTCAGAAGGTCTTCATCGTATTCGTCATCGGCTTCATCGGCACGTTTTACGCCATGTCGTGGAAGGTGTGGCCGTTCCTGCGCGACGTGACGACCGCCAGCATGTCAGAGCAGGTGATGCGACACGTCGAAATCGTCGCGGTGACGCCGTTCGACGTCGTCCTCCTTCAAGCGAAGATAGCGATGTTCTCGGGCGCGGTTTTGGCCCTCCCCGTTCTCCTCTACCTCGGTCGTGATTCGATTCGGCAACGCGAATGGTATCCCGAATTCTCCATCTCCTACTGGAAGATCGTTCCCCTCGTCGTCCTCGCGGTGGCGCTGTTCCTCGGCGGACTGGCCTACGGATACTCCGTCTATCTCCCCCTGATGTTCCAGTTCCTCGCCAAGAACGCGGTGCAGGCGAACTTGAGTCCGAAGTACGGCATCGTCCAGTGGACCGAGTTCGTCCTCATCATCTCGCTTTCGTTCGGTCTGGCCGCGGAACTGCCGCTCATGATGAGCGGGTTGAGCTACTCCGGCATCGTGAAGTACGAGACGTTCCGCGACAAGTGGCGCTACGCCATCCTCGTCATCTTCGTCTTCGGCGCAGTTGCGTCCCCGCCGGACCCGTTCACGCAGGTCATGTGGGCGATTCCGCTCATCGTCCTCTACGGGTTCAGCCTCTATCTGTCGAAGATACTCGTCACCATCAAGCGCGGCAGTAGCGAGGTGAGCATCAGACGGTCGGTGGCGGAGCGGTGGAACTACCTCCTCGGTATCGCGTTCATCGCTGGCGGCGCGACGTACCTGTTCTTCAGCCGAGCGGGCGTCAGTTACGTGAACACCCAACTCCTTCCGGCGTTTCCGGCGGAGTACCGACCCGCGGCGCTTTCGCCCGTCGAGGAAGCACTGGGAATGCCGCGCGGAACGGCCATCCTCCTCGTTGCGGGAGCCGTCGGGCTGGTAGCACTCGTCCTCGCCGCCCTCTACTACCTCTTCGTATCGCTCGAATCGAACGCCGGAATCGGGCAGGAAGGCGGCGCACCCGCCGCGATCGACATCGACGAACTCGACGCCGCGGGCGTCCGGGCCGCCCCGCCCGAAGTGTTCGCGGAGATGGACGAGGGCGAATCGCTCGACCATGCCCGCGCCGCGATGGAAGCGGACCAACCCGAGAAGGCACAGGCCATCTTCGACCGCTTCGACGAAGCGAACCCGGAGGAAGAGGAAGCGACCGAGGAGGACGGCGAAATCCGGAAGGACGAAGACGGCACACCCCTGGCCGAGGACGTTGCTCGGCAACCGAAAGAGACCCAAGAGGAAGGCAACGTCCTCCAGCGCACTGCCGCGGGTATGACGAACGCGTTCACCGAGGAGGAGACGACGGAGGACGACATCGGCGGCTACTACTACGACTTCGCGTTCATCCTCCAGAGCCTCACCTCGAAGCTCTTCCGCATCGTCGGGGTGTTCATGCTCGTCCTCGCGGGCGTCTTCGTCTACCTCTACAACGGCGGCATCGGCTACATCAACCAGGACTTCACGAGCCGCGTCCCGCAGTCGATACTGGCGAACGGCCAACAGCTCAACGTCGTCACCCTCCATCCGGTCGAGGCGCTCATCTTCGAGGTGAAGATAAGTACGCTACTCGCCGCCGTGTCGGTGCTCCCGATGGTGCTCTACTACAGTTGGCCCGCGATGAAGGAACGCAAACTCGTCAGGGGGAACCGCAACGTGTTCTTCCTGTGGGGTGGAACGCTGTTCGTCGGCCTCATCGCCGGGAGCTACATCGGTTACACCATCGTCGCTCCGAACATCATCTCGTGGCTCGTCGTGGACGCTCACAACGCCGAGATGCTCATCTACTACCGGGTGAAGGCGTTCTTCTGGCTCGTGTTTCTCACCACGGTGGGAATCGGCCTCCTCGCCGACGTCCCGGTGACGATGTTCCTGTTCCACTGGGCGGGCATCGTCAAATTCGGTTCGATGTTCGAATACTGGCGCGGAGTCGTCATCGGCATCTTCGCCGTCGCCGCGCTGGTGACGCCGGACAGCCTCTACACGATGTTCCTCGTCGCCATCCCGGTCGCCGTCGCGTACGTCTTCGGACTTAGCGTCCTCTGGGTGGGAACGCTCGGCGGGCGACGCGCGTGACGCTGGGATTAAGTATTCTTCGCGGAATATCACGGTATGACCAAGATAAGCGTCGAAGTTCCCGACGAACTCCTCTCCGATTTGGACGACCACGTCGGTGAGGACGGCAAGTTCGTCAACAGGAGCGAGGCGATTCGCGCGTCGGTTCGAAAGATGCTCGACATCCTCGACGAGATAGACGAACGGCACGGAAGACTCGAAGATGACTGAGTCGAGGAGCGAACCGCACTCGGCCCTCGCCACCGGGCAACTCGTTCTCACCGCGCTGTTCGTGACGGCGCTCGTGACGGCACAGCTCACGGCGGCGAAGGTGCTCCAGTTCACCATCCCGCTCTCCCTCCCGATTACGGGCGACGCGCTCGTCCTTCCGGGGGCGGCGCTGGCCTACGCGCTGACCTTCTTCGCCTCCGATTGCTACGCCGAGGTGTACGGCCGGAAGGCGGCCCAGCGACTCGTGAACGTCGCCTTCGTCATGATATTCGTCATGCTGGCCCTCGTCTGGTCCACCATCGAAGCGCCCGCCGCCCAATCCAGCGTGGACCCCGGAAAGTTCCGGACCGTCCTCAGCGCGAGCACGAACATCGTCGTCGGAAGCCTCTGTGCGTACGTCGTCAGCCAGAACTGGGACGTCATCGTCTTCCACAGGATCCGCGACTTCACCGACGGCGACCACCTCTGGGCGCGCAACATCGGTTCGACGGCGAGCAGTCAGGCCATCGACACCGTCATCTTCGTCGGCGTGGCGTTCTTCGCGCTGCCGCGGTTCGTCGGTATCGGGCCGCAACTCCCGATGGACGTCGTCCTCTCGCTCGTCGTCGGCCAGTACGTCTTCAAACTGCTCGTCGCGCTCCTCGACACGCCGTTCGTCTACGCCGTCGTCGGGTTCCTGCGGTCGCAGACGTCCGCCGGTCGAATGCCCAGTTCGGCGGACTGAGTTCGAAACTCAGTCTCGGTCCAGTCGCTGTGCGAAACCGAACTTCGGCTTCACGTCGTCGACGCGGATTTCGACCGTCTCCCCCTCCTCCGTGTTCGGAACGAACAGCGTGTACTCCTCGACTTTCGCCACGCCGTCGCCCTCGCTTCCCACGCCTTCGATGGTCACTTCGAGGGTGTCGCCGGGTCTGACGGGTGCGGTGAGGCGTTTCCGAGCGACGAGGTAAACTTCGGAGGACTCGTCGCGCGAGGCATCGGGACTCATGGTTCGGACGTATTCGAACTCCGGTTCCATGTCATCGCGCAGGTCGTTCAAGTCCGGTCCCTGAAACACCTTGACGACGAAGTCGCCGCCGGAATCGAGGAGTTCGAGCGCCGTCTCGAACGCCTGTCGGGCGAGGTACACCGAGCGAGCGTGGTCGAGGCTGTACTCGCCGGTCATGTTCGGTGCCATGTCCGAGAGGACGACGTCGGCGGACCCCGCGACGTCGATGACTTCCTGCTGGGTGTCTTCCTCCGTCATGTCGCCGCGGATGGTTTCGACGCCGTCGATGTCCTTGATTCGCTGGAGGTCCACGCCGATGACGGTCCCGTCGTCACCGACCTCCTCGGCGGCGACCTGAAGCCAACCGCCGGGGGCGGCCCCGAGGTCCACGACGGTCTCGCCCTCGTGGAGAAGGTGTGCGGATTCGTCCAACTGCTTGAGTTTGTAGGCCGCCCGCGAGCGGTAGCCTTGCTGCTTGGATTTGTTGTAATAGTGGTCTTTACGGGCCATTCGTTGGGACACGGTAGTCTATGCGGATGTTTACGCCCTTCGTTCGGCGTCCCGGCGGTTGCGGTCGGGATCGAAAAGGATGGTAACGGACGCTACCCGTCCCGATACTCACACTCGGTCTGATGGCGAACGAGGTCGGATTTGTTCTTTCCGCCGACGAAGACTTTCTTCTTGCAGTAGTTGCAGATTCCCCATCGCGGGTCGTCTTCGTCGAGCGTGTACTCTTCAGGCCGCCACTCCTGCGACATATTTGTTCAAAGAATCTTCTATCGTAAAAAGTTTATCAAAATTATGTATATTATCACGATCGGTGGAGAAAAGAAAGAGCGGTGTGAGGGCGTCACTCGCGGACTGCCGCCACCGTACGTCGCGCGCGCGAACGGGTGACTTTTTATGCCAGCCTTTCATAGCCATCATCAACATGTTCAAGGCTATCGTGAGCGCGGATACGCTCCGGACGACGATTGATTCCGTGGGCGTTCTTGTGGATGAATCCAAAATCCACCTCGAGGAGGATGGCCTCACCATCAAGGCGGTCGACCCGGCCAACGTCGGGATGGTGGACCTTCAACTCGATGCCGAAGCGTTCGAATCCTACGAAGCGGACGGCGGCGTCCTCGGCGTCAACCTCGACCGCCTCGAAAGCATCGCGGGGATGGCGAGTTCCGACCAACTCATCGAGATGGCGTTGGACGAGGAAACGCGCAAACTCCACATCAAAATCGACGGGTTGGAGTACACCCTCGCGCTCATCGACCCTGATTCCATCCGCCAAGAACCCGATATCCCGGACCTCGATCTCTCGGCGACCATCGTCGTCGAAGGCTCCGACATCAACCGAGCGGTCAAGGCCGCCGACATGGTGTCCGACCACATCGCGCTCGGCGTGAACGAGGACGACGAAGTGTTCTACGTCGAAGCCGAGGGTGACACGGACAACGTCGACCTGAAACTCGACCGCGACGACCTCATCGACCTCACGACCGGCCCTGCACACTCCCTGTTCAGCCTCGATTACCTGAAAGATATGGACAAGGCGATTCCGAAGGACAGCGAAGTGAGCATCGACCTCGGCGAGGAGTTCCCCCTCAAGCTTCACTTCGAGATCGCGGAAGGGAAGGGCCAAGTGACGTACATGCTCGCACCGCGCATCCAAAGCGACTGACGGACGATTTTCGAATTTCGGTTCTACAGGTTTCGGTCGATGACCGCTTTCGCCGACTGTGCTTTTTCCTTCCACCCGTAGCCCGCCTCGTAGACGTGTCGTTTGCTTTCGGCCAACTCCTCGGGCGTGGATTCCTCGAACCCGCCGCGGCCCCACGTACCGCTCTTGTGGAGCCATTCGACGACGTTCTCGCGCGTCTCGGGCCACGACAGGCCGACCATCTCGTACCAGGCGATCATGGCGAAGACGGCGTTGTCGTGGCACCCGGGCACGCTTCCCTTCTCGTAAATCGTACTCATCGGCTCGAAACTCGGTTCCGAGACGGTTTCGCGGAACTCGTCGGCGGTGAGGAGGCGCAGCGCACCGTCGCTCTCGACGACCCGCTTTTCGTGGCGGAGTCGGTCGAGCGCCGCGACGTGGGTGGCGTCCCAGCGTCCGTGGACTGCCTCGCGGAGTTCCTCCTCGGTCAGCGAGTCGGCCGAGAGCAAGGCGATGATGTCCGTGTATGCTTTTTCGATGTCCGTCCACGGCTCGCCGTCGAACCGACAGTCCGGGCCGTGAAGGTTCGTCGTGGTTCGACAGTCGGGACACGGATATGCGAAGCGTGGCACGAAACCCGTTTCTCACGCGTCGGTAATAGGTGATTGGATTCGACCGAATCGAGGAAATGCGGCATTTCCCGCGAACCGAATGTGGAAACGCACCGTTACCGGCGACCGTCGCGTTTATCGGGCATCGCTCGTAACGTCGATTAATGAACTCGCTCCACGCCCGATACCCGTTCCTCGCGTCCGCACGTGAGGCGGTTCGGGACGCGAACCTCGACCTCGCGGAAGTCATCGCGGGGGATGGTGGCCGCCACCCCGCAGTCGAACGCGGCGTGGAGCGCGTGCGTCGAGCACTCCTCGACGGAACCGTGCGCGCGCCGGACGACGGCCGACGGTGGGCGACGACGGCGGAGGTGCTCTCCTATCCCATCGCCCGGATGCTGGTCTCGCTCCTCGACGCGCCGGGTGCGGTCGAAAAGTACGCCAACGCCGAGGCGACGACGGCCTACGAACGGTTCACCGCCGACTTCGAGACGCCGGACGACGGACTGAGGAGTACGCAGGGAGCGTCGCTCACGCTCGATGCGTTCCTCGCCGATTTCGACCTCGCCGGCGACATCACGACGCGCGGTGACGGGTTCGGCGTCGCCGTTTCGACCTACATCTCGCTCGTCGGTGAGTTCGGGGACGGATGGCGACTCGTCACGCGCCAACTCGAAGACGGCGTCGTGGTCGTCTCGCAGGGAGAACTACACGAACTGCTTCGAACGGCGGTGGAGACGCGAATCGCCGCGGACCTGCCGCTTTCCGTCCCCGACGAAATCGGCGAGGAACTCGCCGACGAACTCTCGGAACTGGAATCGTCGTTCACCGACGCCGACTTCTCGCACGACATCGACACGCTGGTTCCGGAGTTGTTCCCGCCGTGCATGACGGCGCTCCTCTCACGGGCACGCGACGCGGAAACGCTTCCCGCACACTCCGAGTTCACGCTGGTTTCGTTTCTCACCAGCATCGGACTCGACGCCGACGAAATCCTCTCGCTCTGTGAAGTCCGGTCGTCTGGACGCGGGGACCGTCTCCGCGCCAGAATCGAACGACTCCGGGACGAACGGACGACGCAGTTCGCGCCGCCGAGCTGCGCGACGCTCCAAGCGTACGGCGACTGCGTGAACAAGGACCAGCGCTGTGAGACGGTGACGCATCCACTCGTTTACTACGAGGATGCGCTGGACGAAAACGGAACCGCGACGGATTGGCGAGACCGGTAGAGATCGAGCGATCGATACGGATCGGTACGACCGGTCGGAGTCGGTTCGAACGTCAGTGCTGATTCGCCAGCCAAAAGCCGACGCCGGTCATGACGAGGACGAAGAGCGTGATGACGCCGACCATTTCGAGCGCGCCAGTGCCGGTGATCCCGCCGCTTTTGAACTGCGACCCCACGACGAACATCGCTACGATAAAGAAGCCGACCGACACGACGGAGACGACGATGTCGCGAACCGTGTCGTCCTCGAGATTCATGCTCTTCGTTTTCCGGGGTTGCATCAAAAGTTCTCCGTTTCGAAGTCGCCGTCCGAATTTCTCCGCGTTCGCGGGATGTACGCCGTTTCAGCGGGGAATCAACGCCGAACGCGAACGTCACGGACGGTTCCCGAAGAGGGGGAACGTTCCCTCGACACGGAAACGAGCTATTACCGGCGTTTCGCGGGGCGAGCAACCCGAAGACTCGCGTCGACGGGTGAAAGCCTTAGGGTCGCTCGGCACGTACGGTAATACGTCGAAACCGGCGCCGAGTGGCCGGAACGAGTCGATTTTCGTCGTTCGGTTTCACGTCGGAGGAAGCACCCATGATAGACACAGCCGCTTCCGGAAAAGTATCGCTGGCTCCGCTGGCGGAGACCGAGGAGATGAATCCTCGCTCGCAACGTGCCAGAGCGGAGCGCATGTCCGTCACGCCGCTCGGTGGCGGACTGTACGAAGTCGAAAGCCAGAGCGACAACACGTACTTCGTGGACCTGCTCGGCGGGCGCTGTACCTGCCCCGACCACATGATGCGGGGCGTTCGGTGTAAGCACCTCCGCCGGGTCGCCATCGAAATCAACGAGGGTCGCGTCCCGCCGCCGGGAAAGGAAGCAGTCGAGTGTGCCCGCTGTCAGTCCGTCATCTTCGTGGACGAGAAGACGGCGGCCGCGGGACCACACTTCTGTGACCACTGCGAACTCCAACCCGGCGAACCCGTCGTGGACCGCGCGACCGGCGATCTGCTGGTGGTCGTCGGAATGACGGACCACCGGGCCGACCAAGTCGAGGTTCCGGGCCGCGACTGCACCGTCGCGACGTACCCGGCGAACGAGGGCTACCCCGCGGACGACCCGGTCGTCGAAGTGCTCTACCCGATTCCGTCGGGGCTTCGTCCCGAGCAGGTCGAAGCGCGGCACGTTCGGCGCTACTCGTTCCCGCGCTCGCGACTCCAGCGTCCCGAGCGTCCGGGCGACCAGTCGGAACTGACCGACTTTCGGGAAGCGGAGTAGTCGAACCGATTTTTCGCCGTGGAAGTGAATCGCGGGCGACGGCTACTCCAAAATTTCCGTCGCCTCGTCCACCGAGAGGACGCCCTGTTCGACGGCGTGGAGGACGTCCGAGACGCCGTGTTTCGACCCCTCGTCGTCGTCCGCTTTCCACAAGTCGTCCATCGACTCGCCCTCATCCAGCGCGGTTTCCTTCTTCACTCGGTAGTTGCCGCCTTTCGTCTGGTGAACGTCCGCCGGGTGGAAGAAGTACCAGTCCTCCCGGTCGAACCGAACGCCGATCTTGGGCTTCGCGCCGAAGTTCTGCGAGAAGTAAACGAGGGCTTCGACTTCCTCCCCCGTGAGATAGATCGGGTCCCCCGAACTCGATTTCGCCTCGATAGCGTAGAAAACCGTCCCGTTTCCGGCCAGCACGTCCGGCAGTTCGCGCTGGGTCGCACCCCCGCTGGCGGGAGCGCGCATGACCGCGAATCCCGCGTCGTCCAGTCTGTTGACGAGTTCGCGCTCCCGTCTGTCGCCTTTCCGATTCGCCATGTGTTCGGTCGATGGTCGGCGGGGGCGGGCAATAAAACGGCCGATAGCGCGGTGAATGTGGTTCGCGAGTTCACGTCCCGTCGTCGGTCAGGAACGCCACGGTCGCTTCTTCGGCGGCGTCGCCCGGTTCGAGCCACGGAACGTGTCCGTAGCCGTCCAGCACCACCATGTCGGCGTTCGCCATCTCACCCACGACGGGACGGCCGACCGCCGGTTTCCAGAAGTAATCTTCGGTCCCCCAGACGAACCGCGTCGGAACTCCGGTCGGGAGGTCGTCCCGGAGGTCGAACCGGGGAGCCATTCCGCGAACCGACCCGAGCGCCTCCAACAGCGTCCAGAGGCTCTCGCGCTGACCGGGCACCGCTTCGGTTCGAATCTCGGGGCCGAAGTAGCAGTCGGGGAGCGCCGAGTCGTCCGCGACGTTCATCTGGCGGTTCGTCTTCCGAGCGTCCGCCACCGTCGTCGCCTCCGAGTAGTCGAACAACCACCGGCCGACCATCGGCACGCCGAACAGTCGAAAACCGAACGGGACGCTCCGCGAGAGACCGGCGGGCGCGCCGACGAGACAAAGTCGTTTTACGCGGGCCGGGTGGTCGCTGGCGAGCGCGAGCGCCTGAAATCCGCCGAGCGAATTGCCGACGACCCTCGTCTCCTCGATTCCGAGTTCGTCCAGCAGGTCCACGACGTACTCGACGCCGAACGTCCGCAGGTCCGTCTCGCGGTAGTCCGTCGGCGTCGAGAGACCTCTCCCGGGGCGGTCGGGAGCGATCACGGTGAAGCGGTCGGTGAGCGCGTCGAGGAGCGGAAGCCAGACGGCCGAGGTGCTGCCGAGGCCGTGCAGGAGGACGAGCGGCGGGCCGTCGCCAGCGGTCAGGTAGTGAACCCGAACCGCGGGGTTCGAGAAGTGAACGTATTTCGACTCGGCGTCGATATCGTAGTGGTCACAGGCCATCGAGAGGGCATCGAGATACGTCTCCTCCTCGTCGTTGCCCGGCGCGACGTGGTCGAGACTCATGGTCCCACTGTCGGTCCGTCGAAAAGAAAACGTTTGGTCGGCACAGCGGAGGTCCTCGAAAGCGGGTCGAAGCTTCGAACGTATCCACTTACGTCCCGTGCTGCCAGCTACCCATGTACTCTTCCTGTTCGTCCGTGAGCGAGTCGAACTCCACGCCGTCCGCGTCGAGTTTGATCTCCGCGATTTCCTTGTCGAGTTCGTCCGGCACTTCGTGGACGCCTGCGTCGTATTTCTCGCCGTTCTCGACTATCTCGCGGACACAGACGGACTGCACACCGAAGCTCTGATCCATGACCTCGACGGGGTGACCCAGCGCGATGGGCGCTGCGAGGTTGACGAGGCGGCCTTCAGCGATGACGTTGAGGCGGCGGCCGTCTTCCATTTCGTACTCGTGAACGCCGTCGCGGGCGTCGCGTTCGGCGACTGCGAGGTCCGAGAGGTCGTTCAGGTTGACCTCCACGTCGAAGTGCCCCGCGTTGGCGAGGAGGACGCCGTCTTTCATGACCTCGAAGTGCTCCTTCGTGATAACGTCGCGGTTGCCCGTAGTCGTGATGAACACGTCGCCGACTTCGGCGGCCTCGGCCATCGGCATCACGTCGTAGCCTTCCATGTGGGCTTCGAGGGCGCGGCGCGGTTCGACTTCCGTGACGATGACGTTCGCGTTCTGGCCCACCGCCTTCTTCGCGACGCCCTTGCCGCAGTAGCCGTAGCCGCCGACGACAACGTTCTTCCCGGCCCACGAGAGGTTGGTCGTCATGGCGATGGTCGCCAGCGACGACTCGCCGGTGCCGTGCACGTTGTCGAACAGGCGCTTCATCGGCGTGTCGTTGACGGCGAAGACGGGGTAATCGAGCGCGCCGTCCGCGTCCATCGCGCGGAGTCGGTGGACGCCGGTGGTCGTCTCCTCACACCCGCCGACGACGGTTTCGATGAGTTCGGGGTGATCCTCGTGGATGGCCGCGACCATGTCCATCCCGTCGTCCACCGTGATGGTGGGTTCGAGGTCGATGACGGACTCGATGGCCTCGTAGTAGCCCTCGTCGTCCACGCCGCGCTTCGCGTAGCAGGTGATGTTCGGGTGTTCGTCCAGCGCGGCGCTCACGTCGTCGTGGGTCGAAAGCGGATTACAGCCGGTGACGGCGACTTCCGCGCCGCCCTCGGCGAGCGTTTCGACGAGGACCGCGGTCTTCGCCTCGACGTGCATCGCCATGCCGATTCGCTGGCCGGAAAGCGGCTTGTCGGCGACGAACTCCTCCTGAATCGTCGTCATTATCGGCATGTGCTGGCGCGCCCAGTCCATCTTGCGGTGCCCCTCGACGCGAGCGGACTCCAAATCGTCCAACTGCTCGCTGATGGGCGGATAGTCTGCCATACGTCCGAGATGGTCGAGCGCGTTGAAAACGGTACCGAAGGAAAACTGGGAACGAAAAAAACAGCGAGTGGCAGTTACTCCGTCGCCCGGTCGACCAGTTCGTGTGCCTTCTCCTCGGCGGTTTCACGGACCGATTCCTCGTCCAGCGTCAGCACCTCGCGGTCCTCCATGAGAACCCGCCCGTCACAAATCGTGTGTCTCACGTCGCTGCCGCGGGCAGCGTAGGCGAGGTGGCTCACGAGGTCGTGGTGGGGAACGAGGTGGGCCGCGGAGAGGTCGACGACGGCGAGGTCCGCGTTCGCGCCCGCCTCGATGCGGCCGCTGTCGAACCCGAGCGCCGTGGCGCTTCCGCGGGTCGCCATCTCCACGACCGATTCGGCGGGGACGGCGCTGGCGTCGTTCGCGGCGAGTTTCCCGAGCATGGCCGCGTCCCGTATCTCGCCGAACATGTCGAGGTCGTTGTTCGACGCCGCGCCGTCCGTTCCGATTCCGACCGTGACGCCCGCATCCAACATCGCCTGCACGGGAGCCATCCCGCTGGCGAGTTTCATGTTCGAGGCGGGGCAGTGGACGACCGCGGTGCCCGTCTCCGCCAGCAGCCCGATTTCGGTCGTGTTGACGTGGACGCCGTGGGCGACGAAATCGGACGAGTCGGTCATGTCCTTCTCCCGGGCGTATTCGAGCGGTCGCTTCCCCCGCTCGTCGACGATGGGGACGACCTCGTCCCGCGTTTCGTTCGCGTGGTAGTGGAGCGGGACGCCCGCCTCGCGCGCTTCGGGGACGAACTCGTCCAGATACTTCTCCCCGACCGTCGTGAGGCTGTGGGGCATCACGGCCGTCGTGATTCGGCCGTCCGCCGAGCCGTCGAACTCCGTGGCGATATCGAGACTCGTCCGGAAGTCCTCGCGTGCGGCGTCCTCGTCCTTTCCGATCGTGACCACGCCGTGTCCGATTCGAGCGCGAAGTCCGGCTTCCTCGACCGCCTCGGCGACTCGGTCCACCTCGAAGTACATATCCGCGAAGCCCGTGGTTCCCGATTTGATCATCTCCAGCGCGCCGAGTTCGGTTCCGGCACGCACGTCCTCGGGCGTCAAAGCGGCCTCGACGGGCCACACGGACTCCCGGAGCCACGTTTCGAGCGGCTCGTCGTCCGCGTAGCCGCGAAGGAGCGTCATCGCGGCGTGGCAGTGCGCGTTTACGAGCCCCGGAATCACGAGGCCGTCGCTCGCGTCCAGCGTCTCGTCCGCGTCCGCGACGTCACCGACGGAGAGGACCGTTCCGTCGTCCTGATCCACCAGCACGTCCGCGCGTTCGACGGTCATGTCCGGTCGCAGTACCCGCCCACCGGAGATTTTGAGCGTCGTCATGGGCCGAAATAGTTCGCCCCCTCGCATGACTCTGCTGGATTCACCCGTGATACGGTACGGTATGGCACAATTTGCAGTTTGAACCGGGAAAGCAAGAGTAATCCGTCTGGCCGACCGAAGCCGAGATAATGCGAATCGCGGTCCCTAACAAGGGCAGGTTGCACGACCCGTCGATGGAATTGCTCGAACACGCCGGGCTGCATGTCGTGGACGGTGCGGACCGCAAACTGTACGCGAGCACCGTCGACCCGGACGTGACGCTGTTGTTCGCCCGGGCCGCCGACATCCCGGAATACGTGAGCGACGGTGCCGCCGACATCGGCATCACCGGCCTCGACCAGATGCGGGAGGCGAACCCGGGCAACGTCTCCGATATCCTCGATTTGGGGTACGGTCAATGCCGTCTCGTGCTGGCCGCACCCGAGGAAGGAGATATCAAGGAAGTGGCCGACCTCGCGGGTAAAACGGTCGCCACCGAGTTCCCGAACGTCGCGAAGCAGTACTTCGCCGAAACCGAAGTGTCGCCCGAAATCGTGGAGGTGTCGGGTGCCACGGAACTCACCCCGCACGTCGACATGGCCGACGCCATCATCGACATCACGAGCACCGGGACGACCCTCAAGGTCAACCGCCTCGGCATCATCGACGAGGTGCTGTCGAGTTCGGTTCGGCTGTTCGCCCGCGAGGACATGGTCGGCGACGAGAAGGTCGAACAGGTCACGATGGCGCTCCAGTCGGTCATCTCGGCGGAGGGCAAACGCTACCTCATGATGAACGCCCCCGAGGACAAACTCGACGAGATTCGGGACGTGATGCCCGGCCTCGGCGGACCGACCGTCATGGACATCGCGGGGAACGGCAAGGTCGCCGTCCATACCGTCGTCGACGAGCGGGACGTGTTCGAGACCATCAACGAGGTCAAGGGACTCGGTGCCAGCGGCATCCTCGTGACGGAAATCGAACGCCTCGTGGACTAACGACGGACCGTCCCGACGTTCGAACGGATATTTTGCCACTATTTCTCACGCCTGCAAAACGTATTTCACCGCGCTATCGGTAGGTTCGGGGACAGATGCCGTTTCCGAATCACCCGACGAAGCACGATTCAGCGCCGCTCGTCACCCCGCGACGGAGTTCGGAGTACAAGACTGAACGGAGCGACGAGGAATTGGAGAAGCCGCCGACGGCGGTCATCCTCGTCTACAGTCGTTCGCTGATGGAGTATCTGGTCGAAACACACGACGGGAGAGCCATCGACCACTACTACGGCGACTGCTACGCCTTCGCCGACACGGACCACACCGTCGGCGTGGTCGGGAACTTCGGCATCGGCGCGCCGACCACGGCCATGCTGATGGAGGACCTCGTCACGGACGGCGTCGAAGCGTTCCTTTCCGTCGGGTTCGCGGGCAGTCTCGACGAGTCGATAGCAATGGGCGACCTCATCGTCTGCGAGGAGGCGATACGCGACGAGGGAACATCACACCACTACGCCGAATCCGAGAAGTACGCGCTCCCCAGCGAGTCGCTCACGGCGGAGACGAAGCGACTGCTGGAGCGCCGCGACGAGGGGTTCCACGCCGGGACCTCGTGGACCATCGACGCCATCTACCGGGAGACGGAGGCCGAGGTTCGTCGGTACGCCGAAGAGGGCGTCCTCACCGTGGAGATGGAGGCGTCGGCGGTCTTCGCCGTCGCCTACTACCGCGGCGTGGACGCGGGGTCGATGTTCGTCGTCAGCGACTACCTCGGCCTCTCGGAGTGGGAACCGAAGTTCCACCTGACGGCGGAGGATATGCATCACCTCGGCGAGACGGCGAAGGAGATACTCGCGTCGTACGTGAACTGACCGAGGCGAAAACGGAAAAGAGAGAACGACCCTTACGACTCGGCACCCAACTCGGCCAGCAGGTGCGAAATCTGTAACCGGTCGCTCGTTCCGCGCGCCAAGTCCATGTCGATTTCCGCCGCGAGGACGACCAGTTCGGCGAGTTCGTCGCCGGAATAGCGGTTCTGCCGGAACGCCTCCATGATGGCTTCGAGCACCTCCTCGCCGCTGTAGCCGTCGTCCACGAGCAGGTCGTCCAAGTCCTTGCGGGCGTCGTTGAAATCGCCCCGTTCCGCCTTGTCGAGCATGTCGGTGATACGCCCGCTGATGCCGAACTCGCGGATGACCTCGTAATCGTCGCTGTGAACGCGGTCCTCCTGTTCGTACAGCAGTTGCGCGTACAGGATGGCCTTCCGCACGTCGCCTTTCACGTACCCCGAGATGAGTTGAATCCCGCCGTCGTCGTATTCGACCTCCTCCTCGTCCAAAATCGACCGGAGAATGGTCTCGATTTCCCCGCTGGTCGGTTTTCGCATCGAGACGGGGAAACACCGCGATTTGATGGGCGGGATGAGCTTCGTCGGTTGGCGCGTGGTGATGACGAACTGCGTCGTCTCGTGGTACTGTTCCATCACGCGGCGGAGCGCCTGCTGGAAGTCCTCGCGAATGGACTCGGCGTTGTCGAGGACGATGGTCTTGTACGACCCCGACGACGGCGCGTAGCCGGCGTACTCCTTGAGAACGTGGTTTATCATCTCGCGTTTCGACCAGTTTCGCTTGTACTTCTTCTTCCCCGACCCCTGTCGGTACTGCTTCGAGAACTCGGTCTGGCCCTGCAGGAAGTTGGAAAATCGCGGGTCCTCTCGAATCTCCTTTTTCGTCCGGTCGAAGAAGTCCGCGACGTTGATCTCCACGAGGTCGTTGTCCGGGTCGTCGTGTGCCTCGCGAGCCAATGCGCGCACGGCGGCGGTTTTCCCGCTCCCCTCCGGGCCGTGAAGGACGAGGTTTATCGGCTCGTTCACCGCCCGCTCCAGATAGTCGCGTACCTCCGGTTGGGGCAGGTCAGCGAGGGCAGGCGCGTGCGTTTCGGTCCACAGCGGCGACTCCATTTGGTATCGGTAGGGAGTCGTCGGACAAGAATCGGTCGGTTGCGTCGCGGCGAAAAAAGCGGCTGATGAACGCACCCGTCGAAAGAAACGACAGAGGACGTTATACGAGGTCCCCGAATGCGTCGAGAACCGAGGCGACGACGCTCGCGTTCGTCGTCTCGTTTCCGGCGCTCGTCACGGTTCCGGCTTGGGTCGTCTCGTTTCCGGCGCTGGTCATCGTTTCGGCCTGGGTCGTCGCAGCTCCGGCCGTCGTCGTTTCAGCCTGGGTCGTCTCGTTTCCGGCGCTGGTCGTCGTTTCCGCTTGCGTCACATTTTCGACAGTCGTCGTCTGCGATGCGGCCGTCGTGGTTCCTTCACTCGTCGTCCCTGCACTCGTCGTCGTTCCGGCTTGAGTCGTCGTCCCCGTCGTAGTCGTCGCGTTTTCACCGGCCCCTAGCGTTATCGTCGCTAGCTGACCGAAGTTGCGGGCGTACACGCCGTGCGGGTACGTCCCGGGTGCAACACCGGTCGTGGGAATCTCGAAGGTAACGGTCGTACTCTGATCGGCGTCCAACGTGACGTTCTGGCGCTGAACCACCGTCCCCGCCAACCGGAAGTCCACGGATTGCGTGAGTTGCTGGCTGGTCGGGTTGCTGATGGTCGCGCTGACGGATATCGTGTCACCGACCGTCGCGTTCGACGGTGCTTCGAGGTTGCTCACCGAGAACGACGGTCCGAGGTCGCTGACGTTCTCCACGGTGGCGTTTCCGGCTTGAGTCGTGGTAGTCGTACCCTCTGCCGTCGTGCCCTGCGCAGTCGTGGTTTGGGTCGTACTCGTCGATTGGGTCGTCGTTTCTGCCGCCGTCGTGGTGTTCGCACAGCCACAACCGCTCGTCGTGGTCGTTCCGGTCGCCGACGTGGTGGTCGTGGCCGCTCCGCCGCCACCGACCTGCGTCGTTGTCGACGTGCCCGTCGTGGGCGCTGCCGTCGTCGTGGACGTGGCCGTCGTAGTCGCCGCACCGCCACCGTCCTCGACGGTTACGTACGCCGGGACGGCGACGACGTTGTTGTCCACCACGTACGGCAGGTCCGCGCTGCCGCCCGAGGTCACGAAGTCGTACACCTGATTGTCGTTGGTGTCGAGGTGCGGCATCGCGATGAGCGTCTGGCTCTCGGTCAGCGGTTCGTTGAGCGTCACGCTGACGTTCTCGTGCGTTCCCGGTTCGAGGTATTCCGACGTTCCGACGACGCTCCCGACGACGTTGCCGTCGAGGAGGCTCGAATCGTGGATGGTAACGAAGCCACCCTCCGACAGGGTGGCTGAATCGACCGTCACCGTCTGTCCGTCACTGGTCTGGTTGTCGAACGTGATGTTCGCGTCCAGATTCGACATCGTCGGTTGTTCGGGAACACCCGGTCCTCCCGGCATGTGCGGGAGGTTGGGTAAGCTCACGTTCCGCGGTGCGTCCACGATGAACGTCGTGTTCTGAATCGTGATGTCGCGGAGTACCACGCGGACGGTATCGATGTCGCCCGTCGAAGTCGCGTTGGCCTGTTCCGCAACGTCGTTCACGTCGCTCTGTGAGACGTCCGGTCCGCGTTGGACGACGTCCGACGCCGACCCGTTCTGGAGCAGCTCGGTCGTGTTGACGTGAACCGTCTCGTCTTCCAAGTCGATACCGCTCACGACTTCGGTGCGGTCGGGTTGGGTGCTGTCACCAACCACGAACGACCACTCGGCGATGGAGAGCGATTCGATACGGAACACGAACTGCTGTCCCGTCTGGTTCGTCTCGTTGCCCATCGCGGGGCCTTCCTCGCCCACCGAAATCTGCGCGTCGTCGACGACGGCTTCGCCGTTTGCGGTGTACGGCCCGTCAACGGTGCCGTTTCCGATAACGAAGTCGTAGACGCCGTTCGAATTCGTGTCCATGTGCGGCATCGCGATGAGCGTCTCCGTGTCGTTGATGGGTCGCGCGAGCGTCACGCTGACGTTCTCGTGCGTCCCCGGTTCGAGATATACGGAGTTGCCCAACACGCTGCCGACGACGTTCCCGTCGAGCAGGCTTTGGTCGTGGATGGCGACGA
This sequence comes from Haladaptatus sp. CMAA 1909, assembly GCF_043952005.1. Lineage (NCBI taxonomy): Archaea > Methanobacteriati > Methanobacteriota > Halobacteria > Halobacteriales > Haladaptataceae > Haladaptatus > Haladaptatus sp. CMAA 1909. The sequence goes on along the minus strand of NZ_JBIOAV010000001.1, from coordinate 3,185,886 downwards.
AGCCACCCTCTTGCATGGTCACGGACGAGATGACGAGCGTCTCGCCGTCACTTTGTTGGTCGTCTATCGTTACGTTTGCCTCCGATGTGTTCATTTGTGACACATCGTTCAGGCCCGTAACCTGCGTTTCAGATGCCGTATTCGACCCCCCTCCGCCCGACGTCGCTAGCGATGTCGCAACACCGCCAGCGAAGACGACGAGAAGGGACACGAATACAGCACTCACTGTTCTCGGGATTCGTGTCATGTCTCTCCCATTCCGCGACCGATTTGACGACGAGATAACCGATAAACGGCGTCCACCGTTCACGGGTTAAGACGCCGATTCGACGGGTTAAGTCGCTCCTTCGCGCGCCGGCCCGTCCGACGACGACGAGAACAACTCTCACTTTCCACACGCACCAGCGACGCTTTCGAAGGCTGTTTAATCGTCGGCCTTCGATTTGCGGGTAGATGTCGATGCGCGTTACCTTCCTCGGAACCAGTGGGGCAGTGCCGACGACGGAACGAAACCCGAGCTCTATCCTCGTCAACCGGGAAGGCGACCGCCTGCTCTTCGACGCCGGAGAGGGGACCCAGCGCCAGATGATGCGCTTTGGAACCGGATTCACCGTCTCCGACCTCTTCATCACACACCTCCACGGCGACCACATCCTCGGAATCCCCGGCCTGGTTCAGACGTGGGATTTCAACGACCGCGACGACCCGCTCACGATATACACGCCGCGCGGAACCGGGGAGGACGTCCACGCGCTCGTTCACGCGGCGGGCCACCAACCGTCGTTCCCCGTCCACATCACGGAGGTCGCACCCGGCGAGGTCGCGGTCCGCCGCGACGAGTACGAGGTCCGCGCCTTCCGTACGGACCACGACGCGAACTCCGTCGGCTACGCGCTGGTCGAAGACGAGCGAAAGGGTCGCTTCGACCGCGAACGGGCCGAGGAACTCGGCGTCCCCGTCGGCCCGAAGTTCCAGCAGCTCCACGGCGGGGACCCCGTCGAACTCGACGACGGTTCCGTCGTCCGCCCCGAGCAAGTCGTCGGCGAACCGCGACCCGGCCGCCGGTTCGTCTACACCGGTGACACCCGCCCCACCGAGCAGGTCGTCTCGGCCGCCGAAAACGCCGACCTGCTCGTCCACGACGCGACGTTCGCCGACGACAGAAAGGACCGCGCACAGAAGACCGCTCACTCGACCGCGAGGCAGGCCGCGAACGTCGCCCGCCGCGCGGACGCGGCCCGTCTCGCCATCACGCACGTCTCCTCGCGCTACGCCGGAAACGTCTCCGCGCATCTGAACGAGGCCCGCGAGGAGTTCGACGGCGAGGTCTTCGCCCCCGACGACGGCGACCTCGTCGACGTTCCGTTCCCGGACGAATAGGGCGAGTCGGGACGATACTTCGAACGCCATCCATCGTCTCAAAAAAGGCCGACTTACACCGTCAATTCTATCGAAGCTGTTCGCGGGCGGCGGCCATACCGGCCTCCAAGTCCACGTCCTCGTCGACGTCGAGGAACGCTTCGCCGATGGTTCGAACGCCGCGTAGGACCTGCTCCGACGAGAGGTTGCCCATGTTGCTCACGCGGAATATCTCGCCGCCGAGGTGGGCCTGTCCGCCGCTGATGCTCGCGCCGCGTTCGGTCACGGCGTCGAAGAAGTCGTCCGGGTTCTCCCGGACGCCCACGGGGAGCGAAATCGCCGTCAGGGTGTTCGAGTACTCCGAGGCGTCGTTTCGCTCGGGGAACATCGACAGTCCCATCGCGGTGAACGCCGACCGGAACGCGGCGGACTGTCGGCGGTGGCGTGCGATTCGTTCCGGCATTCCCTCCTCCTCGATGTGGCCGACGGCGAGCGCGAGGCCGCGGAACAGCGGCACGGCGCTGGTAAAGGGCGTTTGATGGGAGTCGGCCTTTCGGAGGTGCCAGTCCAGATCCTCGTAGAACGGTGCGCTCTCGCCGTCGAATGCCTCCTGTGCGCGGGGCGTGGCGTACATCGCGCTCGTTCCCGGCGGGGCCGCGAGGGCCTTCTGTGCGTCCGTCACCGCGACATCGACGTTCCACTCGTCCACGAGGAACTCGTCGCCGCCGAGGGACGTCACGCCGTCCACGACGAAGTAGGCGTCGTGTTCCGCCGCGATTTCGCCGACTTCGGAGACGGGGTTCAGCAGCCCCGTACTCGTCTCGTTGTGGACCATCGTCACGACTTTCGTGTCGTCCGTGACCGCCTCGGCGACGGCCTCGGGGTCAACGGGGTGGCCCCAGTCGGACGTAACCGGCGTCACGTTCGCGTACCGGTCGGCGATTCGCTTGAATCTGCGCCCGAACTTGCCGTTCACGACGGCGACCACTTCGTCGTCTTCGCCCGCGAGGTTGGCGACGGCGGCCTCCATCGCCATCGTCGCCGTCCCGTTGAAGATGAGGCTGGTACCGCCGCTCGTCGTCGGCGTTCCGTCGAGCGAAGAGCGTTCGAAGACGTAATCGAGGCCGTCTTGGGCGTCCTCGTACACCGACTCGAACTCCGCGGAGCGGTGTGACACCATCGGTTCGCTCATCACTTGTCGAACGTCGCGCGCGAGGGGTACCGGACCCGGGTTGAGTAGGAGAAAATCCTCTCGCATACTCACCCGTTCTACCTCCCCATAAATAAGCGTCGTGCGCCGCGCAAATTCCGCCACTTGTCGTCAACCACCTGTTAGCTACCCCGACCGAATCAGGAAAGTTCGAGCAAGCAACTTCGGATTCACTCGTCGCTCGGCACGTTCGGGAGAAGCCACCTGAGGAGCGCCACCGGACTTCGAGACTGCGTCCAAATCGTCCCCGGCCCTTCGAGTTCACAGAGGAGGCCGCCCCTGCCGCCCGTCGGCGACTGAATGCTATCGGACCGCGTCACCTCGAACTCCACCGACCCCTCGAACGCGACGACGTGTCCGGTGTCCACGAGGTACGTCTCTCCGGGGTCGAGGCTGACGACCGAGACGGCCCCGTAACTGGAGAGGAACGCGAGCCCCGCGCCCGAGAGTTCGAGGAGGAAGTCGCCGGAGCACTCCACGAAGGTCTCCCCCTCGTCTAACGGCGCGTCGAAGTCGATGCCGGGTTCCGCCGCGAGAAACGAACACGACTGGACGTACAGCATCTCGTCGCGGAGTTCGTAGTGAAAGATATCGCCCGGAAACGGCGGCGCGAGCCTGACCATCCCGGGGTTGTTCGCAGCGAACGTGGTCGAAAACGCCGCCTCCTCGTCTGAAACGGAGCGTTCGAGCGACGGTGTCGTATCCGAGGGAACGCCCACCGTCGCCGAATGGCTGACCAGCGATCCCGACTCGGCCCGAATCTCCTCGCCCGCGTCCAGTGTCAGTACGAGTTCGGCGAACGCTGGCTGGTTCGTGATTTCGTACTCCATGCTCGACTAAGCCACGACGCCACGACGGATAGCCCTCCCGGCCTCCTTCTCGGTTTGTGACCTGCTTTTTCGATGATGGGCTTTCGACTGGATAATGGGCCGGTTTCTGCGCTCGGGAGTCTCAAAAATCGAACTGCGAGCGACGTTCTCGTGAGCGACTGAAAGGAGCGAACGAGAGCAAGCAAGAGCTTTGCTCTTGCTGAGCGAGGGTGACTACATCGTGCGAGCGAGACGAGCGTAAGCGAAGTCAAGCGAGCACGATGGGATTCGAACCAGAGCAAGACGTTCCGGGCATCGACTTGCAGGCTTCGAATCCCCTTTCGCACTGGTTCGCTTATCACTCCGGCGGCGGTGCGGTGGCGGTAGTCGCTAGAGATAGAGATAGAGCTGCGAGCGTAAGCGAGCAGGCCAAGGAACCCCCGAAGGGGGTGACGCAGAGCTTTTCATGAACGTTTTGCCAGCGAACGAAGTGAGCGCAGCAAAAGGTTCACGAGCACGATGGGATTCGAACCCACGGCCGTCGGATTAGAAGTCCGACGCTCTATCCAGACTGAGCTACGTGCCCTCGGTACAGCATTATCGGCGAGCCATCATAAGAAGGTGGGATTCTTCCCCGCAAACACAGCCCTTAAGCACGGTTCACGATAAATTCGAACCGATGCGAGTAATCGGAACCGTCGGTCTTCCGGGGAGCGGCAAAGGCGAGGCTGCCACCGTCGCCGAGGAGATGGACATCCCGGTCGTCACGATGGGCGACGTCATCCGCGCGGCGTGTCGCGAACGCGGTCTCGACCCGGCGAAACACCACGGCGAAATCGCCAAGGCGCTCCGGGAGGAGAACGGCCCGGACGCCATCGCACAGGCGTCTCTCCCGCAGATAGATGAGGCACTGACGGCGAGCGACACCGTCCTCGTCGACGGGATTCGGTCGGGCGTCGAGGTCGAACGGTTCGAGGACGCCTTCGGCGACGATTTCGTGCTGGTGAGCATCGAAGCGCCGTTCGACGTTCGCGCGGACCGATTGAGCGAGCGGGGGCGCGACCACTCCGATGCCGACGAAGCGCGACTTCGAGAACGCGACGAACGGGAACTCGGGTTCGGTCTCGACCGTGCGATGGCGCGGTCCGACGCCGTCATCGACAACACCGGAACGCTCGACGGGTTTCGTCGTCGAATTCGCGCGCTCCTCGAAGCCGGTGTTTCGGGGCTTGAGAACGTAAAAGCGGAGGAGAACGCATGATTTACAGCGTCGATATCCGGATCACGGCACCGGTAAACGGCACGGAGATAGCGGCGCGAATCGAGGACGCAATCGAGAACGTCTTCCCCGGTGCGGAGGTGAAATCGGACGGCGAAGAGCTCGTCGCCGAGGCCCACAGCGTCGAACACTTCTCGGAACTCCTCCACCGACAGGAAATTCTCGACACGGCGCGGGGCGAGTTCTTCTCGGGGCGGGAGGGGAACACGCTCTCGTTCGACCTGAAAAAACAGGCCGCGTTTCAGGGCGTGGTCAACTTCGCCGTCGGCAATCCGGACGAACTCGGCGAACTCCACGTTCGAATGCGGGTCGACGACCCGACCGTCGAGGAATTCGTGGACTACGTCGCACCGCCGACCGAGGACGGGAAACCGATAGATACCGACGACGAGCGGTAAGCGGCTCGTTTTTCAGACCAGCAGTTGCACCACGACGAACAGGACGATGACGCCCAGTACGTCACAGGCGTTCGTCACGACCGGAATCACGACGTCGTCGGGGTCCAACTCGAACCGGTAGGCGACGTACGTGGCAACGAGCGTCACGAGAATCGCGACGAACGCCAGCACGATGCCGCTGACCAGCGAGACGAAGACGACGATGGGTAGCCCGAGCTTCGTCCCGCCGATAACCCACGTCAGCGTCCACGCCCCGAACCCGACCAGCGGGAAAATCGTGACTGCGAGGAGAACCGTGGCGACGGCGTTTCCGGTGAGCACCTCGTCTTCACGTCCGAACGAGAGCGTCCCGAGGTGAAACGCGGTGGAGAGCCGCGCGGCGAGGATGCTCCCGAGGTTGCCCGCCGTTCCGATGGTCACGGGCACCAACGCAAGGAGCGCCGGATACTGTAACAGGGTACTCTCGAACGATCCGAGGACGAGCCCGCTTCCGATTTCGACCATCGTGAGTGCGAGCAACACTGGGAGCATCGCTCGCATGATGGATCGAATCGTCCAGCGCGTCGGCATCTAGCCGCCCCCGAGCGCGACGACGATTCGGACGGCGAGCAGGAGAAACGAGATGCCGAACACGTCGCCCGTCGTCGTCACGAGCGGACCGACGAGCGTGTCCGGGTTCTGCCCGCGGCGATACCCCGCAAAGACGACGAGGACGACGGCAACCGTCAGCGCTACGCCCGACAACAGTCCCGCGATGAGCGCGATCGCGAGGAGGGTCGGAAGCGGCGCGACGGAGTCCGAGAGGGCTTTCAGAACGACGAACGCGACCACCGACGCGAACAGGCTGGCGAGGATTCCGTTCGCCAGCGAGGCCACGATCGCCGCCCACACCCGTTCGTCGTCCGGAACGAACGACGGTTCGACCAGCCCCTGATGGAGGCCGGACGCGAGGCGTGCGCCGAGGGACCCGTAGACGTTCCCGCGGGTAGCCAGCAGCGCGGGGACGAGAACCAACAACCCCGGAACTTGGCGGAGTTCGGCGCGCATCCCGCCGAGAACGACGCCCGCGAACAGGCCGCCGACCATGCTCGCCGCAAGCGCAGGGAGGGCCTCTCGGTATGCCTCGGCGGCGACTTCCCGGACGGTCATCTACTGCTGTGGAAGGTGGCACGGGACAAAAAAGCGGTGTGTTTCGGTTTCACTTGCGGCGAGACATCGTATCCGACGAAATCGAACGAAGAGGCGGTTATCCGAACGGACCCATGCCGCCCATACCGCCACCGCCGCCGCCACCGCCGCCCTGCATCTTCTTCATCATGCGCTCCATGTCGCCGCCCTGTCCCATCCCTTGGAACTGCTTGAGGGTCTGGGCCATCATCTTGTGCTGCTGGAGCAGTTCGCGGATTCGCTCCTCGTCCTGTCCGCTCCCGCGAGCGATGCGGCGAATCTGACTCGCGCCGATGGAACGCGGGTTTTCGAGTTCCTTGTCCGTCATCGAGTCCATGATGATCTCGAAACTCCGCATCCGGTCCTTCGTCACGTCCATCGCGTCGTCCGGCAGTTCGTCCATGATTCCGCCGCCGAAGCCGGGAATCATGTCCATGACCTGGTCGAGCGGCCCCATCTTGTTCATGGCGTTCATCTGATGGCGCATGTCGGTCAGGGTGAACTGACCCTTCATCATGTCCTCGGGGTCCCAGTCCTCTTCCTCCTCCGTCTCGGACATGGCGCGTTCGACGCGCTCGGTCAGCTGTTTCAGGTCGCCCATCCCGAGCAAGCGCGAGATGAAGCCGTTCGGCTCGAACCGTTCCACGTCCTGGACCGTCTCACCGGACCCGAGGAAGGCGATGGACGAGTCCGTCTCGTTGACCGCCGTCAGCGCGCCGCCACCTTTCGCCGTCCCGTCGAGTTTCGTGATGACGACGCCGTCGATGCCGATGGAGGTGTCGAACTGCTGGGCTTGGTCCTTCGCACCCTGCCCGATTGCGGCGTCGAGAACGAGCAGGTTCCGGTCGGGGTCCACGACCGACTCGATTTCCTCGATTTCGTCGATGAGGTCGTCTTCGAGCGCGTGGCGGCCCGCCGTGTCCACGATGTGGATGTCGGCGTCGGCCGTCTCTTCGAGACCTTTCTGCGCGATGTCCACCGGATTCTCGTTGTCCGGGTCGCCGTAGAAGTCGACTTCAGCGCGGGAACACATCTCCTTCGCCTGGTCGTACGCGCCGGGCCGGAAGGTGTCCGTCTGGATGACGGCGGGACGAAGCCCCTTCTTCGAGAACCACCACGCCATCTTGGCAGCGGTGGTCGTCTTCCCCGACCCCTGCAACCCGGCGAGGAGGATGGTCTGGTTTTCGAGCGGGATTTCCGTACTCTCGCCGACGAGGCCGACGAGTTCCTCGTAGACGATACTGAGGACGTGGTCGCGGGCCGTCGTCCCTCCCGGCGGTTCTTCCTCCAGCGCGCGCTCCTTGATGGACGAGGACAGGTCCATGACGAGACTCACGTCCACGTCGGCTTGGAGGAGGGAACGCTGAATTTCCTTTACAATTTCCTCGACATCGTCTTCGCTGACGCGCGATTTCCCACTCAGTTTGTCGAGTGAGCCGCGAAGAGAACTGCCGAGATTGTCGAGCACCATCGTTGTGCTTCCTTGGGTTCGTAGTCGTTTAAAGCCTTTTTCTAGTCCGTCGGGCGTCAATCGCTGGACCGAACCTGCCCGAACTGCTGTGGCGGCAATCGGAGTTCATCCAACCCCGGCAGGTGTTTGATGTTGTAGATGACCTGCATGTGGTCCGTGACGGGCGCGCCGAGACAGGAGAGTCGGATCCCGCGGTCCATCATCTCGGACGAGAGGACGTGATTCGAGGGCATGCTCATCTCGCCCTCGACGACCGCCACCGCACAGTTCGCACAGGCACCGCCACGGCAGGCGAAAGGCCACTCGTATCCCCGGTTTTCGGCCGCTTCGAGGAGCGTCTCGTTGGGGCGGACGCGAAACTCCCCGAAATCTTCATCGTCGAGTCCCACCGCGGCGGCCTTGTTGAACAATCTATCGTCGTCCACGCTCCACCCGTAATCGTCGATGACCTCGTAGTTGAGGAACTCGACCACAGGGTACTTCGGTCTGCGGTCTCGTGCTCGTTCCTCAACGCTATCCGTGTCGGTGGTTTCCTCGTCGTCCTCGCCACCGACGTCTCCCGCCTGAATCGCTTGATACGCGGCTCGGACCTGCTGGAACTCGCGGTGAGACCCACCGTGGTCCGGGTGGGCTTCCTTTATCCGTCGTCGGTAGGCCTCGACGACTTCGTCGTCATCCGCATCCGAATCGAGTCCGAGAACGCTGAACGGGGAGTCCACGTGTAAACGATAGGAAATGGAGCGCATAAATCCTCTTCCCCTACAGTGAGGTTCACCGCGTTACGGAGGGTCTGTCCCGGTATCGGGGCGTCAACGTTCAAGCCCGCTGCCGACGAAGGATCGCGTATGCGACTGTTCGTGAGCATCGACCTGCCCAACGACCTCGCGGAGAGCGTCGAAGGCGTTCAAGACCGGTTCCGAGACGCCGACGGCCTCTCATTTACCGACCCGAAACTGGCCCACGTGACGCTCTCGTTCCTCGGCGAGGTGGACGAAGACCGCCTGCTCGAAATCGAAGACGCGCTCCGAGCGGCCGTCGAGGACGACATCGACTTCGGACCCTTCGAGGCGGAAATCGAGGGCGTGGGCGTGTTCCCGAATACGGAGTACATCCGGGTCCTGTGGATCGGCGTGGGGGACGGCGCGGAGGAGATGACGCTCCTCAACGATGCCGTCGAATCGCGCCTATACGACCTCGGCTTCTCGCCCGACGAGAACGACTTCGTTCCGCACGTCACCATCGCCAGAATGCAACACGCAGGTGGGAAGGAACTGGTTCAGCGGAACGTCCGCGAGCTCGAACCGACGGTCGGGAAGATGGAGGTCGAGGAGGTTCGACTGACGAAAAGCGAACTCGGCGCGGACGGCCCGAGCTATTCGACCGTCGCGGCGTTCCCCCTGTGAGGCCGTTTGAAAGGAACAAGATTTTATGCGACGGCGGAAAAGTGGCAACCACTATGGGCAAGAAGTCGAAGGCCAAGAAGAAGCGACTGGCCAAGCTGGAACGGCAGAACAGCCGCATCCCTGCGTGGGTCATCATGAAGACGGACCGCGACGTAATGCGAAACCCAAAGCGCCGCAGCTGGCGGCGTAGCGACACTGACGAATAATGAGCGCAAGTGATTTCGAGGAGCGAGTCGTGACGGTTCCGCTCCGAGACGTGACGGCGGAGGCAAAGCACAAACGAGCGAACAAGGCGATGAAACTGGTGCGCGGGCACCTCGCCCAGCACTTCAAGGTGGACGAGGACGACGTGCGTCTCGACCCCTCCATCAACGAGGCTATCTGGTCGCGCGGTCAGAAGAACCCGCCGCGAAAGCTCCGTGTCCACGCCGCCCGCTTCGAAGAAGAGGGCGAATCCGTCGTCGAGGCGGAATACGAAGAGTAGAGCGGTGCTTCGTACCGCGTTCAACGGCTCGGCGTATGTCGGCGTCTTCGCACGCGTGACTGACGAGTATCTCCTCGTCCGTCCGGATTTGGACGACGAACTGGTCGACTCCCTCCGAACGGAGTTGGAGGTCGACGCCGTCGGAACGACGCTCGGTGGATCGTCCACCGTCGGCGCGCTCGTGGTGGGCAACGAAAACGGACTGCTCGTCAGCAGTCGGACCACCGACCACGAGCGCGAGCGAATCGAGGACGTCGTGGACGTTCCGCTCACTGAGTTCCCGGGGCGTATCAACGCCGCCGGAAACGTCGTCCTCGCGAACGATACCGGGGCGTACGTCCACCCGGACCTCCCTCGGGAGGCCGTGCAAGCGGTTTCGGACGGGCTCGACGTTCCGGTCGAACGCGGCACCATCGCCGGCGTTCAAACGGTCGGAACGGCCGGTGTGGCGACGAACAGCGGCGTTCTCTGCCACCCGAAAGCCACCGACTCGGAACTCGATGCCATTGAGGAAGTCCTCGGCGTCCCGGCCGACATCGGCACCATCAACTACGGTGGTCCGCTGGTCGGGTCGGGACTCCTCGCCAACGCCCACGGCTACGTGGTCGGGCAGGAGACGACCGGCCCCGAACTCGGCCGTATCGAGGACGCATTGGGCTATATCGACTGATTTTCGGCCTATCGGATTTTCGGTCCGAGTTAGCAACATTCTTCCCGCTTGCTCACGCACGTGTGGACATGAGCACGATTACTCGCGGAACGGAGCGTGGAGCACAATGATGGGCGGCGGCAATCAGCAGATGCAGCAGATGCAACAGCAGCTCCAGCAGTTGGAAGCCGAGAAGGAAGAGCTGAACGGCGAAGTCGAAGACCTTCGCGGCGAGAAGGGCGAAGTCGACGAGGCCATCGAGGCCATCGAGACGCTCGACACCGATTCCACCGTGCAAGTTCCGCTCGGTGGCGGCGCGTTCATCCGCGCGAACGTCGAGGACATCGACGAAATCGTCGTCGAACTCGGCGGCGGCTACGCCGCGGAGCGCGACCAAGAGGGCGCGGTCGCCTCGCTCAAGAGCCGCAAGGACCTTCTGGACGACCAGATCGCCGACCTGCAGGAGGAGATCGGCGAGGTCGAAGCGGAAAGCGACCAGTTGGAGCAGAAGGCACAGCAGATGCAACAACAGCAGATGCAACAGCAGATGCAGCAGATGCAACAGCAGGAAGACGAGGACGAGTAACCGCGGATGTTCGACAGTCTGAAGGATAAGCTGAGCGGGTTCCGTAAGGACGTCGAAGAGACGACCGAAGAGAAGGCCGAAGAGGCCGACGAAGCCGAGGCTGACGCGGTCGAGGAGACGGCCGAAACGGAACCCGCGGAGACCGAGACGGAAACGAGAACCGAACCGGAGCCCGAATCGGCGGAGACAGCCGACGACGACTCCGAGTCGGAGGACGAAGAGTCCAGCAATGGGCGGGGCGGATTCACGCAGAAGGCGAGGTCGTTCGCCCGCGGTGAGATCATCATCGAGGAGCAGGACGTCGAGGACCCGCTCTGGGAGCTCGAAATGGCGCTCCTCGAAAGCGACGTGGAGATGAGCGTCGCCGGCGAAATGCTCGAAGGCATCCGCAACGACCTCGTCGGCGCGACCCGCAAGTTCAGTGCCGAAACGGGCGACGTCGTCGAGGACGCACTGCGCGACTCCCTGCTGTCGGTCATCAGCGTCGGGCAGTTCGACTTCGACAAGCGCGTCGCCGAGGCCGACAAACCGCTCGTCATCATCTTCACCGGCGTCAACGGCGTCGGGAAGACGACTAGCATCGCCAAGCTATCGCGGTACTTCGAGGAGCGTGGTTACTCCTCCGTGATGGCGAACGGCGACACCTACCGTGCCGGCGCGAACCAGCAGATTCGAGAGCACGCGGACGCGCTCGACACGAAACTCATCGCCCACGAGCAGGGCGGCGACCCCGCCGCCGTCATCTACGACGCGGTGGAGTACGCCGACGCCCACGACATCGACATCGTGCTGGGTGACACCGCGGGTCGCCTGCACACCAGCGAGGGCCTGATGGACCAGTTGGAGAAGATAGGGCGCGTCGTGGACCCGGACATGACCCTCTTCGTTGACGAGGCCGTGGCCGGACAGGACGCGGTCCAGCGCGCGAAGGAGTTCGACGACGCCGCCGAAATCGACGGCACGATTCTGACGAAGGCCGACGCCGACTCGAAGGGCGGTGCCGCGATTTCCATCTCCCACGTCACGGGGAAACCCATCCTGTTCCTCGGAACCGGACAGGGCTACGACGACATCGAGCAGTTCGACCCCGAACGGATGGTCGAACGGCTCCTCGGCGACGAAGAAGAAGAGGAGTAATCGACCTCGAATTTTTTCGAAACCCCGTTCGAGAGTGGCGACACGACCGGTTTCGGGACGCGCGATGGCGAACGATTCGCGCCACCTGCGCGAATCGTTCCCGTGCCCGGGGAGGCAAGGGGACGCGGAGGGAGGGCGGTCGTGCGGTTCTGACCGCCCTCCCGCATGCGGTTGCGGTCCTGGACCCTAGCAGTTGGAGTCTCAAAATCGGCGTCGAAGGCGGTCGCGGCAATCGCAGAAATTCCGCCGAACAAGCGGTAGGGGTCGCAGTCTCGAAAACGGTACCAAATCAGCTCGGAAAACGGACCGTTTCGACGCGCGATTCGGAATCCCCAAGACGACGGCACTACTCCCCTCGAACGAAACCGGACGACGGAGATATCACTCGTGTACGTACTGGAACTCGGCGGACAAGACGACGAATTCGCGGCGTGCGAAGCGGCGAGCGCGGCGACCGGGGTGGAACTTCTCGCGCCCGGTCTCGCGCGGGCGGCGACGATCACGGAGCGCGTCTCTACCCTCGCGTACACCCACCGGGCGAACGAACTGGTCGGGACGACCGATGCAGACGTGGCGAGCGCGCGGGCGTTGCTTTCCGCCGCGCCGATGGACCGCGAGGGGACCGTCGCGGTGCGCGCACGGACGGTCCGCGAGACGGCCGACATCAGCACCCAGCAGACCGAGCGCGAGTTGGGGCAGGTCCTCGTCGACCGCGGCTTCGCGGTCGATTTGGACGACCCCGACCACGAACTCCGAGCGACGTTCTCGGGGGACGTCTGTGCGCTGGGATGGACCGCAGTCGAGAGCGTGCGCGACTACGGAACGCGCAGGCCGACCGACCGGCCGTTCTTCCAACCGGGGAGCATGGACCCGCTCCTCGCCCGCGCGCTGGTGAACATCGCAGGAGCGAGGGAGGGAACGACGGTCCTCGACCCCATGTGTGGAACGGGCGGCGTCCTCATCGAGGCGGCGCTGGTCGGTGCCCGACCGCTCGGGGCCGACGCACAGGACAAGATGGTTCGCGGCGCGGCGAGGAACCTCGCTCACTACGCACCGGACGCCGACGCGGCCACGGTTCGCGGCGACGCGACCCACCTGCCGCTCGCGGACGACGCAATCGACGGCGTGGTGTTCGACGCGCCCTACGGCCGCCAGTCGAAGATAGCCAACCTCGACCTCGACGACCTCGTTTCGGGTGCGCTCGCGGAGGCGTACCGGGTAGCTTCCCGCGCCGTCGTCGTCGGTGACCGCTCGTGGGCGGGCGAAGCGAGGGACGCGGAATGGACCATCGAAGACGAGTTCGAACGTCGCGTTCATCGGTCGCTGACGCGGTACGTCGTCGTGTTGTCCGACTGATAAACGAGGGAATCGAATCACCGAGAGGGTCTTTTATATATCGTTGGGCGGGAACACCTACCCATGAAGCAGTACCTCGGACTCGTCGAGGACGTCCTCCGGGACGGGACGTACAAGCCCAATCGAACCGGCGTGGACACGATTTCGACCTTCAGCCAGCACTACGAGGTGGACCTGCGCGAGGGGTTCCCGCTCCTGACCACGAAGCGGATGGACGGGTTTCGCTGGGACTCGATGCTCCACGAACTCCTCTGGTATCTCTCCGGCGAGGAACACGTTCGAAACCTCCGCGAGAAGACCGGCATCTGGGACGAGTGGGCCGACGAAGACGGCAACCTCGACACGGCCTACGGTCGATTCTGGCGACGATTCCCGGTTCCCGAGGAGGGGCTTCCGGGCGAATCGTGGCCCGAAGCGGACCACCGCTGGATGAACGAGGACGGAACGTTCGACCAGATCCGATACGTCATCGACGGCCTACAGGAGAACCCGAACTCCCGCCGGTTCGTCGTCTCGGCGTGGCATCCCGCGAACGCGACCGTTTCGACGCTCCCGCCGTGTCACTACACGTTCGTCGTCAACGTACAGGGCGACACCCTCAACCTCCATCTCACCCAACGCTCGGGCGACGTGGCGCTCGGAATCCCGTTCAACATCGCGGCCTACGCCCTCATGGCGACGGTGCTCGCCCGCCAGACCGGATTCGAGGTCGGGAAGTTCGCCCACACCATCGTGGACGCACACGTCTACTGCGGCGAGGGCGAACGCGGCGAGTGGTACCGCGACAACCTCGAAGAACTCCAGACGCGCCTCGCCGACGTCACCCAAAAGTCCGAGTACGAGGAGGTCCGCGAATGGCTCGAATCCGAAGCACCCGAGGAGGAGACGGAGGCGATGGACCACGTGCCGGGCCTGCTGACCCAACTCTCGCGCACCCCCAAATCCCGGCCCGAAATCGAACTCACGGCGGATTCCATCGACGAGTTGACCTACGACGACATCACGCTCCGGGAGTATGACGCCCATCCCGGCATCAAATTCAGCGTGGCCGAATGACCCGCTTCGTCTGCATCGCGGCTGTCGCCGAGAACGGCGTCATCGGCCGCGACGGCGGCATGCCGTGGCACTACCCGGAAGACATGCGCCACTTCAAGGAGACCACGATGGGCCATCCGGTCATCATGGGTCGGACGACCTACGAGAGCATCGCGGGGCGGTTGGACGGACCACTGCCGGGCCGGACGAACATCGTTCTGAGTCGGTCGAATCCCGACCTGTCCGAAGAAGTTCTCCTCGTCCACAGCGTCGAGGAAGCAATGGAGACGGTGGCGGAACTGGACGACGTCGCGTTCGTCACCGGCGGCGCGACGGTGTACGAGCAGTTCCTGCCACACGCCGACGAGATGGTGCTCACCGAAATTCACGAGGAATACGATGGCGACACGCGCTTCCCCGAATGGAACGGAGAAGAGTGGCACGAAGTCGAACGGGACGACCGCGGCGAGTTCGATTTCGTCAGGTACGAGCGTTAAGTCCCCCATCGCCCGGATTTTCCTGTCGATTCGAGACCGCACGACTGCGGCCGCGAATAGCATGGCGACGACCCACTTTGCGAGCGTCGGAACGGGCGCTCGAACGCCCTCGGTGCCGGTGAGGATGCCGAGAACCGTGATTCCGAGGATGGTAAGCAGGCCGAACAGCGCGACGCGCTTCGGTTTTCCGGGACGATGGTACAGGCAGAGACAGGTCATCAGAATCGTCGCTCCGAGCGAGAGGTCGTACAGCGAACTACCGTATCCACGTCCGGATTCGATGAAGAGTAGCGGGGTGAACACCGCACCGGCACCGACGTAATACCAGAAGAGGTCGGCGAATTTCCCCATCTCATCGGCGAACTCCCCCATCTACGCCCCGCTCCGTCGGACCCGGACGCGTGGCTTCGCCCACGCGAGGACCGCACTGACGAGAAGGGCGACGACCCACACGCCAAACGCAGTCGGTTCCCAAGCGTTTCCGACTTCGAGAACCCCCCAGAGGAGGATGGTCATCGGCCAGCAGATCACGGAGAACAGCCAGACCTGTCCGTACGAGACCGGGAGCTTCCGGAGCGCGACGAGAACGCCGACGACGAGTCCCGGCACGTATTCGACGAGGATGGCCTGCCAAACGGAGGTGCCGGAGAGGAACATCGGAAGATAGGAGAACGGAATCGACAGCAGCAGCACGCTCCCGACGACGATGCCGATCTGTTCGAAACGGCGGGGGAGGTCCATACCGTTTGGGAGGAAGTTCGAGGATAAATGCTTTCTCGGGGAGTCACTGCGGCGACGGCGGGCCGATGGAGATGAGATAGACGAGGCCGCCGATGACGATGCCGCCGAGCATGGTGACGACGACGTGGATGAAAGTGACGAACCCGGCGGTGCGCCACTTCAGGCGGAAGACGACGTGGAAGAGCGAGAGGTCCAGCGCGAGAGCGATAAGGATCACGAGCGGTGGGAAGTACTGTTGGAGGAGAAACGGCAGGGCGGCTATCGGCGGGCCGATGACGAGGGCGCGCCTGAACGGGATGCTCCCGAGGACGTTTCGAGCGGCGATGAACCCCGTCACCGAGAGGAACCCCGCCAGCAGGAGGTACGTTCCGACGAGCGGCGTCAAGTCACCCAGCAGTGCCATACCCGTGGTTCGGGAGCGAATCGGCTTGTGTATGGCGATGTTACTCCGGGATTACGAACCGCGAAAGGAAAGAGAGGAGACGTTATTCCAGCAGACCGAGTTCTTCGAGGCGGTCGGTGATTTTATCGACGGCCTGTTCGGCGTCCTCGGGCTTCTTACCGCCGGTGATGACGAGTTTGCCGGAGCCGAACAGAAGAGCGACGACTTCGGGTTCGTCGAGACGGTAGACGAGGCCGGGGAACTGCTCGGGTTCGTACTCGATGTTCTCCAGACCGAGACCGATGGCGATGGCGTTGAGGTTCAGGTTGCGTCCGAGGTCCGCGCTCGTGACGATGTTCTGGACGACGATTTCGGGGTCGTCGTTGACCTGAATGTTGAGTTCGCGAAGCTTGTCGAAGACGATTTCGAGACTCTCGTGTACGTCCGCGGTGCTCTTCGCGCCG
Organism: Haladaptatus sp. CMAA 1909; assembly: GCF_043952005.1. NCBI lineage: Archaea > Methanobacteriati > Methanobacteriota > Halobacteria > Halobacteriales > Haladaptataceae > Haladaptatus > Haladaptatus sp. CMAA 1909. The sequence continues at coordinate 3,169,459 of NZ_JBIOAV010000001.1, read as the reverse complement.
GTACAGACGATTTTGCCGGAGCGGAAGATGAGTGCGGCCGATTTGGGATTCTGGGTACGGTAGACGAGACCGGGGAACTGCTCAGGGTCGTAATCCGCGCCCTCCAAGTCCATAGCGACACTTTGAAGGTCGAGTTCCTGCCCGATGCCCGTCGAGGCGACCACGTTTTCAATGTTGATGGTTTCCTTGGGGTCGGTCATAGCGCGACTTAAATGACGTATTTAAGGTTTATAAAGGTTGGTAGTCCAGACTGACACGACGAAATGCCCCTTTATCACCGGCCGACGAACGAAACCCTGATGTAGAAGCTTCTTCGGGCGGTTTTTGGATATTTCGAAACGATGCCCTCGACGAGTCACGTGCGCAGACCTTAACAGTGCGCCGCTCCAATCGGCGGGTAATGACCGACGAGCGAAGTCACAAGTTCTCCGAGGGAGAAGGCTTCGGCGACCCGTACGACGAGTTCGACCTGGACCCGCCCGAACTCGAAGTGAACCCGGACGAGGTGGACCCGGTCGACTCCCGCGTCGTCACCGACCTCCTCGACCAGCAGGCGATTCCGCGGGACAGGGTGTCCGTCGCCGATCTCATGGAAGTCGGCTTGAGCTACATGCAGATAAACCGCTTCGAACAGGCGACCGAGACGTTCGAGCGGGCGGCCCAGTTCGCCGACGAGGATTCCCTCGACGCACAGGAGGCGTGGACCAACAAGGGCGTCGCCCACGCCGAACTCGAAGAGTGGGACGCGGCCATCGGCGCGTACCGCGAAGCGCTCCACATCGACGACGACAGCGAACACGCAGCGACGGCGGAGACGAACCTCGCCTACGCGCTCTGGGAGTCCGGGCGAACCGAACAGGCGCTCGAACACTCCGAGCGCGCCGTCGAAATCGATCAGCGGTTCCCGCAGGCGTGGTTCAACCGCGGATTCTTCCTCCTCGAACGCGGCCTCGTTGAGGACGCCGTGAACTGCTTCGACAACTCGATCCGCCTCGGCTTCCGGAACGCACAGGTCATCGAGGAGAAGGCCCGCGCGTTGGAGGAACTGGGCGAGGACGAAGAGGCGGAGAAGTTGGCCGAAGAAGCAGAAGAGATGCGTCGGGAGGCGGAGGAAGAACTGATTCAGGAATGATACTCAAGGAGCGCGACACCGGAGAGGGTCTGTTGGTCGCGGTCTGTGACACCGACGTACTCGGGAAGACGTTCGAGACGGACGAGTTGACGTTCACCGTCACCGAGGAGTTCTACGGCGGCGACGAGGTCGACGAGGACGAAGTCGTCAACAGTCTCAACCGTGCGGACGTGGCGAACATCGTCGGTGCCGACGCCGTGGCGCTCGCCGTCGACGCCGGATTCGTGGACGAGGCGAACGTCCTCGAACTGGATTCGACCAGGCACGCGCAGTTTTTACGGATGTAATCAGTCGAGATACGCCGGGACGTTCACCGCGACCAGACACAGCACCGACCCGACTATCGTTCCGATGGCGACGGACAGCAGTCCGGTGTGGAAGGCGACGGCGACGAACGCGTGAAAGACGCCGACGAACGCGAGGGCGAGAAAGATCATGCTTGCGCCGAGTCGTCGTTTGGAGACCATACGAAAAACGAGGGACCGAAGGTCCTTAATCCGCATCGCCCCCGACGTAACTGATTTCGGTTTCGATTCTCCCAGACCGAAGAAGTGTTCCCACTCGAAACCCAATTCGTACACAATGGAGCCACAACAATCCGACGCGCTGGACGTGGCGCGTATCCGCGAGGAGTTCCCCATCCTCCAGCGGGAGTTCAACGGGAATCAAGTGGTGTACCTCGATAACGCGGCGACCACGCAGACGCCGGAAGCCGTCATCGAGAGCATCAGCGACTACTACCGGAACTACAACGCGAACGTCCACCGCGGCATCCACCAGTTGAGCCAAGAGGCCTCCATCGCCTACGAAGAAGCTCACGACAAACTCGCCGAGTTCATCGGCGCGAACGGACGCGAGGAGATGGTGTTCACGAAGAACACGACCGAAGCCGAGAACCTCGTCGCCTACGCGTGGGGACTCAACGAACTCGGCCCCGGCGACGAAGTCGTCCTCTCCGAGATGGAACACCACGCGTCGCTCGTGACGTGGCAGCAACTCGGGAAGAAGACTGGCGCGGACGTGAAGTACATCCCCGTGACCGAGGACGGGTACCTCGACATGGAGGCAGCAGAAGAGATGATCACGGACGATACGAAGATGGTCAGCGTCGTCCACGTCTCGAACACGCTTGGGACGGCGAACCCCGTCGGCGAACTCGCCGACATCGCACACGACCACGACGCCTACATCTTCGTGGACGGTGCGCAGGCGGTCCCGAACCGGCCGGTGGACGTGCAGGCCATCGACGCCGACTTCTATGCCTTCTCGGGCCACAAGATGGTCGGCCCGACCGGCATCGGCGGCCTGTACGGCAAGGAACACATTCTGGAGGAGATGGAACCGTACCTCTTCGGCGGCGACATGATTCGAAAGGTCACCTACGACGACTCGACGTGGGAGGACCTGCCGTGGAAGTTCGAGGCCGGAACGCCGAACATCGCACAGGGAGTCGGACTCGCGGCCGCCGTGGACTACCTGGAGGACATCGGCATGGAGCGCGTGCAGCGCCACGAGGAGCAACTCGCCGAGTACGCCTACGACCGCCTGACCGAGGAGGGCGACGTGGAGATTTACGGCCCGCCGGGCGACGACCGCGGCGGACTCGTCTCGTTCAACGTGGACGGTGTTCACGCCCACGACCTCTCCAGCATCCTCAACGACCACGCCGTGGCCATTCGTGCGGGCGACCACTGTACGCAACCGCTCCACGACAAACTCGGTATTGCGGCCTCCGCACGGGCCTCCTTCTACATCTACAACACTCGCGAGGAAATCGACAAACTCGTCGATGCCGTGGACGACGCCCGGCAGTTGTTCGCGCAGTAAGCGACGTCGGTTTCGTTTCTTCGAGGAGTTTCGGAGTTCGGTCGTCGAATCCTTCGATAGGATAGGTCTATGACCGATGGTGACGGTAGTTCTATGGGGGGAAATGGATGAGCCAATCACGAGTCTCTCAGCTTGCTGTGCCAGTAAATCAGAACGACCACGTCGACGGGGACGATGGTGCACCCGTCACGCTCGTCGAATACGGTGATTACGAATGCTCGTACTGTGAAGGCGCACATCAGGCGGTGAAAGAACTGCGACGAACGATGGACGATCAAGTGCGGTTCGTCTTTCGGCATTTCCCGCTTTCACAGCTGCATCCGCATGCGGAGGAGGCAGCGGAAGCGGCGGAAGCGGCGGCGGCACAGGGGAAATTTTGGGAGATGCACGACCTGCTCTTCGAGCATCCGAGCGAGATAACGGGGACCGAGCTACGGGATAACGCCGCGGCTCTCGACCTCGACCTCGCTCGGTTCGACGACGAACTCGAACGACACGTCTACCGTGACCGAGTTCACGACGACATCGTCTCGGGCGCTCAGAGCGGCGTTATCGGGACACCCACGTTCTTCATCAACGGGGGACGCTACGACGAGCAGTGGGATGTCACTCCCCTTCGAGCGGAACTCGAAGACGCGATGTGATCTCGTCGGCGGGAATCGAAAGCAACGACTACGTGGCATCGTCGCTACCAGTAGCAGTAGGAACAAACATGGCGGAAACCCTTCCGGAGGCGGTCCGACCTCGGGCGAAATCCTACTTCGAAAACGTCGCACCCGCACACGACTGGCATCACGTCCAGCGGGTGGCCGCCCTCGCCGAAACGCTCGCCGAGGAGTACGACCCCGACGAGCGAATCCTGTTTTCCGCGGTGTGGTTGCACGATGTCGGCCGCGGACGCGAGGACCGCGGCGAAATAGAGGACCACGCCGAGTGGGGCGCGGAGGAAGCGGCCCGCCTCCTCGGCGGGAGCGGATTCGACGTGACGGACGCGGAAATCGGCGCAATCCAGCACTGCATCCGGGCGCATCGGTTCTCGAACGACGTGGACGCCGAGACGCTGGAGGCGAAACTGCTGTCCGACGCCGACAACCTCGACGCGCTCGGTGCGGTCGGAATCGGTCGCGTCTTCTGCTACGGTGCGGAACGCGGCCAACCCATGCACGACCCCACCGTACCGATCGACGCCGACGAGACGCGGGCGGGTGAGACGTCGGTGAACCACTTCCACAAGAAGATACTCCGACTCCCGGAACGGATGTATACCGACGCGGGACGACGGTTGGCCGAGGAGCGCCGGGAGTTCGTCGAGACGTTCATCGAGCGATTCGAAGGCGAGGCCGCTGGCGACCGCTGAGGCGGCCGACGGTGGGTATGGAGACGAACGCGTGGTATCGGGAGACGAACACGAGTTGAAAGCTATTTCACACGTCCCGTCCATCACCGGGCATGGACGCGGACGAGCGGGATTTGTCCCCCGAAGACGCCTTCTCCCTCCTCGGCAACGACACGCGAATCGAAATCATACAAGCCCTGTGGGACGCGGACGACCCGCTTTCGTTCTCGGAACTGCACGACCGAGTGGGGATTCGAGACAGCGGGCAGTTCAACTACCATCTGAACAAACTGGTCGGTCTGTTCGTCCGGGGAAAGGAGGAGAGGTACGAACTCACCTACGCCGGGTTCCGAATCATGGGCGCGATTTTCTCGGGGACCTACACCCGGCGCGCCGAAGCCGAGACGTTCGAACTCGACGCACACTGTCCCGACTGCGGAACGGAACTCACCGCGGAGTACGAAGAGGAGACGGTCACGGTTCGCTGTGAGACGTGCGAGCGCAACCGCTCGACGTTCGGGTTGCCGCCGGGCGCGTTCGAGGGGCGCGACGAGTCGGAGTTACGCCGCACGTTCGAGCGGTGGCTTCTCAACGTGTTCTCGCTCATGGCGGACGGCGTCTGTCTGAACTGCTCGGGGAAAACGGTCGGATCGCTCGTCACCGAGTCGGAATATTTCGGTGACGAACAGGAAGTGGGCGTCGAATTCCTCTGTGAGCGCTGCGGGGATTATGCGACCGGCAACGTCGGAACGTACGTCTTGGAACATCCGGCGGTCGTGGCGTTTCACTACGACCACGGTATCGACCTCACGAAAGACCCCGTGTGGGAACTCGACTGGCCCCGTCCCGGGAATGCCCGAATCGTCTCGGACGACCCGCTCGTGGCAGCCACCACCATCTCGCTCGACGGCGACGAACTCACGCTAACGGTCGACGAGGAACTGGATATTCACGTCGAACAGTAAATTTTCCAACAGAAACTGCTTTCGGATAGTTTCGTTACAGAACTGTAGTTCTGGAATCATATATTTGGCTCCCCCTCCTGTCTCGTTTCATGCGCTCTCTATTCGGGAATCGGACGTTCCGTCGTCTGTTTATCGGCCGGTTGATAACGAACGCGGGGGACAGCGCGTACGCCGTCGCAGCGATGTGGCTCGCCTTCGAACTCGGCGGGTCGTCGTTTTACACGGGTCTCGCGGGGTTTCTCACCATGCTTCCGCAGACGCTCCAGTTCCTCGCCGGGCCGTTGGTCGACCGCTGGCAACTCCGGCGGATTCTGGTCGCCACGCAGGTCGCGGAAGGTCTCCTCGTTCTCTGCGTTCCCGTCGCGTACGTGATGGGGTGGCTCTCCGTCTGGGTCGTCCTCGTCGTGATGCCCCTGCTCTCGCTCATCAACCAGTTCGTCTACCCGGCACAGCAGGCCGCCCTCCCCCGCGTCGTCGAGAAAGACGACCTCGTGGAGGCCAACTCGGCGTTCTCGTTCGCCTACCAAGGCGTCGATTTCGCCTTCACCGCGCTCGGCGGCATCGTCGTCGCGCTGGTCGGCGCGATCGCACTTTACGTCCTCGATTCCGTGACCTTCCTCGCCGCGACGCTGGTCTTCCTCGGCGTTCGAATTCCGCCCGCCGAATCCGAAACCGTACTCGAAACCGAGTCCGAATCCGAATCTGAATCCGACGTGGAGACGGATACAGAGTCCGATGCCGGCCAAACCGACGGCCTCAGCGCCGCCATCGGGGAGTATCGCACCCAACTCCGCGACGGAATCGGGTACGTCCGCGGGTCGGTCCTCGTCTGGGTACTCGCCGGGAGCCTCGTCGTCAACGCCACCATCGGCAGTACCCTCGCGGTGTTGCCCGCCTACGCGCAGGCCCACGGCGGGTCGGACGCGTACGGGTTCCTCCTCGCCACGGTGGTCGGCGGGATGCTGGTCGGGTCGCTCGCCGCGACGCCGCTCAAGCGGGTTTCGCTCGCCAAACTGAGCATCGGCGGGTTCGTCTTCAGCGGCATCACGTGGCTCGCCGCGGTCCTCATCGGCTGGTTTCCGGCCACGATGGCCCTGTTTTTCCTCGCGTGGATTCCGGTCGGCGCGACGAACGTCATCTTCGCGGCGATGATACAGTCCGTCGTCCCCGAAGAACTCATGGGCCGCGTCTCGTCGGTCCTGTCGAGTGCGTCCGTGGGAGCGATGCCGCTCGGGTCCCTCCTCGGCGGCATCGGCGGAGACGCCCTCGGAACGACGCCGGTCATGACGACTGCGGGGTTCGGGTTCCTGTGCATCGCGTTCTGTTGGTCGGCACATCCGCTGCTCCGGAACATCGCACAGGCCGACGAGTTGGACGCCGAGAAGCACGGTCTCACGACGGCGACAGGGGCCGAATCGTCGGAATCCTTTTAGGTGACTCTCTCCTATTCGGATTCAACTATGAGCATGGGTTCGGACATGTACCGGCAGCAGATTCTCGATCACTATCGGAACCCGCGAAACTACGGGGAGTTGGCCGACGCCCAGTTCAGCCACGAGGGGGTCAATCCGTCCTGTGGCGACGAACTGGAGTTCGACGTTTCCCTCGAAGACGACGGCGAAACCATCGAACGCGTCGCGTTCCGCGGCGACGGTTGTGCCATCAGCCAAGCCAGCGCCAGCATGCTCTCACAGAAGCTTCCCGGCATGACGCTCGACGAGGTGGAGGCGATGGACCGCGACGACGTTATCGACATGCTCGGCGTCGAAATCAGCCCGATGCGTGTCAAATGCGCCGTGTTGGCCGAGAAGATCGTGCAGGACGGGGCGGAGATTTACGAGGGCGAGAAGGACGACGGGCGGACCACGACCGAATAACCGGTCACGTCCGTCGGTGTCGGTGACTTGTTTCGATTCGTTCGAATCCGATTTTCCACGCGACGCAGCGGACGCTGTTCGGGTTTTTGAGTCTTGAAAGAGAGAAACCGTGGTTAGATGACGGTACGGCCGTCTATTCCGGCTTCAGACCGCCGTCCTGAACGCGCATAACCGCTTCGCCGTCCGCGAGGTTCGGCGCGTCCACGAGTCGGACGATACGCTTGTCACCCTTCGATTTGCGGAGGTACATGCGGAACGTCGACTTGTGGCCGAGGATGTTCCCACCGATAGGCTGAGTCGGGTCGCCGAAGAACGAGTCGGGGTTGGACGAAACCTGATTCGTCACCACGACTGCGGTGTTGTACAGGTTGCCGACCTTGTCGATGTCGTGCAGGTGCTTGTTGAGTTTCTGCTGGCGAGTGGCGAGCTGTCCACGGCCGACGTACTCGGCGCGGAAGTGGGCCGTGAGGCTGTCGATACAGACCAGTCGGACGGGCCAGTCGCCGTCTTCGTGTTCGCCCGCGAGTTCCTGTGCTTTCTCCGCGAGAAGCATCTGGTGGTTGGAGTTGAACGCCTTCGCGACGTGAATCTTGTCGAGTATGTCGTCGACGAGTTCCTCCATGGCCTCCTCGTCGTCAGGCGTTCCTTCGATTTCGCGGTCGTCCATCGTGGCCTGAAGGGCCTCTTCTGGCAGGCCGCGAACCATGTCGTCGATACGCTCGGGACGGAACGTGTCCTCGGAGTCGATGAAGATGACGCTGCCGTGCAAGCCGCCCTGCTCGGACGGCAACTGGACGTTCACGGAAAGCTGGTGGGTGATCTGGGACTTCCCCGAGCCGAACTCACCGTACACTTCGGTGATGGACTGCGTCTCGACGCCGCCGCCGAGGAGTTCGTCCACCTCGTCTATCTGCCAGCTGAGCTTGCCGATTCGCTCGCGTCGTTCGAGCACCTGAGAGCCGGTTTCGAACCCGCCGATGTCGGCTTCCTTTCGGGCGGCCTGAATGATGTCGGCGGACGTGCTCTCGCCGACGTCGGCGGTGTTGCTGAGTTCGCCGGGACTTGCGACGGCGAGGCTCTGATAGGAATCGAATCCCGCTTCGTTGAGTTTCTCTGCCGTTGCTGGACCGACGCCGGGGAGTGCTTCGAGGTCTACGTCTGCCATTGTACTCCTGTCTTGTTCCCCTCATCATATAAACCCCCGTTAACAGCAGAGTGAAAGTGAAAATGAAGGGCGGAATCGGGGTTCACGAATCGGAAGGGAAGCCTTTAGATACAAAGAAAAGTCAGCGAGTGAACTATTCCCACGGATGCTCGTGGGCGGAGTCGGGCCAGAGCGGATACCAGTACTGTTCGTCGGATTCGATTTCGAGTTCCCCGTCCATGTTGCTCCGGAGTTTGAACTCAGCGGCGGAGTCGCGCTCGTGGCCGCGCTGCGGTGCGAACGGGTAGTACGCCCCGCGGCGAAACGAGTACAGCCAATAGACGTAGTTCCCGTCGCGTTCGAACCCGAATATCGCGGCGAGGAGGCGCGACCCGTAGCCCTCCTCGACGAACGTGTCCGCCGCGAAGTGGACGCTCGTCACGAGATCCTCCGGGTCGTCGTCTTCGAGGACGAACCACGAGTAACCGTGACTGTCCACGTGCGCGGTCGCCTCGGTTCCGGTCTCCTCCTTTCCCGCGTCGAGGATGGCGTGTACTTCGTCGACCGCGTCCTGAAAGTCGGTGCTATCGACCTCGGAGAAACACAGGGCGGCCTGCCCGACCGAGTCGTAGCCGAGGTCGGCTTCCATCGTGACGTAGGCCGTGCTCATCCCGAAGAGGTCCTCCGGGTCGGCCGCGCGTCCCGCGTCCGTCTCAGCGCGGATGCCGAGCACCTCACGGATGCCGTCGAATAGTCCCATACCGAGGTGTACGGAGTCGGAGCGGAAAAAGGGAAGCGATGTTTATGTGGCAGATAATAAAGAGTATTCGAGCCGTCCGTGAAACCGATGGGAACGCATTCCCGACGCCGGTTTCTCGAACTGGCAGGTGCCGGCACGGCCGTCGCGCTCGCGGGGTGCTCGAACATGCCCGCCGAGAGCGAAGGCACTGCCACCACGACGGAAACCACGACGTCGACAGCGACGACCGAGACCGACGACGAAACCACGGGGACGGAAGAACCCACGGAGACTACGATGAGTTCAGTATTTCACTTCAGCGAAGGGGACGACTATCAGAAACACGCGGTGGCGAACGTCGCCAACCTGTTGAACGACGACTCGACGGACACGGAAACCATCGCGCTCGTCGCGAACGGCGTGGGCGTCAAACTCCTCACGACCGACTCGACCAAGGCGGAAACGGTGAAATCGCTCGCGGAGAAGGGCGTGACGTTCAAGGCGTGTCACAACAGCATGAACAAGCTCAACTACGCGAAATCGGACCTCCTCTCCGGCGTCGAAGTCGTCCCCGCGGGCGTCGGTGAACTCACGAAATTACAGGCGAAAAAGGGGTACGCCTATATCAAGACGCCGTAGCGTCGATCGTAGCGTCAGTACGACTCCATCTCGCGTTCCATGTCGCGGAGTCGCTCGACCCGCGCTTCGGTGCTCGGGTGCGTGCTGAACAGTTTGCTGATGAACCCGGCCTTCGCGGGGATGATGAAGAACGCGTTCATCTCCGACTGTTCGCGTAAGTCCTCCTTCGGAACCCTGTCCATCCCGCCGTCGATGGTCAGCAGGGCCGACGCGAGCGCGGACGGTTTGCCAGTGATGGTCGCCCCGCCGCGGTCGGCGGCGAACTCGCGGTAGCGCGAGAGCGCGCGGATGAGGAAGTAGCTGATTATCCACACCGCGAGCGACGCGAGGATGGCGACGAAGACGGGAACTTGGTTGTTGCCCCGGTTGTCACCGCCGCCGCCACCGAACAGCCAGCCCCAGCGAACGATCATGAACGCGATGGTCGAGAGGAACGACGCGATTGTCATCACCATCACGTCGCGGTTCTTGACGTGGGCGAGTTCGTGGGCGAGCACGCCCTCCAACTCCTCCTGATTCAGTGTCTGGAGCAGTCCCGTGGTCACGCAGACGGCCGAGTTCTTCTGCGAACGCCCGGTCGCAAAGGCGTTCGGGACGCGAGTGTCGGCGACGGCGACCTTCGGCTTCGGCAGGTCGGCCTGCTGGCAGAGCCGACTGATCGTCGCGTGGAGGTCTGGACGCTCTTCTTCGCTCACCTCGTGTGCACCCATGCTCCACAGTGCCAGTTTGTCGCTGAAGAAAAACTGGCCGAGCGAGAATCCACCGATTACTAGCAGTATGAAGAAGAACCTGACGCCAGCGGACACCAATACTCCGACGAACACGATATACAGCGCGAACAGGAGGAACATCGTCAGGCCCATCCTGGCACGAAGTCCCCAATCTGCCTTCCATTTCATGCTTCAGTCTAGGCATTCCGACCGTTTAAAGATTCGTTGACGCATGCGGATAAGTAGCAAGCGATGAGTGATGAGTTTCGTTCGGTGATAGATATCTGATATAAAATAGAAATATTCAATCACGTGGAGGCCAGAACGCTTACCCCCAGAGACGGATTACGGGGAGTATGTTCTCGTTTGAACCGGCGAGGGTATCTCGATGACCGGCACGGTCGTTTTAGCCGGTAGCCTCGACCGGACCGGTCGCTGGCTCGCCAAACACCTCGCCGAACACGGGTGGGACGTCACTTGCATCAGTCTCTCGCGGTCGAACTGGGAGCTTGGAGGATATCGAGGAATTTCCTTTCGTGCGGCGGATTTGACCGAACAGGTCGAAACGGCGGAAGCGATTTCGACGGAGGATCCCGACGCGGTCGTCCACTGGGCGACGCTTCCGTCACCCGAACGCCACAGCGGGATGCGAATCTTCGAGAACAACGTCATCGGAGCCTACAACGTCCTCACCGCCGCGGGACGAGCGAACGCCCGCATCGCGTGGGCGTCGAACGAGAGCGCCTACGGCTTCCAACTCGCGGGGGAACCGACCCTCCCCGAGTATCTCCCGTTGGACGAGGAACACCCGCTTCGGCCGCGGGATCCGTACGGAACCTCGAAGGCCGTCGGCGAACAGATCGGTGCGATGGTCGCCCGACGATACGGCGTCCCCGTCGCCTCGATTCGAGGGTCGTGGGTGCAGTTCCCCACGGAGTACGACTGTCTCGACGCCCGGGACAACCTCGCGACCGGCGCGGGGAACTTCTGGTCCTACGTGGACGTTCGAGACGTCGTGACGGCAATCGAGCGGGCCATCACGGTGGACTTCGACGGACACGAACCGTTCATCGTCTCGGCGGCGGACAACTACCTCGACGAACCCATCGAAGACGCCCTGACCGAGTTCTTCGGTGGGGTTCCGGAACGGAGTACCATTTCGGGGGCGGATTCGGCGCTTTCGACCGAGAAAGCCGAGTCGATGCTCGGGTGGACGCCGACCCACTCGTGGCGTGATTCCGTCGATGAGGACGAGTTCGTCACGCCGTGAGCCTTCTACAGGCTTAAAAGCGAGAACGACATAGAACCGTCAATGACCGATTCTGGAGAATTCTGCCCGAACTGTGGCGACCCCATCGAGGTCGATATCACGGAACGGGACTATCCGACCTCCGCCTCCCCGCGCGAGCGAAAACTCTGTGATTCGTGTTACTTCGACCGATTCGACCTCGTGGACGCGCCGGAGCGAATCGAAGTCCGGGTGTGTGCACAGTGCGGTGCGGTGTACCGCGGCCGACGCTGGGTGGACGTCGGCGCACGGGACTACACCGACATCGCCATCGAGGAGGTGAGCGAAGCGCTCGCGGTCCACGTCGACGCCCGCGACGTGTCGTGGCAGGTGGAACCCGAACAGATAGACCCGAACACGATTCGGATGCACTGTTACTTCTCCGGCGTCGTCCGCGACACGCTGATGGAGGAAGAAATCATGGTGCCCGTGATGATCGCCCGGCAGACGTGTACCCGCTGTGGCCGAATCGCGGGCGACTACTACGCCAGCATCGTCCAAGTTCGTGGCGTCGATAGGGTTCCCACGCCGAAGGAGGAAAAACGCGCCAAGGAAATCGCCAACGAAATCGTCGCGGACATGGAGGCCACGGGCGACCGGAACGCCTTCGTCACCGAGATGGACGAGACGCCAGACGGCCTGAACATCAAGGTCTCGACCACCAACATCGGAAAGAAGATTTCGAGCAAACTGGTCGAGGAGTTCGGCGGGAGCTTTTCCGATGCGGAAACCCTCGTCACGGAGGACGAGGACGGCAACGGAGTGTATCGCGTGACCTACGCCGTCCGTCTGCCGCCGTTCACGCCCGGCGACATCATCAGTCCCGACGACGACGGGCCGGTCCTCGTCAGGAGCGTGCAAGGAAACCTGAAGGGCCGACGGATTACCACCGGTGAGGAGTACGAGGCCAAGTTCGGAAACGAGGACGCCGCCGACGCACGCAAATTGGGGACCATCGACGACGCCGAGGAGACGACGCTCGTCGCGGTGACGGACGAACGCGCGGTACAGGTGCTGGACCCGGAGACCTACCAGACCGAGACGATTTCCAAGCCGTCGTACATGGACGAGGACGCGGAGACGGTATCGGTTTTCAAGAGTCGATCGGGGCTGTACGTGGTCCCTGATGCGTAACCTCGCCGTCCTCGCGGCGAAACCGCGCGCCGAGGACACCATCACGGAACTGGAAGCTGAGGGCGTCTACGACGCCTCCCGGAAGGTTCGCGAACACGACGACGAACTGGTCGAACTGCCCGTGACCGCACGGCCGACCGAAACGGGGTTCGAGGGGATACTCGAACAATCCGACCCGGAGTTCCGACACACCGACCTCGACTCCCTGCTTCGGGAACGCGGTTGGACGGACGACGAAATCGACCGCGCCCCGAAGTCGTGGGCCGTCATCGGGGACGTGATTCTCGTCCAGTGCGACGACTGCCCGCGTCCCGAGGAGGTCGGCGAGGAACTCCTCGCCCTTCACGGGGAAGCCGAAACCGTCCTCGCCCGCGGCGGGATTTCCGGCGAACACCGGGAACCCGAGGTGACCGTCATCGCGGGGTCGAGCGACACCGAAACCGTCCACACCGAACACGGAACGAAGTACGCCCTCGACCTCCGCGAGGTGATGTTCGCTCCCGGCAACCAGCGCGAGCGCTCTCGGATAGGAGACATCGTCTCGCCGGACGAGCGCGTCTTCGACATGTTCGCCGGAATCGGCTACTTCGCGCTCCCGATGGCCCGCGCCGGGGCGCGGGTGACGGCCGTCGAGCGCAACCCGGCGTCGTTCAAGTACCTCGTTGAGAATACCATGCTGAACGACGTTCCGCACCGCATCGACGCCTACCGCGCCGACTGCCGGGAGATGACGGACGTGAGCGCGGAGCGCGTCGTCATGGGCTACTACGACGCCCACGAGTATCTCGACACGGCGTTGCGCGCCCTCGAACCCGGCGGGGTCGTCCACATGCACGAGACGACGCCGGAAAACCGACTGTGGGAGCGTCCGGTTTCGCGACTCGAATCGGCGGTCCACGAACGCGGGCACGAGGTCGAAATCCTCGATAAACGCCGCGTCAAAAGCCACAGCGAGGGCGTGTGGCACGTCGTCGTCGATGCGCGGGTCGACTGAGAAAATTTCGTGGCGGAGGGGTCGAACTGTCGGGGGAAACACCTATCAAACGTGAACCGTTCGGTCACGTATGGACAGACAAAAGTGGATTTCGCTGTTCTTCGTCCTGCTGATGTTGAGTTCGGCCGTCGCCTACACCGTCACGCTCATCTGAGCCGTCGGATGGACTTCGCGGGAATCACTCCGTGTCCCACACGTCCGCCATGGGACTCTTCTTTCGGGAGCGCCGCGAACGGGAGTTCCGGCGCGAGTTCGACCCGGAATCGGAGTCGCCCGACTCGCTTCTCTGGGTCGAATCGTTGCGGCCGCTGTCGTCGCCACCGTCACCACCGAACTGCCGAGTGCTACCGTGGCCGATGCTCCCGGCGGAAGCGCCCGCCGAACGCGGGTCGAACTCGGGTAACTCGGGAGACGCCGTGCGGTCCACCTGTTCTTCGAACCAGTCGGGCATGTCGGTTCGAGCGCGGTCGAACAGTTGCAGGAGGCTCGAATCGGCGAGGTACGTCGCGCCGTAGTCGTCCGGCGCACGGATCACCCGCCCGCAGGCCTGAATGACGGTTCGGAGCGCGGCGCGGTAGTACCACGCCCACTGCCCGTGTTCGAGTCGGTGGGCGACCCGCGAGTCGCTCGTGTTCAGGAACGGCGCTTTGCAGAGCACCTGCCAGCGGGCGAGGTCGCCCTTCAAATCCAGCGCCTCCTCCATCTTCACCGAGAGGAATACGTCCGGGTCGTCGGTGGCCTTCCAGGAATCGAGGTCGGCGTCGCGGGAGTCCCGACCGTGGGCGCGCACCCGCCCGCCGACGCCGAACGCCTCCAGTTGTTCCGCGAGTTTTTTCTGAATGTGATAGGAGTGGGCGTGGACGATTCCCTTCTCGTCGGGGTGTTCCTGCATGATCCTGACGACCGTTCGCGCGATTTTGGGAATCGTCTCCTCGCGGTGTTCGTAGGTCATCTTCCCCTGCGTCACGTCGTACAGCGGTCGGTTTTCGACCGGGAAGGTGTGTCCAACGTCCACGAGGGCGACGCGTTCCGGGTCGAGGCCGACCTGCCGACAGAACGCCTCCTTGTTCAGAATCGTCGCCGAGAGGAGCGCGAACGCGTTACCCCGCTCCCAGACGGTATGGGCGAGGTAGCGTTCGGGGTTCATCGGCTTGATGGTCATCGGCCCGCCCGCGCCGTCCGGTTGGTCCACCACCCACTCCGTCGCGCTATCCGGGTCGCGGTAGTCCTCCACGAACCAGTCCAACTCGGAGACGAGTTCCTGAAACCGGTCCCGTCGTGCCACCTCGCCGGGGGTGAGTTCCGGTTGCGCGACGAGGTCGTCCTTCCGTCGTTTGCAGGTACCGGCGAGTCGCTCGGCGTACTCCACCGCCCTGTCGAGGCCGGTGATTTCGGGTACCTTCAGGTCGTCCCAGATGGGGACCGTCCGGGAGTTCAGGTCGATGGCCGCGTACATCTCCGCCCACTCGGCGAGTCCGTGCGCCTCGTCGATGACCACCACGTCCCGCTTGCGGAACACCTCCGACCCGGCGGTCCGCATGAAGTACGCCAGCGTCATCGCCGCGATTTCCCGGTTGCTGGCGATGGCGCGGTCGGAGAAGTACGGACAGCGATGTTTCACCGAACAGTCGTACCCTTTCTCCCGAGCGCAGGGCGCTCGGTTGACCGGCGTATCGTGTTCGCCGGGCAGAATACAGGAGTAGTTTCGCTTCCCACGGATGATTTTGAGGTCGTCGAGCAGGGGTTCCTCGGCCACGTCGTCCAACTGCGACACCTGCGGCGTCGTGTAGTACGCGCCCGTCGAATCGCTCGGGTCCGCCTCGTCCACGCGCCGAGCGCATCCCGCGATCGCCCGAGCGAGCAGGGACTTGCCGCTCCCCGTCGGTGCCCGCACCAACACCACGTCGTTGTCCCCCTCGAACGCCGACCGAACGTCGGCGAGCGCCTCCCGTTGGTTGCCACGGAAGGAGGGCGCGGGGAACTCGTCAAAAATCCGCTCGGGGTTCACTGTTGGTAGAACGGGAAGGAGGGTCGTAAAACCCGCCGGTCTCGCGGGGCGAAAACGGGGACGGTCGGCTACGGGGAACTGACGACGGCAACCGAACACGGCGCGTTCTTCAGCACGTGTTCGACGCGATGGCCGAGGAAGGCGCGGTGTGACGCCGGACGGATCTCCGTTCCGACGACGATGAGGTCGGTGTCGGTGAGCATCGCGCGTTCGACGATGGTCCGCTCCGGGCGCTCGCCCACGGTTACTTCGGTTCCGACCTGAGCGCCCATGTGCCGCCCCAATTCGGCTTCTCGATCGACGATGTCCTCACCCAATCGGACTGCCTCGGGGAAGTTCGTCGCGTCCTCGAACAGTTCCTCGGTCCACGGTCGGTTGACCACGTGCATCACTTCGACCAGCGCGCCGCATTCGGTGGCGACGGCGAACGCGACTTCGGCGGCGTGACGGCTGTACTCGTTCCCGACGGTCGGAAGCAGGATGCGGCGTATCGGTTCGCCGGGAGACCGTCTCGCGGAGTCCCCGGCCCGCACCGCGAGGAGAGGACACGGACTCGCGCGCAGCACGTCGTCGATCTCCGTGCTGAACAACAGTCCCTCCGCGTTCGGCCGTCGCGGCGGCGCTCCGAGTACCATCAGGTCGTACCCGTCGGCCGCTTCAGTGACGACCGTTTCGCTCGCGTCCCCCTCGACGGTGCGGACGATGTTTCTCGTCTTGTCGGCGGTGAGATCGAGCCGTTCGGCCATCGTCTCCAGACACACCTCCGCCCGAATTCCACTCGCGTCCGCCCCGACGGTCCCGCCGTCGCTCTCGACCCGATTCGTCCGCGAACCGGACGAGAGCAGGCGTTTCACGCGGCGAGAGAACCATCCGCCGGTGGCCACCCGTTCCCCGTCCACCGAGACGTACATGTTCGTCGCCTCCATCTCGCGGGTTCGGGCGATGTAGCCGACCAACCGCGCCGCCAACTGCGAGTCGGGGCTACACCGCGTCGGGAGGAGAACGCGGACGACGTTTCCGAGGAACCCCTGTGCTTCGCGCTCCTCGCGTTCGAGTCGTTCGGCCTCCTCCGATGAGAGTTCGATGTTCGACAGGGAAACGCGCAGGAGCGGCGGCGCGAGCAACGAGGTGATGATGGCGACCATCACGATGATGGTGTAGGTCGTCCCGGTGAGGACGCCGACGCTGATGCCGATGGTCGCGACGATTATTTCCAGTGCGCCGCGGGCGTTCAACCCGGACCCCATCGCGATACCTTCCCAGTTCGACAGCCCCGACGCTTTCGCGCCGACGAACGTTCCCGTGAACTTGCCGACGATGGCGACGGCGAGAACCGCGAGTCCCCCGAGGAGCGCGGTGGGTACCAACAGCGTCGTCAGGTCCACTCGAAGACCCGCCGTCGCGAAGAAGATGGGCGCGAAGATGCTCATCGTGACGACCTCGAAGGTGTGTCGCGCCGCCCGGTCGAACCGTTTGACCTGTCCGACGAGGACGCCGACGACGAACGCGCCGAGGACGGCTTCGAGGCCGAGGAACTGAGTGATCGTTCCGACGCCCAGCGCGAGTATCATCACCGTGGTCGCCATCGAGATGTCGCCGCCGAGCGTGTTGTCCACCCACCGAAGCGTCCCCCTGACCACCCGGTCGCCGAGCGTGATGGCGGCGCCGAGGAACAGGACCAACAGCACGATGGTCTCACCGGCGGTGCTGACCGCCTCTCCGCCGCCGCTGCGGGCGAGACTCGCAACCACCGCGAGTAGAATCCACCCGACGGTGTCGTTTATCATTCCCGACGCGATGGTTATCTGTCCGATGTCCCGATTCATCACCCCCATCTCGATGAGGACCTTCGCGATGACCGGGATGGCCGAGATGGAGAGCGCCGTCGCGATGAACAGGCTGAACACGAGCCGCTGATCGTCGGCCGCGAGAAACTCCGACGGGAGGAGGTACGCCAGTCCGAACCCCAGCAGGAAGGGGACGGCGATTCCGGTAGCCGCGGTGTAGGTGGCCGGTTTCGCCCGACTGGAGATGAGATCCAAATCCGTCTCGAAGCCGGTGACGACGAGCAACATCGTCAGTCCGATCCAGGAGACGACCTCTACCAGGTGATACTGGAGCGCGTTCTGCGGAAATATCGCGACGAACAGTCCCGGCGCTATCGCTCCCAGTATCGACGGCCCGAGGACGATACCCGCGAGCAGTTCGCCCAGCACGGACGGTAATCCCGTGTATCGGGCGATTTCGCCGAGGAGACGGGCGGTAAATAGCAAGAGGAACAGATGGAGGAAGAGGTAGAGGAGTTGGTGTTCACTGAGCGGTGGCAGCACGTCGGCAGTTACTGTGACTGTCGCTGTCATCGGATGTCCCCACCTTACGGGATCGGTTTCGCATTCGCACTGCGTGGTGGAGTCACCGCCGTATATAACTCTGTCCGCTCATCAGTTCGCTCGACGACGGACCGAGCGGAAAAGAGGTCTACGGGAGATTTCGGAGGTTGACGGCCGCTATCTGCTGGCGGACATCGAGCATGTGGAGGAACTCCGACGCCGTCAGCACACCGATATCGTCCGGATACGAGACGAGGACGTACTTCGTCCCATCCCGGAACAGCAGATACGCCGTGAGAGCGGTTTCGCCTTCGGGAATCGAGGCGACGTCTTCGGAAACGAGCTTTCCGACGTTCGTCGTCGCCGAGACACCCGTTCGGTCCGTCCACGATCGCAACGCGTCGGTCGTGAGGACGCCGACCGGCGCGCCGTCCCCGTCGCAGACCGGAAACGCCCGTTCGTCGCTCAGGTCGAGTCGTTCCTCGGCGAGGAAGTCGTCCACCAACGTCTTCGACGGGACGCACGGCTCCCTTCGTCGGACGAACTCCGAGACGGACGTGTCCGCGAGAAACAGCCGGTTTCTCACGAACTGCCGTTCGTCCATCGCCGAGAAGAAGAAGAACACCGCGACGAGGCCGAAGAGCAGGTGGTCAAGGACGAACGCGGCGTAGAAGATTATCACCACCGCCAGGACCTGCCCGAGGACGCTGACGATTCGCGTCGCCTGCATGGTCGAAGTGACCCGGCAGAGGAGGGACCGAAGCAGGAGTGCGCCGTCGAAGGGGAAGATGGGGAACAGGTTGGCGAGCCAAACGACGCCGTTGAACATGGCCAACAGACCCACGGACACCACCACGACCTGCGGGTCGCCGGGGATGGCCCACAGGACCGCCGTGAAGAGACCGGTGAGAAGCGCGCTGGTCAGCAATCCGGCGAGCGCGATGGGAGCTTCCCGCTCGAAGTACTTCGTGCTGTAATCGAACTGCGAGAGGCTGCCGAACACCCAGAGCATGATGTAGCGCGTCTCGACCCCGTATCGGCGGGCCAACCACGTCTGTACCAAGTCGTGAACGAGGAGACTCGCAAGGAAGCCGAAGAACACCACCGCGCCGACCAACCACGGGGTCAGTCCGACGTCGATGGCCGAATAGCGGACCGTGTGCGGCGAAATTTCCGTGAGGACGTCTATCCACACGCGGACCGAGACGCCGCGCTGAATCCACCACCCGACGACGGGAAGCGCCAACAGGAGACTGATATCGACGAGGACCGGAATCCCCCAAATCGAACCGATTCGACTACCCCGCATCCTACCCTAGCCAAGGTCCGGACAATCGTCAATATTGTGTCCAGTTTCCGCTCGATCCGCACGCGGTTCACTCGCCGACCCTGAGCGCCGCCACGTCCGCCGCCGAGGGGTAGTCCGGCAACTCCTCGATACAGGCGTAGCAGAGGAAGTGTTCGCTCCCGTCCTCGAACTCCAACGTCATTCCGCCCGTCGTCTGCGGGTTCGAACTCCAGAGGTTGGCGATACCGCCCGCAATCGGCACGTCCGCCCCACACCCGTCGCACTTGTCGGTCGTCATTGGTATCGGTTGGTCGTTCACGGGGAAAGAACGTTCGGGGAGTTCGACGAGGGAAATCGTCGAGTGGGCGAGTGGCGGTTCGTGACGAGATATCACACCACCGTCAGAACTAAATACACTACGGCGTACAGTTCGGAACGAACCGTTCTATGACGTACCGGCTTGCGTATCGTCCGGTGTTCGAACCGCTCGCGCTCACGCCGAGGAGCGAGGTCCGATAGCCGCAGCACTCGGGTTTCGTTCCGCTACATCCCGTAGCCGCAGTTTTTCGACCGAACACCTACGCATATGCCGACATCCACGGAGTCGCAGGCACGCGGCCGCGACTCGCCGATCCACGCATCGCCTTTCGAACGACAGACGCATCGCTCGCGGTCCCACGGACCGCTCGAACGACGACTGACGACCGCCGGAGGTGGTCGGAAATGACCACGACCGGCGCGGACGGGAGCGCGCCGTCGCTGTGGCGAAACCGCGATTTCCGGCGGTTCTTCGCCGGGGAGTTCGTGACGAACGCCGGGGACAGCCTCTACACCGTCGCCGTCCTGTGGCTCGTCTTCGAACTCAGCGGCTCGACGGTTCTCACGGGTATCGCGAACTCGCTGTTGTTGCTCCCGTGGCTCCTGCAGATACTCGCCGGACCCATCGTGGACCGGTTCCCGCTCAAACCCGTACTCGTGGGGGCCCAGGTTCTGCAGGGTGTCGTCGTTCTCGTCCTCCCGCTCGCCGCGTCGATGGGGTGGATGAGCGTCGACGTTCTGCTCGCCGTGGTTCCGATACTGACGCTGGCGACGCTGCTGACGTCGCCGATGCAGACGACGCTCGTCCCCCGAATCGTGACCGATTCGCGGCTATCGAGGGCGAACTCCGCGCTCGCAACCGTCACGCTCGGTCTCGACATGGTGTTCGACGCGCTCGGCGGCGCGTTCATCGCCGTCTTCGGCGCGACGACGCTGTTCCTGTTCGACTCGGCAACGTTCGCCGTCGCGGGACTGTTGTTCGCCGGTATCGTGGTCCCGAAGGACACGGCGAAGAACGAATCGGAGCGAACCGACGGGTCGATACTCGGGTCGTACATCGACGACCTGCGAGCGGGGAGCGACGTCCTCCGGGGGACCGTCTTCGTCGAACTGATACTCACGACGGCGGTAGCAAACTTGGCGACCGGCGTAACGCTGGCCATCCTCCCGGCGTTCGGCGACGCGCTGGGTGGCCCTGCCGTCTACGGTTTGCTGCTCGGTGCGCTCGGCATCGGGCGGCTCGTCGGATCGCTCGTCGCGCCCTATTTCGAAGGCGTCGCGTACGGCCGGTTGTTGCTCGTCGGCAACTCGGTGGCCGCATGCTGCTGGTTCGCCGCGGTGTACGTGCAGTCGCCCGTGCTCACCGTCGTCCTGTTCGGGCTCGCGTGGGTGCCAGCGGGAATCAACGGCGTACTCATGGCGACGCTGAACCAAACCATGTTTCCGTCCGACCTCCTCGGACGCGTGTCCTCCATCAAGGGGACGGCTTCCGGGGCCACGCTGCCGCTCGGGTCGCTCATCGGCGGCGTGGTCGCCGCGGTGATAGGAACGACGACGACAATGGGAATAGCCGCGTTTGGCTTCGGGTTCACGGGGCTGTACGCCCTCGCGCGACCGCGACTTCGGCAACTCCCCGCCGTCGCGAACGCCGACCCGGCGGCGTTCGACGTGACGGCCCCGTCGAACCACAGCGAGGAGTAACGAGCCACGCGCTCGTACGGGGTTCAACGCGGCCCGGGTGTGAAAACGGTCGAGCGGCGATCGAGCGCTTCGGTCAGAAGTCGCCGTCGACGACGTTTACGACGCGCTGGCGGTCGAATAGCCGTTCCGCTTCGGGAATCTCCGGGTACGGTTCGCCGTCGGCGTAGCCCGGCCATTCGCCGAACTGCTCCGGATAGAATTGCTTTGCGGTCATCTCCAACTGGAAGAGGTTCATGACGGGACCTTGACGCGGGTTGCCGGACGCGTAGAGGCGGTCGTTCTTCACGGCGGTCAGTTCCGAACCCACGCTGTGATTCCGGATGGACTCCTTGGTGTCGGCGACATCGTAGTACGCCGAGATACCGTGGTTCATGATGATGACGTCCGGGTCGGCTTCGAGCATCGCCTCGTAATCGACGAGTTTGCCGCCGTACTCGTCCGTCGCGATGTCCGCGAAGACGTCGGGAGCCTCCAACGGACGAGTGTGGGAGAAGAAGTACCCGGGTTGGTTGAGTTTGTGGACGTAAAACGCGTTCTCCGAAATCCGGGGGTACACCATTCCGACCGTGGGTCGGTCGTTCCGCGACGGAAGTTTCGACTGAATGTCCGACAGGAGGGTCTTCCTGATCGAATTCAGTTCCTCGAATCGGTCCCGTTCCCGGAACACCGCCGCGAACTTCTCGGTGAGTTCCCACAGGGTGTAATACCGGTAGGAGTCGCGGTAGGCTTCGGGCGGTTGTCGGTGTTTTCGACTGTACATGTTGCCGAAAACCGGCCCGATGTTCTTCTCGATTTCCTGAACGTCCGATTTACTCCAACCGTCGAGCGTGCCGAGATACGCCGGGTCGATGAAGTGAACGTCGCTGTCCAATTCGTACAGCGTTTCCTTGTTGTACCCGCCCGTTTCCGTGAAATCGAGCCACTCGTCCGAGATGCCGAGTCGGGAGTAGAAGAACGTCAGCGACGGAACGGTGTACGACGGATATCCCGTCGATTTCACCGCGGTGCGGTGGCCGAGAGCCGCTGCGATGTCGATGTAGTTCGTCGAACTCCCCAACACGTTCTTCGGAACGGCCTCAAACTCGACCGTTCCCATCGGCGACATCGTCACCGAGTAGGGTCCGTCTTCGGGGGTGGTCGTCTCGGTTGTCGTCTCCGTTCCTGATTTCGTCTCCGTGTCGGTCTCGGTCCCTGCTTCGGCCGTGGTCGAGGTCGAACCGCTCGTGTCGCTCGAACAGCCTGCAAGTAGTCCGCCACCGACCACCGCAGCGCCGTACTTCACGTACTCCCGTCGGGTCCGTTCGACCGTCGACCTCTCTTTCCCGACGGTTTCCCCCTCGATTCGCTCGCGGGAATCCCGTCGGGTGTGTTCGCTTTGCTCACTCCCGCGACGACTTCTCACTCGCTGGCGCTCGCGAGAATCCCGCCGCGTCGGACCGTCACGTTCCGTTTCGTCGTTTGCCATGGGTTTTAGGCTAGCCTAAACAATAATAGAGTTTCCGATTTTTAGGCCTGCCAAAAAGACGGGAGAAGTCCGAGAGTCGAACCCGAGAGGAGTACAAAACCGAGATCGCGGGAAACGTCCGGTCGCAAGCAGTGGTGGCGAAATATCCCCCATTCGATATAGCGCTATCCGATACATATCAGAGTTCGCTAGATACATCGATTTCCATCCAACAGTGGCCGTTCCCTTCGAAAGCAGGCAATCACTCCTCGAAACGTCTCAAAAATAAAACATCGAAACGAAGCGTCCCTTTCAGTACGACTCGCTCGTGTACAGTACGCCGCTGTCGTCGTAGACGGATACCGTGTCGCCGCCGTTGTTCCACACCGCGGAACCGGTGTTGCCCCAGTAGAGGTCGGAACTCGTGTCCGAACCGGTTCCGGTGTGGAGCGTCACCTGCGCGCCGGCGTCCAGCGTGAAGCCGCTCGGGAAGGCGTAAGTGTGGGAGGCCTCGTCCTCGACGGTAAACCCGGTGAGGTCGACGGAACCGGTTCCTGAGTTCTCGAAGACGACGTACTCGTCGTTGAGGTTGTCGTTGTCGTTACCCGATGCGTCCGCGTGGATTTGGGCGATGGAGATGTCGCCGCTGCCACTGCCGCCGTCGCCGGTCGAACCGTCGTAGGCGTCGAACAGCGGGAAGGACGTGTCGAAGACGGTCGTCGTCGGAATCGTCGAATCGCCGTTGACGTTGTTCGTGCCGTCGGTGACGTGGTCGCCGTTGATTCGCAGGTCGGTGCCCAACGAGGAAGCGAGGTCGTTCAGGTTGGAGCGGGCACCCGACGGTGCCGTGCCAGCGCCGACGAGGACTACTGCGCCGCCGTCCGCGACGAACGAGGAGAGCGCATCGATTTCGGCGCTGGTGAACGGGTCGGCGGGCGTGGTGACGACGATGGCCCGCCAGCGCGAGAGGTCGAACGTGTCGAGTTCGTTCGCCTGATCGAACGAGAGGTCGACGCCTTCGAGGTAGCGCTGGTAGTACGCCGCGTCATCGTTCGAAACGGCGTAACTCGCGTCGAACTGGCCGTGACCGCCGTCGATGAGAACATCACCGCTTCGGTTGCTCACGTAGTCGATGAGGTTCGTGAGGAAAACGAAATTTTCGTAGTCCGACGTACCAACGGCGAAACCTTCGGAACTCTCGTAGCTCTCGTCGATGAGCGGACTCCCGACCATGGCGACGTTGACGGAATCGTCGACTGCCGCGAGCGGGATGTCGCCGCTGTAAGCGTAGCCGCCGGACTGTGCGGCGGTGCTTTCCGCGTAAATCGGGACGCGGGAGTCCGGCACGCCGCCCGAGACGGTCTTGACGCTGGCGGCTTGCGGGAAGAACAGGTCGTCCACCCCACGGTTGCGAATCTCCGAGGAGGCGTCGGGGTCGCTTTGGCCCCAGACACCGGTGTCGTTCGACCGTGCGGTGTCCTCGGCGCGCCAGATGTCGTCGTGGTACGAGGAACCGGACCCGTACACGCGGGCGTGGCCGGTTTCGACGGCGCGGAGGTTGTAGAAGTCGTCACGGGTACCGTCGCCGGTCGCATCGTAGTGGAGGTAACCGAGGACGCGACCGTAGGTGTCCCGGAGCGGTTCGTTCGGGTCGAACGAGAGTTCGACGGTCGCACCGCTTAGCTCGTTCTTCCCGAAGTCGGTGGCGTTCGACCCCCACGTCTGGAGGTAGCTCAGCGCCTCGATTCCCTCCCACTCCTGAATCCGCTCGGCGGAACTGTTCGCCGCCTTCTCGGGCGTGTCGATGCCGAGGATTCGGATGCTCTCGGTGGACCCGTCGTCGAACTCCACCGTCGCCGTGTCGCCGTCCGCGACCTCGGTGACGTCGACGGTGTACGTCTCGCTCTTGTCCAGTCCGAGTCCCTCGCGGTCGGTGAAGTAATCGAAGGACGCGTTGAACCGACTCGTGAGCGGTTTGTAGTCCGCGCCGCCGTTGTTCGAGGCGTCGAGCACCTCGTCGTCGTTGAACCGGAACGGGAGGCCGAGCGAACTCGCGATGTCGTTCAGGTTCGCCGTCGTGTCGTTGTCGTTGTAGTCGGATTGGTCGTGGACGAACAACGTTCCGCCGCCGGAAACGAAGTTCCGGAGGTCGGCGAGTTCCGAGGAGGAAAACGCCGTCGCGGGAGACGTGATGACCGCCGCGTCCGCGCTCCCGAGGTCGGAGGAAAGGCTCGACGTCGCCGTCACCGTGTAGCCGTTGTTCTCGGCGTAGCTCTCGAACGTGGAGAACGACGCGAGGTCGTAGTACTGGTCGTGGCCTTCGTCCCAGAGAACGGTCCCGGAACCACCGAGTTCGGCGTCCCAAATGTTGAGGACGAACTCCTCGTTCCCGTTCTGCCAGTTGGTGTCGTCCTCGACGAGCATCGACCCGAACGCGACGACGTTCGAGTCGGAGACGACCAGCGGAATCGACGTTTCGCTGCCGTAAAGGGTCGCGTCGCCGTTCGAGTCGGCGTCGTGGTTCGTGGCGGTGTTTTCCGCCCACACCGCGATGACTGAACTGTCCGTCAGTTCACCACCCGCGGCATCGAGAAAGCTCGCCGTCGAGTGACATTCGAGCGGCGAAATATCGCCCGAAGCGGCGCGTACGTCGGAGCTGAGGGTTGCGGTTATCGGTCCCGTTGCGGTCGCTGCCGCGAGCGCGGACATGAACGTTCGTCTTCGCATTGATTATAACAGGCTACTGACGAGGCATAAATTATTGTATTCTTTTGTATATTTTTATACTTCGATGTCGTATATATTCACGTATTTGCTCAATATACGTCTCGGTACACAGATGTTCACACGGCCTCGGTGGGTTCGTATTCAGTCGCCATGCGGTCGGCTTCCGTCGCGTATCGGTCGCGGGTTTCCTCGTCCTCGACCGTTCCCAACTGGTCCGCCGAAACGTCGAGAGCGGCACTAGTTTTCCGCGCAGCACCTGTGAAACTCGGAAGCGCACGCTCTTTCCGAAAGTAGCGCGACCCGTCGGGCGTCGCGTAGACGAGGATGATGAGGTTCTGTTCGTCGTCCGAGTACGTTCGTTCGACCAACCAGACGCGCACGGTGTCGGTGTCCATACGCGGGTTTCGTCGTGAAGCCGGATAGTTCCACCAGACCGTTTATGCGATAGACTACCGTACTTCGGTCGGTATGGAGGTGAACTGTGAGGGGTGTGCAGGCTGTTGTATCGACTGGCGCGAAATCGCTCCCGAAACCACGGACCACGAGCGACGCGGCCCGCGAAAACCGCTCGACGACGCGTACAACTTCGTTCCACTCATGCGCGAGGAAGTGCAGGCGTTCGTCGAGGCGGGACTCGCCGACGCGCTGACGCCGCGTCTCTGGCGGGACGAATCCGGGCCGGAAGTGGACGGCGTGACGCTGGCAGCCATCGACGGAAATCCGGCGTTCTTCCTCGGGATTCGGAAACCTCCCAAGCCGGTCGCCCCGTTCGAAACCGGGCCGAGGTGGCTTCCGACCTGCGCCTTTCTCGACCCGGAAACCCTCCAGTGTCGGATTCACGGCGACGAGTTGTATCCCACGGAATGTGCGGAGTATCCCGGTCACAACCTCAAATTAGGGCGGGAAACCGAGTGTGAACGGGTCGAAACGGCGTTCGACGGAAATCGGTTAGTGGACGACGAACCGCCGCGAACGCTCTCCGGGTTGCTGCTGGGGCCGCAAGCCATCGGCGAAAAGGTGTTCGTCCATCCCGACCCCGACGAGTTGGCAGGAGTCGTTGAGCGTCTGCTCGCGGACGAGTTGACCGACGACGACAGGTTTCGGTTCGTCGCCACGGCCGTCGCTAACCGACCCGGCACGACGTCCATCGACGACGAAACGTACGAATCCGTCCTGACGACGGCACGCGACGCTGACTCGTGGGTCGCTCGCTCGATTCGCCGGTGGGAGGCGATGGCGCGAACCGAATCGGACGTTCCGAACGCATCGATCGCAGGACGGGTCGAAACGGATTTCGGCGCACCGGAGACTCCCGGCTGGTAAATTCGCCGCGAAGAAGAGCCGTGCTACTCGGATTTCATCTTCTCGAACTGCTTGAGCAAATCTTCGGCAGAATCGCCGGAGTCGTACTCGACAGTCCCGTGGTAATCCGACCGTTCGTCGTCGAAGGTCGTATCGACGGTACTGTTCTTCCGCTCACGGCGTTCGTGTTCTTCTTCGTCATAGGCACCCATTGACATGACAACCACACTCATACCTTGGCGTGGGGCGGTTATTAATGTAACGGATAATCACATTATTCGTTCAGGATGTACCATCGTCAGACGCAAGGGGGAAGCAGGAAAAACGGACCGAGCGAGAGGTCGGGAAAAACGACGGGGAGGGAGGTGACGACGGTCGGAGACGACCCGTGAGGTGCATAACACGTAAACATTCTCGGTTACTAGGTTCCTCCGTGGCAAGCCCGCTCCGCTTTCGCCGCTCTACGGAGCGGTGGGACGACGACCGCATAACAACGGAGTTGTACTCGCACCTCGATTCGAACCTCGGGGCGCGTTCGACGACCCCCCACTACGTGGAACCGAACGGCTTCGACGCCCGACGGTTCGAGATGGACAACGGCGACGTGGCGCTGTTCCTCTGGAACGACGAACTCGCCTATTGGCTCGGCAACACCGAGACACCTCCCGCACTATGGCGAACGAACAAGTTCACCTTCGACGAGGTTCCGTACCCCATCGCGCGGTGGAGTCAGCGCGAACTCCTCGCCGATTTGGCCGTCGAGTCGCCGTGGCTAGCCGAATACGACTACCTCTCGTGGTTCTTCCTTCCCGTTTTCTTCTCGAAGGACGGCCGCGAGACCTCGCGGGCGTTCTTCCGCAAGTACGCGGCGGGCTTTCCCGACGCGACGCGGGACGAAGCCCTCTCGTTTTACGAGCGGTTCCTCAGCACCGGCGCGTTGGACGGTTATCGGTACACGATGGCCTCGAAACTCGGGACGAGCGAGTACTTCGACGAGAACCGGATGAGTTCCACGATGAGCGAGTTCACCGTGGCGAAGGTGTTGACCGACGCTGGATACGGCGTCGAACCCGAAATCGAAGTGACGACCGGTCACTCGCTCGACTTCCGCGCCGACCCGCCCGACGACAACCAATCGTCGCTGGTCGAAGTGACGCGCCCGCGGCCGCCGACGCGGCGGGCCGCCGACACGCCCGTCGCGGCCGTGCGCGAGACGGCCGAAACGAAGACGAACGGACAGTTGAGCGAACACGGCGGCGGCGCTGTGCTGTTCGTCGACTGTACCGGCTTCAGGGACGACGAATGGGCCGCCGTCGTCGGCGAACAACCCGGCGTCCGCCACCGTCCGGCGGTCGTCTTTCGTGCTCGTCCGTCGGGACGCATCGAAGCCTACGAGAAGGGGTCGGTTCCGCTCTCGCTAAATCGGGCCCTCGAATGGGTCTGATAGATTAGAAGGAGATCTGGTCGGGGCCGAACGTCCCCATCGTCGTCGGGTCGCGGTCGCTGTAATGGCGGCGACCGATGGCCTTGCTGCTGAGGCCGTTGTACATCGCCTCTTGGGCCTGTTGTGACGAATCGTACGTCTCGTTTCCGACCCGTGCGAGCACTTCTTCCAGCGTTTCGGTCCCGTTCGGAAGGTCGATAACGTAGTCGCCGTGGGATGCGATCAACTGTTCCGTGTCGGTCGGATAGTTGTGTGAGTCGAGCAGTTCACTTGCTTGCTTCAACGTCATTACGAATCAACATGCCTCAAAGTTCATTATAAACTTTGTCGCCAAGGTATAGGGTCGAATATAAGGATGTACAATCAGTATAGTCTCATTCGTAGTCGCCGTTCCAATCCGCAAAATCTCCGGCCAAACCACAAATCCCTTCGTCCGAGATGACCGACATGGGGTATGAGCGTTTTCGCGGACCTTCACGTCCACACGACCAACTCCGACGGATCGATGGAACTCGCCGAGGTTCCGTCGGCCGCCAGGTCGGCGGGCGTTTCGGTCGTCGCCATCACGGACCACGACCGACTCCATCCGGACCTCCCGACGCCGGTCTCCGTCGTGGACGGTATCACCGTCGTCCACGGCATCGAACTCCGGGTCGAAGCTCCCGACGGACAGCATGTGGACCTCCTCGGCTACGGCGTCTATCCGACACCCGAACTCGCCGAGGAACTGGAGCGACTACAAACCGACCGCAAGGAGCGCGGACAGACGATCATCGACTGCGTGGAAGAGCGCCTCGGAATCACCCTCGGCCTCGAATCGCGCGAGGGGTTGGGACGACCGCACATCGCCCGTGCCATCGCCACACATCCGGAGACGGAGTACGACTTTTCCGGCGCGTTCGAGAACCTCATCGGTGCGGACGGGCCGTGTTACGTCGCCCGTGACGTGCCGAGTTTCGAGCGTGGCGCGGCCCTCCTCTCGGACGCGAGCGGCCTCGTCGGGCTGGCCCATCCGTACCGCTACGATGACCCGACGGCGGCGCTCGCACTGACGAGCGAGCTGGACGCCGTCGAGCGATACTATCCCTACGGTCGTGAAGTGGATACGCGGCCGATAGAACGGGCGATCGCCGACCACAACCTCGTGCCGACGGGCGGGAGCGACGCCCACGAGGACGTCCTCGGAAAGGCCGGACTCTCGAAGGAGGAGTACCGACATTTCAGAAGCGCGGTGACGCTCTGATATCGACGGCGGCGAAGAGCGGTGGGTTCAATTTCGTCGAAGCCATACGTTACCCCATGCGGTGTCATTACTGTAGCCGAGAAGCGACGTTCGCGCCGGAAGTGGGTGGCGTACAGGTCGGCCTCTGCGACACCCATTTTCGGGAGCAGTTCGAATCGCTGTCGGATTCGGACGTGATGCAAAAGCTACGGAGCGAACTCGACGTAGACGGTATGGACGGGGCCGACGGCGGAAAGGGAAACTAGTTCCCGGTACACGCCGTGAATCGTAGTTCGTCGTACTGATACAGGGAAGCAGTGCCGAGTGTCGACAGAGCGTCGATAACCGACTCCGGACTTGCCCGGACGCGAACGGTTCGGATGCCCTCCCGAAAGAGGTAGGAAAGGCCCGTTCTAACCAGCGTCGTCAGCTCCCTCTCGTCTACTGAAACGGGACGCGGACGGGTCTCCTCGCTGGCGGACAGAACGAGGGATGCGCCGCCGCCGTTCACGGTATAGACGGTGAGCGTATCGCCTTCGTGTTCCGTTCCGAGAACGTCGGTGGGGTCGAACGGGGGTTCCGCTTCGTCCAAATCGAGGTCGAGGACGTCGTCCTCTTTTCGCCCGATGGCGTGGTTCACCACCGTCGCCACCTCCCGGGCATTGGAGAGCTTCGAGGATTCATACAACTAGTTGAGAACCGATATATAAATAACGCGCGGATAGCACAAAGAAGGGTTTTGCTTACTCAGGCGCGGCCTGCATCGACGTCGATGGCATCGACCGGGCACACGTCCACACAGAGCATGCAGTCGATACACTGTGCTTCGTTGGTGGGGTCCGCCTTCTCCTCGCTCTCTGGGTGCCCCGGCGAGTCTACCCATTCGAAGACGTCGACCGGGCAGTCTTCGAGGCAGGCCCCGTCAGCGATACAGAGGTCGAAGTCCACCGCGACGTGGGTGCCGTGGATGCCGAGCTTGTCCGGTTCGTCCACCGGACCCCAAACATCGTGGCCCTCGTGGTCGTCTACCTTTTCGCGGTTTTCGTGAAATTGTGGGTCAATAGCCATGGTCTCTCACCTATCGGAGTAGACGCGAAAGGAGTACTTAAAACCAGGTCCCTTACTTAAGTTTTTGCACCATCAGAAATTTTTAGGTTGGGCTAAAAACACGCGAGAGAGGCCTCGAAAGCACCGTGTGGGTTTTTCGCTTTGCAATGGGTTTAAATACCACCGTTCGTCAGCGGGGTTTTACGGCACCACCTGCGAAGAAACCCCATGGAGAAAGTTCACGTCGACGATGTCGACGGGCAGATGAGCGCGGGCGACGTTCGGCGGCCGATTTCGAAGGCGCTCGGTGCGGACAACCTCGCCATCAACTACTACGAGCTCGCGCCCGGCGACAGTTTCGCGTTCGGCTATCACGCACACGACGACCAAGAGGAGGTCTTTTACGTCCAATCCGGCACGACGACGTTCGAGACGGAGAACGGGAACGTCGTCGTTTCGGCGGGCGAACTGATTCGCTTCGCACCCGGGGAGTTCCAACGAGGCGTCAACGAGGGCGACGAACGCGTCACCGCTCTCGCACTGGGCGCGCCACGGGACACCGAGAACGTGGAGATGTACCGCCGCTGTGAGGAGTGTGGCGAACGGACGCAGAACAAAATCGAGATGGCGGACAGCGAGGAGGAACTCGTCACCTACTGCCTCGACTGCGGGGCGGAAACCGGTCGTTTCGACTGATTGCGTTCGCGTTGGGAGGGGATTTTTCCGACGGGATATCGAACGATACGTATGGAGAAAGTCACCATCGACGAGGTCGACGGACGCATGAGTTCGGCCGACCTGACCCGACCCGTCGGGGACGCCCTCGGCACCGAAGATATGGCCATCAACTACTACGAACTCGCGCCCGGAGACACCTTCTCACCCGGACTGCACACCCACTTCGACCAAGAGGAGGTCTTCTACGTCCAGTCCGGCACCGCGACGTTCGAGACGAAGGGCGACGACGTGGTGGTCGAAGCGGGCGAGATCGTTCGCTTCGCACCGGGCGATTATCAGCAAGGCAAAAACGAGAGCGAAGGGCGCGTCGTCGCCCTCGCACTGGGTGCGCCGGGAGAGAGCGAGGACGGTGAACTCCTTCGAGATTGTCCCGAATGCGGCGAGCAAACCCAACACTGGATGCGAGTGAACGACGACGGAGACGAGGTGGAAGTGTACTGTCTCACCTGCGCTACCGTGACCGGGACGATGGACTGAAACGCGGAAAGCGGCCAGCGCGACGCGGAAACCGTAGAGAAGATGCACGGCGCGTGGTCCAAAGCCGTCGCGTTGCGGGTGGTCCCGTGGAGCGAACCCTCTGTCATCACTGGCGATCACCGAACACCCGACTTCCGTTTTCCGAATTTCCACCGGAAACGGTCCCCTACCATAACTGAGCGCTGTTTGATGGGGAACGCAACTCCTCCAAAACCCCCGTGTAACTTTTCCACCGGAAATAGAGGGGTTCGAGAAGGATTCACAAACCCCTTCACTGCAGTCGAAGTCCTGACACCGAAAGGGGAGTTTTCGAGGGTGCGCGCCAAGCGGCAGACATATGTCAGACGTGAGGGTTGGTGACGTGCCGACAACCCCCATCGTTTCCGGTGGAACTCGGGTACGGGGCGAACGGTACACGAATCAGCCAACGCTTCCGCGATACCGACCTTTTTCGCTTTCGCCCCCGTTTTCAGGTCCATGACGGAGATTCCATCGCCCGGCTTGGGAACGTCCGGCAACGAGGACCGCGACCAGTGTGCAAAAACGGTACGGACCGCGCTGTCTCTCGGCTATCGACACATCGACACCGCACAGATGTACGACAACGAATCGGGGGTCGGCGACGGAATCGCCGACGCGGACGTTCCGCGCGAGGAGGTCTTTCTCGCCACGAAGGTCCTCCCGGACAACCTCGCACGCGACGACGTGCTTTCCAGTACGGAAGAAAGCCTCGACAGGCTCGGCACCGACTACGTGGACCTGCTCTACGTCCACTGGCCGATGAAGGCCTACGACGCGGCGGACACCCTCCCGGCGTTCGACACGCTGTACGACGAGGGAACGGCGCGCAACGTCGCCGTGAGCAACTTCACGCCCGAACTGCTCGACGAGGCGCGTGACATTCTCGACGCACCCGTCACCGCCAATCAGGTCGAGATGCATCCGCTGTTTCGACAGGACGAACTACACGACTACGCGACGGAACACGACATAACGCTGGTCGCCTACGCTCCCATCATGCAGGGCGATGCGGACGACGTTCCCGAACTCCGCGACATCGCGGCGAAGTACGACGCGACGCCGACGCAGATCAGCATCGCGTGGTTACAAGGGTTGGCGAACGTCGTTCCCATCCCGAAAGCCACGGGTGAGAGCCACCTCCGAGAGAACTTCTCGGCCCCCGAATTGGACGAGGAGGACATGGCGAAGATAGCCGCCATCGACCGCGAGGAGCGACTCGTGGATCCGGACGGAGCCGCGTGGAACTAGTTACCGTTCCAGCGCGCCCACCACGACCCGTTGCCGTCGCTACCTTTCCATTCGACGGTCAAATCGTCGACCGTCTTATCGGCGGCAAGTTCGTAGGCGAGCCACCCGGATAGACTTTCGCCGGACGCGACGGTTCTGTCGCCGAACCGGTTGACTTTATACTGCCCGTCTTCCTTAGTGATGTCCGTTGGTGAAATCCTTTGGCCGCCGACAATCAATTGAATCTTCTCGCCCTTCGGAAGGGTCTGTTTCATACGGAACTTGTTCTCGGCTTTGACGGTGACGAAGGCCCACTGTTTTCCATCGCTCGCCTCCACCATCTCGGACCCACCGCTGCCCGTCTCGTATCGGTAGTGGTCGGTGAGGGTGATATCTTGTATCGTCACGGCGACCTCCGTCGGACTGCGGAAGGTCTGGCCGAGCGAGAGTTTCTCGCCGACGATGTCGATGGTGAACGTCTTTTTCAACTTCTCGATATGGTATTTGACCGTCGCCACGTACGGATACGTGAGTTTGGTGGACCACTTCGTCGTCTCTCCGGGGGCGATTTTGTCGGTCTTTAGCTGCCCCATCTGCTGTGAACCCGGCGTGTTGCCGTCCACCTGAACCGGAGACGTGAACGCCCTCTTCTTATCGCCGACGTTCTTGAGGGTCAACGAGAGCATGAACTCCTGACCCATGGTGACCTTGTTGGGCACGTTCGCCGCGACGAGTTGGAAACCGCCAACGGTGGCTTTTCCATCACCCCCGTCGTCCCCACCCGAGGTCGTTTTGTTCGACGGTCCCGACCCACCCGTTTGTTTCTTGTTCGAATCGTCCCCATTCCCGCCGTTCTTCGGCCCGGAACCGGTACACCCCGCCAAGGCCCCCCCGGCGAGTGTCGTTCCAGACGCCAGCAGAAATCTTCTACGGCGCATGGGTAATTTATATACGACCATGTAAATAAAGACTCGGGAAGTCATTCGTTTACTGAGATATCAGGTAAGCGTTCGGAGTTTTTGCGTGTGGATTGCTGACACATATGTCGGGAAAGGAGCGTTGCCGGAACTCGTATTCGAACGAAGTGCCAACGAATAGCCATGGAAACGGCGACACCCCGTCTCGTCTACGACGACGACTGCGGATTCTGTACGTGGGTCGCGGAGTACGCGGACGACCATGGCGACTTCGAACTCGTCGGCTTCTCGGACCTCACGCCAGACCGGCGCGCACGCCTGCCCGCGAGTTTCGAAGAGTGCGCACACCTCCTCACCGACGAGCGAGTGTACTCCTGTGGCGCGGCGATGGAGGAAGTCATCGCGCGACTCGACGACCCGTCTCGTCACGCCGTCACCCTCTTTCGATACCTTCCGGAGTCGACCCGCGCCCGAATCCGCGAACCGGTGTACCGATGGAATGCGGACCGCAGGGCGTGGTGGGGCAAACTCCTCAGTCGCTGAGCGGGCCCCTCAGGACAGTTGCTCGATACCGTCGCCGACCCGAATCTCTCCGGATTCGACGATGCTGGCTCGGAGTCCGCCGCGATGGACGAGCGCCGAGAGCGTCCCGTCCTCGGTCAGCGACTCCAAATGCGAACAGGGTTCACAGAGTTCGACGCCCTCACAGACCGCCTCGCCGACGCGAAACCGCTCGCCGACGAGGTGGTTCAGCGCCGCGTTCCGCGTCGTCACGTTCCGACGATGGGCACCCGGTTCGAGCGCGATCTCGGCCTCTTCCTCGATGGCGTCCAACGCCTCGGCCTCGATGAGCGTGATATCGTCACCCGAAAACGTTCCTTCGTCGCTGAAATAGCGGTCGCCGCGCAGTCCGCGCCCCGCGACCGCCTCTACCTCCGGAACTCCTTCCGGTTCTGTTTCCGCCTCGTCGGCGACGTGAATCGCCTCGATTTCGCCCGTTCCGTTCATGCACGTCGATTGTGAGCCGGGAGCATAAAATCGTGGTTGACGGCGATTCGGTTCGTTCCGTTCGCAGCGAGTCAATGTTGTCGGGAAGGAACTGATAAATAAAAAGGAAGACGAACAGACCGATAATGACCGAACTCACGCTGACGGACTTTCGAATCATGTTCGGGACGGCCCTCTGTCTGACCCTTTTCGGGACCTTCATGACCACTGCTGAAGGTCCCCAGAGTCTCATCACTACTGTGAGCGGGGTGATCGCATTCCTCGGCGCATTCTTCCTCGTCGGCTTGCTGTATCTCTTCCTGCAACGGCAGGAGGCATGGTGAGAGGTGGCGAAATTTCAACCGGCGAAACAGCCGTTCACTCCGGAGATGAACTAAACCCTAGAGCATTCGCGCGAACGCAGTGAGCGCGATTCACCGACGGCTCACTTCGTTTCGCCGTCGGCTTTTTTAGCGTAGATTTTTGCGAGCGGTTCGCGAGATGCGCGAAGCGCATCGAGGAGGACCCGAAGTAAAAAGGTACTACTCGAACGTTGCGGGAACAGAGTTCCCGCAGGCTCGACTTCGCTCCTCCGTCGCTCACAAGAACATGGCAGGATAAACCGCATCCTGCGTGCTCGAATTCACTCCCGCTGGCTGTTCATTCGAAGGCGGCGATGCCAGTGAGATCCTGCCCGAGGACGAGCGTGTGGATGTCGTGCGTTCCCTCGTAGGTGTACACCGTCTCCATGTTCGCCATGTGGCGCATCGGCGGATAGTCCGTCGTGATGCCGTTGCCGCCGAGCATCTCGCGGGCGACGCGGGCCTGATCGCGGGCCATGCTCACGTTGTTCCGCTTCGCCATCGAGACGTGCTGGGGTCGCATGTCGCCGCGCTCTTTCAACTCCGCGAGGCGGTGGGCAAGCAGTTGGGCCGTGGTGATTTCGGTCGCCATCTCGGCCAGTTTTCCTTGTTGCAACTGGAACCGCGCGATTGGGCCGCCGAACTGCTCGCGGTCGGTCGCATACTGGCGGGCCGTCTCGAAGCAGTCGCGGGCCGCGCCGACCGCACCCCACGCGATGCCGTAGCGGGCCTGCGTGAGACAGGAGAGCGGCCCCTTCATGCCGGTGACGCCCGGGAGGACGGCGTCCTCGGGAACGGCGACGTTCTGGAGGCTGATTTCGCCCGTGATGGAGGCGCGGAGGGAAAGTTTGTCGTCGATCTTGTTCGTCGTCACGCCGTCGCGGTCGGTCTCCACGAGGAAGCCGCGAACCGGCGAGTCCTCGGCGGAGCGGTCGCGCGCCCAGACGACCGCCACGTCCGAAATCGGGGAGTTCGTTATCCACGTCTTCGATCCGTTGAGGACGTACTCGTCGCCCTCTCGCTCTGCGTAGGTCTCCATCGCCGACGGGTTCGACCCGTGTTCGGGTTCCGTCAGGCCGAAACAGCCGACCGCCTTCCCCTCGCCGAGGTCGGGGAGCCACCGCTCTTTCTGTTCTTCGGAGCCGAAGGCGTGAATCGGATACATCACGAGCGCGCCCTGCACGCTCGCCATCGAGCGCAGGCCGGAGTCACAGGCTTCGAGTTCCTGCATCAGCAGGCCGTAGGCCGTCTCGCTCAGGTTCGGCAGACCGTAGCCGTCGAGGTTGGGCGCGTAAAAGCCGAGTTCGCCCATCTCGGGGATGACCTCCTTCGGGAACGTTCCCGCTTCGTAATGCTCCCCGATGTCGGGTTTCACGTTTTCTTCGACGAACTCGCGGGCGGTGTCCCGGACCATCCGCTCTTCCTGTCCGAGGTCGGCTTCCAATTCCAGGTAATCGAGCATGCAAAACCCTCCGGAGGGAACGTTAAAAAGCCCTCCTACTCCGGGGAACGAAACGAGTGAGGGCAACGGGGCAAATACTGGTCGGCATTTATGAGAGCATACTGTGAGGTTCGATAATCGAACGGGCGAACATTCATTAGTTGAGATGACCAAATATGACACGTATCAATGGCGGCCCACAACCAGCGCGCCACGAACGATGACGACGAACTCGCAACCGTCATCGGACTGTATGCCCTCGAAGAGTTGACGCTCGGACAGGCCGCAGACCGCCTGGGGATTTCTCGAATGGAGATGCGGACTATTCTCGGCGATTCGGGAGTAACTCTGCGGTTGGGGCCGAAATCGAAGGACGACCTTCTGCGCGATATCGACGCACTTTCTGACGAATAGATGAGCGGACAAGCCCAGTTTGTAGTTCTTGATGCTACTGTACTCTCTAATTTCGCGTATACGAATTCGATGGACTTTCTCGTAGATGTGTTCGAGCAATCGTATACTGCTCGTGAAGTAGTGGCTGAGTTGGAACAAGGTGTCAAAGAGGGGTACGAATTTTTAGAGCGAGCACTTTCTGAACTCCCACCTGCATCACTTTCGAGTACAGAAACAAACTATGAAATTGCTGCACCAAAACTGACTTCATCTTTTGTAGAGAGGATGTCACCTCGTCTGAATAAAAAATTGGATAACGGAGAAGCACGCGCATTGGCATTAGCTCTGTGGGAGATTAAATCTGTAAGCTATCGGAAGTCAGATTACCCCGTCGTCTTCGCGAGCGACGACGGGGATGCCCGGACATTAGCACGGGAACTCGATGTACAGGTTACGGGGTCGATTGGAATTTTGGTTCACGGCATTCGAGAGGATATGCTTTCGATAGAAACCGCAGACGATTGGCTTACCTCGTGGGTCGAAGACATCGGTTACTACTCACCGGTCGATGGTGTCGAAGAGATACTCTAACGGACTGTTCTTCGTCGTCTACAAAATGGCATTACTCCGGCGTCGGAACCGCGTCGTCCCGCGCAACCGCGATGTCGAGGTAGGCGTCGGCCTGTTCCGAGTGGATTCCCGAATCGACGAGTTTTCGCTCGTCGTCGTACTGGACGAGTCCGGCCATCGCCAGTTTCGGGAGTTGCGTGTGTTGCAGCGACATGAGGACGTTGCGGCGGTGTTCGTCGGAGACGAGGTCGATGGATTTGTCCGTCTCCCACGCGGCGACGGTGTCGACGATGTCTTCGAGCGTGACCGGCGTGTCTTCGGACCGCAACTCGTGAAGGATGTATCGGCTTCGACGGGACGATAGGGCATCGAAGAGGGCGTCCTGTGACAGCGGAGGGACGTCGGCACTCGGCCCGGCAGGCGAAGCGGTAGCGCGTGATGAGCCACCGTCGTCGTTTGTCGTCTGGTCTGCCATGGAGTGAAAACACTCGTTCTACGGGGGTGACTCTGGTGGTTCAGTATTCAGGTTATTTATCACCCTATCGGAAAATCGTGTCAGTCCGCGGCGGGATCCTGCACCGTACGGACGTAGTCGGTGAAGTTGTCGAACACCGTTTTCGCCTCGCACGCGGCCGTGTAGTTTTCGTCGTTGATACCGTCCAAGACCGCTTGGAGACGTTCTTTCGCGAGGTCCTTGCCGCGGGTGACTTTCTCCGCCGTCTTCGTATCGTACTCGGGGTGAAACTGGACGCCGAACACGTCCCCCTTTCGGAAGCCGTGATTGGAGTAGTCGT
The DNA here is from genome assembly GCF_043952005.1 of Haladaptatus sp. CMAA 1909. Classification (NCBI taxonomy): domain Archaea; kingdom Methanobacteriati; phylum Methanobacteriota; class Halobacteria; order Halobacteriales; family Haladaptataceae; genus Haladaptatus; species Haladaptatus sp. CMAA 1909. Next base: position 3,130,916 of record NZ_JBIOAV010000001.1, on the reverse strand, counting down.
TTTCCGCGATCGGTTTCGCGCCCGGCGGGAGTTCCGCCACTTCGTCGGAGTGAGTCGTAAACGCGGTAAACTGACGGTCGATTCCCTCGAACAGCATCGAGTCGCCGGAGTGTTCGACCGCTCGGTAGCCGATTTCGTACTCGCCCATGTCCCGAACGTCGCCGCCGAGAACGTCGGCGAGCAGTTGATGGCCGTAGCAGATTCCGAGCATCGGCATGCCGGTTTCGGCGGCGTCGCCGACCCACGATTTGAGGGGCGGAATCCAACTTTCATCCCAATACACTGATGCCCGCGAACCGGAGATGACTGCCGCGTCGAAGTCGAAGCTGTCCGGGAGATGATGTTCTGTCGCGTCGAATTCCACGAGGTCCGCATCGAGTTCGCGGCGGAAATTTCGCCGCGTATTTTCGTCGCCGTGTGAGGCGTTCAAAAATGCGATTCTGAGCCGATCCATTCGGGTGACACTAGCAACCCGAAGCGTAAAATGAGTTTCGCTACAGGGGATTTCGACGTCGATGACACGGTGTCACATACAGTTCTTCCGGCAGGTTAATCACTCAACTTCGTGTCACGAATTGTCCGCGCAGTGCCGCCCGGTCGAGTTCGCCCGTCGGACGGCGCGGAAGCGACGGAACCGGTTCGATGGCCCGCGGAACTTCGTACGGCGCGAGTCGCTCCTCCGCGAACTCGCGGAGTTGGCCCGGAGACACGTCGCCGACGACCAACGCCTTCGGTGCCGTTCCACCCGTCTCGGAGACGGTTTCGACGATGCCCACCTCCCGAACGTCGGGGTGTGATTCCAGTACGGTTTCGACCGCCCGCGGATGAACGCGCGGACGCCGTTTCCCGTTCTCGGACGAATCGACACCGTCGCCGACGAGGAGATACCCACCCGTGTCGTTCGCTTCGCGTCGAAAGACGCCTTCCATCGCCACCCAGTCGCCGAACGCCTCGCCGTCGAGGTGGCCGGTCGCCGTCGCCGGACTCCGAACAAGGAGTTCGCCCATCTCGGTTCCGGCCCCGTCGTTCGCCTCGTCTACGGTATCCACGTCGCCCCCATCGATTCGCACCGCACAGTTCGGAAACGGGTACGCCACCTCGCCCGAACCCGGCGTTCCGCGGAGGACGTTGACGCCGGTTTCCGCACGGCCGTGGACGGGGAGGAGAGAAACCGAAAACGCTTCCCGAACGTCCGGCGGAACGCGGCCGCGGGCAGCCATCCATTCGAGCGCCGCCGGAGTTCCGTCGAAACCGGCGTCAGCCAGTTCGCGGAACTCGGTCGGACCGGCGACGAGACAGGTCACATCGTATTCCTCGATTGCGGTCGTGGCGTCGTCCGGATCGAACGCACGCCGAGTCACGACCCGGCCGCCGACGGTGAGAAGCGGGAGCACGAATCCGAGCAGGCAGTCCGGACGCGACAACGGCCACAGGGTGATGGTGCAATCGTTCCTGCCGAGTCCCCACCCCGCGGTTGCGATTCGGCAGTTCCATTCGACGGCTCGGGTCGACAGTTCGACGACCCGCGTACCGTCCTCGGTATGGACGTGGAGAGCGGCTTCCCCGTCCGCACGCTCGGCCGGGCGAAAGTCGGCCGGCGAGACGTGTTCGACCTCCTCGAACGAGCGGGCGTCGAACTCCCGAACAAGGTCGCGCTGCGCCGACTCGAACAACACGAGGTCCGGGTCGATTCGGTCCATCGGCCGCGAGACGGTGGCGGGCGTCAGTCGGTGTGAAACGGGCGCGAACACACCGCCGACCCGCCAAACTGCGAGCATGGAAACCAGTGATTCCGCGCAGTTTCGCGAGACGAGAGCGACCGAATCGCCCGGTTCGATGCCGAGGGCCGCGAGTCGTCCCGCCATCGATCCGACTCGTGCGTCGAGTTCGGCGTACGAAACCCGCTCATCCTCGTCCACGATGGCCGTCCGGTTCCCCCAGCGACCCGCGTGTCGCGCCGAGAGGAGTGACATACCTCGTCTGCGACGTGCACGGGGTTAGCCGTTCGGGCGACGTACACGGGTGGTATTACTACGAGCACCTATCGGGCTATATAAAATAGTTTGATGTGCAAGCATCACAATGTCACGGACGAGGTGACGAACGGTGAGTGAGAACAACCCCGACCCGGAGGAGGTACTCGTCGAGTGCGAACAGTGTGGACGAAAGACCCTCAGCGTCTACGTCGAGAACGGCGCGTGCCAGAAGTGTCGGGACGGGTAGCCGCAGACGATTCGTCCGAGATGTGTAGCTTGTAGAAGCATACGAACGATTCGGTTTCGAAGCGGAAATCAGTCGAACGTTTTCTCCGCATTCGCGGCCAGAAAGTCGACCAGTTCGTCATTGACCGCCTTCGACCGTTCGACGTGAACGAGGTGCGGCGCCCCCTCGAAGATCCGTAATTCTCCGCGCGGCAACCCGTCGGCCAGCGATTTTCCCGCGTCGACGGGCACCACGCGGTCGTCGGTCCCGTGAATCACGAGCGTCGGCGTCGTGATTTCGTAGAGGCTATCGCTCACGTCGAATCCCTCCATCGCCGCGAACTGGGCGCGTTGGGCCGGACGGTCGGCGTCGTCCGCGAGACGCCACTCCACCACCTCGTCCAGTCCGCCGGCGAAGACATCCTCGCTCACGACGGGACGAAGCGACTCGGACAGCGCGTCGGGGGTCTTCTCGGCGAGCAGTCGTTCCCGAACGTCCGGGGCGATTCGATCCCCACTCGCCGCCGTACCGATGAGCGTCAGCGTCTTCGCGCGCGAGAACCGCTTTGCGTACTGGAGCGCGACCATCCCGCCCAGTCCCGCGCCGACGAGGTGGACCTTCCGAACGCCGTGGTCGACCAATACCGCCTCCAAATCGCCCGCCAATTCCGCGACGGAATACGGGCCGTCCGGCGCGGACGAACGTCCCGCGCCTCGAATGTCCCAGACCAGCGATTCGAAGGGGCCGGCGACGGCGGCGTGTTGCCAGCCCCATTGCCACGCACCAAACGCGACGTCCCCGACGAACGCCACCGTGTCGTGATCCGTCGGGCCGTCCGTTTCGTAGTAGAGCGAAATTCCGTCGTTTTCAGTGAACGGCATTTGTGGTCGAGTGTACGGGGTTGGAGCGTTTCAAAGCGTCCGTTTCGAGTTCGGCGAGGCGTGCGGCACGGAGATGTCGATTTTGGTGACGGTGGAGCGGCCCAAAAAGTGCCGTAGAAAGCCTTCTCCGTCAACGCGTGCCAATCGGCACGACGGTTGCGCGAGTGCTGACCAGCCGCTCGGCGCGCGTGCCACCCGAAGGCGAGGGCGTTTCGTCCGAGGATTCGGGGGCTTCCCGTGCGAGGGACGAGCATCGCAGCGAGTGTGACGAGCGAGAAGCACAGTCGGTTGGGGAGAGTGGCCGTCGCGGTGTGGTTGCGGTGTGAATGCGGTGTGGTTGCGGTGTGGGTAGATTGAAAGGAGCTGGACGTTCGGATCGAAGCGAGATTCCGTTTTTCCAGCCGTCTCGTGGCCCGTAATCTCCGTTTACGCGTTCGGGACAGTGAGCTACCGACGTAATGAATAAACTAGATTTTGCTATATCAAATGCGTAGAACTGCGGGGTTGCGACGAATTCCCGACTCGCATCGATGAGCGAAAAGTGGAGTTCTCCGATTTCGGGGAGAAACGGCGAGAACGCTATTACTACAGAATACGAAGTGTACTCCATGAGCGACGACGACTTCCCTGACCCGGAAGCGGTCCTCGAACGTGGACGGCGGTACCGCGCCAAACTCGACGAGTACGGGGAGGCGGCGGAGAAGGAGACCATCACGGAGCTTTTTACGCTCCTCGGGCGTGCCTACGCCCTTCCCGTCCTCCACACGTTCTCGTGGAGCGACGAACCCCTGCGGTTCAGCGACCTCGAAGACCGCCTCGACGTGTCGCCGACGACGCTCTCGAAACGCCTCTCGGAACTCACGGAGGCGGGATTGTTGACGCGACGGTCGTACGACGAGATTCCGCCGCGTGTCGAGTACGAACCCACGGGCGCGGCGGACGACCTCGCGCCTGTGTTCATCCACCTCTACGAATGGGCCTCCGTTCACGACCTCGATGGAGAGGAGTGATAGCCGTTGGGAAACAACGATACAGATTCCGTAGTAGATACGAGACTACTGACTCGATAGTATATGACTACAGAAACGAAAGCAGGATATATGTTCCAACATTTCGTCACGTCACTTATGATGGAGAGTGCAGACGGGGGTAACCGATGAGCGATGCCATCCGTGCGGACGGCGTTCGCGTCGTCTATCCCGACGGTACGAAAGCGGTTGACGGCGTGGACCTTCGGGTACCGAAGGGCGAGTTCTTCGGCTTCCTCGGCCCGAACGGCGCGGGGAAGACGACGACAATCCGGACGCTTGTGACGTTGTTGCGACCGACCGAGGGGTCCGTCACGGTGAACGGCTACGACGTCGGAGACGACCCGAAGAGCGTGCGTCGCTCCGTGGGCTACATGGCACAGGAGACGAGCATCGACGAGGAGTTGACCGCGCGCGAGAACGTCGAGTACATGGCGGCCGCGTATGGCATTCCGAAGGCCGAGCGCGCCGACCGCGCCGACGAGCTCCTCGACCTCGCGGACCTGTTGGACGTGGCCGACAAGTCGGCAAAGACGTTCTCCGGCGGGATGAAGAAACGACTCGACGCCGTCACAGCGCTGGTCCACCGCCCGCCGGTCGTCTTCCTCGACGAACCGACCACGGGACTGGACCCCAAGGCGCGAAACCGCCTCTGGGACTACTTCCGCGAGATAAACCGAGAGGGGACCACCGTGTTCCTGACGACCCAGTACTTGGAGGAGGCCGATCAACTCTGTGACCGAATTTCACTCATCAAGGACGGTAAAATCGCGCTGACGGGTTCCCCGAACGAACTCAAAAACGAGGTCGGCGGCGACATCCTCGAACTCGAAATCGCGCCGTCGGACGTGGACGTGGCGACGCGTCTCGCCGAATCGGGCGACGTGTTCCACGATGCCGTTGTAACCGAGACGGACACCGGAATTTCGGTCGGTGCGACGACGATTCGAACGCACGGGGCGGAGTATTTCGCCGAACTGCGTGATGCGGGCGTCGAGGTGGACGGCTTCGACGTGCGGTCGCCGACGCTCGACGACGTGTTCCTCGCGGTCACCGGCGAGGGCGTCGAAGCGGAGGAGTCCGAATCGGACACGGAGGTAGTCGCATGAGTGCCGACACGGGGACGAGCGAGGACCAGACGCTCGCGCCGGGCAACGGCTTCCTCGGCGACACGTGGGTGAACATGCGCCGCTGGCTCCTCAAATCGATTCGGAACCCGTTCATCGTCACTTCCTCCATCGTGCAACCGCTCATCTTCCTCGTGCTGTTCTCGCAGGTGTTCGGCCAGGTCACCGGCGGCGCTATCGGCGGTCCCAGCGGGAACATCAAGTACATCAGTTTCCTCCTCCCGGCCATCATCATTCAGGTGTCGCTCGTCGCGGCGGCGAGTTCCGGCATCGGACTGGTCAACGATATCGAGACGGGCATGTTCGCCAAGGCGCTCGTCTCGCCGATGAACCGCGGTGCCGTGTTTTTGGGGAAGACGCTCGCCGAAGTTGCCCGCATCTGCGTTCAGATAATCATCGTCGTCGTCGTCGGTGTCCTCCTCGGTGCGAACATCGCCACGGGCTTTCTCGGCGTCCTCGCACTGATGGTCATCGGCATCCTGTTTTCCATCTGGTTCACGGCGCTCTCGAACGTCGTCGGCATCCAGACCGGTGACACGGAATCGACCATCATCGCCGTGAACTTCCTGCAACTCCCGCTGCTGTTCGTCTCCAGCGCGTTCCTCCCGGTGGACCGACTGCCGCAGTGGATTCAGTACATCAGCGCCGTCAACCCCATCACCTACGGCGTTGATGCCGCGCGGGCGCTCGTCATCACCGGTTGGGAGTGGGACACGATTCTGCCGTCCATCGCCATCCTCATCGCCCTCGACCTCGTGCTGACCGGCATCGCGTTGGTCGTACTCAGACGAGCTACTAGCGCGAACGCGTAATAGCCCCCCGTCTACGCCACATTCGTGGCGGATGTGTACCGAATTTGTGCCCGATTTCGGGCAACGCTTTTGCCATTTTCACGGAGATATCGGACCACAGAGATGAGTCCCAACCCCGCCGACATGGCACGGCGGACGTATATCGAAGCGAGTTCGGCGCTCCTCGCTGGCGGTCTCCTCGCCGGGTGTACGAGCGGCGACGCGGAAACCGAAGGCAAGGATTCGACGTCGAACGACACCGGAACGGAAAACGGTTCGTCGCTCTCCGACGACGCGGTGGACTACATGAGCGACGCGAGAGGCTATTCGGGCGACGGACCGGAGGATTACACCGGCCAATCGGAAGTCGAGGTCGAAAACGGCGGCGGCAGCCGCGGGATGGCGTCCGACCCGGCCGCGATTCGAATCAACGCCGGGACGACCGTCGTCTGGAAGTGGACGGGACGCGGCGGCGAACACGACGTCGTCGCGGTGGACGGCTCGTTCGAAAGCGAACTGGTCGAGAGCAGTTCGAAGACGTACTCGCACACGTTCGAGGAAACCGGCGAAACGCTGTACAACTGCAGTGAACACGAGGACAAGGGCATGAAAGGCGTCGTTGTCGTCGTCTGATTCGACCGATTCATGAACACCATCGAGACTCGGACGCAGCGGTCGTTGCTCTACGTCGCCATCGGCGGTGCCGTCGGATGGGTCGGGACCTACGGGGTCAACGAGGTGGGTCCGTTCTCGCTGGAACTGGACATCTACTTCGTCGTCGCCATCTGGGCGGTTTTGCTCCTCGCCGGTGTGCTTTGGGTGCGAACGGCACCGACGATTCGACGGGCGAACGCGTGGCGAATCTGGGTGTACCTGTCGGGCGTCGCACTCGCCGTCAACGCTGTCGCCAACACGCCACGACTCGTCCCGAATCCCGACCTCTTCATGCTCTTGCAGGAGTACGCGTACTACCATCCGTGGTTCGCCGTGTACGCCATCGGCTACGTCGCCACGGCGCGGTACGAACCCGAGAGCGGATTGATGGGTGGAACCGAGCGCACGATGTACGTCGTTTCCGGCGCGTTCAGCCTCGCGTTCCTCGTCGCGCTGCTCACGGTTTTGATTCCCGACGAACACGTGATACTGGCCGGTGGCCTCCTAAACGTCCTCCCGCCGCTACTCGCGATTTACATCCGACGGTGGGAAGCGGCGTCCGCTTCGCGAGATCGGATACGGGTGACCAGTGGAGAAAAACCGTAGAGACGACATCGACCAGTTGGGAAACCCACACCCGCCTTCGATGATTGAACCAGACCGCCTTTGCTCCTTCCGTCGTAACCGTCGAACATGCATCGACGGACGTACCTCCGTTCCGTTGCGGCGACGGGAACGGTGGTCAGTGCGGCCGGATGTTTGGGGTCGTTCGGCGACTCGAACCCGAACGTGGCGCTCGGCGAACCCGACAGAGAGGTCAGCAGTTCTGACCTCCCGTATCCGGCATGGGGGCAAAAGGTTCCGAACGTGACGATTCCCGCACCGCTCGAAAACCGAACCGTCTCGCTTCGAGATGTCGGAACGCCGAGCGTCCTCACGTTCTTCTACACTCACTGCAAGACCATCTGTCCGGTACTCATCTCGACGCTCCGAAACGTCCAGACCCACGCATCACAGAACGGATACGCGAACGACGTGTCCTTCCTGCCCGTGACGTTCGACCCCAAACGCGACGACGCCGAGCAGTTGCGAGCCTACGCTAAGAAGATGAACGTGGACCTGTCCGTCGGAGACTGGAATTTCCTCCGGCCGAAGTCGAAAAAGAGGGCCAAGAGCGTCATTACCAATAAATTCGGCGTCCATTTCGAACCGACGAAACAGCAATCGAAGGACAAGTACATGTTCACCCACTCCGCGCTCATCATACTCGTCAACGGGAAGGGCTACGTCGAGCGAGCATATCGGGGGAAATCGCCGAAACAACAGCGGATAATCGACGACCTCGAAACCGTCCGGAAATGAACCGACGCCGCCTCCTCACCGGACTCGCGGGACTGGGCATCACCGGCGGGAGTGCGTGGGTCGCGCTGAACGGCCTCTCCGAAAACGACGGACTGCCGAAACGCGTCGAGACGATGCGCGCGCGGGGTTCGACGGCCGGAACGGTACAGGTACCGGTTTCCGATACCGTCACCGTCATCGACCTCTTCGCGACGTGGTGTACGCCCTGCAAAAAGCAGATGACGGCGCTCACGAAACTGCACGAGGAGTACGACGGTGAAGTCCGCTTCGTCTCCATCACGAACGAGCGGATCGGCGGCACGCTGACGAAGGGCGACATCCGTTCGTGGTGGTCGGAAAACGACGGAAACTGGACCCTCGGACTGGACCCGAACTCGTCGGTGATGGCCGCGCTGAACGCGGGCGGACTCCCGTTCGTCGGCGTCGCGGCACCGGACGGAACGATCACGTGGACGCATCACGGCGTGGCGGGCATCGACGCGCTTCGCACGCAAATCGCCGCGGCGGAAAAGGGATGAGTGCCTCCGCGCTCCTGCCGACGATAGCCTTCGCGGCGAGTGCGGGGATAGCCACCTTCTTCGCACCGTGTGCGTTTCCGCTGCTTCCCGGCTACATCGGCTACTACCTGCAACAGCAGGACGACGAGACGGTTTCGTCGGCGCTACTGCCCGCTATCGGTGCCGCAGTCGGCGCGCTCGTCACACTCGGCGCGGTCGGACTCGCCGTCTTCGTGGCGGGACAGGAACTCGTCCGATATCTCGCGTGGTTCGAACCCGTCGCGGGCGTCGTCCTCCTCGCCGTCGGCCTCCTCGTCGTCGCGGGAAAACAGCCGACGATTCGCGTGCCGCTCCCGGAACGCCCCGCATCGACGACTGGATTCGTCGTCTTCGGCGGCGGATACGCCCTCGCGGCGGCGGGCTGTGTCGCACCGGTCTTCCTCGGCGTCGTCGCCCAGACGTTGACGCTCCCGCTTTCCGGACGCGTCCTCTCCTTCGGGAGTTACGCGCTGGGCGTCGTGATTCCGCTCTGCGGCGTGACGCTGCTGATGGCGGCGGGCGTCGATTGGTGGCGCGAACTGGGAAGGTATTCGTACGCCGTGGAACGCGTCGCGGGCGGACTGATGATACTGGCCGGCATCGGGCAACTGTACCTCTCGTTCGTCATCCTCGACGCGTTCTGATGCCGAACCGGGTTGGTCGTGAGAGCTACCGCAGGTTTTTTCGGTTAGAGGTCGACGCCCGCGCCGGTATCGAAGCCATTGTTTTCAACGACCACGGAGGACGGGATTTGATTCGTACCTTCCATTCGGATACTATATGTCGGATACACTATGTCCCTTCTGCGTCTAGAAATGCATCAATCCCGTCGAACAGCCGATGAATGGTGTCCTCTCCCGTGAACGGATTCAGTAGGACGACTCGAAGCCATCGATCGTCGCGATAGGTCGGTAACGAGACGAAGAACTTGTGCTTCGAGAGCAACGTCTGCTGGAGTCGGCTGTTCAGGTCGTCCCACCCCGCCGGTGGACACCACTCGGGTGCGGCGCGAAAGCAGACGAGATTCATCTCCGGCTCGCTAGCCAACTCCAACGCGTTATGCGATACGACTCGGTTGCGAACCACGGTCGACAGCCGATAGCCTTCGTCGATCAGTTGTTCGAGCCCGTCGCGGCCGAGATGCTGGAAGGAGAGCCACAGCTTCAGAATATCCGCTCGACGGGTGCCTTGGACGCTCAGTTCGCCGAGGTTCGGGGTCGCGTCGTCACCACGCATGTACGGTGCCCCAATCCGGAAGTCTTCCTGAAGTACGTCGGCGTCGGCGAACAGCGCCATCGCACACGTCTTGGCGACGTAACACCACTTCTGGGGGTTGAACGTCACCGAGTCGGCAGCCTCGATCCCGTCGAGTCGGTGACGTTCGGCCTCGGAGAAGACGAGTGCCCCGCCGTAGGCCGCATCGATGTGGAACCACAGGTCGTGTTCGTCGGAGACGTCACGGACCGCTGGAAGTGGGTCGATATTCCCGGTCGTCGTCGTACCGGCCGTCGCGACGATACAGAATGGCGCACGGCCGTCCTCTTCCGCCCGCTCGACCGCTTGCTCCAGTGCAGCCGGGTTCATTCGAGAGTCGTCGTCCGTCTCGACGGCGACGACGGCGTCGCTTCCGAGCCCGAGCAGCATCGCGGCCTTCTGCAACGACGTGTGTGCCACCTCCGAGGCGAACAGCACTGGCTTACGATCCATACCAGCGAGTCCTTCCTCGTGAACGTCGAACGCGTGATTCCGGGCAACGGACAGCGCGTGGAGGTTCGCGAGACTGCCACCGCTGGCGAGCACCCCGCCAGCGTTGGGACTGAGACCGAACTCCGCGGTGATTCTCTCGATCATCCGGACCTCAAGTTCGGAGAATACCGGTGACATCTCCACGCTCAACATGTTGTTATTGATCGCCGACGCGACGAGGTCGCCGAGCACGGAGACCGTCGTCGGGATCGTGTCCATATGGCCGATGTACCCCGGATTTGCCGGATTCATCGATCCAGCAACGACCGTTTCGAGGCCGTCGAACAGGTCGCTCGGGGACCACGGAGAATCCGGAATTGCGGCCGAGGGAGCGATTGGCTCTTCGGGTAACGGCGACCGGTCGTCGGCCGCTTCGAGTTGTGTGAGAAGTCGGTCAAGGACGCCCGCAGCGAGGTCACGGACGGCCTCGGTATTGCCCCCGTTCGGGTCCACAAACGCGGCGTCAGGTAAGGCAGAGCGATCCATAGAGTCCCTTTGCTCGAATCGGACTTGAATGCGGGGCTCCACGTGGGTTTCTCGCTCACCCATCCTCCGCGGCATTACCACCGTTTCCGAATACGATCGATTCTATATCGCAGTATGTAGTTTATTTCTGGCTGCGTCGTCCGTTCTATCGTAGCCACCGAAATCGCGTGACGCTTGGTTTCGGCGGCATCCGACGGTCATCGAACGGGAGATAACCGCGATGCAGTGAGAGTTATCGAGACGATACGGATATCCACAGCCGAACGTCCGAAGCGTCTACGCCCCGGTTATTCGATTCGTTCTCGAATCCGCTCCACGGCGGCCACGGATTCCGGATTCGTTCGCTCGCGCGGTCGCTCTACGTCGACATCGATAGTCGTAACGACGTGTCCGAGGTCGTACCCAAAGACGACGATTCGGTCGGCGAGCGTGACGGCCTCCTCGATCTCGTGAATTACGAACAGCACGGTCTTTTCAGTTCGTCGCCAGATATCGAGAAGTTCGCGCTGTCCGCGCTTTATTTCGCCACCTTCAGTGGTACGGTCCTCTCGTACGTTCATTTGGAGTGGGACCTGTGAGCGAGCACTGCCAGTGGAGAGATCACGAACGCGAATCCAATTGCCGGATCGAGAAATACGATCTTCGACAATTCGTTTGCAACAAAGGCACTCAACCCCAGTTCGTATCGATAGGGAATCATCGGCCAATTGAGATACAGACCGAACAGTAGTACTGCGAGAAGGAGAGACGGAAACAGGTGTGCGAACTGTCGTCGAACACGCCTGTCTGGGGTGTTCCAAGCGGTTACACCCATAACGAGTGCCGAACCCATGCTCGCCACCACAAAGCTACCGATACCGACGACAAGTCCTCCGAGAGTAACGACGATTGAGGGGGGACCGGACTGCAACAACAGGCCCCACACGGACATGATCGATATGAAGACTGGCCAGAGGACAATTCCAATTACGTAGCCGTAGGGGGGGTTGAGAAACCGGTACTGTAACAGAGATTCCGGTCCGGAATTGGAGGTATCTACCCACTTTTCGAGTGCTTCCGTTCTCATATTTTTTTAATACCTCTACATACAATTAAAAGTTTTGACAACTATATCGTACGCCTCTCCCGTATTGCCGTTTTGCTAAAACGAGGTCTTTGAACGGGATGAAAATCAGTCGTAACGGTGGCCCTCTTCGAGGCAACAGTGTCTCTGGTTCCCGCTAGCAATCGGAAAAATCAGCCGTCGAAGTTCAGGCGTTCTCAACCTGCTTCAGCACGTCGGGAGCGCTCTCCAACGCTTCGTCCAGTTTGGCGACATCGGGGCCGCCACCTTGGGCGAAGTTAGGGTCGGGGCCGCCGCCGCCACCGCCGACGAGGGAGGCGAGTTCGCCGACGACGGCACCGGCGTTCACCGACGAATCGTCCGGGATAGCGACGACGAACTGCGCGCCGTCGGCACCGCTGCCGATGACGGCGATTTTCCCGTCCTCGGCCATCGCGTTGGCCGTGGCGCGCAGTTCCTCCATGTCCGTGTCGATGCGCTGGATGACGGCCGTCGTATCGCCGACTTCGATTTCCTCGCCGCCGCCCCCGCCGCTGGCGCGGGCCTCGGCGAGTTGCTCTTTGAGGTCCTCGATCTGTTTGCCTTGCGCCTTCCACTCCTCGAAGAAGCGTTCAGCCGTGTCGGGCACCTCGGCGGGCGAAACGGAGAGCGTATCGGCGGCGGTCCGGAGGTAGTCCTCGGTTTCCTGCGTCGCCTCGATGGCGGCGTCGCCGGCGGCGAAGGTGAGCCGTTCGACCCCGTCCTGCACGCGCTCGGTGTTCAGAAGCTTGATTGCGCCGACGTCACCCGTGCGGCGGACGTGAGTCCCGCCGCAGGCCTGCACGTCCTCGGCGACGTGGATGAGGCGGATGTTCGTCCCGCCGGGAATTCCGCCCTGATAGAGGTCGAAGCCGAACTCCTCTTCGGCTTCGTGGCGGTTGGGCCACTCCTGTTGGACCGTCGTGTTCTCCATGACGATTTCGTTCGCCAGCAGTTCGATCCGTTTGGCCGTCTCGCGGTCGATACGCTCGTAGTGGCGTACGTCGATGCGCGAACTGTCGGTTCCCTTCTGGGCACCGGCCTGTCGGATGTGGTCGCCGAGGACCTGTCGGGCCGCGTGGACCACGATGTGGGTCGCCGTGTGGTGACGCATCAGCCTACGGCGGCGCTGGGCGTCGATTTGTCCGCGAACGATGGACCCCTTGCCGACGGATTCGTCGGTGCGGTGGAGGACGACGCCGTTCTCGATTTGCGTGTCCGTGACCTGCACCGTCTTCTCGTCGGTCGAAAGCGACCCGTGGTCGCCGGGTTGGCCACCGCCTTCGGGGTAGAACATCGTCTGGTCGAGGACGACGTCGTAGCCCTCCTCGCGGTCGAACACGTCGAGGACGACGGCCTCGAAGTCGGTTCGATACTGGTCCTCGTAGTAGAGGCGTTCGGTCTTCGGCAGATCGATGAACCGGTCGTCCTCCGATTCCTCTTCTTCGAAGGCCTCGCCGCCGTCGTGGCGTTCGGCCACGAGGCTGTAGAAGTCGTCGGGGACGTCGACAGCGGTGCCAAACTCGTCGGCGATCTCCTCGACCATATCCGGTTGCAGGCCGTGGGAGTCGTACAACTCCACGAGCGTCTCGGTCGGAATGGGTTTGCCCTCCTCGGCGTGTTGTTTTGCGAGGCGACGAACGCGGCGGCCACCCTGTTCGAGCGTTTCACGGTACTTTTCGACCTCCGTCCGAACGATGTCGCGGATGGTGTCGCGGTTCTCGTAGCCCAGTCGCTCTGCCTGCATGTCCACGAGTTCGTCCAGCGGCGCATCGACACCGGCGGTGTCGGAGAGGCGCTTGGTCCGTCGGAGCACCATCCGGGCGAGGTATCCGGTCGCGACGTTGCTCGGAACGATGCCGTCGCCGAACATGTACGCGAGCGTCCGGCAGTGATCGGCGATGGCGTAAATCGCTTCGAGCGGTTCCAGCAGTTCGACGAGTTCCGCGGTCGAGACGCCGATTTTGTCCGCGATGTTGTCGCGGGCGGCCTCCATGTCCTCGGCCTCGTCGATGTCCATGTGCCCCGCGAGCTTCGAGGCGCGGTGAACGAGTTCCTCCTCCTCCTCGGTGTGTTCGATTCCCGCGTTCTCCTTGAGGAAGTCTATCATGTCGGGATAGACCGCCTCGTACACCGTCGGCGTCCCCTGGGACACCCACGTCCAGCGTTCGAGCCCGTAGCCGGTGTCCACGATGTACGTGTCCATCGGGCTGTAGCGGTTGCCGTCCTTCATCTCGTACTCGCCCTCCGGATCCTGTTCCATCGACATGAAGACGAGCGTGGCGAGTTCGACGCCCCGGTAGATGACTTCGATGGCGGGTCCGGCGTTGCCGCCGCCGACCCACGGGTCCTCGATATAGATCACTTCCTCGGGGTTCGCGCCCATCGACTCGAAGAACTCGTCGCAGTACGCGACCGTCTGGTCCTTCCAGTAAACCTCACCTTCGTACGCGTACTGCTCGGGGTCGTCGATGTCCTCCCGGGCGTTGAACGCGTGGTGGGCCATCATCTCGAAGGCCATCGTGTGCCGTCCGGTCTTCCCGACGTTGTCGATGTCCTGCATCCGAATGCAAGGCTGACTGATGGTCAGCGGATTGGCCGGCGGCGGCGTTTCGCCCGACGTCACCAACGGTTGGAAGTCGGCGATTGAGGCGATGGTGAGCAGCATATCGTCCCGCCAGCGGTTCGCCGCCACCGGATACGGGTCGATCCGCTGGTGGTCGTGGTCTTCGAAGAAGGACAGGAACGCTTCCCGCATCTCCGCCAGTGAGTACGTCTCGTCGAAACTCGGGTTGTCGATGAACCCGTACTCCTCGCAGGGCGGTTCCCCGCACGTCTCTCGGTCGTGGTCGCGCGTCCAGAAGTGTGCTCCACACTCGGAGCATTCCTTTCGCACGAAGCCGTTTTCCTCGAAATAATCGAGGCGATACTCCTCCTCAAGTTGGCTCATTCTTGGTAGTTTGTCACCCATCAGTGCGTAAAACAGTTCCGCAAGGACGTTCAGGCCGGGATACGTGGAAGAAGCGTCACCCGTGATTTGCGACGAGAAGCGACGATACCGAATCGAGCGGGAAACGAAGAGCGGAGAACGGAAAATGGGTCGGGAGTTAGAGCAACTCGCCGACGAACTCGAAAAGGAAAATGCCCGAATCCTCGCCGCCGAGCGTGTAACTTTCGAAGCGACGAACGGAGTAGAGATAGGAGAGCGGTGGCGCGACGACACCGAGGAGCACCGCGATGGCGCCGCCGATGAGTTTGACGGTCGGCGGCGAGATGATTATCGCGTATCCGAGAACGCCGGTGACGAACTCGAACATGCTGGAGACGGATGCCGCGGTTCCGGGCGTGATGGCCGTGACGGCACCGCCGTAGCCGAGGAGCACCGCGAGCGAGTAGGTCGCGAACGCCGTCTTGCTCGGCACGACGGCCGTCCGACTCTTGGTGACGTTGACCTCGCCGAACCGCGGGAACGTGGTTCCGATACCGATTGCGACGACGGCCCCCGCGAGTCCGAGGACGACGCTGAGCGCGGTCAGCGAGAGCCACCGTATCGGTTCGAGCGGGCTCAAGAAGCCGGTGAGCGCGGTGGCGAGGACGACGATGGGGAGACCGACGATGGTCACCGAGAGGACGTGTCCCACGACGAACTCCTTGCCGCGGATGCTCGAGGTGAGCGTCACCGGCAGCATGGCACCCTCGTCGCCGAGGGGATTGAGCGCCGCGCCGCCGATGGCCCACGCGCCGTATAGCGAAATGACGGCCGGGAGCGTCCTCGTGACGTATCCCACTTGGATGGCTTCCTGTATCGGCCCGGTGACCAAGAACACCGGATAGACGACGTAGAGGAGGCGAATCGGGGAGCGTTTCGTTCGCCGCCAGACGTTTGCGACCACGGAGCGCGTCGGTCGAGACGCGATACCCGCGAGGAAGTCCGCGTTCGACTCGCTGGATTCGTACTGTTTGTTCTCGGGTTGTACCCGGTCGCCGTACCAGAGTCGCGTCGCCAATCGAACGTCGAAGATGAACAGAATCGGCAACCCGACGGCGACGAGGCCGATCGCGCCGACGACCCGCACGAGCGACGGTGACGCGCCGGGAATCCCGAAGACGAGGAGGTCGCCGAACCACGCCGTCGGAGCGTTCTGGAGCAGTCCGGAGAGCGAAGTCATGACCGTTCCGAGCGTGTTGGACATGACCACGGCCATGTAGACGACGAACGCGAGGACCGCGAGGACGGATTTGTACTGGGCGAGGACTTCCGACCGTTCGAGGGCGAGTTTGATGAGCAGGCCGAGGATGTGGCCCGCGAGCAGGGCCGTCGCGAGCAACCCGAGGAGGGCGAAGACGATGGTGATGAGCGGAAGCGGCGTGCCGAGTGCGAGGCTCAACGCCGTCGTTATCGCCACCACGGGAATCAGCCCGATGGAAGCCACCCGCGAGAACTCCGCGCCGAGCAGGCCGCCGACCACGTCGCGTGCGGGAACGGTCGTCAACATGCCCGCCTCCTGGTCGATTCGACCGGTCTTTCCGACGACGCGCGAGGCTAGCATCACGGTGAGCATGAGCCACCAGACGGCGAGGCCGCCGCGTGCGACGTCTAGCAGCGGAAGGTCCGTCGTCGCGAGTTCCCCGCCGAACTTGTACGCGAAGTACGACCCGGCGACGGTGGGCACGCCCATGAAGATGAGAGCGAACAACCCGAACGCGAGCATCTGCACGGGCTTCTTGCCGATGGCGCGGACGCTCCGTCGATACTCCATGCGAGCGATTCGAGCGCTCCGGCCGGGGGTCCAGTTCATTGCTCCACCGGCGCCGCGGCGGGTTCTTCGCTCGTCACGTCGAGGAACACGTCTTCGAGCGTCTGTTCCTCCTCCGCGCGGTGGGTGAGTCGCTCCGGCGAATCCTCCGCGACGAGCGACCCGTCGTACAGCACGCCGACCGTATCCGCGAGTTCTTCTACGACGGGAAGGATGTGCGTCGAGAGGAAGACGGTCATGCCGTCGGCGGTGAGTTCCGAGATGAGTTCGCGCACGGTGCGGGCCGCGCGCGGGTCGAGGCCGGAGGTGGGTTCGTCCAAGAAGACGACCTCGGGTTCGTGGAGGATGGTCTGAATCAGGGCCGTCTTCTGTTTCATTCCCTTCGAGTAGGTGCCGACGCGCTCGTCCGCGTCTTCGAGGAGGTCGAATCGGTCGAGGAGGGCTTCGATTCGGTCGTCGGCCTCAACGTTTCGAAGCCCGGCGATGTACCGCAACTGCTCGTGAGCCGTGAGTTCGTCGTACAACGGCGGCTCCTCGGGCATGTAGCCGATGTGCGGGACGACGGCGTCCCGGTCGGCGATGGAGTGACCGGCGACGCGGGCGGTTCCGCTCGTCGGCGGCGTCAGCGTCGTCAGCATCCGCATCGTCGTGGTCTTCCCCGCGCCGTTCGGGCCGAGGAAGCCGTAGACGGACTCGGACGGGACGGTCAGTTGGAGGTTCGAGACGACCGCCGTGTCGTCGAAGCGCTTGGTCAACCCGTCGGTTTCGATGGCGGGCCTCATGGGTTCACCTCGGGTTGCGCTCGTTTACAGTGGAGAGCAAGACTCGTGGGGACTGTGTGCGCCATACTCGGGGGACTGTTCCGAGACGTAAAAAATCCGACTGAAATCATCAGACGAGTTTTTATTTTGTAAGTGATACGACAGCGGCGAAAGATTACTCACCGAGCGCCTTCTCGAAGACGGAGTACGGTTGTGCGCCCGTGATGCTCGTAGAGAGCGTCTCGCCCTCGAAGACGAAAAAGGACGGAACGCCCTCCACACCCGCCGCGGACGCCGCCCGTTGGTCCTTCGAGAGCGCTCCTTCGTACGCCTCGTTTTTCGCGTCGTCCACGACGGCCGCCGCGTCCACGTCGGTGTTCGATTCGAGGAAGGACTTCGTCTTCGACAGGACGTTCGACTCGGAGAAAGTGTCCTGTTCGGCGAAGTAGTGTTCTTTCAGCGTCCAGAACGCGGATTCGTTCCGAGCGTACGTCGCTTCGAGCGCTTCCGCGGCGGGCGCCCCCCACGGCTGAATCGGCGCGACGGCGAATCGCGAGACGAACGAGAGTTTCCCGGAATCGATGTAGTTCGACTCGATTTTCGGGAACGTGTCGCGCTCGAACCGTCCGCAATAGTGACACGACGGGTCCTCGAACGCGATCACGGTCCTGGCCGCCGTTCCGGGCTTCGGGCCGAGCGTGGGCTGATTTTTGATTCCTCGTGCGGCGGGGAAGTCGTCGAGGGTTTTCGAGTTCGAGTTCGTCGCGGTCGTCGTATCGTTACTGCCGCTGAGGCCGGCACAGCCCGACAGAAAGAGCGCGGTTCCAGCGAGGAGGGTTCGCCGTCGGAGGGTCATGCGGGGACGTAGTGAGCGACGACGAATTATCGTTCCGGTCAGTCGAGTGCCAGCGACGCCAGCATCGCTTCGAGTTGCACGCGCTCGTTCGCGCCTTCCGTGATGCGAAAGTCGGCCTCGCCGACGCGTTCGAGGACGCGAACCGCGTCGGCGTCGTCCAAGTCGAACTCCCAAATCGAGCGGTGGAGTTGGTCGATGATGTCCCCGCCGGCCATCCCGCGTTCGGTGAGGAGTTCGTCAAGGATGGACCGCGCGCGCGTGAAGTCGCCGTCGATGGCGTGTCTCACCATCTCCTTGATGTCCTCGGGGCGAGCGGTGCTCGTGATGACGAAGACGCTCTCCTCGTCCACCTGCTCGCCCATGACGGCGGCGGCTTGCAGGGCGTTGATGGCTTTGCGCATGTCGCCGTCGGCGGCGTAGACGAGCGCCTCGATGCCGTCGTCGGTGGTTTCGATTCCCTCCTCGTCGGCGACGTAGCGGACGTACTCGGCAACCGCGTCGTCGGGAATCGGGCCGAAGCGGAACACCGCACACCGCGACTGAATTGGATCGATGATCTTCGAGGAGTAGTTACACGACATGATGAACCGTGTCTTGTCCGAGAACTGTTCCATCGTCCGGCGGAGGGCGGCCTGCGCGTCGCTCGTCAGGGAGTCCGCCTCGTCCAGGAAGATGACTTGGAAGTCCACCGCGCCGGGGTCGTGGCGGGCGAAGTTCTTGATCTGGTCGCGCACCACGTCGATACCGCGCTCGTCGGAGGCGTTCAGTTCGAGGAAGTGACTCCGCCAGCTATCGCCGTACAACTCCTTGGCGATGGCGACCGCACAGGTCGTCTTCCCGATTCCGGCCTGCCCGGAGAACAGCAGGTTGGGCAGGTCGTTTCGCTCGATGTAGCTCTGTAGTCGAGCCGTGATGTCGTCGTGGCCCGCGACGTCGTCAAGGGTTTGGGGCCGGTACTTCTCGACCCAGATGGTTCCACGTCCGGGGACGGTTTCCGCGTCGGCCTCGCTCATGGTCCAGCAGAGGAACCTATCGTTCTTAAACTCCCCGAGACTCCGCGCTCGGAGGTTTCGGTTTCCCAGGCGAAATGGTGGAATTAGGCCGTCGATTCCGACGAACAACGCACGATTCTCCGACACAACGACTCAATTACTATTCGCCCAGATGCCGACGGATGGGCCATGCGCGCACACGTGAGTATCCTCTTGTTGGTGCTCTTGCTCGCCGTCGCGCCCGCGACGGCGGCGGCGGCGGAACAGACACGCACCGGCGGGTCTATCGTCGTCGGGCAGAGAGAAACGGTTCACGGGGGGCTCACCGCGACCGGCGGCACCGTCGTGATTCGCGGGACCGTGAACGGCGACCTGAACGCCTTCAGCGGGAACGTCCTCATCGACCAAGGCGGCACCGTCAACGGCGACGTGTCGGCGTTCGCCGGAAACGTCCGAATCGCCGGGACCGTCAACGGAAACGTGGACGCACAAACCGGGAACCTCGTCATCGCTCGGTCGGCCACCGTCGGGCGGTCGCTCGAAGGGTCGTCCGGGTACACGCTCATCGCTGGAACAGTCAACGGGAACGCCCGCGTGTCGAGCGAGACGCTCACGCTCGCCAACACGGCGAACGTCGGCGGCAACCTCGTCTACGATGCCGGGACGTTCAACCGGGAGCAAGGTGCGACCGTCGGCGGGACGGTTCGGCAGGATGAGTCGCTGAACAGCGCCGGTCCGGCGTCCGTGCCGAGCGTGCCGGGATGGGTCGGCGTGATTTACGGCTTCTTCGTGAACCTCCTGTTGGGCGTGCTGCTGTTGGCGGTGTTCCCGACCTTCTCCGACGGCGTGGCGGACAAGGGACGGGACAACCCGCTGTTCTCCATCGGCGTCGGCGTTCTCCTGCTCATACTCGTTCCCATCGTTCTCATCGTCTTCGCCGTGACGCTCATCGGAATCCCCATCTCCATTATCGGGGCGATCCTCTTCGCCGTCTTCCTCTGGGTCGCGGGCGTGTACGGGTCGTTCATCGTCGGCGTCTGGTTGCTCTCGCTCGCGGACAAGGGCAGTCGCTGGCTCGGCCTGCTGCTAGGCGTGTTCGTCATCTCGGTTCTCGACCGGATTCCCGTCGTCGGCGGCATCGTCCAGTTGGTCGTCCTCCTCTTGGGACTGGGCGCGCTGGCGATGGCGCTCCGGTCGCGGTACCGCGGACGCCGGAGTACGCCGGAGTACGCCGAAACGACGCGGGGGGGAACCGACGAGGAGACGCCGGCAGACTGAGGTACTGTTTCCGTCGCTTCGATACGCTGAAGGGTCGAGAACGGTAAGGCACGGCAATGAACGTAACCGTCGAGGTGGTCGGCGAGGGGAGCCACGAGTTCGACGTGGAGGACGAAACCTACGCCGACCTGGTGTCGGAGGTGGGGTTGAGTCCGCACGAGGTGTCCGTGATGGTAGACGGGCGGCCCGTGCCGGAGGACCAACCGGTCGACACGGACCACGTGAAAATCCTCCGACTCATCAAGGGCGGATGACCGTCCGCCCCGCGACCCCGACGGACCGCCTGACCGTGTTGCGAATCGTGAACGGTGCGATGCTCGAAATCGACGCGGACGAAGTCGAGGATAGGATCGAGACGGGAGACGTGCTGGTGGCCGAAGAAGACGGAAGGCTGCTCGGTGCGGCGGTGCTGGACGGCGAAAAGCAACCCACGCACATCGACGCAATCGCGGTGCTGGGGGCGCGACGGGGGCAGGGTATCGGGAGCGAACTCGTCGCCGCCGCCGTCGAACGCGAAGGCGTGTTGACCGCCGATTTCGCGCCACGGGTTCGGCCGTTCTACGAGTCGTTGGGGTTCGACATCGAGGTGATGGGGAAGGACGATGGGAAGGAAACGAACGGAGAAAAAGAAGGAGAGGAGGGTCGATTGTGGGGACGGTTGGATGACGAGGCGAGTCATCGTATCGACTCACACTCGACATCGAAATAATCGCGGTGAAACCCGGCGTCGAACGTGAGGAGAACGTCCGCCGTGGCGGCGTGTGCGCCGATGAGGAAGTCGGCGGCGATATGCTGGGGGGCAGTAACCGACGCGCCGCAGTCGGGACACGGGTAGGTCGTTCGATGGCCGCATTCGGAACACTGGAGTTCCTCACCGCGGCGTTCGAGGTACGTTCGAAACGCCTCACCGGCGTCGAAGACGGCTTCGCGGGGGGCATCTTCGATGACGACACCGATATCTGCGAGGAACGAATCGAGGTCCTGTGCGGAGTCGAAAAACGGGTCCGCAGCGAGTTCGGCGTAGACGATTGGAGTGACGAGAAGCGACCCGGCCTCGGCCGCGTTTCGGAGGAGCGTCGAGGCACGTCGGTTGTGTTCGTCGTTCGGATAGAGGAGCGCGAGCAACGCGCTCGTATCCACGACCGTCCTCGTCACGGGATATCCCCGCGGAGGTCACGCATCCGGTCCTCGACCGTCTCGTCGGTGTCCGCCACGCCGCGCCATTTCTCGAACCGATCCTCGTCTATCTCCTTTCTGATGACGTAGCCCTCGTCGGTCTCTTCGAAGGTGATTTCGTCGCCGGGTTGGAGGCCGAGCCGTTCGCGGATATCCACAGGAATCGTGACCTGCCCCTTAGTCGTCACGCGAGTCATACATCGCTAGAGGGAGTAATACATTGTAAGTATTACTTCGAGAGGAGGGTGAGAAACGAGGTT
Source organism: Haladaptatus sp. CMAA 1909 (assembly GCF_043952005.1). Lineage (NCBI taxonomy): Archaea > Methanobacteriati > Methanobacteriota > Halobacteria > Halobacteriales > Haladaptataceae > Haladaptatus > Haladaptatus sp. CMAA 1909. The sequence continues at coordinate 3,108,942 of NZ_JBIOAV010000001.1, read as the reverse complement.
CGGGAGGGAAAACGGGGACGGTTCGAAAGCGAACACTGATACCGCGAGTTCGCCAACGACGACCATGGACGCGACGAAACGCCGCCGCCTCTCGCTCATCTGGATAGGGTTCTCGCTGGCGATGGCCTACTACGCGCTCGCCGACGGATTCGACGGGGCGACGGGCGAGTTGTTGAGCCTGTTGGTGGCGGTTTTCGGCATCGGATTGGCCGCGCTGTACTACTTCAATCCCGGCGAAGTACTGTCGTTCGGTTGAGAGGTGTGAAAGGACGGCTCTATAGCGATAACGTCTACAGGAATTCGGTTTCGGAACCCGTTTCGCGGTTCCGAAAACCTAGATTATCGGTTCGACCAGTTCCGTCCCGGCGGCGAGCAGGTCACTGACCCGCTCGTCGCTTTCCCCCTCGGCGTAGATTCGCATCTTCGGTTCGGTACCGCTCGGGCGGACGAGCAGCCACGACCCGTCGTCGAGGAGGATTTTGAAGCCGTCCTTCGTTACAACGTCGGCCACGTCGTGGCCCGCGACCTCGTCGGGCAGTTCGGCTTCGAGGTCCGAGAGGACGCGTTCCTTTTCGGCGTCCGGACAGTCGAGGCTGGTTTTGCTCTGGTGAATCTCGCCGAACTCGGCGAGCAGATCGTCCACCCGGTCGTCGAAGGGGCGTTCGTCCGCGATCGCGGCGGCGAGGAGCGCCATGAGGACGCCGTCCTTCTCGCGGATGTGGCCGCGAATCGTGAATCCGCCGCTCTCCTCGCCGCCGACGAGCGCGTCGTGCTCCGCGATGGCCTGTGCGACCCACTTGAACCCGACCGGCGTTTCGTGAACTTCCTCGCCGTGCGCGTCGGCGATACGGTCGATGAGGAACGTGGTCGAGACGGTTCGAATCGCCGACCCCGATTCGTCTTCGAGGAGGTACTCGTACAGCGCGGCGAAAAAGAGGTTCTCGTCCAAGAAGCCGCGGTCCGGGGTGGCGATGGCGATTCGGTCGGCGTCGCCGTCGTTCGCGATGCCGATGTCGGCGTCGCCGTCCTCGACCGCTGCGATGAGTTCTTGCAGGTTCTCCTCGCTCGGTTCCGGCGACGACCCGCCGAACTCGGGGTCACGCTCACAGCGGAGACGGTCGACGTTCGCACCGGCCTCTTCGAGGAGTTCGTCGGTGACGCCGCGGCCGCTTCCGTGCATGGCGTCGTAGACGACGGAGAGGTCCTGGAAGTCGGCGTCCACGAGATCGAAGGCGTGGTCGGCGTACGGGGAGACGAAGTCTTCCTCGCTGACCCGGCCATGTTCCGATTCCGGCAGCGGGTCGGGTTCGGCGAGACGGGCCATGATTTCGTCGGTCACTTCGGGGAGGGCGGGCGCACCGTCCGATGGTATGAACTTCACGCCGTTGTATTCAGGCGGGTTGTGCGAGGCAGTTATCATCAATCCGCCCGCGAGGTCGCGGTCCACGAGCGTCCACGCGAGAATCGGCGTCGGCGTGTCGCGTTCGGGGATGAGCACGTCGAACCCGTTCGCGGCGAGGACGCGACAGAGGTCTTCTGCAAAGCCGCGCGACGTTTCGCGGGCGTCGTAACTGATTGCGACCGTCTCTCCCGCCCGGTCTTCGACTTCGCGGAGGTAGTCGGAAACCGCTTGGCCTACGATATGCACCCGCGGCGACGTGAACTCGTCGAGGGTCGCTCGCCAGCCGTCGGTTCCGAACGAAATCGGCGTATCCATACATCGTTCGTCATCGCCGGGGTCGAAAAAACCACCGTGTGCGACCGTCGCACAGAAGGTGGCAAGAGTCCAACCAAAGTGCGTTTTCGGGAACGACTTTGCACTCACGACCCGTTCTTCGATCCACGTGGTATCGGCAGAAAAGATATCGTCTTCAGCGGGTTGTCGTGAGATGAGACAGTTCAGGCAAAGGTAACGACTTCCGGAATGGAGCAATCCCGTTAAACGTACTCGGCCCCAACGAGGTCAATAATGCAAACCAAACCGACAGTCGTCGCGGTATGCGGCAGTATGCGCGACGGAAGTCACACGCGAACGGCGTTGAAACACGTTCTCGATGCGGCCGAAGAAGCGGGGGCCGAGACGGAACTCATCGACGTTCGAAAGTACGACCTCCCCGTTTTCGACCCGGACGAGGAGGAACCGGAAGCGGCGGTGGAAATCAAACGGAAGATTCGAAACGCGGATTCGGTCATCATCGGCAGTCCGGTCTACCACGGGTCGTACTCCGCCGCCTTCCGCAACGTCCACGACTACTGTAGCTTCGACGAGTTCGAGGACACCACCGTCGGCCTCCTCGCCGTCGCCGGCGGCGGGTCCTACGGAAGCACGCTCGACCACATGCGAATCACGGTTCGGGGCGTCCACGGATGGGTACTCCCGCACCAAGTCGGGATTCGCAAGGCCTACGAGCAGTTCGAGGACGGCGAGTTCGTGGACGGGGATTTGGAGGAGCGGGTGCGAAAACTCGGAACGCAGGCGGTCAAGTACGCCTTCCTCGACCCCGACGTCACGTCGTCGGAAGCGGACGAAGCCGAGGCGGAAGCGGCGGCGGACGACTGAAACCGGTGTCGAAAACGCTCAGTCGATGAGGCGTTCCTTTTCCGCGCGGCGAAGCTGTTTGATCTCGTATTCGCGGGACATGGCCGCGGACTTCGAGTCGAATCGCTCCGTGTAGCACAACGTGACGGGTGTTCTACCGCGAGTGTATTTCGCTCCGTCTCCCGCGTCGTGTTCGGCCACCCGGCGGGTAACGTCTGTCGTGTATCCGGTGTAAAAAGTGCCGTCACTGCATTCGACGACGTAGACCCAGTGTTCGGTCACACCTGACAGGCTTCGCGTGGTTCGTCTTTGTCCTGTCGGTTCCGCCCCTTCAGCCACAGTCGGCGATACTCATTGCGCTCGCTCCCGTGCCACTTCGGCGATACCGGCGTTCGCCGAACAGGCGGGGCAAGCGCGGATGTAACCGGATTCGTCAGCGAAGACGCGCGCAAATCGTTCGGACACGTGCGCGCCACAGTGGTCACAGTTTGGCATGCTGTCAGCCGACGATTGCCTCGTCGGCATCCGGTTCTTCGGGGTGAATACATAAATATGCTTTCCAGAATCCGACCCAAATTCGTGAATAGTCAAGATTTGTTTTGTGAATTCAGAACAACCTGTTGTTCTGGTATCCTTCGATCGCATATCAAAATATTCCGTTCGAGAATCCAAAAGTCGGTTTCGAACCCCTCGATTTCCACTGGAGAGTAGCGGCGATTCAGTGGCCGTCCCGCGTCTTCTCGCCCGCCGGAATCAGCACGGAGAGCCAGTTCTCCTCGGGCGGAAGCGGACACGAGAACGTCTCGCTGTAGGCACAGAAGGGGGAGTACGCGAGGTTGAAGTCCACGACGACTTCCTCGCCGTCGGTCAGGTCACGGTCGGGGTGGAGTTCGAGATAGCGCCCGTTCTCGTAGCTCTGTTGGCCCGTCGTCTTGTCCCGGAACGGAACGAACAGCGAGTCTTGGCCCTCCTGCTGATACGCCGCGAGCGAGACCTCCTCGCCGTTCACCTCGAAGTGAAGCGTCACGGTTCGCAGGTAGCGCTGTGACGGCCCCGCCGTCGTTTCGAGTTCGACCGGTTCCGGGTCGTCGTGTGCCTCCACCGTCGCCGTCACGCGATACTCCGCGTCCGGGTCGAAGTACGACAGGCCGTCGAACTCCTCGCGCTCCCCCGGCGGGATGGGTGACTGCGGGTGACTGCCGAAGAAATCGTCCTTCTCCTCGCGGGTGGCGAGGAGTTCGTCGCGCCAGTCGGCCTCCGTGGTCTCGAAGTCGGTCATACAGTGGCGTACTTGCTCACGGCGGGTAAACGCTCCGTCCTCGGTTAGCCGCGCGGGAACAGAGCGGGTACAAACATCAAATCTCCACAAAGAATTTACCGGAGAGCACGAACCGGGGGATACGTATGTGAAATCCACTCGGACTCCTCCTCGTCCTCTTCGGTATCGCACAAGCCGCAAAACCGTACGGATTCGCGCGATTTCAGGAACAGATGGACGCCATCGGAAGCAAACGACGCTCATCGGAAGTCGAACCGGCGGAATGGAAAGTACTGTGGACGCGGGTGATGGGCGTCATCTTCACCGTCATCGGGGCCGGCCTACTTCTCGGCTAAGGTCGTCGCGCACTATCCGCGCCCACCGATTCACCCTTTTCCCGCCATCACTTCCGCCGCGTGCCTAGGTTTAAATATCGAGACGGGACCACCTCAGGTCAACAGCCCTAAGCAGGGGGGAGACGGAGACAGAATGATGCCGGACTGGCGGACGATATTCGGACACGACGCCCCATACGACGAGCAGCGGGACGGTATCGAGACGGCCATCGAAACCGCCCGCGACGACGGCTTCACCGTCATCGAAGGTGCCTGTGGGACTGGCAAGACCATGCTGGCGCTGACGGCGGGACTGGACCTCGTCCGCGACCCGGACAGCCAGTACGAACGCGTGTTCGTCCTCACGAGCGTCAAACAGCAACTCCGCCAGTTCGAAACCGACCTGAAGACCATCAACGCGAACCTCCCCGACGACTGGAAACCCATCTCCGCGATGACCCTCGTCGGAAAGGCCGACGTGTGCCCCTACAGCAGGGAGAACGCGGGGAACATCGACGATGGGAACGTCTACGATCGCTGTGAGGGCCTCCGGGAACGCACCCGCGACCTGACCGGCGAGGGCGGCGCGGTGACGGCCCAGAACCTCGCGTCCCAAGCCCGAGGTCAACAGACGGGATTGGCAGACTCGGGAAAACAACGAAGCGGCGCGTCCTTCCTCGAAACGGCGGACGAACCGACGCCGTATCCGCCGCACATGCCCGAGTACAACGACGTGGAGTACTGTCCGTTCTACGCGCAGTTCTTGGACGACATGCCGGAGGACGGCGACCCCATCGAGGCCGTTCCCTTCGATTTCGAGAGCATGGGCCTCATCGAACCCGCGGACCTCGTCGCCAACTCCGTCCAGTGGGGGACCTGCCCGCACTCGATGATGGGCGCGCTGCTCGGCCACGTCGAAGTCGTCGTGGGCAACTACTACCACGCCTTCGACCCGGTGACGACGGCGACGTTCACGGGCGCGCTCGTGGACGATTCCACCTTCCTCGTCTGCGACGAAGCGCACATGCTGGAACCGCGCGTCCGCGATCTCGTGAGCCAGTCGGTCGGCGATTCGACGCTCCGGGATGCCGAGTCCGAACTGACGCGCGTCATCCAACCAGTCAAGTTCGACGACCGGGACGCGAAACAGACCACCGCAGACGCGGAACTCGTCCGAACGGAACTCGAAGACGCGAACGTCACGCTCCGCGAGTTGGAGGACACGCGGGACTTCATCCGCGATTTGCGCGACGAACTCGACCGGCGCGTGACGGCGCATCTGGAGCGCGAACATCGCGGCTGGAAGGCGAACCTCACCGACCTACCGGACGAGGAGATACCGCTCCGCGACCCGACCGTCCCCCAACCGGACGAGATTTCGAAGTGGGCGGAAGAAGCGGGATACGACGGCGGGACGTGGGCACGTGCGGAGGCGGTCGGAGCAATCGTCGCTCGAATCCTCAACGAGGCCGACGAGGAGGACAGCGAACGGGCCGCGCTTCCGGCGGGTCGCGCCCTCGGCGAGTGGTATCGCAACGACCACGAGGAGTACTTCCGCGAAATCATTCTCGAACGAACGTGGAACGACCGCGAACCGAACGACTCGTGGCGACGGGCGTACAACGCCCAGCTCGCCATGCAGAACTGCGTCCCGAGCGACGCCATCGGCGAGCAACTCGGGGAGTTCGGCGGCGGCATTTTGATGAGCGCGACGCTGGAACCGCTCGAAATCTTCGAGGAGGTGTCCGGCCTCGGACATCTCGAAAACGACGGTAGACCGGTCGTTGAGCGGACCTACGGGCTGAATTTCCCCGAGTCGAACCGCGAGAGCTTCGCGGTGGACGCGCCGAAATTCACGTACGACAACCGGGGTGCGCCGGGCGACGAGACGTCAGCGCGACAGGTGTACGCGGACGCGATTCGGGACGTGGCGCGCTCGCCGGGCAACGTCCTCGTCGGCATGCCGAACTACGCCGAGGCGACGTGGGCCGCCGAACACCTGCGGAGCGTCGTGGACAAACCGGTGTTGTTGGACGAGAGTAGCGCGGACGAGGCGACGGAGAACTTGAAAGACGAGTTCTTCGACGGCGAGGCGAAGGTGCTCGTGACGAGCCTTCGCGGAACGCTGACGGAGGGCGTCGATTATCGCGGAGACCGACTCCGCGCCGCCGTCGTCTGCGGAGTCCCCATCATCAACACCGCGAGTCCGCGGACGCGTGCCGTGCGAACCGCCTACGAGCGGAAGTTCGGCGACGGCTTCACCTACGCGCTGACCGTCCCGGCGGTCAGGAAGGCCCGACAGGCGCTCGGCAGGGTTATCCGTGGGTCGGACGAACGGGGGATTCGCGTGTTGGTCGACAGTCGCTACGCCCGTGACTCGTGGGACAGCGTTCGCGAGTTCTTCCCGGAGACGGAGCGCGAGGAGTTCCAACCGGTCAGCCCGGACATGCTCTCGTTCGGCTTGGACCGGTTCTGGGACGGCGGCTAAGCGAGAATAACGACCGTTTCGAGCGTATAGGTTCGAATTGTCGGCACGAACGGTGTGCGCGCTTTTTGCGTCGAGGAAGTGTTCCACGTCCGGAGGAACATATGACAGGATCACCCAAATCACAGCGCCGAACGCTGCTGAAAGCGGCGGGCGGGTTGACGGGACTCGGCGTTCTCGGGCGATTGACGACTGCACAGAACACCAGCGATTCGGGGACGTACACGACGAACCAAGTCGAAACGTCGAACGCGTCGAGTACCACGGACCAGTCGAATCAGTCCGGTGGGAACGGGGGACAGGAAAATCGACGGAACATCATCCTCGGCGCACGGGTCGGCCATTGGCTCGGGTTGGCTCCGAGAGCCATCGAAGGGGGGCGTAACCCGACGCTCGGATTTCTCCCCACCGAGCGGTACAAAGTCACCTGGATAAATCTCGACGGAGAGGAACACGAGTTCCAGATCATCGGCCAGAAAAACGGCGAGAACGGGCAGGTACTCTATCGGACCGGGTCGTCGTCGACACAGGGAGAAACCCGGTCGTTCACCTTCAAGCCGACCGACCGAATTCGACGGTACCGCTGTCGGTATCACCCCGAGAGCATGAACGGAAACATCGACAGGTCCGGACAGTTCGGTGGCGGCGGAACGTTCACCGGAACCTCTGGTGGAACGGGAACGACGCAAGGAACGTACGACACAGGAACCTCGGGCGGAACGTACAACACGCGGACGACGGCAGGAACGTACGACGGAGGAACCACCAATCGGAGAACGACCGAGGGAACGTACGATACCGGAACCAGTGGAACGTACAACACCCGAACGACGGATACCACGAACAGATAGCGCAAAACGAGAGACCTTCGATTTTCGCGGGAGTTGTCGGTTTTAATTGATTCGCACATTCATTTTGGGAAGAATGCACGAACAGATGTTCGGCCACCTCGTGCCCCACGAATGAAACCTCGACGGTGACGGCGCGTTCGAAACTTCGGGCGACCGTCGTACGACTATCGCTGTTCCACGAGTTCGGCAGTTCCGCCGTCGATGACGTGTACGTCGTCGGGATCGAAGCCGACGCGAACGCGCTCGTCCTCCGGATCCTCGGGAACGCGAAGCGTGACCGGTTTCCCGTCCCAATCGAGGTGGACGCGGAACGCCTCGCCGAGGAACTCGGCGTTCTCGACGGTGGCCGAAAAGGAGTTCTCGCCGCCGCCGAGTCGGAGCGCTTCGGGACGAACGCAGAACGTCACCGAATCGGCCGTCGAACCGGGGAGGCGGAATTCGTGGTCGCGAACGGCGACGCGTGACCCCCTCGTTTCGTGTGCCCGAGTCTCGCCCGAGAAGACGTTGTTCTCGCCGACGAACTCCGCGACGAAGCGCGATTCCGGGCGACGGTACACGTCCTCGGGACGGCCGACCTGCTCGATTTTTCCGTCGTTCATGACGGCCACGCGGTCGCTGATGGCGAGGGCTTCCTCCTGGTCGTGGGTGACGTACACCGTCGTGATTTCGAGTTCGGACTGGATTTGGGAGACTTGCGTTCGCAGGTCGTCGCGGAGGCGAGCATCCAGCGCGCTCATCGGTTCGTCCAACAGGAGGATGTCGGGGCCGGGAGCGAGGGCGCGTGCGAGGGCGACGCGTTGTTGTTGTCCACCCGACAGTTCGTCCGGGTTGCGGTCCTCGAATCCGGTCAATCCAACGAGTTCGAGGAGTTCGAGGACACGCTCCTCGTCCGTCATCGAACCGGGTGGGTCGCGGAACCTGAGACCGTAGCCGACGTTTTCCGCGACGGACATGTGCGGGAATAGCGCGTAGTTCTGGAAGACGATTCCGACGCCGCGGTCTTCCGGCGGGACGCCCGCCATCTCGCGCTCGCCGAATCGAACCGTGCCCGCAGTGAGGTCCTCGAACCCGGCGACGGTGCGGAGCGTCGTCGTCTTCCCGCATCCCGACGGGCCGACGAGGGTGAAGAACTCGCCGTCGGCGACCCGAAACGACACGTCCTTCAGGGCGGTCACGCCGTCGTACTCCTTTCGGACGCCGGAGAGACGGAGTTCAACCACCCTCCCACCTCCCGCCGAGGCGGTCGATGACGACGAAACTGACGGCGGTGACGACGAGGAGAACGGTTCCCATCGCCGTCGCTGGTCCGAGGGTCTGCTTGCCGAGGAAGCGTTCGACTGCGACCGGCATCGTGTAACTGCTACTGCCGGTGGCAAGAATAACTGTCGAGTCGAACTCGCCGATGCTGATAGCGAACGCGAAGGCGGCCCCGGCGGCGAGTCCGACCGCCACGAGGGGCAGTTCGATATCGACCAACGTTCGGACGCGGGTCGCGCCGAGCGCCCGCGCCGACTCGACGGTTCGTCGGTCGATTCCGGCGAGCATGGGCGAGACGTTGCGCGTGACGAACGGATAGGCCGCGACGGCGTGCGCGGCGACGATTGCCACCGCCCCGCCGACCTGTATCCGGGTTCCCGCGATGGGAATCCCGAAGACGAGTCCGCGGAGCATTCCCAAGCCGACCATGACCCCGCTCACGGCGAGCGGAGCCATGGCTACCGCTTCCACGAGTCTGCTCTTCCTCGCCCGCGTCAGCACCGAGATGACGACGCCCATCGGGAGCGCGACGAGGAGGGTTCCGACCCCGAAAAGCAGGGAGTTCCTGACCGCGACGCCGGGTTTGGTCTGGAACGACGCGCCGGACACCTGCCGCGTGACGAGGAACTCGTAGTAGCGTAGGGTGAACCCGGACGGGCCGGTGACGCTTTCGAGGACGGTGCTGACGAGCGGTCCGAGAAAGAGGACGACAATGACGAGGAGGTAGGCCGCGACTCCGGCGCGTTCGAGCGTTCCGGCGAGGGTGCCGTCATCCGAAAAGAGAGGTTTGCGAGGGAGGGGTCTGCTGGCACGCGAGACGGCGCTCTGTCGGGCCTCGTACCGGAGGTATCCGTAGGTCAGGGCGAGCGACAGGGTGGTTTCGAGGACGGCGAGGACCGCCGCCTCGGAGTAGTCGAGTCGCTGAACGAGCGCGTACACCCACACTTCGACGGTCTGGAACTGGAATCCGCCCAGCGCGAGGACGATCGGGAACGACATGAACGTGAAGATGAACGTGAGGAGCGCCCCGGTGAGAACCGCGGGGAGGAGTTGGGGGACGAGCACGTCGCGGAACGCCCGAAATCGGCCGGCGCCGAGGCTTCGAGCGGTTTCGACTTCGCGGGCGTCCACGCTCTCCCACGCCGCGTTCGTCACGCGGGCGACGAGCGGCGCGTTGTAGAAGGCGTGGGCGACGACGATCGCCGGGAGGTTGTAGAGCAGCGAGTACGGGCCGAGGCCGACGACGCCGACCACGTCGTTGAACAGGCCGTTCCGGCCGAACATGGCCACGAACCCGATGGCGACGAGGATGGACGGCATGACGAACGGGAGGATGGTCAGCGATCGGACCGTGCGCCGACCGGGGAACTCGTAGCGGGTGAGGATGTACGCACCCGGCAGGCCGAGGGCGACGCTGGCAACCGTCGAGAGCAGGGCTTGATACGCCGTGAAACCGAAGATGTCGAAGAGGTAAAACCGGTCGGTGACCACGTCGCGGAAGGCGTTCAGGCCGCCCGCGTCGGCGAAGACGATGGCGACGGGGTAGTAGAACAGGACGGCGAGCAGGGCGCTGGTGACGACGCCGAGGAGGGCGAGCGAGTGTCGTTCGAGCCAGCGCCCGGGTTTCATCTACTTGCTCGCAATCTGGCGCGCCCACTCATCAACCCATCCCTCCACGTTGCCCTTGAGTTGGTCGTAGGAGTAGGTGACGGGCTTCTCGGGTGCTTTGGCGTACTTCTCGAACTCTTTGCCCGGTTCGGCCCAGTCAGTCGCCGGGAACGAAACGTTGAGCGTTGGAATCTTCGACTGGGCCTTCTTGGAGAGCATGAAGTCGAGGAAGGCGTCGGCGAGTTTCGAGTTGTCCGTGTCCGCGAACTTCGCCATCCCTTCGGGGTTGGCGTAGCCCTGTCCGTTCAGGAAGCCGACTTGGTGTTTCTTCAGGTTCGTCCCCTCACGGTGGGCGTACACCTGGTCGGTGGAGTAGGAGACGACGATGGGTCGTTCGCCGTTCGAGAAGGCGGTGTAGGCGGCGTCCCACGACCCGAGAATCTGCACGTCGTTGTTCGAGAGGCGCTTCCAGTAATCGAGATAGTTCTTCTCGCCCATCTGGTGAATCGTCCAGAGGAGGAACGCCCGCCCCGTCGCCGCCTGTTGGGCGTTCTCGGTCAACAGCGTCCCCTCGAACTTCGGCTTCGTCAGCGCCTCGAACGTACCGGGGTCATCGACCTTCGTTTCGTCGTAAACGAGGCTGACGTAGCCCGTGTCGTACGGAACGGCCCGTTTCTGCGGGTCGAACGTCAGGTCCTCTTTGACGTGGCCGTAGTTCGAGAGAGAGTCCGCAATCGGCGTGAACAACTGCTTACCGCCGAGTTTGTCGTCGATGGTGATGAGCTGGTCCACGTTCAACCCGACGTACGCGTCCGCGTCGATGCCGACGCCCTGTGCCTTCCGCTGGATGAAGTAGTTGACCTCGTTTTCGGGAGCTTGCCACTGGAGGGTGGCTTTCGGGTACTCCTTCTCGAACTCCTTTTTCAGCCACGCGCCGGGCGACGAACTGGGTGCGTCCACGAGCGCGCTGTACGTTGCGACCTTCAACGTGCCGCTCAGTTCGGTTTGCGCCGTCGTCTTCGCAGCGGGACCGCCGGTCGTAGTCGAATCGGAATTCCCGGAGTCATCGGAGTCCCCCAGACAGCCGGCGAGGCCGGCAACCGCCGTCGAGCCCGCCGAAAGGAAGGTTCGTCGTCTCATTACTCGGTGGTTGTAGTCGGTGGTACTTAACGGCCGTGATACGACGAACAAAAACGCCGAAAACGTGGCGAAACGGTGAATTAAATTGCATGATGCTATATTAAATATCAGGAATCGAAACGACGGGCCTCGAAAGTCGCCCGCGCTACTCGCGGTTCGCCCCCTCGATTTCGTTCACCACGAGCGGCGACGCCGCCCACGAGGCGGGGATTGAACCGACTTCGTCGGCCAAACGGCGTTCGATGATATCGCGGACGTCGACCACGTCGCCGACGATTGTGACCGCTGGCGGTCTCACGTCGGCGGATGCCGCACGATCGGCGATGGTAGCTATCGTTCCCGTGACGACCCGTTCGTCGGGCAACGTCGCGCGCTCCACCGTGGCGACGGGAGTTTCGGCGTCGAGTCCGTGCGAACCGAGCGCGGCGACGTTGTCGGGAAGACGGCCGACGCCCATCAGAATGACGAGCGTCCCGCCCGCCTCGATGTTCGCGGCGAGCGCCGCCCAGTCGATAGCGGTATCGTCCTTGGCCGGGTCTTCGTGTCCGGTGACGACGGTGAGGCTGGACGCGCACTTCCGGTGGGTAGCGGGAATGCCGGCAACTCCCCCGGCGGCGACGGCGCTCGTCACGCCGGGGACGATTTCGAACCGCACCCCGTGGCGCGCCAGATGTTCGGCCTCCTCGCCGCCGCGCCCGAAGACCGTCGGGTCGCCCCCTTTCAACCGGACGACGTCGTTACCGGCGCGGGCTTCCCGCACCATTCGGGCGTTGATCTCCGCCTGCGGTGTTCGCTCGCCGTCGGCGCGCTTGCCGGTGTGGACGACGGTGGTGTGGTCCGGAAGCGATTCGATGACCGCCTCGCCGACGAGCGAATCGTGAAGGACGACGTCCGCTTCGTCGAGCAGACGGCGGGCTTTGACCGTGAGGAGTTCCGGGTCGCCCGGTCCCGCGCCGACGAGGGAGACGGTTCCGGAAGCCTTATTCACGGTACCGCCCCCGTCGGTGAGGGGTCGAACCGCATCTCAGACCAACCATCCCGCTTGGCCATTGAACGCCATGTACAGGGAGAACACCGTCACGAGCACCGCGATCAGCATCTCGGCGTACAGTGCCGCCTTTCCCCACTTGTACCACGAATCGTACTCCGTCATCAGTCATCACCTCCCGTCGACGCTCCGGACGCCCCTTTCTCGCCGAGCCAACGTTCCCTCGAACCGATGCCGTGGTCGCCGATTCCCCGCCGGGAGCGCATCGCCCAGAGGTAAAACAGCATGATGGGAACGAAGAACACGGCGGCGATGAAGGCGTACCCCATGTGTATGTTTGGCATGAAGCCGAACATGAGCGGGTAGACGATGCCGCCCGTCGTGGAGATGCCGCCGATGAACCCGGACGCCGTCCCCGGTCGGTCGGGGAAGACCAACGGGACGATGGCGAACACGCCGCCGGTGCCGAAACTCACCGCGATTCCGGAGCAGGCCAAGACGACCACCGACAACGGAAGGAGGCCGAGGAGTCCCACGGCGGTGAGGACCGTCATCGACACCGTGATGAGTATGAGCGCGGTCAGCAGCCAGTGGATGCGCGGCGAGTACGGTTGGTCGGTCGCGAGGATGGGGTATGGCGTCCACCCCTTCCGCTGCCAGAGGTCGGACATGTATCCCGAGAACGGCCGCCACAGCGACGCGTTGAACGACTGGACGGCGGCGAACGTCCCGGCGGCGACCTGAACGGACGCCGTGTCAGTGAACCCGAGTTGCCGAATGGACCCGGCGAAACCGTCCGTGTAGTACGTGGGGAGCCACGAGTTCATCGCGATTTCCAACCCGAAGGACATCGCGTAGGCGAGCATGAGGCCGATGGCGGCGTACCGCGTCCAGACGTACATCGTGTCGCTGAGGGACGTGTTGCTCCGTGCGGCCTCGGCCGTCGCCCGGTCCTTGGCCGGTTGGCCGCGCCACTTGTAGACTGCCGCGATGACGAGCGCGCCGATTCCGAGATGGAGGAAGGCGTCGCTGAAATGCGTTCCATAGAGCCGCGGAAGTACCAGCGCGCCGACGCCCGCACCCACGTTCCCGGTTCCGGCGTACAGCCCCTCCGCCGTGCCGATCTCGTGTTCGTCGAACCACTGTGCGACGTGCTGGATGCCGACGACGAAGCTGATTCCCGCCGAGGCGACGACGAGTCGTTCGACGAACAACACCTCGTAGCTCGCGGCGAACGAGGACGCGATGCTCACCACGCCGGAGTACGCGAGGATGATGGCAAAGGTGTTGTGCGCGCCGAGTCTGTCGGCCGCCCACCCGGCGATCACGCGGCCGGGCGGCGCGAGCCAGATGGCCGAACTGGCGAGCAGGGCGAGTTGGCCGGTGGTGAGCCCGTAGAAATCCCCGATACTCGTGCTGAACGCGGCGGTCGAGAACCACATCAGGAACGCCCAGAAGAACCCGACAGTCGCGATTATCAGCTGTTCGACCTTGTTAGTCATCGCCCGTCACCTCCGCTCCGCCGGCCGCGGCCCGTTCGGTTGGACGCGGCGAGAGCCGCACCGCACACTGTTTGTAGTTCGGTTCGTCGGAGCGCGGGTCCGTGTCGGGGAGCGTCAGTTCGTTCGTCCTCGGGTGGTGAATCGGAAGCCAGACGACGCCCCGCGGAACCGCCGAATCCGTCTCGATTCGGACCGGAACCTCGCTTCGTCGGGACGCGAGAACTGCCTCCGTACCGTCGATGTCGAGGGTTTCGAGCGTCTCCGGATGCACCCGCGCGTTCGGACTGGACGGGTCGAGGGAGCGGGAACGGACGCCGGTGTTGTACCCGTCCGCGGTTCGCGCCGTCGTCAGCGTGAGCGGGTATTCCCCGTTCGTGGGTTCCGGGACGCCCCGATGGGTCCCCGTCGAGAACCGGGCGCGACCGGACGCCGTCTCGAACGACCAGCCCCCGTCGTCGTAGTACCGGTAGCCGCCGCTCGATTTCGGATCGGGCGCGGGCCAGCGGACGGCCTTCTCCTCGTCGAGGCGGGGGTAGCCGATCCCGGAGAGGTCCGCGGACGTGCCCGCCGTGAGCCCGGCCAGTTCCTCGAAGACGGTCCGCGGGTCGGGTCGACCCGTCAGTCCGGGGACTGTCCCCTCAGCGATGGCGGTGACGATGTCGAGGTCGGTGCGGACGCCGGTCGGTGTGTCCATCACGGACCGAACGCGGGAGACGCGTCGCTCCATGTTCATCGTCGTCCCGTCCGACTCGCCCCACGTCGCGGCGGGGAGGACGACGTCGGCCAGTTCGACCGTCTCGGTGTGGAAGGCGTCCTGCACGACGAGGAACGCCTCGTCGAGTCGCTCACGGACGGTACCCGCGTCGGGCAATCCGGCGACGGGGTTCGTCGCGACTGTCCAGACCGTCTCGACCGGACCGCCGTCGATGGCCTCGACGATTCCGACCGGTCCGGGTCCGGAATCGTCGGGCAATCGCTCCGCGGGAACGTCCCACGCTTCCGCGACGACCGCCCGTTCGTTCGGATCGTCGAACGAACGGTGGCCGGGCCACGTTCCCTTGGACGAACAGACGCGTGTTCCCATTGAGTTCGCCTGACCGGTCAGTGAGAACGGTCCCGTTCCGGGGCCGAGGTTTCCGGTGGCGAGACAGAGGTCTATCAGAGCGCCCGCCGTCGCGGTTCCCTGCGTACTCTGGTTGACGCCCATTCCCCAGTAGAGGAGCGTCGGATCGGCGAGCGCGTCGACCAGTTCGTCGACGGCGTCGAGAACGACGCCTGCGGCCGCCGCCCCGTCCGCTGCGGTCGGGAGTTCGGCCCTGAGCGCGTCGAACCCGACCGTCGCATCGCCGATGAACGCGTCGTCCGTGGCGTCCCGTTCGACGATTCGGGCCAATACGGCGCGGGCGAGGGCGAGGTCGCCGCCGGGGTCGGGCGAAACGTGTTCGTCGGCGACGACGGCCGTCTCGGATTCGACCGGGTCGACGACGATGAGTTCGCTGTCGTCGTCGCTCGCGCTCTCCTGAATCCACCTGAACATAACCGGGTGAGCGACGGCGGGATTCGCACCCCAGACGACGTGGCTTCGGGCGTCCGGGATGTCGTCGTAGGTACACGGCGGCGCGTCGCTCCCGAAGGCGTCGTAGTAGGCCGTCACCGCGCTGGCCATACAGAGGGTGGTGTTGGCGTCGTAGTATCGGGTGCCGAATCCACCGCGGGCCAGTTTCCCGAGGAGGTACGCGGCCTCGTTCGTCTGCTGTCCGCTCCCGAGGACGGCGAGGCCGTCCGGGTCGCGTTCGACGGTGGTCGAGAATCGTTCGACAACCCGACCGAGCGCGACGTCCCACGTCGTCGGAAGGAGTTCGCCCCCCTCCCGAATCAGCGGGCGCGTCAACCACTTGCCGTCGGGGTCTCTGCTCTCCCGAATGCCGCGTTGACAGGCGAGGCCTTGATTCACCGGATGGGTGACGTCGCCGCGAACGATGTCGATACCGTACCCGACGTCTGGGGTCTGATTGACGTGACCGCAACCGACCGCACACCGCATGCACGTGGTCGAGACGGTGTTCCTCACGGGAAGCTTCCCTCCCCGGAGTTCCGGTTCGAGCGACCGGCGGACCGACTCGGATGGGCGCGTTCAGTCATCGCTAGTGATGGGGGTGCCGTCCGGCGCGGTCGGTGCGGGGCTATCCTCGTTCGAGAACGGGTACCACGACTGTTTCGCGTCGTGGAGACAGGGGTCCTCGTAGTCGGTTTCCTCGGGAGTCGCGAGTTCGACGATGGACTCGTGGCCGGTGGCATCGACCCACTCCCGGAACGTCTGTCCCTCCTCCCGAAGCGCGGCGAACGCTTCGACGAGGTTCTTCACGAGTCCCGGCACTTCGTCGGCCGGAACGCGTTGTCGGACCCACTCGATGAACGCCGGTTCGTCGCCGATGCCGCCGCCGACGCCGACGTCCATCGCCTCGACCATCTCGCCGTCCTTGCGGGCGCGCATCCCCTGCAACCCGATGTCGGCCGTCATCGCCTGCCCGCAGTCGGCGGTACAGCCCGAGAAGTGGATCTTCAGTCGGGAGACGTCGTCGGGAAGATCGACGTTGGCTCGGAGCCATCGGAGCATCGCGGTCATTCTGACCTTGGTTTCGGTGAGGGCGAGCGAGCAGAACTCGGTCCCGGTACACGCCATCGCTCCCCGTGTGAACGGGGTCGGTTCGGGCGCGTGGGTTTCCAACAGGGGTTCGGCGAGCAACTCGTCGAGTCGGTCCTCGTCCACGTCCACGATGATGGGGTTCTGTCGGCGGGTGAGCCTGATTTCGCCGCTGCCGTACTCGTCGGCGAGGTCGGCGAGGTCGACGGCCTCGGCCGCGGTAACGCGTCCGACTGGGACGTTCAAGCCGACGTAGTAGTCGCCATCGGCCTGTTCGTGAACCCCGACGTGATCGTGTTTCCCTCGTTCGTCGGGTTTCCCCGCATTGTACGTGTATCGGTCGCGGAGGTCCGTCCCGGCGTGGAGGAGGGGAAAATCGACCCGCTCGGTGAGCGCCTCGCGAATGTCGTCCGTCCCCCAATCGTCGACGAAGAAACGGCAGCGATTCTTCCGCCGGTTTTGCCGATTGCCCTCCTCGTGGTACAGTTCCACGAACGCACGGATGGTTTCGTACGCGTCGTCGGGCGTGACGAAGACGTCGAGCGACCGGGCAGGACGGGGTTCCCGTCCGCCGAGGCCGCCGCCCGCACGCATGTTGAAGCCCTTTGTCGGCGTTCCGTCGACGAGCTTTCGAGCGGGTTCGAGGGCGACGTCGTTGATGGAGTCCTGTGCACAACCCTCCCGGCAACCGGTCACGGAGATGTTGAACTTCCGCGGCATGTTACACAACACGTCGTCGTCGCGCAACTGCGACTGAATCCGGTCGAGCAACGCGCGGGTTTCGACGAACTCGTGCTCGTCCTTCCCAGCCACCGGACACCCGGAGATGTTCCGCATCGTGTCCCCGCCGGCCGAGCGGGTCGAGACGCCGACGGCCTCCAGTTTCTCCCAGATATCCGGGACGTCCTCGAGGTTTATCCAGTGGAGCTGAATCGACTGACGCGTCGTGAAATCCACGAACCCGTTTCCGAATTCCGGGTTGTCCGCCGGTCCCGTCGCATACTCGCGTGCGACGTCGCCGATGGCGCGCAGTTGTCCCGGTTCGAGGATTCCGCCGCAGTTGGTCAGACGCATCATGAAATAGCTCTCCTGACCGGTTCGTTGGTGAAATACGCCCCAGAATTTGAACCGCGTGAACCACGCGTCGCGTTCGTCCTCGGGAATCGTCTCCCAACCGCTCTCCGCGAACTCGACTATCTTTTTCCGCACCGCATCGCCGTACATCTCTCCTTTCCATTTTTCCTTTTTGTGCACCATGTGGTTGAATCACCCGATGTTCGTCTACGTATACCGCACCGTGACTCACGACGTTCGATTTCTTCTGTTAATCTCGAACAAACGCCCACTAAATAAGGATAATGGACATACACATTTCCGACTCCTTTATTTCTGAATATTGTAACCGTATATGGAGTCAGTATTATTTATTCTAGCACGCTAGTGGATAGTAAGTAGAAATATAGAAACTAGAGATTCATAGGTGGCGTTCATCCGCTCCGCGCGATGGAGACTTCGATGAGGTCCAGATTGGCGCTGAAATACGTCGCATCGTCGCTGAACCGGAACCTGGTTCCAACCGGGAGGTATCGACGGGAGAACAGAAAAACGAAGATGGGCGTCCCGTATACCTCGTAGGTGATGACGTAGCCGTTGTACTCGTCGGGTTGCGAAATCACCTGTACGTCGTCGGGCGGTTCGTCAAGGATAGTCACCGTGATGGACGCGGGCAGCTGGGAGACGATTCGGAACGGAACGTTCGGGTAGAAATCGCGGGTGAACACCAACACGGTTCCGGACGGTTGAGCGGCGATCAGCGAGCGGACGGAGGCGTCCAAATCGGCGAACGTACTCCCCGGTGGCGGCGTCTCCGTGTTGAATGAGTTTTTCATGTGTTTACGAGTATGGAAATCGGTCGTGACGTCCGTAACTCTACCGTCGGTATCGGTGTTTCGACGGTCGAAAAATGGGTACCGAACCGCGTCGTTGTTACCCCCCAATACAGTCGAACCGATCAGCTTCTGAGGTTGGTGCTCAGGAGGTTGAGTTCGCTGCTGAAGATGGACCCATCCTCGCTGAACTGCCGCGTGTCGCCCTGGCTCAGAGACTGACCACCTTGTTTGAACATGAACGTGGTGATCGAACCCTGTCCACCACCGCCGCCGTCACCGAGCAGGTAGCGGATGATGTAGCCGTTGTAGTCGTCCGGCTGGCTGATCTCCGGCACGTTGCCGCCGCCTGGTCGTTCGAGGAGGCGAACCGTCGTTGCCGCTTCCAGCGAGTTCACGACCCGGAACTGCACGTTCGGGTGGTAGTCGTAGGTGTAGACCAACACGTTGGTGGACTGGGCTGCCGCGGTGCCGGCACTGCCTAATCCCAGCGCGAGTGCGCCCGTCGCGAGTGCACCCTTCTTCATGAACGAGCGACGTTCTTTCGATTCGACGTTTTCTGCGTCTTGTTGTTCTCTTTCAGTCATCCCTTTTCCCCCCTCCCGGGGTGACAGGCTATAGGCCGGAACCGAAGATAAATGGCCGCGACTGTTTCGGCGGCCAATGGAAAACTATCGCAGTTAGGGTCAGACGAGCAATCTCTGCTCACCGGACGGGCGTAACCGATACCGAAGGGTAGTGGTCGTTACAGCGGCCTCCACGCCCGTTACCGAAAGGGAAACGGCCGCTCACTTTACTACGTGCCGAGCCTCTTTTGATGGGTAAATCGACACGAGCGACGAACGGGAGGGAACGAACCCCTCCCCGCGTAAGGGAATCACTCCCGTTCGAGTTCGCCGTCGTTCGCGGTCCACTCGGTGAGGCTTCCCTCGTAAAAGCCGAGGTCGTCGTACCCGAGCGAGGAGAGAACGACGTAGGTGTGACTGATTCGGCGAGCGGTGTTACAGTAGAGGACGATACGTTTGTCGGGGGTGACGCCGTTCGATTCGAGGACCTCCCGGAGTTCGTCGGCGGATTTGATGCCGCGCGTTTCGTCGTCCACGAGGTCGAGCCAATCGACGTTGACCGCGCCGGGGAGGTGGCCCTCGGCGAACTCCTCGGGGTCGCGGGTGTCGACCAGTACGGCGTCGGGGTCGTCGATCGCGTTTTCGACCTCCTCGCGCCCGACGAGTGGAGACCTGTCCGGCGTACGGGTCGAATAGGAAACCGCATCGGGAGACGGTGCGTCGGTCGTCGTCTCGTTGTCACGTTGCCACGAACTAAAATCGCCGTCGAGGAGGTGGAGGCGTTCGTGACCGTACAGTTCCGCGGTGACGAGGAATCGCGCCGCGAACACGCCGTGCATGTCGTCGTAGGCGACGATAGTATCCGCTTCGTCGATACCGGCGTCCCCGAGGAGGTCCTCCCACGTCTCGACGCCGGGAAGCATTCCGGCGTCGTCCGCATCGGACGAGCGGAACGCGTCGAACGGGATGTTGACCGCGCCGGGAAGGTGGCCGATTCCATCGTATTCCCACGCGTCCCGGACGTCCACGACCCGTACCTCGTCCAGTCGTTCGGCGAGCCAATCGGCCGAGACGACGACGTTCTCGTGCATTGGTGCCCGATACCGAGTCCAACGTCTTAGCCATCCGGGTTTCGTCGAATCCGGCGTGCGACTGGAGCTACCGGAATATATTACCGGTTTTCGAAGGGTGTGCCCGGTTGCCGGGTCGCGGGCGACGGGGAACCGGACGATTCGCTACCCTTTTGCGGAGATTCTTGCCGGGAAGCTCGACAGAAGGCGGAACCTTCCGGCAGATACAAGAATATAACCCGAGCGTCGAAAGAGGAACGTGCATGAGTGACAGTGACTACGCTAAGGACGTTCTCGTCAGCGCGGAGTGGGTCGAAGACCACCTCGACGAGTTCGGGAGCGACGAATCGGACTATCGGCTCGTAGAGGTCGACGTGGACACGGAAGCCTACGACGCCGCCCACGCGCCGGGTGCAGTCGGCTTCAACTGGGAGACACAGCTTCAGGACCAGACCACGCGTGACATCCTCGAAAAGAACGACTTCGAGGACCTGCTCGGCAGCCACGGCATCGGCGAGGACACCACCGTCGTTCTGTACGGTGACAACTCCAACTGGTTCGCCGCCTACACGTACTGGCAGTTCAAGTACTACGGCCACGAGAACGTGAAACTGCTCGACGGCGGGCGCGACTACTGGCTCGACAACGGCTTCCCGACGACGGACGAGGAACCGTCGTACCCCGAAGTCGAGTACGACGCCCGTGGCCCGTTCGAAGGTATCCGCGCCTACCGCGACGACGTGGAGAAAGCGATCGACCGCGGCGTTCCGCTCGTGGACGTTCGCTCGCCCGAGGAGTTCAGCGGCGAAATCCTCGCACCCCCAGGACTGCAGGAGACGGCCCAGCGCGGCGGCCACGTCCCCGGGGCGTCGAACATCTCGTGGGCGGCCACGGTGAACGACGACGGGACGTTCAAGAGCGCCGGCGAACTCCGCGACCTCTACGAGAGCGAGGGAGTCACGAACGACCAAGAGGTCGTCGCATACTGCCGTATCGGCGAGCGCTCGTCCATCGCGTGGTTCGCACTGTCGGAACTCCTCGGCTACGACAACGTCGTCAACTACGACGGGTCGTGGACCGAATGGGGCAACCTCGTGGACGCGCCCATCGAGACCGGAAACTAACCAGGGCGACGGAACCCCCGACGCCGGTTTTCTTCGGAGTCCGTTCCACTACAGAGACATCCCCAACGGTCGGGAGTTACCCACCGCTCCCGAGCGCTATTGAGAACAACTAGCAGGGGTTATTGAGAGCGGGTCGTATCTCAATAGTGAGGCGTCGTCGGGACGCCCCACGAGGACACAATGACCGGCCATTTCCATACCGTCGACAAACCGTCCGAATCGGAACAGAACGTCGTCGCCCCGCAGTCCTTCGAGCTGTCGTCCGTCGTGGTCGAGTACGACGGAAAACCGAACAGGTGTACGATTTACCCGACGGAAGCCACCCGCCTCGAACGCATGGCGAGCTGGATAACAGCCGACGCGGACGTCTTCGTCCCGTTGGACGAGATGTCCTGAGAGCGCTTCGAACCACGATCGTCGAGCTCGCGTTTTCCGCCGTCGGTGATTACAAGCCGGATGGCTTCGTACCGTGGCCCATGGATACGGAGGACTTTCTCGAAGCCGTCCGCAAAGAAAACGAAACCGCCCTCTCCCGTCTCGGTTCCTCGAAATCGCTCTACGCCGCGACCGGCGGCGAGATGGAACCGGACGAGGTGTTCGACGCCGCCGCCGATGCCGAACACGCCGCCGCACGGACGTTCGAGGGCTGGGCCGACGACGAGGACGACGAGGCCGCGAGCGAGTTGTTCGCGGGCATCGCGGAGGTCGAGAACGGCCACTACGACCGCGTGTCGGGGAAGGTGGACGACCACGAGATGGGTGACGTTCCCGCGCTCCACGAGTACCTGCGCGGACTGGACGACACCACCGCGCGCCTCGGCGGATTCGTCGGGCGGACGCTCGCCAGCGAGAAGTCGAAAGAGCAGATGACGGGCTTCTTCACGGGACAGGCCGACCCCAAGACGGCCCAGTTGTTCCGCGACCTGAAAGGCGACCTCGGCGACCAGTTGGACGACGCACTCGCGCTCCTCGGCGAGCGCTGTGAGTCGGACGAAGACTGGGAAACCGCAAAAGAGGCCGCCGCAGGGGCCATCACCGCCGCCTACGACGAGTACACCGAGTCGTTGGAGTCGATGGGCGTCAACCCGAAACCAGTCTGCTGAACGTTTTTAAACGCCGCTGACCGTTTCGCGGTGGGCTTTCACGTGGTCGTAGGCGCTCTCGATGCGTCCCGCGGTCTCCTCGTCCACGTCGCCTTTGAGTTCCGAGAGGGCGTGCATGATTCGGTCGAGTCGGCCGTGGTCCGGGCCCTGGTCGGCCTCCGCGAGCGAGTGGAGCGTGTCGGCCTGCGATTCGAGTCGATCCTTTACCTCGCCGGAGGTGTCCGCGCTGGCCTGTTTCAGTTCCTCTGCCGCGTGAACTAATTGTTCGCGTGTCATGGCCGGGGGTACGAGATCGAGGGGGATAGTGCTATTGGGAGGTGCAAAAAACGACGGTTGATGGCGGGTACGGTAATGTGGGCGAAAGGATACGGGCGACATCCGAAAGCCGACTACCACTGGTGGGTAGTCGTCGAGGAACCCGGCGTACTCCCGTTCGAAGACTGACTCGGGCGAAAGGCGTACAAGAGGAGCCGAATCTCATCCTCGGAATGTGAGGTCACATCCGGACGGATGTAGCGAAGAAGCGAGCCAGTACCTGTCGGTTCGAACGGACAGTTTATTTAACGGGAGGCGTCACGCGCCGGCACGCTAGGACCGACGCGCTAGGAACCTTTTTGCGGGGCGCGCCGATTGCCACGAACATGAAAACGACGGGTGGAAGCGACGAGGCGAAGCGGAACGCGGGCGAGAGCGCGGCGAGCGAAGTCGAAGACGGCACGGTGGTCGGACTGGGAACGGGAAGCACGACGGCCCACGCGATTCGGGCGGTCGGTCGGATGGTCGACTCCGGGCTCGACATCCGCGGCGTTCCGACGTCCTTCCAGTCGCGGCAACTGGCACGGGACGCGGGGATTCCGCTCGCGGACCTCGATTCGGTGTCGGGAATCGACGTCGCCATCGACGGCGCGGACCAGTTCGCGGACGGCGACCTGATAAAGGGCGGCGGCGCGGCGCACGCGCGCGAGAAAATCGTGGACGGCGCGGCGGACCGGTTCCTCGTCGTGGCGGACCCGAGCAAGGCCGCCGAGCGACTGGACCACCCGGTTCCGGTGGAAGTGCTGCCCGCCGCGCGGACGACGGTCGCGGACGAGGTTCGTCGTCTGGGCGGCGAACCGGTTCTACGCGAAGCGGAGCGAAAGGACGGACCGGTCGTGACCGACAACGGCAACCTCGTCCTCGACTGCGATTTCGGGACGATCGACGCGCCCGCCGACCTCGCTTCGGCCCTCTCCGCGGTTCCGGGCGTGGTCGAACACGGACTGTTCGTCGGGATGGCCGACGAGGTACACGTCGGACATGACGATGGCGTCGAAGTGAGACAATTGTAGAACGCCGTCTCCTCTCGTCGGTCCGCTATCTACCTGTCTACGCGTGTCCGTTCGCCGCGGCGAGTAATCGACAACGCAGTCACTGGGCGGCGAAATAAATGAATGAAGTGTGTTCCGTTTTTACAGGTCGCGCGGCTGGACCGTCTTTCGGTCGTTCTCTTCTGCGCGTCGTGCAGCGTCCTCGAGGAGTTCCTCGACTTCGACGTCAAGTGCGTCGTAGAAGTCCGAGGCAACGTTTTTGTCGTCGAGCGCTTCTTTCACAGCCGCTTTGACAATAAGGTCTGCCATACAGGATTGACGTTCCGTAGCCCGCTTAATAAAGCTTCCCAAATTATGCGGTCAACAGCCACGAGTAGAAGAATGTGACCTACTCTGTCGCTTGCGCCAAAAGCTTTAAGTGGAGTAAAGTTGAGAGGCCGCAGACGATAGACCGGAGTAGGAGGGCCACAGAGTAGTGAATATGCGCGAACTACTCGAATCGGTGGCGAACGGAGAAATCAGCGTCGCCGAAGCGGAGGCGATGCTATCGGGATATGCAACGAACGAGGCTGGACGGTTCGACGCCGCCCGCGAGCGGCGTCGCGGCGTTCCGGAGGCGATACTCGCCGACGGAAAGACGCCGAGCGAAGTCGCGGAGCTAGCGACCACGGCCGTCGAAACCGCGGGCAGAGCGGTCGTCACGCGGGCGGACGACGACCACGTCGAAGCGGTACGGCGGCGACTCGACGGGGACCACCCGGAAGCGAGCGTTCGGGTTCGAACACGGGCGAACGTCCTCGTCGCCCGCGCGCCGACATTCGAGCCGCCGGAACTCGACGCGACGGTTTGCATCGTCAGCGCGGGGACGAGCGACGCGATTCCCGCCGGGGAGGCTGCGGTCATCGCGTCGGAGATGGGCGCGACCATCGAGGAGATACACGATGTGGGCGTCGCGTCCCTGGTCCGAGTGCTGGACGAGGTGGACGCCCTCCGCGCGGCGGACGCCCTCGTCGTCGCCGCCGGACGCGAGGGTGCGCTTCCGACCGTCATCGCCGGTCTCGTGGACACGCCCGTCATCGGCCTGCCGGTGTCGAACGGCTACGGGCACGCGAGCGGCGGCGAGGCCGCACTCTCCGGGATGTTGCAATCCTGTACCGTTCTCTCGGTGGTGAACATCGACGCGGGCTTCGTGGCGGGCGGACAAGCCGGACTGATAGCGCGCGCGGTCGGCGCGGCGCGGGAGGAGAAGGCGGAGAAATAGACCGAAGTCGATGCTCAGGCGGACCGCGTTCGGTTGTCTCGACGCTGGCGACGGACGCTAATAACCGTGAGCGGGAGGAGAATCAGGAGCAAGACCGCCAACCCGACGGTGGCGAACTCCAGTTCGAAGAACTCCGTGACGCCGAGATACGCCCAGAAGAACGCGTATCCGGTCCCCGTGACGAGGGAAATTCGAGGTGCACCTTGGACGTACCTGCCGTAGAGCATGACCACTTGTGCGACGAAGCAGATTCCCGCGACGGCGACGAGAAAGGTATCCATTGCTCGTAAAGTCGGTTTCGCTTCGCATAGTTGTTAGGAATCCAATGATTATTGAGGGACAGAAAATCGAGTTTCGTCGAGATGGGGAGTCGAAAGGGGCAGTTCAGGGAAACGAGTCAGACGGACTGCGTTCGGTCGCTCCACCACTCGCGATGGAGGAGAACGGCCGAAAGTGAGAGAACAACCACGAGGAGGACAGCCAACCCAGCGGTGGCGAACTCCAGTTCGAAGAACGCGGTGACGCCGAGATACGCCCAGAAGACCGCGTATGCGGCC
This sequence comes from Haladaptatus sp. CMAA 1909, assembly GCF_043952005.1. Taxonomy (NCBI): domain Archaea; kingdom Methanobacteriati; phylum Methanobacteriota; class Halobacteria; order Halobacteriales; family Haladaptataceae; genus Haladaptatus; species Haladaptatus sp. CMAA 1909. Next base: position 3,083,461 of record NZ_JBIOAV010000001.1, on the reverse strand, counting down.
CACGTGACGAGGGTAATTGGCGGTTTGTCTCGGCGATACCAAAGATAAAGCGTGGCTACGTGTGAGACAAAACTGAACGCCGCCACGCCGACGAGAAGGGAGTTCATCGCTGGTACAATCGGATTCGCTTTGTATAGTGGTTATGATTCCAATTATTTCCGGGTGAGAAATAGTCGGATTTCGCCGGGAGTCGGAGTTCTTCGGGGAGAGACTCGGGAGTTGTTGGAACAGATTACTGGGACGGCAGTCGCTAGGGAAAAAGACCGCACCGCGTGCGGGCGGGCGGCCAGACCCGTAGGGCCGCCCGCCCTCGGAGTCCCCATACCTCCCCGGGCGCTCGAACGAGGTTTCGAAGAAACCTCGCTCTCGCCGCGCGTCCTGCCGGTTGGTCGGCCTGCTGTCTGTCGGGAAAGCGGACGAGCGAAACGGAAATCGAGAACGGAATGCTCAGTTCGAGACTTTGATTTTCTCTTCCGCGCCGAGCGCCTCCACGACCAGTTCGGCCACGTCCACGATTTCGATGTCGTCCTCGTAGCCGCCGGTCTTCCGGCCGTCCTCGTACATCGTCATGCACATCGGGCAGGCGACGACGAACTTCTCGACGCCGCTCTCGGCGTCCGTGTCTTCGAGTGCTTCGCGGATGCGCTCCTCGCTCGGTTTCGAGTCCTCCTCGAAGTCCATCCAGAGGCCGCCGCCGCCGCCGCCACAGCAGAAGGAGTTGGCGCGGTTGCGCGGCATCTCGTCCAGCGTGCAGCCGGTTCCTTTGACGATTTCGCGGGGGGCCTCGTACTCGTCGTTGTAGCGCCCGAGGTGACACGGGTCGTGGTACGTGACGGTGTAGTCGAGTTCGGTTCCCGAGAGGCCCATGCGGCCGGACCGGAACAGTTCCTCCACGACCTGCGTGTAGTGGTAGACCGGGGAGTCGAACTCCTCTTCCATCTCCGGGTACTCGTTTTTGAACGTGTTGTAGCTGTGCGGGTCGGTGCAGACGATTTTGTCGTACTCGCACTCCTCGAAGGCGGCGACGTTGTCCTCGACCAGCATCTCGTACAGGCCCTCCTCGCCGACGCGGCGCACGTCGTTGCCATCGTTCCGCTCGTCCTCGTAGAGGATGCCGTAGGAGACGTCCGTCTCGTGGAAGATGGTCGCCAGCGAACGGGCGACGCGGCGGTTGCGCTCGTCGTAGGACGGGTAGTCGCCGACGTACCAGAGGAACTCCACGTCCTCGTCGCGGGCGTCGGGAATCTCGAAGTCGAGTTCCTCGGTCCACTCCGGACGGCGGCGCTCGGGGTCGCCGAACGCGTTGCCGTTCTGGAAGACGTTCATCATCGTGTCCTGCACGTTGACGTCCATCTGGCCGGATTCGGTCAGGCGACGGTTCATCTCGGTGAACGAGGTGAGATGTTCGATTTCGACCGGACAAGCGTCCATGCAGGCCATGCAGGCCATGCAGGACTCCATCGTTTCGCTGTCGATTACGCTACTGCCTCCATCGGCGATGATGGGCTTCTCGTCGCCGCCCGCGTCCAGGTTTTCGCGGTACTGTTTCAGGTCGAGAATCACGTCGCGCGGGTCGAGCGGACGACCGGACGCCTTGGCGGGGCAGACCGACGAACAGCGTCCGCACTTGGTGCAGGCGTCCTGGTCGAGCAGTTGTCTCCACGAGAAGTCGTCGATGGAACTCGCGCCGATTTCGTCAGGGCTGGCGTCGGAGGGAACGCCCGGCAGTCGCTTGCCCGCCTTCTCGTCGCGGGTGACGACGTTGGCGTACGACGACAGCATGTGGAACGGTTTGGCGTACGGAATCGCCGCGATGAAGACGAGCGCGACGAGGGCGTGTGCCCACCAGGTGACGGGATACCACGCCATCGCCATCTCGGGGGTGACGCCCGCCGCCGAGAGCAGGTCCTTGACGAACCATCCGACGAAGCTCACCGTCTCGAAGTTCGGGGAGTTGGTGCCGAGAATCCGAACGCCCTCGGTCAGGTAGCCGCCGACGCCGAGGAGGAACAGGGTCCAGATGAACAGGTCGTCCTCGTGGCCCGTATGCTTGCCCCAGAGGCGTTCGTTGCGAACCCAGTAACGCCGATAGAGCGCCATCGAGACGCCGACGACGAACAGCAGTCCCATCGCGTCCATCACGAGCGAGTACGAGAGGTAGAAGTAGCCGACGAAGAACGATTTCTCGCCGCCGAGGAAGTAGTGGGTGAACTTGCGGTAGCCGTCCATGTCGATGGCGAGAATCGTCGTGCCGATGAGGAGGGTGAGGAAACCCCAGAGGATGAACGAGTGCATCAGGCCGCCGTACAAATCGCGGTTGAACTGTTTCTCGTTCGTGATGACGATTTTCGCCGCGCGCGTCACCCGCCCCGGAAGGTCGTCCAACCGGTCGAACCAGTCCTCCTCACCGTCGGTGTACCTCGCGAAGCGGTTGTAGACGCCGTAGACGAAAAAGAGGACGGTCACGATGGCGAGGAAGTAAAATATCGCCTCACCCATCAGACCGATCCTCCAGAACGTCGGGCGCGTCGGACCCGCCGCCTCCGCGAGCGCGAAGATTGCCATGTTTTATCAGGAGGAGACTACTTGCTTAAATCTTGCCACCCACCTCCCCGTCGCTGTCGTGCGAGAATGAAAAATAAGTTTGTAGTTTACACGAGCGTCCAACCGAGGAGAACGACGGTCAAAATCACGGCGGGAGCGTCCGCACTCGAAATCGCAAGACGAGGGAGGGTCGGATTCCACACGAAACAGCGGGCGCGGAGCGCGAGCGAGAAAGTGTCGGCGCGGTCGAACGCCCGCGACAGTCCCGCCGCACCGACCAGTTCCATCCGGTCGGTGAGCGGCCGCTCGTCGCCGAGACGGGCGGCCATGGCGTCCCGAATCGCGCGCAAATCGGCCTGCAAGACGGGGAGGAATCGAAAAACGAAGGCGACGCCCATGCCCAGAAACTGGCCGACTCGTCCGGGGACGAGCCACTGAATCGCCGCGCGCGACTCCCGAACCGGCGTCGTGCGAACGTAGGCCGCGCTGACACAGAGGACGAGGAGGACCCGGTAACTCGCCAACGCGGGCGCGAGGGCGTCCCCCGGAACCACCCACGGCGGGCCGAGCGTGAGCGCGGCGAAGGCGGGACCGCCGACGAGGAACGGAAACAGATACTTGAACTCGCGGAGCACCCAGAGCGGCGACGTGGCCGCCCCCGCGAGCACCCCCGCGACGACCAGTGTCAACACGGCGAGTCCGACGGGAGTCGTCTTGGCGAGCGCGACGGCCGCGAAAACGGCCTGAAACAGGAGTTTGACGCGGGGGTCGAGTCGTTCGACGAACGCCCCCTGCGAGCGATATGCAAGCGTCATGGCGTCTCGATACCGAGGCGTGTGAGTTCGGATGCCGTTTCTCCCGGAGACCCATCGACCGCGATTTCGCCGTCGCGAAGCGCGATTGTCCGGTCGGCGAGCGACCAGACGTCGCGCACGTCGTGGGTCACGACGATGATTCCGGTTCCCTCTTCCGATAGCGTTTCGAGGTGGGACACCACCGACTCCCGGGCCGGACCGTCCAGTCCGGTGAACGGTTCGTCCAGCACGAGATGGTCGGGTTCCATCGCCAGAGCGCCCGCGATGGCGACGCGCTGGCACTCCCCGCCGGAGAGCGTGTCGATGCGGGCGTCGCGGCGGTTCGCCATTCCGACCGCGGACAGGGACGTCTCCACACGGCGGTCGATTTCGTCGCGGGGGAGCCCGAGGTTCTCCGGACCGAACGCCACGTCCGCTCCAACCGTCGCGGCAACGAAGGTGTCCCGCGGATGTTGAAACACCATTCCGACGCGGGTTCGTGCGGCCACGAGGTCGTCTTCGACCGGTGTTTCGTCGACCGACACGGTCCCCTCGTCGGGTGTGAGGAGTCCGTTGAAATGTCGGACGAGCGTCGTCTTCCCGCTCCCGTTCGGACCGGAAATCACGACGAACTCCCCGTCCGAAATCGTGAGCGATACGTCGTCGAGCGCCACCGCGTCGCCGAACCGGTGGACGAGATTTCGCGTCGTTATCATTCCGCTTTGATGCGGTCACTCCGGACGATGCCGACCGCGGCGGCGATTTTGAGCGCCTCGAAGGGGACGAACGCCACCGCCGAGAGGGTGAACGCCTCGGCGAGCGCGTAGTTGCCGAAGTAGGAGAACCCGACGGTCCCGAAGGCGTAGATGATGGCCGTTCCGACGACCATCCCGCCGACGAGGCGAAAAACGCCGGTCCGTTTCGGGTCGCGGAGCGTCAGTCCGTCGTGGACGATGGCCCCGACGACGAACGCGGCGAAGGGGTACGAGAGGAGGTACCCGCTCGTCAGGTCACCGACGACGTTGATCAGCCCGGCGGAACCACCGACGAAGACCGGTGCGCCGACGGAACCCGCGACGAGGTAGAGGACGAGCGACGCGGACCCCCAGAGCGGTCCGAGGAAGATACCCGCGAGGAAGACGCCGAGGACTTGAAGCGTGACGGGAATCGCCGGAGCGAGGGGATTCGGGAACGAGACCTGTGCGAACGCGCCGACGATGGCGGCGAACAATGCGGTTCGTGCGATGTTCCCGACGGTTTGCTCGCCGACCAGTTCGACCGACCCGGTTTCAGTGGACATGAAACAGGGTGGCTCGTCAACCGCTATGAGAACTTCGGTTGACGGCGCTGCTTGTTTCAGCCGACGGAACGAAACTTCACGCGCTGCCCAACAGGTTTTTATAGGTACCGAGCATGAGCTACGCGCTATGGATAAGAAGACCGAGGAACTCCGTGACATGTTCCTCGATTTGACGGACGAGGAGACTGTCACGGAAAAACAGGAGGAGACGCACGGATCGCTCGGTACGGAGGAAAAAGCCGAAGAGCAGCTGCTCGCCGTCGTAGCAGAGATGCGCGAGCGCTACGAGTTCGACACGACGCTCGCCGACGAGGAGTTGGCGACGGTGGTTCGTCGGTTCTACGCCGGGGACGAGGACGCCGAAATCGCCCGCGAACTCGGGGACGAATCCCTCGAAGAAACCGTCGGCCGTGCCCGAATCGACCTCCACCTCTTTCGGCTGTCGGACACCGAAGCGCCGTTCGAAATCGAGGCGCTTCGGACGCTCGTCAATGACGGTGTATCGACCGCCGACTGCGCCACGGAACTCGGTGTGGAGGAGACGACCGTTCGGCGTTACCGGCGCGTCATCGAGGCTAAGGCCGAAGCACGGAGCGTAAATCAGCAGTACATCAGCGAGTTCGAGAACGTCTTACAGGACCGAGAGATATCCGATAGGATGACAAGTGACATCCAACAGGACGGGTTGGACGACGCCACCGACGGGATGGAGACGAACGTTTCGTTCTAAACTGATTTTATTTCGTTCGGTGACGGACCGGTGACGACTTTCGAAGAAGAGCCGCCGTTCTAGTGTACGACCGCGATAGCTACATCACCACTCGGTGAGCCGCTGGGTGGAATCGTGCCAGTACAGGAACGTCGTGCCGAGGAGGGAAAACACGAGCCAGCAGACGAGAACTATATAAATCACTTCCATAGAATTGAATATCGATTGCGTGCTATTAACGGTTCTCATTCGCGATTCGAGGTTCAACGACGGATTACCGCTTCGAAAGTAAAATCGCTACTCCTGTTTCGGGAGTTTCGTCAGCGTGATCGAGTCGGACGTCGCATGGACGACGACATCGTCTTCGACGTCCATGTTCACGAGGTCCATCACGTCGGGTGGAATAGTGACAACCACCGATCCGCCGGATTGACGGAGCGTCCGGATACCGAGCGGATGTGCCCTCTCTTCCTGTTCGTCGTCGTCTAGAAAGCGTAGATGTGGAATGTTCACCATCGGTTCACCTCCCCTCGGGATAGACGCCTCGTCAGCAAAAGTACGACGTTCGTTTACGAAATCGTACTTTGTCAGGAGAAAGTAACCGGGCGAGTACCGAGTCAGAAAGAATCCAATATCTAGAACGGACGACGGGGATAAGTGAAAACGTCACCTTCGTTTACTCGGGGGAAAAAGTATGGCAACAACAGAACGAGTAGTTGAGCGTGAGGAAACCTACACCCCACGAACGTACAAAGCGGGTGGCTTCCTGCTGATGTTGGCGGGGGTCATCGGTGCCATCGTCGGTTTCGGACTGCTCATCACCGGTGCTGGCATCCCACTGCTCGGTTTGGGTGGGTTCGCCGCCGGTGTCGCCGGGGGTGTCGTCCTCGTGTTCTCGGTCATCGAGTTCGCGGGCGGCGCGTCGGCGTTCAGAGGTCGCAACTGGTACGGAAGCATGACCGCGGGCGTGCTCGGATTGGTGACGTTCTTCACGTTGCCGCTCGACCTCATCGGCACGTTCCTCATCGCGCTCGGTGAAGGACAGTTCGACCACGCGGAAGAAGAAGAAGAGACGGTCGAAGAGGAAGTCACGACGGTCGAATAATTCGACCCAACATCCATCCGTACGAGGTCATTTATTATACGAAACGAAACCCGGCGAGCGACCGCTATTCCACGCCGGATTCGACGCTCTTTTCCACCGCGCTCGGTTCCGTCTCCTCGTCCAACCGGGTGAGTCTGGCTTTCATGATGCGAGTGTTTTCGACCTGTTCGACGTGAAGTCGAACCCCGTCGTAGTCGATGTCCTCACCCTCTTCCACCAGTCTGCCCGCACGGTTGAAGATGAACCCGGCGATGGTTTCGAACTCCTCACCCTCGGGGAGTTCGATGTCCATGGCCTCGTTCACCTCGTCGATGTTGACCTCGCCGCGAACGATGACGGTGTCCTCGTCGATGCGCTCTATGGGCTCTTCTTCCTCCCCGTCCAGGATTTCACCGACGATCTCCTCGACCATGTCCTCCATCGTGACCAGGCCCTCCGTCGTCCCGAACTCGTCGATGACGATGACCATCTGCATCCGATTTTCCCGCATTTCGGTCAGCAGTTCGTCCACGTTCTTGCTCTCGGGGACGTGAAGCGTCGGCTGAATCAGGTTGCTCAGTTTCAACCCGTCCGGCGTCGTCTCGCCGTAGTTCTTCTCGCGCACGAGGTCACGCACCGTGACGATACCGATGACGTTGTCCAAACTTCCCTCGTAGACGGGAACGCGCTCGTGGCCCGACTGGACGAGGGTTTCGATGGCCTCGTCGATGCTCGACTCCTGCGGGACGGCAGTCATGTCGAGACGCGGCGTCATGACCTCCTTGGCGATGGTGTTGTTGAACCTGAAGATGCGCTGGAGCATCTCGCGTTCGTCCTCCTCGATGACGCCCTCGCGCTCGCCGGTCTGAATCATGTCCTGAATCTCGTCGCGAGTGACGTACGAGGTCTCGATAGCCGAGCGCCCGCCGGTGACGCGGTTTACCGCTCGCGTCAAGTAGTCGAAGGTGACGACCAACGGGAGCAGAAGATATTCGGAGTATTTGAGCGGTTTCGCGATTTTGAGTGCCCACGACTCCGTGTTCTCGACGGCGTACGATTTCGGCGCGCTTTCGCCGAACAGCAGGACGAGAGAGGTAATGCCGAACGTCGAGACGAGGACGGCGAGGCTGGGATTGTCGAGATAGATCCCCACGAGCGCCGTCGCGATGGACGACATCGCGATGTTGACGATGTTGTTGCCGACGAGAATCGTCACGAGCAGACGGTGCGGGTCGCTTTTGAGCGAGTCGACGGTCTTCGCGCCGTCCACACCCTCGTCGACGAGCGCTTCCACGCGGTGTTTCGCGAGCGAGAACATCGCGATCTCGGAGGACGAAAAGAACGCCGAGAGCAAGAGGAGGAAGAGAATGCAAACGATACCACCCCAGAGGACCATTTGTCCGGTCGGGCGGATGCCAAACAGACTATTCAGTGGCGCAGTCTGTGAAAGAGCAACGAGTGTCGGGGAGAGTGCCATTCGATAACCCACCTTGACCGTCAACAGGATTAACTCTTTATTCTTTTGCTGTTCCGGGTTTTGGGTGAAACTACCGAGAGCGAAGCCCTTACAGGAGTTTCACCCTAAACACCGAGCATGAGTACCGAGACGACAGACCCGGCCATCACGCTGTATCGACTGCAGGCGTGTCCGTACTGCGAACGCGTGGTTCGAAAACTACAGGAGTACGACATTCCCTACCAGTCGCGGTTCATCGAACCGATGCACTCGGACCGAAACGTCGTCAAGCGTATCAGCGGCAAGCGAACGGTTCCGGCCATCGTGGACGAGAACACGGGCGTGACGATGAGCGAGAGCGCGAACATCGTCGAGTACGTCGAGAACACCTACGGAGTGGCGGAATAATGGTGGATTTCGACGTGGTGGAACTCGGCCCGGCGGACCACCCGAGCGTCGGCGAGACGGCACCGGACTTCACGCGCCCGCTTGTCGATGCCGAACTCTGGGAAAACGTCTCCCTGTCCGACATCACGGACGACGGGAAGACGCTGCTCGTCTTCTACAGCATGGACGGCGCGTTCCCCGCGACGTACGTGTGGAACGAACTGCGTGACCACGCGTGGGACGACACATACGACGTGCGGATAGTCGGCCTGTCGATTTCGACGCCGTACGAACACAAGACCCTCATTCAGGAGCGCGGCATGGAGTACCCTTTGTTCAGCGACCCCGCGAACGACGTCGCCGAGGCGTACGGCATCGAGAACGATCTGGACGGGATGGAAGGCATCAGCGAACCGCGACCGGCGATGTTCCTGCTGGACGAAGACCGGACGGTCGAATACGCGTGGGTCGCGGCCGAGTGGCCCGATTTCCCGGATTACGACGAAGTCGAGCAAGCTCTACAGGGCTGAGGCGAGGAGAGGACGCGACGCTTTTTTCGTGTGGGCCACAACTCACGGTATGGACGATACGAGCGGCGGAACCGACGCGACCGAAACGGAACTCGACCGAGCGGCGACGGCGATTCGTGAGGGCAAACTCGTCGTATATCCGACCGAGACGGTGTACGGTCTCGGTGCCGACGCGCTGGATTCGACGGCGATAGAGCGCGCGTTCGAGGCGAAACACAGGGCGCGTGACAAACCGGTGTCGCTCGCGGTTCCCGACGTCGAAAGCGCGAAACGCTACGCTCGTCCGACGGAACGCGAACTGGCGTTCATGGAGGCGTTCCTCCCCGGACCGGTGACGGTCCTCTGCGAGAAGCTCGATGTCGTCCCCGATGTCCTCACCGGCGGACGCTCACACGTAGGCGTTCGCATTCCGGACCAGTCGCTCGCGTTGGAACTCCTCGAACGGGTGTCTCCCATCACCAGCACGAGCGCCAACGTGAGCGGGCGGGAGAGTGCGACCCGCATCGAAGAACTCGACGCGGAGATTCGGGACGCCGCGGCGGTCGTCCTCGACGGCGGCGAAACCGGAGGCACCGGAAGCACCGTCGTGCACGTGGAGCGGGGCGAAATCGTCCGTCGGGGCGAGAATGCGGACGAAATCGAGACGTGGCTAGCCGCCGAGGAGTGACCGCAGCGTCCGGGTTTTGACCCCGCACTCCGCGCGATACTCGCAGGCGTCGCATTTCGAACGATTATGCAACCGCGGCGGCGGGCCGTCAAGCGCACGGGCGGCACGGAGGACGCGGCGATATGTCGCCTTTCGGCGGGTCGAAAGGCGAAGTCTGCGAACGATGCCGTGGGCTGGATACTCCACAAAGGCGTGTTCGACCGACCGCTCGTGTTCCCACGAGAGCGCCTTCGCGGCGGCGATCGCTCGCACGCTTTGGGGTTCCCAAACGCCCGTCTCGGGCGGGGTTCCGGTGAACACCATCGACGGTATCGGGGGGTCGCCGCCGAGGACCTTGTGGACGATTCCGCGGCAGTCCTTCCCCTCGACCAGTTTCTCGCGTGTCTCGGGCGAGCGGAGACGATCCCACGCGTCGAACTCGGTGGCGCGTTGCAGGTTCGCTCGAAACTGTGCGGGCGGGACTTCCAACGGGAGGTCCGCGAGTTCGGAATCGGACGCATCGAGGAGGCGGTCGTATTCGAACGCGAGTTGTCGCCGTTCGGCCACGATAGCCGGGATTTCGAGTTCGTCCCCTCGAAGATAGTAGAGTTTCCGGGGACAGTACGCGGCGGTTTCGAGTTCGCTGAACGGGAGCTTCGTCACGATGGGTCTGGTCTCGGTTTGGTATATAAATCTCGGGTGAGGGAAAGGGGCAAGAGTCTGGACAGTCTCTGTCCGTTCATGAGCGATTTCGATAAGGAAGCGGAGCGGGAGAAACTCCGCCAGCAGTACGAAAGCGAAAAGGAGGAGCGAAAATCGACGCAGCGGATGAGCGAACTGCTGTTGCAGGGCGCGACGATGACGGGCAAACACTGTGACACCTGCGGCGACCCGATATTCCGAATGAACGGAAACGAATTCTGCCCGACCTGCCAAGGAGCTGGAACGAACGCGGAGGCGGCGGAAGCCGACGCATCATCGACGGAGCAGTCGGGGGACGAAGCGGTCACTGGCACCGAAACCGAGGCCGCCGGCGAGGCGACCGAAATTCCGGTCGAGTCGGGCGATGAATCCGGAACGGACGCACGAGCGGAAACGGCAGGGGCGGCACGGGCAAGGTCGGGAGAGGCAAGGTCGAGGCAGACAGGGGAACCCGCGCGTGTACAGCGACCGAACCCACCGCAGCGCGTGCCGCGTCAATCCCGGCGTACACCGCCGAGTCAGACGGAGGATGCGAATCGGAGCGAGCGGGCACAGCAACCGGAGACGCGGGCGATAAAAGAGGGAGGACAGGGTGGACGAACTGGCGACCTCTCGGTTGCGCGGGAGTCGTTGGTTCGGAAACTGACCACGCTCGCACAGGAAGCCGAGGAGACGAACGACGTCGGTCACTCGCGCGAACTGCTGGCCGCGACGCGGGAGGCGGCGGAGGCGCTCGCCGCGCTGGACCGAGCGAACCGTTAAGCCGAAACCGCTCGACAGTCATCCCATGGACGTACTGGTCCCTATCGACGGCTCCGAGGGCAGTTTCCGGGCGCTCACGTTCGCGGCTGAGTTCGCCCGGAACTTCGACGCGACGCTGCACGTCGTACATTTTTCCAACGAAGCGACGCCGGCGACCGACGAGATACTCGAACGTGCCCGTAAGGTGCTCGAATCGGCAGATATCGAGTCGGACCCGGAGCTATCGACCGACATGCAACTGGAGTTTCGACCGGCGGAGCGAGTCGGGGAAAACATCCTCGAACTCGTGGAGGAAAACGACTACGACCACGTCATCATGAGTCATCGCGGGTCGGGGACGATAGAACGGGCGATTCTCGGGAGCGCCGCACAGACGATCGTCCGCGCCGAAGCGGTCCCGGTGACTATCGTTCCGTGACCGATCGGCATTTCACGTCGGCGTCTCGCTTCCCCGATAGGTCGAACCAATGCAGTGCGAAGGCGAAGTCCGGGTTAAAGTCCGACGGGAACGCTCTCCGCGTCACGTCGTGTTGTGGTTCGCCGTACAGTTCCAGTTCGCTGGTCGATGGCTCGGTCTCGTGCTGCGGCTTTCCGTACCGGTACTCGACTTCCCACTGTTCCTCGTCATCCTGCCTCGTGAGGCGGGGTAACATAGTTTACTCTCATCCGGGTAAACAGCAGGAGAGGATTTAACGTGGGTCGACCGTTCACCCCGTTTATGCACCGTCATCGGCGTCATACGATCTTCAAACGACGCAATATAGGCCGCGATGACTGATCGCGTGTGATTAGATACCATACAGCACCCCCGTGTCCCGGTAAGCACTCCTTACGAGTCGTACTCGCTTCCGATGATCTCACGGATTCTGTCGGCGGTTATCTCGCCGACCCCTTCGGTCTCCATAAGGTCGCCTTTCGATGCGGTCATGACCGCCTGAACCGTTCCGAATTCGGAGAGCAACGCCCGAGCGGTGACCGGCCCGATGTCCGCGATGGAGGCGACGACGTACTCCTGCTGTTCGGAAAGCGTCTTCGCGTGTTTGTCGCCGTGGACCGATATTTCCCGTTCGGAGACCTCCTGTTCGCGGGTGGCGATGACTTCAAGCAGGTCGGTCGTGTCCTTCTCGTCCTCGGTTCGGAGGACGCTCGCGCCGAAATCGACCGCGAGGGACGAAACCGCGCCCCGAATCGCGTTCGGGTGGATGTTTCGTTCCTCGTAGAGACCGTCGCCTTCGATGATGACGACCGGACGAGCGTAGTGACGGTTGATATCGCCCACTTGCTCGAACATCGAACGGTCGCTCCCGACGAGCGTATCGAGGAAGTCGCTCACCGACTTTCGCTCGACCGCGACCCGGTCGCTCAACACGTAGTCACCGACGGCCAGCGTTTCGAGTCGAACATCGACGCCCTCCCGAGCGGAGAGGTCGCGGGCGATGTTCGCGTCGAGTTCTCGCTGGTCGGCGACGATTTCGACGGCGTCGGAGTTCTCGCGCCCGCGCGCCGTCGCCACGACGCCGTCGGGTTCCGCCGCGTCGTCGTCGTTCGTATCCTCGTCTTCGTCGCCCGCGTCGTCCGCCGCTTCCGTGTCGAACTCCTGTAGGCCGTGGCTCACCTCGCGTTTCGTCCCGCCGTCCGCATCGCCGAACGACCCCAGCGTCTGCTGTGAATCGTCGAGTTCCTCCTCGACTTCCTTCGCGACGCCCTTGAGTTTGCGCAGTTCCTCCTCCATCTCGTCCTCGCGGCGTTTGGAAATCCAGAAGTACGCCTCGTCGCGGGTGTCCTCGGCGAGGAGGACGACGACCTGTCCCTGCGCCTGTCGCCCGGTTCGTCCCTTCCGCTGAATCGACCGCACCGCCGTCGGGACGGGTTCGTAGAAGAGCACCAAATCGACTTCGGGGACGTCCAATCCCTCCTCGGCGACGGAGGTGGAGACGAGCACCTCGAACTCGCCCGCCCGAAAGTTGTCGAGGGTTTCCTGCTGTTCCTTCTGGGTCATTCCGTCGCTTCCGTCCTTGTCCCCCTGCCCGACGAACCGCTGGGCGGTCAACTGGTTCCCGAGTTCGTCGTTGAAGAAGTCAGTCAGCGTCTCGGCAGTATCGCGCGATTCGGTGAAGACGATGATGCGCTCGCCGCCGTTCAGGCCCAACGTTTCGGCTACGTAGGTCCTGACCTTCCGGAACTTCGGATGCCGACCCTCGTACTGCACCGCCTTCCGCATCGCCTCCTGCACTTTCGGCTCCGAAACCATGCGTTGGCTCGCCTTCGACGCGCCGGACGAGCGGGCCGAGTTACGCTGGCGCTCGAAGTACCGGCGGAGCGATTCGACGCTCTGGGTTTCCGCGAGTTCGACCGCCCGGCGAAGTTTCATCACCTCCGCGTGTGCGGACATCCCCTTGTACCCCTCCGACTGGTCGTTGTCGATGAGTTTCTGTAACTGCCCGCGAACCTTGTTCAGGTCCTTCTGCGAGACGTCCGGGCGCGTCGTGTTGATGACGCCGAGGCTCTTCAGGCGCTCCAATCGGTCCGAGATGACCTCGTTCAGCGCGTCCCGAATCTCGACGATTTCCTCGGGCAGTTGCACGCGAACCCACTCGACTTCGGTGTCGTGCGTGTACGTCGAGACGTCGCTGTCCTCCTCCGTCATCACCTCGACTTCGTGCAGTCCAAGGTTCTCACAGACCTCCAGAATCGACTCCTTGTCGCCGCCCGGCGACGCACTCATCCCGGTGACGAGGGGGTCGTTCGCGTCCGAATGATAGCGTTCCGCGATGTAGTTGTACGCGTAGTCGCCGGTCGCGCGGTGACACTCGTCGAAGGTGACGTGCGTCACCGGACCGAGGTCGATTCGCCCGCCCACGATGTCGTTTTCCACGACCTGCGGCGTGGCGATGATGACTTTCGACGATTTCCAAAGCTCCGAGCGCTCGGCGGGTCGAACCTCGCCGGTGAACACGACAATCTCCTCGTCCGGAATCGAAAGGGCTTCCCGGTAGAAATCGGCGTGCTGGTTCACCAGCGGTTTCGTCGGCGCGAGGAGGAGCGATTTCCCTCCCACGTCGTCGAACCGTTCGGCCGTAACCAGCAGGCTAACCGTCGTCTTCCCCAATCCGGTCGGGAGACAAACGAGCGTGTGGTCGTTCCGCGCCGTCCCGGCGAGTTGAATCTGATAGAGTCGCCGCTCGATGAACGAGGGCGAGAGATAGGGGTGTTCCACGTAGTTCGTTGCAGCGTCCGTGGTCGCCATTCGTCGTGAGTTTGGTCGTCATTCGGTTAAAGCGTTCGCGTCGTGGGGTGAAAGTGGAACGCGACTGAGGATATTCGTGATAACCACACCCATAGCATCAATAATTCAAATGCTGATTTTCATATTATCCGTCATTGTGTTGTCCAATATGATCTTAGATTTTAGAGATGGAGTTACTATTGCCGTTGCTTCGTTCGGGTTCCTCCTCGGCACACTCGTCGGCTTCGCTCTCCAGTCCAACAACGTTGTTTTTTGGCAAATATCTGGGACCGTCCTCGGTGCCGCGTTTGCCGCGTATTTTCTTTCCGAATGATATTTCGAACTCCAAGTCAACACAGTAGCGGACTTCGAGTAGGTGTGATGGTCGGGCTATCGACTGTCGCTAGACCATCGCCGGTAGGTACCGCAACGCGACGAAAATCGCTACGGCGGCACCGATGGGAATCGTGAGGTTGTCGTCGATGACGTAGCCCGCGATGACGGGTTTGACGCCGTCCGCGAGCGTCGCGGCGACCGCACCGAGAATCGCGGCAGGAAGCGGAAGTCCCAGAACGGACGCGATGAGGACACAGACGGCGAACGTCACCAACAGTGTGTGAACCGCTTTGACGCCGAGTTCGCCCGACCCCAAGAGACCGCTGATGGGGTCGGCGATGGTCAACATGAGCATCGCCGGGATGGCGATTCGCGGTTCGAACACCCACGCCGTCGCGGTCATACCGAAGAAGTAGAGGGCGTACCCCGCGAGGTTGTCCTGTTCGTAACTCCGCGTGAGTTCGTCGTAAATCTTCCAGTCCAGTCCGATGAGCAGGCGGATGATTTCGAGGACGAGCGCGACCGCGGAACCGAGGAGGAGAAGCCAGCGCAACTGCTCCCACTTCAACAGACCCAACAGGTACAGCGCCGGAAGTCCGGTTCCGCTGACGTGTACCAGTCTGCGCTTGACTTCACCCGACACGGCTACCGGTTCCGGAGCGGCGTACTCGCGAGGTCTTCGAACGAGGTGTCGCCGTCCTTGAGCGACGACAGCAGGTCCGGCAGGTCGGCGATATCGACGCGAACCTGCTCGGTCGAATCGCGTTCGCGGAGTGTCACCGTGTCATCTTCCACGCCTTCGTAATCGACGGTGACGCAGAACGGCGTGCCGACTTCGTCCTGTCGTCGGTACCGACGGCCGATGTTGCCCGAGTCGTCGTAAGTCACGTCGAGGCCGTTCGTTCGGAGTTCGGCCGCGATGTCGCGGGCTTTCTCACCCATGCCGTCCTTGTCCATGAGCGGGAAGACGCCGACGGTCGTCGGCGCGATTTCGGAATCGAGCGACAACCGCGTCCGCGTCTCGCCCTCGACTTCGTCCGTCTCGTAGGCGTGGTCCAACACGGTGTAGAGCACCCGACCGACGCCGATGGACGGTTCGACGACGTGCGGCGTGATGTGTTCGCCCGACTCCTTTACCTCCTCGACGCTGAAACCGGTCTTTTCGACGGGGACGGTGTACGATTCGCCGTCGGATTCGACCGTCACTTCGTCGCCGTCGAACGCGGTTCGGTCGCGTTCCGCGAGGGTCTGGAGCGCCTCGGCGATGTCGGCGGCCGCGCCGCCGAACTCGGGACCGAGATAACTCATGTCGGGTTCGACCACCGCTCGTTCGACCACTTTCGGTTCGTCGTACTGCCGGAAGACGGTGAAGTCCTCGTCGGAGTGTTCGCCGTGGTTCGACAGGTCGTAGTCGCTCCGGTAGGAGTAGCCCGAGATCTCGATCCAGTCGCCGTCGATTTCGGCTTCGGCGTCCCAACAGTCGCTCGCGTAGTGGGCGCGCTCGCCGGAGAGATGTTGGCGGAAGCGGAAGCGGTCCATGTCCACGCCGATTCGTTCGTACCACTCCTGACCGACGCCGAGGTAGTAGGCGACCCAGTCGCTGCCGATGATGCCCTCGTCCACCGCCTCGCCGATGGTGGTGTGGAGATACTCGCCGTCCGCGTCGTTCTGCGCGGGGGCGGAGTACAGCGTCACTTCCACGTCCTCGACCAGATGGAGCGGCGGTTCGTCCGTTTCGGGGTCGATGAACTGTTCGAGTTCGGCCTGCGTGAACTCGCGGACGCGGATGATGGATCGTCGCGGACTGATTTCGTTCCGATAAGCCGTGCCGATCTGCGTGATGCCGAACGGGAGTTGGTTGCGGGCGTACTCCTTGAGTCGCGGGAACTCCACGAAGATACCCTGTGCCGTCTCCGGACGCAGGTAGCCGGGGTGGCCCGAACCGGGACCGATGTCCGTCGAGAACATGAGGTTGAAGTCCTCGACCGGTTCGCCCGCGAGCGGGGTGTCACAGTTCGGACAGCGAAGGTCGTTGTCGGCGATGAGGTCGCCGACTTCGTCCAACGGAAGCGCTTCGGCGTCCTCGATGTCCGTGTTGTCCTCGATGAGGTGGTCGGCGCGGTGGCTCTCACCGCACTCGGGGCATTCGACCAGCATGTCGTCGAAGCCGTCGAGGTGGCCGGACGCCTCGAAGACGGGTTCCGGCATCACCGTCGGCGCTTCGATCTCCCGGTGGCCCTCCTGTATCTGAAACCGGTCGCGCCACGAGTCCTCGATGTTCCGCTTCAGCGCGGCACCCTGCGGGCCATAGACGTAGAAGCCAGACACGCCGCCGTAGGCCTCCGAGGATTGGAAGAAGAACCCCCGTCGTTTGGCGAGTTCGACCAAATCGGTCATTCGAGCGCCTCCAGCAGGTTCACGTCGCGCACGATGCCGACGAGTAGGTCGCCGCTGACGAGGGGAACCTGTTCGATGTCGTTTGTCAGCATCATCTGTGCGACCTCGCGCGCGGTCTTGTTCTTCGAGACCGTCACCACGTTCTCCGTCATGAACTCGCTGACGGGGGTGGACGGAATCTGGACGTTCCGCGTGGGGATGTAGCTGTTTCCGACCGATTTGATTCCCTCCCACATCCATGCGTCGTCCTCGTTCGCGATACTGCCCCCGGTGTCGTCCTCTCCCTCGACGACCTCCGCGACTTCGATGATATCGACTTCGGTGAGGATACCCGTCATCTCGCCGTCGTCGCCGAGCGTGACGGCGTAGGGGACGTTCGCGTAGTAGATTTCGCGTTCGGCGACGGTCAGCGGCGTCTCGGCGTAACACGTGTTTACGTCGGGACTCGCGAGTTCGCCGACCTTCGTGTCGCCGTCCGCTTCCCCTTCGGCGATGGCGCGAACCACGTCCGTCACCGTGACGATTCCTTCGAGTTCACCGTCGACGACCGGGACGCGGCGGATTTGTTCGTCCAACATCAGGGCTGCAGCGTCCTCGATGGAGGTGTCCTGCGTCGTCGTCGCCACGTCCCGCATGAGCATGGCGAGTTGGTCCTCGTCGGGATGTTCGATGAGGTCATCGCGCGAGATGAGACCGCGGTACTGCTCGCCGTCGTCGGTCTGTTTGACGACCGGCACGGAGGAGAACGAGCGTTCCTGCAAGTATTCGAGCACGTCGTCGCGCGTGCCCGGAAGCTCGACAGTAACGACGTCTGACCGGGGTGTCATCGCTTCGGCAACGTTCATATCCGCGGGATACGGTTTCACCCTTCTTGTACCCTACGAACCGCGGGGGTGGAAAAACGAGCGAACGGCGGGGAAATCGGAACGGACGCGACAAGGTGCGGGGAGACGCGGAGGCGACTACTCGTCGTCGCCGACGTTCGCTTCGACGACGTAGTTCTGGTACTTCTCGGGGTCGGGAAAGAACTTGGTGTGGTCGTCGTGGCGGAACGTTCCGTGAACCGTGCCGTCCAAGGTCTGGACGTGGCTGAACATCTCCTCCTCTCTCACCGCCGTTTTCACGAGCGGCGGGGCGTGCATCATCTCGTACGTCCCCGCGATGAGAATCGCGGTTCGGGTGTCGGGGTCGAGAAACTGCGTGAGCATGAACACGCGCGACTCCATCTCCTTGCGGAAGACCTGATACTGCGGGAACGTCCCCTCCTCGACCGCTTCGCGGAAGTCGTTGGCGTAGTTGTCCGGGATGACGTAGACGAGACCGAATCGGTCGGTATCGCCCGCCTCGGGACCCTCCGGTGCGGTGTGGCTGGCGGGAACTTTGACGACGTCCCAGCCCTCGGATTCGAGGTCGTCAGCCATCATGTTCATGTCTTCGAGCGTCATCCCCCACGCGTCCTTCTCCGCGTCCGCGTTCGCCGCGATTCGGTCGGCATAGTTGCCTTCATCGTCGCCGGTTTCTGGCATACCGCGATGTCAGGTTCCGAAGCGGTAAAAACTGTTGTTACACACCAACGCCGAACGCGGCTTCCATGAGGAACGACGTGAGGAGGATGGCGATGCTGGCGAGGAACAGTTTCGCGCCGGTCGAAAACCGCTCCTCAGGAGGAATCGAATAGCGCGAAAGCGGCGGCAGTCGCTGCACGGCGGACTGAAACCGCGTCTCCTCGCGCGAGCCGATGACTTCACCGGTCGTCTCGGTGCGCTTGATTTCGATTTCGTCGCCGGATTTGTCCACGTTCCACGCGCGGGACGGACGCAACTGAAACGCGCCGTATCCGAACAGCACGAAGCCGACCAAAAACAGGAAGTATTTGATGCCGAGCAGGCCGCCGCCGAGCGGGAAACTCACAACGAACCCGACGACGAACGCCACACCGGTCACTGCGATGGCGTAGACGAGTGCGTCGAGCACCTGTCGTCCCCGTCGCGGAGACCGATCCAGCGCGTCCATTACCGCATCGTGTACGGCGTGAACTCGTCAGGCTCCTCGTAGTCGTCGAGGTGGCGGTGACAGTGGCTGAAGCGACCGGAGTCGCTCACCACGTTGTCGCCGGGCGAGTCCGAATCACAGACGCTTCCGAACACGTCGCGCAGGTACTCGCGAGCCTGCTGTTCGTCGTTGTTCTCGATGTATCCCGATGCCTCGTCGATGTGCTGTTGGACGTTCCGCGGAATTTTCACGTCGGCGAACAGTTCCTGTTGAATCTCCCCGATGTCGGAGAACCGCGTCTCCATGCCGAGGAGTTCCTTCACCTGATCCGTCACCGACCGGTCCGCACGTGACCGTGCGCGGACGACTTCGCGGAAGATTTCGATGTTGAGCCAGAGTTCGTCGTCAACGTTTTGGAACTCATCGGGCCGAATCTTCATCGGGCATCGCGTGCTGAACGGACATCCCTTCGGCGGGTCGCGAGGACTCGGGGGCGTCCCCCGAAGCGTGACGCGTTCGCCGCGACTCGTTGGATCGGGGTCCGGAATCGCCGAGAGGAGCGAAATCGTGTAGGGGTTCTTCGGGTTCTCGAACAGTTCCTCCGCCGGTCCGAGTTCCATGATGTGACCGAGATACATCACCGCCACGCGGTCACAGATGTGCCGAACCACGGAGAGGTCGTGGGCGATGAACAGGTAGGTCAGGCCGAACTCGTCCTGCAAGTCTTCGAGCAGGTTGAGAATCTGGGCCTGCACGGACACGTCCAGTGCCGAAACCGGTTCGTCCAGCACGATGAACTCGGGTTCGAGCGCGAGCGCGCGGGCGATGCCGATACGCTGGCGCTGCCCGCCGGAGAACTGGTGCGGATAGCGGTAGTAGTGTTCGGGCTGCAACCCGACCACGTCGAGGAGTTCACGGACGTGTTGACGGCGCTCCCGCGGCGTCTTCCAGTCGTGAACGTCCAGCGGTTCGCGGATGATTTCGCCGACCGTCATCCGGTCGTTGAGGCTGGACTCGGGGTCCTGAAAGACCATCTGGCTGTTGCGCCGCCAGTTCTTGAGGTCCTTGCCCGACAGTTCCGTGATGTCGGTACCGTCGAACACCACCTCGCCGGAGGTCGCCTCCTCCAACTGGATGAGCGTCCGGCCGAGCGTCGATTTCCCACAGCCGGATTCGCCGACCAGACCGAGCGTCTCGCCGCGGCTGATTTCGAGCGAAACGCCGTCGACGGCCTTGACGGGGGTCGAGTCGATGAGACCGCCGTCGCCGTAGTAGGTCTTCAGGTCGTTTATCTCGACGAGCGTCTCGCCTTCGGAGACGGAAGTGGATTTACTCTGTTGTACTTCGCTCATAGTTCCTCCTCAGTTTCGCTTGCGGTATTTCGATGCACGTCGATGGCTTCGGATTGCGATACGTCTTCGGGGTACAGCAAGCACGCCGCCGTGTGGTCGTCCACGTCGCCGTTGACTTCGACGGGGACCGGATGAACCTTGTCGCACGAGTCGAACGCCTCGGAACACCGAGGAGCGAACCGACAGTAGGTCGCCGGTTCGTTCGGCGTCGGAACGTCGCCCTCGATGGTGACGAGTCGGTCCGAGTCCGGGCTGTTCCCCGGAATGCTTCGAAGGAGACCACGCGTGTAGGGATGTCGTGGGTTTTCGAACAGTTCCACGACGGGCGCGCTCTCGATGATTTCGCCCGCGTACATCACGTTCACACGGTCCGCGATTTCGGCGATGACGCCCATGTCGTGCGTGATGAACATGATCCCGAGGTCGCGTTCCTCCTGCAATTCGTCGAGGAGTTCGAGGATTTGGGCCTGTATCGTCACGTCGAGCGCCGTCGTCGGTTCGTCACAGATGAGGAGTTCGGGGTCACAGGCGAGCGCCATGGCGATGACCGCGCGCTGGCGCATCCCGCCCGAGAACTCGTGGGGGTACTCACGAACGCGCCGCCCCGCGTCCGGGATACCGACCGCTTCGAGCAGGTTGATGGCTTCCTTGGTCGCCTCCGTTCCCGTCAGTCCTTGGTGGAGGCGGAGCGATTCCTTGATCTGATTTCCGACGGAGTACACGGGGTTCAGACTCGTGAGCGGGTCCTGAAACACCATCGCGATGTCGCCGCCGCGAATCTGTCGGTACTCCTTTTCGGTCTTCGTCGTCAACTCCTCGTCCTTGAACCGGATGCTTCCGTCGAGGATGCGGCCCGGCGAGTCGACGAGGCCCATGATGGAGCGCGCGGTGACGCTCTTTCCGGACCCGGATTCGCCGACGATACCGACCGTCTCTCCGGGCTTGATGTCGAACGAAACGCCGTCACAGGCCCGGATGACTTCCTTGTCGGTGAAGAAGGCCGTCTGGAGGTTCTCGACGCTGAGAATCGGCTCCGTGTCGGCCGTCGTGGAGACGCGTTGGCGCGACGCCATTATGCGCCACCTCCCGTCGCGGCGACTTCGGCACCGGTGTCGTCACCGGTTTCGCTCTGTGGGTCGATGGCGTCACGGATGCCGTCACCGAGTGCGTTGAAGGCGGTGACGACGAACACGATGAGGATACCCGGAATGAGCGAGATGTGCCACGAGGGACCCGCCACGAACCCTTGACCCATGGCCACTGCACGACCCCACTCGGGTGTCGGTGGGTTGATTCCGATGCCAAGGTACGACAGTCCCGCAATCGAGATGATGATGCCGCCGAGGGTCATCGAGGAGTAGACGAGCAGATAGCCGAGGATGTACGGTGCCATGTGCTTTTTCATGGTCGTGACCGGGCTCTGCCCGAAACTCTTCGCCGCGTCGATCCACTCCTGTTCCGAGACTTGGAACGCCGGACCGCGCACCGCACGCCAGAGGAATGGCCACCCCGTCCCGGCGAACAGCAACGCGAGTAAGAGTCCCCCGTTGTACACTCCCGCAATCCACGTGTCCTTAAAGACGGCCGAGAGCATGATGAGGAGCAGGAGGCGCGGAATCGACATGATCGAGTCACCGACGATGACGACGCCGAGGTCGACGATCCCTTTGTAGTAGGCCGTCAGTAGCGCGAACGCCGTCGCGACGAGGCCGCTCACTAGGATGGCGGTGACGCCGATGAACAGCGAGACGCGAGCGCCATGTACCATGAAGGTGTACAGATCCTTCCCGTTCTGTAACGTGCCGAACGGGTGCCATCGACCGTAGTCGTCGTAGGTCATCGGACCGACGTTACTCGACCCTTCCGACGCCGAACCCAAGTTCGCCTCACCGATGGTTACTTCTTCGACTTGATTGGTTTCCTTGTCGAGGTAGTGGACGCTGTAGGAGTACGGATTATTGATGTTCCGCTCGATGGTCGTCGTCCCCATTGCAGGGGCGAAGATTGCCATCACGACGAACATGAAGATGACGACGAACCCGAACAGTCCCCACGAGTGGCGACGGAACCGGTTCACCATGTCGTCACGCGGGGTCCAGTCGGCGTACCGATAGTGTTGCCGGAAGGTGAGGTAGCCGCGCCATATCCAGTACAGGAAGGCGAGGGAGTAGGCGTAGATGAGGACGGTACGAATCGCCCACACGATAGCCGGGGAGAGTCCGAGGAACGTCCCTTTCCAGCCACCTTGTGGCGACTGCCACCCCGTGTTGTCGAATACCTCCCGCGTCAGGAGTGTCGGCAAGTTCGCCAGCGCGTCGCCGAGCGTGGCGAACGGTGCGGCGATGGGTTTGAGGAACGGCAGTTTGTCCATCAGCGATGCCCACGGAATCGACATTATCATGCCGGACAGGGCACCAAGCTCTAGCGCGACGAGCAGCAGGAACCCGGCGAGCCATAGCGTGGCGGGTTGTGGGTTGTCCGCGATTCGTTCACGAAGCGGACGCTCTTCTCGAATGTTCGAATTGGAACTCATATCAGGCGCCTCCATCGTAGCCGACCCGGGGGTCGATGAGGGTGTACAGGATGTCCTGTACGATGTTGATTGTCACGACGAGCAGGATGAAAATGAACATCAGCGACCCGACGAGCGGCAGGTCGCCGGCCATAATCGCATTGAAGAACAGTTGCCCGAGGCCGCTGATGTCGAGCACCGACTCGACGAGCACCGAACCGCCGATGAGCAGGAACGCCTCGCCCGTGATGATGGGAACGAGCGGGATGAGCGCGTTCCGGAAGATGTGTTTCCAGACGAGCGACCGCGGCGGGACACCCTTCGCGCGTGCGGTCTCGATGAAGTTCGAGTTCACCGTCTCCAACACGGCGGTCCGGCCGATACGCATCTCGTTCCCCATCGATGCGGAACCGAGAACGATGGCCGCCGGTGCGATTTTCTTGATAGCCGCCAGAAGTCCCTGTGGGTTCGTCAATTCCTGTGGGTCGTTGAACGGAACACCGGTGACGGTGGTGTGGACGAGCCAGTTCTGCCAATCGAACCCGAACAGAATGTTTTCGGAGTTCGAGAGGACAGAAAGGAATATGATGGCCAGCCAGAAGTTCGGCATCGCACGCCAGACGATACCACCGAACGAAGCGAAGTAGTCGCTCCACGAGTTCGGGTTGAGTCCGGCGTAGAATCCGAGCGGGATGCCGACGAAGATGGCGATGAGGACCGACCAAAAGCCCAACCAGATGGTTCGCGGGGCGTATTCGATGATGAGCGAATTCGCCGTGCGGTCGGGGAACAGCACCCACGACTTGCCCAAGTTGAAGGTGAGCATGTTGGTCATGTAGTCGATGTACTGTGCCCATAACGGCTGGTTAAGGCCGAGTTGATTCTTGATCTGCTGGTATGCCTGTGGGTCTCCGGTCGGTCCGAGGATGGCTCCAACGGGGTCCATCGGACCCATACGGAGGACGATGAACGTTATCGTCATTCCGAATATCAGGATGGGAACGGACAGAAGCAGCCGACGGCCGAAGTAGCGCCATCGACTCATGCCGTCCGGTTCACCTCCTGCTCAAGCGTAATCGTGTCGTGCGGTAGGTTGCACCCTATGGTAACCGCGTTCATGGCTGATACGGATACGTATTTCGCGTTCCTCTCATTATGTCTTGCGATAACATTACCGCCGTTTTCTGGACATAGACACCGCTAACGGGCCGGAAAAAGAAATATGAACGACTGCCGGTCGTTATTTGTTCCGTTCGCTCAGCTTGACCTTATTGTACATCTGGCGACTGTAGCCGGCGCCACCGAACTTCGGCGCGTCGACCCACTCGAAGGCGAAGCGCTCGGAGAGGCCGTGATACATGTTGAGGAAGGTGACGTCCTCCCAGTTGGCCTCTTCCATCTTGATGTAGGCCTTCTGCCGGGCCTTCATCTCCTCGTCCGTCGGACCGCTGTTGTTCTGAATCGTCTCCCACGCCTTCGTCGCCTTCTTCGCGGCGGGCGTACCCGACCAGTTCGTGTACGACTGCGGCGAGTCCTTCGACGTGTCGGTCAGCGGCGGGTAGAGCAGGCCGAGGAAGTTGTCCGGCTTGGGCCAGTCCATGATCCAGCCGAGCGAGTAGGCTTCGAGCTTACCCTGACGACCGCGCTGCAGCAGCGTGGAGAACGCCGTCTTCTTGATCTCCATCTCGATGTGTGCCGACTGCAACTGGTCGCGGAGGAGTCCGGCCAGTTGGGGCCACGTCGAGGAGGACTTGTAGACGGTGAAGGTGAAGCTGAACTTGTTGTTCTCGTTGTAGCCAGCGTCCTCCATCACCTGCTTTGCCTTCTCGAGGTTGGACTCGTTGTAGCTGTACGGGTACTTGCTCTCGGCGTGGCTCTTGTACTTCGGCGCACCGCCGGGGTAGATCATCGGGGGCGTGAGGTGGTACGCCGGTGCACCACGGCCCTTGAACACTTCCTCGACGATGGTTTTCTGATTGGCCGCGTAGGCGACTGCCTGGCGGACGGCCTTCGGAACCGTCGCGGTGTTGAAGCCCATGTAGTAGGTGTTGATGGTCGATACACCGAGGTAGTCGAGCGTGTTGCCCTTCTCGGGTCCGTACTTACCGACCGTGCGACCGAGGTCGTCCGTACTCGTGTCGCTGATTTTGTCGGCGTCGTATTTGGACGTCGGGATGAAGTGGCTCCCGTACCCCATGTCCGCGTTCTGGCTCACGGCACCGTAGTTGTACTTCGCCTCGGAGCTCGAAGAGATCTTCCAGTGGACCGCGTCGACCTTCGCCACGTCTCCGTGGTAGTCCTCGTACTTCTCGACTTCGGCGGCGACGTTCGTCTGCCAGTTCTTGAACTTGAACGGCCCGGCACCGATGGGGTTCTTCGTCGCGAACTTGGTCTGTTTCATCTCGCCGTCGTAGCCCTCGATGTCGCCGACGATGCCTTCGGGGACTGCCGCGAAGGACGTGTAGGCGAGCATCTCGAGCGTGGCGTGGAACGGCTTCTCGAGCGTCATCTCGAGGGTGTAGTCGTCCTTCGCCTTGAGCGCGAGCGAGTTCGCTTTTGCGACGGTCAGTTCGTGTTCTCCCTCGTCGTCCGTGTACGTCTTCGTCGTCGTTTCGTGTTTGACGCCGATGGAGCTCAGAATGAAGTACTGCCGACGGGAGTTCTTCGATTCGGCGAGACGCCGCCACGAGTAAACGATGTCCTTCGCCGTGACTTCCTTGTCGTTGTGGAACTTTACGCCCTCTTTGAGGTGGAAGGTGTAGGTCTTCTGGTCGTCGGAGACCTCGTGCCCTTTAGCGAGCTGTTTCTCGACGGCAATCTCCCCGTTCGGATAGTTCATGAGGGAGTCGAAAATCTGCTGAATGATGGTCCCGGACGCGGTGTCTGCCGCTTTCACCGGGTCCAAGGTGGTCACCGTCGAGTTCATGAGTTGCAGCGTGTTTCCACCGCTGCCACCGTTACCGTTGCCGTCACCGTCGCCGTTGCCGTCACCGTTGCCGTCGCCGTTACCGTCGTCGCCGCCACCGGTACATCCGGCGAGCGCGACAGCCGATGCCGCACCTCCAGTTGCTTGTAGGAACCGCCGACGGGTCAGGTTGTCAGTATCTGTCATCCACACTCGGATTGTGTATCATAGCGGATAAACTTACCGTTTAGTATTGGCATCGTTACGGTCTTAAACGCACAGTTTATTGCAGTTCGTAGCCGATTCGGGTATTATATTGAAGAAATATTTTTCCCAATAGTTAGAAAGAATATAAAATGTGAAAAGGAAACACGTTGGCAAAACCGAACGGGGAACGTGGTATTATTTTCATGAAATACATCGTTGTCGGCTATTTTACCAGTTTTTCAAGAATTCCGTGTCGCCGCTAGACCGGTTGTCGGCGTTTCGGTGGCCTTATATCCCTTGGTACACACTCTCAAAGTATGACGCCGGATACGGCAGCAATGTCGGTGTCGCTTGCAAACGACTCCGAGGTCATGGCCTCGGTGGACGATGACGGACAGACGGAGCGGCTCGTCATCGCAGACGTGTCCCGAGATGACGCGTGGATTTGCATGCGAGTAACGGACACTGCCGCACTCTCGAACTGGCGATAGTCCCCCTCGATACCGCTTCGACTCCGAACAGCCCTCTCACCACGGATCCACTTTTCACCTCGCGACGAGCACCCGGAGAAACGGTAACTAATTCGATGGGAATGGATACCATACTCGGAGTACGGTCGCCAGAACGGATATCGTACTCAGGAAAGGGACCCATACTCACGCCAAGCGGAAACTCGACGGGCGATACTGAACCTTTTTTTCCCCGGACGCTGTTCCTTGCAGACATGGACTATCGGGAGGTCGCCGGGGAACGGGAGTTCGTTGCCCGACTCGGACACGGAGCGGACTGGCGCGAAGAGATAGAATCGCTGGCCGACGACGAGGATGTCGATGCCGCGTGGTTCATCGCGATGGGCGCGGTGCAGGACGCGGAAGTTTGGTTCTACGATCAGGACGAAACGGAGTACCGCGAGGTTCGATTCGACGAACCGCTCGAAGTCGCCTCGTGTGTGGGCAACATCGCGCTCCTCGACGGCGAGCGGTTCGCGCACACTCACGCGGTTCTCTCCCGACGGTCGGGGCAGTCGCTCGCCGGGCATCTCGACTCGGCGACGGTGTTCGCCGGAGAGTTGTACATGCGGACGTTCGAAGAATCACTCGTCCGGGAACACGACGACTCGACCGACTTGGACCTCTGGCTCTGACATGCGCGACGAAGACCGGCAGTATTTCGAGCGACTGGAATCGCGGTTGGACGAGGCCTTCGACGTGGCGGAAACGGCAAAAGAGCGCAGCGGCGACCCGCAACCCGAAGTCGAAATTCCGGTTGCAAAGGACATGGCGGACCGGGTGGAGAACATCCTCGGTATCGAGAACGTCGCGGAGCGCGTCCGCGAACTCGAAGGCGAGATGTCCCGCGAGGAGGCCGCCCTCGAACTGGCGAAGGACTTCGCGGACGGCAACGTCGGGGATTACGAGACCCGTGCCGGGAAAATCGAGGGTGCGGTTCGCACCGCGGTTGCACTGTTGACGGAGGGTGTCGTCGCCGCGCCCATCGAGGGAATCGACCGCGTCGAACTCCTCGAAAACGACGACGGGACGGAGTTCGTCAACGTCTACTACGCCGGGCCGATTCGGTCGGCGGGCGGGACGGCACAGGCGCTTTCGGTCCTGGTCGCGGACTACACGCGAGCGCTCATCGGGTTGGGTGAGTACGAGGCGCGCGACGACGAAATAGAGCGCTACGCCGAGGAGATAAACCTCTACGACTCCGAAACCGGACTGCAGTACTCCCCGAAGGACAAGGAATCGAAGTTCATCGCGAAGAACATGCCCGTCATGCTGGACGGGGAGGCGACGGGTGACGAAGAGGTGTCGGGGTTCCGCGATTTGGACCGCGTGGACACCAACAGCGCCCGCGGCGGGATGTGTCTCGTTCTGGCGGAGGGGATCGCGCTCAAAGCGCCCAAGATACAGCGATACACGCGGAACCTGGACGAAGTCGACTGGCCGTGGTTGCAGGACCTCATCGACGGCACCATCGGGAAGGACGATGGGGAATCGGAGGAAGACGACGCGGTGGCTGACGATGGTGACGACGATGGCGAGGAGGAAGATGGGGAACACGGAGCGGAAGGGGAAACCGACGAGTTACACGGACCGCCTCGCGTCGGCGAGGCGACGAAGTTCCTCCGCGACCTCATCGCCGGGCGTCCCGTGTTCACCCACCCGTCCAGGCCCGGCGGGTTCCGCCTCCGCTACGGGCGGGCGCGAAACCACGGCTTCGCGACGGCAGGCGTACAGCCCGCGACGATGCACCTCGTGGACGACTTCCTGGCGACGGGAACCCAAATCAAGACCGAACGCCCCGGAAAGGCCGGCGGCGTCATCCCCGTCGATACCATCGAGGGGCCGACCGTCCGGTTGGCGAACGGCGACGTGCGTCGCATCGACGACACCGACGAGGCGCTCGAAATCAGAAACGGCGTCGAGGAGATACTCGACCTCGGCGAATACCTCGTCAACTACGGCGAGTTCGTGGAGAACAACCACCCGCTCCCGCCCGCGTCCTACGTGTTCGAGTGGTGGGTACAGGACTTCGAACACGCCGGTGCCGACGTACAGGCGATGCGCGACGACCCGCACGTCGACCTCGAAAACCCTCGAACCGAGGAGGCGTTGGAGTGGGCGACGGAGTACGAGGCACCGCTTCATCCGACGTTCACCTACCTCTGGCACGACATCTCCGTGTCGGAGTTCGAGGCGTTAGCGGATGCGGTCGAAGCGGGCGAAGTCCGGGACGGACGACTCGTTCTTTCGAACACCGAAACGGTACGGACGGCGCTCGAACACCTGCTCGTCGAACACAGGCAGGGCGAACTGTTGGAGATACCCGAGTGGGAAGCGCTCGTTCGGTCGCTCGGATTCGACGCCGACCTCACGCGCACGTGGGACACTGTATCACAGGAAGCGCGCGAGTGGGGCGAGAACGAACCCGGAGACAACGCCGTGAAGGCGGTCAACGAAGTCGCGCCGTTTTCCGTCCGGGAGCGCGCACCGACCCGAATCGGGAACCGAATGGGTCGGCCGGAGAAGTCCGAGAAGCGCGAGATGAGTCCCGCGGTCCACACCCTCTTTCCGCTCGGCGAAGCGGGCGGCGACCAGCGCGACGTGGCGAAAGCCGCCTCCCACACCGAGGGAATGTCCGGAAAGCGCGGCCAAATCGAAGTGCAGATCGGTCGTCGAGAGTGTGAGGACTGTGGCACCGAGACGTTCAAAAGCCAGTGTCCGGAGTGCGGCGGGAACAGTTATCCCGTGTACCGCTGCCCCGACTGTGAAACGCGCGTCGAACCGGACCAAGCGGGACGGGCCGAGTGTCCCCGCTGTGAGGTCCCCGCGACGAGCGTCGAGTGGCAGACGATAGAGATGAACGACGAGTACCGAAGCGCGCTCGAATCGGTCGGCGAGCGCCCGAACGTCTTCGATACGCTCAAAGGCGTCAAGGGACTCACTTCGGCGCACAAGACGCCCGAACCGATCGAGAAGGGCGTCCTCCGCGCGAAACACGACGTCAGCGCGTTCAAGGACGGCACGATTCGCTACGACATGACCGACCTTCCGGTCACGTCCGTCAGAGCGTCCGAACTGGACGTGGAAGCGGGACAACTCCGCGCGCTCGGCTACGACGAGGACATTCACGGCGAACCGCTCCGACACGACGACCAGCTCGTCGAACTCCGCGTGCAGGACATCGTCCTCTCCGACGGCGCGGCCACCCACCTGCTCAAAACCGCCGACTTCGTGGACGAGTTGCTGGAGGACTACTACGGCCTCGAACCGTTCTACGACATGGACGAGCGCGACGACTTGGTCGGCGAACTCGTCTTCGGGATGGCCCCGCACACCTCCGCCGCCGTCGTCGGCCGCGTCATCGGCTTTACCAGCGCGGCGGTGGGGTACGCACATCCGTATTTTCATGCAGCGAAGCGGAGGAATTGCTTCCACCCGGAGACGAAGGTGTGGTATCGGGACGAGGACGACGAGTGGCGGTACGACGAAATTCGACAGTTGGTCGAAGAGCGGTTGGAAAACCCGCAGATGGATGATTTCGGTGCGCTGGTCGAAGAGTTAGATGAAGAAGTTCTTGTTCCGTCGATAGACGAGAACGGGAACATCATCCGGAAACCTGTCGAAGCGGTTTCAAAGCATCCGGCACCGAACCATTTGGTCGAAATCGAAACACGAAGCGGGCGGGAAATTACGGTGACTCCAGACCATTCGATGCTTCGGTGGAGCGGAAACGGCCTCGAAGAAATCGAAGCGCGAGAGTTGGAGGTCGGTGCTTCGGTTCCCGGTTTCCTCGGAGAGGCTGGTTCTGGATTCTCGGAGGAAGACACGAGTTCAGGAGCAGTTGCGGACGGTGGGTCCTTCGAGCGCGACGAAGTGACGCGAGTCGAAATCGTTCAGTCCGAGATTTCGAACACGTACTGTGTCACCGTTCGAGACACGCACAACCTCGTCGCAAACGGAATTGCGACGAAGCAGTGCGACGGTGACGAGGACTGCGTGATGCTCCTCATGGACGGCCTGCTCAACTTCTCGAAGGAGTTCCTGCCGGACAAGCGCGGCGGGCAGATGGACGCGCCGCTGGTGATGTCCTCGCGCATCGACCCCTCGGAAATCGACGACGAGGCGCACAACATGGACATCGTGGACCGATATCCGCGCGAGTTCTACGAGGCAACGCGGGAGATGGCCGACCCGGAGGACGTGGACATCACCATCGCGGAGGAGTACCTCGGAACCGACCGCGAGTACACCGGATTCCGGCACACCCACGACACTTCGAACATCGCGCTCGGGCCGGACCTCTCGGCGTACAAGACCCTCGGGTCGATGATGGACAAGATGAACGCGCAGTTGGAACTGGCGCGGAAGACCCGCGCCGTGGACGAAACCGACGTGGCCGAGCGGGTCATCGAGGGGCACTTCCTGCCCGAC
The DNA here is from genome assembly GCF_043952005.1 of Haladaptatus sp. CMAA 1909. Lineage (NCBI taxonomy): Archaea > Methanobacteriati > Methanobacteriota > Halobacteria > Halobacteriales > Haladaptataceae > Haladaptatus > Haladaptatus sp. CMAA 1909. The sequence continues at coordinate 3,052,680 of NZ_JBIOAV010000001.1, read as the reverse complement.
CTCATCGGGAACCTGCGCGCCTTTTCGCGGCAGGAAACCCGCTGTCTGGACTGCGGCGTGAAGTACCGCCGGATGCCGCTCTCGGGCGACTGTCGGGAGTGCGGCGGCCGGGTGAACCTGACGGTGCATCAGGGCTCGGTGAACAAGTACATGGACACCGCGATTCAGGTCGCCGAGGAGTACGACTGCCGAGAGTACACGAAACAGCGCCTTCGGATTCTGGAGCGCTCGTTGGAGAGTGTCTTTGAAAACGATAAAAACAAGCAGTCCGGAATTGCCGACTTCATGTGATTCACCGCGGGTGACGAACCGCAGTTGGTTCGTATGGGACCGCAAGTACAGACGTCACATGACCGCACCGCCACCGCATCAGCCACACCCTCCACAACCGACTCCTTCGCTCGTTTACTCGCTCAGTCATCCACCGTCAGAGCAAAGCTCTGACGAGCCATTCGTTCGTTCCTTCGTCACTCACGAAGACCTCGCACGCTTCGCCGAGACGACTCGGACGGGTTGTCCTCGTCGCCTCGCCAGCGTGCGCCACCCGGAAAGTCGGAGTTGCGGAAACGAATTCTTAGCTCGCTCGCGCCTGTCCTGACCTCGAATATCGGGATTCGGCGATGGCGAAGATGAGCGTGCTGGTCAGGCCGAGGAGGGTTCCCGCGGTGAGCATTCCGGCGAGGAACTGGAGCGAGGCGCGGCTGAGGAAGTAGGCGCTGACGGCGTAGAGGACGCCGCCGATGGCGAGGACGTAGAACGGCGCGTTCAGGTAGCGCCATTCGAACTCGTCGGCGAGGTACTCGTCGGTGATTTGGCCGAGGCTGGAGGTGATTCCGGCCGCGGAGAACCAGACGACCGCGCCGTAGATGAGCGCCGCGAGGACGCGGAGCGCGCCCAGACTCCGGCCGTCGTTCTGCACGCGAACGGCTTCGAGGTTTTCGATGCCGCTGACGCCGCCGATGACGAGGAGCGCGGCGGCGACGACGTAGGTGATGAGCGTCACGCGACCGGAGTAGAGGCTCCGTCTGGTCTTCTCCGCGAAGCGGTCCACCAACCGTTCGAGGCCGAGGCCGCGGAAGAGGATGTACAACCCGAGGAGGCCCGAGATACCGCCGAAGACGGCGCTGCCGGGCATCCCGAGTTGGTCGGCGGCGAGCGCGAGCGGGTAGATGAGCAGCAGGATGCCCAGCGGGACGAGAATCGTGCCGCGGGTTTCGGGGTCGTCCAACACCTGTTTGATGGTGTAGTACATCGACTCCAAGTCCTGTGCCTGTCGGACGACGACCCGGCGGACGCCATCGACGGGGATGCGGGAGCGGATGACGGGAATGACGCTCTCGTCCTGTGCCCCGTCCGTGACGATAACGGTGGTGATCTCCTCGCTGGTGCTGAGGCCGGCGAGGACAGTGTCCACCTCCTCGCCGACTTCGCGGTTGGCACTGATGTCGCTCCCTTCGTTTCCGGTGACGATGGCGACTTCGACGCTCTCGTCGGAGCGGATTCGGTCGTAGAGGTGGACCCCTTCGAACATGACGTTGACGTCGCTGTCCTCGGGGTCTGCGGTGGCGAGCGCGACGGCAGCGGTCTCTACCTCGTCCCGTCCGACGACCGGCGTATCGAATCGGGTCTTTCGGCCGAGGTCGTCGTCCAGGTCCACACACAACACCAACAGCATTGCCGGGTGGTACGCGACGGACGGTTAATTGCTTTCGGGAGCGAGCGGTAGTGGTGTCGTCCGGCGGGGAGGAAGGGGATCGGATGACGTTCTGAAAACATGAACAGTTCGGATGACAGAAACGACCGGGACGGTCGAATGAACGGTCTAAACGGTGGGTTTGACGTCGTACGATCGACATTAGCCCGCGAATAATAATACCTTCATACGGAAGTCTTCGACCAATGACTGGAACGCCGACACGTCGTCGCCTTCTCCACGCGGTCGGGGTCGCGGCGACGGCGACGCTGGCAGGATGTTCGTCCAGCGGCGACGACGAGACGTCGAGCGCGGAAACGACAGGCGGTACGCGGACGACCGGAACCGCCGTCGGATCGACGAGTACGGGTACCGGGACCGCCGAAATGACCGCTTCCGGAACGACGGACGCGACGGAAACGACCACTGACGAGACGACCGAAGAAACGACGACGAACGGGACGACGACCGAAACACCACCACCGGAGGGTGGTGGCGACGTCCGGTTTACGACTCGGAACGGGGCCACGGTTCGGGGCACGCTTCTGGGTGACGGCGAGTGTGCACTCGTCTTCGCACACGACGCTGGGTTCGACAGGAAAAGCTGGCTCCCGATGGCGAAGCGGTTCGCGGAGAACGGCAACACCTGCCTCACCATCGACGTGAAACTGGGCAGCGACGCCGCGCCGGAGTACGTTCTCGCCGCGATTCGCTACCTGCGCGAGCGGGTCGGTGTCGAGCGCGTCCTCCTCGTCGGTGCCGGTGCGGGCGCGAACGCGGTCATCCGCGCGAACGCACGGGCGGAATCGGGGACGGTGGACGGGACGTTCGCGCTCTCGCCGGAGGAAGGCGAGGACGTCGTCGCCGAGATGCAGGGGTGGAAGCTGTTCGTCGTGAGCCAAGGGGACGACGAGGAGTACGTTCAGATGGCGAAACGGATGGAAGCGGCCGCCGCGAACCCCGCTCGCCTCGAACAGGTCAGCGGAAGCGAACACGGACAGGCCGTGGTCGAATCGAACCCGGAGGAGACGTGGTCGATCATGAACAGCCTCCTGCGAACGGTTTGCGGGTGAGCGGATCGATTCGCACGCTTTTTGAGGCTCGACGGGTAAAACGGTACAACGAATGATTTCCAAGGGCTGTGAACAGTGTGCCGAAGGCGGGAAGATGGTTCTCTTCGTCTACGGCTATTGCGACCAGCGCGACTGTTTTTACTGCCCCCTCGGCGAGAACCGGAAGAACGTCACCGACGTGTACGCCAACGAACGACTCGTCGAGGACGACGAGGACGTGATTACGGAGGCAAAGCGCATGAACGCGCTCGGCACGTCCATCACGGGCGGCGAACCGCAGGAGGCGATGAACAAGACCTGTCGGTACCTCTCGCTCCTCAAGGAGGAGTTCGGCGAGGACCATCACACGCACCTCTACACCGGAATCACGGGCGGGCGGGAGAACATGCGTCGACTGTCGGAGGCCGGACTGGACGAAATCCGCTTCCATCCGCCGTACGAACAGTGGGGCGACCTGCACGGAACCGAGTGGGAAGATATCCTCTACATCGCCCGCGAGGAAGGACTCACGCCCGCGTTCGAGATTCCGGGAATCCGCGCCGAAGAAGAGTTCCTCGACTTTCTGGATGAGGGCGCGGCGGACTTCTGCAACATCAACGAGTTCGAGATGTCACAGGGGAACTACCGCCGGATGCAGGCCGAAGGGTTCGAACTCCAAGAGGGTCACATGTCCGCCGTGGATGGCTCGAAGGAGGACATCCTCGACGTGATGGGCGACCATCCGCGGACGTACTTCTGTACCTCGGTGTTCAAGGACGCCGCTCAACACCGCAACCGCCTGAAGCGGATGGCCCGCCAGATTCGCCGCGAGTTCGACGACGTGACCGACGACGGCACCCTGATTTACGGGAAGACGTGGGCCGAGAAAGGGCAGTTCGCCGACCTCGGCGTCCCCGAGGAGTTCTACGCCGTCAAATCGAACCACATCGAAGTCGCGTGGTGGCTGTTGGAGGAGATGATAGAGGAAGGAGACGTGGAGAAGGGCGAAATCGTGGAGCAGTATCCGACCTACGACGGTCAAGTCGTGGAACGGACGCCGTTGGCGTGATTTCCGCGAGCGAACGTAGTGAGTGAGCGGGATGTTTTTGGTGCAGGTTTTTGCGAGGAGTGGTTCGTGAGCGACGCGAACGGACCCGACGAAGTAAAAAGGTGCACGCGGCAGGTCGTGGAGCGGACGCCGTTGGCGTGATTTCCGCGAGCGACGCGAGACGCGGAGCGCCCCGAAGTTACAGTTCTTTTTCGAGTAGCGGCGCGTCGTAGGGACGGTTGTCGAGGCTCTGCACGCCGGTTCGTTCGTATCCACACCGACGATACCAGTCTTCGAGGAACGGGTGATCCGAGAGCGTTCGAAGGCGAACCGTTCCCCACCCTTCCGACTTCACGTGTTCCTCCGCCGATTCGAGCAGCGCGCTGCCGATTCCCCGTTCCTGCCGATCGGGACTGACCGCGAGGCGGCCGATTTCGGGGAGTTCCCAATCCGGACGAGGAATCATCTGGACGGCGCCGACGAACTCGCCGTCGTGAGCGGCAACGAACACCGTCCGGTCCCGAATCCACCGTGTGACGGTTTCCTCGTCGCAATCGGCGACGCTGGACGGGAATCCGATTTTCTCGTTCTCCGCATACGAGCGGCGATACAGTTCGGCCAACGCCGGTGCGTCTTCCACCCTCGCGTTCCGAATGACCGGGTTCACAACCACTCTACTGGGGCGTACACACATTAAATCGGTCGGCGACCCAACCGCGGAGTCCAGCAACACCCTCGAAAAATCTTCGATTTTTCGGGCCGACGAATCCCCCGACGGAGCGACGAAGACGAGCGAACGCGAGTCTTCGGACGCGACGGGAGAGGGTGAGGAGGCTTTTGGTCCAGATTTTGCCAGAGAGCGCGGCGTTGCCGCGCTCTCGCAGCAAAAGGTGGTGGATGAAGGTTGCGGAAGTGTTTAGGCGCGCGCCGCTATAGCCTGTAGCATGCCCGACTGTCCACTCGCCGACCACTGCCCCAGTTTCGAAGAGCGAATCAGCGGGATGGGGTGTCACCACTACGGCGACCGCGGCGGCGCGGAGTGGTGCAACCACTACAACCAACCCATCCGCGAGTTGAAGACCGCCCCTGTTCAGCCGGGAGAGGAAGTGGTCGTGGAAATCGACGACATCCACGAGAGCGGTTCCGGCGTCGGTCGAACGGAGGACGGATTCATCGTTCTCGTGGACGGCATCCTCCCCGACGCACGCGCCAAGGTGAAGATAACGAACGTGAAGGGCAACCACGCGCTCGCCGACCCCGTGGAGCGGTTGCCGATGGAACCGGACGAGGCGGATGAGGAGACGCCGAGCGAAGGGGACAAAGCGAACGCCGACCGGCGGTCGAACCGCCGCGAACGGGAGCGCCTCGGAAGTCGGGACAACTTCTGGGGCGGATAAACCGACGAGTGGACAGTCATTTGCGGGTGGGGGGCGTACGCCGAGTCGTGTCGGAGTGTACGAATGAGTGAGCAACCGGACGCGGACGAGATTCTCCGACGAGCGGGGTTCGACGCGGAGACGAGTGTTTTGACCCGACGACAAGCGGAGGTACTGGCGCTCCGCGAACGTGATACCGCGCAGGCGGCCATCGCGGAGCGGTTGGGAACGTCGAGGGCGAACGTTTCGAGCATCGAAGCCAGCGCTCGGGAGAACATCAGGAAGGCGCGCGAAACGGTGGCGTTCGCGGAAGCGCTTCGCGCGCCGGTTCGGGTGGAAGTCGAACCGGAGAGCGACCTCTACGACGTCCCCTCGCGGGTGTACGAAGCGTGTGACGTGGAAGGGGTGAAGGTGAACCACGCGGCACCGGAGCTGATGAAGCGGATCAGCGACGAGGCCGGCGGGGCGGTGAAAGGGCGCACGGTTCGCACCGCCCTGCTCATCGGCGTGACACGGGACGGCGAGGTGGCAGTCAGACGGCTGACTCCCGAGGAGTTTTAGCGGTTCGCACGGATTCGAACGTATGAACCTCGAGATGGAGGGCGACACGGCACTGATAACGGCGAGTTCGAGCGGACTCGGCTTGGCGAGCGCGAAGGCGTTGGCGCGGGAAGGAGCCGACGTCGTCATCTGCGCGCGGAACGAGGAGGGGTTGGCGAGCGCCGAGGAGGAAATCGCTGAACTCGACGGCGGGGACGTGCTCGCGGTTCCGACGGATATCACCGACCCGGACGAAATCGAGGCGCTGATAGAACTGACCGTCGAGGAGTTCGGCGGACTCGACCACCTCGTCACGTCGGCGGGTGGGCCGCCGAGCGGGCCGTTTCTCGACACCACGGAGCGCGATTGGTACGCCGCCTACGACCTCTTAGTGATGAGCGCGGTGTGGTTGACGAAACAGGCGTACCCGTATCTCGCGGACAGCGATACCGGAACGGTGGTGAACATCACCTCGACGAGCGTTCGGGAGGCCATCGACGGACTCGTCCTTTCGAACGCCGTTCGGCGAGCCGTCATCGGATTGATGCAGACGCAGGCCCGTGAGTTCGCGCCGGACGTTCGAGTCAACGCGGTGCTTCCCGGTGCGCACGAGACGCCGCGGATTCAGGAGTTGGTGGAGGCAGCCCTCGAACGCGGCGAGTACGACACCTACGAGGAGGGGCTAGCCGACTGGGCGAGCGACATCCCGATGGGGCGGGTGGGCGACCCGATGGAACTCGGCGACACGGTGGCGTTCCTGTCGAGCGAGCGCGCGAGTTTCGTAAACGGCGTCGCGCTTCCCATCGACGGTGGGAGACTGCGAAGCTGAAGATGGCTGAAACGCAAACGGCCGAACCGAAGACCGTGCTCTCGTGGAGCGGCGGCAAGGACGCCGCCTACGCGTTGTTCGAACTGGGTGAAGTGACGGAACTCCTCACCTCGGTCGGAGAGAACGGCCGAAGTAGCATGCACGGCGTGCGCCGGGAGTTATACGACGCACAAGCCGAGGCGCTGGGAATACCGATTCGGTACGTCGAACTCCCGATGGAGTGCTCGAACGAGGAGTACGAGTCCCGAATGGCCGCCGTGATGGCCGAGTACGAAACACGTGGAATCGAGCGAGTCGCCTTCGCGGACCTCTTCCTCGAAAACATCCGAGCGTACCGGACGGAGCAACTCGGGGAGACGGGCATCGAGGGCAGTTGGCCGGTCTGGAACCCCGACACCGACGAACAGATTCGTCGGTATCTCGACGCCGGGTTCCGCGCGACTGTCGTGACCGTCGATGGGGCGAAATTGGACGCCTCGTTTGTTGGTCGAGAGTTGGACGAGTCGTTCCTCGCCGCCGTTCCCGACGGGGTCGACCCCTGCGGCGAGAACGGCGAGTTTCATACGTTCGTCTGGGACGGGCCGACCTTCGACTCACCGCTCTCGGTCGAAGTCGGAGAAACCGTGACGAAGGAAGTGGGCGACGGCGAGTACCACTACTGCGATCTGTATTAGGACTCTATTTCCTGTGCGATTTCCTTCGCTTCGTCGCGGGCTTTCTCCTCTCCCGCCTGCGTTTTGATGAGGACGCTCTGGATTTCCCAGTCGTCGCTGCCGCCACGTTTGCCGGTCCGAACCTCCGCGCCCTCCGAGATGTCCTGTGCGGCGTTTGCGGCCCAGTCGGGCGTTCGAATCGTGTCGAACACGTCCGGGTCGCGGAATCTGACGTGAATGTAGTCGTCCGCCGTTTCGACCGATTTGATGGATGGTACGTCAGCCATAGCGTGTCGGGTTCGGGATGGAAATGCAGAAAGCTGATGGCTAGGTCAGAAACGGTCCTCCTCGCGCAGTTCCGCGACGACTTCGCGCACGCGTTGGGCCTCGGATTTCGGGACGACCAAGACGCGGTCGTCGTAGGCGGCGACCACGAGGTTCTCGACGTCGACGAGGCTCACGTGCTTATCACCCGCCACGATGTTCCCGGTGGCGTCGATGGTCAGCGCGTCACTGAGGAGGACGTTCTCTCCGGAATCGAAGCGCTCGAACGCGTCCCACGAACCGAGGTCGTCCCAGTCGAATTCGGCGGGAACGACGAAGGCGTCGTCGGTGCGCTCCATGATGGCGTAATCGACGCTCGTCGGGGATATCGCGTCGAAGCCCCGGTTCGGGTCGCCGTCTTCGAGTGCGGTGACGAGCGGTTCGAGCGGGGAATCACGTGCGGCCTGAAGAAAGGCGTCCGGCGTCCACGCGAACAGGCCGGCGTTCCAGTAGAAACCGTCTTCGACGAATCGAATCGCGGTCGATCTGTCAGGTTTTTCCCTGAACTTCGAGACGGAGAAGTAGCCGCAGAGGTCATCTCCGGGTTCGATGTAACCGTACCCTGTCGACGGTCTGTCCGGTTCGATACCGACCGTGACGACCCCCTGCGTTTCGACTGCAACTGACGCGGCGCGGCGCGCAGTCGTCTCGAAATCGCCCTCGATATGGTGGTCGCTGGGCAGGCAGAGGAGCACGCAGTCGCCGACCTGCTCCCGGATGCGATGGGTGGCGTACACCAGTGCCGGACCGGTATCCTTCGGTTCCGGTTCGACGAGGACGCCCGCCTCGGGCGCGTGTTTACGGACGAGGTCAACGTGCTCTTCGGCGGTACAGACGAAGCGTTCGTCGGCGAAGCCGGCACGGCTCACGGTTTGGGAGAGCAACGAGTCGTCCCCGAGAAGCGGAAGGAACTGCTTCGGTCGGTCGCTTCGACTCGCGGGGTAGAGTCGAGTTCCGGTACCACCGGCCATGATCAGTGCGACGAGCGGGCGGTCCATATCCCTCCCACAATCCTGTGGCGTTTAAATTCGTCTCATTAAAATTCGAACCCTTCGGATCGGGGTTCGCGTGCACATCCGTACCGAAAAAAGTGTGAAGTATGTTTACGCCGCGCCGCGCGGTTCCGATTCCGGGGTCGCGCCTTCGCGGGTCTCATGTCGGGTTCCCTGCGCCATGAACATCATCGACAGGCCGCTGATGAGGAGGTTCACGCCGAAGAGGAGGCCGAGCGCCCACGCGGCGGTTGCCGGCCACCCGACCCAGATGATCGCGGCGATGACGAGCGCACAGACGCCGCTCACGACGAGTGCGCCCCAGCCGCGGCTGCCGCGAGCCTGGAATCCCATGACGATTTCGAGGACTCCGTCGACGACGAGGAACGCCGCCAGCAGGATGGTCAACGTCGTGAGTCCGATGAGCGGGTTCGCCAGAAGCGAAATCCCGGCCACGGCGAAGATGACCGCGAGGATTCCTTGCACGAAGAACCGCTTCCACCCCCCCGAGAAGGCGTGAGCGACGTGCACGAGCGCCCCGACGATCAACAATGCCCCGAGCAGAATCGAGAGCGAAACGCCGGCCGCAAACGGCGCTAAGATGGCTAGAACGCCGATTATGGCGATGATAACTCCAGCCACCATCGAAGCACGCCACGATCTCTCGGCGGTTTCGGATACGACTTCCGCACCGCTTTGTACATTAGTGCTCATTTGAAGTTCACCAGTACACTTATTGGATTGCCAAGGTAATAAATTGTGTTGATTATTTGAAGGAAATACCAAGCATCAGACCCATTTCTTGAGATTGAAAGGAGTAGAGACATTGTAAGCAGGGAATGTGAATTTCCCAAACGTGACACCTCTCAAAGTTATTGGATCGGATACCGGTTGAAACGAACTACGAGTTGACGGTTTCGAGAAGTATTGGCCAAATCTTTGATGTGAATGACGTTCGTTTCAGCGTCCGGCCGTCACCAGGTTTCGATAGTACCCTCGCGAATGTCTTCGACGCATCCTTCACACGCGGGGTGGTCCGGATCGAAGCATTTCGGACGACCTTCCTTGTCTATCGGCGCTGCTCTCCGGTCGACGTATCGGCGGCAGACGATCTTTGCTCGACCGTGTTCGTCCCGCGGCAGATCGGCGAGAACCGTATCCTGTGCGTTTCGATACGCCTCCCTCGCCTCGTCTATCTGGCGGTTCGCCGAGTCGCGGGTTTCGGCGTACTTCTTTCCCACCGTCCGGAGTTTGACGCGGAGGAAACGGTCGAGGCGGTCGTCCATGTCACCCCTTTGGTGGTGAGGGAATGAAAGGTTAACCCGGTTCGGTCGAACGAAGCGAACGACGAGAGGGAGGCGTCCGTACGTTGTGGACGGATACCGGCAATAGCAAGCAGACGAGCCCGAATACTCCACTTTCACTTTCGCTCTGCCCACGTAACCTTTTATACCATCGCGAACCAACCACGGCATGTCTCCCATAGAAAACGAAGTGGAGACGGAGCAACCATGACCGATGTGCGACAGCATGCGGAAGAAATACACGAACAGTTCTCCGACCACCTCGACGTAACCGTAGACGACGTAGCGTCGCGTCTCGACAGCCTCGTCAACGAGTACAAAGTGCCGATGGAAGAGGCGCGTCGAAGCGTCACCAGCCATTATCTGGACGAAGCCGGGCTCGAACGCGACGAGATTCGAACGGGCGGAACCAGCGACGTGAACGTCGAAGACATCGAAACCGACGAGGAGTGGGTCAACCTCACCGCGAAGGTCGTCGACCTCTGGGAACCGCGCAGCGACTCCGTGGGCCAAGTCGGCCTCCTCGGCGACGAGACGGGCACCATCAAGTTCACGAAGTGGGCCAAATCCGACCTCCCGGAACTGGAGGAAGGGAAAGTCTACACGCTCGGCAACGTCGTTACGGACGAGTATCAGGGCCGCTATTCGGTGAAGCTCAACCGCACGACCACCGTCGAGGAACTCGACGCCGACATCGAAGTCGGCGACAACAGCAGCGAGATGGAGGGTGCACTGGTGGACATTCAGTCCGGCAGCGGCCTCATCAAGCGCTGCCCGAAAGAAGACTGCACGCGAGTCCTGCAGAACGGCCGTTGTTCGGAACACGGCGAGCAGGAGGGCGAATTCGACCTTCGAATCAAGGGCGTCTTGGACGACGGCCTCGACGTTCACGAGGTCATCTTCAACGAGGAATCGACCGAGAACCTGACCGGCATCGAACTGGAGGAGGCAAAGCAGATGGCGATGGACGCGCTCGACACGACCGTCGTGGCCGACGAAATGCGCGAGAAAACGCTCGGCCACTACTACCGCGTGACGGGACCGACGATGGGTCGGTACCTGCTCGCGAACGACGTCGAACTGCTCTCCGGACCGGTCGATGCGGAAGCGGCGCTTATCAAAGCGAGGTCGATGTAACATGAGTAACGCACCAACACGAGAGGTCGCACGCCGCACCTTCGCGGCGGAGTTCAACGACGCGAGTTACACGTTCAAGGAGTCGGACGACGAGCGCGCACCGGTCTACTTGCTCCTCCCCACGGGCGAGCGAGCGAACCGAGTCTTCGTTGTCGGGACGCTGACCGAGAAGGAAGACGTCGGCGAGGACAGCGAATACTGGCGCGGACGGGTCGTGGACCCGAACGGGGACACGTTCTTCGTCTACGCCGGGCAGTACCAACCGGACGCCGCGGCCATGCTTCGGGAACTCGAAGCGCCGGCCTACGTCGCCATCGCCGGGAAACCCCGGACGTTCGAGATGGACGACGGAACGGTGAACGTCTCCCTGCGTCCCGAATCCATCACCGTGGTGGACGAATCGACGCGGGACCGCTGGGTGGTCGAAACCGCCGAACGAACCCTCGAACGCATCGAGGCGTTCGACGACGAGACCAACCGCTACGCCGTGATGGCGAAAGAGGAGTACGAGCGACCCATCGACACCTACCGCGACAACGCGATTCGGGCGCTCGAAAGCCTCGACACCGGCGACGGAGCGGGTGACGACGGCGGCGACGAAGCTGCCGACGGAGCGGATTCCGAGGGCGAAACGCCGCCACAGTAGCGAACTTCGCCACCACCCTTTCGACCGCGGATACGATTTCGAAGGGTCCGAGTAGACGACGCAGGGAGCGACAGCTATCGGCGACGGACGGGACGAACGGAGCTGAAATCGACATCACACCGACCCATGCCCGACGAACGAACATCACCGAGCGGCGATTGGCGGGACGTGTACGCCGAGATGGGTGCGGACACGTCCGCCGAAGGCCCGAGTCGTCCGTGTCCGAAATGCGGTGCAGAATCGGCGCGCGTCTTTAGCCGCGTCTTCGAATGCGGGGAACACGGCGTGTGGGCGCTCGACAGGACGGGAAAACCGCGACTCGGGGCGCCGACGGATTCGACCCGAACGATGGCGGATTAATCGAGAGGGTCGGAGAGCGCGTGTTCCACGCGTTCTTCGAGTAGTCCGGACCAGACTAGCGTCTCGGCGGCCGAGATATCCTCGTGAATCTGCCTATCCTCCACGAGAGGCGGGACGACTTCGCGGACTGCCTCGTAGGCCGCGCCGGTGCCGACACCGTGTGCGAGGTCATCGGAGACGAACTCCGCAGCCTGTGCGCCACAGATCAGTTCGATACCGACGATGGGAATTGCGTTCGCCACGGCACGGCGGGCGTTGTACGCGCTCTGTGCGCTCATGCTCACGTGGTCCTCCTGATTGCCGCTGACCGGCGTGTTGTCCATCGAGGCGCGGCCGATGGAGCGATTTTCGTTCAACAGCGCCGCGGCGGTGTACTGGGCGATCATGTAACCCGAACGTAACCCGCCGTGTTCGGTGAGAAACGGGGGCAGGTGTGGTTCTTGGATGTTCGGATTAAGCATGCGGTCCACCCGACGCTCCGAAATGGCCGCTAGTTCGGTGACGGCGTTCGTCAGATAATCCAGCGGCAGCGCGAGCGGGTCGCCGTGGAAGTTCCCGCCGGAGAGGACGGCGGCGTCACCCGCACCGCTCGCGCGACTGTGAACGGCGTCGGCCGGGAAGATGAGCGGATTGTCCGTCGCGCTGTTGAGTTCGATTTCGACGGCGTTCCGAAGGTGGGCGACGGCGTCCCGAACCGCACCGTGAACCTGCGGCATGCATCGAATCGAGTATGCGTCCTGCACACGGTCGCAGTTGCGGTGAGACTCGACTATCTCGGAGTCGACGGTGAGGCGCTTGATGTTCCGTGCACTCTTCGCGTGGCCGTCGTGGGGGCGAACGTCGGCGATGACGGAGTCAGCGGAGGCCGTCGTTCCCATGGTGACTTCGGTCGTAAGCGCGCCGGCGACGTCCGCGGCCCGAATCGCTCGTTCGGCGTCGCGCACGACGAGCGCGGCGAGACCGACCGAAAGCTGAGTGCCGTTGATGAGCGCCAATCCTTCCTTGGCCACGAGGGGTATCGGGTCGAGTTCGGCGGTTTCGAGGGCGTCCGCGCCGTCCATTCGTTCGTCACCGACCGTCGCCGTTCCTTCGCCCATGATGACCAGCGCCAGGTGCGCGAGCGGCGCGAGGTCGCCGCTCGCGCCGAGGCTTCCGCGGGATTTGACGACCGGGTGGACGCCCTCGTTCAGCATCGTCACGAGTTGGTCCACGACGATTTCCCGGATTCCCGAATAGCCTTTGACGAGCGCGTTGACCCGCCCGAGCATCATGGCGCGCACTTCCTCGCGGCGCAGTTCCCTGCCCGCGCCCGCGGCGTGACTCCTGATGAGGTTGCTCTGGAGCGTCTCGATGTCCTCGCGCGGGATGCGTTCGTCCACGAGTTCGCCGAATCCGGTGTTGACGCCGTAGACGGCTTCGCCGCTTTCGACCACTTCTTCGACGCGTTTTCGTGCGGTTCTGACCCGTTCGCGGGCGTCGTCGGGGACGAAGACGGTCGCGTCGTCGCGCGCGACGCGTTCCACGTCCTCGGGCGTCAGCGATTCGCCGTCGATTTCGATTTCACTCATGATGGACCACCTCGCCGTTCTTCAGTACCGTCTCAACCGTGTTCACGCCGAAGTTGTAGGGGACGTGGACGTAGTTCGGCGCGTCGATGACCGCGATGTCGGCGGGGGAACCCGGTTGAAGCGTTCCGGTTCCCGCTTCCAAATCGAGCGCCATCGCGGCGTGTTTCGTCCCGGCGACCAGCGCCTCGGCGGGCGTCATGCCCATCTCGACACAGGCGAGCGACGAGGCGAAGCCCATGCTCTGGGAGTGGCAGTTCGGGTTGAAATCCGTGGCGATGGCTACGGGCGCTCCAGCGTCGAGGAACGCACGAGCGTCGGCGAACTCCGCGCCGAGGCCGAAGGCGGTTCCCGGCAGCAAAACGGGAACGACACCCGCGTCGGTCAGGGCGGCGACGTCCTCGTCCGTCGCGTGGAGGAGGTGATCCGCGCTCGTCGCGCCGAGATCGGCGGCGAGTTGCGACCCGCCGATGTGGGCGAGTTCCTCGGCGTGGACCTTCGGTGTCAACCCGTACTCCTCGCCAGTTTTCAGGACGCGGCGCGACTGCGGGACGGTGAAGACGCCCTCCTCGCAGAACACGTCGCAGAACTCCGCGATTCCCTGTTCCGCGACGGCGGGAATCTGTTCCTCGACGACCTCGTCCGCGTACTCGTCGGCGTCCCGACCCTCCGGAATTGCGTGGGCGCCCATGAACGTCGGCACGACGTCGACGGCATGGCGGTCGTCGGCCCGCGAAATCACGTCGAGCATTCGGAGTTCGGTTTTGGTGTCCAGCCCGTAGCCGGATTTGACCTCGACCGTGGTCGTCCCATGGGCGAGTATCGTATCGAGGTCGGAAAGCAGGTTCGCGAGCAACTCCTCGTCGCTCGCTTCCCGTACCGCCTGCACGGTTCGGAGGATACCGCCGCCGTCGGCGAGGATTTCTTGATACGTTTTACCCCGTAATTTCGCCTCGAACTCGTCGGATCGGTCCCCCGCGAACAGCGCGTGGGTGTGCGGGTCGACGAAGCCGGGAATCACCGCTTTGCCGCTCGCATCGACCGCGTGGGTCGCGTTCTCCGGCGGGAACTCGCGGGTGACGGGACCCGTCGCGCCGACTCGTGCGACGTCGCCGTCTACCATTGCGATTGCAGCGTCTTCGTAAATTCCGAGGGAGCCGTCCTCCTCCACGGTGACGACTTGCGCCGCGTCGTGAACGACGGCGGTGAGGTCGTTTTCCGTCGGTTCCGATTCGCTCATCGTCCACCTCCGACGGTCGAGAGGAAGTGTGCGATTGCTCGCGCACCGGCGTTTACCGTCCGGTCGTCACGGTCAAGCGACGGGGCGCACTCCACGACTTCGAAGCCAGCGACTCGGTCGTCGCTGGCGGCGAGTCGAAGCATCCGGAACAGTTCGCGGGGGGAGATGCCGCCCGGTGTCGGCGCGCTGACGCCGGGTGCGAACGCGGCGTCGAGCACGTCCAAATCGACGCTCACGTAGATGGCGTCCATGTCGCCCAGCGACTCCAACGCGGTGTCGATGGCGGAGACGGAATCCTCGCCGACCTCCTCCGCGGTGACGATTTCACCGTCCGATTCGCGGACGAACTCGGCGTACGGCGAACTCGTCTCGAAGTGGCGCACGCCGACGCAGGCGTAGGCGTCGAGACCCGCATCGAACAACTGTCGGTACGGCGTGCCGCTGGTCGGGTCGCCGCGCACTTCTCGCACGTCAAGGTGCGCGTCGAAGTTGACGACGCCGAGCGACCCGTCTTCGAGGAGCGGTACGGCGTTCGGGTAGGTGAAAGAGTTGTCGCCGCCGAGGAAGACGGGGAGCGCGTCGGCGTCGTGGAGTCGGGTCGTGAGGACGCGAGCCTCTTCCTGAAGCAGTTCGGTGGTCACGTCGCTCGACTCGTCCGAATCGAGCATGAGCATCACGTCGCCCGCGTCTCCGATACGGCCGACCGGACCGAAATCGAAGTGGTGCGTCTTCACACCGGCGAGACTCTCTCGGAGCGCCGCCGGGCCGTCCGCGGCACCTTTTCGACCGATGACGGCGTGGTCGAACGGTTCGCCGAGCAGCACCGCGTGGAACTCGGAGAGACGAGCGTCGTCCAGTTCCGGGACGGTTTCGACGACGTCGCCGAACTGTTCGTCGTTCGGGTCGTCGGACGTGCCGCGCCATTCCGACGGCGGGTTCAGTCCGGTCATCGTCGATCACGCATCGGAACCGCGACGTTCGATTTCTCGGCCTGTTCTATCGCCTCGTCGTAGCCCGCGTCGGCGTGGCGAATCACGCCCATTCCGGGGTCGGTGGTGAAGACCCGGCGGGCCTTCTCGGCGGCCAACTCGGACCCGTCGAGAACGACGTGGTTGTTCGCGTGGAGCGCGTTGCCGATGCCGACGCCGCCGCCGTCGTGGACGGACACGATGTCCGCGCCCGCCGCGCAGTTGAGCAGGGCGTTCAGAATCGGCCAGTCGGCGATGGCATCCGAGTCGTCGCGCATGGCTTCCGTCTCGCGGTTCGGGCTTGCGACCGACCCCGCGTCGAGGTGGTCGCGCGTGACGACGATGGGGGCCTCGATTTCGCCGTCCGCGACGAGTTCGTTGATTCGGAGGGCGAAGCGGGCGCGTTCGGTGAGACCGTCCTCGTCATCTTCGGCGGCTCTGCCGCCTCCGTTTCGCTGCGCTTCCCGAGCATCCCTCGTCTCATAGCCGAGCCAACACACCCGCGAGGGAAGTCCCTGGAATTCGACCTGTTCCTGCGCGAGGTCTATCCAGCGGTGGAGTTGCTCCTTTTCGGGGAACAGTTCCACGATGGCCTCGTCGGTGCGGTGAATGTCCTCGGGATTGCCGGACAGCGCGGCCCAGCGGAATGGACCCTTGCCCTGACAGAATAGGGGTCGAATGTACGCCGGAACGAATCCAGGGAAGTCGAACGCGTTCTGCATGTCGCGGTGTTCTTTCACCTGTCCGCGGATGTTGTTGCCGTACTCGAATGCGACAGCGCCTGCGTCCTGAATGTCGAGGATGCCCTGCACGTGTCGAGCCATCGTGTCCAGACTCTCCTCAACGTACGCTTCAGGGTCCTCCTCGCGGAGTTGATCAGCCTCTTCGACGGTGTAGCCCGACGGGTAGTAGCCTTCCAGTTCGTCGTGGGCGCTCGTCTGGTCGGTGATGACGTCCGGGACGAACCCCCTGTCGAGCATCCCTTCGAGCAGGTCGGCGGCGTTGATGTGGACGCCGATGGAGTATGCCTCGCCGTTCTCGGCGGCTTCCTCCGCTTTTTCGATTGCGTCGTCTAAATCGTCCGTTTTCTCCATACAGTAGCCGGTTTCGATGCGGCGGTCGATTCGGTCCTCGTCCACCTCGGCCGCGATACAGACGCCGTGGTTCATCGTGACGGCGAGCGGTTGGGCACCGCCCATCCCGCCGAGGCCGCCGGTCACGACGATTTTCCCAGTCAGGTCGCCGTCGTAGTGTTCGTCGGCGAGGGCGGCGAGCGTCTCGAACGTTCCCTGAATGATGCCCTGCGTTCCGATGTAGGCCCACGACCCGGCGGTCATCTGACCGTACATGATGAGTCCCTTCGCTTCGAGTTCGTGGAAGTGTTCCCAGTCGTCCCACTTGCCGACGAGGTTGGAGTTGGCGATGAGGACGCGGGGCGCGCGTTCGTGCGTCGTGAACCGCCCCACGGGTTTACCCGATTGGACGAGGAGCGTCTCGTCGTCGTCCAGTTCCCGCAGTTCGGCCATGATGGCGTCGTAGGCGTCCCACGAGCGGGCCGCCCGGCCCGTTCCACCGTAGACGACGAGTTCTTCGGGGTTTTCGCCGACGTCCGGGTCGAGGTTGTTGTTCAGCATGCGAAGGGCGGCCTCCTGCCGCCAACCCTTGCATTCGATGTCCGTTCCGGTGGGCGCACCCTGATAGTCGCGCCACTGGGCGCTCGGGTCGCCGATGCCGTGGTCGGATTCCGGTCGGTCGTTCATTCGGTTTCTAGGTCGTAGTATGTGCGCGGAGAGCAAAGACCCACGGCCCTGCACTCGGAGGGTTCTTTAAATAGTTTCGGCGAAAATTCCCGGTGATGCACGAGGTGGTCCTGCGAATCGAACAACCGAGCGTCCCCGCGGAAGCCACGGCCGGAACCGAGACGGCCGTCGAGTTGTGGTGTAACGACCACTGTGACCTGTTGCACGTCAGTGGACCGGACGGCGAGGATGTCCTTCGACGCCTCGAAGGACTCGTCGGCGTGCAGGAACTGCTGGTCGAAGGGGACGAACGGGTAGCGATGACCGAAGCGTGTCTGAAAGAGCGCGAAACCGATACCGTGGAGTCGTTTCTCGCCCGCCACAACTGTCTGCTTGTGCCGCCACTGCGCTACGTCGACGGGGAGAAGTGGTGTCGGATACTGTCGCTCGATTCGGCGCACCTGACCGCGCTGTACCGCAACCTCGTGACGGCGTTCCCCGTGACGGTCGAATCGAAGCGAGAGATCACGGCGGTATCGGGAGACAGACCGCTCCTCACGCCGGAAACCGCGCTTCCCGACCTCTCGTCCCGTCAGCAGGAGGCGCTGGTGTTAGCGGTCGAGATGGGGTACTATCGGATTCCGCGCGGAACGACGACGACGGAAATCGCGGACGAGATGGACATCGAGCGCCGGACGTTGGAAGAACACCTGCGGCGAGCGGAGAACAAGATCATCGGCGGGATGGTGTCGTTCTACGGCGGCCGTGGTACCGTCTGACGAAACCTTAAGTAGTGTCACGCCGCTAATCTACGTCAAGATGGGCAACAAAAACAAGACGATCTCCTTTCGGGTGAACGAGGACGCGTTCGAAACCCTGCGGGAGATCGCCGAAAAGCGCGATATCTCGCTGTCGGCAGTGTTCCGCGACTACGTGGACATGCTGGTCGCCCATGACGGAAAGGTCAAAGTCGTCCCCGAAAATCAGATCGGGGAGGAAACCAACGAGGAGTCGTTCCCGCCGAAAGTCGAGGTTCCGAAAAGCTTCGTTCGGGAACACGAACGACTCGAATTAGAAGCGGACCACCTCCGGGAACAGCTACAGGAACACAAGGAGTACCTTCGCCATCTCCAGTCGAAGGTCGACGACGACGGGGAGGAGGAGGTCATCCAACTGGAGGAGTTGGACGACGAACTGGAAAGCGACGAACCGTTCCGGTTGGGGTAGTCGTTAGCCCGACAGCGAGTGTTTCTTCTGGCGAGAGCGCGACTCCATCGAGTCGTCGCCCTCGACGACCGCGAGTTCCTCGACGGCTTCGAGCGTTCGAACAGAGTCGTCCAAAAAGGAGAGGACGTCGCCCGGATAGGCGTACACCAGATAGTCGTCGGTCATCACGTCCACGATCGCATCGGGCCCGAGGCCGCCCTCCCGGAGTTCGAGGAGGTACTGCATGAACTTCCGTTCCGGACAGCCACAGTAGGGGTTGCTCTGGCAGTCACAATCCAGAAAGTCCTCGGCGAAGTCGAGGACGCGGTCGCGCGTCGCTTCGTCGAGTTTCTGGAGGCCGTCGCCCTGAAACAGGATGTCGAGGGTCGCGCCCTTGAACGCCCCTTTCGGGATGTTCGTCTCCAACTGCGAGGAGATCTGCCGATGGTTTTTGACGTAGATTTTGTCCGTGATAGCCACGCTTGTTCGATTCCTATTCGGCGAGTTCGGATAAGGGTGTCGTCGGGGCAGTGTCGAACCGGGCATCACAGCCCTCACAGGCGACTATCGGTTGGAAGTCGGTATCGAGCGTAACGCGCAAATCGTCGACACCACATTCGGGGCACTGCTCGGGGATACGTTCGGAATCACACTCGGGACAAACGAACAGCGGTCCATCGTCGTTTACTTCGAATCGTAGTTCCCCGTGACCGCAGTCCGGGCAGTGCAGCGGGAATCGCAAGTCGTCACTGGGGTGCGGTGCGCCAAGTGCGAGAACGACGAGGTCGGCTTCGGAGTCGTTCCCGCCCGACCGAAACTCGCCGGGATCGAATCGGATAGCTTCGCCCTCGCCGACGGCAACGGTATTGCCTTCTCGGTTTCCACCGCCGACCGGCGGATACGTCTCGAATGTCGCTTCTCCCTCGATGACGACGATACCTACTCTTGGTCCATGTGAGTGTGCAACCCTCCGGGAAGCCCTTCGTCGGGAGCGAGTCGGTAGTAATTGATCGCGATATCGGTCGTTCCGAGGGGGTCGGATAGTTTTCGCTGGACAACGTCGATGCGGGTTTCGTTTTCGACGTCACCGACGGAAATGATATTCATACGTCCATTTTGGGCAGCACTGACAAATTCGTTTAGGAGGACGAGTGGGAAGGAGTCGTCAACAGCGGCCGCGGGAACGATGAAAACGGCGACGACAGCGACAAACGCGATGACAGCAGTGACAGCAGCGACGAATGCGATGACAGTTGCTAGGGAAAATGACCGCACCGCATACGGACGGTTCGCGCAATCCGCGCGAACCGCCCTCGGGGTCCCCATTCCTCCCCGGGCATTCGGACAGGTCGCGCCGTTCCCGCGACCTGTCCGAATCGCGCGTCCTGAAAGCGGGTAAAATGCGAGGAGCGGGAGAAAACCGGCTTCGTCTAAATCGGCTTCGGCTCAGTGTTCGCGCGTGACGACGAACTCGGCGAAGTCGCGCAGGTAGTCCAGCGCGGCGGAATCCGAGGCGTCCACGCTGTCGAGGGCGGCCAGCGCCGCGTCCGACTGCTCGTGGGCGAGTTCGTTCGCCTCCTCCGCGCTGAGGTCGGTCACTTGGACGATGGACGGGCGACCGATTTCCTCGTCCTGTCCCGTCGGTTTGCCGAGGTCGTCGGGGTCGGCCGTGGCGTCGAGGACGTCGTCCCGAATCTGGAAGGCGATACCGACGCGTTCGGCGTACTCGCCGAAGGCATCGACCGTCTCCGGGTCGGCGTCGGCGGCGATAGCGCCCAGTTCGGCGGCGGCGCGAAACAGCGCGCCGGTCTTCCGTCGGGCGAGTCCCATGTACTCGGACTGGTTCGACGGCATGGAAACGAGTTCCGACGCCTCGCCCATGCCGAGTTCTATCATCGACTCCGCGACGACTTCCATCGCGCGTGGGTCGGACGAGAACAGTTCGAAGGCCTCGCCGAGCATCCCGTCACTGGCGATGATGGCCGGACCATAGCCGTACTCGGCCCACGCGCTCTCCGTCCCGCGCCGCACGTCCGACCGGTCGATGATGTCGTCGACGACGAGCGACGCGTCGTGGACGAGTTCGATACCGACGCCGAAATCGACGGCGTTTTCGGCCTCACCGCCCGCGGCCTCACAGGCCAGCATGGCAACGGTGGGTCGAACCCGTTTGCCACCCGAGAGTGCCGTGTGGGCCAACTGCTCCGACAGTTCGCGTGGTTCGACCCGCCCAACAACCTCCTCCAACCGGTCCTCGACGAGCGTCCTGCGGGCCATCAGGTACTCCATTCGTCTGTGCTTCAGGACGGGGCACGCAAATACGTGACGGGTTCAGTCCGCTGTCATCACCGCCCGGAGCGACAGAAACGTCGGGAGTAATCCCTGCGTCGTCGGGCGTTCGAGGTCGGCGCACGCTTGGCGTAGCCGTCGGCCAACTGCTCGTAGGCGGAGAACGCCAGCGGCCGGTCTCGCTCGTCGGTCATACTCTCCGCTCGGCGAGAACAGTGAAAAAGCTCGCTAGTCGAACCGCCTCGTCGTTCGAGCGAAAAATACGAACCGAACGGTTCTAGTTGAACTGCTCGATGAGTTCGGGCACCACGTCGAACAGGTCGCCGACGATACCGTAGTCGGCGATGTCGAAGATGGGCGCGTTCGGGTCGTTGTTGATGGCGATGATGGTGTCCGACCCCTTCATCCCGGCGACGTGCTGCACCGCGCCGGAGATACCGATGGCGAGGTAGACCGTCGGCGTCACCTGCGAACCGGACTGGCCGACCTGCCGGTTCTTCGGCAACCAACCGTTGTCCACGATGGGACGCGACGACGACAGCGTCGCGCCGGTCGCTTCCACGAGGTCCTCGATGAGCGGGAGGTTGTCCTCCTCCTCGATACCGCGGCCGATGCTGACGAGGAACTCGGCCTCGCTGATGTCCACGTCGCCGGCACCGACTTCCTCGAAGCCGGTGACGGACGAGCGGACGGCGTCCTCGTCGGGTTCGAAGTCGAACGCGGACACGTCGGCCTCGCCGACGCCCTCCGCCTCCGGCCACTCCGCACCGCGCGTCGTGAGGGCGAACTGGTCGCCGTCAACGTCCACCGTCGTCTCGACTTTCGACCCGTACATCTCGCGCGTCGCCGTGAGCGCGTCGTCGTACTCGAAGCCGATGACGTCGGTCACGAGGGGAAGGTCGAGTCGGTTGGCGACTGCGGGCGCGTAATCGAGTCCGTTCACGCTGTTCGGCATGAGGAGGAACGTCGGTTCGAGGTCGGCGAACAGCGCCTCGATGGCCTGCACGTACACGTCGTGGTTGAACTCCTCGCCGTACTCGACGGTGTGAATCGCATCCAGGCCGTCGCGGTTCAGCGTATCCGCGTGGGAATCGACGTCGCCGCTGATGACGGCGAGGTGTAGGTTGCCACCCGCGTCGTCGGCGAGTTCGCGTCCGGCGGAGATGACTTCGAAGCTCTCGTCGCGGAGTTCGCCGCGGCGGTGTTCCGTGACGGCGAGAACGTCGCTCATTGGACGACCCCCTTCTCACGGAGAACCTCGGCAAGTTTCCCGGCCGTCTCTCCGGCGTCGCCTTCGAAGATCTCCGCGTCGCTCTCGCTCTCGGGTTCGTACATGTCCGTCAGCGTCAGGTCGCTCTCCACGGCGTCGGCGTCGAGTCCGAGGTCGTCGAGCGTCTTCGGTGCGATCTCCTTGGACTGTGCCTGCCGAATACCGCGCAGACTGGCGTATCGCGGTTCGTTGATACCCGTCTGGATGGTCAGCACGGCGGGAAGTTCGATGTCCGTAAGCTCCTCAACACCGCCTTCCAGTTCGCGGTGGACGTGTGCGACGCCTTTGTCGGCGTCCATGTCGAGCGCGTTGACGACCGCACCCCACTCGTAGCCGATTTCGTCGGCGAGCGAGACGCCGGTCGCACCGAACGCGTCGTCACCGGCCTGTACGCCAGTCAACACGAGGTCGGGGTCCTCCTCCGCGACGACGGCGGCGAGGATTTGCGTCTTCGTCTCCACGTCGAGCAAGTCGGTGGCTTCGAGCGCCTCGTCCCACACGCGGATGGAGCGGTCTGCACCCTTGGCGAGCGCCATCCGAATCGTCTCCTCGGCGCGTTCCGGGCCGATGGTGACGGTCACCACTTCGTCCGCGGTACCCGCTTCGTTCAACTGGACGCCTTCCTCGACGGCGTAGTCGTCCCACTCGTTCAGGTCATATTCGAGGTAGCGGCCGTCTACCTCGGTCCCGTCCACTTCGAAGTCATCCGCGAGTTCGGCGACTTCTTTCACCGTTACAAGGACCTTCATAATCAATTCCTTTCCGGGTAGCGGGTAAACGTTTTCGAAACAGTCGACAATGCACGTGCCGTACTAATCGGAAAAGTTACTAATTGTGGGAGTAGAGCGTGTTTACTCGTCGTCGAAGTCGGTCACGTCCTCGCCGGGGAGCGTGATGAGGTTTTCTCGGCCGATACGGAGCTTGTCGATCCGATCGGAGTCGTTCATCGCCGAGAGGAGTTGGGACACCTTCGCGTTCGACCAGTTGGTCTCCTTGACGATGGTCGCCTGCTTCATCCGACCGCCGCTCTGCTGCAACAGGTGTTCGACGCGCTCTTCGTCCGAGAGGAGTTCGAGATCCGGTTCGTCCTCCGCCGGTTCGGAGTCCGAATCCGGGTCCGGCGACGGAACGGATCGTGAGTCCGAGGGGTCGGAATCGAGGTCCGGTTCGTCCCCGTCCCGTTGAAGGAACGCGTAGATGCCGGCACCGATGATACCCACCAAAACGAGGAGGCCAGCGATGTACATCGTCCACGAAGTCGACTCTTCCACGGGCCCGGGATTCACCTCGTTGTACGTGACACGAACGAAGTCCCGACCGCCGGTCGACGAACGAATCGTCATCGGACCGTAGAGGGGTATCGTTCCGTTTGTGTGTCCGAAGTTGGAGTTTTGAATCTGGTATCCGTCGGGCGTGTGAATGAAGAGGTTCTGGTTCGCGGATAGCGAGCGAAGCCACGTGGATTCACCGCCGTCGAACAGGAACGCATCTCCGAGATAGATTTTGTCGTCGTTTACCCGGGTAAAATTCGTCCAGACGAACGAGAGCGTCAACAGTCCGGTTTCGTTGGCCACGACGGACTCGCGATCGACGTTTCGTATCTTCATCTCACGGCCGGTTTCCGCCTGTTCGATTCTCGCGATCTGTCGGAACGTTTCGGCCGAAAAACCGAGGTCGTCGTTTCCACCCCGCTCGAAGTCAGTTCCGAGGCGTTCGAACGCCTCGGTTTCGTTTTCGTCGTTGAGCGCGAACTCCATCGAGACGTTCCAATGAGCGTCACCATTGGACCGCGGTGTAATGTGAATCGAAGTCCCGTTCGTCGACGTCTGGCTGGCTGCGGTACGGTCTCCCGCTACGGAATCGGTATGGGCCGGATGAGTGTGCACATCACCTGCCACTACGGTGGTTCCTAAAACTAAAACCGTAAGGAGGACCACGAGGAGGGCGAAATGTGACCGCATATCCCACTGTGGTCAAGCAGACAAGAAAATACTTTCCATCCGTGCGATAAAACATCAGGGACGTCTTTAAAAGGTCTACTCCAATCTCCACCGGTTATCGAACCGCGTCGAATCCCGTATATATTTTAATGAGTAGTGACCTACTCACCGATATGAGCCGGGTGTCCCGTATCCTGCTAGCCGCCCTCCTCGTCCTCTGCTCACCGTCCGTTGCGTTCGGAATCGGGGTGCCGGCATCTACGGCAAGTCCACCGGCGGCGAAAAACCCGGTCCAACCGCCCGGGTTCAACAACACCTCCTCCCATCTGAGCCTCGGAACGCCCACCCGGAGTGACACGTATTCGCCGACGATGAGTCTCAGTACTACGCTGGAGATGGACAGAAACGAACTGCTGGAGCAGAAGAAACGGTACACGCTTGACGAGCAACTGTCGAAGGTAGACGACAGCAGCAAGAAAGAACAACTCCTCATCAAATTCCGATCGAACATCGAAGTGCAGTTGTCCGAACTCAAGAGCGAAGAGCGGTCCGCAAGCGAGCAGTTCACCGATCAGGAGATCGGGGCCCAAAAGTACGTGCAACGTCTCGCACTGATCGATTCGAAGGGGAAGGACGTGGAGCGTTCCATCGAGTACATGATATCGAAGCGAAAGGACGTCATTCAGTTTCCCCCCGACGAATGGAAGCTTCGGACGGATTTGATCCCGCTACAGAGTCGAATCCGGGATTATGCGGCGAGGAGCTTTCGTGGCGAAGGCGATTCGAGATCGCTCTACGTAGCGGCGACGGAGGATGGCGTCGTTCTGTCCATGGTAAACGGAAACCAGTATATCAGGGAAGCGTACAGGCCGGATTACCGGAACGTCAGTAAGAGTAGCCAACTATCCATCAGCGAAGTTTCCAACCTCACTGTCAACAGTTATCCGTGGATAGTCAAACAGTCCGAGTCCGGAACACCGCACTCGGACACGGACGTTCGATACAAAAAGGGGGCCTCGAAGACGCTAATCTATTACTCACAAGGTCTCACCGAGGCGTATCTCGATACGGGAACGGAAAAGATCTACCGAGAGATACAGTACAAACTACTCACCGGGAACAACCACGTCCCCTACGGGACGGCCATCCGAAACAACAGCACGAACCTCGAACTAACCGTCAATCGAACGTATCCCGGCGGTCCGCTTCGGGTGAAACTGACGAATTCGAGTGGCGAACCGGTTCAAGGGAAGATCGCAATCGGGGAGACACCGGTCGGGAACACCGGTCCGAGCGGTACGATGTGGACCGTCTCGCCACGGGGAACGTACACCGTCAGGGCGACCCACAGTAGCGAAACCGTGAACGTGACGCTCACGCCCTACGGCATCCCGTCCACGAACTCGACGAGCGGATCACCGGAGGAGATGGTGGGTACGGCCCAAATTTGAAATACGAACACGGGGCCACTCCCCGGCGTGTCGAATCGTGCCCTCTCACCGGTCGTCGCAATCGTCCTTTTCCTCGTTATTACGCTCGTTTTGGCGGGAACTATCGGAGCCGTTTCGGTACGGTCGGTATCGCTACACGAACCGAAGCAGGTCGCCATCGACCTCTCGGCGGACGCGGCGACGAACCGACTGACGTTTACGCATCGAGCGGGCGAGTCGCTCGATGTCGACGATATCGACCTCGAAATCCGGGTGAACGGGGAACCGCTGGCATCGCAACCGCCGATACCGTTCTTCTCGGCGGACGGGTTCCACGCTGGGCCGATGGGGCCGTTCAACAGCGCGGCGGATTCGACGTGGAAGAACGGAGAAGTCACGACGCTCGAACTCGCCGAGACGAACGCACCGTTGCTCGAACCGGGAGACGAAGTCGTCGTTCGAATCGTGGAAAACGGAGCGCTGGTCGCTGAAATCGAAACGGCTGTGCAGTGATTTCGACGAGGTTTTTGTCTTACCGTCTTCGCTTACTCGTTCTCGGGCACGCGTGCGATGGTCGTGATGGCGATATCCGGGTCGTACGTCGGTCCCATTTCGCGGTGGCGGACGTCCTCGTAGCCCGCTTCCCGGAACATCCGGTCCGCCTCTTCCCGATCGTAAAAGAGCATGATGGTGTCGGCGACTTTCTGCATGACGCCCGTTCCGGGGTAGTTGGGACCGACGACCAAGACTTCCCCGCCGGGTTTCGTGACGCGGCGGATGTCGCGGAGGGTTTCGACCGGTTCGGGCCAGTATTCGATGGACCCGGACGACCAAACGATGTCGAAGGAGTCATCCTTGAACGGAAGCCGTTCCGCGTCACCCCGGTAGAAACTCACGGGATCGTATTTCCCGAGCTTCGCCCAAGCCTTTCCGAGTTGGTGAACGCTTTGGTCGAGACCGTGAACGTTGTCCGTGTATTCGAGCAGCCCTTCGGTCCCGAACCCGGTGCCACAACCGACGTCGAGCACCGTATCATCCTCGTCGATGTCGAGCATCGACAGGGCTTCCCCACGCATCTCCTCGTTCCAGATGAACGGATTCACTTGGTCGTACACTTTCGAGAGGTACTTGTAGAAGATTCGTGCTCGACGTTTGTCTTCGAGGATACCCATTAGCCGCCGATTCGGACCGAGCGATGATGAATCCCCACCATTTCGGCCGTCGAGAGGCCGAAACGGTTCCGCAAGTAGTTTATAGCCACTCACGCAATCTTCCGCGTGATTACAGTATATGCCGAGGCCAGAGGTTCTCGAACGAATAAAGGAGGCCGAAACGGAGGCTGACGACATCGTTGCGGACGCCAAAGAAACTCGCGAGGAGCGGATTTCCGAGGCACGCACGAAAGCGGAGGACATCCGCTCGGAAGCCCACGAAGAGGCCGAAGAATTGGAACAAAAACGACTCGAGAGCGCGCGCGAAGACATCGAAGCCGAGCGCGAAAAGCTCCTCGCGGAGGGCGAGGAGGAGCGCGAGGCACTCGAAACGCGTGCTCAAGAAAACGTCGACGAGGCGATAGAGTTCGTCCTCGACAGGTTCAGGGAGGCGGTGCATGCTCAGACCTGAACAGATGAGCAAAGTCTCGGTGACGGGGTCACGAACCGTCATGTCCGACGTCATCGAAACCATCCACGAGTTGAACCTCGTCCACCTGTCGAACTACGACGGGTCGTGGGACGGGTTCGACCCCGGAAACCCGATCAGTGGTGCGGACGATGCGTCCGACAAACTCGTCACCGTTCGGTCCATCGAGAGCATTATCGGTGTGAACGCGGAGGACGCCGGGCCGCAGCGAATCGTCACCGGCGAAGCGCTGGAGGACGAACTGGAAGAGATTCGAGCGCAGGTCAACGAACTCGACGACCGCCGAAACGAACTCGGCGAGGAGCTTCGAAGCGTCGAGGACCGAATCGGATCGATGGAGCCGTTCGCCGCGCTCGGAATCGACCTCGACCTGCTGTCCGGATACGACCACATACAGGTCGCGGTCGGCGAAGGAAACGCGGACGAAATCGAGCGCGCGCTCGCCGATTCCGAGGACGTTCAGGAGTTCGAACTCTTCACGGAAGGGCAAACGGTCGCCGTCTTCGCCTACCCGGCGGACGACGCGGAGGACGACGCGCTCGATGATGCGCTCGTCGGCGTCGATTTCGCGTCGCTCGACATTCCCGAGGCGTCCGGCAGTCCCGAGGAGTACGTCGCGGAACTCGAACACGACAAACAGAAGCTCGAATCGAAGCTCAACGGCGTCGAAAACGAGCTCAACGACGTGAAACTCGATGCGGCGGGATTCCTGCTCGCGGCCGAAGAAAAGCTCGCCATCGAGGTGCAGAAGGCCGAAGCGCCGCTCCAGTTCGCGACGACGGAGAACGCCTTCGTCGCCGAAGGCTGGATTCCAACCGAGAAGTACGCCGAACTGAAGAGCAACCTCGACAGCGCGGTCGGCGACCACGTCGAAGTGGACGAACTCGAACGCGCGTCCTACGAGGAGAAGGGCGGCCACCACGCGCCGCTCGAACAGGCGGAGGAGACGGGCGTCGCCACGGACGGCGGCCACGTCACCAAGGAGGAGAACCCGCCGGTCATCCAGGACAACCCCGGCGCGGTCAAACCGTTCGAGGTGCTGGTGCAGACCATCAACCGACCGAAGTACTTCGAGTTCGACCCGACGGTCGTTCTCTTCCTCACGTTCCCGCTGTTCTTCGGGTTCATGATCGGCGACCTCGGATACGGGGCGCTGTACACCCTCATCGGCTACTTCATCTACACGAAGTTCGACAGCGAGGCCATCAAGAGCCTCGGTGGAATCGCCATCTGGGCCGGAGCGTTCACGATGCTGTTCGGTATCCTGTACGGCGAAGTCTTCGGGTTGCACATCCTCGGGGAGTTCGTCTGGAGCGGTAATCCGCCGATTCACAAGGGACTGCAGCCCATCGAAGGCGAGTTCGCTACCGGTTGGCTCGTACTGAGCCTGCTGGCCGGTATCGTCCACCTCACCATCGGGTGGGGCTTCGACTTCGTCGAGAACTTGGAACACAGTTTCAAGGACGCCATGACCGAGAGCGGGTCGTGGATCATCATGATGTTCGGCCTCTGGGTGTGGATCTTCTCGGGCGCGGGCGGAAGCGCGCCCGGTCTCCTCTTCGGGCCGGAGAGCGTCTTCAACGGGAACCCGTTCCCGTTCGGGTTCACCGGTTTCCCGGCGTTCAACCTGTTCACGATACCGGGACTCAACTTCCCGTTCTCGGTGTGGCTCCTGGTGTTCTTCCTCGGACTCGTCCTGCTCGTCGTGGGCGAACCAATCGAGGCAGTCGAGTTCCTCAACGTGCTGGTTAACGTCCTCTCGTACACCCGTCTCGCCGCCGTGCTGCTCGCCAAGGCAGGGATGGCCTTCGTGGTCAACCTCCTGTTCTTCGGCGTGTATACCGTCGAAAGTCACGGTGGTGAAGAATGGCACTTCATGCTCTCGCACGGCCCCGATTACGTGCTCCATCACCACGAGGGGGCGAGCATCATGTTCCCCGGACTCGTTCACTCCGGCATCGGGGGCATCCTCGGTGGACTGCTCATCCTCGTCCTCGGACACGCCCTCGTCCTCACGCTGGGTATCACCAGTGCAGGTCTGCAGGCGGTGCGTCTCGAGTACGTGGAGTTCTTCGGCAAGTTCTACGAGGGCGGCGGCGAAGCGTACAAACCGTTCGGCTACGACCGAAATTACACGACGCAGGACTAACCGTCCGACCCCTGTTCTCGTTCTTTTATATCAAACTGGCCTCTTTTACGTCCCTTGACACTGGCATTTGCTACCATGATTTAGCGGGTACAGCGTCCGATACAAGCGAATCCGGCGGAACGCTTTGGGAAGTTTTATGAATCCAGTGACTCGAACTACGACTTGTTCGGCTATAGAGAGCCTACAAGAGGATCAAACCAATGTTCGAAGCCATACTCGCATTCGTCAACGTAGCTGTACCGCTCCTGCAGGAAGGCGCCAACCAAGCGGCCGCCGCACCCGCAATCCCGAACAAAGCCGCAGCAGCCCTCGCAGTTGGACTTGCGGCGTTCGGTGCTGGGTACGCGGAGCGCGGTATCGGTGCCGCCGCAGTCGGCGCTATCGCAGAAGACCAAGACCTGTTCGGTACCGGACTGATCATGACGGTGCTGCCGGAGACGCTCGTCATCCTGGCACTGGTCGTCGTGTTCGTCGTTCCGAACTAAGCCCACCTTCCCTCTTCATCAATGAGCTTGGAAACGGTAGTTGAGGATATTAGAAACGAGGCCCGCGAGCGCGCGGAAAAGATTCGTACGGAAGGCGAGTCCCGCGCGGACCAGATTGTCTCCGAGGCCGAGACGGAAGCCGAGGAGATACTCGCGGCGAAAGAGCAGGAGGTTGAGAACCGAATCGAGCAGGAACGGGAGCAGAAACTCTCCAGCGCGAAACTCGAAGCCAAGCAGAAGCGGCTCGAAGCCCGTCGCGACGTGTTACAGGACGTGCGCGCCGACGCCGAGGAGAGCATCGCCACCCTCGGTGGCGACGAGCGCGAAGAACTGACGCGCTCACTGCTCGAGGCGGCCGCGGAGGAGTTCGAGTCGGGGAACACCGTCCGAATCTACGGACGCCCCGACGACGAGGGACTTCTGACCGATATCGTCGCGGACTACGACGGTTTCGAGTACGCGGGTGAGTACGACTGCCTCGGCGGCGTCGTCGCCGAGAGCGAGGCGTCCCGCGTTCGCGTGAACAACACGTTCGACTCGATTCTGGAGAACGTGTGGGAGGACAACCTCCAACAGATCAGTTCGCGGTTGTTCGAGCAATGAGCACGACCGAAGGAACATCGAACTACGAGTACGTCACCGCGCGAGTCAGGGCGCGCAGAGCGGCCCTGTTCGACGAGGAGGACTACCGAAAGCTCCTGCGCATGGGTCCGGGCGAAATCGCTCGCTACATGGAGGAGACGGAGTACGAGTCCGAGGTGAACGCACTCGGCGCGCGCTACGACGGTGTGGACCTCGTGGAGTACGCGCTGAACCGCAACCTCGCAAAGCACTTCAACGACCTGTTGGATTGGGCCGACGGGAAGCTGTACCAGCTCATCGCCCGCTACCTGCGGACGTTCGACGCGTGGAACGTCAAGACGGTTCTTCGCGGTATCTACGCGGATACCGACGGGCAGTCCGTGCGCGACGACTTGATTCACGCCGGTGAGTTCAACGAGGAGTTCCTCACGCGATTGGCCGAAGCGGGCACCATCGAGGACGTCGTCGAGATGCTCGGGACGACGATTTTCGGCGACAGCCTCGAAGACGCCTACGACGATTACGAGTCGACTGGCCTGTTGATCCCGCTGGAAAACGCGGTCGACCGGGCCTACTACGAGGGACTGATGGACGGTATGTCGGAGACGGAAGACCGCGCGACGCGGCTGTACATCGAGTTCCTGCAGGCGGAAATCGACTTCCGAAACATCCGCAACGTGCTCCGAATCAGTCGGAGCGGCGCGGACATCGACCCCTCGGAGTACTACATCTCCGGCGGTCGGCTGTTCGACGCGACGGAGTTGGCCCAACTCGCGGGCAGCACGGACGAGCTGATAGCGAGGGTTCGGGACAGTCCCTACGGGGACGAACTGGACGAAGCGCTGGACGAGCTTGAGCGAGCCGACAGTCTCATCGGATTCGAGCACGCACTGGATATTGC
Organism: Haladaptatus sp. CMAA 1909; assembly: GCF_043952005.1. Classification (NCBI taxonomy): domain Archaea; kingdom Methanobacteriati; phylum Methanobacteriota; class Halobacteria; order Halobacteriales; family Haladaptataceae; genus Haladaptatus; species Haladaptatus sp. CMAA 1909. The sequence continues at coordinate 3,021,321 of NZ_JBIOAV010000001.1, read as the reverse complement.
GCTGCTCGAATACTCAGACCACCTTTCACACGTGTTTCCGCTGTCCGTGTGTCCGGTGCTCGCTTACGTCCTCGCCAAACAGCGCGAAGTCGACAACATCCGTGCCATCGCGCGTGGGCGCGAGGCGGGACTGTCCGAAGACAGAATCGAAGAGGAACTGGTGGTACTATGAGTCAAGAAATCGCCGTCATCGGGAGTCCGGAGTTTACGACCGGATTCCGACTCGCAGGCGTCCGAAAGTTCGAGAACGTTCCGGACGACGAAAAGGACGCGGACTTGGACGAAGCCGTTTCTCGGACGTTGGAAGACGACGACATCGGCATCATCGTGATGCACGACGACGACCTCACACACCTCTCGCGGAACGTCCGAAACGACGTCGAGACGAGTGTGGAACCCACCCTTGTGACGCTGGGTGGTGGCGCGGGAAGCGGCGGACTCCGCGACAAAATCAAGCGCGCGATCGGTATCGACCTTATGGACGAAGACGAACAAGGTGATAACGAATGAGCCAGGCAACAGACAGCGACGTCGTCCGTGAGGACGGCGTCATTCAGAGCGTGAGCGGACCCGTCGTTACCGCCACGGACCTCGGCGCCCGGATGAACGACGTTGTGTACGTCGGTGAGGAAGGGCTGATGGGAGAGGTCATCGAAATCGAAGGAAACCAAACCACCATTCAGGTGTACGAAGAGACCTCGAACGTCGCCCCCGGTGAACCCGTCGAGAACACGGGCGAACCGCTGTCGGTCGACCTCGGGCCGGGCATGCTGTACTCCATCTACGACGGGGTTCAGCGCCCGCTGGACGTGCTCGAAGACAAGATGGGCGCGTTCCTCGACCGCGGTGTCGACGCTCCCGGTATCGACCAGGAGAAGACGTGGGAGTTCACCCCGACCATCAGCGAAGGCGACGAGGTGGAACCCGGCGACGTCGTCGGGACCGTTCCCGAAACCGAGAGCATCGAACACAAGGTCATGGTGCCGCCGGACTACGAGGGCGGCGAAGTCGTTGCCACGGAAGAGGGCAACTACGACGTGACCGAAACCGTCGTCGAACTCGACAACGGCGAAGAAATCGCGATGCAACAGGAGTGGCCGGTTCGTGAAGCACGGCCCTCCGTCGACAAACAGACGCCCCGGACGCCGCTCGTGTCCGGTCAGCGTATCCTCGACGGCCTGTTCCCCATCGCGAAGGGTGGAACGGCCGCGATTCCGGGACCGTTCGGCTCCGGGAAGACGGTTACCCAGCACTCGCTCGCCAAGTGGGCCGACGCGGACATCGTCGTCTACGTCGGTTGTGGTGAGCGCGGGAACGAGATGACGGAAGTTATCGAGGACTTCCCGGAACTCGAGGACCCGCGAACGGGCAAGCCGCTCATGTCGCGGACGTGCCTCATCGCGAACACGTCGAACATGCCCGTGGCAGCACGTGAGTCGTGCATTTACACGGGAATCACCATCGCGGAGTACTACCGCGACATGGGATACGACGTCGCGCTCATGGCCGACTCCACCTCGCGGTGGGCGGAGGCGATGCGTGAGATTTCCTCGCGTCTCGAAGAGATGCCCGGCGAGGAGGGATACCCGGCGTACCTCGCCGCCCGTCTCGCCGAGTTCTACGAGCGCGCAGGTAAGTTCGAGAACATCAACGGCACGGAGGGTTCGGTGTCGGTCATCGGCGCAGTGTCGCCCCCGGGCGGCGACTTCTCCGAGCCGGTCACGCAGAACACCCTGCGTATCGTGAAGACGTTCTGGGCGCTGGACGCCGACCTCGCGGAACGGCGTCACTTCCCGGCCATCAATTGGGACGAGTCCTACTCGCTGTACAAGGACCAGCTCGACCCGTGGTACGAACAGAACGTCGAACCCGACTTCCCGGAGAAGCGTCAGTGGGCGACCGACGTGCTCGACGAGGAGGGCGAACTGCAGGAGATCGTTCAGCTCGTCGGTAAGGACGCGCTGCCCGAAGACCAGCAGTTGACGCTCGAAGTCGCGCGCTACCTCCGCGAAGGGTGGCTCCAGCAGAACGCGTTCCACGACGTGGACATGTTCTGTGAGCCGAAGAAGACCTACCGGATGCTCGAAGCGATCCAGACGTTCAACAATGAGGCGTTCAGCGCACTCGAAGCCGGCGTTCCGGTGGACGAAATCACGGCTATCGACGCCGCCCCACGCCTCAACCGCATGGGAACGGCCGAGGACTGGGACGACTTCATCGGCGATATCGAAGAGGACATCAAAGACGAGCTCAGGGAGAAGTACTAATGAAAGAATACCAGACCATTACGGAAATCAGCGGCCCGCTGGTGTTCGCCGAAGTCGACGAGCCGATCGGATACGACGAAATCGTCGAAATCGAGACGCCGGCCGGCGACACACTACGCGGACAGGTGCTCGAATCGAGCGACGGCCTCGTCTCGATTCAGGTGTTCGAGGGAACGGAAGGTATCAACCGGGAGTCGTCGGTTCGATTCCTCGGCGAGACCATGAAGATGCCCGTGACCGAGGACCTCCTCGGTCGCGTGCTCGACGGGTCGGGACAACCCATCGACGGCGGCCCGGAAATCGTCCCGGACCGACGTGACGACATCATTGGTGCGGCTATCAACCCCTACGCACGCGAGTACCCCGAAGAGTTCATCCAGACCGGCGTGTCCGCCATCGACGGCATGAACACGCTGGTTCGTGGACAGAAACTGCCCATCTTCTCCGCGTCCGGGCTTCCGCACAACGACCTCGCGCTCCAGATTGCGCGACAGGCGAGCGTGCTCGAAGACGAAGCGGATGGCGAAGAGAGCGAGTTCGCAGTGGTGTTCGGCGCGATGGGCATCACGGCGGAAGAGGCGAACGAGTTCATGGAGGACTTCGAGCGCACCGGCGCACTGGAGCGCTCCGTGGTCTTCATGAACCTCGCGGACGACCCCGCAGTCGAGCGGACGGTCACCCCGCGTCTCGCACTGACGACGGCGGAGTACCTCGCGTTCGAGAAGGATTACCACGTGCTGGTCATCCTGACGGACATGACGAACTACTGTGAGGCGCTGCGCGAAATCGGTGCAGCGCGCGAGGAGGTTCCGGGTCGCCGTGGCTACCCCGGATACATGTACACAGACCTCGCGCAGCTGTACGAACGCGCGGGTCGTATCGAAGGTCGTGAAGGGTCCGTCACGCAGATTCCCATCCTCACGATGCCGGGTGACGACGACACGCACCCGATTCCCGACCTGACCGGGTACATCACCGAGGGACAGATCTACATCGACCGCGACCTGAACTCGCAGGGTATCCAACCGCCGATCAACCCGCTTCCGAGCCTCTCGCGGCTGATGGACGACGGTATCGGCGAGGGACTCACCCGCGCCGACCACTCCGGCGTTTCCGACCAGATGTACGCGGCGTACGCGCAAGGTGAGGACCTGCGCGACCTCGTGAACATCGTCGGCCGTGAAGCGCTGAGCGAGCGGGACAACCAGTACCTCGACTTCGCGGATCAGTTCGAGACGGAATTCCTCGATCAGGGATTCAACACGAACCGAAGCATCGAAGAGACGCTGGGTATCGGCTGGGACCTCCTCTCGATGCTGCCGAAGGAGGAACTCAACCGTATCGACGAGGAGTACATCGAGGAGTACTACCCCGAAGAGCAGGCGGAAGAAGTCGCCGCCGACTAACGCGGTTTCCGTTTCTTTCATTTTTCGCGCGTAACGGACGAGCAACGCGAGTATTCCGTGTCTCAGTCCGGGGGCACCCGAGCGGAGCGGCGTTCGACTGTAAAGAATTATCCCCTTCCAGTTTCTAGCATCAACCAACATGGCCAAGGACGTCAAACCCACTCGGAAGAACCTCATGGCGATAGAGGATCGCATCGACCTCTCCGAACGGGGGCACGACACGCTGGAGAAGAAGCGTGACGGTCTCATCATGGAGTTCATGGACATCCTCGACCAGGCACAGGACGTACGCTCCGGTCTCGAAGAGGATTACCAGCGCGCACAGCAGACCATCAACATGGCCCGCGCGATGGAGGGCGACGTTGCGGTTCGCGGTGCCGCCGCCGCGCTGCAGGAACACCCCGAAATCACGACGGAGTCGAAGAACATCATGGGCGTCGTCGTCCCGCAGATCGAGTCCTCGAAGGTCAAGAAGTCGCTCGACGAGCGGGGTTACGGAGTTCTCGGAACGAGCGCCCGCATCGACGAAACCGCGGACGCATACGAGGAACTGCTCGAAAGCGTCATCCTCGCCGCGGAAGTCGAGACGGCGATGAAAAAGATGCTGACCGAAATCGAGACGACGAAGCGCCGCGTCAACGCGCTCGAATTCAAACTCCTCCCGGAACTGCACGAGGCACAGGACTACATCGAGCAGAAACTCGAAGAGCAAGAGCGCGAGGAAATCTTCCGGATGAAGAAGATCAAGGCCAAGAAGGAAGAAGAAGAGAGAGCGGAGAAGGAAGCCCGCGAACCGGAAGTAGCGGAAGGCGAAGTCGTCGTCACGAGCTAAATTCGATAGTTTCTATCTGCGGTTTACACCGGAGGGGTACAGCGGTGCGTTTCGAGTCGATGAAGTGGACGTCGAAGGCTACGGTATCCCCGGCTTTCCATTCGAAACGATGCCCTTGGGTCGGGGGTGAATTTCACGGGGTCGAGCGAAGTAGTCGAGGTGAAAACTGGATCTATGCTCGGTTTTCGAATAGTTGTGGGTCCCCGAATCGAAACTCGCCGGAGTTATTCTCCGACGTACGTGAACCAGTCTTCGTGGTCGTCGGTACGGCGGTTGATGAGGTCGAAGAACGCGGACTGGAGTTCTTCCGTCACGGGGCCGCGACTGCCGTTTCCGATTTCCACGTTGTCCACCTGCCGGATGGGCGTGACTTCCGCCGCGCTGCCGGTGAAGAACAGTTCGTCGGCGGTGTTGAGTTCGCCGCGGCTGATGGTCGCGTCGTCGTGGACCGTGTAACCCATCTCCTCGGCCAGCGTGATGACGCTGTTGCGGGTGATGCCGTCGAGGATGCTCTGGGAGAGGCCGGGGGTGAAAATCTCGCCGTCGCGGACCATGAAGATGTTCTCGCCGGGTCCTTCCGCGACGTTGCCTTCCTTGTTCAGGACGATGGCTTCGACGTAGCCGTTGCGGCGGGCTTCCTCGCCGGCGAGGAGGCTGTTGACGTACAGGCCGGTCGTCTTGGCGTTGGTCGGAATCTGGCTGGAGGCGTGTTTGCGCCACGAGGAGATCATGACCTCGACGCCGTTTTCGAGGGCGTCCTCGCCGAGGTACGCGCCCCACGGCCACGCGGCGATGGTGACGTCGGTTGGGCAGTCGCCGGGACTGACCCCGAGGCTGTCGTAGCCGTAGTAGGCGATGGGCCGGATGTAACAGGAGCGGAGGTCCTGACTATCGATGAGTTCGAGGGTCGCGTCCGTGAGTTCCTCGGGGCTGTACTCGATTTCCATGTCGTAGGGTTTACACGATTCGTAGAAGCGCTGGAGGTGGTCCTCCCAGCGGAAAATCGCCGGACCCTTCTCCGTGTCGTAGCACCGAACACCTTCGAAAACGCCCGTCCCGTAGTGCAGTCCGTGTGTGAGAACGTGGATTTGTGCGTCGTCCCAATCGACGAATTCGCCGTCCATCCAGATGGTGTCCACGTCCATATCGTCAAAGCTCATACGTCCGCCTCAAGGAAGGCCACGGTAATGAGTTTTAGCGATTCCCTTCGGACGATTGTGTGAAATCACTCGGGGGAGAGTAATCGGTCGAAGGCACTCTTCCCGTGTCCGGCGTATTCGATATGGAAGGAGAAGAGTTCGTGCGTGCAGGTTCCCTTCCAGTTCGTTTCTCGCATTGCTGCTGTGAGTACGTCGAAATCCACTTTTCCGAATCCGACTGGAAGATGTTCGTCGTCGTCATCTCGACGGGTATCGTTAAGGTGGAGATGTGAAATTCGGTCGCCGTGGGTCCGGAACAACGACGCTTGTGTCTCCGCGTCGTGTCCAGTTGCGTACGCGTGGCCGGTGTCGAGACACGAGACGGCGTCCGTCTCCTCGAAGAGGTTCGAGAAATCGCTGCAGGTGAAAAAATCCCGTTTCACGTTTTCGAGACAGACCTCGAAATCCCGTTCGCGGCCGTACGTCGTGAGACGACGTACCGATTCGTACAGTGATTCACGAAGTGCTTCGTGGCCCCAGACGTGCGGGAATCCGCCGGATGCCGCGTGAAAAACGCCTTTCTCCGCACCTAATTCGACGGCCGTATCGATGGCGAATTCGAGCTGTCGGCAAGCTCCTTTTCGAACGTGGTCGTGCGGAGACCCGGGATACAGTCGATACGGAAGGTGGACAACGACATCGAGGTCGTGTGCGACCAACGTTTCCCGCAGCGAAGTCGTGTCGATATCCTGCGCTGGAAACGCCTGCTCCATATCGAGTTCGACGAAATCGAACCCGTGTTCGGCCGCGAAGGAGAACGCCTCCGAATCGGGGACGGTACCACAAACCATCAACCCTTGGCGAATCGTCATAAGCGACGTTTTGTAAACACAGATATCAAGGTTTGCAAAAAAAGTGTGGGCAGTTCATTCCGACTCAAAAATGGTGCCAGTTTCGTTTCAGGCCGGGCGCGCATCGCTGCGCCGTGCCGAGCGTCCCTTCAGCCACGACCCGAGTGCGCCACCGACGGCACCGGGGATTGCGGCGACGACGACGTACACTACGCCGAAGGCGAACAGACCCATGGTCGGGATGAGACCAGCGGCCAGCAATCCTGCAAGGGTCAGGATGACGAGTGCGACGATCGCCCCGGCGGCGGTTGCGACACCACCGTTGAGCGCGCCATCATCGAGTTTGATGCCGGACACGTAGCCAGCGACGAGACCGCCGATGATGCCGGTCAAGCCAGCGCCGACGATGGGAAGCGCCATGTCGGTGAACGGGACCGTTGCCCCACTGAGCAAGCCGACGATGATGGTCGCGACGATTCCGTATATGATCGCTCTTAGTTTGAGGTCCATACCTACTATATCGACTTCTAGAAGCATCAACATTTTTCATAATTTAGATACGTATTCCGACATTACCGCAACGCGGAGCGGGGATTTCGTTAGTAAACGCGAGTATTACGGTCCGTGAATACGGTTTTTACGGTCCGAAGAGACCGAATGCGGCAAAAGAATCAGCCGAGGGATTCGATTATCTCCGACCCTTCGAGATACGGAAACTCGTGACGCTCGGCGTAGGCGCGTGCGTCCGCCGGCGAAAGCGCACCGCCGGTTTCGTCGTCCAGCATTTCACAGACGACGACGGCGGGGGACCGGTCCGCCGCCGCCGCGAGGACGACACCGAGTTCGGTGTGGCCCTGTCGCTCGGCCAACAGGCCGGGTGCGGCTTTGAGCAGGTGAACGTGGCCGGGTGCACGGAACTCGCCCGCGAAGTCGGTGTCGTCGGGTGATGCGGCCGCGCGTGCGAGTTTCCGAATCGTCAGCGAGCGGTCGTCGTCCGTGATGCCGGTGTAGGTATCCCGATGATTCACGGTCAGGGAGAACGAAGAGCGGGAATCGTAGCCGAGGTCGTGGCCCTCGCTCGCAGGATGGTCGATGATTTCGTCCATGTAGTCGAGTCCGAACCGCTCGGCGACGTCGTGGGAGAGTGCGGTACAGACCAATCCGCCGGCGTCGTTTCGAAGGCGCGAGACGGCGGCCGGCGTGACGGCTTCGGCGGGATAGATGAGGTCGGTTTCACCTTCCCGGTCGTCCGCGTCGTGGACGAGGAGGGGCGACCCGTCGCGAAACGCGGTGACGGCCTTCTCGACGGACGCCGCGGCGGTTTGACTCATTGGACCTCCTCGATGTACACGGTCACGTGGTTGCCGTCTTCCAGTCCGAGTTCGTCGCGTAGTTTCTCCTCCGCGATGAGTTCCAACTGGTCTTCGTCGTGGTGGGTTCGTTCGGGCGCGATGACGTGGACCGGTTCGTAGGATTCGCCGTCGGTCGTTTGGACGGCCGCGGGATAGCAGACTGCGGGGCCGTACGTTCGGTCGCCGTCCTCCCACGCGTCGATGGAAACGGGAGCGAGCGCGTCCATCGCGGAGCGAGCGCGAACGCTCTCGGTGGAGAGTTCGACGTTCAAGGTTCCCGGATATGGTTCGTAACCCAACCGGTCGATGAACTGTTCCATGTAGCCCGACAGGGAGATGTAATGTTTGCCTTCGCCCATGCCGCCGGTTACGGTTCCGGAGAGTTCGACGCCGGAGAGGTCCTCGAAGATTCGACGATAATCCTCGTACTCGCGTTTCAGTTCCCATTCGCCGTCGTCGGTGATGGCGACCCACTGTCCGTTGCTAACGATTTCGCGCGTGATGAGGCCCGCATCGTCCAGACGCTGGAGGCGACGCGATGCGGTCTGATTGGACGCATCGAGGCGGTCCGCGAGGTCGGCACAGGACACTTTGACCTCGCTTTCGAGCGCCCCGTCGAGGGCGAGAAGCTTCAACGCGGCGAGTTCGTCGTACCCGACCACGAGCGATGTCGCTGACATACACGATACTCCGTGCTTGGTTCGTTTAAGCGTACCGGAACCGAGATGCGTAACAGAAGTGTTACGGCGTGCCGCGTGCGTGGGCTGCTTGGAGAGTACGTTGTGTATTATGGCTTCTAAGTGTGCTGGTTTTCACGCCGAAAACGACGCGTTCGGTGTGCTTCCTCCACACCGCCAGATATTGGATTTCTCAGACTTGAAATTTAATGGGATATTGGCTAGATTAAAGTGCGTTGTGATAATACGTAATAGATGTATGGGAGCAGAAGACGTCACGGTCGACGGTGAAAACGGTCGAACAGGTCGAGAGGGACAGCAAAAACGAGGCAAACAGTCGAGAGAGAAGGGGTCAACGAGGACGGCCGGAGAGAGTACGAGGCGAGCAACGCTGACGCGACGAGCCTTCGTCGGTGGCCTGTCGGTCGTCGGTTTGGGGGCCGGACTGGCCGCGCTCTCTGACCGTGCGGCGGCGGCGGGTGAACCCGTTCACTTCCAGTACTTCCACGAGACGTGGCCGACCATCACGGACAACCTCTCGACGGTCGCCGACAGGGGATACGACGCGGTGTGGATACAGGCACCACAGAAGAGCGACCTGACGTGGAACGACCAGAGCGGACGCAACGACCCGCCGCTCGGCTACCAACCGGTCGATTACACGGTGTTCGACAGCGAGTTCGGTACGGAGAGCGAACTCCAAGCGCTCATCGACGAGGCGCACAATCAGGGGTTGGAAGTGTTCGTCGATTGCGTGATGAATCACATGGCGACGGGATACGACTACGACTTCCCTCGTTTCTCGTACAACGATTTCCACCACGACGTCGGGTCCATCGACGACTGGAGCGACGACCATCAGGTCGAACACGGCGAACTCCTCGGACTCCCCGACCTCGCCCAGTACGAGTCGTCTTCCTCGGAGTACGTGCGCGGCGAGTTGATGAACTACATGCAGAAGATAGCCTCCTTCGGCGCGGACGGCTATCGCTTCGATGCGGTCAAACACGTCGAGGAGAAGTACTGGCGCGACTACGCGAACCCGAAGGCCGACGAACTCGGCATGAGCCGAATCGGCGAGGTGTACAGCGGAAACGTCGATTACGTGCAGGGGTACGTCGATACGGGGATGGACGCGTTCGACTATCCGCTGTACTACACCCTCAGCGACGTGTTCTCCGGCGGCAACATGAGTCAACTGCAAGGTGCGGGTCTCGTCGGTCAAGACCCGTTCCACGCCCACCCGTTCGTCCAGAATCACGACACGGGCGCGCCGTCCCAGTACCACCTCGCACACGCATTCGTCCTCACGAGCGAGGGCGTACCGATGATTTACAACCTCTACCCGAACGCCATTTTGGACGACAGCGACGTCAACAACATGGTATGGGTGAAGAAGAACCTCGCCGGCGGCGAAACTTACTGGCGACACGCGGACAGCGACCTCGGCGTTTACGAACGGTACAACAACCTGCTTGTGGGAATCAACAACGGCGGAAGCAGTCGCACCCAGTCGGTGTACACCTCGTGGACGAACACGACGCTCCACGACTACAGCGGCACGGCAGGAGACGTGACCACGGGGAGCGACGGATGGGTCGATATCACGGTTCCGTCGGAAGGCTGGGTGTTCTACGCGCCGAACTGATCACGACGGGTCTTGCCCGTTTCCACAGATAGAACACCCCGCGTTTCGACCACTCGAACGCCGATGGAGAAAGTCAATCTCGACGCAGCGTTCGGCACGTTCGATGAACACGGAGCCCCTCGACTCGCGGCCGAATTGAACGGACAGGCCGTCAAACTCGCCAAACTGGAAGGAGAGTTCGTCTGGCACCACCACGACGACGCGGACGAGATGTTCCTCGTGACGAGCGGGGAACTCCGCATCAAATTGCGGGAGGAAGACGACGTCGTGTTGGAGGAAGGTGAGTTCTTCGTCGTTCCGCGGGGAGTAGAACACAAGCCGGTATCGGAGGAGGAAACCGAGATTCTCCTGTTCGAACCGGCGGGGACGACCAACACCGGGAACGTCGAGAGCGAGTTGACGAAAACGGACCTCGAACGGGTGTAGGCAGACCGACCGCGGTTATGCCATCTACCCACCCAGCGGCGTCCACGTCGTCGAATCGCGCTCCCAGAACTCGCTGTCCTTCTTCAGTTTCGGAACCCACGTGTCCTCCGTCTTCGAGAGGAGCGCGACCCGCGAGGCGGGAACCTGCTTCAGCACGTCGTGGTCGGGCATGTGTTCGCCGACTCGCTCGGTGAACTCGACGACCTCCTCGTGGTCGAGCATGGACGAGCGGTCGAGTCGGCCCCGCGAGTGGCCGACGTGCATGTAGGCCTTGAGTTCGACGAAGTCCGGGTCGGCGCGCTCGTAGAACGCGGCGTACCAGTCCGGATTGGCGACGTTCTCCCCGCCGACGAGCGTGGTCCGGATGACGGTTCGCGTCTCGTCCTTTTCGGCCAGCACGTCCATCGTGTCGATGAGTTTCTCCCACGCGTCGTCGTCCACGGCGCGGACCACGTGATCGAAGGTGGCGCGGTCCGCGGCGTCCACGCTGACGTACAGTTGCGTCGGGTCGCAGCGTTCCAGCATCTCGGGGTTCGTCCCGTTGCTCACGAGGAACGTGGTGATGTCCCGGTCGTGGAACGCCTCGATGAGTTCCGGGAGGTAGGGATACAGCGTCGGTTCGCCGTCGAGCGAGATGGCGACGTGGCGCGGTTCCATGGACTCCTCGAACACCTCGCGCGGAACGTCGTCGTTGCCGCCGAATCCCGAGAGCAGTTTGCGTTGAAGGCGAATGCTCGCGTCCACGACGGCCTCGGGGTCGTCCCACTCCACGTCTCCTAATTCGTAGGAGTGGCCGCGGTGGTCCCGCCAACAGAAGACACAGCGCTCGTTGCACTTGACGACCGGCGTCATCTGAATGCAACGATGGGATTCGATGCCGTAGAAGATGTTCTTGTAGCACTTCCCTTCCCCGCGAAGCGCGTTCGCCGTCCAGCCACAGGTCTGGGCGGCGGTGTGGTTCTCGTGGTGGTAATTGGGAGAGTCCACCTGTTTGGGGCCGTCATCGGAACTCGAACCGTTCCGTTCGCTCGCCGACCTTTCCTCGGCCGTGTCCGATTCGCTCATTGACGGATGAATATCGTCCAACGGTAAAACGTTCTTTCCTCTCGCCCGGAACCTGCGCCGTTCACGGGGAGCGAACCTTGGACCGGAACGCCTCCGGAGCGGTGTCGGGGTGGATGGCCGACGAAAGGTCGGCCGTGTACACCATCGGCCACGGCAGACCGCGGGTCACGCGCAGCGTGTCGCCGTCGATTCGAACGTCGCGAATCCGCCGCCACGGGACGAGGGAACCGCCGACTTGGCTGTCCGGCCTGATGAGCAACCCGTCGTCGAGCGCGACGAGTTCGATTTCCTGTTTGCCGGTCAACAGCGACCCGATGGTCGTCCCGATGAGCGTTCCGACGAGCGCCGTGGAGACCAGTTGCACCGTGACGAATTTACCGAGAATTAGCCGGAGTACGAGCACACCAATGACACTGGCAACCAGCGCGTGTGGCAGTTCGTAGAGTCGCGATTTGGTGGCGGCGACATCCGCTCGGACCGACCGTGTCTGGTACAGTATCTCCGCGTACCGGCCCGACGCGAAGGCCGTCGTGACGAGCGCGACCACCGCGAAGACCGATAGCCGGATGAGGAGTCCGGTCGTGGGTTCGTAGTCGGAGTAGGTATCCGCGAGGAGGGCACCCACGAGGGGAGAGACGCCGACGATGGCGAACGACCAGCGAAGTCGAGAGGACACCGCGCGGTCGAGTTCGTCGCGGAACTGCTCGGCGGCGGTCCACCCGAGGAGGGTAACGAGGAGACCGATTTCTATTTCGTTTGCGGGTGCGTCGGGCCACAGCCACGGGAGGGAAACGGCGACGGCGCTCCCGAGAAAGAACCCGAGGGCGATGCTAAACGGGCGAAACCGGGGAGGGCGGAGCTGCATGCGAAACGGTTGTGTTTCTAACCTTATCAGTGATTCGTTAGTTCAGAACGGACAAGGGGAGAACGAGAACCGTCCGAATCGCTCCGGGAGGTTCTCGAACGAGCCACCGCGTCCGACCCGGAGGAGCGCTACGGGACTGCGCTGGCCTTCGCGGACATGCTCCGCTGGTCGGTGCGGAACGGGTAGCACCGGAACACGACTCCGGCGAGCAAAGTTGATAGCTGAGCGAGACGTTACTACGAGTGCGATTGGGGGAGTTCGCGTGGGGGCACTTGGATACGACAGACTCGGAGGAGTGGCGAGTATCGCGCTTCGGAGGGTTCGCTCCGAACTACGGCTAGCGTTCGTCGTCTTCGTGGGAGGGTTTCTGGCGACGTTCTACGGACTTCGGTACTGGATATGGCCCGCGCTGGAGCACCGACTGCTGGAGTCGAAGGCCGTCGTCGTCGCGGTGACGCCGTTCGATGTGGTCCTGCTACAGGCGAAATTGGGGCTCATCACCGGGATACTGATGGCCGCGGTGTTTCTCGTCTATCGGACACGAAGGACGGAGCGGGGCGGGGACCTCTCGCTGCCGGGAACGCGGCGGACGCGACTGCTCGTCGCGGTGATAGTGGTCGCCCTGTTCGGCGGCGGCGTGGCCTACGCCTACTTCGTCTTCCTCCCGCTGTTGTTCGACTTCCTCGTGACCAACGCGATTCAATCGGGGTTCCAGCCGACCTACTCCATCGTGGAGTGGACGCAGTTCGTCCTCCTGTTGACGGTGGTGTTGGGGTTCACCGCCGAATTGCCGTTGCTCATGGGCGGATTGGTGTACACGGACATCGTTCCCTACGACCTGTTCCGGGACCGCTGGCGCTACGCAGTTTTCGGCATCGTCGTCCTCAGTTCGATGGTGAACGGTTCGCCCGACCCGTTTTCCATGTCACTCGTGGCGATACCGATGACGACGCTGTACTTCGTCGGACTCGGTTGTGCGAGGCTCGTGGACCGCGGGAGTCGAACCGGCGGCGAAGGAAGGCGTCCCGCCGATATCGACCTCGCGGCCCTCGACACGTCGGGGATTCGTTCCGCGCCGCCGGAAGCGTTCGACTCGCTCACGGAACACGAGGCGCTCGAACTGGCGGATGCGGCGCTGGACGATGGCGACCACGAGCGGGCGACCGCCATCCTCGACCGCTTCGACGCGGCGAGCGCGGACAAGAACGACGGAGAAGCGGAACGAGCGGGGCAATTCGGTGAACAGGAACGCACCGACGAAAGCGGATTGACGACCGCCGTCGAGGGGACCGCGGCCCGGATGGCGTCGGTGTTCACGGAGGAGGAGAAAACGGAGGACGACATCGGCGGGTACTACTACGACCTTCGGTTCGTGGTCGGAAGCTTGAGGGGAAAGTCAATTCGCCTCGCGGGGGTGTTCATGGCAGTCGTCGCGGTGACGTTCACGTTCCTCTACGGCGGCGGTATCGGCGCGATAAAGCGGGATTTCCTGACGGAGCTTCCGGCGGGGGTCAATCCGGACGCGCTGAACATCGTCCTCCTGCATCCGGTCGAAGCCCTCGCGTTCGAGATGAAGGTGAGCGTCATCGCGGGTGCGGTGGCGGTGCTGCCGTTGGTGCTGTACTACGCGTGGCCAGCGGTCGAATCCCGAATGGGTGCGCGCGCCGACCGGAACGTGTTCCTCGTCTGGGGTGGCGCACTGACGGTGGGCCTGCTAGCGGGGAGTTTCGTCGGCTACCGCTACGTCGCGCCGGAGGTCATCTCCTACCTCGTCGCCGACGCTCGCGCCGCGGACATGATAATCGCCTATCGGACCGCCGCGTTCTTCTGGCTGGTGTTCGCCTTGACCGTCGGCGTCGGCCTGCTGGCCGAAGTTCCGGTGACGATGCTGTTGTTCCATCATGGGAACGTCGTTCCTTATCGGACGATGCGGCGGCGCTGGCGTGAGGTTTCCGTCGGCGTGCTGTTCGTCGCGGCGATGCTTCCGGGGGGCCTGCTGTTGATGCTGTTCGTCGCGCTCGCGGTCATGGTCGCATACGGCGTCGGGTTGGCAGTGCTGTGGGCGGACTCGCTGGGCGGGCGGTTGTTACGGGTGGCGACGTAGGCCCTTCGACCCGCGACCGGAGTCGTTCAGAAACCCCTTTACCGACCGCCCGGGAACGGACTGGTATGTTCCTGACGTTCAGGGAAGAAGTCGAGGAGGCCCTTCTCGGGGCACTCTCCAGCCTCGACCTTCCGACCGACGACCTCGGAATCGAGACCCCCCCGGAGGGCGTGGACGCCGTGCTCGCTTCCAGTGCGGCGTTCCGACTCGCCGGGGAAGTCGGCGCGCCGCCACCGAAAGTCGCGGCCGACATCGCGGCCGAAATCGACGCCGACGACTACGATCACATCGCGGCGGCGGTTGGGCAGGGTCCGTACGTCAATTTCCTGCCGAGCGACGCGTACTACGAGGAGACGGTCGAAACGGCACAGGACGACGAGTACGGCCGCCTCGAACCGACCGGCGAGAGCGTCGTGGTCGAACACACGAGCGCCAATCCGACCGGCCCGGTTCACGTGGGACGTGCGCGCAACCCGATTACCGGGGACGCCATCGCGCGCATTTTGGACTTCGCGGGTAACGACGTCGAGCGCCACTACTACGTCAACGACGCGGGCCGCCAAATCGCGGTGTTCACGTGGGCGTACGAGACGTTCGACGAGGAGGACCTCCCGGAACCCGAGCGCGAACGCGCCGACTACGACCTCGTGCGCTACTATCGCAAGGGGAACGCCTATCTCGAAGAGGCGGATCCGGAAGCCGTCGACGAGGCAGAAACGGAAATCGCCGCGATTTTGCGGGGCCTCGAAGAGCACGACGAGGCGACCTACGAGCGCATCAGCGAAGTGGTCGACACCGTCCTCTCCGGAATGCGCGTCACGTTGGACCGCCTCCCCGCGGAGTTCGACGAGTTCGTCAAGGAGACGCGGTTCATGTTCGACGGAAGCACCGACGACGTGGTGTCCCGTTTGAAGGAGAGCGAGTACGCCGTCTACGAGGACGACGCGTGGCAACTCGACCTCTCGGAGTTCGGCTTCGAGAAGAACCTCGTCTTCCTGCGCTCGGACGGAACCAGCCTGTACATCACTCGTGATTTGGCCCACCACGAATGGAAACTCGACAACTACGACCGCGCCGTGACGGTCGTCGGCGAGGATCACAAGCTACAGACCGACCAACTCGCCCAAACCCTCGAAATTCTCGGTAACGACACCGACACGTTGACCGCGTTCCACTTCTCGTGGGTCAACCTCCCCGAGGGTGGCATGAGCACCCGGAAAGGAACCGGCGTCGATATGGACGACCTGCTGGACGAGGCCGAAAAGCGCGCCCGCGAGGAGGTCGAAAGTCGGATGGACGACCGCATCCGCGACGACGACCTCACCGAGGCCGACATCGACCGCATCGCCCGGCAGGTCGGCATCGGCGCGGTTCGCTACGACATCATCTCGAAACAGCCCACGAAGAGTATCACGTTCGAGTGGGAGCGCGCGCTCGACTTCGAAGCCCAGAGCGCGCCGTACGTCCAGTACGTCCACGCGCGCTGTTGTGGGATTCTCGCGGAAGCGGGCGAGGTGCTCCGCACCTCGGATATGGCGAGCGGTGATGAACCGCGAGCAGACGGGGAAATTCCGTCCGAAATCGACCCGTCCGTCCTCGGTTCCGAGCCGGAACGGGATCTCATCGAAGTCATCGCCCGCTTCCCGCACGTCATCGAGGAGGCCGCGGCGGACCTCGAACCGCACGCCGTCGCCACTTACACCCGCGAGTTCGCGGAGACGTTCAACACGTTCTACCGCGAGTGTCCGGTCCTGACCGCCGAAGACGAGGAGGTCCGCGACGCCCGTCTCGCCTTGGTCGCCGCCTCCAAGCACACCATCGCGAACGCGCTGGGCGTCATCGGCATCGAAGCGCCGGAGTCGATGTAGGCCAAACCAAACGCCGATAAACGAGTATCGTGTGAGAACGAAGAGGATCGCAACGCGACGGATCCGTCGGTGAATGATGCTGTATCGGGTTCGGATGCAGATGATACTCGGTTACGGTGTTAGTTGACGGGAGCGAACCGCCGGGAGGGTGGCCAGCCACGAATCGACGTGGATGAACCCCGCCCCCGAGAGACTGCCACCGACGTACAGAATCCCGGCGTAGGCCAGTCCGAGCGCGACGAGGAGGAACAGCACTATCCACCAGAGCGGAACGGAATCATCGTTCACCATTTCCTTCAATAAAGTACCGCTAGCTACTTGATTATTCGCCACGTCACGACGTGATTCGCGGTTGCAGAGACCGGCGACCGAAGGGGGAAAACGGCGATAGGGAGGAAAATCGGTCACCGGAACAGGGAACCGATTCGGCCGAGGAGCCCGTTCTTTTCGTCACCGGGGCGACCGTCGTCATCGGTCCCGTCGGAGTCGGGGCCGGGGCGAACAGGTTCGTCCTGAAACGGAACCGCCTCCAAGTCATCCGTGTCATCGTCGCCGTCCGGTTCGGCTTCGACGATTTCGTCCGGTAGGTCGGCGGAGGAGTCCGCGGATTCCTCGGATGTCGATTCGGCGTGTCGGTCGGTTTGGTCGGAGAGGACGGTATCGAACTCGTCCGCGTCGTCCGTCGGGATATCGGCGTCGAGCGGCGGACCGTCGGCGTCATCTACGACCTCCTCGGAAGACGCCTCCGTTTCTAGCGGTGCCGGTTCCGCGGACGGCACGGAACCGTCCGCGTCGTCGCCGGTTTTGACGACTTTCCGATCGATGAGTTCGTGAACCGGGTCGGAAGCGGAGTCCGAGATTTCGGACGTTTCGTCTTCGGGGGGAGAAACCGGATCGGGACCCGATTCGGCGGAATCGTCTTTGAGCGGTGGGGTTTCGGACGATGAACTCTCGGATTCGGGTTCCGTTTCGGACTCCAATTCGGGATCCGTTTCCGACTCCGATTCAGGTTCCGTTTCCGATTCGGGTTCCTGTTCGACTTCCGGCGCTGATTCGGAGTCGAGCGGGGAATCGAACGGGGAAGATTCGGTTTCCGAATTCGAAGCGGTCGCCGTCGAGTGAGACGCCTTCGGGTCGGGGTCGGCGTTTTCGTGTTCCGCGGGTTCCGACTCCGGGGACGGGTCGGAACCTGGGGACTCCTCGGGGGTACCGAGTTCGAATTCGGCGTCGGAAAGCGACGGGACGTTCGACGCCGACGTGTCGGGTTCGCCGGAGAGTTCGGGAGTGTCCGTCTCCCCGGAGAGGATGTTCGAGAGTTCGCGGTAGGCCGTCGCCGCGGGACTGTTCGGCGAAAAGAGGGCCAGCGGCCGACCGGCATCGATTCCCATCGGAACGGTTTCGTCGTCCGGGACGACGGTGAGAACGTCCGTGTCGAGCGTTCCTTCCACGTTGTCCGCGTTGAGGATGTCGTTTCCGCGCTGGGTGAGGACGGCACCGCGAACGGTTCCCTCGACGCGGGAGGTGAGTTCCGCGGTTTTGGCGGTGTCCCGCACGGAAGCCACGTCGGGCGTGGTGACGAGGAGAACGTCGTCCGCGAGCGAGAGCGGGAGGATGGTGTCGTAGCTGATGCCGGCACCCGTATCCAGCAGGACGTACTCGTACTCCTCTTTGAGTTCGGCGACGACGCGCTGTAGCTGTGCCGTCTGTGATTGTGCGAACGTGTAGATATCGGTGCTGCTCGGCAATACGTCGATGTCGCCCGGCGCGTGGTAAATCGCCTCCTCGACGCTCGCATCGCCCGAAAGCACTTCGTGGAGCGTCGCACCGTCCATCTCGAAGTCGAGGTAGCCGCCGACGTTCGCCATCCCGAGGTCCGTATCCACGACGACAACCCCGTGGTCCGCCGCCGCGAGCATCGCCCCGAGGTTGATTGCGGTCGTCGTCTTCCCCACACCTCCCTTGCCGCTTGCAACCGCGAACACTGTCCCTGTCATGGTCGTTGTGTCAAACCGAACAACAGCACGTATATAAACCTAGTCCGTTAGACGATGCAAATTATAAGACAGCCAACACGGCGCGTTCGTCCCATCGAAGCGGAGTGTACCGCCAGCGGGAGTTTTCGTGAATCGTACTCGAATCGGGTCTGACAGGCATTTATGTCATCACGTCATCATCCGAATCGGACGGACAGTCGCCGGTTCAAAAGTCATACTACGACTCGCTCCGAAGGGCCGGTATGAACGAACCGGGTATCGACGTGCTGATGGACCAAGCCACCATCCGGCGTCGCGTGGACTCGGGAAGGGTTCCGAATTGGGGCGTCGGCCACTACGAGAGCTTTCGGGACGGCCTGCTCGGGGAGCGAAACGGAACGCCGTTCCCGTGTTATTTCGGCATCGAAACCGAACGGGAGGGCGACGCGCTGTACACGTTCTGTCCGTCGATGACCGACAAGGACGCGCTCCTCTCGCTCGGCGAAACCATCGTCGAATATCACGAGGTGTACGAGGACCACAGCGAGCGCGCGCCGCTGACCGTGTTCTTCCGACCGCCGGAGGAGGAGTTCACGGAGGCGGAGTATCACGAGACGATGTGGCACGTATTGCAGTTCCTTCACGTCCACGACCCGGAACCGTGGCCCGAGGAGATTCCGACCGACCCGGACGACAACGAGTGGGAGTTCTGTTTCAACGGCGAACCGATGTTCCCCACCTGCCGCGCACCGTTTTACGAGGGCAGGAAAAGCCGCTACTGTCCCGTCGGCCTCGAAATCACGTTCCAACCGCGCTCCATCTTCGAGGGTTCCAACCGCGCTCCATCTTCGAGGGCGTGACCGCGGACACGGAGCGCGGAAAGCGGGCGCGGGAAATCATTCAGGAGCGGATGGAGAGCCACGACGGCGTGTGTCCGCACACGCAACTCGGCGACTGGGGCGTCGAAGGCGACCGCGAGTGGCCCCAGTACCTCTTTTCGGAGGACGAGGAGCAAGCGCCGGACGAATGCCCGATTCGGACCACCCGCGAACACCCGAAGAGCGGAATTCTCATCGGCGCATGACGCCCGAAATCGACCTCCCGAACGACGCCGTACTGCTCGCCATCGACTTCCAGCGGGGCTTTTCCGACCCGGCGTGGGGCGAGCGCAACAACCCCGACGCCGAGGAGCGGGCCGAAGAACTCCTTCACGCGTGGCGGGAGGCGGAGCAACCCGTCGTTCACGTCCGTCACGATTCGACGGAGGAGAACTCGCCGCTCCGCGGCGATTCGGACGGCTTCGCGTTCATTCCGGGGATGGAACCGTCCGACGACGAGATGGTCTTCGAAAAGCACGTCAACAGCGGCTTCATCGGGACGGGACTGGAAACGTGGCTCCGCAACGGCGGGTACGACACCGTCGTCGTCATCGGGTTGACCACGGACCACTGCGTTTCGACCACGACGCGGATGGCGGAGAATCTCGGCTTCCGACCGTTCCTCGTCTCGGACGCAACGGCGACGTTCGACCGGGTGGCACCAGACGGGACGGAAATTTCGGCCGAGACCAACCACCGCGTCGCGCTCGCACACCTCGACGGCGAATTCGCGGCGGTCGTGGAGACCGACGACCTGCTGTCGGCGGTGACGTGATTTTTCCCTCGAACATCGCGCTAACACCCCGCAAGCGAGGTCAAAGGTTACTTACCAGTTGGAGCGGCTAGAAGGGAGTAATGAGCCAGCAGGACGGAGAACAGTCCGACAGGAAAAAGTACGAGTTCCAGAAGGTCATCGAGGACTTGAAGGAGTACGAAGGCTCGGGGACCCAACTCGTCACCATCTACATCCCGGAGGACAAGCAGATCAGCGACGTCGTCGCGCACGTCACCCAAGAGCATAGTGAAGCGAGCAACATCAAGTCGAAACAGACGCGGACCAACGTGCAGGACGCCCTCACATCTATCAAGGACCGACTGCGCTACTACGACACCTTCCCGCCGGAGCGCGGAATCGTCATCTTCAGCGGAGCCATCGACACCGGCGGCGGTCAGACCGACATGGTCACGAAGGTGCTCGAAAGTCCGCCGGACCCGGTCGAGTCGTTCCGCTATCACTGCGACTCCCAGTTTTTGACGGAACCACTGGAGGAGATGCTCGGCGACAAGGGCCTGTATGGCCTCATCGTCCTCGACCGACGCGAGGCGACCGTCGGGTGGCTGAAAGGCAAGCGAATCGAGCCGGTCAAATCCGCCTCGTCGCTCGTCCCCGGCAAACAGCGCAAAGGTGGTCAGTCCGCCCAGCGTTTCCACCGACTGCGCCTCGAAGCCATCGACAACTTCTATCAGGAAGTCGCGGGAATGGCGGACGACCTGTTCGTCCCGAAACGCCACGAGATAGACGGCGTCCTCGTCGGCGGTCCGTCGCCGACGAAGGACGAGTTCCTCGACGGTGATTACCTCCACCACGAACTCGACGGGAAGGTACTCGGCAAGTTCGACATCGCCTACACCGACGAATCCGGCCTGTACGACCTCGTCAACGCCGCCGAGGAGACGCTCGCCGACGCGGAGGTCATGAAGGACAAGCGGGAGATGGACGAGTTCTTCCGCGAACTCCACGAGGGCGACCTCGCGACCTACGGGTTCGAACCCACGCGCCGAAACCTCATCATGGGGTCCGTGGACCGTCTGCTGCTCTCCGAGGACCTTCGCAAGGACGTCGCCGTCTTCGAGTGTGGCGACAAAGACGAATACGAGTTCATCGACCAGCGGAAGGCGGACCCGAGCCACACCTGCGAGGACGGAACCGAGGCCGAGATGACCGAACGCGAGGACGCCATCGAGTTCCTCATGAACATCGCCGAACAGCGCGGGACCGAGACGAAGTTCATCAGCACCGACTTCGAGAAGGGTGAGCAACTGATGAACGCGTTCGGCGGCGTCGCCGGCATCCTCCGCTACTCGACCGGCGTGTAAATCGCTGTCCCGTTTCTGCTGACTTCTCCCTGTTTTTCGCTACTCTTCGTCCCGTTTCGGCATCGTCGAGTAGTGAGGATTGAACGCGATGTCCGGTCTGTCGTCCGGCATCGTGGAGTACGAGAACGTGACCTTCATGTCCGGGCGATCCCCCGGCCCGCCGCCGGTGCTGTCGTCCCCTCTCCCGCCACCGGACCCCAACTCGCTCTGGGCGATTTGGTCCTTCAACCGGTCTCGGGCGTCGTCGATTTGCTCCCGGAACTGCTCGGCGTTCTCCCCCAGTTCGGACTGGAGTTTTCCCTCCGTCGCCTTCGAAGCCATCTCGGCCGTGTCGCCGGTCATATCGCCGAGACCGGAGTCACCCTCGTCGGAACCGCCGGAATCGTCGCCCGAGAGCGAGCCAATCGCATCCGACAACTCCGTTCCCTGCTCCCACAGGTCCTGCATCTCCTCGGAACTCCAGAACTCGCGGAAGTTGATGGCCTTCACGAGTTCCTTCGAGTCGAGCGCATCCCGCAGGTTTCCGCTCTCGACCGCATCCGGGACGTTCTCGAACTCGATCGCGTTCGGTAACTGCCCGACGTCGACGGTCTTCATGAACGCGTCGGCGTCGAATCCGTCGAACACGTCCCCCGCTTCGTCGAGGAGGGTCCAGAGGGAGTCGGCTTCCTCCGACACTTCCTCGAACGTGTCGGCCGATCCGAAGGCGTCTTCGAGTCGCGCCAGCGCCCTCCCTATCCGCGTCATGAGTTTCGGTCGGGAGTTCTCGTCGTCGAACTCCTCGATGGACTGTCCCAGCCGATTCGAAAGGTCGTCGAGGTCGGTTGACATGGTGTATCACCTGTTGGGCGGCGAACCGTCTCGGAAGGACGGCCGTTCCGGGACTACGGGGTCCGACATGCACAGGCATAAGCGCAGTCGCTAGTAGCGAACGGTCGGAGCGAGTAAGGTCCCATTACCCGTGTATCGATTCTCCGTCCGCGGCCGCACGGCGTGCCCGAAGTTCGAGATACGAGACTGCCGAGGCGATGGCGAGGACGAGAACGCCCGAGACAGCGTGAAACGTGGTGCGGCTAGACAGTACGCCTGCCGCGAACTCGACACCCACTCCTATCACGAACAGTTTCGTTGGAATCGGAAGGAGTGCGACGACCACGACGAACGTGGCGACCCGCCGGAGGGAGAGACGCCAGCGGAACGTGACCAGATATGCGGCGGTTCCGGCGGCGAGAACGCAGAGCGCGAGAACGCCGTTTTTGGTGACGGTCGGAATGGCGATTCCGTAGAACGCGACACAGAACGCGATGGAGAGCAAAAAGGTCGAAACCAGCCAGTGAGTTTGTCGCTTCATGCCAACCTCGGAAGCCGTTCGTATCGGCGTCGATAGACGAGGAGATACGTGATGAAAAGCAGAATCACGAAGTAGACAGGTGTGTAGAGGATTTGCGTGAACACGTCGGGGGGTCCGAGTACGAATCCGAGAACCATCGCGCCGATATAGCTGATGGTGAAGGTTGCCGCGAGACCCTGCCACGGCGTCGGCGGGTATCGCCGCTCGTTCGCCCGTCGAACGACGAGGAAGTAGTAGAGGGCGGCAGGCCAGAATATCGGTCCCAAAACCGCCCAATAGGAAGGGGATGAACTGCCGCGGGCGGTCGCGTCACTTCGCATCCAGTACGAAAACGACACGATTCCGAAGAGGATTACCAGCAGAATGGGGATGGAGGCGAGATAGGTAACAATGGGGATAGACATAACCATCGATTCACGTTGGAATACAAATATTTTCTGCCGTTGTTTACGATAACTGGCAAGCCAAGGACGACGTTCGTGGAGCAATCCCCGCCGGACGGGTCGTACTGGTCGGACTGCACAACCGAACTCACTTTATTGCCGGGAGCACTCACATCGCACATGAGCAGGTTCGCCGAAGTAGACGACCAGTACGAACCACACTCGGTGGAAGACCGGGTGTTCGACTACTGGGACGACGTGAACGCCTACGAGAAGACGAAGCAGGCACGAGAGGGTGAAGAGCGATTCTTCTTCGTGGACGGGCCGCCGTACACCTCCGGCGCGGCGCACATGGGCACGACGTGGAACAAATCGCTGAAGGACGCCTATATCCGCTACAAGCGAATGCGGGGCTACGACGTGACCGACCGGCCGGGCTACGACATGCACGGCCTACCGATCGAGACCAAAGTCGAGGAGCGTCTGGGCTTCGAGAACAAGAAGGACATCGAGGAGTTCGGGATGGAGAACTTCATCGAGGAGTGCAAGGAGTTCGCCAACGACCAACTCGACGCGATGGACGAGGACTTCAAGTCCTTCGGCGTCTGGATGGACTGGGAAAATCCCTACAAGACGCTTAGTCCCGAGTACATGGAGGCGGCGTGGTGGGGATTCCAGCGCGCCCACGAACGCGGACTCGTGGAGCAGGGCATGCGCTCCATCAGCCAGTGTCCGCGCTGTGAGACGGCCATCGCCAACAACGAAGTCGAATACGAGGACGTTGACGACCCGTCCATCTACGTGAAGTTTCCATTGAAGGACCAAGAAGGAAGCCTCGTCGCGTGGACGACGACGCCGTGGACGGTTCCGGCGAACACGTTCGTCGCCGTCGACGCGGACGGGACCTACGCCGAAGTTCGGGCGACCAAGGACGGCGAGAGCGAGACGCTCTACGTCGGCGAACCGAAGGCCGAGGAAGTCCTGAAGAAAGGTCGGTACGACGACTACGAAGTCGTCGACGAACTGACCGGCGAGGAGATGCTCGGGTGGGAGTACGAACACCCGCTCGACGACGAAGTGCCGAACCACCCGAGCGGCGAAGGGACGTTGCAGGTGTACGAAGCCGACTACGTCGACGTCGAGGGAGACGGTACCGGCCTCGTCCACTCCGCGCCCGGCCACGGTGAGGAGGACTTCAATCGGGGCCAAGAACTCGGCCTCGACATCTTCTGCCCCGTCGGCGGCGACGGCACGTACGGCCCGGAAGGGGGCAAGTACGAGGGGAAGTTCGTCAAGGACGCCGACGAGGAAATCATGGCCGACTTGGAGGCGGGCGGCCACCTGCTCGCGTCCGGCACCGTCCACCACAGTTACGGCCACTGTTGGCGGTGTGACACCGGCATCCTGCAGATCGTCACCGACCAGTGGTTCATCACGGTGACGGACATCAAGGAGGAACTCCTCGACAACATCGAGGACAGCGAGTGGCACCCACAGGAAGCCCGCGACGAACGGTTCTACAACTTCGTGGAGAACTCGCCGGACTGGAACGTCTCGCGCCAGCGCTACTGGGGCGTGCCGATACCGATCTGGACACCGGAAGGATGGGACGGGAACATGAAAGACGTGGTCGTCGTCGGCACGCGCGAGGAACTCGTCGAGGCGGTGGACCAAGACGTGGACCCCGAGGACGTGGACCTACACCGTCCGACGGTGGACGACCTGACCATCACGAAGGACGGGACGACCTACACCCGCGTCCCGGACGTGTTCGACGTGTGGCTCGACTCCTCCGTCGCGTCGTGGGGCACGCTCGACTACCCGAGCAACGAGGAGGATTTCGAGGAACTGTGGCCCGCCGATCTCATCATGGAAGCCCACGACCAGACCCGCGGGTGGTTCTGGTCGCAACTCGGCATGGGCACCGCCGCGCTCGACGAAGTGCCGTACGACGAGGTGCTGATGCACGGGTGGGCGCTCGCCGAAGACGGCCGCAAGATGTCCAAGTCCATCGGGAACATCGTCTCGCCCGAGGAGGCAATCGAGCGCCACGGAGCGGACCCGATGCGCCTGTTCCTGCTCTCGCAGAACCCGCAGGGCGAGGACATGCGGTTCTCGTGGGACGAGATGCAGAACATGCAGCGGAGCCTGAACATCCTCTGGAACGTGTTCCGGTTCCCGCTGCCGTACATGCGACTGGACGACTTCGACCCGAGCGAGGTGGACGTAAAGGACGCCGAAACCGAACTCGTGGACGAATGGCTCCTGTCGCGGTTACAGACCGTGACGGCGGAGATGACCGAGGATTGGGAGGACTTCCGACAGGACAAGGCGCTCCGCGCGCTCCTCGACTTCGTCGTCGAGGACGTCTCCCGGTTCTACATTCAGGTCGTCCGCGAGCGCATGTGGGACGAGGCCGACAGCGAGAGCAAGCGGGCCGCCTACGCGACGTTCCACCACGTCCTGAAGGAACTGGTCGCCCTGCTCGCGCCGTTCGCGCCGTTCGTGAGCGAGGACATCTATCAGAACCTCACGGGCGAGAGCGGCGAGGAGAGCGTCCACATGCTCGACTGGCCCGAGGTCGACGAGTTCTGGCAGGACGAGCAGTTGGAGGAGGACGTGGCCGTCCTCCGCGCCGTCGAGGAAGCGGGTGCGAACGCACGCCAGCAGGCCGAGCGGAAACTCCGCTGGCCCGTCTCGCGAATCGTCGTGGACGCACGGGATGAATCGGTCGTCCACGCCGTGGAGAACCACGGCGACCTGCTGGCGGACCGCCTGAACGCCTACGAGGTCGAACTGGTCTCGCCCGACGAAGGGTGGGGCGAACTCGCCTACAGCGCCAAGGCGGACATGAGCGTCCTCGGTCCCGTGTTCGGCGGCGACGCGGGCAAAGTGATGAACGCGCTCAACGAGGCGCGCGTCACGGAACCGGACCTGTCCGCGCTCGAAGCGGCGGTTTCGGACGCGCTCTCCGAGGACGTCGAACTGGACGACGAGATGGTCGAGTTCGTCACGAAGACGCCCGACGACGTGTCCGGCGCGGCGTTCGACGTGGAAGGGACGGAACTCGGCGTCGTCTACGTCGATACCGCTCTCACGGAGGACATCGAGAGCGAGGGCTACGCCCGCGAGGTCATCCGCCGCGTGCAGGAGATGCGAAAGGAGGAGGACCTCGACATCGAGGAGAATATCCACCTCGAACTCGACGTGCGCGACGAGCGCGTCGCCGAGTTGGTCGAACGGCACATGGACCTCGTGAAGGAGGAGGTCCGCGCGGAGAGCGTCGGAACTGTCGAGGACGGCTACCGCAAGACGTGGGACGTAGAAGGCGTGGAGATGGAAATCGCCATCTCGCCGCTTGCGGAAGCGGAAGCGTAGGACGTCGAACCGCGAACGGCGAAGCCGTGAGCGGGCCAAGGAACCCCCAACGGAGTGCCGAAGGCACGACGGACGGGGGTGACGACGTGCTTTTGGTCCAGCTTTTACCAACGAGGGAGCGATAGCGACCGAGCGCAGTAAAAGGTGGATTGCAATCTCGCCGTTGGCGGAAGCCGAGATATAGAAACCGCGAACCGTCGATACGGACTTCGTTGGAGTGGCGGCCAACGAAGTCCGTTTCCTCTTTTAGTCGGTCAGGAAGTCCTCGACGCCGTTTCGCATGAAGCTCAAATCGGCTCCGAGGAGGAAGAAGCGAAAGCCGCGTTCGGTTCGCTCGGATTTGATTTCCGGTGTCCGTCCCGCGATTCCCGGATACACGTCGTTGGCTTTCGCCGCCTTGAACACCCGATCGACGGCCGCCGTCACGTCGGGGTGGTCCTTCTCGCCCGGATGGCCGTAGGCCGCGGACAGGTCGTTCTCGCCGATGAACGCGATGTCGATGCCGTCGACTGCCAGTATCTCTTCGACCCGTTCGACGGCGGACGGCGACTCGATTTGGACGGTGAGGAGCGTTTCGTGGTTCGCCGCCGTCACGTAGTCGTCGAAGGTTTCGCCGTATGTGTTCGCCCGCGTGGTGCCGGCGACGCCACGCTCTCCGACTGGTGGAAAGTGGGTCGCTCGGACGACGGAATCCGCGTCCTCTGGGGTTTCGACGCCGGGGACGATGACGCCTTTCGCACCGGAGTCGAGGGCGTGTTTCGCGCCGCCCGAAACGGCGGAAGCGACGGACGGAAGCCGAACGAGCGGCGTGGCGTGCGATTCGACCGCCCGGACGAGCGCTTCGACGCGCTCGGGCGAGTGGGGTGCGTGTTCGGTGTCGATGGCGACCCAATCGACCGACGTTCGCGCGAGTACTTCGGCCGCTCGCGTGCTTCCCGAGAGAAGCCACGCGCCGACGACTGCATCTCCCCGATCGAGTTTTCGCATCGAACGGTTCACGAGTGACATACGCGTACCTTCGCCGGGCACGTAATAAAACGAGGCCGTGGTTCGAGGGTGGAGTCGTGGTCGAAAATGGAGTCGTGGTTCGAGAGGAGGTCAGAAACGGACGTCTTCACAGCGCGTTCGCAATCGAGGGCGCGACGGACACCTGACTCACCGCTCGCTCGATGGTGTCGGTGCCGAACACCGCTTCGACGCCCGCCTGTGCGAGTTTGGTCCTAGCGTTCTGTGCGAGCATCGGGTGGACGCAGGTGACGTACACGCGGCCTACCTCACGCCGTTGGAGGAGGGAAACGGCCTCGCTCATGGTCGAACCGGTGGCGATGATGTCGTCGGTGACGACAACGTCGTGGCCCGCGACGTCGGTGTCGCTGGGCGTGATTTCGACCTCGGTCCCGGAGATGCGTCTCTTCTCGAAGTAGTCGATGACGCCGTCGCCGTAGGTGTCCCGCACTGTTTCCGCGATGTCGAGCGCGCCGTCGTCCGGGGAGAGGAAAACGGGGTCGGTCAGGTCGTCCGGGAGGGGTTCCGCGAGGTGGCCCGCGGCGTCGATGGATTCGGCGGGAACGTCGAAGAAGTCACAGATTGCCTCCTCGTGGGGGTTGACGGTGAGCACGCGGTCGGTTCCGGTGCTGATGGCGCGGGCGACCGCTCGGGCCGAGATGGGATGCCCGTGGTCGAACGCCTCGTCCTGTCGGCCGTAGCCCATGTAGGGGAGGACGGTGACGACTTCCTCCGCGCCCCACTCGCGGGCCGCGTCCTGTAGTTGAAGGAGTTCGATGTGTGCGTCGCTTGAAACGGTCGACGCCACGACGACGGCACGGCCCCCGTCGAACTCCGGTGCGCTCGCGAGCAGTTCGCCGTCCGGGAACGATTCGTACTCCACGAACCCGAGACGGTGGTCCGATTCGTCGGCGAGAGTGGCCGCCAGAGACTGGGAGGCGGACCCACTGAGTATCATACGCGGACACTGGATATGCCGGGTTAAACCGGTTTTCACTCGTCTCGACGCGTGCCCCGTCAGCACGTACCTGTCCCCGATTATCCGGGTCGGTTTCGATAACGCATCCGGGCTTCGGCGGCGAATATGGAGTCGACCGTCGAGCACGTGGTAGGATCCAGTTATAAATAGTCAGACATAGTGCTTGAAAATACCATACTATGGAATAATATTTTATATTCGTACACGAGTATTATCGTACGATGGTTTCGGTGACCCGATTGAGTGTCGGGAGGTCGCTTCCGGTGGACGAAAACGAGTTGACACCCGCCGAGACGGGAGTTCTGAACCTCCTCGGCGAGGGACGGTGTACGCCAGCGTACGTCGGGGACGAACTTGCCATCGAGGCGGATACGGCCCGCACCATTCTCGATAGATTTCGGAGGGACGGCTTCGTCGTAAAACCGTATCGGGGACTCTACGAACTACGGGTCGAGGAGCAGGCGAGTGGTGAACGGAAGGGACGATACAGAAACACGGAGACGGTTCTCGCCGACGTGCCGTTCGAGAACGACCAGTTCAGACCCACCGAGCGCGGGATTTTGAACCTCCTCGTCGAGGGGAGGGCGATACCCGCGTATCTCGCCCGGGAACTCGACGTGACCCAGGAGTGCGCGAAAAGTCGGCTCCGCGAACTCACCCGTCTCGGCCTCGTTCGACGACGGTATCGAGGGCTGTACGAACTCGACGCGAAGAATGACGAATCGGTCGGCGACCGAGCGTAAACTAGCGGACGGCAAGCCCCGCGACGCCGGTCAAGCCGAGATTGCGACTCCGCCATCCGTCGCCGGTGGTCGCCAAAAACGTCCCCGATTCGGTCGCGGCGTAGACGCCGTCCCCGAATGCGATGTCGACGACGGGGTCGTTCACCGGGAGGGAAACGGTCGACCACTCGTCCACCTCGTTATCCTCACAGGATACGACTCCATCAACGGTCGCAGCGTACGCCTCCCCGTCCGTGGCGCTCACGACGTGAAAATCGCCGTCGACCGTTTTCATCCATCCGTTTCCGAGTCGGTAGAGGCCGTCGGCGGTCGCCGCGAGCGGCACACCGGCCGTGGATACGTCTCGAACGTCGGCCAAACCGGCGTGTTGGACGCCGTCCGAGGAAACACGATACACGCCGTCGTCGGTGGCGACCAAGTCGCCGTCGATGGCTCGAACGGCGTCGAGCGTCGCCAGTTCGTGCCATTCGTTCCCCTCGCGACGCACGAGTCGTCCGTCCTCGTCCGCCGCGAGGAGTGTCGTGCCGTCGAACCCGACCTCGACGGCGGGACCGAACCCGAGCGACGAAAACGCAGCATCCAGCACGTCTTCGTCCGTCGCAACCGCAAGAGCGCAGTCGGTCGGAGTGCCGTCTGCCGCGGCGATATCGCGGGCGGCACAGCGGTGTGCCAGCGAGAACTCGCCGATGATGTCCCCAGAGACGTCGACGCGAGCGACGCCGAGTTCGGTGGCGACGAGAACCGTCGTCGTTCCCTCCCGGTCGCTGTAGACCCGCTTTTCGTCGATGGTGGTCATGCGCGAGTGATGAACGCAAACCGGGGAAAACGTTCGGATTCCGTCGTCACGTGAAGTCGCCGAACCCCGTTTGGGCGTCCTCCTCGGCGACGACTTCCTCCACGATGTCGGCGGAGTCGTTATCGGGGTTGTTCACCTTCGTCGAAACCGGATAGGCCCGCATCTCGCTCGCCGGGAACGGGTCGAGGACGGACCGGCGTTCGTCCTCGTCGCCGTCGAGCCACGTCACCTCCTCGTCGGGGTCGAGGATGACGGGCATCCGGTGGTGGATTTCGCCGACGACGTCGTTCGGTTCGGTGGTGACGACGGTGAACGACGTCTTCCGCTCCCCGTTCCGCCACGGTTCCCACAGTCCCGCCATCGCGAACGGTTCGCCGTCCGCTCTGGTCATCCGATAGGGTTGTTTGCCCGACGGGGTCTTCTTCCAGTCGTAAAAGCCGTCGGCGAGGACGAGACACCGACGGTCACGGTAGGCGTCCCGGAAGCTCGGCTTGTCCGCGACCGTCTCGGCGCGGGCGTTGATGTGTCCGCCGCCGAACTCGTCGGCCCAGTGGGGAACGAGTCCCCACGTCGGGAAGCGGATTTCCGCGGGCGCGTCGTTTCGCACGACGGGGTGGTCCTGCCCCGGCGCGACGTTGTAGCGCGGGCGGAGCGGACGGGTGGGCGTGGCGTCGAACCGGTCGGTGAGTTCGTCTTGGGATGCGAAGAGCGAGAGGCGACCACACATACTCGATACTTCGCCGCGGAGAAGAATAAGCACGATGGCAGCGATGTTCGGCGGTTCGAAGCCGGGATTTCCGACGGGTTTCAGCGAGGTTACGACGGCTGTTCGTGCGGGGCGAGTTCCTCCTCTGTGCGCCCGCTGCTGTTGATGATGTTGAACGCGGTCATCAGGTCCGTGCGGGAGATGATTCCCGCGACGTTTCCGTCGGCGTCGATGACCGGAAGCCGACCGATGTTGTGCTGTTGAATCGTCTCCAATGCGTCCATGGCGTCGCTGTCGGTGGGAATGGTCTTGACGTCAGTGGACATCACCTCGCGAACGGTGTAGGCGTCGCGTTCGACTTGCCTGACGCTTCGGGCGTCGTCGAGCGTTATCATGCCGACGAGTTCGCCGTTGTCGACCACGGGATAGCCGGTGTGGCGTTGTTGGAACATCATCTCGAGGAGGTCAGCGATGGACGTGTCCGACGAAACGGTGTGTAAGTTTTCGGCGTCCGTCATCACGTCCTTGACGTGGACATTGCGAAACGTCGCGGCGAGGACCGACTGCTGGGCCTCGCTGGACGCGCCGATGTAGATGAAGAAGGCGATTCCGATGAGGAGGATGTTGCCGGAGAGGAGACCGAACAGTCCCAGCATGATGGCGAACACCTTCCCGACTTCGGCGGCGGTTTGGGTGGCCTGTGCGAACGGGCGGGTTCGGGCGAGGAGCGCCCGGAGGACGCGTCCGCCGTCCATGGGGAAGCCGGGAAGCAGGTTGAACGCGGCGAGGACGAGGTTCATCAGCGCGAGATACCCGAGGACGAAGCGGACGGCCTGAAAGTCCGTGGGAACCGCGAAGAGCGCAACGAACGAGAGGACGCCGAGGATGATACTGACGACGGGACCGGCGATGGCGATGAGGAGTTCTTGGGACCACTCCTCGGGTTGGTCGGTGAGGCGGGCGATACCGCCGAAAATCCACAGCGTGATGGAGTCGATGGGGAAGCCGAAGTGGATGGAGACGACGGAGTGGCCGAGTTCATGGAGGATGACGCCGGCGAACAGACCGACGGCGGCGGCCGCGCCGAGGTACCACGGCATGGCTCCGGAGGAAAGCGGCCCGGCGACTAACCCGAGACCCCAGATCTGATTCATGATTCGAACCCAATCCGCGACCTGCGTCCCGATGAGCCACGCGAACACCGGCAGAATGAGCAGGAAGGTGAGGTCGAGTTTTATCGGGATGCCGAACACGCTCCCGATTTTGAAGCTTCGCATGGGCGTATGTTGCACCGGAGACAATATAAGCGTCTTCACGCCGAGCGGCGTCCCGAAGTATTCAAGGGGGCGCTCCGGGGAGAAAAGAACGTGAGCGGTCCCGAATATTTCAGGCGGACGGCGGTGACGCGCCTCTCGGTGGAGGCGGACGACCGAGAGCGGTTGCTGTCGATGGTGCGCGAGTGGAAGCGCGGGTGCCAAATCGCGGTCAACGCCGCGTGGGGTGTTTGCCACACTCGGAACGAGGTACAGCAACTGGCGTACGAGAAGTTGCGCGAGCGCACTCGCCTCGGAAGTCAGCACGCCGTCCTCGCCACCCACCGCGCCGCGGAAGCGATAAAAGGCGCGCTCGAACGGGAAGACGACGGAGTGAAGCCCGAATTCACCAGTCCGACCGTGGTCTACGACAGTCGCACGCTGACGCTGTTCGACGACCGGAGCATCAGTCTGACGACGACCGGTGACCGCGTCCGCTGTCGTCTCGTGTTCTCGGACCACGGCTACCAGTCGCAGTATCTGGACGACGACAGATGGGAACCCGCAAAAAGTACGCTCCACTACCGGGACGGGGAGTTCCATCTTCACCTCGGATTCCGACGGCCTCGACCGGACGTGGAACTGCCGACCGAAGACGCCACCGTCCTCGGCGTCTCGCTCGGCATCGAAAACCTCGCCGTGACGAGTACGGCCAGCTTCTTCTCCGGCGCGGAACTCACGCACCGACACGCCGAGTTCACCGACTTGCGCGAGGACCTCCGGGAGACGAACACGCGAAGCGCGCGGCGAACGCTCAGGCGGGCCAACGAACGCATCGAGAACTTCACCCGTAACACCTTGCACGAAATCGCGGGCGAAATCGTTTCCGAGGCCGAAACACACGGCTGTTCGGTGGTCGCGTTCGGCGAACTCGAAGGCGTACGGGAGATGCTCGAACGGGCGACCGCGTTCCACGGACGGACGTTCGAACGGTTGTTCGAGTTCGTCGCCTATCGCGCCGCGGAGCGGGACATCACGGTGGTACAGGTGAATCCGGAGTACACGAGCCAGCGCTGTACGTCCTGTGGCTTCACGCATCCGCAGAATCGGGACGTGGAGAACAACCGGTTCGAGTGCCTGAAGTGCGGTAACGAAGCCAACGACGACTACAACGCGGCGAAGAATATCGGGTTCCGGTGTATCCGGCGCGGGCCGCTCTCCTCACGGGGCGTCGGCGCGAAATACTGTGCGCTCGGGTCCGGACGGGTGACGCCCGACGGGGAGTTCATCCCGAACGAGGACCTCGAAGCAGTGCAAAAACCTTAGCCCACCGCCTTCGAATGGGCGGACATGTCCGAACCAATCGTGCGGGACGCGGATGACATCGAATACGAGGCCGTCGGGGCCGCCGACGGCATGGCGAAGGGCGTTCTCATCGGCGACGAACAGGACGCACCGAACTTCGCGATTCGCCGGTTCACGCTCGAACCGGGCGCGTCGGTGCCGGAACACACGAACGAAGTCGAACACGAACAGTACGTGCTCGAAGGCGAGTACGTCGTCGGCATCGGCGACGAGGAGTACGAAGTCAGCGCGGGCGATTCACTATTGATTCCGGCGGGAGCGGTACATTGGTATCGAAACGAGGGCGAAAAGTCGGGTGCGTTCCTCTGTGCGGTGCCGAACGGGGACGACGAGATTCAACTCGTCTAACGGCACTCCGAGAGCGAGACCACGGAGTCGATGGACGAGGAAACCCACGCCGTCTCCTCTCGGGTATCGGAGATTCGAACGAGCGGTCGTTCCCGGTCGGTACCGTCCTCTATCTCGAGGATAATGTCGTCGTCGAAGCGCCGTGGAAGGTCTTCTTCTTGCGTGCCTTTCATTATGCCACCGTGATGCGCGACCGTGCGCTGTCCAGCGCTAACGGGTGAACCGGCTTTGTTATGAGCCGGTTTCGAAACGGTATTGGCAGGATAACGGCCGATAGGAGCCGTTAGGGCCGCATTTCCACCGTTCAATGGCGGCTTTCTTCGGACGATGATACGGACTGGCACGGGCGTAAACCGGTGATTCGCGGTCGTCTCGTTCGAATCGCTGAAATAGCTCCGGTGTGTAGCGTGTCCCGTGTCGAAGCAGGCCCAGCAGGTGGAGACGCTCTTCTGCCACGAAACGGACAGGGGCTATCAGGTGGCCGCCCGGCGTGGCGGTGAGCGACTGTTCCGCTCCATCCTCGAACTGAAGGAGACGGACGCGGGACCGCGACCCGGACGGTTTCTGTTGAAGGACGGGTCGAGCGAGAAACCGAAGAGTCCCGACGAGTTCGTCCAACTCGCACGGAACGCGAACCGGATTCGAATCTCACAGCAGACCGCTCCCGATGCGCGCGAAGAGCTGAAAGAGATGCTCGACGGCTACCAACTCGACGCGAAAACGGTGCGGACGTGTCGGTTGTGCGCCAACAAAGGTCGGTACTCGCCCATCAACGGCGACACGGCCATCGATACGGGCGACGAGTACATCTGTCCCGACTGTGCAACGCGGGAGTTGGAGCGGGAACTCTCGTTCAGGGGAAACCTGACGAGCGCCGCTCAGGACCGACTCGAAGATCTCCTGTTGGAAGTACAGGACTTGAAGCGAATCACGAACCTGCTCAAAGGACGACTCGACCCGGACCTGACGAAGTTCGACGAGATCAGCGCGAACGTGGAAGACATCGAGATGGAGCGGGTCGATTCGCTGGACCTCCACCCCGGAATCCAGAACCTGCTGGAATCGAGATTCGATACCCTGCTACCCGTCCAGAGCCTCGCGGTGCAAAACGGCCTCCTCGACGGCGACGACCAACTCGTCGTCAGCGCGACGGCGACGGGGAAGACGCTCGTCGGCGAGATGACGGGGTTGGACCGGATGCTGAACGGGAAGGGGAAGATGCTCTTTCTCGTCCCCCTCGTGGCGCTGGCGAACCAGAAACACGAGGATTTCGAGGAGGAGTACGGTGACGTGGCGAACGTCACCATCCGCGTCGGAGCGAGTCGGGTGCGCGACGACGGCAACCGGTTCGACCCGAACGCGGACATCATCGTCGGGACCTACGAGGGAATCGATCACGCCCTCCGGACGGGACGCGATTTGGGCGATATCGGAACCGTGGTCATCGACGAAGTACACACGCTACAGGAACAGGAGCGTGGCCACCGCCTCGACGGCCTCATCTCGCGGCTGAAATACTACTGCGAGGAACGGGCCAAGCGGCGGAACAATTACGGCGGCGCACAGTGGGTGTACCTCTCCGCGACGGTCGGGAACCCGAAGGATTTGGCCAAGTCGCTGGAGGCGAACCTCGTGGAGTTCGAGGAGCGACCGGTCGCCTTGGAACGCCACGTGACGTTCGCCGAGGGGCACGAAAAGCCCGTGACGGAGAACAAACTGGTAAAGCGCGAGTTCGACCGCGAGTCCTCGAAAGGGTACCGCGGCCAGACCATCATCTTCACCAACTCGCGGCGACGCTGTCACGAGATTTCCAGAAAACTGGAGTACAACTCCGCGCCGTATCACGCCGGATTGGACTACGGACGGCGAAAGAAGGTCGAGCGCATGTTCGCCGACCAGGACCTCGCGGCGGTCGTCACGACGGCCGCGCTCGCCGCCGGTGTCGACTTCCCGGCCTCGCAGGTCATCTTCGACTCGCTGGCGATGGGCATCGAGTGGCTGACGGTACAGGAGTTCCACCAGATGCTCGGCCGCGCGGGTCGCCCGGACTACCACGACCGCGGGAAGGTGTACGTTCTCGTGGAACCCGACGGGAGCTATCACAACAGCATGGAGATGTCCGAGGACGAGGTGGCGTTCAAACTCCTCAAAGGCGAGATGGAGGACGTTCGGACCCTCTATGACGAGAGCGCGGCCATCGAGGAGACCTTGGCGAACATCACGGTCGGCGGGAAAGCCGCGAAGCGCCTGAACGACCGGATGATAGGCGACGTGCCGACGAAACACGCGCTCGGCAAACTGCTCGAATACGACTTCATCCACGGGTTCTCGCCGACGCACCTCGGGCGCGTCGTCACGAGTCACTTCCTCGCGCCGGACGAAGCCTTCCAAATTCTGGACGGCATCCGGAAGGAGAAGGAACCGTTCGAAATCGTCGCCGACCTCGAACTGTTCGGCGAGGACGAGTGACACGGGCGACGGCCAAACGAAACGTTTTACAGGGGGAGCACGCTACTGAAAGGTACGGGATCGTGGGGTAGCTTGGTATCCTTTCGGCCTTGGGTGCCGATAACCCTGGTTCAAATCCGGGCGATCCCATTCTTGGACGACAAGACTGTGAGCGGCGCGTCAGCGACGCGAACGACAACCGTCGTCCAAAATGGATTTATGAGGATTTGAATCAGACGAGTCGCAGCGCTGAACGAAGTGAAGCGACCGTCTCGGCGTGGTTCACAATCCGGGCGATCCCATTCTTGGACGAGAAGACCGTGAGCGGCGCGTCAGCGACGCGAACGATGTTCGTCGTCCGAGATGGTTCTCCGAGCATTCGAACCCTGCAAATCACGGCCCGCACACCACACGCGAGCAAAAATCGAGAGGGAGAACCTACGCCGCTTCGCCGCCTTCCGCGGCACTGTCATCCGACGAACCGGTATCGTCGGTGTCTCCCTTCATCATCGACTTCACTTTCCTTTTGGCGACGAGATAGCCGCCGACTGCGCCGATACCGAACACGACGGCGCCGAGTTTGCCGAAGCGTCGGTAGCCGAACTTCGCGGCCTTTTTTCCGACGGTGAGTGGTCCGAGTGGTCCGAACATGCCTGTGGGTGTTGCGTTCACGGGGATGTGCGGAATGTGGTTGCAGGTGCAAGGTGTATATTTTAGCGGACGGGAAGGTGGTGTGACAAGAGATGAACTCGGCGACGATAGTCCGTTTCGCACTCGAATCCGTTTGCGTGGGATGTGTCCCACCCAAATGACAGTTTTCTCACGATACTTTGCGAAACTTCTTACCTAATCGGGAACCAATGACCCATGAATGGCTCGCGCGGAAAACACGGAACTGATAGACAGGTTCGAACAGTTCTACCGGAACTACTACCGAGACGAAATCGGGGAACTCGCCCAGAACTACCCGAACGAAAAGCGGTCGCTGTACATCAACTGGAACGACCTGTATCAGTACGACGCGGACATCGCGGACGACTATCTCGCGCAACCACAGCAGCTACAGGAGTACGCCGAAGAGGCGCTCCGCCTGTACGACCTCCCCGTGGACGTGAGCCTCGGGCAGGCACACGTTCGCCTACAGAACCTGCCGGAACACACGGATATCCGCGCGATTCGTGCCCGGCACGTCAACACGCTGGTGAGCGTCCAGGGAATCGTCCGCAAGGCGACCGGCGTGCGGCCGAAGATTCAGGAGGCCGCGTTCGAATGCCAGCGCTGTGGAACGCTGACGTACATCCCGCAAGCGGGCGGGGACTTTCAGGAACCCCACGAATGTCAGGGCTGTGAGCGACAGGGACCGTTCCGCATCAACTTCGACCAGTCCGAGTTCATCGACTCGCAGAAACTCCGCATACAGGAGAGTCCCGAGGGGCTTCGCGGCGGCGAGACGCCACAGAGCATCGACGTACACATCGAGGACGACATCACCGGTCACGTCTCGCCCGGCGACCACGTGACCGTGACGGGCGTTCTCCACCTCGAACAGCAGGGAAGCGGACAGGAGAAATCCGCGGTCTTCGACGTATACATGGACGGGGTGTCCGTGGAAATCGAGGACGAAGAGTTCGAGGACATGGACATCACCGACGAGGACAAACAGGAAATCATCGAGCTCTCGAACGAGGGGAACATCTACGAGCAGATGGTCGATTCCATCGCGCCGGCCATCTACGGCTACGAGCAGGAGAAGTTGGCGATGATCTTGCAGCTGTTCTCCGGTGTGACCAAACACCTCCCCGACGGGTCGCGGATTCGCGGCGACCTACACATGCTCCTCATCGGTGATCCTGGTACGGGAAAGAGTCAAATGTTATCATATATCCAACATATTGCGCCCCGTTCCGTCTACACCTCCGGGAAGGGTTCCAGTTCGGCGGGTCTGACGGCCGCGGCGGTCCGCGACGACTTCGGCGACGGTCAGCAGTGGACGCTGGAGGCGGGGGCGTTGGTGCTCGCGGACAAAGGCATCGCGGCGGTGGACGAACTGGACAAGATGAGTCCCGAGGACCGTTCGGCCATGCACGAGGGACTGGAACAGCAGAAGATCAGCGTGAGTAAAGCGGGGATCAACGCGACGCTGAAGTCCCGCTGTTCGCTCCTCGGCGCAGCGAACCCGAAGTACGGCCGGTTCGACCAGTACGAATCCATCGCCGAGCAGATCAACCTCGAACCCGCGCTCATCTCCCGGTTCGACCTCATCTTCACGGTGACGGACAAACCGGACCCCGACCACGACTCGCGACTGGCAGAGCACATCCTTCAGACCAACTTCGCGGGCGAATTGAACACACAGCGAACCGAAATCAACGCGCCGAACATCACGGAGGACCAAGTCAACAGTCAGACCGAAGAGGTGGCACCGGCAATCGACGCGGAACTCCTGCGGAAGTACATCGCCTACGCGAAATCGAACGTCTATCCGACGATGACGTCGGAGGCCCGCCAGGAGATTCGTGATTTCTACGTCAATTTGCGTTCGAAGGGAATGGACGAAGACGCACCGGTTCCGGTGACCGCCCGTAAGTTGGAGGCGCTCGTCCGCCTCGCCGAAGCGAGCGCTCGCGTTCGGCTTTCGGACACGGTCGAACAGGAGGATGCCGACCGCGTCATCGAAATCGCACGATCCTGCATGCAGGACATCGGTGTGGACCCCGAAACGGGACAGTTCGACGCGGACGTAGTGGAGACGGGAACCTCCAGAACGCAGCGAGAACGTATCAAGGGTATCAAGCAACTCATCGGGGAAATCGAAGAGGAGTACGACGAGGGTGCCCCGGTTGATGTCGTCCTGGAACGAGCGGAGGAGACGGGGACGGACCCCTCGAAAGCCGAACACGAGATAGACAAGCTAAAACAGAAAGGAGAGGTGTATGAACCCTCGACCAACCACCTCAGAACGACCTAACGACCGGACATGGATCGTATTTCAGCGCTCAGGAACATCGAGGATGCACTCTCCGATTTCGAGTCGGGAGAGGAGGAGTTACGGGAGACACAGCGTCGGGTGGTGACCGTGTTACAGACATACGCGACCGATTTCGAAGCGGACGAGGAGGTAACAGCGTACAGAGCGACGGGGGACGAACGGGCGGCAGGAATCGTCGTCGTCGCGGAGTCGGCGGCGGCGGCACGCCGGCGGGTCGTGAAGTTACTGGACGATGATACGGTAGAATTTCAAGTGGAGACCGCCAGTAAATGACTGTATTCGGGATATGGAAAACTAGATAAACGTGCCCTGAATATGGTATAAGTGTAAAGGTTGCGTGTGCAGGTGTATCAAATGCGAGAGAACGGACAGGATCTTCGAGACTTATCGAGCCCATAATAATGCAGATGGCAGGATGATACACGAGAAATGGTACAGGATGGACGACGCATGGAGCATGCACGACGCCGAGGAACATCGGATATGAGCGGTTTTTCTGCGACTCTTGGCGATGAATCTAGTGTTCTCGTTCTCGCTCCTTCGATGAGTTCGGAAACCGATGAGGCATGCGTGGATATGTTGACAACGTCGCCACCATCCGAGGAAAACGTCCTCTGGGTGACGTTCACCCGTTCGCCGGACGCGTGTATCCAAGATTGGCTCGCACACGCAGGCGAACGACCAGCAAACTTGCGATTTATCAGTGTCGGGGAGACGCTTCGATCGGTGGCAACGTCCGCACCGATGCAGGAGACGCCGACGGACGCCGTCATGGACACGCTCTCGAATCCTGGAGATTTGACCGGCCTCGGAATCAAGATCAGCGAAGTGCTCCAGCAGTGGCATGGGAACGGCAACCGGACCGTCGCGTGTTTTCACTCGCTGACGGCACTTCTCCAGTATTCGGACGTACAGACCGTTTACAAGTTCCTTCACGTACTCACCGGTCGCTTTACGACCGCCGATGTGACCGCTCACTTCCATCTCGACCCCGATGCACACGACTCACAGACCGTCAACACCCTCAAGACGTTGTTCGATGCGGTCGCCGAGTTCGATGGCGACGAGTGGAACGTTCGAACGCGGTAGTTAATTTTAATACATATCAAATTCGAACCAACTGTAGTGCTGCTGATAATCACCTATTCCAGCGAGGCTCGGCAGACGCTTCGAAACATCTGCTCGGCACACGAGGAGTGCGTCGTACGGCGGTTCGGGCGGGCCGCCTTGTTGAAGTCGACCGAACTGGGTGCGTTTCTCGCGCTTCGTCTCTACGAGAAACACGGAGCGGACGTACAACTGGAACGGACGAAGCCGCTGAACGAGTTCCGTGACGTCCCGGAACGGATTCGAACGGCGGCGAAAGCGTACGAGAACCGTGAACAACCGAGTACACCCTATGACAAGTTCGCCGTCGGGACGGACCATCCGGCGCCAAATGCGATGCGAAACACGGAATTATGAAGGTCGAAATCGGAGGGCGAACGGTTCGAGGACGCGCAATCGACTTACGCGATGAGTCGATCTCCCTATCGAACGCGGTCACGGCGGTTCGCTCGGATACCGAATCGAACGCACTCGTCGTCGACTGCCCCGAACCGGGTCCAGCACACGCGTACGTGGGATGCATCGAATCGGGAATGTCGATTCGTTTCCGTCCGGCAATGGCCGCCGCCGCTCGGTCGGTTGGAATGAACGCACCGCAGGACGAGGAGGTCGCCGAAATCGAGGCGACGTTGCGGTCGCTCGACGTCGGAGGGAGTTCGCTTCGCGCCGAACGCCGGCGCATCGCGGAAGTAGGTGGCTCGAAAGCCGAACATCGGGAACGCGTCGCGACGTTGCGTGGCCGAGTGCAGGCCCTTCGGGATTCGGATGGGAATCTCGAGGAGGCGGAGTCGAAGTTTCGGAACGCGACGCGGAAGTTGGCGGAGAAAGAGACGGAACGGATTGCGGCGGAGCAGGCTCTCGAAGACGCACGAGAACGCCAGCGGTCGGTGAGGGACGACCGAGAGAGACGATTGCGTCTCCGGGACCGGAAATCGAATCTCGAACGTGCCGCCCGGGAGTATCTGGCCCGGCACGTTCACGCGGATTTCGTGTCGGCGATGGAAGCGATACCCGGAGGGAAACGAGAGCCGTGTCGAACGACGAAACGAAAGTCGTTCGAGGGGGAACCGGTGATCGCGGCGCTGGCAATCGCTCGCATCGCGCGGATTCGAGCGCCGGTCGTACTCGCGTGCGAGCGATTCGAATCGACACGAGCGGCCGCCGATTGCCTAAACGCGCCCGTACTACAGGTTTAAGGGCGAAAACGAATCCAATTCGGGGCATGGTGACACTACATTGGACGACGGAGGAGCGGGCGGGTAGCGTCGAAACCGTCGCGCTGGTCGCGCTGGTGGTCGAGAACTCCACGTCGACTCCCGTGAGGGTCCGTGTCGGAAATCGTCTCGACGGCGAACTCCGGCCACCGCGCGGGGGCGGCATTCCGGAAGCCGGATGGGACGAAGGCGGGTTCGAAGACGTGGTCGGTGGGGGCGAACGTCGGTCGCTCGGCTACGCGGTAGCGACAGACAGGAACCCGCGTTCGCCGCCCGCCGAAATCGTGTGGACGGAGCGGGCACCGGAAACGGAGACGTCGACGACCGACGGGAAGTTCGGGCATTCGAGCGACGAATTTGGCATCGAACCGACGGCGTCGGATGTCGTTCGAACGTTGGGGGATGCCCGGCCGCCCGCGGATGCGATACCGACATCGATCCGGACGAACCTTCCCGACGCGATCGAATCGTGGTTCTCCGCCGTCGAAGCACGAATCGAACGATACGAAGCGAGAGACGACGAAATGGGGAGACGAACGATAGCCGAACAAACCGAAGAACAGGAGCTACGGCGACAAATCGCGACGGACGAATGCACTCTCGATTCGGTTTCGAGGCGGGCGGGCGTGCTAGGTGATCGGATCGAGGCGATATCGGGGGCGGAGTCGGTCGGAGGAGCGAGATGAACGTCGCGGTTACCGGCGGAAAAGGGGGCGTCGGAAAATCGACCGTGGCGCTCAACCTCGGGGCTGAACTCGGCGGCGTCGTGGTGGACGCCGACCTCGCGATGGCGGATCTGCCGACGGCACGCGGGCCGGATTTACACGACGTGCTGGCGGGGCGCGCTGATCCGCTCGAAGCCGTGTCGAGCGTCGGCGACGTTCTGCTGCTTCCGTGTGGTCGAACGTTGGCGGGGGCACGTTCGTGTGACGTCACCGAGTTCGTCAATGCGATAGCGCGGGTGGCCTCGGAGTACGACCACGTCATTATCGACTGTCCGGCGGGGATGTCGGCGGACGCGGGACTGCCGCTGGTCGCGGCGGATGGCTACGTTCTCGTGACGATTCCGCGACCGTTCGCGCTCGCCGACGCGGTTCGGACGAAGGCGCTCGCACGGCGACTCGACGCCGGATTGTGTCGCGTCGTGCTGAACCGGGTGCGCGAAGCCCCGCCGGTAGAAACCGTCGAGAGAAGGCTGGGTGCCCCGGTGACGACGGTGCCTGAATCGAGAACGGTTGCGGAGGCACAGCGGAACGGACGTCCAGTAGCGACTGCGGCACCGGAGAGCGAGGCGAGAGAACGGTTTTCGGAACTCGGACGGGCGGTTTACTCCTGCAGGTCGTGATACGTCGAGCGGAGCGTCACAGGGGTCACGTCGGCGACGTCGGCGGCAGCGCGTTGGGTGATACGCTCGTCACAATCGCGGGCGGCGGCGTACAAGCAGGCGGCGGCGATTCCGCTCGGATTCCGTCCGCTGATGATGTTTTGCTCCTCCGCACGTGCGACGAACGACCGGGCACGTCGTTCGGCCTCCATCGAGAGGCCGAGTCTGCTGGCGAATCGCGGAAGGTACTCGCGCGGGTCGATGGGGCCGACAGGAAGACCGAGTTCGCGGTTCATCGCGTCGTAGGCGGCCGTGAGTTCGGCCCGTTCGGCGCGGGCGCGTTCGACGATTTCGTCGAGCGTTCGGGAGACGGCGGACGTTCGACAGGTGGCGTACACCGCCGCCGAGGCGAACCCCTCTATCGAACGCCCGCGAAGCAGGTCCTCCGACTGTGCTGATTCGAAGAGCACGCAGGCGCGGTCACGGACGTTTTCGGGCAACTGGAGCGCACCGACGAGACGGCGTATTTCGGTGAAGCCGTACACGCGATTCCGTTCCGCTTTGGACGAGATGCGGGCGCGGTTGTGCTGGCGGCGCATCCGCATTACGCGTCGGCGTTTCCGGCCGGTGAGTCGAACGGTGCTGTTCTTGTAGCCGATTTCGGTCGTCAGTCCACGGTCATGGCGCGAGCGGGTCAGCGGCGCGCCGGTCCGTTTCCGTTCCGTTTCGTCGTCGCGAAACGACCGCCACTCCGGGCCGCGGTCCAAACCGTCCTCGGCG
The DNA here is from genome assembly GCF_043952005.1 of Haladaptatus sp. CMAA 1909. Lineage (NCBI taxonomy): Archaea > Methanobacteriati > Methanobacteriota > Halobacteria > Halobacteriales > Haladaptataceae > Haladaptatus > Haladaptatus sp. CMAA 1909. The sequence continues at coordinate 2,977,704 of NZ_JBIOAV010000001.1, read as the reverse complement.
ATGACGAGGCCACATTCGGTACACACCGCTTCCGCACCGTCCGTACGGACGCGACTCTGACATTCGGGGCACGTTTCGGGTAGGGGTTGTGTCGTACTCATCACAGTTGAAACTTCGTCCGATATGCTATTTAAACGAGCGCAGAAATCGGGAAATCAACCGGAGTTCCGGGGAGAGAACGTACCGGTAATCGGTACGTTCGAGGAGCCGATTACCAATTTTGATACTTGTCAGCAAGTTAAAGTCAACGGGAGAAGGAGGAGTATACATGACGCTGTCGGATATTGCCGCCGGGTTGGAGGTGACAGTCGAGCAGAAGAACTACGGTGTCGCGACCGTGGACGACACCGGAGGGGACCTTCACGAACGGCTCGCACCGTTCGAGGGGGCGTTGCCGTGCGAGTCTGACGCCGCGGTGACGATAGTCGAGTCACACGCATCCGGGGTGGCGGTCGGTGAAATCGCCCGACGAGCGGGTGTCGCACCGATGACTGCCGCGAAGACGCTCCACCTGCTTGGCGCGAGCGGTATTTCTCCGCTTTCCGCCATCGGTCACGAACTCATCGAGGACTGGCTTTCCGCGAACATCTCGCGATCCGAAGCGTTCGCGCTGTCCGGCGCGAGCGAGACCGAATTCGCGCTGGCGACGTTTATCGAAACCCACGATCCGCTGGAGGGCGCGGCCGAAGTTTTGGAAGGCGCGTTGGCTTTGGACGGGGACGCCGCCGTCCAAAAGCGGAACGCGTTGGCGGAGACGATGAGCGGTGTCGGCGACCTACTGTAGCCAACCGGTACACACGGCGGAAGGAACTAGTTACGAAGCGATTTCGGTAGATAGTTTTGGGGAAGATACTCGTTCGGGTCGATGTCCGCGAACCGCCCTTCGGGGAATTCGACGTCGAGGGAAACGTCGAAGGTGGCTTCGACGGCGGCGACGATTGCGGGTGAGAACGACGTGTCGAGTTCAGGGACGCTTGCTGGTACGCTCTCGGCGGTGGTTTCGCCGCTCGTCGGGATCCCTATCGCCTCTCCCAACGGGTGTCCCTCGTCGGCGCGATTGGCGAGGACGACGTCCACGTTCGTTCCGAGGTCGGCGAGACGACCACGCATTCCCTGCACGGCGTCGGTTCCGTGTCGAGAGGCGGGTGCCACCACCGCCACCGACTCGACGGCGGTGACGGCCGCGACGGCTTGATTCGCAGCGACCGGCGGCGTGTCGACGACGACGTGGTCGAATTCGGTCGCTGCGCGTTCGACGAGCGATTCGAACGCTTCGGCGGCATCCGCGGTCTTCGCACGTGCGAACCGTTCGAAGGGTGCATATGAAGGACAGAGAGCGAGTCGTCCGGCGGTTTCGACCGGATGGTCGAGGAGCGCATCGTCGAAGTCGCTGTCCTCGGTGAGCAGTACTGTGATGTCGGTGTCGATGCGGCCCGAAACGTGACGCGCTAGGCCCTGCGTGGCGAAGGCGGCGTCCAAAATCACCACGTCGCGTCCGACGTGAGAGAGCATGGCGGCGGTTTCGACGCAGAGGCGCGTCGTTCCGGCCCCGCCGGTCGCACCGACGAATGCGGTAGTTCGGTTCACGTGTATGTATAAAAATAGATTCGTCCTGATATAAAAATATACAGTTACTGCCCCTCTCGAATCTCGTCCGCGATCGCGTCGAGTTCCTCGTCCGAGAGGTCGGGGCGAGTCCCGGCGATGGCGTGGATCGGGTTGCCGCCGTCCCCGTCGAAGCGGGGAATGATGTGGCCGTGAACGTGCGGGACTTCCTGTCCCGCCGCCTCGCCGTTGTTGAACGCGACGTTGCTGGCGTCCGCGTCCACCGCGGCCTCGACGGCGGGCGTGAGGTCGTGCAGAACGGAGAACAGGTCGTTGGCCGTGTCCTTCGGTACGTCCCCGAGCGTCTCGTGGTGGTCCTTCGAGATCACCAACGTGTGACCCGGCGCGAGCGGATTCACGTCGAGGAATGCGAGGACGCTCTCGTCCTCGTAGACGGTCTTGCTCGGGATCTCTCCGGCGACGATCTGACAGAAGATGCAGTCGTTCGGCATGATCGTGTAATCGTGGGTCACCCAGATGAAAGTTGAGGGTCCCGCGGGAGTCTCCGGAGTGGGTGGTAGTTTCGGACTTTTCTGTCCACCGATCGGTCAGTCGCGCAGCTGGAGGAGTTGCTGTCGGCGCGACTCGATGTCGAAGTCCGGGTGAATTTCGGGGTCGTCCGCCAACCGGTCGAGGACAAGGAGGGGGTCGACACCGGCCGCTTCGACGCGGTCGAACAGCGCGTCGATGTGCTGACGGTTGAGCGCGAGCGAGGAGAGGAGAGCGGTGGCGAGGACCATCGCGGCGGCGGAGTCGCCGTGGTCCGGGAGCGCGTCGCTTATCGTGTCGAAGTTCGACGGTTCGGCGTCCGGGTTCGCCACCGGTTCGAAGGCCAGACAACGCGTGCAGAGGAGAACGAATGGGGGTTCGTTCGGCAGGTCCACACGGAGTTCGGACGGGACGGCGAACGGCGACCGTTCGCCGCCACATTCGGGACATTCCATACGTAATAGAGCGGCGCAAACCTCAAAAGAATGGTAGACTTTCGTCGCGGTGGCGACGGGAATCAGGTCGGTGGGGGCGTCTCTGCCGGGTCGTCCGCCTCGTCGGTGACGTTGATGGGAATCCCTTCCTGATTGCTTTCCCCGAACCCGGCGCTGAGGATGCGAGTCAGGGCGTCTTCGACGCTCTCGTCCGTTTCGGTTATGTCGTCGGGTTCGACCTCGATGACGAACCCGGTGGTGATGTTCGGTGCGGTCGGCAAAAAGAGGAGTTCGCGGCCGTCGTCCGCCTGCTTCCCGGTTTTGAACGCGGTCATTCTGAGGCCGTTCCACGTCTCGATTTTGACGGGTTTCTGGAGTTGATTGGTGTCGGAGAGTGCGGTTTCCGCGGCCATTTTCGATGCGTTGTAGATGATTCGAAGGCCGGGAAGTCGATTCATCGTTCCGTCGATCGCGTTTTCGACCACGCTCCCGAGCGTCGTTCGCATGAGGTAACCGATGCTGAAGACGAGCGCCGTGAAGACGGCGAGGACGATGCCGACGCGGATGAGGTCGCCGGGAATCGTGATCAATCCGCCCAACAGCTTCAATGGCTGTAGTTTCTCCAAGAAGGGTAAGCCGGCTATCTTGAGAAACAACCACGCGATGATGTACGCAGTAACCAACAGGGGGGCTAAAACGATGAGACCGCTTCCGGCATCGCGTTTCCACGAAGACATTTAGGTGTAGCGTCTGGTTGCAGGAATATAAACTAGTTGCAACGTTTTCGGTTATCTGCCGAGGACCGCGCGGGCCGCGAACAGAAGATTCTCCTTGCGCTCCATTACGCGACGGTAGAAATACGACATCCACTTGCCACCGTAGGGGACGTACTGCCACACTTCGTACTCTTTCGCCAGTTCGACCTGCGCGTCCTCGCGCACGCCCATCAACATCTGGATTTCGAAGTCCGTGCCGTACTCGTCGTGGAGTTCCCGTGCGTACTCTATCATCGCCGGGTCGTGACTCCCCACCGCGATACCGCCGTCGAACTCCCGAAACATGAATTCGAGATAATCGCGGTAGGCCGCGTTGACGCGGTCTTTTTCCTTGTACGCGAGTTCGGCGGGTTCGTCGTAGGCTCCCTTTACCAGTCGAACTTTACCGGGGAGGTCGGCGAGTCGTTCGAGGTCGTCCTCGGTGCGCTTGAGGTTCGCTTGGATACAGACGCCGACGTTGCCGTCGTGTTCGACGGCCAGTCGTTCGAACACGTCGAGAGTCGCGTCGGTCGTGGTGTGGTCTTCCATGTCGATCCAGACGAAGGTGTCGTCGGTCGCGTCCGCGATTCGCTCCATGTTCTCGCGGAAGACGTTCGTCCCCACGTCCAAGCCGACCTGCGAGGGTTTGACCGAGACGCACGCCGAGAGGTCCGAGCGCTCTATGTCTTCGAGCAGGCGCAGGTACACCTCCGCGTCCTCGTCCGCCGGTCCCCGCTCGTGGTAGTGTTCGCCGAGGAGGTTGAGAATGACGTTGACGTTTCGTTGGTTCAGGTCCCGCGTGTATTCGAGCGCCTCCGCCGGGGTTTCGCCCGCGACGAACCGACTGGCAATCGGGGGTATCATGCGTCTTCTTTCACACCGCTTCGTCTTATGATTGTATATTACACCCGTGAGGGCCATCGGCGTATATTCCGGGCCATACCGCTGGGACTTAAGACCCGGAGGGTATCTGTGTCGATATGAATCTTGTCGGCGTGGACGTGTTCGAAACCGTGGCCGTCGCGGTGTGGGCGATGTTGCCCGCGTACGTCCCGAACAATTTCGCGGTGCTCGCGGGGGGCGGTGCGCCGATAGACGGCGGGCGGACGTGGAACGGCAAGCGACTCCTCGGCGACGGAAAGACGTGGCGCGGGACGGCCGCCGGAATACTTGCCGGGGCGGTGCTGGCGCTGATACTGAACGCGATTCGTCCGTCAGCGGCCGCGTTTCTGGGCGTCATGCTCCCCGACCCGTTCCCGGCGGTCGTGATATTCACGCTCCCCGCGGGCGCGATGCTCGGCGATATGGCCGCCTCCTTCCTGAAGCGGCGCACCGGGCGGGAGCGCGGCGCGGCGTTTCCGGGCATCGACCAACTCGATTTCGTCGTGATGTCGCTCCTGCTCACCCTGCTCGCCGCGCCGACGTGGACGCTCAAAACGTTCGACCCGCCCGTCATCGTCGTCGTTCTCGTGGCGACACCGCTCCTGCACATCGTGACGAACGTCGTCGCGTACGCCGTCGGACTCAAGAACGAACCGTGGTGACGCCGACTGCGGTGACGCCGCCAAAGAACTACTTTTAACCCGCCTCGCCGCACGGACTCGCACATGGCGAATCAGGAACTCATCGAGGCCTTGCGCGCGGCGGACGCCGTCCAGTACGGCGAGTTCGAACTCTCCCACGGCGGGACGAGCGACTACTACGTCGACAAGTATCTGTTCGAAACGGACCCGCACTGTCTGTCGCTCATCGCCGAAGCGTTCGCGGAGCGACTCGACGGGACGAAGTTGGCGGGCGTGGCCCTCGGTGCGGTTCCGCTCGTCGCGGTGACGAGCGTCGAGACGGAGACGCCCTACGTCATCGCGCGGAAGAAACAGAAGGAGTACGGCACGGCGAACCTCATCGAGGGGCGACTCGACGACGGCGAGGAGGTGATCGTCCTCGAAGACATCGTGACGACGGGCCAGAGCGCGGTCGACGCGGTGGAATCCCTCCGCGACGCGGGCGCGGAAGTGAACGAAATCCTCGTCGTCGTGGACCGGGAGGAAGGCGGCCGCGAGAACCTGGCCGACGCCGACGTCGAGATGGAGGCGCTGCTTTCGGCTACCGACCTCCTCGCCGAAAACGACGCCGACGAATGATTGTTGCAGGGTTCGTTCGGGGCCCTATTTGAACTGCTTTCGTGTTGTGCCAGCCGATTTTTTAGGGCGATGGCCGATGAAATACCATGTCACTGCGAAGCCACGCGAGCGTCTCGCTCATCATCTCGGGAATCGTCTCGTTTCTCATCGGCGTCGCGCCCGGAAGTTCGACCCTGTGGGGTGCGGGCCTCGTCGGTGCCGGTCTCGCTATCGGCATACTTCGAATTCTCGTGTGACCGAAGCGGTCGTCAGGCCGTTCGGAACGCCCGGTCGCCGGCGTCGCCCAGTCCGGGGACGATGAAGCCGTCGTCGTTCAGGTGGTCGTCGATGCTGACCGTCAGCAGGTCGGCTTCGGGGAACTGCTCGTGGACGTGAAGCAGGCCGTCGGGGGCGCTGACGGCCGAGAGGACGAAGAAGTTCTCCGGGTTCGGTTGCTCGCTGAGCACTTCGTCGAGGACCGCACACATCGTGCTCCCCGTTGCGAGCATCGGATCCGCGACGATGACGGTGTCATCCTCCTTGATTTCGGGGAGTTTGACGTAGTCGATGGTGATGGGGAACTCGCCGTTCTCGTTCATTCCGGCTTCCTCGTCGCGACCGGCGCTGATGACGCCCTGTTTGGCGCGGGGGAACGCCTTCAGCAGGCCTTCGACGAACGGCGTCGCGGCGCGGAGGACGTTGATAATGACCACGTCGTCCAGTCCTTTGACGCGCTCACCGGTCGTCTCGGTCAGCGGCGTGTCGATGGAGACGTACTCGGTGTCCATCGCGCCGTCGATGATTTCGTAGCCGCAGATGCGGCCGAGTTTCACGAGCCCTTTGCGGAAACCGACTTGCTCCGTGTTCTCGTCCCGAATCTTCGAGAGGGTATCCTTCGCCATCGCGTGCGTGATGAGGTGGGCGTCACCTCGTTTCTCGATAGTCATATGCGACTCGTGCGTGGGAAAGGGCTATAAGCTAACGATACGAGCGAAGCCGCGGGACCGGGTGACAACCGCGGCGTGGTAGCGGAAGAGGGCTACTCACCGACGGTCAACAGCCCCGCTTCGTCCTCGGGAAACGGGTTTTCGAACGCGTCCCAGTTTGCTTCCATCTCCGCGTCCGTCAGCACGCAATCGTCGAGGGCGGTGGTGATGACCGCCTCGTCCACGTGGGTTCCGATGAAGACGAGTCGCGTCCGTCGGTCGCCCCACTCCTCGTCCCAGTAGGACTCGGAGCGGTTGCTCCGATAGAGGTCTTGGTCGATTTCGGGAAGGCTGGCGATCCACGGTCCCGCGACTTCCACGCGGGCGGTCGCCCCGGCCTGCCCGTACTCCAGTTTCACGTCCTCCCGCCCGGCAACCCAGAACGTCCCCTTGGCGCGGACGATGCCGCTCGGGAGCGACTCGAAGAAGTCGTGGAGTCGGCCGGGATGAAGGGGTCGCGTGGCGCGATACGAGACGGAAGAAATCCCGTAGGCCTCCTGCGGGTGACGGTGGTCGGATTGGTGGTGGTCAGAGTGGTGGTGGTCAGAGTGGTGATGCGATTCGTCGTGGTCGTGTTCCATCGCCCGTTTCCATCCGGCGGAGTCGCTCACGTCGCCGAGGTCGAACAGTCCGCGGTCGAGGATACGGTCAGGGGAGATCCGTCCGTGTTCGGTTCGAATCAGTTCGGCACGTGGTTGCAGTGCGCGCAGGGTGGCCTCGATTTCGTCCAGTCGGTCCGCGTCCACGAGGTCGCACTTGTTGAGCAACAGAACATCGCAGAACTCGATCTGTTCGATGACGAGGTCCGAGAGGGGGCGCGTGTCGCCGTCCTCGGTTTCCGTGCGCTCGACCGGCGCGCCGTCCGCGAAGAACTCGTCGAACTGCCGCGCGCTGACGACGGTGACGGTCGTATCGACGTCGTATCGCGCGGCGACGCGGGATTCGGTCGTGAACAGGCGGGCGATGGGCGCGGGTTCGCTGATGCCCGAGGACTCCACGACGAGCGTGTCGAAGTCCCACTCGCGCGCGAGGCGGGTGACTTCGGTTCGCAAGTCGTCCTGCAGTTCACAGCAGATGCACCCGTTCGAGAGTTCCGCGACGCCCTCGTCGGCGACGAGTTCCGTCCCGCCCTGTAGCAGTTCGGCGTCGATGTTTATCTCGCCCATGTCGTTGACGAGTATCGCGATGTCCCTGTCGTCGCTCTCACGAAGGAGGTGGTTGAGCGTCGTCGTCTTGCCCGCGCCGAGGTTGCCGCTCAGAATCGTGACCGGAATGGACCCCTGATTCATTCGTTATCGTGGCGCACGCGTCGCAGGATGTTAAGTGGCCGCAATCGACACACGAATGTACCGGCCTGCTTAAATAGCGAGAAGCGCACTGTGTGAGTATGTCTCTCGCGGACCGAATCGAGACGTTCCGCCGCTCCGTCGAGGAGTGGCTTCGCGGCCTCTATCACGGGATGATTTCGCATCCCGCGTACGAACTGATAGAGAAGGAAGCCGAGGATTTGGAGGACGAATTCATGCTCGCGTGCTTCCCCGACGTGTTCGGGGTGCCGAGTCCCGTTTCGTACTACACCGCCGAACTGCTCCCGTACTTGACCGACGAGTTCGAAGCGTGGGAGCGCCGAATGTGGGACCGCGAATCGCTCGTCGAACGAAAGGGACAACAGTATCACTTCTAACATGCGAAAGTTCGTGTTCTTCGGCGGGAAAGGCGGCGTGGGAAAGACGACGATTTCCAGCGCGTACAGCCTAAAATGTGCACGCGCCGGATTGAAGACGCTCGTCGTCTCGACCGACCCGGCACACAGCACGTCGGACGTGTTCGACCAGCAGTTCGACGACGACCCGCGTTCCGTGGACGGCATCGAGAACCTCTGGGCGATGGAAATAGACCCCGAAACGGAGGTCGAAAACCACCTGATGGAGATAAAACGCTCGTTGGGCGACCACGTCAGCGCGGGATTGGTGAACGCCATCGATCGACAGGTGGAGATGGCCCACCAGACCCCCGGCGCGCACGAGTCGGCGCTGTTCGACCGGTTCATCGACGTGATGCGGAGTTCTGACGAGTACGATCGGGTGGTCTTCGACACCTCGCCGACCGGCGGAACTCTCCGCCTCCTCTCGCTTCCCGAGTTCCTCGAAGGGTGGATAGACCGCTTGCTTCACAAACGCAGGAAGAGCATCGACCTGTTCGAGAAGGCCGCAATCGGCGACCGGGAACCGCGTCGGGTGAGCGAGGGAGACCCCATCATCGCTCGACTGCAGGAGCGAAAGGAGATGTTCGAGTTCGCGAGCGAAGTCCTGCGAAACGACGCGGCGTTCTTCCTCGTTCTCAATCCCGACGAGTTGTCGATTCGGGAAACCGGCAGAGCGGTGGAGGAACTCACGGAATCCGGGTTGTCGGTGTCGGGACTCGTGATCAACAAAGTGACGCCGGAACCGGACGAAGAGGAGACCGGACGCGGGGCGACGTATCTCCGCGACCGCTGTCGAACCGAGCGCGATCGCATCGACCACATCCGCGAATCGTTCGACGAACCCGTGGTTGCCGTTATCGAATCACGCGTGTCGGAAGTGAAAGGAACACTGCTGGGTGACGTCGCGGACGAGTTGGACATCGAAGTGAACCCCATGATACCAGAATAATATATATTAATATCATCAAAAGTAATCGACTATTGTTTCGAAATCGTCGTTTTCAAGCATCCAATACCGACGAGAGTAAAGGAACACTTATTGTACATCATCGATGTATTTGCCACGAGGCATAATACCATGGCGACTGCAATCATATGGCTAGTGCTCGGGGTACTGGTACTTTTCAGCATAGGTTATTTGACCTACTCACGATACCTCGCACAGTTCGTAGAATTGGACGATAGCAACGAGACGCCCGCACATAAGTACGAGGACGGGCAGGAGTACGTTCCTGCGAAGAAGCCCGTTTTGCTTGGACACCACTATTCCAGTATTGCAGGAGGTGCACCAATCGTCGGACCGATAACGGCGGGGGTGATTTGGGGCTGGATTCCCGCGCTGTTGTGGATCGCCATCGGTAATCCGCTCCTCGGCGCGACGCACGACTTCATCGCGTTGTCGAGCAGTCTGCGCCACGAGGGGAAGTCCATCGGGTACATCATCGGGGAGTACGTCGGCGAGCGCGGCAAGAACATGTTGTTGTGGTTCGCGTTCCTGACCATCATCCTCGTCGTCGCCGTGTTCGCGTTCGTCGTCGGCGTCGTGTTCGAGGCGTACCCGAGCGCCGCGACGGCGAGCATCCTGTACATCGCACTGGCCGTCGTGTTTGGGGTGTACCTGTACCAACTCAACCTCCCCTTCGGACCGGGAACCGTCGTCTTCGTCGTCGGCGTGTTCGCCAGCGTCTGGGTGGGTCTGAAGTACCCCATTTCGCTCACGGCGGAAACGTGGGTTCCCATCATTTTGGTGTACGCGTTCATCGCGAGCGTCCTGCCGGTGTGGACGCTCCTGCAACCGCGCGATTACCTGTCGTCGTTCCTGTTGTACGCGGGTGTCGGCGGCGCGCTGTTGGCAGTCATCGTCGGAACCGTCGGTGGTTGGCTTAACATCGCGGCAATCACGCCGACGGAACCGCTCACCGTGAACATCTCCGGCTACAACGGATTCTGGGGCGTCACCGAACAACCCCTGTTCCCGCTGCTGTTCATCACCATCGCGTGCGGGACCATCAGCGGGTTCCACTCGCTCGTCTCCTCGGGGACGACGTCGAAACAACTCAATCAGGAATCGGACGCGCGAGTCATCGGCTACGGCGGTATGCTGGGCGAGGGTCTTCTCGCGACGCTCGCGCTTTCGACCGTCGCGCTCGTCGGCTTTACGAAGTCGGGCGGCGGTGTCGGACAGGCGCTCCCCAACTTCGCGGAGGGTGGCGGCATCATGCTCAGCAGTTTCGGAATTCCGGTCAATGACTTCGGCGCGCCGTTCATGGCGCTCGTCATGGTGAGTTTCCTACTCACCTCGACCGACACCGCGCTTCGCCTCGGTCGCTACATGTTCGAGGAAATCGTCGGCACGCCGGAAACGCAGGTCGAAAGCGTCGCCACGAACCGATTCGTCAACGCCGGATTCCAGTGTGTCATCGCGTACGCGCTCGTCGCGTCCGGCACGTGGTCGGACCTCTGGCCGCTGTTCGGCGGCGCGAACCAGTTGCTCGCGGCGCTGGCGCTGCTGACCGCGACGGTTTGGCTCGCCAACTGGAACAAGAGCAAACAGCTCATCAGCACGGGCGTCCCGATGGCGCTGATGACGTTCGTCACGATCCTCGGGTTGCTGTACCTCGCGCTCTACCAGAACCTCTGGCAGAAGTTCGTCGAGGGAGGGGATATGGCGCTCGGCAGTGCGCTGTCCGCGGGGGTACAGACGATAATCGCGCTCGTCCTCGTCGGACTCGCGCTCTCGCTGGTCCGCATCGGCTATGAAAACATCACGTCGGCGCGGGACGGACCGAGCGGACAACCGGTTACGGACGGTGGCGAGTCGGACGACTAAGGTTTGAGTCGCCGCACGAACCGTCGAAGAAATCCGGATTTTTCGGGTGTCAACGGTTCCCAGAGAGCGAACGCCTTTCCGACGTCGGCGTTCGGACTGGCGACGAGCGTCTCCCGTTCGGGGGCGACGACGGCGAGGTTGATCTCGTACTGCCCGTTGAGACCGTATTTGAGAAGCGTCCGGTCGGTGAACTCGGTCACGAACGTCTCGACCTCAGGGGAAACATCGGGGGCGATGACGACGAAAGTGAACGTCGTTCCGAAGTGTTCCTCGTCGGCCTCTATCCAGTCGTCGGCGAGTTCGTGGCCGAGTTCGACGAGCGATTCGAGGTCGGTCACGCGAACGGCGTCGGCCCGCCGGACGAACAGGTGTTCCTCGGCGCTGTGGTTGGCGTAGTTGATGGACCGGTGGAGGAACTGCTTTTGTGTCTCTATCAGCAGTCGTCCGTAGAGCGTGAACGCCTCGCCGTCGGTGGCGTACTCCTTTTCGAGGTCGTAGTTGACGAACAGGCGGTCGCTCACTCGGTCCACGTACTCGTCGTCCCAGTCCGGGACGGCGTCCGACGGGTCGTCCGAGTCGTGTGACTCGATACCGCTATCCATACTGGTTCGGTTGCGAGGGAGCGATAAATATCCGTTGTTGATACGTGAGTCGGTACCGAGACCCATCATAATTTTATTACAAATGGTAGTGTGTGACAGATTGCGATGGATGCGGATCCACTCGGTCGAGCGATACTCGACTACCGACGAGGCGGACTGCGCGGCGACTGTCTGTACCGAGATGGGGCGGAAACGTGGGATGGACACATCTACGAGAACTATTTCAGACCGCGGGAGGAGTGGAGCGATAGCTGGAAAACGCTGCTCGATTCGCTCGACCACCCGGTCGCGGATATCGGCTGTGGATCGGGACAGCACGCCGAATTCCTCCAAGAACGAGGCGAGGTGGTCGCAATCGACGTGAGTCCGGCCGCCGTCGAAGCCACCCGCGACCGGGGCGTCGAGGACGCTCGCGTGATGGACATGTTCGAGATGTCGTTTCCGCCGAATCGATTCCGCTCCGTGCTCCTCAACGGAACCCAACTCGGTCTTTCCGGGTCGCTCGCCGGTGCACGACAGTTCCTCTCGGATCTCGCGCGGATTACCGACGAGGACGGCGTCGCAGTCGTGGACAACTACGACCCGACGAACCGCGGACCGGACGACATCTTCGGTTACCGTCCCGACCCGCGCACGGGAGTCGCCCACCGAACGTTCCATTTCGAATACGAACGGGATGGCGATCGAGAAGTCGGACGAACCCTCCACTTCGTCCTCTTTTCGCCCGAACGACTGCGCGACGTGACCGTCGGAACGCCGTGGCACGTCGCCGAGGTTCGACCGAGAGAGGGCTACTACAAGGCCGTCCTTCGGAAGTGACGGACGGAACATCCAGAATATCAGGGTAACACATAACACGGAGGGTTCCGTAGGCCGAACCATGGGTGGCAAACGAACGGAAGCGTGTGGTCGATGCGGTCTCTCGACCGTCGTCGACGCGACCGACGACGGAGAGGGACGCGACATCTACGGCGACGACCGAATCGAGGTTGACGAAGCGGAGATAAAAGCCGTGAGCGGGCACGTCGCACTCCTTGGTCGGGCGAAAGACCGCCTGAATGCCTTCGCGGAGCGTGTAACGTACGGAAACGTTCGAAGCGAATAATTCTATACTTGAGAACAGTGAATCCCGAGAAATGGCGCATGAGAGCCGCTAACACGCCGTTAGCGACAAAAGATAAAACCCTGTAGAACTTACAAACGAGCAATCGAATGGAAGAGAGCATCTCTGGCTTCAAACTCCGAGGTAGCTGGGGGGATATCGTCGAACACGGGGAGCGAATCACGCAAGCCCTCCGCGAGGCGGACGCGTCGGGCGATGCGTTCACCGAATGGAACGAGTGGCGGCCGAAGGCTCACGAACGACTCGGCGAGGACGTGGCCGAGAAGACGGCCGAACAGGCCCACGTCAGCGAAGGGAAAGGCGAGCAAGCGGGCGAATCCCCCGACGACGACCTCCGAACGGCGGGAGAAAAACTGACCGAATCGTACGAGAAATTGGAAGATGACGACACCGAAGGTGCCGTAGACAGGTGGCAGGACTCGGTGAACTACGTCGCTCGGGCCGCCGATTCGGCGGGACGAAAGGCCATCCGAAGGGTCGAGGACACGGTGTACCAGAAGGTGATGACGCAACTCGCGCCGTACTACTTCGACAACGAACTCGTCAGCGCGAACATCCAGCAGACGAGTCGGATGGAGGACGGAGAAGAGGGATTCATCTTCGAAGTAAACGTCAACGACGACGACCTGAAGGACTCGGTATCGGAGTCGCTGACGTCCTACGAGGACGAAATCGACCGCTGGCACGTCGAAACCGAGAAGGAAACCGAGACCGTCGAAGCGGCGGAGGGCGTCGAACCGCCGAAGAAAAGCGGCGGGCCGCGGGCGGACAGAACCTGATTGATTGTTTGAATTTCGAGTCGGTACACTATTAGCGTGAGACGATATAGCGGATAGATATGGCTGGAGGGTTACTGACGGTGGTTATCGCCGGGGTCGCGAGTCTGTTCATGGCGTGGGCCATCGGCGCGGGGTCGAGCGGTTCGACGCCGTTCGCCCCGGCGGTCGGTGCGAATGCACTTTCGGTGATGCGTGCGGGGTTTCTCGTCGGTATTCTCGGCTTTCTGGGAGCGACACTTCAGGGGGCGAACGTCTCGGAAGCGGTGGGTCGGGAGCTGATTCACGGCGTCCAGCTTTCGCCACTCGCCGCGACGACGGGGCTGCTCACGGCCGCGCTACTGGTCGCGATCGGCGTGTTCACCGGGTATCCCATCGCCACCGCCTTCACCGTGACGGGTGCAATCGTCGGCGTCGGGTTGGCGCTCGGCGGGACCCCCGCGTGGCCGAAATACCAACAGATCGTCAGCCTCTGGATACTCACCCCCTTCGTCGGGGGAGGAATCGCATACGCGACGGCACGGATACTCCGCCGAGAGGACGTGGCGGAACGGACGTCGATTCCACTCCTCGGCGCGCTCGTCGGCATCATCATCGCCAACGTCGGCTTCGTCTTCCTCGGACCGCCCGGCGAAAGCGCGTCCATCGCACAGAGCATCGCAAGTCACCTGTCACTCCCCGCCGTCGCCGGATTCGATCTCGACGTCGTTCTCGCGTCGCTCGTCCTCGCCGGACTGGTCGGCTTCGCGCTCAGGCGCGAACTCGACACGAACATGAATCGCGGTCAGCGTCGATTCCTGCTCGTGCTCGGCGGCCTCGTGGCGTTCTCCGCCGGCGGCAGTCAGGTCGGACTGGCGATCGGGCCGCTCCTCCCGCTGTTGGACCCGTACTCCATTCCCCTGGTGCCGGTCCTCGTCGGCGGCGGACTGGGCCTGCTCGCCGGGTCGTGGACGGGGGCACCGCGGATGATAAAGGCGCTCGCTCAGGACTACTCGGCGCTCGGGCCGCGCCGGTCCATCGCCGCGCTGATCCCGGCGTTCGCCATCGCACAAAGCGCCGTCTTCTTCGGCATTCCCGTCTCGTTCAACGAAATCATCGTGAGTACGATCATCGGCAGTGGCTACGCCGCGAGCGGCGGCGGCGTCAGCGGAAAGAAGATGCTCTACACCGTCCTCGCGTGGATACTCTCGCTGGCGCTCGCGCTCGGCGTGGCCTACGGCGCGTTCAGCGCCGTTGAAGCCGTTTTCTGAGACACGCCAGAATCGGAATCACGCCACGGCTTCGATGTCGGCCCGGCCGCTCGTCGCGCTTCGAAGTCGGTCACACAGCGCGTCGCTCTCCTCGACCGGAACGCGAACCGAAAAGTCGACGCGTTCCCCGTACTCGGCGTCGAACTCGACGCCTTCGCTCTCCAAAATTCCCCGGACGGTCCCCGAATCGTCGTACTCGACGGCGATGGCGAGGCGCTGATGTGGTCGTTCCTCGACGACACCGGCCTCGTCCACGGCTTCCGTAACCGCGCGGGAGTACGCTCGAACCAGGCCGCCGACGCCGAGATTGGTTCCGCCGTAGTAGCGCGTGACGACGGCGACGACGTTCTCGACGTCGCGCTGCTGGAGGACGTTCAAGGCGGGCTTTCCCGCGCTGCTCGTCGGTTCGCCGTCGTCGCTCGACCACTCGCGGACGAAGCCAGCGACGTCGGCGCCCTCCTCGGTGGCGGCAGTTCGTTCATCTTGAACGCGGTAGGCGGGCACGTTGTGGGTCGCATCCGCGTGCAGATCCCGGACTTCTTCGATGAACGATTCGGCCGCTTCGACGCCGTCCACGGGCGCGACATAGCCGATGAACTCCGAACCCCGAACTTCGAACGCCGACTCGCCTCGACCGGCCACGGTTCGATACGTCGTGCCACCCATTGGTCGGAATTCGATGGGCAGCACCGAAAAGGCGTGGATTCCCCGCGACGGGAAAACGAGGAAGGCTCAGCTGATTTGGATGCGGTGGACGAACTCCAAGTTCTTCAGTTCGTTGAGGATGTCGCCCGGAATGTCCTCATCCGTGACGAGATAGAGGACCGGGTCGTCGGTGAACTCGGGGTCCTCACTGATGGTCTGTCGGATGGAGATGTCGTTGTCGGCGAGCAGCGACGTGACGGTCGCCACGATGCCCGGAACGTCGGCGTCGCGCACTTCGACGGTCAGGACGGACAAATCGAGAACGGGAGCCAAGTCCATCAGGCTCGGAATCGAGGAGATGTTCTGGAAGATGCGGCGCAACTCCTCGTCCTTCAGAATCGCGTCGGTGGTGGAGTCGACGACGCGGCGGTCCACGCCGATTTCGCGTGCGATCTGCGTGTTGGGAATCTCGATACCGCCCGAAACAACGCGCCCCTCGTCGCTAACCGAAAACCCGCGTTCGAGCAGGAGTCTGATGACCTGTTGTTGGCTCGGACTACCCTCGAACTTCTGCATGATTCTGTCGAACATCCTTGTCGGATAGACGCACCCGACGGTTTAGTCCTGTTGGGGTTCGTCTCGGGACGAGAGGGTTCATCACGCCATTCGGCAACGCAAAACCATGGAACGACACGTCGTTTGGAAGCTGGTGTCGTCGAGACGGAACACCTCACGGTCGAGTTCGGAGAGGAACTCGACGCCGACGGAACGGTGGTCGGGACCGCTCGGTGCTAGAGAATACATCCGGGGTATTTTTGACACGAACGGAGTGACGACGGATATGAACGATGCCAATCGGTTTTCGGACGAGGTAGCGGCCTTTTACGACGCGTCTCACGAGTACGGTGATATCGGCGACGAATCGTTCTATCTCGAAGCGGCGATGGGTGCGGACGGGCCAGTGCTGGAAGGCGCGTGTGGCACGGGACGGCTTTACCTCGAACTCCTCCGTCGAGGTGTCGATGCTGACGGATTCGACGTCTCACCCGCGATGCTGGACATCCTCCGCGAAAAGGCCGCTACCGAGGACATGGAACCGACGGTTTGGGAAGCCGACCTTCGGTCAATCGGCGCCGAGAGGACCTACTCGCTGGCAATAGTCCCCTACAACTCGTTCTGTAATCTTCGCGGAGTCGACGACCAACTCGCGGCGCTTGAAGCCCTTTACGGCGTCCTCGATTCCGGCGGCCACCTCCTGTTCGACGTGTACGTTCCGCGGTACGACACTATCGCCGAATCGTTCGGCGAGTGGCAATCGGTCCGAGAAGTGGAGTACGAAGGGAGACAACTGAGAGGACGGTCCCGAGCAACCATCGAGGACCAAGTGAAGCAGACCTACCGTGCGGAACAGGAACTCGTAGACTCGGACGGTGACGTCCTGACCCGCGACGAGTTCGTCCTCTCACATCTCCCGCCACAACAGGTCGAGTTGCTCGCACGCCACTCCCCGTTCGACCGATGGTCGGTTTCGGGCGGGTTCGACGGGGAGTCGCTCACGGACGGAGACGGCGTTCAGGTCTGGGAACTGGTGAAATAGATCGAACGGGATTCGACGGAGGAGAACCGCTTTCGAGGGAGCGTAAATCGCGGGAACGACGGCGACATCGGTTCGATTCCCCGTCGAAGTTATAAACTCTCTTTCGTACTCGCCACGTCGCTCCGCCGCTCGTCGATCTGTGTCGCGTCGTCCATCGCTCGCGCGGTGGCCTTGAACAGCGCCTCGATTTCGTGGTGGGCGTTCTCGCCGACGACGCCCGCGTGAAGCGTCAATCCGGCGTTCATCGCTAGCGAGCGGAGGAAGTGTTTCGCCATGTGGCTGGTCATGTCGCCGACGCGCTCCTGTGAGAACTCGCCCTCGAACCGGAAGAGCGGGCGGCCGCTCACGTCCACGACGATGTCGCCGACGGCCTCGTCCAGCGGGACCTTTCGGTCGGCGAATCGGTGGATTGCCCGGCGGTCGCCGAGGGCCTCGTCGAACGCCTCGCCGAGGGTGATGGCGACGTCCTCGACGGTGTGGTGGTCGTCGATGTGCAGGTCGCCGTCGGCGCGGACCGTCAGGTCGAACAGGCCGTGACGGGCGAAGCTGTCCAGCATGTGGTCGAAGAAGCCGATACCCGTCTCGACGGTGGACTCGCCGTCGCCGTCCACGTCGAGCGTCACCTCGATGGTCGTCTCCGCCGTCTCGCGAGTCACGGCGGCGGTTCGGTCGCTCATACCCAGTAGTTCGGGCGGAGATACAAGGTGGTTCCGTTCAGGGGAAAATTTGTTCGAGATTCTCGACATATGTCTGACGCAGTTATATTTATCCCCCGCCCCAAAGAGAACATGTGTTGAAACGAGATATGCTCAGCGTCCTGCTGGTCGTCATCGGGGCACTCCTCTGTGGGACGGTTCCGGGCTTGTTCATCGGGGCACCGATGGCTACCTTCGGAGCCTACGTCATGGTGGAGCCGCGCCTCGGCGATTCGCCGGACTTCCTCAATCACATCGCCGGACAGACCCGCTAGTCGAGCGCGTCCGCCGCTTCGGCGAGGGTGAATGCCCCCTGATACAGCGCGCTGCCGACGACCACAGCGCTCGCGCCCGCATCACGGAGCGTTCGAACGTCCTCCACGGATGCGACCCCGCCGCTCGCCACGACCGGAATTCCGACGGCCTCGGCGACACGCCGAACGGGACCCGTCTGAACGCCCTCCATTCGCCCTTCCACGTCGACGTCGGTGAACAGGATAGCGCCAGCGCCGAGCTTCTCGTATCGCGTCGCGGCTTCCGCCGGGTCAAGTCCCGTCGATTCCGTCCACCCCGAAACGAGGACTTCGCCGTCCTTCGCGTCGAGACTCACCATGACCGAGCCGGGATGCTCCTCGCTGATTTTCGCGACGATTTCCGGGTTCTCTATCGCGGCAGTGCCGAGTATGACGCGGTCCACCCCCAGCGAGAGGAGGTCGATTGCATCGTCAGCGGTTCGAATTCCGCCGCCGAGTTGGACATCGACATCGACCGCATCCAAAATCGCTTCGACGGTCGCGGCGTTCTTGCGTTCGCCTTCGAACGCGCCGTCCAAGTCGACGAGATGGAGCGTTTCCGCGCCGTCTTCGACCCACTCTTCTGCGGCATCGACCGGATCGCCGTATGTCGTTTCCGTGCCTTTTTCCCCCTGAACGAGTTGGACGACTTCACCGTCTTGCATATCCACCGCCGGGACGACTTCGAACGTCGGGAACATACCCTGCTTTAGACGGGGGAGTGTCTAAACCCAACGAGTCGGTACCGTTTAAGACGTTCAGACGAATGTATCTGTATGGTCGAAATTTTGCTCCTCGTCGGACTGGCGGTTGCAGCATTTGTTGGTTTCAATATCGGCGGTTCTTCGACCGGTGTCGCGTTCGGCCCCGCGGTGGGAAGTAAAACCGTCTCGAAGGGCGGTGCGGCCGGGTTGATGACGGCCTTCGCGCTCCTCGGCGGCTGGACGGTCGGTCGGAACGTCATCAAGACGATGGGCGGGGAGATCGTCCCCAGTTCGCAGTTCACGCTCGCCGCCAGCGTCGGCGTCCTCTTCTTCGTCGGGTTGGCACTCCTCATCTCGAACCTCTTCGGCGTGCCCGCGTCCACCTCGATGACCGCCGTCGGGGCGATCGCGGGACTGGGCGCAGCGACCGGAACGCTCGACGAAGGCGTCATGTTCGAAATCGTTTCCGCGTGGCTTCTCGCACCCATCACCGCGTTCTGGATTTGTGCCGTCGTCGGACGCTACCTCTACCCGTATCTTGACGTGTGGTTCCACCTCGAACAGTCGAAGGGACCGCTGTTCGAATTTAATCGCGTCGGCTCGGTACCGTATCCGACCGTCTCCGCGAACGCGACGGCGAAGGAAGTCACGGTGACGTTCCTCGTCGTCGGAATCGGCTGTTACATGGCCTTCTCCGCGGGTGCGAGCAACGTCGCGAACGCGGTGGCGCCCCTCGTCGGGAGCGGCGATATCAGCGGGAGTCAAGGCGTTCTGTTGGCGGGAGGGGCGATCGCGGTCGGTGCGTTCACCATCGCTCGTCGGACGCTCGATACCGTCGGGAACGACCTGACCGACTTGCCGCTACTGGCGGCACTCATCGTCGAAGTCGTCAGCGCGAGCCTCATCACGTTCCTCTCCCTGCTCGGTATCCCCGCCAGTCTCGCGGTGAGCGCGACGATGTGCATCGTCGGACTCGGATGGGGGCGGGCGACCCGGACTGTTCGAATCTCCGATGCGGCCGCGGCCGCCGTTCGCGGCGACGATGGGGAAAAGCGCTCGGAGATGGCGGTCAACGTCCTCCCCGAGGAGCAAGAGGAGGTGGCGAAAATCGGCGAGGAGGAACCCAAGACGCTCAAAGCGCGGGACCTGTTCGACCCCTCGACCACGGGTCGCGTCATCGTTCTCTGGATTCTGACACCCTCGATCTCCGCCCTTGCGTCGTATCTCCTCTTCGCGTTCGTCCCACTTTCTCCAGCCTGATTGCGTGGAGTTCGGGAAATCGGTCGAATCATTACTGATTTATCACTACGGACGGACGAAACAACAACTACTAACCATCCTGCGGACGAACCCTCGATTGATGCCTACCGTAGAATACCTCAATTACGAAGTGCTGGACGACCAGGGCTGGGATATTAACGACGACGACCTGTTCGAGAAGGCCGAAGACGCCGGTTTCGACAGCGAAGATTACGGCTCGCTCGACGTCAACGAAGGCGAGTACATCCTCGAAGCCGCCGAGGCACAGGGCTACGACTGGCCCTTCTCGTGCCGTGCCGGTGCCTGTGCGAACTGCGCAGCCATCGTCAAGGAAGGCGAAATCGACATGGACATGCAGCAGATTCTCAGCGACGAGGAAGTGGACGACAAGAACGTCCGACTCACCTGCATCGGTAGCGCGGCGACGGACGAGGTCAAAATAGTCTACAACGCCAAGCACCTCGACTACCTGCAGAACCGCGTCATATAAACCGAATCGGGGGGACTTTTTCGGGGGTTTCGACACGTCGAGGAGCGAAGCGTTCCCGGAGTGTTCCCGTAGCCGAAAACTCAGAGGCTTCGTTCGAACTCGTACTCCATCGGTCCAGCCAGCGCGAGCGGTTCATCCCCGGTTTCGCGGAAATCGTGGCGATACAGCGGGCGGAACTCCCCGAAATCCGTCTGCGTGTAGAACTCGAAGCACGGAAACCCGTCGTGTCGTCCGTGGACGCACACCGCTCCGTCGCGCCAAACGGCGACTTCGAGGTGGAAGTCCACGGGGTCCGCGTGCGGCGATAGCGGGTTGCTCGCGCTCGCGTGCATGTCGAATTCGACGTACTCGTCGTGCCAGAGCGGTTCGGTACAGGTGATTCCGTCGGTCGAAGCTTTCCCGCTGCGGAGTTCTCGGGTCCCGTCCGAGTGTGTGATTCGTTCGACCGACGTGCCGGTGTCGGCGTACGAGCGGAGGCTTTCGTCGGTAAAATCGACGACGGCTTCCTGTTCGACGCGACTGCGACCCGTGTTGACCGCGTGGGGCGTAAAGCCTCGGTCGTCACCCCTGTATTCGAGCGTTTCGTCGCCGTCGCTCGGACGTGAAAGCCACGTCGAGGGGATGAACGTGGCCGCACGTATCTTCACGAGGGCGACTTCCTGTGCGCTCATCGCCGGTTCGAACACATCGGATGAAAATAAAATTGATGGGAAACGTCCAAATTCTATCACGTATATCGCAACAGCTAAAACATCTCACCGAGGCCTACCGTTTGGTGCACACTTCGATTCCCGATCTCCTCCGACTACTCGCCCTGCCCGTGTTTGGATGGGCCGCGTGGCGTGACGTGAAGACTCGGCGAGTACCCAACGAGACGTGGTATCCGCTGACCGCACTGGCCATCGTGTTGCTGGTGTGGGACGGCGTGACCGCGATGGGGGCACCGCCGCTTCAACGCAAGTTGTTCCTCTTTCACGTCGCTGTGAGTCTCGGGTTCGTCGCGCCGCTTGTCGTCGCCTTCTGGTGGTTCCGGGCGTTCGGCGGCGCGGATGCGAAGGCGTTTCTCGTCATCGCCCTCCTGTTCCCGATCTATCCGACGTACCACTTGGGTGATGTGATGTTTCCCGCGCAGGGAACGGTTTTAGGTGTGTTTTCGCTGACCGTCCTGACCAACACCGTGCTGCTCGGAGCGCTTTACCCCGCGGCACTACTGGTGCGGAATCTCATCGACGGTCGGATTTCGTCGGTGATGTTCGTCGGGCGAGTCGTGGACTGGAAGGAAGTGGCGACGGCACACGGCCGACTGCTCGAAACGCCCGACCGGGTGACGCGCAACGGGGTGGATTTGGACGCGCTTCGAATGTACCTGAGGTGGCGTGGCACGACGATGGCCGAGGTTCGGGAACGGGCCAACGAGCTGCGCGACCCGGCAAGTCTGCCCGCGACGCCGAACCCGCCGACGGACGGAATGGTCACGGACGGCGGAACGGTCGTCGAACGGAAACCGGGTGCCGAGGTGGCGGGCTACGAGGACCCGTGGGGTGCCGCCGAGTTCCTCGATAGTATCGACCACGGGGCCTACGGGACGACGCCGACGCAACTCCGCGAGGGATTGGAGGTGCTGGCGACGAAGAACGAAGTGTGGGTGTCGCCCGGAATTCCGTTCATCGTCCCGATGTTCCTCGGGATGGTCATCGCGGTCGGCTACGGCGACCTGCTCTCGGGAGTGCTCGCCGCGCTCGGACTGGCGACCATCTGATTTTCGCCCGCGTTCACAGCCTTTCCCGAACCAACCGAGTGAGTCGCGGTCGGATACCGACCTCCCGGCGAGTGATGATGACCGTGGTGTCAGCACGCCGTCCGACCGCCTGTGGGACCGACCCGACGAGTTGCCGCCGCAACATACCCTGCCGAGTCGAACCGAGGACGGTGATGTCGTGTTCCGACGCTCGTTCGACGACGGTCTCGGTGACGGACCCGCTTCGAACCTCACGTTCGGCTGGAACGGGTGCGACTCGGGCCGCGATGCTGGCGAGCAAGCGGTCGGACGGAGGGTCGTCTTCCCCGACACGGAGGAGGTTGATTTCCGCATCGTTCTGGAGCGCGATTGCACGGGCGACGTCCGCCGCGAGTTCGGCGTGCGGTCCCTCGGCGACCGGCACGAGAATGGAGCCCACGGCGTCGGCCGGGCCGATTTTTTCTACGAGGACGTCGCACGGCGCGCGGGCCACGATGCGGTCGATATTGCTCCCGAGGACGATTTCGCTCGGCCGTTCGCGCGCTTGCCAACCCACGACGAGCGCGTCGCAGTCGAACTCCACGACGGCGTCAGTGAGGGCGCGGGCGACGTCGTGGGAGACGAGCAACTGGCCGCTCACGGGAACCGCCCCCTGTGCGGTTTCGACCACCCGGTCGAGGATTTCCTGATGTTCCCCGCCGAACTCGCGGATGATGACCTCGTCGGTGTACAGTGCGAACGGCGACTGTCGCTCGGTCACGAGAACCCGCAGGACGAGGACGTCGCCGTCCCGTTCGCGTGCGACATCGACCGCGGTTCGGGTCAACTGCGCGGCGTTCGCGGGGTCGGCCACCGCGACGGCGATACGATATTCACTCGTTCCCCCCATTTTCGAGAGATACGGGTGCCGTCAGCAAAAGCGTTAGCTCTCCGTGAGGTTGTTGTCCTGTCAGCAGTCGATGACTAAGAATCGTCTCACGCGGAGGCCGTCGAGAAGGGTACCGTTTCGGGTGGAGATAGGATGCCCTCCGCAGGCGTCGCTGAACGCAACGAACTACGCTAGCTTCGAGAAATCGGTATCGACGTTGCCGTCGCGGTCCAAATCGACGACGGCGTCGAACAGACCGAGGAAGCGTTCTATCTGTACCTCGTCGTGGACGCCCTTCGAGAGGTGGAACAGTCCGACCGCATCGTGTTCTTCGAGGAGGTCGAGAACTTCCTCGACCGTCCGGTAAACTCGCTGTTCGTCGGCGTAGTAGGCCATCTCGGTGATGGAGTCGAAACTGATGCGGCGCTTGCCCTCGGTCGTGCTCAGGAACTTCTCGGTGACGGAAAGGATGCCTTCGAGGTCGTCGGGAGCGGAGACGTAGTGAACGTCGTTCGTGCTTCGTCGGGAGTAGCCGCGTTCGATGCTCAGCGTGTCGAGGATGTCGGCTTTTCCCTCGTCAACGTCGTAGTGGTCGAGTTTCTGTTTTACCTCGCGGGCCGTGGTTCGCGTCGAAATGACGAGGAAGCGGTCGGTGTCAATCTTCAGAAAGTCGGTGTCGATTCGGTCGGTTTCTCCGGTGCTCGGGTGTAAAAGGAGGACGCCGGTGCCGCCCGGTATCGAGTTCGGCGTGCCCTCTATATCGAGTTGGTAATCCATATCATCCGGTAACTAGCGGAAGCGACTTAAAATATGCGGGAACGCGGGTCAGAACACCGAGTCGGCGGTCGCCGCGCCGACGACGCTGAAAACCGACCCGACGCTGACGGCCTTCGCCGTCGTGAATAGCACCTGCGTCGACGTGTGGCCGTCGAACAGACCGTCGTGAAGGAACGTCTCGGGCGCGGCGAACACCACGGCGAGGATGGCGACCGACCCGAACGAGACCAGCATGAGCGAGATGAAGCGCGTCGGGACCCCGGCCACGTCCGCCTCGCGGTCGGGGTTGCGGTCGTGGTCCGCCTTGTAGAGCGCGCCGTATCCGATTCCGAAGACGAGACAGACCGTCGCGAGCACGTGAACCGCGGACATCGTTCCCGCGACCGTCCAGACCTCCTCCGTGACGACGAACGGGCCAGCGAGGAGGAACCCGCCGAGGATCTGTTGGGCCGTATCGGCGACGGCGAATCGTTTTCTCGAACCGACCATGTCCACCGAAAGGGAGTCGAGAAATAAAGCCCTGTGCGTTCCGAACGCGTTTTGTCGGGGACGGTCGTTTCCTCGTGCATGAGCGTTCGCGAGGAGTTCGACGATTGGGCGGCGGACGGCCGCGACAAGGGAATGGAAGACCGACACTGGCACACGGCAAAACACGTCCTCGCCCGGATACCGGTGGAAGCGGGCGACACGGTACTCGATTTGGGATGCGGAAGCGGGTATGCCGGACGGGCACTGCGCGATACGAAGAACGCGGGACGCGTGTACGGACTCGACGGGTCGCCCGAAATGGCACGAAACGCGCAAGGATACACCGACGATTCGAGCGTCTCGTATCTCGTCGGCGATTTCGACCACCTGCCGTTCGCGGACGACAGCGTCGACCACGTGTTCACGATGGAGGCGTTTTACTACGCGAACGACCCGCACGAGACGCTTCGGGAGGTCCGGCGGATTCTCCGACCCGGCGGCACGTTCTTCTGTGCGGTGAACTACTACGAGGAGAACGTCCATTCCCACGCGTGGCAGGACTCGATTTCCGTCGAGATGACGCGCTGGAGCGGCGAGGAATACCGTGCGGCGTTTCGCGAGGCGGGGTTGTACGTCGCAGAACAGGACAACGTTCCCGACAGGGAAATCGGGATTCCCGATGAAAGGGAGTTTCCGACCGAAAGCTGGGAGACGCGCGAGGCGATGGTCGAACGATACCGCGAGTTCGGCACGCTATTGACCGTCGGGGTCGCGCCGTAACCCCTTCGTTTCGGGTGGAGCAGGACGACAAACTGTCGGTTTCGAGGGAGACAGTCGATGAGACCCAGCCGGGCAATAGCACGCGCTACCGGAGGATTTAACCAAACAGCAGGGCGTTTTGTAGGTGACATGGTGAAAGTAAGCGTAGTCGGCGCGGCAGGCACTGTCGGGGCCGCCGCAGGCTACAACATCGCACTGCGTGATGTCGCGGACGAACTCGTTCTCGTTGACATACCGGACATGGAAGACAAGACCGTCGGGCAGGCCGCGGACGTGAACCACGGGGCCGCCTACGACTCCAACACGGTCGTTCGACAGGGGACCTACGAGGACACCGCCGGGTCCGACGTCGTCGTCATCACCGCCGGAATCCCGCGTCAACCGGGACAGACGCGTATCGACCTCGCGGGCGACAACGCGCCCATCATGGAGGACATCGGCTCCTCCATCGCCGAGCACAACGACGATGACTTCGTCACCATCACGACGTCGAACCCCGTGGACCTCCTCAACCGCCACCTGTACGAGACGGGTGACCGAGCGCGGGAGAAAGTCATCGGCTTCGGTGGCCGTCTCGATAGCGCGCGATTCCGCTACGTCCTGAGCCAGCGCTTCGACGCGCCGGTCCAGAACGTCGAAGCGACCATCATGGGCGAACACGGCGACGCGCAGGTTCCCGTCTTCTCCAAGGTTCGCATCGACGGCGCGGATCCCGAGTTCTCGGACGACGAGAAGGAGGAAATCCTCGGCGAACTCAAAGAGAGCGCGATGAACGTCATCGAGAAGAAGGGCGCGACCCAGTGGGGTCCGGCGACGGGCGTCGGCCACATGGTCGAAGCCGTCATCCGCGACACGGGCGAAGTGCTCCCCGGTTCCATCAAACTCGAAGGCGAGTACGGACACGAAGGCGTCGCGCTCGGCGTCCCCATCAAACTCGGCGCGAACGGCGTCGAGGAAGTCGTCGAGTGGAACCTCACCGAGTTCGAGCGCGAACAGCTCGGCGAAGCGGCGGACAAACTCGCGGAGCAGTACGAGAAGATAGAGTAAGCGCGTTCACGAGCGATTTCGAGTTTATCCTTTTTTCGAGTCGATGTTCGTGGTGAGCCACGGCCATCCTCGACGTGCCGTTTCGTCCCGAACGCCGGACTACCTTACCGTCCTTTCGCCAACCGCATGCCGATTTTGTCGGGCAATCCGGCTTCCCGAACCGCCTCCTGTACCGCCTCGACGTCGTACTCGACGCGGCGTTCCTCGACGCGCAACTTGTCGAGGTCCAGAATCGCGTAGGCGGCACGCGGGTCGCCGTCACGCGGTTGGCCGACGCTACCGGGGTTCATCACGACGCCGTCGTCGTACGTTTCGTGGTGTTGAACGTGCGTGTGACCCATGACGAGGACTTCCTCGTCGCCGAGCATGTCGGCGTCGAACTCATCGGGGTAGGTGTAGTGGTCGGGGTCGTCGGGATGGCCGTGAACGATTCTGATCCGCCGGTCGCAGGCGCGGCGCGAGTCGGGGCGGTGAGAAAGCCAGTCCATCTGGAGGTCGTTCAGTTCGTCGCGGGCGTATTTGACGCCCGCTTTGGCCATGCCGTTGAACCGAAACGCGGTTCCTGTGACGACCGCCCGGTCGTGGTTTCCCATCACGCCCGCCGAAACGCGGTCGCGGAGGGTGTCGACACACTCGCCCGGCCACGGGTTGTAGCCGACGACGTCGCCCGCACAGAGGAGTGCCTCGACGGGCGGCATGTCGTCGAGAACGGCATCCAACGCGACGCGATTCGAGTGAACGTCCGAAATGATACCGACCTTCATGTCGGTCGATACGTTCGGCGGATCCTTAGTTCCCGTTCTCAACCGCGAGGGAGAAACCGCCGTTTTCGTCGGTTCGCGCGACGCCGACCCCGCAGACGGGGTGTTCGAAATCGAGTTCGTAGGCCTCCGTCGCCGCGGTTTCGGCCGCAGCGGCGTCGAAGTCGAAGGTTTCCGGCGTGTCCTTCTCGTAGGTCGCCACGAGCGTCGGTTCCGTGATCTCTTTCACCAACAAAGCGTCCCGACGGACGATACCGATGTACGACTCCTCGCCGACGGTACCGGCGATTCGCGGCGTGTCGTAGTCGTCCTTCTCGTAATCGAGCGCGAGGAGGCTTTCGGCGAGGGCGTCGCGCGCCGGGTAGCCGAGTTCGATCTTCTCGGCGATGGGGTCCACCTGCGACCCGTTGCCGATGACCGCCGTCCCGCCGACGACGCGGGCGCAGTTGTACGCGATGTAGGGGTTGTCAGTCTCCGGTGCGTCCTCGGTGGGGCCGACGGTCACGGTATCGCCGTGAACCACCGCTTTTCGGTCCGGGAACGACCGCGAGGAGACTCGATAGGCACCGACTTCGGGACCAACGACGATGAAACGTCCGATGTACATACACGAACATGCGTAAGTAGGACGGAAATAGGTGCTGGTTTGTGCATGCACACGTGATGAGAGTCGGTATCACACGCGGAGCAAACGCGCAACGCTTACAAGTGAGGGGGAAATACGATATCTTGCAGTTCGAGTCCCATGGGGTAGTGGCCAATCCTGTTGCCTTCTGGGGGCAACGACCGCGGTTCGAATCCGTGTGGGACTATCAGAAATTTTCTCGCGTCGTCTCGATGGTTCGGGTGTCGATACCCATCCCCTATATGTTTCTGACATATATTTGTTTATTTATATGGAGAGGAGAGATATGAAGCTCATGAATAGTTTGGATTGTTTTTCGTATTCAAACCAATTCTCTTCACTACCCGTCCCGTTATAGAAATAAATCGCAATAATTGTCAGTATGAATTTATATATGAACATTACATTCCATGGATATGTAAGGGATGTGGAATAGTCATCGTAAAGTACTGTATTTTAGATTGTCAAAAGAAGACATCCGAGAAACTGTAATAAACGTCGGCCTCGTCCTGATCGCATTCATCGTCGCTGGCACACTGGCCGCGTTGGCATCCCTCCTACTCGTCGCCTTCATGACGACGGGGAAGACCGATACACCGTCGCTCGTTGTTGGATGGCTGGGAGGAATCGGTCTCGCGATGGGCACTCCACTGCTCACCCACCGAATGATGCTCAAAGTAGTACAGTTCGTCGAAGAAAACGACCGACCGTGGCTTCGTGCGGTGGCACTGACCGCGAAATGGGTGAATCCGACCGCCGAACCGACCGGCGACTGAGATACGTGATCGCAACGATTCGCACGGATACTCCGCAACGGACGGTCGTAGTGAGATGGTACATCGCTGAACGATGTCGCTCGAAGAGCAACGACCGCGTATTTCACTCGTTCGTCGGGTTCGTTTGTTCGTCTTTCTCCGGATTTGCCGCGGCGGAGTTCGCGGTTGCGCGTCGGTTCGCCGCTTCGATTCGGTCGACGAGTTCGTCGACGGAATCGGTTTTCACCGAGAATCGAGTCTGTGAGTTCTGTGATCTGACTTCCACCCGATCCCCGCTTACGGTCACGTAGTTGTTCCCGTGTACCGCCGAATTGAAGTCGGAACACGCGATATCTATCGAATATCGAAGGTAGAGCAACACGTCCGGAACGGAAATCGTGTCGGAATCGATCATCGCAGCCAATCGACCGAACGTGTCGTCGCGTGATTCCGTTCGACCGAGAACATCGGAGTCAATTTTGATCGTCGAACTGGCAGATATATCACGACAATCGCTACTGCATGTGATTTTTCCGTTCGCGTCGATTCGAGCGAGCGACCGGGAGAGAACACGGCAACAGACGGTACAGTGGGCGTGAATCGTCGCCTCATCCCGTTCGGTATCGGTATCGAATCCGGCGGCTTCGATGGCGTTTTGCCACGAGCCGAAATGGTTGTAATACGTCATCCCGGAAAACGGGCCCTGTTCTTCCATTTCCTGTCGTTGGGGAACGCGGCCGAGGGTCCTCGCCAGCCGTCGTAACTCGATGATTAGCTCCCGATCCTCGATCCCGTCCCGTCGGGAATGCCGCGTTTCCAATCCCGCCGCATCGAGTGCGGCGTTCCAAGTGCCGTATCTATCGAGATATGTTTTCGGACTGTGAGTCCCTCGTTTCCACATCTCTTCCGCGGTGGGTGAACGCTCTAGTTTCGTAGCGAGGTGACGTAATTCGTCCAGAAGCGTCCGTTCGTCGATTTTGGCACTCTCACCCCGTTTGAGACGGTTCGGGTTCAATCCGGCATCGGTGAGAGCGTTTACCCAAGAGCCGAATCGGCGCCGATAGGTAGCGGCGCTATACTCGCCGAACTCGTCCATTTCGGTCGATGTCGGTGGTCGTCCGAGGACACCCGCCATTCGTTCGAGTTCATCACACATTTCCCGGGTCGAAAACCGTCGGTATGAGGACTTGTCGAACGTCTCCGAAAGCTCCGCTCTCTCTATCGCTTCGTTCCACGAACCGAATCGACGTCGGTACGTCGACGGAGAAAAACGGCCCCGCTCGGCCATCTCGGTGGAGGTCGGGATTCGGTCGAGTGATTCCGATAATTCCGAGAGGGCACGAAGCAACTCGTCTTCGGAAATTTTTATACCCCGTGTTTTCGGGGTCAGTTCAGCCTCTTCCACCGCTGCCTGCCACGAACCGAACCGTTCGAGATACGTCGATGGAGAGTGAGCACCGTGCTCTCGCATGTCCGCCTTCGTCGGTGTCCGATGTACCGAATCCGCAAGCGTCCGAAGATCCGAGAGAAGTTCGGCGCTCGAATACTCGATTTGATCGACGGAGTTAGGCGTGAGACCGGCGAGGATGATCGCGTCGTTCCAGGTGCCGAATCGCGACTGGTACGTGCTGGGTGAGTACGCGCCGTGTATTTCCATGGCTCGTATACTCGGGGTTTCGTCGAGTTGCTCTGCGACTCGTTGAAGCTCCGTGATAAGTTCATCCTCCCCGATTCGATTTACGGACGGAGAAACGGACTGGTGGACGTTCTTTTCAGAATTCCTTTCCACCATACATGTCAGTACATTCGTAGTAATATATGAATGTTTGTGTATAAACAATATTTCCATCGGTTAATACGGTACGATGATTTATATTTTAATATTATTACGTCTGTTGTATTATAATGACAAATATTTAT
Source organism: Haladaptatus sp. CMAA 1909 (assembly GCF_043952005.1). Taxonomy (NCBI): domain Archaea; kingdom Methanobacteriati; phylum Methanobacteriota; class Halobacteria; order Halobacteriales; family Haladaptataceae; genus Haladaptatus; species Haladaptatus sp. CMAA 1909. Next base: position 2,947,606 of record NZ_JBIOAV010000001.1, on the reverse strand, counting down.
GGGAGGTCGTACTGACATCCTACCCGCAGATGTCGGCACGAAGTTGGCATCTGTCATCCCGGGCTGGTATCCCGATATCACTACCTTCAGCCGGAGTGTTGCCGTTTCAGCGTCCTACCGGCGGGTCACCAATACGGGCACACATCGATGCGACTGTCTTCCGAATTGGTCAGGATGAGTCATGTTGAATGGCGGTTCAGCGAACCGAATCGATAGCCCCCCGGACGTCCCATGACGGAATGACCGTTCCTGCTGGAATCCCGATACGACGACTCGAGTTCGACTCCGTGCGGGGATTATTTCTCTCCGGAACATCGTCCACAGCGGTGGTCGTCTAAATCCGAAGGGTGGACTGCTCTCTCTCATTCTCGCCACGGCACGTTCTAATCGGCCTCGACAAGTTCCCATTTCCGACCGCACTGGCCGAGGATAATCGGGGTTGAGAGGAAGGAAAGTTCGATAGTCGAACCTTTCGATTTCGAACGGATGGTCGTGGCGATGACGCTTCGTCTCCGTCGATAACGGTCCAAATCGACGGGATAACCGCTCGACGACGGGTGGTTATGGAGAGACTATGCGGGGCAATCCTCGTTTCTGGAAGAGGACGATACTACACGTTTATGTCCAATTCCGCCGACAGGAGAAGAGACCGTGTCGGGCGAAGCGGGCTACTTGGAACGCCCAGGGCACGCGAAGGAATACGAAATGACGATGGACGTATCAGACGACGGTGATGCGAACGTCGCGACGGGCGGAGTATCCCCCGAGAGCGAAGCCAAAAGCATCAGGAACGAGGCGAAGGGTGAAGAAACGAATCCCGTTCTCAGTATCATCCTGCCGACGAAGAACGAGGAGGAAGGTATTGAGGAGAGCATCACGAAGGCGAAGGCGGCCATCGACTCAGTCGGACTCCCGGGCGAGATAATCGTCAGCGACAGTTCGACCGACCGAACGCCACAGATAGCCCGCGAGATGGGTGTGACCGTTATCAGTCCCGACAAGCCGGGGTACGGCTACGCGTATCGATACGCCTTCGATCGCGCTCGCGGTGACTACATCGTCATCGGTGACGCGGACAACACGTACGATTTTCTGGAGTTGCCGAAACTGCTCGTGCCCGTCAGGGACGGAGACGCGGATATCGTCTTCGGAAGTCGGCTTTCGGGAACGATAGAGGAGGGTGCGATGCCGTGGCTGCACCAGCACATCGGCAATCCTGTGTTGACGGCGTTCGTGAACGTCTTCTACGGTGCGGGGATTTCCGACGCGCACAGCGGCTTTCGCGTCATCTCGCGCGACGCGCTCGATAAACTCGATCTGCAAACGGACGGGATGGAGTTCGCCACGGAGATGGTCGTCGATGCGGGGTCGAAGGAGTTGAATCTCGAGGACGTGCCGATAACCTACCACCGTCGTACGGGAGAGGCGACCCTGAACACCTTCGAGGACGGGTGGCGGCACGTCAAATTCATGTTGCTGTACGCACCCGGCTACCTGCTGTCCATTCCGGCGCTCCTCATCGCGCTGTTCGGGATGTACATCGTCGGACTTGCGATGTTCGATACGCGATTCATCGGGAGCCTCTTCGGCTCTCGTATCGACCTCTTCTTCGGCGTCCAGATGCTGTTGGTCGGGAGCGTGATGACGCTCGCCGGGACACAAATCGGAACGCTCGGGCTCTTCCTCGCCTCGATAACGGTTGGGGACAGGTATCCGAAGGACACGGCGACCCAATGGATGAGCGAACGGTTGGACCCGGATTATGGCATCTACTTGGGTGTCGTCCTCACGCTCGTCGGTGGCACGTCGCTCCTCGGCGCGGTTATCTCCCGGAACGTCGGCGACCCGAACAGCCTCTCCATCAGCGTCACACAAATCGTCTGGCTGTTGGTCACCATCATCGGCATTCAGATGCTCGCGACCGGGTTCTACGCCCGGACGCTGCTGGCGAGGGAAGGGGTGATCGAGACGTGAGTTCGACCGCGAACGAGAATGGCCTGAAAATCGCCTACATCTACGACGCCGTCTACCCGTGGGTGAAGGGCGGCGCACAGAAGCGGGTGTGGGAAATCGCGCGCCGGATGGCCGACGACCACGACGTCCACCTCTACGGAATGCGGTACTGGGACGGACCGTCGACCATCGAGCGGGACGGGGTGACGTTGCACGGCGTCTGTGAACCCACGGAACTGTACGCCGGGGAACGGCGCTCGATTCCGGAGGCGCTGTACTTCACCGAGCGTCTGACTGCTCCCCTCCTCCGCGAATCGTTCGACGTCATCGACTGTCAGTCGTTTCCATACTTTCCCTGTTTCTCGGCGAAAGCGCACCAACTCCTTCGTCGGTCCGCGTTCGTCGTGACGTGGTACGAGGTGTGGGACGACTACTGGTACGACTATCTGGGCCGCAAGGGAGTGTTCGGCAAAGCCGTCGAACGGGCGACGGTTCGGCTTCCGCCGACGATAATCGCCATCTCGGAGTTCGTTCGAGGGAACTTGACGAACATCGGGCGGAAACGGGGAGTCGACGTGGTGCCGAACGGCATCGACTTCTACGGTATCGACGCCGTCGAACCCGTCGGTAACGACTGGGACGTCATTTACGTCGGGCGGTTGTCGAGCCACAAGAACGTCGACCTGTTGCTTGATGCGATCCTCGACGCGGAGGCCCGAATCGGGCGGCCGCTCGACTGCGGCATCATCGGAGACGGTCCGGAACGGGAGTCGCTACGGGCCTACGCTCGAGAGTTGGGACTCTCGGACAGCGTCACGTTTCTCGGGTCCGTCGAATCCGACGAGGAGGTCATCGGGAACTTCAAGGACGCCGAACTGTTCGTCCTCCCGTCCACGCGGGAGGGGTTCCCGAACACGATTCTGGAGGCCAACGCGTGCGGCGTCCCGTCAGTGGTCATCGATCACGAGGACAACGGGGGAACGGCGGTGGTGGAAGATGGAGTGACGGGGAGCATCGTGGAGTTCGACGCCGACGCGCTCGGGGCGGAAATCGCTTCGCTCCTCGCGAACGAGACGACGGGTCGGCGAATGAGCGAAAACGCGTACGAGTTCGCGCGGCGTCACGACTGGAATCGGATCGTCGCGGAAATGGAGACCGTGTATGACAGAGCAATCGCCAAACAGTAAGGGTGGAATCGGGGACGAAAACAGCGTCTTGGTGACGGGGGGTGCGGGATTCATCGGGTCGCACGTCAGTCAACGGCTGCTCGACGATGGGTGGGACGTTCACGTCGTGGACAATTGCTTTGCAGGGCGGGAAGAACTCGTTCCGGACGAAGTGACGTTCTACGACGCGGACATCCGCTCCGCGGAGTTTCGCCGTCTCGTGCAGAGTATCGCGCCGCGGCGAATCGTTCACCTCGCAGCGCTTCACTACATCCCGTACTGCAACGAACACCCGGAAGAGGCGTTCGACGTGAACGTGATGGGGTCGCGAAACGTCTACGAGGCCGCCAGAACGCTCGACGACCTCGAAACTGTCGTCTTCGCGTCTTCGGCCGCGGTGTACCCGCCGGGCGACGCGCCGAATCGGGAGGGAGACGAGGTCGCACCGGTCGACATCTACGGGCAGACGAAGCTCATCGGCGAGGACCTCTTGCAGCTGTTCGCGGCAGTCACGGACGTATCGTGTGCCGCCGCTCGGTTGTTCAACGTCTTCGGGGACGACGAGACGAACCCGCACCTCATCCCGGCCATCTTCGACCAACTTCGGGAGGGGGACCGAACGCTGACGCTCGGGAACCTCACGCCGAAGCGCGACTTCGTCCACGTCAGCGACGTCGCTGACGCGCTCGTCGCGCTCGCCGACGGCTTCGACGGGTCGTATCGCGCGTTCAACGTCGGAACGGGAACCGAATGTTCGGTGCGGGAGGTCGTCGGCTACATCGGAGGCCTCGTCGGCGAGGACATCGAAATCACGCAGACGGAGCGACGAACGCGGAAGACGGACCGCCAGCATCTCTGTGCCAACGTCGACCGAATTCGAACCGAAATCGGGTGGGAGCCTCGGTATTCGTTCGTGGACGGACTCGACGACCTGTTGCGGCGGGAACCGCTCCCGTCCGAACCGTCCGGTGCGGCGGGCACCGAAACGACCGAGAGCGAGCGGTAACGGGATGCGAGTAGTACAGACCCCGCCGCGCTATCATCCGTTCATCGGCGGCGTCGAGGAGTACGTCGCCACGCTCTCGAACCAGTTGGTCGCACGAGGCCACGACGTGACGGTGCTCTGCGCGCGGTCGGACGCGAAGACGCCGGTCGAGGAGGTCAGGGATGGGGTTCGAATCCGTCGGCTTCCGGTGGCGGGTTATCTCGCGAACACGCCGTTAACGCCGAGATTTCCGCGCGCGGCGTACGACGAACTGGAGCGAGCGGACGTCGTCCATACGCACATGCCGACGCCGTGGAGCGCCGATTGGAGCGCGTTGGTCGGCGCCGTCACGCGGACGCCGACGGTGCTGACCTACCACAACAACGTCATCGGTACCGGACTCGCGAGCGTCGCCGCGACGGCGTACAACGGCATTCCGTTGCCGATGACGCTCCGGCTCACCGACACCGTCATCACCACGCAACGGTCGTACGTCCGACGGGCGCGGCCGTTGCAGTCGGTTCGTTCGAAGGTCGAGTGCATCCCCAACGGGGTCGATGTGCGTCGATTTCGACCGATGCCGGTGTCGGCGGACGCGAAGCGGTCGCTCGGGGTCGCGTCCGACCGAGCCACGATACTCTTTCTCAGTGCGCTCGACGAATATCACCGATACAAAGGTCTCGACGTGCTGCTGGCGGCGATGGCGTCACTCGCGGAAACGATGCGAACGCCGCCGCAACTCGTCGTGGGGGGCGACGGCGTGCTCAAAGGGGAGTACGAGGCGTTGGCGAGACGACTCGGGGTGGGAGACCACGTTCGGTTCGTCGGTCGGATTCCCGATTCGCAACTGGTGACGGCGTACAACGCGGCGGACGCGTTCGTCCTCCCGTCGACGGACCCCGACCAAGAGGGGTTCGGACTCGTCCTGTTGGAGGCGCTTTCGACCGGGACGCCCGTCGTCTCGACCGATATCGTGGGAGTCGCAACGGACGTCGAAGCCGAAAACGTCGGCCGCGTCGTCGCGCGCGACGACGTTGATGCGCTGGCCGAGGGAATCCGCGATGTCCTCGAATTCGAGGACGACGAACTCTCCGAGCGCTGCCGGTCACTGTGTGAACGCCGGTATTCGGCGCGAAAGAACGCGGAACGGGTGCTCGACGTTTACGCGGAACTCGTCGAGACGGCGTGAGCGGATTCGACCGACTGGGAGGATGAGGGCGTACAGTCGCCGTCGATGCGGTACACCGTGAACTGTGGTCGCCGAACGACCGGCGTGAACAGCGAACTGCGGTCGAATTTGAGGTACGCCGAGCGGTTTATCGGTCGGCGTTGGTAGTTTTCCACGTAGAGGACCTGCGTCGATACTTCGCGGTTGAGAACGAAATAATCCGCGCCGTACGAACGCATCTCCCCGCACGCGGCAGTCGCGTTCGTCCCGTACCACACGTCGATCAGCGCCTGCCGGTCGTAATCGTCGGTGTCGCGGTAGACGACTTCGTAGCGGTCCATCCCGACCAGATACGCGCCGGTCTTCAGTTCCGTGTATATCGGCTCACCGCGTTCGACGCCGTTTCGGTGCATGCCGTCCACGAGTCCCTCGTAGTTACCTCGGTACGGAAACGTCCAGACGCCGGGAATGATGAGCAGGCTGCCGACGACCATCAACGCGACAAGGACGTACCCCGCGGCGTGGGAGAACCGGGCGAGTCGGGAGCGGGAGATGTCGGGGAGTCGCGTGTCGAACCGTCGAGACGGAAGCGAGAACCTCGAGAGAAGCCGCGGTGGAAGCGAACGATAGGCGGTGTTCGTAACGGTTCGGGGGAGGTACGGGATGTAGGTTCGAGCGGGCCGGGCGGTGGAGAGGGAGTCTAGCTCGCCGAGCGCGACGAGCAGTCCTGGTATCGAGGCCTCGAAGAAGATTCGCGTCCAGAAGAAACTCACCGAGATTCCGGCCGGAACGTACACCACGAGGACGCTGTAGAGCCAGAGCATGCGCTCGTCGAAGAGGAATCGGGGACCGTCGCGGGAGAGCGCGCGGAGGCCGCTAACCCCGCTGACGATCGCCACGGGAACGAGAATTATCATCACGTACGGCGGCCACGAGAGGAGAAACGGAACCGAACGACTGGTTCCGAACCCGAACCGACTGCCGATGACGCCGAGCGTGTTCCCGAGGTCGAAGACGGAGTCGGTGAGTTCGCTGGACTGTGAGAGTCGGTCGCCGTGCAAGAGGAGGATGATGAGCGGGCCGACGACGGTCCCGAGGACGGCGTCCCGTCGAGAACCGTCGCGTAGCCAACGGGCCACGCCGATGACGAACAGAAACGGGAGGAGCAAGAGCGCCCGAGGGAGATAGAACATCGACGTGAGCGCCAGCGTCCCCGCGGCGACCCAGAACCAGCGTCCGCCGTCGCGGTTCCACCGAAGCGTCGCGTAGAATCCGAACAGGGTGATCGGAAACGACAGCCCTCTCGCTTCGGTGAGGTACAGCGGCGAGTAGTCGGGGATCAGGAAGATGGCCGTCGCACACAGGGTCCGATATCGGACGTCCTCCGTGTACAACGACGCGAGGAGATAGCCGACGACGAACTTGACGAGCGGCGTCAACAGGAAGAATCGCGTCCACCGATGGACGAAATCCAGTCCGGTGAGCGCGGTGAGGCCGCTCGACAGGTAGGCCGCCGCGGGCGTGTCAATGTCGACACAGATCTTGCCCCAGTACGGGTCGTAGTTGCCGACCGAGGAGACGTACTCGCAGGTCGGGAGATGAAACCCGTGGGAGAGAAGCCACTCCTCGATGTACCACAGCGAATACGCCCACGGGTCGTCCAGCGGGGGCACGAGCATCGCCTTTACGACGACGGAGAGACAGGCGAGGACGAGGAGAACGAGGCCGAGTCGCTCGCGCCGCGAGAGCGGGCGAATTCTCTCGTCGTACGTTTCACGTATTCGCCGTTCTAGCGACGCGATTGCTCGATTCATCGTTCACCGGTTCCACGGAGAGGGTCGATTCGGTGGACACGACTGACGACGGCACGGGTAATGAAACGGCGGTTCATTACGGAACGGTAGGGTATCGTTGTGGTGCGGTTTCGTCCACGGCGGCGGAATCCGGATCGCCATCACCCGCGTTCGAACAGGTCGAACAGGGGTTGGAGGTTGACCGGGATCGAATTCGTGTACTGACGCAACAGGGAGACGTCCTCCGTTTCGAGACCCCCGACGGCAAGAAGGACGACGAGGTGAACGACATAGAACCCCATTCCGGCGAGGAGGACCGCGAGCAGGGACGACCGAATCCACGAACCGAGAACGAAGTACAGGAGTACGAAGAGCGCCGTCGTGGCCACGGTGACTCGGACGAGGGCGCTCGAAATCGCGTGATAGCCTCGAACGAGATACAGTCGCACCGCGGAAGCCACGTTAAGCGCGGCATACGTTCCGGCCGTCGCCGCCGCGACGCCCGCGATACCGAACGGGGAGATGAGCAACGCGCTCAGCGCGACGTTACCGACCAGGGTGGCGGTCGTGGTCCAGAAAATGAACCGGGTGTCCCCGATGGCCGTCAGCGCCGCGCGGGTCATGCCGGTCGTGACCTCGACGAAGAAACCCACGACGACGAGGGCCAGTACGACACCTCCGGAGATGTACGCCTCGCCGAAGAGGGCGGACAGTATCGCCCCGGGAAACCCGACCACGAACAGGAACACGGGAAGCGTGAGGACGACGACCCACTTCGCCATCAGCGTGTAGAGGCGCGACATCTCATCGTGATCCGCGTCCTCGTCGTCCATCTGGGAGAATATGGGCAGAAAGAGCGCCGAGAACGACCAGACGAAGAGAAGCATGATTCTGCCGGTCGTGAACGCCGCGTCGAACACGCCGATTTTTGCGGGCGGGAGGGAGTACCCGATGACCATGTCGTCGGTCGCCTGAATGAGTTGCCACGCCGCGGTCGCGATGACGAGGGGGACCGAAAATCGAAGCAGCGGAACCGTGTGCTCGGAGAGACGGGCAGTCGCCCGCTGCGCCGACGAGAGGAGTGCGGTTTCCCGACCGAGGATGAACAGGGAGATTCCGGCGGTGATCGCGGTGCCGAGCACCCAACCAGCCGACGCCCCCACGATGCCGTAGCCGAGATAGATTCCGGCGACGGCGAACAGGATGATGGCTCCCCGGAGAACGACGTTCTGTACCAGCGCGATTCGGGGTGCGTCCCCGATGCCCCGAAAGCCGCCGAGCGACAACCAGACGACCGATTGAAACGGGAGCGCCAGCGCGAAGAGGAGAACGACCGGAACAGCGGTCGGGACGAGAAAGAGTCGGGAAACGACCCCCGAGAGCACCGCGAGCGCTCCGGCCGCGACGACCGCCGCGACGAAGGCGACTTCGACCGCCGTCAGGAACACGTCACCGGGGTCGTCGGACCGTGGGATGTTTCGCGCGACTCCCTCCTCCAGACCGAGGCTGGTGAGGAGCACGAGGAGTTCGAGAAGCGAGACGCAGAACGCGAGGACGCCGTACCCGCTCACGCCGAGGAGGCGCGCCAGCACGATGCGCGTCAGGAAGGCGAGTCCCATCCCCAGCACGTTGCCGACGAGGACGACGAGCGCTCCACCGAACAGTCGTCCGTAGAGTCCGCGTTTCATCGCCGCTCACAGAACCGTCCCGGACTGTTCTTCGTCCGGATACATCCGGTCACGACGCGGTTTTCGCTCGACCGAATTCGGCGGACGTTCTCGTCGTTCTGGCCGAAGACTGTGTTGACGATTCGATTGTCGCCCGATTCGAGCAGGACGATTCCGTACTCGTTCCCGGTGAAAACGGTCCTGAACAGACGGTTCGGTCCGGAGAAGCGGAGTTCGACCCCGTTCGTGTTGTTTCGAGCGACCACGTGGACGAGGTCGTTGTTCCCGGCTTGGTCGAGGAGGACGCCGTCTTCCCCGTTCGAATTCGCGGTGTCGTCCACGAGTCTGGTCCGTTCGCTCCGTTCGAGTACGAACCCCGCCTCGTCGTTTTCGTTCGCCGTGCTGTTGCGAACCACGTTGTCATCGGCGCGCAGAAGCGTGAGACCGGATTCCCTGTTTTTCGCGGTCGTCGTCCGCTCGAAGACGACGTTTTCCACTTCGATGCCGACGATTCCGTCGGTGTTGTTCGTGGCGACGGTTCCGACGACGGTGTTGTTCAGCGCGCGGTCCAATCGGAGACCGGTGAACTCGTTGTTCTGGACGGTGTTTTCACGAAGAGAATTGCCGTTCGCTTGCTGGAGGACGATTCCGTCCTCGTTGTTCGTGACAACGTTGGTATCGACCGCGGTATCGCTCGAACGGTCCAAAAGGATGCCCTCGTTCTCGTTGCTCCCGACCCAATTTCCGGTCACATCGACGGCACTCGACTCGATGACGAGGATGCCGACGTCGTTCGTGCTCGCGACCGAAGTGCTGACGGTCGTATTACCGCCGTTGGAGACGCGGACCCCCACGTCGCCGTTGTCTCGAACGGTATCGTTTCGAACGACTGAGTCCTCGGATAGACGAACGTGAATGCCGTTTTCCCCGTTGTTCTCGACGACGTTCCCGAGGAGACGAACGTCGTTCGAATACGTCTGTATCACGCCGTCCTCCTCGTTGTCGTTGACGGTACTTCTCGTGAGTCGCGTCCTATCGGAGTACTCCAACTCGACGCCGAGTTCGTTCCCCGTACTCGTGAGGCCGGAAACCGTCGTGTTCGTGGAGTTCTGTACGAACAATCCGGTTTCGTCGCTATCGCGTATCGTCGACCCGACGACGTTCGTCCGGCCGTCCGATTCGAGGTGAATACCGTCGGCCGTGCTCCCGGAGACCGAGACGTTTCGAAGGGTCGTTCGAAGCGTCTCCAAGGTTCGAACGCCCATATCGGTGTCGGACACGGATACGGAGTCGAGGGTGGCCGCGGTGGTTCGATAGAGGACGACTCCCTGACTCCAGTTTCGAACGCTGAGGTTTTCGATTCGGACGTTCGACGTGTTGACGAACACGCCGATCAGTTCCGACTCGGGCGACGGACCGACGATTTCGTGGCCCTCGCCGTGAACCGTCACGTCGTTCGCACGGACGTCGAGACAGCGGTCGGCGTCGCTCCGAATATCGGTCGTGAGGACGTATTCGCCGGGTTCGTCGATGACCGTACACGACGAGATCGATCGAGTATCCGCCGGCTGACTCGCCGAATTCGCGGTCACGACCGTCGCGACCGGTTGAACCGCGACTACCAAGCACACACAGAGCAGCAAAACGGGCGTGTCCGGTCGATTCATCGTCCAGTGAACGATCCCATCCGGAATGAATGACCTCGACAGTTCACCGGCGTCAAAGGCGCACTAGCGTCGTTCGTGTCGCCCCATTTGAAGTTAAGGTCGTGCCAAGAGCGGGTATTTCTCGTTACTCGCCGTTCTCCAAAAGGCGAGGAACGGGGGGTTTGACGTCCGAATACGAATCTACCCGACGTTTCGCCAAACTGCCGAAAATGGACCCACCCCCGCCGACGTTGTTCGCCTCCGTCAGATTGTTCGAACCGGCCAGTTCGAACGAGTTCGTCCGGTTGCCGTAAACGTGACAGCCGACGACCGTCCAGTAGCCCGATTCTCGAATGGATATGATGGGCGGCCCGTCGCAGTTGTGGATGATGGAACTCGTGATAGAGATATGCGAGGAGTCCAATCCGTACACACCACCCTGCGTCGTACCGTCGATTATCGCTGAAATTTGTGCGTTGGTCACGGAATCGAGGACGATACCGTACTGTCCGCCGCCTCCGTTGATGGTCGAACGGATGAACGCGTTGGAGAAGTCCTGAAGGCGAACGCCCGTCTCTCGGAAGTTCCTCGTGAGCGAGATCAACTTGAGGTCTTTCCCCCCGGCCGTCAGGTTGACACCGTGATTGCCGACGTTCGTTACCTCTGTGGTGATGACCGTCGCCTCCATCGGAATAATGGAGTTGATGCCGTCCTCGACCACGTTGTCGATGACGGAGTTGATGGACAGCGTCCGACCGCGACCTTCTGCTCGCGGTGAGTTGTTCACGAGCTGAATGCCGTGTCCTTGACAGGAAACGATGGCTGCAGTTATCAGAATGTCGTCTATCGTGATGTCCGCGCTCGCCTCGTACTCGATGTGTAACTTGATACCGTTCGCGTGCACCGGACTGCTCAACACGCCGCCCGTGATGGACACCCTACCTATCGACCGTTTAATAGCTCCGATGGCGATGCTGTCGTCACCGGAGACGATTATCGGGCTCGTTATCGAAACGCGGGAGCAGTCGTACGTGTGAATCCCGTCGAGTCCACCGGCGTCCGACGGGTTCGCGATTCGATTGGGGTACGTTATGACAGTCGGTTGGAGGAACTGGACCGAGTCCACGTCCGTAATACGGAACATGAAGTTGGTGTTGTAGAGGCCGGTAACGGAGTCGGCGCGGAAGTTCGACCCCCCCGTTACTCGAATTTCATCCCGTTTCATGTTCGGGAAGTCCTGTTCCGGTCTGTTTCCGTTGATAAAGCCACCGGAGAGCGTCAAACTGGCGGACGGTGCCAGTTCGAAATCCAACATGTGGTCGTCCGTGTCGGGGGCGCGCTTCAGCGAATGGCCCTCGATGTTGATTCGAAGTTTCGACTCGACACGGGCCGAAATGGCACTGGTGAGCGTGATATCGTCAGTGACTATTACCAGTCCGTCACTCTGCACTGCGTCTTGGAGTTCCGATTCCGACGACACCGTTCGCGTCGCACCGAGCGATGACGCCTGAATCGTTCCGACGGAGAGGGACTCGAACGTCGGGGAGACCCCGGACGATTGGAGCGGCCGCCACTCCTCGCCGTCGCCGACGAACTCGTTTTCCGTGTCGGTGGCAAGATATTTCGCACCGAGTTTCGGCGCGTACGTGTCCCGCATCTCCTCGTCGTCCCGTATCTCCACGTCGGTGTCGAGTCGCTCGAAGTTCCGATTGAGAGGACGGTGCCAATCCGTCGTTCCGGATTGTGGAGTGTCGTACCGATGGTTGTCGGTCATAGCTCGTACCTCCCGTACTCCCCCGATCCGTATCCAGCGAGTCGTGCTTCGGGTGTCTCCCTGACGCGTCGGGACGTTACCGTATCATTCGAGAGCGTAGCGATAGCCGATACAGCGGTCAACCGACAAAACGTTCGACGACTTATGGCATATTCTTGTCGTGTCAGATTCCTCATTTCCCCCACCCATCAGTTCCGGTACGCCGCCAACACGGAAAACAGTTGGTTTTGTATCATTTTAATCGAACAGCAATCAGCGGCTCAAAAGCGGGTCCAAAATGGTGGTTCAACTCTTTGAGAATGGGAAACAACCCCCTCCGTTTCCACTGGAAAAGACACCGATTACTGCCAATTAGTCTCCGACTCGGAGTCGATCTCTTCTTCGTCCAACTCACTCAACTCCCGCTCCTCGTTGTACTCCGCCATGCCGCCGGCTTCGCCGGAGATTTCGTTGTACACGGCTTCGCGCGCTTCTTCAGGGGATTCGAAGCGTTCGTCCACGATGCGGTCGAAGACGCTTCCGAGCGTCTCCGTCTCGTTCGGTAAATCGAGCGGTTGGTCGCCGTATTCGGTCGCCAACTCCTCGCTCGTCGTCGGATACTTGTGTTCGCCGAGCATCCGACCCGCGTCGCCGAGCACGTCTTCGACTCGCTCCGCTCGTTCGTGTTGCCGTTCGCGGGCACTATCCTGTACGCGTTCGGCGTCGTGGTTCTCGTCGGACATTGCTCTGGACCGAACTACGCCACACCGTTTGAAATTCATACTGGCCAGCAAGAGCACGGCCGCCGACATCGTGTCCCGTCACCACACCTACTTTTCGACTTCCAACAGAGCGACGCGCTCACGGACGATATCGGTGAGGCTGGCCGTCGTCGCCGCCAATTCCCGTTCCGAGATCGAAAAGAACTCGAAAATCGGTTCGCGATCGGAGGCGTCGAGCGTGTCCTCGGGCGTCAACAACTCGGAAACGGCCGCCATGGCGGCCGTTTCGCCCTCGCCGTCTACGACCACGACGACGTCCTGTTCGCCCTCCGAGACGCCCATTTCGAGCGCCTGATTGATCTGGCGACGACCTGCCGCATAGAGGAGAATTTCGACGGCGGGGTCGCGAGCGACGTTCTCACCGCGTTCGAACGCGCGATTCGCGTGTTCCACCGCCGATTCGAGATGTGCCCGTCCGGCCACATAACCCGCGTCGAACGCCTGTATCGCACAGTCGAACTCGTCGCCGATGTCGCCGAGACGTGCCACGAACTCGTTCACGTCGGCGACGGAAGCGCTCCCCTCGACCACTCTCATTCGAAATCACCGAGGCTCTGCTGTCCGCCGTCGTTCGTCGCGCGCGCGCTCGTCGCCGCCGTCTCGGCATCCGCCTCGACGCCGTCGAGCGAGGGGTCCTGCCGGCCGACGTTTTCGAGGATGTTTTCGGCCGTCTTCTTCCGACCGCGGAGCGCACCGAGAACGACCGATTTGTCCGCCTCTCGGAGATCGGCCCGTGACTCGATGCCGGCCTCGTACAACCGCCGGGCGCGTTTTCGCCCGACGTTGCGGACGCCGGCGAGGTCGAGGAGTTCCTCCTCGACGCCGTATTCGACCCGTTTGCGTGCCTCCCTAATGGCCGTGGTCGTCGTGGACGGCAACCGCTCACCCTTGTCGCGCTGGAGTTCCGCAGCGAGGCGTTCGGCCGCGTTGAGCAACCATTCGGCCGTCTCGACCTTCCCGCGGATGTCGCCGGGACCGATGGCGTAGCGCTCCGTGATTTGGTCCTCGTCGAGTTCGCTCGCCCAGTCTTCGAGCAGACGTGCGGTCTTCAACGCCGAAAGCCAGTCCTCGAACGCGTTGTCCTCGAACTCCGAGGGCATGTGACCGAGGAACTCCTCCTCACGCTCGTACGCGATTTCGGTGTATCGCTCGCGGTCACCCGAACGAAGGTAGAGTTGATACATGTCCGGCGTTCGCGAGACGAGGTGATACAGTCCGAGCGCGGTCGGTTTTCCGTCCGCATCGCGCAGTCCGTCGATGATTTCGGCGGCGCTCATCGGGTCGAGATAGAGTTGCGAGACGCGGTGGCCGAGGCCGGTAGCGCGCAACCTGTCGTCACGTTCGAGGAAGCCGTTCCGTTCGAGGTAGTCGAGAACGCGCTGGGTGACGGATTCGAGTCGCCCCGTTTCGTCCGTCTGGGTCGCGTACAGCGTGCGTTCGAGGAAATCGAGGAGTTCCTCTTCCGTCCCGGCGAACCCGGACGCGACGGTGGCGAGAATGTGCGTCCGAAGCGCGGGTTCCACCGCGAGTTTCGAGTGGACGGGTTCCGGGTCGGCCCAGACGTACTGGTCGAACAGTTCCTGCAGTTCGTCGTGGCTCTTGGCGATGAGGACCGCCTCCCCGTGCGGGTCGAGTCCCGGTCGACCCGCTCGGCCGAACATCTGGTGGACTTCGAGGACGTCCAGCGGTTGCATGCCGCCGATGTCGCCGTCGTAGCGCCGCCAGTCGCGGACGATGACCCGCCGACTCGGAGTGTTTACGCCCGCTGCGAGCGTCGGCGTCGCGCTGATGACTTTGATGCACTTGTCGCGGAAGGCATCTTCCACCAGAGAGCGGTGGTCGCTGGCGAGCCCCGCGTGGTGAAACGCGGCCCCCTTTTCGACGGCGTTCGCGAGGTCCTCGCTCGTTTCGGTGTCGCTCACCTCGCGAATTTGGTCGGCGATGTCGAGCAACTCCCGGCACTCCTCGTCGGTCAGGTGTGCCTTCGTCACGTCCGCGAGTCGCTTCGCCGCCGCCTCCGCGTTTCGGCGGGAGTTGACGAACACGAGCGACGACCCGCCGTCTTCGAGCGTATCGCGGACGAGCGCGGCGGTTTCCTTCTCGTTTCCGCGTGCGAGTTCCTGTTGTGTGCCGTCGTCGAAGTGCAGCGCCTGCCCGTAGAGGACACCCTTCCTGAGGTCGATGGGACGCCACGTCGAATCGACGAGGGTGGCATCGAGCCACTCCGCCATCTCCTCCGCGTTGCCGACGGTCGCCGACAGCGCGACGGTCTGGAGGTTCGGGTTGACCCGGCGGAGTTTGGCGAGCGTGACTTCGAGCGTCGGTCCGCGGTGGGAGTCGTTGACGAGGTGCACTTCGTCGGCGACGACACAGGAGAGGTCGTCGACCCACTTCGCGCCGTTTCGGACGAGCGAGTCCACCTTCTCGCTCGTGGCGACGATGATGTCCTTCGATGCGAGCCAATCGCCGTCACTCTCATAGTTCCCCGTGGAGACGCCGATGGAGACGCCGTACTGTTCGAACTCCTCGAACTCCTCTTTTTTCTCGCTGGCGAGCGCTCGAAGGGGGACGATGTACAGGGCTTTGCCACCACGGGCGACGCTCGACAGCATGGCGAGTTCCGCGATGAACGTCTTCCCGCTGGCGGTCGGGATGCTGGCGACGATGCTCTCGCCGTCGGTGATACCTGCTTCGACCGCTTCCGCCTGCGGCGGGTAGAGTTCCTCGATACCCTGCGCGTGGAAGTGTTCGGGAACGCCGTCCGGCAACCCCGTCAAGTCGGTGACGTTCACGCACGTTCACCTTGCGTGCGCGGTGCGAGTCCGGTCATTACCCTCGTTTGGCGCGTCTTCCCGTTTAAACTGTCGGGTGGACTCCGAAGAAAGGTATCGAACGGCGAGTCACCATCGAGTGTTCGGCGAGCGCTCCGTCATCCATTTGAACACACACGCCAGAGAGATACGCATGAAGGTAGAATACGACCGGAACACCTGTACGGGGATGTATCAGTGCACGGCGGAGTGGGAGGAGTTCGTCGAGAACCGCGAGGAAGGCAAGGCCGACCTGCTGGAAAGCGAGGAAGTCGAAGACGGAATCTTCGTCCGAGAAGTGCCCGACGGAGCCGAGTTCGACGCCGAAATGGCCGCCCGCGTCTGCCCTGTGGACGCCATCAAGGTGTACGACGACGACGGCGAACAAATCGTCTGAAACGGGAGCGGTGGGACTCGCTGGTTACGAGAAAACAACACGGTCGAAGGCCATTGTTTCGGGTGGAAACCGATAGGTTGCGATGAAGAATTTTTGCAGTGGAAATTTATCCGGCGGACGATGCTACCGTTTCAGCTGTCGAACCGAGCCTGCTGCATGAACGGTTGAATGTCGTCGATATCGCCGAGTCGCGAATCGGACTGGAGGACGGCCTCGGTTTCCTCGATGGGGACGGAGAGGCTGATCTCCTTGGTACGCCCGTAGCGCCCCTTCGAGACGACGACGGCGTTGACGATGCCGAGCATGTCGAGTTCGCTGATGAGGTCGGTGACGCGGCGCTGGGTGAGGATGTCGGCGTCTATCTCCTCGCACAGGTGTTTGTAGACGTTGTACACCTCGCCGGTGTTGATGTTGTGGACGCCGTTTTTCTCCAGCGAGATGGTCGAAAAGAGGACGAGTTTCGATTGGGTCGGGAGCGTTCGAACCACTTCGACCACGCGGTCGAGTTCGATCTTGTCCTGTGCCTTCCGGACGTGGCCTTCCTCCACGCGTTCGGCTTGGTCGCGTTCGGCGAGTTCGCCCGCCGTTCGAAGCAGGTCGAGCGCCCGTCGCGCGTCACCGTGTTCCTGCGCGGCGAAGGCGGCACAGAGCGGAATCACGTCGTCCGAGAGGGCGTCTTCCTTGAACGCCACCTCCGCGCGGTGCTGGAGGATGTCCCGGAGTTGGTTCGCGTCGTAGGGCGGGAAGACGATTTCTTCTTCCCCCAAACTGGATTTGACGCGGGGGTCGAGGAAGTCGGTGAACTTCAGGTCGTTGCTGATACCCATGATGGACACCCGCGAGTTGTCGAGTTCCGAGTTCATCCGAGAGAGGTTATAGAGCGTGTCGTCGCCGGATTTCTCGACCAGTTTGTCGATTTCGTCCAGCATGATGACGACGACGCGCTCCTGATAATCGACGGCATCGAAGAAGGTGTTGTACACGCGGTCCGTCGGCCACCCGGTCATGGGAACCGGTTCTATCTCCTCCGAATCCGCTTCGAGTTCCTCTATGCGGTCGTCGATTTCCTGTACGGACGAGAAGTCGGTGTTCGCTAACTGCTCGGATTCGGCGGCGACGCCGTCGCGAATGTCGTTCAGTTCTTCGATTTGGCTTTCGATGTCGGCCAGATTGTTCTCGATGAACTTGTTGGCGAGTTGTGCGAGTACGCGATACTGTGTATCCGTTATCTCGCAGTTTATGTATTCGACCTCACACGGGACTTCGTACTTCAGCGAGGTTCGTTCGAGCTCCTGACTCACGAACTTGGCACTTGCCGTCTTTCCGGTCCCCGTCTTTCCGTAGATGAGGATGTTCGACGGCGTTTCGCCGCGCAGTGCGGCGACGAGAATGGTCGCCATGCGGTTGATCTGCTCTTTGCGGTGTGGGAGTTCGTGTGGCGTGTACGAGGGCCGGAGCACCTCCTTGTTCTCGAAGATCGGCTCGCCGCTGAGCAGATCGTCGAACAAACCTTGGTTGCTCTCGTCGTCCGAGTCGTCCAACACGACATCGTCCAAGTCGATACCCTCGAATCCACGGTTCGCGTGGCCGCTTCGTTCGTCCGCCGGGTCTGTGTTCTCGTCTGACATACGTCGTCTTTGTACCCCTTCGTTTCGACTGGAGTTGACGCGCCGTGCGGAGAGAGAAGGGAGGAAACCGGGAATAGCGTCCCTATTTCCGTCCCAGAGAAGCGACAGCGCGTCCAGTTGATGCAGATGAAAAAGAGGTACAGCACAGTACTAAAATCTTTCTCATCGGTGGAGTGATGAACGAAAAAGGTGTTTTTGGAGGTTTCACCCTGAATCAGCATCGTTTCGGGTCGAACGAAAGGCGAGGAGAAGTGGTAACCAAGTGGAAGGTGTGAGAAACGGACGGTGATTTTTCGAATGGATTTGGGAGCAGTCGATGTGTCCAATTTTCAACGTTTGTTCACGGCTTCGGATTCGATTGGTTGGAAAGTGGGGTTCGAATCGTCCTCGGATTCGATTCGTTCGACCTATCCGACTCGTCCAACCAGGTCGTTTCGGGTCGAGTCGAAATAGAGAGATAGGTAACAGAGTGGAAGCGTCGGAGTGGAGGATTCGGAAGGAGCGTAGCAGGATAGAGAGGCAGGAGAGAAAAGGAGTGGAGAGGAGAGGCAGGGGGAGAGAAGAAGCAAGGGGAGAGAAGAGGAGATGATGAGTAATGTACCATAGAGGGACGGTGGAACGTGAGAGAACGGTGGAACGGGAGGTGTAGTGACGGATGGCGATTCAGTAAACGGTGGGAGTGTATCCGTTCGTTGCCCCCTCATTTCGGGTGGAACGCGTGGAGTCGTGACGGAAATGTCAAAGAATGGAAGCGTGAGATGGTGTTCGCGGGGGAGGTATCGACGATTGGATATGGGTCGGAAAGTGGTCGAGAGAACGATCATGCCTTGTGATATCACGTGTCTATGGACCCCCCCACCCCTTCGTTTCGGGTGGAACGCGGAGAAGGAGGGGTGGGGGGGAGGGGGGATCTAGGACGGGAACCTTTATTACACAGTCTAGCTAACAATATCCGCAAACTATAGTTGAAACTTTTCTAGAGGGGAGTGTAGTCTGTAAGTTACCTACGGCTGACACCCCATCCCCCATCGTTCGACGTTTCCACCCGAAACGAAGGGGTGGGGGGGTCCCGAACTGGTTGTAGAGGCGACACGAAACGCGCATTCGGTAACACCAACACATCGAGATATGTGTTACCACCCGACACTGCTCGGTACGCGATGGGACGACCTCTCGCTTTTCATCCTCCCGAGACAAACCCGCTTGATTCGTTTTGGTCCGAGTACGCCGGCAAACCCCTTCGTTTCCAGTGGAAACGTCTTCCACTTCCAACGACCCTTTCCGTCTGTTCGAAATCAGTCATGACTTCGAGAACGGTTCCATCGAGTCATTTCCCTCGCGTGATATTCCTTTCCCGCTCCTGTCCGGGAATTGTGTCACGAGTTGTCTGACATAGGTTTAAGTGAGTGGCGTAAATTTGTACGCGCAACAGCCCCGCACGTCCGGCTCAATCTCGACAACCCGTTGTCTAGAGTGACTATCCGACACTGGGGTCTGGGAGGAAAAAGGATGGGATTGTTTACTGGTCTCAGGCAAAGTATTGCACGTGTGACCGACAAGCTCTTCACGTCGGAAGAGCCGAAACGTATCGGTATCTATGGGCCCCCAAATGCTGGGAAGACGACGCTTGCCAATCGCATCGCCCGTGATTGGACGGGCGACGCGGTCGGTCCCGAGAGCCACGTTCCACACGAAACACGCCGCGCGCGTAGGAAGGAAAACGTCGAAATCGAACGTGACGGACGGAAAGTCACAATCGATATCGTGGACACGCCCGGCGTCACGACGAAAGTCGATTACGAGGAGTTCCTCGACCACGATATGGACAAGGAGGACGCGGTACGTCGCTCCCGCGAGGCCACCGAGGGTGTCGCGGAAGCGATGCACTGGCTTCGAGAGGACGTCGATGGCGTCATCTATGTTCTCGACAGTTCGACCGACCCGTTCACGCAAGTGAACACGATGCTCATCGGCATCATCGAGAGTCAGGATCTGCCGGTACTTATTCTCGCTAACAAAACCGACCTCGACGATTCGAGCGTCCAGCGGATTCGCAACGCGTATCCGCAACACGAGACGATTCCACTCTCCGCATTGGAGGGTGATAACATGGACGAAGTGTACACGAAGATAGCGGAGTACTTCGGGTGATCACAATGCCGGAAGTGAAAAATTCAGACGACGGCGTTCAAGTCGACCTCATCGGTGGTGAACGGATGGCTGGGAAGACCAGCATGGAGAAGATTCGGATGATACTCGATGGTGTCCGTGACGGCAATATCGTCATCCTCGAAGAGGGATTGTCCCCCGACGAGGAGAGCAAACTCATCGAAGTGACGATGACCGAAATCAGCCCCGACGAGTTCAGCGGTATCGAAATCGAGACCTATCCGCGCTCCAAGACGTCCGACAGCGGCCTTCTCGGTCGGTTGATGGGCCGTGAGTCTTCCAGTTCCAAGCTCACGGTCATCGGTCCGGCGAACCAAATCGAGACGCTCCACAAGGATGAAAACCTCATCAGCGCACTCATCTCCCACAAATAATGCCCCACAAGTGTACGAACTGTGGACGGACGTTCGCCGACGGGTCGAAGGAGATGCTTTCGGGGTGTCCCGACTGTGGCGGTAACAAGTTCCAATTCCGTCCGTCTGGGTCATCTCCAGACGAAACAACGCCCCCCGAGTCCGCAGGAGCGAACGAGAACCTGTCGGCGACTGCCGACAGTCCGCCTGGGCCGGGAACGGTTGGTCGTGCCGCGAACACCGTCAAAGGATGGGTGGGCTCGCGCGGCGGTTCGGACACGGCGGAATCGGACCGCGGTGAACCTGTGCGGAAGCGAAAGGAATCCACACAGCCGGAATCTACACAACCGGAATCCACACAACCGCAAGCACAACAGACCGCGACTCCGGAGCAGACGGTGCAAAGGCAGGGGACAGAAGAGGGGCAGACGACAGAGAGAGGGACAGAAGAGGGGCAGTCGGCGGAGAAACGGAAACAGAACGCACGGACCGAACCATCCCAACGATCGGCAGAAGAACCCGCCGCCAATTCGAACGAAGACAGCGCACAGGCAAATGCCCGCTCCGAAATTGTCCCGGAAGACGAACTCCCGGAACGGTCGGACGATGACGGTACTGGGACGGTCATCAAACCACCCGAAGACGACCAACCGAGCCTCGACGAACTCCGCGAGGAGCTAAACAGCCAGTTCGAGAGCATCAAAGTGGTCGAACCCGGTCAGTACGAACTCAACCTGATGGAACTCTACGAGCGCGATGAGTACATCATCGCTATGCGGGAGAACGGTCGATACGTCATTCAAGTCCCCGACTCGTGGACCGGCGCTATCGATAGCTGATTCGCTTTCGTTCGAGTAACTGCCAATTCATCACCTTGGATCCTCATCGATTCATCATCCTGGATCCTCATCAATTCATCATCTTTATTCGCCAAATCATCGCCTTCAACCCTCGTCGTATCAATCCCGCGCACTAGCAGGGATTGAGGCTTTGCTCGGATATGGCGGAGACAATCGTATGAATCCGACCGAGCAACTCGCTCGAAGCCTTCTCTCCGAGTCGAAAGCGTACGGCTACACGTTGACCATCTGGGGTGGCGGTGCGATTCTGATGAATCAGTACGGCTCACCCCGAATTGTGGAGATTTTTCTCTACATCCTCGGCGCGCTTGCAGCGTTCGGCATCCTCGCGGGAATCACGTTCGATGAATTGTTCTCCACTCCGACTTCGGACCCCGACGAACAACTCATCGTCGCGTCCATGGTCCACGTCGTCGCTACCTTCGGAAACCTTATCCTCGGCTACGGTATCTTGGCGGCGCTCAACCCCGGATTCCCGGCGAACTGGGGATTCTTGCTCATCGGGTTCTGGGGCACCCTTTCGTACAACCTCCTGCTCCTGCTCGAATCGGGATTCGCCCGTTTCGTCACCTCGACGTTCGATACCGTCGAAGTCGGGTCGTAATCGAACGAAACGGACCCACGCCGGACACCGCACCGCCGATTCGACGATCAAACGACCATCTGGAGTGGAAACGAAGGGGTTTCGACCCGAGTAGGCAGATTTTAAGTAATCGAGCGGGAACGAACGGGTATGAGTACTCCGACGAAAATCGTCATCGGTACCGTCGTACTGACGATGTTGGCCGCACTTGCAGTCGTTCTCAACGCCTGGCTCGTCGCCTGATGTTCCGCGAACGGACTGTTCCGGAAGACGTGGCGGCGGTTCGAAACGAGCGCGCGCCGAACGCTCTCGTCTTGGACTGCGAACGCGATTTCGAGACGCTTCCGATTCCGGCACGCGACGACCTCGCACTCCTGACGGACGAACTGCGTCCGTTCTCGGCACCCGACGAGTGGCTACCCGACGACGCACCGGAACTCCTCCGGCGGTTCGCCGGGTCCGACCTGGTCGTCGGAATGCCCGGCGACGGAAGCGTGGCGTGGACCCATCAAACCGTCCCGCCCGTCCTCTTCGTGAAAGCGCGCGTTCAAGGGTCGCCCGAGGAGTTCGTCGACTTCCTGATCGCGGAAGCGCTCGTCGAAATCGATCTCGACCTCCCCGAACATTTCCTCGAATTCTTCGGCGAACGGTACCCGGAGTTTTCCGACACCGTTCCGCTCGGTCCCGCGAGCACGTATCAACTCGCGGTCGCCCTCTGTGATGCGTACAAAGGGCTATACACGCGCGATGAGTTCGTCGAGTGGCGTGAGTCACATCCGCGGCTGTTCGACGCGTGGCAGGACGCAGGACAACGAATCGAACCACGGGTGGACGGTATCTCGCAGGAAGTCGTCACCGGACGAACCGATTTCCCGGATGCCACCGAGTTGGCCTGTAGCGCCATCAAACACGGTATCGAACCGCCAGCGCCGTTCGCCGCGCTCGACACGCAGGCCTACCGCGACCACGGCGTCGGCTACGCCATCAAATGGGCTGAAAAGACGCTCGGGGCGCTCGATGTGGATTCGGACTCCGATTCGGCGTCGGACGCTTCCAATTCGAACCCTGAGTCGGACACCTCGGATTCGAATTCGAAATCGGACGCGGACTCGGAATAACGGTTTTCGTTTCGATCGTTGTCCTCTTTTCTCATTTACCGTCCTTCTTCGATGGGACGATTACGAGGTCGTCGGGGTAACTGTCAAGGAATACCGAATACTCCTCCGTGCCGGTGTCTTGTGCCATGGTAATCCAGAACAGTACCGTCGTATATAATGTTGCCTGACAATATCTTCCATTTATCCCACTTACAACTGTACGAACACTCGGTTTATTATCGGATACAATCCGTTTAAGGTTGTAAAGCGGGCAGAAATGAATTGCCTCTCGGCCTGTTTCTGGACGAACGTCTCATCAATTCACAAACACACGCTGCTCCGTGGCGGAGTCGGCGCGCGCGATAGCGGCGTGATACAGCGGTAGATGACTTTCACTGCCGTTTCATCGGCACCGATGACCGTCCCTTATAAGTGTTCGTTGGCGATATCGAGATTCGATCGGTCGGGTGCGGGCCCGATGCTTCATCGCCACTCGATAGCGAGACTCGATCTTTGGATTTACACCGCGTCCACTCCTCGCTTTCCTGTCCGAACTTGATACGCATCCTCGACGGGGATGATGAATATTTTGCCGTCCCCGGGTTCGCCGGTGTTTGCAGCGTCGCGAATCGCGTCGACGACGTCCTCGGCGGGAATATCGGCCACGACGCACTCGATTTTCACCTTCTGATGGAGGTCGACGACGTACTCTTCACCGCGCCACTGTCCCATCTTTGCGGGTTGGCTACCTCGACCGCTGACGTTCGTGACGGTGAGACTCGGCGCATTCACGTTGGCCAGTGACCGCTTCACGTCGCCCAACTTATCGGGCCTGATGATGGCCGTGACGAGCTTTATCTTTCCATCGTTCGGGCGTCCACCGTCCGTTTGGAGACGTTCGGGAACGACGCCGTGCGCGGCGTCGCTGCCGAATTCGGGGTACGTCTCGACGCCGTGTTCACTCGCGTCCAGTCCTTCCCTTTCGTGGCGAGGGGTGACGCGTGCTTGATCGAGTGCGCGCGCACCGCCGAAGACGAGTACGGTCGCGCACACGGTCCAGAGTCCGATCACCGCGACGCCGGTCGCCTGCACCGCGAGTCCCGAGAACACGGCTCCGACGCTGAAACTCTGCCACGTTCCGACCGCGACGAGCGGATAAGCCAACGTTCCGAGGATACCGGCGGAGCCGTGAACGGGGAACACTGCACACACGTCGTCGATTTTGAGGCGCTTTTCGACGAACTCGAACACGAACGGGAGCTGTGCACCCGCCAACAGTCCAACGGCGATAGCACCCGGCCAGACGATGTCGTCGGCGATTCCCGTAATGCCGACGAGTCCGGCGAGCAGGCCGTTCGCGACGAACAGGGTATCCACCTTTCCAGTGCGTATCAGCGACACCGTCCCTGCACCGAGCGACCCCGCAGTCATCCCGAGCGTCGTGACGATGGCGACCCGACCGACCGTTTCGAACGCGGCCAGCGAAATCGTCCCGTTGTCGACAGCAAACACCGTTGCGGCGGTTCCGACGTTGAAGCCGTACCAGCCGAACGCGAGGATGAGCGTTCCGAGGGCCGCGAACGTCACCGAGTGGCCCGGGATTACGTTCGCCGTTCCGTCTTCCTCAAAGCGCCCGATACGCGGGCCGATTATCCACGCCGCGGTCAGTCCGGCGAGGCCACCCATCCCGTGAACAACCATCCCGCCCGCGAAATCGTGAAATCCGAGCACCGAGAGGAAGCCACCTGCCCACGTGAATCCGACCACGACGGGATAGATAACCGCTGCGAGAAGGACGGTGTAGGTCACGTACGTGCGGAGTTTACACCGCCCCGCGACCGCCCCGCTGACGATGGTCGCGGCGGTCATGGCGAACACCGCGCCGAACAGCCAATCGACCCACGCGTTGACGTCACTTGGTGCGAGGGTCGCGGCGAACTCACCCATCACGGACCACGTTCCGCTCGCCCCGGTCAAGTGACCGACGACGTTCGAGAGCCCCGCGCCCACGAGGAAAAAGGTAAGGACGCCGACGCTCCACGTGAGGAGGTTTTTCGTCAATTGATTGGCGACGTTTTTCGACCGAACTTGACCGGCTTCCAGCATGGCGAATCCGGCGTGCATGAAGAAGATGAGGAACGTCGCCACGAGCACCCAGAGGAGATTCACTCCCTGCGCGATGACTTCGAGATTACTCATCCGTCGTTTCTCCTGTCGGAACGATGACGACGTCGTCTGGAAGGCTGTCCAAGAATATCGGATATTCCTCTCCGTTTGTACTCTGTGTCACGGTACAACACAACCCGATTGGTTCATATAACTCTGGTTATCAAACATTTCAAATTATGTCGGGGGAAATTGGCCAAACGCGGCTGTTATTATCGTGTACTATCGATATAAGGTTGTAAACCGGTCAGTAATCGGGCGAACGTTGTCCGAGTTTTGGACGTTCGTCTCGCCCGGTAGTCGGGCTCGACGAACGTCTCGTCTCGTTCCCACTCGTTCGGCGCGCGTGAGACGGTTAGAGAATTCGAACGAAGACGCAATCGCGATTGCGATATTGAACCTTCACGCGAGTTCGTCGGCGATATCCTCGGCGAAGTAGGTCAGAATCAGGTCCGCGCCCGCCCGTTTGATGGACAGTAGGGATTCGAGCGCCGTCTCCCGCAGGTCGAGCCATCCCTTCTCGCTCGCGGCGTGGAGCATCGCGTACTCGCCGGAGACGTTGTAGGCGGCGACCGGGTGGTCGTACTCCTCCCGGATGTCCCGCACGATGTCGAGGTACGGCAGTGCGGGTTTGACCATCAGTACGTCCGCTCCCTGCTCCACGTCGAGTTCGACTTCGCGCATAGCCTCGCGCGCGTTGGCCGGGTCCATCTGGTAGTGCCGTCTGTCGCCGAACGCGGGTGCGCCGTCTGCCGCGTCGCGGAACGGGCCGTAGAACGCGGATTCGTACTTCGCGGCGTAGCTCATGATGGGTACGTCGGAAAAGCCCGCCTCGTCTAGTCCGGTGCGAATCGCTTCCACCATTCCGTCCGTCATGCTGCTGGGTGCGACCATCTCCGCGCCCGCTTCCGCGTGCGAGACGGAAACCTTCCGCAAGAGGTCGAGCGTCTCGTCGTTTCTCACCGTGAGTCGCGGGTCGTCCGCGGCGCGGTCCTCGACGATTCCGCAGTGACCGTGGTCGGTGTACTCACAGAGACAGACGTCGGTGATGACGGTGGCGTCCGTCTCGGCCGTGATCCGACGCGTCGCCTCCTGCACGACGCCGTCTTCGGCCCACGCGCGACTGCCGCGTTCGTCCTTCGATTCGGGAATACCGAACAGCATCACGGCCTCGACGCCCGTTTCCAGAACCTCCTCCACGCGACCGACGCTCTCCGCGATCGGTACTCGCTCGTGGCCGGGCATGGACTCGATTTCGACCCGTTCGTCCGTCGTCGCATCGACGAACACCGGAGCGATGAGGTCGTTCGCTCGAAGCGTCGTCTCGCTGACCAACTCTCGGATTCCGTCGCGACGAAGCCGACGCGGCCGGTCGGTGAAGTTCATACCATTGCTACCCACGGAATCCCCAAAACCGCGTCGCTCCGGGAACGGGTCACAACGCATTTAGCCCGTCCCATCAATATTCGAATCTGATGCATATCGCCTCGCTCGTTGCTGTCGAGACGACGACCCCTGCCCTCCTCGCCCTCTTCGCTTTCGGTGCAATCCTGTCGTTTGCCCCGGATTCACGCTCGATTAGAACGTTCGTTGCTGACTACGGCGTTTTCGTCCTCGCGGGCGGCGTTGCGCTCGCGGCGGTTGCCGGTATCCTCCTCTTCCTGTTCGGCGACGAAACGCTCGCAAAACAGTGGCTTGACCAGTACGGACTGTTCGCCCTGTTTTTCATCTTCATTCTGGAAGGGGCGATGATGTTGTACTTCGCGCCGAGCGAAACCGTCGTTCCGGTCGGCGTCACCGTCCTAGCGAAATCGCCGACCGATTATCGGACGATAGCAGTCATCGTCGCCGTCGCCGTCATCGCTTCGACCGCCGGGCAGTACGCCCTGTTTTTGTTGGCGAAACGCGGCGGCCGCGAGTACCTCCTCGAAAAGCCGTGGTTCCGTATCGACGACTCCTCGCTCGACCGGTTCGACCATTGGCTCGAACGCTGGGGTCCCATCGCCATCCCGCTTAGCAACACGCTGCCGTTCACTCGCGGCATGCTGACCGTTCCCGCCGGATTCGGCGAGATGAAAGACCGGAACTTCATCCTCCTCTCCGCGCTGGGGTCGCTCTCGTTCGAAACGCTGCTCGCGATTTTCGGCCCGAGGGCGTTCGCAATCATCGTGAATGCGATTTCCAAGTTCGTGTGAGTTTTCACCACCTCGTTTGCTCACACAACCGACACCTATCCGCCACTCCGAAACTACCCGAGTGAACGGAGGACCCGATTGAAACCAGCGTCGTTCTACCATAGCGATAGACCTAACAGTATCGAAGGCGTATTTGCATTCGCGCCCGCGTACCGTTTGTCGCGTGCCATGCTACGAACACTGCGTGGGCGCACTTTCATTCCTCGAATGATTCGTCGAGAGCCATCGAACGGCGAACCCGGGGACTATCGCACAGAGACCGGTATTTCGAATCGAAAATATATTTGGCTCGCGTTCCGAGTGAAGGGATATGAAGACGATACGTGCCAACGACTATCACGACCTCGTCAGCGTGAACGACCCACAAATTTCGCCGGATGGCGATCGGGTGGCGTTCGTCCGTTCCGCTCCGGACGGGGACGAGGAGTACGAAGCGACGGTGTACGTCGTTCCCTTGGGTGGCGACGAACCGCGCCAGTTCACGATCAGCGAAGGCGTGGACAGTTCCCCGCGGTGGAGTCCGAGCGGCGACCGACTCGCGTTCGTCAGCACGCGCGGAGCGGACGACGACCGACCACAACTGTGGGTCATGCCGACGGCGGGCGGCGAGGCCCGACAGGTGACGGACGTCGCGGGCGGCGTCTCGCAGTTGGCGTGGTCCCCCGACGGGACGAAAATCGCGTTCGTCCAGTCGAGCACCGAGGAGGACCGGGAGGAAGAGCGCGACATCTCGCTCGACGGCGAGGAGTACGAACCGGGAACGCCGGACCCGCGCGTTATCGACCGGAAAATCTACCGCGCGGGAACGAGCTATTTCGACGGGAAACGGAGCCACGTCTACCTCGCCGATTTGAACGACGACTCCGTCGAACGACTGACGGACGGCGACTTCGACTTCGCGGGTCCCGACTGGGGCGACGAGACGACGCTCTATTTCGGTGCCAGACGCGAGGGCGACCCGGACGACAACATCATCGTGGACGTCATTGCCTACGATATCGACGCCGACGAGGAGGAAACCCTCTTCCAGACGAGCTCGTGGGGAGTGTCGATAGCGGCGACGGAGGACGGACGGATCGCCTACATCTACTCGCCCGAGGAGAACGCCACGCTTCGACAGACCGACCTCAAGGTATTCGACCGGACCACGGGCGAGACGGTGACGCTCACCGAAACGCTCGACAGAACGCTCGCGATCGAACCGCAGTGGGACCCGGACGAGGAGCGGGTGTACTTCGGAACTCCCGACGAGGGCGACCAAGTCATCTGGCGCGTTTCGGGCGACGGGAGCGAGGAACCACAGCGGGTCGTCGGCGACGGACACATCACCGACGTTTCGGTCGGCTCCGACGCTCTCGCCTACGCGAAGTCCGAGTGGGACCACCCGGGTGACCTGTTCGTCTCGACGCCCGGCGGAGCCGAAACGCACCAACTCGCCCGCGCCAACGCGGCGTACCTGAACGACCGCGCGGTCGGTCAACCCGAGGAACTCCGCTTCGAGTCCGACGAGGGCGTCGAGATACAGGGCTGGCTCCTCACGCCGCCGGACTTCGACGAGGACGGGCAGTACCCGCTCGTCGTCGAAATCCACGGCGGCCCACACGCGATGTGGTCCACGAGCGGCACGATGTGGCACGAGTTCCAGACGCTCGCCGCGGAGGGCTACGTCGTCTTCTGGTCGAACCCGCGCGGCTCGACCGGCTACGGCGAGGAACACATGGCCGCCATCGAACGCGATTGGGGCGATACGACCATGACTGACGTGATGGCCGGGGTTGACCTCGTCGCGGAGCGAGAGTACGTCGACGAAGGGAACATGTTCGTCACCGGCGGGAGCTTCGGCGGGTACATGACCGCGTGGATAGTCGGCCACACGGATCGGTTCAAGGGCGCGGTCAGCCAGCGCGGCGTGTACGAACTGAGTAGCTTCTACGGTTCGACGGACGCCTTCAAACTCATCGAGTGGGACTTCGACACGACGCCGTGGGAAGAACCGGAGTTCCTCTGGGAACGCTCGCCCACCGCGTACGTCGAGAACGTGACGACGCCGACGCTGCTCATTCACAGTGACAACGACTTTCGCGTCCCGGTGAACAACGCCGAGATGCTGTACCTCCTCCTCAAGAAGAACGATGTGGAGACGCGCTTGGTGCGCTATCCTCGCGAAGGTCACGAGCTCTCCCGGAGCGGCGAACCCGGGCACGTCGTGGACCGACTGGAGCGAATCGTCCGCTGGTTCGACGGCTATTCGGACTACGACGATGCGCCGAAGGCGTTGGAACGCGGCGACGACGGACTGTCCGCCGCCGAGAGCAAGGACGACGAGGAAGACGAGGAAAACGGTACGTAGAGTACAACGGTCCGCGGAGACCACCGAGCGTGAGAAACGGTGGACGAAAAACGACAACTATTGTCGTGGGGAGGTACGTTTCGTCCGGGGACGATACTCCCACAATACCATCGCCCGTTGTCGGTTTTTCACTGGAAATGAAGGGGTTGACGGGCGGGATTTTGACGCATTGAAATCATTTCTTCCCTCGAAATTCGGGCGTTTTCGGACTGCCGTCTCGGTGGGGATACTGACAGCTCCATATCGTTTCGGTGGTCCGTTTCGGTAGTCGATTCGACGGACACGTTCCCGCTTCCGTGTTCGGCTTTCTACCCGAAAGAAAGGGGTTCAGTCGACGATGATTTCCGATTCCTCGTCCGTCGAGTCGTCCGTCGGTTTCATCTCGATTTCGTAGCGGTCTATCCAATCGGCGAAACATTCCGGGCAGAGTCGCTGCTTGTCGATCTGTGAGCGGTCCACGGTCAGTCGAACCGTCCGCGCCAGCGCGTCCTGCAGCGGCTCTCGACAGTCGTCGCAGGGATCGGGTTCGCTCTCGTCACTCATGAAGGCTCAATGTGACGCAAAATACATAAAACGTCGCGGAAATCAGGCGGCTGTCGCCGCGCGCGAAGCGTTAGCCGTCGGTCGGATTTTTTCCCCCGCTGGTACCGCCGAATAGTCGGTTCCGTTCTGCTGTGTGACCGGCGGGTTCGCGACTGCCGCCTTGGAGAAGAACAGGCGGACGTGACCCAACCACGGTATCCTCAACTCGGCGGTGCCGCGAATCCACTCGGATTTCACTGGGTCGCTGATACGGACCACTTGGTCGTATGCCCCGTTGTTGTCACCTTTGGTGATGAAACCGGCGTGCGGTGCGGGACAGTTGGGCAGTTCCCTGCAGTTGTCCGCGCCGAGGATGTAGTTCGGGTTGGCCTTGTCGTACCAGTTTTCACCCTCGTTCACCCAGAACCGCGCTCGATGGATGACGGGCGTTTCGTCGCTCCGCCCGTAGCGCAGGTAGATTATCACGTCCCCGTAGTCGTGGAACTTCTTGTATCCCGTGTCCTTCCCCTCCTGGTACGTGACGATACCGGTGTTCCCGTAGGCGGCGTCGGGAGTGAAACGGTGCTGGTCCATGATGAAGATGAGGTCCCCTTTCTGCATGTGCGGTTCCATGCTTCCGCTTTCGACGGCCACCATCGGCGGCCACACGCCGCTGACGGCGAAGAGGATGAGACCGATCGCGACGACGACGGCGGCACTTTCCAGCATTTCGCGGACGAACACGACCGTCCCGTTGTCGGTATGTCGGAACCAACGAATCCACGCGACCGGACCGGAGCCATCCGGTCCCGTGTCCCGTATACCGTCCGATGACGACGACCCGTCTGGGGGACTCATTACGGTTTCCTACTGTTCCCCACGTTGTCAACCTTCTGGGTTGGTTCGCTAGCCTTTTTGCCCATCCCCGCCTCTGCTGAAATGTGCCATTGGAAACCCCGGCTCGAATCGTCAGCGAACTCACGAGTCGCGGGTACAACGCTGACCGGGAAGCCGTAACGCTTCTCGCGTCCGCCCCCGACCCCGGAGCGGCCCTCGAACGCGCAGTCGAATCCGCCCCCGAGGACGCCCTGAAACTCTCCGTGGAACACGTGCGAACCGTTCTCAATGGGTCGGACACGGGGTCGGTCCACCCCTCCGCTTCAGGTGGAGTTTCCGCCGCGAAATCAACGGCAAGCGCGGAACCGTCTCCAGTTGAAACGAAGGGGTCCGTGTCACGGAACCTCACCGAGCAGTCGGTGGATATCCTCAACGACATGACCGGGGCGAGCACCGGAACCGGCGAATACGGCGACTTCGTCACGGTGTTTCGCGACCGGTTCCAGCGCCTCTCCGGAAAACTTCGCGGGCGGGTGAACGCTCGCCCGACGAACACCGTCGCCAGCATGCCCGGCGGAAGCGACGCCGCCATCGTGGGCATGATAAGCGACATCCGTTCCACGGCGAGCGGTCATTGGCTCGTCGAACTCGAAGACACGAACGGGACGTTCCCCTGTCTCATCATGAAAGATCGGGAGTTCGCGAGTCTCGTGGACGAACTCCTGTTGGACGAAACCATCGCCGTCGAGGGAACGTTATCGGACGATGCGGGCATCCTGTTCGTGGATTCCCTCCACTTTCCGGACGTGCCGCGGACCTACCGGCCATCGACCGCCGACCGTCACGTCCAAGCCGCGCTCATCAGCGACGTCCACGTCGGCAGTCAGGAGTTCATGGCCGACGCGTGGCATCGGTTCGCCAACTGGCTTCACACCGAGGAAGCAGAGCACGTCGAATATCTGCTCATCTGCGGCGACATGGTCGAAGGCGTGGGTATCTATCCGAATCAGGACGAGGAACTCGACATCATCGACATCTTCGAGCAGTACGAGGAGTTCTCGGAGTACCTGAAGGAGGTGCCGGGCGACTTGGAGATCATCATGATACCCGGCAACCACGACGCGGTTCGTCTCGCGGAACCGCAACCGGGCTTCGACGACGAACTCCGCTCCATCATGGACGTCCACGACGCGAAAATCACGAGCAACCCGTCCACGGTGACGATAGAGGGCGTCTCGGTGCTGATGTACCACGGCGTCTCCTTGGACGAGGTTATCGCCGAACTCCCCGCCGAGAAGGCGAGTTACGAGGAACCCCACAAGGCGATGTACCAACTCCTGAAAAAGCGCCACGTCGCGCCGCAGTACGGGGGCCACACCCGCGTCGCGCCGGAGGAGAAGGATTACCTCGTCATCGACGAGGTGCCCGACATCTTCCACACCGGCCACGTTCACAAACTCGGCTTCGGCAAGTACCACAACGTCCTCGCCATGAACTCCGGATGTTGGCAGGCCCAGACCGATTTCCAGAAGAGCGTAAATATCGACCCCGACTCCGGATTCGCCCCCATCGTCGATTTGGACACGCTCGAAGTAACGGTTCGGAAGTTCGCCTGATTCGTCCCGCTCTCCGCCCGTTTTCTGCTCGTTTTCTGCTCGATTTCTGCTCGATTTCCGTTCGTTTTCCACCCGAAATCGAGGGGTTGCTTTCCTCCGTACTGAGACGACAAATTTCGGAATACGGACGTATTACCGGAGAAAGTTCGCTTGCCGTCGTCATTCAAATCCGGACTCCTTCATCCTCAACCACACACATATATAAATTGGTATTATTGTTTAGGATGAATATAGGATGAATTTGGGTGAGAATTGCGAAAATGTTCTTCTGTTCGTTGTCGGAAATAGCTGTCGTCGGTTATCATGACTGCACCAGACCTCTCGGACGATGCGAATCAATCGAGCGATTCGAATTCGACTTCCCGTCGGCGATTCCTTGCGGGTGCCGCGGTAGCGGGTTCGGCCCTCACATTGAGTAGTACCGCGATTGCGATGAAGTCGTCAGCATCGGTCACGTTCGACGACCAGACCACCGGCGGGACGTCGATATCGGTCGCGTCGGCGACGCTCCCCGAGGGTGGTTTCATCGCCATCCACGACGGCCGCCTCCTCGACGGAAAGGCGCTGGAGAGCGTCATCGGCGTCTCCGATTCGCTCGATGCGGGAACGCACGAAAACGTCGACGTCGAACTGTTCGACGTGAAGGGCGCGGAGTTCGACTCGAAGATGCTCGAAGATGATGGGACGCTCATCGCCATGCCGCACGTGGATTCGAACGACAACGGGGAGTACGAGTTCGTCTCCTCCGGCGGGCAGAAAGACGGTCCGTACACGAAGGACGAGAAGGCGGTCATCGACGACGCGAAGGTCTCCGTCGACGCAAAGCCGATGGCGTCGGTCACGTTCGACGACGGGACGTCCGACGGAACGATGGTTTCCGTCGATTCGGTCACGCTCTCCGATGGCGGCTTCGTCGCCATCCACGACAGCAGCCTCCTCGACGGCGACGTGTTCGACAGCGTCATCGGCGTGTCGAAGTACCTCGAGTCGGGCACCCACGAGGACGTGTCGGTTTCGCTCTTCAACGTCCCCGGCGGCGAGTTCGACATGGAGATGTTGAAGGATGACGCCACGCTCATCGCGATGCCGCACCTCGATTCGAACGGCAACGAGGAGTATGACTTCGTCGAATGCGAGGGCAAGTACGACGGCCCGTACACGATGGACGGGAAGGCGGTCGTGGACGACGCGATGATTACGGTCGAGATGGAGTCGAAACCGACCGCCGACGTGTGCTTCCGTGACCAGAAATCCGACGGTGAGAGCGTCTGGGTCAACAGTGCGACCCTCTCGGACGGCGGGTTCGTCACCATCCACGACGCGAGCCTCCTCGACGGCGAGGTGTTCGACAGCGTCATCGGCGTCTCCGACGCGCTCGCCGCCGGCACGCACGAGGACATCGAGATTTCGCTGTACGAGGGCGTCCCCGGCGGCGACTACGAGATGTCGATGCTCGAAGAGGACACGACGCTCATCGCCATGCCGCACGTCGACAGCGACAGAAACGGCACCTACGACTTCCTCACGTCGGAAGGCGACACGGACGGCCCGTACACGATGGACGGCGAGGCCGTCGTCGACGACGCGATGATCTCGCTCTCGGGCGGTTGCTAACCTCTCCCCAACGAATACCCCCGTCGCAACCTTCCTATATCCTCGTCGCAACCTTTCCTCGAATCCTCTTTTTCGAGCGGTCACACGACCGGTATCGACCAAAACATGTCGTCCGAAAAGTGAACGCCGCTTATCGGTTCAGCGTGTGAATCGCGTGCCCGAGCGCGTTCTCGGCACACTCCATCACGGCCTCCGAGAGCGTCGGGTGGGTGTGGACCGTCGCGGCCACGTCTTCGAGCGTCGCGCCCATCTCGATGGCTAATCCGAGTTCGGCGATGAGTTCCGAGGCTTCGGGGCCGACGATCTGTGCGCCGAGGACGAACCCGCTCGGTTCGTCGGCGACGATGCGGACGAAGCCCTCGGCGTGGCCCGTCGTGAGCGCACGACCGCTGGCTTGGAACGGGAACTTGCCGACGACGGGTTCGAAGCCCCCCTCTTCGGCTTCCGCCTCCGTCAGGCCGACCGTTCCGATTTCAGGGTCGGTGAAGACGGCGGCGGGCATGGCCTGATAGTCGAGCGCCGCGGGTTCTCCGGCGATGACTTCCGCGGCGACCTGTCCTTCCTTGCTCGCCGCGTGAGCCAGCATCGGTTCGCCGGCCACGTCGCCGATGGCGTAGATGTGGTCCTTCTCGGTCCGTGCGCGGTCGTCCGTCTCGATGAAGCCCATCTCGTCCGTCTCGATGCCCGCGCTTTCGAGGTCGAGCGTGTCCGTGACAGGTCGCCGACCGACCGCCACGAGGGCCTTCTCGGCACCGAACTCCGAGACGTCGCCGTCCTCGTTTTCGGTCATGACGGTGATGCCGTCGCCGGATTCCTCCCATTCCTTTGCGGCCTCTCCGAAGTGGAAGTCGATACCCAACTCGTCGGCCTTCTTCTTGACCGGTCGCGCGAGGTCGTCCTCGTACGTCGGGAGCACCGAATCGAGCATCTCGACGACGGTCACGTCGGAGCCGAGTTTGGCGAAGACGCCTGCCAACTCCATGCCGATGTAGCCCGCGCCGACGATGACGATGCTTTCGGGCACGTCGTCCATCGCGAGCGCCTGTCGGGAGTCGAGGATATGTTCGCCGTCGAACTCGAAGCCTGGAATCTCGATGGGTCGGCTTCCGGTCGAAACGATCGCGTGCTCGAACTCCACCGTCTCGGACCCCTGTCCTTCGCCATCGTGGACGACGCGAACCGATTTGTCGTCCGCGAACTCCGCGCGGCCTTCCATCAGGGAGACGCCGTTGGCCTTACAGAGCTTTTCGACGCCGCCGGTGAGTTGAGACACCACGCCGTCCTTCCACTCGACCATCTCGCCGTAGTTCACGTCGAGTTTCGTGTAGATGCCCATGTCCTCGGCGTGGTTGGCGTCGTAGGCCAAATCGGACGCCGTAATCATCGCCTTCGACGGGATACAGCCGTAGTTCAGGCAGGTGCCGCCGTAGGCGTCTTTCTCCACGAGCGTTACGTCGAGCCCGAGTTGCCCCGCGCGGATGGCAGCGACGTAACCGCCCGGTCCCGCGCCGATAACCAGCACCTCTGTTCCAGTCGAGATATCTCCGACGACCATTGAATGACTAGAGTAGCTACCGGGTAAAAAATCAGGTGGATTACGTTCCGAGGAGTAGACGAACGTCAGCAACTGTCACGATTTCGAACCGAGTCCGGCACTCCGGAGAAAAAATTATATTTCAGCCACTAAACATTCCAGCATGAACCGACTTCTCCGCTACGCCATCGCCCTCCTCGTCGGAGCGACAGTGACCGGCGGCGTCGCGTTTTTCCAACCACACTCGGCCGAATCGACGATTTTACTCGCCGGAATCGCGTTCGGCGTCGAGAGCACCCCGTCTGCGTAGCGTTCTCCGCTGACCCGACGTTCACTAAACGCACATGCGTTGGCAGGCGGCACACTTTCGCGTTTCACGCGTCTACCACGAACTGTATGGTGGGGGAAACTGATCACAGAACGACCCGTACCGATAGAACCGACGACGACAACAACAGCAGTTCGACGTTCAAGAACTTCGTCCAGAAGTACTCGGAGGAAGAGCTGTCTATCCTCCTGATAGCGTTCGGCGCAGTGTTGTTGTTCGTTCCCGGTGTGAACATCATCGGGTTCCTGCTGATCCTCATCGGTGCTGCGACGTGGTTCACCGATTGGTTGTGGGGATAGACTCCTAACCGTACACGATATTTTTGACGCCGAAAAAAGCCGACCAGCGACGCGTCCGGTTACTCCAGCAGGAGCAGTCGCGGGTTGTGCAGGTATTCGAGCAGTTGGTTTGCGAACGACGCGACGACCGCACCGTCGATGATGCGGTGGTCGATGGACATCGAAATCGGGAGCGTGTAGCGCGCTTCGACTTCGTCGTCGACCACGACCGGGCGCTTTTTCAGTTCGCCCAGACCGAGGATACCGACCTCGGGGTGGTTGATGATGGGCGTCGCGTACTCACCGCCGATGGCCCCGAAGTTCGTGATGGTGAACGTGCCGCCCTGCATCTCGTCGCGGGTGATGGTGCGGTCGCGGGCCTTTTCGACCAACTCGTTCATCTCCGAGGAGAGCTGGAGCATGTCCTTTTCGTCCACGTTCTTCAGGACGGGAACCATCAGGCCGTCGTCGGTTGCTACCGCGATACCGATGTTGTAGTAGTTCTTGACGACGATCTCCTCGTTCTCCTCGTCCAACGCGCTGTTGAGGTACGGGTAGTCCTTCAGCGCGGCCACGATGGCCTTCAGGACGAACGGCATGTAGGTCAGTTTGATGCCGCGCTCCTCGGCGATCTCCTTGAGTTCGGCGCGAGTCTCGACCAGTTCCGTCACGTCGATGGAGTCGTGATGGGTGACGTGGGGCGCGGTGAACTTCGACTTCTGCATCTGCTTGCCGATGCTGCGGCGAATACCGCGGTACGGAATCCGTTCCTCTCGCGGGCCGGTTTCTCCGCTCGCAATCGCGGCGGTGTCGGCGGCCTGTGCGTGCTGCTGTGCCTCGGCGTACTCCCGAACTGCTTCGGGCGTGACGAACGCCTGTCCGTCGCGCTCTTC
Source organism: Haladaptatus sp. CMAA 1909 (assembly GCF_043952005.1). NCBI lineage: Archaea > Methanobacteriati > Methanobacteriota > Halobacteria > Halobacteriales > Haladaptataceae > Haladaptatus > Haladaptatus sp. CMAA 1909. Next base: position 2,910,463 of record NZ_JBIOAV010000001.1, on the reverse strand, counting down.
GGTGGACGGTACGGCGTTGATGTCGATACCCTGTTCTTCAGCGAGGCGGCGCGTCGCCGGCGCTGCCAGCGTGCGCTCGCGCTCGGCCGCTTCGACCTGTGTCGGGGCGGCCGTGGTGGCGGCAGTGCCGCCGGCAGTTTCCGTTTCGGTCGCCGGTTCGGGTTCCGATTCCGTCTCGCTCTCGGGTTCGGCCTCTTTCTCGGGTTCGGACTCCGTCCCGCTCTCGGCCGCCGTCCGAACGTCGTGTTCGCTCACGCGACCGCTCGGGCCGGTTCCATCGACCGACGCGATATCGATGCCGAGTTCACGCGCGAGTCGGCGAGCGCTCGGGGCCGCGAAGACGCGGCCCTCGGGAGTCTCGGTCTCCTCCGTGTCCGCTGACGCGTCCGTTTCGGCGACTTGTTCCTGCGAGTCGGTCCCCTCCTCGGAATCGGCGCTCTCGGTCGTCGGCTCCGCCGGTTCCTCCGCTTCGCCCTCCACGTTGAACGTGAGGAGTACGTTGCCGACCGGGACGACCTCGCCCTCCTCGGCGAGCAGTTCGCGGACAGTTCCGTTGACCGGCGAGGGAATCTCCACGATCGCCTTGTCCGTTTCGACCTCCGCGACCGCTTGGTCCTCGGTGACGGTATCGCCCTCTTCGACCTTCCAACTGACGAGTTCGCCCTCGGCCACGCCTTCGCCGACGTCGGGCAGTTTGAATTCGCGTACCATGTCAGAAGTTCACCGCGTCGCGGATGCCCTCTTTGATGCGAGTCGGTTCGGGCAGGTAGTAGTCTTCGAGGCTGTACAGCGGGAACGGCGTGTCGAAGCCGGTGATGCGCTCGACGGGGGCCTCCTGATACAGCAGGGCTTCCTCCTGAATCGTCGCCGCGATTTCCCCGGCGAGGCCGCCCGTCTTGGGTGCCTCGTGGACGACCGCCGCGCGGCCAGTCTTCTTGAACGATTCGATGATGGTGTCCGTGTCGAGCGGCGAGACGGTGCGGAGGTCGACGACTTCCACGTCGATTTCGTCCGCCAACTCCTCGGCGGCCTCCATCGTCGGGCGGGTCATCGCACCCCACGTGAACACCGAGATGTCCGTCCCTTCGCGGCGCACCGCGGCCTCACCGAGCGGGACCTCGTAGGACTCGGACGGAACTTCGTCGCGGAACGCGCGGTAGATGAGTTTCGGTTCGAGGAAGATTACCGGATCCGGGTCGCGAATGGCCGAGGTGAGCAGGCCCTTCGTATCGTAGGGTGTACTCGGCATGACGACTTTGAGACCGGGTTGGTGGGTGTAGAACGCCTCCATCGACTCGGAGTGGTGTTCCGGTGCCCGGATGCCGCCGCCGTACGGCGCACGGACGACCATCGGACAGGTGAAGCGGCCGCGCGACCGGGTTCGGAGACGTGCGGCGTGCGACACGATCTGATCGAACGCCGGGTACATGAAGCCGGAGAACTGCATCTCGGGGACGGGTTTCAGTCCGTAGGCGGCCATCCCGATGGCCGTTCCGATGATGCCCGATTCCGCGAGCGGGGTGTCGATGACGCGGTCGTCGCCGAACTCCTCGTAGAGCCCTTCCGTGGCGCGGAACACGCCACCGTTTTTACCGACGTCCTCGCCCATCACGACGACGTCTTCGTCCTGTTTCATTTCGGTGTACAGTCCGTCGCGGACTGCCTGTACGAGCGTGAGATTCTCGGATTCGGTAGTTGCCTGACTCATATCTTAGTCCTCCAGGATGGTTTCGTCACCGTACTGTTCGCGGAGGCGTTCGAACGATTCCATCTGCTTGCGGAGTCGCGGCGGCATCTCCGCGTACACGTTGTTGAAGATTTCCTCGGCGTCAGGGCGTTCGACTGCCTCGGCCTCGTCGATGGCGTCGGCGACGGCCTGCTTGACCGCTTCGCCGATTTCCTCGACGTCTTCTTCGTCCAAGCGCCCCGTCTTCAGCAGGAACTTCTCCATGCGCGGGATGGGGTCCTTTCGCTTCCACTCCGCGACCTTGTCGTCGTCCCGGTAGACGGTCGGGTCGTCGGCGGTGGTGTGCGCGCCGAAGCGGTACTGGACCGCCTCGATGAGCGTCGGACGCCGCTCGTCCTCTTCGGGGTCTTTCGCCTTGTCGACGGCTTCCTTCGTCACTTTGTACACGGCGAGGGGATCCATCCCATCGACCTGCACGCCTTCGAAGCCGTAGGCCTGTGCCTTCTGGGCGATGGTGGCGCTCGCGGTCTGGCGTTCGCGGGGCACCGAAATCGCCCACTGGTTGTTGTTACAGAAGAACACCGACGGCGTGTCGAACACGCCCGCGAAGTTCAGGCCTTCGTGGAAGTCCCCCTCGCTCGTCGCGCCGTCGCCGAAGTAACAGAGGAACGCCTTCTCCTCGCCCTTGAGCTTCGACGCCCACGCCGCACCGGTCGCGTGGGGAATCTGCGTCGCGATTGGCACCGCGACGGTGAAGATGTTTGAGCCGTCCGGGATGTCGTTCCCGACCTCGTGGCCCATCCAGTAGAGCATGGTCTGTTTGAGCGAGAGGCCGCGAACGAGCGACGCGCCGTGTTCACGGTAGCTCGGGAACATCCAGTCGTCGTCCGAGAGCGCGTAGACGCTCCCGATTTGCGCCCCTTCCTGCCCCGAAAGCGGTGGGTAGGTTCCCATCCGACCCTGTCGATTGAGACTCACCGCTCGTTCGTCGAAGTGGCGGGCGAGACGCATGTAGCGGTACATCTCCACCAGTTCCTCGTCGGAGAGGTCCGGCACTTCCATCCCGTCCAGCACCGACCCGTCTTCGTCCAGTATCTGTACTCGGTCCTGGGGGTCTCGGTGTACGATGCTCACGATCGAACCCATCCTGACATACTCAAAAGAACTCTGGCGCGCATTATAGGGTTTTCGTAATTAACTTCCCATAGGAATTCTCTGTCACACTATTTCTACCCATTTGTGCTTCAATACTCGGTAATATCTCTAAATTTCAAATTTATTGGCGAATAGAACTCGAACAGTGGACAAACCGACTACTGGCAGAAATTACCGGATGAACAACTGAATACATCTTTGGACATAATCATTCGCAATCTCAGTCAAACAACTCATGTGTTTGTATATTTGAACACCACGTCCGACTTCCTTTCCCGTGGATCGTTCCTCCCCCGCTCACTACACGGAGGCCCTCCGGGCCTCCCTCCTCGCTTGCTCCACCGACTTCCCATCCCTGAGGATGGCGTCCACGAACAGTTCGCCCGCTTTATACGACGATCGGACCATCGGCCCGCTCGCACAGTAGAGGAACTCCAGTTCCTCCTCGGCGACCTCCTGCCACGTCCGGTATTTCGCCGGATGCACGTACTCCTCGACGTCGAGATGCGTCCGCGACGGCTGGAGATACTGGCCGAGCGTGACGATATCGACGTCCGTCTCCCGGAGGTCCGACAGCGCCTGATACACCTCGTGGTCGTACTCGCCGAGGCCCAACATCAGGCTCGTCTTTGTGTAGATGTCGGATTCGCGCTTGACCTGTTCGAGGACGCCGAGACTCTGTTCGTAGCCTGCCCGTACGTCCCGAACGTATCCCTGTAGGCGTTCCACCGTTTCGACGTTGTGTGCGATGACGTCCGGGTCCGCGTCGATGATCTTCCGAACGAGCTCCTCGTCGCCTTGGAAATCGGGAATCAACACTTCCACGAGGATTCCGGGATGGCGCTTTTTGATCTCCCGAATCGTTTGCGCGAAGTGTTCGGCACCTTGCCCTTCGAGGTCGTCCCTGTCCACCGAGGTGAGGACGACGTAATCCAACCCGATTTCGGCGATGGCGCTCGCCACGTTCTCCGGTTCGTCGGGGTCGAGCGGTTCACCACCGCCTGTGTCCACGTCACAAAAGCCACAACTGCGCGTACACTTGTGGCCCATCAGCATGAACGTCGCCGTTCCGCCGCCGTCGGAACCCTTCCCGCTCCAACATTCTCCGAGATTCGGACAGTTGGCCTCCTCGCAGACCGTGTGCAAATCGTGCTCTCGGAGCGTCTGTTTGATTCCCGTGAACTCCTGTCCCGACGGTGGTCGCATCTTCAACCAGTCGGGTTTGCGCCGCCCACTCATTACCGACGCTTTCGGTCCGCCAGGACAAAAGGATAGGGTATCCTCGTGGGAACGCCACGCGATTTCACTTCACGTTCGTCCGTATGGTTCGTTTCTCGGTGGAAACGGTCGAATACCTTCGGCTACACGTATGCAACTGGCAAATAACAATAACCGCTCTTTACCTAGTTCCTCCGCAATGGCCACAAATCGCAATACACAATCGAACGATGGTATGCGAACCAACGGATTGGACTGGTTCAGTATGGTCCTCATCATCATCGGCGCGCTCAACTGGGGGATTCTCGGTATCACCGATCTGACGGGCGGACGAATCAACGTCGTGCGGCAGGTGTTAGGACTGTTGTTCCTGCCGAACGTCGCACAGGTCGTTACGGACCTCATCTACGTCCTCGTCGGGTTGGCCGGACTCTACTTCATCTACACCAGCTACAAAATCGGCCGTGCGAGCCGTCGCACACGGCAACAGACGGCTCAGCAGACCGAACCCAGACAGACCGAGTAGCCGTTTCCTGTCCGTTCTGAATTTCGTTCCTTCTGCCATATCTATAAATACTACCACGATTTTATACTCGATATAACGAAAAAAACCATGCTCGATGTATCACGGGATGAAATCACCGAAGGGTCCATCGTTCGGGCGCTCGCCCTCCTCGCTGCTCCCCTCATCCTCCAAAATCTCGTCCAAGTCGCTCAACAGATAGTCGATATCTTTTGGCTCGGGCGACTCGGCGAAACCGCGGTCGCCGCAGTCGGTGTCAACATCCCCCTAACGTCGCTTATCTTTTCGGTTTTCATGATTACTACCGTCGGGACACAGGTCCTCGTCTCTCAACGCGTCGGTGCCGACGAACCGTCACGCGCGCGCCGGGCGGCGTTTCACGGGATGTCGCTCGCGTTCGCTTTCGGCATCGCCACCACCGGGCTCATCCTCGTCTTTGGCCGGGATATCATCGCGCAGTTCGGGGCCGAACCCGCCGTCGCGTCGGCGGCCGTCACGTATCTCACCACGTATTCCCTCGGGTTTTCGATCATGGGTACGGGAGACGCCATCGAGATGGGCTTCGTCGGATGGGGCGACTCGCGCGCCGCACTCTACATCAACGTGATGGCGGTCGGCATCAACATCGTCCTCGACCCGATTCTCATCTTCGGACTCGGCGTTCCGGGCTTCGACGGATACCGCATCGCCGGTGCCGCTCTCGCCACGATACTCGGCTACGGTTGCTCGTCCCTTTTCGCCCTGGGAATGATGCTCCGCGGTCGGGACGGTTTCACCCTCACCACGGAGTCGATGACGGTTCGGTTGAACGACTACCGGGAGCTATTGGATATCGGTCTCCCCATGTTCGGCCAGCACGCCGCCGGACAGTCCGTTCGCGTCCTCATCATCGCGGTCGTAACGGCCGCAGGGGGTCCGGCCGGCGTCTCCGCATACACCATCGGCGCGAGCATCGCCAGTATCGCATTCATCCCGGCAAGCGGGCTTCAACGCGCTGCACAGAGCGTCATCGGACAGAACATCGGCGCTGAGAACCCGATGCGGGCAAGCAGGACGACGTGGGTTGGCGTCGCTATCGCCGCGATTAGCTTGTCCGTCATCGGTGCCGTCCAGTGGTTCATCCCCGGCATTCTCACGAACGCGTTCGTACCCGACGTTTCACAGGCCACCTACGACCTCACCGTCGATTACCTTCGAATCCTCGCCTACGGCTACTGGGGAATCGGCGTGATGTACCTCATCAGCGCCGGATTCAACGGCGCAAGCCGGACCAAAACGACCATGGTTGCAGATATGATGAAATACTGGGTGATTCGACTTCCCATCGCCGCCATTGGCGTGTTCTGGTTGGGCTATAACGTTCACGCCGTTTTTTGGGCGGTCACCATCTCCAACTGCGTCGCCGCCGTTGGATTCAGCGCCTACTACTACTATCAAGTGAACGACGGGATGACCCTGCGCGCATCGAGAAGTATCGGCAGTTCCGTGGACGATTGATCCCGGTGGTTGGGTGGCCGTTCATCCACTCACGGATGTCTCTCGATTGTCAAAAGGGGGAGAGAATGGGAGCGCGGAGCGTGTGACCGCGTCTTGAGAGAGCGCGTGGGTGGACTTAAACGCGAGGGGTGCGGAGTGAAAGTGAAATCGGTAGCAAGCGACGGGGAGATGCTCGTGTCTGACGGAAGGCAGACGCCGGAGTCAGACGAGCGTCATACATAAATCACTCGGACGTTCGAACGCGTACCTCGGTATCTTCAATAAATCGACGAATACGCGTTTCGAGCGACCCGTCTCCGGGCCACGAAATCGCCTCCGGCACGCCGAGTTTGGCCGGATCGCCGACGTAAATGGCGACTCGCTCCCCCGACTCGCGCTCACTGGGAACGGTAATTCGACTGTAGAGCCCGTGCCCGACGCCTTCGTACGAATCGAGGGCGTCCATATCGCTCGTTTCGAGCAACCTCCCGTCCGTCCGACCACCCGGTGCGAGCGTCGGATAGCGACCATCGACGCGATGTAATCCGAGAAGGGTCGCGTCACCGGCGAACTCGAACGTTTCGACGACGGATGCGACGCGCTCGGGGTCGGTCAGGGTTCCGTAGACGAACACCAGCATGTGGTCCATCACATGCACGACGATTAATTAGCCCTGTCGGGAGCGTTCGGCCCCGTTCGCGTCGGTTGCTCGTTCCGGTACAGCCACCCCCGTGAAAAACGATTCCGCCGCGTGACAGAACGCTCACGACTCGTCGGGGTCTGGCGACGGGTTCTCGGGCTTTCGTGGCCCCTGATGGCCGAACAGGTACTCCGAACGATGATGCGAACGACGGACATCATCGTCACCGGCCTGTTCTCACCCGCCGACTTCGCTCGCGTGTACGGTCTCGCCGCGCCGTTCCTCGTCTCTTTCGTCGTTCTTGGCGGCGCACTGCAGGGAGGCAGCGACACGAAAACGCCGTTCATCGCCCGAACGTCGCGCATGTTCCTGTTCATGGTCGGCTTTTCGTGGGTCGTTGGCGTCTATGTCGGAATCCTCCTCTATTACGTCCGGGCAGTGGGTGTCGTCGGAGTCGGCTTCTATCGCGGGACGTGGGCGACCCGCGCGGTTGCGATGATGGAGGAGCGCGGAACCGCTGGCGGTCGGAGTCGAGAGGGAGGAACGTAGGTGTCGACGGATGGGGCCATCCGGCGGGTTAGTGACCCGAGTCCCCTCTGTAAGGGAAAACGGTAGGGAACGTCGGAACGATAGATCAGTATATGACAGACTCGAACTTCGACACGGACGACATCGACGGTCCACACGCTGGACAGGAGGTGGTCACGTCCGGCGTGCCACTCGACGACGCGAGGGCGGCGATGATTCTGGTCCACGGACGCGGTGCGACGGCGCGGAGCATCCTCGAACTCGGACAGGAGTTCCGACACGAAGGAATCGCTTTTCTCGCGCCACAGGCGGCCGGAAACACGTGGTACCCACAGTCGTTTCTCGCGCCACTCGACGCGAACCAACCGCACCTCTCGTCCGCGCTCTCGCTCCTCGGAACGCTCGTCTCAGACCTCGAAGCGGCCGGTATTCCGCCGGAACGGACCTTCCTGCTCGGCTTCTCCCAGGGCGCGTGCCTGACGACCGAGTTCGTCGCGCGGAACGCACGGAAGTACGGCGGCGTCGCGGCGTTCAGCGGCGGCCTCATCGGTCCCAAGGGAACGCCCCGCGAGTATGACGGTTCGCTCGACGAAACGTCCGTCTATCTCGGCTGTGGCGACAACGACCAGCACATTCCGGTCGAACGCGTTCACGAGACCGAGGCGGTTCTCACGGCGTTGGACGGGTCTGTCACCGAACGCATCTTCGAGGGGATGGGGCACGGCGTCGTTCAGGAGGAAGTCGCGCACGTTGAACGGATGGTGGCACGACTCCTCGCGGAGTGAGTCTTCGAAAACGGAAAGAGACGGTCGGAATTGGCGGTCGCAGTCGAACTCGAATCGAAACTATCGCTCGTCGATGGGGACGAACTCGACGTCCTCGTCGCCGACGTACTTGGCGCGCGGACGGATGAGGCGGTTGTCCTCGTACTGTTCGAGCACGTGTGCGATCCAGCCACCGGCCCGCGAGAGCGCGAAAATGGGCGTGTAGATGTCGATGGGGATGCCCATCTGGTAGTAGGTCGAGGCGGAGTAGAAGTCGACGTTGGGCGCGAGGCCCTTCTCCTCTTTCATGTACTCCTCGATGGCGACGGACATCTCGTACCATTTCGTGTCACCGGCGGCCTCGCCGAGTTCCTCGCTCTGCTCGCTGAGGATTTTCGCGCGCGGGTCCTTCACGTTGTAGACTCGGTGGCCGAAGCCAGCGACGCGCCGTCCCTCGTCGAGCGCGGTGTCCACCCAATCGACGGGGTCCCTGTCGCTGTCGTCGACTTCCTTTAACATCCGCATGACGTTGGCGTTCGCGCCGCCGTGCAGGGACCCGGAGAGCGTTCCGATGGCGCTCGTCACGGCGCTGTGCAGGTCCGCGAGCGTACTCGACGTGACCATCGCCGAGAACGTCGAGGCGTTCAGGCCGTGGTCGGCGTGGAGGACGAGCGCTTGGTCGAACACGTCCGCGAGCACGTCGTCCGGTTCCTCGTCGTTGAGCATGTAGAGGAAGTTGGCGGCGTGTCCGAGATCGGTTCGGGGTTCGACGGGTTCGTCGCCGTTCCGGATGCGCGTGAACGCCGCGAGAATGGTCGGAATCTTCGCGGTGATGCGGCGGCCTTTTCGGAGGTTCGCCTCGCGGTCCGCGGGGTCGCTGTCGTCGTCGGGGTCGTACGTCGCGAGCATGGAGACGGCGGTTCGGAGCGCTCCCATCGGCTCCGAATCGGATTCGGCGAGTTCGCGCACGGTGTCCATGACCCCGCCGTCCACTTCACGTTCCTCCGACATGGATTCGCTGAAGGAGTCGAGTTCGTCACGATTCGGCAGTTCGCCGTGCCAGAGGAGGTACAACACTTCCTCGTAACTCGCGCCACGAGCGAGGTCCTCTATCGTATACCCGCGATAGATGAGTTTCCCCTCGTCGCCATCGATGTGGCTCAGTGCTGACTCCGCGACCACAACACCCTCTAAGCCTTTTTTAACCTCGTCTGCCATGTCCCGACGATTCACGGGGTAGCCGCAAAAGGATTATCTTTCGTGGTCGTTTCCCAACGACCCGCGAACGTTTTTACGGGAGAGTGACCAAGGTCGGCGTATGGAACCCGCGAGCGGCGATGTCGAGTACGAACCTCGGAGCGTGAAGGAGGTCTTGGCGGAGATGAAGGACACGGCGGAACTCCTCATCGACCTCTCGTTCTCGGCCGTCCTCCACGGCAGCGACGACATCGCAGAGGAGGTACTCGCGCTCGAAGGGAAGATGGACGTCCTCCAGTTGCAGGCTCGAATGAGCCTGCTCATGGCGGCGCGGAGTCCGGAAGACGCGGAGGAACTCGCGCCCGTCCTCGGCGTCGTCGGGGCTGCGGAGAAGATCGCCGACGCGGCGGGCGACATCGCCAAGGTGATTCTGGAAGATATCGGCCTGCCGCAGGCGATGCGCGCGACGCTCCCCGAGGCGATAGAGTCGCTCGTTCACGCCAGAATTTCCGACTCGTCGTCGCTCGCCGGACTGACTCTCGGCGCGCTGAACCTCGAAACGGAAACCGGGGTTCGCGTCATCGCCATCCACCGCGGCGGCGACTGGATTTTGAATCCCGACCGGGCGACCGACCTTCGCGGCGACGACCGACTCCTCCTCCGCGGGTCGGAGGACGGCGTCGCCGAAGTGTACGAGCAGGCCACCGGACGGGAGTACCGGCCGCCCGACCCACCGGAGGCGGGGGATACCGACCTCGAACGCGCGGTCGATTCCATAGTCTTGATGAAGAACATGAGCGAACTCGCGGTCGATTTGGCTTACGGGAGCGTTCTGTTCGACAGCACGGACGTGGCCGAAGAAGTGGTCGAACTCGAAGCGGAAGTGGACGCGCTTCAGTCGCGGTTCGAAGCGTGGACGCTCCAGGCGGCGGCGCACGTGGACGACCCCGTCTCCTTGCGCGGTCTCATGCACCTCGCCAACAGCACCGAGGTCATCAGCGACGCCGCGGTGGAAATCAGCGAGGGCGTCCTGCGCGGACTCGGAACCCATCCGGTTGTCGAGTACGCGGTTCAGGAGAGCGACGAGGTCATCGTCCGAATTACGGTCACGCACGGGAGCAGGTTCGACGATACGACGCTCGGCGAGGAACGGGTCGAGACGGAGACTGGAATGCGCATCATCGCGGTTCGACGGCCCCCGGACGATTGGGTCATCTCCCCCGGTCCGGAAACGGACGTCCACGCCGGTGACGTGCTGTTGGCGAAGGGAACGCGGGCGGGTGCCGAACGGCTTCAGGAACTGTCGGGTGAGGAGCGAATGGACTGACGGGCGGGGGAGGCGACGGGGGTCAGTCGAGGTCGTTTGCGAGTCGCCGCGCCGAAACGAGCGTGAACACCGCCGTCAACAGCGCGCCGAGCGAAAACGCCAACACGAACCCGAGCGCGAGATACGCCACCGGCGTTCCCACCTGCCCTCTGACGTGCCCGACGAGGACGACTCGGTAGACGTAGACGAGCGCGGTGAACACGATGCTCATCGAGAAGCCGAACGCCGCGTTTCGGCGGACGTTCAGCGCCTCGATGAGGTTCGATCCCGGCGGGCGTTCGGGAATCTCTTCTTGCACGCTCGCTGGTTGGTACGGCCGAATAAAAGGTGCGTCGGTCACGCCGTGATGACGGCATCGGCTTCGATTTCGACGACCATCTCGGGGTCGATGAGGCCGCTGACTTCGACCATACTCGTGGCGGGGCGTACGTCGCCGAAGAACTCGGCGTGTGCCTCTCCAACCGGCTCCCAGTTCTCGATGTCCGTCACGTACATGCGCGTTCGAACGACGTCGTCGAGGCTGGCACCCGCCTCCGCGAGCGCCGATTCGACGTTTTCGAGCGCCCGTTTCGTCTGCCGGTAGGCGTCTCCCTCGCCGACGACGTTTCCCTCCTCGTCGGTAGCGGTGGTCCCGGAGACGCGGACGTCGTTTCCGGTGCGGATCGCCCGCGAGTAGCCGACGCGTTCCTCCCATTCGGTTCCGCTCGCCACCGTTTTTCGCTTCATGGAGAGTACAGGAGCTACCACCCCAAAAGCGGTCCGCTCGTCCCTGCGGGGGATTTTTCGGCAGTAGCGACGTGTCACTTTTCGCTGGGCAAGCGGAATACCGAACTGCTAAGGGTTTTCGGCGACGGTGTATCGGTAATGACAACGCTCGGAACGGCGAGCGCGGCCCCCGGGGAGATGGACACGGGTCGCCTCCCGGTCGGTGAAACCCGTGACGGGGGCCAGTTCGGCCTCCCCGTTGCCGTTATCAACGGTGCGGACGACGGAAAGACGCTCTATATTCAGGCCGTCAGCGACGGCGACGAACTCAACGGACTCGGCGTCGTCAACCGGGTCGTCCCGCAACTCGACCCGGAGGATATCTCGGGAACGATTCTCGTCACCGGTCTCGTCAACTACCACGGCTTTCAGGTGGCAGAACACAGGAATCCCATCGACGACACGAAGATGAACCGGACGTATCCCGGCAACGAGTCGGGAACGTCCAGCGAGCGAATCGCGGCGGCGACCTTCGAGGCCGCCTCGCGCGCCGACCTCATCCTCGACCTGCATCAGGGGTCGACCAGCCGGATGATAAACGAGGCTCGCGTCCGCTGTGGGCCGCGTCACCGCCTGCACGACGAGTGTCTGGAACTCGCCAAGGTGTTCGACTGTGGCTACATTCTCGACCAGAAGGGTCCCGAGGGACAGCTCGCTCGCGCCGCACCCGACGAGGGGATTCCGACCATCGACCCGGAACTCGGCGGCTGTGTCGGCTGGGACGAAGAGAGCATCCGGTACGGCGTGGACGGCGTGTTCAACGTCCTCCGGTACTACGGTTTCCTCGACGAGGACGTGACGGTAAACACGCAGACGCGAGCGACCGGATTCGACCGCTACGGCGCGCCGAGCGGCGGTATCGTCACCTTCGAAAAGGACCTCGGGGACGAGGTGTCGCCGGGCGAGACGCTGTTCACCATCACCGACGTGTTCGGCAAACTGAAGGCCGAGGTCACCGCCGACCGAACCGGCATCTTCTGGCGCTCCCGTCGCCTGCCTCAGGTCGCCACGGGCGAGTACGTCTGCTCGATCGGCATCGACATCAACCGCTACTGACGCATGTACACTATCCTCTCCTGTCCCGCTTGCGGGAACGAGTACGCCCCCGGGACGGACGAGCCGTGGCGATGTGACTGCGGCCATCCGCTGGATTTCACCGAGCAACCCATTCCCGACGGCCCCCCACCCGATTTCACCGATATCGACACGCGGGACGGCCTGTGGGCATTCGATGCGTTCCTCCCCGTCCGTCGCGTCGCCAGCCTCGGCGAGGGGTTCACGCCGCTCGTCGATGCGAACGGTTGGGACGCGCAGTTCAAACTGGACTGCGTCTTCCCGTCGGGTAGTTTCAAGGACCGCGGCGCGACCACGACCCTCTCCCGCGCCGCGGAACTCGGCGTTGAGACGGTTCTCGAAGACTCCTCGGGCAACGCGGGTGCGGCGATCGCCCAGTACGCCGCCCGCGCGGGTATCGACGCCGAGATTTACGTCCCGGCGGACGCGAAGGCGTCGAAGCTGAAGGCCATCGAGTGCGCCGGTGCGACCCCCGTCCGAGTCGAGGGGAGCAGACAGGACGTGACCGACGCCTGCATCGAAGCGGTCGAAAACGGCGACGGCTGGTACGCCAGCCACGCGTGGAACCCGGCCTTCTTCGCGGGGACGATGACGTTCGCGCTGGAACTCGCCGCCCAACGCGATTGGAACGTCCCGGACGCCATCGTGACCCCATTGGGCCACGGAACGCTCTTCCTCGGCGCGTATCGCGGCTTCCGCGCCCTCCTCGACGCGGGGTGGACCGACTCGATGCCGCGCCTTCTCGGTGTACAGGCCGAGGGCGTCTCCCCCATCGCGAACGGCCTTCATGCCGATAGCGAGGGCGAAGATGGCGCTGACGAGCGGTTCGGCGACCACGCCGCCGAGCGCAACGACGTCGCCGACGGGATTCAGATAACGCATCCCGTCCGCTGTGACGGTATTTTGGACGCCATCGAGGCCACCGACGGCGACGCCATCGCGCTGGATGCAGGTGCGACGCAAACGGCGCTCGATAAACTGCACCGAACCGGCTTCTACGTCGAACCGACGAGTGCGGTGGCCGTGGCCGGTCTGACGGCGTACCGCGACCGGGGGATTTTGGCCGACGACGCGGACGTGGTGGTCCCGCTCACGGGCAGCGGACTGAAATCGTAACTGGCGACCTGATAGCGGTTTTCGTGATGTCGTACTGTCGATTTGATGCGTCGAAATGTGACTTCGGTGACGTCGTAACCGCTGGCGTACTGTTTTCGAATTCTCCTGTTACGAGCGGGTTCTGGTTTTGGTGTGATTGCACTCGCTACGAGGCAGTCCCTGAAAGCCCCCGCCACGCTCGCTGCGAGGTGTTGCTGGTTTTGTTGAAGTCGAAACTACAGAGAGGTAGTCCCTGAAAGCCCCCGCCACGCTCGCGGCCGCTCGCCGACATCTCGACGCAAACCGCGCGTCGAGAGGGGTCGGCGAAACGACCATGCAAGCGCAAGCGGGCGGCCCCTTTCAATCCACCCAAACACAAAAACCGCACAGCACCGCGACAGCCACTCCCTCCCCAACCGATTGCGTTCCTCACTTCGTTGCGGTACTCATCCCTCGCACGTTTTTCCGAGACGACTCGGACGAGTTGTCCTCGTCGCCTCGCCAGCGCGCGCCACGATGGAAATTCAGTAGCGTGAAGCTGAATCGACTCGCCCGGCGCGTGCACCACCAACCCCCAGGACGCTCCGTCCTGGGGGTTGGTTGGTTATCACGCGAGGGATGAGCACTGGAGCGGAGTTCTCGTGAACGAAGTGAACGAGAGCACGGAAGAGCATCGCTCTTCCGGAGCGAAGCGCGCAATCGGTTGGGGAGGGAGTGGCTGAGGCGGTGCGGGTGCGGTTTCAGTGACGTCTGTAGTAGCAGTCATAGAAAAACCACCAACTCGTAGCGAACAGGCGGGGGCTTTTGAGGTCCACGTCTCAGCAGTTGCGATTCAGTCGTTCACAACGACACCACGTCGTATCGAATCCGATCAAAAAATTCCCGAATCACCCCATCCAGCTAACGGACGTAGCCGGTGCGCCAGCGTTCGACCGAGACGCTGTGCATGGGGATGCCGTGCTCCTCGAACAGGTCGTGAATGTCGACCAACAACTCCTCGCTCACGTCCTCGGGTGACACCGCGCCGAGGCGGAGGAGCGTCTGTTCGGTGGCGATACGTTTTTCCGGAGAAGGTTCGTTGTCGGACATGCTTCGATACCTCGAAGCAACCGAGGTCAGTGCCTTGAACACTGGCCTTTCGGCGGATACCTCGATTTGCTTCGTCCGATATATCAGATTACGGTGAGTTAATTCTATTGGTTTGGGAGGTTGTGAAGCCGAGCGCTTCGCCGGAAAATCGCGGAAATCTTCCACTCAACACCGAAGCCTCCCGCCCGGAATCGGTCTACCGCTCCGGATGGGTCGGTGCGTCGAATCCGCCCCTGACGAGCGGTTTCGCGATGTGACGGCGGGCCTCCGGCGGCACCTCGTACCATCCCCGTTCGAGTTCGCGGTCGATTTCCCGTTCGACCTTCCCGTCCGCCCGGGTCTTGCAGCGCCGACAGCGGTAGCCCTGTCCGGCCCCTGCGCTCTTCATCGAGCGTCCGCAGTCGGGGCAGTTCGGCGTCACGAGTTCCGTCGCGTCGAGCGACCGCACTGCGAACTTCTCCAGTTTCAGGGTTCCCTTCGTCACCTCGCCGCAGGCCGTGATTCGGTCGCCGGGGCGGAGGTTCCGAACGTGGTCGCGGAAGCGCTTCGTCGGTTCGAAGGCGGCACACGGGAGTTCGGCCTCGCCGTCCGTCACGGTGAAAAAGACGTGCCCGCCCCGTCGGGTTTCGGGGTCGGCGGAGACGGTTCCGGTCACTCGGTACGCGCTATCGTTTTCGACGGTGTGGAGGTCCGCGTCTCGAAGGTGGGCGTCCGTCCCCTGATTCGTCACGAAGAGCGCGGTTCGGGCGACGGGTTCGCCGTCGATTCCCGCGCCGACGCGTCGAACCGCGTCCGGGTCGTCGCCGCGAATCCCGTGGAGGATGGGACACGGCGTGTGCGGAATGCAGACCGCCTCGCCGGTTCCGCGGTCGACCGTGTCCCACACGTCGGGATAGCCCTCGTTTGCGGCCGCGAAGGTCGAGTCGAAATCCACGTCGCGGGGCGTCCCCCACCGCTCTCGCTCGCGGTAGGAGATGTGTTCGTAGGTCCAGTCCGAAAAGACCGCGTATGCGCCGATCGCCGCCAGCGCGCCGATTTTCCCGCGCCCGTTCTTCCATCCGGCGTGGCGATAGCCCGCGGCCTCGATCCGCGTTTCGGCCTCCTCGCGGGAGAGGAGTTCCCGAACGGCGCGTCCCGCGAAGTCGGCCACCTCCTCGGGAATCCCGTCGGGGCCGTGCGGCGCGACGACGAGGCCGGGGTTCGTTCTCGGGTCGTCGGTCTCGGCGGCGGCGGACAACTCCTCGCGTGCGACCTCGAACGCCCGCTCCGGGGCGAACTCCGTGTGAATCGCCAGCGCGGCGTTGCCGCGGGTCTTGTGTTTCACGGCGGGATTGAGTCGGACGAGGAGCAGTCGCTCCACGGACCCCCCTGCGTTTCGAATCCGCGTCGCGAGTCGCGCCGCGAGGTAGGTCGTACACATCCCTCGGGTTCGGGAGTCGGTGTCGTCGAGACCGATGACGGTCACGTCTGCTGGTTACGGCGTGGCGAACTAACCGCTTTCGAAGAAATCCAGCGTATAAGTATCTATCGCCGGTGATTTTTCCAATCGCAAGAGGGCGGCGGCGCCCATCGCCAAAACGCCTTTATACTGGAATCACTTACCCGTCACCATGTCCCGGTCTGCACTGGTCGGAAACGTGACTGCGATGCTAGAGGACGCAGGATTCGTGGTCAGCGACCGGTGTGCCATCCGACCAAAGAGCTTCGACGTGGCAGCACGACGAGGACCAGACCTCTTGCTGTTGAAAATCCTCGGCAACATCGACGCGTTCGACGCCCAGACGGGCATCGAGATGCGACGGCTCGGTACGTATCTCGACGCGACGCCGTTGGTGCTCGGGCTCCGGACGCGAAATCAGGACCTCGAACCCGGCGTGGTGTACTTCCGCCACGGCGTTCCGGTGTTCAGCCCCGATACGGCGGTGGACCTGTTCGTCGAGGGCGTCCCGCCGCTCGTGTACGCAGCGCCCGGCGGCCTGTACGTCAACATCGACGGCGACGTCATCCGCGACGAGCGCCAAGACAGGGGGTGGAGTCTCGGACAGTTGGCGTCCGAACTCGGCGTCTCCCGACGCACCGTCTCGAAGTACGAGGGCGGCATGAACGCCAGCGTCGAGGTGGCCGTCGAACTGGAAGCGCTCTTCGACCGCGAACTGACGAGTCCGGTCGAGGTGTTCGACGGTGCCGACGAGGTGACGGAGGAGGACGAACCGGACGAACCGAACGCCGAACCGGACGACAAGGACATGTTCTCCACGCTCACCCGGGTCGGCCTCACGGTCCATCCCACGCAACGCGCGCCGTTCAGGACGGTCAGCGAGGACGACAGCGACGACCGGATGCTGACGAGTCACTCGGCGTTCACCCGAACCGCCGAGAAACGCGCACGAATCATGAGTTCCATCAGCCGCGTCGCTCACACCCGCTCCGTCTACTTCGTGGACGAAGCGCGGCGGGAGACGGTCGATGGAACCGCGCTGGTCGAACGCGAGGAGATTGAGGGAATCGACGACGCGGACGAACTCCGAAAGCTGATTCGGGAACGCGCGGAAGCGTAAGTCGTCGACGGCGATTTTCCCGTTCGTTTTTTCGACAGCGACGGCTCTCCCCGTATACTTCCGAAAGACGTCTCGTGCGTGAGAGTGCAACCCGTCGCGTTCAGCACGAAATCGAACGTCGGAACTCCCCACCGCTTCACTCCGAGCGCTCCCCACCGCTTTTCCTTTCGAGCGGTTGGTACCCGCTCGCTTCGCTCGTCTACGCGCCGTACGTCTTCTCCAGATACTCGTTGATGTCGTCGCTTTCCGGCATTCCCTCGATGCCGTGTTCTTTATCGACCAACACCGGCACCCCGGTCTGGCCGCTGATTTCCTTCACTTCGGTCCGCTCCGAGTGACCTCGGGGGACGTAGTGCGATTCGTACTCCAGTCCGAGTTCGTCCAGTTTGGATCTGACTTTCGCGCAGAACGGGCAGCCCTTGAGTTCGTACAGTTCGAGCTTCGACATACCCGCACGTAGGAACGAGAGAAACAAGAGTGTGCTGTTCGCGAGGAAATCCGCCGGGTTTCGAAACGCGAAGCGACCGGTAGAGACTCAGACGTTCCCTTGCAGGATACCGCTCGTCCGAACGAAGAAGTAAACCACGAACGCGGCGGCGAGCGCCCAGTGTCCGGGGCGAATCTCCTCACGCTTACCAGCGGCGAGTTTGACGATGGGGTACGACACGATGCCCGCGGCGATGCCGTACGCGATGGAGTAGGCGAATGGCATGACGAGGATGGTCATTCCGGCCGGAACGACGTTCGTCACGTCGTCCCAGTCGATGTCCACCACGTTCTGGAGCATCACGACGCCGATGACGACCAACGCGATGTGGGAAGCGTACTGCGGAATCGCGGCGGCGATGGGGACGAACGCGAGGGAGAGGAGGAACAGGACGCCGACGACGAGCGCCGTCATGCCCGTCCGACCGCCCTCTTCGACGCCGGAGGCGGACTCAATGTAGGTCGTCACCGTCGAGGTACCGAGCATGCCGCCGACCGTCGTGCCGATGGCGTCTGCCATCAGAGGCTTGTCGATATCGGGGAGGTCACCGTCTTCGTCGAGGAAGCCGCCGATTTGCCCGACGCCGACGAGTGTTCCGGCGGTGTCGAAGAAGTCCACGAAGAAGAAGGTGAACACGATGAGCGCGAACGTGAACGCCTCGACTTCCTGCAGACCGGAAACGAACGCGCCGGCGACCGGCATGATGTTGTACGTGACGGAGGCCGAATCGGGCGTGAGTGTTCCGCTGCTCACTAGGCCCAACCACTCGGCACCGTAGCCCATCGCGGTCGTTGCGAGAACTCCGACGATGATGGACCCCGGAATACCCCGGGCGTAGAGGGCGAACGTGAGAAAGAGACCGATTACGGAGAGAGCGGCGACGGGGTCGGAGGCGACCGACCCGAGCGTGATGTAGGTCGCTTCGTCGGGGACGACGACGTTCATCGCCTGTAGACCGATGATGGCGAGGAACAGACCGATACCGGTTCCAACGGCGAACTTCACGGGTTCCGGGAACAGTCGAATAACGTACTTTCGTGCGCCGACGGCGGTCAACAGAATGAAGATAACCCCTTCGACGACGACTGCGGCGAGTGCCGTCTGCCACGGAACCCCGAGTGCGCCGACGACCGTGAACGCGAAGAAGGCGTTCAGACCGAGGCCCGGAGCCTGCGCGAACGGTCGGTTCGCGTACAGCGCCATCGTCAATGTCGCGACTGCCGCCGCGATGATGGTCACGACTGCGAGCATCGACACCGTCTGTCCGTACGAATAGCCCGCAAGTTGGATACCATCCTGAATCGGTATCTGCGGGTTGTCGGCGAGGATCGACGGGTTCACGACGACGATGTAACTCATCGTCAGGAACGTCGTTATCCCCGCGATGATCTCCGTTCCGAGGTCAGTGTCGTGTTCCTCGAAGCCGAAGTAGTCGGCCAACGACCCCGTCGAACCGGATGTCCCTCGATCACTGGTGATGTCTTTGAGCCCCATGAGTCACGAATGAGCATAAACGCGAATACCTACTTAACAGTTCTCATCGAATCTAGCCATCTATACGTAACTATGTATATGTCGGAGAGTAGTTCGATGGTTTTGGACCAAAATTCACACGACGATGACTACTGCCGTGTGTTAACGAACGGTTATTCGAACGATGCCAACGCGCCGACGGGTGCGTCGGTTCGTCCCTGCGCTCGTTCGATTCCCTCGTTTCCGGCCGCGATGAGCGCGAAGACGCCGCCGACGTTCGCGTCCGCGTCCTCGGCGATGTCGAGGAGGAGTTCCTGGGTCTCGCCCGAGCGGATGAGGTCGTCCACGACGAGGACGGTTTCGCCCGACGCGATGGCCGAGGCGGGCAGGTAGTAGGTGAGTTCGATGCCGGAGGCGAGTCGCTGGCGGGCCTCGATGAACTCCTCGACGGCGGTCTCCTTCGACTTCTTCGCATAGGCACAGCGCGCGCCGAAGTAACTCGCCATCGCGGCGGCGAGGGTGATGCCGTCCGTCGCCGCGGTCAACACCACGTCGGGCAGGTCGAAGTCGAACGTCTCGACGGCGACGGGGGCCACGAGGTCGAGAAACGACTGGTCGAAGACGACGCCGGAGTTGTCCACGTACCCCTCCGGATCGAGGCGGGTCCGGGCCTGCAACTCTTCGGCGAGTTGCTCGCGACCGACCCCCTCCACGACCGCTTCCGCACGGTCGGGACTGGGGAGGACGTGTCCGTTCACGTAGCGGTTCAGGTCGCCCGCGGGGAGTTCTGTCACCTCGGCGAGTTCGTCGTACGTTCGAGTCTCCTTGAGCATTCGAAGGACGGAGACGGCCTGTAGTTGGAGATTGGCCTTCTCTGCTCGGTTCATACCCATCTACTCATCATCGTGCAACCTTGAACACTTCGATGATGGATTCTCCGTGTTTAGGCACACCTATGTAGATTCGACTCGTGCGGCGGGTCAGTCGAGGAGATCCGGTCGGAGTCGCTTCTCGTCACGTTCGTCCACTAAATGACGTTTGAATTCGGCGAGTTCGATGCCGGCCTGCTGTCGCTCTCTCCTGTCGCGCACCGAAATCGTCCCCGACTCCGCCTCGTCGCTGCCGACGATGACCATGTACGGGACGCGGTCGTCGTGGCCCGCGCGAATCTTCTTTCCGAGCGTCCAGTCCCGGTCGTCCACTTCGACGCGGAACGACCCGAGTTCGTCGGCGATCGCCGCCGCGTACTCCGATTCGTCGTCCGTGATGGGGAGGATTCGCACCTGCTCGGGTGCCAACCAGAGCGGGAACTTCCCGGCGACGTGTTCGATGAACACGCCCATGAACCGCTCCAGCGACCCGAGGAGCGCGCGGTGAATCATCACCGGGCGGTGTTCCTCGTTGTCCTCGCCGATGTACCTAATGCCGAGGAGTTCGGGTTGGACGAAGTCCAGTTGGACCGTTCCGATCGTCCACTCGCGCCCGATGGCGTCCTCGACGTTGATGGCAATTTTCGGCCCGTAGAACGCGCCTTCCCCCTCGGCCACGTCGTACTCCAACCCCTCGTCGTCCAGCGCGTTTCGGAGCGCCTCGTGTGCTTTCTCCCATAGTTCGTCGTCGCCGACGGCGTCGTCGGGTTTCGTCTCGAGTACGAGGTGGGCGTCCAAACCGAAGACCTCGTACATGCCGTCGATGACCGACAGCGTGCCGGCGATTTCCTCGCGGATTCCGTCGCGGCGGACGAAGGCGTGTCCGTCGTCCTGCGTGAACCCGCGCACCCGCAACATTCCCGAGAGTTCGCCGGACTGTTCGTTTCGATAGCACATGCCGAACTCCGAGAAGCGAAGCGGGAGGTCGCGATAGGACCGACGCTGATCGCCGTAGATGCTCGCGTGATTCGCACAGTTCATCGGCTTCAGACCGTACTCGTGCCCGTTTTGCTCCCACGCGAACATCTCGCCCTGCTCCTTGAAGTGGTCGTAGTGTCCCGACTTCTTCCAGAGTTCCGTGTGGTTGAGTTCGGGCGTCTTCACCTCCTCGTAGCCCAGTTCCTCGTTCTTCTCGCGGACGTACTCCTCCAGTTCGCGTCGAATCGCCATTCCGTTCGGGTGGAAGTTGACGCACCCCGGCGAGTGGTCGGGCACCGAGAACAGGTCCATCTCGCGCCCGATTTTTCGATGGTCGCGCTTCTGGGCTTCCTCCCGCCGTTCGAGGTATTCCACCAGTTCGGAATCGCGCTCGAACGCCGTGCCGTAAATCCGCGTGAGCATCGCCTCGTCCTCGTCGCCGCGCCAGTAGGCACCCGCGATTTCGATGAGCGAGAGCGCGTCGATTTCCCCCGTCGATTCGACGTGCGGCCCGGCACAGAGGTCCTCGAACTCCCCTTGGCGGTAGAACGTGACCGGTTCGTCGTCGGGGATGTCGGCGAGCAGTTCGAGTTTGTAAGGCTGGTCGGCGAGTCGCTCGCGTGCCTCCTCCCGCGAAACCTCCTCGCGTACGATGTCGTAGTTCTCCGCGACGATGTCCCGCATCTCGGATTCGACGTCCGCGAGGTCCGCTTCCTCGATGTCGAGGCCGTCGAAGTCGTAGTAAAACCCCTCGTCCGTCGGCGGACCGATGGCGAGTTCCGCGTCCGGGAACAGTCGCAGCACGGCCTGCGCGAGGACGTGCGCCGCGGAGTGTCGAAGGACTCGACGAGCGTCGTCACCGTCCGACGTGACGATTCGCAGGTCGGCATTCGACTCGATTCGATACTCCGGGGCGACGAGTTCGCCGTCCACGATTCCGGCGAGACAGTCCTCGCCGAGTCCCGGCCCGATGTCGGAGGCGACATCGGAGACCGAAATCGGACGGTCGAATTCCCGTTTCGACCCGTCTGGGAGCGATACGACTACCGCGTCGTGTGATTGTCGGTTCATGGTTGTGACTGGTGATCTTCGATTTCGATGGAGCGCCGCCCCGCCTCGCCCCGCTGGCTCCGCGGACGGCGCGAACGCGCGTTCGCGCCGTCGCTCTCGCTCGGATGTTGACTCTCGCTCGAATATGCGTGGTTCTCCGCGCGAGCGCGAACGTGACCGTTCACGCTCGGATACGCGCGGCTCTCCGGGTCGGAAACGGGCGGGAAAACGACGATGGTGGTGACTGGATTAGTGGGCGGGAACCCGGCGTGTAAAGCAGTCACCTAGCATCGTGTTGCTCGTCCGAAGATACTCGTGGAACGGTATATATCTCTTGTGCGGGTGTGGCACGGACTGTGATTGCGGGACGGGCCGCGATGGGTTCCGGTTCGGTACCCGTAATCCAACAGCAGACCGAACAGTACCAATGAGCTACAGGTAAGCCGATACCCGTCGTCACGTTCTCCGATGACCAACGCGACCGTCTGTTTGACCTACGACTTCGACGCGGTATCGGTGTGGATTCACACCTTCGGGGCCGGTGACGCGCCGACCCAACTGTCCCGCGGGGTGTACGGCGCGTGGGTCGGCGCTCCGCGCATCCTCGACTTGCACGACGAGCACGAAATTCCGGCGACGTGGTTCGTGCCCGGACACACGATAGAGAGCTTTCCCGACCGCGTCGGCGAGGTTCACGACCGGGGCTACGACGTTCAGTGTCACGGCTGGCGGCACGTCAATCCGAGTACGTTCGACAGCAAGGAGCAGGAGAAGGACGAGTACCGACGCGCGATGACGAACATCGAGGACATCACGGGCAGTCCGCCGGTCGGTTTCCGGTCGCCCGCGTGGGAGTTCTCGGCGAACACCCTCGACATTTTGGACGAACTGGGGTTCGAGTGGGATTCGAGCCAGATGGGCAACGACTTCCGGCCGTACTATCTCCGGAAAAACTGGAGCGCACCGCAGGACAAACCGTACGAAATCGGGGAGAAGAGCGACATCATGGAGGTTCCGATTTCGTGGAAACGGGCGGACTTCCCGGCGCTGATGTTCGTCTGGGAGCAGTCGATTCTGTGGGGGTTCGCCGACGAGCGCTCGGTGTTCGACCTCTGGCGGGCGCAGTTCGACTGGATGTACGAGAACATGGATAACGGGATTTTCACGCTAGCGATGCACCCGCAGGTGGTCGGGCAACCGCCCCGGACGACCCGATTGGAGGAGTTGATAAGCCACATGCGGGCGAAATCGGGCGTCGAGTTTGCCGACGTGAGTACGGTCGCAAACGAAATCAAGAACGGTGACCGCGATGTTTTCGAGGTGATGCAAACGTAGCTATTGGCTCGAGTTTCCACCGCCCGAGGTTCCGCCGCCGGACGTTTCGCCGCCCGAGGTTCCGCCACCGGACGTTTCGCCACCCGATGTTCCGCCACCGGACGTTTCGCCGCCGGACGTTTCGCCGCCGGACGTTTCGCCGCCGGACGTTTCGCCGCCCGATGTTCCGCCGCCGGACGTTCCGGGTTGTTGGGTGCCCCCCGGCTGTTGGGTTCCCTGTCCCTGACCTCCTTCCGCTTGGTTTGCTGCCGTCTGCTGTACTTCCTGTGGAGACGCACCGTTTGCTGCCGCTTGGACCCCCTGTTGTGCGCCGTTTGCCGCCGCGTTGAGGATGACGTTGATGTTGACGTTCTGGTTGGTCGCTCCCAATTTGACGGCGCCAGTCGCGCCACCTATGGCTGCCGCTTTCACGCCTTTCGCGGAGACGCCCGGGTTTTGCTCGGCCGCGGCGGTGGCCCCCTGTGCCGCGCCGAACGCGGCATTGAGGATGACATTGATATTGACGTTCTGGTTGACCGCACCCGCTCCAACACATCCCTGTGCCGCGCCGGCCGCGGCGTTGAGAACGATGTTGATATTGACGTTTTGATTGAGCGCGCCCTTGGCCGCGCCGGCCGCGGCGTTGAGAACGATGTTGATGTTGACGTTTTGGTTCACCGCCCCCTGTATGGCACCTTGCACCGCGCCGGCCGCGGCGTTGAGAACGACGTTAATGTTGACGTTCTGGTTGATGGCTCCTTGCGCTGCGCCGAGTGCGGCATTGAGGATGACGTTGATGTTGACGTTTTGGTTCACCGCTCCGGCCTGAACACCGCCCTGTGCCGCGCCGGCCGCGGCGTTGAGAATAACGTTGATGTTGACGTTTTGGTTCACTGCCCCCTGTACCGCTCCCTGTGCTGCACCGACGACCGCGTTCTGAATGACGTTGACGTTGACGTTCTGATTGACCGAACTTCCCTGTACGCCGCCCTGCGCCGCGCCTGCGGCAGCGTTTTGAATGACGTTGACGTTGGCGTTCTGATTGACCGTTCCGGCTTTCACACACCCTTTTGCCGCGCCGAGAGCGGCGTTCTGTATCACGTTGACGTTCGCATTCTGGTTGGCAGACGCCCCTTTTACACACCCTTTTGCCGCGCCGAGTGCGGCGTTTTGAACGACGTTGACGTTGGCATTCTGGTTGATAGCACCTTTTGCCGCGCCGGCCGCGGCGTTCTGGATGACGTTGACGTTGACGTTCTGGTTGACCGCGCCGAGTATCGCACCTTCTGCCGCACCTGCCGCGGCGTTCTGGATGACGTTGACGTTGACGTTCTGATTGACCTGTGTCGCCCCTTGGGTAGCTCCTTGAATCGCGGCTTTTCGCTGTGCCGCGGTCACGTTCGCACCCTGGTTTTCCGCACTGGCAACACCCTGCTTCGCTCCTTTCAGTGCCGCCTGCTGTGCTCCATTATTTTGCGACCCGCCACCTTGCTGTGTCTCGGTCGTACCCTGCGTCGTTCCCTGCCCTCCCGACGTGATCGGTTCGAGTGTCGTCGTCGGCTGTGCAAGCGCCGTCGATGAACTTCCGGTGATGAGCAGTCCGGAGAGTATCGTTCCCCGCTTTATGAAGCCACGGCGGGTTCCTCGTGATTTCCTCGATTGTTTCTCTTGTGTCATTGTTACCCTCCACGACGCCTGACAAATCGAGCCGCGAGACTGTCTTCTATCGCCAGCGCCGCTGGCTTCGAACGTCGACACTCTCCGTCTTCAATCCGGCCCACCGTTTATTCGGTTTCTCACGCCGAGCGGAAATCCCTCCCGTCGTTACTCCGCAATACCGTTCGATATCTTCGCTATCCGTCCGGTATACTGTATTATTCTTCGTTAGGAAGCGATGAAAATCCGACGAAAACGGGCACATCGTGGTGAATCTGAACGTCAGTACGCCATTACCCATCCGTCGCTACATGTAATAGAGGTGTTTTGAGAGGTTGGCTATAACCGTTTTTCCAACGGAAACCGAATCCTCATCCATGGCGAAGTACGTTGCACTCGTCGACATCCGAGCGAGCGTCCAAAACGCCCAAGAACTCGTCTCGACGTGGGGCGATATCCGCCTCGAATTCGAGGAGTTCGGCGTCGAACTCGACGGGAGCTTTGCCGTCCTGGGCGAGTACGACTTCCTCCTCATCTTCGAGGCCCCTGACCGCGACACCGCGTTCAAAGCGGGCCTCGCGGTCGAAAGCCACGGGATGAACATGCAGACGATGGAGATAATCCCGATGGACGACTTCGCGGAACTGGTCGAAGACTGACGGCGAAAATGACAAATAACACGTATTTTATTCCCGAGCGGAAAAGCCTATTCTTCACCGATTCGTTCGTTCGACCATGACCGAGTCGTCCGAAGTCACCTTCGCGTTCGACGACGCCGAACTGCTCCCCGCAATCGCACAGGACGCCGACACGGGGGACGTACTCATGCTGGCCTACGTCTCGCCGGAAGCGGTCGAAAAGACCATCGAAACCGGGTTCGCACACTACTACTCCCGGAGTCGGGACGAACTCTGGAAGAAGGGCGGAACCAGCGGCCACGTCCAGCGAATCGAGGAGGTCCGCGTCGATTGCGACGCCGACACCCTCCTCTACCGCGTCGAACAGGAAGGCGGTGCCTGCCACGTTGGCTACGAGTCGTGTTTCTACCGAACCGTCGAATCGGTACGGCGTGACGAAGAGTCGCCCGAAGCGGCCGTCACCGCCGAGACGGAAATCGTCAGCGAACCCGTGTTTGACCCCGACGAAACCTATGAGTGACCCGCTTTCCGAACTCCGCGACGCCGACGAGGAGTGTCGAGAGGCGAACGCCGCGGTCGCCGAGTACGGCGAGGAGTCCATCCGCGCCGTCTCCGACGCGTACGACCGCGCGACCCGTCTGTTCGACCGCTACGAACATCGTGCGACGGGGACCGGCGACTTCGAGGCGTTCGTCCAGTTCCAAGGGCAGTTCGCCGACCTCGTGGAGAACCTGCCAGACGACCTGCCCGCACGCGAGGCGTTCGAACGGGCGGAGACGGCCATCGACAAACGCCGGTTGAGCGAGCGCGATTTCGAGAAGGGTCGAAGCGCCCTCTCGCCCGCCGAGGAGATCGTTTCCCTCTCCGGCGAGCGCAACGAGGCCCGTAAGCGCTACCGGAACGCTCGGCACTCCGTCTCACAGCGGGTGACGGAACTGGAGGAGCGAATCGCCCACCTCGAACGACTGCGGGAACTCGGGGACGCGGACTTGGACGCCCCGACGGAACTGCTTCGGGAACCCATCGACGCCGCCAACGACGCCATCACGGACGCCTTCGAGTCGTTCACCCACGACGCGAACGCCCGCGAACTGATGGAATTTCTCGCCGCGACCGAACATTACCCGCTCATCGAGTTTCAGTCACCGCCCGACGAACTCCGTACCTACCTCCGTGACAGCGACGCCGGGGACCTCACCCTCCCCGAACTGCTCGAATACGCCCACTACTCCCGGTCGAAACTCGACCACTACGTCGCCGACCCGGCGGCGCTGAAGCGGGCCGTCGCCACGAACGAGACGTACCTCGACCGTCTCGGTCCCGAACCGCTCACCATCGACTGGCCGCCCGCCGCCGCGAACGAACTCCGCTGGTGGTGCGAGGAGGCGATACGCGTCGCCGACCGGTTCGCCCCGCCGGAGGCCATCGCGCAACTCCGCGAGGTGGAACAACGCACCCGCGACGACGAGTTCGAACGCCTCCGAACCGCCGCGGAGGCGCGTTCCGAACTCACCGACGACGAACGCGAGCGACTCGCTCGCGGCGACGTGACCGACGAACTCGAACGGGTGCGGGAGCGAAAGGACACGCTGACCGACGCGCTCGATACGTATCCGCGGCGCAGGTGAACGAAACAGCCCGGGTCGAAAATAGAAAATTGCTCGGGCGAGTCGAACGCCGGTCAGATGAATAGAATACCGTTCGGACGAATCGGGGATCGAATGCCGGTCAGACGTTCGCTTTGGCCGCCCGAAGCGCGTCTTCCATCTCCTCCGCGAGCTCCTCGGCACGGTGGCGTTCCCGCGCCTCGGAGTAGATTCGAACCATGGGTTCCGTCCCGCTCGGACGGGCGAGGACCCACGCGTCGCCGTAGTCCAATCGGTAGCCGTCACGGGTGTTGAGTTCGGCGTTCGACGCCATCGCCGCTCGCTCGGCGGCGGCGAGGAGCGCGTCCTGTTCCGCGTCCGTTGTGTAGGTGATGTTCGTCCGAACGTTCTGATAGCCGTTGTACGGTTCGACGATGGCGCTGGCACGTTCGTTGACCAGCAGTTCGAGGAACTTGGCGGCGGTGTACGCGCCGTCTCGGCTCAACCGGTAGTTCGGGAAGAAGACGCCGCCGTTGCCCTCCCCCGCGACGGGGACGGACACGTCTTGGTCGGCCAGTTCTCGGATTCGCGTGATGATGTTGGTGCTGCCGATGGGCGTGAGTTCGAGCTGTGCGCCCGTCTCGTGGGCGACATCGACGAGGCGCTGGGAGACGTTGACGGCGGAGACGACGGCGTCGCCGGGTTCGAGTTGTGCGGCCGCGAGCGCGGCGAGCGTGGCGTCGCCCTCGATGTACTCGCCGGTTTCGTCGTAGAAGATGGCGCGGTCGGCGTCGCCGTCGTGGGCGATACCCACGTCAGCGTCGCTGGCTTCGACCAATCGGCCGAGGTCGCGGAGGTTTCCGGGGACGGGTTCGGGGTCACGACCGGGGAAGTGGCCGTCGGGTTGGCTGTTCGTCGTGACGACGGAACAGCCGAGTTTGCGGAAGAATTCGGGTGAGGTGAGCGACCCGGCACCGTGTCCAGGGTCGAGCGCGACGGTGAGGTTCGCGTCGGCGATTCGGTCCGCATCGACGTTGTCGAGCAGTTGTGAGACGTACCGCTCGCGGGAGTCCTCGATGACGTGGCTGTGGCCCGTCTCACTCCACCGCACTTCCTCGAACTTCTCGGTGAGGAACTTCTCCTCGACCCGTTCGAGGCTGCCGACGGACAGTTCGATGCCGTCGTCGCCGATGAGTTTCACGCCGTTGTACTCCGGCGGGTTGTGCGAGGCGGTTATCATCAGCGCGGGGACGCCCTCGATTTCGGCGTACGCCTGCACACCGGGTGTCGGAACGACGCCGAGACGGTCCACGTTCGCGCCGACGCTGGCCAATCCGCTGGCGGCCGCATCCGCGAGCATGTCCCCCGTGGCTCGTGTATCCCGTGCCAGTGCGACCCGGTCGGTTCGCCAGACCGTCCCCGCCGCTTTCGCGATTTTGAGCACGAACTCCGGGGTCAGTTCGTCGTTGGCGACCCCTCTCGTTCCGCTCGACCCGAACACCTTCATGTGGGGGCGTGGGGTTTCTGCATTCAAAGAGATTCCGAATACGGGTGCTACTCCGCCTCAGCACGCTCCGGTGACGGATTTTATCGGCGCGTCCCATCCGAGAACGGCGAGCGTACCGACGACGGCCGAAACGACGGGTTCCTCGTCGTCGAACGTCAATCGAAGTTCGTCGTCGTCGAGGATTGAGACACCCGTAACACTACCGCCGGACGGCGTTTGCTAGTTTTCGGACAAAACCTGTTTACGGTATGCTGTCATCCCACACAGTGGCGCAAAATACCAATGATTCAACTCATCGACATCGAGGTCGAACACACCATCGAGGAGTACGCCACCGACACGGTTCTCCGCGATTCGGTTCGAGCGATGCAGGACTCGGTTACGGACGACGTGGCGGCGCTCGACGGGCGCACCGTCTGGATGGTGAATTCGACCGCAAGCGGTGGTGGCGTTGCCGAGATGATGCCAAAACTCGTCGGCCTCCTTCGCGCGCTCGGTGTCGAGACGGAGTGGGCGGTCATCGACGTGGACGAACCGGTGTTCTTCGAGTTCACGAAGGGGATTCACAACCTCCTGCACGGTGCGGGCGACCCCGAACTCGTGGACCACGAGCGGTCGATTTACGAGGCGACGAGTCGGTCGGTCGCCGACGAACTCGAAGACAGAATCGACCCCGACGACGTCCTCGTCGTCCACGACCCGCAACCCCTCGCGGCGGGTGCGATGGTCGCCGACGGACTCGACGTTCCGGCCGTCTGGCGTTGTCATATCGGTTCCGAGGAGCGCTCGGAAAAGTCCCGAACCGCGTGGGAGTTCCTCCGTCCGTGGATAGCCGACTACGACCGGACGGTGTTCACGCTCCCCGCGTACGTCCCGGCGTTTTTGGAAACCGAGGCCGACATCATCCCGCCCGCAATCGACCCGTTCAGCGCGAAAAATCGCCGTCTCAAGCCACAGGAGGCCGCCACGGTTCTGGCGCGGGCGGACCTCATCGACACCGACCATCCGGTCGAGCGGTTCGACCAACCGGCGCGACGGTTACAGGCCGACGGTACGTTCGCCAGCGCGACGGACCCCGAGGACATCGGGTTGCTCTTTCGCCCCACCATCTGCCAGATTTCCCGTTGGGACAGTCTCAAGGGATTCGTCCCGCTGTTGCGCGGATTTTCGGAATTGAAACGCGACGCTCGGTCGACCATCGACGCGAGCGCCGCCAAAAACGGCGGCGACGATTCGGCCGAGACGAGTCGCTCCGACGACCACCGTCGGCGAATCGACGACGCTCGACTCCTCCTCGTCGGTCCCGACCCGTCCTCGGTAGCGGACGACCCGGAAGGTCGGGAGGCGCTCGAAAACTTGGAAGACGAATGGCTCGCACTCGACCCCGAAGTTCGATCCGACGTCGCCGTCGTCGTCATGCCGCCGGACCAGCACGACAGTGCCCTCGTCATCAACGCCCTCCAGCGGTGTTCCTCGGTCGTCGCCCAGAACTCGCTTCAGGAGGGCTTCGGCCTCACGGTGACGGAAGCGATGTGGAAGCGGGCCGTCCTGATGGGTTCCGACACCGGCGGCATCGGCGCACAGATCACCGACGGCAAGAACGGCAGACTGATTCCGGACTCCAGCGACCCGGCGTCCGTCGCACGAACGCTGGACGGCGTACTCGGGTCGCCCGAACGATGGGACGACTGGTCGTACAACGCCCAGCGCCACGTCACGGACAACTATCTGGTCTTCGAGCAGGTGACGCGATGGCTGGATACGCTCGGTGAGGTCGTCGAGTAACGCGTCTATTCGGCCCAACTCTTTGCCCACAACAGCTATTTTGCATCCTGAAGTACAGCTTCGTCCATGTCCGAAAAGACGCTTCACGAAGCGAAAGTATCGCGAGAGGAAGCGGCGGACCTCCTCAAAGGTATCGCAGAACAACTTCGCGGTGAGGGGGATGCCGACATCGACGTCGGAAACAAGACGGTCACGCTCTCTCCGCGGAAGAAAATCGGCTACGAAATCGGCACTCGCGAGTCGTCGTCCGTCCTCCGTGGGAACCGCGAGACGGTTTCCATCAAACTCGACTGGAAGCCGAAATAATCCCGTTTTCGCGCACTAAACCGACCGTTCACCACGTTTCGTTCGCAAAAAGGTCCAGGTGCGAGAATCGAACCGAAGCCAGAGGGTCCTGCTCGCTTCCTGCGCTCCGCTCGGCTATCGCCTCGCGAACCCGCAATCGCTGTGCGGGCTGCCACTGGCAGGATTCGATTCCCGCGCACGGAATCATCGAAATCAGTTTCGAGTGGAAAACAAAGCTCACGGTGTTTCGTTCCCAAAAAGGTCCAGGTGCGAGAATCGAACCCGCGTTCAAACTTAATCTACATTTCACTTGTACATAACTAAAATACCTATGTAAACGACACACTGGTTGCCATTGAATGTATTATTCCTGTTGTACACCTAACCTGAGGTAGATATTTTCTGACTACCTTCTACAGCAACGTGCAGAATGGAAGAGTACAAATCATCCATATCCCGGGAATTCACCGGACAATAGGGGGTGTAGACTACTGTTTTCGAAACTCGATTTGGACCGCTGTCGCGGGGACGGTTGCCATGACCTGAAATCTGCTGTATCGATCAAATTATGGCTTGAGAGGCTCTCATCTCCGCGTATCTCATTTCTATGCATTCGTGGTGGCACGAGCATGTTGTGCCGGGTTTCAAGCTAAAAATGGAATTCACCGGTACATCTAGGGATTCTCCCGTCAAATCGGGCGTTTTAGGATTTCACCAAGCGCCATGTCACGCCATCGCTCAAACATCGAATTCGAGGCTTTCAACCCATATCTATGAAGAATACGCCGGATTCATTTTTCTTCGGTGTATACCTCTTTGAAATTCGAGACGGTATTTGAGGGTTTTATTACCGGTACAAATCCATTTCGTCGACTGATTATTCGTTTTTGAGAGCCTAAAATTGCAAGTCAGTTATTAACTCTGAAATAGCCGATAGACGGCTTCTATCCGCGTTTTTGTTTCATCTTTTGCCTGATGGCACGACCTCGTCGCCATTATTACCCGTTCAAAATCTACATTCTCTCATTATAGGCGTTCTCCCGGGCTATTTACGGGGTGTAGATGAAACGAGACAGCTCACGCATCCTTTTCGGACGTTTTGGTACACGGAATGGACCAATTATTAGGGTGTACTCTGTGTTACCGGAACGCCCCCCGGATGGTCTTTTCGGCATGAGTTCTCATCCCCTTTGTTTCTGCTGCAACGCGAATCAGTTGGCGTTCGCGTGATTGGTAGTTGATTTTCGTGCGCCTGCGAACGGTGCAGGCGCGCCGAATCGGGCCTGCGAGATACCATGGATTGGACTGATACTTCTCACCAGAAAGCGGCTGTGCTGACGAATAACTCGACTGGCGATCTTCACACCCCGCAAAGAGGGACCGTCGAATGAACGAGTTCCCATGCCCGACGTGTAATTGCGTTTTTGACTCACAGCGTAGAGTCGAAATTCATCACTACAGAGCGCATGATGAACGACTTCCCAACCAAACGTGTGCGGGTTGCGGAACCACATTCTACCTCGAATACGAGAAGAAGTACTGTTCCGCGACGTGCCGCGAGAAAAGCACGTCCAATAGGGGACCGAACAACCCGAACTACAAGGGTGGCAAAACAGTCGGAATTTGTGACCTTTGTGGAGCCTCCTTTGAATATTATCCATCGGAGAAGAAAGGACGCTACTGTTCTGATTGTGTGAAAACAGAGGAGTGGCAGACGCCACCGAAAGCCATCGGCGAAGATAATCCACGATGGAATGGCGGCAAACGGCAGGTCGATTGCGTTATGTGTAATACTACTGTCGAGCGATATCCGAGCAATATCGGCGAGGTGGTCGTCTGTAGCGAAGGTTGCCGCCGAGAGTGGCTCTCCAAACGGTTCAGCGGATCAGATCATCCGAATTGGAAGGGTGGTGGTAATCCAGCATATGGAACGGGATGGAACGAAATCCGCCGGAAAGCCCTCGAACGCGACGACCATCGGTGTCTCACCTGTGGGGTGACTCGTGAGGAACTCGGCCGGAATCCCGACGTCCATCACATCGTTCCAGTTCGGTGGTTCATCGACTCGGGCTTCCATACGATCGAAGACGCTCACTTTCTCGACAACGTGGCTTCACTCTGTAGTAGCTGTCACCGAAAAGCCGAGTATGGGAAAATTGCACAGGACGAGCTTCGATCACTCATTGGAGCTGAATGACTCTTATCGATTGTTTACTGTAGAAAGGAGTACAGTAGCCAATTGGCTCTGTGTAGGTTTATTTCGAAGTAAGTCCAGGTGCGAGAATCGAACCCGCGTCCCAGCCTCCACAAGGCTGGAGGATAGTCCACTACCCCAACCCGGACACGCATCTCTTGGTAATCGGGAGAGATTAAAATACGTTTCGAAAAGGAACGTCGCGTATGGTGGTTTCCCCGTGTTACTCCTCCTCACTCCGTTTCAGTCGTCGGGTTTTCCAGTCGAAGCCGACGGGTTCGATGGCCGTCGAACCACGGGCCGGGTTTGGTCTCCTCGAATCCGACGCGTTCGGCGACGGAAACGGTGTCGGATTCCGGTTCGGGAAGCAGTATCTCGACCGGCATCGTCTCCTTTTCGGCGAAGCGAATCGGCTCGTCGAGGAGCAGCTCACAGGCCGTTTCCGTGCCGAAGAGGTGTGTTACGTGTACCGTCTCCTCGTCGGCTTCGAAGCCGACGAAGCCGTCGATGTCCCCGTCCGCATCCGCCACGCGAACGGTTCGGTCGTGAACCACGTCGGCCATCACCTCAGTCGGTACATCGGCGAGTGCCGCGAGACGTCCTCCGTCCGCCTCCACCGCATCTCGGACGTTCATGATGGATAGTTTTCGCCCCGCACATTAAACCCTTCAGCCGAACCACCACCGATAGCACGCCTGCCGACGAATTTGGGGCCGGGAGTAACTTGATCCCGTTCGGATGCTAACGAACAACTATGAGCGACGTATCCGGGTCCGCCGACCGGAAACTGTGCGATTTCTGTCGCCTTCCGTGTCCCGAGGAGGCGGTGCGACTCGCCTACGGCGATACGACCTACGAGTTCTGTTCGAAGACCTGCCGGGACGAAATGCAGACGAGCGACAGCGTGTTCACGGCGTATCACGGGTTTCGGCAGATAAACACGGGCGTCTCGGCGCTCGACGACCATCTGCCGGAGGGATTGCCGCGCAATTCGTTCGTCCTGCTCTCCGGCGAGGGCGGAACCCGCGACAACGCCATCCAGACGGAGCTCGTCTGGCGGACGCTCCGGCGCGGCGAACCGGCCGTCGTCGTCGGTCTCACGGAACCCCCCATCTCGGTCATCGAGCAGTTCCTCTCGCTCGAATGGAACGTCCTGCCGTACCTCGAAGCCGGTCTGCTACACGTTCTCGACTGTTTCACCTACCGGGTGAACGACCGGGACCGGATGTTCACCCGAATGGACGAGTGGAACCAGTACCTCCACCGCGTCACCGCGTCCGCGACGACGACCGTTCGCGACCCCGGGGACACGAGCGAACTCCAGAACAAACTGGACAACTGTCTCGAATCCCTATCGATGAGCGATACGGGTATCGTCGTCATCGACTCGCTGACCGAGTTCGGAACGCTCGTCCAGCCCGTTCAGGCGTACGATTTCGTCAAAGACGTCCGGGCGGACGTTTGCAAAGGTCGCTTCGTCCCCGTCTTCGCCGGAGCCACGTTCACCGGCGAGGAGGACGCCTTTCCACACGACATGGGCTACGTCATCGACGGTCTCGTCGACCTCCAGTTGAACGGGTCGCTGGTCGAGGACGTACTCATCAAACGGATTCGAATCCGGAAGATGAACGGCGTCCTCACGATTCCCGAGTGGGTCGCCTACGAGTACACCGGCGGGGACGGACTGGTCACGTTCGATCCGATAGAGGAACTCGAAAAAGCGGGGGAAGGAGGCGACGAAACGCCCGAATCCGAATCGGACGGGGACGAGTAACTGCGACTATTTCGCGGTCGTTTCGTGGCCATCTCGTCGGCATGCGTGACCGTTTTCGGGAATCGGGGGCATCGTGTCTTACTGGGACCCTTCGAACACGGCGTATCCGACCACTTCGGTGGTGTGTGCCGTTTCGGTATCCCTGCTTTGCTCCTCTTCGACCTTGACATCGACGCCAGTTCCCGTCAGGTTCCGATATCGGAGGTTCGACGGATCCGTCCCGTAGTACGTTTGCATATCCGCGATGAACTTCGGCGAGTCGTACTGTTGTTGGAAGTCGATGTGATACCAACTGTCCGTCACCACCCTGCTGGTTCGCTGAACTTCGAACGGCTTTCCGTTGAGCCGTCCTGTCGTCGGCTGGAGCGCAATATATCCGACCGTTTCGTTCCCGTGGGTTCCGCCTGCCTCCTCCTCTTGGACCCGGACGTCGAATGAACCCTGCGTAACGTTCTGAACCCGCGTGACTATTGGGTCGGCCTCGCTGACTGTCTGTGACTTCGTGAAGACGACCGGTTGCGTGGCGAAGAAACTGCCAAGCGAGACAGTAGTGAAGCCGCTATTGACGGACTTGGTTCCCGCTTTCACCGGCCAAGTGCTCCCGTCGCTCAGCCGTAGCCGCTGCTCGGTTGGCCGTACCGCGAGCATATGTGCCGTTTCGGCCGTATGCGAACCACCGAGGTACGCCCACTCTTCGATCTTGTACTCGAAGTTCCCGCTCCCGACGTTTCGAAGTCGGGTGTGACACGGGTCCGTACCGTTGTACGAGAGCGGTTTCGTGACCACGACTCGCGACTGTGAAACCCCAGTCTGAGCCTCCGTCCACGTGTCCCGGTTCGGCTGGTCGGTGGAGAGCGCTTTTGTCGCGAGCGGTGTTCCGGGCGCGAACGGCTCTCCATCGAGTGTCCACGTTGCAGACCCGCTCGCGCTGGTTGAGACGATACCACCAGTCACATAGAACGCGTACACTTGCCCCGCTGGCACTGTTCCGGAGGCCTTCGTCGAATTCGACGCGCGTTTCGCGGAGACGCTCGACGCCCAGTTCATGTAGACCGTCGCCCCGTCGTTCCCTGCCGGTCCGACGAAACTACCGGCCTCTATACTGAACGTCGTGGCCGAACTGTTACCGGTGTTGTCGATGCGAACGAGTTGTGCCGACTGGAGTGGTATCTTTCCCAGTGCAGGTGGATTCGGGAGGGATGGCGTCGTGTTCGGTGCAGTCGGATTCCCGTTGGTGGTCATTCGATTGCTGACATACGACGAATTAGTCTGTAGACCGCTCCCACCGATGGTACCGGAGATCGTTCCCCATGAGTCCGGCGTCTGGCCGATGAAGATGCCGTACTCGTTTTCGTGGTCGTTGCGCACTTGCACATTCTGAAGCTGGAGATACGCGAGGTTTGCGGGACTTCCGTTGTCCATCTTCCCGTCGAGCGTATAGATGGCATCCTGGTTCTGCTTGGTCGAATCGAAGCTCATTCGCGTATTTCGGACGCTGATTCGCTCACACGGAACCCCTGCCCCGAGTGGCGACCCACAACTCGTGTCCAGATAGCGATGATTGAAGTCGCTGTCGACGATTTCGAGCGTCCCGTTGTAGCTGTCGATACCCTCCGACGCATTCGTCGGTACGGTGGCTTCCACGTTGACCCCCCGTTGGAGCGAGCCTCCCGACCATGCTTGTCTTGGGTGTTGGCTGTTCTTTATCGAGACAGTATTGTTCACTTCCGTGTTCCCACCTAATCGCATCCCATTCTGTGTATTCCGAAGGAAACAGTTGTAGATTTTCAACGCCCCTTCCGGTTTCTTGGCGTAAATCGTGTTTTCGGCCCACAGCTCGAACCAACACCGATTCAATACGATATCACCGTCGCTGGATTCTATGAGAATCGCTCGCCGGTTGCTCGCCTCGCTCGGGGCACACGCTCCCTCGTTGAAGTAACAGTCCTGTAAGAGCCCTCGCGTTCCGTCCGCTGACGAGAGCCGAAAGTAGGTGCGCGCATCGCTCGAATTGTTCGTTCCGACGTTGGTGTCGGTGGCCGACCGAACCTTTCCGCGGGTGATGAGCCGTCTGAGTTCCCAGTTTCCAGATCCCGAGTTCATCGTCACGTACGGTGGTATCGCCGTGTTTCGCATGTCGAGTTCGAACCCGTCCATCACAAAGCCCCGCGAGGAGACGCTTATCCACCGGACGTTGTCGCCGGACCGTCCGGGAACGAGACGTGCGCCGTTCGGCGCAATGAGTTTGAGGTCGTTCGTTCCCGACGGGACGGTGAGGTCGTTGAGTTTGTACGTTCCCGACGGGAAGACGATGGTCGTGTTACTCCCTACAAGCGAGTCGAGAACGGAATCGATAGCCGTGGACCCCGTCTTGTCAGCACCCCTGTCAGCGATGTTGTAGGTGGGCATTTAGTTTCCTCCCTTTGCCCGCTGCTCGGAGGAAGTCAGTTGTGCGGCGGCCCTAGTTGTCTCGGCTGTGTCGCCTGTTCGTGTGCTTACATTGCTGATTTCTCTACGTCGCATAGTTTGTACAAAATCACGATTGGATATTGTTATGTACCTCCTGGAAATTGAATGTTCTATTCAGGAAGTTCATAACAATAGGGAATAAGCTTGTTTTTTATCCTGTAACAGATGCTTGGAGAATCCAACACACCGAACGGCACTGACCGTCGAACGTTTCTGAAAACCGTCGGTATCACGATGGGTGTCGCAGGCTACGGCAGCTCCGGTTCCACTGCGGCTGACGACGAGGCTAAGGAGTCCGATGAATGGAGTGGTCCCCGGGGTGGCCCGGGTCGAACGGGAACGACCGAAGGGAGCGGTCCGACGCCGTTCCCGACGCTCGACTGGCAGATGGACTTGGATGGAACCATGTACCATGCTGAGCCCCTCATCGCCGACGAAGTACTGTACCTCGCCGTCACGGCGAACAACACTCCCGGCGAACGCGCCGGGTATCTCGGCGCATACGACATCGAAACCGGCGACAGACGGTGGAAACGTACCGGCTTTCCGAGTCTGAAGACCCCGACGATTGACGGCGAGAGGCTTTACTTCCCGACACAGACCGGCGAAATCGAAGAATCCGACGACGGTTTCTATGCGCTCGATGCCGATTCAGGAGAGACGATGTGGGCGCGCCGTGACCACAGTCGGTGGTCCCGTCCGGTTCTCGTAGGCGACCGGGTGTTCACCGCGAACGATGACGACGTCTACGCGTTCGACGCTGAGAGCGGCGACACCCTATGGCAAACCGAGGACGCTACGGGAATCGAAGATGAAGTCGGAACGACGCTGAGTTACGCCGACGGCTCGGTCTTTACGAGCAGCGGAATCGCACTGAACGCGGACAACGGTTCGAAACGGTGGGAAGTCTCGCCCGACGACACGACCCTTGGCAACCCCGCAACGAACGGTGAGGCGGTGTTCTTCACCCAGACTGATTTCCTCGAAGGAAACGACATGCGGGTCACGATAGAGGCTCGGTCCCCGAATACCGGCGACCTGGAGTGGGAATACGAGTCCAACGCTAGCAACCGGTGGGATGGTCGGGTCGCAGTTACCGACGATCACGTGCTCGTCGTGGATTTGGACGGAGAATCCCTGTTGCAGGCTCTCGATGCCGATACCGGGGAGACGGCGTGGGAAACCACATTGTCGGGTCAGTTCTTCAGTAACCCCGTGGTGGACGAACGGACGATCTATCTCAGCGGGCAGTACGTTCCCGGGTCGGACCCGTCGGCCGGTCGCGGAGTCGTTCACGCCGTCGAGCGCACGACCGGCGAACGCCGGTGGTCGTACCTCATCGACAGCGACGGTCTTCAGACGTCGCCCGAAGACTTCCCGGCCGCTGGTACCCCTGTCGTCAGCGACGGAAAACTGTACACCGCGACGTACCCGGCCGGGGCGACGCTCGATTACAAGTACACGTACTACTCGAACTTCTTCGTCCTCGGGTCGTGCGATCAACGGCCGGACGGGGACGAGGGCCTTCCGTCGGACGAACCGGACGACGGGGACGATTCGCCGCCGCTCGACGTCTGTATCGAAGCCGTCTCGAATCTCGATTTGGATTCCCTCGACGCCGGGGATATCGTTCGACTCGTCGCTTCCTGTTCGACCGGGCAAGGGCTGGAGTTCGCGTGGGACGTCGACGGCGACGGTGAGTACGAGGAGTCCGGGTCGATCGTCTCTGTCACCGTCCCGACGTGTGGGTCGCTGACCATCGGACTCGAAGTCACGGACGAAAGCGGCAACACCGAGACGGCGAGCGTCCGTCTCTCCCCGAACTGACTCGCCCTCGGCGGGACTCTTTTCCCGATATTGTCAGACGAGTAACTGGCAGATATCCTGGACATGCAAGCAGTTATCTGGCCGCCGTTGCAATGGCCCCCCATGAATTACCGACCACGGACGGTGGTTCGGTGCGCGTAGTCGCCAAGTTCGGAGGCACCAGCCTCGGAAGCGGTGACCGCATCAACCGCGCCGCAGATTCCATCGCCGCCGCAGTCGATGCAGGACACGAAATCGCCGTCGTTGCCAGTGCAATGGGCAACACGACGGACGAACTCCTCGAAGAGATTCACTTCGATGCGGACGAACCCGACCGCGCCGAAATCGTCAGCATGGGCGAGCGCACGAGCGTCCGAATGCTCAAAGCCGCCCTGTCCGCGCGCGGCGTGGACGCGGTGTTCCTCGAACCCGGCAGCGAACGGTGGCCCGTCATCACCGACAAACGCGGGGAAGTCAACGTCGAGGCGACGCAGGAACGCGCCGACGAACTCGCATCGGAACTGGACGGCACCGTGCCGGTCATCACCGGATTCCTCGCCGAAAACGAGGACGGCGGCGTGACGACGCTTGGGCGCGGCGGCAGCGACACGACGGCCGTGATGCTCGGCACCTACATGGACGCCGACGAAGTCGTCATCGTCACCGACGTCGAGGGCGTCATGACCGGCGACCCGAGCGTCGTGGAGGGGGCACGGAACGTCGGCGAAATCACGGTGGACGAACTGCGAAACCTCTCGTTCCGCGGCGCGGAAGTCGTCGCGCCGTCGGCGCTCTCGTACAAGGACGACAACCTGCACGTTCGCGTGGTTCACTACCAGCACGGCGACCTGCTCGCTGGCGGGACGAGCGTCACGGGACAGTTCGAGAACCTCATCGACATGCGCGAGTCGCCGCTCTCCTGCATGACGTTGGCAGGGCGGGCGATTCGAAACCGCCCCGGCATCCTCGCCGACCTCTCCACCGCACTCGGTGCCGGCACCATCAACATCGACGCGGTGGCGAGCGGCATGGACAGCATCACGTTCTACGTGGACAGGGAGGAGGCCGAACGCGCCGAGAACATCCTCCATCAGGAAGTCATCGACGAGGAGTCGCTCTCCAGTGTCACGGTCGATGACCCCATCGCCGTGATTCGGGTGACGGGCGGCGAACTTCCCAACGAACCCGGCATCATCCACGAACTCGTCGCCCCCGTCGCGGAGGCGCACATCAACATCCACGACCTCATCACCAGCGCGACCAGCGTCGCCCTGTTCGTGGACTGGGACGACAAGGAACAGACCCTCGAAATCCTCCAGAACCACTTCCAGCAGTAGCGACCGACGGCCGTCGTCGTTGACTGCTGTCTACCGCTCGGTTGCACCGACCGCTGTCGGCCCCTCGGTCACACCGACCGTCGTCGAGTGGTCGTTCGTGTCGTCCGGGAGATTTCCGTATCCCGCATAAAAGCGGGTATCACAACGATAATTACTCGGCTTGACAACGTATCAATTCATGTTTGAGTCGTGGGACCTTTCGGGAGCCTCCGGACGGCGTATCATCATGGCTCTCGGCGGGATGTACGTCGTCGCCGGTTCCGGAATCTCGTTCACGAACGTCGCCACCGACTGGACGCTCGGTCTCGACTTGACCGTCTTCACCCTCGTCGCCGGTCCCGGCCTCGTCACTCTCCACGTCGGTTATTGGCTGCCCCGGAGCGAGGTTCGAACGGAACTCTTCTCCCGCATCGTCAAGTGGTGCCTGGGAGGTATCGCGATGATGCTCAGTATCTTCCTCTTCATCTATCTCGTCACCACCAACGCCGCTTCGGTTGGCAGCATGCTCATCCTCACGTCGCTCTCCTGTCTCTCCGGACTCGGAATGGGGTACAACGGCGCACGGGCGGGGACGCGAGCGCTCAACGCCGACGAACAGCGGCGGGAGGCGGAACGATACAGCCAGGAACTCCAGCGCTACGAAACCATGATCGAAACCGTCAACGACGGTATCTTCGTCATCGACGAGGACGACTACTTCATCCACGTCAACGACGCGTACGCCGAAATCGTCGGGTACGACCGCGAGGAACTCCTCGGGTCGCACACGTCGTTCGTCGTGGTGAAGGGGTTGAACGACCTCTCGAACGAACTGCAAGACGAACTCCTCGCGGACGACGGCGAACCGAAGACCTACGACGCGATTTTGGAAACGTCGTCCGGCGACAGGATAGACGTCGAAGCGACGGTGGCGAACCTCCCGAAACAAGCGGCTAACGGTCGAGACATCGTCGGCGTCGTCCGCGACGTGACCGAGCGAAACGAGCGCGAACGGCAACTCGAACGGCAGAACCAGCGACTCGATAGCTTCGCCAGCATGGTCGCCCACGAACTCCGGAACCCGCTCATGATCGGTCAGATGTACTGCAACGAACTCCCAGCGGACGCGGCCCCGGTCGCGGTCGAGTACATCACCGAATCGTTCGACCGCATCGACGACATCATCGACGTGCTGTTGGTGGTCACACAGGGACACGAGACGGTGCCCGAAAGTACGCCCGTGCGTCTCGGAGACGCGGCACAGAACGCTTGGAACAAGGTGAATCCCTCCGATGCGACATTGGAGGTACTGATTGACGGGACGATTTCCGCGGACGAGACGTACGTCGAACATCTGTTCAGAAACCTCTTCGAAAACGCCGTCGAACACGCTGGGGCGGACGTCACCGTCACCGTCGACGAACTCCCGACCGGATTCTACATCGCCGACGACGGACCGGGCGTCCCGGTGGACGCCCGCGAAACCGTCTTCGAGATGGGCTACACGACCGCATCCGGGAACGGCGGAATGGGGTTGGGGCTCGCGTTCGTTCACGAGTTGGCGACCGTGTACGGCTGGAACTGTTCGCTGACCGACAGCGCCGACGGCGGCGCACAGTTCGAGTTCACGAACGTCACCGAAACGAAAAACCCCGTCTGAGAGCCCCGTTCGCACCGCTTCCGCACTCACGACCGCTGTATTTTCACGTCCGCTTTCGTTTCCTTCCCGACCCTTCGGTCGCGTTTCCCCTCGCCCATCTCTCGACACAAACTTTACGCGGGAGTCCGAACCGGCCGAACATGAACCGCGAGCGCTCTCGAAACCTGTACGACCGTGCGCTGTCCGTGACGCCGGGCGGCGTCAACTCACCCGTTCGGGCCGTCCGCCCGTACCCGTTCTTCGTCGAACGCGGCGACGGCGCACACGTCATCGACGCCGACGGGAACAGATACATCGACTACGTGATGGGCTACGGGCCGCTCCTCCTGGGACACGACCTGCCACAACCCGTCCAGTCGGCGCTCCAATCGCAACTCGCCGACGGGCCGATGTACGGCGCGCCGACCGAAGTCGAAGTTGAACTCGCGGAGTTCGTCACCCGGCACGTCCCGAGCGTCGAGATGATTCGGTTCGTCAACAGCGGAACCGAGGCGACCACCTCCGCCGTGCGCCTCGCCCGTGGCTACACCGGGCGCGACAAAATCGTCGTCATGCAGGGCGGCTATCACGGCGCACAGGAATCGACGCTCGTGCAGGGGAAGACGGGCGCGACTTCGGAACCGAGTTCCAACGGAATTCCGGCGTCGTTTGCCGAGGAGACCATCACGCTCCCGTTCAACGACGTCGAGGCCGCCCGCGAGGTGTTCGAGAAGCACGGCGACGAAATCGCCTGCGTTCTCACCGAACCGATTCTCGGAAACTGCGCGAGCGTCCCGCCCGTCGACGGGTATCTGGAGACGCTCCGCGAACTGACCGAGGACCACGGGTCGCTGCTCGTCTTCGACGAGGTGATGACCGGATTCCGCATCGGTGGGTTGGGGTGTGCGCAGGGCAAGTTCGGCATCACGCCGGACCTCACGACGCTCGCCAAGGTCATCGGCGGCGGGTTCCCCGTCGGTGCCGTCGGCGGGCGGGCCGACATCGTCGAGCAGTTCACGCCGACCGGTAACGTGTTTCAGGCAGGTACCTACTCCGGCCATCCGCTCTCGCTCACCGCCGGACTCGAACTGCTCCGCTACGCCGCGAAAAACGACGTGTACGACCACGTGGCCGCGCTCGGCGACCAACTCCGGTCGGGCTTGACCGACATCCTCGAAGACCGCGCGCCGGAGTACACCGTCGTCGGCATGGACAGCATGTTCAAGGTCATCTTTACCCGCGACGGGCCGCGCGATTTGGAGGGCCAGTGCGAAACGGGGTGCCGCCAGAACCCCGATTGCCCCCGGTTCGACTACTGCCCGAAGGACAAGGGCGGCGTGAACCGCGCCGAAACGGAGCGCTGGGAGCGCCTGTTCTGGCCCGCGATGCTCGACGAGGGCGTCTTCCTCACGGCCAACCAGTTCGAATCGCAGTTCATCAGCTACGCCCACACCGAGGAGGACATAGAGGAGACGCTGGAAGCGTACAAAGGGGCCCTCTAACCCGCGTTCTCGACGGTTAGTCTCTCTCCCGAAGGCCGGTTCGGGAGACGACATTCGTTTTACCCCCCGATTCCAAGGAACGAACAGATGCAACGTCCACAACTCTCCGGCGACCGGGTACGCTCGCGCTGGTGGTACTGGATCGCGGCGGTACCCGTGGTGTTCGTCTTCTGGCTCGTGACGGTCGCGTGGGTCACGTTCGCCATCATGCTGGAACCGTCCCTTCTCTCCTTCACGTCCGACTCTCCGGTCGTTCACGCGGTGTCCGTCTCCCTCGTCGCGGTGGGAATTCCGTTCGCCGTCCTCATCGTCGTGTTCCCGTTCGCGGTGTTTCAGGACACGCAGGCCATCCACCGCGCCGAACCGGGGTGGGAACCGCCGAGCGGAAACTACGCGCTCGTCGGTCTCCTCGGCCTCGTGGCCGCCGTCATCGGCGGCCTCCTGACGGAAAGTCTCTCGGTTGCGGTCATCACCGGACTCGTCCTCAGCGTTCCGTTCGCGCTCTATTATCTCCGCGAACGACACGACAACCTCGGCGTTCCGTGACCGAGAGCGGCGTTCAGATATCGGTCGTCTCGGGCGGGTCCGCGGCACGCGCGGCGGCGAGTTCCGCCAGTATCTCCTCCTTCGACACCTCGGTATCCGCGTAGGGGTCGGTCACTGCCGCAAACGGTTCCTCGTCATCGAGTGCAGCGGCCCGTTCGACCGCTCGAACCATTCTCGCGGAGAAGACGGGCTTCAGCCGTTCCGCCGCCGTGTCGGGTGTGACCCACTCGTAGTCGTCGTGTTCCTCGTTCAGATCGATTCCCGTCTCTTCCGTTTCACAGCGATAGAGAAGCGTCACCAGCGGGTTTCCCGTCTCGCCGTCCAACCAGCCGCCGTACGCCGCTTCGACCGGTGGCCCGATTTTGGCGTCCACGCCGACCTCCTCCCTGAGTTCGCGGCGTAGTCCGCCGACGAGCGTTTCACCGTACTCGAATCGACCTCCCGGCGGTTCCCAATGGTCGTCGACCTTCGTCACCAACAGGTTCCCGTCCGGCCCGAAGAGGAGCGCTTTCTGCGTAATTTTGCCGACGTACTGCTCGCGTTCGTCCACCATGCGAACACTGCGTACCGACGGATAGTTTAGTTTCGCGTTCAGACGACGCTATCTCGAATTCAACGAAATCCCCGTCGACTGATGGCGACCGGTTCACGTTCGTGCGACTCGATGTCGCTGTCACTCGTTTATTCATTCGAAGAGTTCCCGTGAAATTCTAGTTCGTTTATTCTCCGTGAAACGGTATGGAATATCGCGTGACCA
Source organism: Haladaptatus sp. CMAA 1909 (assembly GCF_043952005.1). Lineage (NCBI taxonomy): Archaea > Methanobacteriati > Methanobacteriota > Halobacteria > Halobacteriales > Haladaptataceae > Haladaptatus > Haladaptatus sp. CMAA 1909. Next base: position 2,865,736 of record NZ_JBIOAV010000001.1, on the reverse strand, counting down.
TGTTGGATGACCACTTAGAGATCGTTTCGAACGTCCATCGACGCCGATTGTTACTCGACTTACTTCACGAAAATCCGCGGACCGTTCGGACGGATATCGACGATGCGGAGGGACCCGACGAGAGGGAACGGGCGATTCTGATGTATCATATTCACCTCCCCAAATTGGCGGACCACGGCTACATCGAGTGGGATGACGAAACCGGGAAAGTCACGAAAGGGGACCGGTTCGCGGAAATCGAACCGGTTCTCACGGCGCTAACCGAGTATCGAGATAATTCTCCCGATTCCACTTCTGCTGACTGATTAGTCTCCCGGGCCACTGTCGCCGCAGAAACGGCACGGGACGACAGTTGGTTGGGACCCTATCGTATCCCGTGCCGAGTACGGATTCGGTCTACTTCTGTATAACCTTACTGTGATTATCCGAGTGAACAATATGTTTTCTGAGAGGTACTGAATCGTTATTTCGACTTCTCTGGTTACTATTCGACAGAGATTTTATAATATAAGTGCTATATCCCTGTGATCCATAATATCTCGCCTTCCCCGAGCACTTCATTAATGTTGGAACACTAATTATAGTGGTAGTTCCTGAACTCCAACGGTCGTCCTCTCAAATAAAACTGAGGGACCGGACAGGAACTGACTTGTGAGGGGCAGAAAAACAAGGGAACGGTACCGGTGTTCCCGGTAACATGGTTGGGACCCATGAAGGACGAATCTAATCATCAGCAGGCTGTCGAATTGCTTCAGCAACTCGGACTGAAAGAGTACGAGGCGAGATGTCTCGTCGCACTGTCACGCACCCCGGAAGGGACGGCCAAGGAGATAAGCGAAATCTCCGAAGTTCCGCGGACGCGTGTCTACGATGCGATTCGAGTGTTGGAGAGCAAGGGCCTCGTCGAAATTCAACATTCGAATCCGCAGTTGTTCCGTGCCGTGCCGATAGAGGAAGCGGCCGAGACGCTCCGACAGGAGTACGAATCGCGAACGGAGACACTGGTCGAAACGATATCGACCATCGAACCGGCACGGACGCACGGGGACGACCAAACGACGCACGAGATATGGACGTTGAACGGAACCTCGGCCGTCGAGAACCGAACGCAGCAACTCATCGAGAATGCCGACGAGGAAATCGTCCTCGTCATCGGGCACGAAGCGGCCCTCACCGAGAACCTCATCGAACAGTTGCAGGCGGCACAGAGCGCCGACGTTCGCGTTCTCGTCGGCACGTCAAACGACGCGATACGCGAGCAAATAGATCGGGCCATCTCCGATGCGACAATCTTCGTCTCTCAATTGGACTGGCTCGACAGTTCGCCGATTCGGGAGTTCGACGATACGATCATCACCCGTCTCCTGCTGGTCGACAGGGAGACGATTCTGGTCAGCTCGGCCCACGAGACGGAGTCCGGGTCGTTCGAAAACGAGCGGGCGGTGTTCGGTCACGGATTCGATAACGGTATCGTCGTTATCGCGCGCCGACTGATGGCGACCGGTCTGCTCCAGTCCGAGAACGTCGAAACGGGGCGCGACGAGGCCGGAATCATCGACGGAAGCTCGGAGATCGCCGACGAATAAGCGCTCTCACCGCTGGTATCGCCCGCAAGCTACTCGATGCTTTCGAATCCGCCCCCGTTCGGAGCGTTTCCGGACGACGTTGACGACTCAATCCGACCCGCTCGACGCGACGCTCACTTCTCCGTCGCTTCGAACGGTAACGTGATACTCGCCGTATCCGAACGACACGGTGCTTCTCGCATCGGCCCGTTTCGTAAACCGCGGATCGACGATGTCATCCAACGAATCGGGGTTTATCCGCTCGTATAGCGGGTCGAGTTCCTCCTGCCTGCAGTCCGATACCGCTGCGATGGTTTCCATGACGGCGATGCTTGGCGACGTGGAGGACCAATCGTACTGAACGCGCGTCGTTTCGAGGCCCCTTTCCGAGTCATCCACGTCGATCGACGACTCCTCTCCACTCATTACGTCCTGTTTCTACGACCATGGCTATTATAACTTTATGTGATTATCCGAGTGAACTAGCTGACTTTCGATACCGACCCGCCGTTGCCGCGATTCCTCCACCGTGGATCGACGTTTCCGCGTTACGCTTCCGTCCCGGTACGTCCCCGAGACGGGTTGCGAAGGTGGTTTCAATGTCGGGTTCTCAGTATCGGCTATGAGCAATCGCGGAAAGGAACTTCGTCTCGCTACGCGAGGCTCCGACCTCGCAATCCGACAGTCGGGGGAGGTAAAGGCGGCACTGGAAGACCGCCGGTTCTCGGTCGAACTGGTCGAAGTGGAGACGACGGGTGATCAACTGGACGACGCACTCATCACGGAACTGGGGAAGACGGGCGCGTTCGTCCGTAATCTGGATCGAGAGGTGCTGGACGGGGCGGTCGACGGCGCGATTCATTCCATGAAGGACATGCCGACCGACCACCCGGACGAACTGGTCGTCGCGGCCGTCCCCGAGCGTGCCAGCGCGAACGACGTCCTCGTGACGCCGGACGGGAAACCCATCGACGCGCTTCCCGAGGGTGCCGTCGTGGGCACGTCCAGCCTTCGCCGGAAAGCCCAGCTGCTCAACTTCCGTCCCGACTTGACGGTCGAACCCCTCCGCGGAAACGTCGATACGCGGATCGAGAAACTCCTCGCGCCGACCCTTCAGGCCGAACACGAGGAGCGTACCGAGGAGGAAAAGGAGCGGAAAGGCCACCTCGGCAAGAAGGACAGCTATGAGTTCCCGTACGACGAGACCATCGACGAGTGGTTCAACGGCCTCTCGGAGGTCGAACGGCGGGCGCTCGAACGCGACATCGAGACGGAGTACGACGGCATCGTCCTCGCAGAGGCGGGACTCCAACGGAGCGGCCTCGCCCATCACGTCGAGTACGACCGACTGCCGCCGAAGCAGTTCGTCCCCGCACCGGGTCAGGGCGCGCTGGCGGTCATGACGCTGGATTCGGAACTCGCACAGGACCTACACACGGTCCTCGACCACCCGCGGACGCGGGTCGAAACCACCGTCGAACGGACGATTCTCCGCGAACTGAACGGCGGCTGTATCGCCCCCATTGGCGTCCACAGCATCATTCAGGGCGAGAACGTCCACGTCGAAGCGCAGGTGTTCAGCGGGGACGGCTCGGAGGTCGTCTCGATAAAGCGCGACGTGCCGGTCGAAACGCACGTCACCGGCGCGAAGAAGGTGGCGGAGGAACTCGCCGACCGCGGTGCCCGCGACCTCATCGCGGCGGCGCGCGAGGGGAGCGAATGAACGTCGCGGTCTTTCGCCCGGACGACGAACGGTTGGACGAGGCCGTCGACCTCCTGGAATCGCTCGACGTGACCCCCGTCCCCGACCCGATGCTCGCTGTCCGTCCGAGCGACACCGCGCCGCGACAGGCCGACTTCGTCGTCCTGACGAGCAAAACCGGCGTCGAACTCGCACACGAGGCGGGATGGAACCCCGGCGACGCGACGATTTGTGCCATCGGCGAACCCACCGCCGCGACGCTCCGCGAACACGGCTACGATGTCCACATCGTTCCCGACCGATTCTCCTCGCGGGGACTGGTCGCGACCCTCGCCGACCACGTGGACGGCAAAACCGTCGAAGTCGCCCGGAGCGACCACGGAAGCGACGTGCTGACCGACGGCCTCGCCGACGCGGGCGCGGACGTTCACGAGACGATACTGTACGAACTCGTTCGCCCCGAGGGCTCGGGGCGCTCGGCCGAACTCGCCGCCGAAGGCGACCTCGACGCCGCGCTGTTCACCTCCTCGCTTACCGTCGAACACTTCCTCGCCGCCGCCGAGGAACGGGGCATTCGAACCGAGGCGCTGGACGGTCTCCAAGACGCGACCGTCGGCACCATCGGCGATCCGACCCGCGACACCGCCCGCGAGCGAGGTATTCGAGTGGATGTCGTCCCGGACACGGCTTCGTTCGACCTGTTGGCCCGCGAAGCCGTCGAACGCCTCCGCGACGGTCACGACGAGGCTGAAGTTTAAATCGAAAGCCGTGACAAGGATGTATTCATGAGTAGCCCGGTACCGGAACTGAGTGCGCGTGCGACGGCCTGTGCGGACCGATTACGCGATGCGAACGAGGTTCTCCTCGCCTCGCACATCGACGCCGACGGCCTGACGAGCGCGGCCATCGCGTCCTCGGCCCTCGAACGCGCCGGCCTTCCTTTCGAGACGGTGTTCTGCAAACAACTCGACACCGAGGCGCTCGCGGCGATCGCGGCGACCGAGTACGACACCGTCCTCTTCACCGACTTCGGGAGCGGCCAACTCGACATCATCGCCGATCACGAGTCTGCGGGCGACTTCGAACCCGTCATCGCGGACCATCACCAGCCAGCGGACGCGGACACGGAGCTCCACCTCAATCCGCTCCTGTTCGGTCTCGACGGTTCCTCGGAACTCTCTGGAGCAGGCGCGAGTTACGTCCTTGCCCGAGCGCTCGAACCCGAAGCGGGTGACAATCGGGACCTCGCGGCCCTCGCCGTCGTCGGTGCGGTGGGTGACATGCAAATTTCGGACGGCGAACTCGTCGGCGCGAACACTGGCATCGTGGCGGAGGGAATCGACGCGGGCGTGGTCGAAACCGGGACCGACCTTGCGCTGTACGGCAAGCAGACGCGTCCGCTGCCGAAACTGCTGGAGTACGCGACGGACGTGTACATCCCCGGCATCTCGAACGACCAGAACGGCGTCCTCCGCTTCCTCAACGGCGTCGGCATCGACCTGAAGGAGGACGGCGACTGGCGTCGCTGGGTGGATTTGACCGCCGACGAGCGCCAAACCGTCGCCAGCGCGCTCGTCAAACGCGCGATGCGGAAGGGCGTCTCCGCGAGCAAAATCGAGGGCCTGGTCGGCACCACCTACACGCTTGCCGCGGAACCGGAGGGAACCGAACTCCGCGACGTGAGCGAGTTCTCCACCCTGCTCAACGCGACGGCGCGCTACGAACGCGCCGACGTCGGCCTCGCGGTCTGTCTCGGCGACAGAGACGCCGCCCTGGAACGAGCGCGGACGCTCCTGACCAACCACCGGCGAAACCTCTCGGAGGCAATCAGTTGGGTCCAGTCGGAAGGCGTCACGAAGGAGGAAAACGTCCAGTGGTTCCACGCGGAAGACCGGGTGCGCGAAACCATCGTCGGCATCGTCGCGGGCATGGCGGTGGGCGCGAACGGCATCGACCGAAACGTCCCGATTCTCGCCTTCGCGGAGAAGAACGACGAGGAAGTGAAAGTCTCCTCGCGCGGGACGCCAGCGCTCACGCGCAAGGGACTCGACCTTTCGGTCGTGATGAAAACCGCGTCACAGGCCGTCGGCGGCGACGGTGGCGGGCACAACGTCGCAGCAGGTGCGACGGTGCCGAAAGGGAAGGAAGAAGAATTCATCCAACACGCCGACGAACTGGTCGGCGAGCAACTCGGCTAGGTTTTCGAACTCGATATCTGCATTCAGTATTTCGCTGCCAACTCCTCGAACCGTTCGAGGTCGTGGCCGTGCAACACGTCGCAGTCGTGGACCCGTTCGAGTTCTTTCAGGGTGTACAGGCTGTCGCGCCACGCGCGTTCGCTCCACAACAGACCGGGACCGAGCGGGACTTCGTCGGCGTAGTTCGCATCGACATAACATTCGTCGCCCGCGATGAGGAGCGTTCCCTCGTCCGTGTCGATTCGTGCGCCGAGGACGCCTGGCGTGTGTCCCGGCAGGTGGAGGAGTTCGAATCCGTCGGCTATCGTGTGCGTGTCGCGGTGAACGATTTCCCAGTTCAAATCGCGGTCGAAATCGGAGGCGAGGTAGGCGATGGACCCGTCGTCCGTCTTCGCGGAGTAGTAGGCGAACTTCAGTTCCTCCTCGTGGACGTAGATGGGAACGTCGCGCCCCTCGAACGCCCCGAGTTGACCCGCGTGGTCGAGGTGGAGGTGGCTCATCACGACGGCGTCGATGTCGTCGAGTTCGTATCCCGCATCCGCGAGGTCGTCTTCGAGGGCGTGTTCCTCGGCGTCGTAGGCTTCGAACGCGCCGTAGAGCGGGTCGGGCCAGTACTCCGCGGCGTTCGTGGGACTGCCGGTATCCCAGAGGAACGTTCCGGCGTCCGTTTCGACGACGGCGTTCCAGACGACGAAGTCGATGCGCTCGTGGTCGGGGTTCGGGTTCTCGGCGCTCGCCATCGAGTACCCGTCGATGACGTAGGCGGTGTCGGCGCGGACGCGGCCGCGGTCGATGAGGGTGACTTCCGGCATATCGTGTCTCTCATTCTACGCGGACAAAATCTCTCACATCTTCGTGTTGGTCCTGTGGTCAGCCCGCCTGTGACCGGAAAGGCGGGACGGTCGGAAACGGTGCGACGTCAGGAGTTCGTGCGTCTTTCCACCGAATCTCTGATGTAAAACGCGGCCGCGCCGTGGTCGTTTTGCCACGAATAGGCGAACGTAAAGCGACCGGGGATCCGAGTCAGCACTCGTCCGTCATCGCTTTCGCCCGTGACCCCGCTCCACTCGGCGTCGTCCGCTTCGAACGTTGCTCCGTCGTCGGACGGCTCGAACTCGAATCCGGGATCTTCGAACGCGTCGAGTCCCTCCTCGGTTGCGAAAACGACGATCTCGGTCCCTCCCACGGTCGTCTGGACGACTCGACCCGCTTCCTCAACTCGTGGACGCGGAAAGCCGAGCGCTTCGTTGCCGAGCGTAACTCCGAGCGTTCGTGTCTTTGCAGCGATGTCCTCCAATTCGCTCACCTCCCAGTTGCGATGGCCGCCGTGAACAGGTGGAAATCCGAAGGCGTCACTTCGTTCGTAGATATCCATCGGGACGCCGTCGTACTCGACTCGCTCCTCGGCCGAACCGAATACCCAATCCGAAAGTTCGATACCGCCTTGCATGATTCGGAAGAACGGACGAACGTTCACGTTCGTGGTTCCGGATTCGGGGTCCCGAACGAGATTGGCCGCACGGACGAGATGGGATACCGCGTCCGCAACATCCCGTCCCGCCGGATGCGCGAGCAACGCCGTCATCGCTTTTTCGAAACGATAGAATTGGTACGGCGTCCGCGCGCTGGGTCGTTCGAGAACCGTCCCGTTCGGACTCTCCGCGGAGTACTCGTCCCACGTCGTCATTCGAACGGAACACAGGTCGAGTTCGTTTCCCTCGAATTCACCGCTCAGGCAGTTTCCGGTGGACTGCTTCCATTCGGAACCGGTTTCTCGATCACGCATTACGAAGTTGTTATCCACGAGTTTTCCCGCGAATTCGAACGTGAGCGTCCGCCCGTCTATTTTACGCTCGTACGCGACGCCGCTTCCGCAGAGCGGACACCACGTGACGACGACCGGTGTCCCGTCGATTTCATCGTTGATCATGTGATGCAGATCGAGGATCGGAACGGGATACGCTCTGGGTTCCCCCTCCGTCCCGATGACCAACAGTTCGTCGTCACCGTCACCGAAATACGTCGTCGTGAACGCCGGTTCGGTGACGCTCGGGATGAAGTCGGTATCGAAACCTTCGATGATTTCCATTTGGCTCATCGGTCAACCCTTCGGACTCGCCATTCAAAAAATGACATCTATGCATCAGGTTCGTTGCGGAGCGTCCCGTGAGTCGATTACCTTCGGGTAACCGATCACCGTGTCAGTCAAATCGTCGCGAGTGCCACACGAGCGACCGGACGAACTCACCTGTGGGGGCACACGAGTTCTTAAACCCATCGTGGCCCTAGCCGGGACATGGACCAGAAGGATCGTGAGTACCTGTTCACCTCCGGTCTCGACGACGAGGATTCGGTGGTTGGCTCCGTGATCGAACTCCTCAGTCGAAAATGGACACGGGCGATCATCGAAGTGTTACTCGCCGAGGACGGGCGTCGGTACAACGAACTCAATGACGAAATCGACGGTATCTCCGACAAGGTGCTCTCCGACTCCCTGAAACGACTCGAATCGTTCCACTTGGTGCGCCGCGAAGTCGTCGATGACAGGCCCGTTCAAGTCAAGTATTGGCTCACGGAACCGGGTGCCTCGTTGGAGGAAGTCGTCGATGCGGTAGTGAACTGGACCGAAAATTATCAGCAGCACCTCGACTCGGAGACAGACGCGTGATTTCCGGTTCGAACGAACGTGGGTCGAACCGCTGCGGCCGTCACTGCCAGACAACCTGCGTACCGAGGAGCGTCGATGGGTTCGAATAGCCTCATTTTTACTCCTCCCTCCCCACGGTTCCCACATGACCGAGTTCGACGCGGAAAAGTTCGAGGACAAGTACGTCCACTACTTCAACGAACTCCAGCGGGCGTACAAGAACGCCTTCAACCGCATGAACGACGAGTACGACTCCGAACTGATTCACGCCATCGACCAGCAGGTGTTGAACGAGAGCGAACCGTTTTACGAAGGGGATGGCGAGTTCCGTATCGAACTCCCTGACAATCCGGTCGACCGCGTGCAGGGCATCCTCGTGGACGACGAGAAACTCGAAGGGGTACTTTCGGCGTACGTGGACCAACTGGAGTACCAACTGGCCCGCGTGTTCGGCTTCACTTCGAGCGAGAACTGACCGTAAGGGGCGGTTCGGTCGTCGTTTTCGGAAACTGCCGAAATAGCGCTAGTCAGCGGCGATTCGTGCCGGATTTCGCCCGTGAGACAGTGGAAAGGCCTAAGGAGGCTGGCACCATACCTCGACACATGAGCACAGAAACTCAGGAAGACGGAGACGACCTCGAAGAGCGGGTCAGCAACTTCCTGCGCCGTAACTTCCCACAGATTCAGATGCACGGCGGGAGTGCTGCAATCCAGCAGATCGACCGCGAAACCGGCGAAGTCACCATCATGCTGGGCGGCGCATGCAGCGGCTGTGGCATCTCCCCGATGACGATTCAGGCCATCAAGAGCCGAATGGTCAAGGAGATTCCCGAAATCAACAAGGTCATCGCCGAAACCGGTATGGGCGGCGACGGCGGAATGGGCGGCGGCATGAGTCCGTCCTTCCCCGGCGAGTCGAGCGGCGACGGTGACGACGACGAAGGACCCCAAGCTCCCTTCTAAGGGTTATATTTTTAGTTTTCGGCCGATTCCAGGGGCTGAATCACGATATTTATCCCACCGGACGGTGTAGCAGGCGACAGTATGACGAACGACGACGCCGCGGCGCAAAACGTCGTATTCGTTGTGATGGATACGGTTCGGAAGGACCACCTCTCCGTCTACGGATACGACCGCCCGACGACGCCGGGCCTCGAACGGTTCGCCGAGGAAGCGACCGTCTTCGAGCAAGCGGTTTCTCCCGCTCCTTGGACCCTACCGGTGCACGCCTCCCTGTTCACTGGAATGTATCCCAGCGAACACGGTGCGAGCCAAGAAAACCCGTATCTGGAGGGTGCGACAACGCTCGCAGAGACCCTCTCCGCCGCCGGGTACGACACCTCGTGTTACTCCTCTAACGCGTGGATTACGCCGTACACGCACCTGACGGACGGTTTCGACGATCAGGACAACTTCTTCGAAGTGATGCCGGGGGACTTCCTCTCGGGGCCGATGGCGAAGGCGTGGAAGACGATGAACGACAACGAGTCGCTTCGAAAGGTCGCCGACAAACTGGTCAGTCTCGGCAACGTCGCCCACGAGTACCTCGCCAGCGGCGAGGGCGCGGATTCGAAGACGCCGCAGGTCATCGACCAGACCATCGAGTTCATCGACGACTCGGACGGGCCGTACTTCTCGTTCATCAACCTGATGGACGCCCACCTGCCGTACCACCCGCCGAAGGAGTACCGCAAGGAGTTCGCCCCGAACGTCGATTCGACCAAGGTGTGCCAGAACTCGAAGGAGTACAACTGCGGCGCACGCGACATCAGCGACAAGGAATGGGGCGCGATCGGTGGGCTGTACGATGCCGAAATCCGCCACATCGACGACCAACTCCAGCGACTGTTCACGTGGATGCGGGAGAACAACGAGTGGGACGATACGATGGTCGTCATCTGCGCCGATCACGGCGAACTGCATGGCGAACACGACCTGTACGGCCACGAGTTCTGTGTCTACGACCCGCTGGTCAACGTTCCGCTGATGATCAAACATCCCGAGATGGACCCCGGCGTGAGCGACGAACAGGTCGAACTCATCGACCTCTATCACACCGTTCTCGACCACACGGGCGTCTCGGGATCGGATTCGACCCGGCCGCTCGAAGAGGCGCGGTCGCTCCTCGACGCGGATTACCGCGCGTTCGCGGACGACGTCCCCGGCGACGGCGAGTGCGCCTTCGTGGAGTACTACCGACCCGTGGTCGAACTGAAACAATTGGAAGAGAAGGCAAAGGGTGCGAACATCACGCTGGACGAGAACTCGCGATTTTACTCGCGGATGCGTGCGGCCCGCAGACCCGACGCGAAGTACATCCGGAACGAGCGTATCGAGGACGAGTTCTACCATCTGGACGACGACCCTGACGAACTGAACGATGTCAAGGGCGAGGGAAGCGAGGAAGAGATCGAACTCGAAGCCGCCCTCTCCGCGTTTGAGGAGACGGTCGGCGGCGAGTGGAAGGAGGTCTCCGACGACGACGTCCTCGGCGATATGAGCGACGACGCGAAGGACCGACTCCAAGACCTCGGTTACATCGACTAGCGTGCCCGACGAGTCGGCATCGGACGGCGGGGAGGCGCTGTCCGCAGGACTGTCGGAGCGGTTGGGGACCGGGAAGCTACTGCTCGGGTTCGTCGTCGCGGTGGTCCTCATCTACCTCCTCGTCGTCGCCTCCGGGTGGCGGCGGGTGCTCCACACGTTGGCGGGCACGGATTACACGTGGGTGTGGGTAGCCTGCATCTCGACGTTCATCGGCCTCGCCGCGTGGGGCAAAGCGTGGCAAATCGTCCTCGCAGTCCTCGACATCGAGGTGGAGTTCAGACGCCTCGTGGTCACGTACCTCGCGGCGACGTTCGCCAACTACGTTACCCCGTTGGGACAGGCGGGCGGCGAACCGTTCATCGCCTACATCCTCTCGCGGGATACGGAAGCGAACTACGAGGATAGCCTCGCGAGCGTCGTGACGGCGGACCTGCTCAACCTCCTGCCGTTTTTCAACTTCGCAGCGCTCGGATTGAGCTACCTGCTCATTCGCGCGTCGCTCCCCGACAACGCGAAGACGCTCGCACAGGGACTCGTCGTGCTGGCGTTCGGCGTTCCGGCGATCGCCTACATCGGCTGGCGATATCGACAGCGCGTCGAGGACCTCGTAATTCGGCTCGCGGAACCCATCGCGAGTCGAACGTCTCGAATCTCGGTCGAGGGGGTTCGACAACGTATCGACCGATTTTACCGTTCGCTGGAGCGCATCGCCAGCGAACCGCGAGAACTGCTGTTCGCGCTCGTCTTCTCGTACACTGGGTGGGTGTTCTTCGCCTTGCCCCTCTACTTCGCGGGGCGGGCGCTCGGACTGCCGCTCCCGCTGGTGCTCGTGCTCTTCATCGTTCCGGCGAGCACGTTGGCCGGACTGACGCCGACGCCGGGCGGACTGGCGGGCGTGGAAGCCGCGCTCACCGTCCTCATCGTCGCGCTCGTTCCGGCGATTCCGTGGAGTTCGGGTGTGGCCGCCGCCATCATCTACCGCGTGGCGAGTTACTGGTTCGTCCTCCTCATCGGCGGCATCGCGTCGCTGTTCGTGATCATGCGGTCGTGAACGCTTCCGCCGTCACATTTCGTTCTCCCGTTTTCACTTCTCCTGTTTTCACTTCTCCCGTTCCCACGTTCGTACCAGTCCCGCGAGCGTCCGGTTGACGGGCGTTTCGATGCCGTGTTCTTCGCCGCGAGCGACGACGTAGCCGTTTATCGCGTCGATTTCGGTCCGGCGTCCCGCCTCGACGTCTTGGCGCATCGAGGAGGTGTTCGCCGCCGTCGCGTCGGCGACGTCCCGCATCGCCGCGACTGCGTTCGAATCGCTCAGGGAAACGCCCTCCGCACGAGCGACGGCGGCCGTCTCTCGGGCCGCCGCCGCGCCGACGCTCTCGCCATCGCCGGAGCGAAGCGCACCGTTTGCCACCCGCGCGAGCGCGGTGGTCGGATTGATTCCCGCATTCACGGCGAGTTTTTCCCACAACCGCCGCGGCATGTCGTCGGCCACCATCGTCTCGATCCCCGCGGCGGAAAACGCCTCGCCGATGCGAGCGGCCAGCACGGAGCGTCCGCCGTCGCGCCCGCCCAGAACGACTTCCCCGATGCCCGTACACTCCACCCGTCCGGGTTCGGTCAGTACCGCGCCGTAGGTCGCGGTTCCGGCGAGGACGGGACAGTCGAGGTGGGAAGCGAGTCGCTCCTCGTTTCCCATCCCGTTCTGGAGGGACAGCACGCCGTCGAACTCCCCGGTCCCCAACTGCCGGGCCGCGGTTTCAGAGTGGAACGATTTCACCGTCACGATGGCACAGTCCGCGCGGAGTTCCGTCCCGTCGGTGGTCGCGTCCAAATGTACGTGAAAGTCGAACTCGCCCCCGACCGACAGTCCGGAGTCGAGGACCGCGCTGGCGTGGGGGTCGCGGGCGACGAGCGTGACCGCGTGCTCACGGGCGAGCAAGCCCCCGACTAACGTCCCGAGGCTTCCCGCGCCGAACACGACGATGTTCATACCCGACCGAGGCGTTCGGGGGTAAAAAAGTGAGTCGTCCGCCATTTCCGCTCAGTTTTCCGTCCTCTCAATCTTCCGTCCAGTAGTAGAGGTCCTCTTTCCGCACGCCGCAGTTGGGACAGGTGTCCGGGAGTTCGTCGTCCAAGTCGCCCATCTCACCGCAGTTCGAACAGCGCCACATCAGTTCGGCTTCGCCGAGTTCGTGGCCCGCTCGGGCGTGTTCGACGGACAGCGCCTCGAACCCTTCGCGCATGGTGACATAGAACCCGGCGTCGTCGAAGCCACGGATGCTCCCGAGTTTGTTTCCCTCATCGTCGTAGACGGCCAATCCGAGTTCGAGCTTTTCCATGTCCACGTCCGCGTCCGGCGTCTCTCCTGAATCACTCACCATGGCGGAACGTACTGCGCTCAGCGTCTTAAATCCGACCGCCGTCTTGTGCTTTGCTGGCGTGTTTTCCTCCCCGCCCCGTTTTAAACTACCCTTGAATGTGCAACCGTGGAACTCACGCGGATATGGGTTGAATAAACGACAACCACTAGATAATACATGCTGCAGAACGAAACCGATCCGAAACGCGGGCAGGTGACGACGAACCACCAGACAATAACGCAGTGGGTGGAGCAACACGACGGTCGTCCGGCAACGGCCGAAGCGAGCGACCACAGCGTCGGCTATCTTCGAATCAAGTTCCCCGATATGGACGAGGCGGACGAGTTGGCGACCGTTAGCTGGCGCGAGTGGCTGAACGAGTTCGAGGCCGAGGAACTCGCGTTCGTCTACTGCGACCAAGCGGAACAGGACGACTCGAGCGGGGTGTACAAACTCGTCGACCGGACGACGGCCGCCGAACACACATAATCCACCGTCCCCGACGGGTTTTTTGCCTCCCACCCGAAATTCCCCGGCATGCAAGCAGTTACCCTCGGACCGGCCGGCACGTATTCGCATCGTGCCGCGAGCGCAGTCGCGGACGAAGTCGAGTTTCGTGAGTCCGTCACCGGAATCGTCGAAGCCGTCGCCGACGGCGACTTTCCTCGCGGCGTCGTCCCCATCGAAAACAGCATCGAGGGGAGCGTCACGGCGACGTTGGACGCGCTCGCCGGCAACGACGTTGCAGTGGTCAGCGAACTCGTCACGCCGATTCGACACGCCCTGATGGCACAGAGCGCGGAGTTCGATACCGTCGCCAGCCACGCACAGGCGCTCGCCCAGTGTCGGTTGTACCTCGAAACCGAGTACCCCGACGCGAAACGCGAGGCGGTGACAAGTACCGCTCGCGGCGTCGAACACGCCCGAACCGACCCGTCCGTGGCGGCGATCGCACACCCCGACAACGCGGAGGAGTTGGAAATCCTCGCCGAGGACATCCAAGAGCGCACCTCGAACGCGACCCGATTCTTCGTCGTCGCGCCCGCCGACGAACGCTCGCGTGCGGGCGGCAAATCGTCGCTGGTCGTCTATCCCGGTGCGAACTATCCCGGCCTCCTGCTCTCGCTCCTCGAACCGTTCGCGGACCGCGCCATCAACCTCACCCGCGTCGAGTCGCGCCCCAGCGGCGAACGGCTCGGCGACTACGTGTTTCACCTCGATTTCGAGGCGGGCCTGTACGAGGAGCGCGCGGAGGAAGCCCTCGAAGAAGTCGAAGCGCTCGCCGAAAACGGCTGGGTAAACCGGCTCGGTTCCTACGACACCCAACACGTCCTCGACGGCTGAGAGCGACCCGACAGTCGGCTCACGCCGATGTGTCGACGTGTCCCCGTGGTGTCGCTCGGCGTGAATTTTTAAGCGGTAGCGCGTCGAACGTCCGGTGAGGCGATACAATGGCCGGACGACGAAATCCTTTCGACGAAATCGAGGAACTGTTCGAACGAATGGGCCGCCAGTTCGAGGACATGGGCGACCAGTTCGGCTCCCGAGGGGCGGGTTGGCAACCCGGCGGTATGTCGCTCGACGTCGCGGATTACGACGACGAACTCGTCGTCACCGCCGACCTACCGGGGTTCGAGAAGGACGACATCGACATCTCGCTTCGCGGCGAACGACTGCGCATCTCGGCCGAGAGCCGGGCCGAAACCGAGGCGGAGGACGAAGAGTACCTCCGCCGCGAACGTCGCCAGCAGTCGATGAGCCGAACGCTGACGCTCCCGGAAGCGGTGGACGAGTCGGGCGTTTCGGCGGAGTACCGAAACGGCGTGTTGACCGTCACGCTCCCGAAAGCGAGCGGCGGCGACGACGCACACGACATCGAGGTCAACTGACGGTCCGCCACTCTCGGAAACGGTAGACGTATCGTAAACGGCGGGACTTACAGCAACCACAACTCCCTTGCTATCTCGCCGGTAATCGGGGTGTATGACGCTCGATGCAGGTGACGACGCGCCCGACGTGACCGCGCAGAACCAACACGGCGAGACGGTGTCCCCGTCCTTCGAGGAACCGACGGTCGTGTACTTCTACCCGCGCGACGACACGCCGGGATGCACCGTCGAGGCGAAGCAGTTCAACACCGAACTGGAGACGTACCACGACGCGGGCGTGACCGTGTACGGCGTCTCCACCGACGATGTCGAGAGCCACGAGGCGTTCGCCGAGAAGTTCGACCTCGAATTCGACCTGTTGGCCGACCCCGACGAGGAGATCGCGAACGCCTTCGGCATCGAAGTCGAGGACGGTTTCACCCCGAGAACCACGTTCGTCGTCGCGGACGGCACGGTGCAGGCCGTCTACCCCGGCGTGGACCCCGACGGCCACGCTCGGGAAGTCTTACAGGAGATGCTGGACGACGAACTCGCCGCGCTGTAGCGATATCCGGATTTTCGTTCGTCGCTTTTCGTCGTTCACCGATTTCCCTTCGAGCGGACGCCATCACCGGCGGACGGTGAACGCGACCCCGACGAAACCCGCTACTTACCGCGTTACTTCTCTTGTTGTCTGCGCTACTCCTCTCCGACTCGCGGTGCGTCTCCGTGAACTTCTCCGACGATTTCCCGAATCGTCCCGTTCGCGACAGTTTCCCATCCGTCGGGCCACTCGTCGCCCCGCTTCGGCGGTTCGAGTCCGAACGTCACGGGGGCGAACGAGACGTGTTCGAACGAGTCGGCGGTGACGTTCCCCACGAACTCCGCTATTTCCCGCTTCGAGGAGACGCCGCCCGAAGCCAATTCGTAGTACCCCGTGAACACCTGTACGACCGAAATCCGGTCGTATCCCTCCAAATCACCCGAATCGACGTAGTAGAACAGTTTCGCCGTGTTGTTCACGGGGTCGGCCCTGCGCCACTCCAGTTCGACGGCGACGAAGTGGTCGTCCGTGCGTCCGACGACATCGACGGGAGTTCGTCCGATTCGATGTTCGGTCTCCCAGTCGAAGCGCGGCAGTCGCTCGGCGAGGCTGTCGCGGATGTGGTCGCGAACGGTTTCGGCGAACTCGCCCACGAGCTGGCCGACGGAGCGGGTGCCTAAAAACGTTGCAGTCGGTGGACCGGTCTTTTAGTCGATATGTATCGCGGGCCGACCCGGACGGGCCTTCGACGCCACGTCGTCGTCCGCTTCGTCCGCAGCTAAGAGACGAACGTCCGCGTCGAACTCGCGCTGGAACAGCCAGTTTGCCCGTCGAAGCGCCGTTCGCTCCCGCTCCGGCGAGAGCGTTTCCGGGAGCGACTGCCGGTCCTGCTGTAACTCCTGTCCGTACTTCGCGGCGGCATCGCCCTGCTTCCGTATCTCGTCTTTCTGCATGATCTCACCGATGACGTTGTCGGCGTCCGAGTCGCGGGCCAATTCGAGCGCCCGGAACTGCCACGGCGCGGCGACGACGATGTCGATTCGCTCCGGGTCGTCGATGTCCGCGATGGTGACGATGTGCCGAACGTCCTCCTGCGTGTTCTCGACCAACTGTCGGGCGAGTTCGAGTTCGGCGGGATCCGACTTCGGTTCTGGCCACTCGGCCTCGACGACGAAGCCGTCGCCGCCGAGGTCGTTCCATAGTTCCTCGCAGACGTGCGGGGCGACGGGTGCCAGCAGTTTGACGACGGTTCGCAGTCCCCGCTCGACCGTCGGGCCGTGCGGTGCCGTCTCCTCGCGGTAGCGTGCGAGCAGCGAGGTCAGTTCCTGCGTCTCGCGGAGCGCACCGTTGAACGTCATCGATTCGAACTCCTCGTTCGCGATGGCGACGGTGGCGTCGATTTCCCGCTCGACGTACTCGGCGATCTCGTCGTGGTCGCCGTCGAACGACGATTCGGCGACCGATTCGACCGCATCGGCAAGTCGCTGGAGAAACTCGTGGCTCGACTTGACGCCCTCCTCGGTCCAGTCGAAGTCCTTATCGGGTTGTGCGGCCTGCATCGTGAACAGGCGCGCCGTGTCCGCACCGTACTCCTCGACGATGCGCTGCGGCGAGACGACGTTGCCCTTGCTCTTCGACATCTTGTCACCGTCGAGGAGCACCATGCCCTGTGCCAAGTACTCCGTAAACGGCTCACGGTGGTCGAGCAGGTCCATGTCCGCGATGGCCTTCGTCACGAACCGCGAGTACAGCAGGTGCATGACGGCGTGTTCGATGCCGCCGACGTATCGGTCGACGGGCATCCAGTCGTCCGCTCGCTCGCTGTCGAACGGTGCGTCGTCGAGGTGCGGCGAGACGTACCGCAGGAAGTACCACGACGAGTCCATGAACGTGTCCATCGTGTCCGTCTCGCGCCGCGCGTCGGCACCGCACTCGGGACAGTCCACGTGCTTCCACTCCTCGGCGGCATCCAGTGGGTTGCCGGTGGTCCGAACGAACTCCGGCAGTTCGATCGGCAGTTCCTCGTCCGGGACGCTGACGGGTCCACAGTCCTCGCAGTGGACGATGGGAATCGGCGTTCCCCAGTAGCGTTGGCGCGAGATTCCCCAGTCGCGGAGGCGGTACTGTACGTCGTGGGCGGCGCTCTCGATGCCGCCCTCCAACCGCTCGCGGGCGTCGTCGCTGTCGAGGCCGTCGTGGCCGTCGCTGTTGACGAGGACGCCGTCCTCGGTGTAGGCCGCTTCGCTCACGTCCGGCACGTCGTCCTCGCTCGGCGCGACGACGGGAACGATGTCCACGTCCATCGACGTTGCGAAGGCGTGGTCGCGGGAGTCGTGACCGGGAACGCCCATCAGCGCGCCCGTTCCCACGTCCGAGAGGACGAAGTCGGCGACGAACACCGGAATTTCTTCGCCCGTCGCGGGGTTCGTCGCGGTCAGGTCGGTGGGGATCCCTTGCGGTTCGTCGCCCTCCGGGTCGGCGATTTCGCCCACGAAGTGCGCGATGTCCTCGTCCTCTTCGGCCAGTTCCTCGGCGATGGGATGGCCGGGGGCGAGCGCGAAGAAGGTGACGCCGAAAATCGTGTCGAGTCGAGTGGTGAACACCTCGACGGGGCCGTATCCTTCGACACTGAATTCGACGGTGGAACCGTGTTGGCGGCCGATCCAGTTTCGCTGCATCTGGCGGACGTTGGACGGCCAGCCGTCGAGTTCGTCCAAGTCGTCGAGGAGTTCGTCCGCGTACTCGGTTATCTTCAGGAACCACTGGTCGAGTTCGCGCTGTTCGACCGGCGTGTCACAGCGCCAACAGAGTTCCGCGTCGCCTTCGACCTGCTCGTCCGCGAGCACCGTCTCGCACGACGGACACCAGTTGATTTCGGCGGCCTCGCGCTCGACGAGACCCCCCTCGCGGAACTGGGTGAACAGCCACTGGTTCCATCGATAGTAGTCGGGTTGGCACGTCGTGATTTCGCGCTCCCAATCGTATCCGAAGCCCATCCCCTCCATCTGTTCGCTCATCGTCTCGATGCACGAGAGCGTCCAGTCGCGCGGGTTCGTGTCGCGCTCGATGGCCGCGTTCTCGGCGGGGAGGCCGAACGAGTCCCAGCCCATCGGATGGAGGACGTTCTCGCCGTCCATTCGTTTGTACCTGGCGTAGGCGTCCGTTATCGTGTAGTTTCGGACGTGGCCCATGTGGAGTTGACCGGAGGTGTAGGGGAACATCCCGAGGACGTACGTCGGGTCGGACGCGTCGTCCGGGATGTGGAAGACGTCGGCGTCTTCCCACGCCTCCTGCCAGCGGTGCTCGATTTCCGTGTGGTCGAACTGTCGTCGTGTTTGCATGCGAGAATCCGGGTTGTTCACCATTTGTTCCGTTCTGCTTCTATACGTTGTCATCTGCCAGCGCCGCGTGTTCCGCCCGCCGTCCGTTCGCGGTCCTGTCATGTGGACAGTTCTTTTACCGTCGCACGTCTCCGATAGGACATGAACGAGTACGAGCCGCGGGAAATCGAGTCGAAGTGGCAGTCTCGATGGGCGGAAGAGGGCCGGTACGAGGTCGACCCGTCCGACGAGGAGGCCACCTTCGTCACGGTACCGTATCCGTATCCGAGCGGCGGCATGCACATCGGCCACGCCAGAACTTACACCGTTCCAGACGTGTGGGCGCGCTACCGTCGTCTGCAGGGCGACAACGTGCTGTTCCCCATCGCGTGGCACGTCACCGGAACGCCAATCGTCGGCGCGGTGGAACGCCTGAAGAACCGCGAACCGCAGCAGATGTCCGTGTTGCAGGACACCTACAACGTCTCCGACGAGGACCTGTCCGAGATGGAGACGCCGATGGGGTTCGCCCGGCACTTCATCGAGGACAGTTACAAGAAGAACATGCAGTCGCTGGGCCTGTCCATCGACTGGCGGCGCGAGTTCACGACGAACGACGAGCGGTACTCGAAGTTCATCACGTGGCAGTACGAGACGCTGAAGGACCGCGGCCTGCTGGAGAAGGGCCTGCACCCCGTCAAATACTGCACCAACGAGGGGAATCCGGTCACGACCCACGACCTGCTGGAGGGTGAGGAGGCGGAGTTTCAGGAGTACACGCTGGTCAAATTTGGATGGCGCGCGGGCGAGTACGACGTGACGGTTCCGATGGCGACGCTACGCCCCGAGACGGTTCACGGCGTCACGAACGCCTATATCGACCCCGACGCGGAGTACGTCGAGGCCGACGTCGATGGTGAGCGATGGTTCGTCTCGGAATCCGCGGCGGAGAAACTGGAACTGCAGGCACACGACGTCGAGGTTCACGACCGCTTCTCCGGGGAGCGACTGGTCGGCGAACACGTCACGAACCCCATCACGGGCGACGACGTGTTGGTCCTTCCCGCGAACTTCGTGGACGCCGAGAACGCCACGGGCGTCGTCATGTCCGTTCCGGCCCACAGTCCCGACGACTGGGTTGCTCTGCGGGAAGCAAAGGAAGATGGCACCCGGATGGAGGAGTACGGCATCGACCCCGCCGAAGTCGCCGCAATCGAACCGAAGGCCATCATCGACGTGGAGGGCTACGGCGAGTTCCCGGCGAAGGACGCCGTGGAGGAACACGGTATCGAAGACTCCTCGGACCCGGCGCTAGAGGACGCCACGCAGGAGGTGTACAACCGCGAGTTCCACAGCGGGAAACTGCGCGAGATGTACGGGGACTACGCCGGGGAAATCGTGGAGGACGTGCGCGACGACCTGAAGGCCGAGTTTCAGCAACAGGGGTCGTTCGGCACGATGCACGAGTTCAGCGAGGAGGTCGTCTGTCGCTGTGGAGGGGCCGTCGAAGTCGCGGAACAGGACACGTGGTTCCTGTGCTACAACGACGAGGAGTGGAAGGCGAAGGCCCACGAGGCGGTGGCCGAATTGGACGCGATTCCGGAGAACACCCGCGAGCAGTACGACCACACCATCGACTGGTTGAACGAGTGGCCCTGCATCCGAAACTACGGTCTGGGCACGCGCCTGCCATGGGACGACGACTTCGTCATCGAACCGCTGTCGGACTCGACCATCTATATGTCCTACTACACCATCGCCCACCGCATCTCGGACGTGCCCGTGGAGGAGATGGACAAGGAGTTCTTCGATACGTTGTTTTACGGCAGCGAGGCACAACGCGCCTCGGAAGACGCGAACGGCGACGCCGTGAGCGAGGCCGTCGAAGAACCGAACGAAACCGCGCTCTCGCTGCGCGAGGAGTGGGACTACTGGTATCCGGTCGATTACCGCTGTTCCGGGAACGACTTGGTCAGCAACCATCTGACCTTCTTCTTGTTCCACCACGCCGAGTTGTTCGATCCGGCCAACTGGCCGCAGGGCATCACCGTGATGGGGATGGGACTGCTGGAGGGCGAGAAGATGTCCTCCTCGAAGGGTCACGTCGTCCTGCCGGAAAACGCCGTCGAGAAGTACGGCGCGGACACCGTGCGCTTCTTCCTGATGAACAGCGCGGAACCGTGGCAGGATTACGACTGGCGGAGCGAACAGGTCGAGAGCACGCAAAACCAACTGCGACGGTTCTGGAACCGCGCGAACGACATTGTCTCGGCACCCGAGGGCGAACGCGACCTGCAACGCATCGACCGCTGGTTGCTGTCGAAACTGCAGGCGACGGTTCGAGAGGCCACCGACGCGATGGACCGGTTCGAGACGCGCTCGGCCAGTCAGGCCGCCTTCTACGGCTTCGAGGAGCACCTGAAGTGGTATCGCAAGCGCGCCGACACGGACCGACCGGGCGCACGCTGGACGCTCCGGACCGTCCTGAACGCCCGCCTGCGCCTGCTGGCCCCGTTCGTCCCGTTCATGGCGACGGAACTCCACGAGCGCCTGACCGGAAAGCCGATAAACGAGGCCGAATGGCCGGACGTGAACGCCGATTTCGAAAGCACCGTCACCGAAATCGAAGAATCGTTAGTCGAGGGGCTGACCGACGACGTTCGCGACATCGTGGACGTGACGGACGCCGACCCCGAGACGATTCGGGTGTACGTCGCCGCCGACTGGAAGCGGACGGTGCTCTCGGCGGTCGTCGATACCGGCCCCGACGTCGGCGCGGTGATGGGCGAAGTCATGCAGGACGAGGAATTGCGCGAGAAAGGGGACGAGGTGAACCAACTCGTCCAGAGCCTCGTCGAGGACGTACGCGAACGCCCCGACGACCAAGTCGTGGTGCTGGCCAATGTGAACGAAGTCGAGGTGTACGAGGACGCACGCGACTTCTTCGAACGCGAGTTCGACGCTGACGTCGAGGTGTACCGCGAGGGCGAAGACGTGCCCGACCCGGAGGACAAGGCGCGACACGCCACCCCGATGCGACCGGCCATCCATCTGGAAGGCTAAGGTCGCTCGTCCGTCTCCGTCCCACCAGTCGGACGGACACACAAGATTCATTGCGTAGTAATTTTCATCGTGAGGGTATGTCGTCCGACAGACCGTTTTTCACCGCCCCCGAGGAGGAAATCGATACGAATCAACTACTGTACGAAGCGCTCCCGCTCGCGAAACTCGTCGTGGCCGTCGGCGTGGTCGCGTTCATCCCGATACTCCTGCAAATCACCCTGTTCGAAATCCTCGGGTTGGCTTCCCTTTTCGAACTCCTGTTCACGCTCCTAACACAGCTCATCCTCGCCGTCGGGTCCGGTATCATCCTGCTGTACGTCATCGTCCGGGCCGACCAACTCGCCGACGAATAGCTCACGACCCAACTACCCCACCGCCCGTCCGCTTTCCCTGTCACGTCTCTATCGTCCGCGATACCCACCCCGCCGGTCCGTTCGGGTACGCGCTTCGGAACTCTTCGGGCTGAACCGTTCCGTCTCCATCGACGGCTCTGACCGCGATTTCGTGTTTACCACCCGTTGGTTTCCACTGGAACCGCCACTGTCGCCACACGTCCGTTCCGGAGAGTTTCGGCCCCGACGAAACTCGGTGTCCGCCCCGCGACGGCGAACGAGGCGGCGACGGCCAGCACACCTCCGACGACGGCGACGAACGCGTTCCGAGGTTGATTTATCGTCTTGAATCTGGAACCGAACCCGCAAAGCGGTTGTGCCGTGCGAACGCTTATGATTTAGCCCGTCGCTCGTTTCCACATGAGTCAGGGGGACTCGGGGGACCACCCCGTCACGAAGATTCTACGAACCGTCACGCCGCCCTTCCGTGGCCACTCGGATAGCGAGATGAACACCATCGGCTTCGCCATGTTTCTGGGGCTCCTCGTACTGTTGGTTCCGCTCCTGCCGTTCCTGATTATCGTGTGGGTCATCTCGAAACTGACCGACGAACTCGCCGGACGGGCACCGATCGGAGACGAGGAGTAACCAACGGACGACGGGATTCGGTGACGGACGAATCCCGCTTCTGAACTCCTCGCGGTACAACTGCCAGCTAGCGGTCCGGTTCTTCGCTTTTCACGCCCCGTCCGCGTTCACGATGGCGTATCTTTCCACATCCTGAAATCGTTCCGCTCAGTGCGTATATAAAACGACACTGATATCTCTATTCACGGGCCAGGGCGCGTATTCGGCGCGGAACTATAGGAAATCTGCTACTCTCGCGCCACTGGCGGTCGAAACGATATCTCATGACAGACGAACTATCGAAAACGGAAATGCAGCGGCGACGGGTACTGAAAACCATCGGTGCGGGAGCACTCACGAACGGCCTTGCGGGGTGTAGCTCGCTCTCGACGGGAGATGAGGCCGAGGCGGTGACGTCGGAAGCGACGGACGGTTCCCCCTCGAAAACGACCGCGGACGGAACGACACCGGGGACCGAAACCGATGCGCCGTCGGACGGAAAACGGGTCGCCTTCGGGGACTGTACCGGCATCCTTCCCGAGGTACCCGACCCACAGCGACTCGAAGCCGACATCGACCAAAACACCACGCTCGGCGACGACTGCGGTCGGTACGTCGTCAGCGGGACCGTCGACGTCACCGGCGCGACGCTCACGATAAAATCGGGAACCGAACTCGTCTTCGAACAGAACGCGGGGCTCAAAATCGCCACGGACGCGACGCTCGTCGCCAAGGGGACGTGTAAGCGCCCCGTGCTCTTCACCGGCGCGCAAGAGACTCGCGGGTTCTGGCGGGGCATCTACTTCGAAGATTCGAACAAACCGAACGAGATGGCCTACTGTGTCGTGGAATACGCTGGCGGTGGGGACGAGTTCTGGCAGGCAGACGTCGAGGCGAACCTCGCCGTCGGTGGAAACTCCCGAATCGCGGCGTCGAACTGCGCGTTCCGCGAGAGCGGAGCGTGGGGGTTCACCTTCGGATCGGAGGTACACGTCGACGACTTCTCGAAAAACGCCGTCACCGCAAACGCCGCGGGTGCGGGGTTCGTCCGCGACGCTTCCGCCCACCATATCGACGGGTCCGGGACGTACACCGGAAACGACGACGATGTCGTTCACATCTGGGGCCACGACGGACTCGGCGACGGGTTCGACGAGACGTGGAGCGCCCTCGACGCCCGCTATCGCGTCTCGAAACTCGTCGAACTCGGCACGGACGCCCACCTGACCATCGAGTTCGGGACGACGCTCTCGTTCGAACAGGAAGCAGGCCTCAAAGTCTCCGATTCGTCCCAGTTGACGGCCGCCGGTATCGACCCCGACACCGAGGAATCCAAGCCGATCACGTTCACGGGCGAGCAGAAGACCCGCGGATTCTGGCGCGGCCTCTACTTCGAGACGTCGGACCGCGTTCCGAGCGTCATCGAAAACTGCGTGGTCGAATACGGCGGCGGCGGGAAGGAATACTGGAGCGGCGACACCCACGCGAACGTCGTCGTCGGTGACGGTGCCCGCGCTCGAATCACGAACACCACGCTTCGGGAGAGCGGAGGATACGGCTTCAACTTCGCCGAGGACGTGACGATAGACTCGTTCGTGAACAACACCGTGACCCGAAACGCGAACGGAGCGGGCTACGTCCGCGACGACCGCGCTCACTTCCTTTCGGACACCGGAACCTACGCCGGCAACGATACGGATCGGGTGTACGTCTGGCAGCACGACGACATCGGCACGGACCTCGATGTGACATGGGACGCCATCGACGTCCCCTACTTCGTCGATACCGGCACGGTATCGGTGTACGGCACGCTGACCATCGAACCCGGCGCGACCCTCGAATTCGGGCAGGATAGCGGCCTGAAACTGCTCGACGGTGGCATCCTCTCGGCGGTCGGAACGGGGGACGAACCCATCACGTTCACGGGCGAACAGCAGACTCGAGGCTACTGGCGGGGCATCTATTTCGACGACACGAATCGCACCGAAAACAAGCTTCACTACTGTATCGTCGAGTACGGCGGTGGGGGGAGAGAGTTCTGGAACGCCAAAGAATACGCGAACGTGGCGGTCACGAACGGGTCGCGTCTCTCGATTCAGCACAGTACCATCCGCAACTCTGCGGGCTACGGCTACGAAGTCGCCGCGGATTCGACGCTCACCGCGAGCGCGAACTCCGTCGTCGATAACGCGCTCGGTCCAAAAATAAACACCTGAAACGGAGACCCCGACCGGGTCGTATTAGACCCCGAGAAGGTCGAAGGGATAGCCGTTGTCGTTCTCGTTCGCGTGCTCGTAGACCACGTGGGCGGCCGCGACGTCCTGAATCGCGAGGCCGGTGCTGTCGAAGACGGTCACGCCGTCGTCATCGGTGCGCCCGTCCAGTTCGCCGATGACGATGTCGCCGATGTCGCCGTGGATGTCGTCGTCCGTGAGCGTCCCCTCGTTGTACGGGACGTTGATTTCGCCCGAGTGGGTGGTCTGGGCGTGGTCGTCGATGACGAGTTTCGCGTTCAACAGGAGCTCGTCCGCGAGTTCGTGTTTGCCCTCGGCGTCGGCACCCATCGCGTTGATGTGGGTGTGGTCGCCGACAGCGTCGGCGGAAACGATGGGCGTCTCGACGGGCGTCACGGTCGAGAGGATGTCACAGGAGGCCGCTTCCGCGATGGACCCCGAGCGGACGTCGAACTCGTCGCTGAAGTAGTCGATGAACTCTGCGACCGCTTCGTCGTCCAAGTCGCTGATGACGACCTCTTCGATGGGACGAATCTTCGAGATGGCTTCGAGTTGCGTGTAGGACTGGACGCCAGCGCCGACCAGACCCATGCTCGTCGCGTCCTCGACGGCGAGGTGGTCCGTCGCCACGGCGGCGGCCGCGCCCGTGCGCTTCATCGTGAGTTCCGTCCCGTCCATGATGGCGAGCGGGAACGCCGTCTCGGGGTCGCTGTAGATCATCGTGCCCATGACCGTCGGCAGGTCGAACGACTCCGGGTTGTCGGGGTGGACGTTGACCCACTTGATTCCGGCCGCGTCCCAGCCGTCCGCGTCGAGGTAGGCGGGCATCGACCGGAAGTCGCCGTTGTACTGGGGCAGGTCGATGTAGGACTTCGCTGGCATCTGCGCGTCGCCGAGCGCGTACGCCGCGAAGGCGTCCTCGATGGCCCGAATGAGTTCGGGCATCTGCGTGTTCTCGTCGACCGCATCCTGATTGAGCAGGAGTGTCTCCATGGTCGGAGGGAAACGCGGTTCCCACTTAGTTCCATCTTTTACCGATTTTTGACCGCTATCCCGCTCTCCTGTGGTGATTTCGAGAATATTTCGAAGGATGTTCTGAGATTATTAATGCTGGGGACGTTCAAACAGAATTCATTTTTGACGGTTCGGTTGCATTCTAGTCTGGCAATCAAGTCCCGATTCGACGTTGATTCAAAAATAAATCCGAATCCAATAGATGATTCCTTGGCTGCGGTTGGGACGAAAATCTGACAGGGGTCGATTTTCGTTTCGCGGGTGACGACCGCTCGACGGGAGCGGTTTCGTAGAAACCTCGATTACCTCATTAGCACCCGTTTCCGTCGTCCGTTGCTCCTTCGTGCTGGTGTTGTCGATCGTCCTCGTGCTGGTGTCCGCTCCCTTTGCCCCCTTCGCTCCCGTCCATCGGGTCGTCTTCTCCCCCATCTTCGTCGCCGCGACCCACGATTTGCACGGAATCCCGGCCGGAAAACCCGTGTTCGCCGGACTCGTCCCGCTCCCAGCGGAGTTCGGCCTCCGCCTCGCCAGCGTCGAATTCGGCATCCGCAACGGAAAAGTGGAGCACTACGTCGTCGTTTCCGTCCCCATCCACGTCTTCGACGTGTCCGTCGTGAATCGGGCACGCTCCGCCGCCGTCGGCGACGGCGTCCGGAGCGCCGAACCGATATCGAACCGCCTCGCTGGTCGGGTCGAACGCGTCGGTCTGGAGGACGGCGACGGGGACGACGCCCCGACTGCCGAGATCGATTTCGTTCGATTCGCTATCCGGTTTCACGTCGATGTCGAGTTTCTGCGGGAAGTGGGCGACCGCGGTACTGCTGAGAGTGGGAACTGCGACTGCGCTCACGGCGATTCCAGCACCGGCCGTGAGGAGACGGCGGCGACCGAATTCTCGTGGTTGTACCTCGCTCTCGTCCGCGTTGTCTTTCGGTGTAGACACGGTACTTTCGACTCTTCACGGCACGAGAATAGGGATTCTGGCACGATTCTCGAAACGACCTGTTAGAACTAGTGACTGTACCGAAAACGTACCGCTATCAGGTACAGGTCTTCGAAAATCGGTTCGAGTTTAATCGACGATGATTCTTCGGATGGAGATTCAGTCGGCGGTTGTGACCCGTCCCCCTTCCGCGAGCGAAGTTCTCGTGAACGGAGTGAACGAGAGCACGGAAGAGCGAAGCGATTCCGGAGCGAGCGGGCCGACGACCGGACGGCGCGTTGCGCCGTCCGGGAGGAGTGCTTTTGGTCGAGCTTTCACAGGGAAGCGACGGCGACTTCGGCGGCCGTCGCCGAAGTCGCCGTCATCTGACCGTCGTAAAAGGTCGTGTTACATCGCGCCGCCCATACCGCCCATGCCGCCCATGCCGCCTGCCGGTGGGCCGCCAGCGCCCTCGTCGCCACCCTTGTCGGTGGAGAGTTCGCCGGCCGAGATGATGTCGTCTATTTTGAGGACGAGGTTCGCGGCCTCGGTAGCACTGGAGAGCGCCTGCTCCTTGGCGTGAGCCGGTTCGACGATTCCGGCTTCGAAGGTGTCCTCGACGTCGCTGCTGAAGACGTTCAGTCCGGCGCGCTTGTCGCCGTCCTCGTGGGCCGCACGGAGGTCCACGAGCGTGTCGATGGAGTCCAGTCCGGCGTTCTCGGCGAGCACGCGCGGAACGAGTTCGAGGGAGTCGGCGAACGCTTCGACTGCGAGCTGTTCGCGACCTTCGACGCTGTCGGAGTAGTCGCGGAGTCGGGACGCGAGTTCGACTTCGATGGCACCGCCGCCGGAGACGACTCGGCCGTCGCTGACGGTTTGGGCCACGACGTCGAGCGCGTCCGTGATACCGCGTTCGAGTTCGTCGA
The DNA here is from genome assembly GCF_043952005.1 of Haladaptatus sp. CMAA 1909. Taxonomy (NCBI): domain Archaea; kingdom Methanobacteriati; phylum Methanobacteriota; class Halobacteria; order Halobacteriales; family Haladaptataceae; genus Haladaptatus; species Haladaptatus sp. CMAA 1909. The sequence continues at coordinate 2,837,867 of NZ_JBIOAV010000001.1, read as the reverse complement.
CCACGTGGTCGGTGGAGCCGCGGAGGAGGAGCGTGACGCCGTGTGCGTCGTCGCCGCCCGTGACGTAGAACAGTTCGTCGCTCTCGTCGCGGGTGACGCTGCCCTCGGCGACGTCGTCCGCCGAGGCGCTGTCGAGGTCCGAGACGATGGTCGTGTTGAGGACCTCGCGGAGGAACTTGATGTCGCTCTTCTTCGCGCGGCGGACGGCGAGGATGCCTTCCTTGGCGAGGTAGTGCTGTGCGAGGTCGTCGATGCCCTTCTGGCAGAAGACGACGTTCGCGCCGGTGTCCTTGATCTGCTCGACCTTCTCCTTCAACTGGGATTCCTCGCGGTCGAGGAAGTTCTGGAGCTGGCTGGGGTCGTTGATGGAGACTTCGGTGTCGACGTCAGTCTCCTCGACTTCGACGGCCTCGTTGAGGAGGAGGACCTTCGCGTCCTCGACGGCGGTCGGCATGTTGTCGTGGACGGGGTCCTTGTCGATGACCGCTCCCTCGAGCAGTTCGGATTCGCCGGCCGAGCGGCCGGTCTGCGTCTCGATGTTGACGTATTCGAGGTCGACCGTCCCATCGACGGTGACGGCCCCGATCGCGTCGACGATGATCTCGCTGAGGGCTTCCTTGTTGAGTTCGGCACCTTTGCCGGTCATGCTGGTTTCGGCGACTTTGCGAAGGAGGTCCTCGTCGTCGGTGTCGACCTCGTCCGCGATGTCGTCGACCTCCTCGCGCGCTTTCTCGCTCGCGAGGTGGAACCCTTTGATGACCGCCGTCGGGTGGATGTCCTGTTCGAGAAGGTCCTGTGCGTTCTTGAGAAGTTCGCCCGTGACCGCCACGGCCGTCGTCGTACCGTCACCCGCTTCGTCCTCTTGGGTTTCGGCGACTTCGATGATCATCTCGGCCGTCGGGTTGTCGATGTCCATCTCCTTGAGGATGGTCACGCCGTCGTTCGTGATGGTGACGTCGCCCATCGAATCGACGAGCATCTTGTCCATCCCTTTCGGGCCGAGTGTGGAGCGTACAGCGTCCGCAACCGCTCGCGCCGCGGTGATGTTGTGTTCCTGCGCGTCCTTGTCCTTGACTCGCTGGGAATCTTCGGACATTACGATCATCGGCTGACCTTGCATGCGCTGACTCATAGTACAAGAGCGACTATGTTTGTGCTTCTATATAAATCTTTATCCACTCACCGATCACGGCAAACGGTTCGGCCGAATCAGAAATCGGAAAATCACCATACGGCGGTTGAGGAGAGAAATACCTATGTCGTTAGTTAACACGGCTCTTTTGGCTCGAACCGCTTTTCGAACCTCTATTTATATACACCGATCCCCGTGGGTTTCGACCGTTCCCGCCCGTTTTCCATCTCGCTCGGCGCGTCCGCTCGGGTCTCGTTCGATTCCTTCTCCAATTCTCATGGATTACACCGTCACTTCTCTTCGGGCACTTCCGAATGTCCGAGTCGGAGGTTCCGATAATAGTACATATGAGCGCCACCGGAAATCGTTACCAGCGCGGCGAGTCCGACTGCCCACCCGATGCCCGGAACGTGGCCGAGCGGTCCCGCGTTGAACCACGCCCCCGTCAGTAGCGTGAGGCTGATACAGCCCAGCACGAAATAGTACTCCGACCAGGGGAGGTTGTTGTCCGGAATGATTTCGAGATACGTGTTCAGCGGTTTCGCCCTGTCCGTCAGTGTGACCTCTCCGCGTGCGGGTTCGTAGTCGATGAATCCGGTCTCATCGAGTTTCGGGAGGTGGGCTTGTTGAAGCGTATTATACACCCGCTTGCGTTGTTGTGAGGTCACGTCCTCGACGGTAACGTCGTTTTCCCACGCCGCGATTTGGGTCGCGAGGTCCCCTATCTCGGCCGGCCCCTCGTTTCGCCGCAAGTAGTGGAGCGCGTACCGTCGTCGCTGATTACTTAGAATCTGGAATATGACGTCTCTCGACAGTTCGGCTTTCTTCACTCCATCGGCTCGTTCAGTCATTGTGTCGTTTCGCACACGGCGAACGTTCGTCTTTGAGACGACTCTCGAACTATTTAATTTTTTGGACCTGGCTCAGCAGAAGTCCTCCGTCGCGTATATTCGCCCGTTCTCGGTGTGATAGACGCCGAGTCCCTCGCGCTGCCATCGCTTCGAGAGGATGTTCCTCCGATGGTCGGGCGAGTGCATCCACTGCGAGACGACGCCGCGAGCGAGTTCCTTCGCGGTTCGATATCGAACGACGTCCCCGCTATCGGTTCGTACCCGTCGGTCGAAGTAGGTGTACGCGATGTTCTCCCCGGCACCTCGGAGGCAGTGATAGTTCGCCCGCCGATAGCGGTCGCCGGGGTCGATGCCTGACGGTGAAACGTGTGCGAAGTAGTCATTGCGACCCATATCGTCGCTGTGGCCCCGCGCGATGTCGCGCAGTGCCGCGTCGAATTCGAGCGGGGCCAATCCTCGCTGTGTCCGTTGCCTATTTACCGCGACGTGGATGTAGAATTCGACCCACCGACGGAACCGCGTCTCGTGCGGGTCGGTGAGCCGTCCCGGTCGGTCCTGTGGGACGTCGACCACTCGTGCGCCCTGTGCCGAATCGAGCGTTCGCTCGCCGGGGACGTGATAGCCGGCGAAGTACGACCCGAAGAACAGCACCGTCAGGAGGACGAGGGCGACGGGGAGGAGCGAGCGCATTGGTTCCCCCCTTCGACCCCCGCAAAGATGAATGTCCGGGCAGGTCGAGGCGGTTCGAGCGCCGACGACCGCGGGTTCGATACGGCCTACTCGTAGTCGATACGGGTCGATACGGCCTACTCGTAGTCGATACGGGGGTCCACGAGCACGTACGCCACGTCCTGTACGAAGTTTCCGGCCAGTCCGATGAGGATGGGAATCATCGTCGTCGCGAGGATGAGCCCCGCATCGCGGCTTTTGATGGCTTTGAACGCGAGCGAACCGAAGCCGGGGATGCCGAACACCATCTCGACGACGAGAATCGTGATGAACAGCATCGTGAGCGTTTCGGTGAAAAAGAGCGAGACGAGCGGCAACGCCGCGTTTCGTAGCACGTGTCGTGCGACATCCCACGCCGTTGCGCCGTTTGCCCGCAGCGTCTTCACGAACTCGGCGGGTACGTATTCGAGCGACGTGGACCGCGCGTACCGAATCTGTACCGTGAGGAGGGTGACCGTCACGACGAATATCGGGAGCAGCATGAACGGGAGGTTTTGGGGCGTCCATAGTCCGTACCGCATGTCGAAGTACGACGCCTGAATGCTCACCCGTTCGAGGACGATGAGGGATGACCAACTCGCCAGCCAAAAGCCAGGCATTCCCAGCCCCGGATACGTGACGGCGGTGACGAGACGGTCCACGTAGCCGTGCTGGTGGACCGCCGAGTACAGGCCGATGAACGTCCCGAGAACGGTGGACAACACGATGGCGGGGAGCAGATAGACGAGCGTGAGCGGGAGCGTATCGGCCAACAGATCCGTGACGGGTGTCCCGTTGATACTCTCACCCCAGTCGAACGTCGTGTACGCGACTATCCACTTCACGTACCGGTCGAGTATCGGTTCGTCGTAGTTTCTCGCGGCACCGTAGGCGTGTTCCGCCATCTCGACCGACCCGCCGTTCATCCCCGTAAGGAGTCCCGCCGTCTTCTGGTTGGGGTCGGGCGCGTACGCGTAAACCAAAAAGATGGATGAGAGGAGGAGGTACGCCGCGAACACCGTCCAGAGCGCTCGTTTGGCGATGTATCGACGCACGTTATGATTCCTCCCGCGACCACGATAGTTCGTTCCTGCCCGACGCTATCGGTCCCGTCTCGCGGGTCGTCCGCCTCACCACGTCCATGGTAGTAGTACGCACAATTCGTCCCCTTCGAATAAATGTTTCCTGTGCTACAAACTACGCGACGTATCCGATGCCTTCCGCGAACACCCATGAAACGAGGGCGACGTTTTTTATACTCCTGTTACATTGCTAGCATTAGTCTGTCATTCAATTGTCTCGTCTGCGGAAGAATCGCACCCTGCAGCGCGAGACGCGAGGACAGGATTCGACCGCCCATGGCTACACGAAACGACACGTTCGACACGATAGAGTGGAACGAGTATACGAGCAGTTCACGGGGGATAGCCGGGCGAACGGCGGCCTTTTCGCTCGTCGCTCTCGCGCTAGCTATCGGATTCCTCTACGACCTCCTCTTCCTCCCCGATACCGACCCGATCCTTTGGGAGTGGAACGTGACCGCGCTGGACTGGATATTCATGCTTTCGCTCGCCGTCTTCTTCTTTTTCGCTCTCCTCCCCCTCTTTCGGAATCGAGACCTCACCCGCCGTCGGTGGGATCAACTCAAAACGAATCCGGTGGCCGTCGCCAGCCTCTGCTATCTCGTCCTCTTCTTCCTCGCCGGACTCATCGCGCCGATGTTTCTGTCCCCGATTCGCGACGCCATGGTGGCCGCGGACGGGTCCAGGTACGGAATCACGCCGTATCAGCCACCGTTCGGGTTGACCGTCCCGTTCTACGGCATCGGCATCACTCGCTGTGTCGGCACCCTCGCGGACAACGTGTGCCACGGAAGCCTGGTTCATCCGCTCGGCACCACCGGAAGCGGGGAGGACCTGCTGGTCGAAATCCTCCAAGGCATGCGCGTCGCACTCGAAGTCACGCTCATCAGTGCGACGCTCATCGCTCCGTTGGCGACCGCCGTCGGGACCGTCGCGGCCTACTTCGGCGGGACGGTTGACGAGGTCCTGATGCGCTACGTGGATATTCAGCAGGCGATTCCGCCGTTGTTCGTTTTCCTCCTCCTACAAGCGCTGTACGGCGGGAGCATCCTGCTCATGATCGGCGTTTTCGGACTGTTGAGTTGGGGAAGCACCGCCAGACTCGTTCGAAGCGAGGCGCTCCAGAAGTCCGAACTCGGGTTCATCCGCGCCGCGAAGGGTGCGGGAAGCGGCCACCGAAGACTCATCCGCGACCACCTCCTCCCGAACGTTTCGAGTACCGTCCTCGTCTCCGTGACGCTCCAGATTCCGACGCTGCTCCTCATCGAGGCCATGCTCGGCTACTTCAAACTCCACGGCGAGGGGCAGAACTCGTGGGGCTACCTCGTCTACGCCGCCTTCCACAACGATTTCCACCCGACGTTCCTCTGGTGGGCGGAGGTGGTTCCGGTGGTGTTCCTCGTCCTCACCGTCGCCTCGTTCAGCTTTTTGGGCGACGCGCTCCGCGAGATTCTCGACCCGCGAACGCGGGAGGGACTATGAACGACCCGCTCCTCTCCGTTACGGGACTTCGAACGACGTTCGAAACTCCCCGCGGCACCGTCAGAGCGGTCGATGGCGTTTCGTTCGACGTGAATCGAGGGGAGACGGTCTGTCTCGTCGGCGAGAGCGGGTCCGGAAAGACCGTCGCCTGCGAGTCGATAACCCGGTTGATTCCGACGCCGCCGGGCGACATCGCGGACGGTCGAATCGTCTTCGACGGCGACGACATCCGAGACTGTTCGTCCAGCGAACTCCGCGAGATACGGGGAAACCGCATCGCCTACGTCTTTCAAAACCCGCAAAACGCGCTTGACCCGGTGTACAGCGTGGGGCGACAGGTCGCCGAGTCGGTTCGCTATCATCGGGACGTGAGCAAGGCGGCGGCCCGTCGCCGCGCGGTCGAACTCCTCGACCGGGTCGGCATTCCGAAAGCCGAGGTTCGGGCGGACGACTACCCGCACGAGTTCTCGGGCGGGATGCGCCAGCGCGTCGTCATCGCCATGGCGTTGGCGGGCGAACCGGACCTGCTCATCGCGGACGAACCGACGACGGCGCTCGACGTGACCATCGAAGCCCAAATCCTGGAGTTGCTCGCGGACTTGCAGGCCGAACGCGACATGGCGATCCTGTTCGTCACCCACGACCTCGGCGTCGTCGCTCAAATCGCGGACCGCGTGGTCGTCCTGTACGCCGGGAAGGTCATGGAACGGGGAACCGTCCACGACGTCTTCGACCGACCCGCTCATCCGTACACGCAAGCGCTTCTCGACTGTCTCCCCGGCCGTGGCGGGGCGTTACGACCCATCGGCGGGTCGATAGCCGACCCCGTTTCACCGCCGTCCGGGTGTCGCTTCCATCCGCGGTGTCCACACGCGACCGACGAGTGTACGGAACGCGGACAACCGCCACTCCACGGCGTGACGAACTCCCAGCAGGTTTCGTGCGTCTTCTACCGCGGGGACCGCGACTCCTCGGTGGTTCTCGGCGACGAACCCGCACCGACAGTGGAGGACGGTCGATGAAGGAAGACGACCCCGCGGGAACGGCGACGGCGACCGAGGCGTTGCTCTCAGTTCGCGGGCTGAAAAAGCTGTATCCCCTCACCGAGGGTATCACCCGGAAGGAGACGGGCGAAATCCACGCGGTGGACGGCATCGACTTCGACGTCTTCCCCGGCGAGACGGTCGGCCTCATCGGCGAGTCCGGAAGCGGCAAATCGACGGCCGCGACGACGCTGTTGTCGCTGGAGGACCCGACCGACGGGACGGTCGCGTTCGACGGCGAGGACATCGGCGCGTTCGACCGCGCCCAAACCAAGTCGTTCCGTCGCCGCGCGCAGATGGTGTTTCAGGACCCGACGACGACGTTCGACCCGCGGATGAAAATCGGCGAATCGGTCGCGGAACCGCTCTCGATTCACGGCATGACCGACGCCGAGCAACGCCGGACGATAACCGAGGATTTGCTCTCCCGCGTCGGCCTCTCGGCGGAGGAGTTCGACCGGTATCCACACGAACTCTCGGGGGGACAGAAACAGCGTGCGGCGTTAGCGCGGGCGTTGATTCTGAACCCCGACTTGCTCGTGTTGGACGAACCCGTTTCGGCGCTGGACGTGTCCGTGCAGGCAGAAATCCTCGCCCTTCTCTCGGACTTGCAGTCCACGTTCGACCTCTCGTTGCTCCTCATCAGTCACGACATGGGCGTCGTCCGGGAGATCTGTGACCGCGTGGCGGTGATGTACCTGGGCGAAATCGTCGAGCGCGGCCCGACGGAGGACCTGTTTCGGGATCCACAGCATCCGTACACGCAAGCGCTCGTCTCGGCGATTCCGACGCCGGACCCGGACGCGGCGACTGACCGGGTCCCCCTCCGCGGCGACGTGCCGGACGCCGCCTCGCCGCCGTCCGGGTGTCGGTTTCATCCACGCTGCCCGGTGGTCATCCCTCCCGAGGCATACGACTTCGAACAGGACGAGTGGCGGTCAGTAATGGACCTCAGGGGTGCGGTTGCGGAGGACGACATCGACCTCGGTTCGCTCCGAGGGCTGGCAGTCGCACGTGGTGAAGCGAAAACGGAGGAAGCCGTTTCCGATGTCCAACTCCGCTCCGCGCTCCGCGAGGAGTACAACATTCCCGACGAACTGTCCGATTCGGAGGCCGAAGCGGTGCTGTCGGCCGCGCTTTCGGACATCGTTTCCGGGGACGTGGCCGCTGCGGACGAACGCTTGTCCGTGAAATTCTCGACGGTCTGTGAACGTGAGTCGCCCGAGGAGCGGGCGACCGGTGCCGGACACCCGGCGGCCTGCCACCTACACGATTCGGCGACGGAACCGGACAAGGAATGGGAGTGGGCGTCGGTGGACTGAACTCCCGTTGCCGGTCCGAAAACACGCTCCGCGGCGCTCACAGTCTTGTTCACGGAAAATACGCCGGGACTGGGATTTGGACTCGCCCGGACATTCCTGCTCACCTCACATTCGTTCGGCTACGCGGGCCATGTCCGGTCTGCTCAAATCCAGTATGACGTTTTCCCGTTCGCGGCTTCGATGAGCACCGTGGAGCGGGTGCTCATCGGGTAGCTCACTCGAAAACGCCGGGACTGGGATTTGAACTCGTCGAGACGTTCCGTGTCACTTACTCCGTGCGCTCCCGGGCATGCGACTCGTCTGCTCAAACCCCTCGGCGATTTCTCGCTCCAGTCGCCGTAAGCACACGCTACGCGGTGCTTACGGTCTTGTTCGCGGAGAAATACGCCGGGACTGGGATTTGAACCCAGAATCCCATACGGGAACACGCTTTCCAGGCGTGCGCTTTGCCATTCGGCCATCCCGGCCTATCACTTCGTTACCCCGTGTCGGTTTTAAACCCTTCTTTTCTAATCGAGTACCCCGTCTGCGACGTAGCTGAGAATCGGCGCGCCGATCGCCACGATGAGCGTCGCCCCTGCCTTCACCGCTACCGAATAGCGGTAGTCGGTCAGCAGTTCGTAGCCTTGCAGGAGGACGAGAAACGAGAGGACGCCGACGACGCCCCACAGGAGACTGGCCTTGACGCGGGGGTCCACGGTTATTCGGTGCTGGCGATGGCCTCGATTTCGACGCCGACGCCCTTCGGCAGGTTGGCGACTTCGACGGCGCTTCGGGCCGGTGGATTGTCCTGGAAGTACTCCTTGTACGACTCGTTCATCTCGTCGAAATCCCCGATATCGTCCATGAACACTGTCACCTTCAGCACGTCCTGCATGGTCAGGCCCTCCTCTTCGAGGATGCCCTTGACGTTCTCCAGACTCTGGCGGGTTTGGACCGCGATTTCCTCGTCATCGAGGAGATCGCCGTCGGGCGTCATCGGTATCTGTCCGGCGGTGAACAGGATGTCGCCGTTGGTGGTCGCCTGACTGTACGCACCGACCGCCTCCGGTGCATCCTGCGTGCTGATGGTTCGCTTCATGCAGGTGACTTCGGTTCCCAGAACTTAAACCTACGTCAATAGGCGACGAAAAATCAAACGAATTGCAGGTTACACGAGAACTTCCACGTCGAATCCGTTGTCGCGGAGCGAGTCGAGAAGCGCCTCCACGTGTGCCGGTCCGCGGGTTTCGAGGTCGAGTTCGACCTCCGTCGCGTTCATCCCGATGTCGCGCGAGGTGCGGTCGTGCTGGATCGCATAGATGTTCGCCTGTGCGTCGGCGATGACGTCGAGAAGCGTTCGGAGCGACCCCGGACGGTCCTTGAGGACGGTCTTGAGTTTCACGTAGCGGCCGGTTTCGACCAACCCGCGCACGATGACCGTCGTGAGGAGGTTCATGTCGATGTTGCCGCCGCTCAGGACCGGGACGATGACCTCGTCGTCCGCGTACTCGAACTTCCCTTCGAGGAGGGCGGCAAGCGGTACCGCACCAGCGCCCTCCACGAGCGTCTTTCCCCGTTCGAGCAGGTAGGCGAGCGCCACCGCGATTTCGGAGTCGGAGACGGTGACGACCTCGTCCACGCGCGTGTCTATCACGTCGAAGGTCCGCTGACCCACACAGCGCGTGGCGATGCCGTCCGCGATGGTGTCCACGCTGTCGAGGGTCTGTACCGACCCTTTCTGGAGCGAGTCGGCGACGCTGGACGCGCCTTCCGCTTGCACGCCGATGACCCGTGCGTCCGGATTTTTCCCCTTGATGGCGGTCGCGATGCCGCTGATGAGGCCGCCCCCGCCGATGGGGACGACGACGGTGTCCACCTCGGGCAGGTCGTCCATGATCTCCAGTCCGATGGTTCCCTGTCCGGCCATCACCCGCTCGTCGTCGAAGGCGTGGACGTAGGTTCGTCCCTCAGTCTCCTCGATTTCGTGGGCGTGCCCCGCGGCCTCGTCGTAATCCTCGCCGTACAGCACCGCCTCCGCGCCGTAGTTCTCCGTCGCACGGACCTTCGAAATCGGGGCGTGCTTCGGCATGACGATCTTCGAATCGACTCCGCTTCGCGTCGCCGCGAGCGCGACGCCCTGTGCGTGATTTCCCGCGCTGGCCGTGACGACGCCGGCATCCTTTTCGGCCTCCGAAAGCGTCATGATGCGGTTGGTCGCGCCGCGAATCTTGAACGACCCCGTTCGCTGGAACGTCTCCAGTTTCAAGTGTACCTCCGCCCCCGTCATCCGAGTAAACGTGTGAGAATAATCGAGCGGCGTGTGCCGGGCAGTCTCGGCCACCCGGTCCCGGGCCGCCAGCACGTTTTCGAGCTCTAGCATGGTTGTCGGTAGTTTTTGCGACGCTTTATCGTTTGGGAACCAGCGCGGCGGATTCAGTGTCGGTTAGTGGACGAAAGTCTGTTTTGAGTGAACGTCTGGCAAATAACCCGTCGGTTCATATTTCTCCCTCAAGGAGGGTCGTCCGTCGAAATCGATGCTGGTTGGACGCCGTTCAACAGGGCACCGATTCCGTCCTTCGGTCGCTCGTTCCCTCTTCGAACACGACCGTCTCATCGAGCGAGTACCGGTCGTCCCCCGCTTCTTCGCTTCGATGTCGAACCCGGATCCGGTTCGGAACGTCTCCCTTCAGCGTTACCGTCGCGTCGTATCTGACCAGTGCTTCTTCCATCGTGCATCCGCTCATCCCTTGCTTTTTCCTGTCGGCGACCACGACGACGAGCGTCTCGGACTCTTCGTCGATTCCGACCGTCTCCAACGTCGTCTCCATACAACTCCGTCCCCCGCTCTCGATCTGTCCCGCAACCGCAACCCGTCTTTTCGTTGGCATCAGAGCGACCGTGATCCCGTCCTGCCAGCAATCGAACAGCGGTTCCATGTGAGTATCGGCCTCGAATTCGGCGTTTTCAATTCTGCCGGTATCGAGTGACGTACCGCTTCCGAATTCGGTGGGGACACCACTGCAACCGGAGAGAAAAGCTACTGCTCCGCCAACCGACGCACAAACGGTCCGTCGTCTCATAGGGCATATCAGTACCGCTCGTGACAACTATTTTGGCATGGCTCAAAGAATCGTTTGAAATACCGGAATACGGGTATTTCGGTGGTCGTAGCGAGTCGGGTACGACCATCGTTCTCATCGACCCGCTACAGAAACGCCTTTCTGTTCCCCACTCCCCCTACGAAACGATGCAGGTCTCCGAGGCGGTTCCAGGGTTCGCGGAGGCGTTCGCCTTCGAGGAGTTCAACCGGATGCAGCGCGAGATGCTTCCCGCGCTGCTCGACAGCGAGGAAAACGTCGTCGCCAGCGCGCCGACGGCGAGCGGAAAGACGGCCCTCGCGGAACTCGCCATCTGCAAGGCGCTGCGCGACGACGGAACCGCGCTGTTCATCGCCCCGCTTCGGGCGCTGACGAACGAGAAGGAAAGCGACTGGGAGCGGTTCGAGGACCTCGGCTACTCCGTCTACGTCGTCACGGGCGAACGCGATTTGAATCCACGACGCGCCGAGCGCGCCGACATCCTCGTGATGACGCCCGAAAAGACCGACTCGGCGACCAGAAAACACGATTCGGCTCGCTACTCGTTCATCACGGACATCGACTGCTGTGTCATCGACGAGGTGCACCTCCTCGATTCCGAAAAGCGCGGAGCAGTTCTCGAAGTGACCATCTCGCGCCTTCGCCGCCTCTGTGACCCCCGCGTCGTCGCGCTCTCGGCGACGATGCCGAACGTGAGCGACGTGGCCGACTGGCTCGACGCGCCGCCGGAGACCACCTTCGAGTTCGGGGACGACTACCGCCCCGTCGATTTGCACGCGGACGTGAAGACGTACTCCCACGGGGACAACTCCTTCGCGGACAAGTACCGCAGGCTGTACCGCGCGCTGGACCTCGCGGAACCGCACATCCGCGACGACGGGCAGGCCCTTGTCTTCGTCGCTTCGCGGCAGGACACCGTGCAGGCGGCGAAGAAGGCCCGCGACGAAATCGGCGAGCGGGACATCCCTATCGGCGCTCGCGGCGACTACGATTTCCACACCGAAACGCAGGAACTGCGCAACGAAACCCTCCGGAACTCCGTCCTCGACGGGGTGGCGTTCCACCACGCCGGCCTATCGAAAAACGACCGCGATAGGGTAGAAGAGTGGTTCAAGCAGGGAAAGATTCAGCTCCTCTTTTCGACATCCACGCTCGCGTGGGGCGTCAACCTCCCCGCTCGCTGCGTCGTTTTGCGCGACACCAAACTGCACGACCCGCTCGAAGGCGAGGTGGACATGAGTCCGCTCGACGTGCTTCAGATGCTCGGGCGGGCGGGCCGTCCCGGCTACGACGACGTGGGCTACGGGTGGGTCGTCTGCGACTTCAACGACGCGGACAAGTACCGGAAACTGCTGCGCGACGGCAAGGAAATCGAATCCCGACTGGCCGAGGATTTGGACTCACACCTCAACGCCGAAATCGCGATGGGGACCATCTCGGACTTGGACGACGTGATGTCGTGGCTCAGGACGACGTTCTACTACGTCCGCGCCCAGAGCAAGCCCGACGAGTACGATTTCGAGAACCACCGCGAGCGTGTCCGAAGCACCCTTCAACGCCTCGTCTCGCGCGGATTCGTCGAACAGGGCGACGACCTCAAAATCGAGGGCACGGCGCTCGCCGTGCTCGCCTCGAAGTTCTACCTCAACCTCAACACGGCAGAACGGTTCCGCCGTCTCGCGGAAACCGAGGAAATCGACGCGTCGAAGATCCTCGAAACGGTCGCCGGTGCGGCCGAGTTCGACAGCGTGAGTTCCCGTCAGTCCGAACGCGACGCCATCAACTCCGTCCTCGTCGGACAGGACTCGGGGGACCTCGAAGCGGGCGGGCGGAAGGTCCTCGCCATCCTCCGGTCCAGCATGACGGGGTCGACGCCGGGCGACCTCAGGAGCGACGCGTGGGTCATCCAGCAGAACGCCGTCAGGCTGTTCGCGGCACTCCGTGCGTTCCTGAAGCGACTCGACAGGCCGTTCGCCGCGAACCTCGTTACCAGAATCGAGGCCCGCGTGGAGAACGGCGTCGGGAAGAGTTCGGTCGGCCTCACCGCCATCGACGGCGTGGGTGCGGGGAGAGCGAGCAAACTGGCGACGGAAGGCCTCGAAACGCCCGCCGACGTCTGTGACGCGGGCGTCGACGGACTCGTGGATGCGGGTCTCACCGACGGCGTCGCGGAACAGGTAGAGGCGAGCGCGCGGAAACTCCCCGACGTGAAAGTCGAGTGGGGGTCGTTCCCCACTCGAATCGGCCGCGGCGAGAACGATATGCGCGAAGTGACAGTGCGAAATCACGGGCAGGGCGAACAGGCCGCCATCGACGTGACCGTCAACGGCGTCGAGATGACGACGAAATCGACCTACCTCGACGGAGAGGCCACCGTCCCCGTCGGCGTCTTCGGCGGCACCGACGACGAGATGGAGTTCACCGTCAGCGTGGTGTTTCCCGACCTTCCCCTTCTTCCGGTTACCGACGCTCGGTCCGTGCGGGTCGAGTGAGCAACTCCTCCCGCAACTCGGCGGGCGAGGAGACCACCACGTCCGCCATCGAGAGGTCGAGTTCCTTCGCGCCGTTCGGGTAGCCGACGCAGTACGTTCCGGCCCGAACCGCCGACTCGACGCCGTTTTCCGAGTCCTCGACCGCCGCACACTCGTCCGCTCGATAGTCGAGCAGTCCGGCCGCGTATTCGTAGATGGCGGGTTCCGGCTTGCCCGGCGCGTCGATGTCGTCCGCGCTGACGACTTCCTCGAACTCCAAATCGAAGCGCTCGGTGACGATTTCTATCCAGTCGTGCGGGGACGACGAGACGAGCGCGACGTCCACGCCGTCGTCACGCAGGCCGTCGAGCAAATCGTGAAAGCCGTCCATCAGCGAGACGTGCTCGCCGTACAGGTCCTCGGCGATTTCGTTGTAGAGGGCGACGAACTCCTCCTTCGTCACGTCCGTTCCGTACTCCTCGTCCAGATAGTCGTAGATTTCGCGATAGTTCATCCCCGTTATCTCGTCATCTTCGATGTCGTCGACGCCCACCTCCGGGAAGATGGTCTCCTCTTCGAGTTCCACCCAGAAGTCCTCGGAGTTCACGATGACGCCGTCCATGTCGAACAACACAGCGTTGGGTTCCTGCATTTCTGTCTTCCTTTGTTCTCCCGTTTCCCCCAAAACCCTTCGCCCGAAGATTTAAATCCGAACCCGCGACCAAACCGGCCCATGACCGACACGATTCGCGTGTTCGCCGGCGACTGTACGATTACGACCGATGGCGACACGGAAGAACGGCGGCGCGGCGAGATGGTCGCCCTGCTCAAACCCGACGACACCCTGCTCGTCCACGACGTGGACGGCTACCAGCCCGTGGAGTGGCTCACCCGCGCCGAAACCGCTCACGCCTCGCTCGACGGGGATACCTTTACGCTCGTGGCAGCGACCGCCGACCGCCGCGTCCGCGTCGATTGTCACACCTGCCACGGAATTTCCCGCTATCCGGGGTCCGTCGCCGGGATTCCGGTCGGACCCTGTCCGCACTGCGATGGCACGCTGACGCGAGCGAAGGGGACGGTTTCCTGTCTACGCTGTCGTCGAGCGTACCAGATTCCGCGCCACGCCAGTATCGGCGACGACACGTGCGACTGCGGTCTGCCGACCATGCACGTCGAACAGGGAGCGACGTTCGAACTCTGTATTGACCGTGACTGCGGCACCGTTCTGGACGCCGTTCGGGAGCGATTCGACCGCGGATGGAACTGTCCGGAATGCGGTGCTGACGTGCGAATTTTACGCCGCGGCGGCATCATCCGGGTGCGACCGTTATCCCGATTGCGACACCGGCTTCGGGGTTCCGAACGGAACGATTGTGGACTCGTGTGATTGTGGCCTTCCGGTGTTTCGGACGCGGTCCGGGCGGCGGTGTTTGAACACGAACTGTTCGGAGTTTCGGGAGGCGTCGCCGGTCGAGTGATGACTTCTCCCGTGGAAAAGTCGCAGTGCCTTTGATGTCCCACGCTACAGAAGAGGTATGGATGGAACCCTACGCGACGACGAAGTACACGTCGGCGGCGACGCCCGCCAACGGTACTACGACTCGCGTGGATACGGTCGCCCGCTCGGTGGCAACGAGGTAGCGTTTTCACGCGTCGAGGCCGCTCACCTGTTGCTCCGCGGCGACCTCGACTCGGTGGATGGCAACGGATTTCAGGAATTTCTACAGGATTCGACGGGGAACGGTTTCGCGGCGCGCTTTCTCGTCTACGCCGACCTGCGAGAACGGGGATTCTACCTCTCTCCCGACCGGGAAGGGTGGGTATCGAACGCGCAGGCGGGTTCGGATTTCGTGGTCTATCCTCGGGGAAGCGGGCCGTGGGACGACGAGGTGCTGTACCGGATTCGCGTCGCCAGCGAACGCGAGACGGTTCCCGTCTCGGAGTTGGGCGATGTCGTCCTCGCAATCGTAGACGAGGAGAGCGAGATAACCTACTTCGAAACCGACGACGTGGCGGTCACCGGAACGACGGACCATGCGGTTCCGACCGACCTGTCCGGGTCGCTCATCGCCGACCGCGTGTTGCTGTGGAACCCACCGGACGAACTCCACGGCAAGGCGTTTTACGGCCAGCAGATGGGTGGCCGCGATGCAACTGGCATCCTACAGTTGTCGCTCGTGGAGGCCGCGTATCTCGTCGCGGACGGGAACCTGTCGGTCGACGGCGGCTACGAGAAAATCGTCGAGCGCGGTGAGGAGGTCGAAGGCGAGCGGTTCGACCGACGGTTGCTGGTGTATCGAACCCTCCGGGAGCAGGGAGTCGTTCCGAAGACCGGGTTCAAGTTCGGAGCGGACTTCCGAACATACGCCGACGTGGAGTCCGTCGATAACCTCGGCCATTCCGAGTTTCTCGTTCGGGTGCTTCGCGACGGGCACGAGTTCGTTCCGCGCGACCTCGCGCTGGACGTTCGACTGGCTCACGGGGTTCGAAAACAAATGATATTTGCGCTCATCGCGGAAAACGAACGAATAGACACTTGGCTGTCGGTGACACGACTTACACCATGACACGAGACGATTCATTCGAGACGGGCGTGGAACCCGTTCCCGACGGTGGCACCGCGACGGGGGAGGACGATGTAGTCCTCGACCCGTGGGGTTCGGCGACGGTGTCGGACTACCGAAAGCTGTTCGAGGAGTTCGGCATCGAGGAGTTCGATGACGTGCTTCCCGGCGTTCCGAACCCGCACTACCTGATGCGCCGCAGCGTCATCTTTGGCGACCGCGGCTACCGTCGCGTCGCGGAGGCCATGCGAAACGACGAACCCTTCGCCGCGCTGTCGGGGTTCATGCCGACCGGCGACCCGCACATCGGTCACAAACTGGTGTTCGACGAACTCATCTGGCACCAACGACAGGGCGGGGACACCTACGGCCTCATCGCCGACCTCGAAGCCCACAGCGCCCGCGGCCTGTCGTGGGAGGAAATCGACGAACACGCGCGGGATTACCTCCTCTCGCTCATCGCCCTCGGATTCGACCCAGAGGAGGGAACCCTCTACCGCCAGTCCGAGAACCGCGAACTGCAGGATTTGGCGTTCGAACTGGGGTCGAAGGCGAACTTCTCGGAGTTCCAGTCCATCTACGGCTTCGACGGCGAAACCAACGTCTCGCACGTCCAGAGCGTCGTCACGCAGATGGCCGACATCCTCTACCCGCAACTCTCCGAACCGAAACCGACCGTCATCCCCGTCGGCCCCGACCAGGACCCGCACGTCAGGTTGGCCCGCGACTTGGCGGTTCGGATGCGTTACTTCGGTGTGACGAAGGCCTACGCGAGTTTCGAGGCCGACGAAGAGGAACTGTCGCACATCGCGGCGGCGTACGAAGCACGCAAGGAGTACGCGGACGACCCGGACATGCCCCGGTGCGAGGATGCGGCGGCGTGGCTGGCGGAGAACGGCGACACCGACGTTCCGGCCGTCGAGACGACGATTTCGAAGCTCGAAAACGCCGGTATGGAACCGCTTCGCCCCCGGGTTCGATTCCTCGACCGAAACGCGACGGAGGAAGCATATCAGGCGCTCATTGACACCATCGACGGCGAAAAGCGGGTCTTCGACGAGCACATCGACGTGTTCGACTACTCGCGGGAGGACGCCAAGGCGCTCGCCCGCGAGGTTGAGATGGAACATGGCGGCTACGGGTTCATCATGCCTTCGTCCATCTACCACCGGTTCATGACCGGCTTGACCGGCGGCAAGATGTCGTCGTCGGTTCCGGCGAGCCATATCAGCCTGATGGACGACCCCGAGGACGGCTACGACAAGGTGAAGTCGGCGACGACCGGCGGGCGCGAAACCGCGGAAAAGCAGCGCGAGCTGGGTGGTAGGGCCGACGAATGTCCGGTGTACGAACTGTACGCCTACCTGCTCGCGGGCGACGACGACGAGTTCACGAAGCGGGTGTACGACGAATGTGTCGGCGGCGAACGCCTTTGTGGCGACTGCAAGGAACAGGCCGCGCAGTTGATGTACGAGTTCTTGGAAGACCACCAGGAGAAGCGCGAGGAGGCACAAGGACTGCTGGACGGCCTCGACATCGAGTTGGAGTCCTCGCGGCGATAGTGCGACTCGGTTCGCACTTCGAAAACTCGATTCACACTTCGAAAAGCGCTTTGTCGACGGCGTTCGACATCGAATGGAGATGAACCGCCTCCGCTTATTGCTTGGAATCGGCACGTTCGGTGTCGTCGGTGGTGGGCTTTCCATCTGGTACGGGTTTCGACATCAGATGTGTACCGCTGCTGGCGACGTCCAGAACCAATGTGGCCCGAACATCCTCTTCCTGATTCCCGGCATCATCCTCGTCCTCATCGGAATCGGTCTCCTGTTGATGGCCTATCAGCACGACTCGTCCTCCCGTTCCTCGAACGTGGACGGGTGACGGGACGAACGCTCTCCCGATTCGCCGCTCGCCGTCGTTCATCCCGCTAGCCGAGCGGGACCTCACCCGTCCGAATCCGTGTCACCATCGTCGCCGTCCGAGTCCGAATCTCCGTCGTCACCGTCGGAATCGGTGTCTCCGTCGTCGCTATCCGAGTCCGAATCGCCATCGTCACTGTCGGAATCTGTGTCTCCACCATCGCTATCCAAATCCGTATCACCGTCATCGCTGTCGGAGTCGGCGTCTCCGCGACTCTTGTCGGAGTCCGGATGTCGCCTCGATCCGGTATCTCGCCTCGTCCCGGCATTTCTCTCCGATTCAGTTCTCGTTCCCGTTCCGGCATTTGCTCTCGTTTGGGAACCCTGTCGATCGGGTTCCGTCCCGGATTGGGTCCGCGTCGTCTTTCCGATTTCCGAGTCGAGGCTGTAGAGGAGGACGGGCGGGAAGATGTAGGAGGCGATCGCCAACAGCACGAAGAACCGGTTGACGAAGATGAGCAATCCGAACGCGGTGAGCGCCGCGGCCGAAGCGGCGTGAACCGCCGTCTGGGTGTACTCACGGTAGTACTCCCATAGCCCACGCAGCCATCGTACCGCCGATGATTCCCCCCCGCCGGTCGCGGTTGTTGGCATAGTGAACGACTAGCGACCGACGGCTAAGAACCCACTCCCCCCTTGAGGTGATGCGTCCGTGGTCGGTTCCCGTGCCTACTTTCGGACGACGACGCACGGGGTGGCGGCATCCACGAACGCCTCGTCCTCGGCGTCGGTTAATTCCCAGTAGTTTCGGGTATCCGCGCCCGTGGCCTCTCGAACGACCTCCTCGCTGATGATGTTCGCGCCGCTCAACACGAGTTCGAACGACTCGCGTTTTCTGCCCTCGAACTCCCTGTCGAACGTCGCTCTGCTCGTTTGGTTCGGATAGTTCAAGACGAGGCATCCCCCCGCCCGAACGTGTGCGTACAGGTTCTCGATCGCCCGTCGTGGCTGCTCGACGAAGTACAGCGTGGCGACGCAGTACACCACGTCGAATTTCCGATTCCTGTCGAGTTCGGGGAGCGAATCGACGGCGAAGTGGAGGTTGTCGAGTCCTTCTTCCGCGGCTTTCTCCGCGTTGTCCCGGACAACCGTCTCGGAGATGTCGAAGCCGAACACCTCGATTTCGGGGTGGCGCTCGGCGAGGAGAAACGGGACGACTGCGGGTCCGCACCCGACCGACGCGAACTCCTTTGGCGTGCCCTCGCGGTCGAAGAACCGCTCCACGAGGTCGGCCATCCGCTCGCCGCCGATGTAGGCACAGCGGTCGTAGTTCGCCCTATCGTAGAACCGCTCCCAGTCCATCATGCTGCTTTCATGGACGGGCGTGGAATAAACTCCTCCGAATCGCACACTCGTCGTCCGGGTCACGTATCGACCTATCCAAGCCGTGTATCATCTTCCCCGAGTCGCTCATCGGTTCGTTCGCAACGCTTTTATCGATTCTGTGCGACCATCTACCCATGCCATCCGAATCCCACCATGGCCGTGTCGCTGTCGAACCACGACCACCGACGGGATTCGACTTTTTCGTCGCGGCCTGAGCGGCCGGTGGACTCCTCTCGCGGCGAGGGGACGAAACCGGGCGCAGTGGCCCGACCGTCTTCAGAAGGGATAAACGGGCGCAACGGGAGATACGACCAACGACTACCCAGTGTACATGAAACTACCAGAATCACAGGTCGCGGTGCTGGACGCCGCGAGCGCAACGGAGGAACGAACGATAGCGGACCTCGCCGGGAAGACCGGCCTGAAACCCGAGACGGCGACGGGGGCGGTCTTCGAACTCGAAGATGCGGGGTTGCTGTCCGTGGACGAACGAACCGAGGAATCCGTCTCGCTGACCGAGGAAGGCGAGGAATACGCCAAGGACGGCCTTCCCGAAGTCGCGCTGTACGAAGCGGCCATCGAGGCCGGGGCGGCCGACGACCCCGTTCAGATGGGACAGGCCATCGGTGCGTCCGGTCTCGGAGGACCGAAGGTGAACATCGCCCTCTCGAACTACGCCCGGAAGGGGTACGGAACCATCGACAGCGGAGAGATTACGGCGAACCCGGACGCCGAACCCGACGAGGACGCGGAAGCGAACGCGCTCGTCTCGCTCACTGCCGGAGAACCGGTCGACGACCCCGATGTCCTCGACCAATTGGAGAGCCGTGGTCTCGTCGAGCGCGCGGAATCGACGGTCCGGTCGGTGACGCTCACCGACGACGGCGTGACGGCGATGATGGAGGGCATCGAGGCGGCCGAGACGGTCGGCCAGTTGACGCCGGAGATGCTCACGACCGGCGAATGGCGCGACGTGGAGTTCGCCGAGTACAACGTGGACGCTGACGCCGAACGGATCGACGGTGGCAAGGTTCACATCCTCCGCCAGACGGCAAATCGCGTGAAGGACGTGCTCGTCGGGATGGGCTTCGAGGAGATGGACGGGCCGCACGCGGACGCGGACTTCTGGATAAACGACTGTCTGTTCATGCCTCAAGACCACCCGGCGCGGACGCACTGGGACCGGTTCGCGCTGTCGAACCCGACCGAAATCGGCGACCTGCCGGAGGACCTCGTGGAGCGCGTCCACAGCGCCCACCGCGACGGCGTCGGCGAACACGGCGAGGGCTACCATTCGCCGTGGGACGAGGACTTCGCGCGAGCCATCGCGCTTCGCGGACACACCACGTCGCTGTCGATGCGGTATCTCTCGGGCTACGCGCAGGGCGAGCTGGAACCGCCACAGCGCTTCTTCAGTGTCGAGAAGGTGTACCGCAACGACACCCTCGACCCGACGCACCTGCTGGAGTTCTTCCAAATCGAGGGCTGGGTGATGGCCGAGGACCTCTCGGTCCGCGACCTGATGGGTACGTTCGAGGAGTTCTACGCCCAGTTCGGGATCACGGACATCCAATTCAAACCCCACTACAACCCGTACACGGAGCCGAGTTTCGAACTGTTCGGCAACCACCCGGAGACGGGCGAACTCATCGAAATCGGCAACAGCGGGATGTTCCGCCCCGAGGTGCTCGAACCGCTCGGCGTCGAGTGCGACGTGATGGCGTGGGGCCTCGCCCTCGAACGCCTGTTGATGCTGATGTACGGCTTCGAGGACATCCGCGACGTTCACGGGACGCTGTGTGACCTCGAACTGCTCCGCGACGTGGAGGTGATTCACTGATGCCAACCGTCGATGTCAACCCCGACGAACTGCGCCGACTGACCGGCCACGACGAGAAGAGCGACGACGAACTGGAGGAAGATATGTTCGCCCTCGGACTGGAGTTCGAAGGCGAGACGGAGGACGGCGACATGCAATTGGAGTTCGCTCCGGACCGTCTGGACCGCCTCTCCATCGAAGGCGTCGCCCGGTCGCTTCGCTACCAGTACGGCGACGACAGCGGCGTCTACGTGCCGAAGCCGAACGACGCCGACTGGACCATCGAAGTGGACGAGAGCGTCCCCGAGGAGCGCCCCTACGTCACGGGTGCAATCGTCCGCGGCGTGAACCTGAACGAGGAGGCCCTCGATTCGCTCATCCAACTACAGGAGAAGCTCCACGCGACGATGGGACGGAAGCGCGCGAAAGGTGCCATCGGGATTCACGACTTGACGATGTTGAAGGGGAGTTCGGCCACCGATGAAGGCGGCAACTCGATTCAGTACGTCGGCGTCGACCCCGACGGCGACCGATTCGTCCCGCTCGACGCGGACGCCGAGATGACTCCCGACGAGGTCCTCCGCGCCCATCCAACGGGCGAGAAGTACGCCGACATCGTTTCGGCGTACGACCGCTACCCGGCCATCTACGACGACATCGGCCTGTTCTCGTTCCCGCCGGTCATCAACGGCCGTCGAACCGAGGTCGAAACGGATTCGCGCGACCTGTTCATCGAACTCACCGGCACCGACCAGTGGACCATCGACAAGATGTGTACCATCATCTGCTACGCGCTCGACGCCCGCGGCGGAACCATCGAGGAAGTCGACGTCGAGTACGACGACCGAACGCTGGTCCGGCCGAACCTCGACGTGACGACGAAGGCAGTCACGCACGAGCGAATCGAGACGCTGCTCGGCATCGAGTTCACTCCCGACGAGGTCCTCGAACTCCTCGCACGCTCCGGGCTGTCCGGCGAAGCGGAGGAAAACGAGGACGGAACCGTCACATACGAAGTCCAGATACCGCCCTACCGCGTGGACGTGCTTCATCCCGTAGACATCGTGGACGACATCGGTCGGGCCTACGGCTTCAACGACCTCTCGCCGCGCTACCCCGACGTGGGAACGGTCGGCGGACGACACGAGCGTTCGCAACTCGAAGACGCGGCCCGCGAAGTCCTCGTCGGCCTCGGCTTCGAGGACCTCCTCAACTTCCACATGATAAGCGAGGAGGAGAACTTCGAGCGCATGCGCGTCGACCCCGGCACCGACGTGGTCGGTGGCGGCACGCCGGCGAGCATCAAGAACCCCTACAGCGAGGATTACACCATGCTCCGAACGTGGGCGCTCCCCTCGCTCATGATGGTGCTGGAAAACAACACCCACCGCGCCTATCCGCAGGACCTCGCGGAGATCGGGCTGGCCGCGCAGGTGGACGGGAGCGAGAACACTGGCGTCGCGGAACACCGAGCCGTGGCCGGCGTCCTCGCCCGTCACGACGCCTCCTACGAGGACGCGAAGGCTCATCTCCAAGCCGTCGCGCGGAACTTCGACGTCTCCCTCGAAACGCCGCCGACGGAACACCCGACGTTCATCTCCGGCCGCACGGCGTCGGTGATCATCGACGGCGAGACAGTGGGCGTCATCGGGGAGGTTCATCCCGAAGTTCTCGTGGAACACGACTTGGAGGTTCCCGTCTCGGGATTCGAGTTCCGACTGGACGCACTGGAATAACCGCGAACGAGCGAAGCGAGTGAGCGGGCGCGTTCCGCGGTTGAACAACGCCTAAACCCTCTCTTCACGACTGTTTTCGCATGCACTACGAGTTCTCTCCGATTTCCGTCGCCGACGTGGACGCTATCGTCTCGTGGCGGTACGACCCGCCGTACGACTTCTACGACATGGACGACGATCCCGAAGACCTCGCGTTGTTCACGAACCCCATCAACTGGGACGGTTACTACGCTGTTTTCGACGGCGATGGGGAACGAGTGGGTTTCTTCTCGTTTGAACTGGACGACGGCACGCTCGAAATCGGACTCGGCATGCGTCCCGACCTGACCGGCGACGGACACGGGCAGTCGTTCGTCGAGGCGGGCTTGGCGTTCGCCCGGAAGGAGTACGACCCGGAGGCGTTCTCGCTGTCGGTTGCGACGTTCAACGACCGGGCGATTTCGGTCTACGAGGGGGCCGGTTTCGAGCGCGTCGAGACGTTCGTTCAAGAGACCAACGGCGGCGAGTATCCGTTCGTGAGAATGCGGCGTGATACCGAAACGGACTGATGCTCCCGATTCAGTCCGCGTCGTGGGCGTATCCCGATTGTTCGTCGCTCGTCGTTGGGTCGGTGTGCCCGTACTGACTGTGCGCCGCTATCTCTGTCATCGTTACCGCCAAGAGGTAGTACCACGGTTTCTGTCCAACGGTCGCACGCAGCGCGTGGGTCGGCGGGACGACCCAAATGGCCAACGTCACGCAGAGCAGTGCGTGCGAAATGGGACGATGCTTGCGCCGAAGAAGAACGACCAACGTACTCAACAGGAGTCCGAGTTCGAACGAGTGAATCTCAGCCCAATTCGAAAACCACGTGCTTGGAACCGCAGCCATGCCAATGACCACAGTCGGTTTTCCCTTTAGTACGTGCCCCCTTCCGAAACGGATGCTGAACGCTATCTCTTTGCTACGCTTTGACAATGGGTATATTCCGATCACCAGCGGCCGATTACTTCCCGTAACCGGTCCGTGTCTTCCGGTTTTTGATGGGGAACGGGATTATTGGATGTCCGCCCCGACGGCTTCCTCTACGTCGTCGTAGCCGTCTCTGTCGAGGAGGGAAAGCAGTCCCTCGTTGATATCGCGGGCGATAGACGGTCCTCGGTAGACGAGGCCGGTGTACAACTGAACGACGTGTGCACCTGCTCGAATCTTTCGGTAGGCGTCCTCCGCGGTGAAGACTCCCCCAACACCGACTATCGGTACGTCCACCCGTTCGGCCGCGAAGCGAATCATCTCGGTCGCACGCCCTCGAATGGGCATTCCTGACAGTCCGCCCTCCTCGTCTCGGTATCGACTGCGAAGCGAGTTCGGGCGCTCGGTCGACGTGTTCGTCGCGATGATGCCATCCAACCCGAGTTCCGTCACGAGGTCCAACGCGTCCGTGATGGCTCCCTCGGGCAGATCCGGCGAGAGCTTCACGAGCAGGGGACTCGCACCCGCGTCCTGAAGCGTCGTCAGAATACGTTCGAGGTTCTCGCGGTTTTGAAGTTCGCGAAGGCCCGGCGTGTTCGGACTGGAGACGTTTACGACGAAGTAATCCGCGTGCGCCGAGACGCGCTCGTAACTGTACAAGTAGTCCTCCTCCGCCGTCTCCAGTGGCGTCGTCTTCGACTTCCCGATGTTCGCTCCTACGGGTACGTCGGGAAGCGATTGCGTCGCCATGCGCGCCCCGATCCTGTCCGCACCGTGGTTGTTGAACCCCATCCGGTTGATTATCGCCTCGTCCTCGCGGAGTCGGAACATCCGGGGCTTCGGGTTGCCCGGTTGGGCTTCGGCGGTCACGCCTCCGATTTCGACGTGTCCGAATCCGAGACTCGCGAGCGCGTGTGGAATCTCCGCGTTCTTGTCGAATCCGGCGGCGACACCGACCGGGTTCGGGAACGACTGCCCGAACGCATCGACCGTCAAGCGTGGGTCAGCGACTCGATAGTACCCCCCGAGCAATCGTTCGATCGGTGTCCCTTGGATCGTCTTCAAAAGCGTATGGACCGTCCCGTGGGCACGTTCGGTGGGTAACTGAAATAAAAGCGGTCTAACGACGTCGTATCCGTTCATCGTTCTTCTAATGAGAATTGACTGCGGTTTGGCCACAGCGACTAGAACTCGTGTTCGACCTCGTCTTTGTCGGCCTTCTGGATGATGATTTTGTCTTCCCGAACTCGCACGAAGACTTCGTCGCCGATCTCCATGCCGGCGACGGCGAGTTCGTCTTCGTGTAGGTTGACGTGGACGTTATGATATTCTCCGTCTTCGTCTTTCGCGCCACTCGGGCTAAGCTTCTTTTTCCGTACCATCGCGGTATCTTATGCAGTCCTTCACCGTAGGATGTACTTAAGTGTTTTCTACCGTACTGTTCCGCTTCGTCTTCCTTAGAAATGCCCTATGAGCCGAGGCCACTTACCTTGCTCGGCCTGTCCTTCGTCGAAAAAATCACGATACGGCGCAACTCTGGTATATATGTCTGTCGCCGGAAACCGCTCATATCGGCGATATATTTATAGTGGCCCCTGTGCTGAATTGGCATGGAGGAGAAAACCATGGTACGAGACGATGGTAAGCGAAACTTTGCACTGCGCCAATCGGACGGAGATGAATCGAGCGTCTTCTCGGGCAACACCCCACGACAGGCCGCACTGAAAGCGGCACGTCGACTTGATCCGGGTAGCTCCGAAGATGCCGCGGATAGAATCGAACTTCGTCTCCGTGAGAAGGGGACAGACAAAGTACACATCTACGAAGGATGGGCGTGGCACGAGGAAGCGCCGGACGACAAACCTGACTGGATGCCAGGCGAGATCACGGAGGCAAACGTCTCCAAGCAGGGCATCGAGCACCTGGACGAGTGAACTGCACGTATCCAACAACTGACTGTTTTATCCGATTAAGGCACATCATTATTGTTCTTCGCGTGCGCGCGATAGAGAAAAGCTTTTCCACGCCTCTACAAAACAGTACGCTTGCGCGAAGCACATCCAACCGGACTGAACGCACGATGCGTGGGATGACGGTTTGGCCTCCGCTCGCGCAATAGTTTAGTTTCGGCTGCTATTTCGAACCTTCCCTCGTGAGCCGCAGTCGGCGAGCCATTGTCTGTTCGATAGGGAGACGTCTCCCATTGATTCCACGAGTTATTCCCTCTCGGTACTCTCGTGTTTCTCTTTTCCCTGATGGTGTATGACCTAAATGAATCCGTTCGATACGATTCCAGAACCTCTGACTAATGCTAGGTAATCTATGCCGATGAGCCTTCGATTCGACGGCCTTAAGTGTATCTCCCGATTTTGTGTGAATGCGAACGACGTCTCGTGGTTTCCCCGCGAGATGGCCGCCCGAATCCGGCGCATTCATCTATGTGTCCCGGTGGATTCGGGCGAACGAAAACCCAATCCAATGCCCTTAAGTGTATGGGGGCACTCGGATAGGATGTCGACGGCGTCCCACGGTTTGGGACGAACGAAACACGTCCAATCCGGTGCCCTTAAGTACAACGGGGCACTCGGATTGAATACGACGTCGCGCCCGGCCACACATCGCCGGACGCGAACCCGATCCGACGCCCTTAAATGATAGCGGGCGTTCGGATATAAACGCGACAACAGACACAGACGCGATCTGTGGGGCGTTCAACTCGTCTCACAATCTCGGACGAACGAGGTTCGAAGGGTTTAATACCCTTCCTCGCCTCCACTCAAGTCCGAAGGAAATGAGGATTCCACCCCTGCGGTCAGCCGTATACGATGGAATCTGATGTTAGCCCTGGCAGTTCGGTGACACCCGTCCAGTTACTTGGTTCGGGGTCGTCGAACTGACGGACCAACGTATATGCGACACTATACATGCATTAGCATGCTTCCGCCAGACCCACCGAGCAGTTACTGCTCGGCAACCATTCCGGTTGATCCTGCCGGAGGCCATTGCTATTGGAGTTCGATTTAGCCATGCTAGTTGCACGAGTTTAGACTCGTGGCGGAAAGCTCAGTAACACGTGGTCAAACTACCCTATAGACCAGGATAACCTCGGGAAACTGAGGCTAATCCTAGATAACGCTCCCCTGCTGGAACTGCAGGGAGCCGGAAACGCTCCGGCGCTATAGGATGTGACTGCGGCCGATTAGGTAGACGGTGGGGTAACGGCCCACCGTGCCGATAATCGGTACGGGTTGTGAGAGCAAGAGCCCGGAGATGGATTCTGAGACAAGAATCCAGGCCCTACGGGGCGCAGCAGGCGCGAAAACTTTACACTGCACGACAGTGCGATAAGGGAACTCCAAGTGCGAGGGCATAACGTCCTCGCTTTTGTGTATCGTAAGATGGTACACGAATAAGAGCTGGGCAAGACCGGTGCCAGCCGCCGCGGTAATACCGGCAGCTCAAGTGATGGCCAATTTTATTGGGCCTAAAGCGTCCGTAGCCGGCCAGACAGGTCCGTCGGGAAATCTGCTCGCTCAACGAGCAGGCGTCCGACGGAAACCCGCTGGCTTGGGACCAGAAGACTCGAGGGGTACGTCTGGGGTAGGAGTGAAATCCTGTAATCCTAGACGGACCGCCGATCGCGAAAGCACCTCGAGAGGATGGATCCGACGGTGAGGGACGAAAGCTAGGGTCACGAACCGGATTAGATACCCGGGTAGTCCTAGCTGTAAACGATGCTCGCTAGGTGTGGCACAGGCTACGAGCCTGTGCTGTGCCGTAGGGAAGCCGAGAAGCGAGCCGCCTGGGAAGTACGTCCGCAAGGATGAAACTTAAAGGAATTGGCGGGGGAGCACTACAACCGGAGGAGCCTGCGGTTTAATTGGACTCAACGCCGGACATCTCACCAGCATCGACAATAGCTGTGACAGTCAGTGTGATGAGCTTACTAGAGCTTTTGAGAGGAGGTGCATGGCCGCCGTCAGCTCGTACCGTGAGGCGTCCTGTTAAGTCAGGCAACGAGCGAGACCCGCACTCTTAATTGCCAGCAGCACCCTTGTGGTGGCTGGGTACATTAGGAGGACTGCCGCTGCCAAAGCGGAGGAAGGAACGGGCAACGGTAGGTCAGCATGCCCCGAATGTGCTGGGCTACACGCGGGCTACAATGGTCGAGACAATGGGTTGCAACCCCGAGAGGGGGCGCTAATCTCCGAAACTCGATCGTAGTTCGGATTGAGGACTGAAACTCGTCCTCATGAAGCTGGATTCGGTAGTAATCGCGCTTCAGCAGAGCGCGGTGAATACGTCCCTGCTCCTTGCACACACCGCCCGTCAAAGCACCCGAGTGAGGTCCGGATGAGGCCATCAGGCGATGGTCGAATCTGGGCTTCGCAAGGGGGCTTAAGTCGTAACAAGGTAGCCGTAGGGGAATCTGCGGCTGGATCACCTCCTAACGAACGAGATCAGGCCGACGTGCCTGACTCACTTTGGGATTATCCTCGACGACCTCGACCACGCAACTGGTCGGGCACCTTTGAACTGCCAGGGTTAACACAGCCCTCGCCTCGTGGCGAGGCGGGCCCATAGCTCAGTGGTAGAGTGCCTCCTTTGCAAGGAGGATGCCCAGGGTTCGAATCCCTGTGGGTCCATAGCGTGGGACGGTTCGAATCGTGCCCCTTAAGTAGTGGGCGACGAAACGAACTACTCCCAACAAACCGATGCACCAACCCGTGAAAACGCGGTTGGGAAGGGTTCGACACACGCACTCGGCGACCACCGTGTCGTGTAATGACAACCGTATGTACGTGCAATCCAGACGTCCACTGGACTCACACATCGTGAGTTTACAGTGAATCCAAGTTATTCCAACGTGGCTACTGTGCCACCTGGTGAATGGCTCGGCTCGAGCGCCGACGACGGACGTGCCAAGCTGCGAAAAGCTGTAGGAAGCCGCACGGAGGCCAAGAACTACAGATCTCCGAATGGGAATCCCCTCCGCAATTGCCTTGCGCAATGGGGAACGCCGAGAATTGAAACATCTCAGTATCGGCAGGAACAAAAAGCAAACGCGATGTCGCTAGTAACGGCGAGTGAACACGACACAGTCCAAACCGAAGCCCTCACGGGCAATGTGGTGTCCGGACTGACATTCATCATCGGAACCGTCTCATGAAGTCTCCTGGAACGGAGCATGATACAGGGTGACAATCCCGTAATGAGAACCAGTACGATGTGCGTCAGCTCCCGAGTAGCAGGGGTCGGAAATCCCTTGTGAATATCGCGGGCAACGACCGCGAAGACTCAATACGACTCGAGACCGATAGCGAACAAGTAGTGTGAACGAACGCTGAAAAGCACCCCGAAAAGGGAGGTGCAATAGGGCCTGAACTCAGGTGGCGATGGAGCGACAGGGCATACAAGGCCCACTGAAAAACGACCCGGGGGCAACCCCGCAGTAGGAATCGGTGGGAGCCGATGTTCTGTCGTACGTTTTGAAAAACGAGCCAGGGAGTGTATCTAATTGGCGAGCCTAACCCGTGTATCGGGGCAGGCACAGGGAAACCAATACGGCCGCAGCGCTTTGCGCGAGGGCCACCGTCTTCAAGGGCGGGGAGTCAACTGGATACGACCCGAAACCGGATGATCTACGCATGAGCAAGACGAAGCGTGGCGAAAGCCACGTGGAGGTCTGTTAGAGTTGGTGTCCTACAATACCCTCTCGTGACTTATGTGTAGGGGTGAAAGGCCCATCGAATCCGGCAACAGCTGGTTCCAACCGAAACATGTCGAAGCATGACCTTCACTAAGGTAGTTCGTGGGGTAGAGCGACCGATTGGGAGAACCGCCTCCGAGAGGAGTCGGCCTCCCTGTCAAACTCCAAACCTACGGACGCCGTTGACGTGAGGAATCCGGTGCGCGGGGTAAGCCTGTGTACCGTGAGGGAGACAACCCAGAGCTGGGTTAAGGTCCCAAAGTGCGAGCTAAGTGCGATTGAAGGTGGTCGCAAGCCCTAAACAGCCGGGAGGTGAGCTTAGAAGCAGCTACCCTCTAAGAACAGCGTAACAGCTTACCGGCCGAGGTTTGCGGCGCCGAAAATGATCGGGGCTCAAGCTCGCCACCGAGACCTAGCAGCGCTCTTGATCGAGCGATCTAGTAGGTTGGCATTCTGGATGGGTGGAAGCGCGGGCGAGAGTTCGTGTGGACCGTTCAGTATCGAAAATCCTGGCCATAGTAGCAGCGTTAGTCGGGTTAGACCCCCGACGACCTTATGAGTAAGGGTTCCTCAGCAATGCTAATCAGCTGAGGGTTAGCCGATCCTAAGTCCTATCGTAATTCGAATAGGACAATAGGGAAACTGGTTAATATTCCAGTGCTAACACACATTCAAAGTCGACGCTTCAGGAAACATCAAGCCGGGTTTTCGCCCGGTCGAACCGTCAAAATCCGTGGAAGCCGTAATGGCAGGAAGCGGATGAATGGCGGGAGAGCGAAAGTTGGTGGTACCCGGAGCCCGTGAAAAGACGAGTGTGTTAATCGTACCGAGATCCGACACAGGTACTCTGGCGGTGAAAGCCAAGGTCTGTCGGGAGCAACCGACGTTAGGGAATTCGGCAAGTTAGTCCCGTAAGTTCGCGATAAGGGATGCCTGCTCTGCAGAAGAGCAGGCCGCAGTGACTCGGACGCTCCAACTGTCTAGTAACAACATAGGTGACCGCAAATCCGCAAGGACTCGTACGGTCACTGAATCCTGCCCAGTGCGGGTATCTGAACACCCAGTACAATGGGACGAAGGACCCGTTAACGGCGGGGGTAACTATGACCCTCTTAAGGTAGCGTAGTACCTTGCCGCTTCAGTAGCGGCTTGCATGAATGGATCAATGAGAGCGTCACTGTCCCAACGTTGGGCCCGGTGAACTGTACATTCCAGTGCGGAGTCTGGAGACCCCCAAGGGGAAGCGAAGACCCTATAGAGCTTTACTGCAGGCTGTCGCTGGGACGTGGTCGCTACTGTGCAGACATAGGTAGGAGCCGTTACACAGGTATCCGCGCTAGCGGATCACCGAGGCATCAGTGAAATACTACCCGGTAGTGACTGCGACCCTCACTCCTGGCGGAGGACACCGGTAGCCAGGCAGTTTGACTGGGGCGGTACGCGCTCGAAAAGATATCGAGCGCGCCCCAAGATTTCCTCACTCGAGTCGGAGACTCGAGGAAGAGCGCAAGAGCAAAAGGAAGTCTGACAGTGTCCTACACAACGAGGGACGCTGACGCGAAAGCGTGGTCTAGCGAACCAATGAGGCTGCTTGTTGCGGCCCATTGATGACAGAAAAGCTACCTTAGGGATAACAGAGTCGTCACCGGCAAGAGCACATATCGACCCGGTGGCTTGCTACCTCGATGTCGGTTCCCTCCATCCTGCCCGTGCAGAAGCGGGCAAGGGTGAGGTTGTTCGCCTATTAAAGGAGGTCGTGAGCTGGGTTTAGACCGTCGTGAGACAGGTCGGCTGCTATCTATTGGGGGTGTTACGATACTTGACGAGAACGTTCGTATAGTACGAGAGGAACTACGAATGGGTGCCACTGGTGTACCGGTCGTCCGAAAGGGCGCGTGCCGGGCAGCTACGCACCACGGGGTAAGAGCTGAACGCATCTAAGCTCGAAACCCACTTGGAAAAGAAGTATCACCTGAGATCACTCGTAGAAGACGAGTTCGATAGGCTCGGGATGTACGCGCCGAGGCAACGAGGCGTTCAGTCCGCGAGTACTAACAGATCGACGCCACACAATCATACCGCATTTGGTTTCACACTCACGGAGTGTGAGTCCAGGCGTAAACTGGATTGCACGTACATAATGATCGGTTCATCAACGATTGGTATCCACTGGACACGGTTCGATTCCGTGCGTTGACGTTAAGGCGGCCAGAGCGATAGGGCGACACCCGTACCCATCCCGAACACGGAAGTTAAGCCTGTCTGCGTTTCGGTCAGTACTGGAGTGCGCGAGCCTCTGGGAAATTCGATTCGCCGCCTCCCACTCATACTTACACTCATCAACCCTCACAGAGCCGCGGCTCTGTGGGGGTTTTTGTATTTCTCTCGAACGACGAGACACATCGCTCGACGAATCGTTCGATGACAGGTCATCGGTAATGAGTCGTTACCATGCATGACATGCATACTGTCGAAAATGAAGAGATCAACGACGGAGAGGGATGACGATTTCCCGAGCCATTCACCTTTAATAATCTGTCGTGAGAAGGGTGGATATAGGAATGGTCTCCATCGATTCTACGAATCGGAAACTCCTCATCGTTGCTCCGTTGGTTCTGTTGGTCGTGGTTGCTTTCGCCATCAATTTCGTGGATCTTCCATTGGGCGGCAACCACGAGACCGAATCCACCCCGCCGAAACCGGTGAAACACTGCCAAACGATTTCGAAGCCGGGGAACTATGTTTTGAAGGGCGATTTCGGAGGAGCGACCGGGTTAACCGGCAGTTGTATCGTGATCAACGCGAGCCACGTGACGTTGAACGGGTCGGGTCACTCCATCGAAGGGAGAGGAGTGACTGACACGACAGGGTTGCTCGTCGATAACGCGAGTGGCGTCTCCGACGTGACTATCCACTCGGTTCGGGTGTCACGCTGGAACCGCGCCATTCACGTCTCGAACGCATCGTCGGTGACGGTTCGAAACGTGAGCGCCGTCCGGAGTACGGAGGGAATCACGGTGTGGAACAGCACGAACGTGACTATCGAACACTCCCGGGCGGCACGGAACCTGTTCGGAATCCTCGTCGACAACCGGAGCGAGAACGTGGACTATTCGACGCTCCACTATCACGGGAATCAACTCAACAGCACGCGAGGGCGCGGACAGCTGTCCTGAGTCATTCGGGTTGTTCTTCGCCCGGCGCTCGTTTCTTCCGTTTTTTGATAACGTCGGCCCAGTCGGGGTACTCCTTGCGTTCGGTTCCGTCGAAGTCGGGGTCCCCCGACATCGCCTTGATGCTTCGGGCGTCCTCCAAATCCCAGACTGCGCCGTCCTCGTGGAAGAGGCCGTTGAGGACGCCGTTTCGGCGCATGTACAGCGAGAACGCGGGTTTGAGCATGAGCGACCAGAAGAAGTTCCCGATTCCTGACGTGCGGATGGTCGGTGCGAGCGAGGAGTAGTCGGGAACGGCCGCGTTGCCGGAAACGTCGGCGAAAAACCCCTTTCCGGGGCGAATCCGTTGCCACTCCGAGAGCCACACCGGCTTGTCGAGTTTCTCCTGGAGGTTGTTCGCCTGTCGGAGGACGCGGTTGTACAGCGCCGGACTGCGCGCGAAGTTGTAGTGGAACTGGAGGATGTCCATTCCCCAGTCGAGATACTGAGCGTTGTTCGCCAGACTGGTGGACCCCACGGAGAGGGGGATTTCGCCGCGATAGTGGGTCATGGTGTCGACGATCTGTTTGAAGAATCGGATGTCCTTGTTGTTCCATCCGGGTTCGTTCGTCAGTTCGATGGCGAGGAGACGCTCGTCGTCGCGGTACTCCCGCATGACCGAGACGATGAAATCGCGCGGGTCGTCCCACAGGGATTTGTTCGCCATCGTCCGGGTGGAGGGTGAAAACGATTGAACGGCGGTTTTCACGTCGTCGTGGACGAGGTTCTCGAAGGTGGGTTCGAGTCCGACGCTATCGAACAGGCCGAGGAGAACGCGGATTCCGTGTGTGTCGGCGGTGTCCAACAGGTGTTCGAGCGACTCCATGTGGTCTTCGGGTTCGACGAGCCAGTATTCGTAGCTAAGCCATATTCGAATGGCGTTCAGGTTGATGCTCGCCGCGTAGCCCAAATCGCGTTCGATGATATCCGGGTCGTAATCGTGCCACATCTGGTAGCGATTGAAGGCACGTGCGGGGATGTAAATCGCGCCGCGAACGTCCACGGGGGCGTCGGTTTCCGGGGGGAGGTTTAATTCTCGTCGTCTCTCGGTTTGTGCGTCGTGACCGATGGTGCGGACGCTACCGGCACCCGCGGTACTGGAGAGTCCGATGGTTGTACCGATGCCAGCGAGAAACTGGCGGCGACCAACTCGTCTGCGCATACTCTTCATCCGCTTTCGAGGAACAACAATCTGTTCCTCGTGAGGCCGCCTGCGGAAATCTGAGGACGGTTGAGGGATGCTAACTCGATTCGTACTTCGAGCAATCGGGCGAGGCTATTTGAGTCCCCTGCACGAAACGGTGATCGGGGAGAGGGTGTTCGAGATAGCCATCGATTCGAGTAGTAACGTCGTCCCACCACTACAACACGAGCAGTTGCTCTACCTGTTCGGTCAACTGTTGATTCTCCTGTTGACCGCGCGCGTTCTCGGAGAAATCGCACGATACTTCGAATTTCCGTCGGTGCTCGGTGAACTGCTCGCGGGAATCATCCTGGGCCCGTCGATACTCGGTGCGCTCGCACCGGACCTATTCCTGGCACTTTTCCCGCCGGAACCGCTGCAGTATCACCTGCTGGAGGCCGTCTCGTGGATCGGTCTCCTCATGCTGCTGGTCATCACTGGATTCGAGACCGATCTCGATCTCATCGCCAGTCGCGCGAAGCGGGCGACGTCCATCGCCAGTGCAGGCATCGTCGTTCCGTTCGCGTTCGGGTTTGCTATCGCGTGGGTGCTTCCGGCGACGTTTCATGCCGCGGAGGGTCATCGGTTCGTGTTCAGCCTCTTCATCGCTACCGCGCTTTCTATCTCCGCGATTCCCGTCATCGCGAAGATACTCCTCGACCTCGGGATAATCGACCGAGAGATAAGCCAGTTGATAATCACGTCGGGAATGATAGACGACACCGTCGGGTGGATCCTTTTGTCCGTCGTTGCCGGGATCGCTCGCGGACACGGGGGAACCGTGGTAACGACCGCGGGAACGACGATACTCCTCCTGGGGGTATTTCTCGTGCTGGCGTTCACCGTCGGCCGCCGTTCCGTTGAACGTTTGATCCGATGGGTCGATAGGACGTTCAACAGCGATCTCGCGCTCGTTACGACGGTCATGGTCCTCGCGCTCGGTGTCGGAACGATCACGCACGCGCTCGGATTGGAGGCTGTGCTCGGCGCGTTCGTCGTCGGTTTACTCGTCGGTCGAGTCAAACGGTTCCGACAGGACACACGACACGTTTTCGAGGTCATCACGCTGGGAATCTTCGCACCGATATTTTTCGCCATGGCCGGGCTTCGCGTCGATTTGACGGCGCTCGCGAATCCCACAGTCCTACTCGTCGGCGGCGCGGTGTTGGGAATCGCCACCGTCGGCAAGTTTACCGGCGCGTTCATCGGCGCGCGCCACGTCGGACTCTCGAACTGGGAGGGAATCGCCATTGGCGCGGGGTTGAACGCCCGCGGCGCGCTGGAAATCATCGTCGCTACGGTCGGTCTCGGTCTCGGCGTGCTGACCGGGACCATGTATACGATCATCGTTCTCATCGCCATCGTCACCTCCCTATCGGCGCCGACGATGCTCCGTTTCGCCCTCGACCACGTCGAACTCTCCGAGGAGGAAGCGAGGCGACTGCGGAACCGCGAGCAGGAAGAAACGTCGTTCCTCGGATCTATCTCCCGCGTCCTCCTGCCAACGCGGTGTAGTCCGGACGCACAGTTCGCAGCCCAACTCACCGGTCATGTCGCTCGAAATCGGGACATCGAAGTCACGACGATGTACGTTACGAAGGAGAACGAACCGACTCGCGGCGACCGCGGATCGATACTCGCTCTCATTCGTTCGAAACTGGTACCGGAGACGCCCCGTCCACGGGGCGACGGCGGTGACAGAGCGGAAACCGCGTCCGCCGAAGACTGTCTTTCCATGATGACCCAGCAATTGTCGCTTCCGAACGAACGCACGAGGACTCGGGCAGTCCCGATTTACGGGTCCGTGGGCGAAACCGTCGTCGGAGAGTTGGCTCGCGGCTACGACCTGCTCGCGGTCCCAACGAGTTCCAACGCTGTCACGTCTTCAGGGAGTGGTGACACCGCTCGCCCGCTCTTCGAGATGGGTATCGACGACGTGTTACTGCGCACTCCCACGCCGGTCATCGCCGTCAGTGCAAACGGAATCCGACACGAACAGCCGCTCGAACCGGTTCCGATTCGCCGAATCCTCGTCCCAACGGTTGGCACGGAGTACAGCCGTCACGCCGCCGAAATCGCGTTCGCTGTCGCCACGGACTGCAACGCCCTCGTGGAAATCGTCAACATCATCGACCTGCGGCGACTTCGGGAGTTGTTCGTCGGCGAAGCCGACGTCTCTGAATCGGTTCGAATCGGCGCGGAAATCGTCGATAGGGAAGCGACACTCGGCCGCCAATACGGTGCGTCCGTGTTGACCGATGTTCTCACCAGCGAGCATCCGGTGCGTGCCATCGTGGACCGAGCGGATGAAACCGGAGCCGACCTCGTCGTTCTGGGGAGCAGCCTGCGGCCACTCTCCCAACGTGCGTTCTTCGGGCATCGGGCTGAGTACGTGTTGGAGAACGCTCCCTGTCCGGTTGCCGTCGTGAGCTCTCGCTAACGCGTCGAAGCCAGTGTTTTCAACGCCCCCCGACTACTGGAGAGTATGTCCGACGCGCGACGTGACGTCCCTTCCAGTCACGAGGAAATCATGTGGGCGACACACGATGCCCTGTGTAAACACGGCTATGCGAACCTCACGATGCGAAACATCGCCGCCGAGTGTTCGAAGAGCCATTCGCTGTTGACCTATCACTACGATACGAAGGAGAACCTCATCGCGGCGTATCTGGAGTTCCTCGTCGAGCAGTTCGACGAGGGCGGCGACCTCATCGACGGTGACGACCCGATGGAGCGCCTCGAACGGTTTCTCGACTTCTTCACCGTCGGGTCGGACGTGTACAGCGAGGAGTTGGCGGTCGCGTTCTTCGAACTCGGCAACGCGGCGCTCCGCGACGAGGGATTCCGCGAGACGCTTCGAACGCACGAGGCGGGGAACCTTCGGATTTTGACGGACATCGTCGAGCGGGGACAGGAGACGGGTCGCTTCCGGGGGGACATCGACGCCGACGACGTGGCAAAGCTGCTCGTCTCGACCCTCGCGGGCGCGGGACAGCTGGAGATGGCTGCCGGGATGACCGGGATTTCGGCCGACGTTAGGGAACTGGTGCGCACCGAACTGCTCCCCGAACTCCTCTTTGCGGACGACGCGTAGCGCCACCTCCCAACGCACGCTCTCCAATCGTTCTCGGTACCAAACAGTTATGAACTAACCAACTGTACAGCCACCTGCACTAACCATGTGTACAGTCACTTCGACGCGCGTGCTTCGAGTCGTAAAATCGATAGCGTGGGGGCCGAGATGACGTCGGGACGGTCGCCCGCCGTCTCGGTTCGAAACCTCACGAAGGCGTACGACGGCGTCCGGGTACTCGACGGCGTGAGCTTCGACGTCGAGCGCGGATCGGTGGTCGGCCTGCTCGGCCCCAACGGTGCTGGGAAAACGACCTGCATACACTCGATTCTCGGCCTCGTTCGACCGACCGCGGGGTCGGTTCGGGTGGCGGGCATCGATGTCGCCGAAAATCCGAGGGCCGCGTACGAACACGTCGGCGCGACGCTGGAGGGTGCGCGGAACGTCTACTGGCGGTTGACCGTCCGGGAGAACGTGGAGTTCTTCGCCCGCCTCGCCGGTCACGACCCCGCCGAACTCCGCGAGCGCCACGACCGACTGTTGGAGGGGTTCGGACTCGCGGACCGCGCGGACGAACTGGTGAACGACCTCTCCCGCGGGATGAAGGGAAAGGTAGCGTTGGCCTGCACGCTTTCGCGGGACGTCGACGTCGCGTTTCTCGACGAACCGACGCTCGGATTGGACGTCGAGAGTTCGCACGAACTGCGCCGCGAACTCCGCCGCCTCGCCGAACGCGAGTCGATAACGGTGGTCGTCAGCAGTCACGACATGGACGTCATCGAGGACCTCTGCGACCGAGTCGTGGTGCTGAACGACGGACGAATCGTCGCCGACGAGGACGTCGAAGCCTTCGTCTCCCTCTTCGAGGGGCGAACCTATCGAATCGCCGTCGAAGGGAGAATCTCCGAATCGGCCAAAGCGCGACTGGTCGAATCGTTCGACGCGAGCGAATGGTCCTCGGTCCCCGACGGCACGCGGTTCGACGTGACGCTGGCGGACGGCGAACTGAACGCCGTCCTCGTCGAACTGGTCGCGGCCGGAATCCCGGTTCGGTCCATCGAAACGACC
Source organism: Haladaptatus sp. CMAA 1909 (assembly GCF_043952005.1). Taxonomy (NCBI): domain Archaea; kingdom Methanobacteriati; phylum Methanobacteriota; class Halobacteria; order Halobacteriales; family Haladaptataceae; genus Haladaptatus; species Haladaptatus sp. CMAA 1909. The sequence goes on along the minus strand of NZ_JBIOAV010000001.1, from coordinate 2,800,132 downwards.
GACCCGACGCTCGAAGACGCCTTCGTCGCACTCGTCGAAGACGGTGAAACGGCGGGAGGGACGACGGAGGTGAGCGCCTGATGTCGTCGTTCCGTCGACTGTTTTCGGGCGTCGTTCGCAAACGACTGCTCCTCCTTCGTCGCTATCCGGTGAACACGGGGTCGGAACTGCTGGGTCTGTACGTCTTCTTCGCCGTCGTGGTCTTCGGCGGCCACGCCGTCGCCGCGCCGACGATAACCGACACGCTCCCCGGCATCATCGTCGGCTTCTTCCTGTTTTCGATGGCATACGTCGCCTACTCGGGGCTGTCGTGGGACGTGATGCACGAAGCGCAGTGGGGGACGCTCGAACAGCTCGTCGTCTCTCCCTACGGCCTCGGTCGGGTGATGGCTGCGAAGGTCGCCGCCGACCTCCTCGTAAGCGTCCTGTACGGGGGCATCCTCCTCTCCATGATGCTCGTGACGACGGGGAAGGAGATGTCCATCGACCTCCTCACGGTCGTTCCGTTGGTGACTCTCTCGCTCCTCTCCGTCGTCGGCGTCGGATTCTCGTTCGCCGGACTGGCGCTCCTCTACAAACGGATCGAGAACGTGCTGTTGCTCGCCGAGTTCGCGTTGGTCCCGCTCGTCGCGGCACCGGCCGGTGCCGTTCCGGCCCTGAAACTCCTCCCGCTGGTCGAGGGAACGTATCTGCTTCGTCGGGCGATGAGCCACGGGATTCGGCTCTGGGAGTTCCCGCTCGTCGACCTCGGATTACTGTTGTTGACCGCGGTCAGTTATCTCGCGCTCGGTTATTTGGTCTTCCGCGCCTGTGTTCGTCGCGCCCGACGGGACGGACTGTTCGGGCAGTACTGACCCACGACGACACCACCGTTCTCCCTCGGTTTCGGTTTTCCGCGACATTCATGCTCACACGGCGCTCTATCTCTAGTGCGAAACCGCGGTGTGGGGGAGAGGGAAATGGATAGCGATAGCAAGACAGAAAAAGCGGTTGACGATGTACGCACGGACGGCACCGGTATCGTCTCGCCGGACGACGAGACCCCGACGTGGCTCGAACGGAAACAGCGCACGCAGGGGCTCTCCCGACTGACCTACGAGTATTTCGAACGCTCCCGACTGGAGGACCAGACGCTCCGCGAGGAATCCAGCTACGTCGAGCGCGACGTGTTGGCGTTTCCGACGTGGCCCCACGAGATGATTCGAAACCTCTCAATCGTGAGCTTCTTCATCGGGATGATTCTGCTCCTCTCGGCGGCGTTGCCGCCGCATCTGGATGCCCCGGCGGACCCGAGCACGACGCCCTTCATCATCCTTCCCGATTGGTACCTGTACTGGTCGTTCGGTCTCCTGAAACTCGAACCGTTGAACCCGGAACTCGCCATCCTCGGCGGCGAGAAACTCATGGAGGACAGGACGTTCGGCGTGATCGCCAACGTCGTCCTCGTGGGTTTCATCGCCATCGTTCCGTTCCTCAACAAGGGAAGTGCCCGACGACCCGTCGAACAACCGTTCTGGGCGGCGCTCGGCGTGGCGGGCGTCGTCTTCGCCGTCATGATCAGCGCCTACTCGATACAGAACCTCATCCCGATCAGCACGCCGTTGCTCTTCGACCTCACGATGTTTCTGCCGTTCATCGCCGCACTCATCACGTACTCCGTTCTTCGCGCGATGCGGGAGGGGTACATGTTCAGTCTCAATCGGCGCTACTACCGGCTTCGACCGCCGCGATAACGTGGCGGCGATGGACGTGATTCGAGGTTTTCAGCGTTCTCCCACGCTTCCCGGAACGTTCGCGGGCACTCCCACCCGTCCGAGCGCGTCCCACAACGTCGCTTGATTGCTCGTCACGACCGGGACGCCGAGGTCGGATTCGAGGGCGTCGATGGCGGGGAGCGTGCGATAGTTCGTACACGAGACGAACACGGCGTCCACGGCGTCGGGGTCCGGGACTGCCCCTCGAACCTGTCGATAGGCGTCCTCCGGCGACAGCGACCCGATGCCCGTGTTCGCTTCGATACCCCGACCGTGGAGCGCTACCACGTCGAACCCTTCGTCGCGCAGGTACGACTCCTCCCTTTCGTTCAGTTCGTCGGTGTACGGCGTCACGACCGCGATTCGTTCGGCGTCGAGGGCCGATAGCGCCCGTTTGACCGATAGCGCCGTCGCCACCGCGGGGACACCAGCCGTTTCGGACAGCGAGGTTTCGAGTTCCGTGTCGAATCCCGGTCCGTGAAGCAGGCTCCCGGTCGTGCAGGCGTAGGCGACCACGTCGACGTTCGCGTGGGCCAGTCGTTCCGCACAATCCACCGCGTCGTCGGCCATCGCGTCCAACTCGTCGACCGTGACCGATTCGAGCGGCATTCTTGCGGTGTGGACGCTCACGCCGTCCGGGACGGCCCTCCCGAACTCGGCTTCGACGGTCGTGTTCGAGGACGGAACGACGACGCCGAGTCTGGCGCGCCACCCGAACATCAGGGACACCTCGCTCGCGTCGATTCGACGAACGGTTTCATTCGTCCCACTCCATCTTGCCGTCCTCGCGGTCGATTTCGATGGCGTCCGGGTCGCGTTCCGCCGCCGGGCCGTGACCGCCGCCGCCCGGCGTCAGCACGGTGATGGTCGTCCCGGCCGCCACGTCGCGGGTCGTCTTCGCCGGAACGCACTCCCCGTCGATTTCGTTCTCCCCGCACCGACCGTCCCCGCCGCCGGCGATACCGCGTGGTGCGACTCGCCGCCGCTCGGTGAGGAGCGAGACGGTGGCGTCGGTTTCGACCGTAACGGAGCGAACGACGCCGAGGCCGCCGCGGAACCGTCCGCGTCCGCCGCTGTTCTCGCGCAGTCCGTACTCCTCGACGAACAGCGGATACTCGGCTTCGAGCGATTCGACGGGCGTGTTCAGCGTGTTGGTCATCCCGACCTGTACGCCGTCCATCCCGTCCTTCGTCGGCCGCCCGCCGAACCCGCCGCCGATGGTCTCGTAGTAGGTGAAGCCGTCCGCGCCGCCGTCCCGGCTACCGATGGTGAGGTTGTTCATCGTTCCCTGTCCACCCGCTGGGACGCGGTCCGGGACCGCTTCCGCCAGCGCGGCGAACACGACGTCCGTCACCCGTTGGCTGGTTTCGACGTTGCCGCCAACGACGGCCGCAGGAGGTCGGGGATTCAACAGCGACCCGTCGGGGACCGACACGGAAATCGGGTCGTAACATCCCCGATTCGGCGGTATCTCGGGGTCAGTCACGCACCGAATCACGAAGTACACGGCGCTCTTCGCGACGGCGAACGGCGCGTTGACGTTCCCCGGCACCTGCGGTGCGGTTCCCGCGAAGTCCACGGAAATCCCCTCGTCGTCTATCGTCACCGCGACTTCGATGGGTATCTCCTCGCCGGTGATGCCATCGCCTTCCAGCACGTCGCGGGCGCTGTAGGTCCCGTTCGGCAACTCGGCGATTTCGGCGAGGAGTCGGTCGCGCGAGTAGGAAATCACCGCGTCGAAGGCCGAGACGACGCGGTTTCGCCCGTGTTCGCCCATGAGATCACGGAGTCGCTCCTCGCTTCGCTCGTTCGCCGCGATTTGGGCGCGGATGTCCGCCCGACGCTCGCCGGGGTTCCTGACGTTGGCGAGCAGGAGGCTCATCACGTCCTCGTTCACGTCGCCGCGCTTCACGAGGCGAACCGGCGGCAGGCGAATCCCCTCCTGATAGATTTCCCGCGCCCCGGCGGGCATGCTTCCGGGAGTCATCCCGCCCACGTCGGCGTGGTGCGCGCGCGAAACGGCGTATCCGAGGATTTCGTCCTCGACCGTAATCGGCGACACCATCGTCACGTCCGGGAGGTGCGTTCCGCCCTCGAACGGGTCGTTCAGAACGAACACGTCGCCCGGTTCCGGGTCGTAGTCGAGCACCGTGTTCACCGCCTCGGGCATCGCGCCGAGGTGAACCGGGATGTGTTCCGCTTGCGCGACGAGGCGGCCCTCGGCGTCGAAGAGGGCGGTCGAACAGTCCCGCCGCTCCTTGATGTTCGGCGAGTACGACGAGGTGATGAGTACCTGTCCCATCTCCTCTGCGACGCCCTCGAACTGATTGCGCATGATTTCGAGCGTAACGGCGTCGATGGTCGAGTTCGATTCGTCTCCGCTCATTGTCCGTCCCTCCCGAGGAGCAACGTTCCGTCCGAATTGACCGCCCCCGACCATCCCGGCGGAACCACCACCGTACTCTCGTTCTGTTCGAGGATGCACGGCCCGCCCACGGACGCCGATTCTCCGAGGCCGGTTCGGTCGAAGACCGGCGTCTCGTGGAACCCGTCGTCGAAGAACGCCTCGCGGCGTCCCTTTTCGGCGTCTCCTGTCGTCCGATACCTGACAGACGGCGAATCGCGGGCGACGACGGACGTCACCCGAACGTTCACGAGTTCGATGGGGTCGTCCATGACGTAGCCGTACGCGCCCTCGTGGGCGTCCCGGAACCGTTCCGCGACGCGCTCCGCGTCGAACTCGTCGTCCACCGGAACCGTGAGTTCGAAGCTCTGTCCCACGAACCGAAGGTCAGCGGCCCGTTGTACGTCCGCCGCGTCCGGGTCCGCCACGTCCGACAGCACCTCCTCGGTGAGGTCGGCGTAGGCCGATTCCACGTCGCCGAGCGACACGTCCGCGAGCGGACTCCTGAGGGTCCGAACCGAATCGTGTTTCTCGTCGGCGGCGAGCAGGCCGTAGGCCGACAGCACGCCGCAGGCGTGCGGAATTACGAGCGAATCCATGTCGAGGCTCTCGGCGACGGCGGCGGCGTGCATCGGTCCCGCGCCGCCGAAGGCGACGAGGCCGAACCCGCGTGGGTCGTGGCCCCGTTCGACCGTGACGGCGCGAATCGCCCGCGCCATGTTCGCGTTCGCGACCCGGAAGACGCCCCGAGCGGCCGCGAGGGCGTCGTCCAACCCGGCCTCGTCGGCCAGTCGTGACAGCGCGTCGTGGGCCGCCTCCTCGTCGAGTTCGAGCTCGCCGCCGAGCGCCGAACTCCCGCCGATGTAGCCGAGAACGACGTTCGCGTCCGTCACCGTCGGCTCCGTCCCGCCGCGTCCGTAGCAGGCGGGGCCGGGGTTCGCGCCGGCCGAGCGCGGCCCGACGCGGAGGGCGTTTCCGGCGTCCACCCACGCTATCGATCCACCGCCCGCACCGACGGTGTTCACGTCTACCATCGGCGTCTTGATGGGCCGTCCGTTGATTTCGGCGTCGGTCGTCCGTTCCACCTCGCCGTCCCGGACGAGGCTCACGTCGCTCGACGTGCCGCCCATGTCGAAGGTAACGAGGCCGTCGACGTCGCCTCCTCCAGCGGTTTCCGCCGCGCCGACGACGCCCGCCGCTGGCCCCGACATCGTGGTCGTGACCGCGTGTTCACGGACCGTCTTCGCCGACGCGATGCCGCCGTTGGCTTGCATGATTCGCGGTTCGGGAACGCCGCGTTCCCCGGCGCGCTCCTCCAATCGACCGATGTAGGCGTCGATGGCCGGCGTCACGTAGGCGTCCACGGCCGTCGTGGAGGTCCGTTCGTACTCGCGGAACTCCGCGAGGACCTCGTGGGAGGCCGAAACCGGCACGTCGAGTTCGTCGCGAAGGACGGCGGCGACCCGTCGCTCGTTCTCCGGATGCTGGTAGGCGTGGAGGAGGCTGACGGCGACGCTTTCGGCACCGCAGTCGCGGATTTTCTCGGCCACGGCGCGCACCTCACCCTCGTCGGGTTCGGTTAGCACCCCGTCAACCGTCGTGCGCTCCGCGACTTCGAACCGTCGTCGTCGCGGGACGAGCGGCGCGGGTTTGTCCACGTCTACGTCGTAGAGGTCGGGACGGGCCTGTCGCCCGATTTCGAGGACGTCGCGGAAGCCCTGCGTCGTCACGAGCGCCGTCTTCGCGCCGTCCTCTTCGAGGAGGGCGTTCACGGAGACGGTCATCGCGTGGGTGAACGCGTCCACGTCCGTCGGGTCGATGCCCGCATCCGCGCAGGCTTTTTCAATTCCCTGCACGACGCCGACGCTCTGGTCGTCCGTGCTCGGTACTTTCGCCGTCACGAGTTCGTCGTCCGACAGGAGGAGAACGACGTCCGTGAACGTGCCGCCGACGTCCACGCCGACGCGCGTCGTCCCTGCCATTCAGAACACCCCCAGATTTTGTCCGACGGTGTAGAGCGCGCGCACGCCGAGCCAAACCACGACGAGCGTCACGGCGATACCGAGGACGTTCTGCGTCGTGTCGTTGACGTAGTCCCCGAGGATGTCCCTGTCGTTCATGATGTAGATGAGGAAGAGCGCGACGATAGGCAACAGGATTCCGTTGGCGACCTGCGCGAAGACGATGGCCTGCACCGGTTCGTAGCCGAGCGCGGAGAACACCACGCCGATGAGGAGGATGCTCCCCCAGACGGCGCGGAATCGCGGGGATTTGAGGTCGGTGTCCCATCCGAACGCCCCCGCCGTCGCGTACGCGCCGGCGAGCGGCGCGGTGGTCGCGCTGGTGAACCCCGCCGCGAAGAGGCCGATGCTGAACAGCACCGTGGCGTAGGGTCCGGCGAGCGGTTCGATTTGCTCGGCCATCCGGCTCACGTTGTCGATTTCCGTTCCGACGGGGAACGCCGCGGCCGCGGTGACGAGGATGGCGATGGTGATGAGGCCGCCGATGATGATCGAAAGTATCGTGTCGGCGCGCGACTCCGGCAACTCGTCCGGCCCCGCCCATCGCTCTTGGACGCTCCCGGCGTGCAGGAACAGGTTGTAGCCGACGACGGTGGTTCCGATGAGTCCCGTGATGAGGAACGTCGAGCCCTCGGGAACGCTCGGGACGAATCCCATCGCGAGCGCGCCGAGGTCGGGGCCGATGACGATGGCGTCGATGAGGAACGAAACCGCCATGATTCCGACGAGCGCGACGAGGGCCTTCTCGATGAGTTTGTAGCGACCCGTCCAGAGGAGCGCGGCCGCACAGAGGCCCATGACCGGCCCCCAAATCTGTGCGCTGATTCCGGTGATGCCTTCCAAACCGGCGGCCCCGCCGAGGATGTTCCCCGTCTCGTAGGCCGCCGTCCCGATGCCGATGGCGCTCACGACGAGCGCGATGCTGAAGACCGACAGTACCTGACTGTCGAACTGTTCGCGCAATGCTTCGCCGAGTCCGTGGCGGGAGACGACGCCGAGGCGGGCGCTCATCTCCTGCAGGACGATGGTGGCGATTATCGAGAACACGATGGTCCAAACGAGGGCGTATCCGAACTCCGCGCCCGTCACGCTGGCCGTCGTGACCGTTCCGGGTCCGATGAAGGCCGCCGCGACCATCGCGCCGGGGCCGATGGATCGTAGTCTGTCTATAATGTTCATGGTCGTTCTCGTGCTATGTCGTCACAAACCATAGTTCGAACTTAAAACCCCGCTAAGAACGGTGTGTATCGAAGTCGTACGGGGTATGAAAAGGTGTGAACGGATACGACGCGTTCATCCGTCGGCCCGAACTTCCGTCATGAGCACCTTCGAGACGCCCTCCTCCAGTTCGAGTTCGAACGGCAGTCCGGCGGCGCTCCGTTCGACGAACCGCGTCATGAACCACTTGACCGATTCGGTCGGGAACACGACGTGGTACGTGTCGCCGTGCGTTTCGCGGACGGTCAGAAAGCCGCAGAACGAGAGCCAATCGAGGAGTTCGCCGAGGGTATCGAAGCGGTGTTCGTACTCGCGGGCGTGATACCTCGACACTTGGTCGGCCAGTTCGAGGAAATCCGGGTCGGGGTCCCCGGTTTCGTCTTCGACGTAGTCGAGGAAGCAGTGGAGAAAGTCCACATCGAGCAGGACGTGTTCGCCGCTGGATAGCATCCGATGGTACGCTTCGAGGTTCGTCCCCGCCTCCGCCGTCGCGGCGTCGTAGTTCGCGGCGTAGAAGACGAGCGCCCGTCTCACGAGTTCGCTCTGGGGTTTCTCGGTTTCCCCCACCAGTTCGTCCAAGGCACCCTGTGCCTCGTCGTCGAGCGACACCGTTATGCGGTTCGTCATGAAGGACCATACTGAACGAGCGCATTTATGGTTTCGTTCGATTCGACGTTTCACGACCGACAGTTCCGTAACCGTTCGTCGGAAATTTTGGAAAACCTTCCACGCACGTCCCGCGTCGAATCGTCATTTTTGTTCTCGATTTCCCGTCCGGGGGGATCTCCCGACGATACCCGTCGATAGCTCCGGTGCCACCGGGTACACGGTTTCGTGTCTCGACCGGGATATTTTGCAGAGTTGACGGGTAGGGAAATAATTTTATCCATTGATATAGTAAATAATTTTTATCGCAGTATTCAGAAAATAACTGCGATCAGGATGCACGTATGAACGACCCTACCAGAGAAACGGACGACAGGCGGACGCGCCCGCACGAATCGAACGGACCGAACGACTCGAACGAATCCGACATTTCGAACCAGCACAACGACTCCCTCTCGCTGTCTCGACGAACGTACTTCAAAGCGTTCGGGGCCGCCGGGTTGGCCGGTTCGGTGATTCCAACGCCGGTACTAGCCGCGAGCGACATCCACGGCGTCGGCAACGGCAGTTACGCCGGTACGAAACCGTCGGGTGAGGACGGACCTCCAGCGACGCTGTACACCACCGGGAACGTCGCGGCCCCGATTCCCTCCAACGACTGGTGGTCGTCGGCGCTGGTAACCGGCTATTCGAACAACCTCTTTTTCCACCCCGGATACGCGCTGGCGAACGACTCCGGTCTCGACGTCGGCCATCCGACGACGTGGAACTATCCCAACGAGGACGCGAAGATGAACGTCCAGCGCGACTTCACGCTGGGTCACACCGCGGGCACGTTCGCGGACACGCGGGTCGACGGCCACAGCGATTGGTCGGTGACGCTCAAATGGGGCACGGGAACGGCCGCGACCCTCACAGCGTCGCTGACGAAGGGGTCGCCGTTCGTCTTCTGTGAGTACGAGGGGGGCGGTGCCGAACTCGGATTCCCGTCGGCTCCGACCGTCTGGGCCGACCGCGGGAACGTCCTCGGCCTGACCCACGACGGGAAACACTACGGCCTGTTCGCGCCATCGGGCGACGACTGGTCCGGCGTCGGGTCGGCGACGCTGACCAACGCCCTGTCGGGAGGTTACCTGTCGGTCGCTATCCTTCCGGACGGCACGACTTCGACGCTCGACGCGTTCGAGCGGTATGCCTACAACTTCGTCATGGACACCGGCGCGGGCGACGCGACCCGCGTTTCCCCCACGTACGACCGGTCCGCTGGCGAAATCCGAACGACCTACTCCTTCGCCACCGACAACAAACCGGAGAGCCAAGTCGGCGGGAACGCGACCATCACTGGGCTGTATCCGCATCACCACAAGTACACCGACGATGCGCTGTCGAGCTACACCTACGAGTGCCCCCGCGGCACGATGAAGACGCTGAGCGGGTCGTCGTTCACGACGACCCATCCATTCCGCGGCGTGCTCCCGTTTCTCCCCGACGAGGGGACGTACGACAGGTCGGAACTGGCGAGTTACGTCGACGACGTGTCGGCCAGCCTCGGCGGCAGCGACACCTACTCGACCGGGAAGGAGTTCGGACGGGCGGCGGAGGCCGCACCGATAGCGGACCAAGTCGGGAACGCGAGCAAACGGGACGCGCTCCACGACGCCATCCGGTCGCGATTGGAAAACTGGCTGACCGCGGAAAGCGGCGAGAGCGGCACACTCTTTTACTACGACGACGGGTGGGGAACGCTCATCGGCTACCCCGACTCGTACGGGTCGGCCAGCGGCATGAACGACCACCACTTCCACTACGGCTACTTCGTTCGCGGTGCCGCCGAGACCGTCCGAAACGACGAGTCGTGGGGCGACGACGGAAACTGGGGCGGGATGGTTGACCTCATCGTCCGCGACTACGCGAACTGGGAGCGGCCGAACCGGGACAACCCACGGGAACCCGCGACGAACCCGGCCGACTCGTTCCCCTTCCTGCGGAACTTCAGTCCCTTCACCGGCCACTCGTGGGCGTCCGGCACCGCGGAGTTCGCTGGCGGAAACGACCAAGAATCGTCCTCCGAGGCCATCAACGCCTACGGTGCGATGGTCCAGTGGGCGGTGTACACGGGGAACGACGAGATGTTGAACTGGGCGGCGTATCTCTACACCCACGAGGTGATTTCGGCCATGGAGTACTGGTTCGACGTTGACGATCAAAATCAGCCCGAGGGCTGGAGCCACGACACCGCGGGCATCGTCTGGGGCGTCAAGTACTCCTACGCGACGTGGTTCAACGGGGACGCCGAGGCGATTCACGGCATCAACTACCTGCCGTTCGGCGGCCACTCGCTGTATCTGGGGTGGGACTCCCAGTTGGCCGAGCGAAACTACTCCGAGGCGGTGGAAAACGACGACAACGGCGGCGACTGGAATCTCTGGCCCGACATCATGTGGAACTACCGCGTGTTCTCGAACCCGTCGGACGCAAAGAGCATGTTCCAAGCGAAGAAAAGCTCCTACTCGCCGGAGGCGGGCGAGACGAAAGCCCGAACCTACCATTGGATTCACAACATCGACGGGATGGGGAACCCCGACCCGTCCGTGACCGCGGACTATCCGCTGGCGTACGTCTTCGACGACGGGACGGAGAAGACCTACGTCGCCTACAACGGGGAGAGTTCGGCGATTACTGTGAGCTTCTCGGACGGAACGTCGTTGTCCGTCCCCGCCGACTCGATGGCGACGAGCACCGGCGGGAACGATGACGGTGGCGATTCGTCCGACACGACGGCACCGACGATGCCGTCGAACCTCTCGTCGCCGGGCCACACAGGGTCGTCCGTCGACCTCGACTGGAGCGCCGCGAGCGACACCGGCGGGTCCGGGCTGGACCACTACGCCGTTTACGTGGACGGTTCGCGGAGCCAGAACGTATCCGCGGGAAGCACGTCCACCACGGTTTCCGGCCTCTCGGGCGGAACGACGTACGATTTCTCCGTGACGGCCGTAGACGGTGCGGGTAACGAGTCGGGTGCCTCCGACACGGTCAGCGTCACGACAAACTCGTCGGGCGGCGATTTCAGTCAGAACGTCACCCGAATCGACGGGTCGGATAGCGATACGACCACCGACGAACTCTCCTTCGAATTCGTCTCGAACGTCGGTTCGAACTGGGTCGACCTCCACTACACGGTCAACGGGAGCACGCAGTACAACTACCGGATGAACAACCCGAACAGCGACACGCACACGCTCACAACGACACCGGATTACGTCGTCGGCGACTTCTCGTCCGGGGACGTCATCGACTACTACTTCACCTACGAGAACGGCGGCACCGGCAACGACACGGGAGGCTTCAGCATCACGTACTGACGAGCACGAACGTGGACTCCCGCGAACGGTCGAGTGCGCTTGTGGCGCGCGTTCGGAACTGCCGTCGAGGTACGCACACTCAACTCGGGATGTTTTCGGTCACGAACTCGCGGTCTTCCTGTTCGATACCGAGCAGATACAGGGAGCCTCCGAAGACGGCGAGACCGACGAGTCCCCCGACCGCGCCCTGCACGAGTGCGGCGATACCCGGGGACCCGATTCCGGCCACGTAACCCGCGAGAATGGATTTCGTGGCGAGCATGGCGATAGCCGTCGCCGCCCCCGCGAGGAGCGGTTTGACGTACTTTCGGGAGTACGGGAACAGGCCGACGGTGTACCACACCTCCACGACGCGGAGGACGTTGATGGCGACGATGACCGTCGCGGTGGCGAGCGCGGCCCCGATGAGGCCGTACTCCCGGATGAACAGGTAGTTGAGGACGACGTTACAGATGCCCAGCAGCCACTGGTTCGCGACCGTCAGGTAGTGGTTGTCGGTCATCATGAGCACGTATCCCGACGGGCCGACGCTCGCGTTGGCGAGTTGCGCGACGACGAACAACAACAGGACGCCCACGCCCTGTTGGGCGAACGAATCGCTGAACAGGACCAGCAACTCGCGGGCGTAGATGGCGGCCCCGATGGCCGGGAACAATCCCATCGTGAACGTCCACCGGGTCACGCGGCGGAACAACGCCTCCAAATCGTCCATCTCGCCGTCGTTGTACAGCCGGGACGCGATGGACGGAAACAGTTGATTGAACCCGCTCAGCGGCAGGAGGAGGATGCCGCCGAGCACCGTGGCGATCTTGTAAATCCCGACGGCGTCCTTCGTGGTGATGTACGCTCCCGCGAGGAAGCCCACCATCAGCAGGTCGACCTTGTTCGCGAGGACCTGTCCGGCGTGATTGAGCGTCAGCGGCAGCGAGAAGTCGTAAAACTCGACGAGTTCCTCGCGCGACGCGCCACGGAACGTGGGCGTGATGTCCGCCCGCGTCATCACCAACCACACGGCGAGACAGAAGGTGATGCACATGGCGACCACCGTCGCGGCGACCGTTCCGACCAGCGCGGCACCGAGGAGCAGCGCGATACCGACGGAGACGACGCGGACGAACGGAATCAGGACGTTTCGAATCGTGACCTGATATTCGGGGATTTCGAGGCTCTTGAACACGCTTTCGAAACAGCTCATCAGCGTGTTGAGCGGGAGCAGGAACGCGAACAGACGAACGACGTCCGTGAAGTACGGCCGATACGCCGGTTCCACGTATCCGGTTAGCCACGGTGCGAGGAGGTAGATGAGGATCCCTATGGCGACGCCCGCGACCAACGACGTGAGATAGGAAAGCCCCAGCATGCGCTGGCGTTTCCCCGGGTCGTCCTCGTACATCGGGACGAACTTCATGATGGCCTGATTCGTCCCGAGGTTGGTGAACACCTGCGCGAAAGTCAGGATGACCAACCCGAGCGTGTAAGCGCCGAACAGCACGCCGCCGAGTCCGCGAACCAGAATCCAGTTCAGCAGGAATCGAAAGACGTTGTCGAGGCCCTTTCCGGCCATGAAAAAGGAGGCACCTCGGGAGACCGATTTGAGCGACGAGTCGGAGGAGTTGCCTGCCATTCTGAGGGTAAGGCTATATGATTCGTCCCGATTATCTCTTCCGCTTTCGTTGCTGTCGGACGCTCTACCTGTCGAAAACGGTATTAAAAGTAAACGGCACACCGGCGCGAAGTGCAGATGCTTGATTACCCCTTTCCCGCCCATCGGACAAGTTGATACTCCGCTCCGTCGTACCCCCCTTTGGGGTGGGAACGAATGTCACACATCGAGGAACGCCGTATCGAGGAGCGACCGCCTCCCGAAGAACGTCACCACGCGCACGTGGACCACCGCGGCCACGAAGCCGTCTTCCGACGTCGATTTTGGGTCTGTCTCGTCCTGTCGGTACCGGTCCTCTACTTCAGCCCGTTCGTTCAGGAGTCGCTCGGATACGTCGCGCTTCGCTTCCCGGGGAGCGAGTCGATAACCCCGCTGCTCGCCGTCGTTGTCTTCGTGTACGGCGGGTTCCCGTTCCTCTCGATGGCGCGGGTGGAGTTCGAGAACCGCCAACCGGCGATGATGATGCTCGTCTCGCTCGCCATCACCGTGGCGTTCGTCTACAGCATCGCGGCGGCGTTCTTCCTGCCCGGGACGACGGGATTCTTCTGGGAACTCGTGACGCTGATCGACATCATGCTGCTCGGCCACTGGTTGGAGATGCGGAGCGTTCGCCAGGCCTCCGGCGCGCTGGACGAGTTGGCCCGTCTCATGCCCGACACGGCGGAGCGAATCGCGAGCGACGGCGAGACGGAGGAGGTACCGGTCGCCGAGTTGGACACCGCGGACCGCGTGCTGGTTCGCCCCGGAGCGAGCATTCCCGCGGACGGCGTGGTCGAACAGGGAGAGTCGTCGGCGAACGAGTCGATGATAACCGGCGAATCGCGGCCGGTGGGCAAGCGTCCCGACGACGAGGTCATCGCTGGAACCGTCAACAGCGGCGACGGAAGCCTTCGAATCCGGGTGGACGCGACGGGTGACGAGACGGCCCTCGCGGGCATTATGCGGCTCGTCGAGGAAGCACAGGGAAGCAAATCCAGAACGCAACTGCTCGCCGACCGGGCGGCGGGATGGCTGTTTTACGTCGCCCTTTCGGTCGCCGCCGTCACCGGAATCGCGTGGTTTCTCGCCACCGGTTTCGGCCTCGACGTGGTCGAACGGGTCGTCACGGTGCTGGTCATCGCCTGCCCGCACGCGCTGGGATTGGCGGTGCCGCTCGTCGTCGCCATCAACACCTCGATGGCCGCGAACGACGGCGTCCTCGTCCGCGACCGCATCGCCATGGAGGACGCGAGAACGCTCGATACGGTCGTCTTCGACAAGACGGGGACGCTGACGGAGGGCGAACAGGGTGTCGTCGCCGTCGAAACCGTCGAGGGGTGGACCGAGGACCGGGCGACGGCGGTTGCGGCGGCCGTCGAAGCCGATTCCGAACATCCCATCGCACAGGCGATTCGACGCCACGCACGCGACGAGGACGTTTCGCCCCCAACTGCGAGCGCGTTCGAGAACAGCAAGGGGCGCGGCGTTCGCGCAACCGTCGAGGACCGCGAAACGCTCGTCGGCGGGTCAAACCTCCTCGAACTGGTCGATGCGGACCTCCCGTCCGACCTCGTCGATTTCGAGCGAACCGCCGGGGAGAACGGACAAACTGTCGTCTACCTCGTCTCGGAGGGGCACGTCGTCGCCGGGTTCGCGCTGGCCGACCTGGTTCGGGACGAGAGCAGACGCGCCGTCGACGCGCTTCACGGGATGGGTATCGAAGTCGCCATGCTGACCGGCGACAGCAAAGCCGTCGCCCGGGCCGTCTCGGAGGAGTTGGGCATCGACACGTACTTCGCCGAGGTGCTGCCCGACGAGAAGGACGAGCGCATCACGGACCTCCGGGAGGAGGGAAAGCGGGTGGCGATGGTCGGCGACGGCGTGAACGACGCACCTGCGCTGACGCGGGCCACCGTCGGCATCGCCATCGGGAGCGGCACCGACGTGGCCATCGAGTCGGCGGACATCGTCCTCGTGGAGAACGACCCGCTCGACGTGGTGAAACTGATCCGACTCAGCCGCGCGAGCTATCGAAAGATGCAGGAAAACCTCGTGTGGGCGACCGGATACAACGTCTTCGCACTTCCGCTCGCGGCGGGGATCCTCGCACCGTTCGGAATCCTCCTCTCGCCGGCGATCGGTGCCGTGTTCATGTCCGCCAGCACGGTCATCGTCGCCATCAACGCCCAGCGGTTGCGACGGGTGGATTTGACGGTTTGACGGTCCCGTCTCGCGTTCGAAAACGCCTCCCGCCCCGGAAAAACCGGACAGATTGGCCCCACATCCGCCCGTTTAACCGCCCGCAGAACGTGGGTCGAACCACGCAATGTCTCCGCGCTATCGGTCTCTATCTCGGCAGGTTCGGGGGACGCTCGACGGTCTTCGCGGCGACGGTCGGGGATGGCTCCTACTCGCCATCGCGATCGGGTGGGCGTTCACGCTCGGGATGCGGTTTATCATCCCGACCCTGTTGCCACAAATCGAGGCGACGTTTCACATCTCGGATGCGTACGCCGGACTCGCCATCACGATCCTCTGGATAGGCTACGCCCTCATGCAGTTTCCCGCCGGGGTGTTGGTCAACCGCCTCGGCGAGCGCCGACTGCTGACCGCCAGCCTCTGTCTGTCGGGCGTGAGCATGCTCGTCCTCGGGTTCGCGCCGCTGTTCGGCGTCTTCTTCGTCGGCAGTGCGGCCTACGGACTCGGCTCCGGATTGTACGGCCCGAGTCGCGGAACCGTCCTCTCGCGCACGTTCACGCGAAACGCGGGCGCCGCCTTCGGCGTGACGCTCGCCATCGGCAGTCTCGGTTCCGCCTTCCTCCCGAACGTCGCGGCGGGCGTCGTGGGTGCCGTTGGATGGCGGGCCATCCTCGCCGGATTGGCGGTTCCGTTCTTCGTCATGGCGGCGTTCGCGTGGCGCGTCGTCCCCGAACGCCCGTCCGAGGACGAGCAACCGAGTGACGACAAATCGAGCACAGCGTCGGAACGGGATTCCGATGCCGTTTCCGACGGCGGCGAATCCACTGCGTCCGCACTGCCGGATTTCGGCGAACTCCTCGGAACCCTCTCGGACCGTTCCATCCTGTTGGCGACCGTCTCGGTGGCAATTCTGCTGTTCGCCTATCAGGGTATCACGGCGTTCCTGCCGACGTACCTCCAAACGAAAGGACTGAGTCAGAGCACCGCCGCCCTGCTGTTCGGGTTCATGTTCGTCACCGGTGCCGTCTCCCAAATCGTCGCCGGTAGCGCCGCGGACAGGATCGGAATCAAACCCGTCCTCCTCGCCGTCACCGCCGTCGGAGTCGTCGCCCCCATCGCGCTCACGTTCGTCTCGGGAACCCTCGCCATCGCCGTCGTCGTCGGGGTTCTCGGCACGCGAATGGCCGTCAACGCCGTCACGAACTCCTACATCATCGGCGCGCTCCCCGACCACATCGAGGGCTCCGCGTGGGGGTTCATCCGAACCGGGTTCTTCCTCGTCGGTTCGCTCGGTTCCACGTTCATGGGGTTCTTCGCCGACGCGAACCGCCTCAATACCGCCTTCGTCATCCTCGGCGCGCTGTCGGCGGTGGCGCTCGGTCTGTACGCGTTGTTGCCGAGCGAATAATTTTCGCCGCTCTCACTACGGCGTCCGACGGCAGTAGCCGAGCCGAAATCGGGCTTTCAAGCGAGGAAATCGAACGCTCGGGCTTCGATCTTTCGCATGTGTTCGCTGACCGTACTCGCGTCGATTCCGACGCGCTTTGCGATTTCGCTATGGGTGGTGCGCCGCGGGTTCTCGTAGTAGCCGAGTTCCATGGCGATCTCCAAAATCTCCCGTTGACGGTCGGTCAACAACCCAGAGAGATCGTTCGTCCCCGCCGAGTACGCGCCGATCCGCTCGACGGTGATGTCGATCTCGTCAGGGATCTCCGCGAGCGCTCGCTGCAATATCTCGTTCGTCTCGCCGATCATGGTCATGCGGATTTCGTCCTCGGAGACGTATTCGATGGACTCGAAGAACACCTCGTGTTCATCGAGGGGGCGGATGATTCCACGCATCTGGTCCGGAAGCCGACTGTGAAGGTACATGAGTCCGGTACCGTCTCCCTCGTCCGAAACGCTGTACTCGATCACGCCTGGATTTTGTTCGATCAACTGACACGTGCGGCCGGGATCACCGTGGATGTGAGCTAACATGACCATCGTTCCGTCATCCAGCACGTTGAAGTGGAGGATCGATTTCCGAGCGGGGGCGGATTCGGTAGCGTGCAGTCCGTGAACAGTCGGGTGGAATCCGCCGGACCGCGTTACGTCGAACGTTATCGATCTCATGAGTGTTCGTGTTTGTGTGGCCGATTCGATCGGTACACCGTGCTATTGGGTACGAGACGGTTAGTTAAATACTACCCCATTTGTGGGGCTATCGGCTCATCCGAACGAGGGGCGTAGCGTTCGATGTGGTTAGACGCCGATGCTACGAATCCGACGGCACGGACGATAAACACGTCCGGTACAGTGCAGCACGGCGGTACAAATTCAGGAGCGATCATAGATGAAAGCAGTACGTGTTCACGAGTTTGGTGATGTATCGAACCTTCGGTACGAGGAGATAGAGACGTCCGAACCGGCCGCCGACGAGGTACGTGTCAGGATTCACGCGGCCGGTGTAAATCCGGTCGACTATAAGATTCGCCAAGGAGCCCCATTCCCCATCGATCTCCCCTGGATTCCAGGGTGGGATATCGCTGGCGTCGTAGACGAAGTCGGGACGGACGAAAGCGAGTTCGAACCGGGAGACGAAGTGTACGGGATACTGCCGTTTCCCGGCGACGGTGGCGCGTACGCGGAAGCGGTCACGGTTTCCCCGACGGAGGGAAAACTCAGTCAGAAACCGGAATCGCTCTCGTTCGAGGAAGCGGCCGCGGTTCCAATGGCGGGACTCACCGCGTGGCGGTCGATGCAACTGACCGATCTCCAAGCCGGTCAGCGTATACTGATCCACGCTGCGGCGGGCGGTGTGGGTCACTTCGCCGTCCAGTTCGCAAAGCACCGGGGCGCCCACGTCATCGGTACCGCCTCCGGGTCGAACGAGGAATTCCTCCGCGATCTAGGTGTGGACGAGTTCGTCAACTACCGCGAGGAGCGCTTCGAGGACGCCGTCGAACCGGTCGATGTGGTGATCGACGCAATCGGTGGCGATACCTTCACTCGCTCGCTCGAAATCGTGAAGGAAAGCGGGGTCATCGACAACCTCCCGCTGAACCTCACGCCGGAACAGGAGGTGGCAGCGGACGGGCACGGCATCCGCGTGGTTCAGGCGGATACCCTCGACAGGGAGTGGCTCGACGAGATTACCGAAGTCCTCGACGACGGTACCGTCGCGCCGACGCTCGATACGGTGTTCCCGCTGGCCGAAGCCCAGCAGGCACACGAATTGAGCGAGGAAGGACACGTCCGCGGGAAGATCGTTCTCAAGACGAGCGAGGGGGACGAGAACTGAATGGAAGTCGTCGTGTTCGGGGCAACGGGTCGCGTCGGTCGGCACGTCGTGGATACCGCGTTGTTACGGGAACACGAGGTACGAGCGTTCGTTCGAAGCCCGGAGAAAGTGGATCCGATCCACCGCGAAAACGGTCATTTGTCCATCGTCGAGGGTGACGTCCTCGACACGGACGCGGTCGAACGCGCCGTTCGGGGAGCCGATGTCGTGCTCAGCGCGCTTGGACCCGCAGAGGGTTCCCCTGTCGACGTAGCGATTCGGGGCGGGAAGAACATCTTCGCTGCGATGCGAACTCACGACGTTCCACGGGTCGTGATTCTCGGCGGCAGAATTATTCCTCATCCAAAAGATCCGTTCTCGGTTTCGGGACGGGTTCTCTCATCCGCGGCAAACCTCGTCGCAAGCGATTTCATCGAGGGAGGGGAACGGTTCATGCGAACGCTCGCAGCAAGCGATTACGAATGGGTCATGGTTAGGCCGCCGTGGCTGCGGAGCGGCCCACGCACTCGTGACGATCGAACGGGATATCTCAAACTCACCACCCTGTCGACGGTCTCACGGGCTACTGTGGCGGCGTTCATGGTCCGAGCGGCGGAGACCGACAAATGGGTCGGTGAAGCACCGATGATCGCCAACTGAACAAGGGGGATCAACGAAATTGTCGAGTCGAGTCCGCTTTCGACTCCGTTCTACTCGTCCAACTCGCTCGCGACCGAGAGCCACCAGAGGTGGCCTCGGCCGCGCGCTTCCGTGTTTTCGAGCACGCCGTCGGCCACCAACTCGTCGAGTCGGTCGCGAAGGCTCTCCCGGGAGACGCTCATCTCGTCCGCGAGATACGTCGTGTTCACCACCGGCGCTGGCGCGTCTCGAATCGCGGCAACGATATCCTCTTGGGCGATCTCGGCGGGCATGGGTGGTTTCACGCTTTCCACGGCAAACAGCGATTCGGCCGAATCGCTCGTCCGGCCACTCGCGTTTGCTACCCTTTCTCACGCCCGCGAAACCCTTTTGCCTGCAACTCCCGGAGTAGCAACCGGCATGTCTTCGTTCGCTACCGCCGGTGGTCGATTTTGGCCGACCACGGCATAGTCCACTGATGCTGTCGTATCGTTCTACTGCCATCCCAACGCCCGTTAGCCGTTCGCTCGGCGGTGGTATCAAATGACTGACATCGACCCGTGGGGAGACGTGGAAATCGCCGACTACGGGAGGACGATGGAACGGTTCGGCATCGAACCCATCGCCTCCGTCGCCGATAGGCTACCGGATAACCGCCTCGTCAGACGCGGTATCGTCTTCGGCCAGCGCGACCTGGAAACCGTCCTCGACGCGCGCGACAGGGGCGACCCGTTCGCGGTCATGACCGGCCTGATGCCCTCCGGGGTCTTCCACTTCGGGCACCTCGCCGTCCTCGATCAGGCGCGCATGTTTCAGGAGATGGGGGCCGAACTCACGCTCTGTGTGGCCGACATCGAAGCCTACGCGACGCGCGACATCCCGCTCGACGAGGCTCGGGAACTCGCCGTCGAGGAGTACCTGCTCAACTACGTCGCATTGGGCCTCGACCTCGACGCGACCGACTTTTACTTCCAGTCGGAGGCGGGCAACGATCACCTCGTCCGGAGCAAACTGTTCTCGCGGTACGTCACGCAAAACGAGTTCGAGGCCACCTACGGAACCGCCGCGCCCGGAAAACTCGCCTCGGCGCTGACCCAGTACGCCGACATCCTCCGTCCGCAGGCACCCGAAAACGGCGGGCCGAAACCGACCGTCGTCCCCGTCGGCATCGACCAAGACCCGCACGTTCGACTGACGCGGGACGTCGCGAGTCGCTACCGCGAGACCGCGTACGTAAAACCGGCGAGTACGTACCATCGGTTCATGCGCGGATTGCAGGGCGGGAAGATGAGTTCGTCGGACCCGACGAGTTACATCGCGCTCACGGACTCCGTTTCCGAGGCGAAACGCAAAATCGACGCGGCCAAAACCGGCGGACGAACCAGCGTTGAGGAACACCGGGAAAAGGGTGGGGTTATCGAGGAGGACATGGTGTTCGAACTCCTCGCGTTCCACCTGATTCGGGACGACGACGAGTTGGCCCGTATCCGCCGCGAATACGAATCCGGCGCGATGCTCTCCGGCGAACTGAAGGAAATCGCAAAAGAGCGCCTCGAAGTGTTCCTGCGCGAACACCACGAAAACCGCAAAGAGGCCCGTCCGAAAGTCGAAGCATACCTCGAAGAGCGGACCGAAACGGGATTCGGGGTGGACACCTGATGCGAATCCGGCGACTACGGGGTTCCGAACTCGTCCGGTTCGTGGACGAACTGTGGCTTCCCTTCGCCCGCGAAATGGCGGCCATGGACGACTTCGACACGCTCGCCGACAGCGGCGTCAGGGAGACCGTCTTCTCCTATGTGAAAGACCGCTTTTCGGACGATGATATCGCCACGTTCGTCGCCGAGGAAGACGGGTTGGTCGGCTACGTTTCGGTCGAGAAGCGGTCTTCGCCGCCGGTGTTCGCCCGCGGGCCGCGAGGATACATCGACGGCCTGTTCGTCCGTGTGGACCACCGGGAGGAAGGCATCGCGAGCGCGCTCCTCTCGCGGGCCGAAGCGTGGGCGCGGCGACTGGAATGTGAGTTCGTCTCGCTGGACGTCCATGCGGACAACCACGTCGCCCGGTCGCTCTACCGCCGCGCCGACTACGTGACGAAGCGATACCGGATGACGAAACGGTTGTAACCTCGATAAGAAAGCTTATGCTCGCCATTCCGACTCGTTAAGTCAATGCCCTCCAGACGCGACGTTCTCGCCGCCGTCGGGGCCGGTTCGGTCGGTCTCCTCGCCGGGTGTACCGGCGACGACCCCGTTCGGGGCGACTGGCATCGCGCGGGTTACGACGACGGGAACACCGGCGACGCCCGGCGGCACCGCGGGCCGAAATCGAACCCCGTGGTGAAGTGGTCGGCCCGCATTCCCGAGACCTACAACGTCTCGTCGCCCATCCTCGTGGACGATTCGGTGTACGTCGGTTACGGCAACGACGAGTTTTCGAGCGGTGCCGATACCGTCGGCGTGCGCGTTCTCGATATCGAAACCGGAAAACCGAAGGACGATTTCGAGGTTGCGACGTCTCCACGCGACGCCACCGAAAACGGCGCGACCTATTTCGATTCGGTCGTCCACGCGAACGGAAACCTCTTCGTCCAGTGTTTTGACGGCCTCCACAGTCTGACCACCGACGGGAAGAAACGCTGGCACGTCCCGATGCACGGCGGGCCGACCAACGGTGGCCTCCGAACGGCCCATTCCGTCGTCACCGACGGACTCGTCTACGCGCCGACGGCGGGCATCACGGCGGACACCGACGGCCCGAAGGCGAAGGAAGCGCTGTACGCCATCGACGACTCGTCCGGGCAGGTCGTCTGGAAACACGTCCCGCGAACGGACGAGCAGGGATGGACCTTCCCGCCGGCGTACGCGAGGGGCGTCGTCTACCTCTCAGTACTGGATTACGGCGTCGTCGCGCTGAACGGGAAATCGGGACACGTACTGTGGAAAAAAGAGCTAGCGGCCAACGGCCCGCCCGTCTTCGCGGACGGCCGCGTCTTCGTCTCGGGGGAACTCCCTAGCGGGGAGGCGTTCGTCGTCGCGCTGGACGCGGGAACCGGAGACGAGCAGTGGCGGGTTTCGGGTCGCGGGACGCGCCTCGGCCGCCGATTGGGTGTGGCGCACGGGAGTGTGTACTTCACCGAAAACCTCCGAAACTTCGTCGCGGTGGACGCGGCGACGGGTGACGAACTGTGGCGACACAACTACCCGTCGGGTATTGAGCGTTCGACGCCCGCCATCACGGACGAGGGGATGTACGTCGCTGTCGTGAAAAACCGGTCGGACGACGGAATCGCCGTTTTGGACCCGAAAACGGGTGAGGAAGTCTCGTTCGGGGCCATCGAAAACGGGAACGGACTCGAATCCTCCATCGCGCTGTCGGACGGCCTCGCCGTCGTCACCGCGAACTCCGACACCGTGTACGCGTTCGAGTCCTGCGGCTTTTCGCTCGCCGGTCACTGTCTGTCCTAACCCGGACGTTTCCGCGGTACTGAAATTTATGCTCTCCGAGCACCCTTCCTTTCACATGTATCTCGCCGATAAGACGTGGCCCGAACTCGGGGATTACGTGGCCAAGGAAACCGTGGCGGTCGTTCCGTTGGGTTCGACCGAACAGCACGGCCCGCACCTACCGCTCGCGACCGACCACCTCATCGCGGAGGCGTTGGCCCGCGAGGCGGCGGACCGCGCGGGCTACCTCTGCACGCCGACCATCAACGTCGGCGTCAGCACGCACCACATGCAGTTTCACGGAACGATGTCGGTGGACCCGCCGCAGTTCCGCGACTACGTCGAGAGCTTTTCGCGCAATCTCACGTACCACGGCATCGACCGAATCGTCTACGTCAACGCCCACGGCGGCAACATGCAACACCTCCGCGAAGTCGGCCGCCGCCTGCGCGAGGACGAGGTGGCCTTCGCCGTCGAGTGGATGTGGGACGAGTCGATTCCCGAACTCGTCAGCAGCATCTTCGAACACAACGGCCCGCACGGCGGCCCGAAGGAGACGGCGATGATCATGCACATCGCGCCGGAACTCGTGCGCGAGGACAGGTTGGAAGAGGCCCGCGACGGCGGACTGGTGAACCTCTTGGACGGAAACCCCACGATTCACGGCGCGCGAAACTACTACGACGCCATCGACAACAGCGAGAACGGCGTCTTCGGCGACCAGACCGACGCGACGCCGGAAAAGGGCGCGGAACTCTTCGAAGCGGCGACCGACCAGTTGGTCCAGTTGCTCGATTGGCTGGACGACGCACGGTTTTCGGACCTGATGGCGAAACCGCACGTGGACCCGCAACCCGGCAGTCGGCGGTAGACGAGTGTATTGTTCGACAGAATGTTTTCCAACTGGAATGGGATTTTACGGACATAGATAGAACCGATATCGGCAGTGTTCCCTTCGGCCTCGTTGGTGTAGCCTCCTCCTCCTCCTCCTCCTCCTCCTCCTCCTCCTCCTCCTCCTCCTTCGACTCGCAATCGCACCGCTTCGGGTTCGCCGGGGCTCTTTTCCGCACTCATTGGTATCGGCTTCTCGCGCTCGGCCGTGAATATTCTCGAAGGGTCACCCCCCGGAGAACTCCTGTCGAGCGGTAGTTGTCCCCGTTATTGCAGTTCTCGCGCTCGCCATTGAGATTAGCGTATCTTTCGATGCAAAAACAAGGTGGTTCTTTCACGGTCTGAAACTCCCCATCTCATTTTATGTCATTGTCTGTGAAACACGGAGTCGTGAGCAAGGATATTGACCCCGCGACGCTATTCGCCCTCCTTGATGACGAGTACGCCCGACACATTCTTGCTCACCTCAACGACAAACCAATGTCAGCCAAAACACTGAGCGAACGGTGTGACGCCTCGCCGCCCACGATTTACCGACGTATCGACCGTCTGAAATGCTGTGGCCTCCTTGCAGAAGAGACACGACTAGACGAAAACGGAAACCACTATGCTGTATACGAGTCGCGCTTCCACTCGCTCGGGGTAAGGATAGTGGATGGCGAATTCACCGTTGACCTCTCCCGACGTGAGGATCCCGCTGACCGTGTGACCCATCTTTGGGAGGAAATGCGATGAGCTTGTTCCCCACTGCACGCGAATTAATGGAACCGTGGATGATAGCGAATTTCGTGCTTTCGATCGTCCTGAGCCTCGTCATCGTCTATCAAACCTTTCGTGGCTATCGTCGCCATGGAAGCCGTCCAATGCTATTTCTCGCCCTTGGTGTGGTCCTTATCACCATTGTGCCAACTGTCGTCTCGCTTGTCGCGGCACAATACGTGAGCGCAGTAGTGTTCGGCTCTACGATTGCCCCTCTCTCTCAGAGCATTCGAGTTGTTGGCCTTACGAGCATCGTCTATTCGTTGTATGTGCGGCGCTAATTCACTGGTCGGACAAGTAGCCGTTATAAGTGTGAGTAGGCCAGTGATGGGACACCCACATCACCGACCGCGAATGAATCCAGAGAGCGGGAGCGATTTGCGTTAGCTAATTTGTGCTTGAGTTGGTGTGTCGCTCTAGATGTGACGTTTTTCGAGTGATTTGCTGCTCCATGTCGCACTAAGCAGGACAAAGAGAGTCTGCCAAGCGTATCGAATTTGTATACTGCCGCTTATGCTGCCCACAGGAAGACAATCACCCAAATCGGCCAAAGTTGCGAAATCGACCTCGCCACCGTCGTACGTTCTACTTCGGTTATCAAATCAATCACGCATCTCGAAACGAGTCGAAATCCCAGACGACGGACTGTTTTCGAATACGGTGCGACACGCAAAGCGACGATTCTACACTCGGTTCGGTCATTTATATATAATTTAACAATTGACTCCGGATGGAGCCGTATGAACAGTCACGGCCAGATCACTCTCAGCCGAACTCGGTGGTGTTCCCGTTCCGCCGATTCGGCCACCGCCGTCTCAGCGCCGATAGCTCACCGCGATTCCCTCGCCGAGCGGGACGACCGAGGTTTCGAAGTCCGGGTCGTCGCGCACCGCCAGCAGATACTCCGCGATGTCTCGCGTTCCGTCGTCCATCTCCGGGTTCTCGCCCTCGACGGCGGCCAGAATCGCGTCGAAGTCCTGTGCCCCGCTGACCATCGCGTTGTCGGCGATGACGACGCCGCCGGGTGCGACTTTCTCGCGAATCGCGTCCCACGCTTCGGGGTAGCCGTCCTTGTTGTGGTCGATGAGGACCACGTCGAAGGGGCCGTCGTGGCGCTCGACGATTTCGTTCGCGTCGCCGTTCTCGAAGACGGCGCGGTCAGCGAACCCGCCGCGTTCGAGGTAGTCGCGCGCTTCGCGGAGTTCGTCGGCGTCGAACTCCGTGAGGACGATTTCCCCGTCCTCGGGGAGCGCCTCGGCGAACCAGTAGGCGGAGTAGCCGAACCCGGACCCGAACTCGAAAATCCGTTCGGCGTCCACCGCGTACGCCAGAATCCTGAGGAACTGCCCCACGTCGCGTCCGACCGTCGGGAAGTCCTCGCCGCGCTCCTCCATCTCCCGTAGCGTCTCGTCGGGTTCGGCGATGGCGGCGCGCAGGAAGCGTTTCGTCTCGTCGGGGAAGATATCGGTCATGCGTTCGAGTACGCCCGGCGGGAAGTTAACCCCCGTGGGTGCCTCGAATGTATCCGTGACCCGGTTGCCGTCCGTCAGTTCGACGGGCGGTCCTCGACCCGACTCCCCTCGGCGACGGCACACGGGAAGACGTCGGGTTCGATGCCGGTTTCCGCGACGTACGCCGTCCGAACCGCCTCCGCGAAGGGTTCGACGGAATCCGCTCGGACGAGGCTCACAACGCACCCGCCGAATCCGGCGCCGGTCATGCGCGACCCGAGTTCCGCGTCCAGCGTCTCGGCCGTTTCGACCACGAAATCCAACTCCTCGCAACTGACCTCGTACAGGTCGCGGAGGCTTCGGTGGGTTTCGCCCATCAACTCCCCGACGCGCCGCACGTCGCCGCTCTCCATGGCCGCCGCGGCCTCCCGTACGCGTCCGTTTTCGTAGACGACGTGTTCACAGCGCTTTCGCACAATCTCCGGGAGCGTCCCCTTCGCCTCCTCGAACTCGGCCACGGACACGTCGCGGAGCGAGGTGATGTCGTCCGACAGCGACTCGTCCAACAGTTCGACGGCCTCCCGACACTGCGAGACGCGTTCGTTGTACGCCGAATCGACCAACTCGTGTTCGACGTTCGTGTTCGTCACGACGACCCGAACGTCGTCGGCCAAGCGGTAGCGCTCGTACTCCCGCGTCCGGCAGTCGAGAAACAGCGCCCGGTTTCGTTCCCCGAGCGCCACGACGAACTGGTCCATGATTCCACATTCGACGCCGACGAACTCACGTTCGGCCTGCCAACAGCGGTCCGCGAGTTCCGCGGCGGGCTTTCCGAGGTCCCACATCTCGTTCAGCGTGGTTGCCACCGCCAGTTCGAGCGACGCCGACGAGGAGAGGCCGCCGCCCATCGGCACGTCGCCCCCGACCACCATGTCGAAACCGCGGGGGTTCGAGGCGTCTTCGGCCAGCAACCGCGCCACGCCCTCGACGTAGTCGCCCCACGACTCCTCGCTCGTCGGCGAATCGAGCGAAAACGTCCGCGACTCGCCCACGTTGGTCGAATGAACTCGGACGGTGCGGTCGGACGGACCGGACCGGTCGAAACGGTCGGAATGGTCGGCGGAGTCAGCATGCTGACGGACGGCGACCCCGGTTCGGCGGTCGATTGCGACGGGAAGGACGAACCCGTCGTTGTAATCCGTGTGTCCGCCGAGGAGGTTCACCCGCCCGGGTGCCGAAGCCTGGTATAGTTCGCCACCCTCGCCGCCGAAGCGTTCGGTCAGAATCGTCCCGAGACCGGTCGGTTTGCCCTCCGCCATCCGTCACCGACCCCCGCTGTGAGTCATATAGACATACGAAGTTGCCGCGTGCATGCCCACTCGTTCGGGACCGACGGTGTTAATCCGACCGTCGCGGGGCGGTCAGTACTCGCCGTCGAACGGGTCGTCTCCGTTCGGGTTGTTGTCGGTCCGGTTGCTATCGGTCGGATGCTCCCCGATCGAACCGTCGCTCGGACCGCTCACGGCGGGAACGGTTCCCGACGAAGAGCGTCGCACGTCGATGAAGAACTCGACGGCGGCCGCGGTCAGCGCGACTGCGACGGGTGCCGAAACGAGGGCACCGACCACGATGCCGAAGATACCGAAGTTGATGAACAGCGTCCCGACGATGGACGCCACGAACACGAAGACGAGGTATCCGATTCCGAACGAGGCGTACGTCGTCTCGGTGTTCGACTCGCCACGGGCGAGTCGGTTGCTCCGCCGAAGCGCCTCGCCGAGCGAACGGTCGTCCACGACGACGAGGAACGGCGCGCCGTAGAACAGATAGCTGAGGACCAACAGCACGGGCAGCGCGACGAAGAGAAGCGGGGGAAACACCACGCCCACGCTGAACGACAGCAGAAGGACCACCCACACCAGCGCTGTGTACCCGAGCAGGGGAAGGAAGTACTCCTTCGCGTTGCGCGCGAAGTCGTAGTCCCCGGTTTCGACGGCGTCGCGGACGCTCCCGAGATAGCCCGCCGAGAGGACGCTCTCGACGATGATGGTGACGGGCGCGAGGAACAGCAGCGGCGAGACGTGGACGCCCGATGGTCCGTTCGGAAGGCTCACGAACGTCCAGAAGGTCGGTATCGCCGTCGGAAAGCGGA
The DNA here is from genome assembly GCF_043952005.1 of Haladaptatus sp. CMAA 1909. Classification (NCBI taxonomy): domain Archaea; kingdom Methanobacteriati; phylum Methanobacteriota; class Halobacteria; order Halobacteriales; family Haladaptataceae; genus Haladaptatus; species Haladaptatus sp. CMAA 1909. Next base: position 2,772,323 of record NZ_JBIOAV010000001.1, on the reverse strand, counting down.
ACGTCGCCCCGAAGTGATAACCGGAAATCGTCGTCGCCTTTCGGAGGTTGTCGAAATGCAGGAACGTCGAGAAGAACGGGACGAGCGCGAGCGGTAGTAGCGTTTCGAGGCGGTCGAACCCGTTTTCGAGGTAGTCGGTGAAGCTCACAGGTGAACACCGCCACGGCGACGAACGCGTTCGTTTTGCGCTGGAGGGCGCATACGTAAGGGGCGCACGCACCGAAGATAACTGTTTGCAATCCGCCATGTCATCATCTTTCGGACGAGCGGGTATCGTTCATCCCTCATCGACGCCACTCAGCCGTCTATCTCGGAGACGAAGTGAGTGACTTCCGGCGGTTCGTCGCCGACGTGGAAGGACGTGGCCCGCTTCTGTATCTCGCGGTCGGCCACCGACACGCGCTCGTGCTCCCGGAGGTGGGCCATCCACGTCCCCGTGACGTACACTTCGAAGTAGCGGTCCGGCGTCTCCGTATCCCGGAACACGTTCCAGTACCGCGCGCCGTTTCGCCGTCGAACCCCCTCTAACTCCCGCATGGCGTCCAAAAAGTCGGCCGCCGTCGTCGGGTCGATTCGGTACTCGACGCTGACGAGTATCGGACCGGCGTCGGGCGTCGGTTCGAACTCGGTTTGGGGATCGGACCATTCCTGGGAGGGTCGCAAATCGAGGTCGTCGGTTTCGGGGAACCGCCACCGAACCCCCCCGACGAGGCCGACCAGCAACCCGAGGCCCGCGACGACGAACGTCATCGGCGTACCGAGGTGGTCGGCGACGACGCCCCAACCGAGGCTGCTGACGGCCATCCCGCCGAGGAAGCAGAGCATGAACACTGACAGCGTTCGCGCACGGACCCACTCCGGAGAGAGCGTCTGCACTGCGGTGTTCAGGCTCGACAGGACCGAAATCCACGCGAGGCCGCCGAGCGCGACGGCGACGAGCGCGACGGCGACGGCGTGGACGAGCCCCAGGACCACCAGCGTGAGGCCGAACAGGGCCGACGCCCCGATGACGACCTGATTCGTCGTGAATCGCTGTCGTGCCCGTTCGAGGACGGTGATTCCGGCCGCCGACCCGAGACCCGTAACGCCGAGGACGATGCCGTAGCCACCGGCCCCGAGGCCGAGTTGGTTGCGGACGAGCAGGGGCAACAGCGCCCAAATCGCGCTGGCGAAGGCGATGAATATCACCGTCCGTATCAACACCGAGCGCAGGTCGGGGTCGTTCCGGACGAACCGAACGCCGCGATATATCGACTCCGACAGTCGCTCCGGCGGCAGTTCCGATACCGCCGGTTCCCTTTCCCAGCGATAGACGACGATGAGAACCGCGACGAACGAAACCGCGTTGAGAAAGAACACCGTCGCCGTGCCGGTCGCGGCGAGGATGAGGCCGCCGACCGCCGGACCAACCGCTCGGGCGATGTTGAACCCCACGGCACCTAACGAAATCGCCGCCGGAAGTTCCTTCCGGGGGACCAACTCCGGTTGAATCGCCTGCCACGTCGGGTTCAGGAACGCGGTGCCGATTCCGAGCGAGAACGTGAGCAACAACAGCACCAACGGCGTCGTCGCGCCGACCGCGGTCAGTCCGCTCAGTATCACGGCGGTAACTAACATCCACGCCTGAACCACGAGTAACAGCCACCGCCGGTCGACGATGTCGCCGATGGCACCCGCGGGAAGCGAGACGAGGACGACCGGAAGCGTCGTGGCCGTCTGCACTAACGCGACGAGCAAGGCGGAGGTGGTGAGCGAGGTCATCAGCCACGCCGCGCCGACGTTCTGCATCCACGTCCCGACGTTCGATACGAGCGCCGCCGTCCACATCGCCCGGAAGACGGGTTCGCGAAGCGGTTGCCAGACGGTGATGGATTCCTCTCCGTCGGTCATGCAAGTTCCCCTCGATGCGATGTTTCCCTCGCGCTCGACCTCTCCACTCTCACCGTTCCCCCCGACAGCAACCATCCCCGTTCCCCCGCCAGTGTTCGCTGCCGACGTGTGGAGACGCTCGGAGCGGTCAAAGCTCTGTCCCGTCGAAAACGGCGTGTGACCTATCGCCGTCGCCCCGGCCCCCCTCTCGTGAGGACGAAAAACACCACGACGAGCAGAATCCACACTGCGACCATTTTCACGCCTTCCCGTCCGGTTTCGCCCGATTCGGACGACTGTCCCGCTCTCTCGGTCGATTCGAGCGCCATGCCATCGTGACACCACGAGGGCGAGAATAAAACTGGTGGGCGGTCGTCGTCCCCGCCACACCTGTCACCAATCGTTATGGTACGGCGTGACGTTGTGGGCGTATGGGTGGGAGCGAGGACGATCTGATAGAGACGTCCCTTGAGGGGGAGGACCTCTACGACGTGACGACGTGGGAGGAACGAACGCGAATCGACCGAGCGTCGGTGTTCATCTATCGCGGCCTTACGGACAACTGGCGACGGGTGTTCGTCGCGCTCGCGGTGCTGCTGTTCGTCGCTCAACTCGCCGCGACCGGATTCATCCTCTTTTTGCAACCGGCACTGGGCGTGTTGACCTTCCTGTCAGTCATTCCGGCGTTCGTCCTCGCCGCGATCATCTGGTACGGCGACGAGGTCCAGCGCGAACCGCTCGCGCCGCTGGCGATAACGTTCCTCTTGGGCGTGCTGTTCGCCGGGTTCGCCGCCCTGCTCAACACGACGTTACAGCCGGTCTTCGAACTGATTCCGGTCGTCGGAACGGTTGCCTTCTTCTACGTCGTCGTCGGTCCGGTCGAGGAGACGTCGAAGTGGCTCGCGTCCCGACTGTACGCCTATCGGACGCCGTACCTCGGCGCGGCCATCGACGGCGCGGTGTTCGGCGCGTTCGCCGGACTCGGCTTCGCGACCATCGAGAACTTCACGTACATCACGAACGCGCTGTTCTCGGCGGGACGCCTCCCGATGTCGAGGCTCGCCAGCATCGCCATCGGCACCGCAGCACAGCGGTCGTTCGTCGGACCCGGGCACGTCATCTATGCTTCGTTCGCGGGCTACTACCTCGGATTGGCGAAGGGGAATCCCGAAAACCGCGGTCCCATCGTGGTGAAGGGGCTGCTCATCGCCGTCCTCATTCACGCCACCTACGACACGCTGGTGACGTATCTGCCGTTTCCCGGACTGACGTTCATCGCGTTCGTCGTCGTGTACGACGGCTTCTTCCTCTTCCTCCTCTACCGGAAGATAGCGGCCTACCGGCACAAGTACGAGCAAGCGATGGAGCAACCCGAACGAACCCCGTCGTGACGGTGACGACGGATGGAATCGGACTCACAATCGGGGGACGGGAACGGACTCGCGGGGACTGTCCTCCCCGTCTCGAACTGGCTTCCGCGATACGACCGGTCGTGGCTCCGCGCCGACGCCCTTGCGGGTATCACGGTCGGTGCGGCGGTCCTCCCCGAGGGCATGGCTTACGCGTCGTTGGCCGGGCTGCCGCCCGAAACCGGCCTGTACGCCAGCCTGCTCGCACTCCTCGTCTACGTGTTCGTCGGTACCTCCCGGCAGGTCGTGTACGGTCCCACCTCCGCGCTCGCCATATTGGTCGCCACGGGCGTCGGGTCCGTCGCCGCTGGGTCCCCGGCGGACTACGCGGCCCTCGTCGCGGTGACGACGATGCTCGTCGGACTCGTCTCCGTCGTCGCGTGGCTGTTCCGACTCGGGTTCGTCGTGAACTTCATCTCCGAGTCGGTTCTCACCGGCTTTTCCGCGGGCGCGGCGCTGTACATCACCGCCACGCAACTCGACAAACTGTTCGGGATTCCGCGGGCGAGCGGCACCTTCTTCGAACGTCTCGGGTTCGTCGCGACCCATCTCGGTGCGACGAACCTCCCGACGCTGGCCGTCGGCGTCGGCGCGCTCGCCCTCCTCGTCCTCGGCGAACGCTACGCGAGACGCCTTCCGATGGCCCTCATCGTCGTCCTCCTCGCCACCGGACTGGTCGCCGTGACGGACCTCCAACGCCGGGGTGTCGAAATCGTCGGACGGATTCCGAGCGGACTGCCGCCGCTTTCGATTCCGACGCCGCCGACGGGCACCCTCTCCGACCTCGTCCCCGTCGCGTTCGCGCTCTTCCTGCTCTCCTACGTCGAGGGGATGAGCGCCGTGGAGACGTTCGCCCGACGACACGACGACTCCGTGGACGCGAATCAGGAACTCCTCGCCGACGGCCTCACGAACGTCGCGGCGGGGATCGGTCACGGTTTCGTCGTCGGCGGGAGCATGTCCAGAAGCGCCCTCAACGACGAAATCGGCGGCAAGACGCAACTCGCGAGCGGCGTCGCCGCCGCAGTTCTCGCGCTCGTCCTCGTCTTCCTGACCGACCTGTTCACGACGCTCCCCGAGACGGTGTTGGCGGCGGTGGTCATCGTCGCCGTCGCGGGGTTGGTCGACGTGCCCGAACTCCGCCGCATCTACCGCATCGACAAACTGGAGTTCGGGACGGCGGCGTCCGCCTTTTTCGGCGTCCTCCTCTTCGGCATGTTGGACGGCGTGTTCATCGGCGTGTTCGTCTCGCTCCTCGTCGTCGTGGGGCGTGCGACGTACCCGTACACGGCGACGTTAGGTCGCGTGCCGGACTCCGACGAATTCAGCGACCTATCGCGTCACCCCGAAAACGAGCGCGTTCCCGGCGTCCTCGTCTACCGCGTCGATGCCGAGTTGTTCTTCGCCAACGCGCCGACCATCCGCGCCGAAGTCATCGACGCGGTGGACAGTCGCGACGCTCCCGTCTCCCTCGTGGTCTTCGACATGCGGTCCTCACCCACCATCGACCTCACCGCCGCCGACATGCTGGCCTCGTTGGCCGAGGACCTCGACGAACGCGGTATCGACTTCCGTCTGGCCGAAGCCGACGGCGCGGTCCGGGACGTCCTCGCCGCCACCGGCGCGGGAGTGTTCGACGACATGCCGCTCAACGAACGCGTCGTGACCGTCATCGAGGAGTGGCAACGGGAGCAGTGACGCCAATTTTGATGTTACTGATTCGAAACGACTATTCGAGACACGCGAGACAAACCGATATGAGTTGAACGACCGACACCCTCCTGTTTGCCATTCTACTCGTGCTGGTTGCCATCTGGATGACTCTCGATTACGACGTTCCCGGAACTCATGGCGATTTGATTGCCTTCGGCGGCTTGTTCATCGGTCTGATCGCGTTCGGCGGTTTACTGCTCCCCCTTCTCCCCGACGACGACCAGTCGGAATGACCCCACGGAACTATCATCCTTCTTGACGTATCCTCCGTGTCCGGAGGAGTTCATGAAATTCGAGCGCGACGACGCCCCGAATAGGAACGAACTCGGCTGGTGGCTGTTCGCCACCGCCTTGGCCCTCGTCCTCCTCACGTCGCTCGATACGTATCTCGGCTGGTCGGTGTTCGGCGTCTTCCTCTACTACGTCGCCCGTCCCATCGCCAGACGCCTTCAGCACCGAGGAGTACCGCCGGGTGTGGCGGCCGTGGTCACGCTGACTGTCATCGTTCTCCCGTTCATCGCCCTCCTCGGTGCTATCGCGGTCATCGCGTTCGGACAACTCTCGACGGTTCGCGTCGCCGACGTCGAGCGCCTCGTCCGAACGCTGTTTCCGGGGTTCGATTTTCGAGCGATTCCGACGACGCCGGAACGACTGTCCGACTCGGTCATGGAACTGCTTCGAAACCCGTCCATCCGCTCGTTTCTCTTCCGGATTCGTGGCTTCGTCGGGACGTTCGCGACCCAATCGTACAACCTGTTTCTCACGCTCATCTTCGTCTTCTTCCTCGTCCGGGACGAGCGAAACATCGCGGATTGGTTCCACCGAACCGTCGCGGACGAGGAGACGCGGACGGGGGAGTACCTGCACGCGGTGGACCGCGGCTTGAACTCCGTCTTCTTCGGTTACACGCTGACGATCTTCGTCATCATCGTCCTCTCCGCGGTCATCTACAACCTGCTGAACCTCGTCGCCCCACCGGGCATGGCGATTCCCCAGACCATGCTCGTGGCGATCGCGACCGGACTCGCCACCATCGTTCCGCTCGTCGGCCGGTCCATCGTCTACTTCGCGGTGGTCCTCTTCCTCGCCGTCGTCGCGCTGGAAACCGATCCGATTCGACTCTGGTTTCCGCTCCTGTTCCTCGCCGTCATGGAGATCGTCTTCGACAACGTTGTCCGGACGTACATTCGGCCCTCGCTCTCGGGTCGGCTGTTTCCCACCAGTCTCATCATGTTCGCGTATCTCCTCGGCCCGCCCGTGTTCGGGTGGTACGGAATCTTCCTCGGCCCGTTCGTCATGGTCGTCACGGTGCAGTTCCTGTGGGTCGTCTTTCCGGGACTGCTCGGTCGGAACACGGTCGAAACCGATGACTCCGAAGCGGAGAACGGAAACGACTCGAACGACTCGATAACGACCTGAACGGCCGCCTATTCGCTGATTTCGTTCTCCCCGACGACGAGCGCGTTCGTGAGGAGGTTCGTGTACCCGCGTCGGAGGCGCTCGGACAACGCCTGATGTGAGATACCGAGGTCTGCGGCGAGGTCGGTTCCCGAAATCTCCCGCGGGATATCGTAGTAGCCCTTCTCCAACGCCGCGATGAGCGTCTCGTACTGCTCCTCGGTGAGTCCGTACTGTCCCCGACGGGGGGACTGGTCGAGGCGGTATATCTGTTCGAGTCTGAGCGGAATGTCGTGTTCCTCGCAGTACTCGTACGTCGCTCCGAGCGCATCGCGGGCGGGAAAGAGGATTCGAAGCTGCCACTCGTCGCCCGTCCCCGTGGCGTCGATTATCGTTCCGTTCTCCTCGACGAGGATGTGGATGACGAACTTTGTCTTCCCGACCCACGTCATGCGGAACAACCATTCGTCGTCCAAATCGACGAGGAGTTCCACGTCACCGGTGGTCGGGTCGTCTTCGAGTGCCGCTTGGAGGGCGTCGAACTGCTCCGCTTCGGCCGTCGCCCAGACGTAGGGCATCACTCGGTCTGCTTCGGGTGCGACGACGCGCTCGACTTCGAAGGAAACCCCCGGAACTCGTTCGAGCGTCGCCTCCAGTGCGAACTCCGAGGCCGGAAGCCGCACGACGGCGATAGTACTCATCGGACGAACCTAGGGGCTTCGCATGGATTAGTCTGCTGGCGATCGGCGCGGGTTTCCCAACTGCTGGAATATTCAGCCGGTACGCTCTTTGTCCCCCGCCCGAGTGTGCTGGACGATGGATTCCACGGAGGATTTGTCTGTCGTCGGGAAACTACGGGAGATGGCCTTGACGGGAGTCACCGTCGTCGTTCCCCTCCTTATCACGTTGTACGTCGTCGTCGTCCTGCTCAAATTCGTTCGAAACATGCTGCTGCCGCTCCTCTCGTACGTGCCGGTCGATTCGGTGTTCGTTCTCGGTGGCATCGCCACCGGGGGTATTCTCCTGTTGATTCTGGCCGTCGGGTTTCTCGCCCACTCCCCGTTCGGGGAGCGAGCCATCGACAATTTCGATTACGCCATCAGCCAGATACCCGGACTCGGAACCGTCTACCGGAGCTTTCGGCGGATGGGCGATGCGATGGTCGAGAGCGACGAGGATCACTTTCGGGACGTGAAACTGCTCGAATTTCCGACCGACGACACCTACACGTTCGCGTTCGTGACGGCGGAAACCCCCGAGGAAATCACCGACGCGACTGGCCAAACGGACATGACGACCGTGTTCCTGCCGATGGCCCCCAATCCCGTCATGGGTGGCTTCGTCGTCAACGTGCCCACCGACGACCTCGTCGACATCGACGTCCCGCTCGAAGTGGCGTTCCGAGCCATCGTCACCAGCGGCGTCGGCCTCGACGAGATGGACTCCCACACCGGCGGCCTCAGCGAGGACCAACTCCGGAAACTGACCGGGCAAGAAGTCGTCCGCTCCCAGGACTGAATCCTTTCTCCCGTTCCGTTACCGTGCCAACGACGCCAGTCCCCCCGCGAGCGCCCGCGTCGCCGTCGCACAGTCCTCCCACTCGGTCCACTCGGCGGGGTTGTGCGAAATTCCGTCGCGGGACGGCGCGAACAGCATCGCGGCGTCCGTGACCCCCGCGACGTACATCGTGTCGTGGGCCGCCCCCGAATGCAGGTCCAGCGTTTCGATACCCGCGTTTTCTCCCGCCCCGCGTACCGCCTGACGACAGCGTTTGCTCATCTCCGTCGGTTCGAGGTCGAACCCACGCGAAAACGTCGTCTCGACGCCCCGTTCCGTTTCGATCCGCGACAGCGACTCCTCGGCCCGCGAGACGAGTTCGTTCATCGATTCGTAGCGCACGTCGCGGATATCGACGCCCATCTCGACGGTCCCGGGGACGACGTTCGTCGCGTTCGGCCGCACGTCGAGTTTGCCGACGGTCCCGACCGTCGTCTCGCCGATTTCGGTGGCCCCTCGCTCCACGTCCCCGACGAACTCGCTCGCCGCGGCCAACGCGTCGGTTCGCTCGTCCATCGGCGTCGCTCCCGCGTGGTTCGCCTCGCCGCGAACCGTCACGTCGCAGTGGGTGATCCCCGTGATCGTCGTGACGACGCCGACCGAAGCGCCCGCCCGTTCGAGGCGTCGGCCCTGTTCGACGTGCAGTTCGAGCCACGAATCCCACTCGCTCGCGTCGAGTCGCCCCTCGCCTCGGACGCCCATGGATTCGAGGGCGTCCGCCAGCGTTGTTTGCCCGTCGGTCAGCGCGAGCGCCTCCTCCACGGACCGCTCGCCGACCGCGACCGATGACCCGAGCAGGCCGCTGGCGAACCGTTGGCCCTCCTCCTCGGTGAACGAGACGACGTCGACCGGACGGGACGGTTCGACACCCGCGTCCTGCATCGCCCGAACCGCCTCCAGCGCCGAATACACGCCGAGCGGACCGTCGAAGATGCCCCCCTCGGGAACCGAATCGAGGTGGCTCCCCGCGGCGACCGCTGCCGCATCCGGGTCGGCACCCTCCGGCGTCCACCGCCCGGCGATGTTGCCGACCGCATCCACGCGAACGACCAATCCGGCGTCCTCCAGTCGCTCGACGAAGTACTCCCGCGCCCGTCGGTTGGCCTCCGTTCCCACGAGGACGGTCCGCCCGTGTCCGTCGCCGTCGAGCGCGCCGAACTCCCCGGTCGCTTCGATGTCCGCCCGCAGTCGGTCCCGGTCTACTTCCATGGCTGGGTGTCGGTGACGGGAGGCAAGAAGGTGGGGGTGGTCGGTACGGACTGCCGGAACCGCGAACTCCCCTCCCAGCTAGGACGTGTCCCCCATTCGAGCCGTGAAATCCCAACTATGGAGACGGTCCGGTTCGATTCGAACGGTCACTTCGGTTCGCCCGTCGGACAGGAGTTCACGCGCGAGTCGGGAATCGGTCCCGCCGAGATACCGACCCAACAACTCCCTGAGGAGGTCCTTCTCGGGGTCCTGTTCCACGCTCGCGGTGCCGTTTCCCCGCACCCCGCTGTACGGGGGGTCGTTCGTGGAAACCTCGAACGCGACGGTCGAATCGTTTCGGAGCAACCGCACGATATCGGCGTTCGCGCCGGTGGCACAGCACAGGGTATCGTCCTCGAAGAGGTACCACAACGATACCATCCAGAGGCGTCCCGACGGCGTGTTACACGCCAGTCGAAGCGGAACCGCCGTTCGGTCGAAGAACTCGACGACCTCGGATATCGACCACGCGCCGGAGAGTTCGGTCATGAAGACGCACCACGAACGTCATCGCTCCCGAAGACCGAATACGCTTCGTCGGGCGTGACCACGTTCGACCCCCCCCGACGGTGAGTGTAACCCCGCGACGGGGTTATTTTTCCCCTCGCCGCCGTTCGTGGCATGGAGTAGGGTTTAGACTGTCGGGATGCTAACGAATCCTATGGCAGCACGCCACTCGGCGACGGGGTCCGACGGGGGGCCGAGCGATGCGGTGACGCTGACCGATGTCAGAAAAACGTACTTCCTCGGCGAACCGGTCCACGCGCTCGACGGGGTGGACCTGTCGATTCCGCGGGGGGCGTACACGGCGGTGATGGGACCGAGTGGGTCGGGGAAAAGCACGCTCCTCAACCTCATCGGCTGTCTCGACACGCCGACCGAGGGGACGATTCACATCAACGGACGCGACGTCACCGACCTGTCCGATTCGGAACGCACGACCGTCCGCGGGGAGGAAATCGGCTTCGTCTTCCAGACGTTCAACCTGATGCCGCGTCTGACCGCCCGCGAGAACGTCGCGCTTCCCCTCGTGTTCCGGGGTATTTCGCGCACCGAGCGACGGGAACGCGCCGACGACCTGCTCTATCGCGTCGGCCTCCGCGGACGTGAGGACCACCGACCCAACGAACTGTCCGGCGGGCAACGCCAGCGGGTCGCCATCGCGCGTGCGTTGGCGAACGACCCCGCCATCATCCTCGCCGACGAACCGACCGGGAACCTCGACACCGAGACTGGAAACCAGATAATGGCGCTGTTCGAGGAACTCAACGACGAGGGTAACACCGTGCTGATGGTGACCCACGAGCGCCACATCGCGGAACACGCCGAACGCGTCGTTCACATCCTCGACGGCACCGTCGAACGCGTCGAAGAAATCGACTCACAGCGGCGGGTCGAAGGGCGGTAAAAGCGGGGGTTGGTCGTGGAGTTCAGCGAGACGCTTCGGATGAGTATCCGGGAGATTCGGAGCCACCGCGTTCGCTCTTCGCTCTCCGCGCTCGGCGTCGTCATCGGCATCGCCGCCGTCATCACGCTCGTCACCCTCGGCACCAGCCTTCGCGTTGAGATTTTACAGGAGTTCACCGGCGGCCACGCGCCGAACGTGTACGTCTGGGCGGGTCCGCCCGGTGGGCAACCCGGGACCGGCGCGCAACCCGTGTTCACCGCACACGACATCGCCCATCTCCGCGGTCTCGACGGGGTAGCGGCCGTCGTCCCGCGAGGCGTACTGCCCGTTATCGCGCTCGCTCACGACGGGCAGACGGTGAGTCAGAACGGGATCGTGGCCACGACGCCGGACCAGTTCCGAACCCGGGAATTCGCCCACGGCGAGTCGTTCGAACAGGGAAAACGCCAGGTCGTCCTGAACCCGGCGGCGGCACGTCTGTTCGACGATGACCTCTCTGTCGGCGACCGAATCGGTATTCGAACGGCCGACGGGACCACCGTTCACGCCCGCGTCGCCGGAATCCTCGCCCGGTCGAGCGGAAACGGCCAGTTCGACAGCGGCGGGTCGCTCCCGCAGGTGTACGTCCCGACGCGACCGTTCTACGGTTCGACCGTCGAGAGTCCGACGCGGGGCACCGCCCAGCGCGTCTATCCGCTGGTCACGGTGGTCGCCGAAAACCACGAACGGATTCCGGAGAGCAAACGGGCGGTGAAATCCTACCTCCGTTCGAACTCCGACGCGGCGCGACTCACGCCCGACGAGTACGACATCCGGGTCCGAACCGATCGGGACCTCGTGAACCGGGTGAGGGACGTACTCACGACGCTGACGACGTTCATCACGAGCATCGCGGTCATCTCGCTCGTCGTCGCGGCCATCGGCATCGCCAACATCATGTTAGTGAGCGTGACCGAACGTACCCGCGAGATCGGCATCATGAAAGCCGTCGGCGCGCAGAATCGCGACGTCCTCCAGTTGTTTCTCACGCAGGCAGTGTTGCTCGGCATCATCGGATCCGTCTTCGGCGTTGCGATCGGTGCCCTCGCCGGGTACGCCGCAACCCGGTACGTCGGCCTTCCGCTCGTCTTCGCGTACGAAGCGGTCCCCGTGGCCATCGGCGTCGGTCTCCTCGTCGGCGTGGTGACGGGACTCTATCCGGCGTGGAACGCGGCCCGGGTGGACCCCATCGACGCGCTCCGCTACGAGTGAATCGCACGGACACTTCGGGCATCGACCCCGGTCCGGAACTCGTCGATGAACTGACCGATGTGGGGACTCGAAGCCGTCGAAACACGGATGGACTATCGATAGTACCGATGTGCAAATCCGGTGACCGACGCCCGGAAACGCCCGTTTTCGACCGATGATTTCTCAGCAGGGTTAAGGCACTGACCGTTCCTATTTCGACCATGCGAGCCTACCGGGCCAAAGTCGTCGAACCGATTCACCTCCCCGACCGCGACGAACGCGAAGCGAACATCGAAGAAGCCGGCTACAACGTCTTCAATCTCGACTCCGAGGACGTGTTCATCGACCTGCTGACCGACAGCGGCACGGGCACGATGAGCGACGAACAGTGGGCCGCGATGATGCGCGGCGACGAAGCGTACGCGGGCAGTGACAGTTTCAAACGCCTGCAGAAGAGCGTCTCGGACGTGATGGGCTTCGAAAAGATCGTCCCCGCCCACCAGGGCCGCGGCGCGGAGAACGTCCTCTACGGCGTTCTCGTCTCCGAGGGCGACTACGTCCCCAACAACACGCACTTCGACACGACGCGGGCGCACGTCGTCAACAACGGCGGAAATCCCGTCGATTGTCCCGTTGACGTCGCGCCGGACGACCCGTTCCAGGGCAACCTCGACCCGGACAAAGTCCGCGAACTGGCCGAGGAGGTCGGTGCCGAAAACATCCCCGCGCTCGTCGTCACCATCACCAACAACTCGATGGCGGGGCAACCCGTGAGCGTTCAGAACCTCCGCGAGGCGCGCGAGGTGGCCGACGAACTCGACGCCACGTTCGTCATCGACGCCTGCCGGTTCGCCGAGAACGCCTACTTCGTTCAGCAGCGCGAAGCCGAGTTCGAGGTCGAGAGTGTCGCCGACATCGCACGCGAGGAGCTTTCGTACGCGGACGCCATCGTCATGAGCGGAAAGAAGGACGCGCTCGCCAACATCGGCGGGTTCGTCGGCGTGCGCGACGGCGAACTGTTCGAACACGCGAAACAGCGCGGCATCCTCTACGAGGGCTTTTCGACCTACGGCGGCCTCGCCGGCCGCGACTTGGAGGCCATGGCCGTCGGTCTCCGCGAGGCGGTCACGCAACCGTACATCGAATCCCGCGTCGAGCAGGTCGCGGAACTGGGCGACCTCCTCATCGGCGCCGGCGTTCCGATTTACGCGCCGACCGGCGGCCACGCGGTGTACGTGAAGGCCGAGGAGTTCCTGCCGGACATCCCGCGCGAGCAGTTCCCCGGGCAGGTGCTCGCGGGCGAACTCTACCGCGAGGGTGGCGTTCGCGCCGTCGAACTCGGCGAGTTCGCCTTCCCGGGCGAGGACCGCCCCCAACTCGTTCGGCTCTGTCTCCCCCGCCGAACCTACTTCCGCGAACATCTGGAACACATCGCGGAGACATTCGAGGCGGTCGGCGAGCGGCGCGACGAACTCTCCGGCCTGGAAATCGTCTGGGAACCGCCGATGGAGGAACTGCGCCACTTCAGCGCGAAACTGGAACCCGTCGAGTGACGCCGAGACGGCAATTTGGTTGATGCCGACTCGTTCGGCCCGTCGTCTCGAAACTCTCACGAGAGCTATGGAGTGCTATACGCTCTCCTGGGCCACTTCCTAGCAAGGTATTTTACCTCGGTGACGAACTTTCAGGTAGCGTACCAGCAGTCACCCCGACAGATGAGCACGAACGCCACACCGATAACGGTCCTGTTTACCGTCGATTCGCTCCGAGCGGATGCACTGCCCGACGACGGCGCGATCGCCGACCTCGGACGGGCGGGAACCACGTTCGAGAACGCCTTCGCGCACGGCAACTGGACGCCATTTTCCTTCCCGTCGATTCTCGGCGGCGGACACGTCTTCACCGATTCGCGCGACATCGGTCTGCCCGACCGTTCGACCCTCGCCGAAACGCTCCGCGACGCCGGAATCACGACGGCGGGGTTCAACGGCGCGAACGGGTTTCTGACCGACCACTGGGGATACGACCGCGGCTTCGAGACGTTCGAGACGTTCACGTCGAGCACGAACGACGCGTTTTACAGCAAGTATCTCACCGCCCATCCGACCGTTCAAGCGTGGTTGCAGGTTGCGGCGTCGCCGTTCCGCCGTCTCCTCGGCCGCGACGGCGGGGCGAGGAACGTCTCCCGGATGCGGGACGTGGAGGAACACGCCGTCAACTTCATCGAACGCGCCGAACCGCCCTTCTTCCTGTGGGTCCACTACATGGACGTTCACACGCCCTACGTTCCCGCACCGAAGTTCGTCCGCGACGAGACGGGCGTCAACGTCGGCTCGTTGAAGATGCTCCGGGCGCACGCCCAAGCGGGCCTCGGGAAGGAAGTCGGCGGCGAGACGCTCGACAACCTCCGATCGCTCTACCGCGCCGCGATTCGGCAGGTGGACGAGAGCGTCGGCCGCATCGTCTCGGCGCTGTCCGACAGGGGATTTCGGGACGACGCCTGCCTCGTCTTCGCGGGGGACCACGGCGAGGAGTTCATGGAACACGGCCACCTCGCCCACTACCCGAAACTCTACGAGGAGTTGGTTCACGTCCCCCTCTTCGTCTCCCATCCCGACGGCGGGTCGAAACCCGTCGAGCGGGCCGTCGGCCTCGATGCGATCCCGCCGACGCTCTGTGACGCGATGGGCGTCAACCACGATTTCGACGGCGAGAGCCTTCTCGACGAAACTCCCGACTCGTCCACCACGCCTACCACTCCAGTTACCTCCGTCGCGGTTCGCGGACCGACCGTCACCTACCAACCGATTCCGCGCCGGTTGGACGACGGGGAACTCCTCGTCAGCGCCAGAACGCGCGAGTGGTCGTACGTCTACCACACCGAGTCGGAAACCCGGGAACTGTACGACCGAACCGCCGACCCGGCGGAAACGGAAAACCTGCTGGACGACACCGTCGACGGCGACATCGATGTTCCGGACTATCTCCACGAGGCGGTGGAAAGACGAATCGACGCGATGGCCGCGGCGGACGTGAAAAACGGCGAAGATGGGGAGGAAGCACCCCCATCCGCGGTCACCGACCGGTTGAAAGCGCTGGGCTATCAATAACCGCCCTCCTCCTCGCTCGGAATACTATTTTAGGCGATGACGTCGAACGGATTCCGGGGGATGGACAGTGCAATCCATATCGAGCCACGAACGCACGCGTTCGAACGGGGGCGGAGACTGATGGCGCAGGTACTCGTGCTCTACGGTTCGACCGAAGGGCAGGCCGCGACGGTGGCCGAACGGATCGCCGACGTGCTCGAAACGGCGGGCCACGAACCCGCCGTCGTTCACATCAAACATCGACCGGAGCCGTTCGATTTGACGGACTACGACGCCGTCATCGTCGGCGCGTCGATTCACATGGGCAAACACCAGAAGTACGTGCGGAAGTACGTCAAAAAACACGCCGACGAGTTGAACCGGCTTCCGTCGGCCTTCTTCTCGGTGAGCCTCGCCGCCGCCGACGATTCCGAGGAGGGATGGGAGGGTGCCCGCGAGTACGTCGCCGAGTTCCTCGCCGAAACCGGGTGGAACCCGGACGCGACGGCGGTCGTTCCCGGCGCGCTCAAATACAGCCAGTACGGGACGCTCAAGCGGTTCGTGATGAAGCAGATAGCGAAGCGGACGAGCGGCGATACGGACACTGCCCGCGATTACGAGTACACCGACTGGAACGAAGTCGAGGGGTTCACGTCGGACTTCGCGGAATCGTTGCCGTGATTACTCGGCGAGCGACGCCAACACCCGGTCGAACCGACTTTTCACGTCGTCCGCAATGTCGTCCAGTTCGTCGTTGTCCACGACCGAAAGCATCGTTTCCGGGTCCACCATGCTGACCAGCACGCCGTCGTCGGTTTCGTAGACGACGACGTTGCAGGGCAGGAGGACGCCGAGGTCAGTTTCGGCGTCGAGGCCCTGCTTCGCGAGCGGCGGGTTGCAGGCACCGAGGATTCGGTAGTTCGGGTAGTCCTCGATGTCGAGTTTTTTGGCGAACGCCTCGCTCACGTCGATGTCCGAGAGGATTCCGAACCCCTCGTCGGCGAGCGCCTCGGTCGTTCGCTCCACGACAGTATCGAAGTCGCCGTCCACGCGCCGTTTGTCGTAGTAGGTCATCGCCGTTCCCTACGGAGCGGAGGCTGATAGTAGTTGAGGTTATTCCGTGCAATCGTGGGTGGTCGATTTCTCCCCGCTTCCAGCTACTCCAGCTTTGTTTCGCACTATCCTCTCTCTCTGTATTGAATCTACCGCACAATACAAAGCGCTTCGGACCGTACTATGCATATGAACGATTCCGAGAAGACCTGCGAGCTAGAGGAGGGTCCGAACTGCGACTCCTCACCGGTTTCGGACTACGCGTGGCTTCTGAAGCGCGTCGGTCGCAAACTTCGAACGTTCGTGGCTCGTTGAAAACGGACGTCAGTCCGCGTGAGCGGCGGCCTCTTCCCCCTCGCCGCTCGATTCGAAGTAGGTGACGTACACCTGCGCGGCGAAGACGACGGTGAATATCACGTCGAGTATCGTGGTGTAAGTGTGGGGTACCGACCCGCCCGTCGCGTCGTGTTTCGGAATCAGTCCCCCAGCGAGCCACGCGTAGTGGGTGATGATGCCCGCGAACGTCGCCACGGCGAAGATGGAGACGAACAGCACCGCGGCCAACCGCTTGCCGTAGTATCTCCGGTACATGTCCACGATGTGCGGGACGATGAGGTCGGCGTAGATGAACGACATGACGCCGCCAAAGGGGATGCCCGCGTTCCACAGCACGAGCGCGAAGGGGACGTTCGCAACCGAGCAGACGAACGTGATGACGCCGACCATCACGCCGATGGCCGACCCGAGGACGACCCATCCGACGGTTCCCTCCGGGACGAGCGTGAACAGTTGTGCCCACCACGATTTCGGGACGAACGCCGCGAGGAGCGATGCGACGATGAACCCGACGACGAGGTCGTCCCACAGCATCTCCCACTCGCCGATGGCGTTGCGGAAGGCGTTTTTCCACCCCGACACCGTCAGGAGTTTGTCCGTCCACGTCGCGTCCTCCTGTTGGTTGACGAACGTCTCCTTGCAGGACTGCGAGCAGAAATATTCCGTTCCCCCGTCGGTTTCCACGCTGAGCGTCCCGTCGTCGTTCGGGTCGACTTCCATGCCGCACACCGGGTCGCGGACCGTCCCGCTCTCCTCGTCGCCCGCCCGGACGTGGTCGCGGGCGGCCTCGAACCACGAGTCGGGGACGACGTACTTCGTGATCGCGGCGAGCAACAGGATCATCAGGATACCCCCGAACACGTCGGCGGCGACGAACTGCCAGCTCAGCAGAATCCACATTACGAGGCCGATTTCGATGACGAGGTTCGTGCTGGCGAACTGGAACCCGGCGAACGAGGCCTCCGGCGACGCGCCCTTCTCGAACAGCGACTTCGTCGTCGCCACGGCCCCGAACGAGCAACTGGACGAGAGGAAGCCGAAGAAACTCCCGATGCCGATTTCGCGTAGTCCCCGCCCGCCCAGCAGGTTCGTCATCCGCTCCTCGCTCACGAACGCCTGTACCGCCCCCGAAATCGTGAACCCGAGGACCAGCGCCCACCACGTCTTCCACGTCATCTCGCCGAAGAACGTGGCCGCGTCGGTCAGGCTCCCTGCGATGTTCATACCGGCTAGTACGGGAACGATACTTTCTACGGTTGCGGCTAACAGGGTAAACCCGATGACTCGGTTATTGACCGAACTTTTTCGATGAAACAGCGTCTGAGACGCCGAATCTGTCCGCGACCCTCGCATCAGAACACACGTTCCTCGCGTCGATGTGGATCTCACCTCAGATTGTAAAAAACATCGTTGAGAAACCTAACTTTCCGGGACATCTACACGCTCATCCCGTAGAATATCGCATCGAGGGGATTACTGGCGGACTTCCGCACACATGTTCGCCATCAACCACTGATTGTCCGTATCCTCCGGGTTTCGAATCTCTACCCACCCGTCGTCACAGAACAGCATTTCACACTCGTCGTCGGACGTCGGTGCATCCGACGACACGCCGTCGTCTTCGACCGACATCTCAGATACCTCCGCGGGTCGCGTGTCGGTCGGACTCAACCTCGCTCGCTCGAACGGAATCGTGAACTCGAACCATGGGCTTCCTCGGCTAGTCAGGCGACCGTTTCTCACTTTGTTATGCGGCGCGATACGCGTGATAAACGCCGCCTACCGCCGGGAAGGGAGTGGTTTCCCCGGTGTAATCTCCGGAGAGAACCCGTTCGGTTCCTCAGTTCGTTCCTGTGACGATGTCCGCGACGCGCTGGCGGTCGAACAACCGTTCGTCTTCGGGAATCTCCGGGTACGGGTCGCCGTTCTCGTACTCGGGCCACTCGCCGAACTGCTCGGGATAGAGCTGTTTCGCGGTCATCTCCAACTGGAAGAGGTTCATCAGCGGCCCTTGGACCGGGTTTCCGGACGGGTAGACGGCGTCGTTCTTCACGGCGGTCAACTTGCTTCCGACGGGGTGGTCGGCGAGCGTCTTCCGGATTTGCGCGACGTCGTAGTACGAGGCGACCCCGAACGTGTGAAGGATGACGTCGGGGTCGACTTTCAGCATCGTCTCGAAGTCGTACGCCGTCTGGTACGTCACCTCGCCCTCCGCGAACGCGTCGGTCGCTCCGAGGGGGCGAACGTGGGCGTTGGCGAACCCTTCCGTGTTGATCTTCGAGGGATAGAACGTCCCCTCCATGAAGATGACGGACCCGACGGTCGGGCGTTCGTTCTTCGGCGGGAGGTTCGACTCTATCCGTTCGAGGAGGTCGTCGTGAACCGACGCGAGCGCCTCGTAGCGCTCCCGTTCCCGGAACACGGCGGCCACCTTCTCCGCGATCTCCCAGAGTGTGTAGTACTCGTAGTTGTCCCGATACGCCTTCGGCGGTTGGCTGTGCTGACGGCTGTACGTGTTGCCGAACCACGGCGCTATCTTCTCCTCGATTTCGTCGATATCGGATTTCTTCCACCCGTCGAACGACAGTACGAGCGCGGGGTCGACCATGTGGAGGTCCGAATCCAACTCGTAGAACAGTTCCTTGTCGATGTTGACGCCGCCGGAACCGGTGTTGAGTTGGGTCAGTCCCTCCCGACCGAAGGAGACGCCGTCCAGTCGCTTGTAGTACGCGTCCAGCGTGTTTCCGCCCGCATCCGAATCGAATCCCAGCGAGTTCACCGCGTCGCCGTGCCCGTA
The DNA here is from genome assembly GCF_043952005.1 of Haladaptatus sp. CMAA 1909. Lineage (NCBI taxonomy): Archaea > Methanobacteriati > Methanobacteriota > Halobacteria > Halobacteriales > Haladaptataceae > Haladaptatus > Haladaptatus sp. CMAA 1909. The sequence goes on along the minus strand of NZ_JBIOAV010000001.1, from coordinate 2,753,216 downwards.
GGCGACCGCCATGTCGGCGTACAGCAGGCTGTACACCATCACGTTCGCCGGGACGCTCTCGAACTCGACGGTGCCCATCGGCGACATCGTCACCGAGTACGGTCCGGACTCTCCTCCGTCCGATTCGGTCGTCGCGTCCGAGGACGTCGTCTGGGTGGCGTCCGCGTTCGTCGTCTCCGTTCCCTTTCCTTCCGAATCCGAATCGCTCGCACAGCCGGCTAACAGACCGCCGCCGACGACCGCGCCGCCGTATTTGAGGTACGTTCTCCGCGTCGGTGCCGCTCGGTTCGTGTTTTCGTTCGTCATGTTAGAACTCCCCGTTGACGATGTCCGCAACGCGCTGATGGTCGAATAACTGTTCCTCTTCGGGGATCTCGGGATACGGTTCGCCGTCGGTGTAGCCGGGCCATTCGCCGAACTGCTCGGGGTAGAGCTGTTTTGCGGTCATCTCCAACTGGAAGAGGTTCATGATCGGTCCTTGTCCGCCGACGCCCGAGGCGTAGACGCGACCGTTCGCGACCGCCGCAAGCCGCTGCCCGACGGCGTTTCCTTCGAGTTCGGCTCGAAGGTCAGCCATGTTCGTGTCCGGCGTGATTCCCCAGAACTGGAGGATGACGTCCGGGTTCAGTTCCAGCATTCCTTCCATATCCACCCATCCCGAATTCTCCTTGATACCGTCCGCGTCCGCGAACGCGTCCGCCGCGCCGAACGGCCGCGTGAATGACCGGGCGTATCCCGGGTCGTTGAGGAAGTACACCCGAAACCGTCCCTCGTAGTACATCGTGAGCGCGACGCTCGGACGCTCCGATTTCGCGGGGAGCGCCGATTCGACGTCGTTCAGGAGGGTCGCGTGGAGGTCCGCGAGCGCCTCGTACCGTTCTCGCTCCCGGAACACCGCCGCGACTTTTTCGACGATTTCCCACAGGGAGTAGTACTCGTACTCGCCGTCGTACGCCGATGGCGGGTCGGAGTGAAGCCGACTGTAGGAGTTGCCGAACCACGGCCCGACGTTCTCCGCGATCTCCTCGACGTCGGACCCTTTCCACCCGAACGCGGAACTCAGCGGCCACGTCGGGTCCATGAAGTGAACGTCCGAGTCCAGTTCGTAGAATATCTCCTTGTCGAGGCCGTTACTGTACACCTGCGGCAGCGACGACGAGTCGAACGAGACGCCATCGAGCGACTCGTAGAAGAAGTCGAGGATGTCGCCGTACCACGAGAAGCCGAGGGAGTTGACCGCACTGCCGTGACCCAAGGCGACGGCGGCGTCGGTGTACAGTTGACTGTACGTCATGGCGCTCTCGGGGACGCCTTCGAATTCGACGGTTCCCATCGGCGACATCGTCACCGTGTAGGACCCGTCGGCTTCGGTCGTCGTTTTGTCGTCGTTCGTGGTCCCCGTTCCGTCGTCCGTTTCGGTCCCGGTTTCGCTCGTCGTCACCGTTCCCTCGGCGTTCATCCCGGAATCGCTCGCACAACCAGCTAACAGGCCGCCGCCGATGACCGCGCCGCCGTATTTGACGTACTTGCGGCGCGTCGGCCTTCCGAGTCGAGTAGTGTCGTTGTCCCCTGCCATCAGAAATCCCCGTTGACGATGTCCGCGACCCGCTGGCGGTCAAACAGTTCGTCGTCGCCAGTTACGTCGCCGAACGTGTCGGGATACAGCTGTTTCGCCGCGCGTTCGGTCAGGAAGAGGTTGTGAATTGGTCCCTGATAGAGGTAGCCGCCGCGGTAGACGCGTCCGTTCTGAACGGCCGTCAGTTCGCTCGCAACCGGGTGGTTTCGCATGAACTCGAGGACGGTGTTCCGGAACTCCGTCGCGGACTGGCGCTCGTGTGCGCGCAGCATGATCACGTCGGGGTCGATTTCGAGCATCGTCTCGTAGTCGATTCGGCCGCGGTCGGTGGTGCTGATGCCGTCGATGCCGCTGCTCGCGAGCGCGTCGCTGACACCGAGGTCGCGCCACTGCTTCTTGCTGGTCCCCTTGTCGTTGAGTCGATACGGCGAGAACTTTACCGGTTCGTTGCTCCCCTCGTACACGAGCAACATGTTCGGGCGCTCGTCTGCCGAGGGGAGTTCGCTCTGTATCTCGGCGATGAACTCGTCGTGCAACGTTTCGAACGCCTCGTACCGTTCCCGCTCCTGGAAAAGCTGTGCTATCTTCTCGAACGCCTCGTAGAGGGTGTAGTACCGGTAGTCGTGCCACTCGTCCTCGCGGCGGAAGATGAGGTTCCCCACGAACGGGCCGACGTTCTTCGTTATCTCCTCGACGTCCTTCTCGCTCCAGTCGAACCAGTTGACGAGCATCTTCGGGTCCATGACGTGGACGTCGCTGTCGAGTTCGTAGAACAGCTCTTTTCCCATCCCGGCCTCGCCGATATCGTTGTTTTCGAGCTTTTTTCGGTCCACGCTCACGCCGGGCAACTCGTCGTAGAACTCCGTGTAGTATCGCGCAGCGCCGCCGATTCCCGTCATTCCGTCGGCTTTGCCGAGCGCGACGCCCATGTCGGCGTAGCCGCCGCCGTAGGCGACCCACTTCCCGGGAACCGACTCGAACGTGACTTTCCCGGACGGTGCCATCGAAACCGAGTAGGACTCGTCCTCGGCCTTCGAGGTCCCGTCGGACGAACTCGTCGCGTCCGTCGCGTCCGTCGTCGATGTCGTTTTCGACTCAGAATCTCCCGCACAACCGGCGAGCAGACTCCCGCCGAGTATCACACCGCCGTATTTGACGTACTCCCTCCGCGTCCGTCCCGAATCTGTCGTGAACTCTCTCGACATACCTTTTAGGCTCGCCTAAAGTCATAAAACGGTTTCGAATTTTTAGGTCTACCTAAACACCTGCGTATTTAATACGGCGACCCGCAGCGAGGACACATCGGCGGCCCGAAATCCGGAAGCGAAAGGCCGCAACTCGGGCACACGCCGTCCCCGTCCGGCGACGTTATCTCTTCGACCGCCTCGTCCGTCGTCGCACGGAGTCCGTCGAGCGCTCCCACCTCGATACTCCCCTCGGATGGTCGTTCGCGTCCATCCATCGCATCGAGCGCAAACTGCGCCCTGCCGCGGACGAACGTCGTCCCGTCTTCGTATCCCTCGCGCAACCGAGACGCGGTCTCCGGGGGCAACGAATCGCCGCCATCGGCACAGGCGAGCAGACCGACCGCCTCGGCGGCCCGTCCTCTGACGTAGTCGTTTTCGTCGTCCAACCGCGCCGCGAGCGCGTCGGCTTCCTCGGCGAGCGCCTCCGGTGCCGCACACCCGACGGCCGCGAGCGCCGTACAGAGATAGTAGCGGACGAGTTCGTCGTCGTCGCCGAGATGCTCCGCGAGGTTCGGCACGCGATGATCGAGGCGATCCGGGTCGCCCAGCGCGATGTCCGCGAGCGCCTTCGCCAACTTCTCCTTCACTTCCGGTTCGTCGAACGACAGCCCTATCTGTAACTCGGCGACGACGGCGGGTGAGGCGACTTCGTCCGCGTGTTCGAGCGCGACGTTCCCCAACGCTTCGGCCGCCCGAGCGCGAACGAAGTAGAACTCGTCCGGGTCGGCGAGACGGTCGGTCAGCACGGGAAGTATCGAAACCACGGCGTCTGGGTCGCGTTCGGAAACGGCGACGAACAGCTTCGCCGTCTTCAATCGGACCGAACGCTCCCCGTCGGTGAAAAACGGCGTCAGGGATGGCAAAAGCGGTCCCACGGTCGGTCCATCCGCTTCGAGACGTCGGAGAGCTTCGAGGGCGGCTTTTCGCTCCTCCGTCGGTGCCGTCTCGAACCGTTCCAGACACGCGATTGCGTCGTCGTATGCCCCCTCATCGAGCAGTTTCACGAGTTCCTCGACCGGCGGTGGGTGCGCTGATTCGTCCATCGTTCGTGTCGTTGGTGCCAGCAATGCGTGGCGACGGTATAAATACGGGGTGCGGTGAACCGACGTCGAATTCGGCTACTCCAACATCGAAACGCTCCGTTCGACTGCCTTTCGATCCCCGATGAGCGTCACCAAATCCCCCTGCTGAAGGACGAGCGTCGGTTTCGGGATGACGAACTCGCCGTCCTGCCGGATGAGCGCGATGACGGCGTCGTCGTGCAGTTCGACGTCCCGTATCTGCCGTCCGGCGGCCGACGTCGATTCGACGACCACTTCGGCGATATCGTTCTCGTCGCCGACCGACGACAGCCAGTCGGAGAAGTTCGGTCGGAGTATCAAATCGTCCATCGTGTCCACCGTCGCCGTCACCGGCGTCACCGGCTGCACGCCGAGGTCCTCGAACGCCTCCGCGTTCTCGGGTTTGTTCACCTGTGCGATGAGCCGTTGAATCCCGAATTTCGTCCGCGCCGTCTGGCAGGCGAGTATGTTCTGGTCGTCGTCGCTCGTCGCCGCGACGACCATCTTCGCCCGCTCCGCCCCCGCCTCTTCGAGGACGGCGGCGTTCGTTCCGTTGCCGCCCACGACCGAATACCCCGCCCGCCGGAGTTCGGTGATGACCGCATCGTCGCGTTCGACGATGACGGGATTTTCGCCGCGCTCTTCGAGTCTGTCCGCCAGCAGCCGTCCGGTCCGACTGCCGCCGATAATGAGTACGGTCATGGGTATGATATCGAGTGCTTTCGCCGCCAACGGTGCCCCGCCAGCCTCCACGATGACGGTCACGAGGATGACGAGGAACACCACGTGGACGACGCTCGTCGCGTTCGGGACTCCCGCGTTGGCGAGTTGGAGGGAAAACAGCGTCGCGGTGGAGGCCGGGATGATTCCGCGCGGGCCGACGGCGGCGACGAACATGCGTTCGTTTCGCGTGAACTGCGTCCCCGTCGTCGAGAGGAAGACCGAGAGCGGGCGAACGACGAGCATCGTCAGGATGACGATGGCGAGGCCGCCCAACCCCAGCGTGAGGAGGTGGTGTAAGTCCAGCAACGAGGCGAGGATTATGTACACCACGCTCAGCACTATCGACGTGATGTCGCCGCTGAACCCCGCGATTTCATCGTCGAAGGGGATATCGATACTCCCCAAAATGAGTCCGGCGACCGCCACGGTCACGACGCCCGCCTCGGCGGCGAACGCGTCCGCGATGGCGAACGAAATCAGCGCCGTACCGATCACCGTGATCCGGGAGTTCTGCGGCGAGCGGCTCAGGTATCGGAGGACGTATCCGGCGACCAGCGCCGTTATGATTCCGATGAGGACGCCGGTACCGATTCTCTCCACGAAGTCGAGGGCGACGTCGATTCTGACACCCCTCCCGAAGGGGTCGATGCCCAACACCGCGACGCTGAAGATGACCGTTCCAAGCACGGATGCGGTCACGTCGTTGATGACGCCCTCCGCCTCCAAGAGGCTCTTTACGCCCTCTCGCACCTCTATTTGCTCCAATACCGGCGTGATGACCGTCGGTCCCGTCGCCACCAGGAGCGCCGCGATGAGAAACGAGAGGTTCCACTGGATCGAGAGAAAGAAGTGAACGAGTCCCCCGAGGGCGAGGAACGTCAGGCCCGCACCGACCGTCACGAGCCGAAGCGTCGATTTCGGCGTCTCACGCATCTCCGACGCGGAGAGCGTGAACGCCCCCTCGAAGATGATGATCGCGACCGCCAGTCCGACGAGGGCCGAAAGCGAGTCGTCGAACAGCGCTGGGTCGATGAGACCGACCCCCTCCGGGCCGAACAGGATGCCGAAACCCAACAGGAACACCACGTTCGGAATCCCGTACTTGTCGGCGAGAAGCTTCGACACGGCTCCGAGCGCGATTATCGACGCCGACACGAGGAGGAGGTCAGAGGACATCTGTCGGAGGTGGTTGCTGGCGTAGGCTGGACGACCCCACCCGAACCCTTGCCATACATGAAAGTCACGCATCAGGATAGGTCTTTCCGAAAAACCGGTCACGAAGGCACCCGAGCCGAATTCTTTTGCCGTCACCCTTCACAGACTGTGGTATGTCGGACGCTCGCCATCCACTCACGCGTTATCTCGGTATCGATTCGGCCAGTTCGCCGACCATGACCGTCGACGGGACGCTCGTCTACCTCGCCGACACGACGGGGACGCCGCAGGTCTGGTCGCTCGACGAACCGGGATCGTTTCCGTCCCGTCTGACCGCCCACGACGAACGCGTCTCGTTCGTCTCCGCCTCCCCGACCCGCTCGGAGGTCGTCTTCGGCATGGACACGGGCAGCGATGAACATGACCAACTGTATCGCTACGACCTCGATACGGGAATCGAAACGGCGCTCACGGCGACCCCCGAAGCCATCCACGGATGGGGTGCGTGGCGTCCCGACGGCGACGAAATCGCGTTCGTCGCTAACCGCCGGGACAGCGGGACCTTCGACGTGTACGTGCAGGGTCGGGACGGGACGGAGGCGACGCTCGTTCACGAGGGACCGGGAGGGTTCCTGAGCATCGAAGCGTGGGGCGAACCCGGAATCGTCTTCTCGCGGGCGAACGCCAGTTTCGACCAGAACCTGTTCCTCCTCGACCCCGAGACGGGCGACCACCGGAAAATCACGGACGACGCGGACGCCCGATATCACGACGTGGCGTTCGGACCGAACGGCGAACTCTACTGCGTGACGAACCACGGCACGGACACGACCTACGTCTGCCGACTCGACCTCGACGATGGCACGCACACGGTCGTCGAGGAGGCGGGGGAGTGGAACGTCTCCCATTTCTCGCTCCACGGCGGAACGGGCCGCACGGTATGGGTGCGAAACGTCGATGGCTACTCCGAGGTTCACGCGGGGCGATTGACCGAGGACGGCGACGCCGTCGAACCGTTTGCTGAACCGAACCTCCCAACAGGTGTGGTCTTCGGTGTAGGCTTCGGCCCCGACGGCGAGTGTGCGCTCTCGATGAGTCGCAGCGACGACCCGCAGAACGTTCTCGTCTTCGATCCGAAAACCGGAACCGCCGAGCGGTGGACGGACTTCGGCACGCTCGGTATCCCCCGGGAGACGTTCCTCGACCCCGAAATCGTGCGATACGAGTCGTTCGACGGGCGGGAGATTCCGGCCTACTGGACGCTCCCGCCGAACGCGAAATCGGGCGAGACGCCCGTCATCGTGGACATCCACGGCGGGCCGCAGTACCAGCGCCAACCGTGGTTCTACCCGATGAAGCAGTACTTTCTCCAGGAGGGCTACGCGATTTTCGAACCCAACGTCCGCGGGTCGAGCGGGTACGGCACGGCCTACACCCGATTGGACGACACGGACAAACGGATGGATTCGGTGGCCGACATCGAGGCGGCGGTCGAATGGCTTCACGGGCGGGACGCCGTGGATTCGGACCGAATCGTCGCCTACGGTCGTTCCTACGGCGGCTTCATGGTCCTCGCGGCGATTACGGAGTACCCCGACCTGTGGGCCGCCGCGGTGGATTTCGTCGGCATCGCCGACTTCGAGACGTTCCTCGAAAACACGGGCGAGTGGCGGCGGAGTCACCGTGAGCAGGAGTACGGGTCCCTCGACGATACGGAGTTGCTCGAACGAATCAGCCCGATTCACGGGGCGGACCGCATTTCCTGCCCGCTGTTCATCCAGCACGGCGCGAACGACCCCCGCGTCCCGGTCGGCGAGGCGGAACAGATCGCCGAGAAGGTTCGCGAGCGCGGCGTTCCCGTCGAAACCTGTATATTCGAGGACGAGGGGCATCACACCACCTCGCGCGAAAACCTCATCGAGGAGTTCGAGCGTATCGCCGCCTTCCTCGACGAACACGTGTAGAATTCGCGCTCGCTCCCCGGTTTGAAATCTCCCGTGTAGGCAGTGCCTACCGATTACAATCGCTTCCAACGGCGAAAATACAGGGTTCGATTCGCTTCAACCACCGACCGCCTTCGTTTCTTTTTCGATCGACGAAATTCGTTTTTCGGTTGCCAGTCCATCACGTCGCCGTCGTGCCTTTCTTGCCACGCCAAACGAGACAGTATTTCTACACAATAGTCAGTACCCTCCGCGTCGAACCCCGAAACGGAGTGGATTGGGGTGGGACATGTCATCACGAGAGCGACTGGCGCGGATTTTCGAGAGGCAAACGAATGACGACCTTGTGGAACGCGCGTTCCCGCGCGGTGTTCGTCGCCGCCGGGTTGGGGTTCGGCGGGTACGCCTTCGCGGTCATCGTCGTCCTCCTCACGGCACTGGTGTTTTCGGCCGGCGGAATCGACTTGCTCTCCAGTCCGACGCTGTTGGTCGCCGTCTCCATCGTCATGGGCCAAGGGGTCTCCTTCGGCGTGTTCGCGCTGGCGTACCTCCGCTACACCGGACGCGGGCGTTCGTACATCGGGATTCGGTTCCCGACGCTTTCGGACCTCGGATGGACCGTCGGCGGGTTCGTCGTCTTCTACGGCGGCCTCATCGTGGTGTCCATCGTCCTCACGACGTTCGGAATTCAGTCGGCACAGAACGAACTCGCCAACATCGGCGAGCAGGACCCGCGGGTGTTTCTCCTGCTGATTCCGCTCTCGTTCCTCCTCATCGGCCCCGGCGAGGAACTGCTGTATCGCGGTGTCGTGCAGGAACGCCTCCGCGAGTCGTTCGGACGGTGGCCCGCCATCGCGCTGGCGAGTCTCATCTTCGCGTTCGTTCACTTCTTCTCGTTGCAGGGTGCGGGGAAGTTCGTCTACCTCGCCATCCTGTTCATCCTCTCGCCCGTCCTCGGGGCGGCCTACGAGTACACCGGCAACCTCGTCGTCTCGTCGCTGATTCACGGCGCGTTCAACGCGCTCCAGTTCGGACTCGCGTATCTGATGGTGACGGGCCAACTGCCGTCGTGAGTCGTTACTCCCGTCCTTGCCACCGCATGATGAGAAATTCGGTGTAGCCGCCGTAGGCGATTTCGAGCGACCCGACCCACCAGTTCCAGCGTTCGGGAAGCGACATGTCGTCCGGTGCGTCCTCTAGATGGCCGACGATTGCTCCGACGGTGAGGTCCATCCCCGAATGCTTTCGGTACTGCCCCGAATCCGATAGGTCGCGGGCCTCTCGAACAACGACTCTGCGGGCACCCTCGGGTGCGTCGAATCGCTCGCGCAGTCGTCGGTCGAGTTCGGTCGGGTTCATTTTAATAGCGTTCTCCGCGTTATTCCACCCATGCCGACGGTCTTCGCGGTAGACGAATACGAGGCACAGGAGTACGATGCGGTACTCGTCCAAGAAAACGCAGTCGTCTGTCTTAACGCTGACCCAGGACTCGCCCGCGTCATCCCCTTTCAGAAGGTAAACCACGTCGATTCCGACCCCGAACTGCACCTCTCCGACTCGGAAGTTCCGGATTCGTTCTTCGGCGGCGCGGAGTACGCGTTCGTGGAGGTTTCGAAATTTCCACGAATCCAACGCCATCTGGAGGATCTAGAGAAAGAACAGTACTGAATCCATTCCAGAAATCACAGTTTGACCCACCCCGTACTCCTGTCGTCCATCGGTACGTGCCAGCGCTGTTCTGCGACCAACCGGTCCCGACGCCGGAGTTCGATTCGCGCGTCGAACAGCGGCGACAACCGAGCGACCGTCCGCGAGTCGTCGGGGACGGGCAGGTGAACGTGTCCGATTCCGCTGACGCCTCGGACGAGTGCCATCACCGTCCGGAGAAACCGCGTCACGGTCCCGTAGCCGTTCGTTTCGAGGAGTCCTTCGAGCGAGTCGATGCTGACCCTGAGTTCCGCGGGGGACAGTCCGGATGCGATGTCGTCGAAATACCCGACCGCTTTGAGGAGTTCCGTCCGGATGTATTGCAGTTCGGTCTGCCCGACGTCAGTCGGCGAGTCGTTCAATTCGACATTGGTGGGTCGGATGACGCGAACGTCGGGACCGTTCCGTTCCACGCCCGGTGGGAGGCCATCGGCGATATCCATGTCCGACCGTCGCGTCGCGACGAGGACGCGTTTTCGGTCACACCGTGGGTCACCAGCGAGACGCCGTGTCGCCTGCAACGTGACGTCTTCGACCACCGCGCCGGTTATCAACAGGACGCATCCGTGTCGCTTCAGTTCCCGTAACGTCCCCTCGAAATCCCGAGCGTAACCGTCCCGATACCGGTTCCGCACGAATGACATTCTTTATTGATATATGAAACTCAATATTATAATATTTACTATTATTATTTTACATAATGCTGATTCTAACGCTCGACGGCTCAGGGTGGAGGCGTGTCGTTCTCGTCGTCGCGGTCCGATTCTCCGTCGCTGGTTTCCTCTTCGAACGGTTCTGACTCCCCATCGGTCTGCGTTCCCGATTCCGGTTTCGTTTTCGACCGCTTTCGGCCTTTCTCCGCTCGTTCGTCCCCTTCTTCATCCCACTCATCCCCTTCTTCCGTCGCGTTTCGTTCTACCGCTTCGCCATCGTTTTCCGAGTCGTCCCCTCCGATGGCGTCCGTGGCCTCCCGTGTCTGAATCGGAGTTCCCTGCATCAAATCCGGGAGCACGATGCGGTTGAACTGGACGAGGAGGATGAGCAACAGCGGGCCGAAAAACAGGCCGTACCACCCGAACAGGAGCGGACCGAAGATGTACGCGAACAGCATCAGACCGACGTGAAGTTCGCGGCCCGTGATGTACGGACGGATGATGACTTCGGCCACGAGGTCGATGACGACGATGAACAGGGCGACGAACGCGGCGGGGAACCAGAGCGTCCTCGGTCCGATTTCGAACGACCGGACGACGAGGTACGCCGCGATGGGCACGTACACGAGTTTGGTCCCGACGATGGGAACGAGGCTTGCGACCCCAGTCAGCAACCCGAGGAGGGTCGGAAGCGGAACCGAGAGCCCCGGCGGCGCGAAGACGTTGGCGAGGTTGTACACCACGGCGGCGGCGAGGCCGACGACGAAGGCGTTGAGGATGTTCCCGAAGTAGACGGTCTGGAGACTTCGGTCCACCGCGGCGACGTAGGTGTACGCCGTGCTTCGTTCGCCACCGATGTCGCTGACGAACCACCGAACCAGTTTGTCGTCGTCCCGAAGCAGGTAGAAGGCGAACGCAAGCGCGACGAACAACTGGAGGAGCCCCGTACCGAACGCCGCTAGCACGTCCGCGGCGGTTCTGAGGAGTTCCGGGCCGCCGAGTCGCATGAACTCCCCTTGGCTCTGCTGGGCCAGTTCGAGGATTCGCCGGGGATGGACCGTTAGCGACGACAGGTCGAGGTAGGGTTGCAGAACGCCCTCGTAGCCCTTCAACGACTGTCCCGCGATCGTGGCGACTTCGACCGCGCTCACGGCGACCGCGTAGGAGACGAGAATCACGACGGGCAGCGCGACGGTTACGAGCGCCGCGGCCGCGGTCAACCCCGGATGGCCCAACCGGCGTTCCAATCGGTCGTATATCGGTCGCGTCGCGTAGTACATGAACAGCCCGAGGACGAACGTCCCCTCGAACGAATGGAACACGAACAGGACGACGACTCCGAGGACGAGGCCGACCACCCACCACGCGAGACGCGCCCGCTTCCGTAACAGCGCTATGTTCCCATCCATCGTTTCGTTGGGTCCCCACCCGATACTCCGTACGGTCGCCGTCGCTATAGCCGTCGGGGTCGGTCGAGTTCGAATCGAGGACCCGGTTCGAATCCGCGGATTCGAACCGGAAATCACCCCGACTTTTACCGACTCGCGTCCTACGTTCATCGATGTACGAACGTATTCTGGTTCCGGTCGACGGGGGGAGCGAAACGCGGGGGGCGGTGAGCCACGCGATCGACATCGCCGACAAGTACGACGCGACGGTGTACGTCCTCCACGTCGTCAGCCAACAGTTGGTCGGGGACGCGGCAGAACTCGAAGCGGATGGAAAGCACATCACCGACGACGCCGTCGAACGGGCGACCGAATACGGCGTCGATGTCGTCGGTGACGTGACGGACGGACGCCCCTCCGACCGTATCCTCGGCTACGCCGACGAACGGGACATCGACCTCATCGTGATGGGGACACACGGTCGAACCGGCGTGGGTCGGGTGCTCCTCGGAAGCGTCGCGGAGCGCGTCGCCCGTCACTCCGTCGTGCCCGTCCTCCTCGTTCGCTCTCCCGGCCTGCGGACCATCGACTCCGAGGAGGAGGTGATCGACATCGCCAAAGCCGCACTCGTCGACGAGGGGTGCGACGACGTGTCCGTTACGGAAACCCCGTATCGGGCGGCCAACACGTGGATCGTTCGTGCGGCGGCGGACGAGGAGACGTTCAACGTCCACGTTGACCCGGCGACGGGCGAGACGAGCGTGGCGAGCATCCAGCCACGGGAGTGACTGCTCTCCCCGTCCCTCCTCACTCGACGGATTCCCGGCCGGGCGTGGCAGGAAGACGCCGTTTGTGATGGGTCTCTAGGTGTTTGTTGAGGACCCCCCAGACCGTCTCTATCGGGATGTCGAGTTCCTCGGCGACGGTTTCGGCGCGGTAGCGACGGTCAACCACGTAGTGTAATACGGCGTCGATGCAGTCGTACGTCGCACCTAACTCCCCCTCGTCGGTCTGTTCGGCCCACAGCCCCGCCGTGGAGGGCTTTTCGACGATTCGGCACGGCAGTCCCATGTGACGGGCGAGCGCCCGAACCTCGGTCTTGTAGAGGTTCGCCAACGGAAGGAGGTCACACCCGCCGTCCCCGTACTTCGTGAAGTAGCCGAGGAGCCGTTCCGAACGGTTTCCGGTCCCGAGAACCAGCTTCGACCGCGTGTTCGCCGCGTAGTAGAGACAGGCCATGCGCAGTCGCGCGGTGGTGTTGCCGAGCGCACGAATCCGTTCGTCGCGTCCCTCGTCGCCGACCAGAAGGCGCTCGAAACACCGGATGAGCGGTTGGAGGTGAACTTCCTCGTAGTCGATGCCGAGCGCTTCGGCGACGGTCAGGGCGTCGTGGCTTCCCACCTCGGCGGTCTTGTTGCAGGGAAGCAACAACCCGAACACGCGGTCCGGACCGAGGGCATCGACCGCGAGCGCCGCCGTCAACGTGGAATCCACGCCGCCGCTCATCCCGACCACGACGCCGCTCGTTCCCGAGCGCTCCACGTACTCCTCGATGAACAGGGTGAGCTGTTGGTGTGTCGCCTCCAGATTCTTCTCGTCGGTCAGCAGCTCGGTCGGAGGGAGGTACGACGAAGTCACGTCCCTGTCACCCCGTTGTGCGGAACGTTCGCGTCCCTCACCGAGAACTGACGTGAACGCGGAAAACAATATCGGGGACTTTGCGCATTTTTTGGGACGTTTGTGGTTGTATTCACGTGATAACGAAACAATCTGGCACTATAAAACGCTTCTCGTGGGTTGATGCATACTTCTCGGATTGTGTTTTAGGTGTTTAATCATCGACTCGCTACAGTATGATCACTGTGCGCATCGACGCGCACCCCCCTCCAACTACTGTCTGGAATTTCCCATCTACGTTTGTTGACGAACGACCGGTTATCGCGTTTGCAAAAACGCATCTCTGGACACTTTACAACCTTAAACAGAATATATTTGATTGTAAACTGACCGTCCGTCAATAAGTACTGAGATAATCAGACATTTGTAAACGCTTAGGTTTATATTCTTATGAATCACGAGTCTATAGCGTGAGTTGGATTACAAACGCAGCGGAAACGGGTGAAAAGGTAAACGATTCGGTTATGATTGATTGTTCAAAACTGGTCGAGGAGCGTGGTGACTGATGGTCGATTTGAACACCATCGCGTCGGGCATCAACAGCGTGTGGGTGCTCACCGTCTCGTTCCTCATCTTCTTCATGCAGCCGGGCTTCGCCATGCTGGAGGCCGGACAGGTTCGCGCGAAGAACGTCGCCAATGTCCTGATGAAGAACATGATGGACTGGTGTCTCGGCGTCCTCATCTACTTCCTCGTCGGTTCGGGAATCGCGGCGGTCGCCGCCGGTCTCACCTCGTCCGGCGGGTTCTCGATGGCGGAGGCGTTCGCCTACATCAACGACCCGAGCGCGTGGGTCGGCTGGCTGTTCGGTGCGGTGTTCGCCATGACCGCCGCCACCATCGTCAGCGGTGCGGTCGCGGAACGGCTACACTTCAAAGCCTACCTGTTCTACTCCATCGCGCTGACGGCGGTCATCTACCCCGTCGTTCAGGGCTTCGCGTGGGGAGGCGGCCTGCTCTCCGCGGGCGGCTACCTCGGACAGGCGGTCGGGTCCACCTTCGGCATCGCCGCAGGCGTGGGATACATGGATTTCGCGGGAGCGACCGTGGTCCACATGCTCGGCGGCATCGCCGGACTCGTGGGCGCGTACATGGTCGGCCCACGTCGCGGTCGCTTCGATAAGGACGGCAACAGCGTGCCGATTCCCGGCCACTCGCTGACGCTCGTCATGCTCGGAACGTTCATCCTCGCGTTCGGTTGGTACGGCTTCAACGTCGGGACGCAGGCGAGCGTTCTCTCCGTGGAGAACGGTGCCCTCCAGTTCGCGGGTGCCACGCTCGGTCGCGTCGCGCTCAACACGACCCTCGGAATGGGTGCGGGCGCGGCCGCCGCCGCGCTGACGACGACGTACCTCGAAGGCAAACCGGACCCGCTGTTCACGGCCAACGGCCTCCTCGCGGGCCTCGTCGCCGTCACCGGCGCGGTCCCCCACGTTACGTGGTTCGGCGGCATCGCCCTCGGCGTCATCGCGGGCGTGCAGGTTCCGCTCGTCTACCGCTGGGTCGTCGACACGCTCAAAGTCGACGACGTGTGTGGCGTCTTCTGCGTCCACGGAAGCGCGGGTGCCATCGGTACGTGGCTCATTCCCGTGTTCGCCGTCTCGGGCTTCTCGCTCGCACAGTTCACCATGCAGACCGTCGGTATCCTGGTCATCACCGTTTGGACGCTCGTCACGTCCTACCTCATCTTCAAGCTCGCCGACGTGACCGTCGGCCTGCGTGTCGACGAAAAGGAAGAGCACACCGGACTCGACAGCTCCGAACACGGCATCGTGGCCTACCCCGAGTTCGTCGAATCGTTCGACGAGACCGGCGGCGGCTCACCGACGGGGACCGCGGACGGCCCCGCCATCGCTGACGGGGGTGAGAAAAGATGAGTGCCGATTCCGGAATCGAAATGGTCGTCGCCATCATCCGCCCCGCTCGACTGGAGAACGTCAAGCGGGCGTTGGTCGAAGCTGACGCGCCGAGTCTGACCGTCACGAACGTCTCCGGACGGGGCAGTCAGCCGGCGACGAAGAGTCAGTGGCGCGGCGAGGAGTACGTGGTCGACCTCCACCAGAAGGTCAAAATCGAGTGCGTCGTCGCCGACACCCCGGCCGAAGACGTCGTCGAGGCCATCCAGGAGGCCGCCTCGACGGGCGAACCCGGTGACGGGAAGATATTCGTTCTGCCCGTCAGCGACGCCTGTCAGGTCCGAACCGGTAAACGCGGACCGGATGCGGTCTGAACCGGTCGCCGTTCCGATGAATCACTTTTCGAACGCGTAACCTTGCCCGCTCTCCGCCCTTCGTTGCCGCTTTTTCAGTCTCGATTACCCATCGAACGTTCGCCGCCGAGGATACCGAAGAGTGAACTTTTACCACAGCGGCGACGACAATCGAACCATGCCCGACGCTTTCGCGGAGCGAACCCGTAGAAGTCAACAGCGATTGCAGGCGGCCGAGGCCGACGCGCTCGTCCTCTTCCCGAGTACGAACCTGTTCTACGTCTCCGGATTCGAGGAACATCCGGCCGAACGCCACCTCCTCCTGTTCGTCCCGAGTCGGGGGGACCCCGTCTTCATCGTCCCGGATATGTACGGGGAACAGATAGCCGAGGAGTCGTGGGTTCCGGACGTTCGAACGTGGAGCGACGGCGACGATCCGCTCTCCCTCGTGAACGACGTCGCCGACGAGTTCGACCTCCGCGGCGGCCGCATCCTCGTGGACGACACGATGTGGGCGCTGTTCACGCAGGACCTCCGGCGTGCGCTCCCCGACGCGACGTTCGGGCTGGCGAGCGAGGTGCTCGAACCGCTCCGAATGCGAAAGGACGGGACGGAAATCGAGGCCCTGCGGAGGGCCGGAGCGGTCGCGGACCGCGCCAGCGTCGAAGTCCGGGAACTCGGCGAGGAGGCCATCGGCATGACCGAAACCGAACTCGCGGCCGAAATCGAGTCCAGACTGGCCGACGCTGGCGGCGACGAACCCGCCTTCGGTACCATCGTTGGGTCCGGCCCGAACGGCGCGAAACCCCACCACGGCCACGGCGACCGGAAGATAGGGTACGGCGACCCAGTGGTCCTCGATTTCGGCGCGTACGTCGGCGACTATCCCGGCGACCAGACCCGGACCGTCGTGTTCGCCGGGGACCCACCGGACGAGTACGAGCAGGTTCATCAGGCAGTCCTCGAAGCCGAGGAATCGGGCGTCGAGGCCGTCGAACCCGGAGCGACCGCCGAGTCGGTGGACCGCGCCGCCCGCGAGGTCATCGAGTCCTACGGCTACGGCGAGGAGTTCATCCACCGGACGGGCCACGGCGTCGGCCTGGACGTCCACGAAGGGCCGTACATCGTCGAGGGCAACGACTTGGAACTCGAACCCGGTATGGTGTTCAGTGTCGAACCAGGAATCTACCTCCCCGGCGAGTTCGGCGTCCGTATCGAGGATTTGGTCGTCGTCACGGAGGACGGCTGTGAGCGCCTGAACGACTCGCCGCGGACGTGGCAGGCGCTCTGAAGTCGAAGAAAGTCGAGGAGAGTCACTCGTTTTCCCGGTAGTGCTGTGCGTACATCATCGCGAACACCCCGAAGAGCGGAACGAGGTTCGCCACCGTCCCGGTGAACTCGTCCATCGGAACGAGTTGGTACAGCGCGCGACTGATACCGCCGAGTACGAACAGGGAACCGGCGACGACCGATAGGGTACTGTCTGCTCCGTGGAAGTACAGTTCCTTGACGCCGAAGAGAACGAACATGGTCGGAAACGCCCACCAGACCACGGTCCCGAACGGTGGATAGAGCACCATCCCTCCGACGAGGACGGCGATTCCGACGACGAGTATCGCTAACCGGCCGAGGAGATGGTCGGCGAGTCGGTCCGCATACCTCACTGTGTTCATGAACTCGTATCGTCCTGTTATCTACCGATACTCTTCCCTCTGTTAAAAATGTACGTCAGCCAATCGGTCGTCGGAGGGGGACCTGCTTTGGTTAACTCCCGTGAACGCACCCGTACGAATTCAGAGCGGCTGCTGTGGGTTCACTATCGGCCCGTCGGGGCCGAGTCCGACCGTCGCCTCGACGCCGAACACGTCGGCGAGCAGTTCCTCGGTGACGACTTCGTCCGGCGGTCCCCAGTCGTACGGTTCGCCGTCGCGCAACGCGACGAGGTTGTCGGCGTAACGCGCGGCTTGCGAGATGTCGTGGAGGACGATGCCGATGGTCAAATCCTCCTCGCGGGCGAGGGTTTGGACAACTTCGAGGACGCGCAACTGGTGGCGCAAATCGAGATACGTCGTCGGTTCGTCGAGCAGGAGGACGTCGGTTTCCTGTGCCAGCACCATCGCAATCCACGCGAGTTGTCGCTGGCCGCCGCTGAGACTGTTCATCGCCTCGTCCCGCAGGTGAGTGACGCCGGCGCGTTCGAGGGCCGTTTCGACGGCTTGGTGGTCCTCGCTCGTCTTCGACTCGAAGAATCCGCGGTGCGGATAGCGTCCGTAGTACGCGAGTTCCTCGACGGTCAACCCGCCGGGCGACTCGTTCTCCTGCGAGAGGAGGCCCAACTTTCGTGCCAACTCCTTCGTTCCGAACGCCTGGATGTCCTCGCCGTCGAGTCGGACGGCACCGTTCTCCGGGTCGAGTTCCCGCGAGAGCGCCCTGAGCAGCGTCGATTTGCCGCTCCCGTTCGGGCCGACGAGCGCGGTGATTTCGCCCTTCGGGAGGACGATCGAGTCACACTCGACGATGATTCCCGAGTTCGGGTAGCCTATCGCCAACTCCTCGCCGAACAGTTCGCTGGCCCGTTTGCCCGTTTCGTCGCTCGTTTCCTCGTTCAGTTCGTCGTTCATTCCTGTACTCATTCTGATTCCTCCGGTTGATGTGCCCTACCGCCAGAAACTCGCACCACGGTCGCTCGTTCGCGTTCGAATCCTTTCCTCCCGTTGCCGGCCTCGATCACACCATCCAGCGTCATCAGAGTTCACCTACCTTTTGGCGCTTCCGCATGAGATAGAGGAAGTACGGCCCGCCGATCAGTCCGGTGACGATTCCCACTGGAATCTGTATCGGGTTGAGCGCGAGGCGAGCGCCCACGTCCGCGCTGACCACCAGCGCGGGTCCGGCGAACAGGCTTCCGACGAGGAGTTTCCGGTAGTCGCTGCCGACGATGTTCCGGACGACGTGCGGCACGATGAGGCCGACGAAGCCGACGATTCCGGCGACCGAAATCGCGGAACTGGCGGCGAGAATCGCCAACGTCGAGAGTGCAAACCGGATGCGTTCGACCGACATTCCGAGCGACCGGGCGGTTCGTTCGCCGAGCAGGAGGACGTTCAACTGCCGGGACGCCAACATCGCGAGCGGGAGTATCACCAGCGTCGGGAGGAGGATGATTCGTACTTGTTCCCACCCGGTTCCGGTGAGCGACCCCGTGGTCCACGAGAGGGCCGTCTGTACCACGCCGATGTCCTGTGCGAAGAAGAACAGACCGCGCTGCAACGACGAGCAAATGGTGCCGACGATGACGCCCGCGAGGACCAGACGAACGGGGCTCGTTCCGCCCTTCCACGCGATGATGTAGACGACGATGAACGCCGCGATACCTCCCACGGCAGCGAAAATCGGCAGGAAAACGGTGAGTCCGCTGAACACGACGAGGGTGAGGAGGACGGCCAACCCGGCCCCTTGACTGACGCCGAGAATGTACGGACTGGCAAGTTCGTTGCGCGTGACGGCCTGAAATATCGCCCCCGAGACGGCCAGGTTCGCGCCGACGAAGATACCGACGAACACTCGCGGCAAGCGGAGGCTCCAGATGACCGTCGTCGTATTGCTCAACGTCACGTTCGACGGGACTTCCGTGCCGAGCAGAAGCGCGCCGAGCACGTCCGGGTTCGTGACCACTTTCGGGTTGAAGACGGCGTGCCACGCCTGGGAGAGCGTCGTGGAGTACGCCCCGAAACTGACCTGCACGAGCGCCGAAATCACGACGATGGCGATACTGGCGAGGACGAGCATCGCCAGAGAGCCGTCCAGTCGTTTCCCTATCACCGTCTCGGTTTCCTTCGTCGTTCGTGTCGTTCCATCCTCGGTTTCTTCCATCGTACCCTCCGGCAGAGCGCTACTCGCCTCGCCGTTCGTCTTTGCTTTTAGGTCCCCCTAATATCCGATAAGAGCTTTGGTTCTCGCTCCGCTACTGCGATTTCCCTCCGTCTCTCCCTTTCGTCCCGTAATCCGGGTTTGTTTCACCGTCCATCGCTGGATCTCATATTTCAGCCGTCGTATCGGACGGTGATATGGGACGACGCGAGCGATGATGCCTACCGCACTCGCGTCGCACTGATTCGCGATTCGTACTTCGATTCGTGACTCGGTTCGCGGCTCGGCGTGCGAGCCCGAACGGGAGTTTACCATGAGAGCGGCGCTACAGCCGAGGAGCGTCCGTCGTCGCATCGCGAACGTCGACTCGTCTGCTACCACGCTCACGTTTTAGGCTAACCTAAACACACGTAAACGTTGCTATTTTTCGGTGCGCCTAAAAAATCCTCGATAATTTCAGCCGACACCCGTCGAACGTGACGGTTCACTTTCAAGTGCCCGTCCGTCGTACTCCGGCTTGGGAATGGGGAAACGACACGATGGGGAGAAACGACGACATCGGACAGCGACGGCTACCGCGTTCTCTGTCCGATAGACGACTCGAAACGATGGGGAGGAGACGGTTCATCACGACGCTGGCGGGTGCAGGGTTGGGATCCATGGCCGCCCTGCTCACCCCCGACGACGTACGGGCGGCCGGCGGGGACGAAGTACCGCTCGTGTACGGCCACGGTCCCGACTCGGAACCGCTGACCACGACGGTGCCGGCGGACTGGTTCGCGGACCTCCGTGCCGCATTCGACGCACACGAACGCTCCGGCGTGCTCTCGCGTCCCGGCGTCGTCGGGAGCGCCGTCGTTCCGGGGGAGTTCGGCGGCCGAAACGCCGCCCTCTCGGTGGACGTGACCGACGACGAAGCGACGGGAACCGTTCCCGAGCGCGTCGGCGACGTCGCCGTCGAAGTCAACCGGGTTCGGTCGGAAGCCGAAACGTGGAACGAGGGTTCGGACGGGCGTCCGTTCGACGGAAATCACATTCCGGGAAGCATCGAATGCGGTAGCAGGGACGCGTCCGCCACGCTCTGCCCGGCCATGTACGACGGTGAGACGCCGTTTTTCACCACGTCGAACCACCTCTACGGCGACGATGGGGGACGACACAGCGGCGAACCGTTCTTCGTCAAACGCCGCGACGGGTGGCGAAAGGTCGGCGAGGTGCGACGCGGCTACGCGCTCGACGATTTCGTTCGCATCGACCCGGTGAACGATGCGATCCCGATGAACTCCATCGACGGCGAGTCGCCCTCCACCGTCATGGGGCAGTTCACGCGCGCGGGCCTCGCTCATCTCAAAGCCCGCGGGTCGAAACTGAAGAAAATCGCCGTCGTCTCGGGCTACACGTCCGGTGTGATTCAGGCCATCGACGGAATGACGTGCGCGTACGGCACCGTCTGCAAACACGGCCAACTGAAGTGGGGGTCCCAGTCGTCGTTCACCGACGGCGACAGCGGAAGCGTCAGTTACCACTCGGACCTCGAAAACCCGGAGGACGGTCTCCTCGTGGCCGGCATCAACAACGCGCGGACGTGGTGGCCCGTCGAGGACTACATCTGGGGGACCGCCGCGTATCGAATCACGGCCGACTACGGGTTCACGTTCTCGCCGCCGACTGCTGACGTTCCGTGAACTCCAGTTCGACCACGGTTCTGCCGCCCAGTTTCACGGAGATTCGCTTTGCTATCTTCTTCGCCAGTCCTGCATACCGCTTGCCCGACGGGCGAGTCACGAGGACCGTTACGTGCTGTGTGTTGTCCACCAAACCCATGTCGTCGAACTCGACGTTCACCTTGATGAGGTCCAGTTCCTTGTACTGCTTTCCCTCCAAGAGCGTCTGTACCTCCCCGTTCGCCGTGTTCTCCGTGTGAACCTGCTGAGCCATCAGCGCCCCCGCACCCGCGAACGAAACGAGGAGGACGGCGACGGCGACGAGCGTCGGTGCGGCCTTGCGGAGGTTCGTCTCCGTCGTCGGGCGGTAGCCCAAAACCCACAGAACTCCGCTTCCGGCGGCGTTGATGGAGACGACGTTCACCACCAGCAGGACGAACGCGCCGAACGCGAGCACCGGCGGTCCCCACGCCAGTCCGACGCCGACGGCCGCCGCCGCGGGAATGAGCGCCGCGGCGATCATGACGCCGACGAGCGACACCGGCAGGGCGGTTGCGAGGCCCAACGCTCCCGCCCCTCCCGCACAGAGCCCCACCGCGAGCGAGAGGAATCCGGGCGAGGTACGCTGACTTATCTGGTTCACCGTCGCCACGTTGAGGGCTGGAGGGATGAACTGTGCCGATTTGAGCGCCCACCCGAAAATCGTCGCGCTGACGATGGCGACGGCGAGTCCGAGGACCTGCGACCACAGGCCGTCGCGTATCATGTCGCGGTCGTTCAACACGAGTCCGACGCTCGTCGTCATCGCCGACCCCACCTGCGGCGCGATGACCATCGACCCGACGACGAGCGCGGGCGAATCGAGCAACAACCCGGCGGTGGCGACGATGGCCGACAGCACGGTCATGGCGTAGTACGTCACCGGACTCGGGTTCATCCCGAGCGCCTTCGTTCGAATCTCCTCCGTCGCGATGCTGTCGTCCTCGTCGCGTCCTTTGACGAAGCGGTCCTCCAGTTCGTCGATGTTCGGCGTTCGGGCCGTTTCCAGACTTCCGACGACGGTGTATCCCTCCTCGTCCAACCCCGCATCCCTCAGGTCCGTGAGGACGACGTCCACCGCCTGCGTCGGGACCGGAAACTGGACGACCGCCGCGTCATCTCCGTTACCCTCCTCCCGCGTGAGAACGTAATCGATGTGCTCGTCGTCGAGCACGGCGAGAACCTCGCTCCGGCAGTCGTCCGGGACGAGGATTTGAATGAGACGCATGCCCCGACCATCCGACGCGGGGATGAAAACCCCTCCGGCCGAAAACCGGCGTCTTATCGGTCAAAAAACGTTTTCAGCAGTTTCGCCTCCGCGTGTCTGAGGTGCTGATGGAACGTCGGTGCCGACACGTCCAGCAACTCCGCCACCTCCTCGCCCGTGCTGTCCCGTGGCCATTCGAAGAACCCGGCGAGATAGGCCGTCTCCATCGCCGTCCGTTGCCGGTCGGTCAGGGACTCCGACAGTTGCATGCGGAACTCCGTCGCCGTCGGTTCCGGCTTCTCGCGTTCGCGTTGGGCGACGACCCGTCCCTTCGGCGCGATGTTCTTCACCGCCTCGACCGCCCCCCTGATGTTCGCGTCGGCCGGGAGTTCGACGGTGCCACGCGCACGTTCCTCGTTCGCTTCGACGTATCCGATGGCCCCTCCCCTATCCACGAGCGTCTTGACGAACGACGGTCCCTCGTAGGTCACTTCGAAGACGCACTCGTGGTCGCCTTCGCGGATGAGCCGCGTGTCGGTTATCCCGTCCGCTTTCGCGGTTCGTTCGAGGACGACCTCCGACGGCACGCCGGTGGCGGTGATGAAACAGTGAATCTCCCCGGTCGGCGACATCGTCGTCCCGTGAAGGGTGAACGTACATCCCAACTCCTGTGGGACGCGAACGAAGTAATGATCGGCGTCCGATATCTCCATCTCCACCTCGACCACGCAGTCCGAAGCCAACGCCTTCCTGCTCTCCATCGCGGCTATCGCCATCCCCATCGTCTCCCCGAGTTCCACGAGAACTTCCCGTTCCCTGTCATCGAAGGCGCCACCCCTGTTCGCGTGGACCGCGAGGACGCCGTAACAGGTTTCGTCGTACCGAATCGGGATGGCGGCCATCGACTGTACACCGCCGTCGAGCGTCGCTTCTCCCCACGCCTCGAAATCGGGGTCGATTTTCACGTCCTCGACGACCACCGCCCGTCCCGATGTCTGTGCCTGTTCGACCGGGCAGTTACACGTGTCCGCGGCCGTTTCCACCGCCTCCATATAGGTGGTGTCGCCCGCGTTCGCCACCGTGCGGACGGTTTCGGCGCTCACTTCGCTTTCGCCGACCCACGCGAATTCGTACGGCCCCGCCGCCGCCAACCGGTTCACGACCGTCTCCTCGATTTCCTCCCGACTCGTTGCCTGTACCAACGCTTGGTCCACGTCGCGGATGACCTCGTTGATGCGATTCAGTTCCACCAACTCGGCCCGCTGGGTGGAAAGGGTTTCCTCGCGTGTCGCCCGGTCGAGTGCGGACCGGACGTTCGTCGCCAAAATCTCGGCGAAATCCCTGACGTACTCGTCCAGTTCGGCCGCCGAGAGCGATCCCAACAGAAACACGCCGTGGTCGCTCAGCGGAATCACCATCTCCTGTTCGACCGAAACCGGCCGGTCGTAGGTCGTTCGCGCGTCTGTCGCGTCGTCGAACGTGGTCGCCTCTCCCGATTCGAACGCCGACCACGTGAGGCCCTCCCCGGCCTCGAAACGCGGCAGTTCGTCCAATAGTCGCTCCGTCGTCTCCGTCACCGCGACCGGCCGCAGTACGTCCTCCTCGTCGTTCGCGAGGTAGATGCCGGAGAGGGGGAGGTCCAACTCCTCGCCGGCGGCCTCCACCGCGATTTTGCAGATGTCGGCCTTCGTTTCTGCCGTCATGAGTTCGCGCGTCGCGGACCGCAGGTACGCGAGCGTCCGCTCGCGGCCCTTCCGCTCCGAGACGTCCTTGAAGATCCCGTGAATGACCCGTCGCCCGTCGAGTCGGGTCCGGTTCGCGCTGATCTCCACCGGAACCTCCTCCCCGTCCGACCGAACGACCGTGAGGTCGTCCCTGTTTCGCATTATTCCACCTTCCTCCGCGTGCCGTTCGAAGATTCGCCGATAGTGCGTCTGTCGCTCCCGTGGATGTAGCTCCCACTGACACATCCCGCAGATCTCGCTCCGTGGCCGCCCGAGGAGTTCCTCGGCCGCGGCGTTGGCATCGACTATCTTCCCCGTTTCCGCGTCGGCGACGAGAATGGCTTCCGGACTCGTCGCCACCAGCTTTCGATAGCGCTCACGTGACGCTTCGAGTTCCGTCTCCACCGTCTTGCGCTCGGAGATATCGCGGATGATTCCCGTTATCAACTCCTCGCCGCCGTCGGTCGCGTTCCGAAGCGAAAGCGTCACCGGAACCTCGTGGCCGTCGCTGTGTCGCGCTCTCGTCTCGAAATATTCCCAGTCGAGGCTTCGCTCATCCGTTTCGGAATACCGTCTCAATGCGGCTTCGTATAGCGACTCCAACCGCTCCGGAATCACGCGCTTCAACGGTTCTCCCGCTATCCCCTTCGAGTCGTAGCCGAGTACCCGCTCGAACCCGTCGTTGGCGTACCGAACCGTTCCCTCCGTGTCGATCGTCACGATGGCGTCCGGAACCCCTTCGAGAACCGCTTTGGCCCGTGAGAGCGCCTGTTCATTCCGATAGCCAGTTACGGCGCGTTCGATTTTGTGCGACAGAACCGTCCGGTCCTCGGGACCGATACAGTCGGTTACGTCCATCGCAAACGCTTCTGCTATCGTTTCATCGTCCTCCGTCACGACGAAGAACGGAAGACTCGAATCGCGTTCTCGCACCTCGCTCAGCACGGCGAGTGCATCACACCCGGGCAGTCCGTGCTCACAGACGATGCACTCCGCCGCTTCGAGGGCGTCGAGCGCCCGCTCGACGCTCGCCGCTTCCGCTGATATCCCCGGAAGTGAAACCCCACTCGTATCGCCGACGTGGAGGATACGCGGCGTTTCAGGGTATTCTTCATGAAGGGGCATGGAAACATAAACTCACCACGGCCTCCTCTATGTTTCGGTCGAACGGGAATGATTAATAGCCGTCCGTGTCAGCGGACAGGTATGAGGCTGGAGGATTACTGGGGCGTCGGGCCGAAGACGAGCGAACTGCTCGAAGCCGAACTGGGCGTCGAACGAGCGATTCGAGCGATCGAATCGACCGACGTTCGCGCACTCACGGCCGCGGGGTTGTCCCGCGGCCGAGCGACGCGAATCCTTCGACAGGCCAACGGCGGCGAGGGAATGGCGGTCCTCGCCACCCGCGACGCCCGCTCGGTGTACAAATCGTTGCTCGACCTCGCGAGCGATTACGCCATCACGCCCGACGCTGGCGACCGAATCCGGGTTTTGACGCCGGTTCGCTCCCGGGAGGAGGCCACAGAACGACTCGATTCCGTTATGGCCGCCGTCGAATCGTGGGACGAACTGAACGAGGGGACGCGAACGACCGTTCTCGATGCCTTCGAGGAGTACGACGGCAGCGAGCGAACCGCGGTGGAGACGGCGATTTCCCTCCAGCAGACCGGCGTGACCGACGGCGCGTTCGCCACGGTGGCCGCCATCAACGCGGACGACCTCGCCGTCGCCGCCGGTGCCCTGGGAAAACTCGACGACGGCACGGTTGCCGAGGGGGCGGACGATGAACTCGACCGCCTCCGGGCCGCGCTGACCGCGGTCGAACGCCTCGAAAGCGGTGCCTTGGACGTGCTCGAATCCGTCCAATCCGGCGACGTGCGGACGCCGGACGAGTTCCGCGAGAGCTACGTCGAGTACGTCGCCCGCGAAACCGATATCGAACCGCAGCGAATCCGCGACGCGACGGTCGGTGAGGCCACCGACGCCACCGATTTCGTCGGCGGGTCGCTCCGCGAACTCGTCGCCGAAACGAAGCGCGCCGTCGAAGAGCGCGAGGAAACGGTCGTTTCGGCGCTCGAAACCGACATCGAAACTGCCCGCGACGCCATCGACGCCGCCGTGTCGGCCGTGAGCGACCTCGCGGTTTCGCTGTCGCTCGCCCGCTTTGCCGACGCGTTCGACATGACGCGCCCGGAGTTCGTGGACTCCGGATTCGCCGTCGACGATGCACGAAACCTGTTTCTCGCCACCGCGGGAGACGTGCAACCCATCACCTACGGCATCGGCGACCACGGAATCGCCGGTCCACCGAAGGGCGACCGAGTGACGGTCCTGACCGGCGCGAACAGCGGCGGGAAGACGACCCTGCTCGAAACGCTGTGTCAGATCGGTCTGCTGGCACAGATGGGGCTTCCCGTTCCCGCCTCGCACGCACAGGTGTCGATTTCGGACGCCATCGTCTTCCACCGCCGCCACGCGAGTTTCAACGCGGGCGTGCTCGAATCCACGCTCCGAAGTATCGTCCCGCCGCTCACGAACGACGGGCGGACGCTCATGCTGGTGGACGAGTTCGAGGCCATCACGGAACCCGGCAGCGCCGCGAACCTCCTCCACGGACTCGTCAGCCTGACCGTCGATAGGGGCGCGCTCGGCGTGTTCGTGACCCACCTCGCGGACGACCTGAACCCGCTCCCCGGACGGGCGCGCAAGGACGGCATCTTCGCCGAGGGGCTGAACGAGGAGTTGGACCTCCTCGTCGATTACCAGCCGCGGTTCCAGACGGTCGGCAAGTCCACGCCGGAGTTCATCGTCTCGCGCCTCATCGCCTCCTCGGACGACCGGGCGGAACGCGCCGGATACGACGTCCTCGGCCGCGCCGTCGGCGAGGCGCTGATTCAGGAGACGCTGGACTCGTGGGCGGACGCGGAGTAAATCGCTCGGTGGACCGCTCCGTCACTCCACCGGTCGCTTGAAAACTAACGCGCTCGTCTCGCTCTTCGGTCGCCCACCGAGCGTTTTGTTCGATCCGGTCAGCGACGACGCCAGTTCCCAGCCCTCTTCCCCGAGTTCGTTGAGGTCTGCCTCGGTCGGTTCTTCACTCCCGCCGAACAGCCCGCCGTCGGACAGTTCCACGATTTTGTACTCCCATTCGTCCATGGAGCCGTATTGTCCCGTTTTTCCGTATAAACCTTCGCCCGAAGGAAATCGCCACTATCTCCCCCAATCGTGGCTCAGTTCCGCTCTACGTCCCGTTCCTTCCGTCGCAGTCGTTCCTCGACGTCCTCCACGGTGTCATTTTCCATGAGCCGCTCCAGTTTTCGCTCGAACTGCTCGTCGGTGAGTTCGCCCCGCGCATAGCGGTTTTTGAGGGTTTCGAGGGCGTCCCTGTTGTTCGGTTCGCCGGTTTCGGCGGGTTCGCTGGAACGTTCGTTACCGTTCGACCAGTCCCACCAATCGTCGTCCCACATATCGTCCCACCACTCTTCGTCGCCCTCGCCGTCACCGAACAGCATTTCGACTATCGGAATGACGACGACGTAGCCGAAAAGCATCGCCGGAAGCCACCAACTCTGGCCGGTAAAGAGAGCGAGAAGCCAGAACCCCGTGACGAGAATCGACGCGATTTCAGTCGCGTTCTCGCGGAAGCGCTCGCTCGGTGTGTCGCCCATATCGGTTCGTTTCGGCGCTGGAATATAAATCGTCCTTCTTGTTCACTCGTCCACTCGTTCGGCGTCGATTCTCGGAACCGTCCCTTCGGTTCGGGACGTTCCTCGAACTCCGGAACCACACTACTTTGGTTCCGTTCTCGTAACGATGCAGTATGGAACGTGACGACGATCCAACCACTACGCGACTCGCCCCCGACGAGGCGTTCGGGTTGCTCGGCGACGAGACCCGGTTCGAAATCCTGCGGGTGCTGAATCGGGCCGAGGAGGCGTTGTCCTTCTCGGAACTTCGGACCCGCGTCGGTGCGGACGACCCCGGCGGATTCAACTACCACCTCGGGAAGCTTACGGGACAGTTCGTCCGCAAGACTGAGGACGGCTACGACGTCGCACCGCCGGGGGAACGGGTCGTCGGGGCCGTCATGTCCGGCGGGTACACCGCGGAGTTCAGCGCCGACTCCGTCCCGGTCGATGGGGACTGTCTCCACTGCGGGGGGCGGTTGGAAGCGGTCTTTCGGGACCACGGAATCACCATCGACTGTACGGGCTGTGAGTGGATGTTCACGGACCCGGAAATTCCCGCGGGACTCATGGACGGGATGGACGCGGCGGCGGCACCGAACGTCGTCGCCCGATGGCTCCGTACTTTGGACGAGGCCGCCGAGGTCGGCATGTGTGCGAACTGCTACGGGCGGTTGGATTCGACGCTGTACCTCTCCGACGACGAGGACGCACCCGACTGGCTCGAAGGTAGCGGATTGGTCGGAATGGAGTTCCACGAGTGCGGTCGGTGCGGTCACAGGTACAATCGGTCCGTTCAGTTGGCCGTCCTCTCGCACCCGCTGGTCGCCGCGTTCCACTACGAACATGGCATCGACCTCCGCGAAACGCCGCGGTGGGAACTCCCGTGGTTGAAGGAGGACAATGCGACCGTCGAATCCACCGACCCGCTTCGTATCGCGGTTCCCATGACCCTCGACGGTGAGACGAGGATATTCGTTTTCGACCGCGAGTTGGACGTCGTGGAACGGCACGATGGGGAAGTACTGACAACCGAAGAGTAGAACCGCTCTTTTGTAACCTCGCGTATAGAAATTCAATTCTACGAACACTTATTCCCGGAGCGTCGGTCGTCCCGTCCATGGCGAATAGGAACGACGCGCGGACGCCGAACGGATGGCCGGAACCGACCTCCGAGCAGGTGCAGGTGATGTTGCTCGGTACCTATCACATGGACAATCCGGGATTGGACGAGGTGAACGTCGATGCCGACGACGTGCTCGTCGACCGCCGACAGGCCGAACTGCGCGATTTGGTCGCCCGCGTTTCGGAGTGGAACCCGGACAGGGTCGCCGTCGAACGACCGTACGACCGAAACGAGGCGATAAACGACCTGTATCGAGAGTACCGGTCGGGTGGACGGGCCTACGACCGCGAAGAGACGTTTCCCGCGCCACACTCGGAACGGAGTGAACCCACGACCGAATGCCGAAGCGAAATCGTCCAAGTCGGTTTCCGGCTCGCCGACCACCTCGGCCACGAGCGGGTCGCCGCAATAGACGAATATCCTGAAGAACCCGACACCGACCCGTTCGAGGACCGCGACGTCGATTCGAGTCGGAAGACCGACATCGAACTCGTCGACAACGACACCGTACAGCGTGAGAGCGACGAACGACTCTCGTCCTCCACGATTCCCGAGTACTTCGCGTGGATCAACGACAAAGAGGAGCGCCGGGAAAACCACGATTTCATGTTCGATAGGGGAATTCGTGCGGCGGACGAGCGATTCGGGAGTCCGCTGGCGCTCGCGTACTGGTACGACCGAAACATCAGGATGGTCCATCACCTGTGGCGGACCATGGACGCCACGGACGACCGAATCCTGTTCCTCGTCGGGGCGGGTCACGTTCGCGTTCTCCGGCACCTTCTCACGGAGGCTCCGATGTTCTGTCCGGTCAGTCCGCTCCCGTATCTACCGGCACGCGACCGAGACGCCGAAGGAGTCGCATAGATTTAACCGCCGGAAGCGTCTCGGTTTCCTCGTGTCTTTAACGGGCTCCTCGCGGCCGGTCTCCGTCGCCGTCGTCCTCCTCGTCTGTGCGAGCGTCCTGACCGCCGGGTGTGCGTCGGTGCAGGATACCACGACGCCCCGCCCCGACGGAACCGCCTCGATCGGCGACTCCCGGTCCCAATCCCGCCACTGGACGGTTACCATCACCAGAATCGTGGACGGCGACACCGTGGAGTTCCGCTACGCGAACGGAACGGAGGAGACGGGTCGCCTCCTCGGCGTCGATACGCCGGAGGTCCACACCGAAAACGACCCGACGGAGTTCGAGGAGGTCCCCGACGACCGGAGCGGAGAGCGGTGTCTCCGCGATTGGGGGCACAAGGCGAGCGAGTTCGCCAGAACCGAACTCGTGGACGAGCGAGTGACGATCACGCTCGACGCGAACGAGGGACCGCGGGGCTACTACGGCCGATTGCTGATTTACGTCCGCGAATCGGACGGCACGCTCTTCAACTACCAACTGGTGAAACAGGGCTACGCGCGGGTGTACGACAGCGAGTTCACCGAGCGCGACCGGTTTTACGCCGCCGAATCACGTGCACAGAAGGACGGCGTCGGCCTCTGGGAGTGTGCGAACGGACGAGCGAGCAGGGGTGAACAAGGAAGCACGGACGAACCGACGACCCGAGTGGCGACCGACGGCGGGACGGACGGCCTCACCGTCGCTCGAATCCACGCCGACGCGGACGGCAACGACCACCAGAACTTGAACGACGAGTACGTCGTTCTGAAGAACACCGGAGACGTGACCCTCGACCTCTCCGGATGGACGATTTCGGACGACGGCGGGCACACGTACCGCGTGCCGTCGGGTGTGACGCTGGCGGGCGGGAAGACGCTCACGCTCTACACGGGGAGCGGGTCCGACTCGGCGTCGGAACGCTACTGGAACGCCGACGGTGCCGTCTGGAACAACGACGAGGATACGGTCGTCGTACGGGACACGAGCGGGAACGTGGTGGTGCGCGCGGAATATTCCGGTTGACGGGTGGTGTTCTCCGAGAGCGTGTTCGACTCGCCAGCGCGGACCAGCAGCGCTACTACCGTCGCTAGCGTACCACGTTCGCCGACCCGACACCGATAGCGGTGCGAAATCGAACACAGGTGGCGCGAAACGCACCGTCGAACAACCCGTGTCGGTGCCCGGTTGGGGGGACTCATGGAACGAGAAAGAAACACGACAAGTTTGCGAAAGCGACTCGAACGCGGCGACGTCACGCTCGGGATGGCCGAAGACACGTACTCGCCGACGCTCGTCGAACTGTACGGCGATCTCGGACTCGATTTCGTTTGGATCGATTTCGAACACGCGGGGCCGAGTCCATGGGACGCAGGCGCGGTGGAATCGTTGCTCCGCGCGAGCGAGCTGACTGGTACGGAGCTGTTGGTTCGGGTACCGGTTACGGAACCGGCGCTCGTTCGAAAAGTACTGGATGCCGGCGTGAGGAACGTGTTCCTCTCACATGTCGATACGGCTGACGAGGTGCGGGATATCGTGCGGGCAGCGTACTTCCGCTACGACGGTGGGCCGGGCGAACGCGGCCTCGCGGTTCCACGAGCGAGTCGGTGGGGATTGGAGGACGACTACGCGGCCGCCGAGGACGAAGCGGTGCTCGTCGGGGTGACGATAGAGTCCTTGGAGGCGGTCGAGAACATCGATTCTATCCTCGACGTTCCAAATCTCGGCTTCGTCTTCGTCGGTCCGTTCGACCTTTCGGTCGCGGTCGGGTCTCCCGGGGAACTCGATAATCCGGACGTACAGGACGCCGTGGAAACCGTTCGTTCGAGGAGCGTCGAACGAGGCGTACCCGTGGGTAACCTCGGCTTCGGAATGGAGGACGTCAACGAGAAGGCTGGAAACGGGTATCAAATCCTCAACGTCGGCACGACCGCCCTCGCGATTCAAGAGATAGTCGCCGAGTGGTTGAACGCGTACGAGGAACCCCGAAACCGATAGCCCGAACGACACTTCATGCCCGACTTGTTTTCAACCTGCTGTATTTTCTCCCGGTATCGCTACGTCAGGTCCTACTTCCCTTCGTATACCGCCCCACAACTGACCGCTTTCCCGAAGTTTACCACCTTCCCCGACGACCCACTCCCATGGAGTATCGAACTCTCGGTTCGACCGGCACGAAAGTCTCTGAACTGTGTTTCGGAACGTGGCGGTTCGCCATGGAGTCCGACGGCACGGTCGAGACGGATTACGACACGGCACACGACCTGCTGGACACGGCGTGGGAGAACGGCATCAACTTCATCGATATCACCAGAACGCCTCGCGTTCTGGTTAACTGCCGGACGTAGTCCGGCAATACGGCGAACGTCTACGGCGACCCGAACGGCACCAGCGAGGAGTGGATCGGCGACTGGTTGTCCGAGTACGACCGCGAGGATTTCGTCATCGCATCGAAGGTGTACTTCCCCTTCGACGGGTGGGGCGAACCCGGACCAAACGACTCCGGTCTCTCGCGCAAACACATCCGGAGGCAGATTCAGGGCACGCTCGACCGTCTCGGCACCGACTACCTCGACGTCTACTACATCCACCGCTGGGACGAGGAGACGCCCATCGAGGAGACGCTCTCCACGTTGACAGAACTCGTCGATGAAGGCAAGGTGAACTACCTCGGGGCGTCCACCATGGCGGCGTGGCAACTCACGAAGGCGCTCTGGGAAAGCGACGTGAACGGCTTCGAACGCTTCGACGTGACTCAGCCGATGTACCACGCGGCGGCCAGCGGCCCGGTGGAGGACTACCTCGACGTCTGTGCCGACCAGGACATCGCGGTCTGTCCGTACTCGCCGCTCGCGGGCGGGTTCCTGACCGGAAAGTACGAACGCGACGGCGACATCCCGGCCGGGTCGCGCGCCGACCTCGTGGACTACTTCGAGGACTACTACATGTCCGAGGAGGGCTGGGAGGTACTGGACGAGGTTCGGGGCATCGCGGACGAACTCGACGCCACCCCGGCACAGGTCGCGCTCCGATGGCTCATCCAACAGCGCGATTTCTCCTGTACGCCGATCGTTGGCGCGCGGACCGTCGAGCAGTTGGAGGAGAACGTCGGCGCGGCCGATATCGAACTTTCAACGGACCAGTACGACCGCATCGCGGACGCGAGCTAAAACGCCGGTTCGAACCCGTCCGAACGCGGGTCGCTGGGGGAACGTACTTTACGCTCGTTCCCGCATTCGTTCCCGATGAGCGAGACGACACTCGTGCTTCGACAGGCGGATGACGCTCACCGCTCGTATATTCGAACGCTGCTGAAGGAAAACGGGTTACCGTTCGAGGACGTCGGGCCGAAACTGGACTGTTTCTACGTCGCCCACGCTGGACCCGACCCCGTCGGTATCGGTGGCGTCGAAGTTCACGGAACGGACGGCCTTCTACGGTTGGTCGTCGTGGAGCGAGGCGCTCGTGACGAAGGCTACGGAAGCGTACTCTGTGCCCGATTGGAGGAACGAGCGACCGCCGACGGGGTGGAGACCCTTCACCTACTGACGACGACGGCAGCGGAGTTCTTCGCCGGACTAGAGTACGTCGAAGCGTCCCGTGGGACTGCTCCCGACGCCATCCGGCAGACGACGGAATTCGACGACCTGTGTCCCGACACCGCGACATATATGCGGAAGTCGCTGTGACGTCGGTTTCGAGTCTCGTTCACGTGTCCATCTTCCGAAACTCGACGGTGAACGAACTCTCCGTTGTCACAATCCGATGACTCCGGGAGTAAACTGAACGGAACCGACCGGTTCAACGAGGCCTGAGGTGCCGAAACCGACGTGGGAAAACATAATTATTCTCCGTCCCGTCTCTTTCCCGAGGTGTGGCCGAACGTGACAATGAACCGGCGCACCGAATGGGGGAGACAATGTCTGAAACCTACGTCGGCGCTATCGACCAAGGAACGACCGGAACGCGGTTCATGCTGTTCGACCACGACGGTCGGGTCGTCCAAAGCGCCTACGAAAAACACGAACAGAAATACCCGGAACCGGGATGGGTCGAGCACGACCCGCTCGAAATCTGGGAGAACACAAAACACGTCGTCACCACCGCGTTGGAGGAAGCCGACGTTTCCGCGGACCGGCTGGAAGCCATCGGCATCACCAACCAGCGCGAGACGACCCTGCTGTGGGACAAGGACAGCGGCAGTCCGGTCCACGACGCCATCGTCTGGCAGGACCGTCGGACGACCGACCGCGTGGAGCAGTTGGAAGACGAGGGGAAGGTAGACGACATCCGCGCGAAAACCGGGTTGGAACCCGACGCGTACTTCTCGGCGACGAAGGCCGAGTGGTTGCTCGACAATGCCGACCCGATAAAGCTCCAGCGCGCCCGACCGCAGGACATCCACGAGCGTGCCGAGGAGGGCGAAATCCTCTTCGGCACCATCGACACGTGGTTGATTTACAACCTGACCGGCGAACACATCACGGACGTGACGAACGCATCCCGAACGATGCTGTTCGACATCCACGAGATGGACTGGGACGACGACCTCTGTGCGGAGTTCGACGTCCCGCGCGAGATGTTGCCCGAGGTCCGACCGTCGAGCGACGACGAGACGTACGGTTCGACCGACCCGGACGGCTTTTTGGGTGCCGAAGTCCCCGTGGCTGGCGCGTTCGGCGACCAGCAGGCGGCGCTGTTCGGGCAGACCTGCTTCGACGCGGGCGACGCGAAGAACACCTACGGGACGGGCAGTTTCTTCCTCCTGAACACCGGCGAGGACGCGGTCGAGAGCGAACACGGTCTCCTGACGACGGTCGGGTTCCAGCGCTCGGGCGAACCGGTCCAATACGCGCTCGAAGGAGCCATTTTCGTCACCGGCGCGGCCATCGAATGGCTCGTAGATGTCGGCTTCATCGGCGACGCGGCTGAGACGGAGACGATGGCTCGAAGCGTCGATTCGACGGACGGCGTGTACATGGTTCCGGCGTTCACGGGACTCGGCGCGCCCCACTGGAACCAGCGCGCTCGCGGCACCCTCGTCGGAATGACACGGGGTACTCGCCCCGAGCACATCGTCCGGGCGACGCTCGAATCCATCGCGTATCAGACCCGCGACGTGGCCGAAGCGATGGAGGCCGACAGCGGCATCGACATCGAGTCGCTGAAGGTCGACGGCGGTGCGGTGAAGAACAACTTCCTCTGCCAACTGCAAGCCGACATCCTCGGTGCCGACATCGTTCGTCCCGTGGTGGACGAGACGACGGCGCTCGGGTCGGCCTACGCCGCCGGCCTCGCCGTCGGCTACTGGGACTCCGTGGACGACCTGCGAAAGAACTGGCAGGTCGACCGCGAGTTCGAACCGAAGATGTTAGAAACCGAGGCGGACGCGAAGTACGACCGCTGGGAGGACGCCGTCGAGCGCTCCCTTGGATGGGCACGCGAAGGAGGTGCCTGAGATGACGGACGAAGCGACAATCGGCGGCGGCGAACCAGTCTCGGATGGCGGGGAAACCGCCACCGACGACGGCTCGGTGGAGGAGTACTGGGGCGCGAAGTACGTGAACGAACTCGTCGGGACGTTCATCCTCGTTCTCCTCGGCGACGGTGCCGTCACCGTCTCGGTGTTGACGGGCGGGTTCGACCTGTTCGGCGTGGCCGTCCTGTGGGGATTCGCGGTGATGTTCGCGGTGTACTGGGTCGGCGGCGTCTCGGAGGGACACATCAACCCGGCCGTGACCATCGCGAACGCCATCTGGCGGGACTTCCCGTGGAAACACGTTCCGGGCTACATCGTCGCCCAAATCGTGGGAGCGTTCTTGGCGGCCGGGACGTTGCTCGTCACGTGGTCTGGCTACTATCAAAGTTTCAGCGAGGCGAACAACGTGGTTCGTGGCCAACCCGGCAGTTCCATCACCGGAATGACGCTCTGGACGTTCTTCCCGAATCCCGCCTTCGCGGGCGTGAAAGTGGGGGACTACAACTCGCTTCAGCAGGCCGCGTCGCTCGTCTCGTTCCCGCAAGCGTTCTTCAGCGAGATGGTCATCACGGCCATCCTCGTCGCCGTCATCTTCGCGCTCGTGGACGACGAGAACCCGATGGGTACGCGGGCGACGCCCGGAATCGCGGCGCTCCTCATCGGACTGCTCGTCGCGGCGCTCGTCCAGTACGAGGCACCCATCAGCATGGCGGCGTTGAACCCTGCCCGCGACCTCGGTCCGCGAATCATGGGGTACATCGCCGGATGGGGTCGAATCGCCTTCCCCGGACCGCGCGGCGGCTGGTGGCTTCCGACCGTTTCCACCATCGTCGGCGGTATCATCGGCGGCGGGTTGTACGACTTCCTGACACGTCGATACGTGATAAAGCTCGAAGCCGAGGAGATAGAACCCGAAGAACCGGCGGTCCACGACGAGGAGCAAGAACGACCCGCCGGAGGGAGTTAGAGCGGGACCGTGACGACTTCGGACGATCCGAAGCGTTCGACCGGTGCCTACCTCCGGTTGGTGTTTCTTGACCCGGTGAGCCTCGCGGGACTGGTCGTCCTCGCGTGTGGACTCGCGCTCGTCGCAGTCTCCGCGCCGGGACCTCCGGTCAACGAACCGCTCCTCGGCGGGTCGCTGATGTTGGTCGGCACGGTGTTGTTCGCGCTCGGCTACACTCGGGCGCAGTGGGGATTGCAGGAATGGGGGTGATGGCCGAAACGATGGCGGCGATAGCATGAAGCGGCTTCCACTCCAACTGTCGGCCATGCCTCGAATGGAACGAACCGTCACCATCGTCCCAGCGGACGGACTGCACGCCCGACCAGCCTCGAAATTCGTCAATAAAGCGAACGAGTTCGACGCCGACTGCACCGTCTCCCTCGTTGATGGCGACCCGGTCAACGCGGGAAGTATGCTGTCCGTGACGACGCTCAACGCCCGAAAGGGCGACGAAGTTCTCCTCGTGGCGGAGGGCGACGACGCTGAGGAAGCGCTCGATGCACTGACAGGAGTGCTCACCACTCCCGAGGAGAAGGAAGCGTGACGACGGAACTCTCGGGGACGGGAGTGACGCCGCGCGCCGGAATCGGTCGCGTCGTCTGGTATCGCGGAACGACCGACCTCGAAGACCCGCCCGACCCCGCGACCGTCGACCCCGACGAGGAACTCGCGGCGTTCGAGTCGGCACAGGAGGCCGCCCACGAGGAACTCGAACGCGAGCGGGAGCGGACGAGCGAACGCCTCGGGGAGGACGAAGCGGAGATTTTCGACGCACACCGCGCGTTCCTGGACGACCCGGAAATCGTCGGCGGTATCGAGACGGCCATCGAGAACGGTCTCCCGGCACCGCACGCGATTCGACGCGCGTTCACCGACCCCATCGCCCGTTTCGAGAACTTGGACGGGCCGATGGCCGAACGGGCCGACGACCTCCGCGACGTGCGCGACAGGTTGCTTCGACTCGTGACGGACGGCGACCGGATGGACCTCGGCGACCTTCCCGACGGGTCGGTTCTCGTCGCGGAACGGTTGACCCCGAGCGACACCGCACAACTCGACGCCGACGCGATCGCCGGATTCGCCACCATCTTCGGCGGCCGAACGTCGCATGCCGCGATTTTCGCCCGCTCGCTCGCCATCCCCGCCGTCGTCGGCGTCGGCGAGGAACTCGCCCAAGTCGGCGACGGGCGGGAACTGGTGGTCGACGGCGAGCGGGGAACGGTCGTCATCGATCCCGACGACGAGGCCCGAAATCGGGTTTCCGTCGCGGAGACGCCCATCGTGGCGGACCACGTTTCGACGGCGGATGGGGACGAAATCGAAGTCGCGGCCAACGTCGGGACGCTCGCGGAACTCGACGTGGCGGCCGAACAGGGTGCCGACGGCATCGGTCTCTTCCGAACGGAATTTCTGTTCCTCGACCGCGAAGCGCCGCCGGACGAGGAAGAACAGTACGAAGCCTACACCGCCGCGCTGTCGGCGTTCCCCGACGAACGCGTCGTCGTCAGGACGCTAGATATCGGCGGCGACAAACCGATTGCGTACCTCGACACGCCGGACGAGGCGAACCCGTTCCTCGGCGAGCGCGGAATCCGGCGCTCGCTCGGCCCCGATTCCGACCTGTTCGAGACCCAGTTGCGCGCCCTGCTCAGGGCCGCCGCCGACCACGAGGACTCGGATGGCTCCCTCGCCGTGATGTTCCCACTGGTCGCTAGCGTCGAGGAACTAGACGCGGCGCTCTCCCGCGTCGAATCGGTCGCGGAGGAGTTGGCCGAGGAGGGCACGACCCACGCCGTTCCCGAACTCGGCGTGATGATAGAGACGCCCGGGTCGGTGTTCATGGCCGAGGCGCTCGCCGAGCGGGTGTCGTTCCTCAGCATCGGGACGAACGACCTCACGCAGTACGTGATGGCCGCCTCCCGCGAAAACGAGCGGATTTCGGACCTCCACGACCCACGCTATCCCGCCGTCCTCCGCGCGATTCGTCGAACCGTGCGGGCGGGCCACGACGGGGACGCGTGGGTTGGCATGTGCGGCGAGATGGCTGGCGACCCCGACCTGACGGACCTCCTCGTCGGTCTCGGCTTGGACGAACTGAGCATGAGTGCGATTACGGTTCCCGACGTGAAGGCGAACGTCCCGGAAATCGACACGGACGACGCCGCCGAACGCTCCGACCGAATCCTCGCCGCCGAAACGCGCGAGGAAGTGGTTCGTCTGCTGTCGGTGGAAGACGCCGAATAAAATTGGAACCGTATTTTCCGAAACCGGCGGCGTCGGCCGCCTTCGACCTCCCTCCGACGAGTTACAACTTCGAAACCTCGGCCGCTTCCTCGGCCGCTTCGAGGACGGATTCTACGGTGGCCTTCGAACCGTTCGCCGTGACCGCCGCGTTGACGGCCCCTTCGAGGATCGGCGCGTCGGCGATTTCCGCCTCCACTTCGGCCATCTCGATGGCGAGTTCCGTGTTCATCACCGCGCTCCCCAAATCGACGAGGACGACGACGCCGTCCTCGTCGGAGAGCGAATCCAACGCCTCCTGTATCTCGGGGGCGCTCGTTCCGAGGCCGCCGTCCGGGTCGCCGCCGACCGCCACGATTGAAACGTCGTCCGCCATCTCCGCCGCCACTTCGCGAATCCCCTCCGCCGCTCGTTCACTGTGGGAGACGATTACGATGCCGATCATTCAGACGTCCTCCGGTTCGTCGTCATCGGGCGTCGGTTCCTCGTCCGGAACCGTCGGCGACTCCGCGTCCGCTTCGAGGTCCCCGTCGCCGAGGTATTCGACCGCCGTGTCCTGTATCTCCTCGACGATGAACAGCGTGCTCGTCGCGCCGGGATCCTGATGGCCGACCGACCGCCAGCCAAGGTACGACGCTCGCCCCTTCTTCGCCCGAATAGGCGTCGTGAAGTTGACGCCGCGCTCGCACGCGTCGACCGCCTTCGTAAGCGCTTCGACTGGTTCGAGGTCGTCCTCCTCGAT
Source organism: Haladaptatus sp. CMAA 1909 (assembly GCF_043952005.1). Classification (NCBI taxonomy): domain Archaea; kingdom Methanobacteriati; phylum Methanobacteriota; class Halobacteria; order Halobacteriales; family Haladaptataceae; genus Haladaptatus; species Haladaptatus sp. CMAA 1909. Next base: position 2,714,208 of record NZ_JBIOAV010000001.1, on the reverse strand, counting down.
GGACTTTTTGTAGGTGTGGACCGCGGGCGTCAATGCGTCCACCATCGTCTTCGCGCCGACCGGCGCGTCCCCCCTGTCCTGTACCTTCTCCAGAAACGCCTCGGCGAAGGCCACCGTCGATTCCGCCGTAACACCGTCGGATAGTTCCGCGCTCGCGCTCATAAACGACCCGCCGTACAGCGGTCCGGCGGCCCCGCCGACCTCCGAGATGAGCGTCACGCCGACCGTCTTCACGAGGTCTGCGGCGTCCGCCTCGTCCATTCCGTCCGTCTTTTCGAGCACGGCCTGAAAGCCGCGGTCCATGTTCGCGCCGTGGTCGGCGTCGCCGATGGCCGAGTCGAGGTCCGTCAGGTACTCCTTCTCGTCGGCCATTCGTGCCGCGACGTTCTCGATTGCAGAACGCACCGCATCCCGCTCCGTTGCTGTATCTGCCATCTCTATGCCGACCCCACGGGGCGGGGTAGGGTAAACCTTCGCTCGTGTCATCGGTGATCGGTTCCGATTCGGACAAGATCCCACCCATGGTATCGGGATGGGTTGTGACGGGATTGTGTATCGTGTTGGCGTTCCTCAAAACACATCAATCCACTGTGGATGCCTACCGAGTAGTTCAAACCGAGAGGACGGTCACTATCGTGACTCCGATTACGAATCCAACACCACCTCCGAGGAGGTCCGTAACGATTCGCGCCGGTGTCGACTGCAAAACGTTCAAGTCAGTAAATAATTTATCCGATAAAAAGGTGAGGAGGAACATACACCCGAGGACAATTACGACGCTCAGAACGTAACTGAGGACAGTCACCATATGTTCCAAACGTTTTGTTGGTACAAAAATAGCTCGAAAACGCGGTAGTCTATTCGATGTTACTGCCGGTGAAACTCCGTCTCACCCCGCGAAATAGTTCCGAAATATGATTTCGACTACGTCACCGTCAACGCCGGCGTCTCCACCGGATGCGCCAACAGTTCCTTCAACTCGTCGTCCAACGCCAACACCGTTACCGAACAGCCCTGCATGTCGAGCGAGGTCATGTAGTCGCCGACCCACGCGTCCCACGTCTCCAGTCCCTCGTCCTCCAGAATCGATTGGAGTTTCCGGTTCACGATGTACAGTTCCGACAGCGGGGTCCCGCCCATCCCGTTGACGATGGTGGCGATTTCGGTTCCCGAATCGAGGTCGAGGTCGTCGAGGACGTTTTCGGTCAGTCGCTCGGTGATTTCGTCCGCGGACATCGTCTCGGTCCGTTCGACGCCCGGTTCGCCGTGGATGCCGATGCCGAGTTCGATTTCGTCCTCGCCGAGGTCGAACGTCGGTTCGCCCTTCTCGGGCGTGATGCAGGAAGTCAGCGCGGTGCCCATCGTCGCCACGTTGTCGATGACCTTCTGGGCGACCCGCTGTACCTCGTCCAAATCGCCGCCCTCGTCAGCCATCGCGCCCGCGACCTTGTGGACGAAGATGGTGCCGCAGACTCCACGACGGCCGGAGGTGTACAGCGAATCTTCGACGGCCACGTCGTCGTTGACGACGACCTGCGCGACGTCCACGTCTGATTCCATCTCGGCCATCTCGCCCGCCGTCTCGAAGTTCATCACGTCGCCCTCGTAGTTCTTGATGACCATGAGGACGCCCTCGCCGCCGTCGCAGGCCTGTACCATCTCGCTCACCTCGTCCGCCGTCGGCGAGGTGAACACTTCGCCCGACGCCGCACCGTCCAGCATTCCTTGCCCAAGATAGCCCGCGTGTGTCGGTTCGTGCCCGCTCCCGCCGCCGCTCACGACGGCGACTTTCCCTTCGACCGGTGCGTCCGCTCGAACGAGGACGTTCGAGTCCGGCAGTCGTCGAACTTCGTCAGGATGTGCGGCGACCATCCCGTCCAGCATCTCGTCCACGACCGCCGACGGTTCGTTGATGAGTTTTTTCATGTGTCGTGTTACCATCTACTTCGTGGCGCATAAGGGTTCTTTCGATTATCGTGACAGTTCCCCGAAATTCTGGTATTTTTTTGCTTCCCGACCCGGTTCGGGGGACACACAACGATTATTGTATATCGGCTCTTCGATAGGTACGAAGGTTGAATTATGGGACGGTTCGACTCCGAGGAGCGCGATGTACGGCGATACGAGGACGGAGAGCGTGCGAACGTCTACTCGGTACGGGACGTTTCGGACCTCCTCGTGTCGCTCGACGCCGACGACCCGAAGCGACGCGCGAGCGCGGCGTGGGCGCTCGCGGAGGTGGCCGCCAACGCGCCGGAACGGGTTCCCGTCCCGGACCTGACACAGGCCATCACCCACGACGACCAGTGGGTGCGACGCGGCGCGACATGGGCGCTCGCGGAAGTCGCACAATCGAATCCCACCGACGCCAAACCGGCGATGAAACACGTCCCCGAGTTGGTCGAAGACGGCGACCCGTTGGTGCGCGAAAACGCCGTCGTGACCGTGGCTGGCGTGGCAGAAACGTATCCTCGGTCCGCGGAACCGGTGTTCGGTTCGCTTTTTTCGCTTCGAGACGAGGGGAGCGGAACCGTTCGACGGTACGCGACGGAGGCGATTCGACACATCTCCAATGCGCTTTCGGGGGCGACGCTGGACGGCCAACCGGTCGTCATCAGCGTTTCCGACCCGGAAACGGCGGCGGTGTTCCCCGTCGGAGCGAACGTCGTGCAGTCGGGACGGGGCGGGCCGGAAACGGGAACCGTCCGTATCGAACGGGCCTCGGAAGGCGAGGATGTATCGACGACTCGATCGGAATCGGGAGACGCTTTCCGCTCCGGAACCGGTCCGCCGTCCCCCGAAGACATCGAATCGCCGCAACCGCTTCCGGTCGAGTACGGCGATTTCGAGACGTTGCGTCCCGCCGGACGCTCGCCGCTCGTGGTCGCACACCACGCGCGGGCCGCGACCACCCGCGAACAGCACGCCATGACGACGCTGTTTACCCTCCGTCCCGACCATCGAACGCAGTCGATTATCGATTCGTTCTTCGACGCCATCGACCGGTGGGAGGTCATCCACGACCACGACCACGTGCTGACGGTTCGGGCGCGCGGAAGCGCCCCGCCGTGGGTCGCGACGGAGTTCACGGGTGGTGGGACGTTGGACGACCACGTGGTTGCCGGGTTGGAACCCTCGCTCTGGTTCGCACACGGCCTCGTCAGAACGGTTTCACACGCCCACGCACTCGGTGTGATTCACGGCGGCCTCTGTCCCCCCGCGGTTCGGTTCACGAGGACCTTCGGTTCGACGTGGCCCGTTCCGAAGGTCGGCGATTGGGGATTCGCCGAGGTGATGGCCGACGCCCGACTGTCGCCCGTGCCGCCGGGCTATGCCGCACCCGAGCATCTGGAACCCGAATCGTTCGGCGGCATCGACCACTCGACCGACGTGTACGGTCTCGGTGCTGTTTTGTACACCCTCTTCACCGGCAGTACGCCGTTCGTCGGTGACTCGCACTTCGTCGTAAAACAGGTGACGACGGACGCCCCGCCGACGCCGTCCGATGTGAATTCCGATGTGCCACCCGAAATCGACGACTGCCTCCGGCGCGCGATGGCGAAGCGCAAGTCGGACCGATACGAAACGATCGAGGACCTCCGGGTCGCTCTCGAACGAGTCATCGAGACACAGTATCCGGAACTGATGGGTCGAATATATTAAATAACTGCGCGCTCATCTCGGTGCACGCAGATGGTCATCTCACTCGCACAGGTCGGCGCCGACGCAAGCGGGGGCGTCGTGCGGTTCGTCGGTTCGGGTCTCCTCGCCGTCTCGGCCGGAATCTTCGGCTTCTACGCGTTCCGTAACCTGCAACTGAATCGGATGGAGTCCCAACGACCGTTCTGGTTCTACCTCGTCGCCATCGGCGTTGCGGGGGCTCTGTACGGCGTCCTCGGGATGGCGGGTGTGCTTTCGACGGGCCGATGGCTCCTCGCGCTCGCCCACGCGGCGTTTCTGTTCTGCACCGTCTTCCTCGCGTTCGCGATGCGCGAACTGTACTACAACAGCACGTTGGCCCCACCAGTTGACGAACGGCGGATTCCGCTGTCGCGACTGCGCCGGATCGAACTCGGGTTCGTCTGCGCCATCCTGTTCGAACTCCTCGTCGTCCTGGTCCTCGGTCACGGCTCCGTCGTCTCGTTCGTCAAAGGCCTCGGAAGCATCTCCTTCGCCGTCTACGGCATCGTCTTCGCCGACCGACTCGAATCGCTCGCACAGGGAACGTCCATCGACACGTTACGCCGCCACTTGCTTCCGGTTCTGGTCTGTTCGGGCCTCCTGGGCCTCGCCGACCTCGGCGTCGTCGTCGGCGTCGAGTCGGTGCTCGTGGGAAGCGTCGAAAGCGTCTTCGTGGTGATGATCGGCGCGTTCATGCTCACCGCGACGATTCGACTTCAGCAGAACGTTCGCGGGCTCTCGGCCTGATTTTCGCCTAATCGAGACGTTCCATCTCGTCGGAGGAGAGGTCGACGTGCGACGCCGCGACGTTGTCGTGCAGGTGGTCCACGCTCGACGTGCCCGGAATCGGCAGCGTGACCGGCGAATGATGAAGCAACCACGCCAAGGCTATCTGTCGGTCGGAGGCGTCGTGGTCTTCGGCGATTTGGTCCACCACGTCCCCCTTGTCGCCGAGATCGCCCGCGCCGAGCGGGAACCACGGGATGAAGCCGATGTCGTACTCCTCGCAGGCTTCGAGCACGTCCTCGTGTTCGCGGTTGCCGACGTTGTACTGGTTCTGTACCGTAGCGACGTCTACGATGTCGCGGGCCTCCTCCAACTGTTCGACCGAGACGTTGCTCAGGCCGACGTGTCGGATCTTGCCCTCGTCTTTGAGTTCCGCGAACGTGTTCACGGCGTCCTCGAACGGGACGTCCGGATCCGGCCGGTGGTACTGGTACAGGTCGATGGTATCGACTTTGAGTCGGTCGAGGCTACCGAGGATGGCGTTCCTGATGTAGCCCGGTTCGCCGCATTTTGGCCACGACCCGTCCCGGCTGTCGCGCCAGAGACCGCCCTTCGTGGCGACGACGAGGTCCGAGGGGTAGGGATGGAGCGCTTCACCGATGAGTCGCTCGCTCACCGCCGGGCCGTAGGAGTCCGCGGTGTCGATGAAGTTCGTGCCGGTCGACACGACTTCGTGCAGGACGCGTCGTGCTTCCTCCTCGTCGTCCGGGGGGCCGATGATGTCCTCGCCGGTGAGGCGCATCGCGCCGTAGCCGAGTCGGTTGACCGTCAGTTCGCCGCCGATGTCGAACGTGTCGCTCTCGTTCTCGATTGTCACGTCGGAAGGTGTGCCGCCCATCGGGTAACGTCTTTTGGCGAACCACGTGATTTGGCGGACCACGTGGCCCGTCCGTTCGGCGGATTCTCCTCGAAACGATTTTCTCCGGCGGCAGACAGGGAGTACATATAAATCGCTTCCGCTCATGCCCGTTAGTATGTCACAGGAAGTCGCGGGATTCGAGGACGACTCCGGCCTACCTCCCGCCGTCGTGGAGGGGATTCGGACGCTCAAGGCGGGTATCGTCAGCACCGCCGTCATGCTGTTCATCTTTCTCGTTTCCGAAGCGGAAACGGACTTCAATCTGGGCGTCCCGGCCGCGATCGCGAAGTTCGTCGGAATGCCTGGAAAGCCGTATTTCGGGTTCGCGGTCTTCGTCTTCGCCGGCGTCGTCGTCTGGCCGCTGGTGTTCGCGGCGATAGAGGACCGGTTCGCGGTCATCCCCGGCGCGGACGACATCGGCGTTCGAGGCATCCTGTTCGCCCTCCTGCTGTGGTTCGCGTTCCTCGGCTTGGGTTCCACGGGACTCCATCTGGAGGGGGCGTTCTTCTTCCTCTACATCGTCTTCAGCCTGCTCGCCCACCTCGCATACGGCTACTCGTTAGGCGTCTTTTACGGTCGATTCACAAGATAAAAACGCGCCGAGAATCACTCCAACCGTTCCTCGAACCACTGCCACTCGCGTGAGAAGAAGCCGTGCTCCTTCAAGTTCCACACGTCCGCGTCGGTGACGACGGGTCCGTTTCGATAGGACTGGAGCATGTTCCACACCCAGACGAGCGTGCCGAGCGCGATGATGAACGCGCCCACGGTGGCGACCTGCTGGAGGAACGCGAACTGCGGCGGGTAACTCGCATAGCGGCGCGGTAGGCCCACCATTCCGAGGACGATGAACGTGTTGAACGTCAGCATGACGCCGATGAAGGTGAGCCAGAAGTGGACCTTCGCGAGGAACTCGTTGTACATCCGCCCAGTGAAGATTGGGAACCAGAAGTACACCGCCGCGAATATGGCGAACGGAATCAGCCCCATGATGATGAGGTGGAAATGGCCGACGACGTAGTAGGTGTCGTGGAGCACGAGGTCCACCGGAATCGACGCGAGGAAGACGCCCGTCACGCCGCCGATGATGAACGTCGCAATCGATCCCACGCAGAAGAGCATGGGTGCGGTCAGGCGTATGTTCCCGTTCCACATCGTCGAAATCCAGTTGAAGACCTTGACGGCGCTCGGAACGGCGATGGCCAGCGACACCGCCATGAAACTCGCCCTGAGGCGCGGGTCCATTCCGGTGGTGAACATGTGGTGGGCCCAGACGCCGAACGAGAGCACGCCGATGGCCAGCGTCGAATAGACGACGAACTTGAACCCGAACAGCTTCCGCCCCGAGAACCGGGGAATGATGAGGCTTATCAGCCCCATCGGCGGCAGGACGAGGATGTACACCTCGGGGTGGCCGAAGAACCAAAAGAGGTTCTGCCAGAGGAGCGGCCCGCCGCCGTTCAGCGCGAAGAACGTCGTCCCGAACACGCGGTCGAACAGGAGCATCAGGATGGCGCTCCCGAGGAGCGGGAAGGCGAACAACACGAGGCCCGCCTGCGTCAGGAGCGTCCACGAGAAGATGTCGAGTTCAGCCCACTCCACGTCCTTCAGCGTGAACGTGGTCACGATGATGTTGACCGCCCCCATCGTGGTGCTGAGTCCGGAGAGGTGTAACCCGAGGAGCATCACGTTTATCATCGGGTTCCCCTGCTGTCGCGACAGCGGTGTGTACATGGTCCACCCGGTGGTCGGCGGTTCGAGCGTAAAGAAGGCCTGTGCGGCCGCGTTCCCGAGAACCGGTTGGATGACGTGGCCGAAGATGTCGGAGACGAGGCCGAACCGGACCAACAGGAACGCCGCCGGAAGGAGCCAGAATGCGATGGCGTTGATGCGCGGGAACGCCATGTCGTCCGCGCCGATGAGGAGGGGCAGGAAGTAGTTCGCGAACCCGAAGATGACGGGCGTGGCGAAAAAGAACAGCATCGTCAGGCCGTGCATGGTGAACAGGCCGTTGTAGGTCGTGGAGTTCCACACATCGACGCTCGGGGTGAACAACTCCGTCCGTATCATCATCGCGTCCATTCCACCCCAGAAGAACGCGACGCTCCCGAGCAGGAGATAGAGGAGTCCGATGTCCTTGTGGTCGACGGTCGTCAACCATCGGATGATGCCGGTCGGCTTACCGTATCCGGTCGGAAAGCCGCTGACGTATCCACCGTCGGTTTTCGGGGTTCGCTTCGGTTCGATAGCGTCTTCCATGTTGAGCGAGCGAGCGAGCAAGAGCGCGATCGCCACCAGCGCGAGTCCTAGCCCCACACCGGCAGCGGCTTCTCCGAGCAGATTCATTGTGTCTCTACCAAATATCGGTCGCAGTCGGTCGTGATTTTACGATGCAATGCGGCTCGTAATACGACGTTAGGACGGACGTGCCTTAACCGACTGGGCCGTTCCCAGTCGGTGAAAACGGACGCCGAGGTTTTATTTGGATTTCCGAAGCGGCACGCCGACGACGGGGTGACGGGTTTGCATGAGGACCGATTGTGTGTTGCTCCCGAACAACACCTTCTGGGCGGGGCTCCGTTTCTGGGTCAGCCCGATGGCGATTTCGTCCGCATCCAACTCGTCCGCGGCGGTGAGGATGTCGTGGGCGGGGTCGCTCGCGTCGGTGTTCTGCACTGTCTCGACGTCGAACTCCCCGCCGAGTCGTTCTCGAAACACGGAGAGCGCTTGCTGTCCGTCCGCAACCATCTCCTCGTCGTTACCGCCGTGGAGCGAGTTCAGTACGTGTACTTCGTCCTCCCCGTCGAGGCGTGATCGGAGGTAGTCGCAAATCTTCTCGCTCGTTTCGGCGCTGTCCGTTCCGACGACGATTCGGGTCATGCTTGCAGAGAAACCCGGGGGAACCTTAAAGAGGATGGCAGGCGGAATGACGTGATTCGGTCAGGACAGGATTCCGTCACGGTTCTTTCGATTCGTTGGGACTGACGGGTACCCGCGGGCTGATTTCCACAACTATACAAATCCACCATCACTGATTTCGGGGCATGAACGACATCGCCCGACTCGCGGAGCGCATTCGTGACGCGGAATCCGTCGTCGCCTTCACGGGCGCGGGGATGAGTACCGCATCGGGCATCCCCGACTTCCGGAGCGATTCGGGACTCTGGAATCGGTTCGACCAGGAGGAGTTCTACTATCGCCGATTCCGTAGCGACCCCGCGGCGTTCTGGGCCGACCGTCTCGAACTGTACGAGGCGATGTTCGGCGGCGATGTCGGACCGAACGCCGCCCATCGCGCACTCGCCGAACTCGCCGCTTCCGGGCAGTTGGACGCAATCATCACCCAGAACACGGACGGCCTCCACGCGGACGCCTCGAATGCTCAGCGTGGCGATTCGGCCGTCCCGGAAATCGTCGAACTGCACGGCAACGCGCACCGAGTCGTCTGTGACGAGTGCGGGCGGGAAACCGACGCCGCGCCCGTCCGCCGCCGAATCGAGTCCGGGGAACTGCCACCCCGTTGTACGGACTGTGACGGCGTCCTCAAACCCGACGTGGTGTTGTTCGGCGAGCGGTTGGACGAGGGGACGCTCCACCGTGCCCGACGCCACGCGCGGCGAGCGGACGTGTTCCTCGCCATCGGGTCGTCGCTGACGGTCGAACCCGCAGCGTCGCTTCCGCGAACCGCCGACCGCGAGGGGGCGATGACCGCCGTCATCAACTTCGACGAGACGCCGTTCAGTCCGACCGCGACCTTCGACGTTCGCGGGGACGTGACCGACCTGCTCCCCGAACTGCGCGCGAACATCGTCGAGTGAACGGCCGTTTTTCTTCGACCTTCGACGTCGGAACTATCGGATACCCGAGGGAAGAACGATTTTTGCTGTTGCAACTGCTACCATCACTCATGGTTGATAATGACACACAACCGCCCGTCGAGGTGGAGGTCGGCGAGGAAGTCGCGGAACCGGACTTCGACAGTCTCTCCGGAATCGTCACCGACGGGTTCATCGGGGCCGTCGGCGGACTCGTCGGCACCGCCGTCATGACGGCCGTATTGCTGGTCGGAACGACGCTCGGGGCGTTCGACCTCGATTCCTTCTCCGTGTTAGCACGGGTCACGGGTGCCGGCGTACTCCTCCCCTCGAACCCGGCGGCGGTCGGATACGTCATCTTTCTCGGCGGCGGGATGGTGACGTGGCCGCTCCTGTTCGTCTCCATCGGGTCGTACCTGCCGGGAGAAACGTACGCGGCGAGGGGCCTCCCGTACGGATTCGTCCTCTGGACGGGGTTCGTCCTCGCGTTCTACGACGGGTACGCCGGAGTTTTCCTCGCGCTGTATCTGGCGTTGACCCTGCTTTCCCACCTCGCCTACGGTTTTTCGCTCGGCGCGGTGTTCGATTACCTCTCGAAGCGCCCGACGACGCTCGTCTGAACGACGTGCGTTCGATTTCGTCTTACTCCTCGACCCCGTCGAGGTCGGTCGTATACTCGTGTTCCGGCCGCCGCTCGTGTTCTTCGAACGTCTCGACGAGATCCGAAACGTCTTCCCCCGTCTGCATCCGATACTCCCGCAGTATCGAGACGATCCGCTTGATATCGTCGTCGCTGAGGGACACGGTGTTGGGCATACATCGACGCACGGTTCCCGAAGTAAAAAACGTCGTGGCGGAAGGGACAAAAAGGTGAAAAGGGGGCGCGAAGCGTCGAATCGGGACCGTTCGATAGTTCCGACGAAATCGGTCGGTCCGCTCACCGCGTCCGTTCGGCGAACCACCAGCCAAAGAGGGCGATGGCCATCGCGTTAACGACGACGCCGATGCCGAGGTACAGAACCCATGACGAATCGCCGGACACCCCTACCACGAACGTTTTGATCGCCCAATACGCGGGAAACACTCCGACGACGAACTGGTGCGGTTCGGGGACCAGCGCGATGACGAACGCTGGCCCGATGAAGACGATGTTTCCGAACTTGCTGATCGCGATTCCCTCGATGCTGTTCGACGCCAGCGCTCCCAAGGCGAACGCGAAGGCTGGTGCGCCGAGCGAACTGACGGCAGTCGTTCCGACGATGACCGACGGCGAGGCGGGCACGAGGCCGATCAGTGCGACGGCAGGCAGCGTCGTACCGAAACTGAAGCAATACGCCGTCACGCAGCGGTAAACGAAATACCCGCGTGCCGATAACGGACTCGTTTTGTACGCATCGAGAACGCCTTCGTCCCGGTCCTCCAATACGAACATCCCGACGATAAACCCGTATATCGCCGGTCCGAACACCGCGATCGTTCCCGCGCTGACGGGATAGTACGGCCGTAGGTCGACCGTCGGGGAAAGCATCGACGTCACGGACGGAAGGGTCAGTCTGAGGACCAGAACCATCGCGAGCGGACCGACGGCCGCGATCGCGAGCATCGGATCTCGAACCCAGTTTCTGATATCGCCTCGAACCATCGCCATCCACGGCGAGCGTGAAAAGGGCATCCGCTCGTCATCCCTCTTCCCCTTCCGTGAGACGTCTCTCCGCCCTAACTGCCTGCCTGGATCACCGCCGCGAACGATGTGTTTCCGAAACGCACGGCGGGCCAGGATGTAGGCAACGACGTTTCCAGCTACCAAATATCCGAAGCCGTAGAGGAGGTTCAACGACGATATCGGATGGAATCCGGCCTCGATGACGAGGAGCGTCGCCTGCGTCGGGAACAGGTAGAGGAGCGGACTCTCCACCAACCCGACGTACCCGACCAGCGGCGGAACGAACAGTATTCCGCCCCAGAAGACGGCGGTGAGAAAGTATTCGTTGATCGAATCGAACCGAGCGATCGCGACGAAACCGATCGACACGAAGAGGGATGCCGACAGTGCGACGCCCACGACCAAAATGACGATGCGGGGCGTGGCACCGTGCCCGAGGACGGCGACGAGGGTCGAAACGAGCGTGGCGAGGAACGAGAGGGTGATCGCCTTCGACGCCAAATACCCGCGATCACTGAGCGGCGATACGACGAGCGCTTCCACCACGCCCTCCCGTTTCTCGAACAGGACCAACGCGGCGATGAAGTAAAAACCGAGCGCGGTCGGATCGAGAGCGATGACCAGCACGGCGACGTCCGTTCGCAGACTCAGGTCGGTCAAACGGACCCCCAGAACGAAGAGGACGGTGAGAACGGCGTAGACGGAGTATATCCCGTATCTGACCTGCAACCGCGTATCCCAGGGGAGCATCGACCGAAGTGCGGTCACGATACCCGCTCCGAATTCGACGCTTCGAGACGGGTGTCCGCGCGGGTAGCCATCACGTGAGCGTCTCCCCCGTCACGTCGATGAACACGTCTTCAAGCGTCGCCTCCTCGGTGTGGATGGTTTCGACCCGGTTCCGCGCCAGCAGGGCCTGGAACGCTTCGTTCGTCCCGAGGTCGGTCGTGGAGAACTCGGCCGAGTCGAGCACCTCGTCGTTTCGATACTCCACCCGCACCGACTCTTCGCCGTGAGAGAGTTTCAGCGCCCGTGGCGTATCGATCACCGAGAGGCGTCCGTCGACGATAAAGGCGACACGGTCGCACAATTCGTCCGCGACGGTCATATCGTGGGTGGTGAGAAACACCGTTTTTCCGCTCTCGCGGAGTTCCTCGATGACCGTTCGTACCGCACGTGCGTTCGTGGGGTCGATGCCGCCGGTCGGTTCGTCGAGAAACACCAGTTCAGGGTCGTGAACGAGTGCTCGGACGAAGTTCAACCGCATCCGCATCCCCTTCGAGTAGGCACCGACTCGCCTGTCCACCGCGTCGGCGATTCCGACCCGGTCGAGGAGTTCGATGGGATTCCGCTTCGCCCCGCCGTACAAGGACGCGAACAGTTCGAGGTTCTCACGCCCGGTCAGTTTGTGATAGAGGTTCGGCGTCTCGGCCGAGACGCCGATTCGCCGGTACAGATCCGGACCCCACTCCCTCACCTCCCGGTCGAGAACCGTCGCTCGTCCCTCGTAATCGTCGAGGAGACCGATGAGAATCTTCTGCGTCGTTGTTTTCCCGGCACCGCTCGGACCCAGAAACCCGAATATCTCCCCCTCCTCGATGTCGAAGTCCACCCCTCGTAACGCGGGGGTTTCGCTTCCCCCGTATCGGTACTGAAGGTCTGCGACCTCGATTACCCTCATCCGAAGCCCTCCCCGTTGCGGGGACTCCGTTTCGGTCGTTGCCGCCTCGCCCGTCGGATTTCCCGCTCGTCGGACGGAAGCCCGATGCCGACTTCGTTCGACCCTTCCCCGAGTGCTCGTCGGACGCCCCGAGACGGACTCATACCCGTTCGATGAGCCCATAAGCATTTAGATTTTTCGCTCATGAGGTGATGAGCGATGAATATTTGGCTCATGAACTGGTACTCTCTGCTCGTTCACGTATGCCCGGTTTCAGCGACGAGGAGAGGGACGAGATAGAGAGCGCACTAGTCGATTCAGCACAGCAGCTATTCACGTTGTACGGGTTCCAGAAGACGACGGTCGAGGACATCACGGAACCGGTCGGCATCGCCGAGAGCACGTTTTATCGGTTCTTCGACAGCAAAACGGAGATGTACACCAGAGTCCTCCTTCGGGAACAGGACGAGGTGATCGACGCGATCGAATCCGAAGTGGAAGGGATTACGGATCCCGAACGGAAACTCGAACGCCTCTTCCGGACGTGGGCGACGGAGTTCGAGAAGCGGGACCTGCTGGTACGGAGTCATCGGGAACCACAAAACACCCTCCGGTCGATGAACCACGTGGACGTGGACGAAGTGAAAAGCGATATCATAGTGCGCGTCTCGCCCATCGTCGAGGATATTCAAGCGAATTCCGACGGATTGATAAACGATCTGCGTCCGGAAGTGATTTTCCAGTTACTGTCCGTACTCGAACTGATAGCGGCCCAGAAGGAAGCCTACGACGAATACGGATGGGGCTACTCCTCCTTCAAAGACACCGTGATAACCATCTTGACGCAGGGATTGATGAGCGAGCGACCGGGGGAGTAGTTTCGGGCAGAAAAATTGGAAGCACGAGCGGACCGAGAGGCGTTTTCACTTCTATACGGTGCGATCTCCATCGAAAACTACCAGCCGTCCGATCGGATCGCCCGAACTCACGCCTCGCCGCGAGCACCCGACCCGTCGCCGATAACTGAACTACTATTTTCCGTCGGCCCCTAGGGTGGGTATGGACATTCCTGACGAGGCGCGCGTGGGGGCGAGTCAGGCGCTCTCCCGACTCTCTACCCCACTCCTCGCGCTGGACTCCGACTGGCGGGTTTCCTACCTGAACGACCCGGCCCGCGAACTCCTCGGCGTCGGTATCGACGAGCGGTTGCCGACGGCGCTCCCGACCGAGGTCGGTGAAACCATCCTCGACCGCTGCGAGACCGCACGACGAACCGACCGCACCGAGTCGTTTTTCGTTACCATCGGCACCCGGCACGAGGGCACCGTTCACCCCGGTTCGGACGGCGTGACGGTCCTGTTCCGCGAATCGGATACCACCGCCACGGAGGACGTCGTCGCCGAACTCGACCTGAAGGAGCGCGCGATCAACGAAGCTCCAGTCGGCATCACCATCGCCGACGCGAAACCGGACAACCAACCCCTCCTGTACGTAAACGAGGCGTTCGAGGAGCTGACCGGATACGAGGCCGAGGAGGTCCGAGGCCACAACTGCCGGTTCCTACAGGGGGAGAAATCGGACCCCAAGGCGGTGGCGACGATGCGCCGCGCCATCGAGGACGAGGTGCCGGTTTCGGTCGAACTGGTGAACTATCGCAAGGACGGGTCCGAGTTTTGGAACAGCGTTGACATCGCGCCGATCCGGGACGAGACGGGAACCGTCACCCACTTCGTCGGGTTCCAGATGGACATCTCGGAGCGAAAACGTGCCGAACGGGCCGCCCACCGGCGGGCCACCGAACTCGAACACCTCCTCGAACGAATCGAGGGACTTCTCGGCGACGTCACGAGCGCGGTGGTGGAAGCGCCCACCCGTGAGGCCATCGAGACGGCGGTCTGCACGCAAGTGACGCAGGTCGAACCCTACAACTTCGCGTGGATCGGCGAGCATAACGTTCGAACCGACGGGGTGGATGTGCGAACCGTCGCCGGGGATTGTGACCCCCAACCCGACCACCCCATCGTCACCGAGGCGCTGGAAACCGGCGAGTTACGGACGGATACCCTCGACGTCGAGGACTGCTCCGCGGTCGCTGCCGTCCCGCTGTCGTATCACGACACGGAGTACGGCGTGTTGGCCATCTGTGCGACGAAAGCCGACGCGTTCGACGAGCGGGAACGGGTCGTCCTTCGCTCGCTCGCCCGGGCCATCGGAAGCGCCGTCAACGCCCGCGAGACGCGCCGAATCCTCATCGCCGATAGCGTGGTCGAAGCCGAGTTCTCCTTTCGGAGTTCCGACCTCTTCTTCGTCGACATCGCGGAGCGCACCGATGCGGAAATCACCTACCTCCAGTCGACCAACCGGGACGACGGGTCGGTCGTCTCGTTCTTCTCCATGCGCTGTGACTCCGCCGAGGACGTACTGGAAATCGTCGCGGAACGGGACGACGTGCTCGACGTGCGAGTGGTCGCGGAACAGGACGACGAAACGGTGTTCGAGTTCGTCCTTCCGCCGGGGACGCTCGTCTCCACGATGTCCGACTACGGCGGCAAGACGCAGGACATCACGGCGACGCCCGACGAGGCCCGCGTCCTCGTCGAGTTCCCGCAGGACGCCGACGTTCGTAGCCTCATCGAGCGCCTGAAGGAGTCGTACGCCGGCACGGAACTCCTGGCCTATCGCCACCACGAGCGCCCCGCGAAGACCAAACAGGACTTCATCGAGAGCCTCACCGGCACCCTCACGGAGCGGCAGTTGACCTCGCTCCAGAAGGCCTACGTTAGCGGCTTTTTCGACTGGCCGCGACCGGTGACGGGGGAGGAACTCGCCGAGTCGATGCGCATCTCACG
The DNA here is from genome assembly GCF_043952005.1 of Haladaptatus sp. CMAA 1909. Lineage (NCBI taxonomy): Archaea > Methanobacteriati > Methanobacteriota > Halobacteria > Halobacteriales > Haladaptataceae > Haladaptatus > Haladaptatus sp. CMAA 1909. The sequence continues at coordinate 2,698,895 of NZ_JBIOAV010000001.1, read as the reverse complement.
TTCGACGTTCCACGAACACCTCCGCGCGGCGGAGCGGAAACTCTGTGCCGAATTCTTCGGCGACGATTCGAGATAACCATACTAGTTGGGTATCTCTGCTTTATTAATATCCCCCAATCTGTGAAACGGGGAGATACGATGCAAACAACCCGACGGAAGACGATACAAACGTTCGGAAGTGCCGGAATCGTGGCGATGCTGGGTGGTAGCGGTGTGGCTGCTGTCGTTGGAGCCGACGGCGATTCCAGCGGAACGAGTGATTCGAACGCGGCGAACGCGGCGGACGAGGAGTCGAGCATGGCGATGGTGCGAGTCGCTCACGCGTCGCCGGATGCACCCAACGTGGACGTTTGGGTGGACGGCTCGAAAGTCCTCTCCGACGTACCGTTCATGGCGGTGAGCGACTATCTCGACGTTCCGACCGGAACTCGAACGGTGACGATTACGGCGGCAGGCGACCCCGATACGGTCGCCTTCGAAGGCGACCTCACGCTCGATGCGATGGCCTACACGGTCGCCGCAATCGGTGAACTAACCGACGACGATACGGAGTTCGTTCCGTGGGTACTCGGCGACGATGCGTCACCGGGCGACGAGATGGCGGCGGTTCGGCTCGCACACGCCGCACCCGACGCTCCGGCAGTGACCGTAACGGTCATGGACGGGAAGAAGACGCTGTTCAGCGACGTGGCTTTCGGTGAAGCGAGCGACTACGTGGAAGTGCCTGCGGGTAGCTACACCCTCGAAGTCTGGCCCGCCGAGGGCGACGGGTGCGACCCGGTCGCCACGTTCGACGTGGAAGTCGAATGCGGCAACGCGTACACCGGATTCGCGGAGGGATACTTGACGCCCGACGACGAACCGGCCGACGAGATGTTCGACCTCGTGATCGCACAGGACGCGACGAACTAGCCGTCGCCGCGGTCGAAGTAGTCCTAACCAACCTCGATTTTTCGGACCCTACGATTTCCCGCATGATAGTCCTACGTCCGTCGAAGGCGTCTCATAACAATATAGGCTCTCGTGAACGTCTCTGCCATGCCCGGCGTAACCGGTGGTACTGTCAGCAGTCGAGCGCTCGGTGAGATGCTCGACACGATGGACGACGAGGAATGGTACGGAACGGTCGAACGATCCGTTGGGGACCGTCGAATCGGACTCGTTCACCACGGCGACCGAGACCCGAACGGATGGACGACGTGGCACGACGGACGACGCGTCGGCGTGCTTCACGGCGTGATCTCGAACCGCGCGGAACTGGGATGGTCGAACGACGAACTCTTCGAGCGGGTGCTTTCGGACCCCGACGGCACGCTTCCGAAACTCAGCGGCCCGTTCCTGCTCGTCGCCGCCGACCGCTCCGCTACCGTCGTCGCGACCGACAAACTCGGTACGCGGCCGTGTTACTACTCGACCGTCAATGGATTCCTGTTCGGCAGCAAACTCTCGTCGCTCGTCACGCAACTACACGACCCGCGAGTGGACGAACGGGCGGTGAGCGACATGCTGTTCATGGGCTACGTGTTCGGTCACAAAACGTTGGTGAGCGACGTTCGCTCGCTCCGACCAGCAACGTATCTCCGCTACGAGGGAGGCAACGTCGAAACGCGTCGGTACTGGGAACCGGATTTCGGCATCGACCCGACGGACGGATACGTCGACGAGGCCGTGCGTCGGTATCGACGCGTCGTCAAGAACGCCGCGGACACCATCGACGGACGAGCGGGGGTGTGGCTCTCCGGGGGACTCGACAGCAGAACGCTCGCCTCCGCGCTAAAGGACGAAATCGGAACCTTTCGGACGTTCACCTACGACAATTCCGCGACGCAGGAGGACCGCACGGGTGCGGAACGCGTCGCGGAATCGCTCTCCCTTCCCAACCAGTTCTGTGGCTACTCTGCGAGCGAGTTCGTCGAAACCGTCGAACGCGGGGTGGACATCATGGACGGGATGTTACAGTGGGGATTCTTCGTCAACCTCCCGCCGGTCCTGAACGACGTGTCGGGAGAGGTGGACGTGCTGTTCGAAGGCAGCAGTCAGGGCGAGTTCTTCGGCGACGTACTTTACCGCTCGTATCTGACAGACATGTCGTCGGTGGACGCGCTGGTCGCCCAGAAGGGACAGATTTCGCCCGACGACGTTCGGAGGCTCCTCTCTTCGGATATCTCACCCGTCCAATCCGTGGGTCGCGTGGTCGAGGACAGTACACAACATCGTCGGGAACACCGCACGCTAGACGCGCTCTGGCAACTGTTCGCCGACTCTCACTTCCGCTCGAATCGGCTGTATCGCAGTCAGGCGGGGACCCGCGTGCCCTTCGCCGACGGCGAGTTCATGGACCACGTCGCCCGGATGCCCTTCCAGCGCTATCGAATCGGGTCCCTTCCCGGAACCCGTGGTCGAATTCCCACGGCCGTCGCGCCGCTCAAACTCGAAGTCGCGCGACGGGTCGGCGGGCCGTCCGCGACGGTTCCCTACAATCGGACGAAGCGGCCGCCGATGTCGCCACTCGCGCTCCACACGGCCGGATTCGTCGCCGACAACCTCAAAAAGCGCTTCGTCGGACCGGACACGTGCCTGATGGGTCGCTGGTACCGGAACGACCCGACGATGCGGTCGTTCGTGAACGGACTGTTGGATGCCGCCTGTGACCGCGACGTCTTCGATTCGAACGGCGTTCGTACCCTCCAGCACGAACATCTCGACGGGCACGCGGACCACCTGAAGACGATTTCGTCCATCACGACGGTCGAACTCTGGCTACAGAAGCATCTCGATGCAGTCCGTCCCAACTCCGGTCAGCGCGCTACCGTGGGCGAAGCAAGGTAGTATTTAAAACACCACAGATACATTGAACTAGAATAGCAACCTTCAAGGGTCGCGCATTGTACGGTTCGTACGCATGGTGCGTGGCAGATTGGTACGTGGTATTCGTCCATCCGAGGAGTTGTCCACCTCGAGTCCCCATTCGTGGGCTTCGCCGGGTCGTTCACGGGGGCTGTCTCCTTTCTTTTCCTCTCCGCTCTTCTTCTGTATCCCTTCGCCTACTTCGCTTACTTCCCCCTTCCCCTGTTTCGCTTCCGTCCCTTCGGCCCCCACTTTCGGCCCTCCCCGTTTCGAGCGACCGAGAAACCACGCTCACTGAGACATGTCTCACAGATTACTGTCCCAATTGTCTGATATTTTCGAACAATAGCACCAAATACTGAAAGATGCAATAAAAACTTCCCGAATTAACAGAAACATATAAGCATTCAGGCCGTGAGCCCGACACAGGCTGATTACGCGTGGCTCAACAAATGAACGACGAAACGACGAAGGAAACCCACAAACGACGTCTCATGGCCCTCGTGCTTCCCATCTTGGGCGTCTGCTGGCTCGCGTTTATGGCGTTCCCGGGACTCCTCGGCGAGGAGTCGGCCATCGATTACGCCGCGATGGTACTCGGTGCCGGGTTGATGGTCGCCGGTGCATTCCGGTTCCTCTACGACCCCTCGGAAACCGAGGAGTGACGCCGAAAGACCGAGGACTTTGCGGCACGTACGGACGACAATGACGCTCGGCGTGTTTTTGCTCGTTTATGCCCTCTTCGTCGCCGTCTTCCTTTCCGTCGGCATCGCGCTCATCGCCCGTTGCCGGGCGGACGGCGAGTGGCAACCGCGTGGTCTCGTGGACGTGGAAGAGGACGCCGGAATAGACGAGGAGTGGCGTTAGTCGCGCCACTGAGAGTGGAGTTCGCTGTGATGTGCCCGCTCGTCGGGGTCGGTGATGACCGAAATCATCTCCTCCCTGTCGAGGGCGTACTGACGTGCATCGTTCCGCGTGACGAGTGACCGATTCCGTAGTTCCGCGAGAAGGCTCTGGATCTGTTCGACGGACGCCGTCACCGCGGCCGCGATTTCGTGGACGGTCATCGGTCCTCCCGTCGCGAGCGCCTCGACCACGTCCCACGTGTGTTTCTCGTTGCACAGCGACTCCCGTCGCGCGGCCTCGATGCGCACCGCCACGGGTTCCGCGTTCGCCAGCTCCGTGAGCGAGGAGGTGTCGGGAACCGAGTCGTTCGAGACGGCGCTTCCCAGTTTCCGCCCGCGTTCCTTGAGTTTCCGCTGATACGCTTCGATGGAACCCTTGTCGTCCGGGCTCTTCCTGCTCTCGGGGCTCGAAACGTTCGCCCCCCAGCGCCTTCGCGTCCCGGTCGAGGTTTCTGCTGCGGTTTCGTGTCGTTCGTCGGCGGACGTGGTCCGCTCGCCCGCATCGCTCGGAGCGGGACGCTCGACCGGGTCGGACGAGTCATCCGACTCGTCCGATTTCACCGATTCGGTGGATTCGTCCGGTTCGACCGATTCCGTCGGTTCGACCGATTCGAACTCGCTCCGAGCGTCCTCCTCGACGTCCCCCATCCCGCCGTTCCACTCCTCGAACGAGCGGAGTTCCGTCTGCTCGTTCTCCAGTTCCTCGACGCGCTCTCCGAGTTCCCGGATGCGCTCGTTCTTCTCGCGGAGTCGTTCCTCGAACTCCTCGGGGCCGCCGAGGTCGCCGTGGGCGAGCGCGTTCGCCATCTTGCGCGCGGCGTTGGACACGTCCCGCGCCGTCTGTAGTTCGTTCTCCAAATCGGCGATCCGCTCCTGTTTGCGCTCCAGTCGGCTTTCGAGTTCGGCGACGCGGTCGTGTTCCTGTTCCTGTAGCTCCGTAATTCCCTCCAAATCCTCCATCAGCGCGTCGCTGACGGATTTGAGTTCCGGGCGCTCGAAGTCGTCCAACCCCGGCGTCGCCCCCGCGTCGAACGTCCGCTTCCGATCGAACTGCACGCGCCGAATTCCACCGTCGGTCCAGTCCGTCTGCACGAAGGCCTCCCCGGCGTTCAGGTTCGGAACCTCCTCACCGTACTCGTTTCCGACGATTCGACTGACGACCTTCGTGTCGTTCTCCCACGTCAGTCGATGCCAGACCAGCCAGTTCGCCTGCGTGATGAAGTCCTTTTTCACGTCGGCGGGTCGCTGGCTGATTCCCATGATTCCGAGGCCGTGTTTCCGCCCCCGCTTGCCCACCTTGATGAGCATCTTGCCCGTCTCGCCCATGCCGCCGCCCTCCGGGATGTACTCGTGACACTCCTCGACCACGAGCAGAAACGGCTTTTTCAGCTTCTTCTCCTTGGCGAACAGGTGACGCGCCGTCTCGCGGATGAGCGCGTCGGCCTCGTCGTCGTCCAAAAACCCCGACACGTCGAGGATGATGGGCACGTTCTGTTCGAGCGCCAATGAGGCGACCTTCTCGGCGTGTTCCGAGCCGACTTGAATGTCACACTCCTCATCGGCGCCGACGTGGAGGAGTTCGTACTCCTCCTTCAGGCCGTAGTACTCGCCGTCCGCGTCGATGATGGCGACCGGATAGCCGGCGTCCAGCAGTTGTTCGACAACGACCGACGCCGTGTTCGACTTCCCGCTTCCCGATTTTCCGGTGACGAAGCCACGCCCCGTCAGGATTTCGACGACGGGAATCGCCACTTCGGTGTCGTCGGCGACGAGATGACCGACCGGCAGTTGTTGTTCGTTGTCCATTCTCTTACATCCCGATTCGACAGGAATTCCTTCAACTTTTGCATCAGGGGGATTCCCCGTCGAAGAAATTGGCGAATATCTGTCATTTTACGGACAGGAAGTGGAATCGATGGGAGCGGTGCGGTAGTGGTGCGGTGGGCGGCGAACCGCCGTCGAGTACCACTCCCTTCGTGAACGCTCGAAAATCGTCCCCTCATCCGCCGACCCACGACCACCGCACTCTCCACCCTAACCGTCACACTTGCCACGCCACAACCACCACACTTGCCACATCACAACCTCCGCACTCGCCGTGCCACAACCACTTTGCCGCGAGCGGTCGAACGACCTCGTAGCATGGCCTTTTCGGGAGACGAAACGCTCATCGACGGAAAATCGACGTCGGGAACCGACCACGCGAAACGACCAACCGAGGCGATGACGTGACCCGCATCGCAGTCGTGGGCGGCGGCGTCGCCGGTTTAGGGGTTGCCCTCTCCGTCGGCGACGACGCGGAAGTGACGGTGTTCGAGCGCACCGAGCGTGTCGGCGGTCGCGCCGCGACGCACGAGCGAGACCGTTGCGTCTACGACGTCGGCGCGAACTACGTCAAAAGCGACGACGAGCGCGTTTCGCGCGTCATCCGTGACCTCGACGACGGCTTGGTCGAAACCGAGGGGCCGGTCTGGACGTTCGACGCCGACGGCGAGATTTCCGAGGGCCGCGACGAGGAGACCCCGAAGTGGACGTTTCGGGACGGAATCGGGACGCTCGGGGAGCGACTGCGTGAGGCGAGCGACGCGACGGTTCGAACCGACACTCGAATCTCCGGCCTCCGCCGCGACGAGGCGTGGTACGTCGAGGACGCGGACGGCGAGGAGCACGGCCCGTGGGACGCCCTCGTTCTCACGCCCCCAGCGCCGATCATGGCGTCCCTCCTCGACCTCGCGGAGTGGGAGGGAGACGTTCGCCGAGAGCTTCGGGAACACGTCGGTCACGTCCCCTACCGACCGATTCTCACCGTCGCGTTACACTACTCGTTCGAAATCGAGCGGCCGTACTACGCGCTCGTGAACGCGGACAAGGACCACGAAGTCGGATGGCTGTCGAGGGAATCCTGCAAACCGGGACACGTTCCGGACGGTGAGAGCCTGCTCGTCGTACAGATGGCTCCCGACTGGTCCGCCTCACGCTACGACGACGACGATTTCGACATCGCCACCGACGTCGCGGACCGAACGGAGGACCTCCTCTCGGAGCACCCGCTCGCGGCCCCGGACTGGTACGACGTGGTTCGCTGGCGGGACGCGCTCCCGGACGACGGAGCGGATAGGAACGTGCTACGACGGGGGGCCGCCTCGGACCTCTTTTTCGCCGGGGATTGGGTCGCGGGCGAAGGACGGGTTCACCGCGCGTTGGCGAGCGGGCTCGAAACGGGCGACGACCTCCGCGACTGAGGTCACTTCGCCCAGTCGTCGTGCTCCCGAATCGACGTCGCCTCCGCGAGGTACTCCTCGTAGAGCGACTCCGCCCACGAGCGGACTTCCGGGGCGTCGGTGTCCACGAAAACGCGGAGAATGCCGTTCTCGTCGTAGCCGCCGATACCGACTCGGTCGTCGAAGATCGCCAGCCCGAACGGCAAGTCGTCGTAAACGTACAGGTCGAGTTCGCCGCTCTCGATGGCGTTCTCGGTATCCTCGCGATGGTCGTTGAGAAGCTGGTCGATGACCGTGGGAAGGTAGATGATTTCGGTCCGCATCCCCGCCATGATGCTGTCGCGGATTTCGTCCACGTACATCGGCGCGATGGTCGTCGTGTCGAACCCACACAGCGTCTCCGACTCGCGTAACAGCGTGATGAACCGGCGAACGGGTCCGTACGGGTCGTTCGACTCCTGTACGGTGATGGTCGCCTCGGCGAGGTGTTCCACGTCGATATCCGTTCGGTCGAGGGACGGCAGCAGTGCGGAGAGCTGTTCGGCGACCGAAACGGTGTCCTGTAGGTGTTCGACTTCCTTTGCCACGATTCGTCCCAATGGGGTGAGTTCGTACACACCGTCGACACGGCGGATAAGCGATTTATCGGCCAACTCCCGAACGATTCGATGCGTCGTTGTTCTCGACACGTCGATCTCGTCCTGTAGCTCCGAGCGCGTCAGCGAGCGGCCGGCCAACGCGTGTAACGTGTCCGCTCGCTTGACAGCAGTGACGACGAGTTCCGAGTTTCTACCGTCACTCATCGACTGTCACATGGTAGTTCTCTGGTATAGTGTTTCACACTTCGAACCGCGTTTCGAGACGTGGGACGGTTCCACGGTACGGAAATATACCGCTCAGTAATTATATCATTCGTGGATTCCACTTCTCTCCATGGCTGTCGAACCAAATACGACGACCGACGTTACTGAATCGACCAGTTCGAGTTCCGGAACGGGACTCGACGAAAACATCGCGGGTGCGCTGGCGTATCTGTTCAGTCCTCTCACAGGAATTCTGTTCTTCCTCCTCGAAGGCGACAACGAGTACGTTCGATTCCACGCCGCACAGAGCATCGTTTTCGGCGTCGGCCTGTTCGCGGTGTACGTCGGCATGACCGTCTTTCAGATGATGTTGCTGTTCATTCCGCGCCTCGGTGGATTACTCTCCCTGTTGTTCTCGCTCGTGTACTTCGTCGTCGCTTTCGTCGCCTTCCTCACGTGGGCCTTCCTGCTGTACAAGGCGTACTCGCACGAACGGTACGCCCTGCCCGTGTTCGGCAAATTGGCGGCTCGATTGGCGTAACATGCGACGCGTTACGCTCCTCCTCGTCGTCGTTTCCGTCGTTCTCGCCGGATGTGCTGGCGTGTCGAACCAACTTGATGCGGGCGACGGGAGCGACTCCGGTTCGTCCGGTGGCGACGGTAGCGGTGCTGGTGACGCGGGAACCACCCAAGATGACGTGTTCCTCCCGTTCGCGTTCGAGCGACCGGGCACCTACACCTACGAAACCTACGAGATGGACGATGGAACCGGGAAAATCGTTTGGGATATCCAATCGGTCGAGGGTGAGAATATCACGATGCGGAGTACGTTCACCCACGACGGGAAGACACGGGAGCGGACCGCCACGTTCACGCGCGAAGAGGCGATGGTCCAAGTCGCGTTCCTTCCGGGCGGCGAGTACGCCACCATGACGATGTTCTCCCCGTCGATGAACGGCGTCTACGGAAACGACTTCCGCGTGGGTAACACGTGGACGGTTCCTTCCTCGGACGGGACCATGACCTACGAGATAACTGGGAAGAAGACCTACGCCGGTATCGGCTGTTACAACTCGGAGATACGGATCAACGGCTCGGTGTTCACCGACGCCTGTTACTCCCCTGATCACGGCACCGCGATGTACGGCGTCGTGTACGACGATGACGGAACGAAGGTCCGCGAGATGAAACTCGTGAGTTACGAGGCGAAATAGGAAGAGCGCCGTCATTGGGCCTGTTCCAACTTCGATTCACTTTTTTCACGCTGAACGTCACCAGAAGAGCGATAATGCCCCGGTGCACACACCATTTCTCGAAGGACTGAAAAAGGTAAACCATGTCTCGCTCCCGAACAGTCGTGGTATTGACCGCCCTGCTCCTCGTTGCGACCGTTCCCCTCGGGTTCGTCGTCTCGGCGAGTGCGAGCACGTCGGTACACCACGCGACACACGCACCGCCCGGGACGAACGCGCTGACTGTCGATTCGCCTGCACGGGCCGGGACCCACGGTGGGCCGACGCCGAGTGGCGTCTTCATCGGGGCGGAGTACGCCGACATCGACGAGGCACCCGGGTCGACCACGGTTCGAAGCTATAGCCGATACGACGGGTCCAACCCACTCGATAACGTCACTCGGGCGAAGATTTTCGCCACCGTTGGCGACGAACCCGGACTCTCCCTGTCGGCGCTAAGCGAGCGCACCGAAATCCCCCGTTCGACGGTGCGCTACCACGTCAGAATTCTCGAAGAGGAAGGGTTGGTCGAAACGGCGACGGTTCGCGGGAAACGCCGTGTACATCCGGCCGGGAACGACAACCCGGAGCTGGCCGCTTCGCTCTCGGACGATTCGACGGCCGAACTCCTCGAAACCGTCGCCCGCGACGGCCCGGCCAGCGTCTCCGACCTCGCGGACGCGCTCGACCGGACGCCGGGAACGGTCTCGTATCACTTGGAGCGCCTCGCGGACGACGGACTGATAGAGCGGGAACGCGCCGGTAACGCCGTGGTCACGACACTCGCGGACGACGTTGCGGCCGCGATGAACACCGCCGGACACGCGGCCGACGCCGACTGAAGCGGTTTCGATGAATCGGTCAAAACCTCCTTTTTACTGCTGTAACTGGTGGTAAATGCGGACGGACGCGGGGCACCGAGAAACCCGGCGACCTGACACACGAGCGATGCCGTCTCCGTCGGTGGTGACTCCCGACCGGAGACCCCTGCGCCCACCCGCGAACACTGCACCGTGTCATCGACTGTCGCTCGCGGCGAGACGAACGTGGATGACGAGACGAAACCTCATCCCCGCCTTCGGCCTTCCCAACCCTAATCGATTCGAACATCCTTGATGGTCGTAACCCGCCGAAGGCGGGCGATTCCAGACGGAAATCACGTTCGTTTTCACTTTCACTCCGCACCGGTGAACTATTAGTTTCTCACGTCCGAACCGCGGGGCATGGGACTCATTCGACGGTTCGGAGTGATAGAGAAATCGGACCGTCCGTACGAGTGCAAGCGGTGTAAAACGGCGTTCTCGGTCCAGTATCAAGTCTGTCCCGAGTGCGGAGGTTACTCGGTCGAGCGCGAGGAGTGGGACTGACGAACGAGGAGTTCGTCGCCCGGTTCCACGTCGTCGGCTCTCTCCTCCGGAAACTCGATGACCATGTCCCCGATTCCGCGGGCTGTTCCCGTCCATTTCGGCAATCGAGCGACCCGCGTCACTCGCCCATCGTTCGTCCAGACGACGTCCAGCGCGAGCGGCGTCGCTAGCGTCGAAGCGCGATGCTCACCGACCGACTCGAACTCGAACACCAGTGCGTACTCGTCGCCCGCCGCGAGCCGAACCAGTCCGACGACCCGCGACCCGAGGGAGGAGACGTGTTCCGCTCGCGAAACGAGTCGCCGCGCCGACCCGTTTCGTCGATGAACGATGTGCACGGTTCCCGTACATCTCGTGTCGATGTTATGCCTTTGGTCGTCGGTGGCCGTGACCGAGATAGAGCGTGAACGCATGGAGGACGAGCAGGCCGAAGAACAGCGGGAGGACCTTCTCACGGAGGCCGTCGAACAGCAGCGGAACGTACACCAACGGAAGCGACACCGACAGCCAGAAGCTGACGAGTCGAACCGGCGCGGCGACGAACTGGTACCGGTGATTGAACGCGGTGAGCATCTCGGGCAACGACATTATACATACTACACTTTCCACTCCGAATACTATACACCTGATAATTCCACCTAAGTGCCTGTTAATCCGGTACTCGTCGTCACACCGTTCTCCACCTTCGTTTCGTTCGTCCCGAACTGACAATCGGAGGACGTAAGACAACCTCGTTCTCGACGGGGGTCCCCCGTCTTGCCTTTTCGCGTTCGGTCGTATGACCGACACCCGTCTTTCGTCTGACAGTGATTTATGATTTTTCAGGGTGTATGTGTGACGTACAGGACACCGTGTCCCACAGGAGGTTGTCCCAATGAGCAAATCAGAAACGTACCCCTACCCGCCCGCAACGACCACCGCGACGTACCACACGCATCACGACTGGACCACCACGGAACCGCTCAGTACGTCCGTGATAAACGCCATCGCGAAATCGATGGACACCGACCCGACCGAGATAGAACCGGTATACGATCAATTCGACCCCGAAGCGTTGAACGGGTTGTTCGACCCTCGCCGCGACGGGATGCCCCACAGCGGCGGTCACGTCGGATTCACCTTCCACGGCTACCACGTCTTCATCCAGAGCGACGGTCACATCTCGGTACACCCGCCCAGCGACATCTGCGACGCTTCGGAGGGGACGTAGGACGTAGATTTTTATCGTTTCCGTACCCACAGGACGATATCGCGATGATTCAGCTACCGATACGGCGATGTCCTTCCTGTGGCTACCTCGGCCCGGTCGGACGCTTCGTCGATGAGGAATCGACCCTGACGTGTCCGCGGTGTGGCACCGCACTCACCGGAACGTTCGACCCACGACTGGCATGACGGGGACGAAACTCACCGACGCCATCGAGGAGTACCTCGTCAGCATCGAGGCGGGCAACTACCGCGCCAACGCCGGGTCCGCGCTGACGGCGTGGGCGAACTGGCTAACCCGGGAGCGCGACGTCAGCGTCCTCGACGACGTGGACGTCATCGACTGCCGTCGCTACGCCCGCCATCTCAAGCGACAGGTCCGCGAGGACGAGGTGAAGTCCTCGACGGCGCACACCTACTACGCCTACGTCCGGGCGTTTCTCGGCTTCTGCGAGGCGGACGAACTCATCTCGAAGAATCCGGCTGCCGTCTCCCGGGCGCAGGCCGAACTGCCCGAGGACACCGCCGACGCGAACCGTCAGTTCTGGTCGGCCCGCGACCGCAGCGCGATTTTGGCCTTCATGGACCGTCGCGTCGAGGAAGCCTTGGACGGCGAAGCGGACGTGTCGCGCGAACGCGCCTACCGCGACAGAGCGCTCGTGCGCCTCCTCGCGCTCTCCGGCGTCCGCGGTGCGGAGGTGTTCCGCGCCCCGGCGGACGACAAGCGAACCGGCATCGCGTGGAAGGACGTGGACATCGAGGGCGGTTCGGTTCGCGTCTTCGGCAAATCGCGGGAGTACGAGTACGCCCAACTGCCGCGGAAGGCGGCGGAGGCGTTGGAGCGATATCATCGGGTTTCGGACCCGCCAACACCACGGTTTCCGGTGTTTCCGACCGACCACGCGCCGTCGAAGTACCGCGCCGCTCGGGAGGCCTTGGGCGAGGAGTTTTCGGACGCACAGGTCGAGAAAATACTGGACGAAACCGACATCGACGACGTGATACGCGAGCACGAAATCGTCATCCCCGCGATTTCGACCCGCGGCGCGCGCAACCTGATGAAGCGCCTTTGTGAGTCCGCCGGACTGGATATCGACGGCGAGTACCTGAAACCGCACGGCGCGCGACGCGGATTGGGCCACCAACTGTACAGCGAAGGCCACGCGGAACTGGCCCAGTCGGCGCTCCGTCACACCTCCATCGCCACGACCCACGAGAGCTATTCGAACATCCGCGCCAGCGAGACGGCCGAGCGCGTGGACGACGTGTTAGACGAACGGTGAATCCCGCTACCGTCGGTCACCGCTCTCACTTTCGGGGTCCTTTTCGACGGGTGTACCAGAATCCCTTTTCTCGCGGCCCCGCTAGCGTCGAACGATGAGCGATTCGACGCGAGGAATCCCCCGGCGAGAGTTCATGAAAGCCGCCGTCGCCATCGGCGGGTCGGCGGCGCTGTCCGCCTGCCTCGACCGTGGCGGGATGCCGGACGTACCGAAGGGGCCGTCCGACCTCTCGACGCTCCCGGAGCGCCAGCACGCGTGGAACCGGTTTCTCGCCACGGACGAGTACGGGAACAACGTGGCCGCCCGCCACAAGGTGCTCGTCTTCCTGAACTACGCCGGGAACGGGACGCCGAGCGAGTCCGAACGAGAGACGGTCGAGAAGTCGCTTCGAAGCCTCGAACGTGCATACAAACGGGGTCACGACGGACTTCTGTTCTCCATCGGCTACTCCCCGTCCTACTTCGCCCGATTCGGGGCAGAGGACGTGCTTCCGAAACCGAAGGCGCTCGCGCCGTTCGAGGACCCGAAACTGGACGAACAGGACGCCGTGGTGCAACTCGAAAGCGACCACGCACAACTCGTCCTCGCTGTCGAGGAGGCGCTCCTTGGCAACCGCAACGAACTGAACGGCGTGGACGTGAGCGGCGTCGCGGACGTGTTCGAGAAGGCGGACCGACGAACGGGATTCGTCGGGGACGGTCTGCCCGCCGACAATCAGGACGTGAGAGGGATTCCGGACTCGGAACCGGTTCCGGAGGACGCGCCGCTCTACATGGGATTCAAGTCCGGCTTCAAGAAGAATCAGGCGAGCGAGGACCGAGTGACGGTTCGTGACGGCCCGTTCGCGGGCGGGACCACCCAGCACATCTCGAAAATCGAACTGCACCTCGATCAGTGGTACGAACAGGACAGCCGCGAACAGCGCGTGGGAAAGATGTTCTGCCCGGTTCACGCCGAGGAGGACAAGGTCGAGGGCGTCGGCGAGAACCTCGGCGATTCGAGCGGGATGACGGACGAGTGCATCGACCATGTGGAGGACCACGCTCGGAAGCGCGGGATGGTCGGCCACTCGCAGAAATCCGCGGGAGCGCGGAAGGACGATTCGCCCGTCATCCTCCGCCGGGACTTCGATTCGACGGACGGCGGCAAGGCGGGCCTCCATTTCGTCGCCTTCCAACGAAGCATCGAGGACTTCGAGGAGACGCGTACCGCGATGAACGGCACCGACCTCGCGGGGAACTCCTCGGTCGGTCAGCGGTTGAACAACGGAATTTTACAGTACATGACCGTGTCCCGTCGCGGAAACTTCCTCGTTCCGCCGCGCTCGCTTCGCTCGCTTCCGACGCCGAACCCGGAGTAACCGTTTCCCGTGTCTCGGCGACGAACCCCTTTTGATGCGTATCAGCATCCCTTTTCGACGGGTGTACCAGAATCCCTTTTCGCGGCGGGTCGTAAGTTCGGACCAATGAACCGACGTAACGTTTTGCGGACCGCTGGCGTTCTCGGTGTCTCCTCGCTTGCGGGGTGTTCCGGATTGTTCGAGACGCGGACGATGCCACAGGCGCCACCGCTCGTGAAGAACCGCCCGGACGCGGTGTACATTCCGACGCACAAGGAGGGAATGAAGATGGCCGGGATGGCGAAACAGGGACGATACCGTCTCGCGCTGTTTTACTCCTATCCGCATCGCTTCTGGTTAATGGGCGGCGGAACGGCCAAACAGCAGGAGAAGGTCTCCATCGAGGACGGCGACGACCTACACCTGATGGCCTCCGTCTGGGATTCGGAGACGAAGACCGTCCTCCCGACCGGGAGCCTCCAAGTCGAACTGTCGAAGGGGGACTGGAGCGACACCCGGACGATGTGGCCCATGCTCTCACAGAACATGGGTTTTCACTTCGGGGACAATATGGCCCTCGACGGGGACGGAAAATACACCGCGAAGGTGCGCGTTTCCGGCTTGAGCGTCCGTCGGACCGGCGCGCTCGCGGGGCAGTTCGAAAGCGGCGCGACGCTCACGACCGACTTCGAGTTCGACCGGGACACGTTGGAGGAGATTCCGTTCACGACGCTGGACGAGAAGAAGGGCCAGAAGGGCGCGATTTCGCCGATGCAGATGGACATGCCGATGAGCCACGTTCCGGAGAAGGCGGACCTCCCCGGTCGGTTCGTCGGCCAACAATCGAGCGGCGACGCCGACTTCCTCGTGACGACGGTTCCGGATTCGGACCTCGCAAAGGAGACGTACCTCCTCGTCTCGCCGCGGACGCCGTACAACGGCTATCCAATTCCGATGCTGTCCCTCTCGGCGACGCTGAAGCGGGATGGAGAGACGGTGTTCGACGACGTGCTGAATGCCACCATCGACCCCGACATCGGGCTTCACTACGGCGCGAACGTGACGAGCGCCGAGAAGGGCGACGAACTCACGGTTCGGGTGGACTCGCCGCCGACCGTGTCACGTCACGAGGGGTACGAAACGGCGTTCCTGAAGATGTCGAAAATGCAGTTCTCGATTTAAACGGCGTCGAGTAACGGCCAGACGAGGACGCCGACCCACATGACGAGTCCGGCCTGTACCAACGTGTTCCAGCGACCGTCCGTCTCCTGACACGAACCGCCGACCGCGAGTACGCCGACGATGCAGAGGACGGCGAGTCGGTGTACCACGACCGTGATCGGAAGCACGTTGACGCCGATGCTCCGGTAGTCGAGGAGGAACCCGAGGCCGAGGGCGAGGATGGCGATGGCGAACCAATCCGTCGACTGTCGTCCGCTCGGAAGGGAAATCGCCGCCAGCGGGAGACCGAAAGCGAGAACGAGGTAGCCCGCTCCGGCGATTGCCTTTATCGGGACGGACGGGACGGCAGTCTCGACGGCGATACTCGCGGTGCGCACGAACAACGGTAGTCCAAACAGCGAGACGCTAAACGCGATACCGCGTTGCACCGTTTTCCTCTCCAACCGTGAAACGAGGGTTCGAATCGAATCCACGACGGTACCTTTCATGTCGACCGAGCCGAGGAGTATGACGGCCATCAACGCCGCTGGCACCGGTCCCATCTCCGACTTCGGCCGCAAGTCGACGATGGACACCCACCCATTGGAGTCGATGATGCCCCCGTTCGCGTACCGTTGACGGGAGACGCCGTCGACGTACCACTTCCCGTAATACTGCCCGTCGAGGTAGTACTGTGCTTTTTCGAGTGACCCAACCGTGTGCCGGAGTCGAAACCAGTCGAAGTACTCGTGGTGTGCTTGGATCGCGGTCCAGGTCCCGGTCCCCTTTCCGCCCTCGTATAGTCGAAGGTGGTAGCGCGAACCGAAATATGCGCCGTCGTGGAGTTGGGCTGTCTCCGTCGTCCACCCGCCACGCGAACCCGGCGCTTGGATGTAGGTGTACCGAACCGCCCCTGTCGTGTTGTGCCACTCGACGGTGCGTTTGCCGACGCTGGCCGTCCCCTCGTCGTTGGCGACGCCCTGCCACTCGTTGGAGTCGTTGTTCCACTGGGCATCCCGTCGGTGTTTGAGTTCGTTGACCACCCGCGACGAATCCCCCTCGACGACGACGTTGATCGGCAGCGTCAGCGAATCGTATCGCTCCTGACGGCTCGTGAACGGCCACAGTTTCGCCGAACTGTTCGGGTTCGGCGACACGAGTCGAACGTCGCTGGGACCTTTCGGTCGTGGCTCTCCCCTGGATTGAGGGGTGAGAAATCCAGGTTGAACGATGAGGAGACCGAACAGTATGAGAAATATGAGGCTCGTGGCGACTCGCTTGTTCAACCCGATGCGAGAGCCTGGCATGGCTGTCCAAGGATAAAAAAGCGTGTGAAATTAGTGTAACGGCCGTTTAAATCAAACACCTATAATAACCATTCCAATAGTATTTCCCCAATAATATTTCCAATGAACGGTATTTTGGTCGAATCAAAACCGTCGTCGTAAATCGGACGGTATCGAAGCCGTTTAGGCCGCGATGCCGTCTTGGCCCGCTTCGAGGAGTTCCTGATATCGGTTTCGGATGGTGACTTCGCTCACGTTGGCGACGTCGCTGACCTCGCTCTGTGTCACCTTTTCGTTGCTGAGCAAGGAACCGGCGTAGACGGCGGCCGCGGCGAGTCCGACCGGCGACTTGCCGCTGTGGACGCCCTGTTCCTTCGCGGTCTTGAGCAGTTCGTTCGCCCGGCGCTCGGACTCGTCGCTGATGTCGAGATCCGAGGCGAACCGCGAGACGTAGCTCAGCGGGTCGGCGGGTTGGATTTCGAGACCGAGTTCGCGCACGATGTAGCGGTAGGTACGCTTGAACTCCATCTCGTCGATACGGCTGACGGCTGCTACCTCGTCCAGACTGCGCGGGACGCCGGTCTGGCGCGCCGCCGCGTACACCGAGGACGTCGCGACACCCTCGATGGAGCGTCCTGGCAGGAGGTCCTCGTCGAGCGCGCGGCGGTAGATGACGCTCGCCGTCTCGCGGACGTTCTTCGGCAGGCCGAGCGCGCTCGCCATGCGGTCGATTTCGCCCAACGCCTGCTTGAGGTTGCGCTCCTTGCTGTCGCGGGTGCGGAAGCGCTCGTTCCACGTTCGGAGTCGCTGCATCTTCTCGCGCTGGCGACTGCCGAGGGTGTTGCCGTAGGCGTCCTTGTCCTGCCAGCCGATGTTGGTCGACAGCCCCTTGTCGTGCATCATCTTCGTCGTCGGGGCACCGACGCGGCTCTTCTGGTCCTTCTCCTTCGAGTCGAAGGCGCGCCACTCGGGACCGCGGTCGACGGAGTCCTCCTCGACGACGAGGCCACACTCCGAGCAGACGGTTTCGCCGTGGCCCTCGTCGGTGACGAGATGGCCGCCACATTCGGGACAGGTCCCCTCCTCTTGCTCGTCCTCGGTCTCATGTTCCCGTTCGTGGGCCGTTACGCCGGACTCGCTGTAGCGTTGTATCTTGGTTGTAGTCATGGTATATGCGTTGGCGGAGGCTCCCAAGGGGGAAGACCCAAAGAATCCCGGAAGCTTAGTTCCTAACCACGAGTTAGGACGAAACGTACTTAAGGCTTTCGTGATTTGGTGCGTTCTTCACCAATCCATATTCATCGTTAATGACGCTTATTCCGCGCACTGATCGCGGTTTGAGGCTTCGACGCTCTCCGAACGCCGATTCGATCCCGACGAAATCCTATCTGTCGGGGTCGTCGCCCCGTGTTCCCGTTCGGGCCTCCCGTGATCATCCCTTTTCGTGCGCTACTCGTCCGTTAGATACGTCTTCGCCACTTCGTCGGGTACCTGATCGAACGTTCGGTAGAACTGGCCGACGGCACCGAACTGGAGCGGCGATTCGAGACAGAGGACGGAATCCGCTTCGCCGCGTAACTCTTCGATGGAACTCGGCGATCCGACCGGGACGGCTAGCGCGACGTGGCTCGCGCCCGCGTTCTTCACCTGCCGCAAACAGGCGATGGTCGTCGCACCGGTGGCCACGCCGTCGTCCACGATGAGCACCCGTTTTCCCTCGATGTCGGGTATCCGGTCGCCGCCGCGGTACGTTTCCGCTTTCTTTCGGGCCGCCTCAGTCTTGCGTTCTTTCTCCCCTTCGAGATACGTGTCGCCGACGCCGAGTCGCTCGATGAGTTCGTCGTTCAGCCAGACGCTTCCGTCCGCGCCGACGGCCCCGATTGCGAGTTCCGGATTCCCGGGCGCACCCAATTTCTTTGCGACAACCACGTCGAGCGGGACGTCGAGCGCGTCCGCGACCGGTCGTCCTATCGGTAGTCCGCCGCGTGGAATCGCGAGTACGATGTCCGCGTCTACCCCCTCCCGCGTGACGAGCGACGCGAGTTGTTGCCCCGCGTCAGTTCTGTCGTCGAACATGACTGTCCCCGTTCGAACAGAGAAGTCTCCTGTGGATAAAGGTGTCCGGCCTCCACATCCCCATAAACACCAATATTGGAACATAACAATTATGGTATCATACTCCGTTTATAGAACGAAATTGATAAATGGGTGAGAAGACAGCTCTCGCCGCTCTTTACGTGGATGGCGACACCGAGATGCTCGAAGATACGGCGAACTCCCTCGAACGGGAGTCGAGCCAGCTACGACTTCGAACCGCATCATCGGGTGAGAAAGCGCTTCACGCCCTTCGCACGACCGATATCGACTGTATCGTCTCCGAATACGACCTCCCCGACACGAACGGGTTGTCCCTCCTCGAATCGGTCAGTGACGAGTTCCCGAGGGTTCCGTTCATCCTCTTCACCAACGCGGGAAACGAGGAGATCGCAAGCCGAGCAATCTCCGCGGGCGTCACCGACTACTTTCGAAAGGAGTCTTCGCCCGAGCAGTACGCGGTGTTGGCGAACCGAATCGAAAACGTCGTTCGTTCGTCCACCACCGAAGACGCCCTACAGGAAAGCGAGGAGCGCTATCGAACGGTGGTCGAGGGAAGCCACGACGCCGTGTACATCTATCAGGACGACCGTTTCATCTTCGTCAACCAACGTGCCTGTGAGATAACTGGTTACACCGAAGCGGAGCTCAGGGGGATAAACGTCTGGTCGCTCGTTCACCCGGACGACCACGAACGTCTGCGAGCTATCGCGACAAACCGAATGGACGGAACGCACGACGTCTCGACCTACGACGCCCGCTTCCTGACGAAGGACGACGAGACGCGGTACGGAAACTTCTCGGTCCGGGAGACGACCTACGAGGGGCGCACGGCGACCATCGGGTCGGTACGCGACGTGACCGAACGCAAGCGAACCGAGGCGCGACTGAAGGCGCTCATCGAACACTCACACGACCTCGTGACGCTCATCGACGAGCGAGGAATCATCCGGTACGAAAGCCCATCCGTCGAACGTCTCGGCTACGAGCCGGACGACCTCGTCGGCGAGACGGCCTTCGACTACATCCACCCTGACGACCGGACGCACGTCGTGGAAACCTTCTATCGGGCGGTCGAAAATCCCGATATCGCCCCGACCATCACCTACCGTTTCCGACACGCGGACGGGTCCTGGCGCTACCTCGAAACGACGGGTGAAAACCACATCGCGACCGCCGACGTGGAGGGGTTGGTGTTGAACTCGCGGGACGTGACCGAACTCCTCGGAATGAAAGAGGAACACGAGGAAATCCTCGCTCGGATGACCGACGCGTTTCTCGCGTTGGACGACGACTGGCGGTTCACGTTCGTCAACGAGCGGGCCGAGGAGATACTCAACCGGACCGCGCCGGAAGTCCTCGGCGAAATCATCTGGGACGTGTTTCCCGAAGCGGCCGACACGGCGTTCCACGACAGCTACGAGGAGGCCATGCGAACGCAGGAGCCATCGACGTTCGAGGTGTATTTCGAACAGTACGGCAGCTGGTACGAAGCGACCGTCTATCCGTCTTCGAACGGCGTGTCGGTGTACCTGCGCGATGTGACCGAACGGAAGGGCAGGGAGGAAACGCTCGAAGCGCTTCACAACGCCACCAGAACGCTGATGCAAGCCGAATCCACCGCTTCCACGAGCGAAATCGCGGTTCGGGTCGCACGGGACGTCTTGGGTTTGCCGATGACCGCCATCTGGGAGTACGACGACACCACGCCACGACTCGTCGCACGGACGGAGGAGCATCGGACGGCCCATAACGGGTCCGTTCCGGCCTTCGACCGGGAGGCGGCGGTGAAGACCTACCGGACCGGAGAGCCGGTCCGCAGTAACGACCGGTTCGCGGACGAGACGTCGGAGGTGTACGTTCCGCTCGGCACCCGTGGCGTCATCACCTTCGACGCGGAGGAGCTGGACGATTTCGACGTGTACTACGCACAACTACTCGCCGCGAACACCGCCGCCGCCCTCGACCGCGCGGAACGCGAGGACGAGCGAAAGGCCCACCAACGGGAGCTGGAACGTCAGAACGTTCGCTTGGAGGAGTTCGCCAGCGTCGTCTCCCACGACCTGCGAAACCCGCTCAACGTCGCGAAGGGCTACCTCGACCTGTATCGTTCGACCGACGAGGAAGATCACCTCGACCGAGTCGAGAACGCTCACGAACGGATGGCGAACCTCGTCGGCGACGTGCTGACGCTCGCACGACAGGGACGGACGGTGAGTGAGACGGAACCGGTGTCCGGATGGACCATCACGATGAACGCGTGGGGGTCGGTCGAAACCGGGTCGGCCACGCTCGACTCCTCGTGGACGGCGACCATCAACGCCGACGAGAGTCGGTTACAGCGATTGTTCGAAAACCTGTTCCGCAACGCCGTCGAACACGGCCACCCCGACGTGACGGTTCGCGTCGGCGAACTCGACGGCATCGCCGGGGACGGCGGTCTGCAACAGGGAGGACCGACCGGAAGTACGACACCGGAGACGACCGACCACGGCTTTTTCGTCGAGGACGACGGGCCGGGAATCCCCGAGTCGGATCGAGAGGAGGTGTTCGAGTCGGGCTACTCCACCGGCGAGCGCGGCACCGGACTCGGATTGACCATCGTCAGGCAGATAGCGGAAGCCCACGGCTGGCAGGTGTCGCTCGACGAAGCGGCGGGCGGCGGCACACGATTTGAGTTCACGGGCATCGAACTGGCGAGCGAATGACGCAGGTTTCACAGGCGACCGTCCTCCGTCACTGGGTCGAACTCGAACAGCGCAAGCCCAGCGTTCCGAATCGGGACCTCGAATCGCTCTCGGAGCGCGAGCTGTTGGACCGTCTCCTCCGTTTAAAACCGGGTGTGGCGTCCTTCATCTGGCGCGAGAAGCCGATTTCGTGGCGTCGGTTGACGCTCTCCCGCGAGTCGTTCGAACGGTTACGCGTGGTCGATGGTCCGGACGGCTTGCTGTGGCGCGAACTCTCCCCCGACGGAACGATTCTCGGCGCGGCGCGGGCGATTGCGGCGGGCGACCGGGATACGCTGACGGCCGAAACTGGCGTCGATATCTCCCGAATCCTCTCGTTTCGGGAAACCCCGTCGAACGAACCGCTTGTGACCGTGACCCGGCGAAACTGCCTTCCCCCTCGCGTCGTGGACGGCAACCATCGGGCGACCGCACGGGCGCTTCGACTGCTGGAAACCGGTTCGTACGAACCGGTTTCCGTGTACCTCGCACGCTGTGAACGTCCGCTCGCGCCGCTGGTTCGTGAACGGGCGTGTTCGGCCCTCCGCCGACTGCGCGGCCGCCCGACGTGGTAGCCGCAAAGAATTTCCGGGAATCCGTCGCATGGCAGGTGTGCCATCCGCACGGGCGGTCTACTTCACGGGGGAACGCGAACTCGACGTTCGCACGACGGAGGTTTCCGAACCGGGTCCATCGGAGGTGCTCGTTCGAACGTCGGTGTCGGCAATCAGCCCCGGCAGCGAACTCCTCGTCTATCGGGGGAACGCCCCGGCCGAAATGGACGCGGACGCGACCATCGACGCGCTCTCGGGGTCGCTCGACTTCCCGCTCCAGTACGGCTACGCCGCGGCAGGAACCGTCGTCGCCGTCGGGAGCGACGTCGGGGCGGACCTCCTCGGCGAATCCGTCTTCGCGTTTCAGCCACACGCCAGTCACTTCCTCGCCTCGCCCGACGACCTGCTTCGGATACCGGAGGGCTACGCGCACGAGGAAGCCGTCTTCCTGCCGAACGTGGAGACGGCGGTCAACCTCGTCCTCGACGGGTCACCCAAGGTCGGCGAACAGGCCGTCGTTTTCGGTCAGGGCATCGTCGGGTTGCTGACGACGGGGCTCCTCGCGGAGTGCCCGCTCTCGGACCTCGTGGCCATCGATCGTCATCCATCGCGGCGCGAACTCGCACACGAGATGGGTGCGGATCGCTGTTTCGACGCCGGAGGCGACGAGAGAAATGGAATCGACGCGAATGCCGAACCCGTCGAAACCGTTCGCTCTCACCTGTCCCGCCCGGACACGCCCG
The DNA here is from genome assembly GCF_043952005.1 of Haladaptatus sp. CMAA 1909. NCBI lineage: Archaea > Methanobacteriati > Methanobacteriota > Halobacteria > Halobacteriales > Haladaptataceae > Haladaptatus > Haladaptatus sp. CMAA 1909. The sequence continues at coordinate 2,676,128 of NZ_JBIOAV010000001.1, read as the reverse complement.
CCGGTGCGGATTTGAGCTACGAGCTTTCGGGCGACCCCTCGGCGCTCGACGACGCCGTCGCGGTGACGGGCTACGACGGCCGCGTCCTCGTCGGGTCGTGGTACGGCGATAAGCGCGCGGACCTGAATCTCGGCGGACCGTTCCACCGGAGTCGAATCGACATCTCAAGTTCGCAGGTGAGCACCCTCGACCCGGAACTGCGCGGCCGTTGGGACACCGAGCGCCGACTGCGCGTCGCGTGGCGACGGCTCGGCGAACTGGACGTATCTCGGCTCGTCACCCACCGGTTCCCGGTCGAATCGGCCGCCGACGGCTACCGTCTGTTGGACGAGCGACCCGACGACGCGCTTTCGGTCCTGCTGACCTACGACTGACCGACCCCGTGCTCGGCACGCACGAAAATCACCATCGCTACCATGTACGAAGTATGCGTTTCACGGACGTTCGTCGCACAGCACTTCCTGACCGTTCCGAACCCCGGCCCGGAGGGGGATCTCCACTCGCACCGATACGAAGTCGAACTCCGACTCCGCGGCGAATCGCTGAACGAGTTCGGCTACCTCGTCGACATCGACGACGTTCGGGCATCGCTGGACGAAACGGTCGCGCGATACCGCGACGAGACCCTGAACGACCTGCCGGAGTTCGAAGGGGACAACCCCAGCGTCGAGCGCTTCGCTCGGGAGTTCTGCGCCCGCACGCTCGACACCCTCGACGCGCCCGATGTGTCGGAACTCACGGTTCGGATGCACGAGGGCGACGACGCGTGGGCCGCGTTCGAGCGGCCGGTGTGATGCGACTCGGTTTCGTCGTCTACGGGTCGCTGTCCGAACGCTCGGGGGGCTTTCGCTACGACAGAAAGCTGGTCGAGGGGCTTCGAAGCCGCGGCCACGACGTTTCCGTCGTCGGCCTCCCGTGGGACCGATACGCGAAGTCGCTGTGTCACAACCTCGCCGACCTCGAATCGCGGCTTTCGGGCTTCGACGCGGTTCTGGAAGACCACCTCTGCCATCCGTCGCTGCTTCGGGCTAACCGCGCGCTCGACGTTCCGGTCGTCGCGGTGGTTCACCACCTCAGGTCGAGCGAACCGCGGGCGGCGTGGAAGAACGCGTGCTATCGGGGCATCGAGCGGCAGTATCTCAGGGGCGTCGATGCCGCGGTCTGCAACAGCCAGACCACCCGACGGTCGGTGAAACGGCTTCGCAACCGTCCGACGACCGTGGCGTATCCCGCCGGCGATCGATTCGAAGCCGCGGTGTCGAACTCGTCGAAATCATCGAACCCGTCGAAACCGTCGGAGACACGTTCGGTCGGCGACGACACCGATGGCCCGCTTCGACTCCTCTTTCTCGGCAATCTCATCGAGCGAAAAGGGGTTCACGTCCTGCTCTCCGCGCTCGCAACCGTCTCCGGCGACTGGACTCTGACCGTCGTCGGCGCGCGAACCGACGCCGAGTACGCGGCGCGGCTACACCACCTCCGGAATCGCCTCGGACTCCGCGAATCCGTTCGGTTCACGGGCCGGCTTTCGGACGAGGAAGCGGCGGACCACCTCGCTCGAAGTCACGTCCTCGTCGGGCCGTCGCTGTACGAGGGGTTGGGGTTGGTCTACCTCGAAGCCATGGCGTTCGGCCTGCCGGCGATAGCGACGACGGCGGGCGGCGCGAGCGAAATCGTCTCCGACGGCGAAACCGGACTGCTGTGTCCGCCGGACGACGCCGACACCCTCGCCGACGCGGTTCGGACCCTGCGCGACGACCCGAACCTGCGTCGCAGGATGGGCGATTCGGCGCGCGAGCGGTACGAAAACCACCCATCGTGGGAGGAGACCACGACGACGGTTGTCCGGTTTCTCGACGACGTAACCGACCCGACAGGAGCAGTCCCGTGAGCTTCCAGACCTACCTCGACGCGAAGCGAACCGTGGACGACCGCGCGCTGAACCGGCGGGTTCTCGGTCGATTCAGCGACGAACTCCCCGAGTCGGCCCGGATCCTCGAAATCGGGGCCGGAATCGGGGCGATGGTGGAGCGATTGCGCTCGTGGAACCGTCTTCCCCCGACCGTTCGGTACACCGCCCTCGACATCGACCCGGAAAACGTTCGGTTCGCTCGCAAGCGGTTGTTGTCCTCCGGATTCGAACCGCACGGCGACGAACTGCGGCTTACGTCGGACGACCGCCGATTGACTGTCGACTTCGAAGTCGCCGACGCGGAGACGTTCGCGGCCGAAACCGACGAGCGATGGGACGCGCTCGTGGGTCACGCCGTCGCCGACCTGTTCGACCTCGATTCCGCGCTCCCGGCGTTCCGTTCCATCCTCGAACCGGGCGGCCTCTGTTACTTCCCGATAACGTTCGACGGCGGGACGACGTTTGATCCCCCACACCCGCTCGATGCGCGGGTAGAACGGGTGTATCACCGCGATATGGGAAACAGTAGCGGGACCGCGAACGCCGGTCGACGGCTCCTGTCGGCGATGCGCGGGGAACAGTTCGACCTCCTCACCGCGGGCAGTTCCGATTGGTTGGTGTATCCGTCCGACGGGTCGTATCCCGCGGCGGAGGCGCGGTTTCTTCGTTTCATTCTCGACACCGTGGCTGGCGTGCTCGCCGACAACCCCGACATCGATTCGGATGCGTTCGCGGACTGGTTACGGACGCGCCACGGGCAAGTCGAGGAAGGGGAACTGACGTACATCGCTCATCAGTTCGACGTGTTGGGTCGCCGGACGTAGCTCCCCGCACAGCTATCGAATCGATTACAGCTTTCGTCCGACAAAAAATCAGGGTACGACATTGGTAGACGAAACACAAAATACTCAAACAGTTCCTCGACATGACTATGTTATGGACTGGACGGAACGGCTGCCGCCGCGGCAATGGCTCACGCGCGGCGTCGTCTTATTGTTAGTCGTCGCCCTATTGACCCCCTCCGTGGTCTCCGCGATTACGTACGACCGAGAAGCATCGAACCTCAAACCCGGAACCATCGAGGAGCCGGCCAACGGAACGACGATAATCAGCGTTCAGGGGTATCACTTCCAAGGCCAAGGGAACAAGAAAAAGCCCGCCCGCCTCGTCGCCGTCGGTCCGAAAGGCGGCGTCGAATGGGTGTACAACGGTACGAAGGAGGGAGCGACGTGGTTCTACGACGTCGACCCGCTTCCGAACGGCAACCTGCTCGTCGTCTCGACGCAGCGCGGCGGAACGGTCGTCTACGAGATGAACCCGAAGACGAAGGAGAAGGTGTGGAAACGCTTCCTCCCCATCCACGACACCCACGACATCGATCTCATCAACAACGGGACGCAGTTGCTGGTCGGCAACATGCGGAACTACAACGAGACGACCGCGAAAAACGACGACAGGGTGTACGTCTACGACCTCGAAAAGGACGAAATCGTCTGGCAGTGGCGCCTGCGCAACTACTACGATAAGGGCGACGGCGGCGATTACACGAACGACTGGACGCACCTGAACAACGTCCAGAAGATCGGCGACGGGAAGTACGCGTTGGACCCCCGAAACATGGACGAAGTCATCGTCGTCGACCGGAACACGGGCGAGGTCACGATGAAACTCGGCGAGGACGACAACCATGACGTCCTTCACGAACAGCACAATCCCGACTACCTCGAAAGCGAATCAGGTACCCCCACCTTCCTCGTCGCCGACTCCGAGAACAACCGCATCGTCGAGTACGAGAGGAACGGCGACGACTGGAACCGGACGTGGGAACTCGGGTCCTCGGATTCCCTGACGTGGCCGCGGGACGCGGACCGCCTGCCGAACGGCAACACCCTCGTCGTCGACTCCTCGGACCACCGCGTCATCGAAGTGACTTCCGAGGGGAAGATAGTTTGGGAGTTCTACTCGCCGTGGCTCCCCTACGACGCCGAACGCATCGGCACCGGCGACGAATCCAATGGGCCGACGATCGCCGATCAGAACGCCGAGGGAACGTACCGGATAACCGGCAGCGCGAACCTCGACCCCGGAACCGGAAAGAGCCTCAGGATGTCCGTGTTCCTCTCGAACGCCTTTGCGGGAACCTCGATGCAGGACACGATGCGCCACTACGGTGCACGCTGGGACCAAGTGACGCCCTTCATCCGCCCCATCTGGATGAACGAGTACGCCTTCATCGCCCTCATCTTCGCCCTCCTGCTCCTCATCGGGTGGCTCATCGGCGAACTGGTGTACCAGCGACGGCGGATTTACAACGGCGTGAAGTATCGGTTGGGCTGACGGCGGACGACGAACCTGTTTTACTTTCGATCGGCGCGATTCCGTTCGAGTGTCGAAACGCACCTACGCAGGTATGACCGACTCGGCGGAGATGAACCGCGGATAACGTTTATTCGCCCCGAGAAGCGACGGTTCGTACGATGAACGAACCCGAACGTGAGGCGAAAACGTGGTGGAACGGTTGGGCGAGCTATTTTCAGGAGGAGTACGGCGACGGCGATATTCCGGTCGGAATCGCGTTCGGACCGGGCGCGAAACAGGGCGACGATTTGGGCCTTCTGGGCGAGTTGGACGGAACGAAAGCCATCGAACTCGGCTGTGGCGGCGCGCAGTTCGGAATCGCCGTGTCGAAGCGTGGCGCGGACGTGACGGGCGTGGACATCTCCGAGGAGCAGTTGGAATTCGCACGAACCCTCGCGGACGAACACGACCAAGACATCGACTTCGTCGAAAGCAGCGTGACGGAGATGCCGACGATTCCCGACGCGACGTACGACCTCGCGTTTTCCGCCTTCGCGTTCCAGTGGGTTCGTGACCTCGACGCCTGCTTCGCGGAGGCGTATCGGGTGCTGGAAGAGGGCGGAAAACTCGTCTTCAGCGTGGACCATCCGTACTACAAGACGCTCGAACCGGAGACGGGCGACATCGAACGGAGTTACTTCTCGGACGAACCGCGACGGGTCTACAGCGAGGAGTTCGACGCCGAGATGGCGATTTACAGTCGCGGCGTCGGGGAGACGGTGGCGCTCCTGACCGACGCCGGGTTCACCGTCGAAGCGATACGGGAACCGGGTTACGAGGACCCCGAGCGGTACGAGTCCGAGTACGGGAGTTTCGTTCCGGAGCGCATGGCGAAGGTTCCACCCACCGTCGTCTACTCGGCGCGGAAGTGAAACCTGTTCTACAAAAATGCAGTTCAGATAGCACTTAAGCCTCCCCAGTCCGACTTCGTTCACATGCTCATCGCAGGAACCGACGACGGGGTGTATCGAATTTCGGGCCTCCGCGGGTCAGGGAAAACGACGGCCGAAACACTACTCGACGCCGAGAAGGTGTTTAGAGTAAAGCAGTTCGATGGAGTGGACGGATTGTTCGCGGCCGCGAAATCGGGGCTGTACCACTCACCCGACGGGAACGAGTGGACGGCCCTCTCCGTTCCGGACGAGGAGGTGTATAGCGTCACCGTCGACCCGTCCGGCGAGCGGCTATACGCTGGTACGCGGCCCGCTCGCCTGTTCGTCGCCGACTTCGGTTCGTGCGTTCCGTCCGACGTGGAAGCGTGGGAGGAAGTCGTCGGCTTTCGGGCGTTGCGCGACCGGTTCGACTGGGGACTGGAGCGCCACGACAATCTCGCACAGGTTCGAAGCCTCTGCACGCATCCCGACGCTCCCGACCGACTCGTCGCGGGCGTCGAGGTCGGCGGCGTGTACGTGAGCGACGACGGCGGGGAGAACTGGCAGACGCGATGCATCGACTGCGACGCGCCGCACACGGACGACATCCACCACCTCGCCCTCGAAGACGAGGAAACCGTCGTCGCTTCGACGGGGAGCGGTCTGTACCGCTCCACCGACGTCGGCAGGACGTGGACGCGATTGGACGGCGACCACGACCAGCGATATTTCCGCGGCGCGTTCGTCCACGACGGCACGCTCTACGCCGGTGGCGCACCCGAATCCTCCTCGTCGTGGGAGGAGGGCGACCACGCGCTGTTCGCGTCTCGCGACGGAAATCCGCTCGAACGAATTTCCTTTCCGACGTCCGACGAGGTGGCTATCGGCTGGTGTGCGGTCGATGGGACGTTCTGACCGCGACGCACCGCGGGACGCTGTTTCGGTGTCGCTCCGGCGACTGGGAGACGGTCGGGTCGATCCCGACCCCCGGACGCGTCCGGGGACGATACGTACCGCTGACGTGGTACGAGCCCTGACGATTGCGATAAAAGGGCGGCCGCGGTTCTCGATTCGAACGAGCGGAATTATTCGGTCGCCGTCTCGAAGTCGAGTTCGACTTCCTCTTCGTCGTCGAGCATCTGCGGTTTGCCGAGCGGGAGTGAACCGAAGAGGACGTAGTGGACGGCGAAGGCGACGCCGACGAGCGCGACGAGTAGGGTCAGGGTGCGTTTGACACTTCCCATATTCGTCACGACGGGCGCGAAAAGAAAGAGTGCTTCGGTGTGAGGTCGGGCGGCGTGTCGGACCGTTACTTACTCACTTACTGATAATCGACTTCCCCTTCTCCCTCTCCTATCCACGCGCTCCGGTCGGGTTCGCGCGATTCGAGCGGGTCGATGTCCTTGTACCACGGGACGTTCTTCAACTGCTCTTTGTTGTATACCAAGTCGTCCTTCGTGTCGCCCGTGAACTCGAAGTTCTGGGTGAGCAGAATGGCGTCGACCGGACAGACCTCCTCGCAGAGTCGGCAGTAGATGCACTGGCCGACGTGGAGGTTGTACTGTTCGCCGTTACGCTGGTCGTCCATCACTATCTGGATGGTGTCGTTCGGACAGACGTTCTCGCACTGGCGACACCAGATACAACGCTCTTGGCTGAACTTGTGAATCCCGCGGAAGCGCGGACTCACTTCGGGCGGGACGTCCGGGTATTCGACCGTGAACGTCGAGCCGTCCAGCGCGTGCTTCATCGTCGTCGCCATCGATTTGAGCAGTCCGATCACCGGTCCACCTCTCCCAACACGATGTCGAGGCTGCCGAGCGAGGCGATGAGGTCCGGCACCAACTCGCCCGCAGCCATCTCGGGTAGTGCCGAAAGGTTGTGGAAACACGGGCTTCTAATCTTGAATCGCGCCGGGGTGTCCGTGTTGTCCGAGCGGATGTAGACGCCGAGTTCGCCCTTCGCGGCCTCCACCGCGCGATACGTTTCCGCGTCCATCGGCGGTTTGAGCGTCCGGGGGACGTTCGATTGGAGTTCACGCTCTTCCTCGGGCCACTCTTCGAGCAGTTCCACGCACTGTTCGACGATTCTCGCGGACTGTTCGACTTCCCGGAGGCGGACCAGGACGCGCGCGTAGTTGTCACAGCCGTCCTCGGTGACGACGTTCCAATCGAGTTGGTCGTAGTAGCCGTACGGGTCGTCGCGGCGCAGGTCGTAGTCGATTCCGGAACCCCGAGCGACCGGCCCCGTCACGCCGTACTGCTTTGCGACCTCGAGTTCGAGGATGCCGGTATCGACACACCGCAGTTGGAATATCTCGTTGCCGGTGAGGAGGTCGTGATACTCCTGGAGCGTCGATGGGAGGCCGTCGATGAAGTCCAGCGTCTTGTCGAAGAACTCCCGCCGCGGTTCCGGAACGTCCCAGATGACCCCGCCGAGGCGGAAGTAGTTGAACATCATGCGCTGGCCGGTGAGGTCCTCCAGTACGTTCTGAACGATTTCGCGGTCGCGGAAGGCGTACTGGAAGATGGCGGTGAAGTCGCCGTACACGTCCAGCGCGAAGGTTCCAACCGCGAGGAAGTGTCCGGCCATGCGCGAGAGTTCGACGCCGAGCGTACGAAGTATCTGGGCGTATTCGGGCACGTCGATGTCCGCGAGGTCCTCCGCGGCCCGCGCGTAGGCCCACTCGTTGGTCATGTTCGCCGTGTAATCCCAGCGGTCGGGGTACGGCATGATTTCGTGTCGATACTTTCCGTTCTGGGCCATCTGCTCCTCGCAGCGATGGAGGTAGCCGATGTCGGGACGCGCGTCCAACACCTGTTCGCCGTCGAGGACGGTTTCGATGTGCAGGACGCCGTGGGTCGCCGGGTGGTGCGGCCCGACGTTGAGAAACATCGTGTCGGCGTTGTCCGCGTACTCGTCCTGCGTTATCGGGTTCTTGTGTTCCTCCAGCGTGACGATTTGCGGTCGGTCCTGGTCGTACTCCAGCGAGAGCGGATGCCCTTTCCACGCCTCCGGGAGGAGAATCCGTCGCAAGTCGGGGTTGCCCTCGTACTCGATTCCCACGAGGTCGTAGGCCTCCCGTTCGTGCCACTCCGCGGTTCGGTAGACGGGTTCCGCTGTCTGGCTAACGGGGTCGTCCGTCGGCGTCGGAACGACGATGCTCACCTCTTGGGTCGGGTCGGCGTACTTCTTCAGGTGATAGATGCTCTCGTAGCGGTCCTCGTACTGCTGGGCCGTCAGGCACGAGAGGTGGTCGAACCCGGCCTCCTCCTTGAGGGTCGTCAGTGCGGACTGCACTTCGTCCGGACGAATCACGAACCCCGGCGCGTTCATGTGGTCGTCGCGGCCGATGACGTGGTCGCCGAGGAGTTCGGCCAGTTCCTCCGCCTCCAGTTCCCGCACCGCCGGGAGGCGTTCTTCGCGTTGGGAACTCACGGCGAATCCACCCAGTTGTAGCGCATGACGAGGGTGTCCTCGTCGATCTCGTCGGCCAGCGATTGCACCAATTCGTCCCGTTCCAAGTCCCCGAACCGCTCCAGTTCGTACGGTTTGACGACGACGGGGCTCGTCTCGCCGTGGGCGACACGCTCCTGTAGGTGGGCGATGCCGTAGATAAGCGCCTCGGGGCGCGGCGGACAGCCCGGAACGTGGATGTCCACCGGGATGACCTCCTCGGCACCTTTGATGACGTTGTAGCCCTCCTGAAACGGTCCGCCCGAGCAGGTGCACGACCCCATGCTGACGACGAACTTGGGTTCGGGCATCTGGTCGTAGACGCGCTTCATCCGCGGCGCGAACTTCGAGACGATGGTCCCCGGAACGATGATGACGTCGGCCTGTCGCGGCGACGCGCGCGGCACCCCCGCCCCGAAGCGGTCCAAATCGTGCTTCACGGCGTAGGTGTGCATCATCTCGATGCTACAGCAGGCGATGCCGAACTGCAACATGAACATCGACGACGACCGCACCCAGTTCATGAACGCGTCGAACTTCGTGAGGATGAACGGCGACGTGCCGAGCGACTCCCGAAGCTTCGAATCGAACCGTCCCGGTAGCTCCTCTTTCGCCCTCGCTCGTCCGGGCGGTTCGACCAATTTGCCCTCCATCGAACTATCCCCCTCCTCCGGTGGCTGTGTTTCCTGTGTTTCGCTGCTCACGATTTCCACTCCCCCGATTGCCCACGGTGGGCGTCGGAGGACGTTCGGGATGGAGGCGTATCAGTATTCGGCCGTTACCCTCCGCTTACCATCGCGTCGGCCTTCGAAGTCGCTCGTTTCGCCACGGACGGGACGGCGGCGAACTCCACGACGACGCGCTCTCCCGACGGGTAGCGCACATCCTCGACGCGAGCGTGGTCGTGGAGCCACGAGAGCAGTGCCATACCGTCGCTGGTGTTGGGAAGTCGTATCCGCTCTTCGTCCAACGGCGGGAGTTCGTGGGCGATTCGCTTTTCGAGAGTATCGAGTCCGTCGTCCTCGATGGCGCTGACTACCACTGGATTCCGCGCGAAATCGGCCACGCCCGCGAGTCGCTCGTCGATTTCCGTGGACGAAATCCCGTCCGCCTTGTTCAGTACCGTCACGACCCGCTCGACTTCGTCGTCGAGGAGGTCGCGTGAGGTTCGCAGTTTTTCGCGCAGTTCCCCAACTGAGTCGGTCACGTCGGCGACGAGGCAGACGAGGTCCGCCTCGTACGTCTCGGTCAGCGTCGTTTCGAACGATTCGACCAGCCAGTGGGGCAGGTCCCGAACGAATCCGACCGTGTCGGTGACGAGCGTTCGTCGCCCGCGAATCTCGGCCCGTCTCGTCGTCGTTTCGAGCGTCTTGAACAACCTGTCCTCGACGCCCGCGCTCTCGTGGAGGTCCTCGTGGCGTTCCGGGGAGACCTCCATCTCGTCGGCCAGCCTGCGCAGAAGCGTGGATTTTCCGGCGTTCGTGTAACCCGCAAGGGCGACGAGGAAAAACCCCTCCTCGCGGCGCTTTTCGCGCCGCTGTCCGTCGATATCCGAGAGGTTGTCCAGCTTCGTTTCGATAGTTTCGATGCGGTCCCTGATGTCCGTGATGCGTCGGTCTTCCTTCTCGCCGAGACCGTTCCGCGACCGCCGCTCGTTCGCGACCTCCTTCTCCAACCTGATTTCGGCCCGTACGCGCGGCAGTTCGTACCGTAACTCCGCGAGTTTGACCTGTAACTGTGCTTCCTTCGTTCCTGCCTGCTCCGCGAAGATTTCGAGGACGAGACGGTATCTGTCGAGAATTCGCGTCCCGTCGGGACACAGTTCCCCGATTTCGAACGTCTGCTGTGGCGAGAGCGGGTTGTCGAAGATGACGGAATCGGCGTCCGACTCCGCGACCCGTTTCGCCAGTTCCTCGGCCGTTCCGCGACCGAACTGATAGTTCGAATCCTCCGTCCGCGATTGGGTTATCGTCCCGATAACCTCGTAGCCCGCCGCGTCGGCGAGCGCGCTGATCTCGTCCGTTTTCGGGAGTCCGTCGTCCACTCGTTTCGCGATGATTGCTGAACCTGGTTGCATGCGTAAGTTCCGTTCCGCTGCGTTTCGGCGATGATGCCGCTCTGGGCTTCCGAGTTCGAATTCCGACCGGGAACGGGTCACTGACGGTCGCTACGCTGGCGTACCGAACGAGCAAACGGCGAATTGACCCGATATATCCGGTCAGTGGAGGAGAGAGGTGGTCATGGTTCGACCTTGTTCGCTGAAACGAGTATCTTCGCAAAAAACCTTGCGTAGGAGTGTGAACGAATAGCATCCCATCGATTCGGAGGCGGGTGCGCGTTCGCATGGCAGTCGAAGCACGCGTCACCGGAACGGGAATTACATCGACGGAGCGAGAACCGCCGGTCGGAGACCTCCAAATGGCCCGACCAGCTGTTTCGATAGTCACCGCGGCGTACAACTCGGCGAAGTACGTAGAGCGCGCGCTGGAAAGCGTTCGGCGGCAGACGGTTGATACCGAACGAATCGAACACATCGTCGTAGACGACGGTTCGACCGACGGGACGGCGGCAATAGTCGACTCGTTCGAGGCACCATACCTTCGCCTCGTCGAGAGCGAGGAGAACAGCGGCGACGGAACGGTCGCCTGTAATCGGGGAATCGAGCGCGCACGCGGCGAGTACGTGGTCGTTCTCGACTCGGACGACGAGTTTCTTCCGTCGCTGGTCGAGCGGTCCCTCGACGTCCTCTCGACGCGGGAGGACGTCGATTTCGTGTACACGGACTACTACGAGCGATTTCCCGACGGGGAGCGGAAACTCGTGGAGACTGGAAGCGACATCACGAAGACGGTCAAGGTCGGCACGATGCACCGGACCGAACGACTCCGGGAGTTCGGTTCGTACGACCCCGACATGATATTCGCGGAGTACGACCTCCTGTTTCGATACCTCGACGCCGGTCTGACAGGGTATCACGTTCCGGAACCGCTGTTCGTGTACCACCGTCGGAGAAACAGCCAAACGGACGATAGTGCACGTGTCGATGCGGGAAAAGTCGAATTACGAGAAAAGTTCGGCGAGAACGTTCGGATACGGGACTACGACTTCTGAATCCCACGCCGCACGGACGCCGCTCAGACGAGCAGTTGCACGTCCGATTCGGCCATGTGTTCGAGCGCGGTCGCGGCCCCGACGCCGGAGACGACGCCGTCGTAGAATTCGGCCTCGTCGTAGTCCATCAGGTCCATCGTCATCTGGCAGGCCTGCAGTTCGACGCCCGTCTCCAGCGACACGTCGATGAGTTCCTCGATGGTGGCCGTTCCGTTCTCCTCGATTTTGCGATTCATCATCCTCGTCGCCATCGAGTCCATGCCGGGGAGCGCGGCCATCGCGTTCGGCATCGGCATGCTCGGGTTGCCCACCGCGCTGAGTTTGAGGTTCTTCGACTTCTCCTCGTGGAGGATGTCGAGGCCCCAGAACGTGTGGAAGACCACGACGTCCCACCCGAAGGCGGCCGCGGTGCTGGCGAGGATGAGCGGTGGGTACGCCATGTCGAGCGTCCCCTTCGTGGCGATGATGGTCATCTTCTTGGGGCCGTCGACCTCCTCCTTCAGGTCGGCGAGTTCCGTCTCCAACTCCTCGATGCGGTCCGCGAGTTCGGGGTCCGAATCGCCATCCGACGCGTTCGTACCCTCACCGGCGTTCGGCGTGTCCGTACTCATGGTCACTCCGTCTTCCGAACGTAGTGTTTGTAGACCGACTCGCCGTCCTCCTCGTCCTCCGCTTGGTCGAGGAGTTCCACGCCGTCGGTCGTGTTGGCCCACCCCTTCAGGTCGCTCATGCTCCCCGAGTCGGTGGCGACGACTTCGAGCACGTCGCCCTCGGCGAGGGAGTCCGTCGCCTGCTTCGTCTTGACGACCGGCATCGGGCAGTTCAATCCTGTTACGTCGAGCGTCTCCGTGATATCGAATTTCGTACTCATTGTCCGACCTCCTGTATTGGACGTATCGAACAATATCGGACACATCGTTAAAAGTGTGTTGATTATTGTGGATACCACACATAGACAATATCGGAGAATCCCCCGTTGTGCGTTCTTATATGCTGCTTTTCGAGTGTATCTCGAAACTGTATTGCAGATCTTGTGAACTACTATACGAACTCTTTTGTAGCTGTAGCAGGTAGGATCGGTACAGCATGAGCGAATCAGCGTTTCCATCGCCGGACGCCGAAGTGGAATCGGTGACGCCCGACGAACTGTACGGGCGAATCGACGCCGGGAACGAGGTCACGATCCTCGACGTTCGAGCGACGGACGAGTACGAGAGGTGGCACATCGACGGCGAGAACGTCGAGACGGTAAACGTCCCCTACTTCGAATATCTCGCCGACGACCCGGACGACGAACTGTTCGAACCGGTCCCCACTGACGAGGAGGTAACGGTTCTCTGTGCCAAGGGCGGGTCGAGCGAATACATCGCCGGACTGTTCGCCGAACGGGACTACGACGTGAACCACCTCGAAGACGGGATGAAGGGATGGGCGCGTGTCCTCGAACGGAAGGAAATCGAAAGTGCGAACACCGACACGACGGTCATCCAGTATCAGCGACCCTCCAGCGGGTGTCTGTCCTACCTCGTCGTTTCCGACGACGAAGCCGCCGTCATCGACCCGCTTCGCGCCTTCGCCGACGAGTACGCCGCGGACGCGTCGGAGCGCGACGCCGACCTCCACTACGCCATCGACACGCACGTTCACGCGGACCACGTGAGCGGCGTTCGAACCGTCGCGGACGTGAGCGATGTCGAAGCCGTCGTCCCCGCACCCGCCGAGGCACGCGGCATCGAGTACGACGATTCCTACCGAACGGTCGAGGACGGAGAAACCCTCGAACTCGGCGAGACGGAAATCGAAGTCCTCCACACGCCCGGACACACGACCGGGATGACCTCGTATCGCGTCGGCGGCGTCCTCTTCACGGGAGACGGCCTCTTTACCGAGAGCGTCGCCCGCCCGGACCTCGAAGAGGGCGACGACGGTGCGCCAGAGGCCGCGGGGACCCTCTACGACACGTTGCAGGAGCGCGTCCTCTCGCTTCCGGACGATACCGTGGTCGCGCCCGCACACTTCAGCGACTCGGCGACGGCCGCCGAGGACGGTACCTACACGTCGTCCGTCGGCGAACTGCGGGACTCGATGGCTGTCCTCTCGGTGGACCGCGGGGAGTTCGTCGAGTTCATCCTCTCGGACATGCCGCCGCGGCCGTCGAACTACGAGGACATCATCGCAACGAACTTGGGGCAACGGCACACAGACGACGAAGAAGCGTTCGAACTCGAACTCGGGCCGAACAACTGCGCCGCGAGTCAAGATTCGCTCACGAGCGACTGACGCGGCGGGAGAGAACTCATGGATCCACTGCCAGCATTCGCGTTTACGAACCTGTTTCCGAACGGAATCGAGCGGTACGCTATCGGCGGCGTCTTCATCGGTCTCGGGGTCGCCGTCATCTACCTCGGTACCGGAATCATCGCCGGGGCGAGCACGTTCTTGGAGTCGACGCTGTCGTACGTCTCGGACGTGCCGCGATTCCAGAAGCCGAAGTACGTCGCCTCGCGAGACTGGCGTGTGCTGTTCACGCTGGGAATGGTCGGCGGCGCGGCCGTCTACCAACTCGCGTTCCACGGCGACGTCTGGACCACCGACGTGCAGTGGTGGCGACTCCTCGGCGGCGGCTTCCTCGTCGGCATCGGCACCCGAATCGGGAAGGGGTGTACGTCGGGCCACGGCGTCTGCGGCGTCGGGTCGGCGTCGTTCACCTCCGTCGTCAACGTGGCGACGTTCATGACGATCGCCATCGGCGTCGCACAACTGATGCAGGCCTTACAGGTGGCACCATGAGCCGAACGCCGAAACGGGAGGGCCTCCTCTTCAACCTCCTCATCGTCGCGGGTGGCCTGCTGTTCGGCTTCGGACTCGGGTTCAGCCACATGGCACAACCGGAAGTCGTCCTCCATTTCCTGCAGTTCGAGGACTTCGGCCTGTTGTTCGTCATGGGCGGTGCGGCCGTCGTCACCGGAACGACGTTCGCCGCCGCGACTCGGTGGTCGCGGCGAGCGCCGCTGACCGGGAAGGCGTACGCCCGCCGACTCAAATCGCTCGACCGGAACGTTCTCGTCGGGGGTGCCGTCTTCGGCGTCGGATGGGGACTGTCCGGCATCTGCCCCGGTGCGGCGTACGCCAGTCTCGGAATCGGAAATTTCCCCATCCTGTTCGCCATCGGCGGCATGTTCGCCGGTGCGTACGCACAGGGTCTCTGGCGAAAATACGGGACGAGCCAACCGACCGCGTCGACGGGGACGGACTGACGGCCGCGTCACGCTCTCGACGTCCGTCGTCCCCGCCTTTCGCGCGTTCCCCGTTCCAACCGTGACGATGGCGTCGTTAAAAACCGTGACTATGACGTCGTTAAGCCCGACAATGTTGCATTTATATTGAAATATTCTCGCCGATATCGGCGAGGTCACCATCCATTAAGCGGGTTGTAATGAGGAAACCTCCCGGTTGAAAACGGCCCTCAAAATCCGATCATGCCGTTCAGATCTCGAAACGAACGATGAGATCCCGTTTCGGTTTTCCCGAATTGTCTTGTACAATATTCACAAAACTATTAAGGGCCGTGAGCGGATAGACTGTACCGAGTAGAAAAGTATGATCCATACACAACCGAAGACGATGCGGAGACGGGGCCGATGAGCATGGTCGGAATAGAAGCGCTGAGCGGCGTACAGGCGGCCGCGACCGTCGGTGCAGTCCTCGGGGAGGCGGTCGTTCTCTACGCCGGATACGGCGTCGTGGTCCAATCGGTCGGTTCGAGCGTGCTCGACGTGCTCACGGGTGAGTAGTCGTGGAACCGTTGCTTATCGCCCTCTTCGTCGGGTTCGGGTTGATCATCGGCGTCCTGTTCGGGTTCTTCGGTATGGGCGGATCCTTCCTCGTCACGCCCGCGCTGTTGGTGTTCGGGTACTCGGCGAAAGTCGCCGTCGGAAGCGGACTCGCGTTCGTGTTCGGGACGTCGGTCATCGCCGCGCTCCGACACCGCGACCTCGGACAGGTCGATTACAAACTCGCGCTGTTGTTCATCGTTGGCATGACGACGGGCATCAAGGTCGGGGAACAAGTCGTGTTGTGGCTCGAAGCGACCGGAATCGCCGACGTGGTCGTCGGAACCGCCTACGTCCTCCTGTTGGCAGCGGTCGGTCTCTTCACGCTCCGCGACGCGCGCGGCGGTGGCGGCGACTCGTCGCTCCCGAACCGCTTCGACGCGCTCCGGATTCCGCCGATGGTTTCCATCAGCGGGGGCGTCGAGGTTTCGATATGGCTCACCCTCGGTATCGCGCTGTTCGTCGGAACCCTGTCCGGGTTCCTCGGGGTCGGCGGCGGCTTCCTCCTGATGCCCGCGATGGTGTACGTCCTCGGCGTTCCCGCCGTCATCGCGGTCGGAACCGACGTGCTTCAGATAACCATCTCGGGCGGGTTCGGCGCGTTCTCCTACGCACAGAACGGGGCGGTCGAACTCGCCGTCGTCGCGCCGCTCTTGGCCGGCAGCGCGCTCGGAGCGCGCATCGGCGCGGCGGCGACGAACCTGACCGACGAGGACGACATCAAGGGGTATTTCGCGGCAATGCTTCTCGCGGGCAGCGTCGCCGTCGCGAGCAATCGGGTCGGGGACGCGTTCGGCATCCACCTCCTCGACACGGTCAGTCTGGTACTCATCTTCGGGTCCGCGCTGCTCGTCGCCGCGGCGGTCGTCTACAGCGCGCTGATCAACCTCCGAAAACGCGAATCGTCCTCGGTGACGACGGTCGAATGACCGCCGGAGCGGTATCCAGATAGACGACGGGCGAGATAGCTGGCGATGGCGGACGAGACCTTCGACGGGCGGTGGAATTCGTCGTTATCCGCCCGTCACAGTAGTTTTGTACGAACTATGCAAAATCCTTATACGTGCCAACTCCCTACTCTCGACTCGATAATGGCGAACTCGATGGCCGAGTACCTGCAGCAGGACATGGAGTGTGAGGGACTGCTGGAGTGTATTCACGGACTCAAGGAACTCGACAAGCGGTGTTATCGAGTCGTGATCGAGAGCGACAACCCTCTGACCATCGACGACATCGCGGAACGCATCGACCGGGAACGCTCGACGGCCTACCGGTCCATCCAGCGACTCCTCCAGTCGGGGTTCATCCAGAAAGAACAGGTCAACTACGAACAGGGTGGCTACTACCACGTCTACAAACCCACCGACCCCAACGAGGTGTCCCACGACATGCAGCGCATGCTGAACGAGTGGTACGCCAAGATGGGGCAGTTGATTCAGGAGTTCGAGGACAAATACGACCGGATGGAACAGCCGGAACAGCCCGAACAACCGGTCTAACCGACGCCACTCCGCAACTATACGGTCCGCGTGGTCCCTGTTTTACGCGCCGTCTTCGGCGTTCCTCTCCACCGAAAGCGATCACGCTTCGACGACGATTTTTACCCGATCGTACGGAAGCCAGCGTAAATCGGCGTCCAGATACTCGGCGACGTGCGCGACGAACTCGTCCTCTTTCAACAACCCGTCGCCGTTACCGCCGTCGCTCAGTTGGAGCGTGACTTCGCTCACCTGTTCCAGCGCGTCGCTGCCGACCATGACGGAGAACAACTCCGCGGGCGTGACGGGTTTCCCGGCATCAATGGCCGCCGCAACGTCGTCCACGGCGGTTTCGACTTCGGTTTCCACGTCGAACCGGACGTCCACGGATACCGCTCGGCCGAGCGTGTCGGCGGCGTGGACCTCCTCGGCCTTCCGAACGGCGGGTTCGAGCACGTGTTCGAAATCGGTCCCGTTCTCGCGCATGCCGATGTAGGCGAACGAGAGCATTGCCGTCAGACCGTCCGTGAACCGCTCGTCGTCCGTGTCGAACACCTGCCGTCTGTCCTTCCTTTTGAGGTGATGGACGAGGACCATGAAATCCAGCACCGTGTCCGTGATTCGCGTCCTGATTCGCGCCTCGGCGTTGCGCTTCGACTGTTCGTGTTCCATCTCGGTTTCGCCGAGGAGGTAGGCCCTGTCGGCGGGCGAAAGCATCCCCCGCCCTCTGTCTACGTCTGGTTTCATAATCGGAACCGGATTATACAGCGTCCGATTCCATCCGAAGCTATTTGAAGGGTCTGAAACAACCTCCGGCGAATGACGGTTCTCGACGTGACGATGCGAATTATACACACGCTGTTCGCGGGCGTGTGGGCAGGTTGGACGGTGTTCATGGCCGCGCTCGTGATTCCGGCAGCGCGAGAGGGAAAACTCGGTGCGGACGGACTCCGATGGATGACTCGGCAGTTCTCGCGCTTCACTTCGCTTTCCTCGCTCGTGCTGTTGATCAGCGGCGGACTCATGGCGAGTACCCTCTACACCATCGAAACCCTCATGCGTGGTTCACGCGGCCACCTCGTCCTGACGATGGTCGCCCTCTGGTTCGTCCTCACAGGGTTGAGCCACGTGGGAAGCAGTCGAGTGAAGAAAAACCTCGATAGGGGGCCTTCACAGGCCGCGAAAGCCGCGACGAGGTTGTTTTACGCCGCGACGGTCGTCGCGCTCGCCCTGCTCGTCGTCGCCGGGAGGCTCTGATGACCGAAAACGGGTCGAACAGGGCGCTCGCGACGGTGTTCGCCATCGTCTTCGTGGACCTGCTCGGGTTCGGAATTCTGATTCCCATCATTCCCCTCTACGCGGAACATTTCGGTGCCAACGAGTTCGTCGTCGGCCTCCTGCTCGCGTCGTATTCGGTCATGCAGTTCCTCTTCGCGCCCGTCCTCGGCCGCCTCTCGGACGAACGGGGTCGCCGCCCCATCCTGCTCCTCTCGCTGTTCGGAAGCGTCGTCGCGTGGACGCTGTTCGGTGTGGCGGAAAGCCTCGTCGTCCTCTTCGTCGCCCGAATCCTTGCGGGCGCGATGGGCGGCAACATCGCCACGGCACAGGCGTACATCGCCGACATCACGCCGCCGGAGGAGCGGGCGAAGGGATTGGGCCTCATCGGCGCGGCGTTCGGACTCGGCTTCGTGTTCGGCCCGGCGCTCGGCGGGGTCGTTTCGAGCGATGCCGTCCTCTCCGTTGCGCGGAACTCCTTTCCCGCGTTCGTTCCCGTCACCCAGTTCTCCCTACCCAGTTTCGCCGCCGCGGCCATCTGCGGCCTGAATCTCGTCGTCGCCGCGTTCGTCCTCCCCGAGACGCGTACCAAAGAGGACGACGTCGAGGTGTCGACGAACGAGTCGCAGTCCCGCCTCGCCCGTCTCGCGGCGGCGTTCTCCAACCCGGCGCTCGCGGGGCTCATCGCCTCGTTTTTCCTCCTCTCGTTGGCGTTCTCCTCGATGGAAAGCATGTTCGTCCTATTCACCGAGCAGAAGTACGGCTTCGGCCCGGCGATGAACGGCTACGTCCTCGCCTACGTCGGCGTCGTCATCGCCATCGTCCAAGGCGGCCTCGTCGGCAAACTCACGGACCGCTACGGCGAGCGTACCCTCGCGTTGGTCGGCGTCGTCCTCGAATTCGTGACGCTCGCCTCCCTCCCGTTCTCGCCGATGCTCGGCGACCACGTTCCCACCATCGGTCCGCTCTCCGGTGGCCTGCTCGTCCTCCTGTTCATCCTCACACCGCTCGCGGCGGGTAACGGCTTTGCCAACGTCTCGCTCACGACGCTCGTCTCGAAGAGCGCGACGGAGGACACGCAGGGCGGCGCGTTCGGCCTGACCCAAAGCGCCGGGAGCATCGCCCGAGCGGTCGGTCCGGTCATGGCGGGGGCGCTTTACGCCGCCGTCGCCTACTGGCTCCCCTTCGTCCTCGGAGGATTGCTCATGCTCCCCATCGGCTACGTGTTGCTGACGACGTTTCGGACCGAAAGCACCCCGACACCGACCAACTGAGAGTACTGCCGTCCGGGTCCCAAACACACCCACTTGAAAGGCGTGTCGTGCCACCCACCGTCGACCGGAGGATTTCCGGTGACGGACGCCGCCGCAGGTGCTCAGTACGTCTCCGAGGGGTCCGCGGGGCCGCTGAAGACGGAGTATACGACGCCGAAGTACACCACGACGATGGGGAGGATGAACGCGGCGGCCACGGTCATTATCGTGAGCGGCAGGTCCGAAACGACGCCCTCCTGCACCGTCAGCCCGACGGCGGGGTCGATGGCGGGATACAGCAGGTTCCCGACGAACGCGACGAGCGCATACGGAAGCCCGGCGGCGGCCACGAACGCCGCGCGATAGCGCTCCGCCCCGCCCGCGAGGACGAGGGTGGCGACCAGTCCGACGGAGACGACGACGCTGGCGATCGAGAGCGGCGACAGCAGCGCGCCGTGGAGGTCCTGACGGGTTGCCGCGAGGTAGGCGATAACGATGACGACGAGGACGAGATACGCGAGGGCGGCCAGACGGCCGTAGTGCGTCATCTCGTCGCGGAGCGGTCCGCGCGTTTTGAGGCCGAGGAACGCTCCGCCCTCCACGAGCGTGAGCGCGACGAGCGTCAGACCGAACGCGAGCGAGGGGACGGACACGATGGTCGATGCGCCGAGCACCCAGTTGGCCGCGAACATGCCGAGCAGGAACGGTGCCAGCGCGCTCCCGACGACGAACGATCTGCCCCACCAGCGTTGCCAGCGTTCGTCCGAGCGCTGTTCGTACAACTCGGGCGCGATACCGCGGAGGATGAGCGCCCCGAGGATGGCGAACATGAGGAGGTAGTGGCGACTGAACAGTCCCGCGTAGGCCGCCGGGAAGACGGCGAACAGCGCTCCGCCGAACACGACGAGCCACACCTCGTTGCCGTCCCAAACCGGCCCGATGGCGGCGAGCAGCGTATCGCGGTCCTCCGCTTCCTCGCGGGTCGCAAAGAGCATCCCGACGCCGAAGTCGAACCCGTCGAGGAAGAGGAACGTCCCGAGCAGGACGAACACGAGCGCGAACCAGAGGATTGCGAGATCAATCATTCGCAGTCACCTCGCTTCCCGGCGCGTCGCGGCGTGTTCGCTCGACTTCGGGCGCGCCGCCGCGGATGATTCGCCGAACGACGTAGACGTACACGACTAACAGGGCGGCGTACACCCCGACGAACCCGAGGAGCGTGAGCGTCGCCTCGGTGCTCGAAAGGCCGGGCGAGACGCCCGCGCTCGTCTTCATCACGCCTTGAACGACCCACGGTTGGCGGCCGACTTCGGTGACAATCCATCCGGTCTCGACGGCGAAGAACCCGAGCAGTGACGACCACGTGAACGCCCTGTGGAGCAGGTCGTCCTCGAACAGTTCTCCTTCCCGCCAGCGGTACCCCGCCCAGAACGCGAGGAGCACGAACCAGAAGCCCATGGCGACCATCAACCGGAACGACCAGAAAACGATAGCCACGGGCGGTGACCCCTCGAACTCGTTCAGTCCGGCGATTCTGGCCTGTGCGTCGCCGCCGCTGGCCAGCCACGACGCGCCGCCCGGAATCCCGATGCCGAAGATGTCCTTCGCTCGCGGGTTGAGAACGTCGTTCAACGACGTGGGAAAGGCGACGATGTATTCGGGAACGTACGACGCGGTGTCCCAGACTGCCTCCATCGCGGCGAACTTCTGCGGTTGCGTCACGGAAACGTGGCGGGCGTACGCGTCGCCGTGGACCACCTGCAACGGCGCGGTGACGAGGAGGGCGACGAGCGCGATCTTGAGTGTCGCCCGCCAGAACCGGTCGTCGACCTCGGGGCCGCCGCGGCGGATGTAGTACGCCGCGATGCCCGCCATGAGCAGGGCGACGGAGAGGACGGCGGCGTTCTGCATGTGAACGAACATCCACGGAAAACGCGGGTTGGCGTAGGCGGCGACGGGGTCCACGAGGGTGATGACGGGGTTGCCGTTTCGCATCGCGACTTCGAAACCGCGCGGCGTCTGCATCCACGAGTTCGCCACCAGAATCCACACCGCCGACAGCCACGTTCCCAACCCCACCAGGACGGCCGAAACGAGATACATCCTATCCGAAACTCGCTCGCGACCGAAGACGAAAATTCCGAGGAAGGTCGCTTCGAGGAAGAACGCCATCATCCCCTCCACGGCCAACGGTCCGCCGAACAACTCCCCGGTCGTCGCGGCGAACGAGGCGAAGTTCGTGCCGAACTCGAACTCCAACACGAGTCCGGTGACGGTCCCGACGACGAAACTGACCGCGAATATCCGTACCCAAAATCGCCGTAACTGCTCGTAGATCCCTTCACCCGTCCGAACCTCCTTCCACGTAAAGTAGACGAGGAACGGTGCGAGTCCCATACTCACCACCGGAAACACGATGTGAACGATGGTCGTCAGCGCGAACTGAAGACGGCTTGCAAGCGTTGGGTCGAGCATGAACTCTCATTCCAAACTTCGCGCAGTATCGATTTCAGAACGAGGCTGATTCCCATCCCATGATAACCACGTTACGAGAATCGAACTGTCGTCTCCAGTAACAAGATCCACCAGTATAGCTTTGCAGGTCGATGACGTGTCGTACGTGCATGTACGAACGAATCCTGCTGCCAACGGACGGGAGCGTGTCCACCGACAAAGCCGTCGAACAGGCGCTCGCCCTCGCGGAGAAATCCGATGCGCGCCTTCACGTCCTGTCGGTCGTGGACCAGACCACGATGCCGCCGGACGTTCGGTCCGACATCCTTTACGACGAACTCGAAGCGGAGTGTAGGAACGCGGTTGCGGAAGTCAAGCGCGCGGCGACCGAAGCGGGTATCGAAGTGGAAACGTCCGTTCAGCACGGCACGCCGTACAAGGTCATCCTTGACTACGTGGACGAACACGACATCGACTGCATCGTCATGGGAACCCACGGCCGCCGCGGACTGGATCGCTATCTCCTCGGCAGCGTCACGGAAAAAGTCGTCCGCCTGTCGGACGTTCCGGTGTTGACCGTTCGAATGGTGGAGAACTGAGAAAACCGTTCGAACGGAAAAACCGACCACTTTCGAAGCAACCAAATACGGTATAATTTGGCGTTTCAGACGGTTAAGACGACGTTTCGCATCATAGACTTTTGTCGGAGGAACCCGTAGACGTTTTCGGGTAGACGAGAATATGAACGACACGCGAACTGACACGCGGACTGGCACGTGGGGATGAACGTTCTCGAAAGCGTTCGAATCAGTTGGCGAAACATCCGCGAACACAAACTTCGGTCGACGCTGACGACGCTCGGCGTCATCATCGGCGTGGCGGCGGTCATCACGTTCGTCACGCTCGGCGCGAGTTTGCAGGCGGATATCGTCAACACGGTCGCCGGTGGAAACGCGGCGACCATGTACGTCTCGGCGGAGTCGCCGAGTCAGAGCGGGATTCCCAACTTCGGGAACAGCGGCGGACAGACGATTTTCACCGAACACGACCTCGACGGCATCCGATCGCTCAGGGGCGTCGAAACCGCCGTTCCGGAGAGTGGCATCGCCGCTTCGACGGTGGCGTACAACAACTCGACGGTGGGTCGGCAGTGGATAGTCGTCACGTCGCCGCCGTACTTCGACGTGAAAAACCAACGGTTCGTCCAGGGCGGGTCGTTCCAGAGCGGGAAGCGCGAAGTCGTCCTGAATAGGCCGGCAGCGCGAATGTTCGGCGGCGGCAACGTCTCCGTCGGGGACAACATCACCGTCACCCGTGCCGTCAACGGCGAAAAGATAAACGCGACGGTGACGGGCATCGTCGAACCGTCCGACGAGACATCGCTGGGAATCAGCAGCGGACCGACGCCACGGGTGTTCGCGCCGACGGACCCCTTCTACCAACGGACGATAAACAGTCCGTCCACCGGCCGGAATCAACGCGTGTACGGGCGAATACTCGTCCTCGCACGCGATCCCGGCCAAGTGGATGCGGTGCAGGGACGCGTCTACACGTATCTCGGTGAACGGTCGGACGCGAGCCAGTTGAAGTCGGAGAACTACAAGTTCAAGGTGACGACCAAAGAGGAGCTGGTCAATCAAGTCAAGCGGGTCAGCGACACGTTCACGGCGTACATCTCCGGCATCGCGCTCATCTCGCTCATCGTCGGGGCCATCGGCATCGCCAACATCATGTTAGTGAGCGTGACCGAACGCACCCGCGAGATCGGCATCATGAAAGCCGTCGGCGCACAGAGCACCGACGTCCTCCAGTTGTTCCTCTTCGAGGCGGTGTTGCTCGGCCTGTTCGGGTCCGCGCTGGGCGCGGTGGTCGGCTTCGGCGGGGGGTACATCGCGGCCCAACTCATCGGACTTCCGGTCGCGTTCCGGGTGGAGTGGTTCGGTATCGCCGTCGTGGTCGGCGTCCTCGTCGGCGTTCTCGCCGGAATCTATCCGGCGTGGGACGCCTCCCACACGGACCCCATCGACGCGCTCCGCTACGAGTGACCGCCGGGATGACTCGACCGGCGAAACCGTTTCGTGAACTGTTTCGCCCGTTCCAAAACGGGGGACGACGGAGGACGGTGGTCTCCCGCGGCGTCTCGAAATCGAGATTCACACAACCCCGTGTTACTACTGCTGGAATTCGTACCTACCGTACGCCCGTCGTCGGTATTCGTTGATAGCCCGGGGATAGCCACTGGATAACAAAGAGTGAATCCTGCGATAGTTTCGTCCGAATGAGAACGCTGCCGCTGCCGATCTCGGAGCGGCGGCTCCCCACCCACAACCATGGTCAGTCATCAGACGGATTCGAATACGTCGCAGGAATCGAGAGGCTTGAGTTACGAACTACCATGGCTCGTCCCCGCGCTCCTCGCCGGTGCGTGCGTCCTCTATCTCTACGTCGGGAGCCATCCCTTCCCCTCCTTCGGTGCGGGGCTGTACTTTCAGATCGCCGAGGAGATACAGAAAAGCGGGTACGTCCTGCCGAAGACGATTCCCGGGTACACGCCCGACGGCGTTCCCTTCGCGTATCCGCCGTTCATGTTCTACATCTTGGCGCTCATCCTCGATACGACGCGTCTCGGTGCGTTCACCATCGCCCGGTTTCTCCCCGGACTCGTCTCGATAGTCTATCTCGTTCCGCTGTATTTCCTCGCGCGGGACCTCTTCGGCTCGCGGCCGCAGGCCTCGCTCGCCACGCTCATCGTCGCGGTCAGTCCGCCGATACTCCAGTGGCACATCTCCGCGGGCGGCATCGTCCGCGCTCCCGCGATGCTCTTTTCGCTGACCGGGATTTACGCGGGACTCCACCTCTTCCGGGACCACGACCGGCGGTTCCTCGTCCCGTCCCTCATCGCGTTCACGCTCACCGTGTTGACCCACCCGATGTACACGATATTTTTCGTCATCAGTTTCCTCGTGCTCTACGTCCGGTTCGACCGGTCGGTTCGCGGGCTCTCTTACGGACTGATAGTCGGTCTCGGCGGCGTCGTTCTCACGGCCCCGTGGTGGCTGTCGGTGATCTCGATGCACGGATCGTCGGTGTTCAGCGGAGCGGCGGGCACCCACGGCGGCCTCGGGGGTTCCCTCCCGGCGCTGAAGCAGTTGCTACGGAAACAGATCAACGAACCGCCGTTCCTGTCGGCGTGGCACCTGCTTCCCGCGGTCGGGTGTCTCTGGCTGATACGACGGCGCGAGTACTTCCTCCCGGCGTGGTTGGTCGTCATCACGGCGACGATGGACGAGGCGCGCTTCGTGTTTCTCATCGGCGCGCTCATCAGTGCACGGTTCGTCTTCGACGGGATTTTTCGATGGATTCGCGACACCTCCTCGTCCGCCGATCGGAACGAAATCGTCACGTTCTCCGTCGTTCTGCTGGCGACCATCGGACTCAGCGGAGGGATGCTGTACGCGATGGGAGGGATGAACGCCCACGCCGGAAGCCCGTCGCTTCCCCAGTTCGTCAACGGCAACGACGTCGAGGCGATGTCGTGGGCGAACGAACACACGGACCCATCCGCACAGTTTCTGGTCCTCGGCGACGCTGCCGAGTGGTTCCCACAACAGACGGACAGGACGATTTCTATCGGGCCGTGGGGCGTCGAGTGGAAGGGTGACCAGGAGTACGGCTATCAACTCCATCAGTTTCAGGAGCTGTCACGATGCCACAGTTCCAACTGTCTGACGACGGAACTAATGCGGATGGACGTACATCCACAGTACATCTACGTCCCGAAGGGGGCGTACACGATTCGCGGGATGCGTCACCATCAACCGCCGGAGATGATGTCGACGATGCTCTCGTCGCCGCAGTATCATCTCGTGTTCGAGAACGAGGACGTTGCCGTCTTCGAGATGTCGGACGGGTGGCACCCGCCGGGACCCGGAACGAGCGGACCGGTACCCGTCTGAGGGGCGAAGGGAAGGAAAATACGCCGTCGACAAATTCGTCGTGAAACCGCCACGAAAGATAAGACGGGGGCGTGCGTACCGACCACTCGTACGAATTACTTCACGAGAGAGCGACTTATGTCAGGACAATCCCCATCCCCCGAAAAGCATCGTATCGGCGTCATCGGCGGCGGTTTCATCGGAACGACCGTCGGACGGTCGTTCGAGGAAGACCCGCGTTCGACCGTCGTCGCCCTCGCGGACGTGAGCGAGACGGCCCGCGAGGAAGCCGGAAACACGCTGTATATCGGCCAAGGATCCCAATACGAATCGTACGAGGAGATGCTGAACGCGGAGGAACTGGACGCGGTGCTCATCGGAACGCCTCACGCCTTCCACTACGAACAGATAACGACGGCGCTGGACCACGGCCTTCACGTATTGTGTGACAAGCCGCTCACCATCGACACCGAGGAGGCACGGGAACTCGTGGAACACAGCGAGCGACTCGACGATCAAGTGCTGATGGTCGGCTATCAGCGCCATCTGAACGAGGCGTTCGTACGGGCACGTGAGCGGTGGACCGACTCGGACCTGACGCCGCGGTTCATCAGCGCGGAAATCACGCAAAATTGGATTTCGCGGTTCGAGGACGCGTGGCGGACCGACCCCGACCTTTCCGGCGGCGGGAACCTCTACGACACGGGGAGCCACCTCGTCGATGCGGTGCTGTGGACGACCGGCCTGACGCCGACGTCGGTGCAGGCGGAGATGAAGTTCGCCGACGAGGAAAACCGGGTGGACGAGCGCGCACAACTCACCGTCAGGTTCGAAAACGACGCGTCGGCGAGCATTTCGGTGTTCAGCGACGCCCCAAGCGTCCGCGAACACATCCACATCTGGGACGACGAGGGAGCCATCTATCTCGAAGGACGACAGTGGGAGCCGCGACAGTTGACCGAGGTTCAGGCCGACGGGACGACGGTCGCTCCGTACATCGACCAACATCGAAGCGGCGACAAGGCCGCCGTGTTCATCGACTGTATCGAGAGCGGGAAGACGCCGCCCGCCACCGCCCGCGACGCGTACGCCGTGACCGCGCTGACCGAGGCGGCCTACGAATCGGCTCGGAGCGGCGAACGCGTGGACATCTCGCTCGACTGACTGCCGCTCACCTCGCCGGTTCCGCCCGCTTTTTATCGGTGGCCCGAGGACCATTGCTCGGATGAGAACCCGAGTTCGGAACGGTTTTTCGCGGGTGTCGGAGTACGATGCGCTCCTGCTGACGGCCGCACTCTGGTTTCTCGCGAAGTTCCTTCGTTATGCGCTTCCAGCGCTGTTTCCCACCTTTCGGACCCAATTCGGCGTCTCCAACGCTCTCCTCGGGACGATATTCACGGTCACGATGCTCTGTTATTCGCTCATGCAGTTCCCGAGCGGAGTCCTCGCCGACCGGTACGGCGCGGTGCAAGTCATCGCCGCCGGTGCCGTGATCACCGGTGGAGGCGCGCTTGTTTTGGGAATCGCCGCGCCGTTCACGGTACTCGTCGGTGGAATGTTCCTCGTCGGTCTCGGGACGGGAATCCACAAAACCGTCTCCATCAGGTTGCTGTCGCGGGTATATCCCGCGAGAACGGGGCGAGCGCTCGGCCTGTTCGACACCCTCGGCGCGTTCGGCGGCGTGGCCGCTCCGACCGCCGTCGTCCTCGTGACCGACGCGGGTAACTGGCATCTCCTCTTTCTCGTCGGGACGGTGACGGGGTTCGCGCTCGCAGGCGGCGTCCTCGCGTTCGTGCCGCGACGGACGTCGGACTCCGTGGATATCGACGGCGATGGTTCGGCGAACGCACTCGCGCTTCGACAGTATCTAGCGCTCTTTCGAAGCCGTCGGTTCACGGCGTTCGTCGGCGCGACGGTGTGTTTCAGTTTCGCGTACAACGGCGTCGTCGCGTTTCTTCCGCTCTATCTCACCGAGCACGGCCTGACGGGGTCGAACGCGTCGCTCATTTACAGCGCGCTGTTCGCCGTGAGTCTGGTACAGGTCGTCACCGGCGACCTGTCGGACCGCATCGGACGACTTCCGCTCGCCACCGCCGTCCTCGCCGTCGCGGCGGGTGCGCTCGGAGCGCTCTCAATGGCCGGAACGGCGAGTCCACTCGTGTTCGGCGGTATCGTCGTCTTTTTCGGTGCCGGAAGCCATGGCTTCCGGCCGATTCGTGACTCGTACCTCGCGGCGACGATTCCCGACGACGTGACCGGCGGCGGCCTCGGGTTGGTGCGTACCCTCCTGATGGGTGTCGGCGCACTGGCCCCCGCCATCGTCGGCGTCCTCTCCGATACGGAGGGATTCGCCGCCGCTTTCGAACTCCTCGCCATCGTAATGGCGGGTGCGTCGCTCTTTTCTGTACTCACCGAACTCATCGGGCGGTGAGGCGGGAAACTCCTACGACAGCGCTACCCGACGTACCGCGCTGCGATCCACGTCAATAGCCCGAGCAGGACGAACGGAATGATGGTCAGGAGGTGTGCCATCGCGGAGATCAACGGTTCACCGTGCCACGGCGTCCAGACGAAGGCCAGGACGATGAAGAACAACAGGATGAGCATCGGGACGATGTTCACGACGATGTCGAGCATGGTCTCGCGGTCGAACGGGGAGTACGACATCAGGTATCGCCCCCCGCGTCCTCCGAACCGCCGTCGGTCAGTCCGTCACCGTCGCCGCCGTCGGCGAGCGCGGTTTCGCGTCGCTTCTCGAACCACATCCATTCGGGCGAAAGCATGCCCTCCTCCTCCAACGCCCACGGGTCGCCGCTCTCGACAGTCGGACCTTCGAGCCACGACTGGACGATGTTCCAGACGAAGATGAGCTGGCCCAAACCGATGACGAGCGCCCCGAGGGTCGCGACCTGGTGCCACGTCGTGAACTGCGGAAGGTAGGTCGCGTACCGGCGCGGCATGCCGCCGTAGCCCAAAAAGAGCATGGCGAAGAACGTCACGTTCGTCCCGATCATGGTGAGCCAAAAGTGCCAGTGGGCGAGGGTTTTCTGGTACATCCGTCCGGTGATGATGGGGAACCAGTAGTACACCCCCGCGAACAGCGCGACGGCGATGGCCCCCATCACGAGGAAGTGGAAGTGGCCGACGACGTAGTAGGTGTCGTGGAGCACGAGGTCCACCGGAATCGCGGCCAAGAAGACGCCCGTCACGCCGCCGATGATGAAGTTTTGGATGAATCCGATACTGAACAGCATTGGCGCGGTCAGGCGTATGTTCCCGTTCCACATCGTCGTGATCCAATTGAACGTCTTCACCGCACTCGGAACGGCGATGGCCAGCGACACCGCCATGAAGCTGAGACGGATACGCGGGTCGATGCCCGTGGCGAACATGTGGTGGGCCCAGACGCCGAACGAGAGCACGCCGATGGCCAGCGTCGAGTACACCACGAATTTGAACCCGAACAGCTTCCGCCCCGCGAATCGGGGGAGGATGAGGCTGACGAGTCCCATCGGCGGCAGGACGATGATGTATACCTCCGGGTGGCCGAAGAACCAGAAGAGGTGTTGCCACAGGATCGGGCTTCCACCTCCCTGCGGGGAGAAGAACGTCGTCCCGAAGTTCCGATCCAGCAGGAGCATGATGAGCGCGCTACCGAGCATCGGGAACGCGAACAGGATGAGACCCGCCTGCGTGAGGACCGTCCACGAAAACAGGTCAAGGTTTTCCCACCCGATGTTCGGGCCGCGTTCGGTGAAGATGGTGGCGATGAAGTTTATCGCCGCCATCGTGGTGCTGATGCCCGAAAGGTGGAGTCCGAGAAGCATCAAATCGGTCGCCGGACTCGGTTGCTGGGCCGAAAGGGGCGTGTACATCGTCCAACTCGTCTGTGCGGGCTGGATTCCCGACCCGATAGCCCCGAGCGGGAAGCCGATCCAAATGAGGATTGCGGCGGGCGGCAACAGCCAGAAGGCGATGGCGTTCACGCGGGGGAACGCCATGTCGTCCGCGCCGATGAGCAGCGGAATGAAGTAGTTCGCGAACGCCGCTATCATCGGCGTGGCGAACAGGAACAGCATGCTGATGCCGTGTGTCGTCATCAGGGCGTTGTACGCCTGTGCCTGCAGGAATAGCGTGTCCGGAGAGAGCAGTTCGATTCGCATCAACAGCACGCCGATACCGGCCCACACGAACGCGACCATGGCGAACACGCCGTACAGTATGCCGATGTCCTTGTGGTCGACCGTCGTCAACCACCGGAGAACCCCCGAGGGCTTTTGCTCGTAGACGGTCCGTCGTTCTTCCCCTCGACTCACCCCCCCACCAGTGGGTGTGTACGACCGCCAGTCCTCGACCTGTAGAATGAAGTACAGGACGAGGAGGAGGAACCCACCCATCAGGACGGTGAGCGCCAATGATGTGGTAAGCGCTGCCATCATACAATGGTCGGGAGCGAGGGAGTAATTCGTTTCGGTCGTTTGTCATTATTTGCGGGACGACTCGGGTCCAATCTATAACCTGAATTGTGTACGACGTGAACTGTCCCGCGAAAAGGAAAAGACCCCGCAGGTCACCAGAAAGTGAGGTTTTTCTTCACCGCTTCCCGCTTGAGCTCCTGAATGTGCTGCGTCAACGGGATGTCCTTCGGGCAGACGTTCGTACAGGAGAACTGCGTCTGGCACCGCCAGACGCCGTGTTCTTGGTCCATCTGGTTCAGTCTGTGGTCCGTCACGGATTCGCCCTCGCGTTCGTCCATGGCGAACCGATAGGCCATGTTGATGGCCGCCGGCCCGAGATACTGGTTATCCTCCGCCGCGATGTTACACGAGGACATACACGCGCCGCACCAGATACAGCGCGTGGACATCTTGATTTCCTCCCGATTCTCGCGGCTCTGGCGCTGTTCTTCGAGGTCGTCATCCGGTTTCTCCTCCGTCTGGAAGTACGGTTCGACCGAGTACATCTGGTCGTAGAAGTGTTCCATATCGACCACGAGGTCCTTGACGACGTCCTGATGCGGGAGCGGTTCGACCTGTACCGGACTGTCGAGTTCGGACACCTGCGTCTGGCACCCCAATCGCTGCGACCCGTTGATAAAGAAGGCGTCGCTCCCGCAGATAGCCTGCCGACAGGAGTGACGGAACGTGAGCGTCGTATCGAAGTTGTCGCGGGCGTAGATGAGCGCGTCGAGGACCGTCAACCCTCGCTTGTCGGGAACGTAGAAGTGGTCGAAGCGCGGCTTTTGTTTTTCCGGAACCTCCGGGTCGTAGCGAAACACCTTGAGGTGGATCCGCTCGTCCGGAAACTCCTCGGCCCGCTTCGCTTCCGCTTCCTCCTCGCGTTCGCGTCGCCGCGCTTTGCGCTCCAGTCGGCGCCGTTGTGGCGACGGCTCACCTCCCTCTTCGGCCCGTTCTTCCGCTCCTCGTTCCTCGGACTCCGGTCGCTCCTGTTCCTGTTGACTCATCGGAAACCCCGTTCACCCGTATCACGGGCCGAACGAGGATAAATCCAGTCCTCGGCGTGGACCTTCGTCGAACCGAGAAAACGGTGGGAAAGACGGACATCTCCGCGGAACCGACAAAAGTGGTAACATGTCGCACGACCATCTCGGGGCGACTCCCCATGGAACCGAAACGACACGTACGAGCCCGACGGGACGTCCTCAAACGAGGTGCCTTCGTCGCCGCGGGGGTCGCCTTTGGCGCGCCATCGCTCGCCGGAGCAGCGAGCGCACGGAACGGTGCGCAGGAGTGTTGTAAGACCTGCTGGATGGACGTGAAACCCGGCTGCTGCCCGAACACGATACACGCACGGACGAACCGACTCGTCACCGTCTACGTCGGATGGCCGAACGTGAAACCCGAGAGCATCCGATTGGTGCCGTCGTCGGTCCCACCCATGTTCGAAACGCGGAACTGCCAGAAGTACCGAAACCCGAAATGGAGGGGCGTCTCCTGTGGCGACATCGACGACCTGCTTTCGGAAGCGGACGGGCGATCCGCACGACCGTGTCGGGTGAACGTCAGGAACGTCGACGGCGACGACGACGGGGACACCGTGCTCAAGGTCTGTAGCTGTGACCTGGAACTGTGTTCCACCGACCGAACCCTACTCCTCGAAGCAGAGACGGGAAGCGGGTGCCGACTGCTCGCCATGGACAGCGTGACGCCGGTGGGCTGTGGAACCGCCAACAAACACTAATCGTTCTTCCTCGTATTTCGACCGATGAAAGCATCCGACTTACTGGTGGACTGTCTGGAACAAGAAGGGGTGGAGTACGTGTTCGGTCTGCCGGGCGAGGAACTGGGCGACGTGCTGTTCTCCCTCCGCGATTCGGGCATCGAGTTCATCCCCGTCCGACACGAGCAGGGCGCGGCGTTCATGGCCGACGTTCACGGGCGCGTGACCGGACGGGCAGGCGTCTGTCTCTCGACGCTCGGACCCGGCGCGACGAACCTTCTAACGGGGGTTGCGGACGCCCACGTGGACAAGAGCCCCGTCGTCGCCATCACCGGACAGGCGGGTCTGGAACGACAGCACAAGGAGAGCCACCAACTCCTCGACGTCCTCCACACCTTTCGGTCGGTAACGAAGTGGAACACGCAGATGACCGACCCCGAGACCATCAACGAGTCGGTCCGCAAGGCGTTCAAACTCGCGGAGTACGAGAAACCCGGCGCGACACACCTCGAATTCCCGGAGGACGTCGCGGCGGAAGAGACGAGTGCGAAGCCGCTCCAGTCCACCCGACGAATCAGGCGACCCGACCCGGACGAACGGTCGGTCGAACACGCAACTGAACTCCTTCAAGCGGCGGATAGACCGCTCGTAATCGCCGGGAACGGCGCGGTTCGGGAACGGGCGGCCGAAAGCCTCCGCGAGTTCGTCTCCGAGACCGCGGTTCCGGTCGTCGGAACCTACATGGGCAAGGGGGCGCTCTCGGACGCCGACAAACACTCGCTGTTCACGCTCGACTCGGGCGAAAACGGGGAAGCCGCGGACGCCATCGCGCAGGCGGACTGCGTACTGACGCTCGGGTACGACATCGCGGAACACGACCCGGAAAAGTGGAACCCCGACCGCGACAAGGACATCGTCCACCTCGATTCGGAACCCGCCGAAGTGTACGAACATTACAACCCGAACGTGGAGCTCGTCTGTGACATCTCCGCCGGACTCAATGCGCTCCGGACGCGACTGGACGTGGCCTGCCCCGCCGGATGGTACCGCGACCAGCGCGAGGCCATCGCGGAGCAAACGGCGCGATTCCCCGAAGCGGACGACCCGACCACGGTGAAAAGCGTCCTCCCGTTCCTCCGGGAGGCGATGGCCGACGACGACGTCCTCGTCTCCGACGTGGGCAGTCACAAGATGGCCATCGCGCGGAACTTTCCGACGTACGAACCCAACACGGTCATCATCTCGAACGGGTTGGCGAGCATGGGAATCGGCGTTCCGGGGGGCCTCGCCGCCGACCTCGCCGTCGATTCCAACGTCGTCGTCGCCACCGGAGACGGCGGATTCCTGATGAACGCGGCCGAAATCGACACCGCGACCCGACTCGGCTGTGAGTACACCATCATCGTCTTCAACGACGACGAGTACAGACTCATCACCGAGGAGCAGGAGCAGGAGTTCGGCGAACACTTCGGGACCGGCCTGACGAACCCCGACTTCGTGACGTTCGCCGAAAGCTTCGGCATCGACGCCGTGCGGGCCGAGACGTGGGACGAAATCGACGCCGCACTGGCCAATGCAATCGAAAGCGACGGCATGACACTGGTCGAGATTCCGGTGCAGTAGGGACGACCGCGCCGAAATCGTGTCGACGGGTGCCCCGACCGAAATCACCTATACGAACGCCGCCGAACCGGTTCTCAAATGACGGATGCGACGGAGCCGATAGCCCTCGACGTCCTCCTGCTTCCGGCCTTTGCGGCGGACGATTTCGACTTCACGAAGGATTTGCCCGACGAGTTCGAACTGTGGCGCGAAAGCTACGAGTTCGAGGAGTCGGTGTCGATTCCGGGCGCGAACATGCCCCTCTATTACACCGACGACGGAATCGGAATCACGTCCACGGGGATGGGGAAGGCGGACGCCGCTGCCACCGTGACGGCCATCCTCGCCTCGCCGAAAATCGACTCCTCGGAGGCGTACTTCGTTACGGTCGGCGTCGCGGGGTCACCGCCGGACGTTGGGACGCTCGGGTCGGTGTTCCTCGCGGACGACATCGTCGATTGGGATCGGAAACACCGCTGGTCGGAACGCGACGGGAAGCAGGAGGAAGAAAGGGGACAGGGAAAAGGGAAACGGGAGAAAGGAAAACGTGAGATGCCGCTCGAACTGCTCTCCTATCGCCCCTACGATTACGTCTATCACCTGAACGGGGAACTCGTGGCGGACGCTCGCCGCGCCGGAGAATCGGTCGAACTCCTCGATTCGCCGGGAACGGAGGCGTACCGAAACCGCTATTCGCAGGTTGCGGCGCGGAAGAAACCAAGCGTCGAGGTGGGAACGACGCTCTGTGGCGACGAGTTCTGGCACGGAGAAACGGTCGCCGAACAGGCCCAGTGGCTCGTGGACCGGTACGACGCCGGGACCTACGCGACGACCGAAATGGAGGAGATGGGAACCGCAACCGCGCTCGACCGGTTCGGACTGCTGGACAGGTATCTAAGCGTGCGCGGCGTCGTCAACTTCGACAGACCCTACGAGGGGCAGTCGATTCGAGAGAGCCTCGACGACGGCGTGCAAGCCGAAACGTTCGACGTCACGCTTGAGAACGTTCGCCGCGTCGGTTCGGCCATCGTGGAGGAACTGCGTGATGGTTGAAATGAAACCGGAAAATCGGCCGTCTACCGACCCAACCGACCGCGAAGCATCGACATTCCCGTTCGGAGACGCGACGGGCGTCCCACGAGGGCCATCTCGGTTTCCGACAGTTCGAAGTCGAAGATTTCGAGGTTCTGCGTCAGGTGCTCCGCGCTCGTGGACTTCGGAATCGTCACCACGTCGTCCTGTTGTGTCACCCACCGAAGCGCGACCTGCGCCGGGGATTTGTCGTACTTGTTCCCGAGTTCGGTGAGGATGTGGTCGCGCATGGCCCCGCCGTGGGCCAAGGGACTGTAGGCCGTCAACAGCACGTCGTTTCGCCGGCAGTAGTCGAGCACTTCCTCCTGCGGGTTGAACGGGTGGAACTGCACTTGGTCGGTGAACACGTCCACCGTCGCCTCCCTCCGTGCCGTCTCCAACTGCTCCGCGTCGAAGTTGCTCACGCCGATGTGGCGCGCCAACCCATCCGTCTGCATGTCCGAGAGCGTCCGCATCACCTCGCCCGTCGACGCGAGCGGGTTCGGCCAGTGGATGAGGAGCAAATCGACGTAGTCGGTGCCCAACTGCGCCAGGCTCTCGTGGACGGAGTTGACGATATCGACGCGTTTGCGGTGCATCGGCCACACCTTCGTCGTCAGAAAGACCTCCTCGCGGTCCACGTCGGAGTGTTGAATTGCTTGACCGACCTGTCGTTCGTTGCCGTACGCCTGTGCGGTGTCGATGTGTCGATAGCCGAGGTCGAGTGCGGTTTCCACCGCGTCACGGCAGGTCGCACCCTCCATTCGCCACGTCCCGAGGCCGATTTTCGGAATCTCTTCCCCCTGAATCGTCTCGTACTCCATATCCTTCGTGTCGGGATGCGGCGGTAAATATCGACTGGCGGACTGGTGAGGTACCGGACGGGCGGCCTATCCGTCCTCGTTGTACGACACCACGCGACCCCACGAACTCTTCTTCCCCCACAGACCCGAACGCATGCACTCCAACTCCACGATCTGGGAGTTGTCCACGAACAGGTTCACGTCCGGTCCGAAGTTCTTGATGTACCACTCGAACACCTGCGGGTCCGCGGCCTCGAACACGCAGTTCTCGATGCCGACCTCGTTCGCGATTTCGAAGGCCACGTCGGTCCGCCAGTCGCGGACGCGCTCCGTGATGCCCTCGGATTCGACCATGATCTTGTACGCCCCGGCGTCGAGGTGGCGCTCCGCCTCCCGAATCGCGCTCGCGGGGTCGATGGCCGCCTCGCTCTCCAACTCCTCGACGGAGGATGCCCCGCCAGCGCCGAACTGGACGTTGATTTCCGGCTTGGCCTTCAGGCCGTGGTCCTGAACGAGTTGGGTCAGTTCCACGAGGTCGTCGGTGTCGATGGCGATGAACCCCGACGATATTTCCACGATGTCGAAACCGAGGTTTCCGGCCTCCTCGATGTACCGCTCCACCTCGTCGTTGTCGCGGACGAGGACGTTCTCGATGAAACCACCCGTCGAGACCTGAACGTCGTGGTCGTGGCAGATGGAGATGAGGTCCTCCACCACGTCTTCGGGCATCAGGGCGAACGACCC
Source organism: Haladaptatus sp. CMAA 1909 (assembly GCF_043952005.1). Lineage (NCBI taxonomy): Archaea > Methanobacteriati > Methanobacteriota > Halobacteria > Halobacteriales > Haladaptataceae > Haladaptatus > Haladaptatus sp. CMAA 1909. Next base: position 2,639,791 of record NZ_JBIOAV010000001.1, on the reverse strand, counting down.
GCCCGAGAACTTGTAGATGTCCACGTATTCGCCCATTGTTTCGAGGATGTCCTGCAGTTCGCGCGGCCCCATCGGGTCGTAGTACGGTCCGCGCATCTCGGTGATTCCCTTGTCGCGCGGTTTCGATTCGCGTTCGTTGACGTGCAGAAAGTCGAATGCTCTGTCGGTCATGAAAACCCCCTACGGGTACGACGAACAGATACAAAAGGAGTTGGGCGTCGGGGTATGACAGTTCGCCAATAGAAGATGCGTTCGCCAAACGTTGATGAAGAGTGGTTGGAAAACATATGTGTATGGACTCGCCGTCATCCCTCGCGTCGGAGATTAGATCGATGAGCTTCGACGATATCTTCCTGCTCACGACGATGGCGGTGGTCGCCGTCTCGTTCATCGGACCGGAATCGTACCTCGGAATCGACGACGGGACGATTGCGTGGGGACTGACCCTGCTGGGGATGGCGTGGGCGTTCTCCCGCGGGCGAGTCGCGTACTCGCCGATGACGTTCGGGACGAAACACCGCACGGACACGTATTCCATCGAAACGGGCGAGCAAATCCGCTGTGACTGCTGCGGAAAACCGGCAGAGAACGGTCGACGACGGCGATACGCGAAACAACAGGTGGCGTTCGGCATCCCGCTCAGAACGCTCGACTGGGGCGAGAACGCCTACTGCCGGGACTGTCTGTCGCCCGAATCGGATACCGAATTCGAACCAAGCGCGAACTCGGGAAAAGACCGCAATCGCACGATAGAACTCGAACACGAAAGCCCCTGAATGGGTCGTTCAACCCCGGTTCGCTACAGCGGAACCCACGGTGGTTCGCCGACGTGGTCTATCTGTTCGCCTTCCGGGAATCGAACGAAGTCGTTTCCGTGACAGCCAGCGCCGTACCGCTGGAGATGCCACGAAACGTCGTGTGGTTCAGTAGCATCGGTAGGACACGCGGCGGTCCTCGTGTCTCCGATTCGCGTGTCGGTCGCGCTCGACGTTCCGCCCGCGAAGCCGCCGAACACGCTGAGCGAGAGGACGAGAAGAACGCCCACGGTCGTTCGAAGGTGCGACGACGAGGGTCGAATACTCATGGCTGGTCGGAAACGGTGACGAGCCCCTCGTTCTTTGTTATTCGGCCGCCCGTGGTGGGATAACGACGGTTATACGGCACCTTCGATGAACGTTCGGAGACGAGTCGCGTCCCTCTGAAACAGGTCAATAACGGCGATTGAACGGGGTAGTTCCGGTGTCAGAACGGGTTTCGGTTTCTGCACCAGTTCACGGCGTTCGAACGTAGCAAAACACGCGTCGAGCGTGGCGTTGTCACTCGTCGTCGAATACGGAAAAAATCGAATCTGAATGATTCGAGGGATAACCCTCTAAGCGCGAAGGCCGACGTGCGTCGTCAGTCTTCTTGCTCTTGCTCGTTGAAGTTCTGGGCGTTGGACCAAGCAGCCTGAGCGTTCTTGTTTTCTTGATCGCTGTACTGGACGGCGTACGCGTCGCCGGATCCGGCTTCGCCACCCTTCCAGGCCGCCGAGGCCGAGACCGCGTAGTTGTCATCCTGGTGGTTGGCGTTGCCCTGAGCGACGTACTGGTCCTGGTTCACGCCGGACCACGCGTGCTGTTCGCTGTACTGTACGTTGGTGTCGCCACCGTCACGGTGATGGCGGTCTGCGGCTGCGTTTCCGGCGAAGCCCATCACGAAGAGACTGGCGACCAGACTCATTGCGATGAGAACTCTGAATCCTTTTTTCATTGTATCTACCTGGACGACACCGACACGTCGTCGTGTGTTCATCGTCCACTTTCTCGTGTCGCCGCAACTGTATTTCAATGGAGGGGACCGTTCTATCGACCCCATCGACCGGTACTCGACGGATATCCCCTCCGACGGAGGATAAGCACGACAAGCCGCTCAGAGCGTACGAATTCAGGCCTTTCAGTCCGAATCTGTTGGTCGAGCTTACCGAATAAAGCACGGCCGACCAACCGGAATATGTCCCCGATATATCGGTACGATTGGGCTGTCAGTCGAGTTATATGGTATCCATTGTCACCATACCCACGGAGTAGTGGATGACTGATACATCACCGTCAGTCGAGTAATCGAACGATGTCGGTAACGTCGCGGTTTTCGAGTCCGCGTACCGCTTCGATGATGTCCTCCTGTCTCCTCTCGTCGTATCGTCGGTCGGTCATCCGCTCGAACTTCGATTCGACCTGCCCCCACGACATGGAGTTGTTCGGATGACCCGCGAAGTGGTCCTTCTCGACGTGGTACGTCGTGCCGTCGTCCATCACGACGTCGATGGTGGCGGGCATCTCGCCCGCCTCGAAACGCTCCGTGAGTTCCTCGTCCTCCTCCACTTCGACGGTTCGGAGGAGTTCCTGCACGTCGTCCTGCCGGATTCGGTCCGGATCGTACTGTGCGTTCGTCATCTCGCGGTCGATGAGCGAGACGGCGAGCATGTACGGCAGGGAGTGGTCGGCCTGCGCCTTCGTCTCCACCTCGTAGCGCGACCCTTCACCGCCGCCGATGATGAGTTTCGCGCCCGCGAACGTGTCGAGGTGAATCGAGTCCACGCGGTCGGGGTCGATGTCCTCGCGCTCCGCCAACTCGATGATGCCTTCGACGGCCGACTGGGCGTACGTCTCGGCGACGTACCGCTTCGTCATCACGTCGTGAACGCGCTCTCCGGGCGACAGGTCGACGTCGAACTCGCCGGAGACGATCTGTTTCCACCCCTTTTGTCCCTCGAACAGGTTCTTCGGCCCCTCGACGCCGTTCTTCGCCAGCATCGCCGAGTAGACGGCGTTCCGGGCGGCGTTCGCGGACGCCAACCCTTTCCACTCCGAAATTCCCTCCGTCCGGGTCACTCGCAGGGCGTTGTGCGCGGTTCCCGCGATGCCGATGGCCGAACGCGTCTCCTCGCGGTCCAAGCCGAGGAGTTTCGACGCGCCCGCCGTCGCCGAGATGACGGTGTGGGTGACGTGGTCCCATCCCCTGTCCCGAACCGGCACGTTCCACGCCAGTTCCGCCTGCACTTCGTACGCGATGGCGATGGCCGTGAGGAGGTCCTTCCCCGTGCTGTCTTCGTACTCCCCGCAGACGATTGCGGCGGCGATGTTGTCGCTCGGATGCGGCGTCTCGCCGGGCGCGAGAAACGAATCCATGTAGTCGAGATAGCGGACGTAGGCCGTGTTCAGCATGGTCGCGTCCGGCGGTGAGGCGCTGCCGCCGCCCCACAGGGTGCAGTCCCCGTCGCCCATCTCCTCGACTGTCCCCCGCACCGCTTCGGCCGGTTCTTCGCCCATGGCACCGACGGCGATTCCGAGCGAATCGAGCACCCGCTTTTCGAGTTCGTCCACCGTGTCCTCCGAGAGGTCGTCGTAGGTCGTTTCCGCGACGAACTCCGCGAGTTCTGCTGTGGTCGTCATGGATCATGTGGGCAACGGGAACGGGTAAAAGTACAGCGGGTGATGCGGGCCGGAGGTCCGGTGGCACTTTCGGGGCGCGGGAAAGCGCTTATCGACACCTCCGCGAATGTACACGGGATGAAAAGGGTCGCGATCGAGAAGTCCGACGGGAGCGCTCGCGTATTTCAACCGCTGGCAGGGGACCTGGGGACGGACGGCCTCGCCATCAACTACTTCGAACGTGCCCCCGGCGAGCACATCGGTGACTGCTATCATCGCCACCTCGAACAGGAAGAGGTATTCTACGTCCTCTCGGGAACGGCGACGTTCGAGACCGAGGACGGGGATGTCGAAGTCGGCACGGGGGAACTGATTCGGTTTGCACCGGGCGAGTGGCAACAGGGGAGGAACGGTGGGGACGACCGACTCGTCGTCCTCGCGCTCGGTGCCCCACGCGACGACGAACCGATGGACCTCCGCCGAACCTGCCCGTCGTGTGAGGTGCGGACGCCAGCAGTCCCTGAAGAGGGGAACGGCGAAGTCGTGTTCTACTGTGAGGTTTGCGGCGGAGAAACCGGACGGTACGCCTGGTGAGCCTATTCGTGCTGCAACGACGGAACCGCACTTATTCGTGCGGCAACGATAGAACCGTCGTCTCGCCGGAGAGGACTTCCCGGTCGGTTTCCGCGCGAACTTCGACCGCGAGACGGTCGTCTCCTAAATCGTCGGTTACGGTCGCCGTCGCGCTGACCGTCTCGCCCGGTCGGACGGGATTCTCGAACTCCAAATTCTGGGAGAGATAGACGATGTCGCCGGGGAGCGCCGCGAGGGCGGCGCTGACGACACTGGCCGTGAGCGCGCCGTGGGCGACGCGGCCGCCGAACAGGCCGTCCTCGGCGTAGTCGGCGTCCACGTGAAGCGGGTTGTCGTCGCCGGTGAGCGCCGCGAACTCGTCGATTCGTTCCTGTGTCAGTTCCAACGTGGCCGTTTCTTCGTCCCCGACGGATGCGACGGGCATACGCGAACTCGGTTCGCGGCCGGAATGAATCTCCGGGTTAACATGTGAAACAGGGGGTTGATTACTCGTTCATCCGTCGCCATAGGCATGCCATTTATCGACACCGACGGCGTCTCGCTCTACTACGAGGAGCACGGCCCGGCGGACGCCGACACCGTCGTTTTCGTGGAAGGACTCGGCTACGGGCGGTGGATGTGGCGCTGGCAACGCGAGGCGTTTTCGGAGGACCATCGCGTCGTTCTGTGGGACAACCGGGGAGCGGGGAAATCCGACGCACCGGACGGCCCGTACAGCATCGAGGAGATGGCGAGCGACCTCGAATCCGTTCTGGCCGCCGTCGGGGTGGAATCAGCACACGTCGTGGGGGCGAGCATGGGAGGAATGATAGCCCAACGGTACGCGCTCGATTACGACCGGGCGGAAACCCTCTCCCTTCTCTGTACGACGCCCGGCGGTGAGAACGCGGTCCCGACACCGCCCGAAACGCAGGAGCGGATGTTCGACGTCCCCGCCGAGTACGACGAACGCGAGGCGATTCGCTACAAGATGGCACCCGCGATGAGCGAGGCGTTCGCCGAGGAACGCGACGACCTCGTTTCCGACGTCGTGGACCGGCGGCTAGCCGAAGATGCGTCCGACGAAGCCAGACGGGCACAGGCGGCCGGCGTGATGAACTTCGACGCCAGCGACCGATTAGGAGAACTCACGCTGCCGACCCTCATCGCACACGGGACCGCGGACCGCGTGCTTCCGGTGGGGAACGCGGAGCTACTCGCCGACTTGCTTTCGCACGCCGAACTCGAACGCTTCGACGGCGGGTCGCACCTCTTTTTCATCGAGGAGTCCGAGGCGGTGAACGAACGACTGCGCACCTTCCTCCACGATGCCTGAACACCCGACGCGACCGTACGAGTGGGTCGGCGCGTGGAGCGAAAAACGTGCACGACTATCGCCCGACGCGGTGGGGTTGGTGGATGCCACCACGGGCGAGCACTACACCTACCGCGAACTGAACCGGCGGGCGAACCGCACCGCTCGACTGCTGTTCGAATATGGAGTTTCGGACGGGGAGCGCGTCGCCGTTCTCTCCCGGAACCGACCCGAATTTATCGACTGCTTTTTCGCTACCGGGAAGACCGGCGGCGTGCTCGCGCCGCTCTCACACCGCCTCGCGGCGGACGAACTGGTGCGGATGCTGAACGACGTCGAACCGGAACTACTCGTCGTGGAAGAACCCTTCACAGACCTCGCCGCCGACGTGTTCTCGCACGACGCCCGCGAGTTCGACACGGCAGTTCTCACGTTTGGCGCGGGCGATTCGAACTCGCCGAGCGAGTCCGAATCGAGGAATCGAGAACGGCAGTCGTGGAAAACGGCTCTCCCGGCGGACGACTCACCGGTCGAAACCGCGACCGTTTCCATGGATGACCCGCATCTCTTCCTGCACACGGGCGGTTCGACGGGCGTGCCGAAGGAGACGGTCATCACGCACGGGTCGATTCTGTGGAACTCCTTCAACACGATTACGGCGTGGGGGTTGCGCCCGGAGGACGTGACGCCGATGGTGTTCCCGCTGTTTCACACTGGTGGGTGGAACGTCCTCACGGTTCCGCTCTTTCACATCGGGGCGCGGGTGGTCATCGCGCGCGAGTTCGACGCCGAGTCGGTCCTCCGAATCCTCGAATCGGAAGGCACAACAGTCCTCGTGGCGGTTCCCGCGGTCCTACGGATGATGTGTCGCCACGAGGAGTGGGACGGCACCGACCTCTCGACGCTCCGCTTCGCCAAGAGCGGCGGCGGGCCGTGCCGAAACGCCGTGATGGAGGCGTGGTGGGACCGCGGCGTCGAACTCTCGCAGGGCTACGGCCTCACCGAGTGCGGGCCGAACAACTTCACCCTGCCGGACGGGTGGTCACACGAGAAGTCCGACAGCGTGGGCGTCCCCGCGATGCACGTCGATGCCCGCGTCGTGGACGATTCGGGCGAACCGCTTCCGACGGACGAAATCGGTGAACTCGAACTCGCCTCGCCCCACGCCGCGGACCGCTACTGGAGGAATCCGGAGGAGAGCGCCGAGACGTTCGGTCTCTCCGTGAGCGAAGCAGGGGGCGACCCGGAAGGCGAGCAACGCGAATCTTCCGGCGGGTGGGTGTCCACGGGTGACCTCGCGCGCACGGACGACGACGGCTACGTCTACATCGAAGGGCGCAAGAAGAACATGTACGTCAGCGGCGGCGAGAACGTCTACCCCACGGAAGTCGAGAACGTCATCGCAGACCATCCGAAGGTCGGGGAAGTCGTCGTCGTCGGAGCCCCCGACGAGAGGTGGGGACAGGTCGGGAAGGCGGTAGTGGAGGGCGACGAGTCGCTGACGCTTTCGGATTTGGAGGAATTTTTGGACGGAAAACTCGCGCGGTTCAAGCGCCCGCGTCACCTCGCGTTCGTGAACGAGATGCCCACGTCGGGACCGTCGAAAATCGACCGAGGTGCGGTGAAAGCGAAGTTCAGGGATGAAGATTGATAGTCGGGGTTGTCCGCTATACGCGAAGGTTCACGCCGTTCGGGATTCGAATGCACCGAAACCGATTAGCTGGTTGAAATTAATGAAAACGGTATGAGGAAAATACGCCCGGAAAATCCGTCGGTTTTCATACCGGGAATGGTCGTCCTCAGTGCGGTGGTGTGGGTGATTATAGGGGTCCTTCTCTTCGGTGAACGCCCGGCCGATCAAGCGGTGTCCGGTGCGGGGTGCGGATTCTTTCTGTCCCTCATCTACATTTTCGACCATTGGCGGAAACGTCGGCGGGACGACGCGTGATTCGGGTCAGTTTCCGTCGAGTGTCAGCATACGACCTTTCGAACGGACGACTCGACGGCGACGAGAGGGACGGTGAACGCCGATATTTCCAATACGCATATGTCGGTGGAAAACTGATTTTGGGTATGGATATCCTCAGCCTCGAAAATCCATGGGTGTACTCGGCCATCATGGTAGTGATTTGGGTGGTGATATGGGCTGTGCTCGGTGTGTTCGTCTTCGATGAGGCACTGGCTGCCACCGCAATCACGGGTGCCTTCGGCGGACTGGCGTTCGCACTCGTCTTTCAGTATCTGCGACGGAACGAGGAGAACGCGACTGGTCCCTGACTGCCAGCGTCACCGCCTTTTCCCCTTCCTTCGATGGGAGAAATCAGCCAACAGCGAGCGATAAGGAAACTATTTTAACTCGTCTTCCGTATGTTCCGCGGTAACAGGGCGAACGATAATGATAGACCTCACGATGGACATGGAGCAGTACGACTGCCCGTTCATCGACACCTCCGACGACTACGGCGTCGCGTACTCGGCCGTTCACTGGGATTTCGACCGGGCGAGGGAGGAGTTGGACACGAGGCTGGTCGTCGAGGGTGACGACCGAACAGAACTCGAAGGTGGTCTACGGGCGCTCCGCGAACACGACAACATGCACGACTGCTCGCTCCTCTCGAAGCGGGACAACGTCGCACACATCCGCACCACAATCGGGCAGACGGAGGCGATGGAGGCCATTCGCAACCACGACGGCTACATCACCGGGCCGTTCTACATCGAGGACGGCCACGAACTCTGGCACGTCGGCTTCGACCACGAGGACGTCGCGGAGGGCGCGCTCTCGGAACTCGAATGGAACAACGAGTTCGACGTGGTGTCGCGCGAGACGCCCGACCTGCCCGACCTCCAGAACCTCGTGCAGAACGCGGGGGCCGCGATGACGCTCATCGACGGCTGTCGGGACCTCTCGGATGTGGAGCGAGAAACGCTCGAACACGCCGTCAGGGACGGCTACTTCCAAAGCCCGCGCTCGGCCACTCTCGGAACGTTGGCCGACGAGTTCGGCGTCTCGAAACCCGCCGTTTCGAAGAACCTCCGGCGCGGCCAGCGGAAGATGATTCAGCGCGTCGTGGACGCGCTGGAGCTGCTGGACTGACTTCTGCTTCTGTTCGTCCACCGGGCAAACCGCCGGTCGATCCACGGCCACGTGCGTTCCTCGGGAACCATCCTCCGACGACACCAACGTCGGGCCGCCCCTTCGACTCCCACGATTCCGACTGACGGAACCGAAGCAATGGGTCGCGTTAGATACGCCGTAACGAGAGTCCCGACCACGTCATCGGCAGAAAGTAACGAGGGAATAACCGAATCAGATAGTGTCTGATTCCGTGAACGGACAACGGCCGTAAATGACGACGACGCCTCACTCGGAGGGACGGGCGCGAAGCATGGCGCAAACTGACGGTTTGTGCTATCTCGGTCCCCATCCGAACCTGCCTCGTCAGGTTCGGACGTTCGACCCAACGCGGACGGGGAAGGCGACACCCGAGCTAACGAAACAATCGGAGGAATACAGAGATATGGCAACCGAAGAAACCGAACAGAGAACGACTACCGAAGAACAGGAAGACAACCGGTCGTTGTTCGTCAGATTCGCCGAGGAGTACGCCGAAGAGGAGTTGGCGATAATCCTGATCGCTGCCGGCGTCGTCATGATGGTCGTTCCGCCGTTCCAACCGGTCGGAATCGCGTCGATATTCCTCGGCTTGGCGGTGTGGTTCTCGGACTGGCTGTGGGGCTAAGCGGAACGAACGCCGAGAACCGACCCGGAGAACCGTCCGATGAATGTGCGGCTCGGTTTTTGTGATTTGCCTGTCGGTGACGAGAGCGTTCAGTCGTAGGTGAGCGTCATGCCGCCGTCGAACAGCAGGTCGCCGCCGTTCAGATGGTTCGCGTGTTTGGAGAAACCGAAGACGAACAGGTTCGCCACGTCCTGCGGCGTCATCATCTCCTTCGTACGCGACTGTCCGAGCATCACGTCCTCGACGACTTCGTCGACCGAGATACCCCGCTGTTCGGCGGTATCGGGAATCTGGTTCGTCACGAGCGGCGTTTTCACGTACCCCGTGCTGACCGAGAAGGCCCGAACGTCGCCGTCGCCCTCCGCCGCGATCGACTGCGTGAGGCCGCGTAGGCCGAACTTCGAGACGTTGTAGGCGACCTTATCCGAAGTCGTGTAGTGACCGTGAACGGACGCCATGTTGCCGATACAGCCCGTTCCGTCGTCGCTCGCCCGCATGTGGGGAAGGCAGGCTTTCGCCAATAGGAACGGCGCGCGGACCATCACATCGTGGAGCAGGTCGAACTGCTCGGCCGGGAACTCGTCCACGGGGTCGATGTGCTGGAGTCCGGCGACATTGACGAGGTATTTCACCGTGCCCGCATCCGCCGCTTGCGAGACGATCCAATTTATCTCGTCCTCGTCCGTGAGGTCTGCCGCGACCGTTTCGACGTTCTCGGCGAGTCCCAACACCTCGGCGCGGTCGATCGTCTCGGCGAGTCCCTCCTCGTCCACGTCCGTCCCGATCACCGTGAGGTCGTTCGCGGCGAGCGCGAACGTCGTCGCTCGCCCGATACCCGAGGCCGCACCCGTGACGCATGCCACGTTTTCGGGCCGGAAGTGATCGTCCTCGACGAGCAGTACCTCATCCGGGTCGAACGTCGGCGGCGTTATCGCGTCGTCTGCCGCATCGTCTGCCATAATCCAAATCCGAGCGGTAGCGAGGAAAAATCCCCGGTTGATATGTGAACCGCTCGGTTTGGGATCCGTTAACATGTTAACCCAGCAGTATTTGCCGCTCGTAACTCCCGGTATAGGTGGTATGACGAACTGGAGACTGACGCGGCGCAACGTCCTCACGTCGGCGGGAGCGGTCGGCGTGGCCGGACTGGCCGGATGTACGGGTGGCAGAACCGATGGCACAAACGATACAACGGGCGACACGAATTCGAAGAACGACAATGGAACGGGCGGCATGACGAAGACGACGAAGAACGTATCGGGCACGGTCAAAATCGGCGTCCTGCAACCGATTTCGGGGAGTCTCAAATACTACGGGCAACAGAGCCTGTGGGGCTTCCTTTCGGGATTAGCGTACAAGGCCGACGCCGAACCGAAGACGGGCGTCAAGAGCGGAAAGACGGTCGTCTCGGTCGGTGACACGGACTTCGAACTGTACGTCCGGGACACCGGGTTCTCCCAGAGCAAGGCCAAGAAACTGGCGACGAATCTCGTGACGGATCAAAAGGTCGATATGCTCTTCGGCTGTGCGTCGTCGTCCTCGGCGACGACGGTCATCAAGACGGTGGCCAAGACGAGCGGCGTGCCGTACGTTGCCGGACCGGCCGCCTCGGCGTCCATCACCTCGGACGGCGAGACGTGCAACGACCTCGTGTTCCGCGCGAGCGAGAACACGGCGATGGACGCCCGGAGCGGCGGGAAATACGTCGCCAAGGAAACCGACGTGAAGAAGGTGTACCTGTTCGGGGCCGACTACAGTTTCGGCAAGGCCGTCGTGAACAACTACGAGCAGGTGCTCGAGGACGAAGGCGTCGAAATCGTCGGCAAGAAGTTCGTTCCGCAGGAACACTCGGAGTGGAAGGGACTGCTCGACAAGGCACAGGGAGCGGACGCACAGGGCATCGTCGGCGGATTCACCGTCGCCACCCTCCCGAACCTGTTCACCGAGTACCTCTCCGGCGACTACGACTACCGCGTCTTCGGCGGGCTTGCGACCCGAATCACGAACAAGGTCGTCGGCCAGACGATGCGGAAGGTCCTCGGCAAACCGCTGACGAAGGAGAAAATCGAGAACGCGAAACTCGGGCCGTTCACGACCCGTTATCACTGGAACCAGTACGACAACGACATCAACTCCTCGTTCGTTGATTCGTACACCAAGGCCTACGGCGTGGTGCCGGACCTGTTCACCTCGGGAACCTTCACCGCCGCGTCGGCCATCGTGCAGGGCGTCCACCAAAGCGGTTCCACCGAGGGAACCGACATCGCGGAAGCCATGCGGGGAATGGCGGTCAAAGACACGCCCAAAGGCGAAGACGGCTACGTCTTCCAGAAGTACAACAATCAGGCCCGGTCGGCGATGACCGTCGCCAACCTCGTCCCGACGACGGACGAGTGGGCAGATAGCTGGGACGCCGCCGTCATGCCCGGTACGCCGCTCTCCACCATCGAGGGGGAGCAGGCGACCATTCCGAAGGATGCCGCCGGAATGTCCTGTTCGCTCTAACATGCTCCGAACCACGGGGCTGACACGGCGGTTCGGCGGCTTGGTCGCCGTCGATGACGTGGATTTCTCGCTCGGCGAGGGGGAACTGTGTTCGCTCATCGGGCCGAACGGGGCGGGCAAGACGACGTTTTTCAACCTGCTGACCGGCGTGCTCGCGCCGAGCGAAGGCCGTATCGAATTTCGAACGAACGGGTCGTGGCGGGACATCACGGGGACGGAACCGCACGAGACGGCGCGACTGGGCCTTCACCGCTCGTACCAGATAACGAACGTCTTTCCGACGAGTTCCGTCCTCGAAAACGTTCGCGTCGCGGTGCAGGCACACGGAGCGGGGTCGGCCAACCCGATTCGGAACGCGGGCGCGTTTCCCGAACACATCGAGGAGGCCCACGCGATTCTGGAACGCGTCGAACTCGGCGACTTCGCCGAAACGACGGCGGGGAACCTGAGCCACGGGCAGGCGCGTCAACTGGAAGTCGCCATCGCGCTCGCGGGCGATCCGGACGTCCTTTTGCTCGACGAACCGAATGCCGGTGTCTCCTCCGAGAGCGTCGGAACGATAATCGACCTCATCGAGGACGTGGCGGAGGACCACGCCGTCCTGCTGGTCGAACACAACATGGACATCGTGATGCGCGTCAGCGACCGCATCGTCGTGTTGAATCAAGGGTCGGTCATCGCCGACGACACGCCCGAATCGGTCCGCGACGACCAACGCGTTCAGAGAGCGTATCTCGGCGGCTACGAGACGGCGGAGGGAATCGCATGAGCCTCCTCACGGTCGAGGACGCACACACCTACTACGGCGAGAGTCACGTCCTGGAGGGCGTTTCGATGGAGATCGATGCGGGCGAAGTCGTCGCCCTTGTCGGCCGAAACGGCGTCGGCAAGACGACGACGCTCCGGACCATCCTCCAACTGACCCCGCCGCGGCGGGGGAGCGTCCGGTTCCGCGGCACGGAACTGATCGGGAAGAGCACCCACGAGGTCGCGGAGATGGGAATCGGTTGGATTCCCGAGGAGCGACGCATCTTCGCGCAACTCTCCGTCGAGGAGAACGTCCGAGTCGCGGTGCCGAAAGGGAACGCCGTGACCGATGCACTCTCGCTCGCGTTCGAAACGTTCCCCGACCTCGAAGCCCACCGCGACCGCGAGGCCGGAAATCTCAGCGGCGGCCAACAGCAGATGTTGGCCCTCGTCCGCGGCCTCGTCGGGGAGAACGACCTCCTGTTGGTGGACGAACCGAGCGAGGGACTGGCCCCGCTCATCGTCGAATCGGTCGCCGAAGCGCTTTCCGAGGCGGCGACCGACACCACGCTGTTGCTGGTCGAACAGAACCTCCCGTTGGCGCTCGACCTCGCGGACAGGTTCTACGTCCTCGATACTGGTCGCGTCGTCGAACGGGGTGACGCGAACGAGGTATCGACGGACGACGAGCGACTGAGGAGGTATCTCTCGGCATGATGGAACTCGTCCCGCTTGCGGGCATCGGAGGCGCGCTGGGGGATTTCCTCCGACCGTCGACGCTCGCGTCGGTGTTTATTCAGGGACTGGCGAAGGCCGCGCTGTACGTGATGATAGCGAGCGGCCTGACGCTCATCTTCGGCCTGATGGGCGTGTTGAACTTCGCCCACGGGTCGCTGACCATGCTCGGCGCGTACCTCGGCGGATTGGTGATGGTCGCGTTCGTCTCCGCCGGAGGGGGTTCTATCGCGCAGTTGGCCCTGTTCTTCGTGGCCGTCGTGGTCGTCTTCGGCCTGCTCGCTGGACTGGGAACAGCCGTCGAGGTCGGTCTCATCCGCAAACTGTACGACAGGCCGCCGGTGTACCAGATCCTCCTCACCTTCGGACTGACGCTCGTGCTGAACGAACTGGTCCGAATCGCCGTCCTGTTCTACGGCATGCAACCCCAGACCGCGTGGCAGGACGCCTTCGGAACGAAGCCCGGCTTCCTGACCACGCAAATCGGCCTCGCCGGAATTTCGGTGAGCGGCCTCGCGCTGTTCGAAATCGCGTTCGGCGTCCTCACCGTCGCGGGGATCTGGACCTTTCTGACCCGAACCCGCTACGGTCTCGTCATCCGCGCGGGAAGCGAGGACGCGGAGATGACGGAGGCGCTCGGCATCGACGTTCGCCGCGTGTTCACCGTCGTCTTCGCGCTCGGAACCGGGTTGGCCGGAATCGCTGGCGTCCTCCTGATGTGGGACCCGAAGTGGGGCGCGAGCGTTCCGGTCGCCTCGGAAGCACTGCTTCCGGCGTTCGTCGTCGTCATCGTCGGCGGCCTCGGGACGTTCCGAGGGACCGTCGTCGCGGCACTCATCGTCGGCATGGTCGACGCGACGACATCGTGGTGGTTCGTCAACGCCATCGACTTTGCTGGACTGCCCGAGATGACCATCTTCCTCATCCTCGTGGTCGTCCTCGTCCTCCGCCCGCAGGGCCTCTTCGGCGTCGAGGAGGTGGGTGGCCATTAGCACCGAAACCGGGACGGACGCGGGGCGGTCGATTTCGGAGACGGACGCGTCGTGGGTCAAGGAGTACGCCCGCGATCATATCGTCCACCTCGTAGTCATCGTCGTCCTCGCCGCGTATCCCGGCCTCCATCACCTGCTGGTGAACTCGCCGTTCGGGACGGAGGCGGCGACGCTCCTCCCGCGCGTGGAGACGATGATACCCGTCCTCTACTTCGGCCTGTTCGCCATGTCGTTCGACTTCATCAGCGGCTACACGGGCTACCTCTCGTTCGGTCACGCCGCGTTCTACGGGACCGGCGCGTACTTCGTCGTCCTCACTGCGAACGACAAAATTCCGCTCCTGCCCGCCGGAACGCCGTTCATGGTGTCGCTCGTCGTCGCGGGACTCGTGGCCGTCGTACTCGCGCTGGCCATCGGAGCCGTGTCGTTCCGCCTGACGGGGGTCTACTTCGCCATGATAACCCTCGGCTTCGCGCAGGTGTTGTACGTCTTCGTCCGCGGGTGGGATTACGTCGGGTCGAACCCGCGCGACGGCATCTTCCTGAACGGGGCCAACGGCCTCAACGTCGGCATCCCCGGCGTCGATTCGCTGAACCTCGCCATCGGGGCGCTGACGGGAGACGAGGTGTCGCTCGGATTCGTCCACCTCGGCCAGACGGCGGTGTCCTACTACATGATCGGTCTCGTGGTGCTCGTCTGCTACTTCGCCATGCAGCGAATCATCCACTCGCCGTTCGGCAGGGTGATGGTCGCGATCCGCGAAAACGAGGAGCGGGCCGTCGCCGTCGGCTACGACACCTTCCGGTACAAACTCGGCGCGTTCGCCATCAGCGCCTTCTTCGCGGCAGTGGCGGGCGGTCTGCTTGCAGGGTACGAGCGAACCGTCTCCCCCGACGAGTCGTTCAACTTCCTCGTGGCCGGGGACGCCCTGTTGGCCTCCATCATCGGCGGGTTCGGGACGCTCGCCGGACCCCTGTACGGCCACCTGTTCGACGAGACGGTCCGCGAGTTCCTCTCGAAGGACGGCGGCGGTCTCCTGCCGTACCTCAGGACCCACCTCGGGTCCGGGATCATGGGAACGACGATTTACAACGGCCTGACGGTACAGGGAGCCACCGAGACGTTCCTGAACGGCCACGCGAGTCTGTACGTCGGCGCGCTGTTCGTGCTGTTCGTGTTGTTCGTTCCGAACGGCCTCCTCGGGTCGCTGCGGGACCGACTCGGTGGTCCCGTCGCGAAAACGATTCCCGCGCGATTGTGGAGGAATCGGTAATGGTCGGACTCACGGGCTACGGACTGTACGTCCCCGAGGACACCGTGACGGGCAAGAAAATCACCCGAAAGAGCGGTATTCCCGAGGACGTCGTCGTCGAGAAGATGGGCATTCGCGAAAATCACGTCTGTCCGCGGGACGGCGACCACGTCACGGACATGTGCGTGAAGGCGGCCGAACGGGCGCTTTCCCACGCTGACATCGAGGCGCCGGACCTCGACGCCGTGTTGTATCACGGCAGCGAGTTCAAGGATTTCGTCGTCTGGAGCGCCGCCGCGAACGTCGCCGATAGAATCGGTGCCGAAAACGCGTTCGCGAGCGAGAGCTACGCGCTCTGTGCGGGAGCGCCCATCGCGCTTCGGGGGGCGAAAGCGACCCTCGTCGCCGACACCCCGGAACGAGTCCTGCTCGTCTCCGCGAGTCGGGAGGAGGACCTCGTGAACTACGAGAACGAAGACGCCTCGTTCATGTTCAACTTCGGCAGCGGTGCGTGTGCGATGGTGCTCGAAGAAACGCCCGAAACTCCGCTCGCGACGGTTCGGGAGAGCGCCGCGATAACGGACGGGAGTTTCTCGGAGGACGTGGTGATGCCCGCGGGCGGGTCGCGGAATCCACCGAGTCACACGACGGTCCAGTCGGGTCTGCACGCGCTGAACGTCCCCGACCCGGACGGCATGAAGGAGCGACTGGCCGAGGTCAGCCTCGATAACTTCCTCGACGTGGCCGACACCGCGCTCTCGCGGTCGGACTACGACCGGGACGACCTCGATTTCGTCGCGCTGACGCACATGAAACGGTCGTTCCACGACTCCCTCTGCTCGACGCTCGGCGCGTCGAACTACTATCTGGACGAGTTCGGCCACGTCCAGAGCGTGGACCAACTCCTCGCGCTGGACGCCGGCATCGAGAACGGGTCGATCGAATCGGGCGATGTCGTCTGCTTCCTCGCCGCCGGAACCGGGTACACGTGGGCAGCGACGGTGTTGGACTGGTGCGGCGAGTAGCCGACTCGGCTCACTCCTTCGGGTAGCGCACGTAGGGGCCCGGAAGCAGGGCACGAAGCGAATAGGCCCGCCGCGGCGGTTTCTCGTCGTCCGACTGCTCGGTTTCCGCGTCCGGCCGTCCTGCTTCGCGGCGCGCCGTCCGTTTCCAGTCGATTCCAAAGGTGCTCATATCACAGGGAGAATACTTCAGATGACTTTATTATGCGCTCGATAACCGCGAGACAGGACGGGAACGAATTGAAATACGGAGGTGACTAATCGTATACCATGTCCGTATGGTCGGCCCGTTCACGCCGGCGTGCCGTCGCGTTCGTGGTCGGATTCCTCGTCCCCCTCGTGGTCGTCGGCCAGCGCGTCCGGTCGGTGGTCCACCGAACGCGAGACGTTCCGTTGAGCCCGCTCGTCGCCCGAACGCGGGTAGGTTCGGACTACCTGCGACGGCACGGGGTTACGACCGGCGTGAACCTATCGGGTGAGATGGACGACATGGGGGAGTTCGCCCGCCCCGACTTCGACCCCGACGACGTCCATCCCGAAGTCCGCCGGTTCTACGAGCGCACCGCGGACTACGACATCTCGTATCGGGTACGCTGGCACCGCGGCTTTCGGGTCGGGGCGGCGCTCGCCGCACGACTCACGAGTCGAATCGAACAGCTCAATCTGCCCGGTCCGTGGCAGTCGTCCGGCGAAACCCTCACGAGCGAACTCGTCGCCATCGATCCGGACGACGACCCGCGGGACGGTGCGCGGGCGTGGATTCGAACGGACGATTCCGGAACCGCCGTCTTCGTCGCCATCTACGCCAGTCACGTCAGGGACGCGAATCGCTACGTCAACATCGCCGTCCCGCTGCCGTGGTCGAACCTGAGCACCGTTCTGCACGTTCGGACGCTCGACGCGTCGGACGGAAACGAACGTGGGAACGGGAACGCGAGCGAAAACGGAAACGCGGGTATCGAACTGACGACCGAAACGGAAACGGGCGACGAGGGGTTGTACCTCCGCACGCCGTTCGGCGCGGTTCCCCTCCCGATGGACCAGCGCTTCCGGGTGGTTCCCGACGGCGACGGTATCCACGCGGAACACGAGATGTGGGTGTTCGGTCGGCGGTTCCTGACCATCGAGTACGACGCGGACCGCTAATCTGCGTTCGGTATCGTTCGTACCATCGCTATCATCGGAACGGTCGATAGCGTCATCACCTTCGGTACGATCGGCTCTATCGGGACGTTCGTTACCGCCGTTCCGATTTCCACTCCCATCGCCGCTCTCACAACCGCCGCGATATCCCGCCGTCGCCGCAATCACCACCGCCACACATATCTAATTCGAGTGAGATTTTCACCGTATGAAGTTTAGCGACGCTAGCTCGTCGGTACGAGCAGTCCTCCTCGGCCGCCCGGCGTCGGTCCTCCCGCTGTTCCTCGCCGGTGCGAGCATCAACCTGATGGCACAGACGTTCCCGATAGTGGGACTCGTGCTGGCGTTTCTCCTCCTCGCCGGAACCGGGCGACTCGACGCCGTGTTCGCCGCGTTTCGACGGACGAATTTGAACGGAATCGAGACAGATCCCGCCGCCGTAGAGCGACTTCGGGACGCGGTCATGGGCGTGTTCACGCCCGAGGTTATCGTCCTCCTCGTCGCGTCCTTCCTGTGTAGCCTCGTCGTCGTGTTCGTCGCTCGCGCTCTCGTCGGCGCAGCGCAGGTACACGCCGTGACGGCCGCCCTGCGGAACGCAAGCGCGGGTGCGAGCGACGAATACGACGTGGCTACCGTTCCCGTCCCCACGGCGCTTCGAACCGAACGGGCGATTAAGGCCGGAATTACGGGAACGAAGCGGGACGGAATCGCGTTCGTCCTGCTCTCCCTCGCTCGAATAGTCGCGGTGCTCCTCGTTTTCGTCGCGTTCGGGGTCGTGGAGGCTGCGTTGTTGAGCGCCGGCACCATCGTCAGCATTCTCGGTTCGTTCCTGCTGGCCGTCGCGCTCTTTTTCGCCCTCTTCGTCGTCTACCTGCTGTTCCTGTTCGTCCCGCAGGCCATCGTCGTCGACGGCGTCGGCGTTCGCGGCGGACTGCGGCGAAGCGGCGGGTTCATTCGAGGTCACAAGGCCCGCGTCGCCGGATACATCATCGTCGTGGTCGCGTCGTTCGGCGTGTTCGGTGCCGTGGCCGCCGGATTGAGTTTCCTCGGAGTCAGTCGAGTCGCCGCCGTCCTCCTCTTCTTCGGGGTGCTCCCCGCGCTCTCCGTGCTGAAGACGGCGCTGTACCTCGATGCTACACCGACGGTACCCCGCGGTCGGGGGTCGGTCCGCGGCGCGTTCGGTCGCGGAATTCGCGAACTGTGGACGTTCCTCGAACGAAAACCGCTCCTCGTTCTCGCCGCGCTCTCGCTCTTCGCGGTCGGCGGCCTCGGCGGGTGGGCGGCCGTGCGACCGTTCACGCTCGAAAGCGTTCGCCCCGACTTGACGAGCAACGTGTTCGGGACGTTCCCGCTGGACGTGTTCGTCAAACTCGCCGCAAACAACTGGTTCGTCGCCATCTCGGCGGCGTTCGCCGGTCTCGGGTTCGGCGTCCCGACGCTCGTCGCGCTCCTGTTCAACGGCGCGGTGGTCGGGGCCGTCATCGGCCTCCTCCCCGACCCGACGTTCGCCCTCGCGCTCATCCTTCCCCACGGAATCATCGAAATCCCCGGCCTGTCCGTCGCGGGCGCGCTCGGCCTCCACCTCGGCGGCGTTTCGTGGTCCTACGTTCGAGGCCGGTCGTCGGCCGACGCGTTCGCGGCCGAACTCGTCCGCGCGTACTACGTCCTCCTCGGCTTGCTCCCCGTCTTCATCGTCGCGGCGTTCATCGAGGCGTTCGTCACGTGGTGGGTCGCCTCGGCGGTCGTGTGAGAGCGACTCACTGTGCGATTTCGGCGAACTCGTTCGTGTCGTCGTCGGTTCCCGCGATGATGAGTTGGTCGTCGCCGCGAATGACGAAATCGGGACCCAAATCGGTGATGACCTCGCCGTCCCGTTCGACGGCGATGACGGTACACCCCGTCCGGGTTCTGACCGCGGCGTCCCGCAACGTTTGGCCGGTCAACCGCGGCGCGGTCGTCCGGAGGATTTCTATCTGCTTGTCGGGCGAGATTATCTCCTCGCCTTCGAGGATGGTCGAGGCGAGCATCCGCCCGCTGACGGTTTCGAGCGCAAGGACGTAGTCCGCACCCGCGCTGTAGAGCTTTCCGATGTTGTCCGTCTCGTTCGCTCGGGCGACGATTTCGATCCCCGGCGCGAGTTCGCGCGCGATGAGCGTGGCGAAAATCGTCGTCGTGTCGTCCGCGAGCGCGAGGATGAGCGCGTTGGCGTACTTCACCCCGGCTTTCTGTAACACGCTCTCGTCGGTGACGTCGCCGAGCACGTCCACGCCGTCCTTGTCGGCTTTGTCGACAACCGTGGTTCGCATGGACTTCGACTCCATGGCCTCCTCCACCGTCGAACCGACTTCGCCGTACCCGGCGACGATGACCGACCCGCGAATCGGTCCGCGACCCTCCGAAAGGGTCATCTCCTTGAGTCGTTCGAGTTGGGCTTCCCGACCGGCGACGAGAAGGATCGTGTTACCGTCCAGTTCGGCCTCAGGGGAGGGAGAGCTCTGAAACTCCCCGCGTCGCCACAGGCCGATGATGCTCGCGCCGGTTCGTTCCCGGATGCCGCTTTCGTCCAGCCTCGTACCGTCGATTTCCGACCCGGCCTGAATGGATAGCTCGACGATTTCGAAGTCCTCGCCGATGGTCACGGTTTCGCCGAGGTCGGCGGTCACGGACGCCGTGACCTTCTCCGCGAGGCTGTGACCGAGGAGGTGACGCGGCGAGATGACTTGGTCCGAACCGGCGTACTGGAGATAGTTCGTCAAGTCGGGATTTTCGACGAGGGTAATGACGCGAACCGAATCGGACACCTCGCGGACCGCGAGCGCGATACTGGCGTTCTGCTCGTCCGTCGCGTCCGCGACGACGGCGTCCGCGTCCTCGACGTGGACGTTTCGGAGCGTATCCGCCGATTCGGGGTCGCCGTGGACGACGGTGATGTTACGCTCGTACAAATCGAGGGCCTCCTCTCGATCCCGAACGACGACGACGTATTCGCGGCCCCACGACCGAAACTCGTCGATGAGCGTCTCGGCGCGGGGGGAGTAGCCGCAGATGACGATGTGGTCCTCCACGTCATCGAGGGTCGTGGGGGGACTGACTCGAAGCGCCTCCTGCACCCACGGCGCGACGAACACGGGGAGTGCCATGAAGATGAGAATCACGCCCGAAATCTGCATCGTCACCATGAGCAATCGCATCTGTGGCGTCGTCCATTTGTCCGCATCGACCCCGTAGCCGGTCGTGGTGAACGTCTCGATGACGACGGAAAACGCCTGTAGAACGGTCCGCGGTGTGTCCTCGAACATCGCCATCCCCCACATGTACGCGAACGTGTACAGCACGAGTACCCCTGCGAACGATGCGAGATAGAGAAACGCCCGACGTCGCTGCCGTGAGACTGTTGGAAAGACGGTAAACGGAACGCGCCCGGGTCGGTCGACCATTATCGTAAGACTGTAAGTCGGATGACTTCATTCTGCCGTCCTCGGATGGAATCGACGCGAACGGTACCGGCGAGAACTCCCGACGAGAGGGGAAGTTCCTACGCCGATTCGCCCAACCACCCCATCCGATTCCTGACCGTCGGCACGGCGACGTTCCGGAGGACGTGATAGGTCATGATGAGGGTCCATCCGGCGACTCCCGCGAAAATGAGGAGGAAGATGACCTGTTGAATCACGGTGATGCCGCCCCGCCAGATGCTCGTGCCGAGGAGCATGTCCGAGAGCCAAAACAGGGTGCTCACGGCGACCGCGCCCCCGCCGAGCACCATCGCGGCGTTCGCGCGTTTTACCCATCGATTCAGTTCGAGTCGTTCGCTGGTTTCGGCCGCCACTTTCCGTTGCGTTTCCGATTCCGTCCGGAGTTCGAGTCGGTGGAGCGATTCCACGTCCACGAACGCTCCGTTGTCGGTGAGGTCCTCGCCGCGCGAACGGGCCGTCGAAATCAGTTCCTCCCGCTCGATTCCCCGAAGTTCACGGAATCGCTCGACCGTGAGATACGTCTCCGCCAGCGCGTCACGTACCTCCTCGTCTGACATCGAATCGAGCGCCATCTCGAACTGTTCGTCCGGGTAGTCCGACAACAGTTCGAAATCGAGGAGTCCCGATCGAACCCGCTCCCGAATCCGTTGCTGGTCCCGGCGCTTTTTCTCCTCGTCGAGGTCCGCAAACTCGTTTCGGAGTCTTCGGCGCTGTGTCTTCGTGAGCAACGACGCCGCTTTCCGTGTCATACATTCAGATAGTCAGTTAGGATAATATATCCCACGGTCGAACGGGGTTTCGCGCCGACGTGCGTGACGACTCGCAATACATCGTTCGCCGGGGTCAAAACTGATGACGTCGCCTCGAACTGCCGCCGTATTCTATGTGTAGAGCGCCCGAGATGGGTGTATCTCGATATCACGTCGAGAGCCGTCGGTGAACGGTGTCGCCCGTTTAGTACGGAACTCCCACGACGTTACATCGAATGCCAGCAATCGAAACGAACGAGTTGTCGAAGCGCTACGGAGACGTAACCGCGGTTGCCGACCTCGACCTTGTGGTCGAGGAGGGTTCGACATTCGGCTTTCTCGGACCGAACGGCGCCGGAAAATCGACTACGATAGACCTGCTTCTCGGGTTTCTGCGACCCACGGGCGGGAACGTCACCGTTCTCGGTCGTGACCCGACGACGGACGCGAAATCGGTTCGGTCCCGGCTCGGCCTCCTCCCGGACGACTTCGAACCGTATCGAAACCTCACCGGGCGACGGCACGTCGTGTCGGCGATTCGGACGAAAGGGGCGGACGACGACCCCGACGCCGTCCTCGAACGGGTTGGATTGTCGCCGGAACAAGCCCGTCGGGACGCCGGTGGCTACTCCAAGGGGATGACCCAACGGTTGGGATTGGCCGTTGCCCTCGTCGGCAACCCCGACCTGCTCATTCTGGACGAACCGTCCTCGGGCCTCGATCCGAACGGCGTCAAACTCCTCCGGCGGGCCATCGACGAGGAGAGCGAACGTGGTGCGACGGTGTTCGTCTCTTCGCACCTCCTCGACCACGTCGAGCGGGTCTGTGACCGGGTGGGAATCATGCGCGAGGGGTCGCTCGTCGCGACGGATTCCATCGAGAACCTCCGCGAGCGCTTGGGAGCGAACGTCGTCGAAGCTACCGTCGGAAGCGTTCAAGACGCGACTGCGGTCCGACGCATCGACGGAGTCACTGACGTGTCCGTTTCAGGGAACCGGATTCGAATCGCGTGTACCAGACAGGAGACGAAAACACGGGTACTGGTCGCACTCGACGAACTGACGACCGTGGAGAACGTCGAGACGAGGGATTCGTCGCTCGAATCGGTGTTCGATGAGTTCGCAGGGGGACGGGACGATTTCGACGAGGCGAATCACCTCCGCGGAATCGCCCCCGAGGGAGGTGAGCGACGATGAGTACCTACACCGTCGCACGGGACGATTTCAGGAACAGCGTCGGGTCGCTCGTCGTGCTGGGCGTCGTCGCGGCATTGGCCGCCATCGTCGCGCTCACGTTCGCCGCCGAGAGCGGGCAGTACGACGACCCGTATCGGACGTTGTTCGACGTGACACAGGCGATCATCCTGCTCGGGCCGGTTTTAGTTGCGCCGCTCGCCTACCAGTGCATCGTGGACGAGCGAACCAGCGGGCGTATCACGTTCCACATGGGCCTCCCAAACAGTCGTGCGGAGTACTTCTCGGGGAAACTCCTCTCCCGGTTCGGCGTCGTGCTGCTCGCCGTGGGGTGTAGTTCGGTCCTCGGGTTCGGCGTCGCCGCCCTGACTTTCACGAACACGCCGGACGTCGGCCGATTCGCCGTCTTCACCGCCGCGACTGCGCTCTACTTGCTCTCGTTCGTGAGCATTTACTTCGGCATCTCCGCGCTAGTGACCGGTCGCACGACGGCGATGATGGGCGCGCTCGCCATGTACTTCCTTCTGATTCCGTTCTGGGGCGGATTCACCCCGTTCGTCAACCTCGATACCCTCCTCACCGGCGTTGGAAACTTCCTCGGGACGCCGCTTACCGATGCGACGAGGGAATCGATACGAACCCTCTCACCGTGGAAAGCTTACGGCGGTTCGACGGCCTCGATGTACGCGGACATCGGCGGAGAGTATCAGCGATTACCCTCGATTCCGCCGGGGAAGATGGACGACGTGTACCGACAAACGGCGAGGAACGTCCTCGCCCTTCTCGGGTGGTCCGTCGCGTTCCTCCTCGTCGGCTACGCGAAGTTCCGGACGGCGGAGTTGCGCTGAACCGCCATCCATCGGTCGTAGTCCACCGCTCCACCGGACGACTCAACACCCCGGGGTCCGTCTACCCCGCCAATGGCGACCTATCGCGGCGCGGTTGTGGACGTGGATGGAACGCTCGTTCGCGGCGACGACGGCCTTCCCGGTGCGGGGGACGCCGTGAGAACGTTGCGAGAAGCGGGAATCACGCCGCTCTTCTTCTCGAACAATCCGACTCGACCGCCGGAACACTACGTCGACAGACTCGCGACGAATGGCATCGCCATCGACGCCGAGGAGGTACTCACCTCGGCGCTCGTCACGGCGGAGTTCCTCGAAGCCGAACACGCCGGACGGGACGTTTTCGTCGTCGGAGAGGCGTATCTCGGCGAGTTGCTCGAATCGCGCGGGTTCAGGGTTCGCGACGATCCGGATGTGGCCGATGTCGTCGTCGCGTCCATCGACCGCGCGTTCGACTACGAGGCGCTCACGGAGGCGTTCTGGGCGCTCGAAGACGGGGCACTGTTCGTCGGGACGGACCCGGACGTGACGATACCCGCCCGCGAGCGACTGGTTCCGGGGTCGGGTGCCATCCTCAACGCCATCGCGGGCGTTGCGGGGCGGGACCCGGACCACGTCCTCGGAAAGCCGTCGGCGGACGCGGGGCAGGCCGCGCTGTCCCACCTCGGCGTGTCGCCCGAGGAGTGTCTCGTCGTGGGCGACAGACTCGACACCGATATCGCACTCGGGGAGCGGATCGGCGCGACGACGGCGCTGGTCCGTTCGGGCGTGACGACGGCCGCGGACCTCGCCGAGTCGACGGTGACGCCGGACTACGTACTCGACTCAGTTAGGGAGATAGGCGAAGTACTCGCGGACTGAACGGACGGCATGGAAACCGCGCTCGTCTGGCTTCGGACCGACCTCCGCGTTCGTGACAATCGTGCGCTCGCCGCCGCAACTGATGCAGACCGACTCCTCTGCGTGTACTGCTTCGACCCACGGGCGTTCGGTTCGAGGGAGTACGGCGGGGAACGCTCGTTTCGATACACGAAGACGGGAAGCCACCGAACGCGATTTCTCCGGGAGAGCGTCGAAGCCCTCGGAGCGTCGCTCGGCGGGATGGGAAACGAACTGGTCGTTCGCCACGGACGGCCCGAGGAGGTCGTTCCGTCGCTCGCCGCGGCCATCGACGCCGACGTCGTGAGCTTCCACACCGCGCCGACGGCGGAGGAACGGGCCGTCGAGCACGCGGTGACGAGGGAAATCCGCGATTCGGAGACGCGTGGAGACACCGCTATCGAAGCGGTGTGGGGCCACACGCTCTATCATCCCGACGACCTGTCAGTACCGATCGCCGACATCGACGACACGTTCACGTCGTTTCGAGGGACGGTCGAGCGTTCCGACGCTGGGGTTCGCCCTCCCATCGAAGCGCCGACGACGCTTCCGCCGGTACCGGCTGAAGTCGGGGACGGTGGCGAAATCGAACCCGGAACGGTTCCGTCGTTCGTCGATCTCGGAGTGGAACCGGTGACGCCGGACGAACGAAGCGTCCTCGACTTCGAAGGCGGCGAAACGGCGGGGCTCGACCGGTTGGAACGGTACGTCTGGAAACGCGACCGTCTCCGCGGGTACAAGGAGACGCGAAACGGGCTGTTGGGGTCGGATTACTCCTCGAAGCTCTCGCCGTGGCTCAACTCGGGGTGCCTGTCGCCGCGGACGGTGTTCGAAACCGTCGAGCGATACGAGCGCGAGCGGGTCGAAAACGAATCGACCTACTGGCTCGTGTTCGAACTGCTGTGGCGGGATTTCTTCCAGTTTCAGTTCGCCAAACACGGAAATCAGTTCTTCAAGCGAGAGGGAATCCGTCGCCGGAACGTGGACTGGCGAAGCGGAGCGGAAGACGGAGACAGCGGAAACGGTGGAGACGGGGAAACCGAGACGGGAGGCGACGGAAAAACCGAATTCGAGCGCTGGAAGCGCGGCGAGACCGGCATCCCGTTCGTCGACGCCAACATGCGGGAGTTGAACGGGACCGGATACATGTCGAACCGCGGGCGGCAGAACGTCGCCAGCGTACTGGCGAACGACCTCCGCATCGACTGGCGAAAGGGGGCGGCGTACTTCGAAACGACGCTCGTGGATTACGACCCGGCGAGCAACTACGGCAACTGGGCGTACGTCGCGGGCGTCGGCAACGATTCACGAAACCGCTCGTTCGACGTGCAGTGGCAGGCCGGCCGGTACGACCCGGATGCGACGTACGTCAAGTACTGGCTCCCGGAACTACGGGACGTGCCCGACGAGAAAGCACACGAACCGTGGCGACTCACCCCCGAGGAACAGGACAGATACGGCGTCACGCTCGGTGAGGAGTATCCGAAACCGTTGGCCAGATGGTTGGCCTCGAACGGCTAGAGATGCCGTTTTCGGTCGGGACGTCTCGGATGGCCTCGGTTCGAGGCCATCACTCCCCCGTTTGCCAGATTTCGACGTCCCAGTTCGGAACGTCGGACGACGGGGATTCGATCAGCCATCCGCCTTCGACGTCGATATCGTTTCGATGGGCGGCCGCCAGCGCCGCCTCCAAAACGGCGGTGAATCGGTCGGAGGAGTCGATCTCGATGTCAGTTTCGTCCGTCATAGCTGTTTTCGTCGAAAAAGTACGTCACGTGGCCTTCGATTGGCGGCGTTCCTCCCGTTCGGCGGCCGAAGCGTGCACGTCGGTAGTGTTTCCATGTCATTCGTTTCGGTAGCGGGTGTCCAATACGGAGATGAGACCGTCGCTGTTCACCGCGATATCGTACTCGTCCACCTCGAACTCGACGACGACTCGTCCGCTTCGACGTCGTCCGTTCAGTTTCGGGCCGACGATACGCTCCAACGCGTCCAAATCGATGCTGAAGTAGAGTGGGTCCATATCGAGCGGGTCGATGGAAGCGACGGTCGAAACCGCGTCCACGACCGCGTCACTGACCGTGGCGTAGTCCCCGCTTTCGAATACGACCGGCTCGTGTCGCCGTTCGTCGGTGTAATCACGTTCATAGTTACGTTCCATAGTTGTAAGGAGGCGGTAGCAGGTCGTCAGTCCCCCCGTTCACTACGTGCGTCTTTATCAGGGGGCAGCAACACGCGAGAAGATGGTATCAGTGACCGAGTGCTTTCTCGACGAGTCGCTTCAACGCCCGCCGGATTCGTCGACCCAGCGCCGAAGAGGAGACGTCAGCGCTAGCGGCGAGTTCCTGCAAGGTCACAGCACGCGGGTCGTCGAAGTAGCCCCGCTCGTACGCCGTCTCGAGTATATCGTGCTGCCTCCCTGTCAGGCCAAAATTCGTCCGTCGCCCCCCATCGGTTTCGACGTAGAGGGTTTCGACCCGGAACGAAACGCCCTCGTTCCGACAGTGCTCCCGAAACGCGACCAGCGCGTCTTTATCGGGGAGTTGTAATTGAAGCTCCCACCCTTTTCCGTCGCTTCGGACGTTGAGAATCTGTACCCCAACTCCGCGAGCGTCGGCGTGACGGTTTTCGCGGACTCCTCGATTCGAACCCGGTAGATCCGTTGTGACCCGTAATCGGCAACGAGACGGGGATTCGAGACGGTCGGGTCACCATCCAAAGCGTCGTCGAATCCGTCCAAATCGACCCCTTCGACGGAAAAGAAGAGGAGTAGCTCGGAGTCGGTCTGAACCGGTTGGAATTCACGGTGAATAGTCACGTCGGGCCGTTCGCATATCGTTCGCGCCAGCGCGAGGTCGGAGTGACTGATGTGAACCTCGGCGAGGACCATCGCTACGCTCGCGCTCCCTTGTCCGTCCGGGGTGCGTCGTCGAGAAAGGGAGAGGTGTCGGAGGACCTCCAAGAACGGGGCGAGAGATCATCAACTTCGAACATTTTTCTACCATTCATCTTGGAAGAGGGATAAGCGTCATCGCTAATCGTTTTGTGTCGGCGATACGAGCACCATCGGAATCCAGCGCGTTTCTGGACGAGACGGAGGGAGGGATCGGCGGTTTAGTGATTGAAATATGATAGAAAACGTTGTCCCGGTCGCCCACGATTTCCGAAGGGATGACACTCTACGAGTCAGTCGCGGACCTGTCGCTCGAAATCGACTCCTGCTCGTTCGAACCGCACGAACGCGAGACGTCGAGTGATTTCACGCGCGTCACGACCGAAATCACCCTCCGTGGCGGCGGCGAAATCGGAAAGGGCGAGGACGTGACGTACGACGCGGAGGACCAGCGCGGATTGGAAGAGTTGGAATTCGAATTGACCGGTTCCTACACCCTCGACGAGTTCTCGGCGGAGCTATCGAAACTCGACCTGTTCCCCGTCGGACCGTCACGGGAGGACTTCCGACACTACCGCCAGTGGGCATTCGAGAGCGCGGCGCTCGACCTCGCGCTTCGGCAGGCCGACACGGACCTCGCGTCGCTCCTCGACCGCACGCCCGAACAGGTGCGGTTCGTCGTGAGTACGCGGTTGGGCGACCCGCCGAGCGCCGAGCGGGTACGCGATTGGCTCGATATCGATCCCGAGTTGGGGTTCAAACTCGACGCCACGCCGGAGTGGGACGACGAACTCGTCTCGGAACTGGCCGCGACGGAGCGGGTCCGCATCGTGGACATGAAAGCGGAGTACGGTGAGGCCGAGGTGGGTCAATCCCCGAACGCGGAACTGTACCAGCGCGTCGCCGACGCGTTGCCGGACGCCGTCATCGAGGACCCCGCGTACACCGACGAAACCGCGGCCGTTCTCGATTCCGCGAGCGAGCGCGTGTCGTGGGATGCACCGATCACAGGCGTCGAAAGCATCGAATCGCGCCCGTTCGAACCGCGATGGCTGAACATCAAGCCGTCGCGCTTCGGAAGCGTGGAATCGCTGTTCGACGCGCTCGATTACTGTGCCGAACGGGGGGTTCGCCTGTACGGCGGCGGGCAGTTCGAACTCGGCGTCGGCCGCGGACAGATTCAACTGTTGGCGTCGTTGTTCTACCCGGACGGACCGAACGACGTCGCTCCGCGGGGATACAACGATCCGGAACCGAACGCCGGGTTACAGTCGAGTCCGCTGCCAGCACCGACCGTGGACGGGTTTCGGCGGCTGTAGTTCGGGGAAGGGGATCCATGGGACTACTGGATCCCGCAAATCCGAAACCGAGCCCCGCCGTCCGGTCCGTCGCGAACGGAGATAGACCACCCGTGTGCATTGGCGATGGTTGAGACTATCGACCGCCCCAATCCCGACCCGTCCCGTACCGTCGTGTACCCGTGTTCGAACACGGCCTCGCGGTCTTCGGGCGGGATTCCGGGACCGTCGTCCTCCACGAAAAAGCCGTCCGCCAGTTCGCCGACGCGAACGGTCGTCTCGTCCCCGGCGTGTTCGACGGCGTTCCGAAACAGGTTTTCGAACAGTTCCTGCAGACGGCCGGGGTCGGCATCGAGAGTGCCGAGTTTGTCCACGACGAGCACGCTTTCGCAGGTGTCGACGCTCGACCACGCCTGTCGTACGATCTTCGGGAGTTCGACCGACTCCGTTTCGTTGACGACGTGTCCCTCTCGTGCCAACGTCAATAGGTCGGCGATCAGGGTTTCCATGCGGTCGAGGGCGTTTTCGGATTTCTCGAAGTGAACGTCCTCCTCGCGCTCTCTGGCGAGTTCGAGGTGTCCCTGTGCGACGTTCAACGGGTTGCGCAAGTCGTGGGAGATGACGCTGGCGAACTCCTCCAACCGCTCGTTCTGCCGCTGGAGTTCCTGTTTTCGCTGTTTTCGCTTCGTCACGTCGCGGGCCGAGCCGAGAAACGCCCGTTCGCCGTCGTACGTGATGACTCGGACGCTGAATTCGACGTGATGGATGTCACCTTCCTTGGTTTCGACGCGTGCTTCGTAGTGAGGGAAGCGTTCGCCCCGACCTCGACCGCTCGCGATTCGCCGTACCTCCTCGCGGTCGTCCGGGTGTATCAACTCCCAGATCTCCATCCCCATGAGTTCGTCACGGGTGTACCCGGACAGCGCGCACACACGCTGGTTTATGAACTCGAACTTGTCGTTGCGGTAGATGTAAATCGCGTCGTGGCTCTGTTCGACCAGCGTGCGATACTTCTCCTCGCTTTCGCGGAGGGCGGTCTGTGAACCGATTCGACGAAGCGCTTCCACGGTGTGTGAAAGCAACAGTTCGGCCAGTTCGGCGTCGTCTTGGTCGAAGGAAGCGACGTCGCGGGACCCCGCCTGAAAGATACCCACGTCGCCGATGGGGACGCTGAGGAGGGAGCGATACTCCGCCTGTGCCGGAACCGCATCCGACTCCGTTCGCACGTCGTCGAGGACGTAGGTTTCTCCGTTCTGGTGTGTTTTTCCGGCGATACCCTCGTCGATACGGAGTTCGGTGTACCCGTCGTCCGTCATGCCGGTCGAAATCGCGGCCGGGACGAAGTGGTCGCCCTCGATGAGATCGACGCCGCAGATGTCGAACTGGAGGATGCTTTCCGCGGCCTCGACGGTCAACTCACAGATGTCGGTCGTCGTCTGGCACGTCTCCATCTCGGATGCGACCTCGTGGAGTTCCTCGATTCGTCGTTTCTCATCGCGGAGTTCCTTCTTGACGTGTTCGTGTTCCTCGATACTCCGGAAGACGCCGACCGTCCCCCGAAACACGTCGTCGTGAACGAGTAATCCGATTCGACCTTCGCACGAGATGGTCCGCCCGTCCGCCGTATGGAGTATCGCCCGTATCGTGCCGACGTCGTCGCCGCCATCGAGGAGGTCCTTGATGAGGCGTGTGCCACGCTTCACGCTCTCCTCAGCCAGCAGGAGTGATACGTGTTGGCCGAGTAGTTCGTCGCGTTCGTACCCGGAGATATCGACGAGCGTATCGTTGACGGCGGTCATGTACCCGTTCGGATCCAGCGTGTACACGCCGTCACCCATCGCCTGCACGATGGATCGATAGTGGTTGAATCGTCGGTTCGGTCCGTTCGTATCGGACAGATGCACCAACCGTTCCGCTCTCTCTACGAGCGTCTCCGCGTCCGTTTCCTCGGCGCGGAGATAATCGCTCACGCCGGCGGAAATGGCTTCGCTGGCGATTCGTTCGCTTCCGGATTCGGTGTAGAGGAGGAACGGAAGGTCGGCCCACTTCTTTCTAACCGCGTGTAACAGTTCGATGCCGTCGGATTCTGGAAGCATGTGAGCGCTGAGAACGCAGTCGATATGATATTCGTCCAATATATCGAGTGCTTCGTCGGCGGATTGTGCCTCCAAAACGAAGAGATCGTCTGCGACTTCGGAGAGACGATCCGAGGAAACACCCGCATCCGAGAGAGGGTTAACGGATAGTACGCGGATGTCATCGATCATTGTTTCAGCTTCTCTGTCAACTATCGTATTCGTTTCCTAATAATTAGTATTATCGAAATCAATGGCGTCGTTTGAGCCGAATTGGGCAATTCTGAACGTGAAGGCGACCGCTTTTGCCGAACGAATCACCGTTGCCCGTAGCTTTTTGCTCGGCGGAAGCGAGCGAACGTACATGGAGTACACGACGCTCGGCGACACCGGAATGGAAGTCAGCCGCATCTGTCTCGGCTGTATGAGCTTCGGGTCGAGCGACTGGCGCGAGTGGGTGCTCGACGAGGAGGAAAGCATGCCCATCATCGACCGCGCCATCGACCTCGGTATCAACTTCTTCGATACGGCGAACATGTACTCGGTGGGCGAAAGCGAGCGAATCCTCGGGAAGGCACTGGACGGCCGACGCGACGAGATGGTCGTCGCCACGAAGGGCTACTTCCAGATGAACGAGGACGACCCGAACTCCGGAGGATTGTCGCGGAAGGCCATCGAGCAGGAACTCGACAACTCCCGCGAGCGACTCGGGATGGATACCATCGACCTCTACCAGATTCACCGCTGGGACCCCGACACGCCCATCGAAACCACCATGCGGGCGCTGGACGATGCGGTTCGACGCGAGAAGGTGCGCTACCTTGGCGCGAGTTCGATGTGGGCACACCAACTCGCCGAGGCGCTGTACGCAAGCGAGCGGATCGGACTGGACTGGTTCGTCACGATGCAGAACCACTACAACCTCACGTATCGAGAGGAGGAACGCGAGATGCTGCCGCTCTGTGAGAAGGAAGGGATGGGCGTCATCCCGTGGAGTCCGCTGGCCCGTGGCTACCTCACCCGTCCACACGAGGCGTTCGAGGACACCACCCGCGGTAAGACGGACGACTACGCTCACGAACACCCCTACGCTGAAGGCGGCGGCGACGAAATCAACGAGCGCGTGCAGGAACTCGCCGACGGGAAGGGCGTCACGATGGCGCAAATCGCGCTGGCGTGGCTCTTCCACAAAGACGTCGTGGACGCACCCATCGTCGGGACGACCAGCATCGAACACTTGGAGGAGGCCGTCGAAGCGCTCGACATCGACCTCTCTTCGGGCGACATGGAGTATCTCGAAGAGCCCTACGAACCGGTTCGCGTGTCCGGCCACCAATAGCAAAGACGACAGAAACCACTAGTCGGGTGTGGATTGGATTTCCGGCGTTTCGACGGCCCGTTTTTCGCCTCGATTAGCCGGAACGGTATAAAAGCGCCATCACATACGTTCCAATCCGACCGCGGTAAAGAGAGGTGTTCATCGTATGCAACTCACACATGTTCGAAAGGAGGTGGAACACGCGTTCGAACCAGTGAGAAATCTGTTGAAACCCATACTGTCGAGTCCGACGATGCTCGGGATCTGGGGACTCCTTCTCCTCGTCTGTGTCGGCATCCTCTGGTGGGACATCCGGAAGCGAAACGAAGCGCTCCCGTCGCTGATGAAGTTCGTCTGGACGCTCGTGGTGCTGTACTCCGGGCCGTTCGGGTTGGCTATCTACTGGTTCGCCGGACGAACGCAAATCTCTCACGACTCGCTCTGGCGTCGCGGTTTTCGCTCGACCGCCCACTGTTACTCCGGATGTGGAGCGGGAGAGGTCGTCGGAATGGTCTCCATCGCGGGCGCGCTCGCCATCGGAAGCACGCTCGTGCAGGCCGTGGGGACGTTCGCTCTCGCGTACACCTTCGGCTACGCGCTGACGATGGGACCGCTGATGCAGGAAGGCGAAGGGTTCGGATCGGCCTTCAGGGACGCCTTCTACAGCGAGACACCGTCGATAACCGTCATGGAAATCACGGCCATCGGCACCGACCTCCTGTTGGCGGGAGGAGCGAAATTCGGCGAGCTTCTGTTCTGGGGATCGCTCGTCTTCTCGCTCTCGGTCGGATTCCTGTTCGCCTACCCCGTGAACGCCGCGCTCGTCCGATTCGGGGTCAAGGAGGGGATGATGAACCCAAAGGAGATGCGGGACGATAGCGGCCACACTGCGGACTGACCGTCAGTCCTCGCCGCGGAGTCGCTCCCGTCGCCGTTCGAACTCCTCTTCCGAGATGTCGCCGCGAGCGTACGCCATCCGGAGTTCGGAAAGCGCGGGGTCGGTTCCGAACTCGCCGTCACGAAGTATTCGGTAGACGAGAACGCCGAGGGCGACGAGGAGACCGAATGGAAGGAGCATGATCAGCCACCCCCCAGACGGACATCGCGCCGTATCCGCCGTACCGGCCACCCATCATCCATCCGCCCATCATCGGGAAGGCGAAGAACATCACCAGCATCGGTATGAACAGCAGGACGAGAAGCGCGACGACGAGGAGTCGAAGGAGCGAATCGCCCGTTGTCGTGGTCATAGCGGCCGTACGACGGGGAAATTGATAATCGTACTGTCGCCTTCCCCCGACGCTCAAGCCCCCAGCGGTTAACTCGTCGCCACCCAAACCGACTCGACACATGGCCTTCGATTTCGACCGCGTTTCGACGGTGACGTTCGACTCGTACAGTACGCTGGTAGACGTGGACGCCGCGGAGAAAGCGCTCGCCGAGCGCGTTTCCGACCCGGAACCGGTATCGAAACTCTGGCGCGCCCGCTCGCTCGAATACACCTTCGTCGCGAACCACGTGGACGCCTACCAGCCGTTCTACGAGATGAATCGCGACGCGCTCGAATACGCCCTTTCGGTCCACGACGCCGACGTCTCGAACGAGGAGCGCGACGAAATCCTCGCCGTCTACCACGAACTCGACGTGTTCGACGACGTTCGGGACGGCATCGAGCGGTTGCGTGACGGCGGCTACGACTGCTACGTCGTCTCCAACGGCAACCCCGAGATGCTCGAATCGATGGTCGAACAAGCGGACATCGGTGACCTGCTTTCGGACACCATCAGCGCCGACGAGGTGGCGACGTTCAAACCCGACGCGGAACTGTATCGCCACGCCGCGGACAGAATCGGCACGCCGATAGCGGAACTCGCCCACGTCACCGCCGGGTGGTTCGACGTGCTGGGCGCGAGCCACGCCGGGATGCAGGGCGTGTGGCTGAACCGGAAGGACGTGCCGTGGGAACCGTTCGACGGCGAACCGGACCTGACCGTCCATTCGCTGCACGACTTCGCCGACGAACTCGGCGTGTGAGCGGGGAAGTGGAGAAGTCGGGTGAGGAAGTCGGATGGAGAAGTCGGATGAAGTTGCCCACCGACGATGGTGATTGCAGTCGCTAGGGACCACCCACCGCCCGCTCCCCTCGCGGACGCAAAACGTCCGCTCGGTCCGCCCGGCGTCCCACCCCGATAGGGAAGCGGACGGTGTGTGAGAGACGGAAATCCCTGATGCCGATATCGGACGATTGCTCGTCCGGCCGAAACGGGGCGGGAGACGAGGCAGAGCGAGGGACGCTTCGCGTCCCGAGCGAAGCCGAAAATCGGGGGTGGGTGGACCCCATCGATTGGAGTTACGGCTGAAAGGAACCGATAGTTTCGAACGGGAGCGCGTACGCTGGAGGCGAGAAACGATACTACAACGAGAAACGTCGAAACGCGTCACAATCGCCGAGCCAACGACGCGAGCGCGTCCGACCCGCCGCGCAGAATCGGCGTACCGTGGCCCATACAGAGGAGGTCGAACGGCGGAACGGAACCGGCGAACGCCCGAATACTGCGCTTGATTTCCCCGGTGTCGTAGGAGTCCCACCATTTGGGTGGCGTGAGCGTCCCGTCGCGCTCCCAGACGAGGTCGCCGAGGAGACCGAGTCTCAACCGCTCGTGGACGTAGACCGTGTGGCCCGGATTGTGGCCGGGTGTATGGTAGGCCGTGAACTCGCCGACTCGCGTGCCGTTCGAGACGGGGCGCACGTCGAACCGGGACGGAATCGAAACGACCCGGCGGGCGAAACGGTGGAACGCGCCCTTGTGGTGGAAGAGCGGCGGGTCGTACGTCCCGGTGAGGAGGGCCGCATCCCGCTCGCCGACGAACACCGGGACGTCGCGAACGGGGAGGTCACGGAGGCCACCGATGTGGTCGATGTCGTAGTGTGTGACCAGCACGCGGTCGATGTCGCCGGCGTCGTGGCCCGCGTCGCGGAGTTCACGGCACAAGCCGAATCGTGGCAAACCCGCGTCCACGAGCGTCACCTCGCCGTCATCTACGAGAAAGGCGTTCGCGCCGACGACGGGGACCGCGAGTTCGAGCACCCATACGCCGGGAGCGAGTCGCCGGGCCATACCGGGACGACGGCGCGGGGACACTTAACGTTCGAACCCCATCGAGCGTTCGAATCAGGTGGAGGGGAGCCGAAACGCCTTCCCGCACGAAACGCCCAGTGTGGGGCATGCGATTCGAAGCGGTCGGTGCAGGGGTGCTGGTCGAACTGCTCGCGGTCGCCGTCGGCGCGACGATACCCCTCCCGCGAAGCGTCCGTACGTCGGCGGCGGTTGCCCTCCTCGGCGTCGGTCTCGCGGGGGGATACGTCGCCGGATGGTTCGCGGGAGGAAACTGGCGCGACGGACTTCACCACGGCCTGGTTTCGGGAGTGATCGGCGGCGCGATGCTCGCGGTCGTCCTCGGCTATACGATGTCGACGCCGGGGAGCGAGGTGGGCGCGATGTGGGGGATGAACTACCTGATAGCGACCGGCGGCATCCCGCTCTGGATCGCCGCGTACGACGCGCAACTCGGCATCGCTCTCCCACTCCTCGCGGGGACGATCATCGCAGCGGAAGGTGCGATCGCGGGCGGCGCGGCGGGAACCGTGAGCGTCGAACCGCCGTAGGAATCGGACGGCGAAACCGACACAAGCCTCATCACCGAAAACGCTGTTGTCCCGTTCATGGGCCCGATTCAACTCGACGACGTTGACCGGGGAATACTCCACGCGCTTCAACGGGACGCACGAAACAGCACGGCGGCCGAGATGGGGGAAACCGTCGGCGTGTCGGCGAGCACCGTCAGGAACCGAATCCAACGATTGGAGGAGGCCGGAGTCATCAAGGGATACAACCCGGATATCGACTACGAGCAGGCCAACTATCAGCTACACGTCATTATCGTCTGCCGCGCACCCCCGTCCGAGCGGTCGGAACTCGCCGACCGGGTGATGGGAGTGCCCGGAGTCGTCACCGTCCGGGAACTGTTGACCGGAACCGAAAACCTGCACGTCGAGGCTGTCGCCGCCGACTCCGATACGGCCGATTCGATAACCGAACGGGTACACGAACTCGGGATGGACATCGTGAGTACGGACATCGTGAAGACCGAACACGTCCGGCCGTTCGACCACTTCGGTGAGGAAGTTACCGATGAGTGATCCGTGACAGCGGCCGCGAACGTCCACGGACTCGTTCTGCCCCCGAACCGAACGTGATTTCGTCCGAGTCGGTCCGTGACTCGGATTGTGAAAACCAGCACGAAATCGGAGGAGTCCTGTTGAATTCGTACCGTACGAGGTGTGGTTTCCGCAACGACGTTTTCCGTTGGGAGGGCATTACTAGAGGTATGATTGTGGATTCCAAAATCGACGAGTTCAGCGATCCGCCGCCCGACGGGCTATCCGTCGATACGGTACTGCGCCTGTTCGGGGAGCGACGGCGACGCCTCATCGTAAAACGCCTGAATCAGCACGATGTGGCGCTCCCGTTAGCGGATGTGGCGAAAGAAGTCGTAGCGGAGGAAAACGATGTCGCGCTTGCCGAAACCGACGACGACGAGGTCTTGTCCGTCTATCAGAACCTCTACCACAACGACATCCCCCGGCTGGCGGACCACGATGTCGTGGAGTACGAACGGGAGAAGGACGTGGTTCGGCTATCGGGAGATTCGGAGCGACTGCTAGAACTGCTCGCTATCCTCGAATGCGACGAAGACGGAACGTGATACAACTCCTACAGTGAGTTCGATAGAGGAAGGTCCACGTTCGACCATCGACTGTCCACCGAAACGGTCTATTTGAGTTCGACGGAGATAGCGGACCGGAGGTCGTTTGCCGCCCGAACGTACCGAGTTTCACTTCCACGAATCACGTCGAAAAGGAGAAACGAGACGACGAGTCGACCCCCCGTGAGCGTAGCGCGGAGGACCGGTCCGCGACTGGTAACGACGACGTACGGCGGCGCGGGGACCGGCCGCGCTGGAAGCGAAAATCCGGCGGCAGCGACCGCCGCCGAGAGCAGGTCCGGGAATCGTGCCATCAACCCCGTTTCCCGAAGTTCCCGCGAGAGCGGTCCGACGACGGCGTTTCGGGAGGTGGTCGAGTCGCCGTCCCAGCCCTCCGCAACTCGGTCGGCACAGCGCAGCGTCGCAACGGTCGTCTCCTTTCCCTCGGAACGAAGATACTCACGGACGCGCTCCGGCACGGACATCGCTCGAAGGAGCGATACGGAGGCACAAAGTCGTGTCGAACGGTATCGACTCGCATCGAGAAAGCTTATATCGGAAATGGAGCAAGTGTCCGGTGGAATGAAACGAATTCTCTCCCGCGTTGGCATTGGTTCCGCTCGCGTCGATACCGTCCTCCCGAAAACTACGCTCTCGGCCGGTGAATCGGTCGACGCCGAAGTTCGCGTCGAAGGTGGCTCCGCCGAACAGGAAGTCGACGCCATCTATTTCGCGCTGTTGACAAGGTACGAAACCGACGACAGCGTACGGACCGGCGTCATCGACAAGTTCCACGTCGCCGACCCGTTCACCGTCGGCCCGGACGAGGAGCGGACGTTCCACGTCACCATCGACGTCCCCCTCGATACGCCCATCACGGCCGGTCGGACGGACGTGTGGCTCGAAACCGGCCTCGACATCGACTGGTCGGTGGATCCCGACGACCGGGACCCGATTCAGGTCGAACCCGGCCCGAAACTCGGCGCGTTCATGGATGCGCTCGACTCGCTCGGATTCAGGCTCCGAAAAGCCCAGTGCGAGCAGGCACCTGGTTCGATTTTCGCTGGACGGTTCGTACAGGAGTTGGAGTTCGTCCCGCACGCCGGACCCTTCGCCGGAAAACTCGACGAACTCGAAGTCGTCGCCACCGAAACCGAAACGGGCCTGGACGTGAAGCTGGAAATCGACCGCCGCGGCGGTCTCCTCTCCGAGATGGCCGACATCGACGAGCGGTGGTCACAGCTCTCGTTCGCGAACGAGGGAGCGCGGGAGATGGAGACGAAGCTCCGTTCGGAAATCGAACGACACGCGTAAGCGACGACCGGGAATGGGGAACTCGGGATCCCGGAAACGAATCCTCCAAGTGCACGGCACACCTAGTTCGGCCGTGAACGAGGACGACACGAAGCCGCTGCGAGTCGAAGACGGCGACGAACTCGACCGGGCAATCGACGACCACGACCTCCTCTTGGTCGATTGCTACACGAACGGCTGTGGCCTCTGTCAGGCCATCGAACCCGTCGTCGGGAACGTCGCTCGCGTGACCGACGCCACGGTTGTGATGGTCAATCCCGGCGACGACCTCTCGTTGGTCGAACGCTACGACGTTCGGAGCGTACCGACCCTGTTACTGTTCGAGGAGGGCGAACTCGTCGCTCGGATGGCGGACGGGTTTCAGGGGACGGAAGCGGTGGTCGAGTTCGTCGAAGAGGGGAGCGTAACCGCGAAAGAAGAGCGTACGGCGATTAGCGACGCAGGAACGTGACCGCGACTGCCGTAACGGTCGCCAGCACGACCGGATACGCGGCACCGATGACAGCCGATTTGAGGAGGTCCGGTTGCGCCGTGATCGAGTCGACGTGAAGGGTGAGCATGAGCGCGACGAGGACGGCGACCACCGCGTAGCCGACGGTGATGCTCGCGCCGGAGTAAACGATGGTTTCGACGGGGTCATCCATCCGATTGCGCGAGGAGAACACGGCACTCGTCGCGAGGAGCGAAACGATCGGAATCAGGAAGTACACGAACGATGGCACGGCCGGATTCGTGGCCTCGGTGATGTAGTTGTACGATTGGTTCCCGACGGCGATCGAGATGAAGTGAGCGTTGTAGAAGGCGAACCCGAACCACTTGAGTTGGACACCGAGCGTTCCCTCGACGTTCGCGGGGCCGACGACGAACAGCGCGGCGACGAGTAGATAGCCGACGAGATACGCGAGGAGACCGAACGTGACCCCGCGAGTGCAAAACGACGCGAGGGTATTTTTCGGTAGTTTCTGCGTTCCCGTTTCCGACGAAGTTGGTGACTCCATATCCAGTTTCGCGCCGGAGCAATTGTATAAACGTTGTGATTTGTCCAGATACATATCTGAATGTTCGTGATAGACCGGTCGGTAAAAGTACGACATAGGCACCCAACTGGTAGTTTTTGGATGGTGATGGATATCATGGGACGAGTAGTGAAAGATATCAGTCATTATTTCGAAGGGCCGTCGACGCCGCGTCCGAACAAACGGATGTTAACAGTTGACACGAGGCAAAAAGCCTATAAATAACCATCCGGTATCGTTTAACACAGATGGTAGTTGAAATGATTCCGCTGTTCGGGCCGGTTCCCGGTGGGATGGAGCTCGCGGTGATTCTGCTCATCGCGGTCCTCCTGTTCGGTGCAAACAAGATTCCAAAACTCGCGCGTTCCACGGGCGAGGCCATGGGCGAGTTCAAGAAAGGTCGCGAGGAAGTCGAGACGGAACTCGCAGAGATGCGGGAGTCCGGTAGCGAAACCGAGCAGAACCCGTCGGTCGAAACCGAAGCGGAAGCACAATAACGGATTTTGGGGGGCAGGGGAACACCCGGCCCGAACCGGATTTTTTCGCCGTCAGATATCGAGCGACGGCAGCGAATCTCTATCCCTGACCACAACGGAAAAGTCACTCACCCGCAAACCGGATGGTATGTCCGAGAACACGACGGACGAGGAATCGGAAGCCGAAACCGAGAACGCGGGGAGTTCCGGGTCGGGACTCAAAACGCTCGCCCTCATCGGGGTTTCCTTCATCGCGGGCTACATCCTCGGGAAGAGCCAGAGCGAATCGAGCCTCGGCGACGAACTGGAGGAACTCGGCGAGTCGGGGACCGGCCCGATGGAAATCGAGATTCACGACACCGACGTCGGTACGACGACGGAATCCGCCGAGGAACCGGAGGAAGCGGCAGACGAAGACGGCGATGACGAAGAGGCGGCGGATGCGGAGAGCGACGATGAAGAGGAAGAAGAGTAGTTCAGTACCCGGAGGCGTTCCCGTCCTTCCGCGGTTCGGTCGCGCCCGAGAGGACGCCGTTATCGTTTCTCACGATCTGTGCGCCGCCGAAGAGCACCGGCGCGAGAACGCGAACGTCGTGTCCTTTTCGGGTGAGTTTCGTGGCGAGGTTGCCGTCCATCCTCCCCTCGACGGCGAGGGTGCCGTCCTCGCGGTAGCGCCAGCGCGGTTCGTCGAGTGCGGCCTGTAGCGGCAGGTCGTAGTCCACGATGTTCGAGACGACTTGGACGTGGCCCTGCGGTTGCATGTAGCCTCCCATCACGCCGAAGGCGGCCCAGTCGTCGTCGTCGAATTTTGCGAGCGCCGGAATCAGGGTGTGGAACGGACGCTTTCCGGGTTCGAGGTGGTTCGGATGGTCGGGGTCGAGCGAGAAGGACGCACCGCGGTTCTGGAGCGCGATGCCGGTGTCCCCGGCGACCAGTCCGGAGCCGAACCCGGCAAAGCGGGAGTTGATGAACGAGACGACGTTCCCCTCGTCGTCCGCGACGCAGAGGAGAACGGTGTCGGCGTCCTCCGCGTTCGCGTCGGGGACGCCGAACGAGACGTCGTGGTTCGCGCTCTCGCCGACGTGTTCGGCCCGCTTCTTCGCCCACGAGTCGGACGCCAGCGGCGGAACTTCCTCGTACTCGGGGTCGGTGATGTACCGGTGGCCGTCGTGGAACGCGAGTTTCATCGCCTCAGCGAAGTAGTGGACGCGTTCGGGGGAGTCGATGGGGTGGTCGTTCGCGCCGAGTTCGTCGGCGATGTTGAGCGCCTCCAACGCGATGAGCCCCTGATTGTTCGGCGGCAGTTCGTAGATCTCCGCGCCGTTGTACGTCGTCGAAACCGGGTCGGGGAATTCGGGTTCGAACGACGCGAGGTCCTCGACGGTGAGGAAGCCGCCCTGCGACTGGACCTCCGCCGCGATTTTCTCCGCGATGTCGCCTTCGTACAGCACGTCCGCACCCTCCTCCGCGATTCGACGGAGACTTTCGCCGAGGCGGGGAAGCGCCATGGTTTCACCCGCTTTCGGTGCCGTGCCGTCTTTCAGATACGCCTCGCGGGCGTGGTCGGTTTTGAAGAGCGTTTCCGCGCCGACCCAGTGGGAGGCGATGACCTCCGATACCGGATAGCCACCGATGGCGTAGTCGATGGCGGGTTGGAGCGAGTCACCGAGGGAGAGGTTTCCGAACCGCTGGATCGTCGCTTCCCATCCGCGCGCGGTTCCGGGGACGGTGACGGCGTGCGGTCCGAGGAACGGCATGCCGAGGTCGTCGGTGTCCTCCGTTCCGTCCACGGCGTAGCCCCGGTTCTCGGGGTACCACTCCGTCGGGTCGTCGCGTTCCTTCAAC
This sequence comes from Haladaptatus sp. CMAA 1909, assembly GCF_043952005.1. NCBI lineage: Archaea > Methanobacteriati > Methanobacteriota > Halobacteria > Halobacteriales > Haladaptataceae > Haladaptatus > Haladaptatus sp. CMAA 1909. The sequence continues at coordinate 2,598,207 of NZ_JBIOAV010000001.1, read as the reverse complement.
GACGTTCGAACGTTTTCGATGGTCGCCTCGGCGGGCGCACCGCCACAGCTCCGCATCGCGCCGACGTCGCCATCCGCGGTGCGATACAGCGCGAACACGTCGCCGCCGAGTCCGGTACTCGTCGGTTCGACGACGTTGAGCGCGGCGGCGGTGGCGACGGCGGCATCGAAGGCGTTCCCCCCCTGCTGCAGAATCGAGACGCCCGCTTGCGAAGCGAGCGGTTGACTGGTGGCGACGACGCCGTTGGGCGCGTACACGGTCGATCGTCGCGAAGTAAACCTGTCCAAATCGGGTTGCGTCATACCATGTCATACTCGGAAGCGTGCCTAAAATACATACCAAATAGGTCCGGGGTGTGTCTTATCCGGGTGTGAACGAATAGCATACCAATGACGTTCTCCATCTGCGTCAGGGAGGAACGGGCGGAAGGATTCAGTTTCGGCGTCGCCGTCGCCACGGATGCACCCGCCGTCGGCGCGCTCGCACCGTGTGTCACTCACGACGGGGTCATCAGCACGCAGAGCTTCGTCAACGTCCGTCTCGGGCGTCGGGGCGTCGCGCTCCTCCCCGACCTCGGCGTCGACGACGCGCTGTCCGGATTGCTCGAACAGGACGACCACAGCCACCTCCGGCAGGTACACGGACTCGACGCGCGTGGGAACGCCTTCGCCCACTCCGGGGACGGCTGTGACGGCTGGTTCGGGCATCAGGTTCACGAGGAAAGCGACCTCACCGTGGCCGGGAACATGCTCGTCGGCGAGGAAACGCTGGACGCGCTGGCAGAGACGTTCGCGGAGGGTGACGACGAGGACCTCGTGTCCCGACTCATCGACGCCCTCGCGGCGGGAAAAAACGCGGGGGGCGACAAACGCGGGCACACCTCGGCGGCGGTGATGGTCAAAGCGCCGCGAACGACCGCCTTCCACGATTTACGGGTCGACGCCCACGAGGAACCCATCGCCGAGCTCCGGCGCGTCTACGAGACGACGAGGGATGCGAGCGACGGCTTCAGCGAGTCCTCGAAGGAACGGATCTTCGACTGAATCGGCGACGATTCGGCTCCGTTCGCCGCTCGAACGAGTATCGCGTAGCTCTCAGCTCACCAAGACTTAACCGTCCGATGCACCTCTCTCCGGGTAACGATGGGATTGTTCAAGAACATCGGCCGGAAAGTCGAGGAGTTCAAGCGGACTTCGGAGTCGGTCGCGGCCGAGGAGGCGAGTTACGAGTGTACGGACTGCGGAAAGCGCCTCTACACCAGTCACGACGAGTGTCCCGAATGCGGTGGTCCCGTGGTTTCGCGGGGTGGCGAGTCGGAAACGAGCGACGACGGCGAAGGGGAAGCGACCACCGACGACGACAACGAATCGGAACCGGCCGACGACGAGTAGGACATCAGCCGCCGGTTCGACGGAGGGGACGCACAGTCAGCAGTTGCGCGGTTTTTCGGCGGCCGACCCCGCTATCGCGGTCGAGACCACGGTGCCGTCCCGGTCCAGCGTGAGCGAGAGGGTTTCGTCCTCCAGATTCACGTCCACTCCCAGTCGGAGCGGGTCCGTGGACAGCACCGTCTCGTGGCCGGGCGTGCAAAACTCCAGCGTCCAGAACGGAGTGGTCTGGACATCGACTCCCCGGTCGTAGTAGAAACTCGTCACGGCGGGATGACTGGCGAGGAACATCCCGACCGGGATTCCGTGATGGAACCCGCACCGACGACAAAGGCCGTGGTAGTGGTACCGTTCGGATTCTTCGGGTATCGTCTCGACTCTCCCCTCGACGTACCCCTGACACTCCGAACAGATTCCGCGACGGGTGAGCGACCCCCATCGGTTTTCGAGAAACGCGATTCGCTCGACGATTTCCTCCTCGTCTCCCTCCGGGTGCGATTCGAGGAGGCTCGGCGGTATCGAAAGCGGGACGGAATGCTCGTCGGTCCCGCAGGTGAGCCACAGGATGCCGTCCTCGTAGCGGAGTTGCAATGGGTCGTCACAGCGACTGCAATGGCCGGGTGCCTCCACCGGCCCCCACGTCCGTTCGGTGTCGAAGACGCCGGAGGAGATGGCCGAAACGACCGACATCCCGATACGCGAGAGTCTGTATCCCGGCGAACCCTTTACGACCAGTCTCCCGAGTTGGTCGAGATGGTAGTTGAAATTTCCGTTATCACGGATGCCGACGGCCTCCTGAAGTTCGCTGTACGCGAGCCACGGATCGGTCGGCGAATCGGAGTGTGCGTCCGCAAGCGCCCGCAGGATGTCGACCCGAGTCGAGTTGGTCACCGAGTCGAGGACCTCGGTCGCGTTCGATTCGCCGTCGCTCATCGTTCGGGGGTTCGGCCCTCGGAAGGAAAACGTTGGTGTCAGTTTTGAGTGAGAAATTCGTTGCTCCGAACGCATTTTTCGTTGTCAGTTCAACTGACGGATGAGGCCGAACCACCCAAGCCATGAACGAACGACAACGACGACGGCTTCTCGACCGAATTCAGCGCCCCTCGGCAACCGTCGGGAAGCAGATGGTCGACGAACTCACGATACAAGGCACGACGATAGACGTACAGGAGTTCGTCTTCGAGTGCAAGCGCCTCGAAGCGATTCCCGAGAGCGAACGCGCCGCCGTAGAGGAGATGAAGACGAAACTCAAACGGGAGCGTCTCGCCAGAAAACAGAGAATCGAACGCGAGGAGATGACGGAAGAAGAGGGGGAGCGACTCGTCCGGAGCATCCACGGAATCGACCGCGCCCTCAACGCACTGGAGGGGTTGGACTCCCCGAGCATCGAGGAGGAGATGCGACTGAAAAAACTGAAAGACGCGAGGGAACTCCTTTCCCTCATCAGACAGAGTCAGTAACGGGATACCGTGGATTATTTTCGGTGATTCGTCGCCGTCCCAGTTCCGGCGTGGTGTCGGAGACCGGACGGATGGATGACAGATGGATCCGCCCGACGAACGACTGAACGACGGTGTGAATCCGTAATCGTCAGGAGTCCCGCGGAGTCACGCGATGACACGCCGCGACGTGGCCGTCACCCGCGTCGGTCGATTGCGGCGTTTCGCGCTCGCACGGCGACGGGAACGCGCTCTCGACGATTTCGTTCGCGCGGTCGTGGTCGCCGTTGGCGAGCGCGTCCGTCGCCGAGCGAACGGCCTCGCTCGCGTCCGACGGCAAGGCCTCCGGATCGCCCGGAAGCAGTTGCGCCACGAGATACGACGCCACGCTCGAATCGTCCGTCCCGCGTCCCTCGGCTTCGAGGCGCGTTCGCGCGGCGTCGGGGTCGAGTTCGCCCGACAGCACGCGGTTTCTGAACGCGAAGGCCGCGCGGAACTCCTCGTCGCTGCCGGACCACCCCTCGGGCGGAATCACCATCGGACAGCGCGTGTGGAACCGACACCCGGACGGCGGGTTCAGCGGCGACGGGACCGATCCTTCGAGGATGATTCGCTCGTCGCGGTCCGCCGGGTCGATGCGGGGCACCGCCGACAGGAGCGATTTCGTGTAGGGATGCTGTGGATTCTCGTAGAGTTCGTCCACGGGTGCGGTCTCCACGATTCGACCGAGGTACATCACGGCGACCCGGTCCGCGACGTGGCGCACGACCGAGAGGTTGTGCGCGATGAAGACGAGCGACAGACCGAGGTCGTCCTGCAACTCCTCCAAGAGGTTGAGGATTTGGGCCTGCACGGACACGTCCAACGCCGAGACGGGTTCGTCCGCGATTATCAATTCGGGTTCCAGCGCGAGCGCGCGGGCGATGCCGACGCGTTGTTGCTGTCCGCCCGAGAACTGGTTCGGGTAGCGTTCGATGTGTCCGGCCTTCAACCCGACGCGGCGGAGGAGGTCCTTCGTCCGCTCCAGTCTGTCCTCGTCGCTGTCGCCGATCCCGTGGACCTCCATCGGCGTGGTGATGATTTCCCCGACCGTCTGGCGCGGGTTCAGCGACGCCAAGGGGTCCTGAAATATCATCTGTAGGTCGCGCCGGTACGGCCGCATCTCCTGCTGTGAGAGGTCGGCGAGGTTCGTCCCGCGGTACTCAACGGCCCCGTCGGTCGCATCGTGGAGGTTGAGAATCGTCCGCCCGAGCGTCGATTTGCCACAGCCGGACTCGCCGACGATGGCGAGCGTCTCGCCCTTTCGAACCGTCAGGTCGACGCCGTCGACGGCGCGGACGCTGGCCGTCTCGCCGACGAGTCTGTCGAGGACGCCCCCCGACTGGTCGAAGTGCTTTTTCAGGCCGCGAACGGCGAGCAACGGTTCGGCGTCGGACGTCTCGTCGGTTCTCGGCATCTGCGTGCTCATAGTCGTTCCTCCATCGGGCCGCGACGCAGACACGCCGCGACGTGGCCGTTCGAGTCGAACTGCTCGTCCGCGCCGACCGGTCTGAAGTCGGGGTCGATTTCGTAACACTCCCGCGTGGCCTCGGGACAGCGCGGCGCGAAGTGGCACGCGAAGGGAATGTCGATGAGGTCGGGGACGTTCCCGTCTATCGGTGCGAGGCTGTCCGTCGGCGCGTCGAGACGCGGCGTGCTGGCGATGAGTCCCTGCGTGTAGGGGTGTTGCGGGTCGCGGAACAGTTCGTCCGCGTCGGCCCGCTCCACGATTTTTCCGGCGTACATCACGTTCACGCGGTCGCACACCTCGGACACGACCGCGAGGTCGTGCGTGATGAGCAGAATCGACGTGTCGAAGGCGTCCTTCAACTCCCGGAGTTCGTCGAGAATCTGGGCCTGAATCGTCACGTCCAGCGCCGTCGTCGGTTCGTCCGCGATGAGCAGGTCCGGTTCCGCGGCCAGCGCCATGGCTATCATCGCCCGCTGACGCATGCCGCCGGAGAACTCGTGCGGATAGTCGCTCGCCCGCGTCTCCGGTTCGGGAATCTCGACGCTTTCGAGCATCTCGATGGCCTTCCGCCACGCCGGCCCGTTCTTCGAGGACCCGATCAGTTTGCGCTTGAGTTCCGCCGGGAGGCTGACCGACTCGCCGACTGGTTGGTGGAGTCGGACCATCTCGGCGACCTGTTCGCCGACGGTGAGCGTCGGGTTGAGGCTGTTCATGGGGTCCTGAAACACCATGGAAATCGTCCCGCCGCGAATCTCCCGGCGTTCGGACTCCGGCATGTCGAGCAACGACTCGCCGTGAAGCCGGATGTCGCCCGCCGCGATTTCGCCGGGTTCCTCGACGATTCCCATGATGCTCTCGGCGAGCACGCTCTTGCCCGACCCGCTTTCGCCGACGAGACCGAGTATTTCGCCGGATTCGATGCGGAGGTCCACCTCGTTCACCGCGTCCACCGTCCCTCTCGGGGTTGGGAAGCGGGTGTGCAGTCCGTCGACTTCGAGGACGGTCATCGGCTCTCGACCTCCCCGTCGCTCACGTCGAAGATGTCGCGCAGGCCGTCGCCGAGCATGTTGAACGCGAGGACGGTCAGCATGATGGCGAGGCCGGGCACGACGCTTATCCACCACGCTTCGCCGATGAACTGCCGCCCGTCCGAGAGCAACAGCCCCCACGTCGGCGTCGTCGGCTTGACGCCCAATCCGAGGAAGGACAGTCCCGCTTCGGCGAGAATCGCGAGCGGAATCATCAGCGTCGACTGCACGATGAGCGGCGCGACGGCGTTGGGCAGGATTTCCCGCGTCATGATGCGCCTGTCGGTCATGCCGATGGCGCGGGCCGCCATGACGTACTCCTCCTCGCGGAGCGACAGCACTTCACCCCGAACGAGTCTGGCGAAGTCGTCGATGTACGCGATACCGATGGCGATGACGACGTTCGTGATACCCAACCCGCCGGAGATGGCGATGATGCCGACTCCGAGGATGAGTTCGGGAAACGCCCACTGGAAGTCGATGTAGCGCATCAGCACGCTATCGACCCAGCCGCCGTAAAATCCGGCGAGGAGACCGATTGACGTGCCGAGCGTGAACGCGACGGCGACCGTCGAGAGGGCCACGAGCAGCGACACCCGCGCGCCGTAGATGATGCGCGAGAGGATGTCGTGGCCGAACGAGTCAGTCCCGAGCGGGTGCCACACGGTCTCGGTTCCGGGCGCGTCGTCGTAGTTGCCGACCGAGTGGGAGTTTGGCCCTTTCATGAAGCCGAACGTGGCCTCGGGGTCGTGCGGCGCGACGAACGGTGCGAACACCGCGACGAGGACGAACAGGACGACGACGACGGCACCGAACAGCGCCATCTTGTCGGCCAGTATGCCCTCGACGAGACGCTGGCGCGTCGATTTGTGTTCCTCGTAGTGTTCCTCCTCCCGATACTCCGGCGGAACGTCGATGGGACCCGAATCCGCGGAAGCGTTGGGTTCGTTGGCGGCGTTGTGGCCGACGTTCGAATCGGTGTGTTCCGTCATTGATTTCCTCCGTATCCGATACGCGGGTCGATGACGGTGTACACGAGGTCCACCGCGAGATTCGTGAACACCATCACCGCGGCGACGATGAGGATGACCGCCTGCGTCACCGGATAGTTCCGGTCGAGCATCGAATCGACGAGGAGTCTGCCGAGTCCCTGAATGCCGAAGACGAGTTCGACCGTGACGCTGCCGACGAGGACCAGCGCGAGTTGAATTCCCGCGACGGTGATGACGGGAATGAGCGCGTTCTGAAGCGCGTGTTTGAACAACATCACGCGCCCGCTGACGCCCTTCGCGCGGGCGGTTCGCATGTACGGTTCGTTCAGCACCTCCAGTAACGACGAGCGCATCATCCGCATGACGACGGCGGCGTACGGCAGGCCGACGGCGATTCCGGGGAGGAGAACGCTCTCCAACCACGGGCGGATGCCCTCGCTGGGCGGCGTGTAGCCGAAGACGGGAAGCAGATTCAACCAGACGCCGAACACCAGCGCGAGGAGGATGCCGACGAAGAAGGCGGGCATGGAAACGCCGAGGAACGCCGTCACCGTCGCGAGGTAGTCCATCGGTTCACCCTTGCGCGTCGCGCTGAGGATGCCCGTCGGTACGGCGACGCCGAGACCGATGATGATGGCGAGAATCGCGATGGAGAGCGTCTTCGGTGCGGCCTGTGAAACCAACGTCGAAACCGGCTGGCCCGTACTGAGGCTCTGGCCGAACTGCAGGGTGAGCATCTCCTTCAACCAGTCGAGGTACTGGACGTACAACGGCTGGTTCAGGCCGAGTTTCGCTCGGAGTGCCGCGACCGCTTTCGGCGTCGCTTCCTGTCCGAGCATGGTCCGAACAGGACCGCCCGGAATCAGGCGCAGGCCGAAGAACACCGTGGTCGCCACCAACCACATGATGAACGCGGCGTGTGCGACCCGCTTGACGACGTACCGGCGCATCTATTCCTCGACCCACGCGGTGTGGAAGTTACGCATGAAGGGGATGTGGACGAAGCCCTTCAGGTTCGAGCGTTTCGCCGCGATGTCGTTCTGGTGCATCAGGTAGGCGTGCGGGACCTGCTTGATGAGGTGGTCTTCGAGTTCCTGCAGGAGTTTCTTGCGCTCCTCCCGGTCGAGCGCTTTCCGCTGTTCGGCGAGCAAGTTGTGGGCCTTGTCGTCCTCGAAGTTCACCCAGTTCCACACGCCTCCGTCGTCGGGTTTGCGGTAGAAGTTCCAGAGCGACTGGTCGGGGTCCGGGTCGCCGACGCTGCCGCTGATGGTCGTGTCGTAGTTGCCCTTCTCGTAGCGTTCCCAGTAGGACGAACTCGTCACTTGTTCGATGCTCACGTCGAACCCGGCCTTGTTCAGCTGCTGGCGCATCGCCTTCGCGCCGCGGAGGCTGCTTTCGGTCGTCAGGATGGAAAAGGACGCTCCTTCGGCACCCGCCTCCTTTATGAGCTGTTTGCCCGCTTCCGGGTCGTACTGCTGGTCGGTGGGCTTGTCGTCGCGCCAGACCCAGTTCGTCGCCTTGTTGATGGGACCCGTGTCGGGAAGCGCGTTGCCGAAGTAGGCCGCGTCCACGTAGGCCTGATTGTCGATGGATTTGGCGATACCCATGCGGGCTTTCTTCGAGTCGAACGGCTTCCGGCGCTCGTTCATGGCAAATCCGTACCAGTTGATGCCGGGGGCTTCCAGTTTCGCCACGCCGCTCGCCGACTCGACCTTCTTCACGTTCTGGAGCGGCACGAGGTTCGCGAAGTCGATGTCGCCGCTCCGGAGCGCGTTCACGAGCGTCGCGGGTTCCGGAATCGGCTTGATGTCGATGCCGTCCAAGTACGGGAGCGGGTTTCCGTCGCTGTCCGTTTCGAAGTAGTCCTCGAACGCGTCGAGCGTGATGCCGGAGCCGATTTCGTGTTTCGTGACCTCGAACGGACCCGTTCCGACCGGCGTCACCTTGTACTGATCCGCACCCATCTTCTCGATGGCTTCCTTGTTGACGATGGTCGCCGCGCGTCCCGGCCCGCGCGTGAGGTAAACGAGGGCGGGTGCCATCGGCTCCTCGAAGTTGAGTTCGACCGTGTGGTCGTCCTTGACCACGACGCCGCCGTCGTCCACCGGCTTGAGCGACCCGAGTTTCGAGGCGGCGGGGGCCTCCTCCGAAATCGTCCGGTTGATGGTGTATTTCACGTCCTCGGCGGTGAAGTCCGAGCCGTTGTGGAACTTCACGCCCGTGCGCAAATTGAACGTGATCTTTTTGCCGCCGTTGGTGACTTCCCAGTCCTCGGCGAGGTCGCCGCGGATGGTCAGGTCCTTTTTGAGCGTGACGAGGCCGTTGAACACGTTCGCGGCGACTTGGAAGTACTGTCCGACGCTGATGTACGGCGGGTCGAGCACGTCGATGCTGCCGGTGAACCATCCGGCCGTCAACCGACCGCCGCGCTGGTCGTTCGACGGGACTTCTGTCGTTTCGTCGCCGCCGTTATCCCCGCTTCCGCCGTCTCCGCCGTTGTCACCGTCACCGCTGTCGCCGTTGTCGTCGCCCCCGCCGGTGCAACCGGCCAAGCCGGTGATGCCTGCCGCACCGAGGAGTTTCACGGTCGTCCGACGGTCGATAACCGGCCCGCTGAGGGCTTCGTCCGAAATTTTGCCACTGTTTCCCATGGTAGTATGGTACAGAGAAACAGGCCCCTTCGTTGTATACCCGGATAGATTCGGTTGGGCAAAAACCGACGGGGAAAATGATAGAATCATCCGATGTTTGATTCAGAAGAGTAACTAGATTGGATACAAAGGTTAAACACGTTCGGTTTCCTCGATTACAGGTATGCGAGAAGTGACGCTTCGGGTACGTCATCACGACGAGCCGGAAAGCGACATCAGCGCCGACTATCCGGCGATAACGATTCGCTCCGTCTCCTCGATGACCGGAAGCGCCGCCGAACGGAAGCGCATCATCGAGATAACCGGCCCGAAAGCGTCGATTACGGGTTTTCTCGACGAGTTCGAAGCCGCCTCAGCGGTACTGGAAATAGACGTATTGACGCCGCTCGACGTCCCGCGGGTCCTCGTCGCCGTCACCATCGACAGCTACCAGTGGGACAGTATCGCCCAACGACTGACCGACCTCGGCGTTCACTACCGAACCGGGGCGACGATAAATGCGGGGTGGGAGCGATGGACGTTGTACCTGTCCGACGACGACGACCTGAACGACATCGTCACGTCGCTCGAACGCGCCGGGAACGAAACCGACCTCGTTCGAAACGTCGAACTCGGAACGGTCGCCGAACAGGAACAGTTGGAGTTCTCGCGCGTCGTCCACGAACTCACGGGGCGACAGCGCGAAGTGCTCGGGACGGCCATCGACCTCGGCTACTACCGCCCGAAGAAGGAGACCAGCATCGAGGACATCGCGGATACGGTCGGTATCGCGTCCACGACGGCGTGGGAACACCTCGCTCGCGCCGAGCGAAAGGTGATGGAAGAGGTCGGCAAACACGTGAACTCAGACCCGTTTTGAGGAGGGGCCGCGAAGCGTGAGCAGGACGCCGAGGAGCGACGCGCTTCCCGCGAACCCCGCGAGGACGAAAAACAGCGTCGTTGGGGAGTAGTACTGGAGCACGTAGCCGGCGATGGCCGCGCCGAGCGCCCCGACTCCGAACACGCCGAGGTAGGTGTAGCCGTAGGAAAGCCCGCGAGCGTCGGGCGGCGTGAACTCGGCGACGGTGGCCTGATACAGCGGTTGCACCGCGAACAGCCAGAACCCGAGGAGGAAGCTGACGACGAGAATGGGGACGAGTCCGGCGTTCGCGGCGGGAACGAACACGAGAGCGATACCGGCGAGTGTAGCGAACGCTACGGCGATTGCGGCGGTGTTCTCCACGCGGTCGGTGAGTTTGCCGCCCACGAATTGTCCGACCATGCCGACGGTGAGGAGTCCGGCGTAGAGGTAGCGCGCCGGTTCGAGCGACTTCCCGGCGACGTCGACGGGTGCGAACAGCGGAAGTCCGGAGAGCAGGTCGGGGAGGAAGGTCAACACGCCGCGGTAGTACAGTCCGGAGAGCATGACGACGAAGAAGACGGCGACGAACCACCCGGAGAAGAGCGACCGGGAGGCGGCGAGGAGTTCCGAAATCGAGGCGAGACCGCCGTCCGTGCGGGCGGTTCGTTCCTCTTTTTCACCCTGTTCCGCCAGTTCCTCGTCCACCGCGGCCGTCTCGTCGATGGAAGTCCGAACGGCGACCACGGCGGCGAGGAGCGCGGGGACCGCGAGAACGACGACGACGAGACGCCACCCGAAGACGAGCAGGAGGAGCGCCGTCGCCAGCGGGCCGAACGCGATGCCGACATTTCCGGCGATGCCGTGGTAGGCGAAGGCGGTCCCCTGCTCCTCGGGGTCGATGCCGGTGCTGAGCAGGGAGAGACCGGAAGGATGGTAGACGCTCGCCGCCGTTCCCCAGAGCAGGAGCGCGATCGTGATGACGGGAATGGACGGAGCGAAGGAGAGGAGGAGAAACGACCCACCCATCCCGAGCAGACACGCGACGATGAGTCGTCGGGAGCCGTAGCTGTCCGAAAGGACGCCGCCGGGCAACGCACCGACGCCGAACAGTGCGTAGCCGAGCGAGAGGACGACGCCGAGGGTGGCCTTCGACGCGCCGAACTCCGCTAGCCACACCGGAATGAGGATGGGGAGTGAGAGTTCGTAGGTGTGAACCATCCCGTGTGCGAGCATGGTGAGTCCGAGGATGGTTCGGTCGTTTCGCTTCACTGGAAACGCTTTCGCCGGTCTCGTGCATAAACCGTCGCCCGATTCGATTCGGGCATCCATCGATTTCCGGCAGCAACCGCGAAAGGAGCGGTTGAACTATGGACCTATTCGAACCAGATCCTCGATGAAGGGCCTCATCTCGGTGTCACCGCACCGGACCGTTCCGCTTCTCGCGTCGTATTCGATGAGACCGAAATCCCCCAGTTTCGGAAGGTCGATATGGTGGAGGGTCGCTTCGATAGAAGTTCGGCGGAGCTCCTCTTCCCCCCCGTTTTCCTCCCGCATCGTGAGATGGTCGACGAGTTCCTCGAACGGAAACACCTCGTCGTCCGTGTCGGTCATATAGAGCCACAGCCGCCGCCGCCGTGCGCTGCTGAAAAGGTCGAACATCTCGTCTATCGTCTTCGAATCCGTGTTCACGTTCATCGTTCACTTTTCGGTTCGGTTTGATAACTAATCTGCACAAATATTCATAGTCTTTTTAACCCTGGGTTGCGAATTGTTAGCAGCTAGCAGAAGACATCGATTCCATCATCGGAATCGGGAGTGATCGACATGATAATCGTAGAATTTCGGCTCGATTACCCAATCCTCCGGGAAGCGTTGGGCGTCGTCCCCGAAATGGAGATCACGTGGGAACAGTCGGATCGGACGGCAGAAGGGCGGCATCAGATACTCTTTTGGGCGGAGAACGGCGATTTCGATGCCTTCGAAGGCGGCCTCGAATCGGACCCGACCGTCGCAACCTCGGAAGAGGCCATCGAAATCAGCGACCAACGGTTGTACCGCGTCGAATTGAAGGATGAAGGGCAACGAGCGAGCATCTACCCGGTTCTGCTCGACGAGGCGAGCGTCCTTCGACACGTCACCGCGACGCACCGCGGGTGGGAGTTCCGCGTGGCGTTTCCCACCAAAGAAGGGTTTAGTCGCTTTTGTGAGCACTGTCGGTCCCACGAAATCGGGATCGTGCTCCACCGGTTCTACGAGGAGCGCGGGAGTCTGGACACCCCGCAGTTCGGCCTGACCGATCCGCAGCGGGAAACGCTGGTTACGGCCGTCGACTGCGGCTATCTGGAGATTCCGCGGGAAAACTCGCTCGCGGAACTGAGCGATCAGTTCGACATCTCCGAAACGGCGGCGTCTGAGCGCTTCCGTCGCGGCGTGAAGACGCTCATCGAGTGTACGGTGTATCCGGACGACGAGCGAACGTAGTCCCCGCCAACCTATCGGTGCGGAAATCCGAATTCGTGCCCGAATCGAGATATTGCATCTTCGACCGTGATAATCGACAGAACCAAGGGACGAGAGGGGGTGGCTTCCAGTGATATGACAGGCGTTGACGACAGCGAGGGGGAGACGACGAGCGAGGCGCTGGTTTCGGTCCTCGAATCGCTGGGCGTGGAGTACGTGTTCGGTTATCCGGGCGGGCGCGTCATCGAACTCCTCGACGACCTCCCGGAATCGAGCGTGGACGTGGTTCGCCCGCGCGACGAACGCGAGGGGAGCGTGATGGCCGAGATGTACGGCCGTCTCCACGGCAAACCCGCGGTGCTGGCCGGACAAGGACCGTGGATAGGGAGCCTCGGCGTCATCGGCCAGATGGAGGCGCGACTCGCCTCCTCGCCGATGGTCGTCCTGACCGAGGCGAGCGAGCGCGGCGACTACTCGACGCTCGCCCCGTACCAGCAGTCGCGCGGCGACTACGGCGGCCTCTCGCTCCCGAAGATTCTGGACGGCGTGACCAAGGAACACTGGTTCCCTCGGACGCCGACCGAAACCGTACGAAGCGTCCAACTGGCGTTCAAACACTCCACGGCGGGGCGGCCGGGACCGACCGCCGTCATCCTCGACGGGAGCGCGATAACGGAGACGGTCCCCGAAAATCCGATGCCGTCCGTGTGGGACAGCGAGGATCAGGTCCGAAACTGGGATTCCAAACCGACCGACCGGGACGTGACCGCGTCGGTCGATGCGCTCGAATCCGCGGAGCGCCCCGTCATCGTCGCCGGAAACGGCGTTCACTCGGCGGGCGCATACGACGAGCTTCGGGCGGCCGCGGAAGCCTACGACTCCGTCGTGACGACTTCCTACCTCGGTAAATCCACGATTCCCGAGACGCACGACCTCGCGGCGGGCGTCATCGGCTCGTTCGGTCACGAAGGGGCGAATCAAGTTGTCAGCGAAGCCGACACCCTGCTCGTCGTTGGATGCCGGATGAACCCGATGGACACAAACTGGCAGGCACCCTCGTTCATCCGTCCGGACGAACAGACCATAATTCACGCCGACATCGATACCCGCAACGCCGGATGGGTGTACCCCGCCGACGTGGGACTCATCGGCGACGCGAAGGAGAGCCTTCGGGCGCTTTCGGACGCCGGAAACGCCAACAACGACTGGGCACGCGAACGGGCCGAAACCGCCCGCGAGTCGTTTTTCACCGAGAAATGCGAGAGCGACGCCTCGCCCATCAAACCCCAACGCGCGGTCAAGGAAATCGAGGCGATGGTGGACGAGGACACCATCGTCACGGCCGACTCGGGCAACAACCGCTTCTGGTTGCTGAACTACCTCCAGACGCCCGCCATCCGAACCTACTTCGGGTCGGGTGGCGTCGGCGGGATGGGGTGGTCCGCACCCGCCGCCGTCAGCGCCGCCATCACTACGGACAAGGACGTTATCGGCGTCGCGGGCGACGGCGGCTTTACGATGACCATGACCAGCGTCGAAATCGCCGTCGAGAACGGCGTCGCCCCGACGTTCGTTGTGTTGAACGACGCCAGTCTCGGCATGGTTCGCCAGATGCAAGAGGAGGACGGCGACATCGCGGGCGTCGAGTTCCACGACACCGACTTCGTGAAAGTCGCCGAGGGCTTCGGCGCGGACGGAACGCGAGCCACGACGCCCGATGAACTCGCTGACGCGCTTCGAGCGGGGAAGGAGAGCGACGTTCCCTTCGTCATCGACGCGCGAATCGACCGCGACGAGGATATGGCAGAACAGTTGGCGTCGTCGTTCTACGCCGAAACGGGCGGACTACACGAGTAACTCGATTCGAACCCGGTCACGAAAAAACAGGAAGAAAGCCTTTTCCTGTCGCCACGAGATGCCAAATCATGGCGCAAAGCGAGACGGTGCTCGTCACTGGCGGGACAGGCTTCATCGGGTCGTACACGGCGAAGGAACTGCTCGACCACGGCCACGACGTGGTCGCCTACGACCTCTCGACGGATACGCGCATCTTGGAAAAACTCGGCATCGCGGACGACGTCGAGGTTCGACGGGGCGACATCACCGACTCGACGGACGTGTACCGCGCGATTCGTGAGACGGGAACCACGCGAATCGTTCACCTCGCCGCCCTCCTCACGACGACGGCGCGCGAGAACCCGCGCCTCGCCATCGACGTGAACGTTCGCGGCACGAACACCATCTTCGAGGCGGCGCGCACGTTCTCCGACCAAGTGGAACGCGTGGCGTGGGCGTCCAGCGCGGCCGTGTTCGCCCCGCCTGCGAACTACGACGATGGCTGGGTGACGGAGGACGACCTCGTGTACCCCGACACGCTCTACGGCGCGAGCAAGGAGTTCAACGAACATCAGGCGAAGGTGTACTTCGAGGACCACGACCTGTCGCACGTCGCGCTCCGACCGACCGTCGCCTACGGTCCGTACCGCGAAACCGGCGGTTCGGCGTTCCTCGCGAACATCATCGAAAAGCCCGCGCTCGGCGAACCGTTCAGCGTCGAGTACGGCGACCAAGTCATCGACTGGCAGCACGTGGAGGACATCGCACAGGCGTTCCGTTTGGCGGCGTTCACGCCCGACGAGGAACTGAACCAGCGCGTCTACAACGTCCGGGGCACCGTGGCGACGATTCGGGAAGCCGCCGAAACGGTCGAGAAAATCATGCCCGACGCCGACCTCGAAGTCTCCGACGAGGGCGAACTCCCGTGGACCCAGAAGCTCGACATGACCGCGATTCAGGAGGATTTGAGCTACGAACCGCGCTACGACTTGGAGAGCGGGTTCCGCTCGTACATCAACGTGCTCCGGGAGGAGAACGGGTTGGAGACGGTCTGAGAGGACAATCGGACGTCGGTCTGGACGGAGGAATTGGACGACGATGTGAAAGGAATCGGACGATGGAACTGCTTTTGGCGACACCTTCCAATCACTTCTCAATGCTCGGCATCGAGATGGGGTGGCGACGACTGCTCTTTGCCAACTGGCCGGTCGAACCGGAAATCGTGGAGAGAGGACTTCCAGAGGGGCTTCAGGTCGATACGTACGACGGGAAGGCGTGGCTCAGCGTCGTCCCTTTCACCAACGTCGCGGTGCGTCCGCGGGGACTGCCCGCCAGCGTCGGGGTGGACCTCCCCGAACTCAACCTCCGAACCTACGTCATGGTGCCGGGGGAGGACCGCCCCGCCGTGTTCTTCTACAGCCTCGAAGCGGACGGCCCGCTGTCCGTTCTCGCCGCCCGGCTCGCCTTCGGATTGCCGTACTACAACGCGAACATCGAAATGGCCGAACGGGACGGAACGGTTCGCTTTCGAAGCCGTCGCGCCCATCCCGGCGACCAACCGCTGCGGTTCGACGCGCGCTACGAACCGACCGACGGGCGACTCGACGCCGACCCCGACTCGCTGGCCGCGTTCCTCACCGAGCGCTATCGGTTCTACGTCGGCGGGAGGGATGGGAAAATCGGGTACGCGAACGTGGACCACGACGTGTGGTCGCTTCGTCCGGCAACGGTCAACTTCGGCGAAAACGAGATTTTCCGCGCGAACAACTTCGCCCACCCGGATGGGGACCCGGTCTGTTACTACAGCCCCGGCGTGGACATCGTGTCGTCCCGTCGGAAGTGGCTCTGAATCCGATTCCGTCGAATCACTGCGTCTGGCTGTACTTCTCCACCCACTCCTGTAACGTGATTCCCATCGCGGACTGCGTGATGGCGTTCGAACTCGCCGAGTTCGCGCTCTTGACGAGTTCGGCTTCCAGCGTGCGCGTCGGAACCTCGCCGAGGAAGTGGGGAATCGCGCGCTGGACCGAAATCGGACAGCCCACCTCGTGGGCTAACGCGTATCCCGACAGGGAGTGGGGGATTTCCTCCGTGGCGTACGTCGGGTCGGGGTCGAGCAACTGGTCGTCCTCGGCGAAATCCACGTACTCGTAACACTTGCCGACGTCGTGGAGCAGACACGCGGCGATGATTGTATCCTCGTCCGGGTCGGCACCGTGGAACTCGCGCTGTTCTTCGGCCGAGCGCATGGCGATACGCGTCACGCCGCGAACGTGCTCCACGTTGGTCTTCTCGTGGATGTTCCACGCGTAGGGGATATCCTCGATGTCCTTCCATCCACCGCGTTCGAGGGCCAACACCCACGCCTCGACGACTTTCTCGCGCAACCCGTCGCTCTCGATGGACTGGAGTTCGGGATAGGCGGCCTCGACCTGCTCGCGGTAATCCGGCGTGCTCATGCGGGGTGGATTTGGTTCGCGGGAACGTAATGGTTCGTGATGAGGATATCGCGGGAAGGGCGATGGTGACGACAAGACATGTTTGGTGGGTTTGCGATTTCATCAGCTACTGCGACGAAGTCTTTGAAAGCCCCCACCCGCTCGCGGCCGCTGTTGCAGGATATTTTGGCCTCACGCCGCTCGGCCAAAATAGTGGCCTCCACAGCGACTAAAACAAGCGCGAGCGGGCGGCCCTTTCATTCCACCCAAACACCGCACCCGCAACGCAGCACACCCTCCTCAGCCGATTCCCTACAGTGCTCCCGCTGGTCACACCTTCGGTCATCCCTCGCGCGGGCGCACTAGCGTGCACCTTCGCGCGCCGTGCGGCTGGGTCATAATCGGTTAGCCCATCTAACTCCACGACGCGCGCTGACGAAGTGAGGAGGATAGCGAGGAATCGGGTGGGGAAGGAGTGTCTGTCGCAGTGCGGAGGCGGTCTTCACGCGGCCCGGTACGGGCAATCACGATAAAACCGCGACGGTCGTTCGTAGCGATTTTAGTCAAAGCCGCTGTGATGACGCCTCTAACTCACGGTCGGAGCTTTCTCGTCGTCGCGTTTCGTATCGAAACCGACCTAAGGGCCACCGACAAGGTGTCGGTAATGGCCACCCGTCGCGACGTCGTTCTCTATCTCGCGCTCGCCACCGCGTGGGGGACCGCGTTCCCCGCGACGAAGGCGGCGCTCGCCGGATTTCCGCCGATACTCCTCGGTGCCGTCCGCTTCGATTTGGCCGCGCTCGTCCTCCTCGCCGTCGCCGCCGCGTCCGGGCGCTCCCTCCGACCGCGCGGATGGGGGGACTGGACGCCCATCCTCGTCGGCGGCATTTTCAACATCGGCCTCCACCACGCGCTCCTCTTCGCCGGACAGAAGTACGTCACGAGCGCCGTCGCGTCGACCCTCCTCGGTCTGGTTCCGGTCCTCACGCCCGTCGTCACTTCGGCGTTCCGCCCGAAGGAGTCCATTTCGGCACGGGGAGCCGTCGGCGTCCTCTTCGGGTTCGTCGGGGTGGTCCTCATCGCGAATCCGAGCGCGGATAGCGTCTTCAGCGATATCGGCGTTTGGCTGGTTCTCGGTGCCGCCGTCGCGTGGGTCGTCGGGGCCGTCTTCACCGACGAGCGAGAGGCCGGACTGTCCGGTCTTTCCCTCCAGGCGTGGATGTTGGCGGTCGGCGCGCTCGCCTTGGACGCCGCGGCGCTCGTCGTTCCGGGGCAGGGGTTCGCCGCCGCCACGCCGACGACGAGTTCGTTCGCGTGGGTGCTCTACCTCGCCGTCGTTCCCGGCGCGCTGGGGTTCCTCGTCTACTTCCGCCTCCTCCACCGACTCGGCCCGATAGAGATGGGACTTATCGAGTACGTCATCCCGCCATTCGCCGCCGTCTTCGGCTGGGTCGTCCTCGGAGAGGGTCTTACCCCCACGACGGGTGGCGGCTTCCTCGCCATCCTCTGTGGCTTCCTCCTCGTGAAATGGCCGCGAGTCGTCGGGGGGATTCGGGGTTACGTCGATGGACGCGCTGCTGGACGGACCGAATCTTCGAAGGCCGACTGACCGCGTAGCGAGAAAAACCCGACACTCACCTCAGTAATCGATTCGCGTGATTTCCTTGACGGGCCACTGGCTCAGAATCTCGACGCCGTTCTCGCGGACGACGACCATCTCCTCGACGCGGACGCCCTGCCGGTCCGCGGGTTCCATCGTCTCGACAGCCATGGTCATGCCCTCCTCGATTTCGATGGGGTGGTCTGGAGAGATACCGCGCCATATGAGCGGGACTTCGTACAGTTGCAGTCCGAGGCCGTGCGCCCAGTGGTTGGTTGTCATCTGCCAGTGATCGGTGGCGTCGTACCAGTCGGCGTGTTCGCCCTCCATGTCGGGGAAGCCCTCACAAATCTCGTCCGTCGTCGCGCCGGGTTCGATGCACTCCAGCACGTCGTAGAGGTTGTCGCGGGCGGTTTCGTAGGCGTCCTGTTGGGCTTGCGTCGGTTCACCCATGCTGAATGTCCGGTAGTAACAGGAGCGGTAGCCCATGAAACCGATGTTGTAGAAGTCGGCGTAGACGATGTCGCCGGGACGGATGATGCGGTCCGTGGTGTTGGCTTGGTGTTTCGGCCACGTGTTCGGGCCGGAGGTGACGTAGCCGCCCTGCACCATCGCGCCGAGGCTCCAGAGCTTGCTGCTGGCCTCGCCCCACACCTCCGACTCGCGGACGCCGGGTTTGGCGGTTTCCGTGATGCGCTGGAAGCCGGCCTCACAGAGCGCGGCGACCATTCGCAGACACTCGATTTCGTCGCGCGTTTTGACCTTGCGGGCGCTCTCCATGACCTCCGCACATTCCTCCGTCCGAACGTCCACGCCGCGGTCCTCGAACTTCGAGATGAGCGGAGCGTTACCGATGTCGATGCCCATCGGTTCCTTGGCCACGCCGTACTCCTCCATCGCCTCGTAAACGAGTCCCGCCATCTTGTCCTTCAGCCAGTTTCGGGCAGAATTGCGCCCGGATGCTCGCGGGACGTTTCCGAGTCCGGGGCAGGCGTACCGGATGTCCGAAATCCACGGGCAGTTGAACTTCTGGTTGCTCGCGTGGTCCGCCGTGTCCCAGTGGACGATGTCGCCGTCCTCGGTCAACAGGGTGTAGTGGTCAGCACCGGACCCGCCGGTCATGGCGAGTCCCGTCACGTAGCGCACGTTCGGGTCGTTGATGAGGAGCATGCTCCCCAGTCCCGCCTCCCGCATTCGGGTGAGGGCGCGTTCCTTGCGCTCCTCGCGCATGCGCTGCATGTCGATTCGCTCCTCCCAATCGACGCTCATCGTTCCGCGCGTCCCTTCCATGAAATCACGTTGATAGAACCCCATGCGAAACCGTACACGGAGCGGCGTTATGTAATTTCCCGAATCGTCCGTGATAGATTATTCCGGGGCGGACAGTCCGTGTCCAATCGCGTCGGACAAAATCGCCCGAAGCGATGGCCCGAACACCGGAAACGATGGTGTTGAATTCGCGGACGAAAGTCGTCCGAGGCGACACGCTTCGCGTCATTTATCACAGCACGGACTGTGCCCTCGAACGAGATGTGCAAGCACGTCGCCCTGTTGGTCCGCAAGGACGACATGAGCCACGAGGAGTTCGTGGAGTATTGGCAGAACCACCACACGGAGATCGCCCGTGACATCGAGGGCGTGGTCAAATACAGCACCGTGCTCCCGGTGACGCCCGAGGCCGCGGAGTTCGACGGGTTGGCCGAACTGTACTTCGAGGACATAGACGCGCTCCACGACGCCCTCGGCAGCGAGGGCAGTCGCGATTACGACCCCGAAAAGGGCAAAGCGAAGGAGGCCCGCGAAGATGTGGACAACTTCCTCGCACTCGAAAAGCGTCCGCGCTTCATCGGCGAAATCGTCACCCAGAAGGACGAAACCGCAGCGCGAGGCACCGACCGCGAGGACGAAGTCGGCGGCCAGACGGATGGCCTGTACAAACACTCCGCGTTCCTCGTTCGCAAGGAAGGAATGACCCACGATGAGTTCGTGGACCACTGGCAGAACGACCACACGCCCATCGCCCGCGAAATCGAGGGCGTCGTCAAGTACGACACCGTCCTCCCGACGGACCCCGAGAACGCCGAATTCGACGGCATCGCCGAACTGTACTTCGAGGACTTGGACGCGCTCCACGACGCCCTCGGCAGCGAGGGCAGCCGCGACTACGACCCAGAGAAAGGGAAAGCGAAGGAGGCGCGTGAGGACGTGAACAACTTCCTCGCGCTCGAAGAGCGCCCGCGCTTCATCGGCAAGGAGACGGTGCAGAAGGACGGGACCGGGAACTGAGCCGGGAGGCGGAACCGGGCGGGACAAGTCCTCGCCACACCACGAACTTTTGTCGATCGCGCCCGTTTCGAGAGGCATGCGCGTGAGTGCGGTCCTCTCGGTCGTCTGTCTGCTCGTAATGGCCGGTTGCGTCGGGGGCGGGTTCGGAAGCGGCAGTGGAAATCAAGGAACACATACGACGACGAAGGTCGACGAAACTGTCAGCGCGGCGTTCGTCACCGGAGGGAATAGAACGGCCGTGAACCTCGAAGTCGCGAACTCCCCAGAGGAACGCGAACGGGGGCTGATGTACCGTGAGTCGCTAGCGAAAAATCACGGGATGGTGTTCGTCTTCGAGGACCTGGCGGTCCAGTCGTTCTGGATGAAAAACACGCTCATTCCCCTCGACATGGTGTTCGTCTCGGAGAACGGAACGGTCCTCAACGTCGAGCACGCCGACACGCAACCAAACGCGAGCGACAGCGAGTTACGGAGCTATCAAAGCGACGGTGACGCGAAGTACGTCGTCGAGATGCGACAGGGATTCGCCGACAGGGTCGGAGTCGAACCCGGGTCGAAACTCGTGTTCGAGGAGTCGAGACCGAAAGTAGAAGAAAGCTGACTTTTCCTTCCGCAACGACGGTTGTGATTCAACGTCGTTACCATCGGTCACGCTGAACGGACTGCCGGGGGAACGACGAATGGAGATACGACCGGCGAGCGAGGAGGATTTCGAATCGGTCCGGAACGTCGCACGACGTGCCTGGAAGGAGGCGTACGAGACGTTCGTTGACGATGAGGCCATCGACGGGACGGTTTCGTCGTGGTACTCGGACGAGTCGCTATCGGCGGCGGTGGAGAAACCCGGAACGGCGTTCCTCGTGGCGACGGGAGACGACGAACTCCTCGGCTTCTGCCACGCGGTCTGCCACGAGGACGAAGGTGATTTGCTCCGACTGTACGTCCACCCGGGCCACTGGGGAGACGGCATCGGAACCGCGCTTTACGAGCGGTTACGGGACGATTTTCGGGACATAAACATGAAGCGAATTCGGGCGATGGTGCTCTCGCAAAACGGGATGGGAATCGAGTTCTACCGGCGGTTCGGGTTCGAGAAAACCGACGAGGAAACCGTCGAAATCGGTTCCGAGGAGTACGACGAATCGGTGTACACGGTCGCGCTCTGACGCGGCCCGAGAACACAAAGCATTTATCGGATGGTCGTCAATTCCCGGTTACCTCGGGTAGGGGTACACGAGGTATTTCTTTATCACAACGCCGACAGCTACCGCTCTTTCGACCAGTCGTCTTCGAACAGTTGATACGCGCTCGCGAGGTTGAACAACAGTTCCCGCGTCGATGCGCCCGAATCGAGTGCCCGCGCCGTAGCGTGAACGACCTGTGAATACTGTATCGTCGCCTCGTCCACCGACGAATGGTCGACACCGAACTCCCCGTGTGAAAACGACGCGCGAACCGCCGCCCGCTGCTGTCGTTCGACGAGTTCGAACAGTCGCCAGTAGTCCACACCGGCACGCCGCGCGTCCACCATCGCGGCGAGCACTCGCCGTTCGAACCGCCGTTCCGGTGACTCGGTCGTCTCCTCCGTCAGTCCGAACGTCGCCAGAATCTCCGCTTCTTCCTCGTCGCCCATGTCCAGAGTCTGTGAACTCCACAGCTTTACTATTACGGATGGACTGGTCAGTAGTTGGTTACTTTTCGGCGTTCGAATCCGACGAGAGCCGACGGAGGAAGGTCCGAATCTCCGCGTATGCGGCATCGTACTCGTCGCGAAGCACGCAGTGGCCCGCATCGGGGATGTGGACGAGCCGTCCGTCCGCCAATCGGTCGGCGCGGTCGAGGTCCGTCACCCTCGTCTCGGGGTCGGCGTCGGCCTTCAAAACGAGCGTCGGACAGTCGATGTCCGGGAACGCCGCTTCGAGGGGCGGGTAGCCCTCCCGCGGGATGGTCGCGATTTCCGGACGACACTCGGTACTCGCGACCGCGAGGCGTCGCGCCAACGAAGGGTCGTACTCGTCGTGTTCGGCGACGAGTTCCTGCATCGAGGCGTTTTCCCACTCGCGGACCATCTCGCGGACCATCCGCTCACGTTCCTCCGGGGTGGTATCGGGCGGTCCGTGCATTCCGGCGGGGTCTTCGAGGACGACGGCGCGCGGGAGCGTCGGATGCATCGCGGCCGTCCACGCCGCCGTCGAACCGCCCATCGAGTGCCCGACGAGGACGGGATTTTCGAGCGACAGTTCCTCGATGAGGCCGACGAGGTCACCGACTCGGTCCTCGATTCCGTACCCCGTTTCCGTGGCTTCGGAACCGCCGTGGCCGCGCGCGTCGTAGAGCACCAGTTCGAAATCGTCGACGAGGTCGGTCGCCAACCGTTCCCAGCAGCGTCCGTTGCTATAAAAACCGTGTGCCAGAACCAACGTCGGCCCGCCGCCGGTGCGGTAGTACTGCAACTCGACGCCGTTTACGCGGACGGTGTTCGCCGTCCATCCGTCGGGAAGGTCCATACTGAAAGGCCGTAGCGAGTGTAAAAAACACCTTGGACGTCGGATCGGAGTACTCAATCGAGGTCCCGAAACGCGCCGACGAAATCGTCGTGATCCTGTAAGTTCTCGCGGGAGTCGTCAACGGTCTTGCGGAGGGTATCGGCCTCTTGCCGGAGTTGTTGATACTCCTCGTTGTTCTGCAAACTCTCCTCGTCCTTTTCGATTTCGAGGATGGCCAGTTTGGACACGTGAGAGAAATACGTCTGCATCGTTTCGTCGTATTCGACCCGCGTGAGCATCCCCCGAACGGTCGTGAAGAGGTCGTCCTTCGAAACCGGTTTGACGAGGTAATCGTCGAACCCCATGTCGATGATGTCGAAGTCGGGTTTGACGGCCGTGACCATCACGACGCGCGAGTGGAGTTCTCGGTTCCGGAGTTCCGAAAGCACTTCGTCGCCGGAGAGGCCGGGCATCCGACGGTCGAGGAGGACGATATCCACCTCACCGTCGAGCAGTTCCAGCGCCTCACGGCCCTCGTATGCGCGACGGACATCGTAGGAACTCTCTAACCACGTCGCGTACAGGTCCGTAACGTCTGCCTCGTCATCGACGACGAGTATCGTTGGTTCGTCAACAGCCATGATTGGTCCCGGTGTCCCCGTTTCCTCACGAAATCGGTTCGTTAATGAACAATTCGCGATAGCATCTTTATATCTTGTGGTTATGGAATCTATGAATAACTCAACGGTGGTTGCGTGTGGCGATTCTTCTATACGTCTATCAGTACCGAAATAAATAACACCCACGATATCCAAGGGGTGAGTGGTATGTCGAACACCAGTGATCGATTTTGCCGGACACTCCGGCAGTAACAGTACCCCGTACGAACGATTCGAGCGGCTTATCGAACTGCCACCCAGTGCAAAACTCGTCTTCCGGGTCCTCGAAGAGGACGCACCGATGACACAGAAGGGGGTGCGCAACGAGGCGCTATTACCCGCCCGAACGACACGAGACGCACTGCTGAAACTGAAAGACGGGAATCTCATCGAGGAGCGACTCTATCTTCCCGACGCGCGAAAACGCCTGTACGCGCCACTCGAAGTAAAACGGCCGGACGACGCCATGGAGTGACGAACGCGCCGCGGAATCGCCGAAAAACGAAGTATCGATCGTGGCCACGGGGGCGGATTACGCGGACATGGCCGGCGGATGCCGGGGCGGCGTCCGTCGCTACTGGTCGTCATCACGCTCTCCAGCCACACCCATCGAGAAAGTCGTATTTTCCGATATCCTACCTGTTACTTTCTATTGCAAGCCGATACTATCGACTTCTCGCATCCGCCGACCCATTGATACCCGTCAATCCCGTTCGATACCGTGAGAAAATGATGACGGACAAGCACGATCGGTGGCGTTCCCGACGACCACGTATCGATGCGACGGACTCCCGACGGGAGCACGCACGACGAAGGCTGTTTGACCAACTGCACGCCGAAATAGAGTCGCTCCAACGGCGTCTCGAGGAAGCCGAAGAGAGAATCGAACTCCTCGAAGCCCGGCACGAGCGTCGTGAACGTCGGATCAGGTCGTGTTCGATGTGCGGTCGCGTCGCCACGCGGTCCGGTCCCGATGCCCGCTGTCCGTACTGCGAAACGGGAGAGTTGGAACGAGTGTAGCGAGGAGACGGGACCACGGTTCGTTCGAGACGGACACGCCTATGGTCTATCGATTCGAACCGTCCGTCGATGGAACCGGAGACCCGCGAGGAACTGCTTTCCGCGGCCGAACGCTACGCCGAGACGGTTCCGATAGCCGTCGACTTCGACGCTCTCGACTGGGAGTACTCTGACCGGGCGGTTCGTCGGGCGGGGGTGTGTCTGTACGACCGGACGACCGGAAAAGTAACGATTCGGTTGACGTGGGACGCGTATCGCTCGTTCGGGTGGGAGGAGTTCACGGGCACGATTCGACACGAGTTGATACACGCGTGGGAGTTTCAGCAGTTCGGCGAGTCGGGACACGGCGCGCGGTTCGGCGCGAAAGCGGAGGAACTCGACGCGCCGCGTCACTGCCAATCGTTCTCGGACGCGCGACTCCGACTCGTCTGTTCGTCGTGCGACTGGGATGCGCGCCGGTTTCGCGCGTCGAAAGCGGTCAAACGACCGGAACGCCGACGATGCGGGAGTTGCGGAGCGCGCTATCGCGTCGAACACGTGAAAAGCGGACGACGGTGGCGAACGCACGCCGGATACCTCGTCGCGCGGCGAAAGTTGGCCGACGACTGGTAAGGATGGACGGCGGAACTGGAGAAAAAACGTCGAACTCACTCCGAAATCGACTCGATGAACGAGAGGAGTTCCGAGAGGGGTTTCGCGTTCTCCCCGGGGACGAGCATCCCGCTGGGACCGTCGGGTGCCGAGAGAACGTCGGCGTCGTCCAAGATGGCGATATGTTGCTGGTAGAATGTCGTGTAGACGGTGGTCCGTTCGTTCGTGGTCCGGTCGGGACCGAACTCGCGGGACGCGACCTCATCCACGAGCGTCCGCATCGGAATGACGTCCTCCACGTCGGCCATTATCGTGATAGCGTGTCTGCGTCGTTCGACCCGACAGAGGTTGAACAACTCATCCAGGGACAGCGATATCGTGGAAGAGACGGGTTGTCGACCGAACAATCGCCCGAACATTCATTGGATTGTCAGTGGAGCGCCACCTTACCTGTTGTGATTCCGAGAAAAGAAAGGACGGGCGGACTTACTCCGTGACGACGGTGACAGCACCGTCGAAGTCGAGGATGACCGCCTGGGTTTTGTCGCCGAACAGGGCTTTACCGGTGGGGGAGCGCTTTCGCCCCGCGAGGAACACGTGATCACAATCCAAATCGTCCGCCGAGTCTAAAATCTGGTCGCGTTCGTCGCCCACACGCCCGACGGCGTCGTATTCGACGTCGACGCCGTCGA
Organism: Haladaptatus sp. CMAA 1909; assembly: GCF_043952005.1. Lineage (NCBI taxonomy): Archaea > Methanobacteriati > Methanobacteriota > Halobacteria > Halobacteriales > Haladaptataceae > Haladaptatus > Haladaptatus sp. CMAA 1909. The sequence continues at coordinate 2,572,290 of NZ_JBIOAV010000001.1, read as the reverse complement.
GGACTTCCCGCCCGATGTCCTGTGCGAACTGGCGGGCACCTTGGAGCGCCTGCCCGGCGGTGTATGAACTTTCGAGGTTCGGGATTCGCTCCAGCGACGTGCGCGTTTCCTCGTACTCCTCGTTGGTCGTGACGTGGAGCAAGACGAGTTCTGCCCCGACGCCTGCTGCCAATTTGCCTGCCTCTCGAACGAGTTCTTTCGCCGATTCGGATGCCTCGACGACCGCGAGTGCCCGTTTCATACCAAATATTGCCTGAGACGGAGAATAAATAAATTACCTTTTGATCGTGTTCGGATTGCCTTTCCGCGGTCGGGGAGGTATCATTTCGTTACGTGGTTGGAATACGAACCGATTTATACCCTCGCGGAGTGGAACGGAACGAGAACAACGAATGTCCGAATCCGTCGAGAAAAACGTCTGTCCGGTGGTCGAATCGGTCGAACAGATCGGGTCCCAGTGGCGTCTGGTCGTCCTCCACGATTTACAGGACGGGGAAAAGCGTTTCAACGAACTCAAGCGCTCCACGGGGGCGAGTTCGCGGACGCTTTCGCGCGTGTTGGACGACCTCGGCGAGATGGGGTTCGTCAGTCGCCGCACCGAGGAAGACGCGCCGATTGCGACGTACTACAGTCTCAACGAGAAGGGCCGCTCGCTCTGTCCGATTTTCGAGGAACTGGAGCTGTGGGCCGACGAGTGGCTGTGAGCGATTTCGGTAGAAACCGCTATCGCGTCGACAGCGGGGAATCGTCGGAAACGACGGTGTCCGAATCGCGATGAAAAACGTTCGCCCGCACACCGCAAACGACAACTATTCGGCGTGTCCGTCCCGACGTTCGACCATGACGACTGGCGTCGTGGTACTCAACTTCGGAGAGCCGGACGAACCGACGCGAGAGAGCGTGATCGACTATCTCGAGCGCATTTTCATGAACAACGCCGACCTCGAAGGGGACACCACCGAAGAGGAGGCACGCCGACGCTCCCGGCAGTTGGCCGAACGCCGCGCACCCGGACTCATCGAGGAGTATGAGGAGATAGGCGGGTCGCCCCTCGACCCGCAAGCGAGAGCGCAAGCCGACGACCTGCAAACCGAGCTCGAAGCGCGTGACCTCGACGCGAAAACCTACGTGGGCTTTCAGTTCACCGAACCGTTCATCGCGGACGCAGTGGAGAAGGCACACGAAGACGGGATGGACGAACTCATCGGCCTTCCGGTTTACCCGCTCTGCGGTGCCTCGACCACCGTCGCGTCGCTCGAAGAACTCACCGACGCGGTGGAAGCGCGCGAGTGGGACGTACCGGTTCACGAGATCACGGGATGGCACAAACACCCGACGTACAACCGGATTCGCGCGGAGAACATCGGGGAGTTCGCCGACGAGGAGGGTCTCGACCTGACCGACGACGACACCGAACTCCTCTTTTCCGCACACGGAACGCCGAGCCACTACCTGGACGAGGGCAGTCGGTACGATACCTACGTGGACGAGTTCTGTGACGTGATGGCGAGTAAACTCGGCGTCGAGTCGTACTCGCTCGGCTTTCAGAACCACGGCAACCGGGAGATTCCGTGGACCGAACCCGAAGTCGAGGAAGTCGTGAACGGCATCGACGCCGAACGCGTCGTCGTCGACCCGGTCAGTTTCATGCACGAACAGAGCGAGACGCTCTCGGAGTTGGACGACGAACTCCGCGAGGAGGCCGAGGAGGTCGGACTGGACTTCTATCGCGTTCCAGTTCCGCACGACGACGAGCGCTTCGGCGGCGTCCTCGCCGACCTCGTGGAGCCGTTCGTCGCCGATTTCGACCCCACTTACTACCAGTTCCGCCAGTGCCAGTGCAAGGACACGCCCGGCACGATGTGTCTCAACTCCCCGCTCAGCCGATGACGGTCGGAATCGTCGGCGCGGGCATCACCGGCCTCGCGCTCGCTCACGAACTCCAACGGACGGGAACCGAGTACGTCGTCCTCGAAGCCGACGACGAACCGGGCGGCGTGATTCGGAGCGGACGCGTCGATGGCCACCTGCTGGAATGGGGGCCACAGCGACTCCGACGGACCGGACCGGTCGACGAACTCATCACCGACCTCGGGTTGGACGAGGAAGTCATCGAAGCGGGGGACACCAAACTGTTCGTTTACGCGAACGGCGCCCTTCGACGCGCGCCGTTCTCCATCGAGGAGTTCGGGCACACCGACCTCCTCTCGTGGCGGGGCAAACTCGACGTGCTGGAAGAACCCCAAACCGCGCCAGCGGACCCCGATGAGACGGCCGCCGAGATGTTCACCCGGAAGTTCGGCGAGGAGGCGTACAAAAACCTCATCGGACCGCTGTTCGGCGGGACGTACGGTTCGCTCCCGGAACGAATGCCCGTCAAACACTCGCTGTCCGGCGTGTTGCGGATGGAGGAGACGTACGGCGACCTGCTGACGCCAGTCCTGAAACGCGCGATGGACGGCGGGAGTTCGGCACCCGCCATGTCCTTCGAGGAGGGCGTCCAACGGCTTCCGGAGGCGCTGTACGACGCCCACCACGAGAACGTCCATCTGGGAACGCCGGTCGGGGCGATTCGGGAAGCGGGTGACGGCTATCGCCTCGAAACGGACGACGGGTCGTTCGACGTCGATTCGGTCGTCGTCACCACGCCCGCCGAGGTGAGCGCGGACCTCCTCTCGCCGTTCGCCGAGCGCGCGGACTCGCTCCGAGAACTGACCTACAATCCGCTCGCGCTCGTCCACCTACGGGCCGATTCCGACCGGGACGGCTTCGGCTATCAGGTCCGTCACGACGAAGGGCTCGACACCCTCGGCGTCTCGTGGAACGCGAGCATGTTCGGACGGACTGGAAAATCCGAAAGCACGGGAGTTTACACCGCCTTCCTCGGCGGGATGAAGAACCCGGAACTGCTGGACGAGAGCGACGAAACGCTCGGCGACATCGCCGCGACGGAGTTCGCGGACGTGATGCGAACGGACGCCGAGGTGCTGAGCGTCCGCAAACTCCACCGGGGATTCCCCGCCTACGACGAGTCGTGGGATGCGCTGAAGGGATTCGAAACGCCGGACGGAATCCACCTCGCCACTAACTACACCGGACGGATGGGCGTCCCGAGTCGGATTCGGGAGGCGAAGGCGTTGGCCGAACGGTTCGCGGCGTAGCTACTGAATATCCGCTTTTTCGAACCGACAGTAACCGAGAGCGAGCGGACGAGCAGGGCGAGGACGACAGAAGTCGCCCGAAAGGATTTTTCCGATTTTGCTCGGAAAAAGTCGTTTCGGGCGACCAAGCGGAGGGACATACGTGGTCGTGTCGTCAGGAAGGAATAAGATTTCCTAGCGCTCGATTTCCTTCGCCGCGTCCACGAACGCCCTCGCGTTCTCGACGGGTGTCGTTCGGTCGATACCGTGGCCGAGGTTGAGGATGTGGCCGGAGTCGCCCGCCTTCTCGATGACCTCGTGGGTCTTCTCGCGGACGAACTCGGGACTCCCGAGGAGATACGACGGGTCGAGGTTGCCCTGAACCGGCGTGTCGCCCAGTTGCTCGCGGGCGTCGGCCATGTCCACCGTCCAATCGAGGCCGACGACGTCCGCGCCCGCCTCCGCGAGCAGGTCGAGTTTGCCGCCCGGGTGACGCGCGAAGACGATGGACGGCACGTCGATGGCGTCGAAGATGCGCTTGTGGTGCGGGAGGACGAACTCGCGGTAGTCGTCCGGCGTTAACACGCCGGCCCACGTGTCGAACACCTGAATCACGTCCGCGCCCCGTTCGACTTGGTACCGGACGTACTCCTCCACAACGTCGGTGAAGATTTCGAGCAGGTCGCGGAACGCCTCTGGATGGTTCGTCCGAAACCGACGAATGGGCTTTCTGGACGTGGGTTCGTCGCCCACGACGTAGGAGGCGAGCGTGTACGGTCCGCCGGAGAAGCCGATGATGCTGGTCTCGTCGCCGATGCTCGCCTGCAATCGGCCTAATAGGTCGCCCACGTAGCCGATTTCGCAGGCGACGTCCGCGAACTCCGTCGGCACGTCGGACGGGTCGGTGACGGGATTCGAGACGACGGGGCCGACGCCGCTCTCGATGTGATAGTCGAAGCCGAGCGGTTCGAGGACGGTGAGGATGTCCGAGAACATGACGAGTCCGTCCGGTTCGAACAGGTCCCACGGGAGGAGGGTGATTCGTTCGGCCACCTCGGGCGTCTTGATGGCCTCCTTGAAGGTGTACTCCTCGCGGATGTCGCGGTACTCCGGGATGTATCGCCCGGCCTGCCGCATCAGCCAGACCGGTGGGCGTTCGGTCCGTTCGCCGCGTGCCGCCCGAACCAACAGGTCGCTCATGTGCCGACGTTGGCCGGATAGCGTCTAAGCGTTTCGACTCACGGTTTCGAGGCGGCAGAACGGCGAGCGCGTTTCAGTCGGAGGCGTCGTACCCGGCGTCCTCGACGGCGGCGACCAAGTCGGCGTCGTTCGCGTCGCCTTCGACGGTTGCCGTTCCCGCTTCGTGGTCGGCGCTCGCGTCCGAGACGCCCGAAACGCCTTCGAGCGCTTCGACGACGTTCTGTTCACAGCCACCGCAACTCATTCCGTCTACGTCGATGATTTGGACCATACACGAACGTACTCGCGGGTTACTTTTTGCGATTTCGGGAAAATATCCAAGCCGCGGACGACGAATCCGACGGGCGATACAGGCGGCAGAACGGGGCTGCCGAAGAGACGAAACGTTCGCGGGGATAATTCGCTTTTTAAACAAACGGAATTTTGTATTTCTCCGAAGATATACAGGATGTCCGTGGCAGAGACGTGGGATAACGAAAACTGTTTTTATTCCATAACTCGAAGGGAGGTGTAATGCGACAACTCGACGACACTGACCGGGAGATAATCCGGTTGCTCGTAGAGGACGCACGCCGCCCGTACAACGAAATCGCGGAGACGGTTGGTCTCTCTCCGCCGACCGTCTCCGACCGCGTGGAGCGCCTCCAAGAGATCGGCATCATCCGTCGATTTACGGCGGACTTGAACCACGGCCTCCTCATCGACGGCCTCTCGTTGCTCGTCACGGTCAACGCCAAACCGGGGCACGTGGACGCGATCAAGCGCTCGTTCGGGTCGTTCGACGGCGTCGAACACGTCTTCGTCACGGCCGACGCACACATCGTCTGCAAAGCGAACCTCCACGAACAGGCGGTCGAAGCGCTCCTCTCGGACGCCATCGAGGACGACGCCGTCCGTGATTACGACGTGCAGTTGCTGGTGGACGAGGAATGGAACCCGCAACCGGGTACCATCGAGTTCGCGCCCGACTGCGTCGAATGCGGCAACACAGTCACGAACGAGGGCGAGTCGACCCGCATCGACGGCGAACTGTACCACTTCTGCTGTTCGTCGTGCAAGGGACAGTTCGCCGAGCGATACGAGCGCCTGCAAGAGGGTGCGGCCGACTGAAATCGAAATTACATAAATCCGTTTCAGGGAAGGGTTTTGGTGTCATGTAGCAAACGCTCAGACATGGCAACGGAACAATCGTTCGTCCGGGTCGCCGACGCGGACGAGTTACGGGAGGACAGTCCCCAAATCGTCAGCGCGAACGGCCACTCCATCGGACTCTTCTTCCACGAAGGGGAGGTACACGCGATAGACAACAGATGTCCGCACATGGGTTTCCCCCTCACGAAGGGGTCGGTGGACGAGGGAATCCTCACCTGTCACTGGCATCACGCGCGGTTCGAACTGTCCTGCGGGGACACGTTCGACCCGTTCGCCGACGACGTGCGGACCTACCCCGTCGAGGTCCGTGACGGGGACGTGTACGTCCAACCGAACCCGCCGCGTGACGAACCGCCCGAGGAACACTGGCGCGATCGACTCGAACACGGCCTCCGGGAGGACATCAACCTCGTCGTCGCGAAGTCCGTCATCGGGTTGGAGTCGGAGGGCGTTCCATCAACCGTCCCCGTCGAACTCGGCACGGAGTTCGGGACCCACTACCGGCAGATGGGATGGGGCAGAGGGTTGACGACGCTGGGCGTGATGGCGAACCTCCTCCCCGACCTGCGCCCGGAGGACCGCCGTCGGGCGCTCTACGTCGGACTGACGGAAGTTGCGGACAACTGCTCGGGCGAACCGCCGTTCTTCGTCCAGGAGGCGCTTTCGACGGACGACGTGTCGGCCGAACGGCTCGCGGACTGGTTCCGGGACAACATCGAAGTTCGGGATTCGGACGGCGCGGAGCGCGTCCTTCGGGCGGGAATCACGGCGGACCTCGACGAGTCCGAAATCGCCGGAATGCTCGTCGCCGCCGCGACTGACCACCTGTATCTCGACACCGGACACCGACTCGACTTCATCAACAAGGCGTTCGAGACGCTGGACCTCATCGGGTGGGAACGCGCGGACGACGTGCTTCCCAGCCTCGTCCCCGGGCTCGCGTCAGCCAATCGCGCCGAGGAGAACTCCTCGTGGCGACAACCCATCGACGTGGCGGCGTTGTGTTTCGACGCCGCCGACGAACTTCCCGAACTCATCGAAGCTGGCGAGGGGAAGACGTGGGAAGAACCGGACGACTTCGTGGACATCCTCCTCGGCGAGGACCCGCACGCCATCATTGACGCCGTGACTACTGCCGTCGAGGACGGCGCGACGGCGACCGAACTCGCCCGCGTCGTGACGTTCGCCGCGGCGCGCCGCGTCGCCCACTTCGGCACGTCGAACGAGTTCCGCGACTGGAACACGGTCCACCACACCTACACCTACGCGAACGCGGTGGACGGACTCTCTCAACGGACGGACGCGCCGGAAGTGTATCGCGGCGTCTTCGATGCCGCGATGAACGTCTACCTCGACCGGTTCCTCAACACGCCGCCGACGCCGATTCCCGACCCGGAGGGTGAACGCGACCCGACGGCCGTCCTCGACGAACTGATGGAGACGTTCGAGGTGGAGGCCGACGAGGAGGTGGACCTCGCCGGGGAGTTGACGGCGGAGTACCTCGCCGCCGAGGGCGACGTGGCCCGACTGAAGCGAAAACTCGGGGAGGCGCTCCTGCGCGAGGACGTCGGCTTCCACACCCGACAGAACGTCGAGGTGGCGTTCAGGCAGTACGACGCGCTCGAAGACGAGGGAACCGAGGAGAGCGAACGGAGAGCGCGAATTCACCTCATCGCGACCGCACGCTACCTCTCGGCCCACACGCCGACGCGGCGGGCGGGCGAACAGACGTTCCGAATCGCCGAACGCCTCAACCGCGGGGAGAACATCCACGAGATGGACTGACGGAGGTGTCGACCCTGTCGGTGGAATCGGAACGGCGAACGATGCCGGCTGTTTTTTCGAATCGGAAAGCCAGAAATCGGCGTCCACTGCGGTCGTGTCGTCCGACTCGGCGGGTTTTAGCGATCCAATACAACCTCATTTGTTTTACTGCAACTGAATTGGGTAAAGTTTATGGGTGGGCGGGAGGACACCACATATAGCGGTTGGAGTAGGACAAGCCCCACATGTGGGCTTACAAGACTGGAGGTGCAAGGAGTGACAACCATGGACTGCCCGGATTGCGGGAACGAGCGGACGCGAGTCATCGACACCACGAGTGCCGACGGAACCTCGGTACGACGGCGTCGCGAGTGCCAACGCTGCTCGTTTCGGTTTACCACGTACGAGCGTCCGGAGTGGGATTCCCTCCAGGTGAAAAAGCGCGACGGGAACATCGAGGCGTTCAGCCGCGAGAAACTCCGCTCGGGTATCGAACGGGCCGTTGAAAAGCGCCACGTGAGCGAGGCCGACGTGACGGACCTCGTCGAGGCGGTGGAGTCCGAACTCGGAAAACGAGAGACTCGAATCGTCTCGTCGAGTCTGGTCGGCGACCTCGTCTCGGAACGACTCCGCGAACTCGACCAAGTGGCGTACATCCGCTTCGTTTCGGTGTACAAGGCCTTTTCCGAACCCGAGGAGTTCCTCCGCGAACTCGACGCCGTTCTCGACGCGGAACTGGACGACGACCCTCCTCATCCGACCGACAAGTAAAACGAGTTAACGATTTATGAGCCACCAATCAACAGCGACGACGACGAACGCTCGGTCTATTCTGGACCGAGCACGAACGGGCCACGAAACGATACTTTCGGCGGACGACTGGGACGATATCGTCACCGAAATCGAGCGGAACTCATATGACGGCGCGAGCACCGACGAACTTTATCAAGCCGTCGTCGACGCGCTCTCCGCGCGCGTCGAACGCGACCCGACGTTCAAGAAAATCGCCGCCGCGGCTTCGCGCCAGCGGTACTATCGCGAGGTTATCGGCGAGGATTTGGAAGGGTACGAACTGGACAAGAAGTACCGCTCGACATTCGTCGACAACCTCGAACGCGGCGTCGAAATCGGCCGTCTCGACCCGCGACTGACCGAAACGTTTGATCTCGAATCGCTGGCCGACTACCTCGAACCGAGCCGCGACGAGCGGTTCGAGCACATGGCGATGGACACGCTGATTCAGCGATACTTCCTCAAAACAGAGGAGAACGGCGAGCACCTCGAACTGCCGCAGGCGTTCTGGATGCGCGTCGCGATGGGATTGGCGGTCGAAGAGGACGAACCCCAGCGCCGGGCCGAGGAGTTCTACGACGTCCTCTCGAAACTGGAGTTCACCCCCTCGACGCCGACGCTGTTCCACAGCGGAACGACCCACCCGCAACTGTCGTCGTGTTACCTGACGACGGTCTCGGACGACCTCGAACATATCTTCGAGTCGTACAAGGGCCACGCACAGCTTTCGAAGTGGAGCGGCGGCCTCGGCAACGACTGGACCAACCTCCGCGCGGGCGGCGCGCTCATCGAATCGACGGGCGTGGAATCAACCGGCGTGGTGCCGTTCCTCCGCATCAGCAACGACGTGACGGCGGCGATAAACCGCTCCGGCAAGCGGCGAGGAGCGGCCTGTGGCTACCTCGCGTGCTGGCATCTCGATTTCCCCGCGTTCATCGACCTGAAACGGAACACGGGCGACGAGCGCCGACGCACGCCGGACATGAACACGGCGGCGTGGGTTCCGGACTTGTTCATGAAACGCGTCGAGGAAGGTGAACAGTGGACGCTGTTCAGCCCGGACGAGGTCCCCGACCTCCACGACCTGTCCGGTGCCGCCTTCGAGGAGAAGTATCGCGAGTACGAAGCGATGGCGGACGAGGGCGAGTTCCGGCAGTACGAACGCGTCGACGCCGAAGAGCTGTGGCGAAAGATGCTTACGCGACTGTTCGAGACGGGCCATCCGTGGCTGACGTTCAAGGACCCGTGTAACGTCCGCTCGCCGCAGGACCACGCCGGGACGGTGCACTCCTCGAACCTCTGCACCGAAATCACGCTGAACACGAGCGAGGACGAACACGCCGTCTGCAACCTCGGCAGCGTGAACTTCGTTACGCACGTCGAAGGAAATGAACTCGATCGCGAGCACCTCGCGGACACCATCGAAACCGCCATGCGGATGTTGGACAACGTCGTGGACCTCTGTTTCTATCCCACGGACGAGGCCGAGTATTCGAACATGCGACATCGGCCGGTCGGACTCGGAACGATGGGATTCCACGACGCGCTGATGGAACTCGGAATTCCGATGGACTCCGAGGACGGCATCGAAGCCGCGAACCGCTGGCAGGAGTTCGTCTCCTACCACGCCATCCTGAACTCCTCGAAACTCGCCGCCGAACGGGACCCCTATCCGTCCTACGACGGTTCGAAGTGGGACCGCGGCCTGCTCCCGCAGGACACCGTCGATTCGCTCGAAGCGGAACGAGGGAGGGAGATTCCGACGGACCGCGAGGAGACCCTCGACTGGTACGTCGTCCGCGAACACGTCGAGGAGCACGGAATGAGAAACTCGAACACGATGGCCATCGCGCCGACGGCCACGGTTTCGACCATCAACGGAACCACGCCGTCGATCGAACCGCAGTACTCGAACCTCTACGTGAAATCGAACATGTCCGGCGAGTTCACCGTCGTCAACGACCACCTCGTCGACGACCTGCAAGAAATCGGCGAGTGGGACGAGGAGATGGTGGACAGGATCAAGTATCACGACGGGTCGATTCAGGAGATCGACACCGTTCCGGACGACCTGAAGGAACTGTATCGCGGGGCGTTCGAAATCGATCCGCGTCACCAACTCGAACTGACCGCCCACCGACAGACGTGGATCGATCAATCGGTCTCGCACAACGTCTTCTTCCCGTCCACGGACGGTACGCTGCTGGACGACGTGTACAAGACCGCGTGGCGGTTGGGCCTGAAGACGACCTACTACCTGCGGACGCTCGGCGCGTCGGGAATCGAAAAGTCGACGCTCGACATGGCCGAGTACGGCAAGAGCCAGCACCGGGACGAGTTCGGAGCCGACGAGGCCGAGACCGACGGCGGTCAACCGGCGGACGAAACGGACGGGAAGGACCTCTGTACCGTCGAAGATCCGACGTGCGACGCCTGTCAGTAATCGACCACACGCTCACCATTTCAACCCATCCATGCCACTCATCAACAACGACGCCGAACACGACCCGAACAGGATACTCCCGCTGGACTACGACTGGGCCCGCGACTACTACCAAGCGGGCGTCAACAACAACTGGGTTCCCGAAGAGATTCCCATGCAGGACGACATCTCCCAGTGGAACGGAACCGCCCTCTCGGATGCCGAGCGCCAACTCGTGGAGTGGAACCTCGGCTTCTTCTCGACGGCCGAGTCGCTCACCGCGAACAACATCGTCCTCGCACTGTACGAGTACGTGACCGCGCCCGAGTGCCGCCAGTACCTCCTCCGACAGGCCTACGAGGAGGCCATCCACACGGACACGTTCATCTACTGCTGTGACTCGCTCGGCTTCGACCCTGACTACCTGTACGGGATGTACGAGCGGGTCCCCTCCATCGAGGAGAAAGACGAGTTCGTGGTGAACCTGACGCGGGCTATCAACCGCCCGGATTTCACCATCGACACCGAAGACGACGTCCGCGAATTCCTGCGCGACCTCGTCGGCTTCTACGTCATCATGGAAGGCGTCTTCTTCTACGCCGGGTTCGCCATGATGCTCGGGCTGAAACGCCAGAACAAGATGGTCGGCATCGGCCAGCAGTTCGAGTACATCATGCGCGACGAGTCGCTCCACGTCGGGTTCGGCGTCGACCTCATCAACGAGATTCGGGCCGAGAACCCGGGCGTGTGGACCGACGAATTCGGCGACGAGGTGACCGACCTCATCACCGAAGCCGTCGAGCTGGAAAAGCTCTACGCCTACGAGGCGTGTCCCGACGAAATCCTCGGCATGAGCGCAGAGCAGTTCGCCGAGTACGTCGAGCACGTCGCCGACCGCAGGCTCGGACAGTTGGACCTCCCGGAGCAGTACGGTACCGACAATCCCTTCCCGTGGATGTCCGAGCAGGTGGACCTGAACAAGGAGAAGAACTTCTTCGAGACGCAGGTCACGGAGTATCAGAGCGGCGGGTCGCTCGACTGGTGATCACCGCGCACTGAGCGACGTTCTGCGGTTTTCCCGGCGACGAAGGGCGTCGTCGCGCAACGTCTGTTGTTCGTCCGTCGGACAGTCGAGGTCAGGAACCGAGGCGGGTCGTTCGTCCTCGTCGAGCGCGACCATGGTGAAAAACGACGTCGCTGTGTCGCGCTTTTCGTTCCGACTCGGCCGCTCCGCACGGACGGTGACGACGACGTCCATGCTCGTTCGCCCGGTGTCGAACACGTACCCCTCGACGGTCACGATGTCGCCGAGGTCGATGGGACCGAGGAAATCGACGTGGTCCATCGACGCGGTGACGACCTGCCGCCGCGAGAAGCGACGCGAGGCTATCGCGGCGCAGATGTCCATCCAGTGCAGCACCGACCCGCCGAGCGCCCGACCGAGGTTGTTCGTATCGTTCGGCATCAGGATTTCACTCACGACCGTCCGCGATTCGGCGAGGGTCTCCGTTTCGTTCATCGATGGGTCCTACACGATGCTTCCAGATAAATCACCTGTACTTGTATTTTTGCAAGTCTGTTTGTTTTAGTGGCCGTCTCACTTATCCGGCGACGAATCGTGATAGTGGACGGATATGATGGAACGGACGGAAACGAGGGGGAACGGAACGGTTATCGCCGGACTGGCGCTCGGCGTCTGGTTGCTCGTCGCGCCGTTCACCGTTTACGGCGCGATGCTCGCACCGAACTTCTGGAACGACGTACTCATGGGGGTCGTCGTAGTGGCGCTCGCACTCTACGGCCTCCGCCGTGTGTGGCGTGGACGGCCGATGAGCATCGCGGCGGGCGGACTGTTCGGCCTCCTCGGACTCTGGCAGGTGACGCGCCCGTTCGTCGTCGCTACCGCTGGGCCGATTCCGAAGTGGGGCGACGCGATCGTCGGCGTCCTGTTGGCGTTCCTTGGGGGACGAATGGTACGGGAAGCGCGGACGGCGGCGCTTGAACAGCACGCCCCGAGCGACGTGAGTGGCGACTGACTCGGCGCACGGAGTCAGCCCGCCGTGTGAGTACGATGTGCTGCCCTCGTGACGTTCCTCCGACGGGAAGTGGCGTTCATCGCGGCCGAATACCACGACGGTCGGCGTATCGTCGTCGCACCGACGTTCGTTATTTCGAAGGTCTCGGTTCGCTGAACCGTCTCTCCGTCCTTCGTTCCCGTCGCCACGAGTCGATAACGATGGACGACGCCCCACGTGTCGATGGTTGCGACGAGGGAAGCGTTTTCGACGGTGTCGAAGTTCGGAAACAGGGGCGGATGCCTGACGTCGTTCATGACGACGCGGTACGTCGGCGTCCCGGGTCGGTCGATTCGCTCGATTTCGGTCACGTTCAGCGCCACAAAGCGGTTGTACAGTCGTTCGCTACTCGTGGTCCGTCGAACGTATCCCAACGAATCCGGGTCGTGAGTCAGTCGATAACTCGTGTGTTCGTTCCCCGTGTTGGCGAAAAGGGTCGTCGTTCCGTTCGTCCACGCTGAAAGCCGGTACGACGCTTGTATCGGACTCAACGATCCGTTTTTCACGATATCGTACGTGAAACGGGTACCGTTCGAACCGACCTCGTGCGTGATTTGGACGTGTCCGAGAACGCTTCCGTTGCCGGCCGTTTCGGTGACTCGATACCGGAAGGTGTACGATTTCTCCCGAAGGACCTTACCGTGAGCCTCGGTCAATTTCGCGCGATCCGTGAATCCGTTCGCGGTCAGTCCGGGCGCGAGTCGGCCCGAAAGCTCCGTGGTCATTTCGGGGGCAGGATAGGGGTCGGGAGCGACGAGGGAGTTACACCCGGCGGTCACGAGGACGACGACGAGGGGCGCCGCGAGGAGGGCACGACGCATGAACGAAAATGGATTCGTCGTGATATAAAAACATGAGATATAATGAGAGTCAAGACAGTAACAAAGGCGGTGACGGCTGTTTCGTATTTCTCTGAGACAGAAAGGGCGAATAACAGATTAGTATCAAAGGTTTCGAGGAGAGTGAACCGAACTTTCTAAGGGACAACGGGGATGAACACGGATAGCATATAGAAACACAAGGAGTTACCATGACGGAACGAACGCAACTCGAAATTCGCGGGATGAGTTGCGCGAACTGTTCGGGAACGGTCGGCGAGGCGCTGAACTCGCTCGACGGCGTCGAGGAGGCGAACGTCAACTTCGCCACCGACGAGGGAACCGTCGAGTACGACCCCGAGGTCGTCTCGCTGTCCGAGATCTACGCGGCCATCGAGGACGCGGGATACGACCCGGTTCGCGCGACGACGACCATCGGAATCACGGGCATGTCCTGTGCGAACTGCGCGGACGCGAACCGGACGGCCCTCGAATCGGTGCCGGGCGTGGTGAGCGCGGACGTCAACTACGCCACCGACGAGGCGAGCGTCGCGTACAATCCGGGACAGGTGAGCCTCGCCGACCTCTACGACGCCGTCGAGGAGGCTGGTTACGAACCGGTTCGGGAGGAAACCGACGGGGAAGAGGAGGACGCCCGCGAAGCGGCCCGCGACGCCGAGATACGCAAGCAGTTTCGACTGACTCTGTTCGGCGCGGTGCTCGCGGTGCCGCTCGTCCTCTTCATGCTCGAACACCTGTTCTTCCCGGGGATGGTGGGAGAGACGCTGTTCGGCGTCGACGTGGCGGTGATACAGTTCGTCCTCGCCACGCCCGTCCAGATTTGGCTGGGCAAGGAGTTCTACGGCAACGCGTACAACGCGCTCGTGAAGAATCGGACGGCCAATATGGACGTACTCATCGCGCTCGGTTCGACCACGGCGTACGTTTACAGCGTCGCCGTCATGCTGTCGCTCATCCCGGGCGGCACCTACTTCGACAGCGCGGTGCTCATCCTCGTGTTCATCACCCTCGGCAACTGGCTCGAAGCCCGGTCGAAGGGGCGGGCCAGCGACGCGCTCCGCGAACTCCTCGAACTGGAAGCGGACACGGCGACGGTCGTCACGGACGACGGTGAACGCGAAATCCCGCTCGAAGACGTGAAGGAAGGCGATCTGCTTCGCGTGCGTCCCGGCGAGAAAATTCCGACGGACGGTATCGTCGCGGACGGAGAGAGCGCTGCGGACGAGTCGATGGTGACGGGCGAGTCCGTCCCCGTGGAAAAGAGCGAAGGCGACGAGGTCATCGGCGCGACCATCAACGAGAACGGCGTGCTGACGGTTCGCGCGACGAAAGTCGGCGAGGAGACCGCCCTTCAGCAAATCGTCGGCATGGTGAAGGAGGCACAGGCCCGTCAACCCGAGATTCAGACCCTCGCCGACCGCATCAGTGCCTACTTCGTCCCAGCGGTCATCACGAACGCGCTGGTGTGGGGGATTCTCTGGTATCTCTTCCCCGAGACGCTGGCCGGGTTCGTGAACGGCCTCCCGCTCTGGGGACCGGTCGCGGGGGGTCCGAGCGTGGCGGGTGCGGGCGCTGCCGCGGGCGGCGTCACGGTGTTCGAGTTCGCCGTGGTCGTCTTCGCCAGCGCGGTGCTCATCGCGTGTCCGTGTGCGCTCGGCCTCGCCACCCCGACGGCGACGATGGTGGGGACCGCAATCGGCGCACGGACGGGCGTCCTGTTCAAGGGCGGCGACGTGCTGGAGCGGGTGAAGGACGTAGAGACGGTCGTCTTCGACAAGACGGGAACCCTCACGGAAGGGGAGATGCAGTTGACCGACGTGGTGGCGATTCCGGGCGACGCCGACCCGACGATGGCGGATGGAGGAGGGGACGTAGTCGGAACCGAAGTGGGTACCGAAACGGCCACCGAGGAACACGTCCTCTCCGCGGCGGCGAGCGCGGAGCGGGGAAGCGAACACCCGCTGGCGAAGGCCATCGTGGCGGGAGGGGAGGAACGCGGCGTCGAAATCGAGGAGCCGAGTTCCTTCGAGAACGTCCCCGGCCACGGGATTCGGGCGGAAACGAGCCACGGGAGCGTTCTCGTCGGCAATCGAAAACTCCTCCGCGAGGCGGGAATCGACACCGACCCCGCCGAGGGGACGATGGAACGACTCGAACACGAGGGGAAGACGGCGATGTTGGTCGCTATCGATGGCTCGCTGGCGGGTGTCGTGGCCAATGCCGACGAGGTGAAAGAGAGCGCGAAGGAGGCCGTCGCGGACCTCCGGGAACGCGGCTTGGACGTACACATGCTCACGGGGGACAACGAGCGAACCGCCCGCGCCGTCGCGGAGCGGGTCGGCATCGTCACCGAGCAAAGCTCGGTTGGCACACCAGAACGGCTCCGCCGTTCTGGGGACGACCCCGAAAACGTCCGCGCGGAAGTCCTCCCCGACGAGAAAGCTGACGCGGTCGAGGAGATACAATCGGGCGGCGTGAACGCGATGATGGTCGGCGACGGCGTGAACGACGCCCCGGCGCTCGCGGCGGCGTTCGTCGGCACCGCCATCGGGAGCGGTACGGACGTCGCCATCGAGGCGGCGGACGTGACGCTGATGCGCGACGACCCGCGCGACGTGGTGAAGGCGATTCGAATCTCCGCGGGGACGCTGTCGAAGATCAAACAGAACCTCTTCTGGGCGCTCGGCTACAACACGGCCATGATTCCGCTGGCGTCGCTGGGGTTGTTGCAACCCGCGCTCGCCGCGGCGGCGATGGCGTTCTCCAGCGTGAGCGTCCTGACGAACAGTTTATCCTTCCGTCGGTACACCCCGGACCGCGACTACCGCCTCCTCGGCTTCCTTCGCTGAACAACGGAAATCGTGGTGTGTGACTCCGTACCGTCCTCCGTTTTTCGATGATTCTCGTCCGCCGAGAACGTTCAAAGTAGTCGAACCAATTATGTACTGAGAAACGAAAGGTGGGGTCGAATGGTGCGGGATTTGGCAGACGATGCGCCCGAATTACAGGACATCCTCGACGCCCTGGACGACCCCGCATGCCGACGAATAATCATGGAATTACGCGCCCCGATGACAGCGCGGGAAATCGCCGACGCGACGGACATCCCGCTCTCGACGCTCTACCGAAAGCTCGACATGCTAAGCGAAGCCTCGCTCGTCGACGAACGAACCGAGATTCGTGAGGACGGCCATCACACTTCCCGGTACCGAATTACAGTGGAGTCGGTCAACATCTCGCTGACCGACGATAGCGAGTTCGAAGTGTCGATAGACCGGCCGCCGGAGACGACCGACGAACGCCTCGAACGACTGTGGACGGAGGTGAGAAAGGAAACATGAACGTCACCGTCATCGTCATCGCGCTCAAAACCCTCACGCTCGTCCTCGGCGGACTGATAACGTACTTCGCCTTCAAAGCGTATCGACGAACCGGTTCTCCGGCACTCAGGTCGCTCGCCATCGGTTTCGGCGTCGTCACCCTCGGAGCCCTTCTCGCCGGACTAGCGGACCAAGCGTTCAACGTGAACCGGGATTTCGTCCTCGTCATCGAGAGTACGCTGACCGCCCTCGGGTTCGCCGCGATCGCCTACTCGCTTTACGCGGAGTAAACTTATCCCACAGGCGGGAGTTTTGAAAGTAATGAACGGAAACCGTGGAGCGACCGCGGACTCTACGGAATCGTTGGACGAAACCGTCCGACAGGCCCTCGAACACCTCATCGGCGAACACCTCGAAACGACCGACCCGACGGCCGACGAACTGGAATCGGCGTTCGACGCCGCCCTCCTCCATACCATCGAGCGTCTCGTCGCCGGGTTCGCCACGGCACGCGACCACGACCGACCGCCGTTCGCGACCGGTCCCGAACTGCAGGACGAACGGAGGCGACGGGACTCGCTCTCGAAAGGCGCGAACGAACGGGTGGACGAACTCCTCGGGACGCTCGAATACGACGCGTTCTCGTTTCAGCAGCTGGGCGGCGTGTACGAGCGATCGCTCGATTACGAACCCGAAATGGAGGACGACGGAGTTTTCCTCACGGACGACGCGACGCGGCGGGCATCGGTCGGCGCGTACTACACGCCGACCGAGGTGGTCGAATACGCCGTCTCGCGGGCGCTCGATGGGAGCGAATCCGACGGCGAAACCCGCGTTCTCGACCCGGCGATGGGAAGCGGGAACTTCCTGACCTGTGCCATCGACCGGGTGGCCGAATCGCGCGACGAACCGACCGAAGCGGCCCGACGATACGCCGCGGAGAACCTCGTGTTCGGCGTGGACGTGGACCCGCTGGCGGTCGAACTCGCGCGGTCGGCCGTCTGGTTCGAAACCGGCGTCTGGCCGGACGATACCCTCGTCGTCGGCGATGCGCTCGCCCCCGACCCCGAGTGGATGGATGGGAAGGGGTTCGACGAAACGGGATTCGATGTCGTGGTCGGGAATCCCCCCTACGTTCGGAGCCGACACCTTCCGGCGGGGCGAAAGGCCGACCTTCGGGAGCGTTTCGAAACCGTACGCGGCGCGTTCGACCTCTACGTGCCGTTCGTCGAGCGCATGGCGTCCCTCGGCGGTCGGGTGTCCTGTATCGTCCCGAACAAGTGGACGACGGCGCGGTACGGCCGCACCCTTCGTGACCACCTCTTCGACCGGCATCGGGTGGTGGAACTGCTCGACGTGTCCACCGCCTCGGTGTTCGCCGACGCGAGCGTCTATCCGCTGGTCCTGACCTTCGACTCCGGCGACGGACCGACCGAGGAGATACCGATTCGGCAGTCGAAATCGGAGGACGGAGCGGCGGAAACAGCGGAAACGGTGCTCTCGCGCTCGTTCGTAGACGCGCTCGGCGACAGGGTGATTCCCGTCGGTATCGACCCGGCGTTCGCCCCTGTGGCAGAACGACTCGTGCGGGAGTTCGACGAACTCGGAACGCACGTCGACATGACGGAAGGAATTCACACCGGCAACGTGCGCGAGAAACTCATCGCGGACGAATCCGACCCAGACTGTGAGCGGGTCGTGGGCGGTGGGGACGTCTCGCGCTACCGAATCGAATGGAGCGGCGACTGGATTCGGTTCGATCCGTCACTCATCGGCGACGATGAGTACGGCGCGTTGCGTGAACGGACGGTGTTCGACGACGAGAAACTGCTCCTTCGGGACATCAGCGAACGCCCCGTCGCGGCGTATAGCAACGATGGAATGTACGCACTCAACACGCTCTACAGCGTCCAGTCCCGCCCGCGGTCGGACCTGCCGCTCCGCTATCTCCTCGGAGTCATCAACGCCACCGCGTCGGCCTGTTGGTTTCAGCAGGTGTACGGCGGGACGCACGTCAGCGGCGGCTATCTCCGGTTCAAGCCGATGTTCGCCAGCCAGTTGCCGGTACCCGACGGAAGCGACGAGCGCGACGAACTGGTCGCGCTGACGAAGCGGTCGGAACGCTTGCGCTCGGCGCGTGCCGACCTCGAAATCGAACTGCCGGAAGGAGGCGGCGGCCCGCGACTCGGGGACATCTCCCGACGGATCGATACCGACTCCCCGCTGACCGAAACGACGGCGACGCGGGACGCGCTTCGTCTCGGCGACGTGCGCGTCGAAAAGCGGGAGGAAAAACTCGCCTTTTGGGCGACTGCACGCTACCGTCCCGCGGAGGATCGTGCGACCGATTCGTGGGGATTCACAGCGACGGAACCGGTTCGGGCGCTCGTGGTCGAGGGCAACGAGATGACCACGTGGGACGACGTGCTCGGGTGGTACGTGCCGCGCCTCGTGGCGAACGACGGATTTACCGAGGAAGCAAGGAAGACCATCTCGCCGCTCGACCGACTCGAATCCGTACGTCTGCCGCCGCTCGAACGCGCGACGGCGTTCGTGGAGGCGTGCCGGACGGCGGCGCAACTGGACGCGAAAATCGCTCGAACGGACGCGGAAATCGACCGACTCGTCTATCGAGCCTACGGACTTTCGGCGGACGAAATCGAACTGATCGAACGACTCGTGGAGTGACGTCTGTTCCGGACTTGTTATTAACGTATTTCCGTCCGATTGTTAGAAGATGTTATTCTACCCCGTATCGCTGACAGGGGAATTAATACCCGAGAAGGCGCTCCGTTCTCACATGAGCGATCACTCGCACGGTCATGGACACGACCATGACCACGATGGCCACGACCACGGTCACAGTCACGACCACGGAGGGGGTCACGGACACGACCACGGCGGGTCGGGCAATCGACGGGCGTTGAAAATCGCGCTCGTTATCAACACCGCGTTCTTCGTCGTGGAGATCGCGGGGGCGTTGTACGCCAACTCGCTCACGCTCCTCGCCGACGCCGCACACATGCTCACGGACTCGGCGAGCATCCTCCTCGCGCTCTTCGCCGCGTGGATCGCGACGCTCGATGCGGACTCGAAACGGACCTACGGCTATCAGCGCGCCGAGATTCTCGCCGCGCTGGCGAACGGCGTCTTCCTCGTGCTAATCGTCGTCTACGTCGCCTACGAAGCCGTCATGCGATTCCAGAACCCACAGGACGTGAAGGCGCTCCCGACCATCGTCGTGGGTATCGTGGGACTCGGCGCGAACCTCGCCGGGGCCTACGTCCTCCACGGCGGCCGGGACAGCCTCAACGTCGAGGGCGTGTACCTCCACCTGCTGACCGACGCCGCCGGAAGCCTCGCCGCCATCGCATTGGGTGTCGGATTGTACGTCTCCGACCTCTACATCCTCGACCCGATCTTCAGCCTCGTCATCGCCGCGCTCGTCCTGTACTCCGCGAAGGATCTCCTCGTGGAAAGTACCAACATTCTTCTTCAAGGAACGCCGTCCAGCATCGACGTGGACGACATCACCGAGACGCTCCGCGGGTTGGACGGGACGGAGAACGTCCACGACGTGCACGTCTGGGCGCTCACCAACCGCAGTTTGGCCTGTAGCGCCCACGTCGTCGTCCGCGACGACGCGGACCGCGACGCGGTTCTCGATGCCGCACGCCACGCCCTCAGCGAGCGACACGACATCGGCCACGCCACCATTCAAATCGAGTCCGAGAGCGGCGACTGCGAAACCGCCGACTTCGACTGCTATCCGGCGAGCGACGGCGGTCACGCCGCCGATTGAAAGGAACTGGTTTTGAATCGAGATACTCTAAGCACGGGATGGCTCAAAAAACCCGGAAACGGGACCGAGCGTTGAAAGAAGAGGAAGAGCCATGTAATAATTCATAAGAATATCACTAAAAGGCTTTTTGGACTATTTTTGAGGGTTTCTCATAAGTTATCAGCAACCTTTTTTAGGGCAAAATCCGTACACAGGGACATGATGCAGACCGGGTTGGCTGGTGTGACGACGGACATGCTGGTGGTGTTCGCCATCGTCGTCCTCGCGCTGGTGTTCTTCGCGACGGAGTTGCTTCCCGTGGACGTGACCGCAATCCTGGTCATGGTCACGCTGATGGTGCTCGAACCGTGGACCGGAATCGGTACGACCGAAGGAATCGCCGGGTTCGCCAACGAGGCGACCATCACCGTGCTGGCGATGCTCATCCTCAGCGCGGGCGTCAGCCAGACCGGGGTCGTTCAGTTGCTCGGCAGTCGCCTCGCCGAGTTCGCCGGAACTGACCTCAGAAAACAGCTGTTCGCCACCATTGGCGTCGCTGGACCCGCGTCCGGGTTCGTGAACAACACGCCAGTCGTGGCGATTCTCGTCCCCGTCATCACGGACCTCGCACACGAGG
Organism: Haladaptatus sp. CMAA 1909; assembly: GCF_043952005.1. NCBI lineage: Archaea > Methanobacteriati > Methanobacteriota > Halobacteria > Halobacteriales > Haladaptataceae > Haladaptatus > Haladaptatus sp. CMAA 1909. Next base: position 2,551,168 of record NZ_JBIOAV010000001.1, on the reverse strand, counting down.
GAAAAACCTCGCCGTCGAAGCTCCTCATCCCGCTCTCGTACGCCTCGATGCTCGGCGGGATGCTCACGCTCATCGGCACCTCGACCAACATCCTCGCCAGCAACGTCACGGGGCGACTCGCGGAGCGAACCGGCAACCCGCAACTCCACGCCTTCTCGATGTTCGAGTTCACCGGACTCGGTCTCATCGTCCTCGTGACCGGGGGCCTCTACCTGCTGTTCGTCGGCCACCGACTCCTCCCTGAACGCGTCCCACCGGAGGAGGACTACATCGAGGAGTACGACATGGAGGACTACCTCACGGAAGTGCAAGTGGCCGAGGGGTCGCCGTTCGTGGGACGAACGGTCGAAGCCGCCATCGACGAGGCGGTGTTCGACGCCGAAATCATCCAACTCGTTCGCGACGACGAGACGTTCATCGAACCCATCGGCCAGAAGACGATTCGGGCCGGGGACGTGCTCACGCTCCGAATCGACAAGCCGACCCTCAAAACGCTCACGACGACGGAGCACCTGACGCTCGTCGGGACGCCGACCGAGGCGGAAATCGACCCCGGAGAGGAACAGACGTTGGTCGAAGTCGTCATCCCCTCCGGGTCCACGCTCGTCGGCGAAACGCTGTCGAGTTCGACGTTTCGCGAGCGTTTCAACGCGGCGGTGCTCGCGTTCCGGAGCCGCGGGGAAGTCATCCACGAGCGGCCCGAGCGGGTGACGATTCGGATCGGCGACACCCTCCTCGTTCAAGCGTCGGCGGACAGCATCGACCGACTCGCGGCGAACCGGGACTTCATCGTGGCACACCAAGTCAGCGACCCGGACTACCGAACGGGGAAGATTCCGGCGGCGCTGGCCATCATCGTCGGCGTCGTCTCGATCGCCGCGCTCGGGATTTTCCCGATTCTCGTCACGGCGCTCGGCGGCGTGGTGGCCATGGTCGCGACCGGCGTCCTGAAACCCGGCGAGTTGTACGAATCGGTCGAGTGGAACGTCATCTTCCTGCTGGCAGGCGTCATCCCGCTCGGTGTCGCCCTCGAAAATTCCGGCGGGGCGGAACTCCTCGGCGGCCTCGTCGCGGCCAGCGCGAATTACCTTCCGGTCGTGGCCGTCCTCTGGATATTCTACATCGCCACGGGACTCATCACGGAGGTCATCAGCAACAACGCGAGCGTCGTGCTGATGATTCCCGTCGCCGTCGAGGCCGCGACACGCATCGGCGTGAACGCGTTCGCGTTCGTCCTCGCGGTGACGTTCGCCGCCTCGACGTCCTTCCTCGGACCTGTCGGCTACCAGACCAATCTGTTCGTTTACGGACCGGGCGGATACAAGTTTACGGATTACTTCCGTATCGGCGCGCCACTCCAACTACTCCTATCGGTTGTGACCGTGGCAGGAATCGTAGTGTTCCGGGGGCTCTGACATGAAACAATTCTCGGAACTTATTAGAGCGTAAACGACGTACTATAACCAACGTTCGATGACGTTCGCGGTGTTCGTGTTCTGTTGCGACGGTACTTCGTCATCGACCGGGGGGAGATGGATGAAAATAGGATTGGAAGCCGAGTATTGGGTCATCGACGAATCGGGAGAGCTAGCGACCGAAACGGACGACCTCACCACCGTGAGCGACTACGTCGTCCCAGAGTTCGTCGCACCGCTGATAGAGGTGCAAACACCGCCCGTATCGAGTACGGCGGAGCTACGGCGCGAATTCGGGTCGGTCCTCGAAGCCGTCCGTGACGAAGCGGACGAACAGGGGTTGGCACTCGTTCCGCTCGGGACGCCGCTGGCCCGCGAATCGCTCGACATCACGAGCGAGCGCGGTCGGCTGTTGGAACGGATGTACGGCGACGACATGGAGTACGCGATGAACTGCGCGGGGACGCACGTTCACTTCGACAAGACGGACGTCGTACGGCAGTTGAACCTGTTGACGGCGCTCGACCCCGCGCTCGCGTTGGTCTGCTCCTCGCCGTACTACAACGGGAGTAAGTTGGCGAGTTCGTCGCGCGCGGCGGTGTATCGGTACGAATCGCACTCGACGTTCGCCCGCTACCGTGATCTGTGGGATTACGTCGAAAGCGAGGACCAGTGGGAGGCGAGAATCGACGAACAGTACACCATCCTGCAAATCATCGCACGGGAGCGCGGTATCGATATCGGGACGTTCACTGACCACTTCCAGCGGGAGGACGCGGTGCTGACCCCGGTACGACTCCGTCACCGTTCGCCGACGGTCGAATGGCGCGCGCCGGACACCGCGTTGCCGACGGAAATCGTCCGACTCGTGGGGGAAGTGATGGAACTCATGGAGCAGACGACGTACAAGGACGTCGTCGTGGGGGAAACCGGGATTCGTTCGACGGAGATAGGCGTCCCGCCGTACCCGGAACTACGCGGGCTCAGCACCGCGGCCATCAGCGAGGGAATCGGGTCCCTTCGCGTTCAGGAGTACTTGGCAACGATGGGGTTCGACGTGACGCGTTACCACCCGGTTTCGGAACAGATAGAGGCGGGATGGACGTTGCCACACGAGGAAGCCCTCCGTCTCAGGCGCGAGTTCGCCGACGCCCTGTGGGAGGATATCGACGAGATGAACGGAACCGGGTGAGCGGCGATTCAGTTTTTGTTCGGGCGGAACCCGGAGAGCACGTCGAGCCACGAGATGAAGATGAACGCCCCGATGACGGCGGTCATCGTGCCGCCGAACAGGGTCGCCATCCGTTCCGTGATGTGTTCGCGTTCGGAAATCGAGAGCGCGTACACCTGTTCACCGTCGATGACGAACGAATGGTCTTCGAGCGCCCCCGGCGGGTCGTCCGACAGCCGATACGACCCGTGGATTTTCGCGCGACCGAAGGCGACCCGTGCATCGTTCGATAGCCTTCCGTAGTCCACCGACGAGGAGCGAACGCCGGGGTCGTTTTTCTCCGCCTTCTCCAGCGAGAGCGTGTACGTCGTCGTGCTTTGCGGTGGCTGGAGGAGTGCATAGCCGGAGAGACCGAGGCCGACCAGCAGCATGAGCGTCGCGAGCGCCTGAATCAGAAAGCTGTCGAACCGCATTCGATATTCGTTGTCGTGCGGCGGGGGATGTAAAGCGTTTCCATCGGACGCGGGAAGAAAGAAAGACGGTCGGTCGAAACGTTGATTATCGGTGCGACGGGAGAACGTCCTGAATCGGATACAAGTCCTCGTGGATTCCCGCACCGTCACAGTCCTCGTTCGGACACCGATAGTGCCATCCGTCGTCCGTCGCGGCGTCGGCGTCGAAGCGCTCCCCACATTCCTGGCAGAACAGCCGGTCCATCTCACCGGACCGCGTTTTGCTTGCTAGTTCAGGCTGCATATACACATATTCACAGGCATCCATGAAAGAACCTACGTTTTTCCGGTGACAGGTGTGTCACTTCGAATCGTCCGGTGACGGGTATGATACTCCCTGACGCCCGGGTGACATGCGTGATACCGGGTTACCGCACAGTTAGCGAGCCGTTTAGTGGGTGGATTCCGTTGGGCCGTGTATGGAGAAGCCAACCCTGACCGGCCTGTGTGAGCTACCGCCAAGCGCGAAGCTCGTGTTCAAAGTGTTGGAGTACAGCGGTGCCCACACACAGAAGGAAATCGTGGAGCGATCACGACTTTCGGCGCGGACGGTCAGGAGCGCATTGGAGAACCTGACGGATATCGGTGCCGTCACGGAGGAAGTGTACATCCCCGATGCCCGGCAACGGCTCTATCGGCTCGACGAGACGGGCGACTGGGAGCAGGTGAACTGCCTGAACGAAGTGCCGGTCTGAACCACGGGACGGTCAGAACATCCCTATTTCTACGCGAACCGAGCGAACAGACGCGTCATATCGTCGGTGTCGCCGGTCAACGACCAGATACCCGAGCCGAGAAGCGACAGCGGCGCGACGACCAACAGCAACCAACCGCCCGGCCCGGCACCCGCCGTCAGCGCCGCGGCGATGAGGACGAACGGCGTCGCCAGCAACAGGAGGCCGATGATGATGGCGCGTCGAAGCGAAAGCCCGCCGGTGGAACCGTCCGAAGACATACCGATGAGTTTCATATAAGAATAAATAACTGTTTTGTAGCCGGAGTTTTACGGGGACAATGAGAAATCCACGACTTCGATACCGGTCGTTTCGAAGTCGTTCATCGCGGCGAGGCGGTCGGGAACCTCGGCAAGCGGGACGGTGTTCGTCACGAGCTTTTCGGGCGAGAGCGTCCCTCGGTCGAGCATCCGGAGCAGTTCGTCGTATCGTGACGGCGGCATCCCGCGCGAGCCGAGGAACGTGATTTCGCGCATCGTCATCGTGTCCGTCGGGAGGGAGACTTCCCCGCGCTCCTCGTCCGTCGTCAATCCGAGTTGGACGTGCTGGCCGCGCGGACGGAGGCAGTCGATGGAGTTGCGACAGGTCTCGGCGATTCCGAGCGCGTCGATGGAGACGTCAGCCCCGCCGACGCGGGCTTCGATCACGGTCGGAACGTCGGTGTCCGAATCGACGAGGAGCGTCTCGTCCGCGCCGAGGTTCCGGGCCGCGTCGAGTTTGTCGTCGTCCAAATCGACGGCGACGACGTTCGCGCCGAGGGCGTCGGCGACGTGAACCGCCGAGAGGCCGACGCCGCCACACCCGTGGACCGCGACCCAGTCGCCCGGCGTCAGGTCGGCCCGGTGGGCGAGCGCGTGGTACGCCGTGACGAACCGACAGCCCAACCCGGCCATCTCGACGGGGGAGACGGATTCGGGAAGCGCTACCGCGTTGTAATCGGCGTACGGAACGTGGACCCGTTCGGCGAACGCGCCCGGTGCGGCCTCCTCGAAACCGAGGGCGATGCCGTGTTCGCAGACGTTCCCGTGGCCGTTCTGGCAGTATCCACAGTGGCCCCGTCCGAGGTTGAACGGAACCGCGATTCGGTCTCCCGCTCCGATGTCTCGTACCTGTTCACCGACCGCGACGACCCGTCCGGCGGGTTCGTGGCCGAGGATTTGCCCGAGCGGCACTCGGTCGTCGGCCCATTCGCCGTGGCCCTGCCACGCGTGCCAGTCGCTTCGACAGATACCACAGGCCCCGGTTTCGATGACCACGCCGTGTGGGTCGGGCGTCGGTTCCGGCACCTCCTCGATGGAGAGCGGTTCGCCGTACTCGCACAATACAGCGGCTTTCATACGCGAACGTCGGGCGTCGCCGGCTTAAAACGGATGGAGGGGGCAAGCGGAAAACGACGCGGAACACGGTTGGAACTTTTAGGCTCGCTCACCATAGACGGGATATGAGCCCTCGACTCCGGCGCGTCGTCTCACTCGGCCGGGACATCGTGCGGGAAGTGCGCGAGGAGAACATCAAATTCATGGCGGGGAGCATCGCGTATCACTCCTTCGTCTCCCTGCTTCCCGTCCTCCTGCTGTTGACGGTCATCGTGTCCACGGTGGGAAGCGAAACCCTCGCCAGACAGTTGGTTCGGGACATCGGTTCGTACCTCCCAGCGAGCGCCAACATCTTCCTGCAGAACGCGATTTCGGGCGCGCCGTCGCCCGGCGACTCGTTCGTCGTCGTCGCCGTGCTTCTCTGGGGGACGTTTCGGATCTTCCGGGCGCTCGACGCCGCGTTCGCGGACATCTACGACGTCGAGCGCAAGACGTCGGTCGCGGAGGAAATCAAAGACGGCGTCGTCGTCCTCGTCGCGCTCGTCCTCGTCGTCGTCACCATCGGCGTGACCAGCGCGACGGTTTCGACGCCACGGGGGTTGCCCTTCGACGACTATCTGGTCGAGGGGATGTCGATACTCGTCCTCGGCGTCGCGTTCCTGCCCATGTACTACGTGTTCCCGAACATCGACGTCGGGTTCGGCGAAGTCCTCCCCGGCGTCGCCATCGCCGCCGTCGGTTGGCAGGCCCTGCATTCCGTCTTCCACATGTACGCCCAAATCTCCGCGTACAACACCAGCCTCTACGGAACCATCGGAAACCTGCTCCTCGTCATCGTCTGGCTGTACGTCGGCAGTTTCGTCATCCTGTTCGGTGCGGCGGTCAACGCCGTCCTCGCCGGACGAACCGGAGACGCCTCCGAGAGTGACCCCGAACGCGAATCGACGGTGCGGGAAACGAATTTCGGGACGGAAGCCGAGGCGGTGATGAACGGTGGAATCGAGGACGAAGGGGAGTTCGCCGCGGCCCTTCATCGACTGACGACGCGAGCACGAAAGGAAGGTCTTTCCGCGGCGGAAGTTCGCCGCCAGTTGCGGCGCGAAATCACGGAAACCGAGCGAAGCGGGGAGTAGAAAACGGCACAACTGTTTTGCTCATTCGTCACGATACGTACGCGATACGGGGAATGGGGTTATGCCAGACAAACCACACCAAAACTTGGCCATCATCGGCCACGTAGACCACGGAAAATCGACATTAGTCGGGAGACTCCTCTTCGAGACGGGGAGCGTCCCGGAACACGTAATCGAACAGCACAAACAAGAAGCCGAGGAGAAGGGAAAAGGAGGGTTCGAGTTCGCCTACGTGATGGACAACCTCGCGGAGGAGCGAGAGCGTGGTGTCACCATCGACATCGCCCATCAGGAGTTCGACACCGACGAGTACTACTTCACCATCGTCGATACGCCGGGCCACCGTGACTTCGTGAAGAACATGATCACGGGCGCGTCGCAGGCGGACAACGCGGTTCTCGTCGTCGCCGCCGACGACGGTGTCGCGCCGCAGACCCAGGAACACGTCTTCCTCGCGCGCACCTTGGGCATCAACGAACTCATCGTCGCGGTCAACAAGATGGACTCGGTCAATTACGACGAGGACCGCTATCGAGAGGTCGTAGACGAGGTAACGAAGCTCCTGAACCAAGTCCGGTTCGACACGGAGGACGCCTCGTTCATCCCGATGTCGGCGCTCGCGGGGGACAACGTCGTCGACCACAGCGACGAGATGTCGTGGTACGACGGGAAGACCGTCCTCGAAGCGCTGAACGACCTGCCGATGCCGGAACCGCCGACCGATGCGCCGCTTCGCCTGCCGATTCAGGACGTGTACACGATTTCGGGAATCGGAACCGTCCCGGTCGGGCGCGTCGAGACCGGCATGTTGAACACGGGCGAATCGGTGTCGTTCCAACCGAGCGACGTGAGCGGCGAGGTGAAAACCATCGAGATGCACCACGAGGAGGTTCCGGAGGCGGGACCGGGCGACAACGTGGGGTTCAACGTCCGCGGAGTCGGTAAAAACGACATCCGACGCGGGGACGTCGCGGGTCCGGCGGACGACCCGCCGAAGGTGGCGGACACCTTCACGGCCCAAATCGTCGTGATGCAACACCCGTCGGTCATCACCGCGGGGTACACGCCGGTGTTCCACGCGCACACCGCACAGGACGCCTGCACCATCGAATCCATCGACCAGAAAATAGACCCATCCAGCGGCGAAGTCGTGGAGGAGGAACCGGATTACATCCAGAGCGGCGATGCGGCCATCGTGACCGTCAGACCGCAGAAACCGCTCTCCATCGAACCCTCCTCGGAGATTCCCGAACTCGGTAGTTTCGCGGTTCGGGACATGGGCCAAACCATCGCCGCGGGACGCGTGTTGGAAGTGAACGAGCGGTAGCGGGAGACGACGGGCAGGATGCGGTTCAAGCCGCTGATTTTTCGAGGGACGATTCGAGGCGGAGCGGCGTCTCGGGCGAGAGCGGAGATACGCGAAGCACGCGGAGTTCGAAATCGTGCCCGTGCCAGCGACAGCGACCCACACTGCTCCGCGAAGAACCCGATATCGGATAAAGTAAAATTGGAAATTATTCTGTCCGTAGTTCGACGTTCGAACATTTTTAATGGAGTGGAAACTGCATATGAGATTCTCAGAGACGATTTTCACCACAAGAACTAAATAGTAATCAACCGTCGTAAAATATGCTATGACATACCAAAAGGGAGGGGAAGAATAAGGTTCGACGTCGCATCCGACATGATCACGGCTTTGCGCCTGTCAAAATCTACAGCTCTGTGTCTGGTTCGGTGCATCACTCAATGCATCTACCGTTTTCAGTACATCCGTCAATTCCTGTGAGAGACTCGTTGAACCGCCAGCGAAGCGTTCGACGTACCGACGCGCTTTTTCATACGGGACTGCTATTGAGAATGTGAAGTGGCTCCACGAGGAAGAGCAGGCAAGCAATCCGTTCGGAATGCGACCACCCTGTCGGTGTAACGGTTCGCACGACGGGGACTGTGCAGTATTCGGCTACGGCGACGCCAACGCGGATTTTCATCTCATCGGCGACCATCCGGGAGTGCACGGCGGTGCCGACTCGAACGTCCCGTTTACCGGCGGGATCGTCGGCGAGCGTCTCCAACCGGTGTTGAACGAGGTGGGTCTCCTCGGCGACGTGTACAGCGACGAACCGGTCATCGCCAACCTGTTCATGAGCTATCTCCACATGTGCAGGCTTCCCGATGGGCGACAGCCAACGCAGAAGGAGTACGACGACATGGAGCGGTTCTTCGACGCCGAACTCAGGGCAATCGCGGCACACGTCCTGCTTCCGGTCGGCGAGACGGCGACGGAACACGTCTTCCGCGAGTTCACGGCGCAAGCCGACAAACACGGGATGGGTGCCGACGGGGACGGTCTCGACATGGCGGCGCTCCACGCACAGGAGATCAAAGGACGCGGCTTCCTCGTCGTCCCGATTCGCGACCCCCGCGAGTGGGGACCGGACGACGGCGACCGACTGCAGGAACGGCTGAGTGGAATTCTGTCCTCCGACTACCAGCAGACGGTCGATTTGGGACGTTTCATGCCGGGCGCCGATCCGTACGAGGTTCGATGACGACGCGAACTATTCCGACCACGATTCCCGCGACGAACTCGACTGCGAGGAGCGCGACTGGAAGCACGACGAACGAGGCGGCGAAAAATCCGAGCGCGATGCCACCGATGATGGCGGCGCGTTTCCAGCGCGATTCCGGGCGTTCGAACTCCATGCGGCTGCCGACGGCGAGGAGGCGGGTAAAACACGCTGAGCGTTCGCCCGGTAAGGTGAGCTTACCACGATCGTCGGATTACGGGAACGGACCGGTCCACTCGTCCAAACAGTCCTCGCTACAGAAGTGAAGCGTTAGGTTCTCCGTTTGGTTGGCGGTGACGTTGTGTCTGACGACCACCGTTGGATGGTACTCCGAGAGGTCCACGAGTTTACCACAGTTGGAACAGGAGACGAACTCCTCGTCCGGACGGGCGCTACTGGGCATGGAATCAACACGACACGGAAGCGCCTAAACGTGTCGCCTAATCGCTACATTCTGGGCGGTCGACTCCGAGATTTAGGGCTTCCCGCTCAACGGAAACCGTGTTTTCGACCACGTCACGCACGTCCTGTTCGAGGACGGAAAACGCCATCGCGCGAACGAACACCTCGTAGTCGGCGTGCGTCTCCGTCGCGTCCTCGGCGACGATCTCGGTCACCATCTCGATTTCCGGTTCCCGCTCGGAGAGTTCACAGACGCGAAGCGACACGTCACGGTTCCAGAGATCCCCCACGCATTCGCCGACCGACCGATAGAGAGCAGAGCGCATGCTCATTCCGGACCCAACTCGTTCCCGAACGTTGCCGGCGAGTCGCTGCACGACTCGCCTGTACTCCCTCCCGTCGAAGTTTGCCATCGTCGTGGAAAGCTTCCATTTCGAGATATTAAAACCCCGACAACGTCCCCTTGGCGAAACAAACATGGCGGGAAAGAACGTACCGTTCTGTGACCGGGAGATAAATTAGAGCTTTATCATCGACACAGACCCAATACCTTTATAAAATGGACAGGAGATATTGAACCACATGGCACGCGAGAAACGAAACGACCGATTACCGAGACGACGGGGAATCTCGGTGCGAAGTAACGGCGTAACTCCCCGATCGAGTGTTCGGGCACACGTGGAAAGCACCGCATACCAGGGCACGAAACGATGAGCGTTAGTTCCGACTCGACGGCGGTAGAGGAGTTCGATCACGCGTCCGACGAATCAGTCGAACCGCTCTCGCGCGACAAGATATTTCATATTCTCCAGACACAACGTCGCCGAGACGCTCTTCGGTTCCTGAAGGACACCGGCGGCACGGTCGAGATGCGCGACCTCGCAGAGCAGGTCGCGGCGTGGGAAAACGACACCACCGTCCAAGCGCTCACATCCGACGAGCGCCAGCGCGTCTACATCGCGCTGTATCAGTCCCACCTGCCGAAACTCGAAAGCGAGGGGATCATCCGATACAACAAGAGTCGCGGCATCGTCGAACGCGGGCCGCTGGCCGACCAGTTCGACCCGTATCTCGACGCTAACGGACGACCCGCGGACGACGTGGAGACGACCGAAGAGTTCCAGAGCGAAGACGAAATCCCATGGCTGCGCTACTACCGGGTCCTCACCGCAGTCGGCGTCGGCCTCATGGCGGCGACGTGGATGGGCGTCTCACCGCTCACCGTCGTTCCGGACCTCGTCTGGAACGTCCTCATCGTCGCTTCGTTCGCGGCGCTGTCGCTCGCACAACTGCTCACGAACGATGAATGACACGAGGTGTGACGCGAACGCAACCTATCGTTATCGAGATAAGCATAAAAAATATCATAAGCATCGGCTCTGAAAAACGGGTGTGAACCGAATTCGACTCGAAAACACGCAGTTCGAGGGGGAAAACAGCATCTACCTCCTCGGTTCCGACGCCGACGCTCCCACGACGCTCATCGATACGAGCGTCAGGAAGCCCGAAACGCTCGATTCGTTGGAGTCCGGGTTGGCCGACTACAACCGTTCGATCGGCGACATAGACGACGTGTTCATCACCCATTGGCATCCCGACCACGCCGGACTCGCGGGAACCATCCAAGAGCGAAGCGACGCCACCGTTTTCGTCCACGAGGAAGACGCCGCGCTCGTCGCCCAATCGGAGTCCGCGTGGGACGCCATCGAGGCCCGCCAACGACGTCTGCTCGACGAGTGGGGACTTCCCGAGCGAATACAAGCCCCGGTGTTCCAGCACGCACAGGACGTCGGTCGTCTCGACGGTCCCGAACCCACCGTCGAACCGTTCGCCGCGGGCGACACGTTCGACGTCGGCGGCCTCGAACTCGAAGCCGTCCACCTTCCCGGCCACACCGCCGGCCTCGCCGGATTCGCCTTCGACGGCGACTCGGGTCGCGAACTGTTCTGCGGTGACGCCCTCCTCGAAAACTACACGCCCAACGTCGGCGGCGCGGACGTCCGCCTCGAAAACCCGCTCGCCACCTACCTCGATACGCTTTCTCACTTCGTCGCGGAGGAGTACACCCGCGCGTGGCCCGGCCACGGCGACCCGCTCGACCCGGCGGAGCGCGCCGACGAGATTTACGCCCATCACCGCGAACGCGCCGAGGACGTCATCGACGTGTTGGAGGACAACGGTCCCACCGACCCGTGGACCATGGGGTCCCACCTGTTCGGCGAACTGGACGGCATCCACCTCCTCCACGGCCCCGGCGAGTCCTACGCCCACCTTCGGCACCTCGCGGAAGCGGGCTACGCCGAGCGCGTCGGCGACGAGTACGAACTGGTCGACTCCCCGGATTTGGACGCCCTATTCGAAGAACGGATGAAAGCGGGTCGGTGAGCGGGAAGTCCCTTTTCCAGACCGAGAGGGAACGGTGCAGTCGTGGCAGTTTTCGGATAGTTCGGTCACTTTTGCTACGAGATGATTTTGTCTTTAGAGACCTAGCAACGACTGGGAAGTAGACTTCTACAGCCCCCGCTCGTTCCTCGCGGGGAGTTGAAAGACGAAGACTTTCGGAAGTCTCACCCAGATACAACAACCGCACCGCGTGCTCACGGCGTTGCCGTTCGCATTCGAGGTTTCGGAGAAACCTCGCAAGCCACACCCTCCCCAACCGATTGCGTTTCTCGGCCTCCGAAAGAGCCTCGCTCTTTCGTGTTCCCCCTCGCTCGCACGGGAAGACAAACCGCGTCTTCCTGCCCTCGCTCGCGGGAACTCCGGCCTCCGATACTCATCCCTCGCACGCTTCACCGAGGCGTTCCGGCCGAATGCTGGCCGGAACGCCTCGCCAGCACGCGCCAAATTGGAGATACGAACACTCGAAACTGGAAACCGATTCCACGGAGCTGAAAAAGTCGAAATCGTTCCGAAACGAGCCGAAAATCGGAGTAGATTCGGATTCAGGGAAGGTGACGCGCGAACACGTCGTCGTGGAGCGTCTCGCAGGCGTAATCGAGGATCGTTTCGAGGTTCTGCGTGTCGTACTGGTTGTACCTGACGAGAGTGTCGAGGGCGTCCTCGTCGCCCGCTTCGTACTGGTGCCAGAGTCGAACCGCGTCCTCGCCGCCGATATCCATGCCGCCGCGACCGATGTCGAGGTCTGCTTCCACCGCGCTGAGGCCGCCGGTGAGACCGAGGCGTTTGCAGACGTACATCAAATCGACGTGGGGCGTGTCGAGCGACAGGTCGAACTCGTGTTCGAGGAACGGCTGGTCGAATCGCTTGCCGTTGAACGAGACGATCAAATCCGACTCGCCGAGTTCGCGCCGGAGGGCATCGGCGGTCAAATCGTCGCCGCGGACGAGCGTCTTCGTCTCGCCGTCCCGATGGAGGCTGACCGTGGTGACGACGCTCGAATAGTGGCTCAAGCCGGTCGTCTCGATGTCGAAAAAGCAGGTCGAAGAACGGAAGTTCTCGTACAGTCGCCAACTTTCGCCGCTGGGAAACGCGGAGGAGAAGAACGCGGAGTTACCGTCGTCCAAGTGTTCGCTCGCGGTGGCGATGAACGACGCGATGCGGTCGCCGGTCGCATCGCCGACGTGCGACGGGTCGAACTCGTCCCAGTGAGCGACGCCGTTTTGCCAGAGTTTCCGCTCCGTCTTCTCACCCACCCCGCGGACGGGAATGAAACTGTTCTCGATTCGCATTTGCGAAAGGATACCCCGAGAGCGTTAAAGGCGTTGTCTCTCGCGGACGAGAAGCGTCAGCGCGATGAGCGAAACGAGCGAGACGAGGACGCTGAAACCGGCTGACCGCCGCTCTCGACATTCCCCGTAAGTGCTGGAAACGTGGAGTTCCCGGCCACGGGAGTCGATTCGGCCGTTCGTTCGACGACGTGGTGCGTAGCGTGTCGCCTATAAATGGACAGCCTATGTCCGTGTTTCTACGTGTGTAGATTCCGACGTTATGAACGCATCAGTGTCTCAGTCCGTATTGAGCATGCCGCGTATCGTCGCGCGCAAGTCGGCCGTATCGACCGGTTTTTCGAGGATGGAACGAACGCCGCGACTGATGGCTTCGCGTCTGAGGTGCGGCGGCGTCTCGGGAGTGAGAATCACGGTGGGAATTTCGCGTTCATGGAGGTGCTCACAGCGCTTCCAGAGGTCGGCGGTGTACCCCTCGGTGTCAAGGACGGCGACGGCTATCGAGGCCTCGCCGCGTAACACGGCGTCGAACTCCTCGACCGACGTGACCGGTTTCGTTTCACACCCCTCCTCGGAAACGAGGTCGGCGAGGAGCGAGAGGTTGCGCTCGTTCCTGCTCAAGACGAGCACGAATGATGGAGCGGTCATCCATCATCGAGTTCGGGTGCGGATTCGACCCACTCGGGAGCACCCGAGAGGACGCCGCGAAGGCCGATCAGCGGTTCGCCGACTTCGAGGCCGTGTTCGGTGATACGGAACTCGCGGAGCGTGCGCTCGAAGTCGCTCGTCCGTTTTTTCAACACGCCGATGGCTTTCCGCATCTCGCCGGCGATTTCGAGGTGCCGGAGGAAGACGAGGTTGTCGGCGAGATAGCTGATTCCCGCCTCCGTCGCCTTGAAATCGCCGGTCACGGTGCCGATTTCGTCCACGAGGATGACGGTCACGCCCATGCTCTTCAGGTACCGCGACAGGGTGTGGAGTTTCCGAACCAACGTCTGTTTGTCCTCGCTACTGACGGAGAGTTTGTACCCCTGTATTCCGTCTATCATCACGATACTGCTGTCGTTTTCCTCCACCTCGTGGCGCACCTTCCTCGCGAACTCCATCGCCGAGTGGTCGAGCGGTTCTACCTCCTCGACCGAGAGCGTCCCCTCGGCGATCATCTCCTCGACCGGGATGCCGATGGCTTTGTTGCGCTGCATGAACGTCTCGGTCGACTCCTCGAACATGTAGATTATCGACCGCTCGCGGCGGTTCGCGGCCTCCTTCATGAACTGGGTTCCGGCCGTCATCTTGCCGACGCCGGTCGGACCGCTGAGGACCGATACAGTACCGCGCTCCAAGCCGCCGTGCAGCAGTTCGTCGATTTCGCTGACGCCCGAGGGAATCGGTTCGGCGACGTACTCGCTGCTCTCCTCGTTCGTGATGAGTTCCGGGTAGACGGCCAGACCGCCCTCCTCGATTCGCATCGAGTGTTTTCCCTCCCGAATGGACGACCCGCGGAACTTCGGCACCTCGATCGTCCGCCCGCGTTCCGACCGTTCGAGTTGGACGGTCCCGTCGGTCATGTACTGCAAGTCGTCGTCGGGCGAGGTTTCCGTGTTCTCCGACGTGACCAGCACGGTGGCACCTTGCTCTTTCAGGTATCGCATGAACGCGATGACCTGCTTTCGGAACTGGTACTCGCCCGAGGTCAGGTGGCGAAGTTTCGTGAGCGGGTCGATGAACACCCGGTCGGGATCGATGGATTCGACCCGGTCGGTGATCGCCTGCGTGAGCGGTTCCTGTTCGACTTCGCTCGGCGTGAAGATGTCGTAGGACTGGTCGTCGACGAACACGTCCGAGTCCGGACTCAAGTCGAGAAAATGTACGCCCGAGAGGTCGATATCGAGGGTCGAAGCGTTCGCTCGGACCTCGTCCTTCGACTCCTCCAAATTCACGAACAGCACCGTCTCGCCCGACTCGATGTTCGCGGTGAGATAGTTGATGCCGAGAATCGTCTTCCCCGTTCCCGGATCGCCCCGAACGAGATAGCTCCGTCCTGGAATAAGTCCGTCGTGCAGTATCTCGTCCAGTCCAGAGACACCGGTCGAAATTCGCGTTGGTGGACCGAGAGTCATACTCTAGTACATAATCGCTCGAACACACATATATCTCTATTGGGCGTGAAAGCAACGAATCGCAAGCAAGCGACGCTGTAGTTCGGAGTCCTGTCGCGAAAGGGAGCGAAAAATAACAGTTTCTAGAGAACAGATGGCGAGAAGATAACCCCGCGAGGAAGGAAGGAAGTGATAGAAAGTCGATACTTACCCATCGGTGTCCGAGGGTAAGGACTGGGCAACGAACCGATTGGCTACCAATAACAAAGAACGGCGGGGACTTAGTCGCGACCGATAGCGTGGAACGCTCGTTCCGTGACCCTGACAGGAGCGAGCGACACGCAGGTGAAAAATGTCTGATTCGGACAAATATCCGGAAGAGTCCTCTCGTCGGCGATTCGTCAAAGGCGTCGTCGGCAGTGCGGCACTGGCGGGAATCGGCACGGGAACGGCGGCGATGATGAAAACCGCAACCGCTCCGTCGGGAGCGGGCGGTGGGACGGTCGAATACTACGGCGTGGAGAACATCGCCGGACCCGCACCGCGCGGGATGCCCCAGATTCCGGTCGAAATCGACGCCAACGGCGACCTGAAAGGCGTCTGGCCCGAAGTGAAACAGGTCGAACGAGGCAGTAACACCGTCACCGTCGCCGAACAGCAGATGGGTGGAATCACCTACTCCTCGCAGTGGTTCCAGTACTGTGGCGTCCAGACGTATCCCGGCATCAAACCCGACGCGGACCAGGACAACTACTTCCGTTACACCGCCTCGCAGTACACGTGGCAGTCCGAGACGGCCTCGGAGGGGGACAAGGTCAACATCGACGATTTCGACGACTACAAGACGTGGGGCGACGGTATCGGAAAGGCCGGGCTTGGAAAGCCAGCCTCCGCGACGTGGCGGTCGCAGGACGTCCCCGCGAGCGGGACGATCCCCGTCCAGATCATCAGGAGCGTGATAATCGAGGAGAAAGCAAAAAACAACGAGTGGCTGAAAGCGAGCACGCAGGAGGGGTTCATCGCCGTTCTCGACAAATGCACCCACTTCTGCTGTGTGCCGCTGTTCAAGGCCGACCCGGCGAGCGCGAAGTTCAACGCGCAAAACGACATCTACTGTCCGTGTCACCAGTCCGTCTACGACCCGTTCTCCATCGAACGACTGTCGTACGTCGCACTCCCGCGCCCGACGGATTCGACCAGTTCGGAAGTGTAACCCCGAGTCACCGGTCCTCGACCGGCACCCACCTCCGGTCGCGCTCCCCGACGTACGCCGAACGCGGACGGATTATGCGATTGTCCTCCAACTGTTCCAGACAGTGTGCAGTCCACCCGCCGACGCGGGCGATGGCAAACGTCGTCGTGAACAGTTCCGACGGAATCCCGATGCCGTGGAGGAGGACGGCCGTGTAGAACTCGACGTTCGTCGCCAGACTCAAGTCGGGCCGTCGCTCGGCCAGCAGGTCGGTCGTGGTCGTCTCGACCGTTTTCGCCGTCTCGAAGAAGTCGCGTTCGCCGCCGGATTCGTAGAACGACTCGGCGGCCGAGGAGAGGACGGCGGCGCGCGGGTCCCGGACGTTGTAGACGCGGTGGCCGAAACCCATGATTCGCTCGCCCGCGTCGAGTTTTTCCTCGACGTAGCCCTCGGTGTCACCGGACTCGTGAATGTCGAGGAGCATGTCCAGCACCGGACCGGGAGCGCCGCCGTGAAGCGGTCCCTTCAGCGCACCCACCGCGCCGGTAACGGCCGACACGAGGTCCGTCTCCGTCGAGACGATGGCTCGACCGCTGAACGTCGAGGCGTTGAGACCGTGGTCAACGACGGAGTTGAGGTAGGTTTCGAGGCCTCGTGTCTCGGCGTCGGTCGGTCGCTCGTCCGTGAGCATGTAGAGGTAGTTCGCGGCGTGTGAGAGGTCGCCGTCGGGGGCGACCGGTTCGTCGCCGTTCCGGAGTCGCCAGTACGCCGCCACGATGGTCGGCAGTTGCGCGACGAGAAGACGGGCTTCGTCCTCGGGGCGGTCGGTGTCGTGGCCGATGGTCGCCGCCGCGACGCCCATCCGAAGCGCGTCCATCGGGTCGGCGTCGTCCGCCGTGGCCGCCTGAAGGAGGTCGAGCGTGGCGGGGGAGAGGTCGCGGTACGCGGCGAGGTCGGCGCGAAACGACGTCAACTCGTCACCGTCCGGAAGCCGGTCGTTCCAGAGGAGGTAGACGGTCTCCTCGAACGTCGCGTGTTCGGCGAGTTCCGCGAGCGGAAATCCACCGATTATCAGTTCGCCGGCGTCGCCGTCGATGTAACTGCGGCGCGTTTCCGCGACGGTGACGTTCTCCAGTCCCTCGTTCGTCGGTTGGTCGGTCATGCTTCGAATGAACTACGACCGCCGAGCCATATATACTCCCTATATTTCCTATTACTGAACGGATTTTCGTGAATATCAGGTAGTTTTGCGTCGAAAAGCAGTCAGTCGGTTGCCACGGGGCGGCCGGATTCGAACGGATCGGAAACGGAGCGAAAGAGGAGGACCGAACCGACGGCGACGGCCCCGAACGCCGAGAGCGCCACGAGCGGCGTCGTGGCGTTTGCGACAGCGCCGCCGGTCGTCCGGGCGAGGAAGAAGAGGAGACCGTGAATCATCGAGACGCCGCTGAGCGTGGTCGCGCGGCCGTGCGATTCGACCCGGTCGTTGAGAAACGCGCTCTTGAGCGTCGCCGACACGGTGTTGGAACTTCGGGAGAGGAGGAACGCGGGAAGGGCGACGACGGGGACGACGCTGGCACCGAGCAGAGCGCACGCGAGCAGAACCGGACCGAGCGTGAACCAGCCGTCGATGCCGAACCGATCGCCGATTTTCGCGGCGACCGAGGACCCGGTCGCGGCGGCGAGCATCAACCCCGCGTACAGGCCGCCGAGCGTCGCGGGAGTGAACCCGACCGAGAGCGCGACCGGTTGGACGAACACCTCGACGGTTTCCGGGACGGCGAGGACGACGCCCGAGAGGAACACGAACGACCGAACGCGGCGGTTCGAGACGACGCGGGAGAGCGCGGCGCGAGCGTCCGCGAGCGAAAAGCCCTCGTTCGAACCGCTGACCGTCGGTTCGGGGAGCGTGAGGATGACGAGCGACCCGAGGCCCGTCAGAGTCGCCGCCGCGAGGAACGGTAGCGGTGCCCACCGTTCGTACAGCACGCCCCCGGCGAGCGCGGTTATCGCAGCGGCCGCATAGAAGATCGCGCCGCTCCGGCCGTGGATTCGGATGAACGAACCGGTTTCGCCGTGGTCGGCGAGGGTGTCGTACAGCCACGCGTCGGTGGTTCCCGAGCGGAACGTCGCGGAGATACCCCAGAAACACCAGAGCGCGACGAACGCGGTCAGGGAGTCGGCGAACGCGAACCCAAGATGGGTCAATGATATGAGGGCTGAACCGAGGGCGAGTCCGTTCCGGCGACCGATTTTGTCGCCGAGATAGCCCGTCGGGACCTCGCCAAGGAGCGTCCCGACGAAGAACGACCCGGCGGCGAAACCGACGCCCGCGAGGTCAAGACCCTGTGCGAGGGCGTGGACGGTGAGAATGGGGTAGACGAACCCCTCCGAAGTGAGCCCCCGGTAGAGGTAGAACCGACGGACGGAGCGGTCAACGGAGACCATCGACGGTGTCGAAGGGACGGTGCGTTCGAGAGGCGACGCGAGTCGGGTGGAACGGTTTGGAAGGGAAAATCATATCCATGAATCGTCGGAGTTCGTGGTCTGTGGGACACAGCGCGACGGGAAAAGCGTTCGTTGAAGGCTATTTCAGTTGATTTTCTGTCGTTTTCGAACGGCGAAGCGACCCGCTGAAATCCCCCGCCGTAGTACGTATCCCGTGAACGCGGGAGACATCGACGCGGAGGTGTGGGACGCCTTCCAGTTGCTGGCGAACGAGACTCGATTGAAAATCCTGTACGCGCTCTGGAATGCGCCCGAGTGGACGGCGACGTTCACGGAGTTGAAGGAGGCGGTGGGAATGCGCGACAGCGGGCAGTTTCAGTACCACCTGAACGAGCTGGCCGGGACGTTCGTCCGAAAGACCGACGATGGCTACACGCACCTCGCCGGAGGTATCGCCCTCTATCGGGCGATGCTCGGAAGCGTCACGGGTCCGGAAACGGCGACCCCGATTTCGCTCGATACGGCGTGTCCGATCTGCGGCGCGCCGCTCACCCTGCGATACGACCATCAAGTGTTCGACGCTCGCTGCCCCGACTGCGACGAGACGGTATCGAACGCGCCGTTTCTCCGGGCAGGTCTGGAAAACAGGACGGACAGCGACCGGTCGAAGGCGTTCGACGCATGGACGCGACGCTCGGTGGGCCTCCTCCGCGACGGCGTCTGTCCGTGGTGTGCGAGTACCGTGACGCACGAGTTTTCGGGAACGGGGAACGACGGAACGGAGGAAGATGACGAAATTCACATCACGCACACCTGCGACCGCTGCGGTGGCTTCCTCCGGACGACGCCCGTCGAGAACGTCGTCGACCATCCCGCCGTGGTCGCGTTCTGCTACGACCACGGAATCGACCTCACCGAGACACCGCACTGGGAGATGGAGACGTACGTCGCCGAGAGCACACGACTCGGCTCGGACGACCCGGCGGAGGTTCGACTGACGATTCGACTGGCGGACGACGAACTGACGCTCTCGCTGGACGAAGGGATGCGGGTTCGGGACGTCGAGTGAAAGCATCCGAGGCGAAAAGCGATTCCTGAGGCAACAGCTAAAAGGATTTCTGGAAAGCTTTCTAGAGATATATCCGGATATATTTCGAGAGAGACAGCCGGCAGGTTGGATGGGAAGACCCCGAAACTATTCATCGGCGGTCCGCGGAGGGGCCGAACCGCAGTCGAGGTGGTCCCGGTGGACCCGTCGGTGGAAACCGGAAGTGACGTGGGGAAACCGCACCGCTAAGGCCGAGAAAAACGTATCGGGCGACATGAACATGCTCGTGGACGGCGAGTGGCGAACCGGCGCGTACGAGAGTACGAACGAGGAGGGCGAGTTCGAGCGACAAACGACCTCGTTCCGCGAGTGGGTCGAGGACGACCCGGAGAGCGAGTTCCCGGCGGAGTCGGGACGCTACCACCTCTACGTCTCCTACGCCTGCCCGTGGGCGCATCGAACGCTCCTCGTGCGGGCGCTGAAGGGACTCGAAGACCACATCTCGGTGTCCGTCGTGGACCCCCATCGCCAAAACGACGGCTGGGAGTTCTCGCCCGACCGGTTGGGTTGTACCGCCGACAGCGTGAACGGCGCGGCGTTCCTCCGAGACGTGTACACGAAAGCCGATTCGGCGTTCACCGGGCGCGTGACTGTCCCCGTTCTGTGGGACAAAGAGCAGGATACCATCGTCAACAACGAGTCGGAGGAGATACTGCGGATGCTGGACACTGAGTTCGACGCGGTTGCGGACCGGGACGTCACTCTCTATCCCGAAGGGTACCGCGAGGAGGTGGACGACACCATCGAGGCGATTTACGAACCGATCAACAACGGCGTGTACCGGGCGGGGTTCGCGGAGACGCAGACGGCCTACGAGGAGGCCGTGGGCGACCTGTTCGACGCGCTCGACCACTGGGAGGAGGTGCTCGCCGACCGGCGGTATCTCTGCGGTCCGGAGCTGACGGAGGCGGACCTCTGCATGTTCACGACGTTGGTGCGTTTCGACGCGGTGTACGCGACGCACTTCAAATGTAACGTCCGGCGAATCGTGGACTATCCGAACCTCTGGAACTACCTGAAGGAACTGATGCAACTGCCCGACGTCGCCGAGACGGTCCGGATGGACCACATCAAGGAACACTACTATCGAAGCCACACGGGAATCAACCCGTCCGGAATCGTCCCCGTCGGCCCGGAACTCGACTTCGAGTCGGACCACGACCGGGAGCGGTTGGCGGGCGGCCCTCCGGAAGCGGTTCGACGCTGAACCGCTCGGTGACGATCTGCAACGTTCCGTCTCAGTACATCGAACCGACGAGAACGGCGATGAGAGGGGCCGTAAAAGCACATCGAGTTTTTTATTCCTCCGTAGATTCTCGAAAGGGGACGAGCTATGACCGCCGACGATTCGATTCCCTTCGAGAGCACGGAACGGCACTACGCCGAACACCGACCCGGATACGACGAGGCGGCGCTCGCGTATCTGGCGGACCGATTCGAGTTGGGCGACTCGTCGCGCGTCCTCGATT
The DNA here is from genome assembly GCF_043952005.1 of Haladaptatus sp. CMAA 1909. Lineage (NCBI taxonomy): Archaea > Methanobacteriati > Methanobacteriota > Halobacteria > Halobacteriales > Haladaptataceae > Haladaptatus > Haladaptatus sp. CMAA 1909. The sequence continues at coordinate 2,529,913 of NZ_JBIOAV010000001.1, read as the reverse complement.
TGGGATGTGGAGCGGGCCAAATCGCCGTTCCGCTCGCGGAACACGCGGGAGAAGTCGTGGCGATGGACCCGAACGAAACCATGCTCCGGCACGTTCGGCGGCGGGCGGAGCGGGCGGGACGCGAAAACGTCGATTGCGTCGTCGGGTCCGATACGGACCTCGGCGAGGAACTCGGCACGTTCAGGCTGACGACCATGGGTCGCTCGTTTCACTGGATGGACGGAAAACCGACGCTAGAAACGCTGTACCGCCTGACCGAATCCGGTGGCGGCGTCGCGCTCCTCACCGGCCAAGAGTGGCTGACGAAGGGGACGCGAGGGTGGCAAGAAGAAGTCTACGAGGTTGCGGGCGAGTACGCTTCCCTCCCCGAACGAACCGGACCGGTCGAGGAGTACGACGATCCGTGGGACGAGTTGCTGGCCGAAGTGGGGTTCGAGGACGTAACGGTCGAGCGGTTCGCGTTCGAGCGCGAATGGGACGCGGACGGAATCGTCGGGTACCTTCGCTCGCTGTCGTTCTGCTCGCCGGACGTCTTGGGCGAGCGGGAAGCGGCGTTCACGTCGGAACTCACCGACCGACTGAACGCGATGGACGGGGAGCCGTTCACTCAAACGGGGACGATAAACGTGATATCCGGCCGGAAGTAGGCCGGACCTTGCGGGGCGGCGAACGTATTTTGAGGCTCGACGGGAATGATGGGATATGGTGATGAAAGAGTCCGAGGAGAAAATCGGACGCGACGACGCCGCACCGAACTTCGAACTCCGCGGGACCGACGAGGAGACGTACGCGCTTTCGAACTTCGACGACTACGACGCCGTGTTGCTCGTGTTCACGTGCAACCACTGTCCGTACGCGCAGGCGAAGTTCGACCTGTTGAACGACATCGCGGACGAGTACGACGACGTGGCCGTGGTGGGCGTCAACTCGAACGACGCCGAGGAGTACCCCGACGACTCCTTCGAGGCCATGCAGGAGCGAGTCGAGGACGGAACGATCGGGTACGACGCCTATCTCCACGACGAATCGCAGGAGGTCGCACGGGCCTACGGCGCGGTCTGTACGCCCGACCCGTTCCTGCTCCGCAACGAGGGCGACGGCTTCACGCTTGCCTACCACGGGCGACTGGACGACGCGCTGAATCCCGACGCGGAAGCCACCGAGTACTACATCCGCGACGCCATCGACAGCGTCCTCTCGGGCGAGGACGTGGACTTGGATTTCATGCCGTCCCGCGGTTGTTCCATCAAGTGGAAATGAGTTCGAAATTTGACGGCGGGCGGTAACACTCGTGTCACGCACAGACGTGAGCGTTACCGAATATTTTGGGAACCAGCTATAAGTGAGAAATCGTCGTGGGGTAAACCATGGCAGAACGTAGCGACACGGTGGTGAAATCGACGGGGTTCAGAGTGGCGAGATTGATTTACGGCGGTCTGCTCGCATACATGGGAATCTCCGGACTCCGGAACATCGAAGCGCAGGCGGGGTACGCGGAATCGAAGGGCGTCCCGATGCCTGAGGCGTCCGTCGTGGCGTCACACTGGCTTCTCGTGGTCGGCGGCGTCGGAATCAGCCTGTGGAAACTCCCGGGTCTCGCCGCCAGCGCCGCCATCGGCTTCCTCGTCAGCGTCACCCCGTTCACGCACGACTTCTGGAATCAGGAGGGACAGGAGCGACAGAACGAACAGAACCACTTCCTTAAGAACGCCGCCATGCTCGGTGCGGCGTTCGCCTTCCTCGGCATCGCGGAAAGCGAGAAAGAGAAGGCAAAGGAGGAGAAAGCGGAGAAGGAGACGACGAAAGAATCGAAGGGAACGAAGAAGGCGACGGCGAACTGACGGACGGGACGACGCTTTTTTCGACCGAATCCGCCGACCCCACGAAGCTTTACGGGCGAATCCGACGAACCCGTGAGCACCGTGGCCAACCTCGAAGACCCGCTCGAAATCGGGGGCGTCGAACTGCCGAATCGCCTCTACCGCGCTCCGCTGCTCGAATGTGCTGGCAACGACGAGGAGACGGTTGACGTCCTGATTCGGGAACTCGAGCCCGCCGCCGAATCGGGCGTGGGGCTGATTTGTCAAGGTGCGACCATCGTTCGCGGCGAGGGTGGCTGTGCCGCGCCGGGGATGACACGAGTACACGACCCGGCGTTCGTCTCGCGCTTGTCCCGCCTCACGGACGCGGTGCACGACCACGGGAGCCGGATTTTCGTCCAGCTCGAACACGGCGGCCTGCGGAGCATGGAGACGTGGCACGCGGGCTATCGCGCCGAACATCCCGACCTGCGGCAACTCGCGGTTTCGCGGCCACCCGCCGTACTTCGATTGCTAGACGGCGTCGAGTTTCTCGACTACGACCCGCACGTCCTTTCGACGGCGGAGGTGTACGACCTCGCGGCCGATTTCGGCCGCTCGGCGGAGTATGCGGTCGATGCGGGCTACGACGGGATTCACATCGCCGGGGCGAACATGGGCATCGTCCAGCAGTTCCTCTCGCCGTTCTACAACCGCCGCGACGACGAGTTCGGCGGGTCGCTCGCCGCCCGTACCACATTCCTGGAAATCGTGTACGAGGAGATTCGCGAGCGCGTCGGTCCCGACGTTCCCATCGTGACCAAAGTACCAGCCGAAACGACCGCCCCGGCGTTCGTGCGACGACACCTCTCGCTCGCCGACGGCGTTCGGGTCTGCGAGCGATTGGCCGACGTGGGCTTCGACGCCCTCGTTCCGGTGCAGGCGTCGGTGTTCTGGGACGCGAGCATCATCCGCGGCGCGTTCCCGGCCCGCGCGTGGCGCGACGAGCGGTTCCGTGAGGGGTATTCGGAAGCGTTCGGGAGCAAACCGCGCGCCGCGCTCGTTGCCCTCCTCAACTGGCTTCAATCCCGGAAATACAACTTCGACCCGGCGTGGAATCGCCCGTTCACCCGTCGCGTCGGGTCGCGGGTGTCGGTTCCGGTGCTGGCCGAGGGCGGGATTCGAACCCGATCCCAAATCGACCGATTGTTGGCCGACGGGTCGTGTGACGCCGTGGGGATGGGGCGGCCGTTTTACGCGGAACCGCGGCTTCCGGCGCGGCTTCTCGGAACGAACTCGCGCGACGACGCGCGCGAAACCACAGTCGTCTGCGAGAACTGCAACAACTGCACGGTGCCGCAGGCGGCGGGCGCACGCGGCGTCTGTCGCACACCCGGCGTCCTCGAAAAGCGCGGCGAACTCCGCAGGTCGGGGGCCTACGACGGACCGGGGGACCTAGGCGGCCGCGAGGAGTCGTAACGAGTATTCGACCCGGGACCCAACATCGGAGCAGTGACCGACGACTACGAGATTTCCGACTTCTACGACGCCATCGAGGACGTCGGGCGGCCGGTGCTGACCGCGGACGAGGTGGCCCGCGCCCTCGACTGTTCGCACGAGGAAGCCAACCGCGTGCTGGAGCGCCTGACCGAGGAGCGCGACGTGACGCGTCTCGACGTGGAGAACGACCCGGTGGTCTGGTTCCCGACAGAGTGGGAGCGGTTGGCCGACCGCGAGCGAATCGTGGTGTTTCCGAAGCGTCGCGAAATCGTCGCGGATCAACCGGAGCAGTTCACGCGGGCGCAACTCTCGCAGTTCGCCCACCTCACCGACACGACGCGGGCGGGAAGCTACAGCTATCGGGTTCGGCAGGAGGACGTCTGGTCCGCACCGTACGAGTCCTTGGAGGACCTTATGCGAACCGTCCGACAGGTGCTCCCGGAACCGTCGCCGGATGTGGAGTCGTTTATCGAGGCGCAATGGAAGCGTGCGAAGCAGTTCCGCCTCTACACCCACGAGGACGGCTACGTCGTCCTCCAAGCCGCCAGCGACGACCTGATGGGAAACGTCGCCCGCCAGAAGTTGGACGAGAGCCACCTCCGCGCCCCGATAGCCGACGACGAGAGTTGGGTCGCAGAGGACAAAGTAGCCGAAGTGAAGCGAATCCTCTACGAAGCGGGCTATCCGGTGCAGGACGACCGGGAGCTAGAAACCGGCGACGAACTGCCCGTCGAATGTTTCCTCGATTTGCGTGACTACCAGCGCGAATGGGTCGAGGAGTTCGTGGACCTGAAATCCGGCGTCCTCGTCGGGCCGCCGGGAAGCGGAAAGACGGTGGCCGCGATGGGTGTCCTCGAAGCCGTCTCCGGGGAGACGCTGATTTTAGTTCCCGGCCGCGAACTCGCCGCACAGTGGCGCGACGAACTGCTCACCCACACGAACCTCACGCGGGACCAAATCGGCGAGTACCACGGCGGCGAGAAGAACGTCCGCCCGGTGACGATTGCGACCTACCAAACCGCCGGAATGGACCGCCACCGGCAACTGTTCGACCAGCGACGGTGGGGCCTCATCGTCTACGATGAATGCCAGCACATTCCGAGTCGGGTCTTCCGCCGGAGCGCGAACCTCCAATCCAAACATCGACTGGGGCTTTCCGCGACGCCAGTCCGCGAGGACGACAAGGAAAAGGACATCTTCACGCTCATCGGCCCGCCCATCGGCACCGACTGGGACGCGCTGTTCGAGGCCGGATTCGTCGCGGAACCGGAGGTCGAAATCCGCTACGTCGGGTGGGACGACGAGACGTATCACGGGGAGTACGCTAGCGCCGACGGCCGGGGGAAGCGCCAAATCGCCGCGACGAACCCCGCGAAGTTGGACGAGATTCGGTTCCTCCTCGCGGAACATCCCACGGCGAAGGCGTTGGTGTTCGTGGAGTACCTCGAACAGGGGAACGAAATCGCGGACGCCCTCGACGTCCCCTTCCTGAGCGGCGAGATGCGCCACCCCGAACGCGAGCGCCACCTGCAAGCGTTCCGCGACGGACGGGAGGATACGTTGGTCATCTCGCGCGTCGGCGACGAGGGAATCGACCTCCCCGACGCCGAAATCGCCATCGTCGCGTCCGGCTTGGGCGGGTCGCGGCGGCAGGGCGCACAGCGCGCGGGGCGGACCATGCGCCCCGCCGGACGCGCCCGGATGTACGTGCTGGCGACGCGCGGCACCCGCGAGGAGGAGTTCGCCCGCCAGCAGTTGCGTCACTTGGCATCGAAGGGCATCCGGATTCAGGAAACCGTGCTGGACGAGTAGGCGGTCCGCCCGGCCGTCGGCAACGGGACTGAAGTGAGCGCGGACCCGAGTTCGAGTATGGTCCGCGAAGTTCGACACGACGCGACCGGTCCCCTCAAAGTGGACGAAGGCGACTTCGACGACGAGAAGGGAAACATCGCCATCTGCTTGTGCGGCCTGTCCGACAAGTACCCCTTTTGTGACGGGTCGCATCGCACGACGCGGGACGAGGAGGGCGACACCGTCTACCGGTACGAAAACGGCGAGCGACGGATAATCGAGGAGATAGTGTACCGCGATAGTGGAAGCGACGGCGGTAGCGTCAGTGGCGGCGGTAGCGGCGAATAACGACGGCTGGCGGGTCACATCGGCAACAACGAATAACCGACTTCCCGGCGTGCCAACGGTATGCGCTTCGGGGGAACTGCGGGGAGATTGGGAACGGCGGGAACGCTCGCAGTGGTCGTGGTCGTCGTCGTCGCGGGCACCGGGGTGGTCACGGGCGGCGGCAGTCCGAAGTTTTCCGGAGCAGCGGGATACCAAGCGGTCGGCGTGAACGCCGACATCGACTACACATGTCGAAACGTGACCGTCTCGGTCGAACCGAAGTGGGTTCGGTACGACCTCGTGGTGTTCTACGAGGACACGGTCACGGGAAAGCAGGGTAAAGCGCTCCTCGGCCCGATGCAGGGAAAAACGGTCGAACCGTACGGAAACGGCATCGTGTTCACGAGCGTCGAGGTGGTCGTCAACGGCGCGACGGTCGAAACCGACACGATTCTCGCGAGGTGCTATCCGGACACCAGCGACGCGATGCGCCCCGGAAGGTCGGCAATCGGTATGGCGTCGGGAGTATCCATACTCGAAGTACGTTCGCGGAATCCGGTTCCGGTCACGACGGCGACGACTGACTCCTCGGGGCCGATCTCGCCCGCGTTCGAAAGCCGACGAACGCCCGCCAACGTCGTCGCGGAGGCTGGTTCGACGCAGAGACCGGCACGGCGCGCGAACTGACGTTTCGCATCGATGATAGCCTCGTCCGAAACGGAGAGGACGGCACCGCCGGTGTCGCGAACCGCGGCGAGGACCCGGTTTCCGCTCGGCGGGGAGGCGTTCGCGATGGAGTACGCGACCGTCTCGCCGGCCTCGACGGGCGACACGTCGTCCGCGTCCGCTCGATAGGCTTTCGCGATGGGGTCGCAGGCCGCTGCCTGCACGAAGTACAGGCGGGGAACCGACTCCGAATCGAGGAGGTTAGCGTCGCGGAGTTCGCACACCGCTTTCCAGATGGCGCTCGCGTGTCCGCCGCTGCTGACGGGCGCGACGATGGCGTCGGGCGCGTTCGGCGCGGTGTCGGACTCGGCGAACGCCTCGCAGATTTCGAGCGCCGTCGTCTTCTGGCCCGCGACCCGAAGCGGGACGTCGGAGTTGACGAACCGGACGCTGGGGAGGTCGAGGCTCACGTCGTACAGTCGCCCGTAATCGCCCTCGACCCGCAACAGCGTCGGGTCGTACTGGGCGATGTGGGCCAGTCGCTCCGGCGGGATGTCGTCGGGGACCAGGACGAGGCAATTCATCCCCGCGCTCGCCGCCGTCGCGGCCATGCTCATCGCCATGTTGCCGTGCGAAACCGTGCCCACCCAGGCGTCGCCAGCATCAAACGCGCGAGCGACGCCGACGGCACTGCCGCGGTCGTTGAAACTGCCCGTCGGATTCGCGCTTTCGTCCTTTACTCGGAGTACGCACCCCGCGTACTCATCCAATCCGGGCGTACGGAGCAGGGGCGTTCCGCCGACGACGGAACCGATACCCGGCGGTCGGGTGCCGGGGAGCAACGCCCTGTAGCGCCAGATGGACGATTCCGGAATTTCCGGCCACGTGAATTTCGTCGCGGGGGTTTTCAGCCAGAGCGGTTCGCCGCACGAGCATCGCGCACCGGCCGTCGCTTCGGTTTCACACCGATAGCAGACGCGTTCGAGCGGCTTTTCCGCCGTCATCGAATCGCCTCCTTGTAGGTTCGTTTGGCCCGGCTCGCACCGTCGAGGAGGTAGTCGGCGTCGACGCCGACTACCTGAAAGTCGAATCCGGCGTCGACCCAGCGTTCCACGTCCTCGGACGCGAGCGCGATGCTACCGACCGGAACGTTCGCGTCGCGTCCCGCGTCCAAAACAGCGGAAATCTCGGTGTCCAGCGACTCGGTGTCGTCGAACCGTCCGAGCGACGCCGAGAGGTCCGCCGGGCCGAGAAAGAGCGCATCGATGCCGTCAACGGCCGCGATTTCGGCGGCGTTCTCGACGCCGAGTTCGGATTCTATCTGCGTGACGACGAGGCGTTCGTCGTTCGCGCGCTCGAAGTAGTCGGCGAGTTCGCGTCCGTAGCGCGACGCCCGCGATCCGGCGACGCCGCGAACTCCCTCCGGCGGATAGCGTGTCGCGTCGGCGATTCCGCGGGCCTGTGCTTCCGTCTCGACCATCGGAACGATGACACCGGAAACGCCGGTGTCGAGGACGCGTTTGAGTCGAGCGGGGTCGTCGTCGGCCACGCGAACGAGCGGTTCCGTCTCCCCGCTCGCTGCGTCCACCGCACGGGCGAGGGTTTCGACGGTTTCGAGCGACATCGACGTGTGTTCGGCGTCGATGACCACGAAGTCGAAGCCGAGTTCGGCGCTCATCTCCGCGACGGCGGGGTGGCCGATGGAGATCCACGACCCGACCACGGCCTCACCCGTGCGAACGGCGGTTGCGAGTGTACGCATGAAGAGGGTGATGTGAGGAAGGGAAAAATAGCACCGGGTCGGGGAAATACGCGTTCTCAGTCCGCGCCGGTGACGCTGTAGATGACGAACAGATATCCGACCGTCGAGACGCCGTAGTTCACCGTGAGGAGCATCCGACTGTTTTCGAAGTCGGTGAGGAACGCGCTGAACGTGGTTGCAATCGCGGCCGCGACGAGAACCGAGAACCCGATCGACAGGGCGAGCATCGACTGACGGGACGTTTGGAGATACGCCCGCATTGCCAAGCCGACCATGGTGAGGCCGGTCGCGGCGAGAACGATGCTGAGTAGTATGTACGTGATTTCGATAGCTTGCATGGAGTGAATCGCCTACGATTTTCGTGAACTACAAATCAAGCAACTGACTTAAAATTATTCAATACTGTAATTCGGCAAACCGATACGGAAAACTGCTTCCGATTTTTCGGTCGAAGTCGCCGTTCGTGACAACGAAATGTATTGATAGGAGGAGTCACGCTTAGAACACCGTCGCGGCGAGAAAGCCGACGAGGAGCGTGCCCGTCACGAGCAACTGGAACACCGCCGAGGCAAGCAGGCCGACGACGGCGAAGGCAGCGGTTCGTGTGCCGTGTTCGAAATCCCCCGTTCGTGCCAGTTCGACGGCGAACGTGGCGAGCGCGACGGCGAGAAGCATCCCCAACGGTCCCGTCGTTAGGAGGGCGACGAGGCCGACAATGCCCGCGACGAGGGCCGACCAGACGGACCCGCCGCCCGCCCGCGCGGAAATCGCTCCACCGGCGTACTCGGCGAGGACGGCGGCGACTCCGAGGAGCGTCGCGATCACGACGAAGAGGAGTCCGGGGGTTCCGAACCCGGTCCACCACCAGTAGGCGTAGATGCCCGCGAGCGAGAGTGGAACGCCCGGAAGGAGCGGGACGACGCTCCCGAGGACGCCGCCGAGCAGGAGGACGAGGGCGAGGAGGAAGGGCCAATCCATGTGGAACGGATGGCGTTTGTGCGGCATAACCCTTCAGGTTGCCCGATAGTTTTTGAACGATAGCGATCCGAGTTACGGGCGATGACGGTACTCGTGGCCGGAGCGACCGGGTTCGTCGGCCGCCACCTCGTTCCCGAACTCGTTGCGAGCGGCAAGGACGTCGTGGCGATGACCCGGAACGCTTCGACGTACGACCCGCCGGACGGCGTCTCGGTCGTGGAGGCCGACCTGAACGACCGTGAGAGCCTTCGCGGCGTCTTCGACGGCGTGGACGCCGCGTACTACCTCGTCCACTCGATGGGCGAGAGCGAAGATTTCATGGCCCACGACAGGGTCGCCGCACGGAACTTCGTCTCCGCTGCGCGCGAAGGGAACCCTTCTCGGGTCGTGTATCTCTCCGGACTGGGCGGCGAACGCGTCACCCTCTCGGACCACCTCAAATCGCGCCGCGAGGTGGAGTACATCCTCAGCACCGGACCCTACGACCTGACCGTCCTCCGGGCGGCCATCGTGGTCGGCGGCGACAGCGCGAGTTTCCGCATGGTTCGACAACTGGCGGAACGACTGCCGCTGATGATAACGCCGCGGTGGGTCGGAACGGACTGCCAACCCATCGCCGTCGAGGACGTGGTGGCCTACCTCGTCGGCGTCCTCGACGTTCCCGAGACGGCGGGGAAGACGTTCGAAATCGGCGGCCCGGACGTACTCACCTACGGCGAGATGGTGCTTCGAACGGGCGACCTGCTGGGCACGCATTCTACCATGGTTCCCGTCCCCGTCCTCACGCCCAAGCTATCGGCCTACTGGGTCGATCTGGTGACGGACGTTCCGAAGGACGTCGCCCACCCGCTCATTCTCGGGTTGAAGACGCGCACCGTCGTCGAGGACGACCGAATACGCTCGCTCGTCCCCATCGAGTTGACGCCGTTCGACGACGCCGTCCGGCGCTCCATCGCATGAGTCGCCCCGTCTATCGGTGGACGTACGAGAGCATCGTCGATGCGATTCCGGGCGTCACGTTTCCCGATTGGCTCGCACTCACGATTCAGTTCGTCCTCTTCGAGGGACTGATGGTGCTTCTCGCGTGGCGATACGACCTCTGGAACGCCGTTCCGGCCGGCACTGCGGCCATCGTCGTCGCCACCACGGGGAGCGCGCTGATGCTCCTCATCGGACGAAGGATGCGAGATCTGTCGATTCCGATGGCGTACCGAAAACTGTTGTTCGGATCGAGCATCGAGGTGGTCCTCGGCGTCATCGCCTACGTCGCCCTCGTCACGTACCTGTTGGTGTACACCCCGCGGACCGGCGCACCGCTCCTCGAATCGCTTCTGGGGACCTCGCCGCCGATTCCGGCGGTGTTCCTCACATTGCTCGTCCTGTGGGACGTGTGCTATCGCATCGGCACCGCGTGGTGGGCGAGCGTCACCGGGTTCTGGGTCGCGGTTCGGTATCCGACCGAGAAAGCCACCCAGCGGAAACTCCTGCGCGTGGACGCCTTCGTCATCGGGTTCGCGCTATTGCAACTCGTCCTCGTACCGTTCGTGTGGGGGTACGACCTGCTGGTGTTCGCGCTGGTCGGACACGTCGTCGCCGTGTTCTGTGTGTCGGGGAGCGCGATTTTCATCCGCACCCGCGGCTGAACTATTTAACGGATGACGGTGTTATTCGGTGGTACAGGTATCACAGTCATGTCCGACAGCGACCCGTCGTTCTCGATTCCACACCGGCCGCGCCGGACGTATCCGCAACAAGGCGGCGTCCGCTACGAGGGAGAGACGTTCTTCCGCCTGTCGCCGAGTTCCGACCCCACCGAGAGCGACCTCCTGACACTCGTCAAGGACGTGCTAGACGGGGAGGCCTACACCTACGGCGATTGGTTCGACCTTCCCGTCCCGATGTACCTCGTCCGCGACCGAGAGCGCGATACCACGTTCCGCGTCGTCGTCAGATACGGATCTATCGAACTGCACGTCCTCCCGGACACGCGTTCGTCGGGTCTGCAGGCCATTTATCACCGACTGATCGCACGGTCCGACATCTCGTGGCGCGTTTCCTGTGAATCGAATCCAACCTGAGATATCGAATTGGAGTACAACCATTATATACCGTCGGCGGGTGAATGGAAACTAATGGTGCTCCAGGTAGACACACGCGATTGGACCCTCCGTACGACGAACAATCGAGACGAAATGTGGACGCTTGCGGACGAGGAAGGAATTCGGGCCGCACGGGCGGCATACCCGTCAGGGTGGCTCTTTCTGACCCGCGACACGGAGACTCGCGAACTGGTTCGACTCGCCGCAGCGACCGGTGGCGAATGGCAGGTAGACGAACTCGCGCGCGAACTCGACTGCGACGTCGATGCGGTCGAACGGAGTTTAGAGGACCTCGTTTCGCTTCGCGTGTTCCGTAAGGAAGAAGAGACGTATCGGCCCAACACCGAAAGCGTCGTCGCCAACGCCGTCGGAGAGTTGCGGAGCGCGGCGGACGAACGCGGCGCATCCGACGGCTTTCGCGACCTCGCACATCCCGAGGAAGTTCGCCTGCTCTTGGACGCCCTCCTCGCCATGGACGAAACGGAGGAGTTCACGCAGGACGACCTGCACGACCACGTCGGACTCTCCCGGAAAGCAGTGTGGATGCACGTCGAACAGTTGGAGGAACTCGACGTCCTCACACCGTCCGGTGATGGCTACAAAATAAACGATTCGAGTTCAGTCTTCGCTCACGTCAGAGCGCTCAACGCCGCCGTCCTCGGCACCGCTCTCTCTCCCTAAGCGGTCTGTGTTTGGCCGAGGTCGGGACCGACGTAGCGTTCTTCCCACTCACGGCGCGCTTCGATTTCGCGCGCACCTCTGCGCGTGAGCGTGTAGTAGTTCGTCCGACGGTCTCGCTGGCCCTTCTCCACCAATCCCTTGTCCACGAGGGAATCGAGATTCGGATACAGTCGCCCGTGATGAATCTCCTTCTCGTAGTACGCTTCGAGTTCTTCTTTGATCGCGAGGCCGTGCGGTTCGTCCAAACCAGCGATGACGTACAGCAAGTCCCGCTGGAAACCAGTCAGGTCGTGCATGGTTCTCCCTATCCCTACAGAATCATGCAACAGACAAAAGAGTGATGGCCGGAGTGAGATATACCCGACGCCCGCTTGCGATTTTTTCGATACGCGTCTTCACCGGCCTTTCTCCGGAGAGTATTGATAAATCGATACGAACCGGCTCTCCCCAAACTCTATAGATACTCCCGCGCCCGTCACGTCCCGGAGGAGGACACGTCGAAAAAAGGACCGCTCGAACCGCGTGTGACGACAGAAAACGTATACGTTTCTGAACCGGTCTACCGTGTCTCCCGATACATCAGGAAGGCAACCGATATATTTCATCATATTACGTGCTAACGGATTCAACCGCGGATTTATGTCCGTGTGAACGGTTGGATTTTTCATGGCAATTCGGGACGACCAACCCGACTTCGAGACGTACCGCACCGCTCTCGGACACGAACCCCCCGACGCCCACCCCTCCCTCGCGGACGACTTGCAGAGCGCCATCGACGGGGAGGTCCGGTTCGATCGATACACTCGCGTCCTGTACGCGACCGACGGGAGTATCTATCAGGCCCAACCCGCAGGCGTCGTCCTTCCCACGGACGTGGAGGACGTGCAGGCCGCCGTCAGCGTCGCGGCCGACCACGACATGCCCGTCCTCCCGCGCGGTGCCGGGTCCTCGCTCGCCGGGCAAACCGTCGGGCCGGGGTGTATCGTCCTCGACTGCTCGCGGCACATGGATTCGATTCTCGACGTGGACCCCGACGCCCGGCAGGCGGTCGTGGAACCCGGCGTCGTGCAGGACGATTTGGACGACCACCTCGAACAGTGGGGGCTGAAGTTCGCCCCCGACCCCGCCTCCTCCAATCGAGCGACGATCGGCGGCGGCATCGGCAACAACTCCACGGGCGCACACTCCGTCCGCTACGGCATCACCGACGCCTACACCGCCGAATTGGACGTCGTCCTCGCGGACGGGTCGCTGATTCACACCCGCGACGTCGAACTCGACGGCGAGGAGTGGGACGAAATCGTCGGGAAGGACGACCAGGAAGCCGAACTGTACCGCACCGTCCGAAAACTCGTCGAGGAGAACGCGGAGGAAATCGAAGGGCGCTATCCGACGCTCAAACGCTCCGTCAGCGGCTACAACCTCCACAAAGTGATTTTCGAACGGGACGGGACGCGCTACATCAACCTCTCGAAACTGTTCGTGGGGGCGGAGGGGACCTTGGGCGTCGTCGTCCGCGCGACGCTGGATTTGGTGTCGCGTCCCGACGAAACCGCGCTCGCGCTCTACTGCTTCGACGACCTCGTGTCGGCGATGGAGGCGGTTCCGGAGGCGCTGGAGTTCGACGTGAGCGCCGTCGAGTTGATGGACGACGAGGTGTTCCGTCTGGCGCGCAACTCCTCGGAGTTCGCCGCGTACGCCGAACCGATTCCCGAAGGGGCCGCCGCAGCCCTCATGCTGGAGTTCGACGGCGAGATGTGCGACGATTTCGAGGACGCCATCGCGGAGACGAATGCCCACTTCGTCCACGCGGGCGAGGCGTTCGACGTACTCGAAGCCTACACCCCGGACGAGCAGGCGGACCTCTGGAAGCTCCGGAAGGCGGCGATTCCCCTGTTGATGAGCATGGAGGGCGACCCGAAACCGTACCCGTTCATCGAAGACGCGTCGGTGCCGCCCGAGGAACTCGCCGAGTACGTGCGCGAGTTCATGGACGTGCTCGAAGCCCACGACACGTCGGCGGCCTACTTCGCCCACGCCGGGAGCGGGACGCTCCACATCCGCCCGATTCTGAACCTCAAAGACGCGGAGGGAATCGAGACGATGCACTCCATCGCCGACGACGTGACTTCGCTCGTCCTCGACCACCACGGGTCCTTCTCGGGCGAGCACGGCGACGGACTGGCCCGAACCGAGTTCAATCCGAAGATGTACGGCCCGCAACTGTGGGCGGCGTTTCAGGACCTCAAAACGGCGTTCGATCCGGATTGGCGGCTGAACCCTGGAACCGTCGTCTTCCGCGACGAGGAGGGAGCCGACATGCGCGAACACCTCCGGTACGGACCCGAGTACTCCTCGCTCGAACCGACGACGGTGCAGGACTTCTCCGACGAGGGCGGCTTCTCGCACCTCGTGGAACTGTGTAACGGCTGTGGAACCTGCCGTCAAACCGGCAGCGAAACGATGTGTCCCTCGTATCGCGGCATGAAGGACGAGATGGCGACCACGCGGGGGCGAGCGAACATGCTCCGTGCCGCCATCAGCGGGGAGATTCCGACCGAGGAACTGTACACCGACCGGTTCCAGGAGGAGGTGCTCGACCTCTGTTTGGGCTGTAAGGGCTGTGCCCGCGACTGCCCGACTGGCGTCGATTTGGCGAAGTTGAAAGCGGAGGTGAAACACGCCCATCACGAGGAGCGCGGCCCGAGTCGTCGGGACCGCTTCTTCGCGAACGCGGACACGATTTCGGCGCTCGGGAGCGCGCTCGCCCCGGTTTCAAACTGGGCGACGAAACTTCCGGGGTCGGACGTCATCGCCGAGAAACTCCTCGGAATCGCGCCCGAACGGGACCTCCCGTCGTTCAGCAGGGAGTCCTTCGAGGAGTGGTTCGAGGCGCGCGGCCCCCGCGTTCCGAAGGACATCGCCACGGAGCACGTCGTCCTCGTGCCCGACACCTTCACGAACTACAGCTATCCCGCACCCGGCAAGGCCGCCGTCCGCGTCCTCGAAGCGGCGGGCGTCCACGTGCAAGTTCCCTCAAACCTCGCGCCGAGCGGCCGGGCGGCCTACTCCGAGGGCTTTCTCGATACGGCGAAAGAAAACGCGGAGAAGAACGTCTCGGCGCTCGAACCGGCTGTTTCGAAGGGTTGGTCGGTCGTCTTCGTGGAACCCTCCGACGCGGTGATGGTGCAGGACGAGTATCAGGACCTCGTGTCGGACTCCGCCGTCGAGCGGGTCGGCGCGAGCACCTTCGGCGTCTGCGAATTCGTGGACAGGAAGCGACTCGACGACGACATCGAGTTCCGCGAGGTGACGGAGTCGCTCTCCTATCACGGCCACTGCAACCAGAAGGCGCTCGGGCGGGACCACCACGCCGTCGGCGTCCTCCGGCGGGCGGGCTACGCGGTGGACCCCTTGGAGAGCGGGTGTTGTGGCATGGCAGGCAGTTTCGGCTACCGCGCCGAACAGTACGACCTCTCGCAGGCCATCGGTCGAATCCTGTTCGAACAGGTGGACGAGAGCGACGCCGAAACCGTCGTCGCGCCCGGCGCGTCCTGCCGGACGCAACTTGAAGGCCACGACTCGCGTCCGCCCCATCCCATCGAAAAGGTAGCGGAGGCGCTCCCACGGGGGAGCACGTCGTACTGACGCGATTCACCGTTTCCGACCCGTTTTTGGCCGTTTCAGCCGAGGAAGTACATCGCGGCGAAGAACAGGACGAGCAACGCGAGCAACACCATCACCGGCTTGAACGCGTTCAGTATCGAACTATCCGGTTTCTTCGGGCCGGAACTGGTGAGTGGACCATCCATAGTTTCGATTTTCCAACTCGTGTGGTAAGTCTTGTGGTGGGGATGCCGAGCGAGTACCGGCCGAATTTCCACTTATAAACCATTAAGGTACCGCCGTCCGATTTTCCGAACATGAAACTCGGGACGGGGCTGTTCACCTGTCAGCGACGACCGGACGACGACCGCTCGATGACCGAGATTTACGACGAGATGCTCGAACTCGGCGAGGTCATCGACGACTCCGGCCTCGACAGCATGTGGGTGTCGGAACACCACTTCGCGGAGGACGGGTACCTCCCGGCCACCATGCCCTCGCTCGCGGCGCTCGCCGCTCGCACCGAAACCGTCGAAATCGGGACCTGTATCGCACTCGCGCCGCTCTACGACGGAGTTCGCCTCGCCGAGGACGCCGCGACGGTGGACCTGCTCGCCGAAGGGCGACTGACGATGGGTCTCGCCATCGGGTCGAACCCCCGCGAGTTCGAATCGTTCGGCGTCCCCCGAGAGGAGCGCGTGGAACGCATGACCGACCTGACGGCCCTCCTCCGCGCCTCGTGGTCCGACGGACCGCTCGACTACGACGCCGAGTTCCACGACGTGTCCGCCGACGTGAGCGTGACGCCGAAACCCGAATCGGAGATACCTATCATGTACGGCGGGTCGGTCAAACCCGCCGTCCGACGCGCCGCCCGCGTCGCGGACGCGTGGTGTGCACCCTCCTCGCTCTCCATCGAGGGAGTCAAAAAGCGAAAGGAGGACATCGAACGCGTCCGCGAGAAGGAAGACATCGAGGGGGACTTCGAGGTGTACGTCCTCCAGCACGGCTTCGTCGCCGACTCGAAGGAGGAAGCGTGGGAGATCATGAAACCCGGTTTCTTCTACATCCAGCGACGCTACGCCGAAATCTTCTCCGGCGAATCGGTGGACGAACTCGACCCCGAACGGAAGGAAGAACTGAAAGAACAGGCCATCTTCGGCACGCCCGAGCAGGTAGCAGGGGAGTTGAACGAGTACCGCGACGCGCTGGGCGACGACGTCCACTTCATTTTCCGCACCTACCACCCCGGCATCGGCACCGACGCGATGGTGGAGTGCGTGGAACGGTTGGGGAACGAAGTTGCACCGGTCGTTCGCGAGTAAAGTACTATACGCGAGGAGCACACACCCCCACCGTTTCCGTTGTTTTACGGCCGCTCGGCGACGAACGTGTCGAGGGAGTCCAACAGTTCCGTGCTTCCATCGACGAGCACTTCCTCCATCACCGCCGCGTGTTCGTCGTCGATGTCGAAATCGGAGTCCTCGACGGCGGCTTTCGATTCGGCGATGTCCGCCGCCTCCATGAAGGTGAACAGGAAATCGCCGTCGGCCGTGGAGCGGAGGAACCGACATTCCGTATAGACACCCTCGTTGTCGAGGGTTTCGAACACCTCCTCTTCCCGCGACTCCAGTTCGGCACACCACTCGCGGAGACGCTCCGTTTTTCCGGGACGGATTTCCTGTCTGACGAGGACGACGTCGGTCATGACCGACCCGACGTGTGAACGGAACAATAAGTTTCTGCTGGGGGACGGGAGCGGACCGGCAGACGATACGCGTCAGGGCCAGAGGCCGCGAACGCGGTGAGCTTCCCCGATACGCGAGAGGGCGACGACGTACGCGGCTTCGCGCCACGTCACCGCCCGCTTCTCGACTTCCTCGCGCACGTCGTTCCACGCGGCGAGCATCTCGGCTTCGAGTTCGTCGTTCACGCGTTCGAGCGACCACTGGCGGCGGTTGATGTCCTGTAGCCACTCGAAGTACGAGACCGTGACGCCGCCCGCGTTGGCGAGGATGTCCGGTATCACCGGGACGTCCCGCTCGGCGAAGACGGCGTCCGCGGACGCCGTCGTCGGGCCGTTCGAACCCTCGACGACGAGCGACGCCCGCACGTCGTCCGCGTTGGCCTCCGTGAGGACGTTGCCGACGGCGGCGGGAACCAATACGTCCACGTCGAGCGTGAGGAGGGCCTCGTTGCTGATGCGCTCCGCGCCGTACCGGGTGACGGCCTCCGGTTCCTCTTCGTGTGACGGGACGTCACCCGTATCGATACCGTCGGGGTCGTACGCCGCGCCGTTCACGTCGGAAATCGCGACGACTGTCGCCTCCCACTTGTCGAGGAGGCGGGCGGCGTTCGCGCCGACGCTTCCGAATCCCTGTACCGCGACGGTCGTTCCGTCGAGGCCGAAATCGTAGTACTCACACGCCTCGCGGGTTACGAGCGCCACGGAGCGGCCGGGTGCCTCTCCGCGTCCGAACGAGCCGCCGATGACCGGCGGTTTCCCCGTGACGACGCCGGGTTGGGTTTCGCCCTCCTGCATCGAGTAGGCATCCATGAACCACGCCATCGTCTGGGCGTCGGTTCCCATGTCGGGAGCCGGGATGTCGCGGTTCGGCCCGACGGTGTCGCGGAGTTCCTGTGCGAACCGTCGGGTCAGGCGCTCCCGTTCCGTCTCCGAGAGGCGCTTCGGATTCACGACGAGGCCGCCCTTCGCGCCCCCGAAGGGGATGTCCATGACGGCGCACTTCCACGTCATCCACATCGAGAGGCCGATACACTCCTCCTCGGTGACGCCGGGATGGTACCGGAGGCCGCCCTTGTAGGGCCCCCGCACGCTGTCGTGTTGTGCTCGATAGCCGGTGAACACCTCCACGGACCCGTCGTCGCGCTTCAGCGGGACGGTAACGCGATGGACGTGTCTGGGGTACCGCAGGCGTTCGACGATGTTCGGGTCGATATTCATACCCTCGGCCGCGCGATTCAACTGCCGTCTGGCGGTATCGAGCGCCGATTCCGCGGCGTCGTCGGTCGATTCGTCCGCGTCCGATTTCGATCCCGAATGTACGGTGTTGGATGCCATAGGGAAACTATTCGAGGGGCGTCCCTCTGTTACGAAGATGAACGTGGCAGTCGGTGCACGTTCCGGGGTGGTGCGTTGCCGTCACGATGGTACCGCAGCGCGGACATTCGTACTTCGATTCCGTCGTCGGGTCGTGTTCTATATCTCGCATCGGGAAGTCCTCCGGTGGACGACGACCCGCTATCGAAAACGATACGGACAGGTCGCCGCCCTACATCGCAATTTTTGCGAAGAGGGGAAGTAGGAAGCGGTTGAATAGAGAGGCAGTAAAGAACGGGTGGGGCTAGATAGTCAACCTATTCCGAGACGGACCGAATTCCGTCGAACACCGAACCGAGGAGTTTCCGCTGGACCTTTCGCACGTGTTCGTAGAACGCAGCGGACGAGATGTCGAGCATGGCGGCGACGGCGGCACCGTCGTTCGTCCGAGGAGAGTCGAAGTAGCCGCTGTAGTAGGCCGTCTGGACGACTTCGAGTTGTCTATGGGTGATCTCGTCCAAGAACCGTTCGCGGAACCGACCCCCGGTTTCGGGTGGTCGCTCGCGTTCGCGCTGTGCGACGAGTTCGGACGACGGGTAGACGTCCGAGAGAACGTCGTCGATGGTTCGGACCGTGACGGGCGAGGGGACGAATATCGTCGCCGTCGTGTCGCCGTTATCGGAGCGGAGGCGTTCGAGCGTCGCACCCGACTCCGCCAACCTGGTCGCGACGAACGGCGAGGTGAGCGTCAACTGCACCAATCCGCCGTCGGCGTGGGTCGAAACGACGCGGGCGGATTCGACGGCGACGACGGTATTTGCGGCCGTAACGACGGCGTCCGGCGAAGCGTTCGACACGGAGACGAGGATTCGGGCACCCGGGTCGAGTTCGCGGACGCCGCCCTTCAGTTCGAGGGTGGCGTCCGTCCGCCGCGAGAGCGCGTGCAGGACGCAGGTTTCGTCCGTGATGCGGTAGTCGAGTTCGACGACGGTGTCGCTCACGAGCGCCCGCTTTCGCTCGGCCGACTGAATGGCGGACGCGATGGTTTCCCCGAGTTCGGAGATGACCGTCCGCGCCCTGTCGTCGAACGCGTCCGGACGACCGGCGTACACCGAAAGGGCTCCGTAGGCGGCATCGCCGTGCGTCAGCGGAACGGCGATTATCGACTGGAACCCGCGCGATATCGCTTCCTTCCGCCACGACGTCCCCCGCAAATCGTCCGCGACGTTCGAGACGACCGAGACGGACCCCGTCGCCGCCGTTCTCCCCGCTGGGTCGCCGGATTCGGACAGGTCGACGGCGTCGAGATATCCCCGGTCGTCGCCCGACCACGCACGGGGTTCGATGACGCCCGTACTCGGGTCGATGTCGCCGACCCACGCGAAATCGAATCGGTCGCTCGCGGTCAAGAGTTCACACACTTCGGACTCTATCTCCTCGCGCGAGTCCGCCCGAACGAGGGCGTGATCGATTTCGCGGATTATCCCGTTCGTCCGGTTCAACCGGGAGAGTTGGCGGTTCCGTCGCTGGAGTTCCCGGTCGCGGTCGCGCAGTTCGTCTTCCCGTTCGATACGGTCCAGCGCCGCCTCGACGGTCGCCGCGAGGAGGTCGATTATCTCCCTCGTTACCGCGTCGAGGGACCCGCGTTCGTCCGCCGCGACGAAGACGCCGTGATCCCGGAGCGGGATGAAGAGACCGCTCCGTCGTTCGATAGCGGTCGGGGAGAAGACGACGGGGTCGTCCGCGTCGTCGAACTCGACCGTCGTCTGTTCGACGAACGCCCGTCCGAGCGCGCTCGGTTCGTCGAGTCGGACCGTCGGCAGCGCACCCGAGAGGGATTCGATGGCCTCCGTCGCCGCGGCGGGCCACAGTTCGTTCGCGTCCGTGTCGAAGAAGTAGACGGCACAGTCGTCCACGTCGAAGATGTCGGTCGCGTCGTCGGTGACGAGCGTGGCGATTTCCCGAGTCGTCTCCGCGTAGAGGAGGTCGCGGCTCGTCCGATGGAGCGCGGTCAACGCCCGCTCGCGTTCCTTTCGCTTGGTGATGTCGCGGCAACTGTAGAGCGTCGTCCCTCCCTGAATCGAAACCCGCTTCACGTTGACGAGGAGCGTGTGTTCGCGCCCCGCTTTATCCGTTGCGGTACACTCGACGTTCGTGAGCAACCCGTGGGAGTCGAGCGCTTCCCGGTCGAAGAGGTCGTCACCGAGGAGGGCGTCGATGCTCCCGAGGTCCCGAATCTCCTCGACCGAGTAGCCGAAGATGTAGTGGACGTTCGGACAGATGTAGGTAAACTCGCCCGCGTCGTCGGTGACGAGGACGGTGTCCGTCATGTTGTTGAGCGTGACCCGGTGGAGTTCCTCGGACTCGCGGAGTTCCCGTTCGAGGTGGGCGCGTTCGCTCACGTCGAGCGCTTCGACCACGACGCTGACGATGGTCCCCCCTCGGTCGGTCACCGGACGGAACGAGACGTCGAGTTCGACGGACCCGTCCGGAGCGTCGAAGGACGTTTCGAACCGCGCGACTGAACCGCCCCTCGCGGTTCGAAGGGCGTCCTGAACCGCCTCGGGGGACGCGTCCGATCGGACCCACCACGGCGATTCGGCGAACGACGCTCCGGCCACCGACTCCGGTGAAACATCGAGAAAGTCGAGGGCGGTGTGGTTCGTTCGCCGAAGCGTTCCGTCCGGGTCGATGACCCACATGAACGACCGGGGGTCGTCGAAGAGCGCATCGAACTGACGCGCTCTTCGGCGGCGGGTCAGCGCCGTTCGATATTCGACCGCGGCCCGGCGAATGCGTCGGAGGAGGTCCTCCGTGAGTGAGGGTTGAGCGTCGACAGGAACGTACTCCGTCACGTCGGCGGCGACGGCCCTGCTGGCGACGGTCGCGTCCGCGTCGGCGTCGAGGAGGACCACCGGAAGGTCGGGGTAGAGGGTTCGAACGACTTCCAGAAAGCTCACGCCAGACATATCCGCCAGGTCGGGTGCACAGACGATACAATCGACGTCGCCCGGTTGTGACGTGAGCCACTCGTACCCGTCGTGGCCGCGAACCGCGGTCGTGACGAGGACTTCCTCGGCGGTCGAAAGGCCAGAGACGAGCGATTCCCGCCAGTTCGGGTCGCCGACCACGAGGACCGAAATCGGTCCCGTGGGAGAGTCCGCGGGGCGTCGCGTCGGTTCCATGGTGGGGAGATGACGCAAGGAGTTGTTAAATCACGTCGGTATTCGAATCGAGTGCGAACCGCGGTCAACGAACGGCGCGGGGAAGAGCCGCGTGATGGAGGACAGTCGAACGAACCGTCTCGCTGTACGAGCGTCGAAGAGAAGGCGGACGTTTCCGCCGTCGCTCGAACCGCGCACCGGCAGTCGCTGAAATCCGCCGAAAACCATCGAACTCACTCCGCGAACAGCGTCCGGTCTACGGACGGTTCGGCGTGGTCGTTCTCGGAACGGGTCGGCAGTCGCGCCAAGAGACTCATCACCGCGGCACCACCCCGCAGCAGATGCGGTTCGAGGGCGTTCGGGAGGCAGTCGCGGGACGAGAGCAGCGAGGCCAAGCCCCGACCCCTCGACCGTTGTCCCGCTATCGCCTCCTCGACGTCGGGGCGACGGCTTCCCTCGACGCGACGGAGGACGGCGTTCGGAATCGGCCCATCGCCGCGGGTGAGCGCCGGCGTCAACAGACGGTGTGCGACGACGGCGTCCTGAATGGCGAGGTTGTTGCCCTCGGCACCGATTGGCGACGCGACGTGCGCGGCGTCTCCGATGAGCAGGAATCCGTCGTCCGTCCACCGGTCCGCGAGGCCGGAGCGTATCGAAAGCAGCGAGCATTGGTCGAAGGACGTCAGGTCTGATTCCACGCTGTCCGCGATCGCGGGTTCGATTCCCGCGACGGTGCGTCGAAACCGTGCGATGCCACGGTCCCGCATTGCGGGATACCGTCCGGCAGGAATCAGCAACCCGTACTGCGATTCGTGCTCGCTGAGCGGGGAGTAGACCAGTACTCCCTCCTCCTCGATGCGAATGTGGGTCGTGAAGTCCGCCGCCGCGCGCGGCAGCCTGAACCAGACGACTTCAGCGCCGGTTTCGTCCATTTCCACGCCGATTCCGGCGGCCTTCCGGGTCGTCGAAAACCGACCGTCCGCCCCGACGACGAGTCGGCTACTGATTTCGTGTTCCTCGCCGCCGGGACGGGACGTGGCGGTGATTCCGGCGACCGCACCGTTCTCGAGGCGAAAGCCGTCGAACGTCGTTCCGCTGTGAAACGTGAACGTATCGAACTCCCGAGCGCGTTCGATGAGGAGTCGAAGCAGCGGCGGCTGTTTCAGCAACAGCACCCGCTCGTCGTTGAAATCGAACACCGGGTACGATTTTCCGTAGGCGACGACCGTTCCGCTGGAGATGGTTTCGTGGGGAAGGGCCTCGACGTCCGCGAGGAGGTCCATCTCCCCGAAGAGCCGCGGAATCGGCGGCCGAAAGCCGTAGCCTCGAAACTCGCGTTCCAACGTGCGCTGCCGTTCGACGAGGACCGTCTCGACGCCGCTTCGAGCGAGGAGATAGCTCACGACGCATCCGGCCAGTCCGGCACCGACGACGACCACGTCGGCGGACTCGGTGGTCATCGCCTGTCCCCCGCGGCGAATCTCTGCGTGAAAATGCGTCGGAGAAACGGCGAGCGACGACGAGTTCGCATGGACGAGTGAAAATCGAGGCGAAGGGGTAGAAAAGGTTTCGAGCGTGTATAATCCGAAATGGATCATCGCGCCGTCGATGAACGACGCTTAGACCGTTCCGTTGACGATGTCCGCGACGCGCTGGCGGTCGAACAGTTGCTCGTCCTCGGGAATCTCGGGGTAGGGGCCGTCGGTGTACGTCGGCCACTCGCCGAAGACGGCGGGGTAGAGCTGTTTGGCCGCCATCTCGGTCTGGAAGAGGTTCATCAGGGGTCCCTGATTTCGCCCGCCCTGCGTGTGGATGCGGCCGTTCTGCACGGCCGACACCGACTTGGTCGTCGGGTCGTCCTCCAAGCGCTCGCGGGTCTTCGTCACGTGCCGATAGTCGGACATTCCGGCGAGGCAGAGGATGACGTCGGGGTCGGCCTCGATGAGCGCCTCGTAATCGACCGTCGATTCGGTCTGTACGTCTGCGAAGACGTCCGTCGCGCCGAGGGGCCGGGTGTGAGCCGTCAGGAAACCGGGACCGTTGAGAGCGTACGTGTACATGCTGTCCTCTCCCTGCACGAGGATTATCATCGCCACGGTCGGCCGCTCGTCCTCGGGCGGGAGGTTAGACTCGATGTGCGATACCATCTCGGTGTGAACGGATTCGAGCGCCTCATAACGCTCCTCCGCCTGAAATACTCGCGCAACTTTCTCGAAAATTTCCCAGAGCGTGTAGTACTCGTAGTCACCGTCCCATCCCGACGGCGGTTCCTTGTGGGCGTTGCTGAGCGCGTTCCCGAACCACGGAGCCACGTTGTCGCCGATTTCCTCGACGTCGTCGGTGGTCCAACCCTTCATCATCGTCATGTAGGCCGGGTCGGCGAGGTGCAGGTCGCAGTCGAGTTCGTACAGCAGTTCCTTGCTCGGGTTCCACGACCCCGGCAGGTCCTGCCACTGGACGGAGACGCCCGGGAGGGGATCGAGGCATTTCCCCCAAATCGTGTCGTTGTACTCGGGGTTGTACAGCATCGCGGCGACGGCATCACCGTGTCCGGCCGCGAGCGCCATGTCGGCGTGATGGGGCAGAATCGTGAGCACGCTCTCGGGAGGTTGCTCGAACTCGACGGCACCGGCGGGCGACATCGTGACCGAGTACGGCCCGTCTTCCGATGCCGTAGTCTCGCTCCCCGATGCAGTCGCAGTCTCGGTTCCCGATGTCGTTTCCGTCGCCGTCGATTCCGCACCACTGTCGTCCGTACACCCGGCAAGCAGTCCGCCACCGATGACCGCCCCGCCGTATTTCACATAATCGCGTCGCGTCGGTGCCTCGGTCGTCCGTTTGTTGTCGTTATCGCTCATTGTTAGAACTCCCCGTTGATGATGTCAGCGAGGCGTTGGCGGTCGAACAGCCGTTCGTCCTTGAGAACTTCGGGGAAACGTTCGGGGTCGAACGCGCCGAATTCGTCCGGGTGGAGCTGTTTCGCCATCGCTTCGGTTTCGAAGTGTGCGATGATCGGTCCCTGATGCCGGCCGCAACCACGGACGACGGCATCGTTCTTCACGGCCGAAAGTTCCCGTCCGACGGGGTCATCGCTCATCGTATCGATGAATTTCGACTCGAACTCCTGCGGAGAGAGTTGGCTGATCGCTGAATCGACACAGATGTAGTCGGGGTCCATTTCGAGAAGCCCCTCGTAGTCCGTTTGATACGTTTCGGCGTCGGTGAGATCCGCGAACCCGTTCGTAACGTCGAGCACTCCGTACGGGAAGTTCCCAACTCCGGCCGCGGTAGGCGATGCGATGAAGAACGTGCCCTTACTCGGGTCCGAACCCGAGTAGATGATCCCGACGTCCGGCGTTGATTCGGGTAATCGGTCTGCGATGTCAGCCGTAAACGATTCGAGTTGGCGGGTCCACACCGACGCTCGTTCCCGTTGCTTGAATACGTTCCCGACGAGGGTGATCGCCTCCGGGAGCGTGTAGTAGGGGAACGAAAACTCCATTCCGAGCGCGTTCCCGCTCCACTCCCCGCGGATGTACGACCCGGCAAACGGCCCCACGTTGTTCTCTATCTGATCGAAACCGTCGCCGTCCCAACCCGAATAGCTGGCGACGAGTTGCTTGTCGACGATGTGAACGTCCGCGTCGATTTCGAACAGCTGTTCGGTGCTCATCGCACTGACCTCACCGAGATCAGTGACGGCGTTCTCGTCGAACGAGACGTCGGGCAACGACCGATAGTACTGGAACGGGTAGTAGCTCATCGACATCGCTATCGGCTCGTTTCCGAACGCAAAGCCGATATCCGTCCACGCACCCGAGCCCATCGTGACGTACGTTTTCGGGACTTCGTCGAACGCGACGGGACCGTACGGTTCGACGGTGACTTCGTACGAGGAATCCGTCTCGGATGTGGTCGTCGTCTTCCGCTCTGTCGTCGTTGTTTCAGACGTTTCCGCGGGTGTCGTCTCCGGTGCGCTGTCACCTGCACACCCGGCCAGTAGTCCGCCGCCGACGACCGCGCCGCCGTACTTCACGTACTCTCTCCGGGTCGGTGCCTCGGTACTACCTGTCTCGTCGCTCATGGTCAGAACTCTCCGTTAACGATGTTCGTGAGTCGCTGCCGGTC
Source organism: Haladaptatus sp. CMAA 1909 (assembly GCF_043952005.1). NCBI lineage: Archaea > Methanobacteriati > Methanobacteriota > Halobacteria > Halobacteriales > Haladaptataceae > Haladaptatus > Haladaptatus sp. CMAA 1909. Next base: position 2,504,351 of record NZ_JBIOAV010000001.1, on the reverse strand, counting down.
GAACAGCTGTTCTTCTTCCGGAATTTCGGGATACGCGCCGCCCGTGTAGGTTGGCCACTCGCCAAACCGCTCGGGGTACAACTGCTTGGCGGTCATCTCCAGTTGGAACAGGTTGACGAGGGGTCCCTGAAGCCGCGTCCCGAGGGGATAGATGCGGTCGTTTTCCACCGCGGAGATGGCTTGTGTAGCGCCATCGTATAGCTGCTGTCGCTTTTCGTCCATATCGGTGCCCCCCGCCATACCGTCGGTAAGGAGGAGGATGGCGGGGTCCGCGTCGATGAGTTTCTCGTAGCCCACCGAGGAATCGACCGCGATCCGTTCGAACGCGTCGACCGCGCCGAGCGGTCTCGTATGCGCACGGTAGAACCCAGGCCCGTTCATGTTGTACACGTACACCGCTTTCTCGGCGAGAATGACGTTTGCGACCGTCGGACGGTCTCCTTTCGACGGGAGATTGCTCTCGATATTCGATACCACGTTCCGATGGATCGACGTGAGAGCGTCGTACCGGTCAGTCTCGCGGAAGACCTGTGCAACCTTCTCGAACATATCCCACAAAGTGTAGTACTGATAACCCCCAGCCCAGTCGGGCGTGGTGGTGTTCCCGTTGCTGTACATGTTGCCGAAGAACGGAGCGATGTTGTTCCGAACTTCCTCTATATCGCTGCGTCCCCAGGCGTCCATCATCGCGACCATATAGACCGGGTCGGCGAGATGGAGGTCGCTGTCGAGTTCGTAGAGCAGTTCTTTACCGGGGTTCCACGTAGTAGCCACGTCCGCCCAATTGACGGAAACACCGGGGAGGCGTTCGAGGAATTTGTTCCAGATATCGTCGAAGTACTCGGGAGCGTAGATCGAATTCACCGCATCTCCGTGACCGAGTGCGACCGTCATCCCCGCGAGATGGGGACTTACGGTGAAGACGTTCTCCGGGGGTGTTTCCAACTCGACGGTGCCGACCGGTGACATCGCCACCGAGTACGGTCCATCCTCGGCCGTCGTCGTCTCGGTATCGGTCGTCGTTACGGCCTCCGAGTCAGTGCCGGTGTCTGTCTCGGTCGCTGTCCCTGCCGGGATCGTGTCCGACCCATTACTGGAACAGCCGGCAAGTAGCCCGACGACGACTGCCCCGCCGTACTTCACGTACTTCCTGCGAGTCGGGTCGCTCTGACCGCTGTCATCCTTTGACATATTATTTAGGCTCGCCTAAAATATCTTAACCCTTCTGATTTAGGCAAGCCTAAAACAATCGATATTGTGGCTCTCAGGTGCCGTTCACTCCCAATTAACGCTGACACGATTCCGACATCACGAAACCGCATGCGATTTCGGCCGCGTCGGGTGGTCGTCGAACTCGGGCTACGGACGTGTCCGGCATCACCTCCACTCTAGAGTCCTCACTCGCCGCTCATTCGGATTTCCTATCGGCGTCGTGAAGGGGATGAAGCGGCATGATTTGCGGGCTGTGTTCCGTGGACGTGACCGTCGCCTCGATTTCGAAGACGTCCGCGAGGAGGTCCTCCGTGAGAACCTCGTCGGGCGACCCGCGGGCGTAAATCGACCCGTCCTTGAGCGCGACCATCCGATCCGCGTACCGCGCCGCCTGTGAGATGTCGTGGAGGACGACGACGACCGTGATGTCGCTCTCGTCCCGGAGCGTTTCGACGATTTTCATCACTTCGAGTTGGTGATGCAGGTCGAGGAACGTCGTCGGTTCGTCGAGCAACAGGACGTCTGTATCCTGTGCGAGAACCATCGCGATCCACACCAGTTGTTTTTGACCGCCGCTGAGACTCCCGACCGGGCGCTCGCGAAGGTGTTCGACGCCCGCCAAGGAGATGGCTCGGTCGACAGCTGCCTCGTCCTCGGAGGTCATCGCCTCGAAAAATTCGCGATACGGATAGCGGCCGTGTTCGATGAGGTTTTCGACGGAGAGACTACCCGGCGAAACGTTCTCCTGTGAGAGCAGGCCGAGTTTTCGAGCCAGCTCCTTGGTCGTGAGCGAGTGGATGTCCGCTCTGTCCAGGAGAACGGTTCCGTCGTCGAGCGCGAGTTGATTGGCGAGCCCCTTCAGAAGCGTGCTCTTTCCGCTGCCGTTCGGGCCGACGAGTGCGGTCACTTCGCCCGGCGAGACGTGAACCGACTCGTCGTCGAGAATTGGTTCGTCCGAAGCAGGATAGCCGATGACTAGGTCCTCACCGCTGAACTCGCTCGCCGAGTCAGCGGCTATACCGGTCGGTACGTCGGAACCGTCTCGACGACCGGTCGGCGATTCCGGCGTCTCGTCCAAGCGCGTCGTGTCCTTACTGGCCATCAGATTTCACCCATGTTGTCCTGTTTGCGCATCAGGTAGAGGAAGTACGGTCCACCGATGAGACCGGTGACGATTCCCACCGGAATCTGCACCGGATTCAGCGCTAGGCGCGCGCCGACGTCGGCGGCGACCATCAACGCCGGTCCGACGAACAGACAGCCGACGACGAGTTTCTTGTAGTCGCTGCCGACGATGTTGCGGACCATGTGTGGAACGATGAGTCCCACGAATCCCACGATACCCGCGACGGCGATGCTCGCCGCGGCCGCCAGCACGGCGATTCCCGACAACAGGAACCGGACCTTCTCGACGTTCATTCCGAGCGATTTCGCCGTTTTCTCGCCGAGCAGGAGGAGGTTGAGCTGTCGGGAACTGATGAGGGCCAGCAGCATGGTGACGACTGTCCACGGGAGGGCCATTCGAACCTGCTCCCAGTCGGTTCCTGTCAAGGACCCGGTCGTCCACGCGATGGCGGACTGAACGACGCCGAGGTCGTCGGCGAAGAAGAAGAGCGCCGTCTGGAGCGACCCGAACACCGTTCCGACGATGACGCCGGCCAGCACGAGTCGGACGGGAGACGTGCCGTTTTTCCACGCGATGGCGTACACGATGAGGAACGCGACGGCACCACCGATGGATGCGATGAGCGGGAGGAACGTCGACAACCCGGAGAACACGACCAGCGTGAGCAGAATCATCAACCCCGCGCCCGAGGAGACGCCGAGAATGAACGGACTCGCCAGTTCGTTTCTCGTCACGGCCTGGAAGATGGCACCCGAGATGGCGAGGTTCATCCCGACCAGGATCGCGACGAACACGCGCGGGAGACGGATGTTCCAGACGATGAGGCTCTGTTTGCCCATCTCCGGGACCTCGGCGCCGAGAAGGAAGGCTTTCCACGCTTGCAAGCTGAAAATCACGTCGGGATTGAACACGGCGTGCCACGCCTCCGCGATGGTCATGCTGAACGCGCCGAAGCTCACTTGGACGAGCGCGCCAGCGACGACGACCAAAACGCTCCCGACACAGAGGGTGAACAACGACCCGTCGAACCAACCGAGCCACTGCTCTCGGAGGCTCGTCGATTCGGAATTGGAAACCGATTTACTCGCCATCGTCTCAGTCCTCGCTCGTCTCGGACGCTTGCCGCTCGGCCTCGATATCGCGGGCAGCGTCGAGAATGCGTTCGTCGTCGATATGTTCGAGCAGCCGTTTCTGACCGCGCTCGACCCGTCGGTCTATCTCCTCGTCGGAGAGGTACGTCGCGAACTTCCGGTCTATCTCCTGCTCTCGGAGTTCGACCAGACGTTCCTCGTCGAGGTCGTGGTCGTCCGGGGTGCGTTCGTCGAACCACTCCCGCCATCTGTCGGGGTCGGCCCACTCCCCGGTCAGGTTGGCGTCACGACGTATCCAGTCCCAGTGGTCGGCGATATCGTCGGGGAACCCGCGTTCGCGTCGGACCTCCGCGAGTATCGTCCGGGCGACTCGCGCACCCTGACCGGCAGAAATTATCGCCTGTGCTTCCGCGTCGCCCGCCGGGGCGGCCACGTACAACCCGTCGATCGGCGTCGTTCCGTCCTCGTCCGGGTAGTCCCGGTCGAAGTGTTCGTGTTCCTCGCCGCCGTGACTGTGCGTTACGAACATCTCCTCCGCGTCGTCGAGGGGGCGAAGGAAATCGGCGTCGTATCTGGCGGCCGCCACGACGCGTTCGGCCGTGACGGTATCCCCGTCCTGCGTTTCGACGAGGAAGCCGTCGCCGTCCCGGTCGACCGACTCGACCATGTCCGAGACGAGTTCACAACCCGCTTCCTCGGCGTGGTCGTGCATCAAGGCGTACAGCGTCCCGATGTCGATGCCCGCGGGGAAACCGAGATAGTTCTCCAGGTACGCACACCGCTGAATCGAGGAGTTACCGCGGTCGAAGATGACCGTGTCGAGACCGTATCGCGCGGTGAACAGACCCGCCGAACAACCCGTCGGACCGCCGCCGGCGATGACGACGTCGTAGTCGAATTCGGCGTCCCCGCCGGTGGCATCACCGGTGCTCATGGAGAGAACCCCCCTCGATGAAGTCCGCGATGCGCTGCCGGGAAGCTTTCACGGACGAAGGTCGCTTTCCGGCGGAGTGCCGTTCGGAGCTCTCGCGCGGTGTGCCTTCGATTCTGTCCGTCGCCTCCCGTCGAACGTTTGCGGAGTCGCGTCGTGTGGGTATCTCGTCTGTCAGGTCGTTCACCATGGGTTTAGGTCCGCCTAAATCGTACAAAAACGTTCCGACTTTTAGGACAGCCAAAAGCCGGCAATCCGTGGCGCACAGAGCACGAGTCAGTACCGCACATCGGTGGTCGTTCTCGGAAACCCGTCGTCGGAATATGCGATAGGCGGCAGTATCTCTACCGCCACGAATCGACGTTTCCACGGGCGAAATATGAAAACTCGTCCCCAACATCACCCCGCGTGGCAAAAGCGGTTAGTTTCGACCGTCCGAACGACCGCCCATGCAAGCCGATGAAATCGATCCGCAGGCGCGGGCGGCGGTCGAACGGCAAGACCGGCTTCCGCTCCCGCACAGTCGCCGCGGACTGAAGCTCCTCCGCCTCATCAGCCGGGGTACGATGCGGATACGGAACCGAAACCCGCCCGTCGTCGGCGCGACCGTCGACCGAAGCATTCCCGGTCCAGCAGGTGACCTCGACACCCGCCTCTACCTCCCGGACGCCGACGGGCCGTTTCCCACGGTCGTCTTCTTCCACGGCGGGGGGTTCGTCCTCGGCAGCATCGCGACGCACGATTGGCTCTGCCGTCACCTCACCCGGGAGAGCGGCTGTGCCGTCCTCTCGGTCGACTACCGACTCGCTCCGGAACACCCCTTTCCCGCGGCGGTCGAGGACGCGTACGCCGCCGTCGAGTGGGCGGCCGCGAATCCGGCCGCCGTCGATGGGAATGGGGACATCGCGGTCGCGGGCGACTCCGCGGGCGGGAACCTCGCGGCCGTCGTCGCCCTCATGGCCGCCGAACGCGACGGCTCCGCTTCCGGTGGCGACCGGACGGCGGCCGGTGGCACACCGAATCGCGCTGTTCCCGAAGTCGCCTATCAGGCGCTCATCTACCCCGCCGTCGGCGTCGAGGAGGACCAGCGGTCCGTACGAGAACACGCGGGTATCGTCCTCAGCAAAGCCGACATGGAGTGGTACGACCGCTGTTATTACGCGAGCGAGATCCACGAGCGAAACCCGTACGCCGACCCGACGAACGCCGCCGACGTCTCCGGTATCGCGCCGGCGACCGTCGTCACCGCCGGATACGACCCGCTCCGAGACGGCGGAAAGCGATACGCCGAACAGCTCGTCCACGACGGCGTTCCTACCCGCTACGAGAACTACGAGGACATGGTCCACGGTTTCGTGACGTTTCGAGGCGTGGACCGAGCTCGCGAAACTATCGCCGACGTCGGCGATGACCTCGCGGACGCGCTCGGCGCGGACTGACAGTATCGTGTAATCGCTTTCGGTCTCCCCGGTCGAGTTCCGGCTCGAGCAGAACTGTGCGACGGAACGTGTTTGTCGTCGTTACGGGTTCACTGTCGTCCCCACCGTTCCTCGATCGGAAGTCGTTCGTCAATCGGCGATCTGTCCTTTCGAGAGTGCGGGGATGACGAGGTCGTAGCGGCTCGAACTATCCCAGCCCCCGACGTCCGTGTCGTGGACGTGCGAACGAATCGCCTCCCTCTAGCCGGTTTTACACGTTACTCGGCGTGACATCGTGTCCGGGTCCGGTGATCTCGTGAATCGGCCCATCGCCGGAGGCAACGACGTCTTCGGCGAGCAGGCGATTGCTGTCGAGGTCAACGTACGAGAACGCACCCATCCCGGCTACCACGTGTGCACCGGTGTGGGTGCCGATCGAACTTTCGAGCATACAGCCGACCATACAGTCGAGATTCGCACCGCGTGCGATCGCCACGATGTCCGCGACCGCCAGCGGCCCGGACTTGCCGAGTTTGGCGTTTATGATGTCCGCAGCCCCGGCCTCGACGATTCGCACGGCGTCCGCTGGGGTGAACACCGCCTCGTCGGCGGCGATGGGCACGTCGACGTGTCGGCGCACGTCGGCCATCCCCCGAACGTCGGCGGCGGCGACCGGTTGTTCGATGAGTTCGAGTTCGATACCGTCGTCGGCGACGGCATTCGCGAAGGTTCGGGTCTCCTTCGGCGTCCACCCCTGGTTCGCATCCACTTTGATCGCCGCATCCTCTGCCACCTCTCGAACGGCGACGACGCGCTCGACGTCCTCGTGCACGTCGTTCCCGGTCTTGATTTTGAGGTGGTCGAATCCCGATTCGACCGCTTCCTCCGCACGACGTACGGTCCCTTCGACGGAGTCGATTGGAACCGTTATGTCGGTCTCGACCGGTGCAGGCATCCCGCCGAACAGTTCCGAGAGTGCGATATCGCGTTCGCGGCAGAACGCGTCGAGCACGGCCGTCTCGACCGCGAAGTTGGCAGACACCGCTCCGGGAAACGTGCTCCGAAGCGCTTCGACGAGGCGTCGGTAGTCCCCGACCGGCCGACCCTCGACCACCGCCGCCGCGGCGCGTGCAGTCGCGAGCGCCGCCTCGCGCGTCTCCCCGGTGACGGGGGGGACTGGTGCACCCTCACCGTACCCGACGACGCCGGACTCGGTTTCGGCCGTCACGAGGACGTTCGCCGCCTCGTGCTGGACGCCCAGCGAAATCTCGAACGATTCGGTCAGCGGGAGGTCGAGCGGTTGCGCCGTGATGTCGACGATTCGACTCATCTGTACTCTCCCGATACGTCGTGATCCGTTCCGGTTCGAGGTCTATTCCGAGCGGTTTCCCACGGTCGGAGGGGGCCTCCCGGTCGTTTCCGCGTCTTCCCGCCGGTCTCACCGAACTCCTCGTCCGCGAGTACGACGGCGGTGGCGGAAGCGCCAAACGGTTCGTGAAGGCTCATACCGACTCATGGCGAGTTCCATCTAAAATCCCACAACCTCCCATAGCAGGTACCATCGCCGTCTCCGTCCACGAACGTATTGGTTTCGTGATCGAACCCTCCAAGGAGAACGGTCTCGTTCGTCGTGATCCACGGTTCGGCTTGCTCTCGATAAAACGAGAACCTCACATGAGCGGCGGTCTACCCCTCCGGAACGGCGTTTGACCGTTCGATACTCGAACCCGATGTCAGTTCGTCTGCCCGAGAATCTTCGCTTCGGCCTTACGGAGGTGTTCGAGAAACGTGGTCTTCGAGACGCCAATCCGGGCGGCGAGCGCGCTGGCGGAGGTTTCTCGGGGCCAGGTGTAGTATCCCTCCCGTTGGGCGAACTCGAATATCTCCCGCTGTCGCTCGGACAGTTGCGCAGATGGCGTCGCCTGTACGGTACTCGTGTGTGCGGACTTCATTCCCTCGACGGTGATGTCGGCGTCCATCTGGCGGCGAACTTCGTCGAGGCGAGAGTGAATCTCCGAGCGCGGAGCGTCCACGTTAACGGTCCAGTACTCGTAACCGTCGTGGACGCGTATCTTCTCCTCGGGGACGAACCCCCGAGATATCAGGGCGTCGTGGATGCTGTATCGAGGTTCGTACTCGACGAGCAGTTCTTCGGTGGCGTTGCCGGCGGTGGTGGTCCGGAACTTCGACCCGAAATACTCGTTGATGACTTTGACCTCCAGAGTCAGACTCGACTCGCGGATGTTCTCGACGAGTTCGTCGATAGCGTCGGTCGTATCCCCGTATGCCGTCATCCTCGCTTCCAGCACCCCGTCGTGTTCGTAGACGCCGTGGCCGATGAGACCGGCATCGGCGTTCTCCGTGACCAGAAGCGTCCAGCACTTGGGGTGCCAGATACGGAGGGAGATCTGGGAAGTCCGGAACGTCTCCCCCGTACTTTGATTGACATTCTCACTCATGTCACGTCGTTTCGAATCACCACTATTGATTGTTTCGATAGGGTGAATTTTCCACTCCAACCGGCCCTAAACTGTCGCTCTATCGCGTTACGGGTAGCGCAGAATCCGGCGAAGACGATGTCGCTGGGCGACGGGTTCACCGTCCCGGTTTTGCCCATATTTCTCGCTCCGGGCACCGAGATATACGTACACCCGTCCATAGGAGGCCGTCACTACTTGCGGACCCTTTCGCAGGAGACACCATGGAAACGCTCGCGAAACCAAGGCGTTCCGAAATCGAATCGTTTGTCGCTGACTGGCTGAGCGACGAGCGTATCCCCGGTGCGGCGATTTCAGTGGTCGACCCGAAGGGAACGCTCTACGCCGAAGGGTTCGGCGCTCGGAACCTCGAACGGAACGTGCCCGCGACACCCGATACCCTGTTCGGTATCGGCTCCTGTACGAAGTCCTTCACCGCCATGGCCATCATGCAACTCGTCGAGGCCGGCGAACTGTCCGTCGAGGACCCCGTCTCCGAGTACATCCCTCACCTCGACGACGTGCCGGGTGAACCGATTACGATCCGTGAACTACTCACCCACACCTCGGGGATGCCAAGCGACGGATCCGCCGCCCCGCTTATCACCCGGTCGCTCGGAATCGGTCACGTCGAGATCCCCCTCTCCAGCAAGGACGATTTCCGGCGTCACGTACAGGCGTCGGCCGACCGGCGGGTGACCGACCGCGAGACGTTCTTCTACTACAACTCCGGGTACACGATGCTCGGCGAGATAGTAGAGGCAGTGACGGGGGACACCTACGCGGAGTACGTGAACGAACGGATTCTCGCCCCGCTCGGGATGGACCGTTCGACGTTCGACCGCGAGGAGTTCGAGGGCGAAGAGGATCGGATGACGCCGTACATCAAGCCGGAAGGGAGCTCGACCCCGTCCGACTTCCCGTTCGACCCATTGCTTCACGCGCCGGGCGGAATGGTCAGTTCCGTTCGGGAGATGAGCGAGTACGTGCGAATGTACCTGAACGGCGGCACCCTCGACGGTGCGTCGGTGCTCCCCGAGTCGCGTATCGACGAGATGACGACACCCGAGGGGGAATTCGCCACCTACCTCGATGACAGCAAACTTCGGTACGGCTACGGCATGATGACCGAGTCGTTCCTCGACGACACGCTCGTCGGTCACGGCGGCTCGATATCCGTATCGAACTTCTGGTTCGGCTACCTCGAAGACGCGGAAGTCGGCCTCGCCATCGGTTGTACCACCACCCCCGAAGCCCACCCGTTGCTGGTCGGACCGGCGCTTCTCTCCATCCTGCGGGGGACCGACCCCACCGAGTCGGTCCCGTACTATCGGTTGACCGACGCGCTCGATTCGGTCTGTGGCTCCTACGAGACGTACCGCGACATCGGTACCGCGAGCGTCGAGCGCAACGACGGCATGCTCAAGTTCTCACAACAATCGAGCGTGGGCGGGGTGGAGCTCTACCTCAAGCCCGAGACGATAGAGGAGGACCTGCTGGTATGTTCGAGCGTCGCTGCGCCGGGGATGCGCCATCCCGTTCGGTTCGAACTCGACGGCGACGACGTGACCTGCTTCTTCGATCGAAACCGACTCGTCAAAGAGTGAGACAAGAGATTTTTTGGCGGAGCGTGGAAAGCCGGGTGGGAAAGTTCCCCTCGATTCTGCGGCAGAAATCGCCCGCCTCAGCCGACGGAGCGGCCGATCGATGTGGAGTTTTCGGAGAACGGCTACCCGCGTCGGTGACGCCATCGGGTGTTCAGAAACAGAGACGAGGTCGAAATCGGTGCAGCGCTTTGCTCGCCGGGATAACGACCCTCGTTCACCGCTATCCCAGTCGATCTACCGCTCTTTTCTCGTCCGGCCCGTTCTCGACGCTATCGTAGAGATGGCAGGCGGTGTGGCGTGCTCCGTCAGTCGCCCCGCGCTCCCGTTCCACGAGTTCCGGATTGACCTCCTCGCACTCCGGCATCGCCATCGGACATCGGGTTCGAAAGCGACAGCCGGACGGAGGATCGATGGGTGAAGGGATTTCACCCTGAATGCCGCCTTCCCGATCGAGTTCGCCCGGTTCGGGGAGCGTGATGGAGTCGAAGAGTGCCTGCGTGTACGGGTGGTACGGGTCGTCGAACAGCTCCGCCGTGAGCGCGTTCTCTACGATCTCCCCGAGGTACATTACCGATACCTCGTCACAGACCCGGCGGACGACGTTCAGGTCGTGAGTGATAAACAGCAGCGTCAGATCGTACTCGGATTTCAGATCGTCGATGAGTTCGAGAATCTTGGACTGCACGCTCACGTCCAGCGCCGAGACCGGTTCGTCGAGGACGATGAACTCGGGTTTCACCGAGAGCGCCCGCGCGATCGCGATGCGTTGCTGTTGTCCGCCGGAAAATTCGTGCGGATAGCGGTCGGTGTGTTCCGGCTGCAGGCCGACGTCTTCGAGGCACCGTTCGGCCAGTGACGCTGCATCCGCGCTGGAGGCGACGTCGTGGAACCATATCGCCTTACGGAGAATCTTCCCGACGGTGTGTTTGGGGTTGAGGCTGTTCCGTGGGTTCTGAAACACGATCTGCATTTTGCTGCGGTAGGGTCTGAGTTCACGGTCACTCAGTCCGGTTATCTCGGTCCCATCGAATCGAACAGTGCCGGCCGTCGGATCGTGGATGCGCAACAGGAGGTTGCCGAGCGTGCTCTTGCCACACCCGGATTCGCCGACGAGCCCCATGGTTTGGCCGCTCTCGATGTCGAGATCCACGCCATCGACGGCGTGAACCACGTCGTCGGAGAAGAACCGCGCGGCCACCCCCGACCCCGTCGAGAACCGCTTTTCGAGACCACGTGCTTCGATGAGGCTCATTCCGCTTCCTCCTCCACGAGATAGCAGGCGACCTCTCGTTCGCCGACGTCGTACCGAGGCGGGTGGACGTCTCGACAGCGATCATGAACCTTCGGACACCGATCCGCGAACTGACAGCCGTCGGGGCTGTCGAGCGGGCTCGGAATCTCTCCCTCCATCACGAACAGGTCCTCGTCGGGCCTATCGTATCTGGGAATCGAGTTCAGTAGCGCCTGCGTATAGGGGTTTTTCGGTGACGACAGCACCGTCTCCGTGGGTCCCACCTCCATGATCTTCCCGGCGTACATCACGGCCACTCGATCACAGAGTTTCGCGACGACCGAGAGGTCGTGGGTGATCCAGAGCACCGCCGTGTTCCGTTCCTCGACCATATCCTTGAACAGTGCCAGGATCTGACGCTCGATACTCACGTCCAACCCCGTCGTCGGTTCATCCGCAAGCACGAGGTTCGGGTCACAGAGGAGCGCCATCCCGATCATCGCTCGCTGAAGCATGCCGCCGGAGAACTCGTGCGGATAGTCGGTGTACCGATCCTCGGGGGAAGGGATACCGACGGCGTCGAGCATCTCGATGACCGCTTCCCGACACGCGACGTCGTGGTCGAGGCCGAGTATCCGTCTGAACGGATGGACCGGCCCACTTCGGTGGCTCCGGAGTACGTCGTGGAGTTGCCGCCCGATCGTCTGTGTCGGGTTGAACGCCTCCTCCGGGCTTTGGAATATCATGGACATCTCTTTGCCACGGAGTTCCGCGAGTTCCGATTCCGTGAGCGAGAGCACGTCTCGACCGTCGTACTCCACCGAGCCGTCGGCGATGCGGCCGGGTCGTTCGACGAGGTTCATTATCGAGTCCGCGGTAACGCTCTTGCCGCTCCCGCTCTCGCCAACGAGACCGACGATTTCTCCGGGGTCGATGGAGAGGTCGATGCCGTCGACGGCTCGAACCGTGCCGCCGGTAGTGTCAAAGTACGTGTGCAAGTCGTCGATATGGAGAATACTCATGGTTACAGTCTCCGTTCCCCGCTGTCACCCTGGGGATCGAGGGCATCTCGAATACTGTCGCCGAGGAGGTTGAATCCGAGAACGGTCGTCATGATGGCAAGCCCCGGGAACAGCGAATACCACCATGCGGAATCGATGTACTCCTGACTCGTCGAGAGCATGATGCCCCACGTCGGCGTCGGCGGCGTGACTCCCAGTCCGAGGAAGGAGAGCCCCGCCTCAGCGATGATCGCGACCGCCAGCGAGAACGTCGCTTGCACGATGATCGGCGTGACACAGTTCGGCAGAATCTCGTCCCGTAAGACGTTTCTGGTCGGATATCCCATCACCTCCGCTGCGGTGACGTACTCCTCGGACTTGACCGAGAGAGCCTTACTCCGGGTGATTCTAGCGAACAGCGGAATGAAGGCGATGCCGAGCGCGAGGATGATGCTGGAGAAGCCACGCCCCAGCGATGCCAACAGGGCGATAGCGAGCAGAATGGCGGGGAACGCCAGCAGCACGTCGACCGCACGCATCCCCACGTTGTCGACGAGGCCACCGTAATAGGCGGTGACGAGTCCCACCGTCACGCCGACGACTCCTGCGAACGTCACTGCGCCGATCCCGACGACGATACTCGTCCGAGTGCCGTAGATGACGCGTGCGAGGATGTCTCGGCCCTGCTCGTCGGTTCCGAACGGGTGGGCGAGACTGGGCGAGACGAGTCGGTTCTCGGGGTGGAGCACGTACGGATCGTGGAGCAACGTCTTGATGAGTAGGCCGTTGAGCACGAACTCGTCGACGATGGAGAACATCGCGAGCAGAACGCATCCGACGACTATGAGCGCACCGAGGGCCATAGCGGGATCGGACATAGTCCGCCGGTACAACCGCAACCGGACGGTCGTTCCGGTGCTCATCGGTCACCTCCTTCGATATCGATGCGGGGATCGAAGCGGACGTACACCAAGTCGACGAGCAGATTAGCCGCGACGAACGTCACCGCAACCAACATCGTGATGCCCTGAATGACCGGGAAATCCTTGCTGAAGATGGCCCCGACCGTCATCCGGCCGATACCGGGGATGCTGAACACCTGCTCGACGATGACCGCGCCGCCGAGCAGCGATCCCAACTGGAGACCGAGGACGGTTATCGTCGGCAGGATGGCGTTCTTTAGCGCGTAGACGTAGGTCACCTCCCGCGTGTCGATTCCGTACGCTTTCGCCGTCCGGACGTACCCCTCCTGCAGTTCGTCGAGCATACCGCCGCGCAGGAGACGGGTTAGGATCGCCGCCTGTGCGGTACCGAGGGCGATAGCGGGCAACAACGTCGACGTGATTCCCTCGATCGGGTCCTCGGTTATCAGCGTCATCCCGAAGATCGGAAACGCCCGCATCGGAACCGCTATCACCAAGATGAGCACCAAGCCGAGCCAGAAGTTGGGCGTACTGATGCCCAGCAGCGCGCCAACCCGACTCGCGTGGTCGGCGAACTTCCCTTTCCTGACCGCGCCGGTGATGCCGAGCGGAAACGAGACGATAACGGCGATGAGAAGCGCCGAGATCGATAGCTGAGCGGTATACGGGAGCCGCTGGAGGATCATCGAGGTAACGCCCCGATGAGTCTTGAGTGACCGGCCGAAGTCGCCGCGAACCGCGCCCGTGACGAAATCGAGGTACTGGGCGTAGATCGGCTGATTGAGCCCCATCTGTTGTCGGAGCCTCTCCACGGTCTCGGGGGTGGCGCGTTGACCCAAGGCGAACCGTGCGGGATCGCCGGGCGTGAGGTGCATGATACCGAAGGTGACGATGGAGGCTCCGACGAGGACCGGAATCGCCCAGAGTATCCGGCTCACCAGATATCGTAGCAGTCTACTCATCTTTCACGTAGATATCCGACCACATGTGGCCGGTCGAACCCTCCAGGTAGTGGTACCCCCCTAACTTCGAACTGAGGGCGATCTCGATCGACGGCGACATGATGGGTATCGTCCCGCAGAGCTCCATCACTCGCAGTTGCATCTTCTCGTAGATGTTCGCACGCTCGGCGTCGTCGAGTGTGCTCGCTGCCTCGTTGAGGTACTGGTCGGTCTTGTCGTCTTTGAAGAACTGGACGTTCGAAGCGCCGGCGTACGGCGACGCCAGCATGAACTGCATCACGTCGGGGGTGCCCCAACCCAATCCGGTGTTCAGGAGATTGGTCTCCCCCTGGGCCATCTGTACCGATGCTTGATTGGACTGGGTAGTCGTGAGGTCGACGTCGAACCCCACCTCACCCAGCATCGCCACGATCTCCTCGGAACTCTGGAGCAACGGCTGCGGCGCGTTCCCCGTCACCATGCTGAGTTTGAGCCGCTTCCCATCCTTCGCGCGGGAGTCACCGTCCTGCTCCCAGCCCGCGTCTTCGAGGAGTTGGCGCGATTTGTCCGGATCGTACTCGTAGCCGATCTCTTCGAGCACGGTCTCGCCCGCCCACGGTCCCTGACCGACGGGCATCGGGGAGTAGTTGACTTCCCCGGCCCCTTTGTAGATGTCATCGACGATCCGCTCCCTATCGATCGCGTGGGCGATGGCCTGACGGACCCTTCGGTCGTCCGTCGGGGGGAGTCCGTTGTGCGGAGCCAAGTATCGAATTGACGTTCCGGAAAACGAGTGAAACGCCGCCTCGTCGGACTCCTGCAGTTTCGCCCGGTCCTTCGTCGGGGCCGGAAGCACCACGTCCACGTCCCCTGTCAGGAGCCCCTGCGTGCGGGGCGTCGTGGAGGGGATGACTTGGAAGACGATCCGCTTGGGGCGCGGCGGGTCATCGGCCTCCACGACGTCGAGCACCGGCGTCTCGTAGTCGTCGTTTCGGGCCAGAGTGAGGTGTTCGTCTTTTACCCATTCCTCGAGTCGGTATGGGCCGGTACCGACCGGATTCTGCGCGAACTCCTCTTTGGACGCCCCGGCGAGGTCCTCGGGGAGGATGCCGAAGTACGAAGAGTAGGCGGTGTGGATGTCGAAGAAGGCGTACGGCTTCTCAAACTGAAAGGTCACCCGTCGGTCGTCGACCTTCTCGACATTCTGGAGCGAGCCGACGGCCCACGGGATCAGCGATTGGTCACGTAACCGCTCGAAGGTGAACACGACGTCGTCGACCGTGAACTCGTCGCCGTTGTGGTACGTTATCCCGCTATCGACGTTGAACTCGATAGTCCATTCGGTGCCGTCGTCGCTGATCTCGTATCCCTTTCCGAGCGACTCCCGGATGTTCCGGTCGCCGTCCATCTGCACCATGCTGTCGTAGAGCAGCGCCATCACGTAACTCGCGCCGTTGTCGGTAGTTTGGTGCGGGTCGAGCAAATCGGGTCCCGAGGGAAGCGCGATAACCAGTTCCTCCGGGACAGTTACACCGCCGGCCACCGCCCCACCATCGGTGCCGTTCCCCCCGTTGCCGGAACAGCCGGCGAGCGATGTGCCGAGGAGCATCGTGCCGCCGACTTTGAGCATGTCGATGAACTCCCTGCGGTCCAGCGCAGTGCCCTTCAGGTCCGTTGGGGCCTCTGCGACCGTAATTTCGTCATTTGGATCCATGTGTGGTTTTCACAAACCATCGGAGGATAATCCCACCACCCCACATGGGAGGGTCGATACAGCGGCGGTTACCTGCTGGTTGGAGTGAAGCCACGAGCCCCCGCGTTCGTCCGTTCACGACCAACTGGAAAACCGCTCCGTCACTCCGTGTCCGCCAGCAGCTCCGTGTCGTACTGCGGCGCGAGTGCTTCGATTTTCTCCAGCTGTGCTCGCTCATCCTCCTCGCTTTGATTGGCGACCGTCGTTGGCCCGTCAACCGGGACGCCGACGGCGCGGAAGAACTCGTCCTGACCGGCCGGTTCACAGGTGCACAGCATCTGCGTCGGCCGATCCGTCACATTCGTGAACTGGTGTGGTGCATTCGCCGGAACGTGAATCGTCCGACCCGCCTTCGCGGTGATAGATTCACCGCGGAACGTTACTTCGATTTCGCCTTCGAGGACCACGAACGTTTCTTCGAAATCGTGGCGATGTGGACCGGGTCCGCCACCCGGCGGAACGTGCATGTAGATGAGACACATCTTGTCGGCGGTGTCTTCGCCCGACAGGAGGACCGTGTACGTATCGCCAACGAGGGACAGGTGCGGGGCGTCTGGATCGTTCGGATCCACAAGGGTGGCATCGCGGTTGGAGTCGTCGACAGGAAGCGTGGTTGAATGTTCTGACATTGTCATTTTCTCTCTGGATTTTTATCACTCGGCTCGGATCCTCACTCACCGCTTGATTCGAGCCCGTTACACTTGCTGAGACGACGCGACCGACGGTAACCGTGACCGTGAACATGTATAGCATCGCTGCCGTACGGGGGAGCATCGGGAGAGACAAATGCCCAGAGCACAGTTTACATTCGAAGTTCGCGGGGAACTTGGCGCGCTCTCGACAGCCCACCCAGAGACTGAGTTTCGAATCGTGTCTAACTTCCCAACGGAAAACGGACTGATCGTGATCCTCGACATCGGAGCACCGAAGCGTTCGATCACACAGGCGCTCGACGAGGAGGAGCTACTGCCCCAATACGAAGTCCTGCACGCTGACGATCAGCGAACGGTCATCCAGTACGAAATATCGTACGTTCCCGCGCCACACCGCGCAATCCTGGAGTCGGGGAACCTCATTCAGTTCCCGCTCCCGATCCGAGAGGGATGGGCCATCGCCGATCTGACGACCTCACGGGAGCGCTTGTCCCGACTCGGAGACGCGTTCGACGCCACTGGAGTCGCGTACGAACTCGCCGCCGTCCGGCAATCGAGCGACGAGACCGCACTGCTGACCGATCGCCAGCTGGAGTTTATCGTCGAGGCGGTCGAGCGCGGGTACTACGAGAGTCCGCGCCAGTGTACGCTCACGGAACTCGCCGAATCGTTCGGCGTGAGCAAGGGCGCTGCGAGCGGGATCCTCCACCGCGCCGAACGACGGATCATCAAGCGATTCCTCGGTAAGCCGCCGATCTGAGTCCCGTGGCTCCGGGCGATACCGCACGAACCGGGACGCCCTGCCATCATCATTGTACAGTTCCGGAGGAGAAACTGATGTGTGTCTTGATTACATCCTACGTCAGTTAGAAAATTGGCTGATAAGAGCGTACGGTAATACCTCAATCGACCAGGGCAGTTGGTGTGGTCCAGACGGTCATGTCAGGACCGACTCCAACTACCCCGCCATGTCGGATTGGCGTCCACATTGCAGGGGTATGAGCAGGTTCGCTCGCTAGTAAAAAATGATCAGTCGCTCCGTTCCCGACTGCCCACGACCTCTCTTGATCCCCATGATTGATCGTCGGCGCATGGACAAAGAGCGACTTTCCACCCTGGTGTCCAATGAGAGTATCACCATCTGTGAGGACGAACGTTAGATATGTTTCATCAGATGGACCGTTGGTATCATCGTGCATACCACCAGCCAGTTCAGCCACTCGCTCCACAACGGAGCGGATACTTTTCCAGAGCGATTGTGGATCGACTTGCCCTGATTCTGTATCGAGGATACCTGCATCAGCCATCGCGGTCAGGAGTCGGAAAAACAGCACCTCGCTATCCGTGGTACCCACGATATGGGGACGCAGGGACGGTGCTATTTCGTCCAGCAGCGTCGGTCGCAAGTCGTCGAACCCGGCGATATTGCCGTTGTGCGCGAACACCCACCGACCGTATTGGAAGGGATGAGTATTTGCGACGGTGTGGTCACCATGTGTCGCACGACGGACGTGGGCGACGACACAACTCGACTCGATCTGATTCGACAGAGCCGAATATACAGGGCTCTCAGCAGCCATCTCTGGACTCTTGACGATCTGCGGAACGCCCTGAACGTAGTGTGCGACACCCCATCCGTGTGGATTGATCTCGCTCAACCGTTGAAGCGACCGGTCGGCGTCCGTCAACGATTCCTGCACCGGACAGCTAACGGTGCTCCGCAACGCGAACATTCGACACATTGGGGTTATTGGTCCTCTTGAGGATCGTAAGCCGGCTCTTCGTCACTTCGTTCAGCGACCAAGACGCCCACTTGGTCATGCACACGTTCGACAGCCGTGACCACGAATCCGACATCAGTGAGTACGTCCACGAGCATCCCGACGGTAGCCCCATCGACTCCGTGGCCGAATAGCGGTTCGTCAGGGTCGGGTGAGCCGAAGAACATCGCGTCCCCGAGGACGAATCGACGCGGACCGAGGTCGGCGATGACCTCGATAGCCTCGCGCTTTTTCTCGTCGGGGAGGTGGTGCAGGGCGAAGTTCGAGACCACGATGTCGACGCGAGCACCACGAGCGTCGGCTTGGGGCGTCTCCGACGACCCGGTATCTACGTCGCCGTCGTAGTGCGGGTCGCGGAACTCGCCGTAGCCGAACTCCACGTTCTCGAAACCGTTGTCGGCGGCCTTCGACCGGGCCTGCTCTATCATCCCGTCGCTGATGTCGCGACCGACGACATGGCCGGCGTCCTCGGCCAACGCGAGCGCGATCAGGCCCGTCCCCGTTCCGAGGTCGAGAACGACGTCGTCGGGGCCAGGGTTGGCGTGCTCGACGACGAGCGAGGCGCACGCGTTGTAGATCGGCTTCTCGTCGCTGTCGTGTTTGTCGTCATACTGATCCGCGACCTCCGAAAAGCGATCGGCGAGCTCCTCTAAGGACATTTCCATAGTTACCACCCCCCTCCGAAGTCTTCCATGGAGAGTTCCCCATTCACGGTTGCCCCGACTGCGTACCCATCCGCGGCGGCGGATGCTATGGAGGGAGGGCCTCCGCTAGAGGCGTCGCCAGCAACGAACAGGCCCTCGACCGATGTCAACCCGATTCCACGCTGGGAGCGCGTTGCATCGACGAGCCCAGCCTCATCCACTTCGAGACCGAGCTGTTCTGGGATCTCGCTGTGTTGCTCCATCGGCGGCGGGTAGAACAGAGCGTGGCGAGCGACCTCGCGGCCATCCGCGAGGGAAATGCTTTCGAGAGCACTATTCGAGCCGTTGAGTGCGGTAATCGGTTCGTCCTCGATTCCGATTCCGTGCTTGACGAACAGCGACCGCGATTCTTCGTCGAAGACGTCATGCCCATCAGTGAACACGACGAGGTCGTCACTCAGGTTGTAGATGAGCTTCGCGTAGTGGACCATGTGTTCGTCCGTGACCATCACGCCGAGGGGTTCATCACGAACTTCGTAGCCGTGGCAGTAGGGACAGTGATGCACGCCACTCCCCCAGAATTCCTCGAAGCCGTCGGTATCTGGAAGGTTGTCACTGACACCTGTCGCTAGTACGACTTTCCGGCTTGTGACGGTCTCGCCGGAATCCAGGGTACTGGTGAAGCTGTTGTTGTCCCTGCTGACATCCGTTACTTTCGTGTCCCGAAACTCGCCGCCGTATTTCACGACTTCCTCCTGACCGAGCCGACGGAGCTCCTCCGGCGGGATACCGTCCCTCGTCAGGTATCCGTGGGCTTCAGCTGCTGGACCATTGCGCGGTTCGCCGTTATCACAGACCAAGACACTGCGGAGCGAGCGCCCTAACTGGAGGGCTGCACTCAAACCAGCAGGCCCGCCCCCGATGATGAGAACGTCGTATTCCGAATCGCCGCTGTCAGTTGTTTGCACATCTTATGCAATGAGGCAGTGTGTGATAAGGATGTCGCTGACGAGGGAGAGCCTATTAATTCTTGTATATTGGAGTTATCTGGCCTCAATGGCTCGTATTCTTCATTATAGCTGTTCTGTCCTCTCCGCTCAATTTCTTCATGTCGATTCCGAACTCGCGTTTGATTGCATAAGAGTGCAAACCTTATGTGGCGGCAGCACTAATGGTCGATAACAATGCCAGAAGCCGTACAAAAGCAACTTGGGGATGAACGGGAGTGTGAAGGTCTTCTAGACTGTATGTTCGGACTGAGTGAGCTAGACAGAGCCGTATTTAGATTGTTAGCAGAGTCTTCTGAGCCGCTTACCGTGGACTACGTTGCGAAGTTCATCGGTAAAGAGCGGACGACTGCGTACCGTTCAGTCAAACGACTCGAAGAGGCAGGAGTTGTCGTGCAAGAACAGGAAAGTTGTCCGAAGGGAGGCTATCACCACGTGTATAGGGTCTCTGACCCTGACGAGATAGCGAATGAGCTCCAACGAATGCTCAACCAGTGGTACGCTGAGACTGGCCAACTCATTCAGGAATTCCGAGATACATATGTCAAGGACCGTCCTTCTGAATAGATCGATACCTTTCCCCTCGTGACGAATTCGTAGTCGGCTTAGTATAGCGAGATGCGGTATATTCCCAGCTCACGTCGCTAAAAGGACGACGGCACCGGCGGCCAAACCGATGCCCGCTACGTCCCGTAAACCGACCGACTCGCCGAGGAATACCGCGCCGAGAACGGCGGCGACGACGAAATAGAGCGCGGTGACGGTCGTCGCGATCGCGGTATTCCCGCGTTGAAGCGCCACGTAGTAGCTGATGGAACCGATGCCGGAGAACAGTCCGCCAGCGATGGCGAACGTGACCCCCGACCCCGAGATCGAGAGGGGATCGGGTCGCGTGGCTATGTATGCGATCGCGAGGCCGACGCCCACGGTGTAGGATATCGCCATCGCCACTTCGGGCGCGAGCGTTCGGGTGGCGAAATCGGCAAACAGCGCCCAGACACCCCACGCGAGCATACCGACGAGGGCGAAATATATCGCGGTTCGAACCATGCCGTTCAGGAAACCGTCCACCGACGAAGCCCTTCGGGTTCGGGCGGGACAGGCGGTGCCAACCGACGGACAGTTACCGCCTGATTCGAGTGCAGGGGAGCTATAACAAATTGGTCATCTCCCGACGAAGGGCACATGGGACGCCCGACGACCCTCGTATTCGCCCTGTTCGTCGCCTCCGCGGTCGGAGCGATGGCTGTAGTGGCGGCAGAACCGCAGTCGAACTCGAAACCGGAAGAGCGCTGGAACGAAACGTACGGCGGGTCCGGCGACGACATCTTCAACGATGTCGCACGGACGGACGACGGCGGCTACGTACTCGTGGGAGAGAAAGAGAGCGAGAGCACCGGAATCGACGGCTGGGTGATGAAAATCGACGGCGATGGAAACAAGCAGTGGGAGCGAACGCTCTCCGGACCGGGAACGGATCGGTTGTACTCCGTCGCCGTGATGGACGGCCAGATCGTCGTCGCCGGGCGAACCGACCGCGGCGGAAGCCCGACGGGATGGGTGCTGGAACTCGATACGGACGGACGGACGCGGAACGAGCGAACGCCGGGAACGGGCGCGTTTTACGGCGTCGAGCAGGACGGAGACGGATACGTACTCGCCGGTTGGACCCAAGGGGACAGCGGCGTCGGCGGGTGGCTACTGAAGCAAGGTGCGTCGGGGTCGAAGGCGTGGGAACGGACGTACGCGGCTCCGAACGGGAGTACGGGACGCTTCAAGGCAGTCGTTCCGACGGCTGACGGATACCTCGTCGCCGGGGAGGTCGATAGCGGAGGACAAAACGCGTGGATTCTCGAGGCCGGAAACAACGGCGAGCGACAGTGGCAACGTACCCTCGGCGGGGCGGACCGGGAAGCCGTCTGGGCGGCGACGGGTGACGAAAGCGGAATCGTCGTGGCCGGCGAGTCGGAAAGCGGCGAATCGCGTGACGGCTGGGTGTTCCGGTACGATTCGAGCGGAACACTGGACTGGGAAAAGCGATTCGGTGGCGAGAAGGTCGATTGGCTCGACTCGGCGATGTCGACGGAGGACGGCGGGTACCTGTTCACGGGCGGAACGCTGACCGGTGGAATCGGGAGTGCGGACGGGTACGTGGTGAAAACGGGCGCTGACGGGAACCTTCAGTGGGAAAAGGCGTACGGAAGTACGGGCTGGGATAAACCATGGCCCGCGATACAGACTCATGACGGAGGTTACCTCCTCGCGGGACAAACCGGCGGGTTCGGCGCCCAAGGCATGGACGGATGGGTGCTGGAACTCGGTCCGGGATCGATGACGGAAACGACGAACCAGAGCACCACGGAGGAGACAACGGGGGAGAAATCCACGACGACGAATGCGGCTTCAGGTGAAACTGGTTCGTCGTCCGGGAACACCAGTTTGCCCGGGTTCACGGTTCCAGTGGCGTTGGTCGCGCTCCTGCTGTTGGGCTGGTGGCGGGGTGGACAGTCGTAGAGCGGAAAAGGTGAGAACCGAGCGGGGATGAGGAACTGGGACGACGGAAGAGTCACCCGTCGCGACGCACATTCGAGCCATTTCAAATCGTTTTTCGGACATGTCACGGAGAGATATTAGTTTCAGATACAATCGAGATTCTTTTATTGCTGTAATCAGTTTAACACCCTAACTGAACACTCGAATCGGCAGATCATGAAAGAGAATCGATTTACCGAACGGGCGACGGACCTCGACCGAGACGGACGAAAAGCGTATCGAGTCGCGGGAGGGAACGACGACCCGAGCACACGAGTCATCAGGGGAGTGGAGGAGATAGTTGGACAGGGGGCGGAAAAACAGACGTGGCTCTACGATAGCGTCGACCCCGACGCGTTGGATGCGATTTTCGGACAGAAACACGACGGGACGCTACGGACGAACGGTAAGATCACGTTTCTCGCCCGTGGATGTGAGATACTCATCAATGCGGACGGAGAAATAGTCGTGTACGGGCCGGTGGACGAAGACGAAACGGAGTAGGAAACGATTTCGAAACGGTATTGATGCCCGGGCCACGAATGGGGTCAAGAACCGATTGATGACCGACAAAGCACCCGTTACGTTCCGTGAACTGTTCTCCGAGCTGCCGGTACAGACCGGACTGTTCAGTTTCGGACCAGTGTTGCTGGGCCTCGCCCAGTTGTGGAACGGCTACTCACACCAGACCGCACTCTCGTTCCATGCGATGTTCGCCGTCGTGATGGTCGGATTCGCAGTCCTCGTCACTCGATACCATCTCGCATCGTTCCAATTGGACAAACTGGAACGACTTTAAGCCGTTCCGGCGGGCGCGCCCGCTCTCTCCTCACGGCCCGCGTAGGCGTTGTACCCGGCGATGATGGCCACGACGATGCCGGAGATGATGTCGCTCCAGAACGCCGTCGACGCGGTCATGATGAACGGCACGAGTATCATCCAAAGTCCCAACAGTGCGACGAAGGACGAACTACCCACGCTCGTCGACATCCCCCGAGACATGCGGTAGTAGTTGTACCCCGCGATGAGGAATATCGCTGCCCCGATGATGAGGTTGTTCCAATAACTCGTCGATGACATCGATGGGTAGACGAAGGCGGAGATGAATATCCACGCCCCTACGAGCGATACGAAACCGCTCAGCCATTTCAGTCCCGATTCGTCAGTGTCGGTACTTCGAGACGTTCCTTCTCTCGCTTCTGTTTCACTCATCAGTGTTTCCCCGAACGAGGGTAGGTCGAGCGCGTGAATAAAGCGAGCGACCGTTTAATCGAAAGCGGGGACCGTTCAACCGCTAACGTCCCGTTACGGCCGTTCGGGATCGTGAGTTGTGAACCATTCCGTCAGTTGCTCGATTCGGTGCACTGCCCTGTCCGGGTCGCCGATGTTGTGATGCTCGTCGGGGTAAACCACGAGTTTTGCGGGAACGTTCCGCTTTTTGACGCTGATGTATAGCTGTTCGGACTGCGACGGGGGACAGCGCCAGTCCTCGCCGCCGGCCGTGACCAACAGGGGCGTTTCGATGTTGCCGATGTCCGTGATGCTAGATGAGGAATCGTAGGCTTCCGGGTTCTCCCACGGCAGGCCGAAGTCGTTTTCCCACCAGATGTGAGCGTCGTCGGTTCCGTACGCCGACCGGAGGTCGTAGATGCCGTGTTCGGCGGCGGCCGCGGCGAAGCGATTCGTCCGCGTCACGAGATAGCCCGTCGTGATGCCGCCGTAGGAGAGGCCGGTGACGAAGGTGCGGTCCGAATCGGCCCACCCCTGATCGACGAGATGCTCGACGCCCGCGAGCACGTCCTCGGATTCGCGGGGACCCCAGTCGCCACGGATGGCTTCGCTGAACGCCCGACCGTATGAACTGCTTCCCCGGTAGTTTGGGCGGAGGACGACGTATCCCCGATCGGCCCAAAAGGCGTACTCAAACGAGAACTCGGGCGCGTCGTAGGCGACGGGACCGCCGTGGATGCTGACGATTAGCGGCCTCGGGTCGGGGTCTTCGGGATCGAAGTCCGAAGGGCTGTAGACGATGCCCTCGATGTCGTCACCGGACTCGTTCGGATACACGACACGCCGACAGTCGGGCATGGCGTGCGTTTGCTCGAAGGATTCGTTGCATGCAGTCACTCGAACGGCGTCGCCGGAATCGAGGTCGGCAACGGGGAGGCTGTACAAATCCCCGACGGTTTCGGGGTCCGTGAGGAGCAGTGCAACTGTCCCTCCCGCGTAATCGAACGTTTCGACGGTTCGGTACTCGCCTTGCGAATCGAACGTGAACGTCGGCGAGTCCTCGGCCGCCGAACAGCGAACGAGGCGCGTGCTTCCCTCGTCCCCGACGGCGACGAGGAGCGTCCCGTCGTCTTCCCACCGGAACCGTCCGGAGCGTGCGACGGTCCGGTCGAGCGATTCCGAGACGGACCGGTAGTCGCCGTCCTCGGCGACGTACAACTGGGTCGGGACGTGCGTGTTCGTCGGATGGTTTCCGGTAAACGCGAGACTGGACCCGTCCGGCGACCACCGGAGAACACCGGCAGCGAGGTCCGAGTCGGTTACTTTTCGCAGATTTCCTCCGTCGGGCGCGATGGTGTACACGTCCATCACCTCGGAATCGTCGGGACGGTCCGTGCGGTTCGAAAGGAACGCGATTCGCTCCGGCCCCCACGCGGGTTGCAGACCCAGCGAGGGTTCGTACGCCCCGCCGCCGTAGGCGTCGTCGAGGCGGCGCGTTTCGCGCGTTTCGGCGTCGACGACGAACAGATAGGTCGTCACGTCGTCCAGCAGTCCCTTCCCGTCGAACCGGTGTTGCAGTCGTTCGGTTTCGACGGGGCCGCCGTCCCGGAGGTCCGCGAGGTAGTCGAGTTCCTCCTCGGTCGGGTCGCGCGAGGAGATGACGAGTCGGTCAGCGTCGGATGCCCAATCGAACTCGCGGACGCCCTCCTCCCGATCCGTGAGTTGCCGAGCGTCGCCGCCGCGAACCATGTCGAACAGCCATAGCTGAGGTTTGGGTTCGTCGTCCGCGCCGTTTGCTTCGTTCTCATCGCCCTCACCGTCCTCGTCCTCGTTCCCTTCGTCCGTCGTCACCGAGAGCGCGACGTCCTCCTCGCGGGCGGCGAGGAATCCGAGTTTCGCGCCGTCCGGGGACCACTTCGGCGACCCGGCGTCGGACGCCCGCGAGAGCCGATACGGGTCGTCGCTCCCGTCCGCCGGGACGACGAACAGGGACGTTCGTCGGTCGTCCTTCATCCGGTCGAATTCGTCGGCGAGGAAGGCGATTCGAGTGCCGTCGGGCGATAGCGCGAGGTCGCTCACCAGCGTCAGGTCGTAGAAATCGTCCGGCTGAAACGTGTCTGTCACGCATACTTCCTGCCGCGGGATGATAATAATTGTATGTGCGCCAGCAAATCGGATGGTTGCCGGGACGCAACGGAGGGTTCGGTTTTCACGCGACGACAGACCGTCCTTTACGCGACGTTCCGTTCGTCGACGGTACGTCCCTCCGCGAATCTATCCGAATCGAGCATGGAGATGTCCACGAGCGACGCCTCGCCGTCGAAGACGAGTTCCGTGACGAGTTGGCCGGTCGCCGGCGCGTGCTGAAAGCCGTGCCCCGAAAATCCGACGGCGTTCACGAATCCCGGAATCGTCTCCTCGATGATGGGATGGTGGTCCGGCGTGACGGCGTACAGACCCGCCCAACCGCGACGAATCTCGGAGTCGGGGCCGAAGTAGGTTGTCCACTCCGCCGACTTCTCCACGGCCTCGACGGTCCAGTCGAGGTCCGTCGTTCGGTCGTAGGCGTTCGGGTCGGCCGTCGTGTCGCCGCCGAAATGCCCGCCGACGAGCGCGGCACCCTCGCGTTCCGGGCGGAAGTACGACCCCGTATCGAGGTCGATGGTCAGCGGAACTGACTCGGCGACGGGCGTTTCCGGGGCGACGACCGCCATTTGGCGACGTTCGGGCGAAATCGGGAGGTCGAGGTCCGCCATGGCGGCGACCCTGCTCGCCCACGGTCCGGCGGCGTTGACGACGAAATCGGCATCGACGGGTCCGTCGGTCGTCTCGACGCCCTCGATTCCGGTCGAATCGCCGAGGACGCCCGTCACCTCGACGCCGGTTCGGATGTCGGCACCGACTTCACGGGCGCGGGTGGCGAACGCCTGGAGCGCCAGATGTGGGTCCGCGAACCCGTCGTTCGGGGAGTAAGTCGCAGCGCGGAACAGGTCGGCGCGGAGACCGGGGCAAACCTCGCGCGCTTCCTCGGGGGTGAGCAACTCGCTTTGAACGCCGCGCTCGTTCTGCATCGCGACCGTCTCCGCGAGTTCGTCCGCCGACGCCTCGTCCCTGGCGAGGAAGAGATACCCCGAGCGTCTGTGGGAGATGTCGGCGTCGAACTCTTCCGCGAACCGGTTCCACACGCGCATGCTGGCCCGCGAGAGCGCGACGTTGACGGACGTCGAAAACTGAGCTCGAATGCCGCCAGCGGAGCGTTCGGTGCTTCCGGCACCGACGTTCGAACGTTCACAGACGACCACTTCGGCCCCGCGTTTCGCGAGATAGTACGCGCTCGAACAGCCAACGATTCCGCCACCGATCACGACGACTCGCATGGCTACCAAAATGGACTCCAGGATAATGGTTCCATGGTCGGGAAATAAGCATGTTCGCGGTCAATGCCCCCCCATGGTTCGAATCCTCTCCGACGACGATGTTGCGTCGCTCCTCGAAATCGACGCCTTGCTTCCCGTCGTCCGCGACGCGTTCGTCAAACAGGAACGCGGTGACGTCGAACGACCCGACCGCCCCCACTTTCCGGTCGGTGCGGGGATCGACGGCGACGCACCGCTCGGAACCGGCCTCGTCATGCCCGCCTATATCCACGGCGAACCCCACTACGCCACGAAATTAGTCGGGGTCCACGGAGGAAACGAAAACCGCGGGCTTCCGACGGTCAACGCCCAAATCGCGCTGACCGATGCCGAGACGGGACTCCCCGCCGCCCTCCTCGCCGGAACGAGAATCACGAACGCTCGAACGGGCTGTATCGGTGGGCTGGCCGCCGCCGAACTCGCCTCGTCGTCCCCGGTGAAACTCGCCGTCATCGGAGCGGGGACGCAAGCCCGTTGGCAAGCCCGCTGTATCGTGACCGCGACGGACGTCGAATCGATTCGGGTCTATTCCCCCAGCGATTCCAAGCGCGAGTGTGCAAAAGAACTCGAATCGGAACTCGGCGTGCCAACCACACCGGTCGAATCGGCGGATGACGCGGTGGCAGACGCGACGGTCGTCGTCACCGCGACGACCGCGACAACTCCCGTCTTTTCCGGCGAGGCACTCCACCCCGGAACGCTGGTCATCGCGGTCGGTGCCTACAACGCGGAGATGCGCGAACTCGACCGGGAGACGTTCTCCCGTGCGGATAAAACGGTCGCCGACGTACCGGGAGAAGTCGCCGAAACTGGGGACGTACGAGCGACCGACCTCGAAGCCGACGACTTCGTTCCGCTGGGCGACGTGTTGGACGGAGCGGCCGGCCGGGATTCCGACTCGGAAATCGTCGTCGTCGAAAGCGTCGGGTCGGCCGTACTCGACGCCGCCGCGAGCGAGTTCGTGTTCGATCGAGCGGTGGAGACGGAAGCCGGACGGGAAGTCGAACTGTAACGACCTTCGAGGAAGTCTCGTCAGACATAGTTGTAGAAATCTTGCCAGGGAGCCATCCAGATATCCGAATAGATTTCCGACGAGCGTATCGGAAGGGAGGTAGAGAGGTACAGATAGATTTCTGGGGAGATACATAGACAGATAGCTATAGAGAGACATACACAGAAACCCAATCGGAACGAGACCGAGCATCGCGTTTTGCGAAAACCCGGGTGTGAAATCACATAGCTCCGCTGCCGTCATGCAGGTTTCTTCGTAGAAATTCGATTAGATATCTGGAAAGATATCCAGGAAGTTAGCTATCTGTATAGCTATCCGCATAGTTTCGCCCAGTTGTCTGACGAGAATTTATGAGGAGCCAGCGTATATCGACCGACTGTATGAAACGGGCCATCACACTGTGGAGCGAGTCCGGCGGGGTCGGCAAGACGACCATGGCGACGAACGTTTCCGCCGCGCTGGGCCGACAGGACGAGCGGGTTCTCGTTATCGACTTGGACCCCCAACTGGGAAGTCTGACCGACCACGTCGGCTACCAGGAGTTGAAAACCGGCGACCGCGACCACCTCGGGCACGTTCTGCTGGACGACGAAAAGGATATCCGGTCGCTCATCGTCGAAACGGAGGATTTCGACCTCGTGCCGTCTCACGAGGGGCTCGCGAACATCGAGAGCGAGATGGCCGCACGGAACACCTCGCTTCGGGAGTTCCAACTCAGGTCCGCGCTCAAATCCGTCGCGTCGGAGTACGATTACTTCATCATCGATCCGCCGGCGACGCTGAACGTGCTCGTGGACAACGCGCTCGTTGCGGCGCGAAACGTCCTCATTCCCATCGAACTCACTCGAAAGGGAAGCATCTCCATCGAAGGGCTGGAAGACACCCTCGACAGCATGGAGCGCGGGTTCAAGAAGTTCGACGACAGCTTCAAACTGGGAATCCTCGCCGTCGTGCCGAACGAGGTCGGCGACTCGAACATCTACCGCGACACGCGCGAGGAACTCGAAACGGACGGGAAACCGGTGACGCCCTTCGGCGTTCGAAAACGTGACGTGCTGAAGGAAGCGTGGAAAAACCAGATGAACCTGTTCGAGTTCGCGGAGAGCGGGGATACGCGCGACCTTCGCGAGTACGAGGAGGACCTGCTCGCGAACTTCGAGCAACTGGCGCGAATCGTCCAGCAGGGGACGGTCGACGCGGTGGAGGTCGAGGCATGACCAAAGACGACAGGTATGGCGCGACGGACGACGATTACAGCGATGACGTCGGCGCGTACGCCGAATCACCCGCGGATACGGCTTCGAGCGCCGAGGCCGTCGCGACCGAGTCGAGGAGCAGCGAATCGACGCCGACCGAATCGGAACCGGAGACGACGAGTACGAGTACCGACCCGCTCCCGTTCATCTTCGCACGTCGAACCGTGAAAGCCGACCGGGACGCCGTTCCGGTGTACGTGCAAGACCAAACGGCGACGAAAATCGACGAGCTGGAGCGCGAACTCGGGAAAACCTTCGATGGCGACAAGGTGATGGCACTGGACGTTCGCGAGGCGCTCATCCGAGCAGGGCTTGAGAACGCGGACGACGTTCGCCGCGTGATGGAAGATTGGGGCTACGGTCGCCGGTAAAAGTCGCTTCTTGCTTGTGGATATCTCGATAGATTACCGGAGAGAATTATGACGATACAGCTGTAAAGATTTCCAGAGAGATTTACGGATACATAGACAGACATGTTTCTGTCAAACAGCTCCGGATGGTTCTTCGAAGAGGTATGGGTACGAAACGGGACATCTGTGACATCCAAATTGTGAAGATAGTGCAAAACCGTTAAATCGGAGCGGTCCCTACGATGGGTGAATGACGGACGAACTCAGCGAGATACGGGAGCGAAAGCGTGAAGAATTGGTGAACGGAGAGTCGGAGGCGAACGGGGAAACCGCCGAACAACCGGTTCACGTCGAGAGCGAACCGCAATTCCGGGAGCTGACGGAGGCGGGCGGAATCGTACTGGTCGATTTCTACGCGGATTGGTGTGGACCGTGCAAGATGCTCGAACCGGCGCTCGAAACCGTGGCGGCACAAACCGACGCCGTCGTCGCCAAGGTGAACATCGATCAGCACCAACCGCTCGCACAGCGACACGGGGTTCGCGGCGTGCCGACGCTGCAGTTGTACGCCGACGGGGAACCCGTAAAGCGGTTGGTCGGAATGCAGGACGAGGCAGCGCTGACGGACCTAGTCGAGCGGTTCGCCTAAACGGAGTTCTTTATTCTGGCGCTGACGATAGGAGTACGAGATGGGTTTTCACACGTTCGACCCCGAGAAGGCGGAAAAGCTCGAAGATGCGGGACGGTATCGATACGTCTCCCGCGACGAATTGGTAGCGGAACTGGACGTCTCTACCGACGAAACCGTCGCCGATCTCGGGAGCGGGACGGGGTTTTACACCGACGACGTGGCCTCGTTCGGCGAGAACATGGGCGTCTCCGTGTACGCCGTCGACATGCAAGAGGAGATGCACGACCACTATCGGGAGAAGGGCGTCCCGGAGAACGTCGCGCTCGTTACGGCGGCGATAGACGACCTGCCGTTCGAGGACAATGAACTCGATGCCGCGTTTTCGACGATGACATTTCACGAGTTCGCGGGAGCGGACGCGCTCTCAGAGGTGGCACGCGTGCTTCGACCGGGAGGCCGATTGGTCATCGCCGATTGGAGCGCCGACGGACGAGGGGAGAGCGGGCCGCCGGTCGATGAGCGATATGACGAGGAGAAGGCGAGCGAACTCCTTACTGCCGCAGGATTCGACGTGGAGTTCGGGAAGGAACGCCCGGAAACGTTCGTTTTGGTGGCGACGAACTGAGAAGTGGATCACTACTTTCGAATTCGTGAATCGAACACCGCGAAATCGTTCCGTTGTCGGCGCGGTTTCGGGAATCGAATCTACGATGCCCGACTAACCTCGGACGCGGATCGATCGAACCGGGAGTCGACCTCCTCGAACGCCACCAATCCGACGAGGACACCAGCGGCGAGGGTGACGGTCACCAGAGCAAGGTCATCCACGAGAGAGAGCAGGCCGAGCAGTCCGACCGCGACGAGTCGAATCGAGAGGACGCGAACAGAGATCGAACGCGGTGCGGCCCATTGACTCGCCGTAATCGCGAACAGATACAGCATCAAGCCACCGACGAATGCGAACCGTCCGCCGACCGAGAAAGGATGGCCGCTGGCGGTTGATTCGATGGCCCCCTGAACACCGACGCCGGTGGCCACGATTCCGGCGAAAACGAGCGGGTGGTTGTATCCGTAGATGAACTCGCGAGCCAACGTTCGGCGGTCACCGCTGATCCCTTGCGTGGTGGCGGTCCAATCGAAGTTCCGGAAATACAACGAGTAGATACAAACGGCAACGACGAAACCGCTGGCGGCGACGATGCTACCACGGAATTCCCAGTCGATATCGATGGTTCCGGCACCGACCGCGAGGATGACCTCGCCGAGGACGAGAATCGTGAACAGACCGAACCGTTCGGGGAGGTGTGAGACCTGTATCGGCGCGTTCGAGTCCAGATTCGAAACTATCGGCGTCGCCATTTCGATACCCAATCCGAGGACCCAGAGCAGATACCGCGTCGGCGGCGGGACGAACAGCGAAGCGACCCAAACGGTGGCTCCGAGCGCGAATCCAGCGATCCACGGGCGGCAGAGTTCGCGAAGATCGGACGTCACGAGCCACGTTTGCACGTACAGTCCCACGACCAGCAGTCGGAGGGACAGATACGCTGCGGCGAAGGCGACGGTTCCGCCCGCGAGAACGTCGTGAACCGTCGTCGCGAACGCGATGACTCCGAACATCGCGACGACGATGACGCTCCGGAAAATCGGGTCGTCCGTGCCGAACTGGTCGGCGTAGTACGTAAACCCGACCCACGCCCACCAAACCGGGAAGAACAACGCGACCAAAAGGAGAAATCCCTGGGGTGAGAGATTGTCGTGAAGCAACCGCCCAAGTTGGGCCACGGCGAGTACGAATACCAGGTCGAAGAAGAGTTCGAGCCAGGTGGCGTGGCGCTCCTCCCCCGTTTCGGTGTGAAGCCTGACCGAACGATTCCGACGCATGGAGGATACAGACCGCGAACGCGCTTATCGTTGCTTCATGAAATATTTTTTATATTTTTGTGTAGTCGCGTTCGAGGTTCGAGCGGCCTACGCCGACAACTCGATGGAGCGACGAACGGTCGAGTCGACCTCCGCGAGATGGCACAGCGGGTTTCCGGGATAGACGACGGGATTTTCGAGAACGCCGACGAGGAGGCCGGTAAACGGCGCGACCACTTCGACGCGCTCGCGTTCGAACGGATCGCTGATGGCACAGATCGTGTCGCCTTCGTACACGAGTTCGCCTCGGAAGCGATGCATGTCGACCAATCCACCCTCGTCCGCGCGAATCCACGTTCGTTCGTCGTCCGTTTCCACGACGGTTCGCCATCCGGGCCAGCGGACGAGTTCCTGCTCGTAGATGCCGTATGCGGCGAAGACGCTTTTCACGCCGTCTAAGGCGTGTTCGATGAGGCCGCGTTCGAAGCGGTGTGCTTCGCCCATCTCGATGGTGATGGTCGGAATCCCCCGATCAGTGGCTTCCCGACGGAGCATTCCGGGTGCGCCGCGCCCGGCGATGACGAGGTTCGTCCCGAAGGCGTTGGCGAGGCGTGAGACGGCGAGGTCTCTCATGTCGGCCCGGACGTGCAGCATGTTGGTCCGGCCGCGCGTGGACGTGTGGAAATCGATGCCGAAGTCACACGGTTCGACGAAGTTGCGAAAGATGCGGTCGGCGATACGGCGGTCGTTCGTCCCGGCCGGGTCGCCCGGAAAGGCACGATTCAAGTCCTGTTCGTACCCCGGCAGATAGCGCTCTTGGGCGAGGAAGCCGGGAACGTTGAGGACGGGCAGACAGACGATGGTTCCGTGAACGTCCGTGTGTTCCCACTCGCCCGCAACTTCCCGGACCACTTCGATGCCGTTGAGTTCGTCGCCGTGAAGCGCCGCTCCGAGAAACACCGTCGGGCCGGGGTTCTCCCCGTTTATCACAGTGACCGGGATCCGAACCGGATCGCCGAGGTAGGTTTCGCTGGTCGGAAAGCGGAACTGCTGGGTCGTGCCGGATTCGACGCGCCCCCCGTCGAATTCGAACGTCGATGAATCCCCCATACGAGGAGAGAGGACGGAAACCGACTTGGAGATTGACCCGACGGATGAATTTGGGTGAGAGTGGGGAGACAGTCCCGAAACATCCTCGGCGCATTCATGTCACAGTTCGGAAAATCGTTTTTGACCCCGCTGGACTCGATGGGAGTGAAGCCATGAAACAGACCAACGACGCCACCGACGACTCGACTCACGCGGGACAGCGACGAACGCGGCGGGCGTTCCTCGGAACCACGGCGGCGGTCGGTGCGGTTACGCTCGCGGGTTGTTCGGGGAGTACCGACGGCGGGGCCGGATCCACGACGGACACCACGTCCAGCATGGGGACGACCACCGCGGACATAGAAACGACGACCGAGAGAGAAGGGGAGATGGCGAACCCCGACGTTCCGATACTCAACTACGCGTTGACGCTCGAACATCTGGAGAACGCCTTCTACCGCGACGGCCTGAAGGAGTTCAGCGACGACGAGTTGATGGGCGCAAAGGTGCTTTCGAAGTTCGGCGAGGGAGTCCGTATGGACGTTCCGACCT
Source organism: Haladaptatus sp. CMAA 1909 (assembly GCF_043952005.1). Taxonomy (NCBI): domain Archaea; kingdom Methanobacteriati; phylum Methanobacteriota; class Halobacteria; order Halobacteriales; family Haladaptataceae; genus Haladaptatus; species Haladaptatus sp. CMAA 1909. The sequence continues at coordinate 2,470,624 of NZ_JBIOAV010000001.1, read as the reverse complement.
ACCTGAAGACCGTCGGCGACCACGAGGCTGCCCACGTCGACGCTCTCACCAAGACGGTGAAGAAACTGGGTGGCACGCCGGTCGAAGAAGCGGACTACGACTTCGGCTACGAGACGCCGAGCGAGTTCCTCGGGGTCGCACGAGCGCTCGAAAACACCGGTGTCGCCGCCTACGCGGGTGCAGCACCTTCCGTCGTCAACAACGACGTGCTCGCCGCGGCGGCGGGAATCCACAGCGTCGAGGCGCGCCACGCGAGTTTCCTCAACCTCCTCAACGGGAAAGTACCGTTCCCGAACGCGGTCGACAAGGCGAAGTCGATGGACGAAGTGCTCGAAATCGCGGGCGGGTTCATCACCTCGGACGTCGATACGAGCGCCTACGAGATGGGCGACTCGCGCCCGACACAGGACCGGAAAAAGGAAGACGACACGACCGACGTGAACGTCCTGAATTACGCGCTGACGCTCGAACACCTGGAGAACGCTTTCTACCGCGACGGCCTGAAGGAGTTCGGCAACGACAATCTGATGAACGCCGACGCGCTGTCGGACTTCGACGAACACACCCGGAAGAAGGTGCCATCCTTCCTACAGACGGTGAGCGACCACGAAGCCGCCCACGTCGACGCCCTCACCAAGACGGTGAAGAAACTGGGTGGCACGCCGGTCGAAGAAGCGGACTACGACTTCGGCTACGGCAACGCCTCCGAGTTCCTCGGGGTCGCGAAGGCGCTGGAGAACACGGGCGTCGCCGCGTACAAGGGTGCCGCGCCGACGGTCGAAAACGACGACGTGTTCGCCGCTGCGATCGGCATCCACAGCGTCGAGGCCGAACACGCGTCCTTCCTCAACGAACTCGACATGGAGTCGCCGTTCCCGAAGGCCGTGGACGAACCGAAAACGATGTCGGAAGTGAAGAAGATAGCCGGTCAGTTCATCGTCAGTAACTGAGATCTGTCGGTATCGTCATCCGTTTCGGGTTGTGTCGATGGCCTTAGGTAGGTCGATTCGTTCGTAAGGGACGATGGAGGCAGTCCTCTGGTACGTGTTGGCCGGGACGCGCGGCGGCGTCAACCGCGCGCGTATCCTGCGTTCGCTCGACGAACGCCCGCGGAACGCCAACCAACTCGCGGAGGACTTGGACCTCAACTACGACACCATCCGACACCACCTCGACGTCCTCGCCGACAACGAGGTGGTGAAATCGAGCGGCAACGATTACGGTGCGGTGTACTTGCCGACCGACAGAGCACGCCACCACTGGGATATCGTCGAAGACATCATTACCCAACTCGGCTGACAATGACCGAACCCCTACACGAGCGACACGCTTCCGAGAACTCCCCGCCGGAGGAGCAGCGATGAACGTCTGGATAGACACCGCCCGCGTCGCCACCGCGGTCAGCATGGTGCTTCTCGCACTGCTCGGGAGCGTCTGGGCTCGCAACTACGTGCGACTGCGCTCGAAGCACACGCTCGGGATGCTCGTGTTCGCAACCCTGCTCTTCTTCGAGAACGCGTCCGGGTTGTACTACTACCTCATCGACCCGGACCTGTCCGTCTGGTTCAGCACGCAGGTCCCGGACATCGCGTGGCACGCAATGCTCCTCTTTCACGTGTTGGAGGCCTTGGCAATCGGCTTCCTCGCGTGGGTGACGTTGGATTGAGTTGGTCGGCCGGTGCAGGTCGGGTGAGAGATTGGGGAGGGGGTCCGGGGGAGGGGAACAGGGATGGATAGGTCGCTTTTCGCCGTGATTTCTCCGGTTCGTCAGTGTTGTGTGCTGCCGTGTATCAACAACTGATTTCGGGTTCCTGTCGGAGTTCTATGACATGCCGATTCCGAACTACGGTGACAAGTACGACTCACCGGCGCTGTTCTCACCCTCGGACGCCATCGACGAACAGGGCGGAGATTCCGAACGGGAGATTCCGCGCGCCATCCTCATCACCTATCAGCGCGACTTCTTCGAGCGGATACTCGCGGAGCGAGCGGACGATCCGATACCGCTCGTGAGGGATTTCGAGGTACATCCTATCGACGAGACGGTGGGCGTCGTCGGCGGGTTCAGTATCGGCGCGCCGGCGACGGGTACCGTCGCCGAAAACCTCATCGCGGCGGGTGCGGAAGTCCTCTGCATCGTCGGCGGGTGTGGGACGCTCCAGCGCTCGATAGAACCGACCGACGCGGTCATCGCGGACCGGGCGATTCGGGACGAAGGCGTCTCGTATCACTACCTCCCGCCGGAAGCAAATGCGGAACCCTCGTCGAAACTCACCGACCGCCTCGAAGCCCGGTTCGACGGCAGCGAGGTGACGGCACATCGCGGAACGACGTGGACGACCAGTGCGTTCTACCGCGAAACGGTGGACGAGATCGAACAGTACGCGTCGAACGGCGTCGTCAGCGTGGAGATGGAAGCGGCGGCCCTGTTCGCCGTCGCGGAGTACCGCGGCGTGGACGCGGCCGCCGTGTTCGACATCGGCGATTTGTTGACCGCGGAGGAGTGGGACCCCGGCGTCGAGTACGAGAACGTTCAACCGAAACTGCTCGACCCGGCAATCGATGCGATTCACGACCACCTCGGCGTGCTCGTGGACGGGTCGTGAGAGGTATCGATTCGAAGACGGTTTGTATCGGCTGACAAAGGGTGACACACTTAAGCGTGTTCGGCACTAACCTAACGTGAATTCGGCCATCGGGCCGTCGCCCTCCACGATTCGCGGTTCGTGTCGTTCGGGATTGGAACTCGGTTCACCGACCGCGAAGCCGATAGTCGGGACGAAGTTCAGTGGTCGGAAGGAACATGAACGAACACGAAACGAACGAACAGTCAACGGGAGAGCAGTTGACATACGAGCAGTTGTACAGCGAAACGATTCCGTCGGTCGTGTCGGTGTACGTCACCCCACGCAACGCGAACGGGCCGACGAGGGTCGGCGCGGGGTCGGGATTCATCTACGGCCCTGACGGAGACGAAGCGGTGAACGAAGGCGAGACGATGAGTGGAGGTGAGACGAGGAGCGGAACCGGGGCGACGAGTGAGGGTGAGGCGATAAGCCCAGCACGGGTGGAAAACGGATACGTCGTGACGAACGGACACGTCGTCGGTACGGCCAAGGAGGTGGAACTACGATTCAGCGACGGCGATTGGAGAACCGGACGCGTCGTCGGACGCGACGAGGGAACGGATCTCGCTGTCGTGGAAGTGGCCGACCTTCCGGCGTACGCCACGCCGCTTCCCGTCGCGGAGGACGCGCCCGAACCGGGCCAACGGGTCGTCGCGCTCGGGAATCCGATGGGACTCGATGGGACGATAACGAGGGGAATCGTCAGCGGAACGAACCGCTCGCTTCCCACCGAAAACGGCTTCGCCATCCCCGATACGGTCCAGACGGACGCCGCCATCAACCCCGGCAACAGCGGCGGTCCGCTCGTGACCCTGGACGGGGAAGTCGTCGGCGTCAACCGGGCTCGGCAGGGTGATGGTATCGGATTCGCCATCTCGGGAGCCATCGTCTCGCGGGTCGTGCCACACCTGATAGAAACCGGCTACTACCGTCATCCGTTCCTCAAGATATCGACGGTGGACGTCTCGCCGCTCGTCGCCGAGGCGAACGAGTTGGCCGAAACTCGCGGCGTTCTCGTCGTGGACGTTCGTCTCGGCCCGGCGAGCGGTGCGCTCGTGGGATGTGAATCGGTTCGAACGCTTCGCGGGCGCGACGTTCCCGTCGGCGGTGACGTTATCGTCGGTCTGGACGGAGTGGCAGTACGCTCACACGAGGAGTTGATGCGACACCTCCTCATCGAGACGCGGCCGGGAGAGCGGATCGAAGTCGAACTCATCAGAGACGGGCGACGGTTGACGGAAACCGTCGTACTGGGTGAACGTCCGAAAACACCCGGACGCGGAGGAATCAGTATCGGAGTGGAGTGAATCGAGGGAATCGGAGTGGAGTGAATCGTGGGGATCGGTGTCGGATGAACCGATATAATCTGCGTGGAGTAACTCACGAGAGCCAGCGGGGAAAGGCGTAGAAGCCGGACGAAAATCGAAAAACAGCGGAAATAGAGGTGGGGCCAGGGGAAGACGGGGACGAAGCCGCCCTATCGGGAAAACAACGGAAATTGTGGCGTTAATTCGACCGTTGAAATGAGAGTGTAACAACGGAAATAGTGGGGTTAGAGACGTTGATACCGAAGGACCATCAACCACCCGGGTGTACGGTTTCCCGACCGTCTGATTTCCCGATATCCGTCCTCTCCGTCGTCCGTTACCCGTCCGTTCGTTCGTCAAGGAGTGACTGGTAGTACGGGCGGATGCTCTCGTGAACACCAGCGAGTTCGATGGTCTCTTCGAGGGCGCTCACCACGAGGTGGAGGTCCTGCTTGAGCGCGTGTTCGCGGTACTTCCCGCCGGACATTCCCTCGTTTTTCTCGGTCGAGGAGATGACGCCGAGCATCGCGAGGTCGGCGAGATGGTCGCGCATTCGCCTGCTCGTGAGCGCCTCGGTGCCGATGTGATTGCACAGCTGTTCGTACCGTGGTCGAATGTCCCGCGAGCGGGCGGGCGAATTGTCCTCCGCTTCCAGCGAGGTGAGCGCGTAGAGGATGAGACGTGCGTGCTGGGTGAGGTCCGCGACGCCCTCCATGATTCGGTCGCGTTCGAGTTTCCGGCGCGCCTCTTGGACGTGATGGTCGACGACCTGGCCTTCGGCGTCCTTACGCGCGAGGTCCCCTGCTTCGAGAAGCAGGTCCAACGCTTGTCGTGCGTCACCAGCGTCCTGTGCGCCGTACGCCGCACAGAGCGGAATGACGTCCTCCGCGAGGGCGTTCTCGTGAAACGCGACCTGTTCACGCTGGGAAAGCACCTTCTGGAGTTCCGTCGCGTCGTACGGCGGGAACGAGACCTCCTTTTCACAGAGCGAGGAACGGACTTTCGCCGAGAGGGAATCGCGAAACGAGAGGTCGTTGCTGATGCCGATGAGGCCGATTTTGGCGTGTTCGAGGTAGCCGTTGCTTCGTGCGCGAGGAATTTGGTAGAGGATGGAGTTGTCGTTGATGTGGTCCACCTCGTCCAGAACGATGATGATGGTGCCGTTGAGGTGGTCGAGTTCGTCCCAGAGAAAGCTGTACACTTGTGCCTGCGGGTAGCCCGTGTTGCTGATCTGATCCGCGGGGTCACGGAGCGTGTTGACGAGGCGAACCGCGACCTGATAACTCGAGTTCAGGCCGTCGCAGTTGATCTCGACGACGGAAAGGGAGATATCGTCGTACCGGGCGGCGTCCTCTTGGAGTTGGTTTAGGAGAAATCGGGTTGCGGCGGTTTTTCCGACTCCGCTTTTCCCGTACAGAAAGATGTTCGACGGCGCTTCACCGTTGATGATCGGTTGGAGTGCAGCGTGGTACTCCTCGAGTTCGTCGTCCCGACCGACCAAATTGTTCGGCGTATACTCCTCCAAGAGAGCGTCGCGGTTCTTGTAAAGGGAATTATCCCGGTCGAAACTGAACGAGGTCATTATACAACGTATTCACAGTCGAGCATATAAAACTGGACCGTCCGTTGTTTCTTTTGTTCCGAACGCTTTAAGTAGTATCGGAGTTTGTGACGGTGCACCGTTTCCGATGTTCAGGCGAAAAGGAGGCGACGGAAAGCGGTGAGAAGTGGACGTGAACCTGTCGTGAAGTCGATGGAAAGTGACGGAGGGTGACGGAGAGTTGCTGGAAAGTAGCGGAGGGTGACGGGAGTGACAAGAGTGATGGGAGTGACGGAGAGAGGGCGAAGAGGTGACGAGAAGTCGATGGGAAGTCGATGGGGGGTCGATGCGGGTAACGAATTCGAAACGGAGACGACCGTCCGAGAGACAGACAAACCGAAACGACCGCTCGATGAACAGCGGAAATGGTGGGGTTGTGGAGGGAGCGGCGAGAAGTGATCGTGCGTTAAAGACGGGAGAAAGCCGCAGAAGACGTTGAATACGGTCGGTTCTCGGAGTGGAGACTGCAGAGAGGTTGACTTCCTTTATAAACACACACCCACCCCACTATTTCCGGAGTCTTTAGGGAAGGATGGTGGTGGGGGGTGAAAAGGCATCTAGGCGACCGATAGATTTATACCAGAGTTTACCCAACAATACCCGTAATGTGTACTAATACTTAGTTAGTGAAGTGATTAAACTAGAATCTAGTTGTTTTGATTCCGTTTTTTGATTCTCGCTTATTCGTCCGGTTGTTCATTCAATCACTCGCCTATCCATTCTCAATTCCGTCACAGTCTTGACGCTAACCGCATGGGTAACTTCGGTTTTCCCGGAGTATCACGTCTTCATACCAAAACGTCAATTCCACGCCTATTTCTCCGATTTAGACCGTTTCAGTGCGTTTTATCCCACTCGGAACCCCTCCATTTCCGCTGTTCTCCTCGGCTGGTGACTCGTTTCCTGAACACGAGTTTCCTACTCCGAGTTCGCCTTCATGTATTCCCACCCCACCTGTCCCTTTACTCCCGTCCCCACCCGCCCCTTCACTCTCGCCCCCCCCACCCTTTCCCACCAAAACAGCGGAAACCATGGGGTGGGTGTCCACCCTTACCCATATCTTCTACAGTCGGACATCTCGTGTTCCGTCCGCCGAACTTCCTCCATCTAACTTCCTCCATCTAACTTCGTTCACTCGGGCCGTTTACCCTCGTCCGTCCAACAGCGGAAATCGTGGGGTATGTAGAACCGTGTACGTCGAGCACTACGTCAAGCACCGAATTCGTCAACCATCGTGCATGTCAATCAATTATTCTTCTCTATCGATGACTCTTCTATCGATGTACCTCGTGCCATGATGCTTGAGTCAAATACTGTATATTATTTCCCGGTCGACTCTCTCATGGCGACTTTCTCACAATGATTTCAACAGTGACTTCCCGACAGTGACTTCTCCATATCGAGTCCGACTATCTCCACGGAATAGTGAACTGAATCCCGTTCTCCCCTCGGGCGGCTGTCCCCGATGGTAACTCGATATTCGTGAACCGAGGAGCGGGCATCGTCCGACGGAGACCCCATCGAGAGCGGACGAGTTCCGACACTATCCGTTTCGGCAGTGATCGCGTCTCCATCGTCACCATCACCGAAATTACGTGTACGAAAACAACGGAAACGGTGGGGTCGTGGCGAAATCCACCCAAACGATGGAAACAACGGAAATCACGGGGTAACTTATACGTTGTTCGAAACCCACTCGTCGTCACTCGGATACGAAGACAGCGGAAAGAGAGGAGTCAACAATACAGCCAATGAAAACAAACACCGGTTGGCTGCCTTCTCGTGCGCTCTCTGACGTTATTCCTCGAAACTCATCTCCGAAATCGAACGGTCAAAATGGACGTTTCTCCGCGCGAAAACAACGGAAATGGCGGTGTGGTGTTCGATACGGGTTCGATGGAAATCAGTCTTCGAACGCCACAAGCACGGTGGACTGGTAATTCGTCTTACTCCATTTGTTCGACTTCGAGGATACGCGCATCACACCCTTCACAGGTGGCTGCGACGACCTCTATCGACCGACAGCAGGATTCGACCGTTTCCTGCTCTATCGTGATATCCGCGCCACATTCCGGACACGTATCGAGGAAGATGCGGAGGCCGCTGAGGATGCGGCTTTGGTTGTCGATGGATAGCCGGTCCCACTGGTGGTATCTGTCGCTCAACTCTCGGGCGGCGGCGAGATCCGCGATCAGCGATGGACGCGACTCCCACTGTCCAAGCCGACGTCCGTCGATTTTGGCGATGAAGGCGGAATCGTGTTCCTCGAACTCCAACTCCGACTCGTCCGCGCCGAGAATTCGGCTCAAGTCCCGCTTTTCAGCCCCTTCTTCCATGACACGCTCCATGTTCTCGTGCCATACCGCTCGGAACTCCTCGTTGAGACAGAGGTCGTCCATCTCTTCGCAGGGTCCGACGACGTTTGCTGCGGCGAGAACCGCTTCGGGTTCGTGATCCGTGGCTTTCGGCTCTGCGGTCTGCGGTTCGTGCTTATCGAACTTGCGAAGCAACCAGTCGGGGAAATATGTTTTCGTGAACCTCGGTGTGCCGGGAACGAGATATCCACGGAGGTAAATCGCGACCAGACTGAACACGAAGAACGCGACCCCGAGCGGAATCGCCAGGAAGGTCAGTACCGTACTGGCAACGACGGCGATGCTGACGTTCACTATCGTACACGGAGTGCAGCGGTTCTCACCGGTGTACTCCGGCCGTCGGAATCGATCCATAGTTTCTGATAGTTCTGTACTCATTTCGTTTCTATCATTTTATTTCTCATTTATATACTTATTGCTGGTTGGTTTAGACAGTAAACAAAAGACAAGCAATCGAACCGAAACGCGGTCATCGACTGAAACGGCCATGACTGACCGGTAACGGGGATTGTCGGGGGGACGACCCGACAAAAACCGGACCTCGGCCGGGAAAACTGTCCCTCTCGTCAGCTAATCGATCGAGGGATTCGCTTCCTTGAGTCGAATCGTTACGATGCTTCCTCGGGGCTGGTTGGTTCCGAAACGAAGTTCTCCGCCGAACTTGCCGACGATCCAGTTCGTCAACCATAGCCCGAGTCCGCTTCCGTGCTGAAGAGCGGTTTCCCTTCCTTCGATAAGCACCTCTCGTTCCCCCTCCGGAATTCCCGGCCCATCGTCCGTAACGACGATTTTGACCCACCGGTTTTCGTTCGCCTCGATGGTCGATACCGAAAGCGTCACTCTCGGCATCCCCCGATCGTTGTGTTTGATGGCGTTTTCGACGATCTCGTTGATCACCGTATCGAGCGTTTTGTCCCCGTATACCCACACGCTCTCGGGGAGGTCCGCCGAGAGGTCCGCCATGGGATACGTTTCCCGCAGGTCCGAACACGTCCGCTGTATGAGCCCCGTAATTTCGATGGCCGCGCGCGCTTTGCTCGGTTTGTCGAGCGTCCGTCCGACCTCACGTGCTTTTTCACTTACGTCTATCAGTTCGGTTGCCTTTCGTTTGATTATCCGTGCGCTTTGTGCTGCTTCCGGAACTCCCTCCATCAGATTGTCCGCGTGACCGAGAACCACGTTGAGATCGTTTCGCAGGTTGTGACGGAGGATTCGATTGAACACTTGGAGGCGTTGTTCACGACGGAGTAACTCCTGTCGCGTCCGAACGGAGTTGATGGCGTACGCGATACTGTTTCCGAACTTCGAGAGAACGTGGCGCTCGGTCTCGTTGAACGCGTGTGGTTGCCCGGAGTAAAGGTTCAACATACCATACGTGGTGTTTTCGTACTGAAGCGGAATCGTTGCTCTAGAGCGATAGCCACGTTCGAGCGCCTTTCGTTGCCACTTTTGGTCCGTCGAACCGCTTCCGATGTTTTGGATCACCTGTATTCGCTTGCTTTCGAGCGCGCTCAAAAGCGGTGTGTACTGCCGTCCTCCCGGATCATCGCGAAACACGTCTTCGAGATAGCCCTCCTCGACTCCCGCGGAAACACGGGGAATAACCGTTCCATCGTCCTCGGTCTTTCCTATCCAGACGAACCGATACGATTCGGATGCGGCGAGACGTTTACACACGGATTCGACTATTTCCTCCCGCGTCGACGCCTCGTGGAGCGATTGGCTTATTCCCCAGATGAGTTCGTTGATGGCCATCTGTCGCCGGACGGTTTCCTCCGCGCGCCGGTGGGAAACGGCGTTTTCGATTCGGTTTGCGAGGGCGACGAACTGCCGTTTCCCGGTTCCCTTTTTGAGGTAGTCGGTGACGCCGGCGGAGATAGCTTTACTCGCGGTCCTCTCGCTTCCGCCGCCCGTCATGAGTATATAGGGCATCTTCGGCGCCGTCTTTCGCACCGCATCGAGAAGTTCGAGCCCGTCCATTCCCGGCATCTCGTAGTCACTAACGACGCAATCGAACCGTTCCTGTTCGAGACGGGTAAGAGCGTCCGTTGGGACGGTCTCCGTGTGAACGCTCGCATTGGAAAGTTCCTGTTGGAGGACTTCCGATGCGACCGTTCCGAAGAACTTGTTGTCTTCGACATGGAGAACCCGTATCGGGCGACCTTCCATTCTACACTACAGGTCTCGTTTGTGACCAATATATAACTTTGTCCTCTTCTTGTAGGGTAAATTATATTGACCGTGCTTTCTGTTTTATTCACGGCTCCATACTCGAAGAGCTCAATGCCGTGTTATTCGTCCCGTGGGCGGCGCTACTGCTGCTCGGGCGATTCCGGAACGTTTCCAAAATCGGGCCGCGGTCCGTTTCCGGACGAAGCCCACTCGACGGCGTTGCCCAGAATCTGTCGGATTTCCTGTTGGCGATAAATCGGGTACGTCTCGTGGCCGGGACGGAAGTAGAAGATCCTTCCCGACCCCCGACGGTAACAACACCCGCTCCGGAACACTTCGCCCCCTTCGAACCAACTGACGAAGACGAGTTCGTCGGGCGCTGGAACGTCGAACCGCTCACCGTACATTTCTGCTTCCGGAACGACGACCTGTTCGTCGATACCCTCCGCGATGGGGTGACTCGGTTCGACGACCCACAAGCGCTCTCGTTCGCCGTCCTCCCGCCACTTCAGGTCACAACTCGTTCCCATCAACCGCTTGAAGATCTTCGAGAAGTGTCCGGAATGCAGAACGAGGAGTCCCATTCCGTCGAGGACGTGCTGGTGTACTCGCTCAACGACCTCGTCCGCCACCTCGTCGTGTGCCATATGGCCCCACCACGTGAGCACGTCCGTCTCCCCAAGCACCTCCTCGGTCAGGCCGTGTTCGGGTTCGTCAAGCGTCGCCGTCCTGACCTCGAAACCCTGCTCCTCGAACGCTTCGGCGAGCACCGCGTGAATGCCGTCGGGATAGCAGTCCTTGCTCGCTTCGTCCTCGCGTTCGTGCCGGAATTCGTTCCACACCGTGATGCGCGGAGTGTCCATATCTCCCGTCTCTCATCCCGTTCGATTGGATGTTTCGGAACGTGGTGGTTTCCGTGACTCTCCCCCTCCGGATTTCACTCCTCGGAAACCTCGTCTTCCTCCCATCCTTCGCTGTAAATCCGTTCCTCCGGGACGCCGATATCGGTCAGCCTCTCCTCCGTTTCGACGACCATGCCGGGAACGCCACAGCAGTAGAAATCCGTCCCTTCGGGGTCGGGAACGACGTCCTCGACGTGTTCCTGGATGTGGCCCGTTCGGCCGCTCCAGTCCTCGTCGGAAAGCGAGTAGACCACCCGCAGGTCGTCGTTTTCGGCTTCGAGTTGATCCAACGTCTCGCGATACATCACGTCCTCCTGTGATTTCTCGCCGTAGAGGAAGGTCGCGTGACCGTTTCCGTCCCGAAGGTACTGTTTCACCATCGCCATCATGGGGGTGATACCGGTTCCGGTGGAGACAAAAGCCACGTCGCTATCGAGGTCACGGAGATAGAGGTTGCCGTCCAATTCCTCGATTTCGATGGTGTCTCCGGGGTCGCGTTCGTGCATGTACACCGAGGCCGTCCCGTCGTCGTAGCGCTTTATCGCCAGCGTGATGCTGTCCGTTCCCGGCAATCCGGTCGCCGTGTACGGCCGAACGACTTCCTCGTCTTCGCTCCCTTCTCCATCGTTCTGATCTCCTTCTCCGTCGCTATCGCGTTCGAAGTGAAGTTGGGTGTGTTGGCCGGGTTCGTACTCGAATGTCTCGTCCGCGACGAGTTCGAACTGCTTTACCCGTGGCGTCATTCGATGTATCGACGTGATTTCGACCTCGCGCATGGTTCTCCCTGACGTGGGTGATTTCCCTAAATGAACTGGCTAGGTAAACTCGACTGCCGGAACACATAACCGGTAAAAGCCCCTGGATATATCCGGATGAAACCCGCCGAATTCCCCGAAGGCCTCCCCCGTCACAAGCGAAAATCCATGCAGCGGGTTCGGAAAGTGAGCCACCTCCTCGACGAGGCGTTTCGCGTTCCGGGAACGAATTACCGCGTCGGTCTGGATCCAATTCTCGGTCTGCTTCCGGTCGGCGGAGACCTCGCGTCCGCGCTCATCTCGCTGTACATAGCGTTCGAAGGCTACCGAATGGAGGTCCCGCGTCACGTCCTCGCGCGAATGCTCGCGAACGTCGCGATCGACACCTTCGGCGGGTCGGTGCCCGTCCTCGGTTCGATCTTCGACGCGACGTGGAAGGCGAACCGAAAGAATCGGAACCTCCTCGAACGACACGTCGACCGTTACTGAGCGAGTTCGAGCGTCACGGTCTCGGCTTCGAAATCCTCGACGAACGACCCGCTTCCGCCGACCGTCACCTCGCCGTCCTCGGTTTCGAGGACGAGGGCCGCTTCGACCGGGAACGCGTTGGATGCCGGTTCGAGCAGCGACTGTCGAACGTCGATGATACTTCCTTCGACCGTCGTGAGGTCCGCCTCCCCGCCGACGGGCCGGCCTCGTACGCGTGCGAGAATCTCGTTATCTTCCCTGAGATGGAGCGTCGCCTGTAACACCGCAGAGCGAAAGTCGTCGAACGTCTTCGGCAGCGCCACCGGTTCGGCCGCGTATACTTCGTTCGCCATCGGCCAGTAGTTGCCGAAGAACGATCCGACGAGGACCGGCACGAGCTGTTCCTGTGCGAACGTGATGGCCTGTTTGTCGCTGTTCGATCGGACTATCATCTCCGTCGGGGAGACGAGGCCGAACTGTTTGTCCACCGTGAGCGTCGTCGGCATCGGTTCGCGCCACACGCGAACCGTACTGGCGAGTCCCTCGAACTCCGACCCGTCCACGTCGTCTTTGTGGACGCCGCTCAGGACGAGTAACACCAGTACCCCCCGCTCGACTGCGCTTTCGAGTTCGCTCGCGACTTCGGGGAGGTGTTCGTACGGTATCGACAGCGTCACTTCTTCGTTCGCCGCGGCGAGCCTGTTCTGAATCCGTTTGATGACGGTGACGCGGGATTTGATGACCTCGAACTGGTCGGGTTCGCTGGTCGTCGCCGAGTAGCGTTCGTCCAGCGCCGGTCGCATGGTCTCCACTCGGTCCGCGAGCGTGCCGATGACCCGCTCCGGCGGGTTCGCCCGAATCATCGTCGGAACGACGTGGTCGTCGACCTCCACGAACCCGCGTTCCGCCAACTTCTCGCTGGTGCTGTAGACGTACCGCTTCGACACCCCGGCGTCGTCGGCGATGGTGCTTGCTTTGGCCTCGCCCTGTTCGAGAATCGCGAGATACGTATCGACTTCCTTCTCCGAGAGTCCGAACTGACGGAGCAGTCCTGAGAGCGTGCGGTCGTCCATTTCCTGACTCATGATTTATCGGGTGCCTATTTACTTTCCTCGGTGATTCGAACCACGACGACGTCCGAAACGAGGAGTTCGGTTCCGATGGCCGTCCCGCCCTCGTTTCGAGTCACGGTCGGAACTGCCTCACCCGTCACGAGGTCCACCGTTTCGGTTCGCTCGCCGATTCGTACCGCTTGTGCCCGCTCCGAGAAGTTCAGTGCCACGACGACGCGTTCGGAGTCCGTTTCGCGGGCGAACGCCACGACGTCCGACGAACCGCTCTCCCATTCGACCCGTTCGACCGTCCCGTCGCGGAGGACGGGATACTCCTCGCGTGCGGCGCTGAGCGAGCGGTGGAACGCCGTCAACTCGTCGTCGCCGTCGGCCCAGCACATCGTTCCCCGGTACTCGGTCATACCACGCTCCTGTCCGTAGTATATCATCGGCGCGCCGGGCAGCGTGAACGTCGCCGCCGCCGCCGCCTTTAGCGCTTCCCTCCCGCACTCATCGCGGTAGCGCGGTTCGTCGTGGTTCTCCACGTATCTGAGGTGAACCGCGCTGTCGGGGAATCCGACGTGCGCCGCGTCCTCCAGCGCGTCCAAGACGGCGGACGCGGGTTTCTCCCCGTTCCCGATTTCACGCAGAGTGCCGTACAGCGTCGTGTCGTAGTGCATCGTGAACTCGCCCTCGTGGTAGTCCGGGTCGCGCGGAATCGTCTCGTCGAGGAGCAGGAAATCGTCGGGGACACGGTCCGCGACTTCCTTCCAGAACTCGTGCGGGACGCCCCACGCCACGTCGCATCGGAACCCGTCCACGAGGCCCGCCCACTCGTCAACCACGTCGAGGAGGAAGCGCCGGACGGCGAGCGAATCGAAGTTGAAGTTCGGTATCCGTTCCCAGTCGAAGTAGCGCTGTGCTTTCGTTTCTCCCGTTTCCCCGTCGTCCTCCCAGACGTACCAATCGCGGTACTCGGGCACTCCCGCCGCGCTCATCTGGAATGCCGGGTGGTCGCGCGAGGAGTGGTTGATGACGAGGTCGAAGACGACGCGAATCCCGGCGTCGTGGCAGGCGGCGACGAAGGATTCGAACTCGGAACGCGTGCCAAGGTCCTCGGCCGTCTCGAAGTAGTTCGTCGTGTGATATCCGTGCTCGGTCGGACTTCCCAGAATCGGCGTCAACCATACGCAGTCGGTCCCGAGCCATTCGAGGTAGGGAATCCGACGCTCCAGTTCCGAAAACGTGGTATCGACCGTCTCCCCCGCGAACGACCGGACGAAAATCTCGTACACCGTCGGCGATTCCGCCCACTCCGGCGGGTCGTTCGGATGGTGGACTCGCGCTCGCACCTCCTCGCTTCGCTCGGAACCGTTTGCGTTCGCGCTCGCGATTTCCGTCGCACTTACGTGCTCGCTTTCCACCTCGTTTGCGCGCTCGTCGTACCCGCGGATCTCCACGCGATCGGCGACGCTGTGGCGCTCGCCGACCGCGACTGCGTGTAACCGAACTCCATCGCCGATTTCGTCGCGTGGGATTCGAACGGTTCGTTCGTATTCGCCGACGTGATCGAGCGGTTCGTCGTCGGCATAGAACTCCACGGCGAGTTCGTCGTCCGCAAACTCGCTGTCGGGTGCCGACTTCGCGTCGGCCGTGACGACGACGGCTTCGGGCCCTCGCTCCGCGTCGAGTTTGACTCTGGGCCGTCCCGGTCCCGAAACCGTGAGCGTTCCCTGAACCTGCTCGGTGAGGTCGTCGTTCAGCAGGAACCCGTAGGGGTGTTCTCCGGGCGGAAGCTTCGTTTCGTACACGTACGCGCCGTCCTCGTAGGTCGGCCGGTCTTTCCCCACGAGTTGCTCGTTGAACGGCCCCATGACGCAGATGGTATCCACCTCCTCGTGAGGAATCGGGAGGTCGGACAGCGGCAACTCGAACCGCGCGGTGCGGCGCACGTCGGGAAACACGCGAACGAGTCGTTCGTACTCGTCGTCGGGCGCACTCAATCGAAGTCGATAGACGCCCGGAGCGTCGGGCGCGAAGTGGATGACCGGGCCGTCTCCGGCGACCGCGGAACTTCCTTCGGGTCGCTCTTCGACGTTCCAATCGTACTTCGAATTCGCATCCGTAACGGGGTCGCGTGGCGCGAGTTCCACCGACTCCCCGACCGTCGTGAACCGCGGGGGATCTGCATCGTGCATGTTTCCCACGCCGTAGGGGAGATGTATCTATCTTGCGCTCTTCCGATAATTTGTGAAGGATTATTTCACCAAGCCTTTTATCACTCCTCCTCGTGGTCCTATCCGATGACGCTCCGCGACGCACTTTACGACTTTAAACGCCACCGCGGGAATGCGACCCGTTTCCCCGGTGAACGCCGGACGACGGCGGGACGGTTCTCCGGTCTCGACGCTCGTCTCGTCCACGTCGGCCCGCACGGGTCGCTCCGCGATTACTCCCTCCCGCTCTGCGGTCACTACGGCATCGACCGCTCTCGATTCGGCCTTCGTCGTGATAGGGACATCGTGTGGTTCGACGCTGTCGATTCGACACAACGGTATCACGGCGGAACCGGCCTCGTCGTCACCGAACACGAGGGGGACGACTGGTCGGTGACACAGTACGACCTAACGCGTTCGGATTCCCACATCACGCATTTCGTGGCGGACGGCGGGGGTCTCCCCGACGACGCCGAACTCGTCGCCTACTTCGGGTTCGCACCGGACGGACGGGACGACAGAATCGGACAACTCCGCCACGGCGATGTGTTCGAGGTGTTCCACGCCGAGGAACACGACTACCTCGCCACGGAACCCAGTCCGACCCGAATCGACGGCCTCGTCCCCGCGAACTTCGAAACCCTCCTCTCGGACCGCCCGCAGGACGTTCCGCCCGTGGGCGAGGCCGGGCGATACGAGGAGAGCAGACTGAGCGGCGAACTCGTCGTTTCGCTCGCGCTCGACGGCGGTGCGACGCTCGTCTCTCTACTCGCCGATCACGACGAAACGCCGCGCGATGACGCGCTCGGCCGCGTTCGGGAACTCGTGTCGACGTACGATTCGTCCGAAGCGCTCCGCGCTGCCGCCGAAGAAGGGTCCCTCGAACGGGACCTCGACGCGACCCTCGATGCGCAAACGACGACTGCCATCACGGACGATTTGCGCGTCCTTTCGTTCCTCTCCGCGGACACCGGCGCTCGAATCGCCGGCCCGGATTTCGACCCGTTCTACCGCTACTCCGGCGGGTACGGCTACACGTGGTTCCGCGACGACGCCGAAATCTCGGGGTTCCTGCTCGCGGCCGACGACCACTTCGACCTCTCCCTGTCGGACTGGCACGACCGCAGCGCGCGTTTTTACTGTGAAACCCAACACGATGACGGCACGTGGCCCCACCGCGTCTGGCCCCGAAACGGGACCATCGCGCCCGGATGGGCGAACGCCCGCGTCGAGGTCGGAGACGGTGCGGACTATCAGGCCGACCAGACGGGAAGCGTCATCGCGTTTCTCGCGCGGTACCTCCGAATGCGTGACCCCGCTTCGGACCTCGAATCGGCGGTTCGGGTGACGCTTCGGGAGGCGCTCGACGGCCTCGACGACACGCTCGAACCCGACGGGTTGCCGATTCACTGCCAGAACGCGTGGGAGAACATGACCGGACGGTTCGCCCACACCGCGGCGACGTACCTCGAAGCGTACGCAGAACTCGCGCGCGCGCCGGTCGAAGACGACCTCAAAAAACGCGCGCTGGAGGGAACCAACGCGGTCCTCGACGGCCTCGACGAGTTGTGGACGGGCGAGTTCTACGCCCTTCGACTCGTCGACGGCGAACGGGACGAACGACTGGATTCCAGCGCGCTCGCGCTCGCGGCCGCACACAACGCCGCCGCGTCGGTCGTCGACATCGAAGCGGAGCAGGTGGACCGTCTCGTCTCACACACCGAGGGCGTTCTCGATGGCCTCCGGCGAAACCCGGACGAGAGCGATATCCGCGGCCTCGCCCGATTCGAGCGCGACGACTGGCGAGTCCGCGAACAGAACTCTCCGAAAATCTGGACGGTTTCGACGGCGTGGGGTGCTAACGCCGCGAGCGAACTGGCCGACCTGCTTTCGGCGCGCGACGACCCCCGTACCGAGGAGTTCTCGCGCCACTCCCGTGACCTCCTTTTGCTCCTCCTGCCGGAAGGACCGCTCTGTGCGGACAGCGGCTACCTTCCGGAACAGTTCTTCGACGCGGGCGCGGCCGACAGCGCGACGCCGCTCGGATGGCCCCACGCGATTCGACTGGCGACGGTCGCGGCGCTGGACGAACGAAACGCGTTGCAACCGTCCCAACGAGTCGCCGACCACTGAATCGAGACTCGAACCTCAGACCGACGCTTTTGCGGTTTCTTTCTCGGTTCGGACGACCCTTCCACTTTCCCCATCGAATACGTGAACGTCGTCCTCTGCAAACGTGACCCGAATCGTGTCGCCGGGTGCCGGTTCCACGTCGGAGTCGACCCGCGCGATGAAGTCCTCGGATGCGTCGAGGTAGAGGTAGTTGTCGCTCCCGATGGGTTCGACGACCTCCACGGTGGTCGCGAGGACGTTTGTATCCCCCTCGCTCGCCGGGAAGATGTCCTCCGGGCGGATGCCGATGGTGAACGCCTCCGCGGTGGCGTCGATTCGGTCGGCGAACGCGGTGGAGAGGCGACACGAGAACGCGCCGTCGTCGTCGGTGAGAACGACGTCCTCGCCCTCACGGGTCGCGCGAACGTCGATGAAGTTCATGCTCGGCGATCCGATGAAGCCGCCGACGAAGCGGTTCGTCGGTCGGTCGTAGACGGCGGTCGGCGCGCCCATCTGTTGGAGTTCGCCGTCGCGTAGGATGACGATTCGGTCGCCCATCGTCATCGCCTCCTCTTGGTCGTGCGTGACGTACACCGACGTGATTCCGAGTTCCTGCTGAATCCGCTGGATTTCGGTGCGCATCGTGGTTCGCAACTTGGCGTCGAGGTTCGACAGCGGTTCGTCGAAGAGGAAGATGTCCGGTTCGCGGACGATGGCGCGGCCGAGCGCGACGCGCTGTTTCTGCCCGCCGGATAACTCGTCCGGCTTGTCCGAGAGCAGGTTCTCGATTCCCATCATCTCGGCGGCCTCGTACACCCGTTCGTGACGCACCTGCTTCGAGAGGTCGGTACTCATCCGGAGGCCGAAACCCATGTTCTCCTCGACGGTCTTGTGGGGGTAGAGCGCGTAGTTCTGGAATACCATCGCCACGTCCCGGTTCTTGGCGTGAACGTTCGTCACGTCCTCGTCGCCGATGTAGATGCGGCCGTCGGTGGCGCTTTCCAGACCGGCTATCATGCGGAGGGTCGTCGTCTTCCCGCACCCTGACGGGCCGACGAGGGTGACGAACTCTCCGTCCTCGATGTTGAGGTCGAGGCTGTCGACCGCGACGATCTTCCCGCGGTCGAACTCCTTTCTGAGGGACTCCAGTCGAAGCTTTGCCATTACTCGTGTTGTGTCGTACCACGGTAAAGTTCTTTCCCATCGGGCCAAATCTGTGACGGGATATTTCGTACTACTTTCTCAACCGGTGAATTCTCCCTTCTCATCCGTTTTCTCGAATATGTCGATGGGAAAACGACACGAAAATCCCTAAGGATTAAATACGTGAAGTCATATTTCATAACGGATAGCAAATGTCGTACTCACGGCGGAAATTCCTACGGACGGGCGGTGCACTGGCCGGAATCACCCTTGCAGGTTGTATCAGCGTCAGCGACGACGGGAAGGACGCGGGCGGCGAGAAGACGTCCGACGACGGCGGTGGCGGCGACGGAAACGACGGCGACAACGGCGGTAACGAGCAGACGGACGGTGGGACCGCACAGCTATGGCACGCTCGCTCCGAGGGGCCGAAAAAGAGCCTCGAAGCGAACGTGAAGGCGTTTCAGGACGAGACGGGCAACTCGATACAACTCTCGGAAATCTCGGACCTCCAGAAGACCATCGAGAACAAACTCCCCGCCGGAAAGGGGCCACACCTCTTCCAGTGGGCCCACGACTGGATCGGCGAGTATCAGATGGCGGGTCTCCTTTCCGACCAGAGCGACACCCTCTCCGTCGACCCCGAATCGACGTACACCAGCGCGGCGGCACAGGCGGTCCAGTTCGACGGCGAAACGCTCGGCCTGCCCTACGCCGCGGAAACGGTCGCGCTCCTGTACAACAAAGATTTGGTCGACGAGCCACCCGAAACGGTGAGCGAGATGCAGTCGATCATGGAGGAACACCACGACCCATCCAACGGGAAGTACGGTCTCTCCTTCCCCATCGATCCCTACTTCATCAGCGGCTACGTCCAGTCGTTCGGCGGATTCTACTACGACGAGAAAAAGGACGAACTCGGCCTCACGAAACCGGAGACGCTCAAAGGTTTCCGCTTCGTGCGCGACGAACTGGCGAAATACTCGCCGCGGGACCAGAAGTACGACCCGCAGGCCGCGGTGTTCAACGAGGGCAACGCGCCGTTCGCCATCAACGGCCCGTGGTACCTCGGAACCGTTCGAGACGCCGGACTCGACGTCGGGGTCGCACCGCTGCCGAAGCCGAAGGGCGGCGAGCCGAAACCGTACACTGGCGTCAAGATGTGGTACTTCGCCAAGAAGATGAACGAAGGCGGAAAGAACGCGAAAGCCGGGCGGAAGTTCACGGAGTGGCACACCACGAACACCGACCTCCTCCTCGAACTCGCAAAGGAACACGGTTTCATTCCGGTTCACAAGGACCTCGCGGGAAGCGACGACCTCCCGGCGGCGGTGAAAGGCTTCTCCGAATCCGTCGCCATGGGCGAACCCATGCCGACCGCCCCGCACATGAACAAGGTGTGGGACCCGGTGAAAAACGCCTTCCTCAAGGTGCTCAAGGGCAAGCAGGACGCCAAGCCCGCGTTCGAATCGGCGGAGAAGACGATCAAGCAGAACTGGGAATAAGGTCGAAATGAGTATACGATCGACGTTCACACGCGGCGCGCAAGCGCTGGAAAACCCCGTGTTCGACCGGGACGACCTGCCCCTGTTGCTGATACTGCCAGGGCTGTTCCTGTTCTCGGCGTTCATGTTCTACCCCATCCTCTACTCGGTGTACCTATCGATGACGGACGCGACGAACCTGACGCTGTTCACGGACAGTTTCTCGTTCGTCGGCTTCGCGAACTACGAGAACGTGCTGTTCGGCGCGCCGCATTTCGAACTGGTCCTCTTCGGGACCAGCACCACCCTCCCGCTCAACGAGGGCTTTTGGAACTCGATGGGGGTCTCGTGGCTGTTCGTCGTCACGAGCGTGTCGCTCAAAATCGTGCTGAGCATCGGCATCGCGCTCGTGTTGACCAACCCCTACGTCATCGGTCGGCGCTACATGCGCTCGGTCATCATCGTCCCGATGGGACTTCCCACCATCTTCACCATCACCGTCTGGCGCGGCATCTTCAGCAACGCCCGGTACGGATTGGCGAACCAGGTGTTGAAGGGTCTGCACATCCAGCCGATTCTGTGGCTCGACCAGCGGTGGACCGCGTTTCTGGCCTACAACGTCACTGAGGCGTGGTTGGCCTACCCGTTCATGGTCATCATCATCGTGAGCGCGTTACAGGACGTTCCCGAGCAGCTTCACGACGCGGCGATGGTTGACGGTGCGGGTTTCCTGAACCGATTCCTGCACGTTACGCTCCCGTCCATCAAACGGCCCGTCCTCTTCGCGTCGATACTGACGGCGGCGGCGTCGTTCCAACAGTTCCTCATCCCGTACGTGATGAACAAGGGAGGGCCGCTTCGACAGAACGAACTCCTCATCGTGTACGGCTACCGCGAGGCGTTCCGCTTCGACAAGTACGGCAAGGGAGCGGCCATCATGACCGCGACGCTCATCGTCATCAGTGGCTTCATGGTCCTGAACGTCAAACGCGGCCGTCTCGCGGAGGGGGTGAACGAATGAGCGGCGGTATCCTCGGCGGATTCGCGGACGACGCTCGGCACGCGCTCGGTGCGCCCGGACGCGCCGCCGAATCGGTCAGGTACACCGTCGTCGGCCTCCGAACCGGCGAGGTGTCGGCGCGCACCGTGGCGGCGAAACTCGTCGCCACCGCGCTCGCGTTGGTGATGCTCGGGGCGCTGTTGTTCCCTATCTACTGGATTTTCCTCGCCTCCCTCTCCGGGACCGGCGGGTCGCTCTACAGTACGAGCGGCATCCGACTCCTCCCGAAGCAACCCTCGTTCGACGCGTATCTGTGGGTTCTCGGCGGCATGGAGGTTCCGAGCTACGACATCGCCGTCCACCTGTTCGGGAAACAAATCGCGCTGCACACGCCCGGCATCTCGACCACGGTGGATTGCGCCCGGTTTGGCGGCTGTTCAGACTTTCCGCTGTTCCTCTGGAACAGTTTCACCGTCGCGGTGCCGACCGTTATCCTCACGATGGCAATAGTGATTCCGGCGGCGTACGCGCTCTCGCGCCGGAAGTTCCTCTTCCGATCGAAGGTGCTCTATCTGTACGTCCTGTTCACCCAGGTCGGCGGCGGACTCGGCGTCGCGGCGCTCATCGCGCTGTACGCCACGTTCGTTCAGTTCGGACTCGACAACAGCAAACTCGCGCTCGCGGCCTACTACGCCGCGACGGCCGTCCCGTTCAACACGTGGCTGTTGAAGACCTACATGGACAACATCCCGACGTCCTACGAGGAGGCGGCGATGATGGACGGCGCGCCCTCGTGGCGCATCGTCTGGGAAATCATCATCCCGCTGTCGAAGGCGGGGCTGGCGACGGTCTTCGTCTTCAGTTTCCTCGCCGGATGGACGGAGTTCATCGTCGCACAGCTGCTGCTCGATACGAGCAAATACACGCTTCCCGTCGGCCTGTACAGCCTCGTCGGGAAGTATTCGACGCCGTGGGCGCGCTTTTCGGCCTTCGCCCTGACCTTCGCGACGCCCATCGTCCTCGTGTATCTGTTCGCCCAGCGCTACATCGAGAGCGGGCTTTCGTTCGGCGGTATGGAAGGCTGACGGGCGAGCGGCCGCGAACGGTTTGAAAGGGCTCGTCCCCTTCGAACACCTCCTCTTACTCGATTTCCGCGCCTTCGGTGTTCGCGTCGCCTTCGTCGCGGAGTTCCTTCCATTGCACGAGGAAGAACGAAAACACGGCCCACACGCCGAAAAAGAACATCGACGTGCCGAGCGCTTTCGCTCCCGTCACTCCGACCGCAATGGTCCCGAGAAACGAGGCACAGACGAACAACGATAAGACGATGAGGTCCAGTCGGATTCGGAGGGCGTCATCCATGAATTCAGGGATTTTCGACTGGGAATCAACCTGTCGGTTCGCCAGTTCGTCGCGGTTCCGCTCCGTTCTTCCTATTCCCGAACTCCGCTACCGCCCGGACCGGCGCGCCGTCGGCGTTTTCCACCGACAGCGGGAACGCCGAAAGCCGGAACCGTCGAGGAAGGCCGTCGAGGTTCGTCAGGTTCTCCACGATGAGGTGGTCGGTGCCGAGCAGTTCGTGGTGGGCGGGCACACCGTCGGGTTCGTCATCGCGTGCGTTCTCGCTCGGCGTGGGGTCCACGTTGAGGGCGTCGATGGCGACGTGATAGTCGCGGTCGGCGCACCACGCCGCCGCGTCGGCCGTGAGATACGGGTGGTCGAAGTAGGCGTCGGTCCCCCAGTGGGCGTCCCATCCGGTGTGGAAGACGAGCAGATCGCCGTCCGTGGCGTCCGGTAAGTCGCCTCCGTCGATCGGTTCGCGCGGCGATTTTCCGCGCACGTCGACGCGGAGTGCGTCGAAGGCGAACGTCTCGACGGGAAACGAATCGAGGGTCCGGCCGTCGGGTTCGGTGTGGCAGGGTGCATCGACGTGGGTCCCGCTGTGGGTTCCGAGTTCGAGTCGGGTGACGCGATAGCCGTCCTCCTCGTGTGTCGCGTGCGGAACCCGCTTTACCTGTGGGTCGCCGGGGTACACCGCGGTCGTTGTTGTCAACGGTTGAGTACAATCGCGGAACATCCTCGTTCGATCCACAGGTCGCCGGAATAAAATCCCGGCGCTCGGGAGTCCCTCTTAAAACCTTGTATAGCTACCACCTACCGTTCGATTTTGGGTCGATCGATTCGATAGAAATATACTCTCCGAATCGCTACTTATGACAACGCGTGCATGAGTGATTCTAATCTGACAAAAATTTCGACCGGAACATCGGGCCTCGACGAGATTTTACGTGGGGGATTCATCGCGGAACGGAGCTATCTCCTCCGCGGTGACCCAGGAACGGGGAAGACGATTCTCGGGATGAAGTATCTCACCGCCGGCATCGAGTCGGACGAGACGGTGCTGTTCGTGAATTTGGAGGAGTCGAAGGACGAGGTCCGAGCGAACGCTTCGACCCTCGATATCGACCTCTCGGGCGTACATTTTCTCGACTTGAGTCCGGACTCGGACGTGTTCGTCGACGACCAGTCCTACGACATCTTCACGCCGAGCGAAGTCGAACAGGAACCGCTCACGCAGGCGATCACCGACCGGGTCGAATCCATCGATCCCGACCGGGTGTTCATCGACCCGCTCACGAAACTTCGCCACCTGACCTCGGGCGAGTACCAGTTCCGAAAGCAGGTCATCGCGTTCATGCACTACCTGAAAGAACAGGGGGCGACGGTCCTCTTCACGTCCCAGCACAGCGACGAGTCGTCGGACGACGACCTGCAGTACATGACCGACGGGACGATAGAACTCGAACACTCCTCGTACGGTCGGACCATCAACGTGCCGAAGTTCCGTGGGTCCTCGGTCAACGAGGGTGACCACGCTTTGCGTATTCAGGACGGTGGCATCGTGGTGTTCCCCGAACTCACGCCCGCTGAACACTCGGAACCGTTCGAACTGAAGTCCATCTCCTCGGGCGTCCCGGAGGTGGATCAACTCCTCAACGGCGGTTTCGAGCGCGGAACCATCACCATCCTGAGCGGCCCCACAGGCGTCGGCAAAACCACCGTCGGAACGCAGTTCATGAAGGAGGCCGCGGGCCGCGGTGAACGCTCGGTCATGTACATGTTCGAGGAAACCCTCGAAACGTTCCGCGAGCGAAGCCAGAATATCAACATCCCGGTCGAACAGATGGAAGCACAGGGAGCGCTCTCCATCGAGGAGATGAAGCCCCTCGACTGCTCCGCGACCGAGTTCGCCCACCGCGTTCGAATGGACGTCGAGGACAACGACGCCAGCATCGTCATGATAGACGGTATCGACGGCTACAAGCTATCGCTCCGCGACACCGATGACCGCGTGTTGGTCCGCAAACTCCACACGCTCTGTCGCTACCTGAAGAACATGGGTATCACCGTCATTCTGGTGGACGAGATCGACACCGTAACCGGCGAGTTCCAAGCCACCGAAGCGGGTATCAGCTATCTGGCGGACAACATCGTTTTCCTTCGGCATCTCGAAATTGCCGGCGAGATGCGCAAGGCCATCGGCGTGTTGAAAAAACGGACGAGCGACTTCGAACGAATGCTCCGCGAATTCGAGATAACCGAACACGGTCTCAAAGTCGGCGAACCCCTGACCGAACTCAACGGTGTACTCTCGGGGTCTCCCGAATTGGCCCAGGGACGGTCGGAGCCGAATAATGGGTGAGGCGGCGCTCATCCTCGCGCTGGGAAAGCGGGAACGAAACCTCGAACTCCTCGCGGACCTGCTCAAAAACGGCGGTTACGATGTAGAGATAGCGACCAGTATGGACGAGTTCGACGAACTCCTCCAGCAGCGTGACGACGTTGCGCTCGCCGTCCTCGACGTCGACGGCTTTACTGAAGACATCTGGAAGCGCTGTGAGCAACTCAACGACCGCGACATCCCGATGCTCGTCCTCGCCGCACAGATTCCGCCCGCGATGCGACAGAAGGCGGTCAGTCGGGGCGCACAGACCATCCTCGAAAAGCCGGTGGACAAGGCCGACTTACAGGCGACGATACGCGGACTGATGGAATACATCCGCATGAACCGCTGATCCGTACCGTCCCAATTTTGGCGATAGCACGTCTCCGATACCTTGCCAGTTTCGACATGAGTGCACGCGAACCTCTCGGTATCACCGGATTGCAGAACGGTGTGGAGGAAGAATGGAGGAGAGATGACGAACGTTCGCGTCCCACCGGAGGCCATGCGGGCAGCAGGGGCGGCTGAGGGCCGAAGCGTGGTCGTCGGAAAAACGACCGTGGGGGGTGGCCATCGGGAACCGACGGCCATGGGGCGGTTGGGGAGGGCCGAAGCGTGGCCGTTAGGGGAACGACCATCGGGGTGGTGGGGCGCTACTTCGTCATCGTTTAGTCATACACGGAATGGGTAATTCAGTTCTACTATAGTACTATCGATAGTATTGCAACTCTTCATACTATCAATACTCATCATGCAATTTCTACTCTCATTCCTGAATCTACGTAGAATACTATCCCCTCCCGTCGGTCGATTTCAGCCCTTACAGTTTGTGCCGGAACGCGTGAAGTACGTCGTGTCCCGTCTCGGTCAGCGTCACCTGCTTCTGTCGTCCGACTTTTTGTACCTCGATATAGCCGTCCCGTTCGAGCGGGTCCACGATGTTTGCGTTCAGCAGGGCGAACTTCGCCTTGTCGTTCGCCGGATTGCTGTCGGCGATGTACGACAGGCCCTCGTCCTCGGAGTAGTCGATGAGGTCCTTTTTCTTCGGCGTGTACACGTCCGTGTTCGCCTCTTCGAGATAGTTCATCACCGACACTTGGTCGTGGGTCGGCGATTCGATGGGATACGTCGGAACCACCTCCTCTCCGACGTACCCGTAGCTCTGGCGTTCGTCCCTGTCCGCGTGTGCATATCCCTCGGGATGGACGTAGTACGCCGTCGCATCGGTCGCCATGCAGGCGATCGCCGCACCGACCGCGGAGAGTTTCGACCCGCTCGCGACGTTCACTCGAACGATGTCGTCTTCGTGTTCGGAGACGAGCGTCGTGACGATCCCCAACACGTCGTAGATGTCCATCAGATCGACCGTCCGCGACCGGACTTCGATACCCTCCGCTTCGAGTTCCTCTTTCAGCGCCTCGTGATAGTCGGGTCGCTCCGACGCCGGTCCATCGTGTTCGAGGAGATAGAGGATATCGACCCCGTGTTGCTTGACGGGACCCAAAATCCGGTCGTACTCGAACCCGAGCGGAGCGATGTGTACCTCGTCGATGGATTGCATAGCGAACCCGTTCGCGTGCGACCCGTTAAAACCGCTAGATCTTCACCGTGATCCACCATCGGGGGAGAACGGCCTTTCGAACCCCCATTTCGACTTCGAACGTTACAGTCGTACCCAGATGGTCGTCTTCCCGAACGCGGGGACGTGCCACCGCTGTTCGGGTGGCTGGCCGGGTTCCTGCCGGAGTTCGATACGGGCATCGAACAGCGGCGAAAGCGTATCGACGAGCGGATCGTCGTCCGGTTTCGGGAGGTGATAGTGGGCCATTCCGCGGTGTTCGACGACGATCTCGGCCGTTTCGTCGAGAAACCGCTCGATAGACTCGGGATCCTCCTCGGCACCCAAATCAACTCCGACTCTGAGTTCGGAGGGTCCGAGTTCGCCGAACCTGTCGTCGTAGAACTCCGCCGCGGTGGCGATTTCGCGCCGAACCGAATCCAGATCGCCGGGATCGTCCACTGACACGGTATCCGACGCGCTCGCCGGGATCGAGCGCTCTTCGCCGGCCCGGTTGACCACCCATAAATGGTCCTCGTCGATCGAGAGCGACTCCGGAATCCGATTGGTCGCATCGAGGAGTGCGAGAACTCGATACCGCCGACTGCCCTGCCCGAACAGCGTCTGCGTTGCCCGTACCGTAACGTCATCGGGGACGTTTCCCGTGACGAGCAGGTTGCTTCCCCGTTTTTTGAGTTCGTGCAGATAACGCGCGAACTCGTGCGAGGAGTCGGCGAATCGAGCCCGGCCGGGATCCATGTTATATCAAACTAACGCTGGTTTCGAAATAAATGTTTCGTCATTCAGAGTCGGTTGCGAGGAGTACCGTGAACGATACGACCGCTACCAACAGGAGGACGAGCGCGAGGTAGGCACGCCACGAACTCGTCGGAAGCGACACCGGGCCGACGAACGAAAGCGTCCCGACCGCGAGACCGACGCCGAGACCTGCGACGAGAATTCCACCGGTCGCGTGGGCGATCTCCCCTCGACGCGTTTTCGCGGATCGGCCGATTTGCAGTCCGACCTCCGCGGCGTGGTCGCCGACGTCGCGGACGACGAGGGCGGCACCGACCGCACAGAAGACGACGACCGGCGGCGCACTCAATCCCGCGGCGACGAGCGCCCCGAGGAAGAGGGCCGCACCGCCGAACGCGAACCCGCTCGCCGAATCGAGGGCGACCCACGGACGGACGGCCAAGACGGCCACGACTTGCACCAACACGAGGAGCAACAGCACGCCGGTCACGCCGCCCGTGATGACCGTCGCCGGACCGAGTTGTTCCACCAGTCCCCACGGTTCCGCACTCGCAAACCTCGCCCCGACGGTCGGGAAGAGTGCCGATGTTACCGCGACGACGGCGGCCAACGCGACGGCGGCGATTCCCCCCGTCGCGAACGCGAGCGTCTGCGGCGGTTCGTCGCCCATCCACGCGATGATGACGTGTTGTGCGCCGCGCGCGGCGAGAACGACCAGTTCGAACAGGATGACTGCTCCAACCGCGGTTTGAAGCACGCCGGAACCGATCACCAGTCGGATCACGTCGCCCAACACCGACAGCACTGTGAGCAGTCCGTCGAACCAGCGCGGCCCCCAGTCGGAGAACACCACGATGATCTGCATCGCGAGAAACACCCAATACGCCGTCGGCACCGTTTCGAGTCGGAACCCGAACGGTTCGAGGATCCGATGGCGGAGGTTCGCCGTCGACGGGAGCCAGTCGTCTAGTATCGGAACGACCCAATGGAGGAGTTCGACGGCCACCAAACAGCCGATTTGCAGGCTGATGAGCATGGCGAGCGTACTCGATGTGACGGTTTCGACGAGTATCGCGCTCCCCACTCCGCCGAGCGTTCTGAACACCGTCGCGTGGATGCACATCGCGAGAAGCGTCCCGACGGCCAACACCGCGAGCGACCGACGGAGCATGAGGTAGACCGGATAGCTGACTCCCGAAGAGAGGGCGACGGTCGCGTTGAGGGCGACTGCCGTCACGCCGAGTCCGAGCAGGAGTGAGAACAACGGCGGTGTCCCCCGACCGAGGCTGATGGTGAGCGCAATCACCCCGGCGATGATGCCGAGGCTCGCCGCCGCCCGTCGCTCGTTCGCCGCCGACTGCATTCCCATCGCGCCGAGCGCGATACAGACCGCGCCGACGACGCCCGCTGCGACGCTGGCGAGGTTGCCGGTTCCCCAACCGAGGAGGAGCGCCGCACAGGCCGCGATAACGGCGGCCAGTGCGCCGCCGAAGCGCGTCGAACTGTGGTTCACTTCGCCGTTCATGCGGACCACCTCGCGCTCTTTTCGACCGCCGTCGCGAGCGGTTCGTCCGGCGACCAGTCGATGGTTCGGACGCTGCCCCGTCGAATCTCGTTCAGCCGTTTCGTCCGTGCGATGTCCGACACCGCGCCGCCGGGCGTCTCCGTCCCCGTCAGGTCCGGCGCGACGACCGTCACCGCGTGGCCGTAGGCGTCGAAGCACTTCGCTACGTCCACGGCGATATCGTCGGTGAGCGGTGTGAGGAATATCACCTGCGTGTCCGAGGAGAGCCGCTTTCGAAGGCGTTTGAACCGCCGCTCCATCGTTCGCTCCTTCTGCCTCGAACCGAACAGTCCGCTGACGCCCGACAGTTCGTCCGGCGTCTCGACTTCCTCCAACGCTCCGCGAACGCGGGCGACCTGCTCCCGTCCGCCGTCGGGCGGGAGATACAACTCCTGTGGGCCGTACAGGGCCAGACCGACGCGGTCGTTCTGCCGGACGAGCGCGTTGGCGATTCGCTCCGCGGCGTACACCGAGAGGTCGATGGCGTCGGGTTCGCCCGACCGGCGAGCGATGCAGGCGGCGGGGCGGGCGTCCACGAGAAGTATCACGGTCGCCGCGCGACTCTCCCGGAAGTTCACCGTCGTCAGTTTCCGCGTCCGGGCGAACCGCTTCCAGTCGATTCGGCTCATTGGGTCCGATGGCCGATACTCGCGCGTCGAATGGAACTCGATGCCTTCGCCGCTTGCGTCCGTCTCGATGTGTCCCGGCGTCGGGGTCGTCAACTTCGACAACGGCACGTCCTCGACGAACGTGTCGCAGGTCATCGTCGCGGGAAGGGTCCGTTCCTCGCGGACTTCCTTCGTCCCGCTCGTGGATTTGGCGACGAGCGTCGTCGGCGTGAACTCGTGCGTTCCGCGCTGGCTTCGAACCGTATAGGAGAACGAGACGGTTTCACCGGGTCCGAGACTCGTCCCGTGGCGCGGCGACCCATCGACCACGGCCAATCGCTCCGGCACGCCGTCGACGATGCGAAGGTCCGCAATCGCGTCCTCGCCGCGATTTTCCACCGTGAGGGTAACCGTGACGTCCTCGCTCGGTCGCGGCGACCGTTCTTCCACATCGCGATCGAGTTCGACGTTCATGTCCGGCGTCCCTGACGTGAACTGGTAGGCCGCGTAGACGAACCCGACGACGGCGGAGAGGAACATCACGGTGTTCCCGGTGACGACGCCCGCCGCACCGGCGAGGAGGGCGACCGTCATTCCGGCGTTCAATTCGGGACCCTTGCTCATCGAGACTCACCCCCGTTTCGGGATTGCAGTTCGGATACCGCCCGTTCGGCGCGGCGGTCGAACGTCTCCCCCTGCGCCCAATCGACGATACGCGTCCGAAGCGGGATGTTCGCGCTCGACGCGCCGAAGAACGCCGTCGCCCGCGGGTCGTCGCTCCACGACCCGTTTTCGATTCGCGCTCTGGCTTCGTTCCTCGTGTAGCCCTCCGAACGGAGCGTCTCTATCGCGGCGCGTCTGACGTGGCGACGCGTCGTCGCCCGCCGACTGCGGCGCTCCCTGGGTTTCAGCCCGAGGTTTCCGGATAGGCCGAGTCCTTCGTCCACCTCCGACCCGCTCGTCCGATGCTCGTAGTAGTGTGCCCGCTCCGGTTCGAGTTTTGGTCGCCAGACTTCCTCACGCTCGCCCGTCACGTCGCCGCCGAGCGACCAGATAGCCAACAGTCCGCCAACTCCGGCGAGGACGAAAATCGTCGTCGGAGCGGCTATCCACCCGACCAGCGGTTTGACCGTCGCTTCCGGCACGGCCCACGGTGTGAACACCGTGGCGAACGAGAGTACCAGCGAACAGATACCGAGACCGAGGAGGAGTCGTTCACGGGTCCGACCGTCCCTGAACACCGCTCCGACACGCCCGGTGGCTCGTCCGATGGTGCGTCCGACGAAGCGCATCATTCGTCTCCCTCCCTGAATCGCTCGATTTTGTCCAGCGCCGCGCGGGCGAGTTTCGTCCGCTTCGCCGTCGGCGGGAAACTCCCGTACCGAACTTCACGGAAGGCGTCGGTCAACTGTCGCACCGCGTCGGCGGGATAGCCGCGTTCCGTCGCTTCCCGTGCGTACTCGGCGGGCGTCCTCGTCCGCCGACGCCTGACCGACAGGTGTTCGGTCATGGATTCCCACGCCTCTTCGATGCTCGGCGGTCCGCGCTCCTCGGGTTCCGCCGTGGCGGTTCCCTCGTTCGTCGCGGCTCGATTCCCGGAGTTCCCCTTCGAACGCCCCGACAGGGTCGGCCGGGAGAGCGCGCTTGGGATCGAAAACAGGCCGCTTCCGACGCTCCCGATGGCGAGGAGCGTCCCGCTGAAACCCCGTCCGATGACGGCCACCGTCCGTCCGAGCGCCGACCCGAGTCCGACGGTACTCGCGGAGAGGCCGCGTCCGACCTCGGCGAGGAGGTCGAGTGCGTCGTCTGCGAGCCGCGGAATCGACGCCGAAAACCCCACGACGAGTCCCATCGTGCGGGCGGGGATCTTCCCGACGAGTTCGCCGACGGGTACCCCGCGAACGGTGAGGGGTATCGTGCCGGTGCCGTCGAGCGCGACGTTTCCCGTTCGAAAGCCGATGCCGAGGACGACGAGTCCGCCGAGAACCACGAGTCCACCCAGTTTCACCAGCGTTCGCAGGAGCGGCGTACCGCCGGACGAGTCGGGCGACGCATCCGCGACGGTCGTGGTCGTCGTGGTGGCCGTCCCGGAATTGGCCGACGCGTCGCTCGACTCGCTGTCAGTCGTCTGTACCGTCGTCGATTGCACCGGTCCTACATCTGACGGGTTCCCGCTACCGGCGGCCGAGTTGCTACCGGAGTCGGGTACCCCCGGATTCACGGCGCGATCGCCGCCCCCCGGCCCGGCGGGATACGACCCGAATCCGGTGGCGGGAAACAGCGACGCGCCGAAAACGACCGCGAGGACACAGAGGGCGATGAGGGCGGCGCGGAGGCGATTGCGTTCCACTGGTGTTGGGGTTCTTCCCCATCCGGCAAATATCTTCTCCTCACTGAACACATCCTTGAACCAACATTCATGTGGTGTGGGCTCGACAGGTTACGTACGACATGTCACGAGATCCCGCTCTGACTCGGCGAATCGTCGCCACCCTCGCGTGCGTGCTGATTGCAGACTTCCTGCTCGTGGGCTGTGTCGCGTTCCTCCTCCGTCCGTGGCTCGCTCCAATCGCGACCGCCCTCCCGTCCGGTTTGGGATGGCTGGCACTGGTCGTCCCCGCAACCGCGGTCGTCGCGTGGGCACAACTGCGATACACCCGCCGTGAGGCCCTCTCGGAGGTGGATGCGACCGTCGTCACCGACGAGGAGTATCCGGATTTGCTCGCCCGCGTCCGACGGCTCGCCGCCGGAGCGGACGTCGCCGTCCCGACCGTCGCCGTCACCGAGAGGGACGTTCCGAACGCCTTCACCGTCGGAACCCCCCGACGTGCGACAGTCGTCGTTTCGACCGGCCTTCTCGCCGCGCTCTCCGCGGACGAACTCGACGCCGTACTCGCCCACGAACTCGCCCACGTCAAAAACCGCGACGCGACGGTGCTGACCTTGGCGACCTTCCTCCCAGCGGTGGCGGGCGATTACTCCCTGCTCGAAGACCTCGGGTTGGGCCGCTCGGCCCGCCGAACCGCGTGGCTCGTCGCAATCGCCCTCCTCTACGTTCCGAGCGCGGCGGTCATCGATGCGCCGCTGTTCGGCCTCCGATACACCGTCACGTACGTCCTCCTCGTTGCCTTCGTCCTGCTGTTCGGCGGGGTCGCGCTGGGATTGCTGGTGATGCCCGTCGTCTCGCTCGCGGGGCGGCTTTCACACGACCGGGAGTTCATCGCCGACCGCGCGGGGGCGACGCTTTCGGGCAGTCCGGCGTCGATGGCGTCCGCGCTCAGGACGCTCGGCACGGATGGATCATCCGCGCCCGACCGTGACGCACGCGCCGTCGACGGCGTCAAACAGCTCTGTTTCCTTCCCGGCGGATTCGGAGAGGAGGGCGGCGCGTTCGATTCGCTCCCGATTTCAGTGCGAACCCATCCGGAAATCGAGGATCGCCTCGACGGCCTTCGCTCGCTCGCGGCCGAATCCAACCACTGAACGGTCTCGGTGTCCCCTTTCTGCCGAAAAAACGAGCGGTCGATACCGAATTTCGTGCGTTTTACTCGGTGATTCGATTCGCGTGCCGAATCGAGCTACCGCGTTTCGTTCAGCGACTCGATTCGTTGCCGGACCGACGTGAAGACGCCTCGCCACTTCAGTTCGAACAGCCCCCACGTCACGAGCGAGAGGACGCCGATGAGGACGGCGAACAGTTCGGGAACGCCGATCCAGACCGGCGTGATGTACATCAGGCCGTTGAGGTACTTGCCGGGGATGGCGTCCTTCACGCCGATCCAGAACTTGTTGACGACGCCGTTGGACCTCGATTCGAGACCGGCCTTTTTAGCGCTCGGCCCGCCGGCGCTCTCGTCGCCGGTTCCGAGCCGTTCGGCTTCGTACGGGAACGCTATCTGCACGTCCCACACGATTTTACCCTTCTCGTTCACCTCGAAAACCCGATTGCCGTTCGAGTCGGTGATGAGTGTGTGGCCGTTCGGGAGGCGGTCCGCGTCGCGGGGCCATTGCGTCTTCGAATCCTGCCACGTCCATGTCCGCTCCCACGTGCCGTTCTCGCGCTGGTATTCGACCACGCGGTTGTTCTCGGAGTCAGCGACGAGTTCGGCCGGACCGCCCTCGTCCTCCTCGATGAAGTCGGGGTTGTGCTGCTCGTAGAGGATGTCGTAGTTGTCCTCTTCACCGAGCGTCCAGTTCTTCACCAGGCCCTGCCCGCGCTTCAGGAACAGCACTCGGTCGTTGTTGCGGGCGCTGACGGCGATCCTACCGTCGTCGAGGACTTCAACGTTGTTGATGTGCGTCCAGTCGTCCGGGTACGGCCCGCCGGTGTCGCTGGTCGAAAACGCGTCGCTCGCGTTCCACGTCCACTCGACCTGTCCGTCCCTCGTATCCACGATGAACACCCGGTCGAGGAAGATGTCCGCCACGACGAAGTGCGTTTTATTCAGACGGTCCACGTCGTGATAGCGCGTCGCTTCCTTTCCCGGCGTGGCCTCCGACCAGACGTCGGTAACTTCACCCGTGGTCAGGTTGACGCGCTCGATTCCGTTTCGCGTACACGCGTCCACCTCGCCGTGAACTTTCATGTACTCGTTCCACGTCTTTTCGTCGACGTTTCGACGCGAGAGATTCCAGTCGGTCGGACACTCCGCCTTCTTCAGGTGGTCCGCGTACGAGTATTCGACCGTGGCCGCCGTCCCCTTCACGGGGTCCACGTCCCAGTAGCGTGTATGGGAGTCGTTGTAGTACAGAATCGACCCGTTCGGGTTGAACGCGACGAGTTCCGCCCGTGCGCGGGGACCGCTTGCTTCCCGGCCGAGCCACGAGTTGGAGTCCGTTGCGATGACGGTGATGTTCTGACGGGGGGGAACCATTTGACCCGTTTCGGCCCTAATCTCGGACTGTGATTTGCCGCGGAAATCCGCGGAACTGCCGGGGGTGGAGGCGTACGAGTTCACGACCGCGACCCCGGATAGTATCACCAGTCCGGCGAAGAAGAGCCGACACATCCGCTTTGATACCATTACCCCCCACTATTAGTTCCGAAAATATACCGGTTTTGACCGAACGCGTGATATAACTATCATTTTTTGCGAAAAGATGAACTGTCGGTGACAGTAATGTGACAACTAGTAATACGCTTTCTCGGATGAATCCACTCCGTGGTCGTCTACCGTTCCGCAACCGAAAGAGGAAGAAAGGGTGCGTCCGTATTCTGCACGGATGAGTAATTCAGGTACCCAGCTTCGGACGTTCGGCGTCGGATTCCTCCTTTCGTTCGGAGCATTTGGTGTCGGACAGGTCGTCGTCGCACTGGCCGCGTTCGCCTTCGCGGCCGTCGGTATCGACGTTCTGAACCGACCCGCGCTTCTCATTGCGATCAGTACCGTCATGCTCCAGGGCGTGACCTTCGGCGGTATCGCGCTCGGCTACTTGACGTATCGAAATCTCGGGCTCGATTTCATCCACGCCCACGTCCCCTCGCTTCGGGATATCGGTATGGCCCTCGTCGGATTCGTCGTCCTCTTCGGAGCCCTCCAGATAATCTCACAACTTATTCAGCGCCTCGGCCTCCAATCGGCACAGAACACCGTCGTCGATATGGCGAGCGGAAACCCCGACATCTATCTGTTGTTGATTCCGCTCTCGTTCCTCCTCATCGGTCCCGGCGAGGAGTTGCTGTATCGGGGACTCATTCAGGGACTCCTGCGCAAAACGTTTCGCCCGGCACGAGCCATCGTTCTGGCGAGCGCGCTCTTCGCCGTCGTCCACGTCTTCTCGCTCTCGGGGGCCGGAAAACTCGTCTCCATCGGAACCGTGTTCACGCTGTCGCTCATCCTCGGAATCCTGTACGAGTACACCGACAACCTCGTGGTTCCCATCCTCGTCCACGGCGCGTACGATGCGGTACTGTTCAGCCTCCAATACCTCATGGCGACGGGCCAAATCCCGTCGTAATCACGATAACAATCTGAATCACTCATTTTAATAATCTCTACGTAACGAACCGGCGATTCGTAGCAGTTGGATTAATAAGTCGATGGGGACTACGTTCGAGTATGAACGACGCGGGTTCGGATCCATCCTCCCCCGACTCCGGTTCGTGTGGTTGTAGTGACGACCACGGCAACCACGTCCGCGAGAGCCACGACGGCGGCCAGCGCAGTGGGTCGGAAAACGGAGACATCGTCGCCGACGGCGCTGGAAACCGCGATGTCGTCCGATTGTCCGTTCCCGATATGGACTGTCCCTCCTGTGCCGGGAAGGTCGAAACCAGCGTCCGAAAACTGGACGGCATCGACGCCATCGACCCGCAGGTCACGACCGGAACCCTCACCGTGGAGTTCGATGCGACGGAAACGGACGCCGCGGCCGTCGAAAATCGGGTCGAAAAGGCTGGCTATGCGGTCGAAGACGACTCCTCGGAGGTGACACTCTCCGTCCCGGACATGGACTGTGCGTCCTGTGCCGGAAAAATCGAGAACGCCCTCGACGGCGTTTCCGGCCTTCGAACGTACGATACGCGACCGACGACAGGGAAGGTCGTCGTCACCACCGATCCGTCCGCGTCCGTGAGCGACGTGACGGCGGCCATCGAAACCGCCGGTTACGACGTCGTCGGGACGAGCGCGGACGAAACCGACGGCGGGTCGCTCGATTCGGAGAGCGTCTGGCGGAGTTCGCGCGCGCTCAAAACGTGGACCAGCGGCGTCTTCGTCGCGCTCGGTCTGCTCTTCGAGTTCCTGCTCGTCGGGCAAAACGCCACCGTCGTCGGCGCTGGCGGCCTCCTCTCGGCCGGGACCATCGAAATCACGATTGCGGACGTGGCGTTCCTGCTGGCCGTCCTCGTCGGCGGGCAGGCCATCGTCACGAACGGCTACTACTCGCTTCGTAACCGGAACCTCGACATCGACCTGCTGATGAGCGTCGCCATCCTCGGCGCGCTCGCGGTCAGCGTCGGTTTCGGACGGTCGCTCTACTTGGAAGCCGCGACGCTCGCGTTCCTGTTCAGCGTCGCGGAACTCCTCGAACGCTACTCGATGGACAAGGCGAGAAACTCCCTCCAAGAACTGATGGACCTCTCGCCGGACGAGGCGACGGTCAAACGCGACGGCGAGGAGGAGACGGTTCCCGTCGATGCCGTGACCGTCGGCGACGTGGTCGTGGTCCGTCCCGGCGAGAAAATCCCGATGGACGGGACGGTCGCAGACGGCGAGAGCGCGGTCAATCAGGCGCCGATCACGGGCGAGAGCGTCCCGGTGGATAAGGCGGCGGGCGACGAGGTCTTCGCGGGAACCATCAACGAGGGCGGCTACCTCGAAGTGGAAGTCACCTCGGACGCCTCCGACAACACCCTCTCGCGCATCATCGACATGGTCGAGGAGGCACAGGGGAACAAGACCGAGCGCGAGCAGTTCGTGGAACGGTTCGCGGCCTACTACACGCCCGTCGTTCTCGCCTTCGCCGTGCTCGTCGCCGTCGTTCCGCCGCTGTTCTTCGCGGAACCGTGGGTAACGTGGTTCGTCTACGGGTTGACGCTCGTCGTCCTCTCGTGTCCCTGCGCGTTCGTCATCAGCACGCCGGTCACCGTCGTCTCGGGCATCACCAGCGCGGCGAAGAACGGCGTCCTCATCAAGGGCGGCAACCACCTCGAAGCGATGGGCGAGGTCGAGGCCGTCGCCTTCGACAAGACGGGAACGCTGACGAAGGGCGAACTGACCGTCACCGACGTGATTCCGCTCAACGGCAACACCGAGGAGGACGTCCTCCGCTGTGCACACGGCCTCGAATCGAGGAGCGAACACCCCATCGGCGAGGCCATCGTCGCCGAAGCGGACGGCGTGAACGTCACCAAACACGAAATCGACGACTTCGAGAGCCTCACGGGCAAGGGCGTCCGCGCGGACCTCAGCGGCACGACCCACTACGCGGGCAAACCCGGCCTGTTCGAGAGCCTCGGGTTCGACCTGAACCACGTTCACGCGACGGACGGAGGCGTCGCCGCCGCGGCGACGACCCGCGACCTCTGCGAGCGAAACGACTGCCTCGACCTGCTCGAAGACGCGGTTCCCTCGCTCCAGAGCGAGGGGAAGACGGTCGTTCTGGTCGGAACCGAGGACGAACTCGAAGGCGCGATCGCCGTCGCGGACGAGGTGCGCGACGACGCGAAAGCCGCCGTCCAACGCCTCCGTGACCTCGGTATCGACCGCCTCGTGATGCTCACGGGCGACAACGAGCGGACGGCGAAGGCCATCGCCGAACGGGTCGGCGTGGACGAGTATCGCGCCGGACTCCTTCCGGAGGAGAAGGTCGAAGCCATCGAAGAACTCGATTCGAACGTCGATGGTACTGCGATGGTCGGCGACGGCATCAACGACGCCCCGGCGCTCGCCACCGCGACGGTCGGCGTCGCCATGGGTGCCGCCGGCACTGACACCGCGCTCGAAACCGCCGACATCGCGCTGATGGCCGACGACCTCTCGAAACTGCCGTATGTCTACGATCTCGCACACGACGCGAACGGCGTCATCCGCCAGAACGTCTGGACGAGCCTCGCCGCGAAAGCCGCGCTCGCCGTCGCGGTGCCGTTCGGCCTCGTCCCAATCTGGGCCGCCGTCCTCGTCGGCGACGCGGGCATGACGACGGCGGTCACGGGCAACGCGATGCGGTTGTCGCGGATTCGGCCCGAAAACCTTCGAGAATAGCCACTTCCGATTCGCTTCTCCGCCCAGTCACCGTTCTCGGTCGTTTTCGACGGCCGTACCAGCGGCGCTATTTCCGTCCCCGACCTATGGGACCCCGAGAATCCGACGAGCGACCC
This sequence comes from Haladaptatus sp. CMAA 1909, assembly GCF_043952005.1. NCBI lineage: Archaea > Methanobacteriati > Methanobacteriota > Halobacteria > Halobacteriales > Haladaptataceae > Haladaptatus > Haladaptatus sp. CMAA 1909. Next base: position 2,432,377 of record NZ_JBIOAV010000001.1, on the reverse strand, counting down.
GTCGAATTCCGTTTCGGAGCCACCGACCATGAACACCTCTGCACGACGTGCCGACGCGACGGCCACCGACGCGAATCGCCGATCGAGACGCCACCAGTTCGCGGTTGCGGGTGCCGGACTCGTCCTCATCACGGGGCTGCTTCATCTCGCTTTGGTCTCCGAGCATCTGGAGGAAGCCACCTACCTCGGCGTGCTCTTCGCCGCGGACTTCGTCGCGACAGTGGTCGCTGCGGTCGGAATCTATCGGTATCGGCAGTGGGGATGGTGGCTCGGCGTCGCCATCGCGGCCGTCGCCATCGTCCTCTACGTCGCTCACGTTACGGTCGGGCTTCCGGTCGTCGGGGTCGAGGAACCGGAGACGCTGGGAGTGGTGACGAAAGTCGTGGAACTGCTGTACCTGGGCGTCGCGGCGGTGTGGCTACGTAACGGCTGACCACCGCCGTTTCTGACGTCGGATCCGTCCCGTTTCAGGAGACCACTGGTTGCGAGATTATCCACAGCGAGAGGACCGTGTACCCGACCATCAGCACGACCAACGGGAGGTGTCCCCGTCGGGCGGCGGCCAGGGTTTCGAATCGCTCGACTGCGACGTAGTGGGCGGCGACCACCGCGATTACGTGGCCCACCACGATGAGGAGGACTTGTGACCCCCAGAACGCCGGGAGTGAGAGCCAGCCGAGCGGATTCACCGCTTGGACGCCGGGCGCGACGGGGTGGAGCGCGACGGCGACGAGTTGCCCGACGTAGCGGAACACGTAGGTGTAATTGTGCGCCACCTCGTAGGCAGCCGCGATGGGCAGGACCGTCGGCGCGAACGCCTGTGCGGCCCCGCGCCATCCGGGCGCGAGCGGTTGTCCGTCCCCGTCCGCCACTTGTCCACCGTCGGTGTTCGCGTCGGCGATGCGTCCCGTACGCGCCCCCTCGCTCCCGCCCAGTCGCTCGACGAGCACACTGGCGAGCGTGAACGAGACGACAAACCCGACCAGTCCGACGGCGTACAGCAGGACGCTCGTTTCCGGCCCCGTCCCCAGCGCGTCTCGGGTGCCGAACAGCACGTCCTGATACGTCCGCGTGTTGGTGAACCCGTCGAAGCTCACGGTGTAGACTGCGGTGACGACGAACGCGACCAGCGAAAAGCTTCGAACCGGTTCGACGCTCCCGCGCCACGGCGCTCGAAGCGAGACGTCCGTGCTTCCGTCCTCCGTCCGGTCGATGGTGACGGAGGAAACCCGTCCGAAAAGCCGATAGAGAACCGAGAGCGGGTCGGCGCGCCGGAACCACTCCGTTCCGTACAGCACGCTCCCGATGATCATCAGGCTGGCGTACACCGCGAGAACGACGGTGGTCAACTGCGGACTGGTCGGAATGTAGGTCAAGTTCTCGAAGATGCCCATGAGGAGGACGAACCCGACGAACGCCGGCCAACTGGCGAGTCGTTTCGGGTAGGACCCGAGGACGGCCAATCGTTCGCCTTCGAGCCACGTGAACCCGCGATAGAGGGTCCGCCACGGCGAGAGGACGGCCCACGGCGTTCCGAGGAGAATCGAGAGGAGGGCGACCCCGCGGAACCAGACCGGCCACGTGAATACGGTCGCGAAGTTCCCCTCCTGTGCTTGTTTTCCGACCACGCCGAGGACCAGCGCGGCGACGAACCCGGCGAAGAAGACGAGCCGAAGGGTCAGCCGAATCGCCGCCGAAACCGACGGCGGAACGGTGAGAACGCGGGTCCGCTGCGCGCTCTCCGCGGGCGTCCGTTCGGTGAACGCGAGCCATCCCGCGGTCAGCGCGACGGTCGCGCCCGCACCGAGAAACAACAGCGGAAGCGGGAGCGGCGAAGCGAACTTCGAGGACGGGACTTGGTGTGCGCTCGCCAGTCCCGGCACCGCTCCGAGCGCGAACAGAACGACGAGGAGGACTCGTAACCGTCCCCCGGTTCTACGAGGCTTCCCGTTTCCACGCTTCATCGTGCGCCCGTAGAGGCCGAACGGGAAAAGCAACTGCGGTTCTGCGTCGGAACGGCACCGCCCGATTCCGCTCGTCAGGAGCCACCCGGAATCTCCGACCCAGAACGTATTTGCGCCCGTGACGGCAATCCACCGCCATGTCTTCGTCATCGTTCGACGCGGCGGCGCTGTCGTCGCTCCCGTCGTTCGTCGCGCTCGAAACCGCGCCCGTTCTCATGGGACGAAAGGACGGTGCGAGCATCCAGATGAGCGACCGCTACTTCGAAAATCAGCTCTCGGTGCTTCGAAGCCTCGACGGCGCGTCGTTCACCGATCGAATCGACTCGCTTTCGGACTCCTACGAAACCGTTCGGAACGCATCGGTACACCTGAATTCGGTGTCCGTCGGCACGCTCGAACACGCGGCGAACAACCTCCACGAAACGTATCGCTCGATGCCGGAGACGAAACATCTCCGCTCGTCGTTTCCCGGCGACTGTCTCACCCTCCCCGAGTTCGTCCGGACCGGCAGGAACGGCATCGACTTCGGCCTTCGGGCGTACTTCTTCCGCGAGGGCGACGCGCCGGACCCGGAGGACGTCATCCACCAGAACGTCGTCGGCGTCGTGGAGGAGACGGAACGCGAGTTCGAACGCTATCAGGGCGGCCTCCACGGCTACCCCGATTGCTGCATCGAAGCCTTCATGCACCGCTCGCCGAACGCGGACGCGCCCGAAGTGCGTTCCGTCGAGGCGCTATCGTGCGTCCGAGAGGAGCGAATCGGCGCGTCCGGCGTCTCCATCGTGGACATCCTCCCCGACTTCTTCGAGGAGCCACACGCCTACTCCTTCTTCTCGCGCAAGTTCTTCCCCGAACCCGACTGCGAAACGGCCCAAGAGAGCGGCCGCGATATCTTCGAGGCGCTGACGGCGGCGTTTCCGGAGCGGATGGTTCGGGATACCTTTCGGCTGAACTACGCGCTCTGTTACACCCTCGCCCACAGCCTCACCCCGGAGGGCGGAGAACTCCCCCACGTCGGGTCGTTGGGAACCGAACACGTCTACGCCTCTCTCCCGCTGAAAAACGCGCTCTCGGTGCCGCGGTATCGGTCGTCGTAAAATCGAAGTCGAATACGAATTCGAACTCCCCGTCCGGCGATCTCCGCCCGCCGACTTCCCGTCCGCCGTCCCCTATTCCTCGCTGTAGTCCAGCGCTACGACCCGTCCGTCGCCGTAGACGGCCAGTATCTCGGGTTTCCCGTCGCCGTCGATGTCGGCCAGTTTGACGTGGGTCCAGATGGGAACGGTGCGCTCGTAGTTCGCGAGGACGGACCCGGTGTCCGGATTTATCACCGACACGCTGCCGGTTTCGGTGACCGCGACCAGTTCTTTCCTTCCGTCCCCGTTCAGGTCCCCGAGCATCGGTGGCGGCATCGTCTGGACGTCCTCGGTGGTCAGCGTCGTCGTCCACTCGACGCTCCCGTCGTTCGCGTTGAGCGCCCTGACCTTCCCGACTTCCGTATCTCCCTGTTCGTGAAGCCCGGACGCGTACACCTCCACCTGCCCGTCGCCGTCACCGTCGCCGACGGACTTCACGGCGGCCATTCCGTCGAACGATTTCGACCACTGATCTTTTCCCGTCTTCCCGTCGATAACGGTAACCGCTCCGTTGAACGTTCCCGCGACGATTTCGACGGCGGGGTCGTCGTCGGTCTGTCCGGTCGTCATCCAGTTGACGCTCCCGTCGGTTCCCGTCCGCCACTTCACGCTCCCGTCCGGTTCGTACACGGTGACGTTTTTCTCACCGACGGCGAGTTCCGACGTTCCATCGCCGTCGAAATCGGCGACGGCCGGCGCGGCGACGACCGTGGTCGAGGTGTCGATGTGTTTCTTCCAGACTAAGCTTCCGTCCTCCGAGTAGACGAAGACGGTTCCGTTCAGGTCCGTGACGACGATTTCCTTCCCCGGTTCGGGCGTAAAGTCGGTCACGATGGGTTTCGTGTAGCCCCACCACGAGAGGTTCCCCGAGAACTCCCGTTCGCCCCCGGCCGAGAACCCGAGGATCTTCTCCTCGGTCGACGCCACGAACACGTCCTGGGTGCCGTCACCGTCGTAATCCGCGAAAACCGGGTCGCCGTAGCCGTGGATGTTGCAGGTCTCTTTCGGCATCGTCGTCTGCCACCCTTTCGTCCCGTTCGCGTCCAACTCGACGAGCGAGCACGTCCCTTTGTCCTGCTCGACGTTGACCGAGACGACGATTCGCTTCGACCCGTTCACCTCCGCCACCGCCGGAACGTGGTGGTTTCCGATCGTGTTCCGGTCGGTGTCGGACACCCACTTCTCCGTCAGTTGCCCCTGCCGATTCGGTTGGGTGACGGCGTACACCCCGGCACCGACGAGGGAGAGAAGGAGGACCGCGATGACCGCCATCGTTCGGGTACGCATTGGTTCACTCTACCGACGGACAACGGAAAAACTGCCCGCATCGTTCGTCTCGCGTACTAGTCGTTCGTTTGGAAGGCGGGGGCAACTCACCCGTATCGACGGGTGATTTCTACCGGGTCGTCCTGGTTCCCGTCCGAAAATTCGACTTCGTACACGTCCGGCATCGTCAGGTCTGTTCGCCAGAACTCGACGCCGAACCGTTCGTCGTACGCGTTCAGGACGAGCGTGAGGAGGTTTCCGTGCGTTCCGACGACCACGGACTCCCCCGCGTGGCGGTCGATTGTCCGCTCGACTGCCGCGAGGCCACGGGTCTGTGCGTCATCGTTCGACTCGCCGTCGGGCCACGCGAACGACCAGTCCGACCAGACCCGATCGATGGCTCTTTCGAACGTTTCGCCGATGGTTTCCACGGGACCGTCGGTCAACTGTCGTTCGCGGAAGCCCGCCTCCTCGATGATTTCCACCCCGTGGTCGTCCGCGACCGGACGGACCGTCTGCCGGGCACGGGCGAACGGGCTCGAAACCACGGCGTCGATTTCCTCGTCCGCGAGCACCGCCGCGACGCGCTTTGCGTCGCGATGCCCTCGCTCGGAGAGCGGCCGTTCCGACTCGCGGTTCGGCACCCACGGCGAATGGGCGTGGCGAACGAAGTAGATAGTCGTCATGTGGTCCCCTCGTTCGGTTCCGGAATGAGGGTTTTGAATCTCGCTCACCCACACCGGATTTTCACGCTTCCGACAGCGGATTTTATATCGTTCCTCCTCTTCGCTTCTATCGAATGCGAGATTTTCACACCCACTCGAACTACTCCGACGGGACGTTCCTCTTTCGGATGGTTCGTGCCGCCGAGGACGCGAACCTCGACGGAATCGGGTTCGCGGACCACTGCACCGTCTCCGCCCGCGAGTACACGAAGGACGCTCGCGCCGCGAGGGGATTCAATCTCGACGTCACGTACGAACGACGACGGCGGGCCATCGAGGAGTTGCGCGAGGACGCGACCGTCGAGATTTACGACGCCGTCGAAATGGATTACGACCCCCGCGACGAGGCCGAGATACGCGACTTCCTCGAACGCGCCGACTTCGATTACGCCATCGGCAGCGTCCACGACATCTCGGAGATGAACGTGCAGGTCCCCTCGAACTTCGCGGCCATGTCGGACGACGAACGCGACGGCATCGTGGACCGCTACTTCGACAACCTCTCCGCCCTCATCGAGTCCGAGTTGTTCGACATCGCCGCCCATCCCGACCTGATAGAGCGAACCCCCGGTCTCCGCGGGCGCGCGACGGACGACCACTACCGGCGGCTCGCGCGGGCGTTCGCGTCGTCCCGAACCGTCCCCGAAATCAACGCCGGTCGCGCCCTGACCGACGCGGGAATCGTCCATCCTACCGAACGCTTCTTCTCGACTCTCCGCGAGTACGACGTTCCGTTCACCGTCGGGTCCGATTCGCACGAACCCGAACAGGTCGGTGCCCGCCGCGAGTTCCTCGGAACCCACCTCGAAACGGTCAACGTGGACCCCGTTTCCCCGCCGAGTCTCGATTTCGACGGCTGACCTGTCGGCCGCTCTTCGGTCACTCCCCGCCGTCGGTCGCTTCGCCACCTCGCTTCGTGTCGTCGAATCCCTCGTCCGTCTCCCGAGTCGTGGTCGGGCCGATGTCGAGACGGCCGGAGCGCTCCTCGCCGCGAAGTCGCGGCACGGCAACTTGGAAGAACTGAACGACGACGACCATCAGGAGCGGCCCCAAAAAGACGCCGTACCATCCGAACAGTATCGGCCCGAGGAGGTAGGCGAACATGACCAGCGACAGGTGAAACAGCTTTCCCGAGAGGTACGGCCGGATGTACGTCCGAACCACGTTGTCGAACGCGAGCGTCATGAACAGGAAGAACACCAGCGGGTACCAGAGGTCGTTTGGGTTGCGCTGAATCGCTCCTAACGCGAGGAACGCGGATATCGCGATGTAGACGACGGAGCGCCCGACCAGCGGGACGAGCGTGAAGATGCCCGTGATGACGGCGAGGAGTATCGTCGCCGGAATGAGGAGGTTGTTCGGCGCGAAGAGGTTGAAGAGGTTGTAGATTATCGCGGTGAGTATCATGATGACGAAGATGGTCAACGTGTACCCGAAGTACACCGAGTTCAGCCCCGAATCGACCGCTTCGAGGTAGTCCGTGAACACCGGGTCGCCGTCGAGCAGTTGCTCTTTTCCCCACCGAGCGAGGCGTTCGTCCTCCACGAGGAGGAAAAAGCCGAGCAGCAACGAGAGGAACAGCATGAAGATGCTTGACGCTACGGCACCGACGAACGACTGCGCGCTGGTCAGCGCCGACTGCACCGACGGGTCCTTGAGCGTCGTGGTCGCCGTATCGAGCAACTTGTTCGGGTCGTTCGGAATCGTAGTGCTCGGCAGTCCGCCGAGCAGGCGCGCCGCCGCGCTCGTGTTCGCAAAGGAGGCCAACTGCCCGATAGCTATCGAAAAAAAGACGCCCAGGAAGAGCACGACGGGAACGACGATGAGCAACAGCGACAACGCCGCCGAGGCGTTCCCCCCCTCGACTCGACGCCCGATATATCGGTTAATCGGTCGCGCAACGTAGTAGATGAACAGGCCGAATATCACCCACGGCAGGAACGTGTAGGCTACCGCGGCGACGATGCCGAACACTATCAGGCCGACGACCCACCACTTCAGCCCCGGCCGAACGATACGAACCCGCATGGCTTCCGAACTTGCCCCACTCCCAGCCATATGCTACCGTACGTCACCGACAGCGTTAGCTCTGCCGTCGGTGGTCATCCGCCAGCGGTCGTCCTCGTCCGTCAGCGGTCGTCTTATGTCTCTCCCACGTGGACACCACCGCAACGGATATCGTGTTAGCCAACCTACGTATATCGAACGGCACGACTCGGCGCTCGCGCTCGGTCGTGTCTCAGTGGGAGCGACATGATCGACTCGAAATCGACAATCGGGGGGTATGGACGCCGGGAACGTCGAGCAGTGGTGCGATACGGCGGAACGCGGGGACGATGAGTTTTCTCCAAGTCCTTCCGCTGGCGTTCGTGATGATCGCGGGACCCCAGATCCTCAGTGCTATCTTTCTCGCCACGAGCGAGAACTGGCGTCGGAACTCCGCCGCGTTCGTCTTCGGCGCGGCGCTCTCCATCACCCTGCTCGTCTCGCTCGCCTTCTTTCTCGGCATCGGCGCGAACCGCCAACGGGGGTCGAACACCACCCTCTCGGCCATCGTTCTCGTCCTCCTGCTCGTCGCCATGGTGCACACCTATCTGACCCGCGAGGAGTCGGAACCGCCGAAGTGGATGGGGAAGTTGACGTCCGCGGATCCGCGCTTCGCGTTCAGACTCGGCTTTCTCCTCCTCGGGTTCTTCCCCACCGACATCCTCACTTCGGTCGCCGTCGGGTCCTACCTCGCCGCGAACGGGTTGGCGTGGACGGATTCCCTCGGGTTCATCGCGATCACGCTGCTGTTATTGGCGCTCCCGTCGCTCACCCTGCTCACGTTCGGCGAACGGGCACAAGCGTGGCTACCGAAGGCGCGCGAGTGGATGAACGATAACTCCTGGGTCGTCAGCGAAGCCGTGATTTTACTGTTCATCGGCATGAGCCTGAACAACCTCCTCAGGTAGCCGTTCCTCTATCGCTCCAACCTTCTACGCCACTCCGAAAGTTGAGACCGGTGCGCTCGATGCAAGGATTCTCACCCTCCTCGATTTATTCACTCATTCTCCGACGAAACAGCTATCGCATCCGCTTCGTGTATTATTCGATCGTTACACGATCAGGAGATGGTAACTCACGAAGCTCTGGATTCAAAAGTACATACAACGCCAATGCGATCGCTGCGACCCCGAGTGCGGCCATCGCAGCTCGAGGACTGACCCAGCCGGCGAACACTCCTCCAGCTAGTGAACCGATCGGAATCATGGATGCTGATGCCGATCCGTAAATGCTACTCACCCGTCCAACCTTCTCTGCTGGCGGTGCGGCTTGAAACACTGTGGCTACATACACGGAAACAACCCCGATCGGAATGTTAGTCAGCGCAAAGAGCAAGGCCGTCAAAGGGAGCCAGTTCGCGAGAAGTGCACCACTCCAAAGGAGCCCTGCAACGGTGTATCCGACGATCATGCTCCGTCCCAATGGACGTGTCGCAACGATGTTTGCGGCGAGGGCTCCGACGAAGCCGCCGGCTGCGATCGATCCCATGAGGATCCCATACGAACCAGCGGCACCGATTTGACTCACCACTTCTGGAACGACAAGGGAGTCAGCGTACGCAGGTGTCGCTGCCAGCATCATCCCAACAGAAAAGTTGGCAACTACTGCCCCGGCAAGTAGCGGTACAAGAGGTGTCCCACGAAGAACGCCCGCTCCTTCGCGCATACGCGTCAAATAGGAGTCGGATTCTTCTGCTCCCGTGTATGATCCGTCACCGTCTGTAACTACTGAATTCCCGCTGTCCTTGGCTTGCCGCTCGTCACCCGACAACGTCGAGGGTTCTTCGGACTGGTTGTCATCCGATACCGTATTTGCGGATGGGATCGAGACAGTTGCAAATACGATCGCAGCGATTCCGAACGTAATGGCGTCAAAGATAAACAATGTAATCGCGCTGAAAAGCCCAATAAGGACACCGCCAACCCCATTCGCTACCGTGTCGAACCCCTGGTAGGCGACCGAAAACGCTGAATTGGCCGCGACCAGTTCTTCCCTATCGAGGATTCGTGGGAGTGCGGTACTCTGCGCCGGATACACTAACTGATTGAGTGCGGAAAGGACGGGCATTACGATGAGCACTAACTCGACGGTAAGGAATCCGAAAACGTGGGCTATCGGAATCACCGAGACGACAACCGCCTGAATGAGTTGTGTGCCGACGAGCGTTCGGCGAATCGACCACCGATCAACCAGTGGTCCTGCGAGGAACTGAAACACTTGTGGGGTCATCGTCACGAAACCAGCGATTCCCGTGTAGACCGGATCGTTCGTCAAACTGTAGACGAGCCACATCGCAGCGACAAGATAGAAGCTGTCACCGACATTGGTTATCACACGACCTGTAAACAACCGACAAAACGTCCGATCTCGAAAGGCTTCACGCATATTCTGATCGGTCGAACGATGAGGCCATAAATATAATTAGAATGATATTTCTGTTACGAACTGTACAGAAGTCCTGTTCTATATTCCGATTGACAATCCAACCAAGTTCGATCCCAGAGATCAGATTCTGTACCGAGAAACCCTTTTGATCGGTGGATAACGCGAACACCGTCAAGTTACGTGTCTATCTCGATGATGTCGAACGTTCCGTCGACGGCAACGCTACGAGTGGAGTCACCGGCTCGGTACGTTACCTCCACTCGGATCGGATTTCGGCTTTCGATATCCACCGTAACGGGATCGAGTTCAGATAGCTCCCAGATAAACCGATCCTGAACGACAATTCCATTCTCGTAGTGAAAACTGGCAACACCAGGCTCAGCGAGCAAGAGTGCGTGGTATACTGCGACTTGCGACTCGGTGCCACACTGTTGGCAATCAAACAGAACTACTGGGTCGAGGGACTGGTTATTCGAGTTTGAAAACTCGATCTCCGATGATCGATCTCCATCCATCGCGTTAACCAGTTCTACAGTTGGCTTCATCTGCCCGTTACAGAATGGGCAGAAGCCGTTGGTGACTTGTTGCACTTTCGTCCGGAAATACTGACTCACAGTTTCAGGGATCTCGTTCCGGTCGCACCCGGCAAACACGGAAGGCGGAATGGGAGCCTCCCAACCGGCTGGACAGGATGAACAGGAATCACACCCGATGTGGACGGTTTCATTTTCATACCGTAGCAGTAGAGGCTCACCACTATTTTGGCACGAGTGATTCAACACGATCGGATCGAGAGTCCCGTCCGCCGTGTACATCCCCGACGCAATCGCCCCGTTCACGTGCTTGCCCGCTTGTGTCAGCCGATATCCTTCATCGGTCTTGATGACGAATTGTCCTACGAGTTTGTCCAAGTGGTAGTTGAATTGGCCAGGGTCGCGCATTCCGACGGTCCGCCGTAACTCCGAAAAGGGTATCGTTTGAACATCGGATTTCCAGAGCACCTGTAGGATCTTGAGGCGTGTCTCGTCGGAGAGATCAGCAAACGCCTCCTCAGGCTCGGTCTGCTGGACGAACTGGTCACTCATATCTCTCTCTCTTAGAGACGTTTTCTCATAGGGATACCGGGGAATTGCGTGATCCACAGTCCGCTCGCCTGCTGAGTCTTGTCGATCGCAGCATCTAGCTCTTGCTCTGAAAGACGTTTAATTACCTCTAATCGACAAGTTTCACTCCTGTAGATTCTAGGTGCTGTGAGTATCCAGACTCTGCGCCGATTACTCCGCCGAGCGCTCGCTGGTCGAAGTTGGGAAGTCACCCTCATATTCGCCATCACTACCATTGAACTGCTCTGCGAACCATTCTGACTGGACTCAGCAGCTATTCACTACGGCAGAAAGGAGGCTGCTTGGAAGGGTCGCGCAGGTCCGAACCAGCTAGCGAGAGGCCGACAGAGAGGATTAGCCCTCGGACATGTCCGTTACTGCCATTCCGATCCCGTATGTCAGTGAGACTAACGCGACACCGAACATGAGAAGCCACAAGATGAGAATGAGGTTAAGCGGAACGCTCCTCACTCCCTCGGGGAGGCCGTGCTTTACTGCGATCTTATTTGGAACGATCGGGCGGTAGACCAGCTGTACAACCATCAGAACGAGTCCAGTGGTGGCACCGAAGGCAATCGTCCACCAACTTCCGCCATCGTTGGGGGTCTGTCGGAGGATACTGACATAGTCGATCATGAGCGTAACCCCGATGGAGTACAGGAGACAGATGGTAATCGATACTACAGAATAATCCAGTAACAGAAAATGCGAACCGAGGCCGATACATATCCCTACAACCCCACCAACGAGTGCTGCTCGCTTCGTTGGCGGATCTCGAGTCGTCTTCTTGGACGCTGAAAACAGGGTGGAGTGGTTTGATCGATCGGGATTCATCTGATACTCACTAGATGTTGACAGGAAAATCGGCTCAGGGGTTCCGTTCAATATACAAGAAAGTCTATAATCGTAATAAAGAAACCGATCTTCTATAGCGGATTGTTCGTGAGTGCTCGCCGTCTCCAGATCAGCAAGGCGAGTGTCTCGAAGAACAAAGGTTCGTAGAGATTAGCATAAACGTCTCCGCTCTTCTTGATGACCTCCTTTGTGTTGTAGAGGTCGCCGTAGATAGCAGTCGAAGAACCGTACTCTATCTCATTGAACTTCTGAAGGAGTGTGTTCTCTTCATCCTCAGTTGTGAACTAGGTCTGATTGTGACTCGAAACGAAGATTTCATATCGCATTAATCGGTTTATACTATCGATTATTCGGATCATGGGCCCTCCCTCCTTGGAATTCGTTGCTTTCGACCTTCCCCACCCGACTTCTCATTAGGGCCATAAGCGGAAGTGCGACCACCCCGGGACCCCCGAATCAATCTATGCACAACACTTTCTCACCCTAAATCGGAGGGTGGTCTGAGAGAATTGTAACGAGCGGCCATAGACCGGTCAAGATCTGGGAAAACCGGTCACTCTATTCATTGGTATCTTCTGGCGTAAACAAATCTTCAATCGTACAGTCGAAATAATCTGCCAGTTTAAATGCTAATTCGAGACTAGGATCGTACCGTCCAGTTTCGATTGCATTGATTGTTTGCCGACTAACTCCGAGCGCCGTTGCAAGATCCCCTTGTGTGAGGTCGTGGATTGCTCGTTGCACTTTGAGCGTGTTTTCCATCTCGCCACCTTAGATGAAATTGCGATGCTGTATCTCGGATACTCCCATAACGAGCGTCGTTACAGTTACTCCTGCGAGAATACTCCCGACAAAGATGGTCTCTATCGACATGGATGAGAGTGTAGTATATGTCATCCCGAGCATAAATCCAGCAACAATTGTCAGAAATCCCCATGCCATCGCAGAATCCAGAATCTCTTGATCACGCTCATCAACTGTGGTTTCAGGGGCAGTTCCTTGGCGAAAGTTATATCCAATATTTGAGCCGATAAGGGCCCCGATTGGCAATCCCCAGAGAAACACGAGATCGAAGTCACCGAAGTACAATCCCATTGTAGCTCCAACAACAGCAGTTGCACTGAATATGAGACCGTTGTATTTCGGTGGTAAGAGATTCATCCCGGCTGTTGATTGATTGGAAACCATACTTTACACAATGTAAACGCTACTTATCAATATTCCCCTTCTTCACTCTTGCTGAAATCTATTGGCAAATGTGGATAGCGAAGATATAATGTCAATTCGAGCCCGCTCCTGGCTACCGATTTCGATCCCTCGTATTCTCTCATTCGTTCATTTTTCCGGTGCTACAAGAATTAAGAGAGTTAGTATATCACACTAACTTCGACGTATTTACTTCCGATTTGACTGCCGACTGTTTGCGATGCATTCTAGCGAAGTAGCTGTATATGCTGCATGAGACGGCCCTGTTTGATGCACTCTATAGCGAGTTTGCTATCGTATTGGACGAGACACGAGATTACGGGATGACGCTGAGCGACTTGCAATGCGAATGCTCAAAAATGATGGGAACAGACGACTGCTAATCGGCGTCACTGAGGGAGTAGCAGCGGTGCTTACCTACAACCAACTGATGAACTCAATCACGCGAATGTCAATTGAGACGGACCGATTAGACGGCAATGGGAGTCGGCATATCGACCGGCAACGGACGGAAGGGCAAGTGCTTGAAGCATAGCGACAGCTTGGGAGTGACTATTTCGACTGGGTTCATCCACGCTTTTGGTGGGTATTCAATGTAGAGTATATGGTCGGATGAGAACGCTAAACGTCGTTAGAATACCCTTCAGTTTTGCTCTGGGGATCAATTGAGAGAAAAGTAGTCTGATGTCCAGGACTCGGCAGTGGATTGTCTTAGGGTTTTCTCGCAGCATACAATTTACTCAGTTGTTGTCTGTCGTATCTCATGGACCATTGCTCCAAGTGTCAAGACTAACATTATGAGGAGTGCGACTTCGTCAAGCGTATCGATGACAGACGGTCCTTTGGTGATAATCGAACCAAGAGTATCCCATTGAAGGGAGGCCCAGACGATACAGAGTAAGAACAGAGATATTGCAGCACTCCACCGTTTTAAGCTACCGACAATTTCCATCTAACGAGTTTACTCTCGTATCTCCCTTGAAATTTTTTATTCACGAACTCATATCCCACATCAGTATGGTACGAGTTCGATAAGTATAGGATTCTAATAATATGTTCATTAAGTTGATGGGTGGGGATTTACCTGTGAAGTCATGGATGTGGTTGTTATCCTCATCAGCCATCAAAATTTAATGTTTGAACCGAAGGTATTAAATGGGCAATAGATTGCTTTCAGACACTTCGATCTGTTTTAACATGCGTGATTGATTCTATAATCGAAGTAGAATGTACGGCGGCAGCGAGGTCGAATTCTCGAATTCATCCGATTTGGGCGGTTTACTTCCTGTGGGCAGTATAAGCAGAAGTGGATTCTATCGAGCAGAAACAGAGATTTATGAGAACATACGTCGAAGGTTAGATATAGAGTGGCTCAACATGGATGGTGGCCTGATCGTACGACTTGGAGTATACTTCGTGTTCTTTTGGGCGATTATTGGTGTATATATCTATCGGGAAGCAAAGAAAGAGCGCCGGTCATCCCCAAAATTGCGAGGGTTTGGTTGGGGCGTATTTGCTCTGATAGGTGTCGTAAAATATCTCATTCATTTGCCCGAGTCTGATAAGAGCCGGACGAAATGGCTAGCACTTGCACTAGCCTGCTTTGTATTTTGGGGAATTGGAACTTTTGGCCTACAAGAACTTGCAGCATGGTACCCATGGGCAGCGTTCTACGCTGGACTTTTCATTCTATATGTGAAGTTTGACCTTGCGACATTTAATTCTTCTAGAAGAAATGAAAATACGCTCTAAGCCGAGTGCTGGCAATAGATAGTAAGAGAATAGGAGGCGATCAGACCACGAATAGCTGTGCAAGAACGATCGCTGTGATTGCAAGCGAAAAACCCGCCATCGCATAGGTCAATGCGCCATACTCGGTTGGCTTTCGCTCTTCTTTCTCTGGGAACCATAATCGAACAAGCCCAATTAGTAAAATCGGTAATCCAACCCCTGTTCGAAGGATGCTCTCAACATTCAACTGGAACTGTGAGGCCATTAGAGACTGGACCAATAACAACACTCCGCTATACAGAAAACAGTACGTTACGAACCGTGCTGGCCGCATCACTCCTATAATTGTAGTCTAATCACCATATTCCTACCGGTACCTTCTCTTCTGATAATTGTGCAGTGAACCGCTGGAACTGATCGACTGATTTGCAGAAAAATTCTCTTCTGTCTCGTTAAGACGTGAAAAATCAGCAAAACGGCTTTGTTTCCTCTCATATCCACTCTTATCTCGTATGAGATTGATGGTCAGTTAGACCGCTTGTTGGCCAGTAGACCGTGTGTCGAACCAAAGAGAAACACCTGCTCCAAGTGCTAATGCAAGACCGAATCCTGCAAACAACACTTCATCCATCATCAGGAACGCAATCGCCTGAATACCACCTAATATGAGGAGATATACTGAGACAAGTGAGCGGTACTGTCTATTATGCATACTTCTCTATTGTAGCTGTTCGTGAATAAGAGTATCTCCTGCAGCATATAACGAAATTTCGAGAAACCGGATCTTCACTCGAAATCGGGTGTGAATCGATAAACGGGAGTGGATCATCCCAGGTTTCCCTGAATCTATCTGTGGCCGGTTCGCCGTGCGTATTGAACGAATGGATCGAATCATCCTAATCACTTAGTAGAGTGGTGAGGAATGACGATTCATGGAACGAATGTATCTCTATAACGGGGCTCTTGCTGTCCTCGGACTGTCGTTTCTTCTGAACGCGAGTGCCACATTTGTTGCCGGAGAATGGAGTGTTATTTCACTCCTTTTTGCGGTGAGTGGGGGCGGAATGATTCTCGGCGCTGGCTACGAGTCGCTCCGAACTGATCCTGCCGAGTTCAGTATTTCTGCCGGTGCACTCGTTGTGATCATTGGTTGTGCTTGCTTGAGTCTTGTCGCGACCGTCCTGGATATCGTGTTTAGCGCCTGATCGATAGACTCACACTCTCTATTCAACAATAAGCCGGATTTGTGATCAGTATTGATAGAAGCGGCAGTGGATTCTCATGAGCGGTAACTTCTTAGTGGTTTGAATTGTAGTTCTTGCTATGGACGTTATTGGGTCAATCGTCGCGACTGCCATTTTCCTTGCCATTGGATATGTGTGGCTTCGCGGCTATTGGAAGGGGTATGATGGACTCAATAGAGAGTTATTCAAATAACTACTATTTGTCTGGTTTTGAAACCACAAATATTGGTTATGCGTGTGCCAACGGCCCTTCTAATAAGCGGAAGTCGATTTACCCACCTCCACGCCCCGGGGAAGCGTGAAACCTTGCCATGAGGAGAGCTTCAGAAGCCAGCTTGGCCCGCTCGAAGAAAATAGAGCGACCAGTCAGGTCTAACGTCGTGCAATCACGGACGGTCTGGATTTGCTAAATGATACAGGGGTTCGATACTCTCCTCGGGTTGGTCTTCAGCTACGATTTCTCCAAGAAGTTGTTTGAACTCTAGATCAAGGTCGTGCTGGGAAGATTCGAATACTTCGTGAGCCGTCTCGAGATCCTCGGCCTCCATGTAGAACATGACGTAATCCTCATCCTCCGTCGAGTTAAGGAATGCCGCCTCAGAAAAGACGCTTTCGTCTTGCAATGTTTCGACGGCTTCGTCCCGTCGGGAATTCACTTCTTCTACCCACTCGCGGAGTTGCTCTATTTGCCCTGGTTTGAGTCGATATCGAAATAGCGTAGTCTCAGCCATTGGTTAGACATTTATTATTTGTAATAAATACGTTTGGGATGATGGGAAACGGTCAGAATTATCTGAAAAACACATACAGCTGATTTCAACTGTGCCAAGATATAGACTATCCCATAATCCCAAATCGATCTGTGCACAGTGTGTGGTGCAGATTGAATACTAATTCAGAGATATGAGCGAAGCACCTCGCCATCATGAAGCTGTTCAGGAACCGTGTCGAACCACTGTGCCGCTAAAATTTCTTCTCCAGCCACTCCTAACTGTGAGACTTCGGGTATTTCGCCATCAGCGGATGCCGAATAGACAATAAATGCTGCTGAGAACCATTCTTCACCAGTATTCTCCGAGATATACGTCTGGTCGAGCACAACGAGCGGACGATCAACTACCGCATTCAATCCAGTTTCCTCATGTATCTCTCGTCGAGCTGCCTCAGATGGCGTTTCATGTGCTTCAACGGCACCCCCAGGTAAGAACCAGCCATCAGTCCAGCTATTCTTCACAAGAGCAATTCGTCCATCAGAGTCATGAACTCGGGCTGCGGCTGTCAACCCAGAACCACTGACCGCCCAGTCTTGAAGCGAGGTGAGATTTGATTCTGGAAGTAGCAGCGTTTGATCTACGTGTGGCACCTCTGGGTTGGTGTAGCACATACTGTTTTTCCTACTAGAAGATACGATTATCTAAGGGTAAAACCCGTTCGTTGTCTAGAAACTCAGTTCATACTACCGCATAAAAATGTATAAGTTCTTCGGCATACTTGAACGCTACCGTTGAGCTTTCTATTCCGTGTATTCAACGGATGACTGGAATTGCAATGGTACACCAACTCTTCCCTGAACGAATTGAGACACGTCGGCTTCTCTTTGAACGCGTTAGTCACAAAATAGTAGACCCATTCGAGTTGTATGACCTCGTTAGTCGAGATGATTGGCAGAAGGATTCGACTGAACATATGCCGTGGTTTCGGTTCAAACACCTCAATCACGTTGCTGGGTTCATAGACAAGGCCGAACAGGAGTGGGCCGACCGTGACACTGCTCGATACCTCCTGCGATCGAAAGACGAAAGAGGAGAGCTGGTTGGCCTGACAGCCTATGGTCCGGAATGGAACGAACGACGGGCAGGGTCAGGTATCGTTCTAGCGAAACCGTACTGGGGGCAAGAATATGGTCTCGAGCGAGCGTCTGTGTTCATCGAATTGACGTTCGAACAGTATGGTCTCGACGCCTACTATACTACTTGTAGTGCTCGTAACGAACCGTCTCGACGTATGATCGAAAAATACGTCGAGAAGTATGGTGGCCGCCACGAAGGATTGCTGCGCCAACACTCACCTCGCCCGAACGGCGAAGTCACCGATCAGCATCGATTTACTATTCTAAAAAGCGAATACGAGAACGCAACTAAGAATATGAATACACTTGAATTTGATACCAAATAGTAGATTCACACTAGATACTCCAGATATATCCGATTCTTTGTCGTCTATCTCAGAAGCACAGTGGATGATCTTCCACTTCCTCTTTCCCAGGTATACCCACATAGTTGGTTGAGCTCCTTTTGATGCTGAGAAAGATATTTGCCGCTTTTAGAATAATTGTGCCGTATGATCCCGAACTATACGGATAAGTATGATGTAGACGCGCTCTTTTCACCCAGAGACGCTGTCGAAGCGCAGGATGGCGGACTCCCGGATATTCCTCCTGCTGTCATTCTTGGCTATCAAGACGAACTCACCGACGTAGTGCGTGAACGTGCAGATTCGACGGTGGACATCGTACGCTCACAATATCTCTATCTACTCTCTGACGCTGTAGGGTATGTTCCGGTCCATGAATGGGGTATCGGAGCTCCAGTAACTGCAACAGTCACGGAGAATCTCATCGCTGGGGGTGCTGAGGTCGTGGTAATGTTGGGTGGCTGTGCTGCACTGCAGACAGAGATTGCTCCCGATGCAGCGATCCTTCCAACAGAATCGATTCGGGACGAAGGAGTCTCCTATCACTATCTGCCGCCATACGAATCGGTAACAGCGACTGAACCACTCGTCGATTCTCTTGACGAAGCCCTCTCTGAGGCGGGATTCGATACCCCACGAGGTCGGACCTGGACGACAAGTGCGATGTATAGAGAAACAATCCCTGAGATCGAACACTATCGCGATGAAGGAGTAGTTTCGTTATGTATGGAATCAGCCGCATTCTGGGCAGTCTGTAAGTACCGTGATGCTGATGCTGCGACGGTGCATGAGATTGGCGACTATTTGACGCCCAATGACTGGGTTCCGGATTCAGACGCGGAACGAGGATTGCCAGAAATGCTTGATCCAACCGTCCAGGCCTTAGAGAACCATTTGAACAGAGAATAGTCTCACCTGAACGCTCCAACTAGCGGTGCATATCTCACCGGTCGGATTTCGTGAATACGAGGCAATAGGTGTGGTCATAGCCGTAGCCAAACCGTCCGGCTCTATCGTTGGGGCTGCCGTCTCCTTCCCAGGTAATCACCACTTCCCCATCGAAGTGAAACACGTTCGAAATACGTTCTGCGACGTCCCACGCTAGTGTCGTCACTCGGCCTTCGTATTTGATGTTACAAACATCAACGATAAGACGCCCACCAGGAGCAAGCAGTGAGTCGAGTCGCGTAAATGCGGTTTCAATATCGTCGAGATAGTCTTCATACGTACTGGTGCCCGAATAGTTCTGGAATGGGTTTTGTTCGCCCGTCTGTTCCATAAATGGTGGTGAGGTGAAACAACAGTCACAGGCTGGAAACCACGACGGATCTAAATCAAGTATACTCCCCTGGTGTACATGAGTGAGTGTTGAGACCTGTGTCTGGATGTGCGAAACTCGGTCGGATTCGTATTCGAGACCATATGGCACTCGTTGCAATCGTTCAGCTACTTTGAGTGTGGTCCCATAGCCAGCGAAGATATCAATGACGTTCTCACCGGGCTCAGAATACTTTTTCAGAAAATGTTCGACAAGGGCATCTGGAGTGCGAACTTCGGCTGTATGTCCAACCGGTAACTCTTCGTCATGAGCGTACTCAAACGAGAGTGCTGTAGTCATCTATGGAGTGATTTACTACCGGAGAATAATCGAAGCTCCGGTCGAACACAGACTTACCACGAAGTGATATGCAATCTACGCTCTCTAATCACCACGAAGCCGATTTTCTGCTTCCTACCCTCATAAGCAGACGTAGACCCGTCTGAGTTGCCGTCCTCAGAAAAGCCTGAAAGCCGTATTCACCAGCACGTCACACGACCAAGTTCGAGTAGCGAAAATAGGAACCAGACGAGCATTCAGGATAATCTTCATAAGATTGTTTTCGGTATTTATTCGAATGAAGTTCCGCGAAGCAACCCCCGAGGACGCCGAATCAATTCAACAAATCGCGCACGCATCCTGGCATAGCGCCTATGATCATCACATCAGTGAGGAAACGGTCGAAGACATCCTCGAGATGTGGTGCGACCGAGATGCACTAACAGAGTCCATTGACCGCGGCGACGCCCTGATGCTCCTTGCCACAACCAGTGATGAGATCATCGGATTCGTACAAGGTGAACCGACTGACCATGGCCCTGCTGATGCCACCATTGGGAGAATTTATGTCCTCCCCGAGTACTGGGGCGAGGGAGCCGGGACTCAACTCCTCAATCGATTGTTCGATAGCTTTCGGGCGGCAGGTCACGAATCTGTTTGGCTTGGTGTTATGGCTGGGAACGAGGTGGGAAGATCATTCTACGACAAACACGGGTTTGAGGTGCACGAAGAACGGACGGTTGAACTCGCCGGAGAAAAGGTCGATGACATCGTGCTCGTCCGAGACTTGTAGACGTCTCCATATTCAGTTCTGTTCGTGCCACTCTCGACGGAGAAGTCCGTCCTGCACCATGTCGCGATGCTCGCCATCGACGAACATGAACTTCTGGAGACGTCCTTCCTCTGTGAACCCAAGCGACTCTAGGAGGCCGCGAGAAGCGTCGTTGAACTCGAACGCTTGCGCACCCACGACGGGGGATCATACTCCTGGAACACGTAGTCGAGCACAAGCGAGACGGCCTCCTTCCTATACCCGTCGCCATGGAACTCTGGCACAAGCCAGTACCCAAGTTCTGGCCGTTTCCAATCGGCGTCGATTACATTTACTACCCCAAGTCGGGTCACGTCATCTTCCGTAGTCTGGGCTGGGCCAGCGGAGTCTCTGTCAAGACAGACGAGAAATCGGTTGCTGTCTCCGTTTTCGTAGGAATCTCCGATCTCGTCTTGATTTCTAATTGGTGTTCCGAGCGGGTAGCGAATCTCTGGGTTCGCACTTGCCCATTGGAGGAACGGAATAGCTTCTTTTTCAACGGTTCAGAGCGTGACTCGCTTGTCAACTTGGCTTCGCACATTGGAGAACTGTCATTTTGTAACTGATGGACCGGCTCATAGAGATGTATATAGCTACGTCGATTGTATGTAAATCACGAGAAGGGCGTTTTCGGACGCGCCAGGGCCAAAATTCCACGTCTGGTGGTTCCTGCCTGGTGGCAAGACATGCACCTTCCATGCGAGCTATGTGGACCACTACCGCGTCCTCGAACGCCTGATCAAGTATACGCACCGTGGTCGCTTAGTTTCCACGCTGCCAGCGGAGGTGAATTCCAACTATACAAGCGTGTGAAGTCAAGTAGATAAAGATGAGCAGGTCAAGAGTTAGTTATTGATGCTACTCTCAGACCTGCTTATCCTCATCTATACATTTTCGTTAGTAACATTTAGTAATCTACTTGAGAAACGAACCATTGGTCGATGTCCCAAACCAGAATGAAGAGACTGATTGCAAGGATAATAAAGGAAGCTCCAATAATAGTTGAAATCTTAACACCAAACACTGACACGCCGCCGGTAAACGACCCCCAGAAGAACCCGGTTAAAACACACAAAAAAGCAATCAAAGTCCAAAATATATCTTTAGCTAACGAAAGAGCTCTTAGACAGCGTATATAGTGATTCTTTGGCTCTCGTGTGCTTTCTGAAGAGTCGCCATTCATGAGTTAATGTTGGTCCGCAATGTACATAGCAATTGGGGTCATCTTTTCGCTTCATCTTTTTATAAGCTCAATAACATATGCTTATAACTATGTAATCTATTCCAACTAATAAAGGCATGAAATTCTTTTCTAATACAAAGAATTTATAATAGGTGCTTCTAATATTATAAATGCAATGCGAGATAATAAGCGCGTAAGTAGACGGAAGTGTCTTCGAAAGATCGGGATTTCCGCTAGTGCGATCGCTACTATCCCAACAAGTTCAGCAGCGAAAAATACCGGCAAGAAGGATCCGGGTGAACTCAAACTTGACACTAGCTTTGATCCATCCAGCAAAAATGAGACTGAACATTTCGTTGCAGCATCCTTTGAGAGGTCTGAAAACCTTTCAAAGTCCAAGACTATCAAAGGACGTCAAGAATTAATTAAGGAACTCTCAAAAAGACAACAAGAATCCATCATTGATATTCTGGAGTCGGTACCCCACACCTGCAAGGTCACACGGACCACTGACCAATCGATAAACCAATCTCAGGATGTGGGTACTTCTGGCTACTCGTCGTATCCTTATAAGCTCAGTTGCTATATCAACCCCCCACTCGTTGGTGAAAAGCATGCCTTTGACTATAAACATACTATCAGATGGGCCCATAATGGTTCAACCATCTCAAATCCAGAAGCAAGTGCAACAGGAACTGGATTCTCTTATTATCTGGTAAATTGGAATTATACAGGAAGTACTCGCGATGACATTAATAATGCCGGTAATCATTTCACCTCGCAGAAAACAGGGTCATTCCGTAATTGTATCGCTTATTCTTTTAATACCGTTTGTGATACTGATCAAGCTTACTCGGAGCTTCTAGGTGACTATTCTGGCTCTGGGGCCGTCCTTAATCACAACTGCCACGGATAATCTGACAGAATAGGAATATACTTTCCACGGCTTTATATTGAATTGATTAGAGCAAATCATATCTATTATTCACCATTGATGATTCATACAGTCCACGGAACACGTCTCAAACATAGACGCTCTGTAGTCGGTACTGGCGTTTTAGCTGTTAGTCTTCACTTGAAACCTGGTGTGTGTTCACAACGGCTTAATCGCCACTGGACCTCCTCAGATACTCTCTCCTTCGAGTAAACTCTTATCTCGAGTAGTCTTCTTCGACATTCCAAATCCGTTGTCGAGTCTGAGACAATCAATACATTTTTCACGCCAAACGAGACAACAAACAACAATGCGACGCCTCGTCTATCTCGGATGCCTACTCATGATTCTCACTGCTGGCTGTACCAGTTTCCTTTCACCTGGCCCGTCTCCATCCCAATCCGAAAGGACCACCACTCTCTCCGGTACACTTGCCCCAGGAGTCACAGCAGACGGAGTGACGAGCGCCGAAAAACTCACTACAGCACATGCTCGGATCCTTACCGAGGAATCATTCACGTATCACCAAACCCTCAATCTGCGTTATCCGAATGGGACGCTTTTGCGTCACAAATCCACCCGGATCCAAGCGACACACAACAATACGCATTTTCGCTTCACTACGGCGTATGCGGGCCAATTTTCGTCGTTATTCGGTGCATCACAGGGCGAAGTCAGTTACTGGTCAAATGGGACCGAGACGCTTCGTAAAATAACTGTCAACGGAGAGGACCATTATCGGTTACTGCCAGACCGACCAACGACGCTTGGCTCACTCACGACCCGCGACCGACTCTATCTCTTTGTTACTACATTCTCAATCCAATCAATTACGAAGGTAAACGATTCCAGCTCAGCGCCTAACCTGTACCGTTTACACTCGAGTAATTTGAGCACTCCTTCATCTTTGGTACGTTCATTTCAGCCCGTGACGGTCACAAATGGCTCGTTTACCGCCGTAGTCGATTCATGGGGTGTTGTTCACCGCTATTCGTTCACTGGGACAGGAACGTATAATGGGTCAACTATTCGTATCCAAGAGACAGCGAATTACTCGGCGATCGGTGAGACACAGGTTTCAAAGCCGTCGTGGTATGCTGCTGCAGCTAAAAATGCGACCCATCAAACTGTCATTAGTTGATGTAGCAGTAATTTTTTAGTTCTATTTTCTCGTAGTGGTTTGAACGCAATGCAGGCACACTTTACACACTAGTAGTTTTCACTCAGTGTACTTCGCTTAAGATCTGGTGTTCACTTATTGATCAGGAAACTGTCCATCGCTATATCGATATGAATCCCTGGCGCTTGATCTAAAATGACCTAAATTCACTATATCGCCTTTGAGTCGACTAAGCAGCCTTCTCATCAATTCTCAGCCGTAAGTACTCTGTTTGCGATCTCTATTCAGTAAAAAGCCGATTTCTGCTCTCAAACCTCAAAACCAGCAATAATCTCTATACCTACAATTCAAAATCCGTCCATTAGGGTGTCCCGTCAGAACGCTTGGAGTAGTACTGTTCGAAGACGATCTTCAATGTGGATGCATCGCTTAGCGAAGTCTGTAACACGATCTCTCACAGCGTAGACTATCGTAACTCCGAGGAGTGATGCTCCGATCCCGCCAATAATATCGATTGGATAGTGAACACCGACATAGACACGGCTGATCCCGACAAATGAGGCGAATAGTAGCGCGGTGAGGCCAACTCGCAGTTGGTCGTGAAGATACACTACCGCCCACGCGAACGCGAACACAACTGTTGTATGCTGGCTTGGAAACGAGTTCTCCGGCGCTTCGGTGATGAGAGTGTCGTATCCGGCCATGTACGGTGCGGGATGGCTGTAGAGCTGCCCCATTGCGTACGAGAGTGCAAGACTCACGACGATCGTGACGAAGATAAACACCGATTTTGTCTTTCCATTCTTGGTCACGACCCGGGGGAAAGCAAGTGCCATTCGAAATGCCGTGTTCGTCCCCTCCTCGTCGGGCATGAACCAGAGCGCGAGGAGTGCAAGCGGGATCAAATAGACGAGGTTGTCGGCTGCGAAAATCATCAACTCGTTCAGGACAGGTGTCCCAGTATGGCTTGTGAAGAGGTCTCCGTACTGCATTGGAAGACCGGCTGTTGCAAAGGCTGTCATACAAAATCGGCTATTCGGCAGACTGTATTAAACCCAGAATATCGTTTGTATCGAATATCGTCAGTATAGCCCGCTACACGGGTATTTTGATCCAAAGAATTTAAAGATAGTTTGGCAGTGGATTTCGTGAGTACGAGACTCAACAGCGTGATATCTCGCTACAACACCGGCTCCGAAACCGGAGTAATCAGCAGATATAAGGGCTGTGTGGCAGATATGGAGTCAATGGCTGGGAAGTCTGCATCGCTGCTTACAAAGACACAGCGAAACCGAATTCAAAATGACTTTAGTGAGCTTGATGAAGAGAAGAAACACCGAGACCAACAGCGCATCCGGAATCGGGTGAGATCGGGGATCCTTGATTTTCAACTCCTTGCCGACTATCCAGATCGTCAGTTTGCATTGATGTTCGATGATGTTCCTGACGACGAACTGCAGGCAGCTCTTGCAGACACCACTATCGTCATCGAACGTCTCCGTGAACTGTCTGGAATTGAGCGAGAGGAATTGGTCGAAGAAGTCCGTGCGCACGTCGGGGGCGGTAGTGACGTAACAGAGGATACGAGGACTTTCGAACAGATCGATCTGCAGACGGTGGCGGAGATTCGACGACAAGCAGAGGACGACCTTGCAGACCAATTCGGAGCCGGGCGCTGGGATAAGCGTGCAAACGGGTTGATGAAGCTGGGCGTGAGTGCATTCATTCC
This sequence comes from Haladaptatus sp. CMAA 1909, assembly GCF_043952005.1. NCBI lineage: Archaea > Methanobacteriati > Methanobacteriota > Halobacteria > Halobacteriales > Haladaptataceae > Haladaptatus > Haladaptatus sp. CMAA 1909. Next base: position 2,407,149 of record NZ_JBIOAV010000001.1, on the reverse strand, counting down.
GATCGTCTTGATGATGCTCATCCCATACACTACCCAGATATCATTGTCTCATCCTGTCCTCACGATTAGTTTTACGGCACTTGCTTTTCTTCTATTCGGGAGTGCAGTGGGTTGGTTACTTATCACCACAGCACAGTCACTGAAATATAATATTTTCCCGTTCCTCGTCGAACTGGCTAAAAATCCCGAAACAGCCATGCGAGGGGCATTCACAAAAGTGGTCAAGAATCCTCGGGAGACAGTGCGAGAATCGTGGAAGGAACTGTAAGTCGTAATGATCTCGACTTGATTCCTTGGTAGCAGAAGGCAGCTATATGGAGTTGTCACGCATCATCTCTGGTGAAATTATCCAGGTCCTCCAAATCGATCTGTGCACAATTCGTGGTACATATACACCACAAGAATGTTGAAATCATCAATATAGTGGAGTTCAGAAGGTTAATGGACTGACTATTACCATCTACTCGATCTTTGTTGATGTGAGCACACGTGCGATATAGACCTGCTTCCAGATGAGCCATCCTCCGAAGCTAATAGCAATCAGTCCAAGGATAGTTATTCCAACTGCATTCCAATGGGTCGTCGCAAGAGCGCAGGCTAATGTTTCGCTCGAACATGCCCCGAAGAGTTCTTGGCTGAACGCGCCTCTGTACACTAATCCAACTCCGGCCACCATGGACACTGCCCCAGCTAACGTCTTCAGCACAGCTTCTGGTACAGTTGGTGGGTTAGCAATAATCGCTTCCTGAAGACCCGTACGCGGCCCAGCCAGCTGTGAAAAAATAGCCGCTCCGAGCAAGAGGAGTGCCGCGGGTGCGAGAAAGAGCCCAACTGACATCATCCCCATAATTGTAAGTGCCATCAATAGAACTGCAGCGACCCAGACGAGCGGTGTTCGGTTCGTCCATACACCAATCCCACCGACAAGAGCAAACAGCACGCTGAGCAGCACAATCCCAGAGAAGAACACATCTACAAGAGGATTAGGGAGGAGGAGATACCCACTTGCGACACTCGCAGACAAGACGGCAAGTACGCTAAGTAGGCGGCTGGCTGATCTAATTGAAGAAGACTGGAATGTGGCACTCATCAACATAATTGATCTTTGTACTACTTATCTTACTAAGAGGTGTGGAGATGACTTTACGTCATGGTCGGACAGTTATGACAGGTGGTGTCGTCACTGACCACGCATGCCCACACCCGCTTAGTGCAACATGGGGTAGTGATACGAACGGATCTCAACGAAGTCAGTCTGAGTTTACTGTCGTAAAAATCCGAAATGAGCAGTGGATTCAGTAGTTCTCAACATCGACACCTCGGATGTAGTCAAAATCCGAATCACGGGTGACAACAGTGCCACCGATAGACCGAACAATGGCACCAATCATTACATCGGGTGTGCCAACAGGCGTCCCGTTCTCGCGCAACTCTCGCTGAATTTGTGCTGATTCACGGGCCGCAGTTTCATCGAAATCCAACACAGTCGCCCAATCAAACGTGTCGAACACATCGTCCATCGTCATTGGAGAGTGCGACCACAAGACGCCCCGATACGTCTCATACAATGCGACTGTTGTGGTTGCCAGCATCGTGTCTTCATGGTCATCCAACCACGCTTGTGCACCGTCATCCCCCTCAAGATAGTCGATGAGAAAGCTACTGTCCAAACAGTTCATCCTGTCTCTCTTTGAAATCCTTGTCAAATTCTTCGCGCTGTTCTTCGTAGGCTTCTCGGAGTCCCGTGCCTTCGAGTTTGCCAAAGCCTTTCCATACGTCCTTTTCGTTACCGAACTCGCGGAGAATAACGTCAGTGAAGCTTTCTCCCTCCCGTTTTCGAGATTTGAGTTTTTCGTAGGCCTCTTCTGTGAGGCTAATGTTCTTTGTACTCATACACATACACATACACAGTATGCAGGCATAAGGGTTGTGTCAATCTTCCAACGTGCGATTAGGAGTACAACCGGCAGTGACACCTGCAATCTGGAGGAAAAAATGAGAGTCGCCGTAATTAGTCGTTTTGACCGTCGTTACCTTGTGGGCCGTCACCGTTGCCGTTGTCGTCACCGTTCTGGAACTGTCCGTTGAAGTTCTGGGCGTTCGACCAGGCAACCTGCTTGTTCGAGTTGCTCTGGGCGCTGGCTTGAATCGCAACCGCATCACCTGATTCTGCGCCACTCTCACGGTTATCTCCCCGTTCAGCTATCGATGGAGCATCTGGTCTTCCATCGTCTCCGCTTCCAACGGCAACACTGGCAGCCACGTTGTCGTCCTGTTCGTTCACGTTGAACTGCCCAACTGCCTGTTTCTGCTCAACATCTGAGACCGCGACTTGTTCACTGGACTGTGTCTGTGCCATTGCACCTCCGACCAGCACCGTGCTGGCAACGGTGAGTGCAATGACGAGTGTTACTATCCGATGCATGCCTCTCGACGCTCACTGGCTATCCCTCTAAACCACGCTGACTGTTTAAGCCGTATACACTCGATTTCGAAGCCGATAGTCCGGCGGTAACCACGATAACTACTCGTTTCACCGCCGTTCAGGAGATTCACCAACTGCTCAGAAACGCCTTCGCTGGAAGCCCGATGCATCGATTCGTGACTGACGTCGGTTTATGACTGTTTTGTGAGTGCTCCGCCTGTCGGAAAAGTGATCGGATGAATATCTAACGAAAGTAGAACGCGAGACGATAGTGGATTCATGATTTTCTGGAGTGACTGGTTTGACGGATTTTGGGACCACACAGGCCGGTAAGTCTCGCGAACGTCCTACTTGGGATCATCGGCTTAGTATAGAATACTAACTAAAACATTATTGTGATTCATCACGACCGCAATTACGAGTTACTATACAAAGTAACAAAAGGGCCCTGTCTCTATTCACCATGTAGCTGCTCTTCTGCCGATTTGCTACGCGGAAGTGACCTACCCCTAGAAGTACCGTATATCGACATTCCTCCCGTGTCCTAACGATACTGTTTACTTTTGTTGGTTTGGAGGTTCCATGGAATGACTGAACGTTACCCGCCGATCGAACCATATGATCAGGGAATGCTCAATGTCGGTGACGAAAATCACGTATATTGGGAAGCCTGTGGCAATCCAAAGGGCAAACCCGCTCTTGTCGTTCACGGCGGTCCGGGATCAGGATGCTCACCACACTACCGCCAGTTCTTCGATCCAGAGCGATATCGAATCATCCTTTTCGATCAACGGGGGTGTGGACGGAGCACCCCCTCCGCGAGTGATCCAGACACGGATCTGAGCTGCAATACTACGGATGATCTGCTTGCCGACATGGAACAACTCCGTAAACATCTCGATATTGACCGGTGGTTGTTGTCTGGTGTTTCCTGGGGCTCCACCTTGATTCTCGCTTATGCTGAGCGGCATCCAGATCGAGTCTCTGAGATTGTTATCACTGGTGTAACGACTACTCGTCGCTCCGAGATCGATTGGCTCTACAACGGAGTATCTCGGTTTTTCCCAGAAGCATGGGAGGAGTTTCGTACCGGCGTCCCCGATGCGGACTACAATGGTGATATCGTCGCCTCGTACGCAAATCTCATGAAAAGCCCGGATCCACAGGTACGGAAGCAAGCCGCGAACGATTGGTGCGCGTGGGAAGACACGGTCATCTCCGAGGAATCAAATGAAGCTACAAATGTTTACAGCAGTCGCTCGATGGAGTGGAAGTTGTCGTTCGTTCGGATTGCTTCCCACTACTTTTCGCACGGTGCATGGTTAGAAGAGGGTGAGTTGCTACGGAATGCGAATCGCTTAGCTGGGATTCCGGGCGTGCTCATTCACGGTCGTCTTGATCTTGCTGCTCCACTCGATACTGCGTGGGAACTGAACTCTGTATGGCCTGATTCGGAACTCGTCATCGTAGATGATTCCGGGCATACTGGCAGTGATACAATGGCTGACCACGAACTCAATGCACTTGATACATTTGCCCGACAGTAGCTACATCCGCGAACTAACAGTCAAAAGAAGAACTGAATAAATATCTGAATGAAGTCGAACGCGAGACGACGGTGGGTTCATGGTTTTCTGGGGGACTGGTTTGGCGGATTCTGGGACCACAAAGGACGGTAAGTGGAGCAAAAAACCAAAGTGAGCCGACAACTCTTCTGCTGCCTGATAGGCGGACGTAACCAACCCCGAGACTTCCGGATTAATCTATGCGCAGTTCGTGGTGCGTATCTCGTCACACCAATTGGTGTGATATCTTGGTGACCGCAGCCGTTCGGTAGGAGTATCGAGATGTGGACCGATCTACTCCTTGCAGAGTCTCTGTTATCCCTCCTCGTAGCTGACGATGGAGCGGAAGCCGCCGTAGGCCATGTGTTCTTCGTCGAAGGGCATCTCCTCATCGAAGTTTTCTGGGTTCATTGCGGGATCTTCCATCACCTTTGCATTCACTTCGTCGCGGTGCTCCCGTGACTCGAACACGATGAATGAGAACACGACCGATTCGTCTCCCTCGGCCTCGGTAAGCTGTGGGAACGTCCGCACCGACATGCCGTCCATGTCTGGCTCCATGTCGTCTCCAACTCCTTCGAAGTATTCGAGGGCACCATGGTTGATCCAAAGCTGTCCGGCCTCGGCAGCCATTTCGCGGTACGAATCGAGGTTATCAGTCGGGACCGGGAAGACGAATCCATCGACGTATCGTTCCATAACCTACGTACAAAGGACGCCAAAGAGCTTGAACGTTTACTCGACTTACCGAGATCTCTCCGTTGTAGATATCGCTCTGCTGGGTACACGCTCTCTAGCCAACAGGAGTTTGCGCTTTCGCCGCCTAATCTCATAATCAGTATTATAACCACCTCATATTCCTCCGACTTCTTGAATAAAATATGGATAAAAAGAGACGAAATATATTCGGACGAGTCTTGATGATGGCTCGCCCCCTAATAGGAGAGCATGTCTGATGAAGAAGCACACAGCCAACCTGCGGAATCGAATCCGGTTCTTCGCCGATTAAATCGACTCGTTGGTGAGTGGAAGACAGAAGTGAGAATAGACGGGCAAACGTTTCGAGGAGGACGGGAAACGTTCAATTGGATAGAAGATGGAGCCTTTCTCGTTCACCATTCAGAGACCGTTGATCTGTCGGACGCACCTACGGAATGGGTTGAGAACGCACCGCATTCGGCCGTATCAGTCATCGGCTTAGACGATTCGAGCGAGGTGTTCACGATGCTCTATTCTGACTCGCGTGACGTCTTTCGCGTCTACCAAATGAGTCTGAGCGATGGTGTCTGGAGAATTTGGCGGGACACACCCGAGTTTGAACAACGTTTTACAGGCACCTTCAGCGAGGACGGCGATACGATCGAAAGCACCTGGGAACGCTCAGACGATGGGATCGAATGGGAAGTGGATTTCGACTCGACCTACATGAGGGTCGGGAAGAAATAAGACAGAAATTTGAGGTTCCAAGATTGTATAGTCGATCACTGCTTCTTAGATCATAAGCTAAGCGGCAGTGAAATGGGGGAGGTCGCCGCCCTCGACGAAGTATATCTCGTCCATTCACGTGACCAACCGCTTCCACTTCGGCTTTCGCACTCATCGAGTACTGAAGACAGCGAACATCAAGTGGGAGCTATCCGTTTCACCCACTCCTCTTCCGTACTGACGAGAATCGTGATGCCCTCGTCGCTTCTGATACTCACTCGACGACCTATCCTCTCCTTGGCCAATTCCTGATCCGTGTCGTGTAACGGTGGCTCGGGCGAAGATACCGTGCTTTGGCGATCGTAGACAAACCAATCGATCAACTATTTGTTCGGAAACCGCACGGAAGTTATCAGTCGAACCCAGAATTTACCCGGTCACGTCCACACGACTTAGTGTGTCCACGATTATCGAATTCACGGTTCCAGCCGACGAGTTTCCGCTTGGGGATATCTTCCAGGACTTTCCGGATGTCGAGATCGAACTTGAACGCGTTATCCCGACGAACCACGCGGTCATCCCCTATTTCTGGGTCTGGGGGCCGGATATACCGAACATTATAACTCATTTCGAAGATCAACCCGTGGTACACTCGATTGAGCTCGTAGACGAAGTCAAGGACGGTGGTCTGTTTCGTGCCAAGTGGAATACCGATCTGGAGAGTATTTTGAAAGGAATCGCGGAGACCGACCTCATACTCGTCTCGGCTACGGGGACCGAGTCTAAATGGCGGTTCGAACTGCGCACAGTCGATACGACAGGAATTACAGCCTTCCAACGCTACTGCAAAGACAATTCTATCGATATCACCATCACGCGCCTCTATGCACTTTCGGAACTGCGAACGGGCGAGCAGTACCATATCACGCCGCGCCAAGAGGAAGCGCTCACTGCGGCATTCAAGGCCGGATATTTCGACGAGCCCCGTGAAGCGACACTCGAAGAAATCGCTCGGGAGATGGACATCACCCGACAATCGCTCGCCGCACGACTTCGACGGGGACACCGAAATCTCATCGCGAATACACTCTTTCACGAGGCGGTTGATCAGTGAACGATCACAGCAGTTCCTCATACATATATAAACCTCGTACATAGTCAGTCCTAGTAGCCTACTGCTACAGCGACCATTGATGGAACGCAATACATGCCTGTCAACGCCAATTCTTCGGATGATACGCAGTCATCGGTCCATCGCTCGCTCCCCAGCGTGTCAATAATTGAAATGATCATCGATGAAGTACTCGCGATGGAGGGGTGTGAACACCACGAAATTCCACCGCTGTATGATAGCATTGATCCCGACGCGCTCGCGGCACTCTATACGAGTGGCTCACCGACTATTCGGTTCCAGTATGCCGGCTATCGAATCGAAATCTCGCCCGAACGGACTATCTCTGTTACCAACGATGACTGAAGCGTTTTCACTCCACTGTACGGTGTGAGTGGTGATCGGTACCGACAATGGTCACACACGTTCATTTCTAATGGACAACAGGTCGTCATCGTTTCGGGACTGGTCACGCAGTGGTGCAGCGAATCGAACGGAGTTTTCAATAATCGGAAGTGATCGTGGACGAGTCGCCGCCCTCGGGGAAGCGCGAAACCTTTTCCCCGCGAGATGGCGGTTTCACGGGACGTGGAAACTTCTTATGCCATCGTCTCGTTTCGACCGGTTCACCCCGCTTCGACGAACTCACGAAGATTCCCCAGTAGCGTCTTTTTCACGTAGGTCAGTACCTCTCTTCCTCGCGGAATCGTATAGAGCGCTCCGAGCTGATCGACCCGTATCGGCTCCGAATCCGGGTCCTGAAGCCGATCGATAGCAACCGCTAGCATCCCCTCGCACGCCTCGATTTGGCGGCGTTCGACCTCGCGCCAAGTATGTGCATCCGTAATCGAAACCTCGTCTTCGACGATGACCTCCCCGGCGTCGAGCGAGTCGTCGATTCGCTGGAGCGTTATTCCTGCGGACGGTTCATCGTGGAGAAATTCCCAGAGTCCACCGGGTTGACCGCGATACGACCGAAGGTCGCCACGATGAAAGCTCAGTACACCGTGCCTCGGTATCGAGAGAATGGGATCGGTGAGAATTCCGAACCCAAATCGTATCACGACGTCCGTACTTCTTCCCACCGTTTCTGTGACGTGATCGGGCAGGTGGTTTCCGAATCCGGTGTCCGCTACTGGTTCGCAGTACAGTGCTTTTGCATCGTCCAGACCCGTGATCATATCGATGTGGCATGGTCTTCGGTATTCCGGCGTCTCGGTCAGTTGGCGGACGATTCCGAGTAGCGACCACAGTGCGTGGGAACCGAGCCGATTATAACACTGCTGCATGTACGTCGCGACTTCATTGGAGGAGGCGTCGTGGAGAAACTCCGTGAGATGCGTAGAAGTGGAGTCGGCGTGGATGACGAGGTGCGTAATCTCGACGTCGGTTTCGGCCACCATCGTTTCGATGGCCCGCTTCTGCCAAACGGGTACCGTTTCGCCGGGGAGAAGGATTCCCACACGTAGCGATCGTTGGGGTGGCGGATCCGTTTCGTCCAGTTGCTGTGCAGCGGATACTCGTTCGTGAGGAGTCAAATGGTCGTGGTTTCGATTACGTTCGGGTGATGGCACTGGTGAACACCTGGTCCTGCATCGTGGCCCGTTTTACTTAGTTATCACAGAGGTTCCTTCGAGGACCGAGCAGTAGCCCGTTCCTGCTATGCTGAACGGGATCCCCGTTATCGGACACGGACGTGCCCTCTCCGAGCGTTCCCCCGCCGTCGATTTATGGGCCGAATATCCTGCACACGTTGGATACAATCGTGAGTCGCGGCCGTGATTGAAGCGTGACCGTGTCGTTTGGTTGGGTCTTAGACCCGTGAGTATCTCACACGAAGTTCGAGGGGTGAGCAGCGCGGGGAACGGTATCTGTCGGAGAGCTCTCGTGTGTCGGACGTCATCACGACTCAAACGCTCAGTATTGAGCCTCCACGATTATACCCTCCTGGGAAAATAGAATCGGACTAATGGAAAATCAGCATCGTCCCAGCGTACACACGAACCATCGTCCGATAATTACCGCGGTGAGAACGAACCGTCGAAGGCGGATTCTCAGGACCCTGCTCGACCGATCGGCCACGTCCGAACGAGAACTCGTTCGCGCGCTCGCGAGAAACGAGCGGAACGTCCCCGCGGCGGACGTTCCATCCGAAACGGTTCAGGCCCTCCGTACGAACCTCACCCACGTCCAACTCCCGCTGTTGGAGGACTGTGACCTCATCAGGTGGAACCGAGCGAACGGAACCATCGCTACGACGGATCACGCGGCATTCGGGGACGAACGGTTTCGACGCCTCCTCGAGACGGACGGCGACGGCGTGGACGAGGCGTTGTCGGGATTGTCGGACGGACGCCGACGACACCTCATCGCCGTCCTTCGGAACAGTCGAACGCCCATGTCACGGACGGCGCTGGCTCGGGAAATCCTTCGACGCGAGCGGGGCGAAACGGAGTTCGATACAGTAGCGATCACCGAAATCGGGAGTGCTCTCGCTCACGTCCACCTGCCAAAGCTTGCCGACGCCGATTTCATCGACTACGACCCCGAAACGGACCGGGTCACGTACGCGTCCCACCCCGGCCTCGAAAACGTCATCACGCTTCTCCAGAGACCGACCAACCGATTCGTCGAACGGTTGGATGAGTTCTTAGGGGGACTGCTGACCACGTACACGAACGCGAGCGGGCCTACGGACGACCCCTTCGACTGGCCGTCCGCTTGGAGTGACCCCAATCATGGCTAGATCGCTCGAACTGTGGGTGTTCATCATGTCCAACGCGCTGTTGTTCGTCAGCGGGAGCATCCTCCTCGTGCTGAGCCTTCTCGCCTACTACCAGAATACGAGTAGCAGGTCGTATCGGCTCTCCACCATCGGATTCGGATTCATCGTTCTGGGCGGAATCGTCAGTCCGGTGTATCGGCTCTTGATCCGCAGCGACTACCATCTGAACGCCCACCAACGACTGCTTCTCCAGTCCGCTGAAAGCATCCTGTTGGCGGTCGGACTCGGATTGTTGTTCTATGCGATAACGCGGCACGACCCTCGGTCACCGGGGAAAGACGGCTCCGGTCCCTTCGCGACCGACTTCCGCGAACTCGAGGAGAAGGGATACGAGGACTGACTCAGTGAACCTCGTTTCGGATCAGTACCGTTCCGTCACCCGAGACGGTTACCATATAAACGCCATACGGAAACGTCACCGACACGCCATCGCTGGGACGCCGCGTTCCCAATAGACTGTCGAGAGCCCCCGCATCGATCACCGCCCCCAACGGTGGGAGGGTCAACTCGCCTTGGTGGGTGCGGCTCGCCAACGCGGCGACGATTCCGACACAGGCGTCTCCCTGCGAGAGATATGATGAGATATCGTAGAGGTAGCTCGTCACCATTTCCCCCTCGTTGGACGTTTCGTTCTCCGTAATCTCTATCGGTTCCAGGTACTTTCTCGTCATTTTGTTACCCCCATTCCAGCACTTCATTTGTCCGTTCGTTGGATGCGCTGAGAAATACTCCGCTGTCCGTATCGGCGTATAGGCTACGTATCCTACTGATGTTGTCGGTGCGAAGCAAACCGATATCGGCGGCGGACCGCGTCAGTCGAAACGGCGATGATGAATACGAACGGGACTGTCCGGTCGGCGGTGCGATTCGATATCGGGCGCCGCCGTTGTACTCCCCGGCGAGGGTCGTTATAGACGTTTCTTGAAAGATAGCCGAGAAGTCTATATAAGCGCGGGTCCGAAGGAGTTTAATGGGAAACCAAACGCAGACACGAGAGAGGGAAACGGCGGACCCAATCTTTACGGCGGTGCGAAGCGACCGCCGGCGGTTGCTTCTCACGCTTCTCGCTCGAACTCCCGAGACGTCCGACCGAGAGCTTGCACGCGCCCTCACGGCGAGGGAACGCGGAGCCTCGGAGGAAAGCATACCGACTGAAGCGGTAGAGAACACCCTGATCGACCTCTACCATATTCAACTTCCCCTCTTGGAGGATACCGACTTCATCGAGTGGGAGAGGGACCGCGAATCGATAACGACGACGGACCATATCGCGCTCGAAGACCCACGGTTCCAACGACTACTGCGAATCGAGGCCGACGGAATCGACGACGTACTGGCCGAACTCGCGGGCACACGTCAGCGTCTCGTTCTCACCATCCTCCGTGACGAGAATTCACCGATGTCGCGGACGGCGCTCGCTCGGGAAGTGATTCGACGGGAGGGGGACGAGACAGACCCGACGCAGGCGGCGGTGGATGAAACGGCGATAGCGCTCCATCACAAACAGCTCTCGACGCTGAGCGATGTCGCGATCATCGACTACGACGTCGAGACTGGACAGGCAACGTATACGAATCACCCCGCCGTCGAGGAACTACTCACGGTTCTCCGGAAGCCGGATTCGCGCCTCGTCAAGCGATTGAACGGATTCCTTCAGGGTCTACAAACGTCGTACAATCAGGCCACCGAGAGTTCGAGCGACCCGTTCAGCACGCCGAGGAGCTGGAGAACACCCTATGAGTAGACCACCCGAACTGTGGGCGTTCATACTGGCGAATATGTTCTTGTTCCTCATCGGCAGCGTTCTGCTGTTGCTGAGCTTTTATGCATACTATCAAAACCCGAGAAAGTCGTCGTACCGGTACTCCACCATCGGATTCACCTTTATCGTCCTCGGTGGACTCGTGGAACCGGTGTATCAACTGGGTATTCGTGGCGGTTACAGTTTAAGTGGCAACGAACTCCTGATCACCCAGTCCTGTGAGGGGGTGTTGCTGGCGCTCGGACTCGGGTTGCTCTTCTATGCGATCACCCACCACGATACGGGTCAGTCGACGACGGTGGACGACTCTACTACGTCGCTCAGCACCAATCTAAACGAACTCGACGAGAGTCGCTACAAGCACTAACGATCCGAAATTTTAGGTTCGTACCGGTTTCGATGCTCCCGAAAGTTCGATGTGACGACACATGGCTGCACACCGATTCTCATGACGGAAATACTATAAGACGGTGTGAAATTCCCCCGATTTGGACACTACCGCCGGCAAGCCCCGTTCTGTCGGTAGAGAAACGCCGTCTGTTCCCCTCGGTTTATTACGGACTCACCACTCCGTGACCGATCCCTTCGAAAACCATCGTCTCGTGTCGAAACATTTGCGTTCGTCAGACACGCGCCTGACTGACTTTCTTGTACGTGAACATCGATGATCCCTCTATGGTTGCCGTAACTGTCGCATACTCATCGGAGTTTACCGCGACAGAGAGAGGTGCGTCGGTGTGACCGAACGGACCGTTCAAATAGAGATTTTGGTCGCTGATTCACCCGACGATGCACCGGCGGTCGAATCGAACTCCCGCGTCGACGTCGCCGTGAACGGACAGATGTTCCCCACCGCAAAGCTCCTCGATGGACGCTACGTCGCATGGTGGTTCGAGACGGCTGCACCTGCTCCCGACGACAGCATTACTACGGAATGGGTCGCTGCACCGACCCGCTATCTCGCTGCCGCGACGCTTAGCGAACTCTGGGAGGATCCGGCGGCATTCGACACGCTCGTCGACGTTAACTGCTGAAAAGTATTACAGGCGGTCGATCCCTGACGATCGATTCGATTCTCTTCGTTCGAAGCTCGGCGGACTCCCCCGACAGCTCCTCGTTTCTCGTTCCAGTCGGCGCTTCGCTGGACGGATTCGAACCGTCCCGAGGAGCCATCGCCCAGCCACTACGGTCATACAGACGTTGAATACGACCACGGGAAGAACGTCTGCCGTGATGAACGCGACGAACAGCCCCGTCAACACCACTCGTAGCGGTATCACGATCCCGGCGAGCGTCGCTCCCGCGGTAAGCATGGCTTCCGTCCAGCCGTACGCTCGGCGCATATCACCGTACTCGAAGTGAATCGGTGACCGAGTGACGAACGTCTTTTTCAACACATCACCTTCGACTCCCCGTGTTACCGCGGTTGAAACCGCTTCCTTCCCATAGCACTGTGCTAACGATTCTCCGCTCCGACGGCTACCCCGCACCATCATCGATCCGTTCGACCGCTTCGTTATTCAAACCGCGTCAGTCCTTCGTCTGACGGATCCGTGCCATCTACTCCAGCGGGCGATTTCTCGGAAACTTTTTCCTTCCCCTTTCCCCGATTCGGTTGTCTCAGCCTCCTCGGCGAGGAAGTGGACGGGTCACAGTAGTGATCTCGTAGATGCGCCTCCCTCCTGTGCTATCCTCACCGTACTCGCGAGCGCGCGTACGAAACAAAAATTAAAATCTCGGACTACCGGATGCTGGTCGGTAATGGGTCGTTGTAGCGCGGGGCGTGTCGTATCTTGTCAAAGCGCCTTTGATTCGACGTACTTAAATTCTACCGGGCATTTCGATAGAATGCGAAGGACGCCTCGTGGTTTCCCCCGCGAGGTGGCCGCCCGAATCCGGCGCATTCATCTATGTGTCCCGGTGGATTCGGGCGAACGAAAACCCAATCCAATGCCCTTAAGTGTATGGGGGCACTCGGATAGGATGTCGACGGCGTCCCACGGTTTGGGACGAACGAAACACGTCCAATCCGGTGCCCTTAAGTACAACGGGGCACTCGGATTGAATACGACGTCGCGCCCGGCCACACATCGCCGGACGCGAACCCGATCCGACGCCCTTAAATGATAGCGGGCGTTCGGATATAAACGCGACAACAGACACAGACGCGATCTGTGGGGCGTTCAACTCGTCTCACAATCTCGGACGAACGAGGTTCGAAGGGTTTAATACCCTTCCTCGCCTCCACTCAAGTCCGAAGGAAATGAGGATTCCACCCCTGCGGTCAGCCGTATACGATGGAATCTGATGTTAGCCTTGGTAGTTCGGTGACACCTTGTCGGTCATTCGATGTGGTGTCCCGAACGTGTGATATGTGATACACTCTCTTTGAGAGTGTCTCCGCCTATACGCTGAACCTTGTGTTCAGCGACATTCTGGTTGATCCTGCCAGAGGTCATTGCTATTGGAGTTCGATTTAGCCATGCTAGTTGCACGAGTTTAGACTCGTGGCGGAAAGCTCAGTAACACGTGATCAAACTACCCTATGGATCCGAATAACCTCGGGAAACTGAGGCTAATTCGGAATAACGCTCCCCTGCTGGAATGCGGGGAGCTGGAAACGCTCCGGCGCCATAGGATGTGATTGCGGCCGATTAGGTAGACGGTGGGGTAACGGCCCACCGTGCCGATAATCGGTACGGGTTGTGAGAGCAAGAGCCCGGAGATGGATTCTGAGACAAGAATCCAGGCCCTACGGGGCGCAGCAGGCGCGAAAACTTTACACTGCACGACAGTGCGATAAGGGAACTCCAAGTGCGAGGGCATAACGTCCTCGCTTTTGTGTATCGTAAGATGGTACACGAATAAGAGCTGGGCAAGACCGGTGCCAGCCGCCGCGGTAATACCGGCAGCTCAAGTGATGACCAATTTTATTGGGCCTAAAGCGTCCGTAGCCGGCCAGACAGGTCCGTCGGGAAATCTGCTCGCTCAACGAGCAGGCGTCCGGCGGAAACCCGCTGGCTTGGGGCCGGAAGATCCAAGGGGTACGTCTGGGGTAGGAGTGAAATCCTGTAATCCTAGACGGACCGCCGATCGCGAAAGCACCTTGGAAGGACGGACCCGACGGTGAGGGACGAAAGCTAGGGTCACGAACCGGATTAGATACCCGGGTAGTCCTAGCTGTAAACGATGCTCGCTAGGTGTGGCACAGGCTACGAGCCTGTGCTGTGCCACAGTGAAGACGCAAGCGAGCCGCCTGGGAAGTACGTCCGCAAGGATGAAACTTAAAGGAATTGGCGGGGGAGCACTACAACCGGAGGAGCCTGCGGTTTAATTGGACTCAACGCCGGACATCTCACCAGCATCGACAATAGCTGTGACAGTCAGTGTGATGAGCTTACTAGAGCTTTTGAGAGGAGGTGCATGGCCGCCGTCAGCTCGTACCGTGAGGCGTCCTGTTAAGTCAGGCAACGAGCGAGACCCGCACTCTTAATTGCCAGCAGCACCCTTGTGGTGGCTGGGTACATTAGGAGGACTGCCGCTGCCAAAGCGGAGGAAGGAACGGGCAACGGTAGGTCAGCATGCCCCGAATGTGCTGGGCTACACGCGGGCTACAATGGTCGAGACAATGGGTTGCAACCCCGAGAGGGGGCGCTAATCTCCGAAACTCGATCGTAGTTCGGATTGAGGACTGAAACTCGTCCTCATGAAGCTGGATTCGGTAGTAATCGCGCTTCAGCAGAGCGCGGTGAATACGTCCCTGCTCCTTGCACACACCGCCCGTCAAAGCACCCGAGTGAGGTCCGGATGAGGCCATCAGGCGATGGTCGAATCTGGGCTTCGCAAGGGGGCTTAAGTCGTAACAAGGTAGCCGTAGGGGAATCTGCGGCTGGATCACCTCCTAAAGACCGGGATTGGGCCGACGCGCCCAACCCACCTTAACTCGTCAACTTCGTTGACGAACTGGCACACACGCCGGGACACCACTCGTCTTCCGACGAGGCACCTTTGAACTACCAAGGCTAGTCCCAATCCTCTCCCTCTTGGGAGAGTAGCCTTCGCTCGCTGGTGAGCGCCGCTGTCCGACAGCGGTTCACGGGTTCGACTCCCGTGGAAGGCCGTCACGTGGGACGGTTCGAATCGTGCCCCTTAAGTAGTGGGCGACGAAACGAACTACTCCCAACAAACCGATGCACCAACCCGTGAAAACGCGGTTGGGAAGGGTTCGATACACGCACTCGGCGACCACCGTGTCGTGTAATGACAACCGTATGTACGTGCAATCCAGACGTCCACTGGACTCACACATCGTGAGTTTACAGTGAATCCAAGTTATTCCAACGTGGCTACTGTGCCACCTGGTGAATGGCTCGGCTCGAGCGCCGACGACGGACGTGCCAAGCTGCGAAAAGCTGTAGGAAGCCGCACGGAGGCCAAGAACTACAGATCTCCGAATGGGAATCCCCTCCGCAATTGCCTTGCGCAATGGGGAACGCCGAGAATTGAAACATCTCAGTATCGGCAGGAACAAAAAGCAAACGCGATGTCGCTAGTAACGGCGAGTGAACACGACACAGTCCAAACCGAAGCCCTCACGGGCAATGTGGTGTCCGGACTGACATTCATCATCGGAACCGTCTCATGAAGTCTCCTGGAACGGAGCATGATACAGGGTGACAATCCCGTAATGAGAACCAGTACGATGTGCGTCAGCTCCCGAGTAGCAGGGGTCGGAAATCCCTTGTGAATATCGCGGGCAACGACCGCGAAGACTCAATACGACTCGAGACCGATAGCGAACAAGTAGTGTGAACGAACGCTGAAAAGCACCCCGAAAAGGGAGGTGCAATAGGGCCTGAACTCAGGTGGCGATGGAGCGACAGGGCATACAAGGCCCACTGAAAAACGACCCGGGGGCAACCCCGCAGTAGGAATCGGTGGGAGCCGATGTTCTGTCGTACGTTTTGAAAAACGAGCCAGGGAGTGTATCTAATTGGCGAGCCTAACCCGTGTATCGGGGCAGGCACAGGGAAACCAATACGGCCGCAGCGCTTTGCGCGAGGGCCACCGTCTTCAAGGGCGGGGAGTCAACTGGATACGACCCGAAACCGGATGATCTACGCATGAGCAAGACGAAGCGTGGCGAAAGCCACGTGGAGGTCTGTTAGAGTTGGTGTCCTACAATACCCTCTCGTGACTTATGTGTAGGGGTGAAAGGCCCATCGAATCCGGCAACAGCTGGTTCCAACCGAAACATGTCGAAGCATGACCTTCACTAAGGTAGTTCGTGGGGTAGAGCGACCGATTGGGAGAACCGCCTCCGAGAGGAGTCGGCCTCCCTGTCAAACTCCAAACCTACGGACGCCGTTGACGTGAGGAATCCGGTGCGCGGGGTAAGCCTGTGTACCGTGAGGGAGACAACCCAGAGCTGGGTTAAGGTCCCAAAGTGCGAGCTAAGTGCGATTGAAGGTGGTCGCAAGCCCTAAACAGCCGGGAGGTGAGCTTAGAAGCAGCTACCCTCTAAGAACAGCGTAACAGCTTACCGGCCGAGGTTTGCGGCGCCGAAAATGATCGGGGCTCAAGCTCGCCACCGAGACCTAGCAGCGCTCTTGATCGAGCGATCTAGTAGGTTGGCATTCTGGATGGGTGGAAGCGCGGGCGAGAGTTCGTGTGGACCGTTCAGTATCGAAAATCCTGGCCATAGTAGCAGCGTTAGTCGGGTTAGACCCCCGACGACCTTATGAGTAAGGGTTCCTCAGCAATGCTAATCAGCTGAGGGTTAGCCGATCCTAAGTCCTATCGTAATTCGAATAGGACAATAGGGAAACTGGTTAATATTCCAGTGCTAACACACATTCAAAGTCGACGCTTCAGGAAACATCAAGCCGGGTTTTCGCCCGGTCGAACCGTCAAAATCCGTGGAAGCCGTAATGGCAGGAAGCGGATGAATGGCGGGAGAGCGAAAGTTGGTGGTACCCGGAGCCCGTGAAAAGACGAGTGTGTTAATCGTACCGAGATCCGACACAGGTACTCTGGCGGTGAAAGCCAAGGTCTGTCGGGAGCAACCGACGTTAGGGAATTCGGCAAGTTAGTCCCGTAAGTTCGCGATAAGGGATGCCTGCTCTGCAGAAGAGCAGGCCGCAGTGACTCGGACGCTCCAACTGTCTAGTAACAACATAGGTGACCGCAAATCCGCAAGGACTCGTACGGTCACTGAATCCTGCCCAGTGCGGGTATCTGAACACCCAGTACAATGGGACGAAGGACCCGTTAACGGCGGGGGTAACTATGACCCTCTTAAGGTAGCGTAGTACCTTGCCGCTTCAGTAGCGGCTTGCATGAATGGATCAATGAGAGCGTCACTGTCCCAACGTTGGGCCCGGTGAACTGTACATTCCAGTGCGGAGTCTGGAGACCCCCAAGGGGAAGCGAAGACCCTATAGAGCTTTACTGCAGGCTGTCGCTGGGACGTGGTCGCTACTGTGCAGACATAGGTAGGAGCCGTTACACAGGTATCCGCGCTAGCGGATCACCGAGGCATCAGTGAAATACTACCCGGTAGTGACTGCGACCCTCACTCCTGGCGGAGGACACCGGTAGCCAGGCAGTTTGACTGGGGCGGTACGCGCTCGAAAAGATATCGAGCGCGCCCCAAGATTTCCTCACTCGAGTCGGAGACTCGAGGAAGAGCGCAAGAGCAAAAGGAAGTCTGACAGTGTCCTACACAACGAGGGACGCTGACGCGAAAGCGTGGTCTAGCGAACCAATGAGGCTGCTTGTTGCGGCCCATTGATGACAGAAAAGCTACCTTAGGGATAACAGAGTCGTCACCGGCAAGAGCACATATCGACCCGGTGGCTTGCTACCTCGATGTCGGTTCCCTCCATCCTGCCCGTGCAGAAGCGGGCAAGGGTGAGGTTGTTCGCCTATTAAAGGAGGTCGTGAGCTGGGTTTAGACCGTCGTGAGACAGGTCGGCTGCTATCTATTGGGGGTGTTACGATACTTGACGAGAACGTTCGTATAGTACGAGAGGAACTACGAATGGGTGCCACTGGTGTACCGGTCGTCCGAAAGGGCGCGTGCCGGGCAGCTACGCACCACGGGGTAAGAGCTGAACGCATCTAAGCTCGAAACCCACTTGGAAAAGAAGTATCACCTGAGATCACTCGTAGAAGACGAGTTCGATAGGCTCGGGATGTACGCGCCGAGGCAACGAGGCGTTCAGTCCGCGAGTACTAACAGATCGACGCCACACAATCATACCGCATTTGGTTTCACACTCACGGAGTGTGAGTCCAGGCGTAAACTGGATTGCACGTACATAATGATCGGTTCATCAACGATTGGTATCCACTGGACACGGTTCGATTCCGTGCGTTGACGTTAAGGCGGCCAGAGCGATAGGGCGACACCCGTACCCATCCCGAACACGGAAGTTAAGCCTGTCTGCGTTTCGGTCAGTACTGGAGTGCGCGAGCCTCTGGGAAATTCGATTCGCCGCCTCCCACTCATACTGTAGTCATCACCCCCACAGAGCCGCGGCTCTGTGGGGGGTTTTTGTATTTCTCCCGAACGATGAGACACATCTCTCGACGAATCATTGCCAGCGAACTTCTGCTAAGATTTCTGTTGGACGTTCCCGTTTGCTACTCGGACTTCAATTCGACTCGAACCGCGGGGGAGGGGTGTGCGTCGATGATTCAAACATCCCGATTCGCGGGAGACCGCTATGCTTAAACCGGCCCGATACGAAGCAAAGCCTGCGCCAAGGTGGCAGAGTCCGGCCGAACGCAGCGGCCTGCAGAGCCGCCCATCGCCGGTTCAAATCCGGCCCTTGGCTTTTTGTGAATCCGCCTCCGTAGCGGCGGCTATGTGGCATTCGACCGGATTTCCGCCGTGGGTAATACTACCAGTAATACTCATTTCGTACTTTCCTGTCACACTTCAGTCCGTTCTACGTTCGAAAAACTCTCCACTATCTGACCGACATCGTGTCGGCTGGGATGCGTTTAGAGTGACAGCGGTTTTCTCTCGCGGACACTCTCATCGATGGCGTCGATGATTTGCATGGTCCGTATCGCGGTTGTCGCATCCGTCATCGGTGGACGTCCCGTCTTAATGGACTCGACGAAGTGGTCGATTTCGAGGGCGTACTGATTCGTCGGGTCGAACCTCTCCACGTCGTGTCGGTCGTCGATTCGGTACGTCAGTTCAGTTTCGCCGTCTTTCGATGGGACGAACGCGTCCCGTGCTTCGAGCCATCCGCTGGTGGCTTCGATTCGATACCGTTCCGCACCGGCCGTCGTGAATCCCGAGGAGAGTGTCGCCGTCACACCGTCTTCGTATTCGAGGATGGTCGTTAGTTCGGTTTCGACGCCGCTGTTCATGGTGTCGGTCGCTGTTGCGTACACGCGTTGGGGTTCGCCAAGGAACAAGCGTGCGGCATTGACCGTGTAGCAACCGACATCCATCAGGCACCCACCCGCGAGGTTCGGGTCGAGTCGAACGTCTTCCTGGTCGTCCAGTGAAAATCGAAAGCTAGCTTCGAAGGAGCGAATATCCAGCTTTCGTGCGATTTCGACCGCGCGCTGTGTCCGAGGATGGTAGCGATACATGAACGCCTCCATCAGCGTGACGCCACACTCGTCACAGTACGCACTCATCTCGCGCGCTTCGGCGGCGTTCACCGCCAGGGGTTTCTCACAGAGGACGTGAAGGCCGTGGTCCGCGGCCCGCTTCGTCCATTCGTCGTGGAGTGCGTTCGGGAGGGGATTGTACACCGCTTCTATCTCGTCGTCTTCGAGCAACCCATCGTACGTTCCATAGGTGTGTTGTATGTCAAGTTGCTCCGCAACGGTCGCAGCACGGGATTCGTTTCGCGACGCGAGCGCGGTGACTTCGTGTCCTGCCTCCTTGATGGCCGGAATCACGGCGTTCGTACCGATGCTTGCCGTGCTGATGACGCCGAATTTCATACCTCACGTTCGTTTTCGGCGCTAATGAAAAGAAGGGGAAAACCGTGTAACCAAAAAGTAACCATTATACCGAACGCGAACCGGGGCTAGAGTATGCAACGACGAGCAGCGGGCGTATACATTGCGATCTTCCTCGTCATTTCTGCCGGGGCATACTCACTGGTCGGCATGGCTAAGGAGCCGACGGTTTCGGTGAACAACCCGGATCAGACGCTTTCACAGCAAGGACAGAAGTTCGCTGTCGACGGTCGGCAGTACAACGTGACGTCCTTGAGTGGAGGCTCCGCGGAGGTCGCGTGGACCCAGCAAGCCGCCACGTATTCGGCCGAACTGGCGAACAATTCGACAGTCAAACAGGACAATACGACGTTCCAAGTCCTCATTCCGAACAAGTCGAAACCGCAGAAGGCGACCCTCCGTGAGTTCCAGAACCTCACGAACGACACGCAGACGGTCAAGCAGGGCAACGAAACGTACGTTGTCACCAATGGCAGCGACGGGAACAAGTCGCTCGTTCCGGTCGACGAGTACAAACGTCAGCAGTTCGGTGAACCCGAGACCAAGACGCTGCGCGTGGGTAACTCCTTCCAGTATTCGAACAACTCCACGACGGTCAAAAACATCACGGCTGAAGCGGTGATGCTTCAGTGGAAGGCTCCGAAGACGACGACGACGGAGCTTAAAAGCGGCACCGCGGCCGAACTCGGACCGAACAACAAGACGTTCATTGCCCACGCTGAGGGCAAGAAGGTCCTGTTGTCGTCCGACGTGAAGGCCTACAACGAACAGGAGGAGTCGATAGCACACTTCCACGAGCGCATCGCGGGACTGTGGGGTGTCTCCATCCTCAGCTTCATCGCGGCGGCGCTCATCGGAATGCTCGCTTACCTCCCGTTCAAAGGATAAGAACGACCGACCTCTTTTCACGTCCGAGCGATCCACGCCAGAGCTCCGCCGATGCCGATCGCTGCGACACCGCCGAGTATTTGACCGAGCATGAGGAGTGCGCTTCCCGATTTGTGTGCCCATGGCGTTCCGACGAGGGTGCCGATTCCGATGAGAACGAGTAGGACCCCGAACGCGATTCCGAGCGGTTCGAGCGGATCCGAAACGTAGCGGTTCATATCCGGTTCTGTGTTCGGATGACTTATAATATCTACTGAACGAAGTCGCCGGGCATTCGTTTCGCCGTGAAAACGGGCTGGAAGGGATTTTGAACCACGCCAAGACGTTCCGGGTCGCTCGCTCACGGCTTCGCCGTTCGCATCAAGGCGCAAGCGCCTCGCAGTCGCTTCCCGGGCATGCGTCTTGTCTATTTCAAATTCTTCCAGTAGCACACCTGTTGCTCACGTCGTAGTTCACAACAGGTGTAGCGGGCTGGAAGGGATTTTGAACCACGCCCGAGAACCTGCGCTTCGCGCAGAACCTCGGTCTACTTCAAATCCCTTGAGCCGCTTCGCTCGTCACGTCCGTTCCTCGCAGAAGCGGGCTGGAAGGGATTTGAACCCCTGGCCGTCTGGTTAAAAGCCAGACGCTCTGCCTAACTGAGCTACCAGCCCTCATCTCTTCTTGCGAGTTACGACGTTTAAACGTTTGCCATTCCACTTCGCTGCGTGCCATTTCCGGGGTGCGTATCGTTTTCTCCCTCGCCCTCGACAGTCGAATCATGACTGACTTCGATACGGCACACGGTGACGAGTTGCGCGCGTTCATCGAACGGCTCTGTTCGTTCGACACGACGGGGGGCGACGAAGGTCCCGCACAGGAATGGTTCGCGGAGCGGCTGTCCGAGATGGGGTTCAAAACGTACGAGTGGACGACCCACGCCGAGGAACTGTCCGAGCATCCGTCGTTCCCCGACGATCCCGCCGACATCGAGCACACCGAAGCGAGCGCGGGCGGACCGACCCTTGCCGAGCGTCCGAGCGTCGCGGGCGTCTTGGAGTTCGGGACCCCGGACGACGGCCCGACGCTGGTTCTCAACGGACACATGGACGTGGTTCCGGTCGCCCGCGAGTCGTGGGACACTGACCCCTTCGAACCGGCGTGGGACGGCGACGACCTCACCGCCCGCGGCGCGGTCGATATGAAATCCGGACTCGCGTCCTGCGTCTTCGCCGCAAAACACCTCCACGAGAACGGCGAAGGCCTGAACGGGCGACTCGTCGTCGAGAGTGTCGTCGGTGAGGAGGAAGGCGGAATCGGTGCCGCTGCGGCGGCGCTGTCGAACCCGTACCCGTTCGAGCGTGACGCCGCCATCGTCGCGGAACCGACCGATCTCACGCCGGTCGTCGCGGTCGAGGGAACGGTCATGAAGCGGCTACACATCACGGGTCGCTCCGCGCACGCGGCAACGCGGTGGCGCGGGGAGAGCGTGCTTCCCCACTTCGAGGAGATTCGACGCGCGTTCTACGAACTCGAAGCCGAACGAAACGAGTCGGTCACGCATCCGCTGTACGACGAGTTCCCGATTTCGTGGCCCATCGTCATCGGAACCGTGGAAGCCGGAACGTGGTCCTCGTCGGTCCCCGCGACGCTCACCGCGGAGATGCGGCTCGGCGTCGCGCCGGGAGAAACCGTCGACGAAGTCGAAGCGATGTACGAGGAGCGACTCGCCGAAGTGGTCGAGGGGAACGAATGGCTTCGCGAACATCCGCCGACGTTCGAGCGCTTTTCCATCCAGTTCGAGGCGGCGGAGACGGACGCGGACGAACCGGTCGTCGGCGCGCTCCAGTCGGCGATGGAGGCGAACGGTCTCGACACGACCCTTCGCGGGGAGACGTACGGTGCCGACTCGCGCCACTACGTCGCCGCCGGAATCCCCACCGCCGTGTTCGGACCGGGAATGATCGAACAGGCACACTTCCCGAACGAGACGGTCCAGTGGTCGGACGTGTTGACGGCTGGAACGGTCATAACGGAAGCCGCACGGACGTTCCTCGACTGATTCGCGTTCGATTCTCCGATCGTTTTCAGTCGAGCTCCTTTTCGAGCGCCCGAGCGACCACCTGTTCCGGTTCTTCGTCGGCGAGTGCGGCCTCCCGCCGGAGTTCGCGGTACAGGTCCGGCGGAAGCGAAAGCGTCACTTCGCCGAGCGTGACGCCGTGATTTCGGAGCGCGCGCTCCGACGTCGTCCCGTCGCTGATGTCGCTGACGATGGCGCGCACTTCGCGGACGGTCAGCGAGTTGTCGAGGATGGCCCACGCGAGTTGGTAGCGGGCGTCGCCGTCGACCCGTGCGATGTGTTTGGCCGCCGTCGGCGCGATGTGCCCGACAGCGACGTGGCGTCGAATCGAGCGCGGGAGGTCGTGTACCCGTGCCCATTTTCGGATGAAGGCCACCGTGGTTTCGCCGCCCGCCCGCTCCGCGGCCCCTTTGTACGATCCGACGCCGCGGACCAGCGCCGCACAGGCCGCCGCCCCGCGCAACATGTACACGTTGTCCTCGTTGCCGGGGCTTCCGCCCGCGAACGCACGCACGGTTCGGGCGGCCTCGTCCACGCTCTCCGGGTCGTTCGGATCGAACGCTTTCGCTTCCCGCGCCCGTGGGCCGGTTATCGTCTCGTCGCCACGGATGACCGGTTTTCCGACCGGTGACTTTCGGTCTACGGGTGGCTCCTCGTCGGGGCCGTTACTCATCGTTCGTGGATTGGTCGGACGGGGTAAAAAGGAACCGCCCAAACGAACGTTTTTGCCGCTGACGTCCGGTTGTGGGTATCGAAACCCCGTTTGAACACCGCCTCGGAAACCATTTCTTTCCAACCGTATTTCTGCGCGTATTGACTCTCCCGGCGTTGACGACCGGTTCCCTCCCCACGTTTATGTGCGACGCCGCCCATCTTTTTCCCATGACCGGTCACGGCTCCGACTACTCGACGGAGGAGCGCCAGCTTCGAACCCGCGACGAAAAGGAGGGCGTCGAGAAGTGGGTCGAGAGCGTTTTCTTCGCCGTCGGGGAAGTGACGTTTCTCGCTCTACCGGCCTTCTACGGGTTGATGGACGCGGAACCCAACGCGCAGTTGAAGTTCGCCGCGCTGTTCTCGTGGTTGGCGCTCGTCGTCTGCGTCGGGACGTTTCGCGGTCCGTGGCTCGACGTCGATTGGCCTCCGGTGACTCCCCTCCTGTTTCTCCTTCGGTTCCTCTACTACAACGTCGTCGTCGCCGTGGTGGCCTATACTGGCACGACAATCGACCTCGCGCTCCACTCGCCCGCCGTCACGGCAACGGTCGTGGTCCTCCTCTCGGTCGGCAGTGCGCTGGTCTTCCCGCGACTCGCGCGGGCCGTCGGTGAACTGAAGTGAGGGATTCGCGGCCGTTCCCACTGACATCGATGCCATGTGGTGACGCTCCCGTCCGCGAGAGTATATCGCCGTTCGGAGCCAACGAACGGGTGAGAACACCATGTCCGACGAACCTACTTCCCACGAGGCACCGATAACCGACGAGCGCCCCGAGGGTGCAGTACCCCTCACCGGAACCGACCATATCACCCTCATCGGCAGCAACGAGGAGGATACGGTCGAGTTCTATCGGGACGTGCTCGGGATGCCGCTCGTCCTCCGCCAACCGAACCTCGACGCGCCGAACGTCACGCACCTCTTCTTCGACAGCGGCGACGGTCGCATCATCACCTTCTTCGTCGAGGAGGGTCGCCAGTCGAATCCCGCACCGCAGCGAACCGGAATCGGCGCGGTCCACCACCTCGCGTTCCGATTCGACCCGGAGCGAATCGAGGAGGTCCGCGAGCGACTCGAAGCGCACGGCCGCCGGTACAACGAGTTCGACCGGAGTATCTTCTACTCGCTGTACACCTCGGATCACAACGGCCTGACTATCGAACTGACGACTGACAAGTTCGACATCCCGGACGATAGACGCGCGGAGGTACTCGCGGTGGCCCAGCGAAAGCGCGAGGAGGACGGTTCCGAGTACGCGAAGGGGGAGCACCTCGAAGCCGCGCTGGAGGAACTCGGCATCCCGGTCGAACCGGCGGACCTTCCCGACGCACCGACGGGCGCGGGTGGGTTGTAGCGGAGTCGCGGACGGCACGGTCCCGTCCAACCTCGTCGGGCGGTGGATTTCTGTACCGTGCGGGCGTAGACGGTTTTATGACCGATTCCGGGTGGACCGTGGACCGAATGCCGGACGTGAACGAGAAGACGGTGATCGTCACGGGCGCGAACAGCGGCCTCGGATACGAGGTGACGCGCGCGCTCGCACGAAACGGCGCGACGGTCGTCATGGCCTGCCGGCGGACGAATCACGCGAGGACGATGAAAGGTCGAATTCTCACTGAAGCCCCCGACGCGACGCTCGACGTTCGCGAACTCGACCTCGCGGATAGTTCTTCGATTCGTGCCTTCGCGAACGACTTCGAGTCGGAGTACGACGACCTGCACGTCCTCTGTAACAACGCGGGCGTGATGGCCGTCCCCCGCGCCGAAACGGCCGACGGCTTCGAACTCCAGTTCGGCGTCAACCACCTCGGCCACTTCGCGCTCACCGGACTCCTCCTCGATTCGTTGGTGGAAACCGACGGTGAAACGCGCGTCGTCACCCAGAGCAGCGGCGTCCACGAGGACGGGGAGATGGATTTCGACGATTTGCAGGGGGAACGGGAGTACGACAAGTGGGACGCGTACGCACAGAGCAAACTGGCGAACCTGTTGTTCGCCTACGAACTCGACCGACGGTTGGACGCCGCGGGAATCGACGACGTGGCGAGCGTCGCCTGCCATCCGGGGTACGCGAGTACGAACCTGCAGGGACGCGGCCCGAAGGAGGAAGGTTCTACCCTCCGACTGTGGATGATGCGTATCGCGAACGCTCTCGTCGCCCAGAGCGCCGAACGCGGCGCGCTGCCGATGCTCTACGCCGCAACGGCACCCGAAATTACCGGCGGCGAGTACGTCGGCCCCGACGGGTTGATGAATATGCGCGGACTGCCTTCCGTCCAGTCGTCCAGCGATCGTTCCTACGACGAGGCGGTTGCAGAGCGCCTGTGGGACGAATCGGAGGAGTTGACCGGCGTGACCTACGACTTCGGACGGGCGAAGTCGGTCAACAACTGATTCTCCTCGACGGAAAGAACGTTTTAATCCCCGGGAACGAGAGGAACCGGATATGGTGACGACCGACGACGCGACGCGATTGACGACGGTCGAGGACCTCCCCGAAAACGGCTCGTTTCTGTTCACGGTCCGTGAACGCGACGGGTCGGAAGAGGAGGTCGTTCTCGTCCACGCCGACGACTGCATCGCCGCGTGGAAGAACTTCTGCCAGCACGAAACCGACCAGCGACTCGACCGGGGCTTCGGAGCGGCGATGCGCGACGGCGACATCATCTGTCCGAAACACGGGTCGATGTTCGACGGCTGTTCCGGTCACTGCGACAACGGGAAGGCGGCGGGTTCGACGCTCGTCTCCGTCGACGTGACCGTGGACGACGGCGTCGTCTACCTGACCGACCGCATGTGTGAGTTCGAACACGAGGGCGGTATCGAGGAGGGAGACGATGACGACGACATGCCGAGTTCGTCGTCGCACCTCACGTTTTAACGTCCGGCGGCGATGAAGCATTCCTTGTCGTCAGTAGCGGTTAGGTGCGAGTTCTCAGAACGGTTCTACGGAGTTTTATCGAGTTGTCGGTCGAACTGAGTATCATGGTCATTGTTGATGAACAACTGGTCGATGACCTCTCGCTCCGCGACCGCGAGTACCAAATCGACGACTTCGTTAGATACCTCGAACGCCACCACCATGGGGACGAACCGGGCATCTCGATGGAACGACTCGACGCCTACGCCGACGCGCTCGGATACGACAAGGAGCACACTCACGTGTTGCTTGAGGAGCGATTGACCGATTCGACGACGTGGATCCCCGGGAACAACCTCTACCGGGTGGGGGACAACGTCAGCATCTACCCGCCGTCGTGGCACGAGCAGCTGACCGATACGATAGACCTCGCCGAATACGTTCGCGTCATGCTGGAGGAGAAAATCGAAGCGGGCGGCCGACTGCCGCCCGCTCGACGGGGAATTTCGCAACCGGACGTTCTCACGGCGATCGAGATCTTCGCCGACCTCGACCGGGAGATGGGCGAGGACCTGTTGAAACAACAGCGACAGAAGGGGAGCATCGTGATATACGCCTCCCAGAACCCCGAAGACCTCGTTCGACTGCCGGAGATGAAAGGATAACTCGCCATGAAAATCACGACAGAGCGCACCGATACCGGTCAGTTCGAACTGTTCGTCCTCCTCGACCGCGAGGTGTACGCCAGCAGGCAAGTCGGGTCCGAAACCGAGTGGACCGAATGGGAATGTCTGGAGGGTGCCGAAGGGGAGGCGCTCGCCGCCGGTCGCAACGAGGACGGCCGCGTCGAGGTGTTCGTCACCGACCCGGAACGCGGAACGTATCACACGCGTCGGGAATCGGACACCGACGCTGACGGCGTGGGTGACTGGGAGGGGTGGCGTCTCCTCGGCGGCGAACCTCGCCCGGGCGAATCGGTGGCGGTCGCGCCCAACGGCGACCGTCGACTCGAAGTCTTCGTCACCGACCCCGAAAGAGGGACGTTCCACGCGAGGCAGACGGAGCGGAACGGAACGGCGTGGACCGACTGGGAGGCGCGAGGGGACAAAGCGGGCAACGAAATCGTCGCCGTGCGCGACGCGAGAGAACGGCTACAGGTCTTCTCGCTCAACTATCCCGACGAGGACTCGAACCTGACGACGGTCGAAAAGGAGTTCCTGTACGGCGTCCACCACTGTTGGCAACTCGAACCGGACGGCCACGAGTGGACCGAGTGGCATCGGCGCGGACGGGCGAACGGCCACTCGCTCGCCGTCGGGGAGAACGAGGACGGACGTCTCGTGGCGTTCCTCGTCCGGGACGACGACGTGCCGATACACATCAGCCAAGTCGGATTCGAGGAGACGGAGTGGGAGGAGACGTGGAGCGAACTCAGCTACCCCGAGGACTTCGAGATATTCCACCGACCGAAGGCGAAATCCGTCGCGGTCGGTCGGGACGCGGCCGGGCGGGTGGAGGTGTTCATCACCGGCCGCAAACTGCACCGCCTGACACAGCAAGCGCCGAACGGCGACTGGTCGTTGTGGGAGCGCTTCGGCAGGGTCAGGTGTGCCGGTCTCGACGTCGCACGGACGCCGGACGGAAGACTCGTCGTCTTCGGCCTCGAAGACGCACCGAAGGCCGCACGCCGTCCGAAGGTTCACCAACGCTGGCAGACGAAACCGAACGGTCGCTGGTCGAAGTGGTGGTCCCGACCGATTTAACGGCGAGTCGTCGCGCCGTCTCCGGCGATTTCGTACCGACTGCCTAACTCGGGCGCGTCCGCGTCGTAGCCGTCGGCCCGTAGCTCCTCGGCGAACGCGTCGCACCTGTCCCCGTGGTTGACGAGCACCGCCGCGTCGCGGTAGGAATCGAGAAACGAGAGCAGGCCGTCGCGGTCGGCGTGGGCGGAGAAGTCGTAGGATTCGACCTGCGCGCTGACGGGCATCACTCGGCCGTCGATTTCTCCGCGGCCGTGTTCGAGCAGGTCCCGACCGGGCGTCCCCTCGACCTGATAGCCCGTCATCGCGATCTTGTTGACCGGATTGGCTCGGATTTCGGGGATGTAGGTCATCGCCGGGCCGCCGGTGAGCATCCCGGAGGTGGTCACGATGACGGTGTTCTTCCGTGCGATTCGCTTGCGCTGGCCGTTTTTGCCCGTCACGAACCGCGCGTTGGAGACGGCCCGTTGGAGGGCGTCGGGGTCGCGGACGAACTCGGACTGCTGGCGGAGCATCCGCGTCACCTGCGTTCCCATCCCGTCCACGTAGCAGTCGATGTCGTGTGCTTCACACACCATCAGCATCTCCTGCGTTCTGCCGATGGCGAACGCGGGGACGACGACGGTTCCGCCCTCCCACACCGTCGTCTCGACGCTTTCCGCGAACTGCCGTTCCGTCGCGGCCCGGTCCCCGCGGTCCACGTCCGAGTAAGTGCTCTCGCAGAGGACGATATCCGCGTCGGGCCGTACCGTGGTACCCGACAGCAACCGCTGGTCGCCGGTGTGGAAGTCGCCCGTGTAAAGCAGTCGCGTCTCGCCGTCGTCCACCAGCACGTGGGCGCTTCCCGGGATGTGCCCCGCGTTGAAAAACGTGATTTCGTGTCCGGCCGCCCCGAACGGTTCCCGGTAGCCGTGCGGTTCGGATACCTGCGTCAACCGCTTGATTTCCGCGCCGGTGAACGGACAGTTGTAGCTCCCGCCGTGCAGGTTCAGCGTGTCGCGCGCCAGCAGTCGCGTCAGTTCGTACGTCGGCGGCGTCCAGTGAATCGGCGGCCAGTCGTCCCCCGAGAGGAGGGACGGAAGCAGGCCGACGTGGTCCAGATGCCCGTGGGAGACGACCACCGCATCCGGGTCCACGTCGCCGACCGGGTACTGGGGCGGGTTCCCCGTCAACATCCCGTAATCGAGGAGGAGGGAGTCGTTGACGAGAATCGCGCTTCGCCCCACCTCGCGCGCCCCGCCGAGAAACTGAATATTCATTGGGGGGAGTAACGGGCGAAGCCGCTTTTCTTCGTCGGTTCGGTCGCGTGTCGGAAACCGCCACGCCGCCGCCGGTTCCTGACCATTTATCACCACGAACGCCCGAGTTCAGGGTGATGTCGGACAGAGCCTACACCTTGGATGGCGACTGGAACGCCCTCTACATCGACGGCGAATGGATCCCCTGCGGCGACCGGGACGAAATCGACGTGATGAACCCAGCGACGCAGGAGCAGATTACGTCCGTCCCGGCCGCGACCGAGGACGACGTGAACCGCGCCTACGAGGCCGCCGCCACCGCACAGTCGGAGTGGGCCGACCAGCCCCCGGCCAAGCGAATCGGCGTCATCCAATCCGCGCTCGACCTGCTGGACGAACACCGGAACGACATTCTCCACTCGTTGGCGGTCGAGTCGGGGAGCGCGAGCATCAAATCCTACGCGGAGTGGCAGACCGCGAAGGGAATCACCAAGCAGTCCACCGAGTTCCCCTTCCGCGTCGGCGGCGAGATCAAGGACTCGATGATTCCGGGGAAGGAAAACCACGTCAAGCGGATTCCCATGGGCGTCGTCGGCGTCATCTCGCCGTGGAACTTCCCGTTCAACCTCTCGATGCGCGCCGTCGCGCCCGCGCTGGCGCTCGGGAACGCGGTCGTTCTCAAACCCGCCTCGCCGACACCCGTCACCGGCGGCCTGCTCCTCGCCAAACTCTTCGAGGAGGCGGGACTCCCCGAGGGACTGCTCAACGTCGTTCCCGGCAAGGGCTCGGAAATCGGCGACCGGATGGCGTCCCATCCCCAACTCGACGTGATGGCGTTCACGGGGTCGACGGAAGTCGGCAAGCACGTGGCCAGCCTCGCGGCCGAGAACCTCGCGCTCCCCGCGATGGAACTCGGCGGAAACAACCCCCACGTCGTCACCGAAGACGCTGACCTCGACGCCGCCATCGATTCGGCCGTGTTCGGGTCGTTCCTCCATCAGGGACAGGTCTGTATCTCCATCAATCGCCACCTCGTCCACGAGGACGTGTACGACGAGTACGTCGAGAAACTGACCGAGCGCGCCGAAGCGCTCCCAATCGGTGACCCAACTGACCGCAACAACGTCATCGGTCCCATCATTGACGAGGGCGCGCGCGACCAGATCCTCGACTACATCGACTCGACCGTCGAGGAGGGCGCGACCCTCGAAACCGGCGGCCACCACGACGGCCTGTTCGTCAAGCCGACCGTCCTCTCCGGTGCGACCAACGACATGGCCGCGTCCTGCAACGAGACGTTCGGTCCGACCGCGCCGGTCATCCCGTTCTCCTCCGACGAGGAGGCCGTCGAACTCGCCAACGACACCGAGTACGGACTGGCCGCCTCGGTCCACGCGGGCGACCTCGGCCGCGCACAGGACCTCGCCGACGCCATCGACGCCGGGATGGTCCACATCAACGACCAACCCATCAACGAGGAACCCCACGTCCCCTTCGGCGGCGTGAAAGGCTCCGGAATCGGTCGCTACGACGGCGACGCCATCGTCGAGGAACTCACGCAGGAGAAGTGGATTTCGGTGCAGCGCGACCAGCGACGCTATCCCTTCTAAACGACCTTTTACTGCGGTCGGAAACCGAAATCCGCGCCGAATCGGCGCGGATTTCGGCCTTCCTCCCTGGTAAAAGCTCGACCAAAAGCACGGCGCTCCTCCCGTCGGTCGTCGCTTGGCCCGCTCGCTCCCGAGGCGCTCCGAGCCTCGCGTCGCTCGCGGTACGGTCGCTAGTTCCCTGAAGATACGGCGTGTCTATCGCTTACTTCGTTCGCTTGTTCGGGCGCTTTCGATTTCCGTGGAAAAGCTACTCGGTCGATTTCAGTTCTCGATTCGAATCGTGAATCCCCACTCGTTGTGCCCCTCGTTCTCGACAGAGAGCGTCTCTCGGAACGAGTACTCGCCCGGTTCGAGACAGCTTTTCGACCGATGGTCTCCCCAGATTTCGACTCGGCAGGAGAGCAGTTCCCCTCGTTCGACTTCCCTCCGCATGAGGCCCAGCGGATGGCCGAAATCGTCGTCCTCCGGGAGATTCGGTTTCCAGCATTCGGGCTCGTCCTCTCGTCGTTCGTACCCGTTAGGGGACGGGAGCAGTACCAGACCGGTTTCGGGTCGAGAACAACGGCAGGGCAGTTCGATTGGGGCGGTATTCCCGAACAGGAGGGCCGTCGCCTCGCCGGTCCATTCCAATCCGATTTCCACAACTGCCGTTGATTTTTCCGTGATATTCGCGGTAATCATCTTGGCGGAAACGGTGGCTCTCGAGTCGATAGGTTGGTCTACGCGACTGATTCGCACCGTTCTCGAACTCCCCATATCTCCACCGAGTACGGGAGATACCATCAAAACGAGGACGCTACTCCACCAGCGGGTCCTGCGGTGTGAACCAGTCGGCGATTCGGCCGGGATTTTCCGCGTGGCTCACCCGGAACTGCGACCACTCGACGGTGAACTTGCCGACCAGTACGGCCGTCACGTAGCATATTTCGATGACATTTCTCGTCAGCACGCTCCGCGCGATATCCTCGAACATCACCACCGCTCCGACGAGAAAGAACATGCCTGGGACGTGAAGGAGCATCATCCAGACGGCCATGAATGCGATGATTCGACAGGGGATTTCGAGGACCATGTGTACGGACATCGTCTCGTACTGGTGGTTGCCGAAGAACTCGCGGCGGACCCTGGCGAGTTGCGAGACGGCCATGATCACGGCCGACCCGACGACGACCGGGGTGATGGCCGACTCGATGGTGGACCGGTACAGTGCGAGTGGCAACGCCGAGAAGCCGACACCCCAAACCAGCGACCACGCCACCAGTTCGAGGTTTCGACGATACAGTGGTGGCAACCATCCCGCGAGTCGAATTCCGTCCGGGTCGGTGTCCCACTTCGACTCGTCCAACTCCGTGTCCCTGCCGATGCCGGGAAGGAACATCGTCCGTCCCTCCAGCACGACACGTCGCTCGGCGAAGAGCGCGGCACCGCTGTACAGCACGAGGGTGACGACGATTTCTATCCAGTAAATCACCAACAGCTCTCGGATGTGCCAGTCGAACCAGATGAAGCCACCGAGCGGAACGAGGTTCGCCAGTAGAATCGGCAGAAATCCGGTCATCTCGGCGCTCTCTCCGTTCGGTCGCGCGAACTCCATCGAGTTCCACAATCAGTCAACGGACGATAAGGTCTGTGATTTCCCGAAACGAGCCACCGATTCTTATTCCGGCTACTCCTTCGACGCCGATTCGACGACTTCCTTTTCTGACGCCTCGATGACGGTTCGGTCGGGAATCGAAGATTCCCGCTTCGGCCGCCGAGTCAGCAGTCGCTGGAGGAGCGTCAACTCCTTCGGGGCCTCCTTCTCGATGGTGTGGTAGTCGACGACGACGTTCCCGGCCTCCTCGCCGATTCGGAAGTAGTTCAACCGGTACGAGGGGTAGTACACCGGCGGGAGGATGCCGACGATGGTCGAGGTCCGGTGCAGTCGCTTGAGCCACGTTCCGGTGTTGATGATGACGCGTTCGCCGACCTTCGTCAGCGAGACGCGGTGGGTGTGGCCGTAGATGTACGCCACGACGTCGGGATACTCCTCGAACACGTCCTCGGCGGCGGCGACGTAGGGTGCGTCCGCCGGTT
The DNA here is from genome assembly GCF_043952005.1 of Haladaptatus sp. CMAA 1909. Classification (NCBI taxonomy): domain Archaea; kingdom Methanobacteriati; phylum Methanobacteriota; class Halobacteria; order Halobacteriales; family Haladaptataceae; genus Haladaptatus; species Haladaptatus sp. CMAA 1909. The sequence goes on along the minus strand of NZ_JBIOAV010000001.1, from coordinate 2,373,880 downwards.
CGTCGGGTGTCTCCTTCCTGACGAGGCCGAACCGTTCGAGCGTCTTTCGCACGTCGCGGGCGAAGACGTACAGCGGTATCGAGATGACGAACAGGAGGGCCACGACGACGAGGTTGACGTAGATGACGAACTCGACGACGTCGCCGACCAAGCCCAACTGCCGGAGGACGGACGTGGTGACGTTCGAAACGGCGTGTGAGCCGACGACCCCGGACGCTTCGAAGACGAGGACGACCAAGTAGAGCAGGCTGATTTGGAACAACAACAGGAACGGTAGCGCCCCATAGCGGAGGAACGGACTCATCTCGCGGTAGAAGTAGTTCGACGCTATCCAGTCCGGTATCTCCTCCAACGGCGTGAGCGACTGGATGTCCTTGAGCCAGTTGTACTTTCCCCGCCCCGAGAGCTGTCCGGCCTTTCCCGTGATGTGGCGGTTGACGAAGTAGCCGAGCGGGTTGGCCCGCGGGTTGCCGAACTCGGGCATTCGGTTGTGCGCGTCCTCCTGCATGCCGTGTTCAATCCAAATCTCCTTCCCGGCGACGCGTCTGGTGAGCGAGAGCGTCGGGTCGAGCGTGACGTTGTACTCGGCCAGTCGCTCCACGTACTCGGGATATCCCGCCAGTTCGGCGTCGTGGTTGCCGGGAATGAGCGTGATGCGGACGTTCTCGCCCGTCCTCCGAAACTGCTCGAACAGTTTCGGGTGGTGTTCGACGAGCAGGTCGAACTTCGTCATGCCCGCCGACTGGGTGAACTCCCACAGGCCGAACGCGTCGCCGAGGATTATCAGTTCGGCCTCCTCGTCCGTCGTTTCGAGCGTCCGTAGGAACTCGACGAACTCGTCTTCGAACTCACACTCCTGTAACTGCTCGTCGCCCCCCACGTGAAGGTCGCTGACGAAATAATATGCGTCTGTCATCCTCCCCTGCCTCCGAAACACGACCGGACGTCGGAAAGCGGTTTCGTCCGAGAGAGTGGGTTTCGATGTCCTTTTAGGGTGTGACCGATATTCGTTCCGTATGGCAAACTTTCAGGTCGTCGTTGCGGACCCCGATTCCGGGGTGGCCTATCAGCGCGATATAGACGGACAGGATGCGAACCGATTCCTCGGCAAGTCCATCGGCGAGGAAGTCGACGGCGGTGCCGTCGGCCTCGACGGGTATTCCGTCGAAATCACCGGTGGCTCGGACAACGCCGGTCGTCCGATGCGCGGCGACGTCGCCGGCCCGAACCTCAAGGACGTCCTCCTCGAAGGCGGCACGGGGTACAACCCCGAGCGAGACGGCGAGCGACGACGCATTTCGGTCCGCGGCAAGGAAGTCAGCGAGGCGGTCGCACAGCTCAACGTTCGCATCAGCGAGCACGGCGACGAGTCCGTCGAGTCCCTCTACGGCGAGGGCGACGAAGACGACGAGTAACGCGGCGGAACACTCAAACATTTACACAATCTTTTCACGAGTATGACGCAACGGGTTTCGAGTGATACGACCGAAACCGTCAGGGCGACACTGGCGCAGGCGGGTGCGACGAATCGTGCGAACATCGAGATTTCCGCGGACGACGAGAGCTCGTTCCCGGCCGACGAAATCGTCCGCATCGTGATGGACGACACGGAGTACCGCGCCAGAATCGAACGGCCGTTGACCGACGATGGCCGACTCATCCGCGGCGTGTACGACACGCCCCGCCTCGCGCGAAATCCGGGCGAGGGCGAGAACCGCCTCACCGAGTGGTTCGACGACAGCAATCGCTCGTTCGGCCAGTCGGTCCTCATCGACGTGGTGGAAGAGGGATACAAATACGGCATCCGCGAACCCGGTTCGCGGGCGGTGTACGAGGCGACGGAAGCGCCGAACGGAAGCCTCGCCGACATCGCACAACAGGTCGAGGACAAATGAGCGAGCGCGAGGAATTTTTGGCGGGCGAGCGCCCGGACGACGTGGCGCTCTTTCTCGCCGATTCGTTCGTCTCGGGTGACAAACTCGCCGAGTACGGTGAACCGGTTCCCGGCGGCCTGCTGTTGGTCGTTCCGGGCGAAACCGGGCGGAACGTGTTCAAGAAGGCCACCGGCATGGACGCCATGGGTTTCGCGAAGGAAGCGATGGGGACCGAGGGAACCATCGCGACCGACCTCGCGGGCGGCGACTGTCCGGAGGGCGACCACGACGTGGAGTTCGTCTTCGCGTTCGTCGAGGAGCAAAACGAGGAGGTCGGCGGCCTGTACGCCGACGGTGACGTCGTCCACGCCTACGCCTACTGTTCCTGTGGAACCGCCTTCTCCCACAAGTGGATCGCCGGGGACCGGTAAACGGGAGACTCGAACGAGGAGAACCGCCACGAGCTCGATTCATTCTGAAGCAGTTAGATATATGCCTTGTGGCTCCCTCGATAGTGAAAACTACATGGCGGACGTGGATTCGATTTCGATCGGTCACGACTTTCCCGCTCAACTTCGGGTTCTTCACGTCGACAACGACGAGCATTTCCTTCGACTGTCTCGGCGGACGCTGGAACGTGAGGACGACATCGAGGAGGTCATCTGCGTCACGAACACCGACGACGCTGTCGAATATCTTTTCGAACGCGATATCGCCATCCACTGTGTCGTCAGCGATTACGAACTCGACGATGGTTCGGGACTCGATCTCCTCGAAACGGTACGCGAAACCCGCCCGTACCTCCCGTTCATCGTGTTCACCGGGACGGGAAACGAGGATGTCGCCAGCAGCGCAATCTCCTCGGGCGCGACGAACTACCTCCAGAAAGGGACGTCGGGCGCTCGGTTCGTCACTCTCACGTCGCAAATCAAACAAGCGGTCTCACGCCGATACATCGAGAAACAGGTTCACCGGGGTTTTCGGGCCATCGACACTACCCGCGAAGGTATCGCCTTGCTCACGAACGACTTCCGGTTCAACTACGTCAACGAAGCCTACGCCGAGTTGTTCGACTACGACTCCCGGACGCTCGTCGGCCGGAAGTGGGGAACGACGCTCACGGACGACGCCGTGGACTTCCTCTCCTCGGAGGTCGTTTCGACGGTCGATTCCGAGGGGGAGTGGAGCGGTGAAATCACGGGCGAACGACGGGATGGAAGAACGCTTACGCTGACGCTCACCGTCTCCGCCGTCGCCGACGACGAGTACGTGTGTGCGGTTCGGGACGTGACCGAGCGCAGGGAGTGGGAAGACGCGCTCGTGCAGGAAAACGAGCGCCTCGACGAGTTCGCGAGTCGGGTCTCCCACGACCTCCGTGGCCCCTTGAGCATCATCTACGGCTATCTCAACCTCGCCCGCGAGACGGGCGAATCGGACCATTTCGACGAAATCGAAGGGGCGGCCGACCGAATCGAGGCCATCATCTCCGACCTGCTCGAAATCGCCCGCGAGGGGGAGACGACGTTGGAACCGGAGACGGTTTCCCTCGAAGCGTTCGCCGCGGACGTGTGGGATGGCATCGAGAGCGAATCCGCGACGCTCGACACCGAATCAGCGGACGGACGAATCCTCGCCGACCGTGACCGCACGACGGAACTGTTCGCAAACCTGTTTCGGAACGCGGTCGAACACGGCGGTCCCGAAGTCACCGTCTCCGTCGGCACGACGTCCGGCGGGTTTTACGTCGCGGATGACGGCCCCGGAATTCCTGAGGGACGCCGCGAACGGGTGTTGCAGTCCGGCTATTCGACCGAAGAGTCGGGTACCGGCCTCGGGTTACCCATCGTCCAACAGATCGCGGACTCTCACGGGTGGCAACTCTCCATCGACGAAAGCGACGCCGGTGGCACACGGTTTTCGTTCTCCGGAGTCGAACGTCTCCACGCGGAGTGACTCGTCCGGCGACATCGCTTTCTCCGCTCCTGCCGAGTTTTACCTATGGCAGAGCGTGTGCCCATCGCCGACTGGGGGGCAATCGAAACCAATCTCCGGCGGTTCGCGCCGGACGTCGACGACCACGGACCGAAACTCGTCGCGCGGATGGGCGTCGCCCGATTTACCGTCGCACAGGACGGGCACGTGACGGCCGGAATGCCCTTCCACGAGTTCGACGGGCGGGCGGACTCGGTGGTCTTCGACCACGACGCGGGCGCGATTCGAATCGAGCGGGCGGGTTTGACCTACGTGTTCCGCAAGCCGTAGCGCAAGCGACTTCTCGCCACGCTCCGACCACCCGACAATGGCATTCGACGCGGTGACGGTCGGGAGCGCGCTGGTGGACCACATGTACTCGCTGTCGAACCTCCCCGAACCCGACGGCGGGGCGTTCGTCCGCGACGAATCGCGGTCCGCCGGCGGCGTCGCCGCCAACGTCGCCACCGCCCTCACGCGACTCGGACGCGAAACCGGCGTCGTCGCGCGCGTCGGCGACGACGAGGAGGGAGAGTTCGTCGAAACCGACCTCGAAAAGCGCGGCATCGACGCGACCCGGGTTCGCCGCGGCGACGAAGACTCCTCGTACTGTCTCATTCTCCGCGACCCGGACGGGGAGCGCATGATTATCGCGGGCGGCGATGCGGTTCCCACGCTTCGATTAACCGACGCGGACCTCGATTATCTTCGCAAAGCGCGTGTCGCCTTCACCAGCGCCTACGCACCCGACGAGGTCGTTTCCCGTCTCGTCTCCGCCCGGAGAGCGGGCGACCTGCCACCGCTCGCCTTCGACCTCTCCGGGCCGCTCTCGGAACTCGACGGCCGAGGCGTCACTCGCGAGACGTTGGACGAGGCGCTCTCCGTCTTCGACCTGTTGGTCACGAGCGAGGTACCGGTCCGATCGTACCTCGGCGTCGGTCCGCGCGAAGCGGTCGCGGAGCTTCGCGCCCGCGACGTCGAACGCGGCGTAGTCACCCGGGGGCGGGACGGCGCGCTCCTGTTCGACGAAGCGGACGTCACCGAGATTCCCGCCTTCGACGTGCCCGTCGCCGACACGACCGGCGCGGGCGACGCCCACACCGCCGGACTGATTCACCGATGGCTCCTCGGGGAGCGGAGTGCGGAGGAGGCAGGTCGATTCGCGGCCGCCGTGGCGGCGCTCAACTGCGGTGCGGAGGGTGCGAGAGGCGGCTTTCCGACCGAAGAAGACGTCGAAGCGTTTCTATGAACGGTTCGTCTCACAGCTTCTTTTTCATCTCCACGACCGTTCCCGTCACGCCCGTCGACTCGCGACTCGAAAACTCGTGGTCGCGTTGCCTCACGCGCTCGTATCCGGGTGATTCGTAGAACGGAACCGCGTTCAGCGACGCCGCGAGGCCGAGCGTTCGCGTGTCTTGCTCGCTCGCGCGACACTCTAACTCCGTGAGGACCGCGGACCCCACTCCCGTTCGGGCGACGGACGGATGGACGTATACGCCGGTGACTTCGCCGTCTACCGCCGCCGCGTGCTCTTCCGGCGGTTCGAACCGGACGGTACCGAACGCCACGATGTCCTCGTCCTCCGCGACGACGAACGCGCCCGCATCGGCTTCGATGGCCGCCGCGTACTCCGCCGAATCGCAGCCTTTCGCCCACGCGGCCACCTGCCGTTCGTCGTAGCCCTCGCGTCCGAGTTCCGCGATGGATTCGGCGTGGACCGCCCGTACCGCCTCGACATCGTCGGTCGTCGCGTCGCGAACGTGCATACACTGTCGTTCGGCGTGAACGAGGTATTTCGGTCGGTCGTGCAGATGCGTCTGTCCGACCTCCTCGCCACCGATCGGGACATTTCGAAACCGTTACCCCGCGTTTCCGAACTCAGACCCTCGAAACCAGCTCTCGCACCTTCGATTCGTCCACGCGGTTCGTCGTCTCTTCGCCCTCCTTCAGCGCGGTGCCGACGATCGCGCCGTCCGCGATGTCGAGGAGGTCGCGCACGTTCTCGGCCGTCGTGCCGCTGCCGAGGAACACCGGCGCGTCGGACCCGATTTCGTCCCGGCAGGAGACGACGGATTCCAGCACGTCGGTGTCGACTTCGTGGCCGGTACCGACGCCGCTCACGACCACGCCGTCCGCGCGGCCGCGGCCGAGGGTTTCGTCCACCAGTTCGGTCGCGGGCCGGTCGGCCAGCGGCGCGGAGTGTTTCACCTCCACGTCGGCGAGGATTTTCACGTCGGAGTCGAGCTCGTCGCGGAGGCGGAGCGTCTCGTGCGCTCGCCCCTCGACGACGCCTTGGTCGGTCAGGCGCGCGCCGGTGTGGACGTTCACGCGGACGAACTGTGCGTCGGCGGCCGTCGCAATCGAGAGCGCCGCTTCGGCGTCGTTTCGCAGGATGTTCACGCCGATGGGGCAGTCCACGGCCTGTCGGAGTTCGGTGACGACGCGCGTCATCGAGGCGACGACGTGTTTCGGCACGTCGTCGGGGTAGAACGGCGAGTCGCCGAAGTTCTCCACCATGATGGCGTCCACGCCGCCGGATTCGAGCGCGTGGGCGTCGGTGAGCGCGCGGGTTCGGAGGGCGTCGAAGTTCCCGTCGAAACCGGGCGAACCCGGAAGCGCGGGAAGGTGAACCATGCCGACGACGGCGTCGTCCGTCTCGAAGATGCTCATACTCGGGTCTCGTCGCGCTTCGAAGTAAACGAACCGAGTCACTACGTTTGCTGTTGACCATTCGACACCACAAAGTTTCTACCCACGTAGCCGTGAGTCACCGACGGTCCAAACAATGACGAACACGAGTTTACAGACCGAGCGCGTTCCGCGGTTGGTTAGGGAAGTCCTCGGAAAGCGGACGGTCACGGACGTGATACCGGCGGACGAGGGCATCGACGACGTGTTCTTCGTCACCGTCGAGATGCCGGACGGGGACCGGAACTGCGTGTTGAAATCCTGTTCCTTCGTGGACCCCACGTCGTTTCGGGCCGAACCGAGGGTCCTCGATTTCGTGAGTCGCCGAACCGACATCCCGGTCCCCGACGTTCTCGGCTACGTGGACGACCACGACGAGGTGTCCGCACCGTTCTTCCTAATGAACCGCGCGCCCGGCGAGGCGGTTTCTGGCCCCGAGTCACTGACCGACGACGCCCTCTCCCGCACCGCCCGCGACGCCGGACGCCATCTCGGCCAACTCCACGCGGCCGCCACGTTCGACGGCTACGGGTGGCTTCGTGCGGGCGTGGACGCCGACAGCGAACCGATCGTCGACGACCTTTCGATCGCGGACCTCGAACCCGATTGGCCCGCCCGCCTTCGCGCCGACGCCGAGGAGAACCTCGCACGCATTGAGGACGGACGGTTCGCCGAGTTGACCGACGAACTTCGCGCTGGACTCGACGAATATCTCGAAGCCGTCCCCGACACCCCCGACCCGGTACTGCTCCACGACGACTACCGATTCGGGAACCTCCTCCTCGACCCTGAAACGGGTGCCGTCCGGACGGTCCTCGATTGGGGTAACCAGTTCACGGGCCATCACGAGTACGACCTCGCAACAACCGAACACCACCTCTGCGGTCGTCTGCCGCTCGACGCCGACCAACGAAAAGTCGTCCACGACTCGCTGTTGGCGGGCTATCGGGAAACCAACGAGGTGACGCCCGACGACGGTTTCAAACGACGACAGCGGGCCTATCGTTTCGTCGCGCAACTCTCCGCGCTCGCGTGGTTCGACCTCTGGTATCGCGGTAGTGACGACCTCGAAAAAGACGCGACGCGGCAGAGAGAACTCGTGCTATCGTTGCTTCCCTGAACGCGGTTCGACTGCTCCGCCCGCACGCTCCGTTTTACTCGTCCGTTTCGTCCGTTTCGCCTACTTCGTCCGCTTCGCCCGCTTCGAACTCCGACGCTTCGTCGTCTTCGTGTTTCAGGTTCCAGAACGCCTCCAGAATCACCCGTTTCGTCACCGCGCCCTGCGTCGTCCAGTGGTGGGCGTAGTCCAGCATGTCGTCGTAGATGCTCGGCTTGCACCCCGCCGCCTTCGGATGGCCGCCGCCGTTGACCTGGCGTGCGACCTCGTGGCAGCGCTCGAACTCGTCGGTGCCGCGGATGCTCGCGCTTCCGGCGGGTTTGACGACGACCGAGGCGTCCGCGCCGCGTTCGCGCATCGCCTCCGCGACCTCGTTCTGCGAACAGCGGCCGTAGGTGACGCCCACCGTCCAGTCGCCGATCTGCTTCATGTCGGCGCGTTCGACCGCTCGTTCGATGAGGGCCTCCTTCTCGACGCGCTGTTCCGCGAGGAACGCCCCGACGTCCTCCGGGAGGTCCGCGCCGTGCGCTTGGATGACTTCCATGTACTCCTCGGGTTCCGCCCAGTAGGAGTAGTCCGCGAGGTCGTCGCTTCGCGGGTCGTTTCGAAGCCAGAGGTCGTGATCACGCGTGACTTCCGCGAGTTCGACGAGGTAGTCCGGGAAGTCGTAGTCGAGCGATCGGGCGACCACGTCCGCGGTGCACTCCTCGTCCGACTCGCCGACGACGAGTTCGATGCCGAGGGCGCGAACCGCGTCGGCCACCGCGTCGTCCCACTGGTGATGGTCGAACCAGAACACCTCTTCGGCCTCCTCGACCAGCGTTTCGAGTTCCGTCGCGATGGGTTCGTAGGCGTCGGGACAGAGGTCGCAAATGAACACCGTCGCGCCGGGTTCGCTGTACGCAACGACCCGTTCGATCGCGTCCGCGAGGTCGTGCGGTCCCGCGGGGATGAGGGCTGTCTCCCCGAACGCTTCGCGTACGAGCGCCGTCGCGGCCAATCCGTCGGCGTCCGGGTCGGCGACGACCGCCCGTTCCGCACCCGTCAGTTCTTCCTTCGCTTCCTGTTCTTCCTGCCGTGCTTCGAGCGAATCGGGGAAGAAAAAGCCCTCGCCCGGGAGGAGGGATTTTCGTTCGAGCGAGAGGTTTTCGTCGTCGATGACCCAATCTTTCATACCACCACTCCGACCCGAGTCGCAAAGAGTTCCCGGTTATGAATCGACCGGAGAAGAACGACGGTTTCGCGGCCTGAAGGCTTCGTTTCGACCGAAAAGGGATTGAATCCACTTCGCTTCCGTCACTCAGATGTCCACCGAAGCGAACCGCCGATAGCCGAGTATCACCGGAATCACGGCCCACGCGACCAGGACGAGGAGTGCAAACCAACCGGTGTTGTAGAACGAACTGACCGCCCCGTTCGTGTGGACGAGGGTATTCATTCCGTTCGAATACGCTTGAATCGGACTGAGGCTGTCGACGGCCACCGCCCATTCGGGTCGGCCGCCGGACGGCCTCGAAAATCCGTTCAGAACGTACCGAAGCAGCTGCGCGATTGACGACCAGCCGATGAGCGTCAGGAGGAGAAAGCCGATGCTCGTCGCCATCGCGCGGTTGCTCGTCGGCGAGGCCGCCGAGAAGCAAACCCCCGACGCCGTGTACGCCGCAGTAAGTAACAGCACGAGGACGAGGAACGAGAGGTAACTCCCGACCTGAACGGTACCACCGAACACGAGGAACGCGATGGTCGCGGTGAAGATACCGACCATCGTCGCCGTGCCGACGACCGCCGCACGTCCCACGGCCATTCCGGTGACGACATCCCGACGGGTGTACGGCAACGCGAGTAGCAGTTTGAGGCTCCCGAGTTCGCGTTCACCGGCGATGGCGTCGTAGCTCATCATCAGCGCCGATAGGGGGACCAAGAAAACCACGAACCCGACCACGGAGAAGAAGTCGGCATCGCCGGGCGCGTTCGTTCTACTCATCCCCATGTAGACGGGGACGGTGAGAAAGAGGACGAAGGTGATGGCGGCGATGCCGAGCGACCACTTTCGGTACGCGTCGAGGAAATTTTTCTTCGCCATAATGCGCCATCTCATGCGGGCACCTCCGCCGTGTACGTGGTGAACAGGTCTTCGAGCGACGCTTCCTCGGTTTCGAAGTCCTCGACGGTGACGCCGGTCGATTCGATTGTATCGAGAACACGTTTCTTCGCTTGGTTTCGACAACCGACGACGAGCGTCGTCTCCTCGGCCGTGACGTTCTCGACGCCCTCGACCGAGCGCACCCGTTCGATGGTTCCTTCCGGAAGACGACTCACTTCCACGGTCAACGACACGCCGCCGCCGACGGCCCGACGGAGGCCGTCGATGGAGTCCACCGTGACCAACTCGCCGTCGTCGAGAATCGCGACCCGGTCACAGACGGCTTCGACCTGTTCCAGAATGTGACTGGAGAAGAAGACGGTCGTGCCGCGATCGCGCTCCTCGCGGATGATTTCGCGCATCGCTAATGCACCGTTCGGGTCCAGTCCCGTGGTCGGCTCGTCCAGGATGAGCAGGTCGGGATCGCCGACGAGCGCCATGCCGAGGATGAGTCGCTGGGTCATCCCCTTCGAGAATCCCTCGGCGCGCCGGTCGGCGGCCTCCGGGATGCCGACTCGGTCCAGTATCCGGTCCGGGTCGTCGTCCACGCCGCGAGTCTCGATGACGAATTCGAGGTGTTGACGCGCCGTGAGGTGGTCGTACGCGTGGTAGGCGTCCGGGAGGACGCCGATTCGTTCGTGAACGCTTCGGGTTTCTCGCTGGGCGTCGTGCCCGAAGATGGTGACTGTCCCCTCCGTCGGCCGAACGTAGTCGAGGATGATATCGATAGTCGTCGATTTTCCCGCGCCGTTGGGGCCGAGAAAGCCGAACACCTCCCCGTCCTCGATTCGGAGGTTCAAGTTACGGAGGGCGACGACGTTCCCGAACCGTTTGGAGACGCCGTTCAATTCGATGGCGGTCATGAAGAAATCATTGCATCATCCCGCTATATATCTTCCCTACGCCTCGCTGGGGTCCAGTTGCCGAACCGTCAGCACGGGCGTCGGGCACGTTCGAACGACGCGCTCCGCGACGCTCCCGATGAGAAAGCGGTTCTCCCCGTGTCGCCCCCGCGTCCCCGTGGCCACCATGTCCGCGTCGTGTTCGCGGGCGTACTCCCTGATTTCGGCGGCGGGGTCACCCTCCCGAACGGCGGTGACGACGCTCCCGCCCGTGCGTTCGCGTATCGATTCGAGCGCCTCCTCGCCCTGTGCTTCGAGCGCGTCCTGGAACTCTTCGCGGAGCGTTTCCGGGGAGGAGTCCACCTCGCCCGCATCGACGACGTAGAGGGCGTGAACGTCGGCGTCGAATCGACGCGCGAGGTCGAGTGCGACCGTCACTGCCCGTTCGACGCTCTCGGAACCATCGGTGGCGATAACGACGGTGTCTATCATCGTTCGTTCTTCCTCTGTCATCGTTATTAAAGACTGAGTGACTAAATTGCGTCAATCCAAACTGCTAAGGTTCATGGTGCATGTTATCAGCACGCCCGACGGGGCAAGGTTGCACTCAGACCGCAATCACTCCCGATTGCGGTTTGTTCATACACGATATATTGTCCCACAGCGTAGCGGATACGCTCACCTTCCACTTCCGCGACGGGTCCGTCGCGAGTTGCTACGCTTTCCCGCCATTCGAGCGATTCGCGCGGAATGTGCGAATCGCTTACGCTCATCAGTCCCGTTTCGAGGTTTCGAAGGAATCTCGCCGACGACGGGAGAAGGTTTTTTGCCCGTCTTCGCGCACCCTCGGGTATGTCCGAGTCGCCAGTCGAAGTGAACACGGTACTCGTTCCGGTGGACGGAAGCGACGAATCGGTGCGCGCCGTCGAATACGGGGTCTCTGTCGCCGAACGATACGGTGCCGGCGTCCACGCCCTCTACGTCTTCGGTGAGGAGGTATCCCGCGCCATCGAGACGGGCACCATCGAGGAGGACGACATCATCGACGAAACGGAATCGTTCATCGACAGCGCCCGCGCCATCGCTGCGGAGTCGGACGTCGAACTCCGCAGTTCCATCGCATACGGCTTCTCGACCAGACGCAAACTCCAACATCCCGGGAGCGCCGTCCTCGACTGCGCCGACGAAATCGACGCCGACTTCCTCGTCATCCCGCGGGAACCGCTCTCCGGGGAACCCGGCGAGGTGTTGGAGAAAGCGGCGGAGTACGTGCTTCTCTACGCCAGCCAACCCGTTCTTTCGGTCTGATTTTCGCCCCGTCCCTTCGTCCCTCCAGCGATTCCACCCCCTCAATTCGAAGTCGCTTTCCCGCGAACCGCGATGACACAACAACGTTTTTACGGGAAAAACGCACCCATCGGTGTATGGACGGTTCGACGCCGAACGCCACGGCGCACTCACGGGCGATGCCGCACTGGGAATCCGTCATCGCCGACATGGAAGCGACGACGGCGGAGTACGACGACGAGGGATGGGACACCGTAGAACTCCATCCCGGAGACGTCACTCCGATCTGGACGGACGAGGACGGCGAGTTCGGTCTGGACGTACTCGTCCCCGATAACGAGTTCGAGGACTTGGAGGAACTGATGGACGGCGGCGTCTCGTTCGACGCCTTCGAGGCCTATCGCGCCCTCGCCGACGGACTCGTCTTCGCCGTCATCGCCATGGAGGACCGCGGGAGCGAAACGGCGGTTCTCTACCCGGTGTACTACGACGTTCAGGGTGCAGAGGAGATGCTTTCCGACGCGGTAGAGGCGGGGAAGATGTACTCGTTCATCCGGACGCTGGGCGAGGACCGCATCCGGTTCACGCACGACGACCCGTCGCTGTTCCAACCGCCCGAGGAAGCCGAAACCGAGGACGCGAAACCGACCGAAGAATCCGACGCGAACACCGCGCCGGACGAGTAAAACTACTTCTCGCCGCCGATATCGTGCCCGCAGTGTGGACACTTTATCTCGTCGTGGCGAAGTTCCTCGCTCGATTCGCGGACCTCGCGCATGACGCTCGAAATCTTGTCCTCGGCCGCGAGTTCGTCGGCGACGGCGAGGTCCACGCCCTCGACTTCGAGCAGGAATTTCGCCACCTCCGTCACCTCGTACATCACGTCGTCCAGTTCCTCGGCCGTGAAAAAGCCGGACATCGCGCCGTAGAGGAACGTCGCGCCCGCCTTTCTGACCTTCTCCTCGAATGCCGATCGCGCCTGATTCACCGCTTGCGGGGTGTAGGTGTCGGTCATGAACGGGACGAGATACGGGAGGTTGTTTCCGATTTTCGTCATCTCGACGCCCGTTTCCGTTCGGAAGTCGGCACACAGGCGCGCGATCGCCCACTCGCGCGCGGTGACGTATGTTCGGTCGCGAAGGAACTCGTTGACCCGGTCGTACTCCGCTCCGTCCATCTTCTTGAAGCGCGCGTACTTCTGCACTTCCGGCGGGATTTCGGGAACCGAATCCGTTTCCTCGGCGTCCGTCTTCTCGGTTCCCGTCGTCCCATCAACCGCCGCTTCGCCGCCGGCGTCGGTCGCTCCGTCGGCGTCACCGGTCGCGTTCGACGTCCCGTCGTCGGCCAACTGCTGTGACACTCCCTCGTTCGTTTCGTGGGGATGTTCCTCGTCTGCGTGTTCGTCTTCGGCCTCCGGCGCGGACGGGGAGGGGTCGTTCGACATAGTCCGTCGTTACCGAGCGGAGTGCAAAAGCGTATCGCACCCAACTGTTTTGATACCCGGCGGGAATGGAGGTAGTATGAAGGTCTTACTGGGAATCGGTGGGAGCGATGACTCTCTGACCGCGCTCGAACGAACGGTATCGCGCGCGGTTGCGGCCGACGACGAACTGACGGTTGCGCTACTCGACAATCCACAGAGCGACCGGGGAAAGGACGACATCCGCGAGAAAGCGGAAGCCGTGCTGGACGACGCCGAACTGGAGGCGTCCGTTCGGGACATCTCGGGCGACCCCGGAAGCCGCCTGCTCGACGTCGCGGAAAGCGAGGGGTTCGAGCAGATAGTCCTCGGCGGCGGCCAGCGCAGTCCAATGGGGAAAATCCGGCTCGGTCAGATCGCCGAATTCGTCCTGTTGAACTCCCACGTCTCGGTGAAACTGGTACGATGACCCCCGACCGACGCTTCCCGGACGAACCTGCCGGCCCGTTCCCGGAGCCGCCACAGGCGTTCAACGACCGCGAGGGGAGGGAAATCGAGATTCGTCCCTTCAAGGAGGGGAACGAGGAGGACCTCATCTCGATGTACGTCGATTTCGACCCGGCGGACCGGGCACAGGGAATTCCGCCGGCAACGGAGTATCGGGTGCGCGACTGGGTGGAGACCCTGACCGAGGGGGACGGGCTGAACGTCGTCGCGTGGAACGGAGATACCGTCGCCGGCCACGCGACGCTCGTCCCGGACGGAGATTCGGCGTACGAACTGGCCATCTTCGTCCATCAGGACTACCAGCGGGCGGGTATCGGTTCACACCTCATCCGGACCCTGCTCGGCTACGGACGGGCACAGGACATCGACAAGGTCTGGCTGACGGTCGAACGCTGGAACCGCGCCGCGGTCAACCTCTACCGAAACGTCGGGTTCGAAACCGCGGACGCGGAAAGCTTCGAGTTGGAAATGGTGTTGCGGCTCTGAGGTTCGACGACGATTTCCACTTCATCCGTTCGTTCCTCCCGACGATACCGTTTCTAAACCGATAGCCGGAATTTCCCTTTCGTTCCGGTGTCGCGTGCTAAACCCAACCGAACCATTTTTCCTCACGCGACAACCATTGCCGCGTAATTGTGACCGATTTATTGTCCATCTCGAATCTGAAAACGCAGTTCCACACGGAACGGGGGACTGTCGAGGCGGTGGACGACTTCGAACTGAACATACGCGAGGGCGAAACCATCGGCCTCGTCGGTGAATCCGGGTCCGGGAAAAGCGTCACCGCGCTCTCGGCGATGCAACTCATCGACGAACCGGGAGAAGTCGTCTCCGGCGACGTCCGTTTCGAACACGAGGAGGTCGCCGCCGAGTTCGCCGACAAGTATCCGAGCGGCGTCGGGGAGTACGTCTTCCCCGACGAGGGATACATCGACATCATGTCCGCGCCCGAATCCGTCATGCGTGACATCCGCGGCAGCGAGATGGGGATGATATTTCAGGACCCCATGACCTCGCTCAACCCCGCGCTGACCGTGGGCGAACAAGTCGCGGAGAGCCTCGAACTGCACCAGTACGGCGACAAGCGGAAGGATAGCTGGTGGAACGCGGTGCGCGAAATCGCTCCGAAAATCGGCGGCGGCGAAATCGACGGCGAACTCCTCGAAGACACCATCGACATCCTCGAAGAGGTCGGGATTCCGGAACCCGAATCCCGCGTCGAGGAATACCCGCACGAGTTCTCGGGCGGGATGCGTCAGCGCGTCCTCATCGCCATCGCGCTCGCCTGTAAACCGAAACTGCTCATCGCGGACGAACCGACGACGGCGCTCGACGTGACGATTCAGGCCCAAATCCTCGACCTCATCAACGACCTACAGGACGAGTTGGGAATGTCGGTCTTCATGATCACCCACGACCTCGGCGTCGTCGCCGAGACCTGCGACCGCGTCGCGGTGATGTACGCGGGCGACTTGGTGGAGGTCGGGCCGGTGGACGAAATCTTCCACAACCCGAGCCACCCCTACACCTACGCCCTCCTCGAATCCATCCCGCGCGAGGACAAAGAACGGTTGACCCCCATCGACGGAAACGTCCCCGACCTCATCGACATGCCCGAAGGATGCCACTTCGCCGACCGGTGTCCGTGGGCACAACCCGAGTGTACGCAGGGCGAAATTCCGAACCTGCAACACGGCTCGGAGGAGGTGGACCACCGCGCGAAATGCATCCTCGAATCGTTCGACGGTGCGGAGTACGTCGAGGAACGGGAGAGCGTGACGACGGGCGAACACGCCGTCGGCGACAGGCTCGTCACCGTGGACAGTCTGAAGAAACACTACTCGCGTGCGGACGACTTCCTCGACAAGTGGCTTTCGGACGGCGACGACAGCGTGAAAGCGGTCGACGGCATTTCGTTCGACATCTACGAGGGCGAGACGGTCGGACTGGTCGGCGAATCCGGGTGTGGGAAATCGACCGCCGGTCGCTCGCTCCTCCGCCTCGAAACGCTGACCGACGGGCGCGTCGTCTTCGCCGGAACGGACCTCGGCGGGTTGAACGACGACGAGATGCGCGAGGCAAGAAAGGACATGCAGATGATCTTCCAGGACCCGCTGTCCAGCCTCGACCCGCGAATGTCCATCGGGAAGATCATCGCCGAACCGCTCCAGATTCACGGCCTCGCGAAGGAGAACCGGTCGGAACGCGTGAACGAACTGATGGAGAACGTCGGCCTCGACCCCAGCCAGCGCGACCGGTATCCGCACGAAATTTCCGGCGGCCAACGCCAGCGCGTCGGCATCGCCCGCGCGCTCGCGGTGGACCCGGACTTCATCGTCGCCGACGAACCGGTGTCGGCGCTGGACGTGTCCGTACAGGCCCAGATCATCAACCTCCTCGAAGACCTGCAGGACGAGTTCGGCCTGACGTTCCTGTTCATCGCTCACGACCTCTCGGTCGTCCGGCACATCTCCGACCGCATCGCGGTGATGTATCTCGGCGAAATCGTGGAAGTCGCGGACACGGACGAACTGTTCGACGACCCGAAACACCCCTATACGCAGGCACTCCTCTCCGCGATTCCTGAACCCGACCCGCGGGCGGATACGGACGACCGGGTCATCCTCAAGGGAGACGTCCCGTCGCCCATCGACCCGCCGTCCGGGTGTCACTTCCGCACCCGGTGTCCGCAGATAATCCCGCCCGACGGGATGGACATCGACCAGCAGGCGTACCGCGAAGTGATGAACTACCGCGAGCGCGTCGAGAAGCGCGCCATCAACCTCGAATCGGTTCACGAACAGGCAGCGGAGGGAGGAGAATCGCTGCGCGCCGCGACGGACGGTGGTGAGAAATCGACGGACGCCCGGCCGTCGGCGGACGCGGACTCCCGCGTCTCGACCGACAGCAGGGAAGCGACCCGACAACCGGCGGAGAACTCGTTCCACGCCGCGCTCTGGGACAGACTGTTCGAGACGGAACCGACCGGCGAACCGCGGGAAATCGTCGCCCGGTCGTTCGACCACCTTTCGGACGGCGACTGGGAATCGGCCGAATCGCTCCTCGCGGACAACTTCACGAGCATCTGCGAACGGACGAGTCCGACCCTTCAGGACACGACGCATCCGTCGGCCTGCCACCTCTACGACCAACCGGAATAGGTCGTCTTTCCTCCCCCTTCACTCACCATCGTTGTACATCGACTTACCAGTCTGGTCATTGTCGGACGTTTTTAGTCCACGCGAAGTCTCTTCCCGCGGTCGAAAACGACCCAGATGGGAACCACTTCGAACCCATCTCGATCTCTATTTTGAATCTAGCTTCCCCGGCTAAAAAACAACGATTGGTTCACGAAGCTGCGGTTAATTCGCTAACTGTTGTGGAATCCATGTCAGATTTCGATTTCATCCTTTTTTCCACTCAAGTATTCGTTACTATTGGTCCGGTATGTTTATATAGAACATATGACCACAGTGGCGTATGGCGTCACGCGACAGGTTAACTGACAGACGTAGTTTCCTCAAAGCTGCTGGCGGCGCGGCCGCGGCAGCGACACTCGCGGGTTGTATCGGCGGCAGTACGGACGACCAAACCACCAGCTCCGGCGACGGCAACGGGGACGGAAGCGGCAATGGGAGCGGCGACGGGAGCGGCGGTTCGGGCAGCACCCTCACCTACGCCCGCGGCAGCAGTTCGGGGTCCCTCGACTTCCAGAACTCGACGAGCGGCGAAGTCGCGAAGGTCACGAACCAACTGTACGACACCCTCATCGCGTTCAAACCCGGCAAGACCTCCCTCACGGAAGGGCTCGCGACGAACTGGAACGTGGACGGCAAGACGGTCACGCTCGACCTCCGCAAGAACGTGAAATTCCACAACGGCGAGGATTTCACCGCGGACGACTTCGTGGCCACCTATCGCCGGTTCGTGGACGAGAGCTACAAACACTACCCCGGCAAGAAGTACGCCTCGTCCTACGGTCCGTACACGCTCGGTGTCATCAAGAACGTGGAAGCGGCGAGCGACCACGAACTGACAATCAATCTGGAGAAGAAGTACGCGCCCATCCTCCCGAACCTCGCGATGTTCGTCTCCGCGGTTCACTCGAAGAAAGCCATCGAGTCGAAGGGCAAGAAGCTCAAATCCGACCCCGTCGGAACCGGTCCGTTCAAGCTCAAGAACTGGGATACGAGCAACAACCGCGTCCGTCTCGAAAAGAACGCGGACTACTGGGGAGACGGTCCCTACGTCGACGAAGTCGTGTTCACCGTCGTCGGGAGCAACACGTCCCGCGCACAGACGCTCGACTCTGGCGACGCCGACATCATCGACGGCCTCGGCGCACAGTCCTCACAGCAGGTCGAGAAGTCGAGCAACGCGGAACTCGTCTCCGACGCCGGCATCAACATCGGCTATTTGGCGTTCAACATGGCGAAGGTCGAAGCCTTCCGCAAGAAGAAGGTCCGTCAGGCCATCAGCCACGCCATCAACACGAAGGCCATCGTCGACACCATCTTCAAGGGCATCGCGAAGCAGGCGAACCAGCCGATTCCGAGCAGCGTGATGGGGTACAACGACAGCCTCAGTCCGTACGAGTACAACCCGGAGAAGGCGAAGAAACTGCTCAAGCAAGCGGGCTACGGCGACGGTTTCTCCTTCGAGTTGGCGACGTTCAAGAATCCCCGCACCTACAACCCGAGTCCGATTCAGGCGGCCCAGACCGTCAAGTCCAACCTGAACCAGGTGGGCATCGACGTGACCATCAACCAGCAGGCGTTCGACCCGTTCCTCACCTACACGGAAACCGGGAAGCACGACGCGTGTTTCCTCGGATGGATGACGGACAACGCCGACCCGGACAACTTCCACTACGCGCTGCTCCACCCCGGCGTCTCTATCGACAAGGTTCCGGACGGACAGGACTGGGTCAGCTTCGACGCCGAGAACTTCAACACGCTCAACGTCGCCGGATGGGCGAACACCGACTTCATGAAGCTCGTCGAGGACGCGCAAGTGACCTACGACAACGCGGCGCGGAAGAAGAAGTACAAACAGGCCGGGAAGATAGCTCACGACGAAGCGCCGTGGGTGTTCATGGACCACGCTAAGGACCTCCGCGGCGTCCACAACAGCGTCAGCGGATTCAAACTCGCACCCATCAGCGGCCCGTACCTGCGCCTCGTCAAACTCAACTGAGACTACGGTAACGAGTCTTTTTTGACCCCCCGCTGTTTGAGATTGAAGTAGATGATATCCAAGCGGTTCGTTATCAAACGTCTGTTGCTACTTATTCCCGTGCTGCTCGGGGTGGCGACGTTCGTTTTCGCCATTCTCCAACTCTCGCCGGGCGACCCCGCACGCGCGGTCGCAGGGCAACGGGCCTCGGAAGCGTTCGTCCGTCAGGTCCGCCACGAAATAGGGTTGGACCAGCCTATTTGGGTCCAGTACGGACAGTTCCTCTGGGATACGGCGCATCTCGACCTCGGACAGTCCTACCAGATTCGAAAGAACGTTCCGGTCACGACCATCCTCCTGCACAGGCTTCCCGTCACCGTCGAGATGGCGCTGTACGGACAACTGTTCGGCATCCTGTTCGGTATTCCGCTCGGCGTGATTTCGGCCATCAAGCAGGATTCCGTGACGGACCACTTCACCCGAATCGGCGCGCTGACCGGCATCAGCATCCCGATTTACTGGAGCGGTCCGCTTCTCATCCTCCTCTTCGCCCAGATACTGCACGTCTTCCCGCCGAGCGGCCGTATCGCCTCGGAG
Source organism: Haladaptatus sp. CMAA 1909 (assembly GCF_043952005.1). Classification (NCBI taxonomy): domain Archaea; kingdom Methanobacteriati; phylum Methanobacteriota; class Halobacteria; order Halobacteriales; family Haladaptataceae; genus Haladaptatus; species Haladaptatus sp. CMAA 1909. The sequence goes on along the minus strand of NZ_JBIOAV010000001.1, from coordinate 2,354,259 downwards.
TACAGCATCAACCTCGTCACCGGCCTCATCACGGTCGATACGCTGTTGAACGGAAACTTCGCGGCGTTCCAGTCGGCGGCCATGCACCTGATACTGCCCTCCCTCGTCATCGGGATTTACTCGATGGCGCTCATCTCGCGGATGATGCGCTCGTCCATGCTCGAAGTCGTGCGCCAGGACTACATCCGAACCGCCCGCGCGAAGGGTCAGGGAACGAAAATCACGATGCTGAAACACGGCTTCCGCAATGCGCTGATTCCGGTCGTGACGGTCATCGGCATCCAGTTCGGCACCCTGCTCGGCGGTGCGGTGCTGACGGAAACCGTCTTCGGTATTCCCGGTATCGGAACCATGCTGGTGAAAGCCATCGAAGCCGGTGACTTCCCGGTGGTGCAGGGCACCGTGTTGATGTTCGCGCTCCTGTTCACCCTCGTCAACCTGTTCGTCGACATCACCTACTCCTATCTCGACCCGAGGATCCAACAATGAGCACGCAAACGGAAAACAGTGAAACGGTCTCTCGCGGGTTCTTCGAACGCCTGCGGGCCTCGCCGTTCCTCTCCGAACTCCTGTCGAATCGGCTCGCAGTCACCGGTCTCACCATCATCCTCTTCATACTCGTGGTGGCGGTGTACGCGAGAGTGACCATCGACCTCGCGGCCATCAAGCAGTCACGGATCGGTATCCAACCGAGCCTCCACGCTCCGAGCGGAACCTATCCCTTCGGGACCAACCTGCAAGCACAGGACATCTTCCCGCGCGTCCTCTACGGCGCGTGGTACGCCATACTGTTCGGAACGGTGACGGTCGTCGCTTCGACGGTTCTCGGTGTCGGTCTCGGCGTCGTCGCGGCGTACTACAGCGACCTGACGGACAACGTCATCATGCGGACGATGGACATCCTGCTGGCGTTTCCGTCCCTGCTGCTGTCGCTCGCACTGGTCGCGGTGTTTCCCGATGAATGGGGATTGTGGCGTGCTGTCGCCGCGCTGACCCTCGTCTACACGCCGCGTTTCGCCCGCGTCGTGCGCGGGGCGGCGCTCAAGGTCCTCGAAGACGAGTACATCGACGCGACGGTGGCGTTGGGTGCGAAGAACCCGCGCGTGCTCGTTCGCCACGTCCTCCCGAACTGCCTCGCGCCGATTACGGTGCAGAGCACGCTCAACTTCGGCCTCGCCATCCTCGACCTCGCGGCGCTGTCGTTCCTCGGGTTCGGTGCCGACCCCGGAACGCCCTCGTGGGGGCTGATGCTCTCGAACGGCGTCAAACACGGCCTGTTCAGCGTTCCGAGCGCGTGGTGGTGGTCGTTCTTCCCCGGCCTGTTCCTCGCCGTAACGGTGTTGGGATTCAACCTCCTCGGCGACGGGATGCGTGACGCGCTCGACCCGCGGATGCGGGAAGCCGTGGACTGATGGATTTCGTCGGCTATCTGCGTCCCCGCGTTCTCCTCGTTTCCCGATTCGGTGCCATCGGGTTCGTGCTCGGTGGCATTGGAATCGCGCTCGTGGTCGTCACGGGCGAGACGGTTTCGTTCGCTAGCCGGAAAACCTTCGCGGTCGCCGCGCTGGCGTTCGGATTCGCCGTTCTCGGCTGGTCGGGGTCTGTGTTCGCGGGGAGCGCGGTGGAAAACGCACAGGAGTATCTCGACACGAACACGGGATGGACCGAGGCCGACTCCCGCGAGGCCATGACGGTCATCGGCGGTCTGGGCGCCGGTGCCATGCTCGGCGTGACCGTGATGACGCTCGTCTTACGTGCGGCATACTGAGCCGCAAATGTTTTACCATATATCATTCTTGTGGCTGGTATGGTCGTGCTCGAATCGCTACTTGCGGGCATTATATTCGCCGGTATCGGCATTATCGTGACAGCTAAGCCACGAGAAATGTTCGAAATCAGGCAATCGGTCGCCGTCGCCTCGCACGGCGAACTCGGCGGATTCGGCGTCGCTCGATATCAGACCTATGGACTGCTCTGTGTTCTCCTCGGATTGCTGCTCGCGCTCGTCCCGTTCTTCCTTTCCTGACACGAACAGCGCGAAGCGACCGGCACACCTGTATCAGAGCCGTGAGGAGAACCACTCCCCCGCGAGCGTCGCGACCGATTCCAGCGCTCCCGGTTCTTCGAACAGGTGTCCCGCACCCTCCACGACTTCGAGGCGTTTCTCACAGGACAATCGGTCGTAGGCCTCGCGGTTCAGTTCGAGTACGTCGGTGTCCAGACCGCCGACGATGAACAGCGTGGGTGCCGTCACGTCGTCCAGTGCGTCCGCGGCGAGGTCCACACGCCCGCCGCGCGAGACGGTTGCGCCGATTTCCGGGTGACGTGCCGCGCCGCGAAGCGCGGCGGCGGCCCCCGTACTCGACCCGAAGTAGCCGAGACGGTATCCCTCGGTTTCCGCGCGACGTTCCACCCATTCCGTTACCGCGACGAGACGATCGGTCAACAGTCCGATATCGAAGCGGTTCGCGTAAATCTCGTCCTCCGCCTCCGTGAGCAAGTCGAACAGGAGCGTCCCGAGGCCGAACTCGCGGAGTCGCTCGGCGACGAAGTTGTTTCGCGGACTCTTCCGACTGCTCCCGCTCCCGTGCGCGAACAGGACGATGCCGTCCCTGTCGGTCGGGAGGTGCAAGTTTCCCTCCAGTCGAACCGAATCGACCGGTATCTCCACCGCGTTTTCCCCCGGCATATCACGTCACCTATCGACATCGTCATGCCTAATCGTGATGGCTCCGATGCACTTCCCTCTACCCCGCCTCACTGCCGAAGCCGTCGTTCCGCCGTCTCCCGCTCTCCCGGCGTGTTGATATTGACGGACCACCCGTCCGCTCGCATCACCAGCATCCTGTTGTCGTCGACGAACCGCCGAATCGACTCCGCGAGTTCGTACTCGCCGCGCACCGACAGTTCCGTCTCCGCACACGCGTCGAACATCGCCGGACCGTAGACGGCGAACCCCGCCGCGATGAGACTCGGTTCCGGCGGGTCCTCGGGTTCCTTTTCGATTCCCAGCAGTTCCCCCTCGTCGGTGACATCGCAGATGGCCTTGACGCGTGCCTCTTCGGTCGAAACGCGTTCGACGTGCTGTACCGCGTCCACTCCGTCCTCCCGTTGGCGTTCGACTAACGGTTCGAGGTCAGACCGGATCACGCAGTCGCCGTCCACACACATGAAATCGCCGTCGACGTACGGTTCGGCTTGCAGAAGCGCGTGGGCCATTCCCAACTGCTCGTCCTGCCGAACGTACGTGATCGGCACGTCGGAAAACGACTTCCCGTATCGCTCCCGGATCTCGTCGCCCTCGTAGCCGACCACGACGATCAACTCCTCCGCGTCCAGTTCGACCACGGTTTCGAAACAGTGCGTGAGAATCGGTTTCCCGGCGACTTCGACCAACGCTTTGGGTTTCTCGTCGGTCAACGGCCGCAGTCGGGTTCCCTTCCCGGCGGCGAGGAGGACTGCTTGCATACTCCCGATTCTCCACACTGGTTGATATTTCTTGGGCTATGCGCGAACGTTTTCCCCGACGTTCTCGCCGAACTCGCCGTTTTCGAAGACGACGGTTCCGCGCACCATCGTCATCTCCGGGAACACGCCCGTCCATCCCTCGAACGGAGTCCAATCGCAGTTCGTGTGAAGGCCGTCCGCGCGAATCTCGCGGGTCGCGTCGGGGTCCACGAGAACGAGGTCCGCCATCCTGCCCTCCTCGATACGGCCCTTCCGCGGCAGGCCGAACACCGTCGCGGGGTTGTAGGCGGTGAGTTCGGCGACGCGCTCGTAGCTGAGGGTGCCCTTGCGGGCTTCCTCCAACAGGAGGGGAAGCATCGTTTCGACGCCCGGAACTCCGCTCGGAGCATCCCAGATGCTCGCGTCCTTCTCCTCGCTGGTGTGGGGTGCGTGGTCGGTTGCTATCATGTCGACCGTTCCGTCCGCGACGCGGGCGAAGACTTCCTCCCGGCGCTCTTCGCTCCGAAGCGGCGGGTTCATGCGGCCGTACGTCCCTAGTTCGTCGAGGTCGTCGCGCGAGAGGAACAGGTGATGGGGCGTCACTTCGCAGGTCGCACCCGCCTCGGCCGCCGTGTCGATTCCCTCCGGCGTACTGGTGTGTGCGATGTGTAGGTGCGCGCCGAGGTCGGTGCTGATTTCACAGGCCCGTTCGACGGCGTCCGCTTCGGCCTCCGCCGTGCGGTAGGCGCTCCACGCGTCCGCATCGTCACGCGACTTCGCGTCCGAATCGAACAGATCCGCGTTCTCCGCGTGCACAGTCACGACGAGATATTCGTCCGTGGCACGTTCGACCGCCGACCGGAACAGGTCCGCTTCAATCCCCATCTTCCCGGTCGAATCGGCCAAAAACACCTCGCCGAGCGCGAGAATCGGCTTTTCGAACAGTTCGTCGGGGTCCCAGTCGGGCGTGACGCCGCCGTTGATGCCGTAATCCACGTACGATTCCGCGGCGAGTTCGGCTTTGACGTCGAACGACGCGGCGTCGATGATCGGCGGATTGGTGTTGGGTTGGTCGACGACGGTCGTCACGCCGCCCGCGGCGGCGCTCTTGCTTCCCGTCTCCCACGTCTCCTTGTGCGAAAAGCCGGGCTGACGGAAGTGAACGTGCGCGTCGATTGCACCGGGCAACAGCAGTTTTCCCGTCGCGTCGATGACCTCGCCGGACTCCGTCAGGGAAGAGCCGATGGCAGAGATCCGTCCCGCGTCGGTTTCGATACGAACATCGCGCTTGCTTCCGTCGGGAAGCGTCGCGTTCCGAATGGTGAGCATCTACTCGGCAGTGTTCCGGGAATCGTCCTAAACCTCCCGGTCGCGGACGTGTTCGACCGTCACGTCCGCGTCGCCGACCAACATCCCTTCGATGGTTTCGGCGACCAGTTTCGGGTCGCTGTCGCCGCCGACTTTCGCGATGCTCCCCACGGAATTCGGGTTGAACGGCACGTCGAGGGCGGCGTAAATGGGGTCGAGAACCCCCGATATAACTTCGTGGTCATCGACGATGACGACGCCGGAGACGAGCGCCGCGCCTGTGCGAACCCGCTGTGCGATTCCCGCGACCTTTCCCTTCCATTGGAGCGAGTAATCGCCCGGACAGAACGACCCTTCGGGTTCGCCGCGCTGGGCCGGAACCCCGAGTCGCCAGAACGCACGTTGGAGCGCCTCGGACGTCTCGGCGTAGCGTTCTTCCATCCCGGTTCGCATGTCCGAGAGTGGAACCGTTTTGGCGAACGCCATCGTGCTTCCGGTGTACGCGACGGCACGGCCGCCGACGCTCCGTTCGAGCGGTTCGAAATCGCACGCCCGAGCGACCGATTTCGCCACGTTGTACTTCTCGGCGCGGGCGTCCCGCCGTCCGAACGCTATCTGCCGATGTGGCGCCCAGACGCGAACCGAAGGTTCACCCGCGTCCGCCGTTTCCGTGAGCATCGTGGCGGTGACCTGTCGGTCCTCGTCACGGGTCTCCGCCCGACCACGAAGCACGCGCATAGCGTTCCATTGGACCCGATGTATGTAAACGCTCCCGGTCGAAACTCATCCCATGGTCGGGCTTTCCCCGGAAGTGCTGTCTCGCTATCCCCGCTTTTCGGTTTACAACTCGCCGTACGTCGCCCACGACGACGGTAGTGCCATCGACCTCTATCCCGACAGCGGGGAGCCACGGACGCCGCTCGCGCCGAGCCCCGTCGCCGGAGAGGTGGTCGAAACCAGGTCGGTGACGGCCCCATCGAAACCGTACGCCGTGGCCCACGACCACCTCATCGTGGTCGATACCGGTGACTACCTCGCTCGGATGTTGCACGTCGCTCCGTCTGTGGAACCGGGAGATACGGTAGCCGTCGGCGATTCGCTGGGTGAACTGATTCGCTCCGGTTTCTTCGCTCCGTGGGTCGCAAACCACATCCACCTCGGTTTCCGGGAACGCGGGACGAACCCCGTTCGCGCCTCGGGGTCGCTTCCGCTCGACGTTCCAGTGGAAATCGAACCCCTCGCGTGGGACGGGACGGGTCGCGTCGTCGAGACGGGCGAGACGTTCGTGGTTCTCGATTCGCCGACCCATCCCGCTCCCGGCGAGCGGTTCGCTGGAATCGAGGCCGTACTCGGAGGGGATGGGACCCGCGTGGTGATTGACGGCGGACTACCGCATTACGAGGGAGGGGGTGCACTCCGCGCACTGGAAGGTCAAGCGGCAACGACACGAGACGGCGGCGTACTCCGTACGCCGAACTCACGAGCGGTCTCACCGCGAGACAGTGAATCCGCTCCCGTTTCACTCCTCGGCACGCGTATTGGGTGGGCGGACGGCCGCACCGTCACGTGGGACGACGTGGAAATCCGTGCGAACGGGGAGTCGATTACCGGCCTCTCGCTGTTCGTGTCGGTGGAGCAGTTCGGCGCGAAACTGGTCCGTCCGGGCCACGACTTTTCGGTCGGCGACTCGATTTCGGTGGAGATTCGCTGAACCCTGGTTTGGCTTACTCCGCGCGATTTCGATGCTCGTCTTTCAGTCTCTGGTATCGCTCATCGTCGCGAATCTGGTCCCATCTTCGTTTAAAAACCTTCGCAACCTCGCGTTTTTCCGGGTCGGCCCACCGTTGCGGCTCGCGCTCCTCGCCGTCGTCATCGTACTTCTTCCCGCCGGGATACTTCGCATAGCGCATCGCCCGAGTGAAACCCATTTGACAGTACTTTCGCGCCATGTCCATCCCCACGAAATCCTCCTCTTCGCGGTACATTTCGTACGCCTCGAACAGCGTTTCGGCGGATTCGCGGGCCGACTCACGGTCCGCGTAGGACCAGTGTGGCAACAGTTCGGATTTGTACGGTTCGACTTTGAACACGCCCTTCTCTCCCGTCGATTCGTAGTTCTCGACGTACTCCTCGGGATGGTCGCGGTAGTTCACCTCGTCTTCGGGGCCGTCGGTCATCGCTCGAACTCGACGTCGTCCAGTTCGACGCCCTCGCCGAACAACCACGCCGCGTGTTCGACGGCGTAGTCGCGGTGGTCCTCCTCGATGTAACCGACGGCGTCCTCCAGGATGAGCGGTCTGAAGTCACGCAGCCCGGCGCTTCCGGCGGTGTGGAGGACACAGACGTTCGCCAGCGTTCCGCAGAGGAGCAGGTTGTGAATCCCGTGGGCGTTCAGGAATCCTTCGAGGTCCGTCTGATAGAAGGCGTCGTAGGTGTACTTCGTGACGACGTGGTCCTCCTCGCGGACATCGAAATCGTTCACGATGTCCGCCTCCCACGACCCCTCCACGACGTGTTCGCCCCAGCGCTCGAACTCGTCGTAGTAGTGGTTACCCTCGAACTGTTCCGGCGTGTGTACGTCGCGGGTAAAGACGATCGACGCGTCGGCCTCTCGGGCGCGCCCGAGAAAGTCCCGAATCGGGTCGATGACCGTTTCGCTGGCCGGTGCGTACAGGCTTCCGTCGGGGTGACAGAACCCGTTTTGCATATCGACGACGACGACGGCCGTCGAGTCGGAATCGAGGTTCATACTCGGGGATACGGTCGGTTTTCACGAAACGGTTTCGTCCGTTCGAAGGCGACTTTCGTTTCGCTCTCTTTTCAAGACCTTTTTTACATCAGGGTTCTAGCTTGCACCCACGAGAATGCGAACGATTACCGTAGTTGCCCTCGCCCTCATGCTCGTCCTCGCCGGCTGTTCGCAGGCCCCGGGAACGAAAACGAGTACGACGACGAGCGGCCCAAACGTGACGCAAACGACGGAGAATCCCAGTACCGAGGTGTCCGGGCCGGACACGAACGAGGCCATCCATCCGGCGGACCCCTCCTCGGACGTTCTCGGCTGGGAGAACGGTTATTGGTACAACGAAACCCTGTCGATAGACCAGAGTGACGGGCTGAACAAGTCCGAAATCGGTGCCATCGTCAACCGCTCGATGGCTCGCGACGAACGGATTCGGGAGCTGGAGTTCAAAAAGAACGTTCCGGTCAAAATCGTCTCCCGGAAGCAGTTCCAAAAGGACCAGAACAGCAACAACGTCTCCGGGAACCGACGGCTGTTCGACAACGCGAAGTACGAGTCGCTGTTCATGATCGGCGAATCGACCGACTCGATCGCCGTGCAGAACACGAACTCCGGGTCGTCCATCGGCGGATTCTACAGTCCATCGAAGGAGTCCATCGTGCTGGTCTCGAACAACAACGAGAACTTGCACGTGAGCGAGAGTACGCTCGCACACGAACTCATGCACGCGCTACAGGACCAGCACTTCGACCTCACGTCGTTCAACCAATCCACCCGCGAGCGACACAACGCCATCGACGGCCTCCTCGAAGGCGAGGCGAACAACATCGAAGCCCTCTACAGCAACCGGTGTCGGAACGCGTGGAAAGGGACGTGCCTCTCCGATACCACGGGAAGCGGCGACGGCGGCGACGGACTCGCCAACATCGGGCCGTATCTCATCAAATATCAGCCGTACAGCGACGGTCCGGCCTTCGTCCGCCACATCCGTGAGCGGTCCGGTTGGGAGGGCGTCAACGACGTCTACTCGAACCCCCCCGCCAGTACCGAACAGATAATCCACCCGAACAAGTATCCGAACGACGAACCGACGGCGATTTCGGTGCAGGATTCGACGAGCAACGGTTGGACCCGACTGCAACCCGAGGGACGACCGAACTACGGCGAAGTCGGCGAAGCAGGTCTCTTTGCCATGTTCATGTATCCCTACTACGAGAGCCAGGGGAGTACGCAGATAATCCCTGCAAACGACTTCTTCAACCGGAACTCGGAGGGGAACCTCCGGAAGGTCGACCCGCTCAACTACCGGAGCAAACCCACGAACGGGTGGGACGGCGACAGAATCGTCGTGTACACGAACGACGGGCCGAAAAACGAGACCGGCTACGTCTTCAAGACGAAGTGGGACTCGAAGAAGGACGCCACGGAGTTCGTGGACGCCTACGAGAAACTGCTCAACTATCACAACGCGAAATCGGTGGACGACAAGGAGAACACGTGGACGGTGCCGGACAGCACCGGATTCGGCGACGCCTTCTCGGTTCGCCAAAACGGTAACACCGTCACCATCGTGAACGCGCCGACGGTTTCCGACCTCTCCAACGTTCACGGTTCCGCCGCGTCGTAATCCGCGCGCTCTCCCTGCTCCCTCTTTGCCGTAATCCCGTGTGGTAACGCTCTCGTTTTCCGCTTCTCGACACCGACGAATCCGGTTCTTTTTCTCCCTCGCCGGGAATACCCCGGATATGCAAGACAGGTGGTTCGCGTGAGCGACCGATTCGACGTGGTTCCCGAGGAGTCGATTCGAGACGGAACCGCGACGGACGCCTACTTCCTTCGCACCGAAACGACGCTCGAAGCCGCCGGGAAGAATCCCCACGTCGTCGCCGAAGTGACGGCGGACCAGTTTCCGACCGGCGAGTTCGAACTCCTCTCCGGCGTGAAGGACGCCGCACGTCTCCTCGAAGGACTCCCCATCGACGTGGACGCCATGGCCGAGGGACGACTGTTCGATGGCGGCCCGGTCATGTCCATCGAGGGGAGCTATCTCGATTTCGCGCGATACGAAACGTCGCTGTTGGGCTTTCTCTCGCACGCGTCGGGAATGGCGACGAACGCGCTCGACGCGCGACTCGCGGCCCCCGACTCCGTCCTCCTCAGCTTCGGTGCGCGTCACGTTCACCCGTCCATCGCCGCCGTCGTCGAGCGCTCGGCTCTCATTGCGGGGTTCGACGGTTTTTCACACGTCGCCGCGGGCGAGGTACTCGGACGGGAACCCGGCGGAACCATGCCCCACGCCCTGCTGCTCTGTTTCGGCGCGGGCGATCAGGAAGCGGCGTGGCAAGCGTTCGACGCGGCCGTCGGCGAGGAGGTCCCGCGGGTCGCGCTCTGTGACACCTTCTCCGACGAGAAGGACGAGGTGCTCCGCGCGGCGAACGCGCTCGGTGACGATTTGGACAGCGTCCGTATCGACACCACCGGATCGCGGCGCGGTGACTTCGAACACATCCTTCGGGAACTCCGCTGGGAACTCGATTCACACGGCTACGAGGACGTGGACATCTTCGCGAGCGGCGGCCTCGGCCCGGACGAACTCCGCGACCTCTCCGGCATCGTGGACGGATTCGGCGTCGGAAGTCACATCAGCAACGCCGAGCCGGTCGATTTCGCGCTCGACATCGTGGAAGTCGACGGCGAACCGATTTCGAAGCGCGGCAAACTCTCGGGTCGAAAACAGGTGTATCGCACCGACGAGGGCGGCCATCACGTCGCTCTCGCGCGCCACGAGACGGCGGGCGAGCCGCTGCTTCAGCCGCTGATTCGGGGCGGTGAACCAGTGCGGGAGTTCGATATCGGCGCGGCTGCTCGTCGGGCTACTGAAGACGCGGCGGCAGTCGAATTCTGAGTTATATCCGCTCGATGCTTCCTTCCGGTTCTCGCTCCCGGAACACGGGACCATCGACGAGCGTTACCATCACATCGTCGTCCTCCCACGCGCCGTGGGGAAGTCCGGCCTTTCGACACGTTCGGTCGAGGTATTCGAACGTGCTCCAGTTGTGTTCGACGGGGAGCGTTGGGTACATCCATGCTCGGCTTCCGCGACCCTCGACGGCGACGCCGTGTCGGCCCAGTCGAATGTCGTTTGCCGGGTCGTTGCTCAACAGCGTGTCTTCGACGATGAAGACGGAGATGTTGAGGTTGGACAACTCGGCCGGTTCGATCTCCGACCCGCAGGAATCCTCGCTCGCGGCCGCGATGGCCGAATCGACGATTGCGTGCCCTAACTGTTCGCTCGTGTCGTAGGCACCTGCGCACCCGCGGAGACTTCCGCGGCCGCGGGTGGATTCGAGCCGGACGAAGACGCCGGTGCGTGCGTAGAACGCCTCTCGCATGCTTCCGGGCTGTTCTCGTTGTCCGTTGATAACGTAGGAATTTACTGCCTCGCGTGCGAGTTCGACTGCTCGCGTGCCATCCTCATAGGTGAGGGTTACTGCCTGTGCCTCAGACATACAGATAGCTTATGCACAGTAACATCTTCAACGCTTCCCTTCATCTTGGCTGGCTTTAAGCGGACGTGACTATCCGTATCGAACGGCTTAAACGCGTGCAACGGCTAGTTTTCCTCGGCAGAGGGAGCCCGGTTTCCGCGGTGCACGCGACGACCGTCGCGTGCGGACGGTACCGATTCGGTACCTACGTGAGGAAAGTCCCCCCACCAGCCGGGTAGGCAACCGGACGCAAGTCCGGAGTGGGAGACCACTGGCTCTGGAACAGAAACGAGACCGCTTCGCGCGACCGATGAGGTGTGCGAACCGACCCGAGAGGGGAGGGAGTTAACCCACCGAGGGAAGCGTGGTGGCACTGTCAGCACGTCGACCGCGAAGAATGGGTGGAACGGTGAATCCTTGCCGGTGCAAGTCCGTGCCATATTGGTAGCCCGGTCACGTATCGGGAATCCCGATACGCCTCCGGACCACGTCCGGAGATGGTTCGGACGCTAAGCCGAATACTGGGCCGAACAGAAGGGGGCTTACTCCCCTCAGCCGTCATTCATATTCCGAACGCGACTGCCAGTAATGCGACCCCAGCGAGTATTTCTATTGCCACGACCGCCAAGGCGGCGCTTGCTTTGATGTACGTCATACTGCCCAGTTCGGGCAACGATAGCACACCCAATAAGTGAGAACGATGGTTATGCACAGTTTCCATATTCAACAGAAAATTAACGAATTGAACGGTTCAAAAGCGTCACCTGTCGGTTTGAAACGTCCGCCGGAACGAATGGGAACGTCTGACATCGTCGTTCAATCGGCCATTACCGCCCTCGGACTGGTAGAAAAAACCGCTCTTAGGTACAGTCTAATAATTTCCCAAACACATTACATTCATCAACTGTCGTTTCCGAAGGCGGAAGATTTGATAGCACGACGGACAAAAACGATAGCAATGAAGTGGCGCGCGTGCTTGCTCGTCGTCTGTCTCGTCCTGTCGGGGTGTGCCGGTACGCAGTTCGGCCGCGTGACGACACACACGGTGACGGAGGATCCTCCCACGGGTGAGTCGGAAACCGTGACTGGAACGGGAGCGGTCGCGGACCTCTCGAATCCGTGGGGCGGTTCGGTGACGGTCGCCATCAACGACAGTGCGAGCGGTTCGCGCGACTACACCGCGGACGTTCGGAAAGCGCTCGACTACTGGGAGCACAACAGCGAGCAGTACGCGGGCTACTCGATTCAGTACGATTTCGCCCCGAACGCCGAGAACCCGGACCTCGTCGTCAACTTCGTCGATTCCGTCGAGAGTTGCCCCCGCGTGAACCACGCCGTCGGGTGCGCACCGTACATCACCGACGCCGCACAGATTTCCCCGCCTATGGAAATCGACGTCGATGACTCGTTTTCGAACGAGTCGACCGTCCTCATCCTGAAACACGAACTCGGGCACACGCTCGGGTTGAACCACAGTTCCGCGCCGCAGTCCATCATGGCCGCCGAGGCCGCGCTCGCCGCCCGTCCCATGACGGACGCGACGAACCGCGACCTGCCGTGGGCCGACGCGTCGTTCACCGTCTACCTCGGCCAGACGGCGGACCGTCCGGCCGTGAAACGACAGGTCCGCCACGCGCTCGATTACTACGCCGACGGCGCGGCCGGAACCGTCCCTTCGAACGTCTCGTTCACGTTCACCGACGACCGGTCGGCGGCGGACATCCTGATTCAGTTCCCCGACACCCTCCCGTGCAGTCCGGGAACGACCGGTTCGTGCGGCGGCGTCCGCGGGACCGACCCGGACCGAGACGGCGCGCTGGAGGAGTACGACAGGTTGACTATCTCTATTTCGGGCGTCGATACGGACGCCGTCGGCTGGTACGTCGGCTACTGGTTGGGCTACGGATTCGGACTCGAAGAACCGGAACTCGCTCCCCCGTTCCGACACGCTTCCGAGCGAGAGAAACGAAGCGAGTGGTGGACGTAAATCGCTCGAAACCTACCCCTCGAACCCGTCTTCCCACCGGAAGGTGCGCGTTCCACCTTTTTACTCGTCGGGTCGGCTTCACCGACCACTCCTCGCAAAAATCTGGACCCAAAAACTCCCGCTCGCTCGTGCACTCGCTCGCGGTACTACCGCTCGAAACCTACCCCTCGAACCCGTCTTCCCACCGGAAGGTGCGCGTTCCACCTTTTTACTCGTCGGGTCGGCTTCACCGACCACTCCTCGCAAAAATCTGGACCCAAAAACTCCCGCTCGCTCGTGCACTCGCTCGCGGTACTACCGCTCGAAACCTACCCCTCGAACCCGTCTTCCCACCGGAAGGTGCCGTTGCGTTGAACGACTTCGCCGTCGATTTCCATCCGCGACTTCTCGCTCACGTCGGTTATCATGTCGATGTGGACGGCGCTGTCGTTGCCCGTCTCCCCCTCGGGAAGGCAGGCGTCGTAGGCGCGTCCGACCGCGAGGTGGACCGTGTCGCCCATCTTCTCGTCGAACAGGACGCTGTCGGTGAAGCGGTCGATGCCGCGGTTCATCCCGATGCCGAGTTCGCCGAGTCTGCGCGCGCCCTCGTCCGTGTCGAGGATGTCGGCTAACACGTCTTCGCCGGTTTCGGCGCTGAAGTTCACGACCTCTCCGTCCTCGAACGCGAGGTGGACGTTCCGAATGCGGCTCCCTTGGTGTGTCATCGGCACGTCGAAGAACACCTCGCCCTCCGTCGCGTGCGGTGCCGTGAACACCTCGCCGCTGGGCAGGTTGTGCGAGTCGTAGGCCACCGACGCACAGCTGTTGACCGCGGTTCGTCCCTCGATGGACATCGTGATGTCGGTGTCCTCCGTGACGATTCTGACCTCGCTTCCCTCGTCCAGCAGCGTCTTCATCTTCCCCATCTCCTCGGCCAGCGACTCCCAGTCGCGGAGGACGGCGCTGTACACGAAGTCCCGATACTCCTCGTAGGCCATCCCTGCCTGCTGTGCGTGGGCGCGAGTCGGGTGCAGCGTCGAAATCCAATCCGTCCCCAGGCGAGTCTCTCGAATGAGCGCCCGCGCTTTTTCGTACGCCTGCTTCGTCTCCCCCGGAACGTCGGCTTTTCCCATCGTGTTTCGACTTGCTCCGAGAACGAGTACCACGTCAGCGTTCTCGTACATCGCCAGTTCGGGTGCGGGGTTTTCGTCGAAGTCGCCGTCGTGTGCCCGGAGGTACGCACGCACGATTTCGTCGGACCTGTACAGGGTCAGCAGATTCACGTTTCGTTCGCCCAGTTTCTCGCCGACGGCGACGGCGAGGTCGTGAGCGCCCTCGTCGACCATGACGACGACGTCGTCTCCCTCTTCGACCCGTGCGCTCCAATCGACCAGCACTTCGGCGTGTTCGTGAACTCGGTCGTCCATACCACGACAGTCGGAGACCGGTAGAAAAGTCCTCGCGGTTTGCGATGCGGCAATCTCGTTTTAAAGACGCTTCTCATCGAACGATGACGGACACCAGCACGAACGCGCCGATTGCAGTCAGTACGATGGTTCCGCCCGCTGCAAGCCCGTACGCATAGGACAGCGTGATACCGACGATGACGGCGATCTCTCCGACGACGACGCCGATACCGAGCGACTGTCGGAAGCTTCCGGCAACCAGTGATGCCGTGGCGACGGGGACAACGAGCATCGCCGCGACGAGGACGACGCCCATGATTTGCATGGCCGCGACGACGACCAACGCTGTCAACACGACGAGCAGGCGGTTGTAGCGGCGGACCGGGATTCCGGAGACGCGGGCCGCCGTCTCGTCGAACGTGACGGCGAACAACTGCCGTCGCGTTACGGCGACGACGCCGACTACGAACGCGGACAACACGACCATTACCGAGACGTTGTCGGCCGTGACCGTCGCCAGACTGCCGAACAGGTACCGGTCGATGCCGACCGCGATTCCACCATCCACGAGGCTGATGAGGACGCTTCCGAGGGCGAACCCACCCGACAACACGATTGCCATCGACACGTCGCCGTACGCGTCGGTCCGTTCCGCGAGCACCTGTATCGCCAACGCCGCGAGCACCGCCACCACGAGCGCGCTGAGATACGGCGACACGCCGACGTTCAGGCTTCCGAGGAACAATCCGACTGCGACTCCCGCGAAGGCCGAGTGGGCCAGCGTATCCCCGATGAGCGCCATCCCCCGGTGAACCAGGAACGACCCGACGAGCGGCGCGACGAGGCCGACACAGAGTCCCGCGACGAGCGCGAGGCGCATGAACCGATAGCTCAGCATCTCGGCGATATCAATCATGGTCGTGGTGCAGTCGCCGCTGGTTCGCCCCGTAAGCGTCCGTCAGCACGTCGCTGGCTTCGAACTCGTCGGTCCCGCCGTGGAAGTACAGCTTCCGATTCAGACAGGCAATCCTGTCCGCGTGTTCCGTGACGACGCCGATGTCGTGTTCCACGAGGACGACGGCCAAGCCATCCCGATTCAGGTCGCGGAGGAGGCCGTAAAACTCCCCTCTGGACTCGGCATCGACGCCGACCGTCGGTTCGTCCAACACGAGTGCGTCCGCGTCGGCGGCCAGCGCGCGCGCGATGAACGCCCGTTGTTGCTGGCCGCCGGAGAGACGGGCGACGCGGCGGCCCGCGAGGGCGGAAATCCCGACGATTTCCATCGCGTTCTCGACGGCGTCCCGGTCTTTCTCCCCGGCGAATCCGAACCCGAGGTGTGAACTCCGACCCGTAGCGACTACCTCCCTGACCGTTACGGGCATTCCCGAAACCGCAGTTACGTTCTGTGCGACGTAGCCGACTCGACCGCCTTTTCTTCCCGTTTCGGGTGGTTTACCGAACAGACGAACCCTCCCCTCGTCTGGCGTCTGTACCCCGAGAACGAGTTCGAGGAGCGTACTCTTTCCCGACCCGTTCGGTCCGATGACTCCGAGGAATTCGCCGTCATCGACCGTCAGCGAAACGTCCGAGAGGACCGGTCGGTCGCCGTACCCGAACGTCACGTGGGCGAGTTCCGCGACCGTCATTTCGCTCCGAGCGCGGTTCTCAGTGACGGGAGGTTCACCTGCTCCATGATTTCGACGTATCCCCAGTCCTTCTCGTTCCACTCCTTCGTGACGCCCGGAATCGGCGTGATCGGCAGGTGGTCTTTCGCGTCGGTTTCCGAAACCAGTTGTTTGGCGGCCCGGTCCGACTCGAACACCGGCGCGAGGACGTGTTCGATATCGTGTTCGTCGATGAGTTCCTGCGCACGCCGGACGTCCTTGGGACTCGGCGAGGAGTCCGGCGCGAGTCCCGTCAGGGCGTGAACGTCGAACCCGTACCGTTCGCCGAGATACTGGAACGCGTTGTGTCCCGCGACCAGCACCGCGCTCCGCTTCGCAGATTCGAGTTCGGATTCGAACCTTGTGTCGAGTTCGTCCACCCTGTCCCTGAACACCCTCGCGTTTTCGGCGAACGAATCGCCGGAAACGCCGTCCACTTTCGAAACCCCGTCTTCGACGTTCGAAACGGCCTGCTTCGCTCGTTGCGGGTCGAGCCAGAAATGGGGGTCGTTCGCTCCGTGGCCGTGTCCCGTTTCGCTTTCACCGTGCTCGTGGCCGGTTCCGTTCTTCTCGTGGTCGTTCACGGTTTCGTTTCCCTGACCTTTGCCGTCGTGTTCGTCCTCCTCGTCTTCGTGGTGTTCACCGTCGTGGTTCTCTCCGTGACTCGGCGCGGGAAGCAGGGAAATCCCGCGTCTGGCCGCGACTATGGGAATCTCCGGCCGTTCCTTCTCGACGTTCTCAACCATCCTGTCCGCCCACGGTTGAAACCCGTCTCCCATGTAGACGACGGCGTCGGACTCCATCGCGTCCCGCTGGACCTGTGCCGACGGTTCCCAACCGTGACCGTGCTGGCCGACCGGCACCAAGCTTTCGACGGTCGTGGCGTCGTTCACGACGTTTCTCGTGAAATCGGTGAGGACGAAAAACGACGTCTGTATCGCGTTCGAATCGTCAGTCTTCCCGCCGGGGGACGACCCGAGACAACCGGCGAAGGTTCCGCTCGCGAACAACGCAGTTCCCAGTTCGATGGCGCGTCTTCGAGTGATGTTCGTCATCAGGTTATTAACAATTCTTGGCCCATAGTTAATAACTTCTGCTATCTCGGTGCTAGATGTTGTTAATATGTCTCGGTTCGCCACTCTCATCGGGCCGGTGTAGTATCGCTACTGATCGGGCATCGCCACTGGTCTCCGACCGGCAGAGATGGAACTTCCGGTCGGAAGCGTCGCCACTCGTGGGGTGCACTCCCGGAGACGTCGGCGTCACCGCACGAAACGGATCGTCAAAAAATCGCGGAGCGTCGAATCCGCCGTTTCAGGGGAAGACGAGGACCGTCGCGTGTTCCGTCTCCAGCACTTCGACTTCCTCGCCGCTTTCGGCGCGGTACTCCTCTTCGATTTCCACCCAGTCGCCGTCGAGGGTGACTTCTTCGCCCGCCGCATCCAGCGTGATTTCGCCGTGCGTGTCCACCTGCGCCTTGAGTTCCGCCGGGTCCGTCGATTCGAGCGCGCCGACGACCGCACCCGCCTTGTCGCGGAACTTCGGCCCGATGGACGAGTGGTCGGGGCTGACACCGACCGGCGCGAGTTCCACGTTCGGTCGCCCCTCTTCGAGGTAGACCGGGCCGTTCACCGCTTCGCTCAGGTCGTAGGTGTCGGGGTGGCGCTCGGCGTCGGCGTACAGTTCGATGCGGCCGAGTTCGCCGTTGAGGGCCATTCCCTCGTCGGACTTCCACGCCCTGACTTCGCTCGCAACTTCGGCGATGATTTCGCCCGCGAGTTCGGCTTCCTCGTCCCGCATTTCGACGTCCGGCCAGGAGGCCAGATTGACGCTCTCCTCGGTTCCGGGGAGGTAGCTGTACACCTCCTCGGCGAAGAAGGGCGAGAAGGGCGACAGCATCCGAGCGACGGACGAGACACACGTGTACAGTGCGTGGCGCGCGGCGTTGCGCTCGCCCGGCCGTCCCTCGTACAGGCGGCCCTTCACCAGTTCGAGGTAGTCGTCCGCGAGGTCCTCCCAGACGAACTCCCGAAGCGTTCTGAGCGCCCGGTCGTAGCGATACCGTTCCATGTCGTCGGCCACGCTCTCCGCGGTGTTCGAAAGCCGGGACAGAATCCAGCGGTCCGCGTCGCGGTAAGCCGGGTCGCTGATGGTCGGCGTGTTCTCGTCGAAGTGGTTCGCCGAGAACTGGAGGATGTTCCAGATTTTGGTGAGGAACCGCGAGGCCGAGGTGGCTTCCTTCGGCTGAAACTGGACGTCGCTTCCGGGTTGGCCGCCGAGGACCAACGCCTGCCGAACCGAGTCCGCACCGTACTCGTCGACGGCGTCCGTCGGCGTGACGACGTTGCCGCGGGACTTGCTCATCTTGTTGCCGTCCGGGCCGAACACCATGCCGTTGATGAGGATTTCGTCCCACGGGCGCTCGTCGGTGAGTTCGCCGACGCGGAGGAGCGTGTAGAACGCCCACGTTCGGATGATGTCGTGGCCCTGCGGGCGGAGTGCGACGGGTTCGAACTCGTCCAGTTCGAGGTCCACGGGCCATCCGCTGATGTGAAGCGGCGTGATGGACGAGTCCATCCACGTGTCCATCACGTCGGTCTCGCCCGTCCACGAGTCCGCACCGCACTCGGGACAGTCGCCGACTGCGGGGCCGGTTTCCGTCGGGTCGACCGGGAGTTCGTCGATGTCGGCGATGTGCCAGTGACCGCACTCCTCGCATTCCCACGCGGGAATCGGCGTGGCGAACACGCGCTGGCGGGAGATAACCCAGTCCCAACTCATGCCGTCCGCCCACTCTTCGAGGCGGGCGTACATGTGGTCGGGAATCCACTCGACTTCCTTCGCCTTCTCGACGATTTCGTCCGAGTCGACCTCGACGAACCACTGTTCCTTCGAGAGGATTTCGATGGGTGTGTCACACCGCCAGCAGGTGCCGACGGACTGCTCGGTGGGTTCCGAATCGTTGAGGTAGCCCTCCTCCGCGAGGGCGTCGGCGACGTCCGCCTTGGCCTCGTCGATGGTCAGGCCCTCGAACTCACCCGCGAGTTCGTTCAGGTGGCCGTCCTCCGTGAAGACGGGTCGAAGGTCGAGTTCGTGTCTGGCCCACCAGTCCACGTCCTGTTTGTCCCCGAACGTACAGATCATCACCGCGCCGGTTCCGAACTCTCCGTCGACGTCGTCGTCGCCGACGAGTTCGATTTCCTGTCCGAACAGCGGGACCTCGAACGTCTCGCCGATTCGGTCGGCGTAGCGTTCGTCCTCGGGGTCCACGGCCATGCCGACACACGCCGCGAGCAGTTCGGGACGGGTCGTGGCGATTTCTATATTCCGCGGCTCCGCCGCGGAGTCAGCGGAGCTTCGCTCCTCGCTATCGTCGTTGTCCACGCCCTCGAACGTGACGTAGTAGAGCGTCCCCGTCCGGTCCTCGTTTTCGACCTCCGCGTCCGCGATGGCCGTCTCACAGCGCGGGCACCAGTTGACGGGGTGTTCGTCGCGGTAGACGGAGTCTTCCATCTCGACGAACGAGCGCTGGGTCTTCCCCCAGTATTCGGGGTCCATCGTGCGGAACTCGGCGTTCCAGTCGATGGAGAAGCCCAACTCGTTCATCGTCTCCTTCATCGAGTCTATCTGCTCTTCGGTGTGCTCGATGCAGAGTCGGCGGAACTCCTCGCGGGAGACTTCCGTCCGGTGGATGTCGTGGTTCTCCTCGACCTTCACTTCCGTCGGAAGTCCGTGGCAGTCCCATCCCTGCGGGAACAGGACTTCCTCGCCCTTGAGACGGTGATAACGCGCCGCAAAGTCGATGTAACTCCACTGGAGTCCGTGCCCGATATGGAGGTTGCCAGTGGGGTACGGCGGCGGCGTGTCGATGACGTACTCCAAGTCACCGTCGGGGGTGTACACGTCGGAGCCTTGCCACTCTTCCCGCCACTTTCGCTCGATACGCTCTGGTTCGTAGTCGTTTGGAACGTCAGTCATGGCTGCAAATTGCTGTCGCTGAATGGTGAATCGGTGAGAAACACTATCGGCTCGCTGCCTGCGCTAGAGACGTACTACCGACACCATCGCGCTCATACTTGTGACTCTGAGTGTGGGCGCTGATAAAGGTTCCCGTCCATTTCCCGCCTGAATCAACTCCGAACGGTTCGATACGTCCGGAGGAGGACGAGTCCCCCCATCGTCGCGAGCGCGGTGATGACCGCGTACAGGAAGTTCGGAAAGTGGTCGTAGATGAAGAGGAGGTACGGTATCGAAATAAGAACGACTAACATACAAAGGAGGGCGATAACGAGGTTGAGTCGCAAGACGATTCTCTCCTCATCCATACCTCCCGTTCGACTTCAGCGGTGTTATTTGTTTGCCCCAACGATGAAAATAATTCGCCGATCCGACCGATAGTAACGAACCGTATCGTTTCGATCGTTCCGGATCATCCGCGATTGACGACTGTCCCCACTCATATATTTCTATTCGTGAATCACCGGCGTATTCTCATTAACTATCTGAACTCAATATGGGATTATGCAAAATATTATGTTGTACTTCGGCCAGATATTCTTATGATGGCGCGCTATTCGGATCGGAATAACGACGAACGGTCCCGACGACGTTTCGATGGGTTCGAACCGCAGCGATTCACGGCCGCGAACACGCTACGGGGGTGGAGATGACTCGACGGTCGCTCTCCACCGGCCTCTCGTTGGCGTTTCTCGTTCTTCTCCTTACGAGCACCGGCGCGTCGGGATTCGTTTCGAGGGCGACTCCGTCCGCTTTTGCGACCGACGAACCGAACTCGTCCGTGAATCACGACTCTTCGGACGTCTCCGAACCCAGCACGTCCCTCGAAACGGGCCGTTTCGGGGACGACTTCTGGCGCCTGTTTTACTGGTTGACCCAGTTGCTAGAACACGAACCCCAACCACGCCAGCGAGTTCCGACGTCATCCGCAACGAGCGTTCATACGACTCCCTCTTCATCTACCTCGCCAGCAACGACTCCCACGACCGTACCCTCATCGACCACGCGCTCGCCGACGACCGCTCCGATATCGACCGCACCGACGACAACGCCGTCAGTAGAAGCGGCACCTGCAACGACGACGGTCGTCCCTTCGTCCTCGACAACACCGGAAACCACGACGACACAGGTTACGACAACTCCTCCCACAACGACGTCCTCTCCGACGACAACGACCGAGACGACGGACCCAGATATCCCTACGGCTACGACGGTAGCGTCACAAACGACGACCACGACGCCACCGACGTCGACCACGATTCCGCCAACAACGACTTCCCAGTCGTCAATTACCGCAACGACTACCCAACCGACGACTACTGCGACGACTACTGCGACGACTACTGCGACGACTACCGCCACGACTGATACGACCACGCCGCCATCGACATCGAACGGCATCGATAGGGGAGACGTCGAGCGACTCGTTCACACGTATGTCAACGAGGAGCGGTCGAACCGGGGTCTGGAACCGCTCGCGTTCAGCACCGACCTCCGCGAAATCGCGCGCTATCACAGCGAGGACATGGCGACGCGGAACTACTTCTCTCACACGTCGCCCGAGGGGGAGAACTTCGCGGACCGCTACGACCGGTTCGACCACACCTGCCGCGCGTCGGCGGGTGACGGTCGATATCTTACGGGCGGCGAGAACATCGCGCAGACGTGGTACGACGTGCGTGTCACGACTGCGGACGGAACGGTTCGGTACACCACGGAAGACGAACTCGCTCGCGCCATCGTCACGCAGTGGATGAACTCACAGGGACACCGGGAGAACATCCTGACGCCGGAGTGGCGGAACGAAGGCATCGGCATCGTCGTTACCGACGAAGGGAAGGTGTACGCCACCCAGAACTTCTGCTAGGTTCGATATGCGCCACGTCGAACCCGCGTTTGCCGCGACGATGCGAACGTTCCCCCGGTGAGATCCATTCGGTCCCCCATTATCTCACCTCCAAATGCAATAAATACTGAAATAATATTATAAATGTAGAACTTCAATTTATGATGGAAATGGATCCAAAAACTCGAAAGGGAGTCATCGTGCTCCTTTTTCTGCTCCTGATCGCCGGCATCCTCGGCGGGTTGGCTATCGGCTGAACATCGGTTTCGACGACCGGAACGGCAAGACCTGCGTACTACCGCTTTTCAACGATACTTCGAGACGTTCCTTCCCGGTCCACTTCGGCCTGACACCCGGCCGGAACCGCAATCCCTACCTCACCCCCACCTCCACCTACTTCCATGCAACTGGGCGTCATCGGTTTGGGGCGAATGGGTCGAATCGTAGTGGACAGAACGCTGGCTGCCGGACACGACATCGTCGCCTACGACGTGGCCGAGGAGGCCGTCGAGTCCGCGGCCGAGGCGGGTGCGCAACCGGCCGATTCCGTCGCCGACCTCGCCGAGCAACTGGGCGAGGAGAAACGGATTTGGTTGATGGTTCCCGCCGGGGAACCGGTGGACGCCGCGCTCGAAGACTTGGAACCGTATCTCGACGGCGACGACGTGGTCGTGGACGGCGGCAACTCCTACTTCGAGGACTCCGTGCGCCGAGCGGAGACGACGTCGGCGGCCTACCTCGATTGCGGGACGAGCGGCGGCCCGGCGGGTGCCGAACTCGGATTCTCGCTGATGGTCGGCGGACCCGAGTGGGCCTACGAGGAACTGACGCCCGTATTCGACGCCGTGGCAACCGGGCCGGACGGCCACGACCGAATGGGCGAGTCGGGGTCGGGCCACTACGTCAAGATGGTTCACAACGGGGTCGAGTACGCGCTGATGCAGACCTACGGCGAAGGGTTCGAACTCCTCCACGAGGGTCGGTACGACCTCGATTTGGAGGCCGTCGCCCGAACGTGGAACAACGGTGCGGTCATCCGCTCGTGGCTCCTCGAACTCTGTGAGGAGGCGTTCCGCGAGGAGGGAACCGACTTGGGCGACGTGGCCGACCACATCGCTGGCGGTTCGACCGGCACGTGGACGGTCCAAGAGGCGCTCGAACAGGAGGTCCCGGTGCCGCTCATCTACGAGGCGCTTTCCGAGCGGTTCGGCAGTCGTTCGCCCGCCGAAGGTCGCTTCTCGCGTCGACTGGCGAACCGACTCCGGTATGGGTTCGGTCGGCACGAAGTGAAACGGGACTGAGCGGGTTCATTCGCCACTTCGGGCGGGTTTCCCTGCGGTTCTTTCGCGTCGTTACCGCTTCGCTCGGAGCAAGTACGCGTGGTCTTGCGGGAGTTCCGCGTCCGAAAGCGATTCCCACGCGTTCTCCTCCCGATGCTCCGTCGCGGTCAGTTCGAACCCTTCGTCTCGTAGCAACTCGAACACGTCCGACGGCCTGCTGTTCGTTCGCGCCAGAAATCTCGGATGAATTTCGACGAACAGACATCGGACGTCGTCCAGTTTCTCCCCCATTCCCCGAAGAACGCCGTACTCGTACCCTTCGACGTCGATTTTGACCACGTTCGGGTCGTCTCCGTCGTACGTTTCGAGCGCCAGCATCTCCGTCGTCGTTCGCTCCCCGACGTACGCCTGAGTGATGGATGCGTCATCCATTGCGTGCGTCCTGCTCAGGACGCGATAGTGGTAGTCGTTCGCTTCGAACCCGTGTATTCGCTCGCTCGGAACGCCGCACGCCTTGGCCAACGTGGTGAAGTACCCGAACTGGCTCCCGACATCGTAAAACGTGTCATTGGCATCGAACTCGTCGGCAATGGCAGCCGTCAACTGCGGTTCGTACTCGTCGCCGCGACCGAGTATCCGATACAGGTGCGAGCGTTTCGGCGCATAGAGCGACTCCGTCGTGGACCCTTTCGTCAATCGAATCTCCCGCACGTCGACCGTCAGATATCGGCTGTACTGATAGAGGTCTTCGACCGGCGTATCTTGTAACGTCGTAATGACCGACCGCGGAAGTTTCGATACCGCGTCCGCGATGACGTCTGGCATATGTACAGAATCCCCCCCTCGAATATAAGTGTGCATGTCCGACATGTGCTTTGGCTTCCACCGATGCCACGACCAACTCGTCCGTCTCCCCCCATGTCCGCCGTTCGGTGACGCCACACATCCGCGTCAATCACAATGCTGTTAAACCACCGTTCCGTAGCCACCGCCATATGGTAAACGAACTGGGTCTGGGACTCGGGCTACTACTCGTCCTCATCGTGGTGGCTCTGCACTACACGAAGGGTACAGAGTGGCGAATCGCGGACGACATCTCCCAAGAAGTGCTCGACCAGCGGGCGGCGAGCGTTCCCGAAACCGACTTCCCCGAACCGATGAATCGTTCCATCGGTGGTGGCGGTGCGGTCGCCATCGGCGGCGGCGCGGAAGGCGAACTCGCGGGTGAGGGTGAGGAAGAAGAGGATACGGGCTTCGACCCGTCCGCCATCCCGGAGGACGAAGTCGAGTACTTTGAAGTCGAGTACGTCAACGAGGGCGAAACCATCGAAGTCGCCAGCAACGAAACCATCCTCGAAGCAGGTGAGGACGAGGGCTGGGACCTGCCGTACTCCTGCCGGGAGGGCCAGTGCCTGTCCTGTGGTGCGAAACTCGCCGACGGAGAACCCGACGACATCGTCCACAGCAACAACGACACCCTGAGCGACGACGAACTCGAAAAGGGGTATTTCCTCTCCTGCACCGCCTACCCACAGGCGGACATCGGCGTCGAGACGAACGAAACGCCGTAACGACGCTCTTCGCTTTCATCTCGGAACTTCTCCCGACGTACGATATCTATTCCGTTTTCCGACCGTTCGTTTCTTTCTCGGGGAGCGGTGGCCGAGATGGCGGAGTCACAAAACTAAAGCCCTTCTGCACGAAGGAACGGGTGAGGGCGCGTAGCTCAGTGGACAGAGTTCTTGGTTCCGGACCAAGATGTCGCGGGTTCAAATCCCGTCGCGCCCGTACGCGTTTCGGTGAACGACGGTGAGCCGAAACCGGACTCCAAGACGGATTTTCAGCAGACCGAGGTTCTGCGCGGAGCGCAGGTTCTCGGGCGTGGTTCAAATCCCGTCGCGCCCGTTCATTTCGTGACACCCGTGAGCCGAAACGGACCCTAGTAACGCCGTCCTTACTCGTCGATATCGCGCTTCAGGGGGTTGCTACTCGGTTCGTAGCTGGCAATTACTTAATTTTTCGGCCGCTGTGGTTGGCGTATGCCCTTCGAGTGCTTTCCAGAATACGCGGTCCGGAATCCCTCAAAGTGTGCCGTCGTCCGTCAGGTTTCCCGCCACGAATGGGTGGCTCGGACCGAGGAGGGGCGCTTTGCCTCCGGTTCGACGCCCGCCAGCGCCATCGCACGGCTGAAACGGTAATCCCCGTGACGACGCCGTCCGCGAAACCGCGTCTCTATCGGATACCCGCTCGGAGAGCGGGGAATCACGATGCTCGAAACGACGTGTTAAAACCCGCTTAGTAACCGTTTAACCCGCTGCTGGGGCGTTTCACGCTATTTGCCGATTTCGTGCGCGTATGGTGCCGTACTCGCGACGGAAACGACCGAACGACCACCAACGCGTCGGCGGACTGCGGCACATCTTACCGACCCGTTTGCGATTCGAAATATTGAAACGGACCTATTTCGTTTCGAAAGTACGATGACCAGCACACAGCCCAGCAGCTCTATCACGGACGGTGGGCTGGTGCGACCGATGTTCGAACTCGCGTGGCCGATCGTCGTCATTCAACTGTTGCAGGTGATGTACAACGTCGCGGACACCTTCTGGTTGGGTCGACTGTCGTCCGATGCGGTCGGTGCGATGAGTATCGCGTTTCCGCTCATCTTCTTCCTCATCTCCGTCGCGGGCGGGTTTACGACTGCAGGGAGCATCCTCGTCGCCCAGTTTACCGGTGCGGACAGCGAGGGGTCGGCGGGCAAGGTCGCGGGCCAAATCCTCACCTTCGTGTCCGTTCTCGCCGTCCTCCTCGGAATCGCCGGGTACTTCCTCACCGAGCCGATGCTCACGTTGATGCCCTCGCAGGGGGCGACGACCGTTCAGGTCGTTCCGCTCGCGCGGCGCTACATGGAGACGTACTTCCTCGGACTGCCGTTCCTGTTCGGCTTCTTCGTCTTCACATCCCTGATGCGTGGATACGGCAACACGCGCACGCCGATGCGGATCATGATGGTCAGCGTGGCCGTCAACGTCGTCCTCGACCCGCTGCTCATCTTCGGCGTCGGATCGCTCGACGGCATGGGCGTCCAAGGTGCAGCGCTCGCCACCATCTCGGCACGCGCCGTGGCGAGCGTTCTCGGCCTGTACGTCCTGTTTTTCACCGACGCGGGGCCGACCGTTCGATCGGACGATCTGGTCCCCGACTTCGATCTCATCTGGAAAATCGTCCGTATCGGGACGCCGAGCGCGCTCGAACAGTCCACGAGTTCGCTGGCGATGATCTCGCTGACCGCGATGGTCGTCCAGTTCGCGCCGCCCGTCGTCAGCGCCTACGGCCTCGGAAACCGTCTCGCGTCGCTCGTCTTCCTCCCCGCGATGGGGTTGGGTCGCGCGACGAACACCATGGTCGGGCAGAACTTGGGGGCGCGGAAACCGGACCGCGCGGAGCGGGCCGTTTGGCTCGCGGCGAAGGTCGGTGCCGGGGTGATGCTCATCGTTGCAATCGTTGCACTGCTGTTCCCACGGCCGATAGTCGGCGTTTTCATGGCGACGGGAACTCAGCAGGCGGATACGACGATCCGACTCGGCAGCGAGTATCTTCGGATTCGTTCCGCCGAGTTCGCGTTCATGGCGGTTTTACAGGTCCTCCTCGGTGCGTACCGCGGCGCGGGGAACACGAAACTGGCGATGGCCTTTTCGATGATAACCCTCTGGCTGGGTCGGGTCCCGGCGGTGTACTTCCTCGCGTTCGTCCGCGATATGGGGCCGACTGGCGTCTGGGTAGGCATGGCCTGCGGAAATATAATCGGTGCCTTCCTCGCCGCGTTATGGTTTACTCGCGGCACGTGGAAGCGTACGGTTATCGACGACCCCGGCGTTACGGTTACCGACGGCAAAGGCGAATAACGATCGGCTGTCCAGTTTAAGAGTAACATAATAAAATGATTGGAGAGTGTAGGTGCCTTCAATGAGTCTGGCGACCGTCGCACTGCAAGATGACACCCCTTGCTTGGCGAACGAAACGAAAGCCGCGGGTCGGAACTACTGTCTGGGTGATAGAAAATGAGCAACGTAAACGTTCTTATCATCGGAATCGACGCCGGATGCTTGCCAGTTTTCGAACGCCTGTACGAGGACGACGTTATCCCGAACATCCGCTCTATCTGCGATGGCGGGGTTGCCGCACCGCTGGAATCACAGATGCCGCCGTGGACGCCGAGCGCGTGGCCGTCGCTGTACACCGGGGTCAACCCCGGGAAACACGGCGTCTGTGGGTTCGTCGCCTACGACGGATACGACTTTCACGTCGTCAGCGGCAGCGATGTCGAGGAACACGCCATCTGGACGCTGTTGGACAAACACGACCTCACGAGCGTCGTCGTGAACGTCCCTGTCACGCACCCCCCGGACGAAATCGACGGGGCGCTCATCCCGGGATTCATCGGTCCCGAGGACCCGCGCTGCCACCCCGAGGGACTGTTGGACGAGGTGCGCGACGCCATCGGCGAGTACCGCGTGTACCCGACGTATTCCCGCGAGGAATCCGATTACACCGACGCACAGAAGATGGACGAGTACACGAGTCTCGTTCGAATGCGCGGCGAGGCGTTTCGCTATTTAGCCGACAAACACGAACCCGACTTCGGCTTCGTCCAGTTTCAAAAGCCCGACACCGTCTTCCACGAGTTCGACGGCGACTGGGACAAGGTAAAGACCGTCTACGAGGAGACGGACAGACAGGTCGGCAAACTCCTCGAAGAGTGCGACCCGGACACCGTCTTCATCGCGAGCGACCACGGAATGGGACCGTACGAGAAGTACGAGTTCCGCGTCAACGAGTTCCTCCGCGACGAGGGCTACGTGAAGGCTCGAAAGGGGGGCCGCGGAATGCCGTCGTGGAACCCGATTCAGGACGAACTTCGGGAGGGGAAGGAGACGAAAACGTGGGAACCGAACACGCTCGAACGGATGGCGGCGAAGGCGGCCCAGTTCGGTTTCACCGCCCACCGGATTCGAACCGGGTTGGAGAAGGTCGGACTCGCGGACATCGCGAAGCAGTACGCGCCAAAGAACGTGGCGCGGACGGCGAACGAGCAGGTCGACTTCCCGAAGTCGGCCGCATACATGCGCGCCCGAACCGAACTCGGCGTGCGAATCAACCTCCAAGGGCGCGAACCGAACGGCATCGTTCCGCCGGATCGGTACGACGAGGTTCGTGACGAACTCATCGAGAAACTCAGCGGGGTCGAAACCCCGGACGGCGAACCCATATTCGGGGAAGTCGCGCCGCGCGAGACGTACTTCCACGGGAAGAACGCGGACAACGCGCCGGACATCGTGACGATTCCGAACGAGATGGGACAGTTCCTCTCGGCACAACTGCTCGGCGACTACTTCGCGCCGCCGACGGAACCGTGGAATCACAAACTCGAAGGTATCGTCGCCGCGAAGGGGGAGGGAATCGACGCGGATTCGATGCCGACCAAAGCGCACCTCTTCGACGTCGCCCCGACGGTCATGTCCGCGCTCGGAATCCCGTACAGCGACCGGATGGACGGCAGCGTCATCCCGATAGTCGAGGACGCCGGCGCGCAGTCTTACCCCGCCTATGACGAGGACGACTCCGTCTCGATGGAGGATGACGCGGACGTCGAAGAGCGGTTGGCGGACCTCGGCTACATGCAGTAACTCCGAACGGCCACCTTTCTTATCTCGACGACTATCGAATCCAGTCCGGGGTTTCAATGAACGCGAACGATTTGCCGGGTGAAGGCGCATCGCTCTGGCTGGAGACGACGGAGGGAACCGACTACGGTTCGCTCGAAACCAATATCGACGTCGACGTCGCGATTGTCGGCGGCGGTATCGCCGGCCTCTCCACCGCCGCGGAGCTGATGGATTCGGAAAAGACGGTTGCCGTCCTCGAAGCCGACCGTGTCTGTTCGGGCGTCACGGCGCGGACGACGGCCAAACTGACGAGTCAGCACGGACTGAAATACGACCGGATCCGGTCACGGTTCGGGCGCGAGCGCGCCCGACAGTACGCGGCCGCTAACGAGGCGGCCATCGAAACCGTCGTCGAACGGGCGACGACTATCGACTGTGATCTCCGGCGACGACCCGCCTACACGTACGTCTCCGACGAAAACGACCGAAAGGACGTGCGGCGGGAGGTCGATGCCGCTCGAAGCGTCGGCCTTCCCGCGTCGTTCGTCGAAGAAGTGCCGACCGTTTCGGACGCTGTGGCGGGGGTTCGATTCGACGACCAAGCGCAGTTCCACCCGCGGAAGTACCTCCTCGGCGTGGCGGAGGAAGTAGCGGCGGGTGGCTGTGACATCTTTGAAGGGACGCGAGTGACGGACGTTCGGGCGGGTTCTCCGTGCGAAGTCGAGACGGAGGGTGGAACGGTAAGAGCCACCGACGTCGTCCTCGCGTCGCACTTCCCGATACTGGACCCCGCAGGTTACTTCGCTCGAAACTATCCGAAACGGTCGTACGTGCTGGCCGTTCGGACGCGCGACCCGAAACCGGAGGGGATGTTCTACCGGTCGGGCGAACCGTACTTCTCCGTCCGACAACACGAGACGGAGGACGAATCGTTCCTCCTCGTCGGCGGGCAGAATCACAAGACCGGACAGGGGGGTTCGACCGCGGACCGCTATCGAGCGCTCGAACGGGAGGCGAGACGACGGTTCGATGTCGAGGAGGTCGCCTACCGGTGGTCGACGCAGGACTACCGCTCGGTGGACGGCGTGCCGTTCGTCGGCCGCGCCGCGCCGTGGCGGAAGCACGTCTACGTCGCCACGGGGTTCGGCGGGTGGGGAATGTCGGGCGGTATCGCGGCGGGTCGTGTCCTCGCCGAGGAAATCGCGGGCGATGGAAGCGAATGGGCCGACGCGTTCGATCCGGGGCGATTGCCGCCGCTGTCGGACCTTTCCTCGCTCGCCAGGGAGAACGCGAACGTCGGAAAACGCTTCGTCGAGGATTGGGTGTCGAAACCGAGTAAAGCGGGAGCATCGCTTGCCCGGGGCGAGGCACGGGTCGTCCGTGAGGACGGCACACCCGTCGCCGAATTCCGCGACGACGGTGGGGAACGTCACCGCGTCTCCGCGGTCTGTCCACACCTGAAGTGCGTCGTCGAGTGGAACGACGCGGAGAAGTCGTGGGACTGCCCGTGCCACGGGTCGCGCTTCGATTACGACGGGACACTT
Source organism: Haladaptatus sp. CMAA 1909 (assembly GCF_043952005.1). Lineage (NCBI taxonomy): Archaea > Methanobacteriati > Methanobacteriota > Halobacteria > Halobacteriales > Haladaptataceae > Haladaptatus > Haladaptatus sp. CMAA 1909. Next base: position 2,323,884 of record NZ_JBIOAV010000001.1, on the reverse strand, counting down.
CTCGGCGGCCCCGCCGTTCGCGACCTTCCGAAGAAATAGCGGTCACGGCCGAGACATATATGTTCATTAGTGGTCTCTTCTGTCCATTGGGGTAGACTTATGTTCATGGAAGGGATATCCTTCTCCCATGTCCCAGCAGAATTCAACCGAGTTCGGAACGTTCGGTGGCCGACACGTCCCCGAACCGCTCGAAGAACCGCTCGAAGGGTTGGCACAGGCTTACGACGAGATTTCGGGAACGGAGACGTTCCAGCGCGAGTTCGGACGACTGCTCGAATCCTTCGCGGGACGGCCGACGCCGCTCTATCACGCGGAACGGCTCTCGGAGGCGTACGGTGCACAGATTTACCTGAAGCGGGAGGACTTGCTCCACGGCGGCGCACACAAAATCAACAACTGTCTCGGACAGGCGCTACTGGCCAAGCAGGCGGGGAAGGACCGACTCATCGCCGAAACCGGTGCGGGTCAACACGGCACCGCCACCGCGATGGTCGGCGCTCTCCTCGACATCCCCACCGAGATTTACATGGGGAAAAAGGACGTGGAGCGCCAGAAGATGAACGTCTTCCGCATGCGTTTGATGGGCGCGGAGGTGAACGAAGTCACCCGCGGCGACTCCGGGTTGGCCGATGCTGTCGACGCCGCGTTGGAGGACTTCGCGCACAACGTGGACGACACCCACTACCTCGTCGGCAGCGTCGTCGGCCCCGATCCGTTCCCCCGGATGGTCCGCGACTTTCAGTCCGTCATCGGCGTGGAAGCGCGACGCCAGATTCAGGAGGAGACGGGAGAACTGCCCGACGCGGCGGTCGCCTGTGTCGGCGGCGGATCGAACGCAATCGGCCTCTTTCACGCGTTCCGTGACGACCCCGTGGAACTCTACGGTGCGGAGGGCGGCGGTGATGGGTCGGATTCGACCCGCCACGCGGCCCCGCTGGCGAACGGAAAGACCGACATCCTCCACGGGATGCGGACCCGGATTCTGAACGACGACGTGGAGGTCCACTCCGTCTCGGCGGGACTGGACTATCCCGGCGTCGGCCCGGAACACGCCCGGTTCCGCGAAACCGGCCGCTGTGAGTACACCGGCGTCACCGACGACGAGGCCCTCGCCGCGTTCCGCGAACTGAGCGAGTTGGAGGGAATCATCCCCGCACTCGAATCCAGCCACGCCGTCGCGCTGGCGAAGCAACTCGCGGAGGAGCGCGACCAGGACGACGTGATTCTGATCAACCTGAGCGGACGCGGCGACAAGGACATGGAACAGACCGCCGAGATGTTCGACCTCGGGGACTGACCCGCGAAAAGGGACGGTTTCGAAACGCGATTACGCGGCCGCCATCGACGGCACGGTGCGCCGATTCGCGTCGTTCGTCTCGTTCGTCTCGTCCGTCTCGTTCGCCGCCTGCTGTTCTCCGTTGGTGCCGAGCGTCGCGGTCACGTCGGCGTTCAACCGCGAGTGATTGAAGTAAACTTGGTCGTACTTCGAGGAACTATAACTTCCATAGAGGTCGAGATTCGCCGTTCGCTCGCATTCGAGGAGCGCCGCGAGCGTGATAAATCCGAATCCGCTGGCGAACCGGGTGAGATAGAGAGCGTAAAACTGGGCTCGATTTTCGTCCACGGTTCACTCTGCGAACACCTTCGCAAAACCCTTTCGTTTCAAACTACCGAACAGTTACTCGTCCCGACAATCGGGACATCGGTCGTCTTCGACGTATATTTCGAGCAACTGCTCTCCGCATTCGACACATCGTTCCAGTACGTCCTCCTCTTCCACGCTCGTTCACGACGCAATCGAAACCCGATAGAAATAGTCGTATCGATTTCCCTAGTGTCAATCGTTCACACTACTCTCGATTCGCTTCGTTCCCGATTCCACTCAGTCCAGGTTCTCGCCCTGATAGTCCCCGTCGTAGGTTCCGTCGTGGTCCGCCTCGGCGAAAACGAGTTGCGCGATGCGTGCACCCCGTTCGAGTTCGATGTCGTGGTGGACCTGCAACAACCCTTCACCCTTCCCCTTGTAACCGGCGTCCCAAACCGCCGTGTTGAGCATGCAGGAGTTTCGCATGAGCGACGAACGGGGGTACACGAAGCCGATGTGTCCGTCCGGGATTTCGATGATTTCCTCGTACTGGACGATGTAACCGCCCTGTGGCAGATAGTAGTTCTCCGGCGATTTCTCGGTTATCTGCTCGGATTCGACTTGCTGGCGATCGCCGATCTCCTTGCCGTTGCGCCCGATTCGACCCGAATCCCGCTGTTCGTACACCGTTTCCAGCGTCAAATCGACGCCGTTCGGTTGCACCTGTTGCCGTCTGACCTCCGAGACGTGTTCCGCGACGAACGTTCCGCTCTCGAACATAGACGGACGGCGTGTCCGAGATGGTATAGCCGTTACCGTTCTCGGGCAGTTCGGGTGACACTCACTCGCTCACCCGTGTCCGTCGTTTATTCGCGTCGTTCGACCGTCCCGACGGTCGCTCCGTCCGCCACGTCGAGTTCGTCGGCCCGAACCACCTCGACGCGGGCGTCCGAACCCAATCGCACGTGATCGCCGACGACGGTTCCGACGTCGACGTGGTCGAGCGCCACGCGGTCGCCTTCGACGTATTCCGCCCGGAGGAACCCGTCCGGTCGATGCCGGGAGACGACGACGGAGTCCCCGACGAGACGTGAAACCACCGAGTCGGATACGAGGTCGAATCCGACGTCGTCCGCTTCGACGCGTCCCGCTTCTATCGCGCCACGAATCCTGACCGTTCCGGCCTGCATCGTTCGGGCTTCGACCGTGCCGGACGCCTCGAACCCGTCGGCTTTCACGTGTTCGAACTGCACCGACCCCGAACACTCGAACGCATCGGCGGCGGTCGTTCCCGTCGCCGACAGCGACCCCGAGACGGTGATATCGCCTGCCGTCACGTCCCCATCGACGTTCGTCGCCCCGGAGACCGTCATCGTATCCGCACGGAGATCGCCCTGTACCGTCGTCGCACCGGACAGTTTCGCCCGTTCGACCCGAACGTCGCCGTCGACAGTCAGTACGCCCGAAACGTCCAACCGGTCTGCGATTACCTCGTCGTACGTCGCGATTCCCGCGACTCGAACCCGCTCGTCGTGCCCGCTTTGTGTGTGCATCGTTCTCGGTGTTGCGTGGGGCACTTCATAAATCTATGCACTAGTTGTGCGTTCATTGTGAGCTGAATGTGTATTTGATGTGTGCTTTATGGAAACCATTATGCTTCTCCGGCTGGTAGTCGGTTTCATGAGCCGAGACATTCGGATCTCAATCGACGACGACGAGGTGTTCGAACGGCTGAAACGGCGAAAGCGAGAACTCGACCTCTCGTGGGAGGAGGCCCTCCGCCGCGGATTGGAGCGCGGACACGGCGGACACTGGGACCGTCACGGAAAGAACCCACACGTGCGCTCGCCACGAGGGACGTCGCCCCCGTCGGGACACGACCCTCGAAACCGCGGTCACGGTCGCAGCCACGGGCGCGGTCGTGGCCGCGGTGTCGATACCCGCGGTAAGGGATACCCGAGTCCGTTCGACCCCGATTTCGGCGACCGGCTTCGACGCGAAATCGAGGAGTCCGTGCAGGACTCGATGCAATCGGTCGAAGAGTCGATGCACGCCGTCGGCAAGTCGGTGGGTGCCGTCGGGGAGGGATTGGGAACGGAAATCGACCGACTAGAGGACGCGGAAGACGCCGTCCTCTCCTTCCCGTTTCTCACCGACGAGCGCGCACAGGTGCCGCTCCGGGTGAACCTGAAAACCAGCGCCGACGGGTTGACCGTCGACGTCGTCGCGGTTCGTCGCGGCAAGAGTACCGGGGAGACCAATCGCTTCGCCGACGACCAACGGGCCGAGATAAACCGCTGGCTAGCGGAGGGAAAGACCGTTCGACTCGAACTTCAGAACGGGACCGAAGCGTATGACGTCGTTCCGACGCTCTCGTGGAGTCGCGCCGACGACGGAACGCCGACCGTGACCGACGTCGAAATCGCCGACGTTCGGTTCGACTGACGGTCGCGTCCATCCCTTTTCAGTTCCTTTATTTTCGCAATGATTGCCGGACGAGAACCGAATTTACCACGAATGATGAAAACGTAAACACGCGGGATTTATACCTTCGGAGGGTCGATATTCGTCCGATATGGGACAAACACTGACGGAAAAGATTCTCGGCGACCACCTCGTCGAGGGCGAACTCGAAACCGGTGAGGAAATCGGAATCGAGATCGACCAAGTTCTCACACAGGACACGACTGGGACCCTCGTGTGGCTCCAGTTCGAGGCGCTCGACATGGACGAGGTCCAGACCGAGATCGCCGCCCAGTACTGTGACCACCAGACCTACCAGTTCGACTTCAAGAACACGGACGACCACCGCTTCCTCCGCTCCGCGGCGGGCACGTTCGGTGCACACTACTCCCGTCCGGGTAACGGTATCTGTCACAACGTCCACAAGGAGAACTTCGCGGCACCCGGCAAGACGATGCTCGGGTCCGACTCCCACACCCCGACCCCCGGCGGACTGGGTGAACTCGCTATCGGTTCCGGCGGTCTCGACGTCGCGGTCGCCATGGGTGGCGGCCCGTACTACATCGAGATGCCCGAAATAGTCAGCGTCCGCCTCGAAGGCGAACTCCCCGAGTGGGCGACCGCGAAGGACGTCATCCTCGAGATGCTCCGCCGCTTCTCCGTGAAAGGCGGCGTCGGCAAAATCTTCGAGTACACCGGTCCCGGCGTCGAGACGCTCTCGGTCCCCGAGCGAACGACCATCACGAACATGGGAACGGAACTCGGCGCGACCACCTCCATCTTCCCGACGGACGAGAAGACCGAGGAGTGGCTCTCGCGACTCGGCCGCGAGGACGAGTACGTCGACCTCCAGGCCGACGACGACGCGGAGTACGACGACGAAATCGTCATCGACCTCTCCGACCTCGAACCGCTCATCGCACAGCCGTCCATGCCCGACAAGGTCGTCCCGGTCCGCGAAGTCGCCGGACAGTCGGTCGACCAGGTCATGATCGGTTCCTGTACGAACGGCGGCTACGAGGACATCCTCCCCGCCGCGAAGATGCTCGAAGGCCGCACGGTCGACCGGAAGACGGACATGATCGTCGCCCCGGCGTCCAAGCAGGCCTCCGAGATGCTCGCCCGTGAGGGCTGGGTCGCGGAACTGATGGCGGCGGGCGTCAACTTCTCCGAGGCGACCTGTGGCGCGTGTATCGGTATCGGCCACGTTCCGGCGTCCGATTCCGTCTCGCTCCGCACCTTCAACCGCAACTTCGAGGGTCGCTCCGGTATCGAGGACGACTCCGTCTACCTCTGTTCGCCCGAAGTCGCCACGGCGGCGGCCATCAAAGGCGAAATCGTCGACCCCCGGGACCTCGCCGACGAACTCGGCGACATGGACGCACCCGAGTTCGAACTGGGTGACAACTACGGTACCAGCGCCGACGACCCCGACCTCATCTCGCCCGAGCAGGCCGTCGACGACGACCTCATCAAAGGCCCGAACATCGGCGACGTCCCGCTGAAGGACGAACTCGACTCCAAACTCGAAGGCCCGGCCCTGCTCAAGATGCAGGACAACATCACGACCGACCACATCATTCCGGCGACCCAGGACATCCTGATGTACCGGTCGAACATCCCGAAGCTCTCCGAGTTCACGCTCTCGCGCGTCGACGACACGTTCGCACAGCGCGCGCTCGACGCCGACGGCGGCTTCCTCGTCGCCGGCGAGAACTACGGACAGGGTAGCTCGCGCGAACACGCGGCCCTGTGCCCGATGTACCTCGGCGTGGAAGGCGTCCTCGCACAGAGCTTCGCCCGCATCCACAAGGCCAACCTGTTCAACTTCGGTCTGATTCCCCTCGAAATCAGCGAGGAGGACTACGAGAAGTTCGAACAGGGCGACGACATCGAAATCGTCGACGATGTCGCGGAAGCGGTCCGCTCCGGTCAGGAGGAGTTCACGGTCCGCGTGAACGACGACTGGGAACTCACCGCAACCCTCGACGCCTCCGAACGCGAGCGCCAGATTCTCGCCGACGGTGGCAAACTGCCGCACACGAAAAAGCAGGTCGAAGGCGGCGACGCGGCGGCCTCCGCGGACGACTAGAACCCACCTTTCAGCACCCACCTTTTACGACGGTCGCAGGCAGGAGTGACGACTATTGTCGTCACTCCTGCTGGCTTCCTGTAAAAGCTGGACCAAAAGCACTCCTCTTTCATTTCGCATTGGAAGAGCTTCGCTCTTCCATGCTCCATTCAATTGTCGGCCCGCTCACTTCGTTCGCGGTGAGTGTGCTAGTTATCGCGGTTGGTCGGCCTGCTACCGAACCAGCAGTGTGACATTCTATGAGCAACTGCAAGCGACACACCTGCCAGCGGTCAGCTGTCCACCGGAAAATCGAAGATTTTCCGGGCCAAGGAACCTCCGACGGAGCGATTGAAAGGAGCGACGGAAGTGGGGTGACGCCGTGCTTTTGGTCCAGCTTTTACCAGGGAGTAAGACGGAAAGTGAGCGCGAATCGCGCTCACTTTCCGTTCACGACCGCAGTAAAAGCTGGGGGTTGATGTTTTAGTCGTGCGCGTCGAAGGCTCAATCGTGACTTCCACAGCGAGCGAGACGGGTTCGATTTCGATTCGCCCCGCGGAGGAAGCCGACTTGCTCGCCATCTTTCGAATCGAGAAATCCTCGTTCAGCCAACCGTGGCCGTTCGCGGCGTTCGAGCGATACGTGGACGAACCGACGTTTTTGGTCGCCACGGACGGGATGAAAATCGTCGGCTACGTCGTCGCCGACACGATTCCGAATCACGGCCGGGCGCTCGGACATATCAAGGACATCGCGGTCCACCCCTCGCGTCGGGGAGAGGGAATCGGAAAAGAACTGTTGAAGCAGGCGCTCTCCGGCCTCCACGTGCGCGGAACGTACAGCGTCAAACTGGAGGTGCGAGCGAGCAACGACACGGCGATTTCCCTCTATCAAGAGTTTGGCTTCCGGTATCTGCGGACGATACCGCGGTACTACGGCGACGGCGAGGACGCGCTCGTGATGATCGTCGAACTCGACTGACCCGCGGACTGAACTGTTTTTCAGTGCGGACGCCATACATCGGTCTATGGGATATGCGTGTCCGGTGTGTGAAACGCCACAGTCCGACGGGGAACACCTCGCCAACCATCTCGCCTTCGCGGCCATTCTCGGCGATTCGGACCACGAATCGTGGCTCGACGAGTACGCGCCGGGGTGGAACGAGGAGGGTCCCGACGAACTCGCGCCGAGAATCACGGAGTACGCGGACGAAGCGGAGTACCCGCAGGTGTTCGAGGATACGGTTCACGGCCCCGGTCACGATCACCACGACCACGGCGGCGGATTGGAGGACGAACTTCAGCAGGCCGGTGGCTACGGTCGGGACGCGACCATGGGCGCTGATGCTCAGCAAATAATGGCGGAGGCGCGCCAGATGACCGAGCAGATGTTCGACGACGAGGAAGCCGACGATGACGCGGCCGACGCGGACGACGAATCGAAGGACGAAAACGAATAGTTACTTCCCCGAGAACGACTCGCCATGGAGACACACGGAATCTTCGCTCCGGAGACCGAAGGCGCTGTCCGCGAACAGTACGAGGACGTCGGGCCGGTCGCACAGACCGTCGTCAAGGAGACGGCAAAGGCGATGAACTTCGACCGCGAGGAGTACGGTGAACGCGTGACGGGCGACGTGGTCGCGACGGCACGGGACGCCCTGTTCGCCTCGCTTCTCGAAATCAAAACTGGAACGCGCGACGAGTTTGAAGCCGACGTTCCCGACGGGTTCGACGTCCACGTCGAGGGAAGCGACAACGTCGATAACGTCGCGTGGCACGTCGCCCCGGCGACGGAGACGGCCGTCGCAGCGACCTATCAACAAAAGGAGGAGGCGGCGATCGCGACACTCCAGCGAATCGCCTTCGGCCGGGTGTACCGAGACGTCATTTAACCGGGACATGGTTTAATTGGTTTCCGCCCGATTTGTCGGTCGGTATGACCGTCGAATACGGGCAATTCGACCGCGGGCGCGGGATGAACTACTGGCAGTACGACCCCGTTTTGCAGCACGAAGTCGAGCGCACCTACCCCGGCGACAGGGGGTGGGCGGAGGAGCGCTTCGACGAATTCGGCGACATCGTCGGGCAGGTCGTCGCCCCGAACTCGGACACCATCGACGAACACGGTCCGGAGCTGCACCGGTACGACCGGTTCGGGGAGCGCGTCAACGAAATCGAGTATCATCCGGCCCAGTTCGAAAACGAGCGATTGGTGTACGGTGCGGGATGCGTCGCCGACTCGTTTCGAGCGCCGCCGGACCGCGACGCCCCGGCGTCCATGTTACATCATCTGACGATGGACTACCTCCTCGCGTACGCGGACGTGGGTCTGACGTGTCCCGTCGCCATGACCGCGGGGGTGGCCCTCGTGTTGGAGCGCTTCGACGGCGGCCACGACGGTCCGCTGTCCGACTTTTACGACCGACTGACCACCCGCGAGTACGACGACCTGTTGCAGGGCGCGATGTTCCTCACGGAACGGCAGGGCGGAAGCGACGTCGGCGCGACCGAAACCGTCGCGGAACGCACCGATGACGGTTGGCGGTTGACCGGCGAGAAGTGGTTCTGCTCGAACGTCGATTCCGGGGCCATCCTCACGCTCGCGCGGACGCCGGACGCGCCCGACGGAACTGACGGCCTCTCCCTCTTTTTGGTTCCGGGGACGAAACCGGACGGGGACCGCGACGTTCTCGTCCGTCGGTTGAAGGACAAACTCGGGACGGTCAGCGTTCCGACCGGCGAGGTCGAGTTCCACGGCACCGAGGCGTACCTCGTCGGCGAACTGGAATCCGGGTTCCGGTACATGTCCGAGATGCTCAACCTCGAACGCATCGCCAACGCTTTCGCGTCCTGCGGTCTCATCGGTCGAGCCCTGTTGGAGAGCAAGATTCGGGCCGCGAATCGCGAAGCGTTCGGCAACCCCATTGACCGGTATCCGCTCATGCGCCGCGACTTGGTGGAGATGGCCGTGGCGCACGAGGCGGCAACCGCGTTCACGTTCGACGCCGGGCGCGCGTTCGACCGCTACCACCGCGGCGACGACGGGGCCTTCGCGCTGATGCGCCTCCTCGTTCCCATCGCCAAGTCCCGAACCGGTAGCATGGCCGTCGATGTCGCGTCGTACGCGATGGAAATCCACGGGGGCAACGGCTACGTGAACGATTTCGTTACGAACCGCCTCCTCCGCGACGCACAGGTGCTTCCGATTTGGGAAGGAACTTCGAACATCCTCTCGCTCGACGTGCTTCGTGCGCTCGCGCGCGAGGAGGCACACGAACCGGCGATGGCCCTGATCCGTGACCGACTGAACGGCGTGGAACACGACGACCTCGCCGACCTCGTGGCGACCACCCGCGACGAACTCGATGGCCTACAGGACGCCTTGGTGACGTTGGCGACGGCGGACGAGGAGTACGCCCAACTCCACGCGAAGGAACTGGCCGAGTACGTCTTCGACGTGTACACCGCCGCGCTGTTGCTGTCGGAGGCGGACGGCGAACTCGCGGCGGGCAACGAACGGAAGGAACTGGTCGCTCGCCAGTTCGTCGCCGACGCGTTCGGTCGCTCCACGGCACGGGGAATCCCTTCCGGGGATACCCTTTCACTCGATGCGTTCGAGAAAATCGTCCGGTTCGCGTAGTCGCGTCGACCCGTCCGGGTCGCTTACTTCGCTTCGGCGTCGCGCACGTCGTCACAGCATTCGTTGTACTCGCTCTTCGGTGCGCTACACTCCCCGGCACACGGATGGTCGATGTGTTCGCGAATGCGGGCCGCCACCTCGTCCGAGAGGGCGTTCCCCATCTCCCGCGCCTCCTCCGGATCGTCGATTTCGAGGTCGCCCAGCAGGAAGTTCTCCGCGAGGCAGTGTTTCCACATGACTTCGCGTGCGGTGTCCTCGCCGTCGTCCGTGAGGGTTGCGCCCTTGTACTTCTCGTAGGTCGCAAGGTCGCGCGCTTCGAGCGTCCCGAGCATCTCGGTGACGCTGGCCGCACTCACGTCCAACGCCGTCGCCAACTCGCCTGTTTTGGCCGGACGGCCGGTGCTCTCGCTGACGAGGTGAATCGTACTGAGATAGCGTCCGACGCTCGCGGAAACCTCGCTCATCGTCTGACTCTAGCGGGTGTCACGGACATAAATCATTCCCACCGTTCGATTCGTCTCGGAAATCGCGAACGGTAGTCGTGAACGAACGTCGGGATCGTCACTCGAACAACCCGTCCACGTCCGTCTCCCGAAACTCCCGCTTTTCGACGTGCTGGCCGAGGCGCTGTGCTATCAGTGCCCTGTCTTCGGGTTGGCGGACGAAATCCATGAGGAACGTGATGAATCGACTTCCCTCGTCCCCGGATTCCAGGTCGGCACGTGCGAACTCCACCGCCCGTTCGAACGTCGATTCGTCGTAGCCGAACTCCTCGGCCAGAACGACGGCGGCGACCGCGGATTCCTCGAAGCCGAGGTCGTCGGGACGGAGAACGATTCCGCCGCTGGTCAGTCTCGGCGGCGCGCTGCGCTCGACGTGTTCGGGGTCGTCCCGAACCGCGCGGAGGTAGGTACGAACCGTCTCGACGTTGATGCCCCGATAATCGTTCGGAAGTCCGCTGAGATACGCGGCCGCGCTCTCCGCGAGGCCCCGCATTCCAGCCCAGTTCCCGTCGCCCGCGTGGTATACCACCGCCGTGAACTGAATCAGTCCGTGGAGAAGTCGCTCGTCCTCGGTATCCCGTTCGAGGTCCAGCCAGTGGTCCTCCCACGCGTCGTGGGCGGCGTGGAACTCGCCGGCGTTGTAGATTGCGACCCCGGCCCGCAGGGAAGCGTCCATACGGTTCATTCCCCGCCGCCGATGAAAAACTCCTCCGGACGAATGCTCTTCCGGACGACGGCAAACGGCTCGAAAAGGGTGATGCAGGACCTGACGGAGCCACCGTCAGTGGGTGTAACCGTGGATACCGGTTACTTCGCGGTTTTCTTGACGGCCCATTTCTTCAAGTCACGAACGAACAGTCGGTAGTTCTCAACTTTACTCATACACGAGTAAATATTCTCGCGAGGGTCAAAAGTGTCACGGTTCGCGCCATATTTGGCCTGTCACACCATGGCAAACGCGCGGTCGGCGAAACCTGCGCGAACGACAACGGCCTTTGTGGCGTTCGTCCTACGATCCGTATGGACGACATCGAACGGAAGCGGGCGACGACGGATTCGTTCGGCAGCGTCGCGGCCTCCTACCTCGACAGCGACGTTCACCGGGACGGTGTGGACCTCGAACTCCTCGCCTCGTGGTGCGAGGACGCCACGTGTGGACTCGACATCGCGTGCGGTGCCGGACACACCGCCGGCGCGCTCGCCAAAACGGTTCCCACCGTCATCGCCGCCGACGCAACACCCGCGATGGTCGAGACGGCCACTGACGCGTTCCCCGTCTCCGGCGCGGTCGCCGACGCGGAGCGACTCCCTTTCGCGGACGAAGTCTTCGACGCCGTGACCTGCCGCATCGCGGCCCACCACTTCCCCAATCCGCAGGCGTTCGTGAGCGAAGTCGCCCGCGTTCTCGCGCCCGGCGGCGTCGTCGCCTTCGAGGATAACATCGTCCCCGAAGACGACGAACTAGCCGCCTTCTACAACCGCTTCGAACGCCTCCGCGATTCGACTCACGGCGAGGCCTATTCCGTCGCGCGGTGGCAGGATTGGTTCCGCGACGTCGGACTCACCATCGACGAGTCAGTCACCATGCGCAAGGACCTCGACTACGAGTCGTGGGCGGAGCGCACGAATCCGGACGAGAGCGCGCGCGAGGAACTGGACGAACTCGTCCGTGGGTCGAAAGCCGAAGTCGTCTACGACGTGACCGTCGAGGACGGCGCAGTGACCGACTTCAGCAACGAGAAGGTGCTGATTCGCGCGGTGAAGTGAGAAACGACTCGCTGCGCTCGTCGGTGTCATGTTAGCAGAAACGTCCTGACGGAGTTTCGCGCGAGTGAAACGAGCGCGAAGCACGTCGGACCGAAACGGTCCGACATCGATTTGAACTGCACAAGACGTTCCGGCTCGCTTCGCTCGCGGGCGTGCGTCTTGTTGGCTCAAATCTCCGCTGTCGTCATCTTCCTCCACGACTCACGAGAGCCTCGGCTCTCGTGAGTCGGTTCCTGAAGAATGACGTCCTGACGGAGATTTGAACTCCGGTCCCTGGCTCCGCAAGCCAAGAGGATAGTCCACTACCCTACCAGGACTCAATCATTCATTTCGCGGTCGGCTTAATAGCGCTTGCGATGTGGCGACGGTGTGGGGATGCGACCCACCCGCACGAACCGCGGACGCGGAGACCGTGTCGATAACTCAAATTTCCATTTTTCCTTACGCCAGTGCTTTTAGAACGGAAGTGGTGCTCTGTGGTATGCAACGACGAAACATCCTGAAACGTGCGGGTGCGGCGACGACGGTCGGTCTGCTCGGCGGTTGTCTGAGCCGAGAGGGTGGCAGTCCGGGTAACTCGGAGTCGGACGGGGGCGGAACCGGGACGACCGAGACCACGACGACCACGGCGAGCGAAACCACGACTGCCGAAGGGACGACGGAAACGGGGACGACGACGCGGACTTCGACTTCCACTGCGGGCGTGACGGTGAAAGATCGGTCGCTGGAAGTCATCAGCGCGGAGTGTGGGCAGCCGACAAACGATGCCGCTATCGAGTTCGAGGACTCGAAAAAGCGACTCGTCGTCACGGGGTCGATGACGGGGAGCGACTCCTGCACCCGGCCAAAAATCGAGAGCGCGAAATGCGATACGTCGTCGAGCGCGTTCACGGTGACGATGGGAACGAAGCGGAAGGACGGCAGCGTCGGGTGTTCCGAGTGTATCACCGAAATCGAATACCGGGCGACGTTCACCTTCGAGGGGGCGCTCCCGAAGTCGGTGACAGTCACGCACGAGAGCATGGGTGAGTCGAAAGTCGTCGCGGATACGGACAGAGAAAGTTCCACCACCACGAAAAAGTAACGCCGACGAAAGCGACATTCAGGAGCGGAACGTAGGTTTATCAGTGAAGGGGGGACCACTGTTCTGCATGGAACGAACCGCATCGCAATCGGCGAACTCCGTCCGATTGCCGACACAAAGACAACGCTTAAGCGACGGCCAACCCTGCAACCGAATACGATTATGGGCGTTATAGACGAGGTACACGGGGACCTCGACGCCGACATCTCTCTGGACGAGTTCCGGGACGCCGTCGAGGAAAAAGTCGAACAGATGGGTGGGCTTGCGGACGAGGAAACCGCCGCAATGCTCATCGCGCACGAACTGGGCGAAAGCGAAGTGAACGGGGTCGCCGACATCGAACCCGGCATCGAGGAAGTGAAGTTCGTTGCCAAGGTGACGAGCATCGGCGACGTTCGGACCTTCGAACGCGACGGGGACGACGCGGAGGACGGCCACGTCCTGAACGTCGACGTCGCGGACGAGACGGGTTCGATTCGCATCTCGCTCTGGGACGAACACGCGCAGGCCGCTGAAGAGCAACTCGAACCGGGGCAGGTGCTTCGAATCAAGGGCCGCCCGACGGACGGTTACAGCGGGACCGAGGTCAACGTCGATCAAGCGGAACCCGACGACGACACGGAGATCGACGTGCAGGTACAGGACTCCTATACGGTGTCCGACCTCTCGCTCGGCCTCTCGGACGTGAACCTGCAGGGCAAACTGCTCGACACGGGAACCGTCCGGACCTTCGACCGGGACGACGGGTCGGAAGGAAGGGTCGCCAACCTCACCGTCGGCGACGAGACGGGTCGGGTCCGAATCACGCTCTGGGACGAGCGCGCCGACGCGGCCGAGGAACTCTCCGCCGGAATCGCCGTCGAAGTCGTCGACGGGTACGTCCGCGAGCGCGACGGCAACCTCGAACTTCACGTCGGCAACCGCGGTGCCGTCGAGAAGATAGACGCCGACATCGAATACGTGCCGGAGAGTACGCCTATTGAAGACCTCGAAATCGGCGACACGGCCGACATCGTCGGCGTGATTCGCTCCACGGACCCGAAGCGGACCTTCGACCGGGACGACGGATCGGAGGGACAGGTGAAAAACGTCCGCGTGCAGGACGAAACCGGCGACATCCGCGTCGCGCTGTGGGGTAAAAAGGCCGACCGCGAACTCGCGCCGGGCGACAAAGCCGCTTTCGCGGACGTCTCCATCAAGGACGGTTGGGCCGATGACATCGAGGCCTCCGCGGGGTGGCAGTCGACCATCTCCGTCCTCGACAGCGGTTCGCCGACCGATACCGCCGGTGCGGACGACGAGAACGACTCGACCGATTCGGAAACCGGTCTCGGTGCGTTCGAAACCGGGAGCGACGCCGACGGCACGACGGATTCCGACGATTCCGACGCGACCACGACGGACTCCGAAACGTCGAAAGGAACCAGTCCGGCCACGACGACCGACGACGGCGAATTCGTCGAATTCACCGGCACGGTCGTTCAAGCGGGTAACCCCGTCGTGTTAGACGACGGCGACGAAACGATAAGCGTCGAGACGGACGCGGACGTTCACCTCGGACAGGAAGTCACCGCACGCGGGGAACGCCGCGGCGGGAAACTCGACGCCGACGACGTCTTCTGAGTCCGTCTCTCCGTTCTCTCCGCCCGATTTCGCTACCTTAGCTCTGGAACGGCTCTTCGTCGCGGTGGTTGTCCTTGTTCTGTTCGTCGGTCGCCGCGTCCTCGCGGGCTTGCTTTTGCTCCACTTCCGTCTCGTCTTCGAGTTCCTCTTCGCGGGCCTGCTCGGCCTCCTCTTTGTCCTTCGCATCCTCGGACTCCTCTTTTTCCTTTGCCATCGTTCGGTCGCGTTCGTGTGGATCGCTCATCGTGTTCGCCAGTTCACCGTCTTCCTTTTTATTCGTGCTGGCAGTTTCCCCGTCGAATTTGCCGCAAACGACGGTAGGGAAAGATTAAGGGCGACTGACTTCCGCTTTGGACTATGAGCGTTGAGCTTCCGTTTGCGCCGGTCGATACGATAATCCGACGGAAAGCAGGCGACCTCCGCGTCAGCGCGGACGCCGCCGAAGAACTCGCCCGCCGGATTCAGATTCACGGCGCGGAGTTGGCCGTAGACGCGGCGAAACAGGCGACGAAGGACGGACGGAAGACGCTGATGGCGGCGGATTTCGGCGTCCAACAGGTCATCGACAAGGACGATCTCGTTCTCCCGGTCGCCCCCGTGGACCGAATCGCCCGTCTCGATATCGACGATGATTACCGGGTTTCGATGGATGCGCGCGTGGCGCTCGCCGACATCCTCGAAGACTACGCCAACAACGTCGCGGCCGCCGCGACGATACTCGCCCATCACGCGGACCGGCGAACGGTTAAGGCGGAGGACATCGAGACTTACTTCAGGCTGTTCGAATGAAATTCGGCTACAGCGAGGTCTGTCTAGCTCACGATACCGGGAAGCGACATCCCGAGAATCCCGACCGACTGCGTGCGATTCGACGGGCCCTCACACGAAAACACGGTGTCGAATACGTCGAAGCGTCGCCCGCGACCGAAGCCGAAGTGACCGCGGTCCACGACGCGGGGTACGTCGAGGAGTTTCGCGAGTTCTGCGAGAGCGGCGGCGGGAACTGGGACCCGGACACCGTCGCGGTCGAGGAGTCGTGGGACGCCGCGCTCGAAAGCGCGGGACTGGCCAAATGGGCCGCAAAGGCGGCACTTGCGGGCGAAGACGGCCGCTCGACGCCGTTCGCACTGGGTCGTCCACCGGGGCATCACGCCGTGGCGGATGACGCCATGGGATTTTGCTTCTTCAACAACGCCGCCGTCGCGGCCCAATCGGTCATCGACGACGGCGATGCGGAGCGGGTCGCGATAATCGACTGGGATGTCCACCACGGCAACGGAACGCAGGACATCTTCTACGGCGACGGGGACGTGTTCTACGTCTCGATTCACGAGGACGGATTGTATCCCGGCACGGGCGAAATCGAGGAGTCGGGCGAGGGAGACGGGGCGGGAACGACCCTCAACGCTCCGCTCCCGGCGGGGGCGGGGGACCCCGAATACCGGGCGGTGTTCGACGACCTCATCGCCCCGGCGATTCTCGACTTCGATCCCGACCTCGTGCTCGTGAGCGCGGGATTCGACGCCCACCGTCACGACCCAATCTCCAGAATGCGAGTTTCGACAGAAGGGTACGGCATGCTCACCGCTCGCGTTCGGGACCTGACGGACGAGGTGGGTGCGGCGCTCGGGTACGTCCTCGAAGGGGGATACGGCTTGGACACGCTTTCGGACGGCGTCGCGATGGTCCACGAGGTGTTCGACGGGATGGACCCCGTCGTCCCCGACGAGGAGGCGAACGAGGAGGTTCGTGACCTGATCGCGGACGTCCGCGACTCCTATCCGGTTTTTGAAACCGACTAGAATCTTAATTCCACTATTTTACCCTTCAATGAATGTATAATAAAAAACGCACTCAGGTTTATCAGTGAACGCGGCGTAACGAATTCACGTTCAGGGGTGGCCAATGAGGCTGGATTCACACGACGTAGCGATATTGCACGACAGGTTTCCCGCCATGGGGGGCGGCGAACGATTCGCCATCGAAGCGGCGCGAGTGCTCGATGCACCGATATTTACCATGTACGTGGCGGACGGCATCGAATCGCCCGACGACGTGACTATCGTTCCGATACGGCAGGGGAAGTACACGCGCGGTCTCTCGGGGCATCTGCTCGAATGGAAAAACGAAGGGATGAACCCGCTAGAGACGATGTCTGTCGCGCTCGATTGGACCGACGCGCACGACGAACTGGCGAACTACGACGTGGTCCTCGAAAGCGCCCCGCTCTCGAAGTCGTACGTCCCTCCGGTGGACCAGACGGTACTTCACTACCCGCACAGCCCGCCTCGATGGCTGTATGACCTCTACCGTGAGCGACTCGCCGCGTTCGACTATCCCGGCGTCCAGTTGGCCCTGAAGGGGTACGCGAAGTGGTGGCGGACGCTCGATAAGGAAGCCAACGACTACATCGACCGGTTCGTCGCCAACAGCGAACTCGTCCGTGACCGCATCCAACGATACTACAATCGGGACGCCACGGTCGTCTATCCCCCTGTGACCGGGGATTGGCGGGACGAGGGTGACGACGGCTATTTCGTGACGTGGTCCCGACTCGCGCCGGAGAAACGAATCGGCCTCGTCATCGACGCGTTCGCGGGGTTGGACGAACGCCTACTCGTCGTCGGCGACGGAAAGGAACGGGAACGGCTCGAACGGAAAGCGCGCGCCCACGACAACGTCGAACTGCTCGGTTTCCTCCCGGACGTGGAGGACGTGGTCTCCCGCGCAACCGCCGTCGTTTACGCGCCGAAGGACGAGGACTTCGGGTTGGTCGGCGCGGAGGCGTTGACGGCGGGTAAACCCCTCATCGGCGTGAACGAAGGGTACACCCGACAGCAGGTCGTGGAGGGGAAGACCGGCTTGGGATTCGCTCCGACCGTCCGCTCGCTGCGGGAAACCGTCGAGGCGTTCGACCCGGACGACTTCGATACCGACGATATTCAGCAGTTCGCTCGACGATACGACAGGCGGACGTTCGCACAGTCCTTGCGCGAAGTGGTCGACAGGACGCATCGTGAGGCGGCCGAGAAACGCACCGCAGTAGATGCCGATGATACGAAACCCATACGCATCCAATGATCCCCGCGTTTCGGTCGTGATCCCGACGGTTCCGTCGAACGATCACGAGGGCGTAGTCGCCGCCTTACAGAACCAGACCGAAACCGAGTTCGAAGTGCTGGTCGTGGACGACGCGACCCTCGACATCTGTGAGGCGCGAAACGCCGGAATCGAGGCGGCGAACGCGGACATCGTGGCGCTCACCGACGACGATTGCCGACCGCCCCCCGACTGGGTGGCCAGCGTCGCGAGCGCTTTCGACCGGGAGGCGGTCTGCGTCGAGGGGAGCGTCAGCGGCGGCCGAACGTATCACGGAACGGGCCTGTACGTCGGGTGCAACCTCGCCTTCGACCGTGATACCGCGCTCGACGCCGGAGGGTTTCGAAGCGAGTACGCGGGGTGGCGGGACGATACGGAGTTCGGGTGGCGGATGGAGTCTTACGGCTCGTGTCGATACGACCCGGCGATCACGATGTCCCATCCCGACCGTACGCGCGCCAGCATCGACGCGGACAAAGAAACCCGCCTGCAACGCGAGTATCCGGCCGAGTACAAGGAGCGTATCGTCCCCGAGACGGCGCTCGGAAGGGTCAACGACTGGCTCTGGCGTCGGGGCTTTTGGAACGCGGTCGACCGGATTCGGTACGCGGAGGTGAACCGATGACGTTCGACGATTGGCTGAACGAGAGCAGCGACCGGATCCGTGCGGACGGTTGGCGCGGCGTGGACAAGTCGGCGTACGAACTCTACAAGGGGATTCTCCGTCGAATCGGCGACCGACGGTCGTTCGGCGAGTCGATATACGACCATCCGTGGGACGCGCTCGTCGTCCTCGACGGCTGTCGGTTCGACTGCATGTGTGAGGTCGCACCCGACATCCCCTTCGTGGAGCGCGTTTGGCGCTTCGATTCGGCGGGAACCCGCTCGGACGAGTGGATGCGCGCGAACTTCGGGACGCGGGACTGTTCGGATACGGTCCACGTCACCGCGAATCCGAACTCCGCGCGCCACCTCGACGCCGACAACTTCGCTCGACTGGACGAAGTGTGGCGGGACGGGTGGGACGACCAACTGGGGACGGTTCCCGCCCGCACCGTCACCGACCGGGCAATCGCGGCGGGGCGCGAGGAGGACCCGGACAAACTCGTCGTCCACTACATGCAACCGCACTTCCCGTCGATTCCGGACCCGCTTCCGGGCGACGCCATGAGCAAGGACGAGTTCGGCGAGCGCGTCGGCGTCTGGGAACGCTTGCGGCGCGGCGACCTCACCCGAAAGCAGGTGTGGCGGTCGTACCGCGACAACCTCAGGTACGCCCTCTCCGAGGTCGAGGTCCTTCTCGACAACCTCGACGCCGAGCGCGTCGTCATCACGGCGGACCACGGTAACGGGTTCGGCGAATGGTACGTCTACGGGCACCCCGACAGCACGCCGATTCGCGTCCTCCGCGAGGTCCCGTGGGTGATCACCAGCGGAACCGACACCGGGAGTTACGACCCCGGGGAGTGGATGGAAGGGGAGGATGCATCGAACGGATCGAACGCATCGGTCGACGAGCGCCTTTCGGCGCTGGGATACCGATGAACGTCGCGCTCGTCGTCCTCGACACCGTGCGGAAGGATGCCTTCGACAGCCACTTCGACTGGCTTCCGGGGACGCGGTTCGAGAACGCCTATTCGACCTCCCACTGGACGGTTCCCGCCCACGCCTCCCTGTTCGCGGGAAAGTATCCGAGCGAGTTGGGCGTCTACGCCGGGGCACAACGCCTCGACTGTCCCGAACCGGTCCTCGCCGAATCGTTCGGTTCGTCCGACTACACCACCCGGGCCTTCAGCGCCAACGTCAACATCTCGCGCCCGTTCGACTTCCATCGCGGGTTCGACCGATTCGAAGGGAGTTGGCGACTCGACGCCCTCTCCGAGGACGTGTACGACTGGGACGGCTTCATCACCGAGACGCGGGAGATGGGACCGCAGCGCTACCTCTTGGCCCTCCGAGACGTACTGTTGGGCGACTGTGACACCGTCCCGTCGCTCAAGCGCGGTGCGTTCCTCAAACTCCGCGATTTGGGAATGGGACGGACGACCCGCGACGACGGCGCGACCGAGGCGCTCCAGTTCGTCCGCGAGACCCAGTTCGGCGACGACGAGTTCCTCTTCGTCAACCTGATGGAGGCTCACGCCCCCTACGACCCGCCCGAGGAGTTCCGAACCGTGGAACCGCCGGAACTCGACGGTCTCCGGGCGACGCTCTCGTCGCCGGACGCGGACCCCGAACGAATCCGGCGGGCCTACGACGACGGCGTTCGCTACCTCGCGGACCGGTATCGCGCCATCTTCGCAGAACTCAGGGAGGAGTTCGACTACGTCGTCACGCTCGCGGACCACGGTGAAGCCCTCGGCGAACACGACGCATGGGAACACCTCTGTGGCCTCTATCCCGAGGTGACGAAGGTACCGCTCTGCATATGGAGCGAGGAACACGAGTCCGGCAAAAACGAATCCGAGGAACCTGAACGCCGCACGGAACCGGTCAGCCTCCTCGACGTCCATCGAACGATGCTGGACATCGCGAATATCGACGGCGACTCGCGGGGACGAAATCTCCTCGGCGAACTAAACGCGGACGACGAACCGGAGTGGCTGGTCGAATACCACGGCCTGACCGACCGCCACCGCGCCGCACTGTCTCGCGACGGGTTCGACATCGGCCCGCTCGATACGGAACTGCACGGGTTGGTCGCCCCGAACTATTACGGCTGGGAGACGCCCGACGGCTTCCGCGAGGATGGCGAAATAGAAAAGCCACGCGAGCGAATTGAGTCACTGGTGAACGACTTGAACCGGCGCACCGTGACGAACGACATGACCGTCTCCTCCGCCGTCGAGGAGCAACTGCGCGACCTCGGCTATGCATGAGCGAAGCGGCGAAAACCAAACTCAGTAGCGAGACGCTGGGCGGAACCGTCGCCCAGTTTACGATGGCGCTCATCGGCTTCGCCGGAACCGTCATCTTCGCACGATGGCTCGGCCCGAGCGCGTTCGGCGGCGTCTATCTCCTCTATGCGTTGGTGAAGTTCGCGGACCGACCGATGAACGGGTGGTCGCTCGCCGGGAAAAAGCGCGTCTCCGAATCCGACTCCCTCCGTCCCTTCGCCTTCGGCGCACAACTGCTGTTCAACGCCGGATGGCTCCTCCTCGCGGGAATCGTCGTCTTCCTCGCGGGTGACGCCCTCCGGAACTATACCGGACTCGCGCTCGCTCCGGTGTTGCTCGTCTGCCTCCTCGCCACCGAATCGGTGTTCGAAACGATAGCGAGCCTCGTCCAAGGCCGCGGCCGAATCAGCGCCGCGACGTGGGTCGATACGCTCAGGTCGGTGTTCACCCTCCCGCTCCAAATCGGGTTCGTCGCCCTGCTCAGCACCGCGACCGTCGTCGGATCGGCCGGGATGGTCTTCGGCCTGTCCCTCGCCTCCGCGCTTACTATCCCGTTCGCGGTCGGTCTCGTCGCGGCCCGTCCCGCGATACCGTCCCGCGCGTTCGTTCGGAATCTCGCCGACTACGCGCGATACAGCGTCCCTTCCACCTTTTTGGGAACGACCTACGACCGCCTCGACGTGCTTCTCCTCGGATTCCTCCTCGCCAACGGCACGGCGGCGGCCGGGTGGTACGAAGTCGCGTGGAAGTTCACCCTCCCGGCCGTGTTCGTCGCGGACATGGCCGGACGGGGCCTGATGACGACGGTCAGCGCCCGGGACGAGCGCGTCGGCGGTGCCGCCCGCGACATCTCGAACACGCTGGCCTACGCGGGTATCCTCGCGTTTCCCATCCTCTTCGGGTCGCTGGCGCTCTCGAAACCCCTCGTCGTGACCGTGTACGGTCCGGACTACCGGAACGCCGCCGTCCTCCTCATCGGTCTCGCCGCCTATCGCGTCGTTCGCACGCAGAGCGGGCCGCTCTTGCAGGCCATCAACGGGTTCGACAGGCCGGACGCGGCGATGCGACTTTCGGCGCTCGCGGTCGGTATCAACCTCGTTTTGGGCGTCCCCCTCACGCTCGGGTACGGTCCGATAGGCATCGTCCTCGCCACCATCGTCGCGGAATCGGTCATGTACCTCGGCGCGCTCCGATTCCTTCGGGCCGAAATCGTCGGCATCGTCCCCGTCTCACGCCCGATGGCCGCACAGGTCGGTGCGAGTCTCGTCATGTTCGTCGCCGTCTCCATCGCCCACACGTTCGTTCCCGTGGCGTCGTGGACCGACCTCCTCTCGCTCGTCTCGCTCGGCGGCATCGTCTACGTCGGCGTCCTCCTCGTCGTCAGTCCCGGCGTTCGGCACACGCTCGGCGAGGCGGTTCGCGGGTCGTTTCCCTCATCGTAGCGCTTCCGACCATCCGTCGTGGTTTTCGACGCTCCGACCCTCGACGATGAGCGTTTCGACGGCATCGGACTCGCCGTGAACCGGACGGATGATGACGTCGAGCGCGAGACAGCCCAACTTTTTCGTCCAGTTCCTCGTCCGAAACCTGACGAACTCGTCGTCCGCGGCTTCGTCGATTTTGTCGCGCAACTCCGCCTGCACGTCGGCCGAAAACGACCACCACGGCGTCTCCCAGAACGGTTTTCCTTCGACTACCGCCGCTCTCTCATCGACAGCGTCGAGGGCGGTCTGATTGACCGCGATAACGGTCCCGTTCGTTTCGAGGAGTCCGATGAAGGAAAAGGGGTCGTCGAACACAGCCTCGAATCGGCGTTCGCTCTCGTGGAGGGCACACTCCGCACGGTATTTCTCCACGGCGTTCGCCACGACGTTCGCGAGAACGGTGTACTGGTCCGTGCCGCTCTCCTTCTGGAGGTATCCCGAGACGCCGGCGGAGATCGCCTCGCTCGCTATCTCCTCGCTTCCCTTGCCGGTGAACAGGACGAACGGCAGTTCGGGGTGGTCGTCTCGAACCGAATCGAGGAGTTCGAGGCCGTTCATCGTCGGCATGTCGTAGTCGCTGACGACACAGTCGAAGTCGTCGGCTTTCAGTCGCGCGAGCGCATCGTCGGGACCCGTCACCGCGTCCGTCTCCAGCGCGTCGCGTTCCCGTTCCAAAAACAGGGCCGCCATATCCGCGAGGTCCGGTTCGTCGTCGACCAGCAACACGCGGATCGGCATCGCCATATCCCTTGATTTCCGCTGACCGTCGTAAGTTTGACGGGTCCGGCATTCTCCGGTTTGATTTCTACAACGTTCGAACGTGATGGAAACCGTTCGGAGGCAGAAGCTATAACGTTGTTCCGTGACGAATGGAATGGTGATGTCACTCCTCAAGATCAATATCGAAAAGCCGGCGCTCGTCGAGGAACGAGTGTACCCCGACGAGGATTCCGCCCCCGCGACCGTCAGCACGAGTACCACGACGGAGTCGTCGGGAACGTCGCCGACGACGCTGTTGAAACCGCTCTTCGGTCTGCTCTTCGTCGCGGGCCTCGCCCTGTTCGTCGCCAAGCGTCGTTTCGGATCGAAAGACGACGAGGAAGACGAGGTCAGTGCGGACGACTTCAGTTCCGAACCCGCCGGGAGCGGGAAACTCACCCGAAAGCTCGGCCTCCTCGCCAGTCTTCTCGGTGTCATCGTCGTCGCACAGAAGCGGCGCGGCGGCGACGCGGACGAGTAACCAACCACACCTGTCCATCCTCTGAACTGCGTTTTCTCTAACTCGTTCGTACCAAGAGTTAAATAGGTCGAGATGCTTGTCTTCTAAATATCAGAATGAGTATCAGACCGGCAGATTACGACCTGCGCGAACTCCGCAGGATGGCTGACGAGGACGAACCACCCCTCGACATCGCTGCGGATGACGACGAACGAGCGGCCGAGGACCTCCTTCGACTCGGACAGCGCGAGGAGTTGCTGAAACTCCAGACCAAACTGCTGGCGTCCGGGTCGCTCCCCGAAAAGCCGTATCTGACGGGACTGCCGACCCGCTACGGTGCGGAAGTCATCGTCTTCGAATGGCTCGACTTCCTCGTCGAGAAGGCGGGCTTCGAGAACACCGGTAACGCGCTCTCGTACTACACGGACGTCGAGTGGGTGAGCGAATCCGCCTACGAATCCCTCCGCTCGTACATGTACGGCTTCTCGGAGACGGATCGATTCGGCTCGGCGGGACCCGCGTCGCTCGATACGAGCGACCACGTCCTGAGCCTCGTCTACATCGCTCGCCTCGCATCCCTCTGAGAGTTCCCCCGTCTTTTCTCGGTCCCCCCGACCGCTCCGCGATACTCCGTTTTCCCACCCGACTGGAACTGCGGAACGATACCCCGCTTACTCCGCCGTGGCTCGGTCGTGGACGGACTTCGTTCCCTCTCGGAGGTGTCCCCCGCTCCGACCGTTCCGGACGGCTAGCGCCTCGCCGACCACGCTGTGTGCGACCTGATACGGCGCGCCGCCGCCGAGATCGAGGCCGACCGGCGTGTACACGTTCTCCCGCTCGGTCGCGGGAATCTCGACGCCCTCCTCCTCGAACGCTTCGAGCATCTCCTCGAAGCGCTCTTTCGGCCCCATCATCCCGATGTACGGCACGTCGGTTTCGAGCAGGGATTCGAGCGCCAGTCGGTCGTCGATGAAGTTGTGGGACATCACGACGACGTGTGTGTTCGCGTCGAACGTCACGTCGTCGGTCAGCGAGCGCGGCGAGGTCGCCACCACCCGGTCGGCGTCGGGGAATCGTTCCTTCGCACCGTCGGCACCGCGGAACGTGACCACCGTCACCCGGAAGTCCACGTTCAACGCCAAGTCCACGATGGGCGAGACGTCGTGGCCGCTCCCGATGACGACCAACTCGGCCGGCGGGGAGATGCGGTCCACGAACACCGACACGGTTCCCGCGTCGGTTTCCACGCTCACGGTGCGCGATTTTTCGACGTCCGCGGCACGAATCGCGGCTTCGACCTCGTCGGACAAGTCCTCGAAATCGTCCGTCGCTCGATCGCCGACGGAGACGCCGTCGGCGTCGCTCGCCACGACGGTCGCGACCGTCGACTCCTCGCCCCGTTCGTAGGCCTCCACGGCGGGTCGGATGCTCTCGTCGAGCGGTTCGAGGAGAACGTCGATGACGCCGTTACAGCCGACGCCGAACCCCCACACGTCGTCGTCGCCGGTCAGATCGAACGTCTTCACCGTCGGCTCGCCGTCGTCGAGGACCTTCTCCGCGAGCTGTTTGACTTCGGATTCCAGACACCCCGCGGTAATCGCGCCGACGCCACCCTTCGACGGCGAGACGACCATCTTCGCCCCCGGTCGTCGGTAGGCGCTCCCCTCGACGTCCACGACCGTGGCCAGCATCGCCGGTTCGTCCGCGTCCAACCGGTCGCGGACGTGCGCCATCAGTTCCCGTTCCGGTACGCTCCACTCGCTTCGTTCGGTTTCAGTCATTCTTCTCACGTTGAATTCTCGATGTGGTTCCCGCGCGGTCCCGCCAGCGTTCGCTCGGGACCGTGTCGGGAGAGTTCGTCGGCGATTCGATGCAGGTCGTCCGGGTTCGTGAAGCCGTACAGTCCGTCGAGATACGGGAGCGACGCTTGCATCCCGCGGCAGGCCGGTTCGTAGGCGGGGGAGACGGCCAGCGGATTCAACCAGAGCACCCGTCCGGCGCGCCGCGAGAGCCACGCCATCGCCGTCGAGAGGTCGTCCGTGTCTCCGCGTTCCAACCCGTCGCTGAGGATGACGACGGTGCTCCGCCAGTCCACGGCGTCGGGGTACTCGTCACGAACCGTCCCGACGGCGGCACCGATGCGCGTCCCCCCGCCCCATTCGGTTCGTGCGGCCTCTAGCGCGGCCAGCGCGTCGTGCAGCGTCGGTTCGTCGAACGCCGAACTCACCTCGCGGAGTCGGGTGTCGAAGAAAAACACCGGCGTTCGTCGCCACGTCCGTCGCACCTCGCGGAGGAACTGGAGGAGAAACCCGCGGTCCACGGTGTCGAGAACCGATTGGCTCACGTCCACCAAGAACGCGCCGCGGGTCGCCGTCCGCTTCCGGGCACGCCCGGGAAGTGGGAGCGGCACGCCGCCGCTCTCGACGCTTCGCCGGAGGGCACGCCGCGCGTCCACGCCCCGCCCGGTGGCCTCCCAGCGCCGCCCTGGCAGTGATGACACGGCCCGCGTGAACGCAGCCGTCGCCGTCGCCACGCTTTCCTCGTCGTGGACGGCGAGGGTCTCCGCCGACACGCGCTCCCCGTCGCCGCTGGGACTGTATCGCGCGGCGACCAAGGGTTGTTCGCCGTTCGACCCGTCCGGCGAGACGGTCGCTCCCGCTCCCGTCTCTGCCCCGCCCGACCGCCCGTCCTCGTCGCGTCCGCTCTCGTCGCTTCCGCTTTCGTTTCCGTCCTCCCTCGCGCCGGTCGGGCCGTCGTTCCCGACGTTCGGTTTGCCGGGCGACGGCGCGTCGGCCGGTCCGGCGGGATAGGCGCGCTCCTCGCCGCGGATACGGTCCCAGAAGACCGAAAACAGTCTGTCGAACGTCTCGCGGTCGGCGACGTCGGTGAGCAGCGTCGCTCGGAGCGCGCTCTGCACGCGATTCCGTTCGAACCGTTCGACCGCGGTCAGCGCTCGGGCGGCGGCGAGCGCCCCGTTCGTGGGAACGGTGACGTTCTCCCGTCCGAGACGATTCGTGAACCGGACGAGTTCGTCCCGCAATCGGTCGGCGGATCGCCGGTCCGCGGATGGCGTCGTCACGACTCCCCGTGCACCTCCGCGAGGAGCGACGCGAGTTCGTCGTCGTCCACCCGTTCCACGTCCTCGGCGTCCTTCAGCAGACACCCGAGCGTGCGCCGCGCCGTCTCGACCGAAAGCCGTCCGTCCTCGCCGTCGAGGACGGTGAGCGCCTCGGCCCAATCGAGCGTCTCCGCCAGTCCGGGGCGCTTTCTGAGCGGTCGGTCGCGGAGTCGCTGGGTGACGCCGCAGAGGTGGGCGGCGATGCCCTCGTCCAGTTCCGGCACTTTGCGTTCCACGATGGCCCGCTCCTTTTCGGCGGACGGCGGGTCCACGTAGAGGTAGAGACACCGGCGCTTCAGGGCGTCGCTCAACCCACGCGTGCGGTTCGAGGTGAGTATCACCACCGGCGGCGTCGCGGCTTCCACGGTGCCGAGTTCGGGGATGGACACCTGAAAGTCCGACAGGAGTTCGAGCAGGAGCGCTTCGAACTCCTCGTCGGCCCGGTCCACTTCGTCCACGAGGAGGACGGGCGGGCGCTCGCCGTCGCCCGAGAGCGCTTCGAGGAGCGGTCGGGAGAGCAGATAGCTCTCGTCGAAGACGGAGTCGTCGTCGGCGACGCCGCCTTCGCCCGACTGGATAGCGAGCAACTGCTTCGTGTAGTTCCACTCGTAGAGCGCGTTCTCGGCGGCCAGTCCCTCGTAACACTGGAGGCGAACGAGGTCCGTCTCGAACCCCGCGGCGAGTACCTTGGCGAGTTCGGTCTTTCCCGCGCCGGGTTCGCCCTCCACGAGCAGCGGTTTGCCCATGCGAAGCGCCAGCAGCACCGTGGTGACGATGTCCTCCTCGGCGACGTACTGCTGGTCGTCGAACACCGCGCGGAGGTCGCTCTCGGTCACCTCGGAAAACCCGTCGCCGGTCATCGACGCCTCCTTTGCGGGGTGGGCGGCCCCGTCTTCGTCTTCGTGTCGATTACTGTCACGGTCTGCCATAGGGGCTGATGGTTCAAGGGTTAGTCGGCGGCCGCCGGGCCGTCGCCGCGCGCCCGCTCGACCGCCGTCCCGAGCGCTCGCTTCGTGTACACCGTGAGGAGGTGGGCGCGGAAATCGGCCGACGCCTGCACGTCGTCCATCATCAGCATCTCGTCCAAGTCGTCGCCCGCGTGGTCCGCGGCGTCGGCGATGGCGTCCTCGTCAGCCGATTCGCCGACGAGCGCGTCCTCGACGGGTTCGAGGCGGACGCCGTGATCCATCACGCCGTTCGCTGCGACGCGCGCCGACGTCACCTCGTCGCCATCGACTTCGAGGGCGGCGGCGACGCCGACCATCGCGTACCCCGAGGACGGACTCGGCTTTTTCGCGTACGCCCCGCCGACGTCGGGCGCGTTCGGGAGGCGGACCCCGGTGAGGAGTTCGTCCTCCGCGACGTCCGTCGCGTACATCCCGAGGAAGAAGTCGTCCACCGGAATCTCGCGTTCCCCATCGCGCCCCTCCACGACTATCGTCGCGTCCGCGGCGAGGGCCGCCGCCGGGAGGTCCGACGCCGGGTCCGCGTGTGCGAGGTTGCCGCCGATGGTACCGCGGTTTCTGACCTGCACGTCGCCGACCTGTTCGACGGCGCTCGGGAAGACGGAGACGTTTTCTGCGAGTTCGGACGAGTCGATGACGTCGACGTAGTTCGTCGTCGCACCGATGGTCGTCTCGTCCCCGTTCGTCTCGATGCCGGAGATGGCGTCGATACCGCTGATGTCGATGAGCGCGTCGGGACTCGCAAGCCCCGATTTCATCGTCGGGAGCAGGCTGTGACCCCCGGCGAGGATTTCGGTCTCCTCGTCTGCGTGTTCTTCCATCAGGTCGAGCGCCTCGGAGACGCTCGACGCTTTGTAGTAGTCGAACTGCGCCGGGAACATCAGTTCTCACCTCCGTTTTCCTTGACCGCACGCCACACGCGTTCGGGCGTCAGCGGCATCTCGATGTCGTCCACGTCGAACGGTTGCAGCGCGTCCGTGACGGCGTTCACGAGCGCCTGCGGTGCGGCGATGGTTCCTGCCTCGCCGACGCCCTTCACGCCGAGCGGGTTGTGCGGACACGGCGTCACCGTGCTCCGTGTCTCGATTTCGGGGATGTGTTCGGCCTTCGGCACCACGTAGTCCTGCATCGACCCCGTGAGAAGCGTGCCGTTGTCGTCGTACTGGGCACCCTCGTAGAGCGCCTGTCCGAGGCCCTGTGCGACCCCGCCGTGGACCTGTCCCTCCACGATTTTCGGGTTGATCTGGTTGCCGACGTCGTCCACCGCGACGTAGCGTTCGATGTCGATTTCGCCCGACTCGGGGTCGACTTCCACGACGCAGGCGTGCAGACCGAACGGGAACGTGAAGTTCTCCGGGTCGTAGAACGACGTCGCCTCCAGACCGGGTTCCATGTCGTCGGGGATGTCGTGGGCGAGGTACGCCTGTCCGGCGATCTCCTGAATGGTAACGCTTTCGTCCGGCGCACCGGCGAGGTGGAACTCGCCGTTCTCGAACTCGACGTCCTCCTCGTCGGCCTCGAACTGGTGGGCCGCGATTTGCCGCGCCTTCTCCACGATTTTCCCGGCGCTGGTCGCCAGCGAACTGCCGCCAACCGCCGCGCTCCGACTGCCGTAGGTACCCATTCCCTGTGGCACTTCGTCGGTGTCCCCCTCCACGATTTCCACGTCGTCGTAGGGGACGCCGAGTTCGTCGGCGATGATTTGGGCGTAGGTCGTTCCGTGACCCTGCCCGTGACCGGAGGTCCCGCAGTAGGCGGTGACGGTTCCCGACGACTGCATGCGGACGAGCGAACTCTCCCAGAGTCCGGCCTGCGCGCCGAGTTGCCCGGCGAGTTCCGAGGGCGCGAGTCCGCACGCCTCGATGTACGCCGAGAGGCCGACGCCGATGTATCGGTCCTCGTCGCGGAGTTCCTCCTGTCGTTCGCGGAGTTCGTCGTAGTCGAGGGCGTCCAGCGCCTCGTTTAGCGTCTTCTCGTAGTCACCGCTGTCGTACTCGACGGCGACCTCCGTCTGGTACGGGAAGTCGTCCGCCCCGACGAAGTTCTTCCGCCGGAACTCGGCCGGGTCCTCGTCGATTTCGCGCGCGGCGAGCGTCATCATGCGCTCCACGACGTAGGACGCTTCGGGGCGGCCGGCGCCCCGGTACGCGTCGACCGGCGGGACGTTGGTGAACGCGCCCTCCACGGCGACGTGGATGGCCGGAATGTCGTACTGCCCCGAGAGGAGCGTCCCGTACAGGTACGTCGGCACCGCCGGTGCGAACGTCGAGAGGTAGGCACCCAGACTGGCCTTCGTGTCCACGTCGAAGCCGGTAATGTTGCCGTCCTCGTCCAGCGCCATCTTCGCGTGGGTGACGTGGCCGCGTCCGAGAGCGTCCGTCTCGTAGGTCTCGGTTCGCGTCGCGACCCACTTCACGGGTCGTTCGAGTTCGCGGGCACAGAGCGCGGTGAGCGCTTCGTCCGCGTAGTGGTGAATCTTCGACCCGAACCCGCCGCCGACGTCCGGCGCGCGGATGTGGAGTTTGTGTTCCGGGTGGTCGATGACCCCGGACATCAGGAGTCGATGCAGGTGCGGGTTCTGCGAGGTCATGTTGACCTTGAGGTCGCCCGACCCCGCGTTGTACTCCGCGACGGTCGCACGCGGTTCCATCGCGTTCGGGATGAGATACTGGTTGTGCAGGTCGGCCTCGACGACGGTGGCGGCGTCATCGAACGCCGCGTCGGTCTTCTCAGCGTCGCCGAGTTCCCAGTCCAGCGCGACGTTGTCCCCTTCCTCCTCGTGGAGGACGGGGGCGTCGTCTTCGAGCGCCTCGGCGGGGTCCGTGACGGCGTCGAGACGGTCGTAGTCCACGTCCACCGCGTTCGCCGCTTCCTGTGCGACGTATCGGTCGTCGGCGACCACGACGGCGACGGCGTCGCCCTGATAGCGGACGCGCTCGCTCGCCAGAATCGGATGGGCCGGGGTTCGGAGGCTGTCGAGCAACCACCCGACCGGGAGTTCGCCGGGGACGTCGAAGTCCTCGGCGGTGTACACCGCGATGACGCCGTCCATCGCTTCCGCCTCGCTCGTATCGATGGATTCGATGGTGGCGTGGCCGTACTGGCTCCGCGTGACGGCCATGTGCGCCATGTTCGGGCGCTGGATGTCGTCCGTGTACTCCGCCCGCCCCGTGATGAGCGAGGGGTCCTCACGGCGCTTGATGGCCGATCCGAGGACCTCCTCGACCTCTACGTCCTCCGCGTCGATGGTTTCGATGGACATCGGTCAGTCCCCCTCCGCCGCCGTGGTTCCCTGCATCTTCTCGGCGGCGGACTCCACCGCGTTGACGATGTTCTGATAGCCTGTGCAGCGACAGAGGTTCCCCTCCAACGCTTCGCGGATTTCCTCCCGCGACGGGTCCGGGTTGTCTTCGAGGAACTGTTCGGCCGTCATTATCATGCCCGGCGTGCAGTAGCCACACTGGAGGCCGTGTTCCTCCTGAAAGCTCTCCTGTACGGGGGTGAGTTCGGGGCCGTCCGCCAGTCCCTCCACGGTCGTTACGTCACAGCCGTCGGCCTGTACCGCGAGGAGGGTACAGGATTTGACGGCGTCGCCGTCCAAGTGAACCGTACACGCTCCGCACGTGCTGCTTTCACATCCGACGTTCGGGCCGGTGTAGCCGAGTTCGTCCCGGAGCGCGTGGACGAGCAGCGTTCGTGATTCGACCGTGAGTTCTTTCTCGTCGCCGTTTACCGTAATGGTGATGTCGTGTTCCGTCATAGGATGTCCCTGATTTTGTTCCGAAGACCGCCGGTGTCGTCGGTTTCGACGTCTCGCAGTTGTTCTTCGATGTTGCCGAAAAAGCGGCTGACGACGCGGTTGGCGACCGGGTTGATGACGCGCTGGCCCATCTGGGCGACGCGCCCGAAGACGTCCGTTTGCGCGTTCCAATCGACGGCGACGCCGTCTTCGGTCTCCTCCAGCGCCATTCCCGCTTCGAGTTCGAACGAGGAGTTGCTCGCGCTCCCCTCGCCTTCGGCCGCCATCTCGGGGAACTCGCGTTCGGCGATGGTGACGACCGTCTCGAACGACGGTTTGACGCTTCCGACACCGATCTCCATCAGTGCCGCGTAGTGTGCTCCTTCCTCGAACGCTCGTTCCGCGATGTCCTCCGGATCCGCCTCCGGGAGCGTCGGCGGGTCGTCATCGTCCGCCGTCTGCTCTCTGAGCGCGTCGAAATCGGGGTTCTCGTCGTCCACGCGGACGAGGAACTGGCAGCCCGGTAGCGCCTCCTTTATCATCACTGGATCGGAGAGCGCGAGCCATGCTTCCTCGGGAGTGGTGTCCTCGATTTCGAAGGTATCGCTGAACTCCACGCGATATCACTGTCCTCTCGGTGTCATGGTGGTTGGCATCATCTATCACGCGTAATCACTAGGGATTACACAATAAGGCTTTCCCCAAATTGGGTACTCGATCCGTTTCCCTCCGGGGGAACGCCTTTGTCAGGACGTGGCATAGATTCGTGCGTGACGCATCCGGTTTCACGATGGACGGCGCTCGAACGGGTCACGAACGCCCGCGACACGCTTTTCGACACCCTTCCCCGCGAGGAAGTCGGCCCCGAACGAATCGGCGGGCGGGTCCTCGCGGAACCCGTCGTCGCACCCGCCGACGTTCCGCCGCGCGACCACGCGACGATGGACGGATTCGCGTTCAACACCGACGACGCCTATCCCCTCCGTCTCGTCGGCGAGGTCGGCGCGGAGGACGACCCGCCCGCGATGGAGTCCGGCGAAGCGGTCAGAATCGCCACGGGAGCGCCGCTCCCCGCCCGCGCCGACGCGGTCCTCGAACGCGAACGCGCGATCACGGACGACAGTGATTCCGACGATGGAAAGGCTCGGGAAACGACGCTCGACGGCCCAACCGTTGAACCCGGCCGTAACGTCTTCCGGCGCGGAACGACCGCCACCGCCGACGAGACGGTCATTCCCGAGGGCGAGCGACTGAGCGCGCCCGACGCGGGTCTGCTCGCCGACCTCGGGTTGGAGACCGTTTCCGTCCTCGAACGGCTCTCCGTCCGCGTCCTCGGAACCGGGACCGAACTGGTCGAGGACCGACAACCCGACCGCGACTCGCCGATGCTCGCCACCCTCGTCCAATCGTGGGGACACGACCCTCACGTCGTCGATCCGGTGCCCGACGACCCCGAGGCCGTTCGTGACGTGATCGAGCGCCACGCGACGGCGGCCGACGTCATCCTGACGAGCGGCGGGACCGGCGGCGGCGCGCGCGACCATGTTCGCCGCGCGCTCGCCGACCACGGCGACATCGTCGTGGACGGTATCGACGTTCGACCCGGAAGCCACGTCCGCGTGGCGACGCTCGACGACTACGACGCCGTCGCCGTCGCGCTTCCCGGCAAACCCGTCGCGGCGTTCCTCGGCGCGGTTTCCGCGTGCCGCGCGCTCCTCACCGGCGAGACGGCGGCGCCGACCGAAGACGGCTTCCTCGCGTGCGACCTCGAACTCCCCGAACACGACACCGAATACGTCGTCCCCATCGAACGTCGCGGCGACCGAGTGGTTCCGCTCGGCCACGCCGACTCCTCCGTTCCCATTTACGGCGAGCGATTCTCACCGCGCATCCTCGCCGACTGCGCCCGGGTGCTTCGGATGGACGGCTACCTCTGTGTCCGCACCGCGCTCAACTCCGGCGAGTCCGTTCGGTTCGTCCCCACGGAGGTCGTGACGTGACGCTTCCGGTCGTCGCGCCGCCGTTCGATAGCACGTTCCGCCCCGACGCGTCCGTCGCGGGCGTCCTCCTCGCCGCCGGAGCGAGTTCCCGGTTCGGCCCGGCGAACAAACTCCTCGCCTCGCTCGATTCCAGGGATTCCGGTTCCGATTCCGAATCCCTCGATTCCGGTTCTGATTCCGCCGGCTCCGATTCCCCTCCCTTCGAGTCCGAACCGCTCGTCCGTCACGCCGCTCGGGGCCTCCTCGACGCCGCGGAACTCGACGCCGTCGCGGCCGTCGTCGCCGCCGATGACGGCCCCGTCACCGACGCACTCTCCGGAATGGACGTCTCCCTGATCGTGAATCCTGACGCCGAACGCGGACAGGCGACGTCCGTCCGGCGCGGCGTCCAATGGGGCCGCGAGTACGACGCTATCGTCTTCGCACTTGGCGACATGCCCCGCGTCAGTCCCGAGAGCATCGACCGCCTCGTCGCCGCGTATCGGGCGGGCGCGGGCGACGCTCTCGCCGCCGCGTTCGACGGTGCGCGCGGCAACCCCGTCCTCTTCGACGCTCTCCATTTCGACGCGCTGACGGACGTTGAGGGCGATATGGGCGGACGGGAAATCCTGCTCCACGGGGACCGTTCCGCGTTGGTCGAAACCGACGACCCCGGCGTCTTGGTCGACGTCGATACGACCGACGACCTGCGAGAACTTCGGTGAACGAACGGCGTTTACTGGGTCTCCCTTTTCCGAGATGCCGAACTGGACTCTTCGAAAGCCCTCGTCTACTCATCAAAATAGGTGTATACTCTAACTCTATCGTGTGACTACAAATACTGAAAGCAGTCCTCGAAAGCCCCCGAACGTTCGCGGTCGTTCAGCGACATCTCGGCGAAAACCGCCCGCAGAGAGAGGTCGCTGAAACGACTAAAACAAGCGCGAACGCCCGGCCCCTTTCAGTCCCAAACCACACACCGCTTCCGCACCGCAACCGCACCGCTACCGCGTGCTCGCGGCTGCACCGCTCGCTTTTCGAGGTTTCTTCGAAACCTCGCACGCCACGCCCTCCCCAACCGATTCCTCCCATCGTCGCGCTGCTCCTCGGTCGTCATCCCTCGCGTGATAACCAGCAGGTCCTCGACCGAGAACCTGCTGGTGCACGCGCCGAGAGCGTCGGTTTAGTTGCCGTAACGTCCCTGTTGACGGTGGCGCGCGCTGGCGGGACGACGCGGCCACTCTCGGCCGCGTCGGTTCGCTGACAGCGTGCGAGGTCTTCGTGAGTGACGGAGGAACGAACGAATGGCTCGTCAGAGCAAAGCTCTGACGGTGGATGACTGAGCGAATGCGAAGGAATCGGTTGGGGAGGATGTGGCTGATGCGGTGGCGGGGCGGTTTCATTGACGTCTGTAGTTGCAGTCACGGCAATACCAACCACAAGTCAGCGAGCGGACGGGGGCTTTCGAGGGCTGCTTCCCAGTAGTTGCGATTCAGACGTTCCCAAATACAATCCGTAGCGAGTGACGATGTCGACCTCACTTCGCATTTTGAACTGTTCGCCACACGCGCTCGGGGGTCAGCGGCATGTCTATCTCCTCGACGCCGAACGGTTCGAGGGCGTCCAACACCGCGTTGACTATCGCGGGCGGCGCGGCGATGGTTCCGGCCTCGCCGATTCCCTTCACGCCGAGGGGGTTCGTCGGACTCGGCGTCACCGTACTCCGCGTCTCCATCGACGGGAGTTGGGTAATTTTCGGAACCGCGTAGTCCTGCAGGGACCCCGTGACGAGCGTCCCGGCGTCGTCGTAGACGGCCTCCTCGTAGAGCGCCTGTCCGAGTCCCTGCGCGACCCCGCCGTGGACCTGCCCCTCGACGATGCGGGGGTTGACCTGCTCGCCGCAGTCGTCCACGGCGACGTACCGCTCCACGTCGATTTCGCCGGAGTCGGGGTCAACGGCCACGACGGCGACGTGTGTCCCGAAGGCATAGGCCGTCCCGTCCTGCTCGTAGAACGTGGTCGATTCGAGTCCGGCGGACTCGCCTTCGGGGAGTCCACGGCCGTACGCCGCGTCCGCGACCGTCTCGAAGGAAATCGACCGCTCTGGCGCGCCGATGACGCGGAACTCGCCGCCCTCGTGTTCGACGTCCTCTGGTGCCGCCTCCAAGCGGTTGGCGGCGATGCGTCGCGCCTTCTCGGCCACCTCGCCCGCGCTCTCAGCGACGGCGTTCCCGCCCGTGATGGTGCTTCGACTGCCGAACGTTCCCGTACCGGCCGGAATCCGCTCCGTATCTCCCTCCACCACGTCGATGTCGTCGTACGGCACGCCGAGTTCGTCGGCGACGATTTGGGCGTAGGTCGTCCCGTGGCCTTGCCCATGGGAGTGCGTTCCGGCATAGACTGTAACGCCGCCGTCGGGATGGACGCGGACGACGCCGCTTTCGAACCCGCCGCCGGTCGATTCGACGTAGTTGGCGACCCCGATACCGAGGTACGGACCGTCGCCGTTCTCCCGCTCTCGCTCCTGCTCACGCTCCCGCTCGTCCGCTTGTCGTTCACGAAGCGCGTCGTAGTCCACCGCGTCGAGTGCTTCAACGAGGGCGGTTTCGTACTCCCCGCTGTCGTAGTTCGCGCCGACGGCGGTTTCGTGGGGGAACTCGTCGGGCGAAAGCTGGTTCCCGCGCCTGAACTCGGCGGGATCGATATCCAGTTCCCGCGCCGCGCGGTCCACGAGTCGCTCGGTCACGTAAACGGCCTCGGGGCGGCCCGCTCCCCGGTAGGAGTGGACGGGTGCGGTGTTCGTCAGGACGCTGTGGGTTCGACAGTGGATGGCGGGAATCCGGTACTGGCTGGCCAGCAGGCGTCCGTACCACCCCGGAAGCGCGGGACTGACGCCGAGTCCGTAGCCGCCGATACCGGCGTGCGTCTCGGCCCGGAGGCCGCGAATCGTTCCGTCGTCGTCGAACGCCAGTTCGGCGGTCGTCCGGTGGTCCCGCCCGTGTGCCCCGGCGAGGTTGTTCTCGGAGCGCGTGGCCGTCCACTTCACGGGGCGTCCGAGTTCGCGGGCGCACCACGCCGCCATCGCCTCGCCGGGGTGGTGGTGGCCCTTGTGTCCGAACCCGCCGCCGACGTCCGGCGCGACGACGCGGAGTCGGTTCTCGGGGATTCCCAGCGTGGTCGAGAGCTTTCCGCGGTGGCCGTGGGGCGACTGACTCGTCATCGTGACGGTCAGCGAGTCGTCCGTCTCGTCGTACTCCGCGAGCGCCGCCCGCGGTTCCATCGCGTTGGCGATGAGGCGGTTGTTCTCCAACTCGACTTCGACGGTTCGGTCCGCGTCCTCGAACGCTTCCTCGGCGGCGTCCGAATCGCCCATCTCCGTGACTGTCACGACGTTTCCGGGGACGCCCTCGAAAATCGTCGGAGCGTCCTCGCCGGTCGCTTCGATGGGGTCCGTGACGGCATCGAGACGGTCATAGGAGACGTCTACGGCGTTCGCGGCGTCTCGGGCGACGTACCGGTCCTCGGCGACGACGGCGGCGACGGGTTGCCCGTGATATCGCACTCGCCCCCGTGCGAGGACGGGATGCCCCGGAATCTCGTGGTCGAGCGTCCCCGCCCTGACCGGGATGACGCCCGGCGAATCCGACGCCTCGATATCCTCCCACGTGTAGACGCCGAGAACGCCCTCCATCGACTTGGCCGCCTCCGTATTGATTCCCTCGACGGTCGCGTGACCGTATCTACTCCGAACGAAGCAGAGATGGGTACCGTCCGCCGCCTGCACATCGTCGGTGTACGTCGCCCGCCCGGTCACGAGGGCCGGATCCTCCCGCCGTTCGATGTCCCTCCCCACCAACGGACCGTCCGGTGTCTCGCTCATGATGTTACGGGATATCACGCGTCACCGGATTTAAACTGTCGAGTCCCGGCGAACGACGTGTAGCACGCGGTTCGCCGGGACTCGACGTAATCGTCGTAGTCGTCATACTTGCTGTACTCGTCGACTCGTCGTTCGCTTTTCCCGACAACGAACCCATGTCGAACTGTACGAATTCTTGGCGATTTTGGTTAACAGCAGTCACACAAATGCCGAAGATTCTTTTTATTGGAATTCAAATGTCGGGTATGACATTTCGACTGTCAGACGAGCAGCGCGCGATACGCGAGGCGGTTCGGGAGTTCGGCGAGGCGGAAATCACGTCGGTCGCCCGCGAACACGACGAGGAGAAAAAGTATCCCGAGGACCTCGTTCGGAAGGCGGCGGAACTGGACCTCGTGGCTCCGGGCATCCCCGTCGAGTACGGCGGGGCCGGAATGGACACCCTCTCGTCCATCGTCGTCACCGAGGAACTCTGGCGAGCCGACGCCGGTATCGGGAGCGCCATCGGCAGTCGCGGATTCGGTTCGAATATGATCCGGAAGTTCGGCGACGAGTGGATGAAAGAGGAGTGGCTCCCGCGAATCGCCGACGGCGAATCCGCCTGCTGTAGCTGTATCTCGGAACCCGGCCACGGGTCGAACGTCGCCGGTATCGAGACGGTTGCCAAAAGGGAGAGCGACGAGTACGTCATCGACGGCAACAAGATGTGGATTACCAATGGGACCGTCGCCGACGTCGCCGTCGTCATGGCGAAGACGAACCCCGAGGCCGAACCGCCCCATCGCGGCATCAGCGCCATCCTCGTCCCCACCGACACCGACGGCTTTGAACCGACGAAAATCGACAACAAACTCGGCATCCGCGCCTCGGACCTCGCGGAAATCGTCCTCGACGACGTGCGCGTCCCCACGGAGAACGTCATCGGCGAGGAGAACGAGGGTTTCTATCAGCTGATGAATTTCTTCGCCTCCGGACGCGTGAGCGTCGCGTCGCAGGCCGTCGGCGTCGCGCAGGCCGCCGTGGACGAATCCATCGACTACGCCGGAGAGCGCGAGCAGGGCGGACGGCTCATAAAGGACTACCAAGCAATCGGGCACAAGGTCGCCGACATGGCGACGGACGTGGAGGCCGCCCGGTCGCTCACCTACCGCGCCGCCTCCCACGTCGAGGAGGGCGACGACCGGATGGCGACCCGATTCGCCAGCATGGCGAAACTCTTCGCCAGCGAGCACGCCGTCGACGTCGCCGACGAGGCGATTCAGGTCCACGGCGGCGCGGGCTACGTCACCGACCACCCCGTCGAGCGCTACTACCGCGACGCCCGCATCACCAAAATCTACGAGGGCACCAGCGAAATCCAGAAGAACATCATCTCCGACGACCTGTTATAGGACTTCGGGCGGGTGTTTTTCGAAGGGAGAGGGTCGCTCGTAGGACGGCTCACCGGACTACACGATCTTATACAACCGCCGTGGTGCGCGCTGGCGAGACGGGGAGAAATCGTCGTTCGACCCGTCTCGGTGGAGCGTGCGAGGGATGACGACCGAGGAGCAGCGCGACGACGGGAGGAATCGGTTGGGGAGGATGTGGTGGGCGAGGTTTCGAAGAAACCTCGAAAGCGAGCGGTGCAGCCGTGAGCACGCGGTGCTATGCGGAAGCGGTGTGGTGGGTTTGGGACTGAAAGGGGCCGGGCGTTCGAGGACTTCATCACAGTAGTTGCAACGGTAACGCGAGGTATCGCGAGCAATTACAGGCGTCGATGGTGACTACCTCACAGCCGCTGGGACACCACAAGAGGGTACAACGACGACGCAAGCAGTAACAGACGTCAATGAAACCGCAACCGCACCCTCCACCCTCCCCCTCCCCAGCCTCCTCGCTCAGCGCGGCTTCGCTCGTCCTTCGCGCGCCGCTCGTTGTACTCGCTCCCGCGCACCGACCGCTACCGTTGCTGATTGTGAATGTTCGTGGCGAACGATTCCTGCGTCTCTCGTTGTATCCTTTCCCTTCGAAGGAGAACGCTGATAAACCGGTCTCGGGAAGGAGTACTATGACCGACACGACCGACGCTCCGAACTGGGAGTTCAAGGAGCGGGACATCGCAATTTTGCGGGAGTTGACGCGGAACCCGCAGTTGTCCTCGCGCGAACTCACGACCATCCTCGCGGAGGAGTACGACATCGAAGTCTCGCACGTCACCGTGAGCGAGTCGATTCGGGAGATGCGAAACGAGGGCGTGTTCCGCGAGGCCATCATCCCGAACGAGGAGTACTACATCTTCGGCCTGTTCGAGTTCAAGTTCAACCCGGAGCACTTCGCGGACAGTTGGCGCGCCGCGATGGAGTACATCCGCGACGACCCCAACACGCTGTTTTACTTCCTCTCGGACGGGGAATACCAGTGGAAGACGGTGATGATGTTCCCGAACAGGGAGGCCGAATCGCGCTGGATTCACGAGTTCTACAAGCAACACGGGGACGTCATCGACAACATCCGCAACTCGGTCGTTCACAACGTGCTCAAGTTCCGCACCGACCCCGAGATATTCGAGGGGTTGGACGACGAGTACAGAAAATAGCAGGCTCGTTTACCGAACGAGCGAGAGGAGTTCGCACGACAGCACGACCTCGTCCCGCTGATTCAGGACTTCGGCGTCGTATCGAACGATTCCGGTCGCGGTCGGGTGGTCCGTGCGCTCCTTCTCCAGCAACTCCAGTTCGACGCGAATCGTGTCGCCGAAGCGAACCGGTGCGGTGAAGCGCAGTCGGTCCACGCCGTAGAAGGCGACGACTTCGGCGCGGCGGTCGCGGACCCGCTGTGCGAGGCCGGTCATCGCGGAGAACACGAGCGCGCCGTGGGCGATTCGCTCCCCGAAGTCCGACTCCTCCCCGACCGTCTCGCTGGTGTGAAGCGGGTTGAAGTCGCCGCTCACGCCCGCGAAGTTGACGACGTCGGCCTCGGTGATGGTCCGTGAGGGCGTCGTCACCCGGTGGCCGACGTCCAGTTCCTCGAACGAGAGCGCCACGTCACTCCCCCATGAATTCGGGGTCGCGGTCCTCGCGGAACGCGGCGGTCCCCTCGCGCACGTCCTCGGTTCCCATGAGCAGGCCGAAGCCTTGGCTTTCCATGGCGAGCGCGGTGTCGAGGCTCGCATCCTCGCCCTCGTTCATGACCTTCTTCGCCACTTTGAGTCCGATCGGCGGCCCGTCGAGCAAGTCGTCCACGAACTCGGAGACGACGCTCTCGAACTCGTCGTCGGGGACGGCGCGGTTGATGAGGCCCCACTCCGCCGCACGGTCGGCGTCGATGCGGTTGCCCCGGAACACGAGTTCCTTCGCCCGCGTCTCGCCGAGCAACCGGAGCAAGCGCTGGGTGCCCCCACCGCCGGGGATGAGGCCGAGTCGGATCTCCGGCGATCCGAACTCGGACCCTTCCGTGGCGATTCTGAGGTCGCAGGCGAGCGCCAACTCCAATCCGGCGCCCAAACAGTAGCCGTCGACTTTCGCAACCGTCGGGCGCTCGAAGTCGTTCACCGTCTCGAACGTCGGCGTCACGTCCATGAAGTCCGTCGGGGTGGCGTCCGCGAACCCGCCGATGTCCGCCCCGGCGCTGAACGCCCTGTCGCCGGCGCCTTCGAACGTCACGCACCGAACCTCGTCCACGTCGACCGACGCGAGCAGGTCGTCGATTTCGCCCAAGAGGTCCGCCGACAGGGCGTTCATCCGCTCGGGGCGGTCGAGTTCCACCTCGAGAAGGCCGTTCTCGGAGAGTTCGTAGTTCAAAAATCGGTAGTCGCCGGGTCCGTCACCGCTCGTGCCGTACTCGTGGAAGCCCTCGCCCGCGTCCTCGCCCGTTTTCCCCGCCTCGACGAGTTCGACGAGGTAGTCGTCCGGTTCGAACCGGTCGTCGCCCGTCTCCTCGTGCAGGGTTTCGAGTTTATCGAGAATCACATCGAGGCCGATTTCGTCCGCGCGTCGGCAGATTCCTTCGGGGAACCCGAGTCCGAGGCGGACCCCGGTATCGATTTCGTCGGGCCGGGCCACGCCCTCCCCCACGAGGCGCGCCGCCTCGTTGACCATCCGCGCCTCGATTCGGAGCGTGTCGAACCCCTCGCCGTCACCGGGTTCGTAGTTGACTCCGTCGCCATCGACGGCTTCGCCGTCCGCTTGAGACGTCTCCGACGTCTCTCCATCTTCGTAGTCGTAGTATCCTCGCCCCGTCTTCCGGCCGAGTTCCTCGTTTTCGACCTTCTCGGCCATGATGGGTGGGATGGCCCGCCCCGACTCCTTCCGGACGTGATAGCCCACGTCGATTCCGGTGAGGTCCATGAGTTCGAACGGCCCCATCGGGTACCCCCGTCGGTGGACCATCGCGGCGTCCACCTCGCGTATCGTTGCCTCGTCGTTCGACACCATCCACGCGGGTTCGTCGCCGAACGGGCCGAGCACCGTATTGACGACGAAGCCGCGAACGTCCTTCCGCACGTAAATCGGCGTCTTGCCGAGCGATTCGGCGAACTCGTAGGCCGCTTCCGCGGT
Organism: Haladaptatus sp. CMAA 1909; assembly: GCF_043952005.1. NCBI lineage: Archaea > Methanobacteriati > Methanobacteriota > Halobacteria > Halobacteriales > Haladaptataceae > Haladaptatus > Haladaptatus sp. CMAA 1909. The sequence continues at coordinate 2,282,228 of NZ_JBIOAV010000001.1, read as the reverse complement.
GTCGTCGCTCGTCCGGTCGCCGTAGATGACCTCGACCAAGTCCATCTTCACCGGCGGGTTGAAGAAGTGCATCCCGACGACGTCCTCGGGGCGCGAGGTGACGCCTGCCATCTCGGTGATGCTGAGGCTGGACGTGTTCGACGCCAGTATCGCGCCGTCCGGCGCGAACTCGTCGAGGTCGATGAACACCTCCCGCTTGAGGTCCATCCGTTCGGGGACCGCCTCGATGACGAGGTCGGCGTCGGCCACCGAATCCGCCAAATCGACCGCCGTGTCGATGCGCCCGAGCACGTCCTCGGCCGGTTCGTCCAGTCGTCCCTTCTCGGCCAACTTCTCCAGACTCCACTCGACGTTCTCGTACCCGTCCGCGACGAACCCCTCCTCCACGTCCCGCATGGTGACGTCGTATCCGGCGATGGCGGCGACTTCCGCGATGCCGTGGCCCATGTTTCCGGCCCCGAGGACCGTCACCCGCTCGATATCCGTGACTGTCATACGTCGGGCCGTTTCGTCCCGTGTTATCTTAACTCCACCGAGCGGCGGTTATTTCTGTAAAGAAAAACTCGACATTCCTCATTTATTGGTTTGTCTCTCATCGATCTTGATCGCATGTGTTAACACTCCTTCCGTGAGGATTCGGCCCGTCACAGCGGTTCGTCGCCGTCCAGAATCCCCTTGGCGCGCCGGGCGAGGTCCGGGACGCGCTCTTCCATCCGCGGATACATCGGGTCGTCGCTGTTGCCGTCGAGGTAGCGCCGGTAGAACATCTCGCCGAGTGCCGCGAGTTTGTACACGGCGAGCGCCCGATAGAATCGGTCGCGGTCGTACTCGATGCCCGTCTCGCGTTCGTACCGCTCGACGAGTTCCCGCCGGGTCGGATACTCTTCGGCCTCCATGAACGTGGCGACCAGTTCGGGGGTCGCCGGTTCCGGGTCGCCCGCGTCGCGCCAGTAGGACAGCATCCATCCGAGGTCGGCCAACGGGTCGCCGAGCGTCGCCATCTCCCAGTCGAAGACGCCGACGATTTCCGGCGGCGTCCCCGACCCGTACATCACGTTGTCGAGTTTGTAGTCGCCGTGGACTACCGTGTGTTCGTGTTCCTCCGGGCAGTGTTCGACCAACCAGTCGCCGACCGCCTCCAGTTCGGGGACGGCGCGCTCCTCGGCGGTTCGCTCGAACGCCCAGTCCAACTGCTTGGTCCACCGTTCGACCTGTCGTTCGGTGTAACCCGGCGGATGACCGAACTCGCCGAGTCCCACGGCCTCGTAGTCGAGCGCGTGAATCGCCGCGAGTGTATCGACCAACTCCTCGCCGATTCGCCGCCGTGCGTCGGCCGTTCCGAAGCGTTCGGGTTCCCCCTCGCGGAGCACGTCCCCCGAAAGGCGCTCCATCACGTAGAAGTCGCTCCCGATGACCGAGCGGTCCTCACAGGCCAGCACCGTCGCCGGAAGCGGAACGTCGGTGCCCTGTAGCGCGTCCATCACCCGGTACTCGCGGAGCACGTCGTGGGCCGTCTCGGCCGTCTCGCCGGGCGGCGGACGACGGATAACGAGTTCGCTGTCGCCCCACGTCAGGAACAGCGTCTCGTTGGAGTGTCCCTCCGCGTGGTGGGAGACGGCGTACTCCGTGACCTCCCCCAACTCCGCCGCGAGGTAGTTCCGTAGCGCGTCCGTATCGACGAGTCGTTCGAAGTAGTCGTTGTCACCCGCTATCTGGTCGTCTTTTGTCATTGGTCCTCTCCGATCGCCGTCGGTGTCGGCCGGTACGGTTCTGGCTCTCACGTTCCGCCGACCGCCCCGACGGCGCGGTTCCTGCGTCGATTGTACGTCCATCTCCGGTATAGAACTTACGAGGGTAACGACTCTGGGGAAATATTTTTACACTGGTGAACCGGGGTTGTGGGTATGGAATACGACGACCCGGAACGCGGAACGGACGTCGCCGAACGCGTCCGAGCGTTCGTCCGCGAGGAGGTCATTCCCGTCGAGCGGGACCACCTCGGCGGGGAACCGGTTTCGGACGACGCCGTTCGCGAGCTCCGCGAGATGGCCCGCGAGCACGACGTGTACGCCCCGCAGATTCCCGAGGAACACGGCGGTCTGGGGATGGGATTCCGCGAGATGCTTCCCGTCTTCGAGGCGGCCGGACGGAGCCTCCTCGGTCCGGCGGCCATCCGCGTCGACGCGCCCGACGAAGGGAACATGCACACGCTCGAACTGGTCGGGACGGAGGAGCAGAAAGAACGGTGGCTCGACCCGCTCGCGGCGGGCGAAGCCAAGTCCGGATTCTCGATGACCGAACCGAACCCGGGTGCCGGTTCGGACCCGAAGATGCTCCGGACGACGGCCACGAAGGACGTCAACGAGTGGGTCATCGACGGCCACAAGTGGTGGACGACACAGGGAAGCGAGGCCGACGTGCTGTTGGTGATGGCGCTCACCGACCCGGACACCCATCCGTACGAAGGCTGTTCCATCTTCCTCGTGCCCGCCGACACGCCCGGCGTGGAAATCGTCCGCGACATCCCGCACGTCGGCGGCGGCGTCATGGGGATGAGCCACGCGGAAATCAGGTACGACGACGTTCGAATCCCGGAGGAAAACCTCCTCGGCGCGGAGAACGCCGGGTTCGCCATCGCCCAACAGCGACTCGGCCCGGCGCGACTCACCCACTGCATGCGGTACTCCGGCATGGCCGAACGGGCCGTCGACATCGCGAAGGCGTACGCCGACCAGCGGCAGGCGTTCGACGGTCCGCTCTCGGAGAAACAGTCGATACGGTTCGAGGTCGCGGAAACCGAAATGCGACTCCACGCCGTCCGCACCATGGTCCGCCACGCCGCCCGGCAAATCGCGGCGGGCGAGGAGGCACGCATCGAGGTGGCGATGAGCAAGGTGTACGCCGCGAACGTCGTACAGGACGCCATCGACGGCGCGATTCAAACGTGCGGCGGGAACGGTATCGGCAAGGACCTTCCCCTGGCTGACTTCTACGAGAACGTCCGGCAGTTCCGCATCGTGGACGGCGCGGACGAGGTTCACAAACGCGTCATCGCCAGGGACGCGTTTTCCGACCTTGATCCCGCCGAAGTCGACCACCTGACCCGCTACGACGCCGAGTAGCTCTGCGCGGTCGATTCGGTTTCGGCTATCTTTCCGCGATTCGACCACGTCGTGGGTTCGGTCCCCGTAATCCGAGATAACGATTACAAACTACGGCCCATATTTATTACCATGTGGCGGTGTAGTAGCCGGTGTATTTACCGATGGAAAATCGAGCTTCGAAGCGGCCGACAGCGGAGGGAATCGCATGACCGTCGAACAGTTCAGCGTCGCCGGCAAAACCGCGATGGTGACCGGCGCGTCGAGCGGTATCGGGAAGACCATCGCGGAGCGGTTCGCCGACGACGGGGCGAACGTCGTCGTCTGTTCGCGCGAACTGGAGAACGTCGAACCCGTCGCCGAGGACATCGAGGGGAGCGACGGCGAGGGGCGGGCGGTCGCCGTCGAATGCGACGTGACCGACCGCGACGCCGTGGACGCCCTCGTGGACGCCACCGTCTCCGAGTTCGGCGGCGTGGACGTCCTCGTCAACAACGCGGGAGCGAGTTTCATGGCCCCGTTCGAGGACATCAGCGAAAACGGCTGGAAGACCATCGTTGACATCAACCTCCACGGGACGTACCACTGCACGCAGGTCGCAGGAGAACGCATGCGCGACAACGGCGGCGGCGTCGTCATCAACCTCGCCAGCGTCGCGGGACAGAAGGGGTCGCCGCACATGAGTCACTACGGCGCGGCCAAAGCCGGCATCATCAACCTCACGTCCACGCTCGCCTACGAGATGGCCGACGACGACGTGCGGGTCAACTGCATCGCCCCCGGATTCGTCGCCACGCCGGGCGTCGAGAGCCAGATGGGCGTCAGCGCGGACGAAATCGACCGCGAGAGCGTCAAGCGCCGCATCGGTACCACTGAGGAGATTGCCGACCTCGCACAGTTCCTCGCCAGTCCGGCCTCCTCGTACCTCGTCGGCGAGACGGTGACGGCGGCGGGCGTGCCGCCGATTCTCGAAACGCCGGACGTGTGATGTTCTAGAAACGACCGGGGTGTGAGAACCACGAACGTGCGGAAAATGGGCGTTTCGTCACCGCTTAGAGAGTGATGACGTACCGGTACACCGCGCCCAGGACGACACCGTACGCGAGGTGCCAGACGAGGCTGGGCAGCGCGAACGTCGGCACCGCTGGCGCGCCGGCGACGCCGACGGCCTGAAGCCACAGTGGCAGGACGATTGAACCGGTAATCACCCACAGAACCACGCCGTAAACGGCCCCGAGTCCGATGGTTGCGGATTCGCTGTCGGTGTATCTGCGCAGCGACGTCAGGGAGACGACCGCGGCGAACACGAGTCCGAGAACCGCGCTGTTGAACAGGTGGACGATCCATCCGGCGACGGCACCCTGTTGTCCGTACAGCGCCGGAATTACTGTTGTCAGTGCATCGGGGCTCAGAACCAGCAGGAAAATCCCCATCGCGACACCGCCCGCGAGACCGGCGATGATTGCGCCCAACCACGGTTCGTACCGCGGGGAGGTTCGTTCGGTAGCAGCCTCCTCCGCTGTTGGCATTTTTGATGCCATACGGTAACATACTCCATTCCCGGGTATCCAGTTGTCGTCCCCGCCGAAACCGGCCGGTTTTCGGGGAAATTGGCTAACTGACGCCGTCTTCCGGACACGCTTCGCGGTGCTCGTGGATTGTGCGGTAGAAATGGGCCCTATCGGATTCGAACCACGAGGACTTCGCTTCACTCGCCCTCTGGGCTCGAACCGATAGGAACTCGAAATTCACTGTTCGCTTCGCTCACCGCAGAATTCATGGGCCCTATCGGATTCGAACCAATGACCACCCGGTATCCCATGTCGTCTGAAATCGACAGACGTCATTATGAGCCGAGCGCTCTAACCAGACTGAGCTAAGGGCCCTTGTGCGAATTTGCTCGTGGACCCTCTTTAGCTTACCGAATGGTGGGCGCATTTCACAAACGGGAGAGAACCGAATCGAACAGATAATCGGCGTACCAGTTGATTCCTTTCCGGCTCCCGTTCGCAGGCTTGACACACCGTATCGTCATAGGTTCGCCAGGGCGTCTTCGATTTCGATCAAATAGATTTCTCCAGTTCCTGGATCGTATACCGCAAAGAGATCGATTTTACCGACGTATCCTTCCCGTTCGTAGCCCGAACTCTTGACTCTGGTACTTCACGTCTCGAATCGGACTGCTCCTTCGTTCGTACCTGAATATGCTGTTTTTATGTGAATTCGATACAGCTCGTCATCGATATCGACGACTATGTCGTACGGCGCATTGTCATGCTGAGGGAGGAGAACGTCAATCCCTCGAACTGCGAACTGCGCTCTGACGATTGCTTCTGCAGCATCGCCACGGACATGAGGTTCTTCAAGCTGCTGAAAGTAATGTCTAACGTCCTTCATCTATCCCTACTGTCCATGCCCTTTTACTGATAACGTTTCGTGTATTGTCGCTATCACCCGTGCGGTTCGAGAGGCCACACGGAACGCTCTCATCGAAGACGAATAATCGAAGAAGCGCCGCCGCCAGGGCTCGAACCTGGGACAACCTGGGTAACAACCAGGTGCTCTACCAACTGAGCTACGGCGGCTTCTGACTGCACTCCCAAGTAGACGGAGTCCTTTGATAGGGCTTTCGTTTTTATCCGGACGCATCGATACGCTTTCACGCCTTCGTGGAAAACTTTCGCCCGATGGCACGGTTCGAGGAGGTCGTCTCGGCGGTCCGAGCGACGATACGACCCGACGCGGAGGAACGCGAGCGTCTCCGAGCGGCGGCCCGGGAACTGACCGAACGCGCGGAGGAGGCGATCGCCGACCTGTCGGTCGACGCCGACGTGATTCAGGTGGGGAGCACCGCGCGGGGAACGTGGACGAGCGGCGACCGGGATATCGACCTGTTCGTTCGGTTTCCGCCGGAGATGACGCGCGAGGAACTCGAATCGCTCGGGTTGGAAATCGGGCACGCGGTTCTGCCGGACGGCCACGAGGAGTACGCGGAGCATCCGTATGTGAAGGGACAGTTCGACGGCTTCGACGTGGATTTCGTCCCCTGCTATCGCGTCGCGTCGGCCACGGACATCCAGTCGGCGGTTGACCGCACGCCGTTCCACACCGAATACCTCGAAGCGCGGTTGGACGACGAACTCGCCGGGGAGGTGTTGCTATTCAAGCAGTTCCTGAAGGGTATCGGCGCGTACGGAAGCGACCTGCGGACGAAGGGATTTTCGGGGTATCTGGCGGAACTCCTCGTCCTCGAATACGGCGGGTTTCGGGAGGTGCTCGAAGCGGCGGCGGAGTGGACCCCGCCGGTTCGGTTCGACCCGGAGGGACACGGAACGGAGACGTTCGACGATCCGTTAGTGGTCATCGACCCGACGGACCCGGAGCGGAACGTCGCCGCCGTTCTTTCAGCCGAAAACGTCGCACGGGTGCAACACTACGCCCGCACCCTCCTCGAAACTCCGCGCGAATCGGTGTTCTTCCCGAATCCGCCGGACCCGCTCACGCCCGAGGAAGTCCGGAATCTCATCGCCGAACGCGGGACGCATCCGGTCGTGGTTCGCTTCGACGCGCCGGACGTGGTCGAGGACCAACTGTATCCGCAACTCCAGAAGTCGCTTTTGGGGCTGAGTGATGCGCTTTCGCGGCGCGGTTTCGACGTGCTTCGGGCCGACCTGTTCGCCCACGATTCCGCGGTCCTCCTCTTCGAACTCTCGGTCGCCGAGCGCCCGACGATCGAACGCCACGACGGGCCGCCGGTTCACGTTCGCGCCCACTCGACGGGGTTTTACGAGAAATACGCCGACTCGGACGCGTACGGGCCGTTCATCGACGACGACCGGTACGTGGTCGAACGCGACCGCGAGTTTACGAGCGCGACGTCGTTCCTCCGGAGTGACGCCGTCCTCGACGCCGCGTTGGGTGTCCACGTCGAATCGACGCTGAAGAAGGGGTACGAGGTCCTCTCGGGCGACGAGGTCGGCGTTTTGGCCGAGGAGTTCGGAACGGAACTCGCCCGGTACTTCGACCCGAAGCCCTGAAGTCCGATTTCGTGCCGACCGGAATCTCGCCGTTCGGTTCCACGATGTTCGTACGTAACGCTACGTTCGGGTCTGTTTGACCATCAGGGTTATATGCTTGGTGTGCATTAGCATAGCATGTATGGCCTCCGCACCAACCGGAGACGACGAATCCGTGTTCGACCAGTTCCTCGAAGACCGCGGCCACGAGACGCAACGAGTAGACTGGGAACAGGAGTATAACAAAAAGCAGTGTCCGGAATGTGGTGGACTTCATAACCAGACAGCGACGGAGTGTACGGTCTGCGGTTGGAACCCGTAACCCGTTCTTTTCGAGTATCCGGCCCGAATCGTTTCCCGACCTTCGATGCCGTTTTTCTTCGCCGTTCCGACCCCGACCACTCGATGTGGTGTCGAGGGACCGCTGTGCCTCTCCAGAACGACATATGTCTGACAAATTTTCCCGATGTCGGCTGTGAACGGGCACCTGCTACACCCCCTTCGAAGCACGTCACGAGGGACGAGTCCGATTCACGTCGTTTTATACGTTCCCAGCACTTGTGCTGGTGTAATGACTACGCCAATGGCAGAGACGGATGCAAGAGTGACCCGGTTGTTCGGTGGGCCGGGGAGCGGTAAAACCACCGAACTACTCGACAGGGTAGAGGACATTCTCGATCAGGATGGCGTCACGATAAACGACCTCCTCGTGGTTTCGTACACCCGTGCCGCCGCGAACGAAGTCCGCGAACGACTCGCGGAGCGACTCGACGTGAACCCGCGCTCCCTCCAGGGCAACGTCTGTACGATGCACGCGAAGGCCTACGAACTTCTCAATCTCTCCCGCGGCGACGTCGTCGGCGAAAAGGACAAACAGGAGTTCTGTGAGAGCTACGGGCTGGAATACGAGGACGAGTACAGCGGCTCCGGTCGTCGAACCGCCCGTTCGACCACGCTCGGCAACAAGATAATCGCCACCTCCCAGTGGCTCCAACGGACCCGCCGACAGGTCGCCGACTGGCACGACGTTCCGTTCCAGTGGGACGTCGAAGAGGTCCGCCTCCCGCCGGACATCGACCCGAACGCACAGGAGGGGAACAAGTACACCCCGACGTGGCCGAGCAGCGACGACCGGTTCGACGTTCCCGAAGCCATCCGAGGCTGGCGGAAGTACAAGGGCGACGAGGGACTCGTCGGCTTCGCCGACATGCTCGAACGCGTGAAACAGCGCTCCCTCCTCCCCAGCGTCGATTACCTCGTCATCGACGAGTTTCAGGACATCACGCAGCTCCAGTTCGACATCTACGAGGAGTGGAAGGGCCACATGAAGAACGTCCTCATCGCGGGTGACGACGACCAGGTCGTCTACGCGTGGCAGGGTGCGGACCCGAAACTCCTCCTCGGCGAGGGCGGCGAGGACGTCATCCTCGACACCTCACACCGGCTTCCCTCCCGCGTCCTCAAGGTCGTCCAGCAGGAGGTCAGACACATCGAAGAACGGCAGGAGAAGAACCTCAAACCGCGCAAGGAGGGCGGCACCGTCGAAGCCGTGGAGAACCCGTCGATGCTCGACCTCGTACGAAACGTCCGGTACACCATAGAGGAGTTCGACGGCACCGTGATGGTGCTGTTCCGCGCTCGCTACCAGATGTTCCGCTTCGTGGACGAGTTCATCGACGAGGGAATCCCGTTCCGCACGCTGACCGACCAGCGGATGTGGACCGACCGCCTGAACCAGTACGTCGATGCAGTCGAGCGGATAGACGAGGGCGAACCCATCGACGGCCTCCAGGCCCGACGCCTCGCGGACATGTTGACCGAATCCACGTTCGGCACGAACGACCGCGACGAGATGTTCGACGCCATCGACGAGCGCAAGGAGAAGGAAGGTGTGGACGACCTCACGGAACTGGAGTTCGACGCCGACTTCGTGAAGAACTTCGCGCCGTTCATGCCCGGCCCGAAATCCGCCTCGGACATGGTCCGAAAGGTCACGAGCTATCAAAAGCGGTCCATGAACGCCTTCTTCAGCGGCCGCTATCAGGACATGGACCGAAGCCGCGTCCGCATCGGCACCATCCACAGCGCCAAAGGTCGGGAGGCCGACCACGTGTTCATCGGCACCGACCTGACCGAGAAGGTCGTCGAGCAGATGGCAGCGACCGTCGAAAACGAAGGCATCGAGGTCCCCAGCGTGGACGAGTTCACCGCCGGAACCGACCCGGTTCCGATCCTCACGGACAACGAACGCCGTGTCTTCTACGTCGGCATGAGCCGTGCCCGCGAGCGCCTCGTCGTCATGGAGAACCTCGTCAGCGGCGCGCCGACGCTCAAACTCGACGTGTTGCTGTACAACGAACCGAACGGGAAGTCGGTTGAGAACATCCTCGATAGCGCGGAAGCGGAGTAAGTAGGACTCCAGCCGCTGATTTTCCGTTTTTTGTCCGTTTCCGCTATCCGTGCATTGATACCGTTTGCCGATGCACTCATCTCACATGGCAACAGCCGAACAAGAATCGGGTTATTCGGACCTTCTCGACCGAGTGCGACGCATCTCCAACGTCGGCAACGCCGGCATGGTTCTCTACTGGGACCAGCAGACGAAAATGCCAGAGGGGGGGACACCCGCCCGTGCGAAGCAACTGTCCGCGCTCCAGTCCATCGCCCACGAACTGCTCACCGACGACGAGATGGGCGACCTGCTGGACGAACTCGAAGGCGAGGAGTTGGACGACGAGCAGGCCGCCGTCGTCCGCGAAACCCGCCGCGAGTACGACCGCGCGGTTTCGGTCCCGAACGAACTCGTGGAGGAGATATCCGAAACGTCCAGCGAGGCGCAACCAGCGTGGCGGGAGGCCAAGGCCGAAGACGAGTTCGAGACGTTCGCGCCGTACCTCGACCGACTCCGGGAACTCCACATCGAGCGTGCAGAGCACATCGCACCCGAGGAGGACCCCTACGAGGTCATGTTCGAGGGCGGCGAACCGTATCTCCCCCTCGAACGCGTCGAGGAGATATTCGACGAACTCCGCGACGGATTGGTTCCGCTCATCGAGGAGGTGCAGGAGAACGGCGCGGACATCGCCGCCGACGCTTTCGACGGAACCTTCGACCCGGAGGACCAGGAGGCGCTCTGTCGGGACACGCTCGACCTGTTGAACTACGATTGGGACCGCGGCCGCCTCGACACCGCCCCGCACCCGTTCATGTCCGGGACGCAGTACGACGCCCGCGTCACGACCCGTTTCCACGAGGACGACTTCGTGGATCCGTTAACCGCGACGATTCACGAGTTCGGCCACGCCACGTATCAACTCGGCCTGCGGGACGACGCCTACGGCACGCCACTGGGCCAGTCGCGGAGTTCGGGTATCCACGAATCACAGTCGCGGTTCTGGGAGAATCACGTCGGCCGCACGGAGGCGTTCTGGGAGTTCTTCCTCCCGACGGTGAAAGAGCACTTCCCGGAGTTCGAGGACGTCACCCCGGAGGAGGCCTACGAAGCGGCTAATCAGGTGTTCACGGACAACATGATTCGCGTCGAGGCGGACGAGTTGACCTACCACATGCACATCATCCTCCGCTCCGAAATCGAACGGGAGTTCGTGGCCGGTGACCTCGACGTGGACGACATCCCCGCCCGCTGGAACGAACTCATGGAGGAGTATCTCGGCATCGTCCCCGAGACGGATTCGGAGGGCTGTTTGCAGGACATCCATTGGACGAGCGGCTTCGCCAGCTTCCAGAACTACACCGTCGGAAGCGTCTTCGCCGCCCAACTCTGGGCGACCATCGAGGACGAAATCGACGACCCGATGGAACTCATTCGGGAAGGGGAGTTCGCCCCCATCCGCGACTGGTTGACCGAGAACATCCACGAACAGGGCCAGACGTACACCACGGACGAACTCATCGAGGAGGCCACGGGCGAACCGCTCACGGCGGAGTACTTCCTCGACTACGTGACCGAGAAGTACGGCGATATTTACGACTTGAACTGAGGCGGGAAACGGTTCTCCCGATACGGTTCGGTAGGTGGTCCCTAGCAGCCGCGGTCATCTCGGAAGCCTTCCTCCCAGTTCCGGTCGCCTGTCCCGGTTCGAATCGCCGTGTTTCGCCCTACTCCTCGTCGTCGTCGGTCTTTACGACCTTGCCGACGACCTTCTGTGCGGCGCTGGCGGGCACGTCGGAGGGAGTCGTCAGTTTCTCGCGGAGGAGCACCATGAGGACGCCGACGGCGACGAACGCACCGCCGAGGAGGGCCTGTCCCGCGACGATGCGGTCGATGCCGAAGAGCGCGATGGGGAGGGCCAACACCAGCGTCGCCGCGAGGCTCACGGTGTCGAGGATGCCCAGTTTCATGCCTGTACTTTCGCCCCACCGACCAAAAATCCGCCGTCCTCGAACCCGGATTCGGAACCGTTTTCAACCGACGAGCGTCACAGTTCCGTTATGTTTACCGGAATCGTTGCGGAGGTCGGCGAGGTTCGTCGCGTGGAGGAGTCGGACGGCGGCCGACGGCTCACCATCGCGGCCGAGGAGGTGCTTTCGGACGTGGAAGACGGCGCGAGCATCGCCGTCAACGGTGCCTGCCTGACCGTCGAGGAGTTCGACGGCGAGTCGTTCGAGGTGTTTTTGGCCGCCGAAACCGTCGAAAAGACCTATCTCGGAGAAATCGAGGAGGGCGACGTCGTCAACCTCGAACGCGCGCTCCGGGCCGACGCCCGCCTCGACGGCCACTTCGTGCAGGGTCACGTGGATACGACGACCGAGGTGGTGGACGTACGTGAAGTTGGTGAAGACTGGGTGTACGAGTTCGCCGTCCCCGAGGCGTTCGGCCAGTACATCGTGAACAAAGGGTCCGTCGCGCTGGACGGCATCAGCCTCACGGTGGCGGAGAAAGGGGAGGAGACGTTCACCGTCGCCATCATTCCGACGACGCGCCGCGTGACGAACCTCTCGGAGAAGGAACCCGGCGACCCCGTGCATCTCGAAGTGGACGTGCTGGCGAAGTACGCCGAAGAACTCCTCGCGGAGCGCTAGAAGTCGAACGTCGAGGTGTCGTCGGAACGCTCGTTTTCTTCGCTTTCGTTGCTTTCGTCGGCATCGGCGTCCGTACCGCGCTCGATATCGCTCCATTCCCCTCTCACGAAGCCGGTATCGTCGTTTCCGAGGAGTTCGTTCCCCCTCTCCTCGCCGAGCAACTCGCTCCCGTCGGACGAACCGGACTGCGACGGCGTCCGTTTCTCCTCCCGGACGAACTCGTCCATTTCGATGATTCCCTGTCGCTCCTTTTCTTCGTTCGATTCCTCGACCTCGGCGTACATGGCGCGGTAGCGTGATATCTTCCGGTAGAGCAGATAGCCGAAGAACCCGTCGTAGATGAACACGAACGCGATATAGGCGATTTCGGTCGAGACGCTGGGGTAGAAGGCCGATATCACGTTGGGAACGAACCCGACGAGCGTGTTGTACGTCGCGTGGATGAACGCCGCGATGAGGAGGCCTTTCACCGCGATTGGACCCGCGTTCTCGCGGTTGAACTTCGCCAAGCCGAGATAGTAGCCCGCGAACGCGGAGTAGATGACGTGACCCGGTCCGGCGAACAGTCGAAACACGGCGGTCTGTCCGGCGTTCAGAATCGGGTCGGTGCCGGTGGACGACAGAACGCCTTGACTGATGTAGATGGCGTTCTCGATGGTTGCGAAGCCCAACCCGGCCATCGCCCCGTAGACCGCCCCGTCGATGACCGCGTCGAACTTCTCGCTCCGGTAGGCGAACAACCGCACGGCCAACCATTTCACCGTCTCCTCGACGGGACCGACGATGAGGTAAAAATAGAGCACCGCCCCGAAGAGGGGCACGCCGGTAAACACCGGTTGCAGGGCGGAATTGAACACGGCCGCGAACATGGCGAACAGGACGCCGAGGAGGAACGTTCCGACGAGAAGCGGCAGCGGTTCCGACATGGTGACGTCGGCGTGCCAGATGTAGGCCGCGAGCGCGAACGCGGGAACGACCGAGAGGAGGACGAACGCGCCCACCCACGGGTCGCTCAACACCGCCAATCCGCCGAACACGAACTGTAGCAGTAAGATCCCTGCGGCGAGGAGAATGATCAAAGTGCGGGCCGAGACGACGAGCGCGCCGTACAGTTTCGTCGCAAACCAATCGAGACGCGTTCGTTCTTCCCACGTAGAGATTCCGTAGAGGTCTACCGAGTCGCCGAGCCCGCGAGCGATCGGGTCCCTTTTTTCATCCATGTTTCAAGTTCGCATAGCCATAGAGTAAATCGTTCGGCATCGGCTACCTATAATTCCTAATATGTGGTTATATTGCGTATTATTCCTGTAGGGGCATTCTTAATAAGAAGAATCCCCCATCACGCCATACCATGACACCCGTGAGCCACAGTCGAGGAATAATGTACTCGGCACCGCCGGAAAAAACAACACGACGAAATAACGAGGAGTCGGCTGCCGACGAGCAAGCCGAATCGGACGAACCGTCGGACGACGTGGAAGCGCCGTCCGTGACCGACGCCGCGTCGAGCGTTACCGACGCGAACTGGACCGGAACCGTTCCCGCAGACGACTGATTCCTTCGCGACCGAACCTCGTCATCCTGAAAACCCCTCCCTGCCAACCGGCGGGTATGCAAGCCTTCTCGCTCGACGCGACGACCGAACTGCGCCCGTGTTACTCCCTGCTATGAGTCGAATCCGAATCAGAGGCATCTACACCACCGCGCTCACGCGCCTCCTCGGCGAGGAGTTCGACGTGGTGCAGGCCTCGCCACCCATCAGGCGACGGTTCGACGAGTCGTTCGAAACCGCCGAGTACGACGCCGCGGTCGAGACGACCGACGACAGGCAGGGCGCGGGCATTTTCGGAGACCCCCAAACCGTCGCCCGAATCCAGACCGAGTTGGCGGACATCGCCATCGACACGTTTCACTGGGACGACCCGGCACCCCGAGGGGCGCTCTTCGACGGCGTCGTCAGCGACACCCTCGGGAGCGGTGCCGTCGTGGACCTCGGCGAGGACCGCGGCGAGGGGTTTCTGCCGTTCCGCGCCCTCGACCGTCGAATCGACGAGGGCGACCACGTTCGGGTGCAGGTCCACGACCCCGAACCGCCGTGGTCGCGCGACCGGACCCTGCTCGGAACCGACGTGCAGGTGTTCGGCGGCGTCGCCAGCCTCTCGAAGGGCGTGAACGAAGTCGTCGCCAGCGCGCCGGACGACGCCAGCAGGCGCGAACTCGCCCGCACGACCGAGATGCTTCCGACGGAGGTCCCAGACGAGTGGGGCGTCCGCTGGGAGTACGCGGCCAGCGACGCCACGCTGGACGAGATGAACGCCGCCCTCTCCGAGGCCGTCGAACGGGCCGAAGCCATCGACGACGCGTTGTCCGACGACCCGGACGTCGACGCCACGCGGTCCCTCGCGGAACCCGAGGCGACGGCGTGGCTGTGGTTCGGACGCGAATCCCGGTTCGCCTTGGACGAGGCCCGCCGTGAGGTCACGACGACGCTTCCCGGCCATCACCGAATCAAGGCCGCCGACTCCTCGGCCAGCACGGCGGTCGATTTCGCCGAGGACCTCTACGCCGACAGCGAGGCGGCGTTCGACGGGATGCCGACCGGCGCGACCCTCCGACAGTTCGGCCCCGACGCGGACGACGAGGTGTTCATCGATCACGGGAAACCAGACGGTCAGTGTTTCTCGCTCGGCAAGGGGACCGTCGCGGAGGCGGACCCCGAGTCCGGAAAGTACACCGTCCGACGCGAGATGGGGAGTTCCGGAACGTACGACGCTATCGGAACCGACCGGGAGCGCGGCGACGTGGCGATTACGAAGTTCAGGGAGGGACGATGGTGGTATCCGACGGCGTACCGGAGCGAAAATGGGAAATCGAAGGGAACCTACGTCAACGTCTGTACGCCGGTGGAACTGTTCCCCCGTTCGGTGCGCTACGTGGACCTCCACGTCGACGTGGTAAAGCGCCCCGACGGAACCGTCGAGCGGGTGGACGACGACGAACTCGACGCGGCCGTCGAGGAAGGAAACATCTCCGAAGAACTGGCCCAAAAAGCTCGAAACGTCGCGGCGAGCGTCGAGAAGGTGCTGTCGAAGTAGCGCGTGAAGTTGGGTATCGGTAGGCGACACAAACAACGAGAACAGCGTTCGACACGACCACCGAAAACGGCCGGTGACACAGCCGCTGAGAACGGCATTTACGCAATCATCGGAAACGGATATTACACCGTCAGCGGGACGCTACGTTCTGTACAATCGCGAATTGCTCGCCGCTCGCCGCGAACGAAGTGAGCGGACTCGGAGCGGACTGCGAGGCGCGTTGCGCCTCGCAGGGAGCACCGAGGTTTTGGTCCAGATTTTGCTAGGGAGTAAGACGGAGAGCGAACGCAAGCGCGTTCGCTCTCCGCTTACGACCGTAGTTCGAGAGAGCAAAGCTCTCTCGTCATCACGAAAGAACTCCGTTCTTTCGAACGACAGCAAAAGGTGGTTCTTAGAAATGCTCGTTCTCGCCCGGCGTGTTCAGCGTGCCGCCACGACCACCTTCGGAGCGGTCGATGCCCATGACGCTCTCGGCTTGGTCCGTCTTCCACTGGCTGGTGCCGTCGTCGGCGATGCGGACCGACACGTCGTCCACCTCGTCGAACTTCTTGAGGAGTTCGACTTCGATGTTCTGGGAGGTGATGGGGGTGATGGAACATCCGCCGCAGGCGCCGCCGAGTTCGATGACCACTTCGCCCGATTCGGGGTCGGCCTTCCGAACCGCGCTCGTCCCGCCGTGCATCTGGATGATGGGCATCTGGGCGGTGAGCCAGCGTTCGACCCGCGATTTCAGGCCGTCATCGGTCGCCGTGGTTTCCGTCGCGCTGTTCTCGCTCATACTCACCCCTAGGAACTCGAAGTATGGTAAGCTTGGGGTTCTCGCCCGTGGTTTCCGACGAATTAGTCCTGAAAAATCGCCCTAGTTTCGATTCTGGAGGTGATTCCAGACGCCGAAGCCGAGTATGGATAGTCCGGCGATTCCCGCCTCGAAACCGGGTTGTCCCGTCGTCGCGGCCACGCCGCCGTCCGACTCGGTGGTGGTTTCGTCACCCGATTCGATGGTTTTCCGGTTCGTGGTTCCCTCACCCGTGAGCGACGGCGGATTTCGTTGCGTGCCCGCGCGGTTCGGGAAGGCATAGAGACCGCCGCGGCCGTCGCCGTGGCGTCCCATGCTCCCGCCGATGAACACCTCGTCGGAGACCCGTTGGGCGGTCCAGAACGCGGCCTCGCTCGGCTTTCGCCACCACGCGAGTTCCTTCGGTTTGGCCGGGTCGCTCACGTCGAACAGCTTCACGCCGCCGTGATACCACGACGTGTAGAGGCGGTCGCCGACGAAATCGAAGTTGTGCGACGTGGTCCACTGGCCGTCCGAACTCCCCTGTCCGCACTCGTGACACTCGTGGGCCGAGGAGATGCCGACCGGCGACAGGTCGGTGGCGACGGACGACAGGGATGAGAGGAGCGACACTGCGGGGGAAGCGCCGAGGTCGTAGCTCGGGTCGGCCGTCTTCGGCGGCCGAATGGTCGTGAGCTTTCGGGGCCGTTTCACGTCCGAGATGTTCCACAGGTCGATGCCGCCGGGACCCGTTTTGTCCGGACCGTCGGTGTCCCACGCCTCCTTGTCGCAGGCGAGGAGGGTGGCGTCCTCGTTCGTCATGACGAAGTGGTCGTTCCCCGGGAGGCCGATGACGGCGTTCTGTTCCTGCGAGGTGGGAATCGCGGCGAGTTCCTTCCGTGGCCGCCCGCCGAAGTTCGAGACGTACGTGGGTTTTTTCGGGTTCGACACGTCCACAATCCACGTTCCGGCGTCCCACTGGGCGAGGTACGCCCGCCCGTCGTGCACCCACACGTCGTGGAGCGTGCGCACCCACGAATCGACCTCCGACCACTTCGAATCGTAGTCCAGCATCGACCACCGGCCGACTTCTTTCGGCCGGTCGTTCGACACGTCCACCAGTACGAGCGGGTTCCCATCCCCGTTGTTCCCCGTGAGGTAGGCTATGCCGTCCTGCAAGTCGGCGTTGTGAATCGGAAACGACGTCTCGTGGAACGCCACCCGTTCGGGATTCGCCGGGTCGCTCACGTCGTACAGCAGGAATCCGTGAACCTTGGTATTTGAGACCGGGTTCGCCGGTCCCGCGACGAGAAGCCGATTTCCATCGACCTTGGCGTCCCAAATCTGCGTCAGCGGGCCGCCGTCGTGGTCGGCGAGGAGGCCGCGGCGCTCGGCCAACACCGTCGGTCGTTTCGGGTTTCGGATGTCGACCGTGGCGAACCCGTCCGTGGTGGCGACGAAGGCCGTGTTTCCGTCGTTCCCGACGACGGCTTCCTTTGCGTCCTCGATGGCGACGTGTCCGAGTGGCCGGTACGGGTCGGCTTCGGACTGGGCGACACCCCCCGACGCCAGCAGGGACGCGGCTCCGCCCCCCACGGCGGCAGTGCGCAGAAACTCTCGCCGATGCATGTCGGGATAATCGGTCGGAAACGGAATAAAAGCGCGGGTGACGGAACGGTACGCGAAACGGCGGACACCACGGGTGGTTCGGAACGAGGCCGAAACTTTCGTGTCTCCCGCTGCCGATCGGTTTCGATACCCGACACTCACGCTTCTCTCGGCAGCCCCAGCCCTTTTGGGCCTGCGTAATTATATGTAATTACATGGCCTCACGCTACGACGCGGTCCTCGCGGCGATTCCGACGCTATCGGGCGGTGGATTCGTGGCCGGGCAGTTCACGTCGTTTCCGATGACGATACTCGGACTGCTCGGGGCGATACTGGTCGTCGGGTACGCCCTCGCCCGACCACCGGTCTAACTCAAAGGCTTTATCAGTCTTCTCGGGTTATTTCTCGGTACTATGGCCGAAAAATCTCGATCGCGAACCGGAAGCGCCGGTCGGTTCGGGGCGCGATACGGTCGCGTCGCGCGCAAGCGCATCTCCGAAATCGAAGCAGACATGAACGAAAACCACACCTGTCCGGACTGCGGTAGCGACACCGTCGACCGACAGGGAACGGGTATCTGGGAGTGCGGTCGGTGTGGCTACACGTTCGCCGGCGGCACCTACCGCCCGCAGACGCCCGCCGGACGGACCGTCAAGCGTTCCATCCGCGCCGCACTGGCTGACGAAGAATGAGCTACAAGTGTTCGCGCTGCAAGCGGGATGTCGAACTGGACGAGTACGGCGGCGTTCGCTGCCCGTACTGTGGACACCGCGTCCTGCTGAAAGAGCGTAGCCGCGACGTCAAGGAAGTCGACGTCCGGTAGCGCCCGTGTCTCACGACGCGCTTCTCGATTTCGAGTACGATTCCGAGGAGCGTGCGCTCCTGATACTCCGGAGCGTCGGACAGGAGATCGGCGAAATCGACGACGACCGTTCGAAGACGACCGTCGCACGGGACGGACGGACCGTTTCCGTTCGCGTCGAGGCCGAAGACCTCATCGCCCTCCGTGCGGCGCTGAACACGTGGCAAACGTTGGTGGGGGTCGCCGAGATGGTGGCCGAGACGGGGAATTCGGTCGGGGAACTGTCACTCTAGATTCTTCAGAAACGTTTCGAATCGCATCGACGCCTTTGTGTTCGTGGGGTTCGTTAGGTTGCTATCGTGCCGCAGGAGAGATCGGTCCCCAGTACCCCTCGAACATCGGAACGCAGCGACCTCCTCGGGTGGCGATAGACGTGTTCGGACTCAACCCGTTCGGGCGAAAGAAGGGCGACGATAGCAATCCCGACTTCGACCGCGACCACCGCATCGAAATCCGATGCCCCGAGACGATGACGCCCATCGCCACGGAACACACCGACCCCGACGACTGGGATTCGAGCGTCGCCGACGGCGAGGGAATCGCGACGTACGATTGTCCCGCCTGCGACGGCCAGCATCGATATCTCTGGGGACCGCCGGTACCGCTCTGTTTGGACGGCGAGGATGAGGGCGACGAGGACGTAGTTCTCTTCGAAAGCGAGTGAGACGTACCGGTCCCCGACTTACTGTTCTCGCCATTCGTAGCCGTCTCCACCTGCGACCAGCAGTCCGTCGTTTCGCCACGTTTCGACCACTTCGTCCAATCCTTCCCGATAGCTCGGGTACGTCGGTTCCCAGTCGAACGTCGCCCGAAACCGCTCGTTCGTCGTCGGCATCGACTTCGTCAGCAGGCGCACCGAGTGTTTTCCGACGAGTGGGCGGGCGAGCCAGCCGGGTATCCGGCGGGGTTCCGGTGCATCGAGACGGTCCGCGAACGCGGTCAGCATCGTCGCCAGCGAAACCGGTTCGTCGTCGGTGACGTGCCAGCACCCGGTCGCGTCGGATTCGGCCGCCGTGGCGAACGCCCGCGCCGCGTCCTCGACGTGGAGCATCGAAAGTGTCGCATCCCGTTTCCCGAGGGGGCCGCCGCCCAAAATAGGGAACCTCCCGTCCAGCAGGCCGCTACCCATCTGCCGGGTGTGTGCTGACTCCGGTGAGTAGAAGAAACCGCATCGGAGGACGCCGACGTCGAACCCTCCTTCCTCGCCACCCCGCCTGACGATTCGCTCGGCATCCAGCGCTGAACGCGTCGTTCGGTCGGGATCGGGTGGTGACTCCTCGTCGAACGGCCGCCCGTCCGGTTGCCGGGCGACCCAAACGATGCTCTGGAGGAGGAGCCTATCGGCGTCGACTTCCTCCGCGGCGGCCACCAGATTTCTGGCCCCCTCGGCGCGCACCCGATCGTTTCTAACCCATTCGTCCTCGGTCGGTTTTCGACTCGTCGGAATCGCGGTTGCGGCGTGAATCAGGGCCGAACATCCCTCGGCGGCGTCAGCGAGCGATTTCTGGTCGAGGATATCCCCGCGTTGGGGTTCGCCGCCGCAATCGGCGACGAGTTCGTCCCCCCGTGCGCCTCGGGAGAGGCCGACGACGTGGTGGTTCCGTGCCGCGAGTTCCGCGACGAGTTCGCGCCCGAGCACACCGGTCGCGCCAGCGACGAAGACGTTCATACTCGACGATTCGACGGAACAGGGGAAAGGAATTTTGCCGGAATTACCGACGGTAAACGGTCCCCTCACGAACGTAAAAGCGGGGCTTTTTCAGTCCGGGCGACAAGGAACGGGTATGCAGGGTAATCTTCCACCGGAAGCACAGGAAAAGCTCGAGCAACTGCAGGACCTTCAGGACACGGCACAACAGGTCGCCATGCAGAAGAACCAGGCCGAGACGCAACTCTCCGAGTCGGAGAACGCGCTCGACGAACTCGACGACATCGACGAGGACGCGACGATGTTCCACGAAGTCGGCGAACTGTTCGTCAAGACCGACTACGAGACGGCCCAGTCGGACCTCGAAGACAAGGTCGACAGCCTCGAAATCCGCGTCGAGACGCTCAACAAACAGGAAGAGCGCGTCCGCGACCAGTTCGAGAAGCTGCAGAGCGAACTCCAAGAGATGCTCGGTGGCGGCGCAGGCGGCCCGTCCGGCCCGACCGGTCCCGGCGGCGCTGGCGGCGCGTAAGCGATGGTCAGCGACGAGACGGTCGTTCAGACGGCCTCGGAAGCGGCCGAGGGCCTGATACTCGACCGAATCAAACAGTCGGACATTACGGACGTGGACGTGACGGTAACGTTCGAGGAGGGCGTTCTCGACGTGGACGTGTACCTCAACGCGCCGGACGCGAGTCGGGACGAGGAAAAGGTGGCGAACGACGCCGCCTTGGCCGCCCGCGCGGCGGTCGATGAGCTGTTCGCCGAAGCTGAAGAATCGGCGTAAGGTTCATTCCCCTGACTGGCATATTCAAGCCGAATTCTTATAAGATATAACGCGTTTTGAGTTACTGTGATACGTCGCCAGTCACAGGCCCGCTCGGAGGACGACCGCCGAAAACGGCGGACTCGGCGCGCTTTCCTCGCGCCGTGAGACAGCGTTTTCCGGGCTGACCGCCCACCCGTCACTCGTCGGGACAACCGACGACCGGAAGACATTTCCCTCGGGCGAACCGGCGGCAATCGAGTGGTAAACGCCCTCCCTTGTGGAGAACGCGCGGACCGACACGAACGATTGTACGCTGGAACACGCCGAACGTGGCGACCCGAAAACCCTCGGCGGAGACGCTGGGGGGGAGTAGGATCGGGAGTACGGATGGACCTTCCGAAGGGGACACGGGGGATTTTCGGGGTATCGAACGGTGAACGGTAGTTACGGCATCGGCGTTTTCATCGTGACGTACGCGATAGCGGCGACGACGCCGGTCAAAAGAATGGGATTTTCGTTCAGCTTCCCGGTTCGAGGTTGCCGTGAGCGCGGAAGACGCCGTCGGGGTCGTACTCGGCCTTTACCGCCGCGAGTCGCTCCGCGTTCTCGCCGAACGGGACTGAGGACGGTTCCTCTTCGAGTCCGGGGAAGTTGACGTACTGCCCGCGGATTTCAGGGAACTCCCGCATCTCGGCCACGGAGTCGCGTACCCACGCGATGGCCGCGTCGGTCTGTCGCGGGTCGTCCCAGTTCGCCTCGAAGTTGATTCCGTACGGCGCGTCCCGATGTGCGAAGGCGGTTTCCGTCTCGCCGACGCGGGCGGGCGCGCCGCCGCCCTGCCAGATATCGACGGTCGAGAGCGGGACCGGACAGCGCTCGGCACAGGCGACGACGGCGTCGATGATGTCGTCGCTCAACTCGTCGATGTAGAGCGATTTCCAGTAGTAGAGACGCCCGTTCGGGTAATCCTCGTCCAACATCGTCTGGAGTTCGACGTACGGCATCGTCCCGCTGAAATCCACCACCGGTTCGCCGAACTCCCGAACCGTTCGGAGTTCGGCTTCGCCGTCCTCCGGGTCTCCCGCGTAGCAACCGAGGAACGCCACGGAGGAGTCGCCCCACGACTCCTCGGGAAATTCGGGGAGGTCCGGAACCCACGCGTAGAACGGCAGCAAACTCACCTCGTCGGGTGCGTCGGCCGCGTACTCCCGGAACTTTCGGAGGACCTCCGTCGCTCGCTCGCCGTCGTACCAGACGAAGCACATCGCGACGTCGGGGCCGACGGGGTGGGCCTCGTACTCGAAGGCGGTGACGACGCCGAAGTTCCCGCCGCCGCCCCGGAGCGCCCAGAACAAATCTTCGTGTTCGTCCTCGCTCGCGGTGATGTACGCGCCGTCCGCCGTCACCACGTCGGCCGAGACGAGGTTGTCACACGAGAGGCCGTACTTCCGGCGGACGTGTCCCATGCCGCCGCCGAGCGTGAGTCCGGCGATACCCGTGTCGGAGACGACGCCGCCCGGCACTGCGAGGCCGAACGGTTGCGTCTCGCGGTCCACGTCGCCCCACGTCGCACCGGCACCCGCGCGAACGCGTCTGGTTTCGGGGTTCACCCGAACCCAGTGCATCGGTTCGAGGTCGATGACGAGTCCGCCGTCGACCACCGCGCGTCCGGCGACGCCGTGCCCGCCGCCGCGAACCGCGATCGGAATATCGTGTTCCTGCGCGACCGTCACGGCGGCCTGTACGTCCGCGACGCCGTCACACTGGGCGATCATCGCCGGTCGCTTGTTTATCATCCCGTTCCACACCCCGCGTGCCTCGTCGTAGGCCGGATCGCCCGGCGTGACGAGTTCTCCCTTCAACTGCGTGCGAAGCGTTTCCACTCCCCTTTCGGTCGTTTCGATTGCCATCTTCCCCTCCGAGTGGGGGTAAGCGCGAGGAGCGAATAAACTCGATTGCGATATTTCCGACAGCCTCAGGCGAGGAAGAAGATGAGGACGCTGATGGCCGTCACCGCGAGGATGACCGCCCCGGCCAGCGCCGCACCCATGGCGATGACGGCGTTCGCGTGACTCGCCAGCGTCTCGGTGCGGTCGTTGCCGAAGACGGTCACGTCGGCGTACTCGCTCGCCATGCCCGCCTCGACGGGTTCGAGGTCCGCGGCCGCCTCGTCGGTCAACCGCGTGACGAGGGAGATGAGTTCGTCGTGGTCGATGGCCCCGCCGACCTGATTCGAGGACTCGACCATGTTCACGATGTGGGTGTCGGTGGTCATCACCTCGACGTCGTCTGCCTCGACGGCGGCGACGATGCGGTCCCGGAGGCCGGGTTCCATGTTGTTGCCGTCGACGAGCACGTACACCGTCCGTTGCCCCGCGACGTCGAGCACCGCGACGCGAACGCCGAGCGGTCCGATTCCGTCCGCGGGCGTCCACTCGGTTTCGTCCCACGCGACGCCGAGTTCCGGGTGGCCTCGCTCGGCGTTTCCGAGTTCGCCCGCCGTCGCCCGCGCGGCCTGAATCATGTGAAACGAGCGCTCGCTTCCGGGGTAGACGTGTCCGATGTCTTCGCCCTGGAGTCCGTTGTTGCAGTTGTGCGCATCGATCAGCATCACCTCGTCCATCCCGCCCGACCGGGCTTCGGCGGCGGCGGCTAATCCGACCGCGTACTCCACGTCGTCGGCGAACTCGGGGGAGTAGGTGGCGACGAGGAGGGCGTCGTCCCCGAACGATTGGCCCATGATTTTGGCGTCCTCTTCCTGCACTCTGACGCTCCGACTGGCGTCGTCGCTGTACTCGATTCGCTCGAAGGCGGTGTGCGCCGTTTCGAGGATGGTGTCCACTTCGCGCTCGGTGACGAGGTTGAAGTCGTGTCCGGCGGTTGCGTGGGGCGGAAACGCCATTCCGTCCGACTCCACGGCGACCCGTCGGGGGAGGTTGCCGCCGCCGATTTCGCCCATCGGACCGGGGTGAATCATCGGCAGGACGAACCGCGCCTTCTCGCTTTCGTCCTCGCGCCGAAAGGAGAGGACGGTGACGGGAATGATCGCCTGCTGACCCATCTGCTCGAAGAAGTCCTCCAGTTCGCGGGTTCCCTCCGCGATGTGACCGATGAATCCCCGGAGGAAATCGAGCGCGCTGACGCCGAGACTGCGTCGCCACGGTCGGTCGATGACGACGAGAAAGACGTAGACGCCGAGGGCGTACATCCCGCTGACGACGCCGAGGAGGACGAAGTCCCGCGGCGAGATGACGCCGAACGCGGCCGGGGCTTTGTCGCCGCGGGCGAGCAAATCCTGCACGAGCGGACCGCCGACTTCGAGGACGCGGATCGTCTCGCTGTAGATGAAAAAGAGGACGGCGGCGGCCCCGGTCTGGATGCCCGCCGGTACGATTGCGGTCAGAAACGAGGTGCGCGAAACGGCCATCACCACGAGGAGGCGGAGGGCGAAGACGGACGCGAGGCTGAAGAGGAGTACGTCGAAGACGAACTGCTGGCCCATCCCCGTGAACGCCGAGATGGTCCCCGCTATCGACAACACGGTGACGACGATGATTTCACACGTCAGCGCGAGGAGCGACGACCGGTTGTAGGTCAACTGCCCGCCGAGGCGGCGGTCCACCGGCGTCGTGAAGATGCTCGCGACGACCGTCGGAATCCCGATAAAGAAGATCCCCTCCCACGCGTCCTGTAGGATATACTGCGAGTCGAAGGCCCCGATACCCGCGATCGCGGCGATGAGGAGCGCGAATCCCACGCTCGCGTACCACTGCGGCGCACGGAAGATGTATCGGGACAGGCTCGCCAGGTCGCTCTGGGTCGCTGTCATTGGGCGAAAGGCTACGCCGCGGAGAGTTAAAGTATACTACTCACAAACGCTTTGGAAGTTTTCGAACACTTCCTCGCCGTCCTCGGTGTGTGCCACTTCCGGATGCCACTGGACCCCGTACAGGTCGCGGTCGGAATCGCTCATCGCCTCGATGCCGCAGACGTCGCTGGTGGCGGTTCGTTCGAACCCGGACGGAACCCGCTTCACTTCGTCCGCGTGGCTGGCCCAGACGCGAGTTTCGGGTGCGAGCGACCCG
The DNA here is from genome assembly GCF_043952005.1 of Haladaptatus sp. CMAA 1909. NCBI lineage: Archaea > Methanobacteriati > Methanobacteriota > Halobacteria > Halobacteriales > Haladaptataceae > Haladaptatus > Haladaptatus sp. CMAA 1909. The sequence continues at coordinate 2,257,226 of NZ_JBIOAV010000001.1, read as the reverse complement.
ACGACCGGATCGTCGTCGCTCGTTATGTCGACGCTCACGTCGGCGTAGCCACCGTACTCCCCCTCGCCGGTTTCGCCGTCGAGCACGTGCGCCATGACCTGCATGCCGAGACAGATGCCGAGAACCGGGATGTCGAGTTCGAGGTACTCCGCGCAGTTGCCGATGTCGTCCATCGACGGGCCGCCGGAGAGGACGAGGCCGTCGGCGTCGATGTCCTCCGGCGGAGTGTCGTTGCCGATGAGTTCGGTTTCTATGCCCATGTCCCGAAGCGCCCGGTGTTCGAGATGGGTGAACTGTCCGTGGTTGTCCACGACGAGGATTTTCGTCATTGGCGGGCGATATGGAGAGCATGGATAAAAACGCCTCGTCACCGTCGCGTCGGAACCGAGGGGGTTCCGATCTACCGACGGACCACGAACGCCGCTCCGAGGAGCAAGAGCGCGACGACGAATCCGCTCACGCCGGGATGGTCGAACACGACGTTCGGCCCCGGGAGCGACTGGGAGTCGTGTAAGTCGTGGGTCGTCTCCCCGCCGGGTTTCGTGTGCGTCGTCTCCTGATTCGTGGTCGATCGCTGGACCGCGAGCGTCCCCGCCGAAACGCCGTTCACGGCCACTTCCTGTTTCCCGGAGGCGGTCGCTTCGTAGGTGTACGTGACCGTTTTCGTCCCCCCGGCGGCGACGTGAACGCGTTTTCTGTCACCGACCGAATCGCCGACCGCGAGGACGGCCGGAATCGTCCCGTCGCCGTCGCCCGTGTTTTTGAACGTCGCGGTGACTTTCACCTTCTCCCCCTTCGAAACCTGTGATCGGTCGAGCGACGCGCTCGTCACGTGGATGTCCGCTTCGGTTCGCTTCACCGTCACGGGCGTCGTCGCGCTGGCGGTGTGACCGTTGCTGTCCGTGACCGTCACCCGTGCGACGTGTTCGCCGGGCTTCGTGTAGGTGTGGGTCGTCGTCGGATGCGTCGTTGTTTCGTCTATCGTTCCGTCGTCGTCGTAATCCCACTGGTACTTCTTCGGCGCCCCCTCCGAGTCAGTCGTTCTGCTCGCGTCGAGCGTGATCGGGGTTCCGGCGCTGGCCGTGCCCGCGGCGCGGAGCGTCACCTGTAGCGAGGCCCCACACGTTCCCGGGTGAATGGTCACGGCCGAGTCCATGTCGAGTTCCGCCGTGCTCGGACTAGCACCGCTTCCCGAGAGGAACGCCCACGACGTGACCGGTTCGTGCTTGAGTTGCGGGTTGTAGAGCGTCGCATCCTCGTTCCACGACGGGGTGACGGTTATCTCGGAATCTCCGGACAGACCGCGGAAGACGCCGCCGTCCGTGCGGGACCCGGCCCATATCCAGTCGAGGCGCGTTCTCGACCACTGGTCGTCCCGGTGCGGGTACGTGTCGTCCATCAGCACCCACCGACCGGAACTCGGCAGGCCGTCGAACCCGAACGTCACCGTACTCATCGGGTTGTTGTCGCCGGTTCGGGTCTTGTTCATCCGGTCGTGAATCATCACGAGGCTGGTCACGCCGCTGGGGGCCTGATACAGGAACATCGTGCTCCCGTTATCGCGGGTGAACGATTTCGGCCCGAAGTAGCCGTACGCCCAACTGCTCGAATTGGTGTACGGGGTGCGATAGTCGTAGAAATCCACGACGCTCGTGTTGCCCTGAATCGGACTGACTTCCGTACAGGACGCACCCTGCTCGACGGCGTAGGTGCCGTGATGGTTCGTCGGCGCGTCCGGCAGGTCGTCGCCGGGCAGTCCAGGCGGTGGAAGCGCGACGGCGGTTCCGAATAGGGAGAGGACGAGGAGGGTGACGAGTATCGGACGAAGCTTCATCGAACGGGTCGCCTCCGAGTGCGATGCTGGGTGCGTAGCAGTGTGTAAGCCGTCATAGACACGATTCTCCGAAGGCCACACTCGACAGCGTGGCTGTATCGAATCACAGGAAGGTCGTGATTGGCTTTGTTATGTTCCGCCTGTTGCTTCCTTAGGCGGTCCCTTCAGGGAAAACGCTCGCCGCCGGGCCGAGATAGGTGAACCATCCAGCGAACAGGATGGCGAGGGCAACCCACGCGACGGTGGCCACGAACCACGCCGTGCCGTCGAGGGTCAGACTGCGGATGAGCGGTTGTCCGGCGAACCCGATGACCCACGCGACGAGGAAGAACAGGCTGTGGTTGCGAAGCGTCCACCGGTCGTCGGACGCCAGACTGGCGACCGGGAGGGAGGCGACGAACAGCACGGGCGCGAACACGACTTGCGTGAACGGGTCGGGCGGACTGAAGAGTGCGCTAAAGACGAACGCCGACAGCAGGGCGAGGACGAGGATACGAACGAGACGGTCGATGGATACCATACGAGAGAATCGTGACTGAAAGATATCAGTTTTCTCCGAGAAGCGCCGGAAGATCGTCGATGGAGTCGATGACCGCCGCCGCACCCGCCCCTTCGTACTTCCGTCGGCCCGATTCGCCCGTTAAGCCACCGGTCAGAACGCCGACGCCGAAATACTCGCGGTCAGGGTCCGTCCCGTCGGCGTTCACCGCGGTGCGAACGTCGTCCAAGGTGTCGCCGACGAAGACGACGCGCTCGGCGTCGAAGCGCTCTCCCAGCGTCATCAGGGCGTGAGGATGTGGTTTGCCCTGCTCCCAATCGTCCATCGTGAACCGACGGTCGGCGGAAACCTCCAACCCGACGCGTTCGAGAGCGATGTCGGCCTCGGCGCTCGGCCTGCCGGTGACGATACCGACCGGATAGTTCGCGGTGAGCGTTTCGACCGTCTCGGACCCGAGGAGGACGGGTTCGTCGTTGATGTATCCCCGCGTGCCGAGCGTCGCCGCCTCGCCTTCGAGTTCGGCGTACAGGTCGGAGCCGAGGTAGAGTTGTTGGAACACGTCGCGGAGCGTTTCGGGGTCCCACGCCGCCCGAACCCTGTCGTGGGCGTCGTCGGGCAGTTCCGCCGCGACGACTTCCTCGGCGGCGTCGAGGCCGCCGCCGTTCGCCGCGATGCCGTCTGTGAACTCCTCGACGGTTTCGTCCAGCCCTTCGCGGGACGCGAGGACGTACAGCGCCGCCGCGTAGGTGAGTTCCCAGTCGTTGTTGAACCCCGATGCGTCCTTGAACGACTGGATGGCGTCCTTGGGGATGGTGTCGCCGTGAACCCGTTCGACGGACTCGATTATCGCCCGCCGGTAGGAGTCCGCCACGTCCACCAGTACCCCGTCGATGTCCAGTACGACCGCGTCCACGTTCATACCATCGCGTTCGTCCGCGGCGATAAGGGTTTGCCGAATCGTCGAGCGTGTCAGGGATATGGCGAACCGCCTTTGGCGCTCCCTTCTGAACGTCATCCCATGGACCACGACGAACTCCAGAAACGCTACGGCCACGACGACTATTATTGGGGGACGGAGCCGAACGGCTTGGCCGAGACGGTACTGGAGTTCGCGCCCGAACGCACCGCACCCGCCGCGATCGACATCGGCAGCGGCGAGGGTCGGGACGCGGTGTACCTCGCCGAACACGGCTACGGCGTCCTCGCGGTGGACCCGGTTCCCAACGGCTTGGAGAAGGCGGAACGACTCGCCGAGGAACGCGGCGTCCACATCCAGACGCGATGTGCGGACGTCAACGATCTCGATTTCCCGTCGATGGACGTCGTGTACTCCTGCGGTGCGCTCCAGTACCTCCGTCCGGAAAACCGCGAGAAACAGTTCGCGCGGTTCAAGACCGCGACCATGGACGGCGGAGTTCACGTCCTGTTCGCGTTCGTCGACCACCCCGAGATTCCGACCGCACCCGACTGGGGGGACAACGAACACTTCTATGCCCCCGGCGAACTCCGCGGCTACTACGGCGATTGGAACCTCCTGCGGGAGAACGAACTGGTCTTCGACGACGACTCCGGCTGGGAACCGCACCAGCACGCCGCGGAGACCATCATCGCCGAAAAGCCGGACGAATAACCGTCCCCGTCATTCCTATTCTCGCGCCCAAAACAGCGTCTCGCCCGGAACCGTCTCGCGCCGAACCGGAACCGTCGGTTGATCGCCGCCGAGGGTCGTGAAGACGAAGACGGCGTCGCACTCTTCGGCCACGGAGAGCGCGGGGCGGTGGAGTTCCGGCGGGAGGTTCTGTGCGTAAATCACGTCGGCGGACTCGTACACTCCCATCTTCGGGTCGCTCACGTCGTCCAGACGAAACTCGACGCCGTCGGGAACCGGTCGCGGTTCGATGTCCGTCGCGGTGACGGCAACGCCGGACGCGGCGAGTCCCTCGGCGACGTCCGGCCGGTTGCCGATCCCGATTTCGACGGCGCGCCGGAAATCGGCAAGACTGCGGACGATTTCGTCGCGAATTTTGGGGTCCACGGCGGGATGTTTATGGGTCGTCCGGTCATAGGGGTTGCCATGTTGATTGACATCGTCCCCGTGGGGGACGTTACGGGACGGGTCAAACGGGAGGCTTCAGCGGCCCTTCGGTCGATTTACGACTGCGACGTGATGGTCCACGAGCGACAGGAAATCCCCTCCGGGTCTCACGACCCCAACCGCGATCAGTTTCGCGCCGAGGATTTCATCGACTTGGCGAGTCGCGTCGGGACGGGGGAGAAGAACATCGCCATCACGCCCCAAGACCTCTTCTATCGCCGCCGAAACTACGTCTTCGGCCTCGCCTATCTCGACGGAAGCGGGAGCGTCATCTCGACCTATCGTCTCCAACCCGCGACCGACGGCCTCTCCTCCGACGGCGGCATCTCGACGAAACCGCGCGAGGACGTCTTCTCGGACCGCGTTCGAAAGGAAGTCGTCCACGAAATCGGGCACACGCTCGGCCTCGAACACTGCGACAACAACCGCTGTGTGATGAACTTCTCGCCCACCGTCCGCGAGGTGGACGTGAAGGAGGAGAACCTCTGTGGCACCTGTCAGCGACAGGTGCTCTGAACCAGTTCGCGGACGACCCTCGATTCCGCGTTTCGGAGATGCGTCGATGCCGTGCTCGGCGCACAGTCCATCTCTTCTGCCACCGCTTCGACGCCCGCTTCGCGTGGCACGGCGTAGTAACCGATATCCACGGCCGTTTCGAGCGCCGACTGCTGTCGCTCGGTCAGCGTCGACCACAACCGCGCCCGCGGCGAGTCGTACTCCCCGACCTGTTCGACGGCGATGTCGATGTCGGCGTCCATTTCGTCCATCACGGCCTGCATGTCGCCCGCCTTTCCGACGAGTTCCATCAGCATCGCGCCGTCGCTCGTGTACGTGATGGGCGGAATCACGAGGATGCTCGTCCCCGCGAACGCGGTGCGAAAGTCGGTGTCAACGTCGCGCTTTTCGTGTTCGATGGAGGCGTAAAACGAACCGTCATCGAGCGGCGTCAACTCGTAATCGAGGATCAACGGGGCCGCCTCAACCGCGTCGGCGTACGGTGTCATCTCCCCGACGATTCGAAAGAGGACGTAATCGCGCTCCGGGTGCGAGAGGTTCCAGTTCAGCAGTTCCGCCCGCTCCATCGCCTCGTGTTCCATGATGAACGACCGCATCGGGTTTCGCATCTCCCGCGGGTGGCGAAGCGTCAGCCGAACGTATTTCATACCGGGACATACGTCTTCGCTTATTAATTCTCTAGTGGATTCGACGGAATCGGCTTCGGTCCTCCGACCCGACGTTTAGCCATGACGACCCCCGAAACACCGTCGACGGAGCGCCCGGACGACCACCCGCTCCCGCCGGGTCCGAAATCGTATCCCGCCGTCGGGAACACGCTCGGCTTCCTCCGCGACCCGTTTTCGTTCTACGACGGCCTCCGCGAGTACGGCGATGTCGTATCGTACTCCGTCGCTGGCGAACCGTTCTGCACGCTCCTCCATCCCGACCACGTGAAACGGGTGCTCGTCACGGAGGAGTCGAAGTTCGGAAAGAGCGGATTCATCCGGGAGGCGGGCGAGAAGTTCATCGGGAACGGCCTCTTCGCGAGCGAAGGGGAGTTCTGGCGACGTCAGCGCACGAGGATGCAACCCGCCTTCTACCGCGAGCGCATCGCCACCTACGCCGACCCGATGGCCGAGTTCGCGGCGGACGCCGCCGATTCGTGGACCACCGGGGAGACGATATTGTTGCAGGAGGAGATGCGACGGTTGACGCTTCGAATCCTCTCTGCGGCGTTGTTCGATTTCGACGTTCGGGAAAAGCAGTCCCCGATTCGTGACGCGACCCGAAACATCACGCGAGCCATCAACGAGAAGAGCGATGCGGGGTCCGTGGACGCGTTCCTCCCGGATTGGGTTCCCACCGCGACCAATCGTCGGTTCAAACGCGCCATCGAGCGGTTCGACGAGTCGGTCGAACGCCTCATCGAGGAGCGCCGGGACGAACCGCCGGGCGACGACTTCCTCTCGATTCTCCTCCACGCGACGGACGAGGACGGCGAGAAGATGTCGGAGGAGGCCCTCCGCGACGAGATGGCGACGTTCCTCTTCGCAGGTCACGAGACGACGGCACTCGCGCTCACCTACTGCCTGTATCTCCTCTCGACCCATTCGCGGGTGCGTCGAAAGCTGAACGACGAACTCGACACCGTCCTCGACGGCGACGCGCCGACGATGACTGACCTCGATGCGCTCGACTACACCGACAAAATCGTCACCGAGGCCTTGCGACGCTACCCGCCCGCCTACGTCGTCTTCCGCGAGACGAAACGGGACGTCGTTTTCGACGGGTATCGGGTTCCCGAGGGAACTTCGTTGACGCTCCCGCAGTTCGTGATTCAGAACGACGAGCGCTGGTTCGACGACCCCGAGGCGTTCAGACCCGAACGCTGGGCGCCCGGGATGGAAGCCGACCTGCCGGAGTACGCCTACTTCCCGTTCGGCGGCGGTCCGCGCCACTGTATCGGGATGCGCTTTGCGAACGCCGAAATTCGGCTCGTGCTGGCGACGCTCGCACAACGGGTCGAGTTCGGTTCCCCGCCCGCCGACCTCGATTTGCGGATGGGGACGACGCTCGAACCGACGAACCCCATCGAGATGACCGTGAAAAAGCGCTAACGCCACCGTTCGACGACGGTGCCGACGAGCGCCACCAAACCGAGGAGAATGACGACCAACTCCTGTGCGAGGCTGTTTGGAACGACGTACTTCGCCATCGAAACTCCCCACGCGACCCGTTCGTTGACGGGGGACGTTTCGTGGGTCTTGTTCGGAATCCCGGCCTCGCGTGCGGTTGGCCCGTCGCTCCCCTCGCCCGGCAGGCGGTCCGCTTCGTAGGGGAGCGACCCGGTTTCGACCGACCAGACGATTTTGCCGTTCTCGTTCAGTTCGACCACCCGGTCGTTGTACGAATCGGCGAGGAGCGTGTGACCGTTCGGGAGGCGGTCCGCGTCGCGGGGCCAGTCGAAGACGCCGCTCCCGCCGTACTCCCAGACGAGGGTTCCGTTTCGGATCTCGACGATGCGGTCGTGTTCGCTGTCGGCCACGAGGAGCGTGTCGCCGAGCGTGTCGGGGTTGTGCTGTTCGTAGAGGATCTCCCCCGACTCCGAGTATGAGTTCGGTCCGACGACGGGTTCGAGGCGAGCGGACCCGTTCTCGACATGCAAATCCGCGACCGTATCGAAGTTTCTGAGGCTGATTCGGAAGACGCCCGGCCGAATCCGGTCCACGTCGTTGACGTGCGTCCAGTCGCCCTCCTCGTCCATGTCCTCCGGGAAATCGTAGCGGTCGGTCGCGTTCCACTGCCAGAGGATTTCCTTGTCGCGGTTCACGGCGAACACGCGGTCGTTGCCCATGTCCACCATCACCCAGCGGTCCTTCCCGTTCACGACGTAGTGGTCGGCGTCGTGGAGTTCGTGGGCGTGCAGTTTGGCGTCGAACCACGAGTACTCCCACAGGGTCTCGTTCGTGTCCTGTGCCACGACCCGGAGCGAGTTCCGAACGCAGTTATCGTAGCCGTCGTCCCGATACTCGGACGGACACTCCTCATCGGGGAATTCGTCGGCCACCGCGATTTGGACCCGGTTCTTCCCGAGCGCTTCCACGTCGAACACGTCGTCCGCCTCGGTGTACTCCCAGACGATCTTCCCGGCGGGGTTCACCTCGATGGCGCGTCCCTCGTGCTGATAGCCTTGCAACGCGACCAGGGTGTTCGTCGCGGGACGCTGCTCGTCCACGGACAGGTAGGGGCTGTCCTGTCCCGTCAGCGCCCCGACTCCGGCGGTGGCGAACAGCACGACCGCGAGGGCAGCGAAGAGTTTCGCCCGGTTGTCGGAAGCCGAAAGCCACGAGGAGAGCGTGGAAATCACTATTCGAATCTACGCGGACGGGGGAAAAAGAGATTCGGTTCCGTGGTCAGGCGTCGATGTCCTCGGCGGTTTCCCCGAAGATGAGTTGCCGAACGAACTCCTGGGAGAGGAACTCGTGCGGGAACCCGAGGTCGATTTCGCTCACCTCGTCCAACCGTTCGAGTTCCCCGATGCCCAGTTCCACGTCGAGGCTGGCGAGGTTGTCGTCCAGTTGGTTCGGCGTCGTGGCGCCGAGAATGGGGAGCAACTGCCCCGGTTGCTGGCGAATCCACGCGAGGGCGACCTGTGCCGGCGTGGCATCGACCTCCTCGGCCACGTCCACGACCACCTGTGCGACCTTCTTCTCGTGGTCGCTCACGTCCTGTTCAAGTTTCGTTACCCGCCCCTCGTCGTCCCCGGACCGATTGTACTTCCCGGTAAGAATCCCGCTTTCGAGCGGTCCCCACACCGTCACGCCGAAGTCGAGTTCGCGCGCCATCGGGAGCAGTTCCCGCTCCGGGGTGCGTTCGAGAAGGTTGTACTTCAGTTGTAGCGCCGAAATCGGCGTCCAATCGCGCTCGTCTGCAATCGTTTGCGTCCGTGCAACGACCCACGCCGGCGTGTCGGAGAAGCCGACGTAGTGGACTTTCCCGCTCGAAACGAGGTCGTCCAGTCCGCGCATCACCTCCTCGATTGGGGTCATGCCGTCCCACGCGTGGACCCAGAGCAAGTCGATGTAATCCGTGTCGAGTCGGTCGAGACTTTCCTCGACGGACTGAAACATGTTCTTGCGGTGGTTGCCCCCCGCGTTCGGGTCGTTCGGACGCGTGTTCAGCGTGTACTTCGTGGCGATAACGAACTCGTCCCGGTCGTCGCCGACGAGTTCCCCGACGATTCGCTCGCTGGTGCCGTTCGTGTAGTTGTTGGCCGTGTCGATGAAATTCCCCCCTGCCCCGACGTACTGGTCGAACATCTCCTCGCAGGCGTCCTTCCCCGCACCCCACCCCCAGTCGTCGCCGAACGTCATCGTCCCCAGCGCCATCTCGCTGACCCTGAGGCCGCTGCTGCCGAGCAGTTGGTAACGCATAACGATAGGAGTACGCGACCGTCGGGCTAAACCTTCGCGGCGCGTCGAATCGTCGAAAACGGAGACAGAGGAGTTAGCTGTAGTAGTACTCGCCGTCGCTCTTCTGCTGCCGGTCGAGTTGGCTGCCGGGCTTGTTGATGCGCGGGCGACCCACGTTCTCGTCGCGGCGGAACGTGATGTCGAGGTTGGCGAGGAAGTCGTTCATCCCGTCGCGCATCCCCTTCGGGCGTCCGGCGTGACCGTGCTGTGCGGGTTCGCCGTCGAACACCATCAGGCGGTCCGAGAGCAGGTCGATTATGTACGTGTCGTGGTCGATGACCAACACGGTGGCGTCCTGAATCTCGGCGTAGCGGCGGATGGCGCGCGTCGCACGGACGCGCTGTTCCACGTCGAGGTACGCAGAGGGTTCGTCCAGCAGGTAGAGGTCGGCGGGTTTCGACAGGCAGGCCGCGATGGCGACGCGCTGGCGCTCCCCACCGGAGAGGTCCATCAAGTTCTGCTCCATGATGCGTTCGAGTTGGAGCGGTTGTGAGATTTCCGTGTCCCAGTAGGAGGTTCCCATGTCGTCGGTCAGCGACGAGAGGAACACATCCACGCGCATCGGCTGGTCGATTTCGATGTACTGCGGTTTGTACGAGATGTCGAGCGCGAAGTCCGCGTCGCCCTCGTCCGGTTCGAGTCGTCCGGCGAGGAGTTGTGCGAACGTCGATTTCCCGATTCCGTTCGGACCGACGATGCCCAGCACCTCGTTCTCGTAAATCGTGCCGCCTTCCACGTCGAGCGAGAACTCGCCCTCGCCGTACGATTTGTGGAGGTCGGGGTACTCCACGAGCGGGTCGGACGTTATCGACTCGCGCGGGGCGTGTTCGTCGAACTCGATTGCGTTCGGACGGATCCGCATGTTCTCGTTGTTGAGGTAGCCCTTCAGGTACTCGTTGATGCCGTTACGCACCGATTTCGGCGTCGTGATGACACCGTACGCGCCGGGTTCGCCGTACGCGACGTGCAGGTTGTCGGCCACCAAATCGAGGATGGCGAGGTCGTGTTCGACCACGAGCATGGAGCGGCCCTGCTCGTTCGCCATCTCCTGAAGCAGGCGGGCGACCGTGACGCGCTGGCTGATGTCGAGGTACGGCGTGATTTCGTCGAGGAAGTAGAAGTCGGCGTCGCGGGCCAGCGCCGCCGTCAGCGCCACGCGCTGGAGTTCGCCGCCGGAGAGGCTGTCGATGTCCTGGTCCATCACGTGCTCGATTTCGAGTCGTTCCAGCAGGTCGTCCAGCACGCCGCGCTCGTCGGTTCGGGAGAGCAACTCGGCGGTGCTGCCGTCGAATCGGTCGGGGATCTTATCGACGTACTGCGGTTTTCGTGCGACGGTGACGTCGCCGTCCCGGACTTCACCGAGGTAGTCCTGCAGTTCGGTTCCGCGGTAGCGGTCGAGGATGGTGTCCCATCCCGGCGGGTCCTCGAACTGGCCGAGGTTGGGCGCGAGTTCGCCTGCGAGAATCTTCACCGCCGTTGTTTTCCCGCTCCCGTTCGGGCCGAGAATCCCTGTGACCTGTCCCTCTTGGGGTATCGGCAGTCCGTACAGCGAGAAGGCGTTTTCGCCGTAGCGGTGGACGGGGTCCTCCTGTAGCTCGCTCGGCAGGTTGATGATCTCGATGGCGTCGAACGGGCACTTCTCGACGCAGATACCGCAGGTTTCGCCGAGGCAAATCTCCTCGCTGATGTGTACCTGATCGGGTTGCCCTTCGGCCGTGTCCTCGCCGCGGAGCGTGATGCACTCCTTTCCCGTCCGGTTCGGGGGACAGAAGTTCTTACACTCGTAGTTGCAGCGGTCGGGTGAGCAACGCTCCAAGTCCACGACCGCGATACTGTCGTCCGCCATGCTTAGAGCTCCACGTGGTTGATGAGGAGAATGCCCCACGTGATGAACCAGAGCGAGAACGTCATGAACGCGACGAAGAGAGTGTCTTTGATTCCGTCCAACTCGTATCCCATGAGATACAGCAGCGGGAGTTGAACGATCACGAACGCGAGCATGATGGTCAATCCCATCTGGTCCGTCGCCGCCGCGTTCGACGTCCCCACTATCAGGGCGGACGCGAACCCGGCGACGATGCCAGATATCGAAGCGAGCGACGTGACGGTAATACTCCGGAGATGGGCCGCCCGTCGCTCTGATGCCTTTTCAGTCGCCATGCGTGGCAATCGGGTACCCTGCCTCAAAAGACGTTCGCTTGTACATACCCCCGTTTCCGCCCGGTCGAGAACCGTCCGAACGTCGGACCCGAATACAGACGGTGGGTGACTTTTAGGGTGTGCGTGTGACAGTGTACCAACGTCGGCACAGGGTGCCGTCGAAAACGCTCCGAGACCGGCTTCGTCCTTCGAATTCGTCTTCCCGTAGTGGCCACTGTGAAGCCTTTCCATGCCACTCCATCTCAATAGTTTTATGGCGATGGCGTGTTTCGATTCGTAACGATGATGAGCCAGACTGAACGGGAACAAATCGACGACCTTCCACCAAGTGCCAAACTCGTTTTCAAGGTTCTCGAATACAAGGGATCCCTCACCCAGAAACAGATCGTGGACGAATCCATGTTGTCCGCACGGACGGTTCGCTACGCGCTCGAACGACTCGAAGACATCGGCGTCGTCGACGAGGACATCTACTTCGCCGACGCCCGCCAGAACCTCTACGAAATCGACGTCCCGACGGAACCGGACTCGGACCACCGTGCGGACGCCCAGTGCGCGGAATAGCCGCGCCGTTTCTCTCGCCGACTCTCCCTTTCTCCTTCCCCTTCCTTTGTCTCCCACAAAAACCGCGGTGTCCGCTATCCACACCGCTTTGTATTCCCGAGTGGACATCCGGATATGAACGTGTTCGTCATCGGCGGCACCGGCCTCATCAGCACCGGTATCGTCGACCAACTCGCCGATGCGGGCGAATCCGTGACGATGTTCACGCGCGGCAACCATGACGCAGCGCTGCTGGACGGCGTTACACATGCGCGGGGCGACAGGCACGACACCGACGCTCTCGAAACGGCCGTCGCGGACGCCGACCCCGACGCGTTAGTGGACATGGTCTGCTTCTCGCCAGAAACGGCGCGTGAGACGGTCGACGCCGTCGCTCCTCACGTCGACCAGTACGTCTTCTGTAGCACGGTCGACGTCTACCATCGCCCGCCGGAACGAAATCCCATTACCGAGGACGCCGCACGACACCCGAACGTGAGCGACTACGGCCGGAACAAGGCGGACGCAGAGGACGTGTTCATGGACGCCCACGAACGCGGCGAGTTCGAGACGACGGTCATCCGCCCGTGGAGCACCTACGGCGAGGGCGGCGCCATCAACCACACCTTCGGGAAGGGAACGTACTACCTCGACCGTCTCCGCGCCGGAAAACCCGTCGTCGTCCACGGCGACGGCACCTCGATTTGGGGTGCGTGCCACCGCGACGACGTGGCCCACGCGTTCGTCAACGCCATCGGTAACGAGGACGCGTACGGCGAGGCCTACCACGTCACGAGCGAGGAGTTCATCACGTGGAACCAGTACCACCGCCGCGTCGCCAGCGCCATCGGTGCGCCCGACCCGAAACTCGTCCACGTCCCGACCGACGTGCTGACCGCCGTCGCGCCGGAGCGAACCGCGATGCTCCGCGACCACTTCCAGTACGCGACGACGTTCGACAACGGCAAGGCGAAACGCGACCTCGATTTCGAGTACACGATCGATTTCGAGACGGGAATCACTCGGACGGTCGAATGGTTGGAGGAGAACGAGAAAATCGACGACTGGGAGGACGAACCGTTCGAGGACGCGCTCATCGAGACGTGGCGAGTCGCCACGTCGGACGTTGTCGCCGCGTTGGGTGACTATCGGTGAACTGACGGATTCCAACGCTCACACCGCGGAGTACAGAACGACGAACCAAAGCGTGCTCCACACGCCAGCTATCTCCGATCGAATCGTGAGCGCACGAATCATCCCCGCGACGAGATAGCCGACCGGACGAACGCCGGACGGTAACGTTCGGACCATCGTCACCAGCGACCGCGTATCCGACTCGCTCGGCGCGGCGGTCAGCGCAAAACACACCGCGAGCCAAAGAAAAACCACGGCGTTCGGTGTTCCGGAAACCCACTTCATCCCGGCGAGAGCGACGACGACGAGCGCCGTATTCACCACGAACGGTGCGACCGCGATTCCGAAATCGGCGAGGAACGAGTTCACGGGTTCGTGGTCGAGTGAGACGCTGTCGATGAAGACGGAGAACGAGGGGCCGTGATGGACCTCGACGCCGAAGACGTAGCAAGCGAGCAGATGGGCGATTTCGTGGCTGACGATGCCGGGAAAGATCGCTATCGTGACCACCGCGTTCCACCACTTCCGAAAGGAGTGCATCGGTCGAGCGACTGAGAGGACACGCACGGTCGCCGAAAAACTGATGATAGTCCGAACGGAGCGATCCATTTCGAATCACCGCGAACGGCGAAGAACGACGCGCGTGTTACGCCGTCACGACCGTAATCTGACGCTCTCTATCGATGGCGTACTCCAACTCCTCGGCGATGGCGCTGCCGCGGGAGACCTGAATGTCGCCGCCGCGGCCGACCGTCGCGGTGAACAGGTACTCGCCGTCGGCCTGCACTTCGACTGTCTCCCCGGCGTGGCCGTCCAGCGGGATGATGACGTGCCGTCCCGTGATTTCGGGCGTCACCACGTCGCCGCGCGGCGTCTCCATCCCCTTCGTACTCCCGACCGAGGAGGGTTTCTCGTCGTGCGTTCGCACGTCGATGTCGATGCCGAGGCGGTTCTCGATGTCGTCGATCCGACCGCCGCCCTTGCCGATGACGTAGGAGATGTCGTTTTCGTCCACGTAGACGACGGCCTTGTTCTGGCCCTGTAGGTCCACGTCGACGTGGCCGCGGGACACCGACTGGATTTCGCGCTCGATCTCCTGTCTGGCGAGGCGCGACACGCCGGTTTCGCTCTCCTCACCGTCCTCCAAAGGGACCGTGACGACCTGCCGGTTGAAGGTGTAGATTTCGTACTCCGGCGTGCCGGTCTCGAACTCCTCCACGAGGATGACGGGGCGGGCGAGGTCCTCCTCGGTCATGCCCGCCGGCACTTTGACCTCGGTCCGCACGTCGTAGACCTTCTCGATTTGTCCGGCCTCGATGTAGACGACGGTGTCCACGATCTGCGGAATCATGCCGAGTTCGACCCGGCCGATGAGTCGCTGGAGCGCGTCGATGGGGCGGGTGGCGTGGACGACGCCGACCATGCCGACGCCCGCGAGGCGCATGTCCGCGAACACCTCGAAGTCGTTCGTCTTCCGCACCTCGTCGTAGATGGTGTAGTCCGGCCGGACCATCAGCAGGGAGTCGGCCGTCTTCTCCATCTCGCCCGCCAACTCGGTGTACTGAGTCACTTTGGGTCCGACCTGCAAGTCGCGGGGTTTCTCCATCGTCTTCACGGCGAAGTCGCTGTCGGCGAGAAACTCCGCGACGGCCTGTGCGAAGGTGGACTTCCCGGCGCCGGGTGCCCCGGAAATCAGGACGCCGCGCTGTCGTTCGAGCAGGCGTCCCCGGAGTTCGTCTGCGTGTTCGTAGTCGTCCATCGACGTCTTGACGATGGGACGAACCGCCGTGATTTCCCACGCGTCGGCGAACGGCGGTTCCGCGATGGCGATACGGTAATCGCGGAACTGGACGATGGTCATGCCGGGTTCGTCGATTTCGATGAACCCGTCGTGGCTCTGTTTCGCGCTCTGGATTATCTCCTGTGCGTACTCCTTCAGTTGCTCGTCCGTGGAGGGTTCGTCGCGAATCCGCTGATAGTGCATGTCGCCGATTTCGCCCCGCTTCGCCATCGGCGGGACCTTCGACCGGAGGTGGAGGCTCATCGTTTGCTCGTCGAAGTAGTCCTCGATGCTGAGCCGTTCCACGTCCCGCGTTTTCGGCGCGATGTACTCGACTTCCAAGCCCTTCGCTTGCGCGACTTCGCTCTGTACGAGGTCGCTGGTGACGAACGTGGCGTCGTGCTCGTCCGCTAACTCCCGGATGAGCGCGTCGATTTCCCCCCGGTGGGCGTATCCCTGTTCTTCGGGTTTGGGTCGCTTCCCGACGTAATCGAGTTCGATGTCACCGGCGTCCGCGAGGTCCGCGAGACGTTGCAGTTCGGACAGCCCGTTCCACCCGCTCTCCTCTCCCTTGTTCGCCTGCGATTCCAGTTCGCTGACGACGGCTTCGGGGATGAGAACCGTCGCCCCAGCAAAGTCGCCATCATCGACTTTCTGCGAGATACGGCCATCGATGACGGCGCTCGTATCCGGCACTACGTTCATGGGCGTCGGTTCGTGCGGTAGCCTGATAAGGGTTTCAGCGCGTGGGTCACGCTTTTGCTCCTCGGTGACGTACGGCAGTCGATGCGTCACGCCCACCTCGTGCTCACCGTCGACGAAGAAACGCGCGACCGAATCGAAGCCGACTGCACGGACGAAACCATCGACGAGTGGCTTCTAGACGCCATCGAGCGCAAACTCGACCGATACGACGAGTACGAGTTCGTCGACGATTGTGCCATCTGAGCCGAAGCTTGCGGATTCAAGCACCAGAATTAGAGGGTTGATTTCCCAACCACTGGTCGATGGTGTCATCCGAGTCCCCGGACCCCTCACGTCTCGATAGAGCGTTCGAAGTACTTTCGGACGCCCAACGACGCCGATTAGTGTGCTATCTCATCGAATCGACGGACGGTTCCACGACCGTCGGGGAACTGTGTGACGTACTCGATGGCGATTCACAGCACATCGAAACGCGACTTCGACACGTCCACCTCCCCAGACTCGAAGCGATGTCGATAATCGATTACGACGAGCGGACCGGAGCGATTCGATATTCGGACGACGTGCTTCTGGAGGACATATTGGACTGCTGTGAGAGATACTGTGAACCCATAGACGGGTGAGACCTATTCCGGCCAGCATCGATTTGGTCGCCGATGCCATCGTCCCGACCATGGCACGAGAACTCGACGAGATTCGAGCGGACTTGGACTCCGTCGCGGACGACGCCTCGCCTGCCGTCGCCGGAGAGATTCGGTCGATTCGAAAGGGCCTGTCCAACATCCCGAGCGACGAGGAAACGAAGCGAACGCAGTTCCGCGAGACGGAGGACAGAATTTCGGAGATAGAACACCAAGCGGACGCGTCCGTCGCGGAACGGCTTCACACGCTGCAGGAGGACATCCACGTTCTTGCCGAAGACGTTGGATACTAACCATCACGGCGCGACTCAATGGAATACGGACGAACTGGTCGAACACGTCAACTGAAGCGAAATGATAATGGTGTTTGAACGACATAACGGCGGTTTCTGCTGCCACTACGGATCGCATGCCAGAGAGGTTGCCGAGGGCATAGAGTACTAAACCGCCGAGTGGAATGGTGGGGTATGGACGAACTGGTCGAACTGACTCGGGACCTCGTTTCGATTCCCAGTCACGAAGACGAAACGGCGGCGGGCGATTACATCGAGGAGTGGCTTCGGTCGGAGACTGACGCGGACGTAACGCGAGACGAAGTGGGGAACGTCGTCGCTCACAGGGCGGCCGACGGCGACGCCGACACCTCGCTCGCGCTGGTCGGCCACCACGACGTCGTTCCGCCGGACGAATCGCAGGTGGACGGCGGGGAGTGCGTGGTCGAGGAGCGCGACGGACGACTCTACGGTCGCGGCGCGGCGGACATGAAGGGTTCAGTGGTGGCGTCGATGCTCGCGTTCCGCGACGCCGACCCGTCCTGTGACCTCGCCTTCGCCAGTTTCATCGCCGAGGAGTTGGGCGGCGACGGCGCACGTCACGCCGTCGAAGGCGGCTTTTCTCCCGACTGCGCCATCGTCGCCGAGGGGTCCACGAACTACTCGAAAGCGGGCGTCACGGACGTCGTCGTCGCCCACCGCGGACGGCGGGCGAGCACCGTCACGGCGCACGGAACCGCCGCGCACGCGAGCGAACCGGAGGCCGGTGAAAACGCCATTTACCGCGCCAGCGATGCCGTAGACATCGTCCGCGAGTGTGACGTCCCGACCGTCTCGGTTCTCGGCAACGACCTCTCTGGAAGCGTCGTCGTCACCGAAATCCACGGCGGGAGCGCGTGGAACGTCATCCCGGACACCTGCGACGTAACCATCGACGAGCGGACCGTCCCCGGCGAGCACGCCGACCTGAGTGCCGTGGAGGAAATCGACGGCGTGGAGTGGACCGTCGAACAGGACCTGCCGCCGATGGAGTGCGACGACCCGGACTTCGCGGACGCGGTGCTGACCGCCGCCCGAGACGCACAGGACGGCGACCCGGAACAGGTGACGAAGCCCCACGCGACGGATGCCGGGTGGTTGGCGCAGGCGGGCGTCACCTGCGTCGTCTGCGGCGCGTCCGAACCCGGCGAAGCGCACACGAAAAACGAGAGCGTGGACATCGACGTGCTGGCGCGTTGTTACCGGATTTATCGAAACACTGCGGAGGCGCTCTAACGAATAGCCTCCGTCGTATTTCGTACCGAAACCCATTCATTGATAATCGGTGACAGCAAACACCCGACGATGGCAACCGAAGCCGCCGAAGAAAACAGTACCTACGAGGAGTTTCTCGGGAAAGTAAAACGGATTTCGAACGTCCAGAACGCCGCCGGGATTCTCGGCTGGGACCAAGAAGTCGTGATGCCCGAGGGTGGCACCCCCGCTCGGTCACAGCAGCGGTCGGCACTGTCGGCGATTTCGCACGAACTGCTCACCGACGACGAGATGGGCGAGTTGTTGGACGAACTCGAAGGCGAGGAGTTGGACGACGAGCAGGCCGCCGTCGTCCGCGAGGTTCGACGGGAGTACGAGCGAGCGACCCGCGTCCCCGGCGAGTTGGTCGAGGAGATCTCCCGCACCACGTCCGAGGCGCTGCCGAAGTGGAAGAAGGCGCGCGAGGAGGACGACTTCTCCATTTTCGCCCCGACGCTCGAAAAACTGGTCGAGTTGGAGCGCGAATACGCCGAACACATCGACCCGGACAAGGACCCCTACGAGGTCCTGTTCGAGGAGTACGAACCCTATCTCGGCATCGACACCGCCGAGGAGACGCTGGCGGAACTCCGCGACGAACTCGTCCCGCTCATCGAGGACGTGCGCGAGAGCGACGTCGAACTCGCCACGCCGTTCCAGGGAACTTACGACGCCGAGATTCAGGAGGAACTCTCGCGCGACGTTCTCGACACGCTCGGCTACGACTGGGACCGCGGCCGCCTCGACACCGCCCCGCACCCCTTTTCCAGCGGGACGCAGTTCGACGCGCGCGTGACGACGCGCTTCGACGAGAGCGACCCCCTCGGCGCGCTGATGAGCACGGTCCACGAGTTCGGCCACGCGACGTACACGCAGGGTCTGCCCGACGACCAGTACGGCACGCCGCTCGGCCAAGCCCGCGACCTGACCGTCCACGAGTCACAGTCCCGCGTCTGGGAGAACAACGTCGGTCGGTCGCGCGTCTTCTGGGAGAACTTCCTGCCGCTCGTTCAAGAGCGCTTCGCGGACGCGAACGGCGTCTCCGTCGACGAGATGTATCAGGCCGCGAACCGCGTCTACGAGGACAACCTCATCCGCGTCGAGGCGGACGAACTGACCTACCACATGCACATCGTGGTGCGCTTCGAAATCGAGAAGGCGCTCATCCGCGGCGAAATCGAGGTGGACGAGGTGCCGGAACTGTGGAACGACAAGTACGAGGAGTACCTCGGCATCCGCCCCGACACGGACGCCGACGGCTGTCTACAGGACATCCACTGGAGTCACGGTAGCTTCGGCTATTTCCCGACCTACTCGCTGGGGAGCGTCCTCGCCGCGCAACTGTACGCGAAAGCCGACGAGGACATCGACGACCTCGACGGTCGGATTCGCGACGGCGACTTCGACGACTTCCACGACTGGCTGACCGAGAACATCCACCAGTACGGCTGTCTGTACACCACGGACGACCTCATCGAACACGCGACGGGCGAGTCGTTCACCGCCGAGTACTTCCTCGACTACGTGACCGAGAAGTACGGCGCGCTGTACGATCTCGAGTAACGATTCTCCGTCGCGGTTTTCACGGCTTCGCGGAAGCGGTCGAAAAATAAATCCGGAACTCTCGGACTCAGTACGAGTTCACGAGGTCGATGTAGTAGTCCCAGTCCCAGTTCGGGCCGGGGTCGGTGTGACTGTTCTCGGGAACCTGCTCGTGGCTGATGATGCCCCCGTTGGCCGGGTTCGCTGCGTCGCTCGGGACGCTCGACGGGTGTTGTTTCGGGACGCCGTACTGCTCACAGAGCCAGCTAGCCAGTTTGGCGGATGCACGATACTGGGCGTCTTCGTAGCTCTCGCTGACGTAGCCGCCGTGTTCGATGCCGACGGAGTACTGGTTGTAGCTCCAGTTGCCCGCGTGCCACGCGATGTTGATGTCGCTGACGCTCTGGTACTTGTAGCCCCCTTCGGAGACGGTGTAGTGGGCGCTGACGTCCGCGTCGGGGTTCTGGAACCAGTTGACCGCGCTGCTGGCCGAACCCTGTACGGTGTGGATGATGACCCAATCGATCTCCGCAGCGCCGCGGTCCGCTCCCGTGTAGTTGCTCGAATCCGCCGGTTCCCAATCGACCGTCGGTTTGGCCGCCGCGGTTCCGCTGAGGGCGACCGCACCGATGCCCGCTGTACCTGCCGCGCCGACCGTCTTGAGGAAGTTGCGTCGTGATGTCATACTCCACTATTCTAATCGTACGGTTAATTTAAAATATTTTCTCTAGCAATCTAATAAATTAATATATGGAGAATGGATCAATATATTGTACTACTCCGGCGAGGACTCGTAGTCACGATTCGGGCGACAAGCGGGTCGTGGTCGGAGGTACGCCGTTCCGACGGAAAGCGATGGGTGAGGGTACTCGAAAACTATGCGGGATAACGAGTATAGGCTCGGAACGATGTCACGTAAGCTCGGGCTAGCTCCCCCCTACGACGAGCGCGTGAGGAGTTTTCGGAGATGGTCCGTCGAGAAAAAGGACGACGGTTTGTCCATGTGAACGCCGATTTCCCCCTCCATCGCCATGAGACCCGCTTTCTGGACGGGTTTCGGGAGCGAGTACGCCCTGCGCACCCAGTGACCCAGTCGGATTTCGTTCTTCAACTCCCGTCGCCACGCGCGTTCGTAGTCGGCGAGCGTCGCCGGGTCGTCGGGGTCGATGGTTTCGACGGCGCGGTCCGCCGCGGTCATGCCGTAGAGGATGCCGCCGCCGGTGAAGGGCTTCGTCTGTGCGGCGGCGTCGCCGACGAGAAATCCGCGGTGGGCGGTGACGCTCGGTGCGGGGCCGATGGGAATCATCCCGGCACAGAAATTCCCGGTTTCGGCGCCGTATTCGGCCGTGAATCGATCGAACAACTCGCGAGCGTTCTCGCCCGGCGGCGCGGCCAGTCCGTACTCGACGCCCGCCTTCCCGCGGGGAATCCGCCACGCGAAAAATCGCGGCGCGGTGAGATGAACGTCCACGAAGTTGCCGTTGTGCGTGTCGGTCGTGAACCCGAGCACGCCCTGCAGTTTCTCGCTCGGTTCGGGCAGGTGGAGTTCCCGCCGGACGCGCGAGACCGGGCCGTCACAGCCGACGACCATCTTCCCGCGAAACGTCTCCGTTCCGTCGGGCGTGTTGGCAGTGATATCCACGTACTTCCCGTGTTCGTCCACGTCGGACACGCTGTGTCCCTCACGCAAATCGGCCCCCGCCTCCTCGGCGGCGGTCGCGAGCGTCCGGTCGAGTCCGACCCGGTCGATGACGTTCGAAATGACCTCGTCCTTGTAGAACGGATGTTCGGGGGATGTCGGGCCATCGACGTGGAAGCGCGCACCGTAGACTTCGTTCTGGAGGAGGTCCGCACGGGCACCCTCGGGGGTAAACTCCCAGATGTCGGTACTGACGTGGCCGGAACACGCGAGCGGCGTTCCGACCTGCCCGCGTTCGAGAACGAGAACGTCGTGTCCCGCGTCCGCGGCGCGTCGCGCGAACCGCGACCCGGCGGGACCGGCACCGACCACCACGAAATCGTACATTATCGTGGGTTGTTCGCCGCGGGGCAAAATAGCTTCTTTCTCGGGTCGGGTCGCTATCGTGCGGACGGCGGTCGTTCTCCCATCCCGAGTTGCCGACGCCGGAGGTAATGAACCAATGCCGAGAGCGCGAACGCGGCGACGATGAGAACGCCCCAGATCTTGTCCGGAATCGCCGAAAACGGCGGAATACCGAGGAAGTCGGCGAAGACGAGAATCGCGCTCACGATGGCGAGACCGAGGTAGTACCGGATCCACGGAAACTCGTCCTGCGGACGGAGGTACCCCTCCAACTGCCCGGCGTTATCGGCGAGTTCGACGATGCCTCTGCTCTGGTTGTACTCCACGATTCCCGCATCCGAAAGCTTCGGGAGATGCGTCTGATACAACGAGGTGTACACCGACTTGCGCTCGTTCGCGGACAGGCCTTCGACCGTGGTGTCGTTTTCCCATGCCGCGACCTGTTCCGCCAGTTCGCTGAGTTCCACCGGTCGCCCCTGCTGTTTGAGATAGTGGAGCGTGTACCGCCGTCGCCTATTTTTCAGAACGTCGAAGATGAGATCTTCGGACAGTTCTTGTGGGGTTCCATCAGTCGAACTCATGACACCTGAGAGTCGCAATCGGTTGTTTCCGCTATACCACCGCCACCCGGACGTAACACGAGTGCGAAGTTACCTCGGACGACACTTTGTTATCCAGTGCTTAGCTGGCTGTAGTTTTCAAACTACTTACGATACCGACGCATAAGCGGGCGATTCTTCGGGGTAAGCCCGCCATTCTATCGTATAAATAGATCGGTATATCGGTTCGAAACAGTTGCGCGTCGGTCCGGACGCGCCGACGTATCAGTTGTCAGTCATCCATCGGCGCAGGTGCGGGTCTGTCCGAACGCGGACCGTCGAGTTCGATGCCCGGGAGTTTGTCACGGAGATACTGCCCGGTGTAGGATTCCTCGACCCGCGCTATCTCCTCGGGCGTGCCGGTGGCGACGATTTCGCCGCCCTTCTCGCCGCCCTCGGGGCCGAGGTCGATGACGTGGTCGGCGTTCTTCACGAGGTCGAGTTCGTGTTCGATGACGGCGATTGTGTTGCCCTTGTCCGTCAGTCGCTGGAGGACGGCCACGAGTTTGCGCTCGTCCTCGTGGTGCAGTCCCGTGGTGGGTTCGTCCAACAGGTAGAGCGTCTCGCCCGCGTCCTTCTTGCCGAGTTCCTCGGCGAGTTTGACGCGCTGTGCCTCCCCGCCGGAAAGGGTCGTGGACGGTTGGCCGAGTTTCATGTAGTCAAGCCCCACGTCCTTCAGCAGTTTCAGGCGACGACGGATTCGCGTGTCGTGCTCGAAGAAGTCGTGTGCCTCCTCGACGGACATGTCGAGCACCTCCGCGATGGTCGCACCCCGGTAGGTCACGTCCAGTGTCTCGTCGTTGTAGCGCGCGCCGTCGCACTCCTCGCACGGGACGTACACGTCCGAGAGGAAGTTCATCTCGATTTTGACGGTTCCCTGCCCGCCACACTCCTCGCAGCGCCCGCCCTTCACGTTGAACGAGAAGCGACCCTTCTCGTAGCCGCGCTGCTTGGCGAGTTTCGTCTCGGCGAAGGATTTGCGGATGTAGTCGAACACGCCCGTGTACGTCGCCGGGTTCGAGCGCGGCGTCCGGCCGATGGGCGACTGGTCGATGAGTCGCACCTTTTCGATGTTCTCCATCCCGTCGATGGAATCGTGGTCGCCGGGGTCCACCGAGGTGTTGTCGTTCATCTCGCGGGCCAGTCCCTTGTAGAGGATGTCGTGCATCAGTGTGGATTTCCCCGACCCGGAAACGCCCGTGACGGCGGTGAACTTCCCGATCGGAATGTCCACGTCGAGGTCCTTGAGGTTGTGCTGGCGCGCCCCGCGAACCGTGAGGTGGGCGTCGCTCTCCCGACGTTCCTCGGGGACGGGAATCTCCTTTCGTCCGGCGAGGTAGTCGCCCGTGATGCTCTCCTCGTGGGCCATCACCTCATCCACGTCGCCCTGCACGACGATTTCGCCGCCGCGCCTGCCAGGTCCGGGACCGATGTCGATGACGTTGTCCGCCCGCCGCATCGTCTCCTCGTCGTGTTCGACGACGATGAGGGTGTTCCCCAGGTCGCGGAGTTCACAAAGCGTGTTCAGCAAGCGGTCGTTGTCGCGCTGGTGAAGGCCGATCGAGGGTTCGTCCAACACGTAGAGGACGCCGACCAGCCCCGACCCGATCTGGGTCGCCAGCCGAATCCGCTGGCTCTCCCCGCCCGAGAGCGTCGAGGCTTCGCGGTCGAGCGTCAGATACTGCAATCCGACCTCCTCCATGAAGCCGAGTCGCGCCCGAATCTCCTTCAGAATCTCCTCGGCGATGCGGTTCTGTCTGTCGGTCAGGTTGGCTTCGAGGTTCTCGAAGTGAACCAGCGCGTCCCCGATGGACATCCGGTTGACAGCCGAAATCGAGGTGCCGTCGACGTACACCGAGCGGCTTTCGGGCCGCAGTCGCGTGCCGTCGCAGGCCGGACACTCCGTCACGGCCATGTACTCTTCGATGTGGCC
Source organism: Haladaptatus sp. CMAA 1909 (assembly GCF_043952005.1). Classification (NCBI taxonomy): domain Archaea; kingdom Methanobacteriati; phylum Methanobacteriota; class Halobacteria; order Halobacteriales; family Haladaptataceae; genus Haladaptatus; species Haladaptatus sp. CMAA 1909. The sequence continues at coordinate 2,233,182 of NZ_JBIOAV010000001.1, read as the reverse complement.
GCGCGCCCGGTCGCTGTCGGTTTCGACGTAGCGTCGTTCGAGATTCGGGATGACGCCCTCGAACGGTTCCTCCTTCCGACGGATGCCGTTCTTCGTGTTCCACTTGAACAGCACGTCCTCGTCGGTGCCGTAGAGGAACCCCTGCCTGACTTCCTCGCCCAGATCCTCGAACGGCGTCGTCAGGCTCACGTCGAAGTGCTCGGCGACGGAATCGAGCTGTCGGCGGTAGTACGTCCGCTGGTAGCTCCACGGCTCGAAGACGTGTTTGAGCTGTTTCGACGGGTCCTCGACGACGAGGTCCTCGTCTATCTCCTTCGTCTCGCCGATGCCTTCACACTCGGGACACGCGCCGTGCGGACTGTTGAACGAGAAGCTCCGCGTCTCGATTTCGCGGAAGTCGATGCCACAGTGCGTGCAGGCGAGCTCCTCCGAAAACTCCACGACGAGTCGGTCGTCGCCGTCCCCGGCCAAGTCGCCCGTCGAACGCGACTCGGACCCGAGGTTCACGTCCGCCGGTGCGTCGGGGACGATGAGTTTCATCACGCCCTCGGCTTCCTCCAGCGCGGTCTCGACGCTGTCGTTGATGCGCGAACGCGCTTCCTTGCTGACCTTCACGCGGTCGACGATGACGTCGATGGTGTGGTCGTAGTTCTTGTCGAGGTCGGGACGGTCGAGCGTCAAATCGAACTCCTCGCCGTCCACTTCGACGCGCGAGTAGCCGTCCGAGACGAGGTCGTCGAACAGGTCGGCGAACGCGCCCTTCTGGTCGCGGACGACCGGCGCGGCTATCTTCGCCTTCGTTCCCTCGGGCAAATCGAGCACCCGACGGACCATGTTCTGGGCGCTCTGCTCGCCGACTTCCCGACCGCACTGCGGACAGTGCGGCGTGCCGACGCGGGCGTAGAGCAGTCGCAGGTAGTCGTGCAGTTCCGTCACGGTTCCGACCGTCGAACGCGGGTTGTTCGCCGCGTTCTTCTGGTCGATGGAGATGGCGGGCGACAGGCCTTCGACGTTCTCGACCTGCGGCTTGTCCATCTGCCCGAGGAAGTTCCGGGCATAGGCCGACAGGCTCTCGATGTAGCGTCGCTGTCCCTCGGCGTACACCGTCTCGAAGGCGAGCGAGGACTTCCCCGACCCCGAAAGGCCGGTGACGACGTTGAACTCCTCGCGCGGAATCTTGACGTCGAGGTCTTTGAGGTTGTGCTCCTCGGCCCCCCGCACTTCGATGTAGTCCTTGCTCATCTAGACTCAGACAGCGACTGAACGGGGGTATGCCTATCGGTTGGGAATGCAAGCGGAGTGAAAGTGAAACGGGGAAGTGCGGATACGACGGCGATAACGTACCCTACCGAACGGGACATATTCGTTCGGTCCTTACCTGACGTAAGTGCCATCGAACACAGCGATACCGGAGGAAGCGGAACGACGCACGATGTGGCGGCTCTTCGCCGAATACGGCCGCGGGTACTGGCCGCAGTTCGTCGCGGGATTCGTCGGGACGGTGCTCGGACGCCTCTCGGGTCTTCTGCCACCGGTCATCCTCGGCATCGCCATCGACGCGATATTCCTGAACGAGCAGACGTTCTCCCTCCCGCTAATCCCGTCGGCGTGGCTGCCGACGACGCAGTCCGGACAGCTATGGCTCTCCATCGGCGTCGTCCTCGCGTCGTTTCTCGTCGGTGCCGCATTCTCGTGGCTGGAAGGCTGGGGCTGGAACGCGTTCGCACAGGGCGTCCAGCATCGGCTTCGCGTGGACACCTACGACCAGATGCAACTGCTCGATATGAACTTCTTCGATGGCAAGCAGACGGGCGAGTTGATGTCCATCCTGAACAACGACGTGAACCAGTTGGAGACGTTTCTGAACGACGGGCTGAGTTCGGCGCTCCGAATCGCGGTGCTCATCGTCGGCATCGGCGGCATCCTGTTCACCCTCAACCCGGCGCTCGCGCTCGTGGCGCTGCTCCCGGTCCCCGTCCTTGCGGGGTTCACGTACCTCTTCGTCCGAACCATCCAACCGAAGTACGCCGCGATGCGGGCGAGCGTCGGCGCGCTCAACTCCCGACTGGAGAACAACCTCGGCGGCATCCGCGTCATCAAGTCCGAAACCGCAGAATCGTACGAATCCGGCAGAATCGAGGAGGCCTCCGGGGACTACTACGACGCGAACTGGGACGCCATCACGACCCGAATCACCTTCTTCCCCGGCCTGAGTCTCCTGACCGGCATCGGCTACGCCGTCACCTTCGCGGTCGGCGGTTTTTGGCTGCTTTCCGGTGCGCCGGGGCCGTTCACCGGCGCGCTTGAACCCGGCGTGTTCGTCACCTTCGTCATCCTGAGTCAGCAGTTCATCTGGCCCATGGCGCAGTTCGGGCAGATAATCAACATCTACCAGCGCGCCGAAGCGTCCAGCGACCGAGTGTACTCGCTGATGAACGAACGCGGGACGCTGGGCGAGAGCGCCGACGCGCCGGACTTGGAAGTAACGGAGGGCGAAGTGGTCTACGACGACGTGAGTTTCGGCTACGGCGAGGAGACCGTCGTCTCGGACATCGATTTACGCGCCGAACGCGGCGACACGCTCGCGCTCGTCGGTCCCACCGGCGCGGGCAAATCCACCGTCCTCAAACTCCTCCTCCGCATGTACGACGTGGGGGAGGGAACGATTCGCATCGACGGCACCGACATCCGGGACGTAAACCTCCGCAGTCTACGGCGAGCGGTCGGCTACGTCAGTCAGGAACCGTTCCTCTTCTACGGGTCCGTGAAGGAGAACATCGCGTACGGGACGTTCGACGCGAGCGACGAGGAAATCGAGGAGGCCGCGAAAGCCGCCGAGGCACACGAGTTCATCGTCAACCTGCCCGACGGCTACGATACCATGGTCGGCGAACGCGGCGTCAAACTCTCGGGCGGCCAGCGCCAGCGACTCTCCATCGCGCGGACGGTTCTCAAGGACCCCGCCATCCTCGTGCTGGACGAGGCGACGAGCCACGTCGATACCGAAACCGAGGCCCTCATCCAGCGCAGTCTCGCCTCGCTCGTGGCCGAGAAGACGACGTTCGCCATCGCCCACCGCCTCTCGACGGTCAAGGACGCCGAGGAAATCGTCGTCCTCGACGACGGCGAAATCGTGGAGCGCGGCACTCACGACGATTTGCTGGCGCTCGACGGCCTGTACGCCAACCTCTGGCACGTGCAAGCCGGGGAAATCGAAGCCCTCCCGCGCGAGTTCATCGAGCGGGCGATTCGACGGCGCGCGGAAATCGAAGACGGCGACGTCGGGGGCAACGGCGATATCGAGGGCGCGGAAGCACAGGCGGACGGCGGGGAGTAGCCGGATTCGCCTACTGACCCGACTCAGACCTTCTCCGGCAACCATCCGCCGTCAACCTGGACGTTCACGCCGCTCAGGTAGTCGCTGTCTTCGTCCACGAAGAAGCGCAGTGCCTGTGCCACGTCCTCGAATTTCGCCGGTGTACCGCGGGGCAAGTCGTCCGGGAACACGTCCGAATTTTCGACCACGTAGGGCGAAATCGCGTTGACGGTCACGCCATCGTCCTGCGTGTCGGCGGCGAGCATCCGCGTGAACATCAGGACGCCCGCTTTCGCCATGAAGTACGGCGCGTTCTTCGGACTGATGAGTCCCTTCTCCGCGCTGGCGTAGCCGATGTTGACAATTCTGCCGAACTCGGCCTCGCGCATCCCGGGGAGCGCCCGCTTCGAACAGAGGTACGTTCCGTTGATGTTGCCCTCGAGGACGGCGTTCCAGCGCTCGAACGAGATGTCCTCCCAGTGGCTGGGTGCGAACGGGCCGACGTTGTTCACCAGCACCTCCACGGAACCGAGTTCGTCCTCGATGGCCGAAAACAGGCCGTCCACCTCGTCCGGGTCGGTGACGTCACCCTGCACGGTCATCGCTTCGCCACCCATCTCTCGGGCGGCGTCGGCTATCTCCCGCGCCTCGTCCTCGCTCGAATGGTAGTGGACGGCCACGTCCGCACCGCAGTCGGCGAGCGAGAGGAGCAGTTCCCGGCCGACGCCCTTCGAACTGCCGGTGATCAGGGCGACTCGTCCGTTCAGATTCGGCGATATCATGCGCTCCCTTCGTTCCCGAACGTCAACTAACTTGATATCTCGATTATCCCGGTTTCGAGTGAATGCCCCCCTATATTTAATATTCTGCACAGTGACGTGCTACCATGGCAATAGAGACGATTCTTCTCGCGGTAGGACCGGGAGACGCGGACCGAACCGGACGGCTCGCCGACGCCGTCATCGATGTAGCCGGGCCGACCGGCGCGACTGTCGTCCTCGCACACGTCTTCACCGACGACGAGTTCAACGACGTCGTAGACCGACTCGATTACGACCCAGCCGGGGCACCCAACTCGGACGAGGTGGCCGCGCGACACGCGACGATTCGTTCGCTCTCGGACGCGCTCGACTCCGAGAACATCGGCTACTCGGTGCGGGGTGCGATCGGGAATCACGGCGAAACCATCGTCGACCTCGCGGAGGACGTGAACGCCGATAGCGTCTTCGTCGGCGGCCGCAAACGCTCGCCGACCGGCAAGGCCGTTTTCGGCAGTACCGCACAGGAAGTGATGCTCTCCGCGCCGTGTCCCGTGACGTTCGTCCGCGAGGACTGAACGCCCGCTCGTTCTCCCCTCGCTCGGCTTCCGACATTTTTCACTCCTCCGCGCGTTCCTGCCATCGTCGTTGCATTCTTCGCTCGCGGACGTGCCGCTCCCCGTCCGCGAGTTCGTCGCGCGTCGCGCCTTCGAACGCCTCGATGTCGAGGAGGAACCCCGTCTCGAACGATTCGACCAACTCGTAGGTCCATCGGTCGCCGCCGAGGACGCCACACGGGAGGATTTCGTCCCGGATGTGGTCGGCGAGTTCGTCGTGCCCCGCGTCCCGCAGGTGGCTCTCCGCCTCGTTGAAGTGTTCCATCGCGTGGCCGGTGACGTGGTGGAACTGAACGAGGTAGCCGTGTGCCTTCCGCAGTCCCTCGATGCCGAGTTCGAGTTCGTGGAGCGCGGACTCCGTCTCGTCGTCGATGTCAGGGAGGTGGTCCGACATGCATCGACTCACGCCGTCGATGCAGTTAACTTCGGCAGCCGAACCTCTCGGGCTATCGGACACTACTCGTCGGCGAGTAAATGCCTGTAGTTAAGTGGGACGGACGACGTTTGTTCATCTGAATGGCCTACTACGCGGGTGTAGACCTGGGGGCGACCCACGTCAGGGCGGCCGTTGCCGACGAAGGCGGCGACGTCGTCAGCACGTACGAACGTGGCACGCCACAGGGACCGACCGGCATCGCGGTTACTGAAGCAGTACTCGAATGCATTCGTGGTGCGTGTGCGAACGCGAACATCGACCCCAGCGAGGTTCGGGCGGCGGGCATCGGCAGCATCGGCCCGCTCGACCTCGCGGAGGGTGCGGTCGAGAATCCGGCGAACCTGCCGGACACCATCGGCCGAATCCCCCTGACCGGACCGGTGGGGAAACTCATTCACAGCGAACGCGTCACCCTCCACAACGACACCAACGCGGGCGCTATCGGGCAGCGATTCTACAGCGACCGCAACCCGGACGACATGGTGTACATCACGATTTCCAGCGGCATCGGTGCCGGCGTCTCCGTCGATGGCAACGTCCTCACCGGTTGGGACGGCAACGCGGGCGAGGTTGGACACATGATAGTTGACCCGCACGGCAGGCGCACTTGTGGCTGTGGCAAGGACGGCCACTGGGAAGCCTACTGTTCGGGCAACAACATCCCGGAGTACGCCCGGATGTTGGCCGAGGAGGACGAGACGGTGCAAACCTCCCTCGAACTCGAAGATCCCGACTTCTCGGCGAAGGACGTGTTCGAGAACGCCGGCATCGACCCCTTCGCCGACCATGTCATCGAACAGGTCGCCCACTGGAACACGGTCGGCGTGGCGAACGTCGTCCAAGCCTACGCGCCGTTGGTGGTCTACCTCGGCGGTGCCGTCGCCCTCAACAACGAGGAACTCGTCGTGGACCCGATTCGGGAGCGCATCGGCAACCACCTCCTGAACAACCAACCCGACGTGCAGCTCACGACGCTCGGCGACGAAGTCGTCCTGAAGGGTGCGGTCGCGAGCGCCCTGACGGACGGCACCGGCGACGAATCGCGTTTGGCCGACTGATTTTCGCGACGTGAGGTCCGAGGGATGCGGCCGCTTCGGATTTTCGAGTCAGTGTGACTGCTCCGGTTTCGTCTACAGTTCTCTCGGGATGCGTTGGTCGTTAGCTCTCTCCGAGTACTCGGCTGTAACTTCTCTCCGAGTACTCGGCTGTAACTTCTCTCCGAGTACTCGGCTGTAACTTCTCTCCGAGTACTCGGCTGTAACTTCTCTCCGAGTACTCGGCTGTAACTTCTCTCCGAGTACTCGGCTGTAACTTCTCTCCGAGTACTCGGCTGTAACTTCTCTCCGAGTGCGAGTACAGACGTCAATGAGACCGCCACCGCCCGCCACCGCACAGCATCAGCCACTCCCTCCCCAACCGATTGCGCTTCTCGCTTCGCTGTGATGCTCATCCCTCGCGCGCTTCAGCGAGGCGACTCGGACGACACGTCCTCGTCCCCTCGCCAGCGCACGCCGGAATGGCTGGATTCCGCTTCGCGAAATCGAACTGCTTCCCCGTCACCGAAAGCCGCTCTCTTGGAGGGCTTCGTTCAAATCCTCCCGAATTCGCTCGCCGAGGTCGCGGTCCATGGCGGTCGTGACGACGCGGTTCTCCTGCACGCTGGACCCGTCGCGGAGGAGGAGGCGGACGTTGCCGTTCTCGTCGGCGCGGGTGGCCTTGGCGCGGACACCCGAGTCGGAACTCGCCCCGCCCGCGTTGATGGGGCCGGGGATGACCTTCTTGACGTGCGGGTGGCAGGCGACCTCCCGAATCACGCGCATGCCGTCCCGGTTGCCGATGAGCGTGGTGTGACTCCCGCCGATCTTCTCGCTCGGGGGGAGGTCCACGACTTCGAGCGAGCGCTCGCCGCGCCGCGCCAGCACCTCCTTGACGGGGTTCTCGTCGCCGACGCGGTAGAAATCGTGGTGGAGCTGGGCGCGGACGGCGCGAATCACGTCGCGGTTGCCCGCCGCGTACACGTCCTCGGGGTGTTTTCGTCGCACTTCGTCGGCGATGCGTCCCGCGAAGTTACGGAGTTCGACCACCTCGGTTTCGCCCTCCTCGGGCGTGGTGCTGACGCCCGTCTTCCCGACCACGGTTTCGTCGCGCAGCATCGTGATGTCGGCGTGGTCGCGGGTCACGGCGAGGACGACGGAGTCGGCGTTCCGCGTCCGGCAGACGAGGCAGTAATCGCCCGGTCGTTCGAGCGAGGACGCACACTGCCGACAGTTCATACGCGTCTTTCCCAACCATGGCGTTTAACCTCGGCGTTTCGGCTGCGATTTCGATGAGGGAAAGAAAAATATCGGATGGAAGACAACTACGGGTATGCGTCCCCGAACGATTCCCTCCAAACGGTCGCTTTTCGTTCTCCTCGCCCTCCTGTCGGTCCTCGTGTCGTTCGCCGCGACGCCCGCGGCGAGTGCACCACCGCCGGAACCGTTCTGTGGCCCGTGTGGCGGTAGCTTCACTGAAGAAGCACGGTGGTACGGCGAAACCAACGGCGTCCAAAACGTGACGTTCGGCGTCGAACACAGTACCGCGACGATTCGCGTTCACGATAACGGCACCGCGACGTGGACGGTGGAAAACCGGCTTGCGAGCGAGGAAACGGCGCGGTACTTCCGCGAGAACGGATGGATGCTCGACGAAATCGCCGAGAACGCCGGTCCGGGTTCCTCCCTCGAACCCGAAACGTTCCTCGACGCCCACGTCGTCGGAACCAAAACGGTCGTCCTTCGCTATCGGACGACCGCCGCCGCGACGGCACCCGGCGGCGTCGTCAGGTTCGACGGGTTTCGACACGCGCGCGAAGGATCTATTTCCGGACTCGGTGCCGACCGTCTGACCGTGGTCGGACCGCCGGGGACCGTCGTCACCCGCGCACCGGAGGGCGCACAGATTGATGGCAACGCCTTCACCCTGACCGCCTTCAGCGACGTCGGGGACGGTCCGTTCGTCACGTTCGCGGAGTCGGGCGGGATTTCCGGCGAGGCGTGGAGTTTAGTCGCGGTGACGCTGCCACTCCTCGGCGACATCGCTCTCAACCTCCTCTTGGACGTTCTCCTCCCGGCGGGCATCCTGTTCGGCCGCCTCGTCGGATTCGTCCGACTCGGCGGCCGAGAGGGAAGCGGAAACGAACGGACCTCCCGTTTGGTCGCGGTCATCGTCGGCGTCCTCGGCGTTCTCGCGCTGCTCGTCGGGACCGTTCGGTTGAGTGACGCCGTCTCGGGCTACTCGATGGGCCTCGTCGTTGCGGGCGGGACCTACGCCGTCCTCGGATTGCTGGCGTTCAGCGCCGCCCATCCGACGTTTTACCGCACGGTGGCCGCCGTCCTTCTCGCGTGGGTGGTCGGCCTCTGTGCGGCGATGGTGGCGGCTATCGCGGTGGACTCGCCCGTCGCGGCGCGGCTTTTCGCCTCGAACCCGTACGCGACCCGTAAATTCCTGTTCGCGGCGTTTTCGGTCCTTCTGGCGTCGTTCATGACCGCGGTCGGGTACGCCGCCGCGGTTCGTCGGCATCGGGGATTGGCCCTCGGCGCTCCGCCTGCCGCGTTCGCCATCGTGCTCGCGCTGACGACCTCGATAACCCGAGTTAGGGGACCGAACGACCTCCTGTTCACCCTCTTCTTGCTCGCGTATCTCCTCTTTTTCGTCGCGTTGATCGGTCTGCCCGCGTTCCTGCTCGGACGCACCGTCCCGAAGGGGAGATAGATATCACACCTCTATCGGCGCGCCGCCGAAGACCGCGAAACTGACGACCCAGTAGACGACGTACATGCCGAGGAGGACGTACCCGTGCCACGCTTTGAGGTGCCCTGTCGAGATGAAGTACGCCGCCAGCAGGGTTCCGATGACGAGGACGGGGAGGTGCCAGACGAGGACGGACGACCCGATGCCGACGCTCCCGGCGAGCGCGATGATGCCGATCTTCCCCGTGACCGAAAAGAGGACGCTTCCGACGACGTTGCCGATGCCGATTTCGGGCGCGCCGCGGCGGACGGGTTCGACGGTCAGAAAGAGGTCCTCGACGGTCAGCACGGCCGTCGCGATGGTGGCCCCGAACACCGTGTCCTCGATTCCGTAGGTGGTGATTACCCCTTCGGTCCCTATCGACATCGCCGAGGCACCGACGACGAGTCCGACCAGCGCGAGAACGGACAGGCCCAACCACGCGACTCCCGGCAACTCGCGCTCGGGGACGAACGGGATGTCGTCCGCGACGGGTCGAACGACGCCACCGTCCAGCATCTCTTGGACCTCCGTATCCCGGAACACCGGCGTGTTGCGATCCGACTCCCGGTAGACGATGTAGCCGAAGACGGCGACGAAAAGGGCGACGAGGACGACGCCATCGACGGGCGTCACCCCGCCGGACAACACGAACGGCACCATCACGAGCGGCGAGAGCGCGAACAGAACGAGATAGTCGCGGGGGACGTCCACCTCGAACGGCGTGACGATGGCGGCCAGCGCGAGCGTGATACCCGTCAAGGAGAGTGCGGTTCCGAACACGATTCCGAGCGCCACACCGTTTAGGTTCTCGACGTTCGTCGCGACCCCGAAGACCACGTCGTCGAACTCGATGCCGGTGAACAGGATGGCGAGGACGAACAGCGACAGGTCGAGTCCGACCGCGGCCTTGGTGAGAAAGCCGATGAGTTTCTCGACGCTGTAGACCAACAGCGCCGCCCCGGCGATGAAGACCACGACGGCCGGAATTCCCGTCACCATCGCTCCTTCGCCACCGTCGCCCGCCTCCTGTGCGAGTACGGGGGTGACGGTCAGCGAAACGAAAAGCAGTGCGCCGAGCAGTGCGGTGAACCCCGTTCGGCCTGTCATCGATGCCACAACACCGCTCTCGACCATATTCCCTCGGGACCGTGGATGAGAGTACGGTGAAGGATTATACACGCGCCGAGTCGCGACGTCGCTGCCCGACCGCGTGGTGTCCCTATCCCATATCGAGCGGGTTCGCCTTCAGGAACTCCCGAAGGAAGACCGTGGCGTACGACCCGGAGGGGAGCGCGAACGAAAAGGAAAGGGGGTCGTGGGAGAGCGAGAACTCGCTGCCGAGAAGTATTGCCCGACGGGTGCCGGTCGAATGGAACTCACCGGGCAGATTGAATTCGTGCGGTTCGAGGTCGAGTTCGTCGAGGACGGCGCGTTCGATGTCTCCCTGATCGCCGCCCGCCAGTTCCGTCTCGGTACCGACCAGCGGCACGGTGACGAACGCCCGGCCGCGCCGACAGTGGCGCTCGATGGTCCGAACGCGCTTCTCGCTCACGTTCTGCTGGCGATCCACGTCGGGGACGGTCAAGCCGTCGACCGACTCCGCGAAACACACCACGTCGCCTGCAACCGGCTTGTCAAAGGGAAGCCCCCGCCGAAGTCGCTCGCTCAGGATTCGGTTGAAGACGTACGACTGGGCGGCGTTCACCAGCAACCGCTGGAGGTTCGTCGGCAGCGATTCGAGCGCGTCCCGGAAATCCGCCGGTTCGGTGCCGCCGTTCTCCACGAGGCGGTGGGCCATCGAGCGCTCGAACCCGAGTCGTTTCGGCAGGGCGTCGAGGACGGCGTCCCAGTCCGGTGCGAGTTCTTCGACGCGTTCGCGGGCTTCGCGCGTGTCGTCGGGTTCCGTCTCGAACGGGTTGCCGACGTAGGCCATCACCGCCTCCTCCCACTCCTCGCGGACGACGTGGAGGCCGACTTCGTGCGTCACCGGTCGGAGGCTGCCGAACCGCTGTTGGCCGAAGAAGTTGGGAACCGCGAGCATGTCGTCCCCGCCGGCGAACTCGCGCAGTTGGGTCGCGATTTCGTCGGCGTTTTCCGGATGGTCGGGGTTCGTGACGGTGATTTCGAACTCGTTGCCGACGAGGTCGCCGAACAGCAGTTCCCGTCCGGCCCGGCCGACCGGTTCGAGTTCGGCGGCGCGCATCTCCGGCAGGTCGTCGGGGTCCACTTTTCGGAGGCTGAACAGTTGGGTCGTCACCGCGCGCTTGTCCTTCGTTCCGGCCCACGACACGCGCTCACGGCTGATTCCGAGCGCGCTGGAGAGGCTTCTGGCGAAGTCGTTGGTGTCCCATCCGTGGAGGGTCGCACGGACCACGAGATACGGGTACGACCCCGTGTCGGCGTCGAGGGGGTCGGCGTCGAATCCCTCTATCTCCCGCACCCTGAAGTCCTCGTTCGTCTCGCGGAGGGTTCCCCCCACGCCGTCCTCGTCGCTGACGTAATACTCCATGCCGACCGCTGCCTCGATGAGATGTGCCTCGCGCATTCGTTCGGCTCTTCGGTCCGAACGGGATTAAAAACCCTACTCTCCGGTGGGAATGCAGTTCGTCGCCAATTCGATGCTCTCCTCGGGAGTGACCGCCCCCGACTCGGCGTCGTAGTTGACGAGTCCGACGGACGTCAGCTTCGGCAGGTGGACGTGATACAACAGTATCTCGGCTTCGCTCGCCTCGTCGTCGGACACCTCGGCGATACTTGTTTCTTCCTCCCACGCCGCGACGTGATACGCGAGGTCTCCGATGGTCGTCGGCGTCGTCGCGTCGGAAAGATACGAGAGTACGTGTCGTCGGTACGGACTGCTGAGGACGTCGAAGATGGCTTCGACGGATATTTCGGTTCTCTCGCTCGACGGCGATGTGTGGACTTCTGTCTCTCTCTCCATTGGTGATGTAGTGGTACGTCGGGGGCAAGTACGCAGTACCTACGTACGTTGGCTATCGGGGGTTCTCTCTTCGCATCCCTCGAATCAGTCCCTCAGGCTGCTGAAAAACGCCGATGCGAGTTTTCCCTCCGCCTTCCGAAGGTGCTGATGGAGCGTCGCGGGTGCGATTCCCATCGACTCGGCGACCTGTTCCGCCGTACTCTCGCGCGGCCAGTCGTAGTACCCCGCCAAATAGGCGGCGCGGAACGCGGACCGTTGCCTGCCGGTGAGTTCCGCGGAGAAGTCGTCCTGAAACCCACGCTTGGACTGGTCGGTCCGCTCTACGTCCCGTTTTGCGACGAGTTCGATATCGGGGAACGACGTCCGAATCGACTCCAGCAACGTTCGAATGTTGGTTTCGCGTGTCACCTCTACCACGACGTCCTCGGTTCCCTCGTGCGCCTCCGCCGTCACGACTTTCGCACTGGATTCGATGAAGTTCTCGACGAGCGACGAAGAGACGGTCAACACCAGTAGTCCTTCCTCGTCGTGAATCCAGACGACGCGCGAATCGTTCACGGTCGAGAGCGTCGCCGCCGCATCCGCCACCCGTTCCGGTCGTGCGTCCTCGACGCGAACGTAGTAGAGGTACTGACCGTCGGACGTCGGAACGGTGCCGTCGAGGACGAGCGTGCAGTCGATTCGGCGCGACAAATCGACCAGCAGTGCTTCGTCATCCGTGACGCGGAACATCAGTTCGACGGCCGCTTGGTCCGTCGCGAGAAGTTTCTTGTTCTCGGTCGCGTTGATGGCGAACCCGACGAGTTCGCCGAGCGTGTCGAACCCGGCGACTTCCCGCTCGCTGAACGCGTTGGTCCGTGTCGCATACACCACCAGCACGCCGTATCTCGTCTGCTTGTACGAGAGCGGGACCGCTATTCCCGAACGGAGTCCGCGTTCCAACCCTCGCTCCCGAAGACGGTCGGTGAGGATGGGAGTGCGGGCGAAATCGCGAACGACGACGTGCCGTCCCGTCCGAAAGGCCCTCGTCGCAGGCCGTTCCCATACCTTGTTCTCCCTCTCGACCTCTCCGACGAGTTCCTGGAACGCCTGGTCCTCCCCGGCGAGCGTTCGAGGAACGATACCGTCTTCGACGAGGTCGTGGTCGCCGACCCACGCGAACCGATAGAGGTCGGAGTCGGCGAGTCGGCGACACACGGTTTTCTCTATCTCCTCGCGCGTGGCCGCGCCGACGAGTTCGTGAACGACCTCGCGGACGAGTTCGTTGAGGCGATTCAGCGTCTCCAATTCGTCGCGCTGCTGGCGAAGCGCACGTTCTCGCTTTCGACGTTTCGAGAGGTTCCGACCCGTTCCGGCGAAGCCGATGACTTCGCCACTCTCGCCGGTGAGTCGCGTCGCGTTGAACTCGTACGGGACGCGCTCGCCGTCCGCGGTCACGAGCGCCGACTGGCGCGTCTCGGTGTTGTCACCGACGAGTACCGCGTCGATGGCGGTTCCTATCTCCGCGTGGTCCTCCTCGGGGATGAAATCGAGCGGGTTCATCCCGTCGAGTTCGTCGTCGTCGTACCCCGTCACCTCCACGAGACGGTCGTTCCATTCGACGAGCGTTCCGTTCGCGTCGAAAACGTAGAAGAGGTCCGGGAGCGTATCGAAGACGGCGTCGACGGTGGATTCGTCCATTGTCCGTTACGGATTGGCAGTGGTGTTTGACAACATGGTACGTGGTCTATCGGTATCCAATGACCCGGACAGTAAAAGATTTGTGGATTGATATGTTTTCGTCGGCTACCGCTCGGTATCAATACAGGGAAAGGTCGCCCGTCACTTTGTCCACGAGGTCGTCGTCCGCGGGGCCGACGGCGAGTGCCGTGACGGTGCCCGGTTCGAGTTGCGTGTGACCGGCGTCGCGGATGATGGCGTGAGGGAGTCCTTCCGCCCGCGCCTTCTCCGCGAGACGGAACAGTTCGTCCTCGCTTCCGCCCTTCAGTACGACCTTCTTCTGGCCTTCACCTTTCCACCGCTTACGCGCCCGCTGTCCCGTGTCCTCGTACGCCGAGAGGGAGGCGTGGGCCACTTGCGCGGCGAGTTTCCCCTTTCCCATTCCGATGTCCGTCCGGGCGACGATGGCCTGTTTCATGGTCGAGCGTCGTAGTAGCGGACCAAAACACTGGCTACTCGTTTCTAGAAAGCTTATACCCGTTGACAATTACGTCGGAACGATGCTTTCCGATGCCCTCCTCCGCCCCAACCGCTTCTTCGAAGAACGCTCACCTCGGCCTCGCCTCGCGAGCGCGTTCGCCGTCGTCCTCGTCGTCGCGCTGGCCTCGACGGCCCTCTTCGGATTCGTCGGGTGGACGATGACCCAACGAATGACCGGAACGACGCAGATAGACAACCCGAACCGCCCGAGCGATACGTTCTGTAACGACGACTTCTTCACCGACGGCGCGGGGAACCTCTCCGAAGAGTGCGACCGGCCGAAGCAGAAGACGGTTGTCATCGGCGATCTCGTCTGGAAGGAGTTTCAGGAGAAAATTCCGCTCGTCTTCCTCGGCGTCCTCGTAGCGTGGCCGTTCACCGCAATCGGACTTCACGTCGCGTCGGCGGTCGCGGGCGGAGAGGGGTCGTTCTCGAACACCCTCTCCGTCGCCGGGTGGGGGATGCTTCCGTCGCTCGTCCAGATGCTGGTCGGTATCGGACTGTTCTATCTCGCGCTCCGCGGGGCGGACCTGTCGGGAAGCGACCCGCAGGTACTCCTCGACCAACTGCAATCGCTCGTCGCGACGGCACGCGGCGGGTCGGCGTTCGTCGCCCTGCTCGGAACGGCGTGGCAGTGGGTCGTCTGGACGTCTGGACTGAAACACGCCCGACGGCTCTCGACGGGGGCCGCGGCGGTATCCGCCGGAGCTATCGCCCTCCTCTCGTTCCTCGCGGCACTCGCCTGATGACCGGTGGGTCTTTACACACCCCCACCCCTGTTTTCCACAATGATACTCTCCGACGCGGACATTAGCCGCCGTCTCGATTCCGGTGATTTGGTCGTCGAACCGATAGACGAACCCGACTTGCAGATTCAACCGGCGAGTATCGACCTTCGACTCGGCGAGGAGTTCCTCGAATTCCAGCGCACGAACATCCCGTGCATCCACCCCGACAGCGAGGGTGAGGTGGACAGCTACGTCACCGAAACCGTCGTCGAGGAGGGCGACGAGTTCATCCTCCATCCGGGCGATTTCGTTCTCGGCACGACGAAGGAACGCGTCGAGATTCCGTCGGACCTGCTGGCTCACGTCGAGGGTCGGTCCTCGCTCGGACGACTCGCCGTCGTTGTCCACGCCACGGCGGGCGTCGTGGACCCCGGCTATCGCGGGCAGATCACGCTCGAACTGTCGAACCTCGGCACCGCCCCCGTCGCGCTCAAACCCGGAACGCGAATCTCACAGCTCATCTTCACGGAACTCAAGAACCCGTCGGAGCGACCGTACGGGTCGGATCGCGGGTCGAAATATCAGGACCAAGCCGGGCCGCAGGCGTCCCGAATCGGCAGCGACCACGAGTTCGGCGGTGATCAACTGTGAAGTTCGCGGAGGAAGTCGTCGTCGAGGAGTTCCTCCCGACGTTTCGCTCGATGCTGGCCGAGGACCTGCGCGGACGCGGACTTACCCAAAGCGAGGTGGCCGCCGCCCTCGGCGTCAGCCAGAGCGCCGTCTCGAAGTACGCACACGGCGACGTGGCACAGAACGAACGCGTCCGTGAGGACGAGCGCGTCGCCCGTCTCGTGAACGAAATCGGCGAGGGGCTGGCGACGGGAAGCATGAGTCAGGTGCAGGCGCTGGTGGAGGTCGAGGTACTCATCCGCCGACTCGAAGACCACGACCTCATCGCGCAACTGCACGAGGAGGCGATGCCCGAACTGGCGGGGTACGGCGGCGATTTCAACGTTCACGACCCCGGCGACGAACTTCGGGCGACCGAACGCGTCCTCTCGTCCATGCGGCGCGGTGTCCACATCGTGGAGGGGACGAGCGGATTCACGTCGCTCATCCCCGCGGTGGGGTCGAACCTCTGTGAGTGTCTCCCCAACGCCGAGAACATCGACGACGTGGCGGGTATCCCCGGCCGTATCTTCGACGTAAAAGGTCGAGCGACGATTCCGGCGGAACCGGAGTTCGGCGTCAGCGGCCACGTCGCGTCCATCCTCTTGGCGGCACGAACGCACGGTGCCGACGTACACGCCGCGCTCAACGTCCGGTACGACCCCGACATTGTGTCCCGTCTGGAGTCGGCGGGTCATTCGACCGCCGAGTTCGACGCCGAGTACGACAATCTCGGCGAAGCGGTCGGCATGGCTCTCGACGAGACGCCCGACGCGACGGTGCTCTATCACACCGGCGGCTACGGTATCGAACCCATCGTCTACATTCTCGGCGACTCCGCCGAAGCGGTGGCCGAAATCGGAAGAAAAATCGTCTAAACCGGGACCCGCTCGCCGCGTTGGACTTCCCGAACGATGTCGTCCGGCAACACGTCGTCGCGTTCGCGCCGAAGGTCGTTGACCGCTCTCGCGAACGAGAGCAGCGCCGAGACGGCGCGGTCACGCGTCGCGACGCGCCCCACCGGTCGAATCGTCGTGTATCTGTTGCCGATGCTGTCCTCCAGTTCGAGTTCCCACTCGTCGGCTATCGACGCCCTCACTGCCTTCACCGAGATGTTTCCGTCCTCGTGCTGGAGTTCGATCTCATCTCCTCTGACGGGTGTCCGTTCCCATCCGGCGGGAATGTCTTCGGTGTCTGGCAGGTGGTTCATGTTTCGGTTGGTTGTTCGTTGTCTCATTTGGTTTGCCTCATGCCTGCTTGTGCGAGTCGTTTATGTCCAACGGTCGAATTGGCACACACAAAGTATATACCGATCCGGTCGCACTCTTCAGTTACCTCGGGTAGGGGTACACGAGGTAATTTTTCTTCGAAACTGTCCGCTCAGTCGCGCGTCCGGAGAACGACAGTTTCGTCGTCGATTCGCTCGACGTCCTCCTCCGAAACCGCGTACGTGTTCTCGTCGCTCCCCCCCGCGTCCAACTCCGTCTGCAACGTCTCGACGACGTCCGGTTCGGCTCCGACGTGTGCCGTCCCATGGCGTACCTCCGTGACCATTCCGACGTCCGACCCATCCGATTCGATGACCCGTTTCCCCTCGTCGTCTTCGGTCAGGGCAATCGTCATGTGGCATAAATTGCGACGTGAGGGGACTTTAGCGCTATGAGTGATTCCTGACTTGTGGCTCGGTTGATGACGGTCCCTCTTTTCGCGACGAAAGGAAGAGCGCGAACGCGATGGGAGAGAGGAGCGCGGTCGCGAAACTACCGCCGAGTGCGAGCTCACCCGGAGAGATACCCGTGGCCGCGTCCGTCGGTCCGTCCACGACGACCGCACCCTTCATTCCCATCCCGAGATGCGGTTCACAGACGTACTTCGTGATACCGCCACCGCGAAACGTGTGGGTGAAGGTCGCGCTCGAATCACCGAACAGATCGCTCGCAAACGACCCGTCCTCCGCGACGACGTTGTGGATACCGTTTCCGGTCCACCGCCACGTCACGGTCGTCCCGGGGTCGATACGAATCGCCGCCGGATCGAATCCGTACGGACCGCCGTTGCCCTCGACGCCGACATCGACCGTGACGGCATCCTCTCCGGTCAAATCGGTCGTTCCGTCGAAGGTATCGACGCCGTCGAACCACCCGTCGTAGGAAGTCTCCGCCCCGTTTTCGCCCGTCGCTCCGGGGAGCGCGGCATCCCCGACGAGGACCGTTCCCTCCATCCCCATCGCACGGTGCGGTTCGCAGTAGTAGTTGATCGCTCCGCCCGTCTCGAACGTCCGGGTGAACGTCGACCCGGCCGTTTCCTGAAGGTCGCTTGCAAACGACCCGTCCTCCGCGACGACGTTGTGCATTCCGCCGTCGCCCGACCACTCCCAGACGACGGTCGTTCCGGGGTCGATTCTGACGGCGGCCGGCCCGAACGCGTAGGTTCCGCCGTTTCCCTCGGCGCCGACCACCACGGTAACCTTTCCCTTGCCGGTTTCGTCCACGACCGTCGGTGACTCCCCGGCCACCGGCGGCAGGGACGAAAGCGCCACGATACCCGCGCCACCGCGGAGTACATCCCGACGTGCTATGCCCGTCATCGGTTCACCCCTCGTACCCCGCATACTCCATCAGGTTGGCGAAGATATCGGTGTCCATCGCCTCCTCGTAGACGACCGCCGAGAGCATCCCGCCGGGATAGGAAGCCCCGTTTCTGACGTGATCGACCTTGTGGCAGTGCATGAGGTAGATGCCGGGGTCCGCGTCCGCCTCGAACTCGATGGTGTAGCGTTCCGCCGGCGAGACGTTCACCACGTCCTGCGGGAACCCCATCGCCTCGGGATAGTCCGCGCCGTCCTTTTCGACGATGCGGAACCGGTGGTTGTGGATGTGAAGCGGGTGCGACATGAATCCGCCGTTGACGAAGTGAATCCGGACGGTGTCACCTGACTCCACGATGAACGGCGTCCCGTCTTCGGGGTGAAGGGTCCGCGGCGCGCTCTTTCCGTTGACGGTGAACACGTCGGGGCGACGGTTCGTGAGGTCGAAGGTCGCGTCTTCGCCGGCGTACGCGCGCGAGAGTCGCGAATCCCACTCCCGGACGGTCGCGAAGTACTCCTTGTCGGCCTCTTCGTATCCCTCCGGGTCGACGCGAAGGATGCCGAACATCCCCATTTCCATGTGCATCGGCGTCTGGAAGTGACAGTGATAGAGGTGAGTGCCGGGGACGTTCGCCCGGATGGTGTACGTGTGTTTCTCCCCCGGCGCGGCAGTGATACCCGTCGTCGTCGGCACGCCGTCGTTTTCCCACGTCTTTCTGACACCGTGAAAGTGCAACGTGTGGGGGTTCTTCATGTTCGTGTTGTCGAGCGTTATCTTCAGTTCGTTCCCCTCCGTCGTTCGGAGGACGGGTCCGGGGACGCTCGGTGGTAAGTCGTTGGCCTGAAACGCCCACACGTTCGGGAGCGTCACCGGACCGCCCATACTTTCGAGCGGGTGGGCCTCGTGCCGGGCGGAGACCGTTCGCATCGTCATCTCGTGACCGAGCGCGTCCAAATCGACGACCTGCGGCGCGCTCGTCGTCGGGAGTGCGTCGTTCCCGTTCGCCGCGGCGGCGCCGTCCTGTCGGTCCGGTCGTGACGGTGCCGCACATCCGGCGGTGGAGACGACGCCGACGGTACCGGTCGCTTTTACGAAATCACGCCGCGAGATGCCCGTTCCGGGTGCGCCAATCTGTGACCTCATAGTACATGTTTAGCTTCGAGGACGAACGTGATATGACTGGAAGGTGGTTCTCACCGCGTGAGAGTTGTTCTCGAAAGCTGGGAACGACGTGGACGAAACGACCCGGTTCCTTTTGTTTGGGTTCGTCGTACGGAGAACCATGTCACGGACCGGACCGTCCGCCGCCCAGCAGTTCTACGGACGCTGGGCACGACTCTACGACCTGCTCGCAGTGGCGACCCCCGGACTCTCTCATCTCCGGAGCCAGGTCGCCGACGAACTCCACCTCTCGCCCGGCGATACCGTGGTCGAGATGGGGTGTGGAACCGGGGCCAACTTTCCCCACCTCCGAAGTCGCGTCGGTCCCGAGGGTAGGGTCATCGGCGTCGATTTCACCCGCGGAATGCTCGAACAGGCACGGGACAGGGTCGAACGAGAGGGTTGGGACAACGTCCACCTCGTGCAGGCCGACGCGGCCACGTTCTCGCTCAGCGAAGAAGTCGATGGGCTTCTCGCCACCTTCGTCGTCGGGATGCTGGGCGACCCGTACGCCGCGGTCAATCGCTGGCTTGACGGCATCCGTCTCGGCGGACATCTCGCGTTGCTCGACGCCGGACAGAGTTCGCGCCCCTACTCGTGGCCGGTGAATCAGGCCTTCCGTGGCCTCGTCCTCGCCTCCACGCCCGGCGGGACGAGCGGGTTCGAAAAATCGCCGTGGTACGTGCTGGACGAGCGAATCGCGGAGTCGCGGCGGGCGCTGTCGGAGCGAACGGCGGACGTGAGCGACAGCGAGCACGCGCTGGGCGTGGTTCAGATTACCGGTGGACGGGTGACGGAATAATAGAACGTGTGTCTGTCTCCGTTCTCAGTCGTCCGCGGGCGACGGACTCCTCGTCATCTCCACCGTTCCGCCGACTTCCAACTCGTCCAGCGCGACCTGTGCGGCGCGCTTGCCGGAGAGCAACATCGCGCCGAAGGTCGGCCCCATTCGGGTGAGTCCGTAGGTGGTCGCGGTGGCGAGACCGGTCGAGACGAGTCCGTCGTGAACTTTGCCCGCGTGTTCGACGACTTCGTCCTCGCTCTTTGCGACCCACATCGAATCGTGACCGGGCGAGTCGTGGCCGGGCGCGCCGTACTCGCCTTCGCCCGACTTGTCCATGCCGGTGTTGTGTTCTTTGGCGTGGCTGAGGCCGGGGGCGTCGAGGACGCCGCGCTCTTGGAGTTTCGAGACGACGACCGCTTCGTGCCCCGTGGCGTCGATGACGAGGTCTGATTCGACCGCGATGGGGTCCACGCAGGTGAGTTCCCGCGGGAGGGCGTGGACGGGCGTCCAGTTCATGACGATGCCGCCCACGTGGTGGCCCTCGCGGACCACGACGTCGGTGAACTCGGTCATGTTCTGCATCTTCGCGCCCGCCGCGCACGCCGATTCGATGAGCGCGGAACAGGCGTGCGGTCCGTTCGCGACGTACAGTCCGTCGGCCTCGTCCGACTCCTCGTAGGGGACGCCGAGTTCGTCCAACACGTCCTGTGACGGGTCGCGGACCGTTACCTTGTTCATCAGAAAGCCGCCGAGCCAGAACCCGCCGCCGAGGTAGTTGTTCTTCTCCACGACCATCGTGTCGACGCCGCGTTCGGCGAGTTCCTTGGCCGCGACCAACCCGGACGGGCCGCCGCCGACAATGATGACGTCCGTCTCCGTGAACTCGGTGAACTCCTCGCTCCACGCAGTTCCGATCGCTCGTGTCACTTCCGCTTCACTCACGTCCGCAAAGCCATCGAATGCTTGCATATCACTCAGTAATATCACCAAGTTGTTGAAAAAGGTTTCCCTCGGACTCGTCTCCCCCCTCGATGGGAGTTCGGAACTGGTTCGAAAATCGAAACGTTTTCGACCGGTCGCTCTTTGGATACAGGTCCGATGAAACCCTTCCCACTCGACCGACTGCCGCGCCGCTCGGATTGGACGGGCTATCTCCTTGACCCGACCCGCGACCCGCCGGGCGACCTCGAAGCCTACACCGATATCGCGGTGTACGACGGCATCTACGAACAGGTGTTGGACCGCTATCGGGAGGAGGACTTCGACCGCGAGGAGTTCGTCCTCGAGATCCGCGGCGCGGGCCGCGAGGACCCCGGCGTCATCTCCATCGAGGAGGACCTGTTCCTCGCCAGTTCCGCCGAACTGGTCGCCCGGGAACGCGAAGTCGTCCGTGACGCACTCGCTCCAGTCCTCGACGGCGGCGAAACCGTCCTCGCGCTCGGGTGCGGGTGGGGCGCGAACCTCGGCGTCATCGCCGAGGAGTTTCCCGACGTTACCGTCATCGGCGGCGAAATCGCGGAGTACGGCGTCACCGCTTCACGGGAACTCCACGCGGACGACCCGCGAATTTCGGTCGAACCGTTCGACTTTCACGGTGAGTGGGAACTGTTCGATGAGCACGACGATATCGCCGTTTTCACTCGCGGCGCGCTCACGACGCTCGACGGACCCGGACCCGTCATCGACAGACTGGCGGACCGCGCACGGGAAGGCGAACTCCTCGGTGGCGTCCACCTCGAACAGAGCGGCCCACATCCCGAAGACACGATTCTCGGCCTCCTCCGGCGGCGATACGCCGACGTTCGCGGGTTCGACATCGACCTCCTCCCGACCCTCCGCGAGCGTCCCGATGTCTCCGTCTCACACGTCGCGTACGACGTCGTCGGCGCGAACCCGCTCCATCCGCAGACCGCGATTCGGTGGCGGTCCGCGTCGTCTCGAAAAAGAACGGGACTTCAGTCGTAGTTCGGAACGCGCGCGGACTCGTCGCTGCCGTCCACGAACGGGAGGGCAGTCGCTTCCGCTTCGACTTCCTCGCCAGCGACGCGGACGGTCAAGTCGGATCCCGTCGTCACGTCGTAGTCCACCAGCGCCATGGCGACCGGTCGTTCACGCGACGGACTGTCGATTCCGCGCGTGACTTCGCCGACGACTTCGTCGCCGTCGAAGACCGCCGCACCCTCCTCAGGCACGGCGTCGAGGAGCACTCCCGCGAGTCGCCGACTCGGTTGTCCGCGGTTCTCGACGCGCGAGACGACTTCCTGCCCGACGTAACAGCCCTTCTCGAAGTCGAGGGCGTTCCGGAGGCCGAGCACGTTTGGCACCTCGCCTTCCAGTTCGAACTCGAACAGCGGCGTTCCGGCCTCCAGCGTCAGCGACTCCCACGTCACCCGTCCGAAGGGCGCTGCATTCATCCCTCGCGTGACGAGGGCGTCGAAGACGAGTTCGACGTTTGCCCGCTCGCGGCCGATTTCGTCCGCCGTCGCGTCGGTCGTGCAGATCACTTCGTACCCCTCCTCGCCCGTCGGTGCGTCGGTTCGGACGACCGTCACGCCCACGTCCGCCATCTTCCCACGAATGAACGAAAGTCGCTCGTCGGGAGTGCTCGCGCCGTTCAGTACGCTCGCGACCTTCTCGGTGGCGTACGGCCCGTGAACGCCGAAGACGGCGAAGCGTTCCGTCGCGACGGATATCTCCACGTCCTGAATGAACACCTTCTCGCGCCACTCCTCGGCGAGCGGCGTCGCTTTTCCGGGCGGCAGAAAGAGCAGGAGTCGCTCGCCCGCACAGTAGACGTACATGTCGAGTTCTATCTTCCCCTGCGGATCGAGGAGGAGCGCGTAGGTCCCTCGTCCATCCTCGTTCGGAACCCTGTTCGAGACGATGTTGTCGACGTACTCGATTCGGTCGTCGCCGGAGACGACGAGGACGCCGTAGGGCATCTCCGTGAGTCCGACGCCGTTTCTGACCGCGCGGTGTGCCCGTTCGGGGCGGCCGTAGTCGCGTGGCACCCGCCGATTGCCGACCGAACAGAACGTCGCGCCGTGCTCTTCATGCAGCGCTTCGAGGCTCATACACGTAGTCGGGTGCGTAGGGGAGTAAAAACGTCGGATGTGCTACAGCGGCAGGCGCTCGATGAGTTTGTCCACGAACGTCGGCTCGTCGGTTTCTTCCTCCGGATCGGGAACGACGCGCTCGTTGGGTCTGATGAGCGTCCGCCCGTTTTCCATCCCGGCTTCGATGAGACCGTCCCGCTTCAGGTTCGCGAGCGCGTCCTCCAGTTCGTCGATGCCCGCTTCCACGTGCGACCGCAGTTCGAAGACCGTCATTCCGTCCTCACTCCTGTCGACAAGGGCATCGAGTACCCGGACCTCGATGTCCGGTCGGTGTCGATACTCCCGCTTGGCCTTCATATCTGTCCCTATGTCTCCCCGGTTTTTAGCCTTACCTCCCGCTCGAATTTGGCGGTCGATAAAACTCGAAAAAAGCTCCCGGTTGACGACGTCGAAACGCTTCGTCCATCCGATTTCGATGGACGACCGTTTGAGCACGGTTTCGAGTGAACGTGTCGTCCGTCCAGAGAAACCGTCATGGCGAACAGTCGCAATTTGTATTCCATATGGCATCGAACGCCTTGGACGATATCGACAGGGGCATCCTGTACGCGCTTCAACGGGAGGCCCGCGGTTCGACGACGACGGAACTCGGACGTCGACTCGACGTTTCGGCCAGCACGGTGAGCAACCGCATCGACCGACTCGAAGCGGACGGCATCATCACGGGATACCGGGCGACGGTCGATTACGAACGGGCGGGATTTCCGCTGAACGTGTTGATGGTCTGTACCGCACCCATCGGCGAACGCGGGGACATCGCCCGTCGAGTTCTCGATATCCCGGGCGTCGTGAACGTGCGGGAACTGATGGTCGGAGAGAACAACATTCAGGTGGAAGTCGTCGGCGAGTCCAACGACGACCTCACGCGGGTCGCAACCGCGCTCCCGGAGTTCGGCCTCGTCGTCCACGACGAAATCCTCATACGAAACCAGTACTTTCGACCGCTGAAGCAGTTCCATGAAGACGACGCGTGACGCGCGTTCTCCCGTCTCGCCGTCCGAGGTCACTCCTCGACGCGTTCGCTCGCGTCCCGGAACAACCCGTCCAGAATTTCCGGTGTCGTCGGGTGATAGGCCCTGTCCGGCACGTCGCGGACGTCCATTCCGCGCTCCACGACCACCTGCATCGTCTTCGCCATCACGTCCGCGTGGTAGTGAAGTCCCTGATACCCCAGAACGGTTCCGTCATTCGCGTCCACGACCAGTTTCGCCATCCCCCTCGACGCCTGTTTCGTCTTGAACACGCCGTCGTCCGTCGCCTGCCGGGTGACGGCGACGTAGTTCCGACCCGCGGCCTCCGCCGCCTCCTCCGACAGGCCCAGTCTGGCGAAGGGGTACACGCCCACTGCCGAGAAGATGACGTGATGGTGGACGTTCTCGTACGGGTCGAGTTCGTCCCCGCGGGCGTCCGCGAGGATGTTCTCGGCCGCTTTGAAGCCCTGTTCCTTGGCGACGTGGAGAATGGGTTCTTTGCCGTTCGCGTCCCCGACGACGAACGTCCGCGGGTCGTCGCGGGTCCGCATCGTCCCTTCGACCCATCCTTCGCCGGGGTCCAGCGCGGTGTTCTCCAGTCCGAGTCCGTCGAGGTTCGGCCGCCGTCCCGTGAAGAGGAACAACTCCTCGGCGTCGATTTCCTTCGATTCGCCGTCTCCATCTCCCTTTTCTCCATCTCCTTTTCCCCGTTCGACGTGCAGTCGAACGCCGTCCCCGGTCGATTCGATTCGCTTTTCCTCCGTTTCGGTCAGGATTTCGATGTCGAACTCCTCGCGATACATGTCCAAAATCTCGTCGCCGAACGAGGAATCGGCCTCGTCCAGCGGCCGTTCGTCGTGTTCGATGACCGTGAGGTCCATTCCCGCCGCCTCGCTGAGGTACGGGACGAGTTCCAGACCGGTGTAGCCGAACCCCATCACGACTCCGGAATCGGGGAACTCCGTCGCGTCGAGTACGTCCGTGCTGGTCATGTACTCCACGTCGTCCATACCCGGCAGGTCGGGAACGTTCACTTTCGACCCCGTGGCGATGACGACGTAGTCCGCCTCGAACTCCCGTCCATCGACTTCGACAGTGTGGTCGTCCACGAACCGAGCGGTGTCGTGATAGAACGCCACGTTCTCCCGCTTCGCGAGGTCATGCACCGTCTCCCGTCGGTGTTCCGCGAAGCCCAGCACGTGGTCGTTTTTCAGTTCGACCACCGACTCCAAATCCACCTCGGGCGTTCCAGCCAGTCGCGGGTCGTGGCGGGCCTGATACCGGTGGGCCGCCGCCGACAGCACCTCCTTCGAGGGCATACAGCCACGGAGGATGCACAGGCCGCCGCCCGGGTCGCCGTCGTCGACGAGCGTCAATCGAACGCTTGGCTCCTCGGCCAATCGTTTTGCGACAGCGACCCCCGCGCTTCCGTACGCCCCGACGATGACGACGTGTGTAGCCATACGGGTCGATTGGTCGTCGGGGAGGTTAGTGGTTTAGGCGACGGTCAAGATGGCTGGTTTCACGACCTCGCGATCGTTGTGGAAGGAGTCATCGAACGTCCCCGCCACGACCGATATAAGTGAATTTTGTTGGCTATTCCCCGATCGGAACAGCCGTGAAGAGGACTCCGAAAGCCCCCACCCGGTCGCGGTCGCTCCACGAGGAACGAGCGGGGAGTTGAAAGACGACGTCTTTCGGAAATCCCACCAAGTCACTGCGACCGCACAGCACCACGACAGCCACATCCTCCCCAACCGATTCGCTTCGCTCATCCCTCGCGCGGTTTCGACAGGACGGCTCGGCCGACCGCTGGCCTCGCCGCCCTGCCAGCGCGCGCCGGATGCTCTGACGGGGAGCGGGTAACACGCCCATACCGTCGCACGTACGCCAGTAAGCACTGGAACTGTGTGGCCGTACGGTGCTATCTCGAAATATCGCGCCCTTCCGTGTCCAGCACGCTCTCGACTTCCTCCTGCGTCACGACGGCCACGTCGCCCGGGATGGTGCGCTTGAGCGCGGCGGTCGCAGCCCCGTATTCGAGCGCGTTCGGCACGGACTCCCCCCCGATGCGGCGGGCGAGGAACGCGCCGACGAAGGCATCGCCGGTGCCGATGGGGTCCAGCGTGTCGGTTTCGAAGGCGGGTTGTTCATGTATCTCGCCGTCGTGGAGAGCCAGCGCGCCCTTCGACCCGCGGGTGACGATGACGGTTTCGAAGTCCCAGTCGTCACCGAGACTGCGGGCGATGTCGGCGGCGTCCCCCGAACGGTCGAGGACGGTGCGGGCGTCGCGTTCGGCCGTGACGAGCACGTCGATACGGGGGAACAGCGCGGCGAGCGATTCGCGCGCCTCCGAGGGCGACCAGAGCTTCGAACGGTAGTTCACGTCGAAGGCGGTGGTCGTCCCGGCGTCCTGTGCGACGGCGAGAACCTCGTCCACGGTGGATTCGAGCGTCGAGGAGAGCGCGGGCGTGATGCCGCTGGTGTAGAACGTCTGGGCCTCCCGAATACTGTCGAGCGCCACGTCGTCGAGGGTCGCCGTCGTGACCGCCGCATCGGCCCGGTCGTAGATGGCGCTGGTCCCGCGCGGGTCGGTCCCGAACTCGAGGTAGTACGTTCCCTGTCGCCCCTCGTCGCTCCACGCAATTTCGGTGTCGATGCCGTACCGACGGAGCCCCGCGGCGACGCGCCGTCCGAGCGGCGAGTCGGGGAGCTTCGAGGTCCACATCGCGTCCGCACCGAGCCGGTGGGCGGCGATGGCGACGTTGCTTTCCGCGCCTGCGGCGCGGAGTTCCAGCGAGGAGGCGCTCTCGATACGTTCTCGGTCCGGTGGCGAGAGTCGTAGCATCGTCTCGCCGAAGGTCACGAGGTCGGTCATACCCGCGAGATGATTCTCGGTACCCATAGCTCCCCCGATGCGGCTTCGGCGAAAGAACGGAGCGGTCGAAAACGGTCGCGTGACGAACCGGTTACCACGGCGCGAAGTCGGGGTCGACTTGGCGCTCTTTCACCCCGATGTCGTCGATTTTCTCGACGTCCTCGTCGTCCAGTTCGAGGGTGAGCGCGCCGTAGTTGTCCTCGATGTGGTCCTCGCCCGTCGCCTTCGGGATGGCGACCACGTTGTCCTTTTGCATCAGCCACGCGAGGCTGACCTGTGCTTCGCTGGCGTCGTGTTTCTCGGCGACTTCGGTCAGTTCCGGCACGTCGAACACCTCGCCGCGGGCGAGCGGCGAGTACGCGACGAGCGACATGTCGTTTTCCTGTACGTACTCGACCAGTTCGTCCTGCGGCAGGAGCGGGTGCATCTCGACCTGATTGGCGTAGATGGGCGCATCGAGGTGCTCCTTTGCCTCCTCCAAGTGTTCCGGGTCGAAGTTGCTCAACCCGACGTGCTTGATTTTGCCCTCGTCGTACAGTTCGTCGAACGCCGCTAGCGTCTCCTCGGGGTCGTATTCGCGGGCCGGCCAGTGGATGTAGAGCAGGTCCACGTAGTCCGTGCCGAGTTTGTCGAGGCTGTCCTCGGTCGTCTCGATGACGTCGTCGTATTCGAGGTTGTCTATCCACACCTTCGTGGCGAGGAA
Organism: Haladaptatus sp. CMAA 1909; assembly: GCF_043952005.1. Taxonomy (NCBI): domain Archaea; kingdom Methanobacteriati; phylum Methanobacteriota; class Halobacteria; order Halobacteriales; family Haladaptataceae; genus Haladaptatus; species Haladaptatus sp. CMAA 1909. Next base: position 2,205,543 of record NZ_JBIOAV010000001.1, on the reverse strand, counting down.
GAAGTCCTCGCGATCCACCGACGAGTCGGCAATTCCCTCGCCAACGTGTTCCTCGTTGCCGTACGCTTGGGCGGTATCGACGTGTTCGTAGCCCAAATCGAGGGCGTAGGCGACGCTTTTCGCGCACTCATCCCCGTCCGTGTTCTGCCACGTTCCGAGCCCGAGCTTCGGAATTCCGTCGCTGTTGGCGTCGTATGTCATCGTGTTCGTTCCAAGGCCGACGAAGGAAAAAGGGGTTGTGGCGGCGGAAATTCTGAAGGGATTCGTAACCCACGGTTCCCGGTTTCGGAGAACTTAACCGCGTTCCGACGGACTCCCCCAGTATGCGAATCGCACTCATCGGGGGAACCGGCGACATCGGACAGGGGCTCGCGCTTCGGTGGGCGTTCGACACCGACCACGAGGTCATCATCGGGTCGCGCGACCCGGAGAAGGCTCGCGGGAAAGCGGCGGAGTACGAAACCGAACTCGACAGTTTAGGTGTCTCCCGTTCCATCAACGGCTTCAAAAACGGCATGGCCGCCGAACGCGCGAACGTCGTCGTCCTCGCCGTCCCGCCGTTCCACGTTCGTGACACAATCGAAGACATCGCCGACCGACTCGGCGACGTGGACGTCCTCGTCACCCCCGCCGTGGGGATGAACCGCGACGAATCCGGCTTTCACTACAAACCGCCGAAGGCCGGGAGCGTGAGCGAACTCGTCGCCGAAACCGCACCCGACGACGTTCCCGTGGTCGGCGCGTTCCACAACCTCTCGGCCGACCGCCTCGCCGACCTCGAACTAGATATCGAACAGGACACCCTCCTCGTCGGCGACGACGACGATGCGAAGGAGATGGTCGCGCGACTCGCCGAGGAAATCGACGGCCTGCGGGCGCTCGACGCTGGCGGCATCGAAAACAGCGCGGAAGTCGAGAGCATGACGCCGCTCCTCATCAACCTCGCGCTCGAAAACGAGGGAATGCACGACGTCGGCGTCCGATTCGAATAGCGGTCGCTACGCTCGAAGCGTATCTCTCGAAAAAGGCTGTGGGACGGCGGTGTCGGAATTACGCGCCCGCTTCTTCTAGGACGCGTTCCAAGTCGTCGCGCTGGGTCACGCCGACGAAGCGTTCGACGACGCCCTCGTCGTCCTCGATGACGATGGTCGGAATCGATCGAACCTGATACTCGTTGGCGATGTCCTGATGCTCGTCCACGTCTACTTTCTCGAATTCGACGTTCTCGTCCCAGTCCTCTTCCAAGTCCTCGAGAATCGGGTCTTGGGTTTTGCACGGGCCACACCAATCTGCGTAGAAGTCGAGCAGTTTTACGGTCATGCGTTTCTCTTGGAATATTCAGTCGCCGCGTGCATAAGGGTTTCTTCCTCCCCCGACTCTGCCGCCTGTTCGTCCCGGACGACCGTTCTTCCCGTGAAATCGACGGACCGGACACCTGGATTCGATAACGTTGCGAAAGGTTTACGCCGCCCGCTCTCGGATCGGAAACCATGAGCAGTGGTCAAAACTCCGGTGGGCTGATGTCCAGCGCCGGACTCGTGCGCTATTTCGATGCCGAAGACCGGAACGCGATTCGAATCGATCCCAAGACGGTGTTCGCGTTCGGCGTCTTCTTCGGCGTCTTCATCTTGGTGCTGAACTTCCTCGCACTGTAACGAGGCCCTTTTCCCGACCAACTCCGAAGTGCTACCATGAGCCTCAACGCCGGCGTCATCGCCGTCCAAGGCGACGTGAGCGAACACGCCGACGCGATTCGCCGGGCCGGAACCGCCCACGGCGAGTCCGTTTCCGTTACCGAAATTCGCCAATCCGGCATCGTCCCGGACTGTGACCTCCTCTGTATGCCGGGCGGCGAATCCACCGCCATCTCCCGACTCCTCCAGTCCGAAGGAATCGCCCCCGAGATTCAAGCCCACGTCGAGGCAGGAAAACCGGTTCTCGCCACCTGCGCGGGCCTCATCGTCGCGGCGGCGGACGCCGCCGACGACCGCGTCGAAAATCTCGGACTCTTGGACGTGACCGTCGAGCGCAACGCCTTCGGCCGCCAGAAGGACAGTTTCGAAGCGCCGCTCGACGTGACCGGGTTGGACGACCCGTTCCCGGCCGTGTTCATCCGCGCGCCGCTCATTGGCGAGGTGGGGTCGGCGACCGTCCTCGCCGAGTGGGACGGGCGGCCCGTCGCCGTACAGGACGGGCCTGTCGTCGGCACGTCCTTCCACCCGGAACTGACACCCGACAGTCGGATTCACGGCCTCGCGTTCTTCGGCGACGAATAGGCGTCGGACAGTCCGAGCGGTTATCAAAGTTCAGTCATCCGACCGTGGTAAGCAGGTTTTTGCCGTTGGGCCGCCTCGTTTCGCTATGGACGTTTCAATCGACGCGGTACGTGTCGCCGCCACCGAGGACGGACCTCTTCCGGTGGTCGTCCTCGCACCGGACGACGGCGACGGCGTGCTTCCGATTTTTATTCGATTCGAGGAGGGCATCAGCATCGCCCGCGGGATGGAAGCCGAGGACATCGGGCGGCCGCTGACCCACGACCTCCTCCTCGACGTGATGGAGGAACTCGGCGGACGCATCGAGCGCGTCGTCGTCACCGAACTGGAGGACAACACGTACATCGCCGACCTCCACATCCAGACGCCGCGAGACCACGAAATCGTGGACGCCCGCCCGAGCGATTCGCTCGCGCTCGCCTCCCGTACCGGTGCGCCGATCGAAGTCGCCGACGAGGTGTTCGAACACGGCCAGCAGGAACGAGCACAGTTCGACGAACTGCAGGACATCCGGGAAGTCGCCCAGATCGGTCCATGAACGACGTACTGGACGACCTGTTCGAGGTCATCGAAGACCGGAAAGAAACGCTCCCCGAGGACTCCTACACCGCCTCGCTGTTCACCCACGAGAAGGGCGAAAACGCCGTCCTCGAAAAGTTAGGCGAGGAGACGACGGAACTCATCATCGCCGCGAAGGACGACGACCACGAGGAGATGGCGTACGAGGGAGCGGACGTCATCTACCACTTGCTCGTCCTCCTCTCGATGAAGGACATGGAACCCGCGGACTTGCGCGAGGAACTGGAATCACGGCGCTGAGCGTTTCACGGCGGCACACTCCTTTTCGCTTCAGTTCGACGGAAAGCATATGCCGTTCTATTTGAAAGAAAATGTATGGTTTCCCGCATCTCCATCCGAATCTTTTTCCTCGCGCTGACGGCCATCGGTATCGTCGTGGCGGGTGGGCCGATTGTCAGGGGACCGCCGCCGTCCGACTATTACATCTCGGCAACACCGGTCGTCAGTCCGGGTAATGGCACCGTTCACGACTACGGCTCCCTCCCCTCCCGCGTGCAAGACCTCGTCAAGCGTGCCGTCGAATCCGACGAGCGCCCGTTCACGTCGTCGGTTCCGGCGACGCTCGTCGGAGACTACGTGCGCTATCACGGGAACCTGTACGAGATATGGGCGAGCGGTCGAAACGGCCGTATGGAGTCGAGTTACATCGACCCGCTGGTCTACGGCGTGATACTCACACTCGTCGGGTGGGTGGGCCTCGTGGCCGATTTGACCGTCCTCGACGGGTAACTCGCGGCGCTATCGCTCGCCGGGGAAAACCACCGCAAAAACGACGAATCGGGCTTAGCTGACGAGTTCCTGCTCGCCGCGCTCCACGACGATGCGGCACGGCGGGGAGATCTTGTTGTAGGCGCGGCGGAACGCGTCCTTCACGAGGGGGGCGTCGTCCACGGTACACCACGCGGTGAACACTCGATCGCCGTTGGCGATTCGCGCGGCCGTTCCGACAGGCTTTCCGAACGCCTGTCGCATCCCGTCGGAAACACGGTCCGCACCCGCACCGGTCGCCTGCTTGTTCTCGCGCAGGACCTGGTGGGGGAACTTGCGGAGGATCATCTTGTAACCGGTCTCGCCGATGTTCTTGAGCAGGAAGCGGTTCGCCGACAGGCGGGAGGCTTCCAGCGCGCCGTGGCGGATCTGGCACTCCTCTTCGACGACGAGCGAAATCTGAACGGGGTAATCGTCCTCGTCGCTGTCCACTTCGCCCATCTTGTACTGTGCGATCTTCGAACCCGGAATTCCGGTGATGTATTCGCGTCGTGTGTACGAGGGCTTGTCGATGGCCCGGTACATCGAGGCAGGTTTGTCGGACATAGTTACTACCGAATCTGATGGTCAGGCCGTGAATAAACCCTTCGAAGCGCGTTCGACGCTCACCGGACGAAATCGCCGACGAACCGGTCAGGGATGTACGCCAGCATGTGGGACGGAATCCGGCCGACGAGCCATTCAGCGATGCTCACGAGCGGCTTCCGAAGGAGTGCGTACACTCCCGAAATCAGCACCGCGAGGATCACCAGCGTTTGAATCGTCCCGTCGTAGAGGACCAGACTCGGCACCGCGAATGCGACTGCGAGCGCGAAATCCTCGGGCGCGCCGTCGTATCGAATCCAGCGACGCGGCGAAATCCATCGCTCGTGGTAGTGGTCGTACACCGCTCGCTCGGACTGACCGAGCCACGGTTTGAGTTCCAACCCGCCACCGAGGGCGTCCGAGGCGGAGTGTGCGGCCGCCGCGAGGAGGAAGAACCCGAGCGCGAACGTCCACGCGGTGGGGACCAACATCGCCGCGCCGAGCGCCACCGCCGCCGCAATCGAGTAGTACACCGGGAAGTGCAGCGTCTTTCGATGCCCCGAATACAGGTCCAAATCGGGGAATACGCCTCCGGCGAGGCCCGCAGTAACCGCGACGGGAGCCAACTCCGGCGCGACGAAGAGCGAGGCACTCCCGAGCAGCACGCCGACGAGGGCGTGCGTCGTTGCCATCATGGTACCTCCGGTAGGGAAGGTTCGTATATGGGCTTGTCGGCGTGCTCAGTGGTAGCACAAAACAAATCAGAACGCTTACGACAGCCATCGTTTACTTTGCCCCGCCCCTACCGCAACTCGGGATGGCGACCGACACCTCCTCGTACCGCCTCGTCCGGTGGTTGCAACTGGCCATCGCCAGCATCGCGTTCGTTGGCCTCGCGACGCGGAACGTGGGGGTGTTGGTAAACGGCATCTTCGCCTTCGGTATCACCGTCCTTCCCGGCGTTTTGGAGCGGGATTACCGTCTCTCGCTCGACCCGTGGTTGACGCTGTGGATAACCCTCGCCGTCTTCCTCCACGCCGTCGGCATGCTCGGCCTCTACGAGGAGGTCTGGTGGTGGGACCACCTCACTCATTTCCTCTCGGCCACGCTCGTCGCGAGCGTCGGGTACGCGACGGCGCGAGCCTTCGACAAACACTCCGACGCGGTGTACTTCCCGCCGCGATTCATGTTCGTCTACGTCCTCCTGTTCACGCTCGCGTCCGGCGTCCTGTGGGAAGTTCTGGAGTTCGTGGCACGGACGAGCGCCCGAACGGTCGGCGTGGAACCCGTCCTCATCCAGTACGGACTGAACGACACCATCGTCGACCTCATCTTCGACGCCGTCGGTGCGGTGTTGGTCGCCCTGTTCGGGACGAGTCTCCTCTCCGAAACGGTCGAAACGATTCAGGCCCGACTTTCGGGGGAACACGACTGACCGCCCTCACTTCCTATCCGTCGAGTTCCGCCGAGAAGAACACCCAGTGGCCGTCGTCTCCCGCAAGCGCGTTCGCCACGCTCCATTCGTCGAGAATGTCGAAACCGGCGTCTCGCAACTGCTCACGTGTCGCGTCCGCTCCGGCGATGTCCCACTGCATCTCGACGCCGCTTTCGAGCCAATCGGGATTCTCCCCGCTCCATTCCCCCGGCCCTTCGGAGACGAGCAATCGACCGCCGGGACACAGAACCCGCGCGAATTCCTCGATGGTCGCTCGGTGTTCGCCCATCGGAACGTGAATCAGCGAGTGATAGGCGATGATGGCATCGAACGTCCCGTCCCGAAAGGGAAGGGTCGTCATATCGCCCTGTGCGAGGGACGCACCGGGCGCGTTTCGGGTCGCTAACGCCAGTTGCTCGCGGGAGAAATCGATGCCGACCGCCGTCGCCTCCGCACTCGACCGGCGGAGGACCGGCTTTCCCTGCCCACAGCCAACGTCGAGGACGCGTGCCGATTCGGCGACCGGAGTGAGAAATCGGTCGAGCAGTTCGACTCCACGGCCCTCGTCGGGCCGTTCGGCGGCGTACGTCTCCGCCAAGCCGTCGTATCCGCGCCGGACGGTTTCCTTCTCGGTCATGGCCGGAATTCGGATTCGGTCCTGTTAAAATTTCACCAAACCGCGCGTCGTATCATCCCACGAGATGACCCTCGCGACGAAACGCGACCCACTTACTCCCGCGAGGAGTCCCATCCGGTCACATCGTTCGCACTCGGCAGGATTTCGCCGTTGATATGCCACGTTCGGGGGCGGTAGGCGACGAGGACTATTCCGGCGTAGAACGCAACGACGATGCCCGTGACCGCGCTTCCGGGGAGCCACCCGATCGCGGCAGCGTGGGGCCACACCGCCGTCGGCGTGTAGGCCGTCAACTGGAACACCCACGCCACGAGGAGGACGAAGAACAGCGGCGCGTACACCCGCCGAAGCCGATGGGCCAGCGCCTCCTCCAAGGACACCTTCATCTTGGGTCTGCGGTAGTCCTCGCTCAGTTTCCGTCGCCAGTCCTCGTCCACGACGCCCTCGGTGTCGTCGAGCGCCAGCGCGAACACGTTCTGCTGGAGCATCCGTACCCGCGAACGCCAGATGTCGTACGCCCGATAGCGGCGTGCTTCGATGAGCAGGAAGATGCTCACCGTGATGATAGCGAGGAGGACGATGTAATGGGGATTGCTCCGACTCGAAAACGCCCACGTCAGGATGGCCGCCATCAACGTTATCGCCCAGTTGCTCGTCCGGTCGAGTCGCTCACGCCAGAACTTCATTCGGTGGATCTCTCCACGGTACAGGTGTGCGAGCGACGAACTCGGACCCATGTTTTCCTCGAACAGTCCCGCGCCGAGTTCCGTACCACTCGTATCCGGTGGTTCGTCCGTCTCTTCGTTCGTCATAGCTGGATATCGACCTCGTTCGGATACGTACAGTATTGTGCTTTATAGTGAAAACCGTGGTGGTTCTGTCCTCCTGTGTTATCCTTCTGTCCTCCTGTGTTATCCTTCTGTCCTCCTGTGTTATCCAGTTCGCGGCGTCGTTCCGTTCGTAGTTCATCGCCGTCCACCGGAGCTCTTCCATCGTCGCCTCCCCTCGACGCCGTCGCTATCCGTCGTTCTCGTCGTCGGCTCGACCCGGTACGTGGCGCCCCGTTCGGTCGCACCGCTGTTCGGTTTCGAGTCGCTAAAAGTGTAGTAGTAACGTATTTCTCACAAAAGCGTCGCCCGATTACAGACGGGTGACGTTCTTCGCTCGGGGGCCCTTCGGGGCCTGTTCGATATCGAATTCGATTTCCTGTCCCTCTTCGAGGTCAGCGCCGCCCACGTCTTCCATATGGAAGAAAACGTCGTCGTCCGCGTCGTCCGTCTCGATGAAACCGTAGCCGCCAGTGTCGTTGAAGAAATCAACTTTGCCTTTCGCCATTGCTTTTGTACGGAGTCGGGCTCCCCTCATAATCCTTCCGAGGGGGGTGTTACCACGAACATCGGGTTTATTACTCCCCGAGGAACCGTGTAACTCCTCCCACGAGGAGGACCAACCCGCCGAGGATGAACGTTCCGGGGACCGGGAGGACGAACAGTACGGCACCGAGGAGCAACACGACGGTCGATATTTTCATGACGAACGTGGATTCATCCGCGCTACGGTTACGGTTTGTGGGCGAAAGGGGACATGTAACGAAGACTCGCTCAAAGGATTCCGGCAACTACCAGAAACCAGAGTATTCCGGCAACTACCAAACCGACCCCTGCGATGCCGGAGAGAACCCCGATTCCCCGTGCCAACCCTTCCCCGTCGGGTGCCAGTATCTCGACCGATATCAGCGCGGTGATGGCCACCATCCAAAGGAGGTTCATCGACCCGACGACGACCATCAGCGCCATCAGCGCCCAACAACAACCGACGCTATCCAGGCTCAGTCGCCATCCCGATCGGACCGCGCTCCTACCGCCCGAACCGTTCCCCTCGAAGTCGCCGCTCGGCGTCCGACAGTGTTTCAGATGCCGACGTTTGGCCGACGAGAGCTGATAGGCCGACAGCACCAACAGCGTCGCCGCCAGCAGAAAGACGCGCCTTTCCGGTGCGATATCCGCAATCGGAACGGCGAGGTTGAACGCCAGCGGGACGAGTCCCGTGAGAAGCCAGACGAGCGTGTACGTGCCCATCATCGAAACGACGGCGACCGCTTTCCGCGCTCTCGTCCTCGGTCCCTTCCCGTCGTAGGGTTCTTCCGCGTCGTAGTACGCTCGAAACGCGTGGGCCGACGACGGGTACATCATCGCGGTCATCATGATTCCCCAGACGAACAGATACAGGCCGACACCCATCGCCCCGTTCGAGAGCGCCATCGCTTCCGGCATCCCGGGAGCGGCCATGTCCATCGCCATCGCCGACCCCAACGTGGGTAGCCTTCGAGTTGCGAACAGTATCCACGCGAGGAGCGCGACGCCGTAGGTGAACAGAACCACGGGATGTCGCTGATGGGAGAGGAATCGACGCGGTGTTTTCGAAACGTGCATGATGGCTCAGAGCGGTTGCGTCATCGCTCGATATCCCTACGCCATCGTTCAGTATAACCCTACCTCGGTCGGCGACGAAATCGCCTCAGTCGTCCGCGTACGACGCTTCGGGACGGAACTGACGGCTGATGACTTTCCAGCGTCCGGTCGAAAACCGGTAGTAGTTGAGAATCGCCGGAACCGTCGTCTCGGCGACGTACGAGAGGTACAGTCCCCACAGCGCGAGCGGCGTCGTGGTCCCGAGATACGCCAACGGAATCGAACACAGGAACATGCCGACCGCCTGGGCCATGAACGGCCAGCGCGTGTCGCCGCTGGCGTCGAGAGGACCGGCGACCGCACCGTTGACTCCCTGCGCCAGAATGGCGAAACACGAGACGTAGACCAACGTGATGGCGTGCGGCACCGCCGGGTCGTTCGGGTCCGAAACGAACGACAGGACGATGGGTCGCGCGAACGCGAACACGATGGCCGCCGCGACGACGTACGTCGCCACCGAGAAAAGGACGACGTCGCGGGCGTAGATCTCCGCGCTTCGTTCGTCTCCCGCCCCGAGTTCTTGGCCGACGAGGCTGCTCGACGCCAAGCCGAAGCCCCATCCGGGCGTGTTCATCAGGCCCCAAATCCGACGGCTGATGACGTACGCCGCCGCGACGCTCGGACCGAACAGGGCGACGATGGCCAGCATCGGGAACTTGGCGACCGTCCACACCATGTTCCGACCGACGACCGGCAGACCTATCTGCACCACCTGTCGAAGCGTTTCCACGTCGAGGTACTTCCCGAACGGGTCTACCTTCACGGGCAGTTCGCCCATGCCGGGGAGTCGACCCGCGACGACGCCGATGGCGAACACGACGGTCACGACGACGTTCGAGAGGAGCGTCCCCCACGCCGCGCCCGCGACGCCCATCCCGAACTGGAAGACGAACACGGCGCTCAGGACGATGTTCGTCACCGCGCCGCCCGCTCGAATGACCATCGGCGTCCACGCGTCGTCAGCGCCGATGTAAATCCGACTTCCGACGAGGTTGACCGCCGCGAGCGGAACGCCGAACGAGATGATGTGCAGGTACCGCGCACCCAGTTCGACGATCCGCTCGTCCCCCGTCATCAACGAGACGAGTTCCGACGGGAACAGCCAGAAAATGGCCGCTACCGGGAGTGAGACCAACAGCACGAGCGCGACGCTCGACCGAATCGCCTGCCCCATCTCCTCGTAGGCCTCGGCACCGTATCGCTGTGAGACGAGCGCGATGGTTCCCCCCGCGAACCCGCCGCCGAGCGAGAACGCCATCCCCCAGAACGGCGCGGCGAACCCGACGCCCGCGATCGCCGCCGGGCCGATGGCGATGCCGACGAACGCCACGTCAACGGCGTTTTTCGACATCCGAGCGATGCCGGTGACGATGCGCGGCCACGCCAAATCCGTCGTCCGACGGACGTTCTTCGCGTCGACGAGGCCGAGACGGGCGAGCACGAGACCGATCGCGAGAATGGTCAATCGCGCCGGGTTCGGGAAACGAGTATCCACACAGTGTGTTTCGATTCGAAACTAAAAGTTCCTTTCAAATGCGGTAAGGGACGCAGGGATTTGAGTTCGAAAGCCGGTCGGTCGAAGAATGGTCCGGGAGGACGGGTTCGATACTCGGTTCGTTGCACGATCCGTCGGGTTCGAAACCCCGGTCGAAAGAACGCGCTTCGCTCGGTATGATATTTTCGCGGAAGAGTATACTCCCCGTAGTTCGAACTACGGGCCGTTACCCCGCCGGGAGAGTCGAACGGCGAACCCGCCGTTCCGGGGAACACGAACCGAAATCGTCGCGTCGGCCGTGACGACCCGTTCCCGTGCTTCGAGGGACGACCCATCGTCGGCGTCGCTGACGATGCGAGCGTCGTACCGTCGACCATCCGGGAGGAACGAGAGCGGAACCGTGACGGCTCGGCCGTCGCCGGCGACGATATTTCCGACGAACCACTGCTCCCCGTCGCGGCGGGCCATCGTTGCCTCCGCTGCGGGATGGCCGCCGATGAACGTCGTCTCGTCCCACGCGGCATTTACTTCGGCGAGGAACCGCTCAGCCAGTGGATGGTCGCGGTAGCCCTCGACACTGTCCGCGAGGTGCTGGAGGTTCGACTGAAAGACGACCGACAGAGCGAGTTCGTGGCCGAGCGTCGTCTCGGCGGCGCGAGGTTGACCCTCGTATCGCGAGGAGAGCGTCACGGGGGTGTAATCCATTGGACCGACGACGTTTCGGGTGTACGGGAGAATGAGATTATGAGTCGGTGGCATCTCTCCCCAACCGTAGGTTTCGGCCCCCCGTACGGCTTCCATCGTCAGCAGATGCGGCCACGTTCGCCGCCACCCTTTCGGGACCGTCGCTCCGTGGAAGTTCACCAGTAGTTCGTGCTCGGCCGTCGCTTCTAGGATCTCGTCGTACCACCGCATCCGATCCTGGCGGTCGGCGTTCATGTAGTCGATTTTTATCCCGCTCACCCCCCACGACTTCAATCGGGAGAGGATGACCTCCCGCTTCGCCTCCGTATCGAGGTCGTACCACACCATCCATGCGATGATACCGACGTCGCGCTCGTTCGCGTACTCCACGAGTTCGGGCATCCACTCCCGACGCCAGCCCCGGTCGACGAGCGTGTACTCCCAGCCCTGCTCCGCGGCGTAGTCGACGTATTTCTTTTGGGTTTCGAGTTCGCGCGGACTGTCCCCATCCGACCACCACGACCAGTTGACGATACCCGGGTCGATCCACGAGGTATTCTCGACCTCCGATGGATCGTTGAGCGCGGCCACGAGGTCCGATTCTACGACGGTCGGAAGATCGCCGACTATCGCGACCCGCCACGGCGTCGCCAGCGGAAGCGTCGCGTCGACGACTTGAGGAAGGCCGTACGTGCCGGCAAATCTGAGTTCGAACAGCGTCGAGTTTCCGTCGTAGTCGAACTCCTCGTCGCCGAAAACGACTTCGTCACGATCGTTTCGTCGGCCGGGACGCGACCCCGAACCCTCCTCGGACGAGTCGGCCGACAGGTGGGACGAACAGTAGTTTCCGTCGACGTTCGCCTCTGTGATGAGCGTGTACGTGTCGTCGTCCACCCCGAACAGGCAGGGGAAGCCGAAGTTTCCATCCGCGGATTCAGCGTCCACCTCCTTCCAGAGCGACTCGTAGTGGTCGCCGTACTCGTGAAGCCACACGGTCGACCCGTTCGGAACTTGGAACGCGCTCACCTCTTTGTCGACGAGCACGTGACCCTCGCCCGGCAGACGGTAGCGGTAAGCGAGTCCCTCGTTCGACACGACCAGTTCCAGCTTCATGACGCCGTTCGGGGAGCCGAATGTGAGCGTGCCAACGCGTGCGCGCAGCGTCTGTGCTCCCGACTCGTCTCCGCCGACCGTCTCGTAGCACCGGGTCATCCCCTCGATGCTCCGGGCCTCCAAAGAGAGGCTAGTGACGAACTGACCCAGATGAGTGGTGATCCCCAGCGGCGAGGGTTCGAGTACCGTCGTTCCGTCGTGACTCGCCGTGAGCGTGGCGATCCGACCGGCCGGCAGGTCGTCCTCCAGTTCACCGGACGGCTCTAACGTCACCGTCGCTTCGACGGTTCCGTCCGGACTCGACACGGTTACTGTCCCGTCGTCTCTCCTCGTTGCCGCCGCTGAATCCGCCCCTTCCATGCTGGCCAGTCCAGCGATCGGTCCGATCGCAGCGACGCCTTGTAGTACCGACCGGCGAGCAACCGGTAGCTCACCCGTTTTTCTACCGCTCTCGTCGGTATCCTCTCTCGTCCTCCCGTTCCTGTGCGGGTCGTTGCCAGACATCGCATGCTTAATTCTCACGAAGATGATTAATATTAATTCTTAAAAATGTACATTAAAGTGCCGTTTCTGCTACCGGTCGAAACGAACGGTCCTTGGTTGACTCTTGTCCCATTTCTGCCGCTCAGGATGTTGTTCGCAGGAAAATGCCGCCTCCCGGATTTGAACCGGGGACAGCTCGATCTTCAGTCGAGTGCTCTCCCAGTCTGAGCTAAGGCGGCTCATCCTGGAAAAGGCGGATGGTACAAAAAAGGATTTCGAAATCCACCCGAGGAAAGCCGGACGGAGTGAAAACTGCTGACGCTCCCACAGACGGGTAACACAAGCCATTTATCCGTTCCTGTGTTACGAACTGACATGGGTGAACGTGCCTGCTATCTGGAGTTCTGCCCCGCCTGTGACGCGCCGGTGACGATGGCGGACGAGCGGTGTCCCGACTGTGGGGAGCCGCTTGCAGATTCCGCTTCGCACACACCGGATTGATTATACAACTTTTTATCATGAACCCTCCCGTCTCGCTTTCGGGGATAGCATGAACGATACAGATCTCGCCAGTCACGAATGGTGGGAACGGTACAAGGAGACGGTGAACAGCGACCCCGAGATGGAGGTCCGAGGCCACGACAAGTTCGACGACGACTTCTACGTCGAAATCGGCGACGAGCGATTCCTCATCGAGATGCGGGACGGTTCGATTCGTGAGATTCGACCGAACCCGACGTTGAACGACCGCTGGTCGTTCGGCGTCGAAGGCTCCCGCGAGGCGTGGGAGGAGTTCGTTCAGGAGAACCCGCCCGCGTTCAATCACGAAATCGTCGCGTCGCACTATCGCAGCGCGGTCAGGAACGAGGACGGCCATCTTCGGATGCGAGGGGACAACAAGAAGATATTCCAGAATTTGCGGGCGTTCCAGCGCGCGCTTGATTTGATGCGCGTCGCGCACAACGGGGGGAGCTAATATGGCGGAACACGGGACGATAGAGCCGATCACGGGCAAGTACGTTCACACGGACGTCGGCGGCGTGGACCACCGGATTTACTTCGAGGAGAACGGTCCCGAGGACGGCATCCCGCTCCTCTGTCAGCACACCGCGGGCAACAACTGTCAGCAGTGGCGGCATCTCCTCACGGACGAGGAGATCACCGAGGACTTCCGCGTCATCGCTCACGACTTGCCGTATCACGGGAAGTCGGTGCCGCCGACCAGCCAATCGTGGTGGGAGGAGGATTACACCATGACGGCGAAGAAGTTCACGGAGACGCTGGTCGCGCTCGCGGACGCGCTCGAACTCGACGACCCGATCTATATGGGGTCGTCGATGGGCGGCAACATCGCCCTCGAACTGGCCGATTGGTATCCCGACCGGTTCCGTGCGCTCATCGGACTGGAGTGTGGCGCACACAGCCCGGGGTTCTACATCGATTGGCTCGACCATCCGCAGGTCAACACCACCGAGGTGAACGCCTACTCCTGCTGGGGACTGATGGCTCCACAGAGCCCGGAGCAGAACCGACGGGAGACGATGTATCTGTACGAACAGGGGGCGAACGGCGTGTTCAAAGGCGATCTGTACTACTACTCGATGGACCACGACTACCGGGACAAACTCGACCAAGTGGATGCCGACGAATGTCCGTTGTACATCGTCAACGGCGAGTACGACTACCTCACCACGCCCGAGGACGGAACGGAGACGGCGGCGGGGGTCGGTGACGGAGCCACCGCCGTCGAGATGGCCCAGATCGGGCACTTCCCGATGAGCGAACACCCCGAGCTGTTCAACGCGTATCTGAAGGAGATTCTCGGCGACATTACCGGCGACAGGGACGGAACGCTCCCGGACGTTCTGGACCCCGACGACGTGGGAATCGAACTCCAACCACCCGCGCCCGCCCGGGAAACGTCGGCGGAATAACGCCGTCCTGTTTTACAACCTGTACGACCCTTTGGAAGGGAGTAAGCGGTGAATACCGCGGGCGGGAGAAAGCTTATTGCTACACGGTACCGCACTTCGAGATACCCAAATGGTGCAAGAGAACACCGATAGATGGGACGACTGCCTCGAACGCGAAATCGACGGCGGGGTCGAACTGTACGACCCCGAAAACGACGACGCGTGGATCTGGTCCGACCTCGGCGTCGAACTCTCGTGGGAAGCGTAATTCGGGATTGCCTCGCGGCGCTCCCGAGCAACGAGCGGTTACTGACCGGCCGACGCGAGTGCCTATCCCTCCCCTCCACCGCTGCATCACCTCCACTGCCCGTCGCCACTCGACTGCTCCCGTATCGACCGGTCTGATCTCCCATCTAACATTTCGCTAACTATCTAATCGGGCAACAAGAGAAAATATTTATCCTACCAATTGATGTGGACATGCAAACAGAACCGAACGAATTCTTACCCTCCACAACACCCCCGTTCGGATGCCCCTCCCCGCAATCACAATGCACGTATCATTCTTTGAACGCGAAACGCTCGATACTTCGACCTTCATCGTCCCCGGATTCCTCCTCGTAGGTATCCTCGAAACGTTGAACCGATACTTTCGGATCCTGTCCGGTTTGCAGCAGCCACACGTCGACGTACGGTGTTGCTGGCGACCCCTCGCCAACGCCGTTCTCGCCGGAAAGCCGATGTACGTCCGCCCGGCGGTGGACAATAAACCGCCGCTGTTCGAACTCCTCAACGTCGCCGTCGCGGCTACCGGACGATATCTGCTCGTCTTCTTCGTCCTCATCGGCATCGTCAACGCGTTTTCGGCCATCCTCCTCTGGCGGATCTGCGCCGAACGGAACGCCCCCCGCGTCGGATTGATGGCCGGACTACTGTTCCTGACGAGCGTCCCCGCGACCGGCGGTACCGTCATCAACGTCCGCTCGTTCGCCATCGCGGGCATCCTCCTCGCGCTGTGGTTCGATCACCCCCTCGCACGCGGTGTAACTATCGCCGTGGCGGGTCTGTTCTCCCAACACGCCGTGTTCGCCATCCCCGTTCTCGCCTACGACGGTCTTCGCTACCTCGAACGCGATGACTGGGTGGAATGGCTCGCGACGTTCGTCGCCGGTGGACTCGGCGTCGTCGCCGTCTCCTTCGGGTTCGTGTATCTCGCGTGGGGACCCGCGTCCTTTCAGGGCGCGCTCTACTGGTCGTTCGGTGCCGCGAAGAAGTACACCACCAACCCGGTCGTTCCGTCCCTCATCGGCGACACGAGTCGCTGGCTCGCCGCTCTCTACCGTTCGACCATCAAACACCTCTTCCTCCTCGTCCCCGCCGCGGCAGTCGTCTACCAACTCCTCACTGAACGCGGGTCGAAGCGCATCCTTCGCTCGACGAACGCCCCCGTCGTGACCGCAACCCTCCTCGCGTTCTCGATGACGATTCCCCTCTTCGTCCGCGCCTACCGCGCTTACTGGTTGTATCCGCTTCCGTTCCTCGCCCTCCTCGCGAGTATCGGCTACCAGCAACTCTTCACGCTCGGACGGGTGGAGTACCTGTCCTCAGACGAGATGAATGCCGAAGAACGTCGTCACGCTGATCACGAGCGTCATCGTAACCGCAATCAGCACGACGATACGGACGTGCCATAGCCAGTATCTCGGCAGGAATCGCTCGTGGAGACCCTCCCCGAGTTCCGACATCGCTTCTCGACCGTACACCCATCCGACGAAGACGGTCACGAGGAATATTCCGACCGGCAGTAACACTTCGCTTGCAAACGAGTCATACAGTTCCAGCGTGTTCGTGTTCAATGCGGTCGGCAGGCCGAAGAGGAACGCGGCGAGGCCGAGTCCGCCGGCGATGACCGGCCGTCGAACGTCGAAGTTGTCCACGAAATACGCGGTCGGTATTTCGAGCAGGCTGATGGACGACGAGAGGGCGGCGATGAGGACCACGAAGTAGAACACGACGCCGAACGCTTCGCCGATCGGCAGTGTTCGGAACGCGTTCGCGATACTCACGAAGATGGCTCCCGCCCCGGCCTCTCCCGGCTTCACGTTCTGTGCGAACAGCAGCGGGAACACGGTCAGTCCGGCCAAGTAGCCGACCAACGTGTTCACGATGACGACGGCAAACCCATCCGTAACGAGGCTGTCGGACTCCTCGACGTACGAGGCGTACGTTATCATTATCCCCGAACCGAGCGACAGCGTGAACAGCACCTCACCGATAGCGGACGGGATGAGCGTGTCGAGGTTTGCGAAGAGATAGCCGAAGTCCGGGTTGAGGAAGTAGTCGTATCCTGCACCCGACCCCGGAAGCGTCACCGCGTAGATGGCGAGCCCGACCATCAGAACGACTATCGACGGAACCATCACTTTCGTCGCGAGTTCGATACCTCGCTCGATGCCGAACGTCACGATTCCCACCGTAATGAGCAAAAAGACGGCGGCGAAGGCGACCGCATCCAGTCCGGCGGCGGCGAATTCGAAGTGCGAGGCCGGATGGCCGAAGTACGCTCCGCCCGGACTCTCGATGAGATAGCGAATGACCCACCCGCCGACGACGCTGTAGTATGCCAGCACCCAAAACGACGCTATCGCGGCGATAACGCCTGCAACCTTCCAAACGCTCCCGCCGCGTCCGTACGCGTCCACGACGTTTCGATGTGCCCGCCGTCCGATCGTGAACTCCGCGAGCATCGCAGGGAGCCCGATGATGAGCACCGCGACGAAATCTGCGAGGAGAAACGCCGCCCCACCGTTCTGTGCCGCCTCGTACGGAAACCGCCAGATGTTGCCCAACCCCACCGCGCTCCCGATAGCGGCCATGATGAACCCGAGCCGCGACGTCCAATGTTCTCGAGGTGTTATTCCCTCTCGAACACCCCCGATTACAGTGTCAATACTTGTCACGAGATATGCACACTATTAGCATGACAATACCTTTGTTGACCGATTTCTCGAAAGTCCGGAACCGAAAACGACGGATTCTGCTCCTCTTTTCGCTTCTACGAATCTTCCCTACGTCATGTCCTGATGCGGCAACTCCTCGCAAAATTCGATGGGTTCGGGCGGATTCGAACCACCGACCTCGGCCTTGTAAAGGCCGCGTCATAACCAACTAGACCACGAACCCGTACCCGGGAAAAATCGCTCCGGAGGAATAACTGTTACTTTCTCCGTTTCGTAACGACTACCACGCTCGCTAGCAATCCGCAAGTATGGACGATACGCTCTCCGCGCTCGGCGAGCAGGACGGTTGGAAGGTGGACGGATTCGCCGCCCGCGTACACTATCGCGGCGCTGACGACTTCTACAGCATCGAGTACTACCAACCCAGCGACTGCGTCATCTACTGGAAAGTGAAGGGGGACGGTGACGTGGCGGTTCCGGTTGGGCGCAACACGGTGCCCGACCCGCTTCGTGACCGCGTGCGCATGGATTTGACCGAGGCCGGTATCGACCCCGACGTCGAAGCCCGCAAGTTGTAACGCCGTACGATCGTATGCGTGTCGGCAGCGAGTGAACTGCTTCGTCTCCGCATTTTCCTTACATCTGCCCGAATATTTATGCACGAATCGGCCGCACCATGTGTCGGTGAAAACACGAACCTGCGAGTGAGTGTTTCGATTCGTAGGAAACTCTTATCAATACGGTGTCCCTTGAGAGAGAACAATGAGCATACACGCAGACGAAGACGACCCGTTCGAGGAACAACGGGAAAACGCCGACAACCCGATGCGGCGTCTGTTCTTCGAATACGGGGGCGAGAATCGGCTCGCCTTCGTCGTCGGGGTCCTCTCCAGTTTCTTCGCCCGGATTCTCAACCTCTTACCGCCGATAATTCTCGGTGTCGCCCTCGACTCGCTAATCTCCACTGAAGAGCAAATTCCCTATTCGAAAGCCCTCTCCGGACAAGTCCCGTTTCTGTCCGTGAACGCGGCACGCCGGATTACGCCGCCCACCGAAACCGGTCAGTTCTGGTTCTCCGTCGTCGTTATCGGAATCGCGTTCGGCGTGGGGGCGATGTTCCACTGGGGACGTAACTGGGGCTGGAACTCGTTCGCCCAGAACATCCAGCACTCCGTTCGGACCGACACGTACGACAAGATGCAGCGACTCGACATGGAGTTCTTCTCGGACAAACAGACGGGGGAGATGATGTCCATCCTCTCGAACGACGTGAACCGATTGGAACGGTTTCTCAACGACGGGATGAACTCCGCGTTTCGTCTGGGTGTGATGGTCGTCGCCATCGCGGCTATCCTCTTCACCATCAACTGGCAACTCGCGCTCGTGGCGCTCGTTCCGGTGCCGCTCATCGCGCTGTTCACCTACAAGTTTATCCAGATAATCCAGCCGAAATACGCGGACGTGCGCTCCTCCGTCGGCGAGGTCAACTCCCGACTCGAGAACAACCTCGGCGGGATTCAAGTCATCAAGACCAGCAACACGGAGTCGTTCGAATCCGACCGCGTCGAGGACGTGTCGGGCGACTACTTCGGCGCGAACTGGGACGCCATCGTCACTCGCATCAAATTCTTCCCGTCCCTGCAGATTCTCTCGGGTCTGGGGTTCGCCCTGACGTTCGTCGTCGGCGGTCTTTGGGTATTCCGCGGCGGGGCTCCGTGGTTCTTCTCGGGGGACTTGGGTCCCGGCGAGTTCGTCACGTTCATGCTCCTCACCCAGCGGTTCATCTGGCCCATGGCGCAGTTCGGATCCATCATCAACATGTACCAGCGCGCGTACGCCTCCAGCGCCCGCATCTTCGGCCTGATGGACGAACCGAGCCGGATTCAGGAGGACCCGAACGCGGAGGACCTCGTCGTCACGGAGGGCGAAGTCGTCTACGACGACGTGACCTTCGGCTACGACGAGAGCGAAACCATCGTGGAGGACATCACCTTCGAAGTCGAGGGCGGCGACACGCTGGCACTCGTCGGCCCCACCGGCGCGGGCAAATCCACCGTCCTCAAACTCCTCCTCCGCATGTACGACGTGAACGAGGGAGCGATCCGCATCGACGGCACCGACCTCCGCGACGTGAGTCTCCCCAGCATCCGGCGGAACATCGGCTACGTCAGTCAGAACACCTTCCTGTTCTACGGGACGGTCAAGGAGAACATCGAATACGGGACGTTCGACGCCACGGACGAGGAAATCGAGGAGGCCGCGAAAGCCGCCGAGGCACACGAGTTCATCAGTAACCTGCCCGACGGCTACGACACCAAAGTCGGGGAACGCGGCGTGAAGCTTTCCGGCGGCCAACGACAGCGTATCTCCATCGCCCGCGCCATCCTGAAGGACCCGGAGATCCTCATCCTCGACGAGGCGACCAGCGACGTGGACACCGAGACGGAGATGCTCATCCAGCGCAGTCTCGACAAACTCACCGAGGACCGCACGACGTTCGCCATCGCCCACCGCCTCTCGACGATCAAGGACGCGGACAAGATCGTCGTCCTCGAAGGCGGCAAAATCGTGGAACGCGGTCGCCACGACCAACTCATCGCGAACGACGGCCTGTACGCTCACCTCTGGGGCGTGCAAGCCGGAGAAATCGACGAACTACCACAGGAGTTCATCGAACGCGCCGCCCGTAGAACGGCACGAACGGACGCTAACGACTGATCACGATCGGGCATCGACCGCCGGCGACTGACCGCGGCGGTTCGCATCCGCATCGCCTCGGCGGCTATCGTCGACCGCGGTGATAGCGCCGTCCGCCTTTTTCGACCTGCAAATCCCCTTGTCGGGTGAGCGCGGCGTCCGTCCGCCATTCGTACTGTCGTATCTCGTCGTCGCGTTGCCGTCGTCGCTGCTCCGTTCGCTCCCTGACCAACTGTCGTCGTCGTTTCCACTCCGGGTCACGGGGGCCGCCGTACTTCGGTATCTCCCCCGTCTCCTCTTTCCGCGTCTCTTCTTCCTCTTTCCTTTCACCCTTCGATTCCGCCTCGGATTTTCGGACCTCTATTTCCCGTCCCCCCTCGTCGTTTTCTTCCCGCTCGTGTTTGGGAATCCGACTTCCGTACCGGCCACGATACGAGGAGGACCCCACCGGGCGTTCAAACTCACCTTCCGGCGGCCGTCTTCCTTCGTATCGTGCCGACCCCGCTGGCGGGTGAGGTCGCTCCTCGTGAGATTCCCCTTCGTGCCGTCGCTCTTCATGTGAACGCCCTTCGTGTCGTTCCTCCGATCTCGATGCGTCGTCCGCCTCCCCTCCGGTGGCTCGCCCCTCTTCTGCTTCTCGCCCGGTGTTCTCGTCGGGTACCATTGGCTCTCTGCCCCAGAATATTCACAAAACCGAATAAACCGGCGTGACCGTTCAGACGGTTCGGTTCCTCCGTCACCGGTTTCGTGACGGGTAACGGTGGGTTTCCCCGCTACTGCGTCGATGCCGTGTTCACCGTCGGCTCGGAGTGAAGGAACTCGACACCGTACTCGGCCAACCACGAGAGCGTCGTCCGTACCGCCGCGGGGTCGGCGACCCGATAACTCGCCATCGTCGGTGGTTCGTGTCCGACTTTGACCCCGAGTCCCGTCTCGGGAAGGACGTGGAACGCGTCCTCGTCGGTTCTGTCGTCGCCGATGTAGAGCGGGAGCCACGTCTCGTCGTCCGGTACACGCCGATCGTAGAGCCAGCGAATCGCTCGGCCCTTGTGCCACTCCACGTCCGGTCGCAGTTCGATGACCTGCTTTCCGGTCGTAACGCGCACGTCGGCAGTATCTTCGACGGTATCACGCACCGCTTCACGAACCTCCGGGACTCGCTCCTCGCTCGCGAGCCGATAGTGAACCGACGCGGTGACGCCTTTGTCCTCGACGAACGCTCCCTCCACGTCGGCGAGTTTCCCGTCGAGGGACGAGGTGAGACGGGCGATGTCGTCCGCGGCATCCTCGGCAACCGGATGCGTATGTCGTTCGCCGTCGGTACTGATCTCCAACCCGTGGTTTCCCGCGTAGGAGATGCCGTCGATATCGACCCGTTCCCGCAGGTCGTCCAACCCGCGGCCGCTGACGATGCCGACTTGGACGTCCTCAGAATCCCGAAGTGCTTCGATGACCTCTCGGGTCGCAGGCGGGAGTCGAACATCGTCAGGGTGCTCCTCTATCGGCGCGAGCGACCCGTCGAAATCGAACATGGCCAACATGCCGTCCGTGTCCCGCAATCGCGTCACCAGCGCATAGAGGTGATGACGGAGCGGGTCGGGTACGTCGTCGCTCATTGTCGTCGTAGTGATTTCGACGCCACTTCACGACCTCGTTGAATCGCTTCGATGGTCCGGAACTGGGTGTTCATCCACGCGTACACATCGTTCGAATGCACTTGTTTCCTGAGGCCGTGCATCCGTCGTTCCCGATCCGATTCGGGAAGCGTAAGCGCGCGTTCGATCGCATCAACGAACCCCTTCGTATCGTGTGGATGGACCGACACCGCCTCGTCGCCGAGTTCCTCGTCCGCACCCGCTAGCTCGCTCAGGAGGAGTACCCCCGAATCCTCGACTTGGGAGGCGACGAACTCCTTCGCCACGAGGTTCATCCCGTCCCGCCGAGCGCTGACGATGCAGAGGTCAGCCTCGCGGTACAGCGCCGCCAAGCCCTCCTTCGGCAGGTGTTCGTTCAGGTAGACGATGGGCGTCCACTCGTCGGTTCCGAAGCGGTCGTTGATGCGGTCAACTTCGTCTTCGACCTCCGCCTGTAACTCGCGGTACGCGTCGATTTGGGTCCTGCTCTCGCTCGCCTTCTGAACGTACGTGAACTCGCCGCGCCACTCTGGGTGCTGGTCCCAAAACCGCTCCAATGCGGCCAGTCGTTCGGGGATTCCCTTCGTGTAATCGAGCCGTTCGACGCCGACTGCGACCGCTTCGCCGAGTTCGTGCTCCCGTCGGAACTCCCGCCAGAACGTCGTCGCATCCTTTGACGTGGCGAGTTCCCGTCGTCCGTCCGCGTCGATACCGAGCGGGAAGGGACGAACGAACGTCCGTCTCCCCTCGTAGACGACGCTCCGAGTCGCCCTGTCCACTCGGGTTCCCGGCAGCATCGCGGCACAGTCGAGGAAGTTCTGACAGTAGCGTTCCGTGTGAAACCCGAGGAGGTCGTTCGCCAGCAACCCGTCGAGGAGCCGTTCGTACTGTGGGCACGCCTGGAACGCGTCCCAAGAGGCCCACGGAATGTGCCAGAACTGCATGCAGAACGCGTCCGGACAGTTCTCCCGAACCATCCGGGGTGCCACCCCGAGATGATAGTCTTGGAACCAGATCAGCGACTCCTCGGTCGCTTCGTCGGCGATGGCGTCCGCGAACGCACGGTTCGCCTGCCGATAGTGGTCCCAGAACGTCGTCTCGGTGTTCATTTTCGACGGGTAAACGTGACAGATGGGCCAGAGAACTTGATTGCTGTAGCCGTAGTAGTACCCCTCGACCCGTTCCTCGTCGAGTTCGACTCGTCGGAGGTCGTACGCTGGCGACTCCGGCGGGACCCGAACGCTCCCGTTCTCGTTAGTCACGTCGAAGTCCGCGTTTCCGCTTCCCCACGCGACCCACGTACCGCCGGCGGACTGCATTACGGGGTCGAGTGCCGAGGTAAGCCCACCCGCGGGACGGGTGACGGTGATCTCCCCGTCTTCACGTACGTGACTGTACGGTTGTCGATTCGATGCGACTATCAGTTCCCGGTCCCCGAGGAGCGAGGAGACCGTTTCCGCCGTCACTTGGTCCCCTGTCATGATTTCGTTCGTGACCCGTGGTCGAGACTTGCATGTCTGTATTCGCTGTTCATCAGTTGTCGGTTGGTCGTGACTCCGACGAATAAGGCAGTCGTCCGTTCAACTGGTTTCGCCCTAAAAAACGATGGTAACGAGCGCCTACGCCACTCGTAGCGAAAGCCTATCCTGAAGAAATCACTCCTTGCGTCCGGTTCAGAACGACTCCTGATCCGGGTCCTCCTCGGAGGTTTCCACGCCCCCCGCCCCGCGGTCCGTGTACCGTTGGCGACCGACCGCATCGCTATCCGCCATGTTGAGTATCGACTGTCGTACGTCGTCCGGTGACTCGTACGTCTCGTTGAGCGGTCCGATGACCTCTTCGAAGGTTTCGGAGCCGTTCGGATAGCCGATTTCGTACTCGCCGTACTCCGAGACGAGTTCGTCCACGTCCGCGGGATAGTCGTGGTCGTCCAGTTTCTCGCTCAGTTCCCCCAACTCCACGCCCTGTTCTCGTTCACGATCGGACATGGGAACGACGACAGCGGTGAGTCAGTAAGTCCTTCCGGCCGACCCGGCGATTACAAGGGGCTTCCCGCCCACGAAATCGATATGCATCTCTCCGACGCGACGTGGACCGACGCCGACGACGTGGAGACGGACCTCGCGCTTCTCCCCGTCGGAAGCACGGAACAGCACGGCCCGCACGCACCGCTCGGAACCGACTGGCTGAACGCCGACGTGGTCGCGGACGCGGGCGCGTCGGCCTACGACGGCGAGGTGGTCGTCGCCCCGCCGATTGCCGTCGGCGTGAGCGAGGAACACCGCCAGTTCACGGGCACGCTGTGGGTGTCGGAGGACACCTTTCGCCGGTACGTCCGCGAGACGGTCGCCAGCCTCGCCCATCACGGATGGGACCGGGTCGTCATCGTCAACGGCCACGGCGGCAACGTGGCCGCGCTTCGGGAAGTCGCGGGGACCATCACCCGCCACGACGAGGCCTACGCCGTCCCGTTCACGTGGTTCGAGGCGGTCGGTGACCACGGGAGCGACATGGGCCACGCCGGACCGCTCGAAACCGCGTTCCTCCGCCACACCCGCCCGGAACTCGTCCACGAGGACAGAATCGAGGACGCCCGCGAGGGCGCGAGCGACGGCTGGGGCGAGTGGGTATCCCACACCAACCTCGCCTACGACAGCGCGGAGTTCACGGAAAACGGCGTCGTCGGCGACCCGACGGACGGCGACGAGGAGCGCGGGGAGGAACTGGTCGAACTGGCGACGCGATCGCTGGTGAAACTGCTCGCGGCGGTCGAATCGCGGGACGTCGCTCGCCCCGACCACGAGTAGACACTTACTCTTCGTCTTCCTCTTCTTCTTCCTCGTCCGCCGCTTCCGCCTCGCCTTCGTCCGCGTCCTCCTCGTTCTCGGCTTCCAACTCCTCCAGCGACCCCTTCAGGCTCGGAATCGTACTCGCCAACTCGCCGACCTGCTCGCGGGCGTCCTCGATATCCGAGATGGCCGCGTCGATGGTCTCTATCTCCTCTTCCAGGTCGTCCGCGTCCTCGAACGCTTCGGCTCGCTGCCCCATCGCGTACCACTTCTTCGCGTCGTGGAGGTGTTCTTCCGCGTCGCCCACGTCGAGTGCCGACCGAAGCGCGTTGAGGGCCCCGAGCGTGTTCTCGGCGTCCGTCTTCCAGACGGCTTCGACGGCGGGCAGTTCTTCGCGGGCCGCCGCGAGGTTCTCCTCGACGTCCTCCCGCATTTCGTTCGCCGCTTCGCCGAACAGTTCATCATCGAAGGAAGCTTGGCTCATGTCGGTTGATTGGACGGGATTGCATTTAAAAGATAACCCGAAACCGGAAGTGAAACTCCACCTTTTGCTGCGCGGAAATCGCGGCGCAGCCGCGATTCTGCTGGCAAAATCTGGACCGAAACCTCGGTGCTCCCTCGACTCACGGCTCACTGGCGTTCGCCGTTCGTTTCCGTCCGCGCCGAGTCCGCTCGCTCCTCCGTCGCTCGCGGCGGGGTTGCTAGTTCTCGGCGGAAAGTCGGACGGCCTATCGCTCACGTTCGTTCGCTGGCCGAATTCGGTGTTTCACTCCTCTCAAATCGACTCGATTTTCATCAGCGGGTAGCCGTCCTCCATCTCCATTCGAGTGACGACTTCGGTTCCCTCGTGGTCGACGACGATTTCGACTTCCATGAACCGGCCTGTTAACTCGGTGTACCCATGGTCGATTTCGTCCGCGAGTTTTTCGGTTAGGATGTTCACTTCGACCGATTCGCAGAACGGTTGGTTCTCGATGCTCTCCTCGATTGCGCGTTCCAGACTGTCGGCGCTCTCGGGGCTGACGGGCGTCCCCGCGAACTGGTGATACAGCGCGCCGAACTTGATTCCGGCTTCGAAACAGGCGGCGTCTCGGGTCGTCGGTTCCATGGCCGAGACGAGGTCTCGGGGGGTTAAAGTTCGTGATGACATGGAACACGGAGAACCTTTACGTCTTCACCTCTCAACGAAGAATATGGATTACAATTCAGCCCTCGACAGAGGCATGGACGCCGTTCCGGAGCTCGAAACGAGCGACGAGCGGTTCAGCTATCCCGACCCGGCCGTACAGAAGGACGGGTCGTTCACGCGACTGACCAACTTGGACGACATCGCCGACGCCCTTTCGCGGGACGGCGAGCACGTTCACAGCGCGCTCCAGCGCGAACTCGGTACCAGCGGGAAGTACGAGGACGGCCAAGCGCGATACAGCGGGTCGTTCACGGAGTCCGACTTCAACACCGCGCTGGACGAGTACGTGGAGGAGTTCGTCATCTGTTCGGAGTGCGGCCTGCCGGACACGCGACTCGTGCGCGAGAACCGCAACCTCATGCTCCGCTGTGACGCCTGCGGTGCGTTCCGCCCGGTCACGAAACGAACCACGACGAACCGAACGCAACAGCGCGACGCCGTCGAAGAGGGTCGGACCTACGAGGTCAAAATCACCGGCACCGGACGCAAAGGCGACGGGGTCGCCGAACGCGGCGAGTACACGATTTTCGTCCCCGGCGCACAGAAGGGCGACGAGGTCCAGATTTACGTCGAGAGCGTCCGCGGCAACCTCGCGTTCTCCCGTCTCGCCTGAGCGGACTCCCAACGAAAGCTTCTTTTGGACCACGTTCGGATGAACGAGCATGTACGAATCGCTCCTCGAACTCGGCGTGTTCGCGCTGTACGTCGCCGGGTCGGGACTGTTGACGGTTCTCGGCGCACTGACGGAATATCAGGGGATCCAGAACGCACTCTCCGGCGATAACATGATGGCGCTGTGGTTCGTCTGGATGGGAACCGTCGCGCTCATCGCGGGCGTCATGCTCGCCCGTGACAAGGTTCTCCGCCGCGTCACCGCCTAAGTCCCCCATCCCACCCGAAAACCGTATGGTACTTATCGGGGTTGTGCCTCTAGCCGATTGAATGGACGATCCCGTTCTGCTCACGGGTTCCGAGGGCCGCGTCGGGTCGGCGATTCTCGGCGACCTCGAATCGAAGTACGAGTGGCGATTGCTCGACCGAGAACCACCAGCGGCGGAACCGTCTCACGAATTCTTCGTCGCGGACATCACCGACTACGACGCCGTGTACGAGGCGGTGGACGGCGTCGGTGCGATAATCCACCTCGCCGGGGACCCTCGCCCGGAAGCGCCGTGGAACAGCGTGCTCGGAAACAACATCGACGGTACCCACACCATCCTGCAGGCGGCGGTCGATGCGGGCGTCGAGAAGTTCGTCTTCGCCTCGTCGAACCACGCCGTCGGCGCGTACGAAACCGACGAGCGGAAACCCGACCTCTACCGGACCCACGACGAGTTCCGATTGGACGGCACCGAACTCCCCCGTCCGAGCAACCTGTACGGCGTCAGCAAGGCGGCGGGCGAAACGCTCGGCCGATACTACCACGACGAGTTCGGCATCAGCGTCGCCTGCGTCCGAATCGGCAACCTGACCGAGGGCCACCCGCCGATAGATTACGAGCGCGGACAGGCCATGTGGCTCTCCTACCGCGACTGTTCTCACCTGTTCGATTGCTGTCTGACCGCCGACTACGGCTACGAAATCGTCTACGGCATCTCGGACAACGACCGCAAATACTACTCCATCGAACGGGCACGCGAGGTGCTGGGCTACGACCCACAGGACAACTCGGCCCACCACGACGACTGACTTCGTTACCTCCCGCTTCCCCCTCGTCATCCCGCTTACCCCCTTCGTCCGTTTCTCTTCGTCCTCCACCTTCCCCTCCGCTTTCTCCCACCAGTTCGATTTTACCCACGCGTCACATCGGTTGCGACGATGACCGACGACTGGCGCGACCACGACTGGCCGGTGCTCGAATCCGAAGCCGAGTACGAAACCGGCTGGTACACCGGCGGCTACGACCTCGTGGAACAACCCGACGGGACGACGAAGAAATACTACTGGGCGGACCTCCCGCCCGCCGTCGTCATCCTCGCCGTCGAGGACGGACGGGTCGTCTTCGTCGAGCAGTACCGTCCCGCGATTCGAAAGGCCTGCTTGGAGTGTCCCGCCGGTATCGTCGAGGACGGCGAATCCTACACGACCGCCGCCGCCCGCGAACTCCGCGAGGAAACCGGGTTCGAGGCGGACGGCCTCTCGCTGCTCGAAACGTTCTGGGTGGCGACCGGCGTCCTTCGGCACGAACGCGGCATCGTCTTCGCGGAGGGGCTGACCCCCGTCGAACGGGAATTGGACGACAACGAGTTCCTCTCGGTGCGGACGATTCCGGTCGAGGACGCCCTCGCCGCCGCCCGCGAGGACCCGGCCAACGATGCGACGATAGAAGCGCTCCTCCTCGCGGAGGCGGAGAACCTGCTCGACCCATGAACTGGAAACTCCGCGCGCGACGCGGCCTGTCGCTCCTCGGGCACGCGGTCGGTTACGACACCCTCGAACGTCCGGACGGGAAGCGGGTTCGACGGAGTTGGTTCGACCCGCCGGACGCCGTCGCAATCGTGGCCCGAACGGGCAACGAACTCGTCCTCATCGAGGAGTACCGCCCGCGACTCGGCGAGCGAGTGCTCTCCTGTCCGGCGGGTCGAATGGACCCCGGCGAATCCTACGAGAGCGCCGCGAAACGCGAACTGTACGAGGAGACCGGCTATCGGGCAACGAACGTCGAACTCCTCGAAACGTACTATCCGTCGGCGGGTATGCGAAAACAGCGGGCGGTCGTCTTCGCGTCCGGCCTCTCGCCGGGCGACCAACACCTCGAATCGGACGAGTTCATCGACGTTCGGACGGTTCCCGTCTCCGACGCCATCGACGAAGTTTGCTCCGGGCCGACGTGCGGATGGGGACTTCCGCCGCTTCTTCTCGCACGCGAGGAAGGGTTGCTGTAGGGTTCCCAACCGGGTGGCTTATTCTTCCGGCACCCATAGCCTCGGCCGATGGATGCGGAAATTTCCACGGACGACGTGCACGAACTGGTCGAGTCCGACGAGGACGTTCGAATCGTCGATATCCGACCGGAACCACAGTTCGAGAGCGGGCACATTCCCGGAAGCGAGAACATCCCGTTCCACACGCTCCCCGACCGAATTTCCGAGTTGGACGGTGCCGACCGCGTCGTCACCGTCTGTCCCCTCGGCAAATCGAGCGTACAGGCCGCCCGACTCATCGGGTCGTACGAGGGCGTCCCGACTGACACATCCGTAGAGAGCATGGCCGGCGGCCTGAGCGACTGGGAGTACGATCTCGAATCGGCGGCCGACGCCGAACACGACGCGCCGTTCTGAGGTCGGATCTTCGTCTTCGGGTGCGGGAGTGACACCTCTCGACGCTTCGAAGACGGCTGAAGAATGAACGTGTAGTTGTATTCGGCCGACGGGCGCTTCGTCAGGCGACGTTGAACCCGCGGTCGCGGAGGAAATCCTCGACGCGCCCGGTATGGTTTCCTTGAAGTTCTATCTGACCCTGTTCGACCGTGCCACCGCAGGCAAACTTCGATTTCAGGTCCGAAGAGAGACTGTCGACGTCCACGTCTTTCGGGTCAAATCCTTCGATTATCGTTACCTCTTTTCCATAACGGCGCTCGTCGATGCGGATGGTGATCTGCTGGGATTCTTTTGCGACGTCTTCACAGACGCAAAGTTCCTGAGGCAGCCCGCACGTCGAGCAGACTTCCGACATTACGCATGGGGCTACGAAACCAACCTATTAAACATTGTCGGGTGTGTTGCCATATCGAACGGTGATTAGCCGTTCGTTCCGCCCCGACCCGCCCCGCGGACGATGTCGTTTACGAGCGACACGGCCTCGTCCGCGTTATCGCGCGTCACTTCGCCCGCGTACCGGGTCTTTTCGTACAACGACCCGACACGTTTTGCCCGCTCGTCCACGCCGACGTGCGAGAGCGAACTGATGTACTCGCGCGGCGTCTCCCCCGGGCGGCGCTTTCGATGCTTGCGCGACAGGTGGTACTCCAGCCTGTCGAACGCCCGTTCGACGTCCGAGTCCGGTTCGTCCCGCGGTTGCCAGCGCACCCACATGCTTCGATACGCGCGCTCGGCCAGTCCCGTCCGTCTCCCGATGAGCAACAGTCCGAGGAGCAACAGACCTGCGTAGAGGACCTGCGATTTCGAAGGCGGTTCGATGTGAATCCCGCCACCGCCAGTGCTCGCGTTCGTCGTCGTGGTGGTGCTCGTTGGACCGTTCGTGCCGATACCCGGATTGTTCCCGTTGCGGCGTTCGGGGACCGCCCCGCCCGTCGACCCGTTCGAGGTGTCGTTCGTCTCCTCGGACGTGGTGGGCGTGGGCGTCGTGGTCGTCGGTGTCGTGGTCGCGGGCGTCGTGGTCCACGTTCCGTTTTCGCTTCCCGCCGCGTCGATTCCGGTTTTTCCGTTCGTACGTGCGGTTTCGACTATCGACTGCTCGGTATCGACGCGCTCGTCGGTGGGTGTCGGGTCGAACCGGACCCATCCCGTGTCGGGGAAGTACACTTCGACCCACGCGTGCGAGTCGAGGCCGCGAACCACCCATGTATCCTCGCTCGTCCGCTGTCCGGAGGTGTAGCCGGTGACGAACCGCGCAGGAATCCCTTGCGTGCGGAGCATGACGACCATCGACGTCGCGTAGTAGACGCAGTATCCCTCGTCCATGTCGAAGACGAACGAGTCGGCGACGTTTCCGTTCGGCCGCTCCACGTCGAGCGAGTACTCCTTGTTCGTTTCCAACCACTCTTCGATGGCGACGGCCTCGTCGTAGGGGTTTTCCGCGTCGTTCGTGATTTCGGCCGTCCGCTCTTTCAACCGCTGTGACGTGCTTCCGGGAACGTGGGTGTACCGCTGTCGAACGTCGCTCGGGTAGTCGGTTCCGGCGTTCCGCAGCGTGCTCGGGATTTTGCTCGGAACCTGACTGACGACGCTGTAGGACTGGTTCTTCGTCAGCGGTTGTTTCGGTGAGAGGCTTCCGCTGCTACTGATTCGCGTGTTGCCCCGCTGATTCCCGAGGACCCGAATCGGCTTCCACGCGGCGGGCATCGCGTCGGCTCGGGTCGCTTTGACCGTGAACGTCTGCCGAATCTCGTAGGAGCTTCCCGGCGGCGGCGACTGCCGTTCGTAGGCGCTGCTGCCGCTGGTTTGAATCCAACCCTTTCCTGTGTAGCGGTCGTAGGACGCGACCTTCCAGTATCCCGAGTCGCTCGCGGTAACGGTGTACTGCACTTTCGGCGACAGTTCGATGCTCCCCTGTATCGAGAGCCGTGCGCTGTTGCTGACGAGGCCACCGCCACCGCCCGACCCGCCGCCGGTGTTCGACAGTATCGGACTCGCGCGTCCGCCGGGGACGACGCTCATCGTCGCCGAGAGGAGTATCATCGCGACCAGCGCGACGACCAACACGTCTATCTGACCGACGGTTCCGCCGTACCGCGCCATCGTCCCGAAGGCGACGATACCGAGCGCACCGAGCATCCCCGCGAGCGTCACGAGCGAACCGGCATCACCCGTGAGGACGAAAAAGGCGAGCGCGATGCCACCGCTCGCCGCCGCGAGTACGTATCGGCGGCGGCAGACGAGATACCACGGGACGAAGACGGTGGCAGGTGCGACACCCAGCGCCCACGCGCCGACCTTCCGCATCTCCAGAATCGAGAGGCCGGTCAACAGGGCGATGTTGTCCGCGAGAATCTGTCCGGCCTGCGAAATCACGTTGACTCCGCCCGGTATAGTCGCGTAGTAGGTGAACATCCCGCCGACGAACAACACCGTTCCGACGGCGAACGCGACCCACACCGGCAGTTTTCGCGCCAACAGGGTCGCCCCGACGAACGCACCGGCGGCCAACAGGAGGAGGTCCCCTCTGTCGCCCGCGATGTTCGCGATGTCGTAGAGGATGGTCAGATACGACCCGATGAGGACGGCGGTCGAAACCATCGCGAGCCCTCGATACGGAACCGTGACGCCGCCGAATTCGAAGCCCTCCGCTGTACTCATCGGTTCTCACCTCCGTCCGCACGGGCAACTCCGTCCGCACGAGGTGTTTCCGGCGCGGACGTCCCTCCGTCACCCGAGATGAACCGGTCGAACGACATCCTGTCGCCGCCCCACTCGATTTCCGCGCTTTCCCGCTCCGTCGGTCCCCGGACGAGGACGTCCGCTCGCGCTCGCTCGCGCTCGTGAACCCGTCCGCTCTCCATGCGCGCGAGCAGGGTGAGTATCTTCGTCTGCTGTTCCGGCACGCCGGACGGGGCGACGCGGCCTTCCGGCGTCGTCACGCCGACGGAGACGCCGCCGTCGAGGAGGGCCGACGCGATGCTGGCGGCCGCGTCCGCCACCGAATCGACGCGACCCGCGTCCGCATCGGCCGCGATCTCTATCCGTTTGCTCTCCTCCTGTGCTTCGAACTGCCGGACGAGCATCTCGCCCGTCGGCCGCTTCGCGCTCGACTTCCAGTGAACGTCCCGGAGCGGGTCGCCGGTTCGATACTCCCGTAGTTGCTCGAACTCGCGTCGGGCCGCGCTCACGTGGCTGTCTTCGAGCGCTTTGACCGTCGTGTCGCCGCTCACCGGCTCTATTCGCGGAAAGACGAGGATGGTCTCCCGTATCTGATGGGTGAACGTCCGCTCGAACAGGCCGAACACGTCCTTCGCGACGACGCGAACCGGTCCGATGGACTGCTCGCCGCGCTCGGCGAGGCGTACGTCGAACTCGACCGCCGTCTCGCCGATGCTCGTCTCCTTTGGCCCGCCGTCGTATTCGAGTCCGTCGCCGAGTTCCAACTCGACCGTTCCGGCGAACGGGTCGGGTGCGGTGAAGTCGAGTGCTACGGTCGCCTCCTCCTCGCGCGACCCGACGCTCGGCGCGGACACGTCGAGTCCCGGGTGCGTCGTCCGTTTCAGTTGGACGTACCCCACGACCAGTGCCACCAGAATCGGCCCGACGACGGCGTTCAGCGACCGTGCGCCGAACGTCCACGCCAGCAGGAACCCGGCGACACCGACGGCGACGAAGGTCGCGCCACGTCGCGTCAGCATCTCACTCCACCGGGACGTTGTCGAGGGCGTTTTGAACCATCTTGCGCCCCTCTTCGCCGCCCATGACGCCGGAACTACCTCGGATGCGGTGGGCGAGGACGACTTCCGCTTCGGCCTTCACGTCGTCCGGGATCACGTAATCGCGGCCGTTGAGGACGGCCCGCGCCTGCGCCGCGCGGAGGAGCGAAATCGACCCGCGCGGACTCACGCCGAGTTGACTGCGGTCTCGGGTGTAGTTGGCGAGTCGGGTGACGTACTCCCGAACAGGTTCTCGTACCGTTACTTTCGTGATGGTCGCCCGCGCCCGCCGGATGTCGCTCGCGCTCGCAATCGGGTCGAGTCGGCGAATTGGATGTTCGCCGACGACACGCCGGAGGACTTCGGATTCGTCCTTCGGGTTCGGATAGCCGAGCGAGAGTTTCTTCATGAACCGGTCGATTTCGGCGACCGGCAGTTCGTAGGTTCGGTCCTGTTCGATGGCGTTCTGCGTGGCGATGACGGTGAAGGGATTTGGGACGTCGTGGGTTTTCCCGTCTATCGTCACCTGCTCTTCCTCCATCGCTTCGAGGAGGGCGGATTGCGTTTTCGGCGGCGCGCGGTTGATCTCGTCCGCGAGAACGACGTTTCCGAATATCGGTCCGGGTTGGAAATCGAACTCGTTCGTCTTCTGGTTGTAGATGTTGACGCCGGTCACGTCGGACGGGAGGAGGTCGGGCGTGAACTGCACGCGCTTGAACGAACAGTCGATGGAGCGCGCCAACGAGCGGGCGAGCATCGTCTTTCCGACGCCGGGAACGTCTTCGAGAAGGAGATGGCCGCGCGCGAGAATCGTCGTCAAAATGTGTTCCGCGACGTCGTGCTGACCGACGATAACGTGTTCGATGTTGTCGATGATGCGTCCTGTCAAATCCGCCGCGTCCTCGACCGAAAGTGGGTCCGCAAATTCGTCTGTGGGTCGCTCTACAGGGGTCGGCTCGGGGTCTTTGTTAGCTTCCTTCATGCTATGAATGCGCTATTGAGTCGAAACGGGTCCTGATGGGCAGTGAAAACGCTGCTCCTGCGTCTTCCTCGTTACACGTACTATGGGGGCGTGCCTTTGTAACTTTTGTCGCTATTCGAAGAGGTGTTCCAGTTACCGTTGAATACTTTGTGGATTGGTCTTTCAACCGAAACGACAAATAGGGCAGGGTACTCCGTCTAACATGATTTCAAGGGAACAGTCCGGAACGAAAGGACAAGTCGGTTATCCAACCACGCAGTGTCCCGCTATTTCCGTGTCGCACTCGCCGACCGCAAACAGCCGACCGGCGTTCGAGTTGACGAAGACGAGTTCGTCCGCGACTGCCGGGGAACTCCGAGAATATCTGTTCCGTCCGAGCGCGAACTGTCCCCGCGTTTCGCCCGTCTTCGTGTTCAGAACGAACGTTCGACCGTACATCGTTTTCCGCTGCTCGTAGCCGTTCACGTAGACCGAATCTCCGGCGACGACGGGTGTCGTTCTGAGGTCGATTCGTCGTTTTTCCGACCCGCCGAACGTCCACACGCGCTCACCGGTTTCGACGCGACGAGCCACGAGGTTGAACTCCCCGATGTGATACACCAGTCCGTCGGCCACCGCGAAACCGGAATCCGCCCACCGCGGGCCGATTCGTTTGCGCCACAGTTCGGTCCCGTTCGTCGGGTCGAACGCGCCCAGATAATCGCGGTCACTGCGTCCGTCGTTGAGGCCGGAAAACAGCCGTCCGTCGGCGATGGTCGGGGTACCGTTCACGGGAATCCGTCGCCGCCATAGCTCTTCCCCAGTTCGCACGTCCAACGCCACGAGCCACCCGTTCGGATACCGGAACGGCACGTACACCACGCCGTCGGCGGCCGACAGTTGCCACATCCCGTCGAGTTCGGGGAACTCGGTCCGCCAGCGTTCGCTCCCGTCGTTCGGGTCGATTCCGTATACGGTCTCGACTTCCCCTCGCTCGTCGTACGACGTACTGTAGGTCCCCGCGATGACTACGTCGTCCGTCACGACGGGCGACACCACGTCCGGCGTCTGTTGTGACTCGTAGAGGTTGTCGAACGTCCACCGGACGGTTCCGTCCGTCCCCACCGCCTTCAGTCCCGGTTTCGTCTGCACGTAAACCGTATCGCTGTCGAGAACGAGGGAGTCCGAGGCGTAGAAGTAGTAAAATTCGTCCGAACGAAACAGTTCGGTCTTCCACCGTGATTCACCGCTCCCCGCGTCGAACGCTTCGAGCCACGCGCCACCCGCATCCGATTCGTTCGTCGTGCTTTCGCGGGAATAGACGGTGTAGACCCGCCCGTTTCCGACGACTGGCGAGGCCTGCAATGCGCCCCCGTCCGGTCGGTCGCGGTGCCAAACCTCGTACAGCGAAGTCGTGGGACCCTCGATCTTCGAACGGCCGGTATGTGCATTGTCGATGGCACTGCGAGGCCACGTCCCGGTCGTCGCGGGCGGGTCGAACGTCACGCACCCTGACAGCGCGGCGAGGGTGGTCCCGGCGGCGGCGAGAAACGAGCGTCGGTCGGAGGGCATCGTCGAATCGCTCTCGACCGCTCGGAATAAGTCTTCTCGAACGACGGTCACTTCGCCGGCGGACCTCACCACTCCTTGCAGTCGGCACAGACCATCCCGTCCTCGTCGCGCCAGCGTTTCTCGACCGTGGACCCACAGCACGCACACGCCGCACCCGTCGGCGTCCAATCGTACGTCGCTCGGGCGGGTTCGACTTCGGGAACCTCCGCCGATTCGTCGACTTCGGGAACCTCCGCCGACTCCTCCCGTTCACTCGGTTCTCCCGCTTCTTCCGTTTCATCCGACTCGCCCGTCTTCCCGGCGAAATCCGAGAGCGACCTATCCTCTGACACGTTCCCGCCTACGAAGCGCCCGGTCGTAAGCGTGACGGAGCATCCAAGTACCCCCGGTACGGAGTATCGGCCATGGCAGGACTCCTCTCCAACTTCACCGAAATGGCTCGGCTGTTCACCGACGTGGCGACGGCGACGTCGAACCCCATCCCGGCATTAATGTTGCTCTTCGGGGCCGTCTTCGTCGGCTTCTCCGTGCTGTTTTTCGCCTACCTGACGCTCGGCGGACTGGGTTCCGCGCTCATCTCCGACGTGCCCGGTCGAACGCCGCCGCAATAAGACCGATCGCATTCTCTCGGTCCGG
This sequence comes from Haladaptatus sp. CMAA 1909, assembly GCF_043952005.1. Classification (NCBI taxonomy): domain Archaea; kingdom Methanobacteriati; phylum Methanobacteriota; class Halobacteria; order Halobacteriales; family Haladaptataceae; genus Haladaptatus; species Haladaptatus sp. CMAA 1909. The sequence goes on along the minus strand of NZ_JBIOAV010000001.1, from coordinate 2,169,690 downwards.
ACCGAGCGGCGATCCGGCGACGAAACTGTCGGCGTAGTCGAGGACGGCGGCGATTCGGTCGGCCACCGTCTCCGGCGTCCCGGCGATGCAGAAGGCGTCTATCATCGCGGGCGTCACCGCCTCGAAAGCCGCGGAGAACTCGCCGGTTTCGATTCGCTCGCCGATTTCTCCCGCCGCCTCGTGGTCGATTCCGTGTCTGTCGAGCACCGGCTCCGCCGTCCCGCCTACGACGAACGCCACCGGCGGACGGGCGGCCTCGCGTGCTTCATCCTCGTCTTCGGCCACGCTCACGCAGGCGTAGGCGGCGAAATCGAACTCGCCCCGCTCGTCCGGGCGCTCGGCCAACCCCTCCTCGATTCGGTCGCTCGCCCAGTCGAAATCGCGCGGATGTGAGGCGTTGACCAGCGCACCGTCCGCGTGTTTCGCGCTCATTCGAAGCATGTGCGGACCCTGTGCGCCGACGTACACCGGAATCTCCCCGACGTCGTAGTTCAGGCCCGCGTCCCGCGCGGTGAAGGTCCCCTCGTGGGTGACGCGCTCGCCCGCCCAAAGCCGCTGTGAAACCTTCATAGTCTCCAGAACGCGCCGGAGCGGTCTGTCGCGGTCGATGCCGAGGTTTCGGAGCGTCGAGCGGTCGCCCGCACCGACCCCCAGCACCGCGCGTCCGCCGCTCGCCTCGTCGAGCGTCGCGACCCGCGAGGCGAGCGTCACCGGATGGCTCTCGTAGGGGTTGACGACGCCCGGTCCGAGGCGGATGTCCTCCGTCGCGTCGGCGACCCGCGAGAGGACGGTGAACGGGTCGCGGTTGTTGTAGTGACTGCTGGCGAACAGCGTGTCGAAGCCCTCCTCTTCGGCGCGCTCGGCGAGCGCGACGAGATCGGAAACCGGTTCTTCGGGCGTGAGCTCAATCCCGTGCAAACTCCCACCCCCGGAGCGCCTGTCGGACGAAGTCGCCGTCGACCGACCGGAACAGGTTGTCGCTTCCCTCGTGGTCGCCGAACTCCCAGTCGCGGACGACGACGACCGGCAGGCCGTCGGCACCCTCGCCGCTCACGAGGTTCGCCGCCGAGGCGAGTTCGTCCACGACGGATTCGACCGTCACTTCGAGTTCGTGGCCGTCCCTGTCGCGTTCGCCCCGCCAGTCTCTGCTCGCGGGCAGTCCGTCCCACCCGATGGCGACGCCGCGTTGCCCGTGGCGGAACGGCCTACCGCAGGTGTCGGTGACGACCACGGGCACGTCGATGGAGAGTCCCGACCGAATCCGTGCGGCGCTCTCCCCCGGTCGTTTCGGGAGCAAAAGGAGGTCCGCATCCCCCGTGTTCGACCGGTCGATGCCCGCGTTGACGCCGGTGTGACCGAACCGCGTCGCGGTCAACAGGAATGGCGCTTCCATGATCAGTTCCGTGCTCTCTTCGAGGACGGCCTGTGCGAACCGCGGGTCCTTCTCCTCGCCCGAAATCTCCGACAGACGGCCCGCGATCTCCTCCGCTCGCGGGCTCGCCGGGAAGTCATCGAGCGTTGCGGTCCGCCCTTCCGCTTTCGAGACGATGGTACTCGCGACCAACAGCACGTCGCCGGGTTCGAGGTCCACCCGCTCCTCGACGAGGGTTGCGATGTCGTCGCCGGGTTCGACCTCGGGAATCCCGGATACCGCGAAGACGTTCATGGCTGGCCGTTGGTGCGCGCCGATAAAAACCCGACCGGAAGGTGCAAAACGGGTCAGCTTTCGTGTCGCTGAACGTCGATCTCGCCGTCCTCGACGGTAACGACGAACATCGTCGCCGTCTCCGCCGGGGCCGCCCCCGTGGCGCTCCCCGGATTCAACAGTCGGACGCCGTCGACGGTTTCGTCCATCGGTTCGTGCGTGTGTCCCGCGACGCCGACGACGGACGCATCGGTCGATCCTTTCGTCGTGGCTCCGTCCGCTTCCACCGTCTCTCGAACGATGCGTGCGACACGCTCCCCGTATCCCCGTTTCGGTCCCGTCCCGTGCGTGACGACGAACGTGACGCCGCCGAGTTCGAGGGTCGCCACCTCGGGCAGCCGAAGCGACGCCGGGTCCGTGTTCCCGCTGACGGCGGTGTAGTTTCCGTCGGTCAGTTCGTGGACCGACGCCAGCGCGTCCGCCGAATCGAAATCGCCCGCGTGGACGGTGTGGTCCGCCCGCATGACTCGGGTACGGACCCAGTCGGGGATTCGATTCGCGCGTGACGGGATGTGCGTGTCGCTGATGACGGCGACCCGGATCATGGTCGTGATTTCATCGTCCGGGTAGAAAAACGTTTGAGGGGTCGTCGCAACGTTTTAGTCCCCGCTTCTGGACTCCATAGGTATGGTCGGTCGTTCGTCCCGACGCGACTTTCTCCGCGCTACCGGTCTCGGCCTGTCCATCGTCGGCAGTGGCTGTACCGACCTTCAGGCGCAGTCCCCCAAGCAACAGCCACGCTGGTCGGTCGAGTTCGACGGAACCCCGGCGCGGGCCACGACGCTCACCGATGACGGTCTCGTCGTCGCGACGACGCTCACGGCCGACAGCGAACTCGGCCATCTTCGGTTCTCGGGTGCCTACGACCGACTCGTCGAACTGCCGCGAATTACGACACCTCCGGTGGTCTCCGACCGCGGCGCTCTCGTCGAGTCCGAGGGCATCATCCGCACCGTTCCGCTCGACGGCGAGGCTATGAGCCGGGTTCGGACCGGCTACTTGACGTTCGGTCGCTATCCGCCCGTCATCTCCGATTCCACGGTGTACGGAATCGCCTACAGCGACGAGTATGGGAAGTTCGTCGTCTTCGCCCTCGACGTGACCGCCGGGCGAATCCGGTGGCTTCGCCCGTTCGGGACCCTTCGGGCGTCCGTCTCCACCGACGGCGAACGCGTCTTCGCGGCCTCCCCGTCCGGCGTCGTCCGGGCCTACTCGGCCGAAGACGGGGCGACGCTCTGGCGATGCGGCGTCGGGAACGGCGCACGGTTGGCATACGCGGACGACGTCCTCGCCGTCGCCACGAGTAATGGAGTGGTCGCGCTCGACGCGGACGACGGCGCGGAGCGGTGGCGAACGGAGAGCGATTGGATAGCGTCCGTGGACGCCGTCCCCGAAATCACCGACTCGACCGTTTACATCGTGATATCGCTCTACTCGAACTATCATCGAAGCGTGCTGGAAACGGAGACGTACCTCATCGCGTACCGTCTCGACTCCGGTGCGGAGCGGTGGCGAACGCGCGTCAATTACGGGACTCCGATGACCGTGACGGCGGATTGCGTCGCCGTCGAGACGATGGAGGAAGTGGAAACCGACCGCGGCGACCGCGAGTTCCGAAACTATCTCACCGTGTTCGCTCCCGGCGGGCGACGACTGGTGAAGTACGACCTGCCCGAACGAGCGACCATGCGCCCCGTCGTCCGCGACGACGCGGTTATCGCCGGCTTCGGGAAGACCATCGCTTCCTACGACCGCTGAGTCGTCGGGCCACTCTCTCCCGTTTCATCCGAGACTTCAACTGTCGCTCTCCCGTCTATCCTCGTATGAACGAAACCCACGTCGTCACCTGCTTTCTGCGCAACCGCGGGGAGGTGTTGCTCCTCCGCCGAAGCGAGGAGGTCGGATCGTACTCCGGCAAGTGGGGCGGCGTCGCCGGACACGCCGAAGGCGACCCCGACGCGCTCGCACGCGAGGAAATAGAGGAAGAGACCGGACTGCTCTCGTCCTGTACGTTCGTCCGCGCTGGCGACCCGTTCGATGTGGACGACGACTCGCTCGACAAGCGTTGGGTCGTCCACCCGTATCTCTTCGACTGTTCGAGTCGAGACGCGACCACTGACTGGGAGACGACCGAGACGGCGTGGGTCCCGCCGACCGAACTCCTTCGGCGCGAGACGGTACCGGACTTGTGGACCTCCTACGACCGCGTCGCGCCCACGGTCGAATCCGTCGCCGAGGATACCGAACACGGGTCCGCGTACATCTCGGTCCGGGCGCTCGAAGTCCTCCGCGACCGGGCCGGATTGTGCGCGGTTCACGGCGGCGACTGGGACGAATTGCCCCACCTCGCGGCGAATCTCCTCGACGCCAGGCCGAGCATGGCCGCGTTGACGAACCGCGTGAACCGCACCATGTCCGATGCGACCGACGACGGCCGAACCCCCGCGGCGGTCGAACGTGCCGCAATCGACGGCATCGAACGCGCCTCCCGCGTGGACGAAGAGGCGACGGGCACCGCCCGCGAGCAGGTCGCCGACGAAACGGTGCTGACGCTCTCGCGCTCCGGGACGGTGCTGGACGCGCTTCGCGCCGCGGACCGCGTGTTCGTCGCCGAATCCCGACCCGCCCGCGAAGGCGTCGGTGTCGCGGAGTCGCTGGCCGACGGGACGGACGTGACGCTCCACACCGACGCCGCGATAGCGCACGTGCTGGCGACGGAGGACGTGGACCGCCTCGTCGTCGGAGCCGATTCCGTCCTCCCGAACGGCGACGTGGTGAACAAGACCGGAACCCGAGTGGCGGCGATGGCAGCGAGGAACGAGGACGTTCCGGTGTTCGTCGTCACCGCGACGGACAAGGTTCGAACCGGGGACGACCCCGTGCTGGAAGAAGGTGACTCGGACGCGCTGTACGACGGCGACGCGAACCTGTCGGTCCTGAACCCGACGTTCGACGTGACGCCCGCGAAGTTCGTCTCCGGCTACGTCACCGAACGCGGCGTTTTGGAGCGGGCAGATATCGGCGCGGTAGCCGACGAACTGCGGGAATTAGCCGAGTGGAACGACTGACCGAACGCGCAAGAGTCAAACCGCTCTGGTGGCTACTCCCGCTCGGGCGGCGGTGACGAAAGTTACCCCCTCCGAGCCCCTTGTGACGAGGATTTCTCCCGAGCCGCCCCTTCGATACGCCCCGAGAATCATCGCTCCCGACTACACGCTTTCCAGAACGGCGACGGCTATCACGCCAGCGGTGAGCGTGGTCCGTGGAATCGCTCCGGGACGCTCGATGTGCACGTCGTAGACGGTTCGCGGCGAGAGGCGTCCCGAAATCGTTCCGATGTGTTCGCCGTTCGGTGCCGTGACAGTGAACGTGCGCGGGAACGGCGAGAACACGTCCACGACGGTGTTCAGCGCGCCGGAGATGCTCCGGCGGGAGGAAAGTTCGGCGAGGGTCCTCCCGTCCGGTCGGTCGATGGTCCAGTGGTGGCGGCGAAAGTCCAACTCCTGTGAGAGGACGAGTTTCGTCTCGTCGGTCCCCGCTTCAACGAGCGCGTACTCCCCGGCGATGTCGAAAGTCTGGCCCGAATTGACGCGAAAGGCGAGGTTTTCGTCCGCATCCCGAAACGGAAAGGTGGCCCGGCCTTCCGACACCTTGCGTTCGGTCGTGAGCAGGGTCTCCCCGTCCGCGTCCGTAATTCGGAACTCCTCGCGGAGGAGGTGTTTCCTGACCGTACACTCCGTCTCCCCGAACGACCACCCGCCGATGTCGCCGCGTCCCGTCATTGTGCCTGCTTTCCCGCCGAATCGACAGTAAACTACCGATGCCGCGTGGGGCAATCAACGCCGCCTTCCCCCTTCCGAAGATTCATTCCGAAGCCGTGGATACCCCTCCCCATGGAGATTTCACACCTCGGAATCCACGAGTCGGTCGGTGCCATCTTCCCGGCGGAGCAACTGCGCGAGGAACTCTCCGCGCTCGACCCGACGGTCGTCGTCGTGGCGGACGGGGACGACGCGCTCTCGGACTGCGACGCGCTCGTCACGTTCGCCCACCGGGATGCCTTCCTCGACGCCGATCTCGAATGGGTGCACTCGATTCAGGCGGGCTACGACCGCTTCCCGCTCGACGAGTTCGGGGACGCGGGAATCGTCCTGACGAACAGCACGGGGATTCACGGCACGAGCGTCGGCGAGACGGTGTTGGGAACCATGCTCGAAATCGCCCGCCGCCTCCACAGATTCTCCCGTCAGCAGGTCGCTCACGAGTGGAACCGCCCCGACTGGGACGAACCGTTTACGCTCCAGCACGAGTCGATTTGCGTGGTCGGTCTCGGTACCCTCGGGCAGGGAATCGCAAAGCGCGCCGACGCCATCGGCATGCAGGTCACGGGCGTCCGTCGCTCCGCCGAATCGGTCCCGCACGTTCGGACGGTGTACGCGAACGAAGACCTCCACGAAGCCGTCTCGAACGCCCGGTTCGTCGCGTTGGCGACGCCGCTCACGGAGGAGACGGAAGGACTGATGGATGAAGCGGCGTTCGAGGCCATGCGCAACGACGCCTACTTCATCAACGTGAGTCGCGGCGACTGTGCCGACCAAGACGCCTTGGTCGCGGCGGTGCGGGACGGCGAAATAGCGGGTGCCGCCCTCGACGTGTTCGAGGAGGAACCGCTCCCCGAGGACTCCCCACTGTGGGACATGGACGACGCCATCGTCACGCCCCACGCCGCCGCCGCGGAGGTCGATTACTACCGACACATCGCGGAACTCGTCCGAGAGAACACACAGCACATCGACGCCGACGAGGAACTCACCAATCGAGTCGTGTAGCCGCTCGTCTCCGGTTCCGAGTTCCCGGTGATTTCGTCGATGGTGTCCACGTTTACCGAACTTCGTCCGAACGTACTGTGGATTCTGCGGATATCGCCGCCGTACGTTGACAGTTGGTAACATCTAACGTCGTCGGTGAAGTAGGGCAACTAGCGCCCGCTGCGATGGTGACTCGGACGCGAGGGACGTCCGCACGGGCGCGACAGGAGGAGGGGTACAATGGCAACGACAGCCAAAGACGCTGACGAAACGAGCATCGAGCGATTTCGGGAGGGCCTTCGAGGAACGTTGGTTCGGCCGGACGATCCGGAATTCGACGACGCGCGCACGATTTATAACGCGATGATAGACAAACGTCCCGGACTCATCGTCCGGTGTGCCAACGTCGGGGACGTCATCGCGGCCGTGAACTTCGCCCGCGAGAACGATTTCGACGTCGCCATACGAAGCGGCGGTCACAGCGGCCCCGGTCTGGGGTTGGTGGACGACGGACTGGTCATCGACCTGTCGGGCATGACGGGCATCCGCGTGGACCCGGACGCGAAGACCGTGCGAGTCGAACCGGGGTGCACCTGGGGTGACGTGGATTCCGCGACCCACGCGTTCGGCCTCGCGACCGTGAGCGGGCTCATCTCGACGACCGGCGTCGGCGGCCTCACGCTCGGCGGCGGGCACGGCTATCTGACCCGGAAGTACGGGTTGACGATCGACAACCTGCTGAGCGCGGACGTCGTGCTCGCCGACGGGCGCTTCGTTCGCGCGAGCGAAGACGAGAACGAGGACCTGTTCTGGGCGCTTCGGGGCGGCGGCGGCAACTTCGGCGTGGTCGTCTCGTTCGAATACGAGTTACACCCGGTGGAGACGGTGATCGCGGGGCCGCTGTTCTGGCCGATATCGGAACTCGAAACGACGATGCGCTGGTATCGCGAGTGGCTTCCGCAGGCGCCGGAGGACGTGTACGCGTTCTATCTGATCGCCGAGGTGCCGGGCGAACCGTTCCCGGAAGAACTCCACGGTGAGAACGTGTGCGGACTGGTGTGGTGCTGTCTGGGGTCGGAGTCCGACGCCGACGCGGCGCTTCAGTCGGCCCGCGACGTCGCCGAACCGCTGTTCGAACACGTCGATGAGATGCCCTATCCGGCGGTCCAGGGCATGTTCGACGGCCTGTACCCGCCGGGCGACCAATGGTACTGGAAGGGCGATTACGTGCGCGAGTTGACCGACGACGCCATCGCCGTCCACGAGCGGTTCAGCGAGGTGCCGACTCCACAATCGACGATGCACCTTTATCCCATCGACGGGGCGGTCCACGACGTCGCACCGGACGGGACCGCGTGGAACGTTCGCGACGCGAACTGGTCGATGGTCATCGTGGGCGTCGACGGCGACCCGGAAAACGACGAGAAGATCATCAAATGGGCCCGCGACTACTGGGACGCGCTCCACCCGCACACGGTCGGTGGCTCGTATATCAACTTCATGATGGAGGAAGGGGACGATCGGATACGGGCCAGTTACGGCGACAACTACGAGCGGTTGCGTGCGGTCAAGGCGGAGTACGACCCCGACAACGTCTTCCACGTAAACCAGAACATCGAACCGGCGGACTGAGAGTCGGGGGAACCCCGGTTTCTTCTCGTTACTTTGCTACTCCGACCCGACGAATCGCATTGCACCCTCGGCGACGATCCGCGCCGTCTCGACCACCTCGTCGGTGTAGACGAACTCGCCCGCGCCGTGGATGTTTTCGCCGTCCGGGCCGACGATGACGGTCGGCAGGTCCGCCCGGTCGCCGAGGTAGTTGAAGTCGCCGACGCTGGCGAAGTAGCCGAAGTCGGGAGAGACACCCGAGACGGACTCCGTCGCGCCGACGAGCGACGTTACGAGGTCGTGGTCCTCGGGCGTGACGTAGGGGCCGTATTTGATGCCGGGGTCCGGCGACTCGCGGAAGCCGATTTCGACTTCGCTCTCGATGTCGAGGTCCGCGACGGCCTCCTCGGCCTGTTCGCGTACTTTCTCCTCCGTTTCGCCGATGACGACGTGGCGGTCGACCATGAGGTGGGCGCGTTCGGGAACCGAGAGCGTCTGGCTGCCGCCCTCCAGCAGGAGGGGACAGACCGACCCGTCGCCGAGTTTCGGGTGACTTCCGACGTCGAGGTTCGAGAGCGCGTCGGCGACCTTCCCGGCATCGACGACGGCGTTGATTCCCTTGTGCGGTTGCGACCCGTGGGCCGCGTGGCCCTTGACTTCGATGTCGTAGAGGAACCGCCCCCGAGCGCCGAGGAGGAGCGCGGGATTCCGAATATCCTCTTCCTGTGCGAGAATCGGTCCCGGTTCGGTCACGATGGCGGCGTCGTAGTCGTCGGTGTAGCCGTCGCGGATGAGGCGGTCGGTGCCGAGTCCGTACGGTCCCTCCTCGTCCACCACGGCGGAAAGGACGACGTCGCCCGCGAGTTCGCCCTCCATCTCCGCCAGCGTTTCGAAGGCGACCATGACCGCGGCGAGGCCGCCCTTCATGTCGCAGGCCCCCTGTCCGTACAGTTTGCCGTCCTCGATTCGTCCCGAACAGGGGTCTTCCTCCCAGTCCTCGACCAACAGCACGGTGTCCATGTGCGCGTTGAGCAGGAGCGTCGGGGCGTTCGGGTCGTTGCCCTCCAATCGAGCGAGGACGTTGTCGCCCTCGTACTCCGTGATGTTCGGTTCGCTGACGTGGTGGTACTCGGGGTCGAGGCCGCGCGAATCCAGCCAATCGTACACGAACTCGCTCAGTTCGTGTTCCTCGAAGTACGGCGAGGGGATTTGCACCATCTCCTGTAGGAGGGAGATGGTCTCGTCCGGGTCGATTCGCGCGTGTTCCGCGGGTTCAGTCATCCGAGGTCACATCCCCGATGGTCGGGTCGTGGTCGTCGCTCGATACGCCTGGAAGCGTGTCGAGAATCGCGCCCACGTCGGTTCCGCGCCGGTTGCCGAGTCGCCAGTAGACGGCGAAGATGCCGAGTCCGACGACCATCCACGGCAGGTAGATGCGGAGCGTCGGCGCGCCCTCGAACGCGGTCCAGTACGCACTGGCGAGCGGGATGTTCCCGGCGAACGGCGACCCGAAGAAGTCCGCGAACGCACCCGGCAATCCCCCGAAGTTCGCAGCCTTCGTCAACAGGCCGACCGCGCCGAGGGCGGCAATGACGCCCGTGATGGGGGTGAGCCATCCGTAGTCGAATCCCGCCTGTTCCACGAGGTCCGGACGCGAGGCTCGGACGTACAGTAGGGTCAACGACACGGTGGCGTACGCGATGAGGTAGCTGAACGTGGCGATGACGATTGCCTCGTCGAGGCCGTCGCTCCAGAACGTCAGCGCCGCGGCGACGAGGTACAGCGTCAACAGGGAGTAGTGCGGCGTGCCGAACCGCTGACTCACCGCGGAGAACTGCTTCGGGAACACCTCGTCCCACGACCACGAGTAGGGCATCTTGATGCCCGCCGCCATCACGGCGTGGACGCTGGAGGCGGTGGCGAGCAGGCCGCCGAACGCGACGACTGCGGTCGCACTGTTACCCAAGAACGCCTCCGCCGCCGTCGCCAGCGGTCGCTCGGAGTTCGCCAGTACGGTGTAGTCGCCGACGACGCCGTAGATGACGGCGGCCGTCCAGACGTACAGGACGACGAGGAGAAGCGTCCCGCCGACCATCGCCAGCGGGAGGTTCCTGGACGGATCTTTGACTTCCGCGCCCATCTGCCCCGCGACGGCGATGCCGATGTACGCGTAGAACAGCGGGACGGCGGCCCCGATGAACCCGTCCATTCCACCGGTGAAGAACGGCTGGTAGTTCGCGGAGTTGACGTGGAACGACCCCGGAATGACGAGGACGAGGATGGCGAGCATCAGCACCGCCATGATGGCGTTCTGCGAGAGGCTGTACTCCTTCGTCCCGACGAGGTTGACGAGGAAGAGGACGGTGAGGAGCGCGAAGCCAGCGATTTTCGGGTCGATGCCGGGGTAGAACACTTGGAGATAGCTGCCGAAACCGAGCGCGAGCACGGCGTCGGCGGCCATGTACCCCAACCACTTCGACCACGTGACGATGAAGCCCGGAAGCCGACTGTCGAACGTCCGGGAGATGTAGGCGTACGACCCGGCGGCGGCCGGGAAGATGGTCGCCATCCAACTGTAGTTCACCGCGATGGCCATCGCCAGCAGTCCGGAGAGGACTACCACGAGGATAACACTCGGTCCGGTCGTGGAACTCGCCGTGCCGAGCGTGACGAACAACCCGGCACCGAGCGTCCCCGCGACGACGGTGCTCATCGCCCCGAACAGCCCCATGTCCCGTGAAAGGCTATTGCTGTCTTTGCCGTGTGATGATGACATATGATGACATACCTCTATGTTCCCGCTTAGTCCCCGTCCCTAGCATGTGCGGTGTGACGACTGGGAAATGGGCGAGACTACGGGTTTTCAAGCGAAAATGGTAGAATTGACGTATTTTCGATATTCCCTGTTGCTAGGGAACACGAAGCCCTCGTTCGCTTCGCTCACTCGCCCTTCATCCGCCAAGGACAGCCACGTCCTCCCCAACCGATTCTTTCGCCCGGAAGAGACAGGCTCTTCCGGGTTCTCGTCCGCTCCCTTCGGTTGCTCCTGAGAACTTCGCTCAGTCATCCCTCGCGTGATAGCCACGCAGGTTCGCGGCCGATAGCTGGCCGCGAACCTGCTGGCGCACGCGCCACGGCGGTTAGTCAGTAGCGGGTATCCCTGTTTCCGAATGGCGCGCGCTGACAGACCGACGCGGCCAACCATCGGCCGCGTCGGTCCGGTGAAGTCGTGCGAGGGATGAGTGAAGTGAGCGATGTGAACGGAACGAATCGGTTGGGGAGGGAGTGGCTGGTGCGGTGCGGTCGTCTGGGTGGATGAAAGGGGCCGCCCGGTCCCGCGAACGGAGTGAGGGGGACGCTGTCGGAGCTTCGCTCCGACTGAAGTCGCGCTTGTGTGGTCGGCTGTGCGGGCACTATCCGCGCGAACTGTGCGGAGAGTGCGGATATCCCGCACAGCGGCCGCGAGCGTGGCGGGGGCTTTCTGGGACTTCAATCCAGCAGTTGCAGTCACAGTGAAGTCAAAACCACTTCGTAGCGAGCGAACGGGGGATTTCGAGGGCTGCTTCCCAGCAACTGAAATCACGGCGAACGCATGCTCACGACGAGCAACAGGAGCCACGAAATGAGAAGAGCACAGTAGAGAAGATCAACTAGCGGATTTCATCGTTACTGACCCGTAGAGACGATTTCGACGACGGAACGGTGGTCCAACTCGGAACTGCTTCCGATCTGGCGCTTGCTCCGGCAGTCGATACCGTGGAGGAAGCCGTCGCCGATATCGCTGTGCAGGTGATAGGCGAAGTCCTCCGCCGTCGAACCGCCGGGAAGCAAAAAGCAGTCGCGGAAGACGCCTTTCTCGCTGGCGCTGCCGTTGGCCGACCCGGGGAACACGGCGATGAGGTTGAGTTCGTCGAACAGCGCGGCTTCGAGGGCGCGCTGGACGCCCGTCCCGTCGAACTCGGTGGTGAACTCCCGAATCTGGGCGAGGCCCTGTTCCTGTTCTTCGCTCACGTCGCCCGTGATTTCGAAGTCCGAATCGCCCGCGTCGTAGTCGATGACGCCCTGTTCGGCGGCGTTCTTGAGCGCCTTCTCGGCGTGGGCGCTGGCGGGGATGATGGTCAGGTGTTCGTACTCGGGGTCAGAAGTTATCTCCTCGTAGTTCGCTTGCGCCGCGGGGGTGTCCATCTTGTTCGCCGCGATGACCATGGGTTTGGTGCGCTTGCGGATTTCGCGCGCGAGCGCCTCGCGGTCCTCCCCCTCCCACGTCTCGGGGTCCAAATCGAGACCGAGCGAGAGGATGATCTGCTTGATCTCGTCCTTGTTCGTCTTGAACGCCGACATCTGTTCCGCGAGGTCCACCTCGATTTGTTTCTCGTCGCCGTCGTAGCCCGAGCGGAAGCGCTCGATGCCCTTCTCCAGAATTTCGAGGTACCACATGTCGAGTTCGTTTTCGAGGAAGTCGATGTCGTCGCGCGGGTCGTGGCCCTCGGTCTGTTCGCCCTCAATGTCGGTCATTCCGGAGAAGTCCACAACGTGAACCAGCACGTCGGCCTCGTTGAGGTCGGTGAGGAACTGGTTGCCGAGGCCCTTGCCCTCGTGTGCGCCGGGGATGAGTCCGGCGACGTCCACGAGTTTCGTCGGGACGTAGCGCGTTCCCTCCTCGCAGAATCCGACGCTCGGCGAGCAGGATTCGTCGAACTCGGGTGCCGCACAGTCCACGCGGGCGTAGGCCTCGCCGATGGACGGGTCGATAGTGGTGAAGGGGTAGGCACCCTCCGGCACATCGTTCATCGTCGCGGCGTTGAAGAAGGTCGATTTCCCCACGGAGGGTTTCCCGACCAGGCCGATTTTGTAACTCATTAGGCCGGATTGGGTGATTCGAGGCTAAAGGGGTTTTCAAACGTTGACACGACTGTCGAATGATACCGAGTCACTCGGAGTCACTCGGAATATTCGGAGTCACTCGATGTGACTGTCGAGTTACTCGATTCCGCTCGGGACGACCCCGTGACCCGGCCCGGAGATGTCGATGGTCGGTCCTCCGTCCGTCGAAATCACGTCCTCCGCGATGAGGAGGTTGCCGTCCAAATCGACGTGCGAGAACGACCCGAGTCCGGAGACGAGGTGTGCGCTAGTGTGAATTCCGATGGCGCTTTCGAGCATGCATCCCACCATCAACTCGACGTTCGCGGCCTCGGCGATGGCGGCGATGTCCCGCGCGGCGAGGAGTCCCGACTTGCCGAGTTTCACGTTTATCACGTCCGCCGCCTCCTCGCGGACGATTCGAACCGCGTCCTCGGGCGTGAACACCGCTTCGTCGGCCGCGACGGGAACCGATACGGCGTCCCGCGCCCGCGCGAGTCCGACCACGTCCGTCGCGGGGGTCGGCTGTTCGACCAGCGAGAGCGGAATCCCGCGCGATTCGAGTTCGTCCACGAACGCGACGGTTTCCTTGGGCGTCCACCCCTGATTCGCGTCCACCGTCAGTTCCGCGTCTGGTGCGCCCTCGTGCACCGCGGCGACGCGGGCGACGTCGTCCGCGACGGTCGTTCCCGTCTTCACCTTCAGGTTGTCGAAACCGCGTTCCGCCGCCCTCGACGCGCCGTCCCGCGCCTCTTTCGGCGACATGATGCCGATGGTGAAATCCGTCGTCACGGGGTCCGGCGACCCGCCGAACAGTTCCGAGAGGGCCATCCCCCGCTCGCGGCAGTAGGCGTCGAGAATCGCGGTTTCGACCGCGAACAGCGCCGACACCATGCCCGGAAACGCGTTCCGTACCTCGGCGACGAGGCCGCGATAGTCGGCGACTGATTTTCCTTCGAGCAACCTCGTCGCGGCGCGAGCCGTTGCGAGCGCCGCCTCCTGCGTCTCGCCCGTTACCGGCGTCAGGGGCGAGCCTTCGCCGTAGCCGGTCTCGTTCTCGGTTTCGACCGTGACCAGCACGTTGTTCGCACGATGCTGTGTTCCCAGCGAGATTTCGAACGGTTCGTGCAGCGGCAGGTCGAGCGGTTCGACCGTCGCACGTTCGATTCGCATCACAGCGCCTCGCGAACCATCGCGAGGAGGTCGTCCGCTCCCCCTTCGTCGTAGACGTTGGCGGCGGGGACGGAGTAGTCGATCTCGGCGGGGTCGGCCCACGTCGAAACGGCGGCGACCGTCGCGTCCGAGAGTTCCTCCACGAGGTGGCGTTCGGCCTCCACGCCCGCGACCGGCCACTGGTGGAAGTGGGTCCTGCTGTCACGGTCAGGATCATCGACCAGTACGACCGCGTCGGGCCACGCGCCGTGGAGGAGTCCGAGCGTGACGCTCGAATACGCGCGATGCATGAGCGACGCTTGGCCCTCCACGAAGACGATGTCGTGGTCCTCGGCGATGGCGGACACGAGGTCTTCGACGACGCCCGCGGTGAAGTCCGCCGGAACGCGGTCGATGACGACGCCGCGGTGCGCGCCGACCATGATTCCCGTTTGTCCGGTCGCGACCCACCCGGCGTTCAGTCCGGCGCGCTCGGCGGCCCGATAGAGTTCGAACGTCGTGGTTCGCTTTCCGACCGCACAGTCAGTCCCGGCGGTCAACACGATTCGCGCGTCCGCCTCGTCCACGCTGCCGTCACCGACGCGGAGATCCTCCTCTCCCGGCGGCTTTCGCACGTCGAAGAGGGTGACGCCGTGTTCGTCCGCGAGGCGCTTCCATCGGTCCCGCTCGGAGAGGAAGACGTGCAGTCCGGAGACGATGTCCAGTCCCGCGCGGATGGCCTCCTCGATGTCACTCACCCATTCGTCGGGCAGTTCGCCACCGGCGGGAGCGACCCCGATGACGAGGGCTTCGGCGTCGGGAGCGCGTTCGAGCGCGTCCTCGGTCGAGGGGACTATCGGAACGTCGGTGACGTCCGCGCGTCCGAGAACGTCACTCGTCGCTTCGTCGGCGTGCGTAGAGTCGATGACGGCCTGCGCGTCGAACAGTTCGCTGTGCATGACGACGCCGTTGGCCGTCTTTCCGTCCATCGTTCCGAACGCACCTTCGGCGAGAACGAGCGCTGGCGCGGGGGCGTCGAACGCGTCCCGGAGATTCATGTGCTACACAGGCGCACTGTCGATCAAAACAATGCCCCCTTTCATGGAAGGGTGACCGACGCCCGGTCTCGATTTTGACACGACGGTCTGACAGCATCTGTCACTCCCACAGCCATACACTTTTGCACACATCATCCGTGTGTCACACCAGATGACCACGCCGGAGCACGCTGGCCTCCGAGTCACGCTCGACATCTGGCACCCCGACTGCTGGACGCTCGAAGTCACCGAGGGGCGGGCGGCGGGCCTCCTCGGCCACGGCGTCCACACCATCGACGGACTGGCGACCGGCCGGTTTACGGTCTACGGCAACACGCGCGAGGAGGTGGACGAACTCGTGGAGGCGATTCGGGAGTCGGACCTGACCGACTCGGTATGGGAAACCGACCACCCGCACGCGACCGAGGATTCGCTGGCTTTCGGGAGCGCGAGTTGCGGCATCGTCGTCCACTACGACCTCGGGAACAGCATCAACGACGCGCTCGTCTCGCGCGGATTCATCCCGGACGAACCGGTGCGGATGTACGGCGGGCGCGAATACTGGACCGTCATCGTCGAGGTGGACAAGGACGAACTCCACGACCGAATCGAGGCGGTCTGTGAGGAGATGAACGCCGATATCCGCGTTCGCCACGTCGCAACCGCCGAAACCGGCGCGGGCATCCTCCGCACCGACGACCTCTCGGAACGCCAGCGCGAGGTGTTTGAACTCGCCCGCCGCCGCGGGTACTACGACTGGCCGCGGCACGTGACGGCGTCCGAACTGGCCGACGAGATGGACGTGTCCAAAACCACGCTCCTCGAACACCTGCGGAAGGCCGAGGCGAAACTGCTCGGATGAGTCCGTGTTTTTCGACCAATCGAATGATCAACGTGGCGTGTGCTGGCGAGACGACGCGGCCATACTCGGCCGCGTCGCCTCGCTGAAGTCGCGCGAGGTCTTCGTGAACGTCAGCGAACGAACGGCTCGTCAGGGCTTCGCTCTGACGATGGATGACTGAGCGAATGCGAAGGAATCGGTTGGGGAGGGTGTGGCTGATGCGGTGCTGTGCGGTCGATCTGTCTGGGAGGACTGAAAGGGGCCGCCTGCTCGCGCTTGCGTGGTTGCTGTGCGGGCAACTATTCTGGCCGTGCGTTGCGGAGAGGCCAGAATATCCCGCACAGCGACCGCGACGGGGGCTTTCGAGGGCTGCTTCTCGGTGATTACAATCACAAAAATATCAAACCCAGTTCGTAGCGAGCGGACGGGGGCTTTCGAGGGCTGCTTCCCAATAGCTGTGATTCAGTCGTTCTCGACTACAATTCGTAACGAGCGTGACGGCGTTTTTCGAAGAAATACTCCCTGTCTCCGCAACCCCAGCCTTCTCCGAACGTTTATACGTGATACCGGGACCAAAACGGTCAGTGACCGACGAATCGCTACGCAGTCCTTCGCCGAAACCCTCCCTAGAAGAACTTGAACAGGTCGTCGCGCTTCTGTTCGTGCAGGTGAGTCTTCACGGCCTCGTTCAGCGCGTCGATACTGCCGCGCTTGGCGCTGATGGGTGCGATGGTGTCCTGCCACTGCTTCCACGGCGGGTGAAGACCGAGGCGGTCACAGAGGTCGTCCAGTCGCTCGTCCTCGTCGTCGACCTTGTCCATCTTGTTCACCGCGACGACGACGGGGATTCCCATCTCGCGGAGGAAGTAGAACATCTCCACGTCGTGCGGGATTTCGTCCTCGCCGGAGTGACGGTCGATGATGTCCACGACGCTCTTTCCGTCCACGACGAGGACGCCGACCAGCACCTTCTCGGCGTTCTCCTCGATGTACTGCACGATGTCGGTCTTTATCCGCTCGCGCCGGTCCTCCTCGACGCCGGACATGAAGCCGAACCCGGGCAGGTCCGTGAGCATGAAATCCTCGCTGGCCCAATCGAAGTGATTGGGTTGACGCGTGACGCCGGGTTTGCCGCCAGTCTCGAAACTGTGGCCCGTCAACTCGCGCATGAGCGTGGATTTGCCGACGTTCGAGCGCCCGACGAAAATCACCTCTGCACCCCTGCCGGGTCGATTTTCGAACATAGTCGTCTCTTGGCGCCTCCACGCTTAACCGCCGTGGTTTCCCGCGCCGAGCGAGTCGATGCGTACACTCCACCTGCTTCGGTGAAATCCGGCCTCGAATTCCGAGCTATCGGCCCGCGATTATTTCAATCTGTACGACCCATCGGACGATGTGCGACTTGTACAGGTATCTATCCCGACGGGCGAGCGAGAAACCGTCGTCGACGCGCTCGAATCCGAAGGAATCGATTTCTTTCTCACCGACGAGACGGGTGGGCGGAAATACGCCGCGCTCGCGACGTTTCCGCTCCCGCAGAACGCCGTCCAGCCGGTCATCGACAAACTCCACGACGCGGGCCTGAGCGACGAGGCTCACACGGTCATCATCGACGCCGAGACGGACACGTCCCGCCAGTTCGAACAACTGGCGAAACGATACGAAGCGGAGAACGGCGGCGACCGAATTGCACGCGACGAAATTCTGACCGAAGCGCGCGAACTCTCGCCGCGCTTTCGAACGTTCGTGTTCATGACCGTGGTGAGCGCCGTCGTCGCAACCGCGGGGTTGCTCCTCGACTCCCCGGCGGTCGTCGTGGGTTCGATGGTCATCGCGCCGTTGGTCGGCCCGGCGCTCTCGACGGGCGTGGGGACGGTCTTGGACGAAACCGACCTGTTCCGCCGCGGCGTCAAACTGCAACTCCTCGGCATGGTCATCGCCATCGGCAGCGCGACCGTCTTTGCATTCTTCGTGAGAACGCTCTATCTCTTCCCGCCGAACACGGATATCACGCAGCTATCACAGATAAGCGGCCGATTGACCCCGGATTTCCTCTCGCTCATCGTCGCACTCGGTGCGGGTGCGGCGGGCGTCATCAGCCTCGCCGCGGGCGTGTCCGTCGCCCTCGTCGGGGTTATGATAGCGGCGGCGCTCATCCCGCCCGCCGCCGCCGTCGGCGTCGGTATCGCGTGGGGGATGCCGATAGTCGCGTTGAGTGCCGGGGTCCTCGTTCTCGTCAACGTCCTCTCGATCAACCTCTCGGCCATCGTGACGCTCCAGTACATGGGGTATCGGCCGAAGAGTTGGTTCAAGACCGAACGTTCCCGCGAGGAAACCGTCAAACGAATCGGCGCGCTGGTCGTCGGTATCGCCGTCCTCTCCGTGTTCCTCGGCGGCGTCACCTACTTCTCCTATCAGGGCTCGCAGTTCGAGGACGGCGCGGACGCGGCGGTCACGCACGTCTTCGAACGGCCACAGTATCAGCAGGCCGAAAAGCTCCAGATGCAGGTTCAGTACCGCCAGACCTTCCCGCTCGGCAAGAGCACTTACACGCAAAACCTCCCGTTCCGCGAACCCCATCGCGTCGTCGTCACCGTCGGTCGACCGAGCGACGAGCGGTATCCCCATCTCGCCAATCGCATCCACGACCGAATCGAACGGCAGACGGGTCGCGCCATTGCGGTTCAAATCCGATACGTCGAAACGGACGGCGTATCGGCCTGAACCCTTTTGCCCCGGCATGTGGTTGTCCTCCCGTGCGTCTGATACACGTCTTCATCCCCGAGGAGCAACAGGACACTGTCCTCGGGGTGCTCGAAGACCGAGATGTCGATTACGTCGTCACCGCCGCCTCGGGCGTCGTTGACGGCGGTCTGTTGGTCGAGTTTCCGCTCCCGACCGATGCGGTCAACGACGTCCTCGACGGGCTCCGCGAGGCCGGGCTGGAGGAGGAGTCGTACATCGTCGTCGGGGCAGCGGAGACGGCCGAAACCGGGACGATGGAACTGCTGGAGAACAGATACGCGAGCGATTTTTCGCCGCTCGCCGCCCCCGAACTCCGGTCGAAAGCGCGGGACCTATCACACGACTTGTACTCGTACGTCGCGTTGGTCGTCCTGTCCGCGGTCATCGCCGCCGGCGGATTGCTCGTCGATTCGCCCGCGGTCGTCGTGGGGTCGATGGTCATCGCGCCGCTGGTCGGTCCGGTTCTCACGACCAGCGTCGGTGCCGTCGTCGGTGACCAACGAATGTTGACCGACAGCATTCGCTTCCAAGTCATCGGTCTCGTCGCCGCTATCGGCACGGCGACCCTGTTCAGTTTCGTTCTCCGTTTCACCGGTTTCGTTCCGACCGGACTCGCGCTCTCCTCGATAGAACTGATGAGCGTTCGCCTCGCACCGACGCTCGTCACGGTTGCCGTCGGTCTGGCGGCGGGGTCCGCCGCCACCTTCGCGCTCACGACGAAAGGTCCGACGGCGCTCGTCGGTGTCATGATCGCCGCGGCGCTCCTCCCGGCCGCCGCCGCCGTCGGTATCGCTCTCGTTTGGGGGAACCTCGTCGTCGCGTTCGGCGCGGCCGTCTTGCTCATCGTAACCGTCGTACTCATCAACGCTGCCGCTATCGTCACGCTCAGCTATCTCGGCTACCGGTCCGACCAAACCCAGCTCACGATACCGTCGAACGGCGTGCGGATCACCGAACTGGTCGTGTTGCTCCTCGTCGTCGGTAGCGTTCTCTTCGGAACCACCGTCCAACTGTCGTTCGAGCGCGGAGCGTCCAGCGCGGTCGATGACGTACTCCAGCGCCCGGTCTACGACGCGCTCGACGCGGTGGCGGTACGAACCAGCTACAACGCGCTTTCGGAGTCCCGGACTGTCACCGTGACGGTGAGTCGGACGTCGAACCGGTCGTACCCCCGCCTCGCACGAAGAATCCAAGGTCGAATTACGGAACGAACGGATCGCTCGCCCGAAGTTCGCGTTCGGTATCAGGATTATCAGGTCGTCGAACCGGGCACCAGTTATCCGTCGAACGGCAGTTCGGGTTCGTAGCCGATGGCTTCGACGGCCGCATCGAGCGTCCCCGTGACGTTCTCGTCCTCCTCGATGCTCATGTACTCGTCCGCCTCCACGTCGGTCGAGAGGTCGGACTTGTTGCAGACGGTGAGGACGGGCACGTCGCCGAACTCCGCTTCGACCGAATCACGCAGTTCGAGTTGCGCGTCGAGCGGATAGCCGCAGTACGCGCTCGGGTCGACGAAGAACAGGATGCAGTCGGCGAGGTGCGTGAGCGCCGACACCGCCTGCGATTCGATAGTGTTTCGCTCGTCCGCGGGTCGGTCGAGGAGCCCTGGCGTATCTACGATTTGGTAGCGGATGTGGTCGCGCTCGAAGTGACCGACGTGAATCCCCTTCGTGGTGAAGGGATACTCCGCGATTTCGTTGCGGGCGTTGGTTATCGTGTTGACGAACGACGACTTTCCGACGTTGGGATAGCCGGCGACGACCACCGTCGGGTCGTCGGGGTCGATATCCGGGAGGTCTCGGAGGTCGTTGCGTGCCGCGTTGATTCGGTCGAGGTCGTCTTCGACTTCCTCCACGATGGACGCGAGGCGGGCGAACCCCTGTTTTCGCACCTTCCGGGCGTAGTTGATGTCGCCTCGGAGTTTGCCCTGATACTCGCGGCCGATGTCCTTCGTCTTGCGGGAGGCCCATTGGATTTCGGACAGGCTCTTTCTGACCTCGTCGACGTTCACGACGGCGTCGGCCAGTTCGTAGTAGAATGGGTCCACCTCCTCGAAGTCCGGCCACGCGGTGACGACGTTCTGCATATTGTCCGACAGGATGTTCGAGGCGGTTTGGAGCATGGACTGTTGGGCCTGAATGCCGCTTTTCGCTCGCCCGGCCCGTGTCGCCCGCGAAAACGCCTTGTCGATGAGTTCCTCCGACGTGGGCGTTGTCGGTAGGGTCTCGAAAATCATGGAGATTCGTATGCCCTCCCTCCTTAAAAGGGCGTTCATACCGTCGTGCGAGCGGATTCCGGCGGGAGACTTTTGTTTTCCGACTACCAACGTATTTACTCATGACTAACTGGTACGCGGTTTTCGTCGGGTTCGTCGTCTCCGTCCTCGCCGGTATCGTGGCGTTCGCCCTCCCCGGAATCGGACACGTCGCCGCGGGACTCGCCGGTGGCTTCGTCGCGGGATACGTCGCCGGCGGCGGACTGGGCAGCGGTTTCTGGCACGGCCTGCTCGCCGGGTCCATCGGCGGTATCGTCGTCGCCCTGTTTCTCGGACTGGGCGGCACCATCATCGGCGGACTCGCGGGCGGCCCCGTCGGGTCGCTGTTCGGCGGCCTCGGCCTGTTCCTCGTGGCCGTCTTCGTCGCCCTCGTTCTGGCGCTCGACAGCGCTATCGGCGGTGCCATCGGCGGCGTACTGAAAGGGTGATTGGGTCGAGTTCGACGGCGACGCGAACGTGGCCGGTGCGAGGGTAAGGAAACCGTTCTCGATTCGCGCGTGCTACGATGGGAATAAAATAATCACAGGATCGGTTACATCGATCCCGATTATTTCGTTGACGACGATCTTCGGTCGATTATTCGGCGGTTTGTTCGGGTATGGCACCGAGCTGTTCGAGCATCCCGAGAGCGTCGAAATTGCCCCACATCTCGGAGATCTGCCCGTCTTCGATGCGCATTTCGACCATTCCGGTCACATCGACTTCCTTTCCGGTCGGCTCGACTCCCATGATCTCCCCTTCCTGTGTGCCGCGTAATCTCCACCGATACATCACCGTGTCATCTTGCGTGATGATGTTCTCGATGGATTCGTGGTAGTCCGGGAACGCAGTCCGGTTCATCTCGATGAATTTCTTGTATTCATCCCGACCGACCACGTCCGCTGCGGCCGGGTCGTGGCGCACGAAATCCTCGGCGACGTACTCGTCGGCCGCCTCGAGCTTCCCATCGTTGAACGCTCGGTCGACGAATTGCCGGACGATTTCGGTATTCTCGAATGTTTGTGGCATTTTCCCTCCCCCAGAAGGACACACGTCATAGATACGCATAGACGTTATTGAAACTGAATATTCAGGTCAGAACGGTACCTCCTCAAAATGGCGAGAGCCTGCTCGGGAAACTCGTACAACTGATTCTCAACGATACTATAGTTCGCCACCTCCTCTCACGGGCACCGATCAGAATACTTCGAATCGGAACGGTCCTCCGGGAGTGATTTTTACGGGGAGCACGAAAAATCGAACATGGCGAACATCGACGCTGACACGATACTTCCGTCCGAACACATCCAGCGAGCGGTCACGGCGGGACGCGTTTCGCAACTCCACCGCGGCAACCCGTACGCCGAGGAAGGTGACACCTTCGACATCGACGGCGAAACGTTCGACGTCGTCGAAGTGACCGAGCGAAAACTGGGCGACCTGACGGACGAGGACGCACGGGCCGAAGGGTCGGAGGATTTGGCGGCCTACCGCGAACGCCTGAATCACGCCCACGACGACTTCGAATGGGACGACGATGCGACGGTGTACAGACACCGGTTCGAACGCGTCGAGTGAGAACGGCGGCGCGGGGCGAACGGACGAGACGGGCGACCTTTTTATCGACGGATGCGAATTCACGACCGATGCTGGATCTGGCGGTCGCGTACCGGGAGGAGACGTTCGAGCGAATCCGCGACCCGCTCGAAGAACGCGGAATCAGGGTCCGTCACGTCCCGAGCGAGGCGCGGACGTTCGACCTCGCGGACCCGCCGTGGGGTCCCGACGAGTTCGACGTCGGGTTCGTCTATCCCTCCCGGATGATGGAAGGTGGAATCGTCGACGGCCTGCTCTCGGTCCCGTGGGTAAACGACCGCGAGGCAGTCCTCGCCTCGCGAAACAAAGGTGGAGTCATCGCCCGACTCGGACGGGCAGGAATTTCGGTTCCGAAGACAGTAGTCGTCTCGAACCCGGTCGACGAGGACGAACTCGTGGACGCCTTCGAGGCGTTCGACCCGCCGGTCGTGGTGAAACCCAACTCCACGACGCGGGGAACGGGAATCGCGAAAGTCGATGATTTAGACTCGTTTCTCGGCGTGATCGACTACCTGAATCTCGTCCACGATTACCGCGCGACGGGGGACAAATCGTTCCTCGTGCAGGAGTACCTCCCGAAGGCGGTTGATTATCGCGCGATGGTCGTTGACGGCGAGTACGTCGGCGCGGTCGAACGGCGACTTCCCGACGATGCGCTGGCCGCCGGTCGCTGGAAACACAACGTCCACCGCGGTGCCGAGGCGCGCGGCATCCGCTTATCCGAGGAGTGCAGGGACATCGCGGAACGGACGGCCGAAACGCTCGGAATTCCGTTCTGTGGCGTGGATCTGCTTGCCGTCGGGGACAGGGTGTTCGTCAACGAGACAAATGCACGGCCGACGATAGACGTTGAAACGAAGTACGAAAATGGGTTGTACGACCGCCTCGCCGAACTCGTTCGGACTACTCGACGCTGATGTTCGCTGATTCGTCGGTCTTTTCGAACGTGACTTCGAGGACGCCGTTGTTGTAGGTCGCTTTCGCGGAACTCTCGTCCACGCGCGCCGGGAGCGTGATACGCTCGTCGTACTCGCGGTGGTCGCTTGCGGCGCTGATGGTCATCGATTCGCCGTCGCATTTGAGGTCGATGTCGTTCTTCTCGACGCCGGGGAGGTCGGCGATGACGCGGACCAACTCGTCGTCCTCGTGGATGTCGACGTGCGTGTCAGCACCGAACCCGGTCGCGCCGGTATCGACCTGCATATCGACGTTGCCGCCCATCATGTCGTTCATCATGCGTTCTATCTCACGAAAGAGGTCGTCGAAGGGGTCGTCGCGATCGTCTCGTCGCATACCTGAGGCTAAGCCCTTCCGGGGCAAAAGGCTTTGGACAGGCATCAAACCCGCCGTTTCCGGTGGCTCGAAAACGGATTCTGTCGGAAAACGGTACTTCGGGAATATCACCGGAGACCTGCGGACGATATCGAGATGTCGCTGCTCGATGGGTGATTCGTACGAAAAAATTACTTCGCCGTCAATTTACGAATCTACTTAGTCTTCCCACTCTTGCTCGTTTTCGTTCTCGGCGTTCGACCACGCGCTCTGCGAGTTATCGTTGCTCTGGTAGCTGGCTTGAATCGCGTACGCGTCGCCCGATTCGGCTTCGCCGCTACCGAGGTTGCCCGCGGCCGAAACCGCGTAGTTGTCGTCCTGGTGGTTAAAGTTGCCTTGTGCGACGTACTGCTCTTGGTCGACGTGCGAACTCGCCCACTGGAAGTTCTCCTGCGAGTCGCCGCCTCTGTCTGCCGCCGCGTTACCTGCGAATCCGACCGCGAACAAGCTACCCACGATGGTCATCGCGAGCAGGATCTTGAGTGACTTTCTCATGTATTTCTCTCCGGGCGGGAGAGACCGTTGCTGGACACCACCGTGCTGGTGTGTGTCCGCCCCACCCATCGCACACCATCGGGGGAGTGGTAAATGAACGCCGGGTATCGTTGAGTCCGTTCGCAGTATTTGCAAACGATTGAAGGCGGGGCTAATCGACAGTAACGAAGAAAATCAGAGTCGCTGTCTCTTTTCCCCAACTATCTGGGTCTGACGTAACCCTCGTAGACTCGTTCGTGAACGATGGAATCCGTCGATACGGCGCGGAGATTCCGAACGGATTTGACCACTGATAACGACTGTCACGACGTTTGGCGCGCCTTTCCGACCGCTCGTACCGACGATATCGTCGTTACTCGGACATCCGGACGAACCTCCGGCGCTCTTCTCGCCGAAAAAACGAACCCTACCGAATACAGGTAATTAGAAGCCGATACCGAGTGCGTCGTTCGTCGTCTCGATGCTCTCTTCGGCATCGGCGGCGTTCGTCACCGCACGGATGGCGTCCACGTTCTCGGGAATCACGTCGCTCTCCTGGTGGATGGCTTGGAAGAGGTAGAGATCGTTTCCTTCCATCGATACCGACTCGCCCCACACGCAGTTCTCCCAGAAGTCCCCACGCGGGCGACCCCTGTCCATGGCGAACTCCTTCAGTTTCCCCGCGCCGTCGATGTTCATGTGTTCCGAAATTACGAACAGGCGCGACTGGCTTTCGAGCAGTTCGCGTACCTCCTCGGCGTCCGGTTCGGCTTCGAGCGAGACGTTGATGCTGTGCATGTGCATCAGCGTTGCCGGAACCTTCAGTCCGAGCGTGTCGATGGCGAGGTCCGGGAAGATGGTCTTCACGTCCGGGCCGTGGTGTGACGGCAGCGACACCGGGTTCGGCACGATGTCGTTGATGGGACCGCGACCCGTCTGGGCCGGGTCGCCGCCGCGGCGGACGAGGGTCGCACGGACCTTCTCGACGCCGTACTCCTCGCGCAGCGGCGCGACGAGTCGGGAGAGTCCGGTCGTGTTACACGACACGACGCGAACGTGCTGTGCGCCGACCGATTTCTCGTAGTTCGCACGCGCGTTGAAACTCGCGTCGGCGACGCTCGCGTCCTCGCCGCCCTGATACAGCGCGGGCGTGTCGTACTCGTCGTACAGCGATTTGTTGTCCGCGCCGATGCCGGACGGGCAGGCGTCAACGACCACGTCCGCCCGCTCGACCATCTCGTCCACCATCCCCGCGAGTTCGATACCCGCGTCCTCGAACTGGTCCGCCCGCTCCTCGATGGCGGCGTACAGCGGATAGCCGCTCTCGACGGCCCCTTCGGCCTCGAAGTTGGGCCGGGTTTTTGCGACACCGACGATTTCCATGTCCGGTTGCGCCCGAACGGCGTCAGCGACTCGTTTCCCGATAGTCCCGTACCCGTTAATGCCGACCTGTAGCATGTACACCTGCGGGTCCAACCCCCGCGACTAAAACGGTTTCGAGCGACGATGCGACAAAACAACTCGATAGCGAGTAATTCGGTGGTTTTCGGGGGAATTCACGTCTCGGAGAACCGAGGTTTTCCGGTCCCATTCGCACCGAAAGGGAACACCTAACCGCTCCGGAACGCAACCGCCCAACCATGAGCATGGACGACGCCGCGAAGACGGCCGTCGAGCAGTGTATGGCGCTCGAAGCCGACGAGTCGTGTGCGATAATCACCGACGACAAACGCTGGGACATCGGTAAGGCGCTATACGACACCGCCAGCGAGACAACCGACGACGTCACCATCACGCGTTATCCGGTCGGAAACCAACACGGGGAGGAACCGCCAGCGGCCGTGGCCGCTGCGATGGCCGCCGCCGACGTCGTCCTCGCCCCGACCACGAAGAGTCTCAGCCACACCCGCGCCCGTGGAAACGCGAACGACGAGGGCGCGCGGATCGCCACCCTTCCCGGCATCACGAAGGAAGTGATGGTCACCGGTCTCGCCGCCGACTACGAGACCATCGACCGGCACTGCAAGGACGTGCTCGAACAGGTCGAGGGTGCCGAGGAAATCCGCGTCATGACCGAGGCAGGCACCGACATCACCTTCGAACCCGGCGATCGCGAGTGGTTCGATGACACCGGCCTCTGTCACGACCCCGGCGACTTCACCAACCTCCCCGCGGGCGAGGTGTTCGTCAGCCCCGAGAACGTCAACGGCAAATACGTCGTGGACGGCACCATGCGCCCCCACGGCCTCCTCGACGACGGCCAGACCCTCGAATTCGAAGTCGAGGACGGCTACGTCACCGAAATCAGCGACGACGAAATCCGCGAGCAGGTCGAGACGGCGGCCGAGGAAGTCGGGCGGGACGCCTACAACCTCGCCGAACTCGGCATCGGAACCAACGTCGCCGTGTCCGAACTCGTCGGCTCCGTCCTGCTGGACGAGAAGGCGGGCGGCACGGTCCACATCGCCATCGGCGACGATGCTGGCATCGGCGGCGACACGGACGCCCCGCTTCACTTGGACGGCATCGTTCGGGAGCCGACGGTGTACGCCGACGGCGAGGAAGTCGAACTGCCACGACCGTAGAATCTGATTTACAGCATGCAAATCGTCCACGGAACCGAAGTCCACGGCGTCGAAGTAGACGCAGAGACGCGCTGTTCGCACTACGACAGCGAGTGCGACGTAATCGCCATTCGGTTTCCGTGTTGTGACGAATACTATCCCTGTTTTCGGTGTCACGACGCGGTTGCCGACCATGCGCGGGAGACGTGGGCCGAAAATCGGCGGGACGCGGAGGCGGTGCTGTGCGGTGTGTGCGGTACAGAGCTGACGATTGCGGAGTATTTGGAGTGTGATTCGAAGTGTCCCGAATGCGACGCCGAATTCAATCCGGGGTGTGCGAACCACTACGAGTTGTACTTCGACGGGTGAGTTCGGGTCGAATCCGTCACGTCGGATGCTCGACGGATACGGTAACCGTTTCACTCACCACAAAAGCATTAATTCGTGCTGGCTGAATGGTTGGTATGAATCGCCGTGCCCTCCTCGCAGGACTCGCCGTCCCGCTCGTCGGCGGGACTGCTGTCGTCGCTCAACGGTTCGATTATCGCCGCGACAAGAAGTTCTCCATCCGAACTGAACCACCGATAACGGGTCATCGGTTCGAACTCGTGGACTTTGATGAGCGCTATGCCTCCGGAGACATGCCGGATGACTCCCTCTCCAATCACGCGAACGTCGAGTTCGATTCGGCTGACGGTCGCATTCGAGTTGGTGGCCGGATTCCAAGCGGCAGTCGTTCGTGCATGGAAACTGAACTCAGGACGGTTCGGTATGTCGAATCGTCCGATACCCTCATCGTCGCCGTCTTCGATGACTACATTCACCACGATACCTGCAATTTGGAACTGGGACCCATCCTGTATGTCACTGATGTCCGATTTGAATCGAGCCTCCCATCTCGGGTTGTCGTCAAGCACGTCACGGATGACGACGGCGTCGTCTACGAGAAACCGTTCAGCAACGATAATCGAAACTGAACGACAGTCGTCCGATTTCCGCCTTCGTCCAACTCCACGCACTTTTACGGCCTGACTTCCTACACCGCTCCATGAGCGATACAGCGGAACGCGTGGCAGTCGTCTGCCCATCCTGTTCCCCCGATTTGGAGACGGTTCACGAAGTCCTCAAGCCGGGCGGACAGGCGACGGTGCGATGTACGGAGTGCGACCACGTTCACAAGACGAAAATAGAGGAGGAGAAGACCGAGGAGATAGACGTCGTCGTCTCGCAGGACGGCGAGTCGTTCACCGCGAAGGCCGACGTGCCGGTGGAAGAGACGCTCGCCGTCGGCGAGGAGTTCGTCCTCGAAACCGACGAGGCAATCTTCGTCGTCAGGATCACCAGCCTCGAACAGGACGGGGACCGCCGAGTAGAAGAGTCGTTGGCTCCCGACGTGGAAACCATCTGGACGCGCGCCGTGGACAACGTCAGCGTCAACGTCACGATTCACCCCAACGACGGCCGTCGGGACAACTCCCGCGGGGTCAAGGTGAGCATCCCCGGCGACTACGAGTTCGTCGTCGGCGAAACCGAGGAACTGGCGAACGAGGAGTTCACCATCGACGGCATCCTCGTCACGGACGACGCGTCCGGTTACGACCACGACCGACTGGACTTCGACGGGGACGCCGTCCTCGCCAAGGACGTGAAGCGAATCTACGCCGAGGACGAGGGTTCGACGGCGTGGTCGGCGTGGTAGGCCGACCGTCCGGCGCGTAGCTTTTTTGCCTCCCGATAGACGGTTCCGCATGGACTACCGCGAACTCTGTCTGTTGTGGGCCGCCCGGGAGACGGGCATCGTCGACGCAGTCATGTTTCACGCCGGAACGCCCGAGGCGGTCGCCGCCGAAACCGACGTTACCGAGCGTTCGGCCCGAATCACGCTCTCCGCCATGGCCGAGTTGGGATTCCTCGAACCCGTCGACGGCGAGTACGAGGCGACCAACCGGGCGCTCGGCTTGTTTGCCAAAACGGACGTGCGCTCTATCGGAACGGTACCACACCAGATGGACTGCCTCGACCGCTGGTTTTCGCTCCCCGAGACGATGCGAACCGGGACTCCTCCCGAACACTCCGACTCGTGGACGACGAACTTCATGGGCGCGATGGCGACGGTTGATGAGACGACGGTTCGTTCCGCCGTGACCGAAGCGGTCCACGAACACCCGGAGGCGGAACGCGTCCTCGACATCGGCGGGGGTCCCGGGAGTTTCTCCACCGAGTTCGCCCGCCGCGGCTACGACGTGACGCTGCTGGACCGACCGGCCGTCATCGACATCGACCGGAAGTTCCTCGAACGCGAACCCGTCACGCTCGTCTCCGGTGACGCGACGGACGACCTCCCGACCGGGTTCGACATCGCGTTCTGCGCGCGGGTCGCACACGCCTTCGGCCCGGAGGAGAACCGCGAACTCGTAGCGAACGTCTACGACGCGCTCGACCCCGGCGGCGTCGCGGTTTTCATCGACCACGTTCGAGGACGCACCGACGGCGCGGCAATGTTCGGCGCACACATGCTCGCCGTGACCGAAAACGGGGATACTTACACCGCCGACCAGTTCCGCGGGTGGTTCGACGACGCCGGTTTCGAGACGGTCGAAATTCGGGACGTCCCGGGCACGAATCAGCAAGCAGTCGTCGGGCACAGGCCGCGTCATTGAAGAACGTCGGTACCCAATCCGAATCCATGGAACCGGCGGCGCTGCGCGACGATATGGTCGCCAGCCTCGAACACGAACTGAAGGGTGGCCTCGTCAGGAGCGAGTCCGTCAGCCTCGCGCTTCGGACGGTCCCCCGACACGAATTCGTCCCCCTCGAAGCCAGCGACGGCGCCTACTCGGACCAGTCGTTCGACCACCGAGGGACACGAATTCTTGCCCCGAGTACCGTCGCCCGACTGCTGGAAGCCCTCGACGTCCGCGAGACGGACTCCGTCCTCGTCGTCGGTGCCGGCGTCGGGTACACGTCGGCGGCGCTGGCCGAAATCGTCGGCGAGGAGAACGTCCACGCGGTCGATATCACGCGCACCATCGTCTACGAAGCCCGGCAAAACCTATCTTCTGCTGGTTACGGCGGCGTCTTCGTGGACTGTCGCGACGGTGCCGACGGTCTGCCCGAATACGCCCCGTTCGACCGCATCCTCGTGGAAGCGGCGGCCATCGAACCGCCGCGGACCCTCGTCGAACAGTTGCGTTCGGACGGTCGATTGGTTATTCCGCTCGGGGGCGGGGCACAGAAGTTGACCGCCGTCGAACGAACTGCCGACGGTGCCCCCGAAATCGAACGGGAGTTCGGCACGCTTTCGCTCGCACCGCTCCTCGTGGACGGCGAGCAGTCGGACACGATCGAACGCAACCGCACCGACCGCGAGGACCGCGAGTTCGCCGAACGTCACGCCCAGACACGCCGTGGATGGGAACACGATTGGATAGACTGGGACGGCTACGGGTTGTAATCGTCGCGAGCTATCCTCCCCTGCCCTCCTCTTCTCTCTTTCTCTTGCTCTACTTTACTCTCTCTTACTCTACTTTACTCCCGCTTTTCCCCTTCAGCGCATCGAACGACCGCCAACCACGCTTCGACGCTATCGCCGTTCGACGGATTTACCTCGTCGTGCCCGGCGTTGACTTCGAAGCGAGCAGGGTCGATGGATTCGACCGTCCAGCCATCGGAAAACGCCGTTCGAAGCTCCCTCTCGCTGATTCGGCGCGGACCCCATTCGCCCGGCTCTCGGTCGCTAAAGCAGAGAATGACGACGTGTCCGTCCGACGCAACGATACTCTCCAACGACGACACGTAAGTTCGTCGGGTTTCGTCGTCGAAGACGTGAAACAGGCCGCAGTCGAGGACGACCCCGAACTCCTCGCCGAGGTCCGCGAGCGAAAGCGCGTCCTGCACTCGAAAGTCGATATTCCCTTCTACGTCGCGGGTTTCCGCCTTTTCTCTCGCCTTCTCGATGGCTCGTGGGGACGCGTCGACGCCGAGAACCGAATAGCCGCGGTCCGCGAGGAAGAGCGAATTTTCCCCGGTTCCACAGCCGACGTCGAGAATCGGTCCCTCGAACGATTCCGCGTCCGTCTCGAACAGGGAACGGATGGCCGACTGGGGTCGGCCGATGTCCCACGGCGGTGTTCCGGCGTACGCCTCGTCGAATCCGTCTTCGGGGGAACTCATCACGAGAATCGACGGACGGAACTCCCATAGGTTTCTAGGCCGTCGGCGCGGAGTGGGGACGGCGGTGGACGGGTACCGTCGGGAGCGTCAGTCGTCCCAACTGATGAGCGGGTCGCGCTCCGACTCGTGAAGCACGAACGGACCGATCGCTCCAGTTTCTTTCGCTATCGAGGCCGTTCGGAGGACGTAGGCGGTGAAGACGAAGAACGGGATCAACGCGAACGTGACGCCGAGGGTGACCAGCCAGATGAGCAGTGGAACGGTGAGAAGCGAACCGGAGACGGTTGCCGGTTTCAGATAGAGTGCGCCGGCGACCAAGACGATCAGCGCCGGGATTCCGGTGAAGAGGATCCGACGCGAGAGGTTCACCAGTTCCCACTGGAGATAGTGCGCCTTGAAGAACTCCTCCGCCGGACCGAACAGTTCGAGGATATCGACGACGTCGGCGAACGCCTCCTTTTGCTCCTCGTTCAAACTCTCCCGGTGTTCCCGAAACACCCGACGAATCATGTATATCTTCCACGAGTAGTTGTAATCGAGGGCGGCACGCATTATCGTGAACTCGCCGAACTGTGCATCTTCCAACTGGTCGTCGATACCGTCAGCGCTCTCGGTGATCCGTTCGACCATTTGGCCGACCCGCTTTCGAAGCGTTCTATCGGGGTTTCCCTCGACGGAGTCCTGAACCGCGAGCGCCCGATCGACGCTCGTATTGATCAGCGTTTCGAGGAACCGATCCGGTTCCGGCGGACCGACCCATCGAAACTCCTCTTCGGACTCTTCGCGGAACTCCATCGACTTCTCCATTCGTTCGTTTTGCCGACCTAGCGATCCGAACTCCTGGGAGAGGACGAGTTGGTTTATCGAGACGACGAGCGTCATTCCGGTGATAAGAACGCCGAGGAGGGTTTGAAATAGCGTTTCTATCGTATCTCCGCGGCGAAACATCTCCGCGAAGGGGAGACCGAGCGCGCCGAGACTCAACAGCAGCACGAAGCAACTGACAGTCAGAACGCCCACGATGACCATCCGGTTGGCATCCAACAGAAACCACCCGACGGCCGAACCTCTCGCGGTCGAAGACGGGTTTTCGGATCGATTCATGCACGGAAAAGAGTGGAGCCAACAACGTAGAATTTCTCCCCACATTCGAGCGACCTATCGCACGAACCGACCACGACTCTTCCGTTCGTCTGCTGTCCGCTCGGTGCCGAGTCGAATAGCCGTCACTCCGTCCCAGTGTCCAACCGTGCGGCAACCGCATCGGAGACGTTGGATAGGTGTGTCGCACCCCACACTGCGACGATGACTCCGCCGACGCTGTCGAACACCAGGTCGAGCATCGTGTTTTCGAGCGAGTATTGGGACAGGACGCTCGTCGTTCCCAGTATCGTCGCGAGTCCATCGAGGCTGAACTCCAACAGCTCCCAGAGGACGCCGAACGCGAGCGTGAACAGCAGGATGAACAGTACCATGAACTTTTTCGGGAGGTAGACGGAATCCGCGTGGATGTCGAGCGCTCGAACCGTCGTGTAGCCCGCTGCGGCGACGAGCGACGACGAGAGGGTGTGGGTCAGTTGATCCCACAATCCGATCGATTGGTATAGCCCGATGGTTCCAACCGCGTGCAGAAAGACCGGGACGACTATCCAGAGCGTCAGGCCCGTGTCGATGGGGAGACGGTAATCCCGTTCGAGTACCGCCGGTAACTCCATCAGCGCGAGCGCGACCGCCGTGTTGACGATGATGCCGATGTTCGCTCGGTACACGCCGAACGCAAGCACGCCGACGAGAACCACCTGAAGCGCTCGTACCAGACGCCGTTGCTGTCGATCCGAGAGCCATCCCTCGGACGATTCCACGGCCGTGGTCTCATCCGACTCGTGTCGCTTGCCGCCGTCCCGAAAGCCGAACCGCCGCGGATCGATGCGTTGGAAGTACACTGCGAACAGGATCCCGGCCCCGATTCCGACCCCGGTGGCCGCGAACAGCGACCACATCACGGCACGAAGGTTCCGCAGGTTCTGCATCCCCGTCGTCACGTCGACGACCCATTGGACGACTGCCCACGCACCAGCGATGGCCATGGTCGTGACGACGACGAACAGGACCGCGAACGACGGGGAGAGTTCGACCGTGCTGAAGGCGTCCAACTCCACCGATACCACGAGCGCGAGCGCCGCGACGGCCAGAAACACGGCGACTGATCGGGGCAAAATCGGTCCGAACGGAACGCTCAGGATGGGAATTGCGACGAGGAGAAGGGATTCCCACGGAACCATCGCCGTCGCCCGGCGGTACGTTCCGGCGGGTATCAGCACAACCCCGAGCGCGACGAGCCCGAATCCCGCCCACAGGAAATCGCCATCGAGAACGCTGGTGAGAACGGCGATGCCGACCGATACGATGAGTGCCCACGCGGCGAGCGCGTTTCGCTTCCCTCGTTCGATTCCTTCTTCGGTCGTTTCTCGAGGCATACATCTACTACGCGCAACACTCCCTAAAGGGAGAAGGTCGCGTGGAGTAAAACGCCCCTTTTCGTGACCGCGTTTACAGTGCTGTCCTCCGACTCGCTCGGACGAGAAATTCGTCCGAATACGCGAGCGTTTTCGCCGTGGTTACGCCTGAACCCACGCTTTCGGATGCGTTTCCCGAAGGTGGTCGTGGTACCATTTCATCGCCTCGGGGTAAGACGACCCTATCATCTGCACACCGCAGTGGCGGCAACGTGCCATTGCCATTGACGTGACGGTAGTGGAGGGGGTTGATAGCTGTTCCTATTTCAATTAAGGAGATACAATTGAACAGCTCCCACGAGTAACGACGCCATTCCTCATCGAAATGCCGGTGGGAAACCGGGTTTGCCTTCGTTTCCTACCCGGACACCACCAAAATTCGCGTGTTCTCTCGCTTGTCGGCGAACTCGCTACCCGCGGGTGGCTTGATGTCCACTTCGAGCGTTCCTTCCTCCTGATTCGGTCCCAGCCCGGGTCGTATCGAGAGCGTGGCTTCCCCGTTCTTCCCGGTCGTCGCCGTCCGAATATGCTCCAGCGTGGCGGAATCGCCTTTCACGACGACGGTCGCCCCCGCGACCGGTTTCCCATCCGAATCGATGACCGATATGTCGACGGACCGGTGGCCCGGTTGCACCACTTCGGGGGCCGGTTTCGCGTCCAGTTCGCTCACCGCCAACCCGTTGAGGCCCGACAACATGTTCATCATGACGCTCAGGCTGGCGACGCCCACGACGAGCGCGATGACGAGTCGAATCGGAAGCCCCTCGATGGCGCGGTTGTCCGACTGAAACAACTGGACCGTGCGGTGAGTTCGTACCTCCTCGAACCGCTGACGGATTGACATGCCCCGGAGTGGTTCCGGTTTCGGACATAAACCTTCGTCCGAGGGTTTATCATGGAAGCCGGGACCAGCACCGGACATGATGGACGTTCTGGGGCGAGCGGACGACGGCGGTATCTCGGGTGCGCTCGGAACCTACCGGGCACGAGACGGCAGCGCGGGTGCCGCCGTCGAAATCGATTTGGACGGTCCACACGCCGCGTTGATCGTCGGCAAACGCGGGTACGGAAAGTCCTACACACTCGGTGTGCTGGTCGAAGAACTCGCGGCCGCCGCGGGGGTTTCCCCCGTCGTCGTCGACCCGATGGGCGCGTTTCGTACGTTCGCGGACGTTCCGGGGTTTTCGGTCGTCGACGAACCTCGCGTGTCCGCGGGCGCACTCTCGCCGCGAGCGTGGTGTGCGTTACTGGGCCTCGATCACGAGAGTTCGGCCGGGTCGCTGGTCTGGCAGGCGGCCGCGAAGACGGACACACTCGCCGCGATGAAGGAATACGTCGGAAACGCGGACGCGGTGCAGGCAACCCGCCGGACGGCCCGGAATCACCTTGCACTCGCCGATTCCTGGGGCGTGTTCTCTCCCGATGGACTCACCGCGGCGGACTGTCTCTCCGGGGCGACCGCGACGATACTGGACTGTTCGGGCTACGACGCCGCGCCGATGAACGCCGTCGTTCGAGCGGTCGCAGAGGACCTGTATCGCGCTCGAGTCACGGACTCGGTGGCGACGCTCCCGTGGTTGGTCGTGGACGAGGCACACGCCTTCTTCGACGGAATCGCCGCTCCGGCGCTTCGGACCGTCCTCACCCGTGGACGGCGGCCGGGCGTCAGTTTCGTCGCCGCGACCCAACGCCCGGCCGCGCTTCCGGAGGATGCGGTTTCACAGGCCGACATCTTCGTGGCTCATCGCTTGACCTCGCGGGCCGACCGCGAGGCGCTCGCCCGCGCCCGCCCGACCTACATGCACGGGTCGTTCACCGACCGGATGCCCGAAAAACCGGGGTCGGCGCTCGTCGTGGATGACGCGACCGAAAGCGTTCACGCCGTGCAAATTCGCACGCGACGGGTCGAACACGGCGGCGGCAGTCCGAGTGCGAGCGCACTGACCAGTGAGACGGGAGAAGAGAACGAATTGCCGCGTCCTTTCGAGTCCGTTAAGTGCGTTCGATAAGGAGTACCGGAGTAACCGGGCGATGGAGTCCGCCTCCCACAACCGCCGAGCACGTCGGCTGATGACTCCTTTTCGAGAGCCACAGATATGGGAAGCAAGCATCCACTCCACACGATAGAAATCCTGTTGCTGATAGGCGTCGGCGGGTTTGCGGGATCCAATCTTCGGTACTTCGTCAGCCTCGCCGAACCCGGATTGACGGGAACGCTCATCGCGAACGTCGCGGGCTGTTTCGCGCTCGGATTCATCCTGTACGAGGCCATCTACATGGGTTACCTCGCGGACCAGACCCACTTCGTCGTCGGCACGGGGTTTCTCTCCTCGTTCACCACGTACAGCACGTTCGCCGTCCAGACCACGCAGGCGGCGTCGCCGCTTTGGATGGCCGGAAACGTCGTCGCCAACTACGGACTCGGGCTTTTGGGTGTCTTCCTCGGTCGTTCGCTCGCCCGACGATTCAACGGAGGGGTCGGCGAATGACCTCACTCGACCCCGCGCATATCGTGGGAACCGGCGGGGCGATCGGTGCGTTGTGCCGCCACTTCGTCAGCGAACGAATCGACGCCGAGGAGTTCCCCATCGGGACGCTCACGGTGAACGTCGTGGGGAGTTTCGTCCTCGGACTCATCACGTTCCTCTCCGTCGACAATCAACTCGCGCTCCTGCTCGGAACCGGCGCGTGCGGGTCGTTTACGACCTTCTCGTCGTTCTCCTTCGAGACGTTTCGACTGTGGGAGACTGGCGAACGCTTCCGGGCGACGGCGAACGCACTCGGCACCCTTGTCGGTGCCGGAGTCGCCATCGGGCTGGCGTGGGGCGTGGTCCAACCCCTCGGTTAGGATTCCCTCGTCACTCGGACGACGAGTACGGGTAAATCGGTGTTTCTGATGACCTTCTCGGTGACGCTCCCGTTCAGAAAATGCTGGAATCCGCTTCGACCGTGGGTTCCCATCACGATGATGTCGACTCCGTGGTCGTCCGCGTACGCCAGTATCTCCTCGTGGGGCAGTCCCCGGAGGAGTTCGGTTTCCACCGGAACCCCTCGTTCGTTCGCCCGCTCTCGAACGGTCGAAATCGCGTGTTCTCCCCCCTCGGCTCTGTCGCGTTCGATAGTGAGCCACTTCGCGTCGGAGAGCGTGCTGTACTCGCGCGTATCGACGACGGACACCGCATGAACGCGCCCGCCTGTGAACGCCGCGAGGTCGAGCGCTTCCGCGATGGCGTCCTCGATTTCGGCGCTGCCATCGGTGGGAACGAGTATCTCGTCGTACATCCCCGGGAATTTGGACGGGCGACGGCATAACTGTGCCCGGTTCCGCGAATCCTCACGCGAAATAGCGTTGCCACACGACGATGACGGATGGTGTCAGCACGAGCGCCGTGAGGTAGGAGTAAAAGATGCTCAGTGCCGTCACGAGTCCGAACTGGCCGAGGACGGGCGTGATGGCGAGGACGAGGACCCCGGTTCCGGCGACGGTCGTGAGCATGCTGCCGGTCAACGCTCCACCGGTTCCTCGAACGGTGCGGGTGAGGGCGGCGAACACGTCCGACTCGTCTTCGAACTCGTCGGTGAACCGGTGGACGACGTGGGCGGAGTAGTCCGTTCCCAGTCCGAGAGCGATCGCTAACACCGTCGCCGTCAGCGCGTTGAACGGAATGCCGAACAACCGCATCGTACCCGCCAAGAGCGAGACGGCGACGACGATGGGAAAGAGGTTGATGACGCCGAAGGCGGCCCGACCGACGAGCATGCGATAGACGAGCGCGAGGAAAACCGCCGTGGCGATGAGCGCAGTTGCGAGACTTCGCAGCGCGGACGCGAAGATGATGGCCGCGATGGATTGGAAGACGACGATTTCGCCGGTCGCGGTCGCGTCGAGGCGGTAGCGTCCGGCCACTTGCTGTGCGTCACGAGTGATTTCCCCCTGCGACGCACCGCTTTTCATCGTGTAGACGACCTGTGCGCTCCGCTGGTCCTCCGTGATGTACTGAAGCGCTTGCCCACGGGCGGGCGAGGAGAGCAATCGGTCGTAAATCGCTCCAAGGTCGTCGTCGGGAACGCCGTCCCCGTCGTCGTCGTTCCGAGCGACCAACCGCCGAAACTCGGGCGACTGACTGCTGTAATTCCGAATGACTGTGATGATGCTTTCGGACTCCGCCCGTCGGTTCGTTTGAGCGAACGACTTCGGCGGATTTCGGTTGGCGTGCTGAATCGATTCGAGCGCGTAATCCTCGCGAAGCGGCCCCTGTACGTATATCGTCACGGTATCCCCCTCGACGCGGGCGAACTTCTCGTCGAGGAAGTTCGTCGTCTCGGTGACGGTGTACGTCCCCGGCGCGAACGGTTCGGGAAGCGATTGCAGATATCCCGGCGTCTGCTCCGGCGGCAGGAAATCCTCGTTCGAAAACGACGTGTCGATGCCGGTCGCGTAGTAGCCCGAAACGGCGGTGGTGAGGAGTGCGACGGCGAGAACGACCGGGGCACCGCGGCGGGCGAGCGTGACGCTTCCCTGCAGCAGTCGGCCCAAAACGGACCCCTCCTCGCCGAGCGGTCGAAGGCCAAACACGGGCAGTCCGACGCGGTATCGGAACCTGTCGGTCGCCACCTTCGCCGCCGGGAGAAATATGCCGAAGATGAGCGCCGTGACCGAGATTCCTATCGCGGCGACCAACCCGAACTCCCGAATCGGTTGTAGGTTGCTGGTCAGGTTCGACGCGAACCCCAACACGGTCGTTCCGGTGACGATGAAGAAGGCGACGAGGAGTTGATCCGTCGTTCGCCGCATCGACCGTCCGATTTCGAGTCCGGTGACGCGTTCCTCGCGGTAGCGGTTGATGGCGTGGATGCCGTAGTCGATACCGACCGCGAGGAGCAGGGGCGGCACCGCGACGAGCAGTTGCGTGAACGGGATGCCCAACCACCCCATGAACCCCAACGTCCAGAGGATGGTCATCACCAGCGAGACGACGCCGAGCAGGAGGTCCAGAGGGTCGCGGTAGGCGAAGAGCAGGAAGACAAGTATCAGCACCGCCGCCGCGGGCGTGACGATGATGAGCGAGTCGAACGTGACGCTGGACAGTTCCGAGGAGATGATACCGCTTCCGAACACGCGAACGTCGCTATCGACGCTTCCGACGACCGACTGTGACTGAACTTGAATTCGTGTCAGAGGGTCGTTTTCGCTCGCTTCAGCGCCTGCTTGCTGTTCGAGCCCCCGCGGAATCTCGTGTTCCACGATGCCTATCGTCGCCGAAGCGGAGACGGAGCGGCGGTTGAAATCCTTGCTCAGCAACGCGCGAAATTCCGGACTCGTCGCCGCTCGCCGGACCGCCGCTTCGACGTCGGAGTCTGGCGCACGCCGAACGGCACGAAGTTGGGCTTCGAGCGTCGTCGCGTTCGGGTCGAGCGTGACGGCGACGATTCTCGCCGCGCTCGTCGTCGAGGAAACCCGAAGGTCGGCGCGGCGTTCGAGGCGATACTGCGCCTCCAACATCGCCACCAATTCCGGCTTCGAGAGCACGTTCCGACCGGTTTGGATGAGCTGTGTGCTCCCGTTTTCGACCGCGAACGGCGGCGTGAACTCGCGGTTGACGGCATCGAACGCCTCCTGTTCCGGGCTGTTTTCGGTGAACTGGCTCGTCCCGGATTCGGTGGAGACGCGGGTCAGTCCGACGCTGAAAACGACCGTCAGGACGAGAAAGACGAGGATCACCGTTTTCGACCGGTCGGCGATCCACACGTCGAGCCAATCGATGACGCGCTGGTAGTCCACCATCGGGACTCACCGCCGTTGTCGCCGACGTCGCAGGAAGAGGACGACACCGATGGCGAGCAGAAGGGTGATTATACCGACCACGATGAGCCCACCGGACCCGCTCGAAAACGACAGCACTCCTCCCCGTTCCGGCGTCGTCACTCGAACCGGGACCTCGTACGTGCCGGTGAGTTTCGTCTCCCCGGCCGGCGTGTCGTACTGGAAATCGACCGACATCGGATACGTGTTCGCGAGCGTTCCCCCGTCTGCACCGACGTCGAACCTGATGGTCGCCGATTCGTTCGGTTCCAGTTTCTCGATGAACGCCCCGTTGTCGTTTATGGTCAATGGACTGTCCACGAACGCCTGCGCGTCGATGTTTCGGAGGGTCCGATTCTCGTTGTTCGTGACGACGAACGAAACCGTCGCCGTCGAACCCGATTCGACCGAGGTTCGCTTCGCGTCCAGACGGAACTCGTCCCGACGTGGACCTACCGTCACCTGTGCGTCGAGGGATTTGCTCTGTCGCGGGTCGCCGTCCTGATTCTGGTATCGCACCACGAACGACAGTTGTCGCGGGCCGCGGTCCGCGGCGTCGCTCACGTCGACTTGAAAATCGAACGGGGACGATTCGCCCGAATCGAGCGTTCCGAGCGCGTACTCCGTCTCCTTCGGCGACACGGTGGTATTCCCTCCGCGTGATACGAGGACGAGAACGGCGCTCGGCGCGCGCTGTGGCCCTTCGTTCGTCACGGTTCCGGAGACGGTTCCCTCCTGTCCCACATGCAATGTGCTGTTCAGGTTCCCCAGCGAAAACGACTGTTCCGGGTCCGGTATGACGCCGATGAGGTGTGGTTCCGTTCGATTCCGCGTTCCGTTCTCGCGATAGGAAATCGAGAGGCTGAACGGGTAGTTCCCCCCTACAGTGTCGTTGCTCGCCGTCACCCGATACTGGAAGGTTTCCCGTTCGTTCGACGACCACTCGCTCACGAACTGACTGGCGTTCTGCGACCGTCCGAGCGTGAGCTGTTCGTTCGCGGACTGAAGCGACACGACGGCGTCGTTCACGTCGCGTCCCGTATTCTCCACGGTCAGCGAAACTACCCCCGTATCGCCGGACTGGGCGTTCGAAGAAACGCTCGTCACCTCGAACCGCTCCAGTTGAACTCGGTCGGTCGGCTGCACGTCGAACGTGTACGGTCCTGCCCGTTCACGCTCCCCGTCAGCGTTGGTGAACGAGATGGTCGCTTCGAACGGGTACTGTCTCACCTCCGCGAACTCCTCGGCGAGCAGGCCGTATTTGACCGTCCGCCGCTCGCCCGCCGACCAATTCCCGACGAATTTACGCGCCGTCTGCGACGGCCCGAACCGAACGCTCTCGTTCGGGGAGCGCACCCGAATGCTCGTGTTCGAAACGTCCTCTCCCGTGTTCTCGAACGTGATGGACAGGTTCCCCGTCCCGTTTATCGGGACGTTCGAAGCGACGGAGACGATTCTGAACTCTCCCGTCGGTCCCGGCGTTCCCTGTTCGATAGCCGACTCGCTGCTCGAACCCACTGCTCCCGGCCACACGCCCGCTAGTACGACCAGCAACAGGAGTCCTATCGAGAGTCCCGTTCGACCGTTCATCCGCCGCGTCCCACCGAACTCGTCTCCCCCGTTTGCGCCATTCGTTTCCCCCGCTCTGCTGTCACGTCGTCGTGATTCCTATAGGTTGCCCCCGTCGGACTGGACTGAGCGGCGGGTTTCCGGTCCCTTCATGAAAAAGCGGACCCGATGACACAGACTCCGCTGAAGAAGCGTTGATCCGTTAGAAAGCGCCCGAGGCGGGATTTGAACCCGCGTCACGACCGTGACAGGGTCGTATGATGGGCCACTACACCACCCGGGCCTTCGCATTCACTTCTTTTTGCCGACCTTATTAAGGGGTGTCGATTTCGTCGCTCAGTGGTAGTGGTTGACTCGATGTGGGTGTCCGTATTATTTCAGTGTGACTGGATGATGCGTTGCTCAGCCGAACACCGTCGTCAGCGTGTAGTCACTAGCCCAGTTGATTTTCGACGCGGGTGCGTTTGGATGGGGGTCCTCGACTCGAAGACGCATTTCCCCGGACCCGGTTTCGCGGATGGGTACCCAGTAGACATCCTCGGTTCTTCGCGAGTACACCGCGTACACGTCTATCTCCTCCGCGGTGTATTCCGAGTCTACACGCCCGTCAGCACCGACCGTCGACGTATAGAGGTTGAATCGAACTGTCCCGTTTATCCAATTTCCAGTTTTACACTGTACTCGATGGAGGGTTTGCCCGTCGTCGGCCACGAGGTCGTACCTATCGCTGTCCCCGAACGGAACGGACACCGACAGACCGACCGCCATGAGTCTGCTCAGAATCGTACTCTCCGTTTCGTCTCCTCTTCGTGACGTGTTCATCCCTTCAGTCGGTCGTGGATGGTTCCCTCTCCCTTTTGAACCTACGTGGGTTACTCTGCCTGTTTCGTATTCCTCTCGCCGGAAGACGGGACGTGCAGAGTCACCACTCGTGCGGTATTGTTTCGTCAGAAAGCGCCCGAGGCGGGATTTGAACCGTAGTCAGTGGTTCTGCTCACGTCCGTTGCGCGGGCGTGCCGCTGACAGGATTCAAATCCCGAGAGGAGATTTCCGCTCACGATGACGAGCACACGCTACGCGGTGCTCGTCGGAGTTGTTCGCGGAAGAACGCCCGAGGCGGGATTTGAACCCGCGTCACGAC
The DNA here is from genome assembly GCF_043952005.1 of Haladaptatus sp. CMAA 1909. Classification (NCBI taxonomy): domain Archaea; kingdom Methanobacteriati; phylum Methanobacteriota; class Halobacteria; order Halobacteriales; family Haladaptataceae; genus Haladaptatus; species Haladaptatus sp. CMAA 1909. The sequence continues at coordinate 2,127,506 of NZ_JBIOAV010000001.1, read as the reverse complement.
CGTGACAGGGTCGTATGATGGGCCACTACACCACCCGGGCCTTCGCATCCAATCCTTTCTGGCTTGTACTCTTAAGGCTTTCCAAACACGCGCCGGATGTGGGTTTCTACCGGACCATGTTAACACATCCCGAATGCCCAAACCATTTATACCAGAACGAAGTAGATAGAGGTGTTCAGTTGGCCGCCTCCGCTTCGTGGGTGGAGGTTCGGGATAGCCGAGCGTGTGCGAACCTACTTAGCAAGTCTTAAATGAGTGCTGCGTGTAATACCCTGTAGTATCTCGTGATAGCCATTTCTCCCGCTAGCCGAAAACTCGCGCACACATGGTAGACGTAAGCCAACACAAAATGGTTCCAGAGCACTCCATCGTCGACCCGGACGAACTCGACGAGGTGCTCGAGGAATACGACATCAAGAGTACAGACCTGCCAAAGATCAAGCGGACCGACCCGGCACTGCCCGACGACGCGGATACGGGTGACGTCATCAAAATCGTCCGCGACTCCCGGACGACGGGGAACGCCGTCGTATATCGACTCGTGGTGGAATAATGCAACAGGAAGACCGACGCACACTATCGAGGGAGTATTTCTCGAAAGAACGACTCGCGGAGCATCACTACCGCTCGTTTAACGCTTTCCTGACCCGCGGCATGCAGGAAGTCGTTACCGAGAAGGGAATCATCGACACGGACATCGGCGACAAGGAGGGCGAAGAACCGGTGTTCGTCGAACTCGGCGACATCCGGGTGGTCACCCCGCGCGTACGTGAAGCGGACGGCAGCGAAGAACTCCTCTACCCGCAGGAGGCACGCCTTCGCAACATCACGTACGCCGCACCCGTCTTCATGGAGATGACCATCGTCAAGGGCGAGGGTGACGACAAACGCGTCGTCGATTCGACCGAAACGAAAGTCGGTCGGATGCCGATAATGGTCGGCTCGGAGAAGTGTAACATCGCCAACTTCGACGAGGAGGACTTGGTCGAAATCGGCGAGGACCCCGCCGACCCCGGCGGCTACTTCATCGTCAACGGTTCCGAGCGAGTGTTGATGACCTCGGAGGACCTCGCGCCGAACAAGATTCTCGCCGAGTACGACACGAAGTACGGCGACGAGATTCAGGTCGCAAAGACGTTCAGCCAGCGCCGTGGCTACCGCGCGCTGGTCCTCGTCGAGCGCTCGCGTGACGGCCTGCTCGAAGTGTCGTTCCCGTCGGTGTCGGGGAGCGTCAACTTCGTCACGCTCGTTCGCGCGCTGGGCCTCGAATCCGACGAGGAGATCGTCCACCGCGTCTCCGACGACCCGGAAATCGTGAAGTTCATGCTCGAAAATCTGGAGGCGGCGGAGGTCCAGACCCAAGAGGAGGCCATCGAGACGCTCGGGAAGCGCGTCGCCTCCGGACAGGGCAAGAACTACCAGTTGAAGCGGGCGAACTACGTCATCGATCGCTACCTCCTGCCCCATCTCCACGAGGACGGCGTCGAGGAGGAGGAGGTTCGCATCAACAAGGCGTACTACCTCGCGCGGATGGCCGAGGCGTGTTTCGAACTCGCGCTGGGCCGCCGCGACTCGGACGACAAGGACCACTACGCCAACAAACGGCTGAAGGTGTCCGGCGACCTGATGAAGGACCTGTTCCGCACGGCGCTGAATAAACTGGCACGCGACGTGAAGTATCAGCTCGAACGCGCGAACATGCGCAACCGGCAGCTGTCCGTCAACACCGTGGTTCGGTCCGACGTTCTCACCGAGCGTCTCGAACACCCTATCGCGACCGGAAACTGGGTGGGCGGCCGCTCCGGCGTCTCGCAGTTGGTGGACCGGACGGACTTCATGGGCGTGCTGTCACACCTTCGCCGCCTCCGCAGTCCGCTCAGTCGCTCGCAACCCCACTTCGAGGCGCGTGACCTGCACGCGACCCAGTGGGGTCGCATCTGCCCGTCCGAGACGCCGGAAGGGCCGAACTGTGGTCTGGTGAAGAACTTCGCGCAGGCGATGGAGTTGAGCCAAAACATCGAGGACGAACAGGAACTCAAACACGAACTGTCGTCGATGGGAGTCGAGGGGATTCCCGGAATCGAGAGCATCGAAGGGAGCGCAGACTGATGAGTCAGGGACGAGAAGCGAAAGTATACGTCAACGGCAGTCTGGTCGGAACACACCCCGACCCCGAACAGCTCGCAGATCAGGTACGTGAGGCGCGACGACGCGGCGACGTGAGCGAGATGGTGAACGTCTCGGTCAAGGAACGTACCAGCGAAGTCATCATCAACGCGGACGCGGGACGCGCCCGCCGACCGCTCCTCGTGGTCGAGGACGGCGAAACCCGCATCACGGACGAAGAAGTAGAAGCGCTCAATCAGGGCGACCTCTCGTTCGAGGAACTCGTCGAACGCGGCAAAATCGAGTTCATCGACGCCGAGGAGGAAGAGGACATCTACGTCGCCGTCGATGACGCGGAGTTGAACGGGGACCACACGCACCTCGAAATCGACCCGCAACTCATCTTCGGTATCGGTGCGGGCATGATTCCGTACCCGGAACACAACGCCAGCCCCCGTATTACGATGGGCGCGGGGATGATGAAGCAGTCGCTCGGACTGCCGTCGGCGAACTACCGAATTCGCCCGGACACGCGCCAGCACCTCTTCCACTACCCGCAGCTTTCGATGGTGAAGACGCAGACGACGGAGCAGATCGGGTTCGACGACCGACCCGCCGCACAGAACTTCACCGTCGCGGTAATGAGCTACGAAGGGTTCAACATCGAGGACGCGCTCGTCATGAACAAAGGGTCGGTCGAGCGCGCGCTCGCTCGTTCGCACTTCTTCCGCACCTACGAGGGCGAAGAACGCCGCTACCCGGGTGGACAGGAGGATCGCTTCGAGATTCCGGGCGACGACGTTCGCGGTGCCCGCGGCGAGGACGCCTACACGCACCTCGACGAGGACGGTCTGGTCAACCCCGAGACGCGCGTGGACGAGAACAGCGTGCTCCTCGGCAAGACGAGTCCGCCGCGGTTCCTCGAAGAACCGGACGACATGGGCGGTCTGTCGCCACAGAAACGCCGCGAGACGAGCGTCACGATGCGCTCGGGCGAATCCGGCGTCGTGGACACCGTGACGCTGATGGAGGGCGAGGACGGTTCGAAGCTCTCCAAGGTGTCGGTGCGCGACGAGCGAATCCCGGAACTCGGGGACAAGTTCGCGTCGCGGCACGGACAGAAAGGTGTCGTCGGTCACATCGCGCCGCAGGAGGACATGCCCTTCACGCAGGAGGGGGTCGTTCCCGACCTCATCGTCAACCCGCACGCGTTGCCGTCGCGTATGACGGTCGGTCACGTGCTGGAGATGATCGGCGGCAAAGTCGGCGCGATGGAAGGCCGTCGCGTGGACGGGACGGCGTTCACCGGCGAGGACAAGGAGGAACTCCGGTCGGCGCTGCAGGAGCGCGGCTACAAATCGTCCGGCAAGGAGATCATGTACTCCGGCGTGACGGGCGAGAAGATCGAGGCCGAAATCTTCGTCGGCACGATTCTGTACCACAAGCTCTACCACATGGTGTCGAACAAGCTTCACGCCCGTTCGCGCGGGCCGGTGCAGGTGCTGACGCGCCAGCCGACAGAAGGACGTGCCCGCGAGGGTGGTCTCCGTGTGGGTGAGATGGAGCGTGAGGTGCTCATCGGACACGGTGCCGCCCTGGCACTCAAGGAGCGTCTCCTCGACTCCTCCGACCGCGAATGGATCTACGTCTGTGGTCAGTGCGGTATGAGTGCGGTGGAGAACATCGACCAGAACCGCGTGTACTGCCCGAACTGTGAGGAAGAAACGGATATTCACGAAATCGAGATGAGCTACGCGTTCAAGCTCCTGCTCGACGAGATGAAGGCGCTCGGCATCGCGCCGCGACTCGAACTGGAGGACGCAGTCTAACATGGCAACAAGTCAAACTCCCAAGGAAATCGGCTCCATCAGCTTCGGTTTGATGGACCCGGAGGAGTACCGAGAGATGTCGGCGACGAAAATCATCACCGCCGACACCTACGACGACGACGGATTCCCCATCGACATGGGGCTGATGGACCCGCGATTGGGCGTCATCGACCCCGGTCTGGAGTGTAAGACCTGCGGGCAACACTCCGGGTCCTGTAACGGTCACTTCGGCCACATCGAACTGGCCGCCCCCGTCATCCACGTCGGATTCACGAAACTCATCCGCCGTCTCCTTCGCGGTACCTGCCGCGACTGTTCGCGCCTGCTCCTCACGGAGGAGGAAAAGGAGAAGTACCGCGGCATGCTCACGCGAACAAAGGAACTCGGCAACGATATCACCGACGTGACGAAGGCCGCGATTCGCGAGGCCCGCAAGAAGGACCGCTGTCCCCACTGCGGTGAGGTCCAGTACGACATCAACCACGAGAAGCCGACGACCTACTACGAGGTTCAGCAGGTCCTCACGAGCGAGTACTCGGAGCGCATCGCCTCCCGGATGCAGGGTCGAAACGAGGAGGGCGACGAGGACGAGGACCTCGAACCCGTCTCGCCGCAGGAGTTGGCCGACCAGACGGACGTCGACCTCTCGCGTATCAACCAGATTATCTCGGGCGAGTTCCGACCGCGCGAAGCGGACCGGAAGGCCATCGAGAAGGCGCTCTCCATCGACCTCACGACCGAGGACATGAACAAGCTGATGCCCTCGGACATCCGCGACTGGTTCGAGGACATCCCGGACCGGGACATCGAGGCGCTCGGCATCGATTCGAGTCGCTCGCGTCCCGAGTGGATGATTCTGACCGTCCTTCCGGTTCCGCCGGTGACGGCCCGTCCATCGATTACGTTGGACAACGGCCAGCGGTCCGAGGACGACCTGACCCACAAACTGGTGGACATCATCCGCATCAACCAGCGGTTCATGGAGAACCGCGAGGCAGGTGCCCCGCAACTCATCATCGAGGACCTGTGGGAACTGCTCCAGTACCACGTCACGACGTTCATGGACAACGAGATTTCGGGCACCCCGCCCGCCCGCCACCGCTCCGGGCGTCCACTGAAGACGCTCTCCCAGCGGTTGAAGGGTAAGGAAGGTCGATTCCGTGGCTCCCTGTCCGGAAAACGCGTGAACTTCTCGGCGCGGACCGTCATCTCGCCGGACCCGACGCTCTCGCTGAACGAAGTCGGCGTCCCGCGACGAGTCGCCCGCGAGATGACCCAGACGATGAACGTCACGCCGCGAAGCATCGAGGAGGCCCGACGCTACGTTCGAAACGGACCCGAGGGTCACCCCGGCGCGAACTACGTCAAGCGACCCGACGGCCGTCGCCTGAAGGTGACCGAGAAGAACTGCGAGGAACTCGCGGAGAAGGTCGAACCGGGATGGGAGGTCAATCGACACCTCATTGACGGCGACATCGTCATCTTCAACCGACAGCCGTCCCTGCACCGAATGTCCATCATGGCCCACGAAGTGGTCGTGATGCCGTACAAGACGTTCCGACTGAACACCGTCGTCTGTCCGCCGTACAACGCCGACTTCGACGGAGACGAGATGAACATGCACGCCCTCCAGAACGAGGAGGCACGCGCGGAAGCGCGCGTGCTCATGCGCGTGCAGGAACAAATCCTGTCTCCGCGCTTCGGTGAGAACATCATCGGCGCGATTCAGGACCACATCTCTGGGACGTACCTCCTCACTCACCACAACCCGCACTTCAACGAGACGCAGGCGCTCGACCTGCTCCGTGCGACGCGTATCGACGAGCTGCCGGAAGAGGACGGCACGGACGAGGATGGCACCCCGTACTGGACGGGTCAGACGTTGTTCTCGGAACTCCTGCCCGACGGCCTCGAACTCGAATTCACGAGTTCGACCGGCGATACAGTCATCATCGAGAACGGCCAACTCCTCGAAGGGACGATAGACGAGGACGCGGTCGGTGCCTTCGGCGGGGAGATCGTCGACACCATCTGTAAGGCGTACGGCGAGACCCGCGCCCGTCACTTCATCAACGAGGTCGCGACGTTGGCGATGCGCGCCATCATGCACTTCGGGTTCTCCATCGGTATCGACGACGAGACGATTCCGGTTGGCGCACAGGAACAGATCGACGAAGCCATCGACAACGCCTACGAGCGCGTTCAGAACCTCATCGAGACGTACGAGAACGGCGAACTGGAATCGCTTCCGGGCCGGACCGTCGACGAGACGTTGGAGATGAAGATCATGCAGACGCTCGGCAAGGCGCGTGACTCGGCCGGTGACATCGCGGAGGACCACTTCGCCAGCGACAACCCGGCGGTCATCATGGCCGATTCCGGTGCGCGTGGGTCGCTGCTCAACCTGACGCAGATGGCCGGTTGTGTCGGCCAGCAGGCAGTTCGGGGCGAGCGCATCAACCGCGGATACGAGGATCGAACGCTCTCGCACTATCAGGCGGACGACCTCTCCGCGGACGCCCACGGCTTCGTGGAACACTCCTACACCGGCGGTCTGACGCCGTTGGAGTTCTTCTTCCACGCGATGGGTGGACGCGAAGGTCTGGTGGACACGGCGGTCCGTACGTCCAAGTCCGGATACCTCCAGCGTCGTCTCATCAACGCCCTGTCCGAACTCGAAACGCAGTACGACGGCACGGTGCGCGACACCAGCGACAACATCGTTCAGTTCGAGTTCGGCGAGGACGGCACCTCGCCGGTTCAGGTCTCCTCGGACGAGGAGAATCCGATAGACGTCGAAAGCATCGCCGACCAGATTCTGGACGAGGAGTTCGACAGCGAGACGCGAAAACTCGAATTCCTGGGCGAACGACGGCCGCCGACGAATCTGTCCGAACACGCGGACGCACGGCAGGTGGAATCCGATGATTGAGCAAAGCCCAATCTGGCTCACCTTCAGCAAACTTCAGGTGAACGATGACTAACGTAACAAACGATATGGAAGCCATCGTCGAGGACACCGAACTTCCCCGACGACTCAAGGACGAAGTGTACGATACCGTCGAATCGCGCGATGGCGTCTCTCTCGAACAGGTAACGGACATCGCCAAAGCGGTCGAACACCGCTACCTCGACACGCGCGTCGACCCGCTTGACCCCGTGGGAACGGTGAGCGCCCAGTCCATCGGTGAACCGGGAACGCAGATGACGATGAACACGTTCCACTACGCGGGTGTGGCGGAGATGGACGTGACCCAAGGGCTTCCGCGCCTCATCGAACTGGTGGACGCGCGGAAGACGCCCGACACGCCCATTATGACGGTGTATCTCGAAGACGAGTACGCCGAAAACCGCGAGAAGGCTCACGAAGTCGTCTGGAACATCGAGGCGACGAAAATCCTCGCGCTCGGCGACATCTCGACGAACGTTGCCGACATGATCGTGTCCATCAACCTGAACGAGGACACGCTCGAAGAGCGGATGATAACCCCCGACGAGGTCTCCTCCATCATCGAGGACAGCCTCGGCGTCAAGACGACTCAGCAGGGGTCGGTCATCGAGTTCGGTCCCGACCAGCCGAGTTACCGACGGCTCCTCCAGTTGGTCGAGGAACTCCGCGAAATCGTCTTCAAGGGCATCGAGGAGATTTCCCGCGTCGTCATTCGGCGCGAATCCCTCGACGAGGGCGAGGAGTTCGTCCTCTACACCGAGGGGTCGGCGTTCGCCGACGCGCTCGAAATCGAGGGCGTCGACGCCTCCCGGACGACGTGTAACAACATTCACGAGATTTACCGAACGCTCGGCGTCGAGGCGGCGCGCGAGTCCATCATCGAGGAGACGATGGATACGCTGGAAGAACAGGGTCTCGACGACGTGAACGTCCGACACCTGATGCTGGTATCGGACATCATGACCAACCGCGGAACCATCGAGTCCATCGGCCGCCACGGTATTTCGGGTAGCAAGGAATCCGTCCTCGCACGTGCGGCGTTCGAGGTGACGGTGAACCACCTGCTCGACGCTGCCATCCACGGCGAAATCGACGACCTGAACGGCGTCATCGAGAACGTCATCGTCGGCAAACCGATCAAACTCGGAACGGGCGACGTGAACCTCCGGATGGGTTCGGTCAGTCGCGGCGCGGAACCGTCCGACTGATGACGGTCACACTCACCGACACGGCCCGCCAGTACATCGCCCTCTTCGAGGACGAAACGGGCGCGACGGCCCGGGACTGTATCGTCCTCGGTGAGGACGACGAAAAGCGAGTCATCTTCGTCGTCAAACCCGGCGAGATGGGACAGGCCATCGGGCCGGGCGGCGAACACGTTCGGAACGTCGAGGACCAACTCGGCGCGGACGTGGAACTCGTCGAGGATGCCGACGAACCGGACCGGTTCGTGGTCAACGCGTTGGCCCCGGCGGAAGTCCGGCACGTCACCATCAGCGAGAACGACGACACGGTGGCCTACGCCGAGGTGGCACAGCAGGACACCGGCGTCGCCATCGGGTCGAACGGCCGCAACATCGAAGCCGCGAAACTGCTGGTGGCGCGCCACTTCGACGTGGACGACATCCAGTTGACCTGAACCACCTTTTGCTGCGGTCGGGGGCCGAGAGCGAGCGCAAATTGCGCTCGCTCTCTGCCTTACTCCCTGGAAAAAGCTGGACCAAAAGCCGGCGCTCCTCCCGCCGCTCACTGCGTTCGCTTTGGTCGTCGCTTGGCCCGATCGCCGGTCGCTCCGCTCTCGCTCGCGGCGAGTGTTCGTCGGTGCGGTGGTTGCACGAATTGCGCTCCAGTCGGAATTTGGTCGGGCGATACATCATCGATTTTCCGAGCATCGGGAGTGGCCGGTTCGCACCCGCCGAGAGGAGGGTTCGTCTCAAGATTTATATTAGATAGCTGCCATCTTCGTGGTATGAGTCTCCGCTCTCTCGTTCAGCCCCGTCGGGCGCTCGCCTTTCCGTTCGCCGCCGTTCTGTACCCGCTCCTCTGGTTCATCGTTCGGGATGCGCACATCGCGATGGCGTATGTGAAATCCGGCGTCGGTTCATGGGCGCTCGGATTCTCCTCGGGTTCCGTGGTCGTGAGCTACGTCGTCGCAGTCGTGGTCGTTGAAGTGGTCGAAGGGGATTCGGACTCGGCTTCGACGTGGGAGCGCTGGTTGTTTGCGCCTTCGAACCGCACACTGGCGCTGTTTGCGGTCGTTTCGCTCTTACTTGGGATTCAACTACTCGACGTGACGACCACGCCGGTGTGGCTTCGCGACGCCGAGCGACTGCTCGGTGTCGTCGTCGGATGGCCGCTGTTGGCGACGTACCTCGCCGGATTCGGTCTGAGCGTACTTTTCCGCGATTCACTCGTCCAATTCGCCGCTGTGGCAGTCGGCGTCTCGCTATCGGTCGCGTGGCTGTTCATCCTGTTCGGGTGGTTCGCGGACGCCGTTTCTCGGTCGCTGGGGACAGATTCCCCGACGGGCCGATGACGTGGTTCGTCTCGAACGAAACCATTGGCTCGCCTTAGAATCACTGAAACGCTCCTAAATCGCTTTATCGACCCCTTTCGAGCAACGTGCGGCCGTTTCGTCGCTTCCAAAAGGGGACGCTTAAGTACCTTCGTCGGATAGTCCACTGCATATGGCGAACGGCAAGTACGCAGCTCGTAAGCTGAAGAAGGACCGCCAGAAGCATCGGTGGTCTGACTCCGATTACGCCCGACGTGAGCGCGGTCTCGGGGAGAAATCCGACCCCCTCGAAGGCGCGCCGCAGGGCCGAGGTATCGTGCTGGAGAAAGTGGGCATCGAGGCGAAACAGCCCAACTCCGCAATCCGAAAATGTGTCCGCGTTCAGCTCATCAAGAACGGAAAGCAAGTCTCCGCGTTCTGTCCCGGCGACGGTGCGATTTCGTTCATCGACGAACACGACGAGGTCACGATCGCCGGTATTGGCGGTGCGAAAGGTCGTGCGATGGGTGACATCTCCGGTGTCAACTATAAGGTCGAGAAGGTCAACGGCGTGAGCCTGAAAGAACTGGTTCGCGGAAACGCGGAGAAACCGGTCCGATAACCATGAGTGCAGACGAAGAACAACCAGAGCCGGAACAGGAAGTCGGCACCGAAGGCGACGAGATGGCCGCGAAGCTGTTCGGAACGTGGGACGTCTCGGAGATCGAGTTCCGCGACCCGAGCACCGAGCGCTACATCACCATCACGCCCGTCGCGCACACGATGGGCCGCCACGCATCGAAGCAGTTCCAGAAGAGCGAGATCAGCATCGTCGAGCGCCTCATCAACCGTCTCATGCAGACGGAGGAGAACACGGGCAAGAAACAGCAGACGATGAAGATCGTCCGCAGCGCGTTCGACATCGTTCACGACCGCACGGAGGAGAACCCGGTTCAGGTTCTCGTCCGTGCCGTCGAGAACGCCGCCCCGCGTGAGGAGACGGTTCGCCTGAAATACGGTGGTATCTCCGTTCCCAAGGCAGTCGACGTCGCGCCCCAGCGTCGCGTCGACCAGGCCCTGAAATTCATCGCGGAGGGTGCCCACGGCGCGTCGTTCAAGACGTCGACCGACGCCGAGGAGGCACTCGCGTCCCAGCTTATCGGCGCTGCGGACTACGACGTGCAGACCTACGCGGTCAACCAGAAGGAAGAGAAAGAACGCGTCGCCGCCGCGGCCCGCTAAATTCTCTCGGATATTCTCTCGTTTTATCGGTTTTGTCAGAGTGACGACTTCGAACGGATGGTTTTAGAGACATAGGATTTTGTGGCTCTACTGAAATCCTCAAACATTCTACTATTGGTGCGCGAGATACACTATAGCTGGACGGGCTGCGTGCTACCGACCAACCGCACGGCGCACGTGGGATGACGAGCAGAGTTCTTGTCAGCTGCCGAATGGGACCACGGAAGAGCAAGCTCGTCCAGAGCGAGGAATCGTAAAACTAGCAACCGCGGAACGTCCTAGTCCGCGGCTTGTTCGGAACTTCCCTTCTCTCCGCCGAGGACGTATTCGCGTGCGGCGCCGACCAGCGCCTTTCGGTATTCGCTTTCGGTCGGGTCGTCGGACAGCGAGAGGAACCGGTATTTGAATCCCTGTACGTCCACGGTCGGTGCGTCGCGTGAGGCGGTGCGGGCGAGGTCGTAGAGTCGGTGGTCACGGGGGACGAGGTCGTGACGCTCGACCATGGCGAGGGCGAAGGCGGCGTTGACGGCGGTCATTTCCGGGTCGGACGTGGCGGTCAGCCGTCGTCCACGAACCTCGGCGGGACGGTCCGCGACGGCCGTCGCGAGTTCCGATTCGAGGAACGTGACGAGTTTGTCGCTCGGGCCGACGCGGAGCGTGATATCGTCGGCGTAGATGTCCTTCATGTGGTTCGCGATCTGGTAGCAGTGGGTGAGCTTCCGACGTTCGACCGACCGACCGGCGAACGCGAGGAACAGCGCCTCGGCGGTGGACTGGGTGTGCGAGGGGTGGGACTGCTCGTTGCGGGCCATGTGCGAGTACTCGTGGAGCGCGAGTTCGCGGGCCATGACGCTGGTCGCGGCCTGCCGAGAGATGTTGAGAACGTGGTGGTCATCGGGATGGGCGGTCCACGTTCGTTCGTCGGGGTCGTCGCGGACGCGGACGTGAACCGGTCGTTCGAGGTCGAGCTCGGTTTCGAAGATATCGGAGGCGCTGAGGAACGGGCTCGGGGACGTCAAACCGTGTACTCGAATATCCATGCGTGTTGTTGGCACGGTCTACACGGCCATTACTCTTGTGCCATATGTGACTGTTTAGCAGGGAAATGGACCGTTTCCGGCCGTTTTTCGGGCGGGAAAACACTACGCTTTTCAACCTCGTACAGGTAGGGATACCCATATATGGGTAGACGAAAGAAGATCGTCGAACAGTGTGAGCGGCTTATGGACAACCCGGAGCGAATCCGGAACATCGCCATCGCCGCCCACGTCGACCACGGCAAGACGACGCTGACGGACAACCTCCTCGCCGGTGCGGGCATGATCGCCGACCAAGGCGAAGCCACCCAGCTGATGATGGACACGGAGGAGGACGAACAGGAGCGCGGTATCACCATCGACGCGGCCAACGTCTCGATGACTCACGAGTACGAGGGCGAAGACCACCTCATCAACCTCATCGACACGCCGGGCCACGTCGACTTCGGAGGCGACGTGACCCGTGCGATGCGCGCCGTCGACGGTGCGCTCGTCGTCGTGGACGCCGTCGAGGGCGCGATGCCACAGACGGAGACGGTCGTTCGACAGGCGCTCCGCGAGGGCGTTAAGCCGACCCTGTTCATCAACAAGGTGGACCGACTCATCTCGGAACTCCAAGAGGGTCCCGAGGAGATGCAACGCCGCCTGCTCAACGTCATCGACGACGTGAACGAGCTGATTCGCGGCATGACCGAGGACATGGACGACGTGGACGACTGGACCGTCTCCGTCGAAGACGGAACCGTCGGGTTCGGGTCGGCACTCTACAAGTGGGGTGTCTCCATGCCGTCGATGCAAGCGACGGGCATGGACTTCGCGGACATCATGGACCTCGAACGCAACGGCAAGCGCCAAGAGCTTCACGAGAAGACGCCGCTGTCGGACGTCATTCTCGACATGGTCTGTGAGCACTTCCCGGACCCCATCGAGGCTCAGCCCCGTCGTATCCCCCGCGTCTGGCGTGGCGACGACGACTCGGAACTCGCCGAGCAGATGCGCCTCGTTGACCCGGACGGCGAAGTCGTCCTGATGGTCACTGACATCGGTATCGACCCGCACGCCGGCGAGATCTCCGCCGGTCGTGTCTTCTCCGGAACGCTGGAGAAAGGCCAAGATCTCTACATCTCGGGAACCGTCGGAACGAACCGCGTCCAGAGCGTCGGCATCTACATGGGTGGCGAGCGCGAGGAAGTGGAGCGCGTCCCGGCCGGGAACATCGCAGCCGTCACCGGTCTGAAAGACGCCATCGCCGGTTCCACGGTATCGAGCGTGGAGATGACGCCGTTCGAGTCCATCGAGCACATCAGCGAACCCGTCATCACGAAGTCCGTCGAGGCAAAGAGCATGGACGACCTGCCGAAACTCATCGAAACGCTTCGACAGGTCTCCAAGGAAGACCCGACCATCCAAATCGATATCAACGAGGACACGGGGGAACACCTGATCAGCGGACAAGGTGAACTCCACCTCGAAGTCATCACCCAGCGTATCGAGCGCAATCAGGGTATCCCGGTGACGACTGGTGAACCCATCGTCGTCTTCCGCGAACAGGTCCAAGGGGCGACCACCGAAGTCGAAGGTATCTCCCCGAACCGCCACAACCGGTTCTACATCACCGTCGAACCGCTCAGCGAGGAAATCGTCGAAAAGGTTCGACTCGGCGAGGTGTCGATGGACATGCCCGAGCAGGAACGGCGTGAGGTTCTGCAGGAAGCCGGCATGGACAAGGACACCAGCCAGAACGTCGAACACATCCACGGGACGAACATCCTCATCGACGACACGAAGGGTATTCAGCACCTGAACGAGACGATGGAACTCGTCATCGAGGGCCTCACGGAGGCGCTCGACGACGGTCCGCTTGCGGGAGAACCCGTGCAGGGGACGCTCATCAAACTCCACGACGCGCGTCTCCACGAGGACACCATCCACCGTGGTCCGGCACAGGTCATCCCTGCGGTCCGGCAGGCAGTGCACAACGCACTCATCCACGGTCACGTCAAACTCCTCGAACCGATTCAGAACGTCCGTATCGACGTGCCGAACGAACACATGGGCGCCGCGTCCGGCGAGATTCAGGGTCGCCGTGGCCGCGTGGACGACATGTACCAAGAAGGTGACCTCATGGTCGTCGAAGGTATCGCGCCCGTCGACGAGATGATCGGATTCTCCTCGGACATCCGCAGTGCGACGGAAGGTCGTGCGTCGTGGAACACGGAGAACGCCGGATTCCGCGTCATGGCGGACAATCTCCAACCCGAGACCATCATGGAGATCCGCGAGCGCAAAGGCATGAAGTTGGAACTGCCGCAGGCCGTCGATTACTTCTAATCGACGTCGCGCGACGTTCTCGAACAGCAATCTTTTGTGCCGTCGCCGGAATCGGCCGAGTGACTTCTCCCGTCTCCGCGCTATGGGTGCGCTGAGATGCATCTCGCGGTCAGGGATACTAATAACAGCATCTATCGGTTTCGGCGGTATCGTCCACTCAGTCGCGTCTCTGTCCCATCGAGTACCCGGTTTGGGCCACTGCGCTCAGCTATCGGTCACCCCGGAAGACGATTTCCGCATCGCACACGGGGCAGACGCGTTCGCGGCTATCGAACGCCGTTTGGCAGAACGCACACACGTGATTCCGGGTCGCACTGGAACTACTCGCACCGATGGCATCGGTAAATCGCATCATCTATCACCGACTCGGCGTTCACTGTCGAGGGATATTACTACGACCCCGTTAACGCATGTCATAGGATCGGACTAATCTCGGTTTCGTACCGTTCGTCTCCATTGCAACCCGTTGCCCTCATTCGATTGGAGAATTTTGCGCCCGACTGAAGGTTTATTGCTCCCCGTCCCCCAATCCTGTCAGTATGACCGACCACGGCGGCGGACCGGTGCAAGCGTATACGGTTCGATTGGAACTCTCGGACGAACCGGGCGAACTGCTCCGGGCCCTCGAACCGATTGCCGACTACGGCGGCAACTTACTCAGTGTCTTTCACGAACGCGGGTCGCTTACCCCTCGCGGCAACATTCCGGTCGAAGTCGATTTCGAGTGTCACCCCAACCGCTTCGACACCATCGTTTCCGCGCTCCGAACGGCGAGCATCAACGTCATTCGCGCAGGGGCGGAGCGATACGATGAGGAGGTCACGGTGATTCTCACCGGGCACATCATCGACACCGACGTGTCGGATACCCTCTCCCGGATTACGACGGAATCGAACGCGTCCGTGGTCGATATTTCGCTGTCCGCACCCGAAGGAACGGGCGACGTATCGAGTGCCCGGTTGCGCCTCGCTACCGATTCGGCCGACACGCGCGACGTCCTCGACACCGTGGGGACGGTCGCCGACGAGAAGGAGTTACGCGTCATCGGACCGCTGACCGATGGGGAGGAAGTCGCATGAAAATCGCCGTGTTCGGTGCGGGTGCCGTCGGTCGGTCCGTCGTCGAACTGGCGGGGGAGTACGGACACACCGTAACGGCGCTGACGGATTCGTCGGGTGCGGTTGTAGACGAAAGCGGCATCGACGTGGCGAACACGCTCGAACGCAAGGCTAGCGACGGCACCGTCGGGGACGCCGACCCGCAAACCGCACTGGAAAGCGAGTACGACGTGTTAGTCGAGGCGACGCCGACGACGCTCGGGGACGCACAACCCGGATTCGACCACGCACGCGAAGCCTTCGCGACCGACCGACACGTCGTACTGGCGAACAAAGGTCCCGTCGCGGAGCGCTACGACGAACTACGCGAACTCGAACGCGATAGCGAGGGAGGCCTCCTCTTCGAGGCGACCGTCGGTGGTGCGATCCCCGTCCTCTCGACCATCACCGACGTCGGCACCGAGAACGTCACGGCGGTTCGCGGCGTCCTCAACGGGACCGCCAACTTCGTCCTGTCGCGAATGGCGACCGAGGGGCTGAGCTACGAACACGTCCTCGCTGAAGCACAGGACCTCGGCGTCGCGGAGGCCGACCCGTCGTTCGACGTCGACGGCACCGACGCCGCCCTGAAATGTGCCATTCTCGCGAACGTGCTGTTCGACGGGGGCTACACGATTGCGGACGCCGACATCGAGGGCATCCGAGACCTGCCGGGAAGCGCGCTCGAGCTCGCAGCGGAGGACGGATGGACGATTCGGTTGGTCGGCGAAGTGTCCCCGAACGGGGTCAGCGTCGGTCCACGTTTGGTACCCGAAAACGGGACGCTTGCGGTCTCGGGAACGAGAAACATCGTTCAGTTCGAGACGAAACACGCGGGGCAGCTGAACATCAGCGGTCGCGGTGCCGGCGGCGACGAAACCGCTACCGCCGTTTTGGCCGATGTGACCCGTCTCGATCGGGAGTCGTGACGACCGTCCGTGTTCCGTTCCACCATGACATCTGTTGCCATTAACCGCCAGACGGCGGCGAGATGGCCTGCATAGCGTATCGAAATGGTTTTAACCGCTTCTGCCAAATAATTCCTCCAGAGCGCATCTGCGCGTGAGATATACAATGAGCGACAAACCACACCAGAACTTGGCCGTCATCGGCCACGTCGACCACGGTAAAAGCACGATGGTCGGGCGACTCCTCTTCGAGACAGGGAGCGTCCCGGAGCACGTAATCGAACAGCACCGCGAAGAAGCGGAAGAGAAGGGTAAGGGCGGCTTCGAGTTCGCCTACGTGATGGACAACCTCGCGGAGGAGCGAGAGCGTGGTGTCACCATCGACATCGCCCATCAGGAGTTCGACACCGACGAGTACTACTTCACCATCGTCGACTGTCCGGGCCACCGCGACTTCGTGAAGAACATGATCACGGGCGCGTCGCAGGCGGACAACGCGGTTCTCGTCGTCGCCGCCGACGACGGTGTCGCGCCGCAGACCCAAGAGCACGTCTTCCTTTCGAAGACGCTCGGTATCAACGAGCTCATCATCGCGGTCAACAAGATGGACGTCGTCGACTACAAGGAAGACACCTACAACGACGTCAAAGAGCAGGTTTCGAAGCTCCTGAAGCAGGTCAACTTCAAGTCCGACGACGCGACGTTCGTCCCCACCTCGGCCTTCGAGGGCGACAACGTCTCCGAGTCCTCGGACAACACGCCTTGGTACGACGGCCCGACGCTGCTCGAGGCCCTCAACGACCTCGAAGCACCCGAGCCGCCGACGGACGCGGACCTCCGTCTGCCAATCCAGGACGTCTACACGATTTCCGGTATCGGTACGGTGCCGGTCGGACGTGTCGAGACCGGTACGCTCAACACGGGCGACAACGTCTCGTTCCAGCCCAGCGACGTCGGCGGCGAAGTGAAGACCGTCGAGATGCACCACGAGGAAGTTCCGAAAGCGGAACCCGGTGACAACGTCGGATTCAACGTCCGCGGCATCGGCAAGGACGACATCCGTCGCGGTGACGTCTGTGGTCCGGCCGACAACCCGCCGAAAGTGGCCGACACGTTCACGGCCCGTATCGTCGTGATGCAGCACCCGAGCGTCATCACGGCCGGCTACACGCCTGTCTTCCACGCCCACACGGCGCAGGTCGCGTGTACCATCGAGTCCATCGACGCGAAGATCAACCCGTCCACCGGCGAAGTCGCGGAGGAGAACCCCGACTTCATCAAGTCCGGTGACGCAGCAAAAGTCACGGTTCGACCGCAGAAGCCACTCAGCATCGAACCCGCGGGCGAGATTCCGGAACTCGGCTCGTTCGCAATCCGTGACATGGGCCAGACCGTCGCGGCCGGTCAAGTCCTCGAAGTCAACGAGAAGTAAACGATGCAGCAAGCACGTGTCCGACTTGCGGGAGCCAACCCCTCGGACCTCGACGACATCTGCGACGATGTCCGCGAAATCGCCGAGAAAACCGGCGTCTCCCTGAGCGGCCCGATTCCGCTCCCGACGAAGACGCTGGAAATCCCGACGCGCAAGTCGCCCGACGGAGAGGGCACTGCGACGTGGGAACACTGGGAGATGCGCGTCCACAAGCGCCTCATCGACCTCGACGCCGATGAACGCGCGCTTCGACAGTTGATGCGCATTCAGGTCCCGAACGACGTGAGCATCGAAATCGTCCTCGAGGACTAAGGGATACCTCGTATCCCCGTTTTCGGAAATCCGCGCGATCTTCTTTCGTTTTTCACCCGCCGACCAGCGGTCGCTCCGTGGGGTTCGTTTTTTGTGGTTTCGGTGATGAGTAGTGGTATGCGTCTCCCCCGCTCGCCGACGATACAGACGCTCGTCGCCTTCGCCGTCGTGTTCGCCCTCCAGTCCGCACTCGGGTTCATCAAGCCCTTCTGGGCGGTCAGCCTGTTCGCACTCGCACCTCCCGTCGGGGTTCGCCCGTGGACGCTCCCGTTGAGCGTCTACTCCCACGCCAACTTCGGCCACCTGTTCTCCAACGCCATCGCGCTGGTGGTGGCCGGACTTCTCGTCGAACGTGTGACGACGACCGCGCGCTTTCACGCCTTCTTCATCACCGTCGGAATGCTCTCTGGCCTCGTGCAGGTGTGGGTCGGCGGCCTGTTCTCCGCCGGTGCTCCCGCCGTCCTCGGAGCCAGCGGCGCGGTCCTCGGCCTGTACGGCTACCTCCTCGCTGGGAACCCCGTCTCGGACGCCGTGTTCGGACGGCTTCGCCTCTCGCGGCGCGCACAAGCCGCCATCGTCGTCGTCTTTACCGCCCTCATCACGCTGATGACGGCCGCGCCGGGCGTGGCGCTCCTCGCCCACTTCACCGGCTTCGCGGTCGGCCTAATCGCGGGACGCCTTCACATCCTTCGCGTCGAAACACAAGCTACAAGTAACGACCGAGCGGTACAATAAGTCGAGGGCTCGTAGATCAGTGGCAGATCGCTTCCTTCGCAAGGAAGAGGCCCCGGGTTCAAATCCCGGCGAGTCCACTTCCACCTTTTACGACGGTCGCTATCAGGAGTGACGACGTTTGTCGTCACTCCTGACGGCTCCCTGTAAAAGCTGGACCAAAAGCACTCCTCCTTCACTTCGCTCCGTTCAGTCGTCGGCCCGCTCGCTTCGCTCGCGAAAGAACTTCGAGGAAGACCTCTGCAACCGCTTCCCGATGGAACTCGTTTGGGATAGCTACTTCGACGCCACGTTCTATGCAGAACACGACCCGTACCGCGAGTTCGACGTTTCGAACGCCATCGACCTGATGGAAGCGGACGGGACGAAGGTGCAAATCAAAGGCTGTCTCGAATGGACGAAGACGGCGACCGGACGACGACGCGGTCGGTATCGGCTGTGGCTCCCGGACCACGTCCAGCTGGTCGAGGACGACGCAGTGTACCTCTTCGTCGTCTACGACCCGACGCTCCCGAATCCCATTCAGAAAACGCGGTTCGTTCGTGCCTGCGACCTCGAACGCGTTGCTGGTTGCTCCATTGGAGGGCACCGAGTCGGAGTATAATTCATTCCGATCGAATTCGTTCCAGTGGCAGTCACCACTCTCCAATGAGTCACTCGTTCCCCCATCATATGTCGGTTCTCTCACCGTTTCACACCCTAAAACCCCGCGAAAACCGGCCTGAAACCCGGAATCCGAATGAACCCGCGACTTCGATTCGACTACCGTTTCACCCAGTTCTCGCCCGCCGCATCCGGATTAGATGGAATATAATAAAGCCGATAGCGGTACTCGTATGAAATACGCCCGAAGCCCGGGTGTGACGGAATTGGCAAGTGTTCGACGGTGCCGGAGGCCCTGGTGGCGAGTTGGCTTCTCGCCGTGTTTCGGCCACTCCTCCCACGAAAGTTTGTCATCTCGAACGCGTGCCGACTTTTTAGGACCGAAAACCGAGAGACCATTTACAGACGACAGCAATGAGCCACGACACACTCGACGACGTTGACCGGGGCATCCTTCACTTGCTCCAACAGGACGCGCGTAACGTGACGACGACCGAAATCGGCGATGCGGTGGGCGTCTCCGCCAGCACCGTCGGTAACCGACTCCAACGACTCGAAAAGAAGGGCGTCATCGACGGCTACCATCCCAAAATCGACTACCACGACGCGGGATTTCCGCTTCGGGTCCTCTTCATCTGCACCGCGCCGATTCCCGACCGCGAGGAGTTGGGCGAAAAAGCGCTCGACGCGTCGGGAGTCGTCAACGTCACGGAGATCATGGCCGGAGTGGAGAACCTCCACGTCGAAGCAGTCGCACGGACCCGTGACGACGTGACCGCCATCGCCCGGAAACTCGATGAAATCGGGTTGGACGTCGTGAACGAAGTGCTGGTCAAAAACGAGCACAGCCGACCCTTCGACCATTTCGGGGAGAAGTCCGTCTCGGAGTGACACCGAGGAGATTATTTCGAAATCGCGGAAATTCTATCTTTAGAATCCGAATCGCACAGATTTATCCGACATACTTATCCATTGACGAATCTTAAAGCAGGTACTGGAATGGAACATACTTCCTACCGTTTGCAGGACGGTGAACGGCCCAGTACCGCCATCGTCAACGCGATCGCGGAGCACGAGGGCACGTCATCACCCAACGACATCGGGCCGCGCCTGTACGACGCCGTGGACCCGGACGCACTCGACTCGCTGTTCCGACAGCGGGTCGATGGGAAGATTCGAGACGGTGGCAAAGCGGTGTTCAGATACCGTGGCTACGAGATTACGTACGAAAGCGACGGATGGATTCGAATCGCGGATGACCCGACTTCGACGTCGGGTACGTCCGGAGCGGCCCCTGCAGACGAGTGATCAAACGAGAGCCGTGAGCTTGGACTCGATGGCAGCGACGTACCCCGACCGGTCGTAACCGAGTCGTTCACGCCAGATGTTTTCGTAGGATGGATGTAAGAGTGGCAACAGCGTCACGCCGAGCCGTTCGCACTCGACCGGCGACAGCACCCGGTCGAGGAAGCCGTCCACGGAAATCGACTCGAAATCGAGTACGGTTTCGGTGGCGTACTTTCCCGTCGAGACGACGACGGAGGGGCCGATTCGTTCGATTTCGGTTCGCAGGTGGTCGAAACAGTTCTCCAACTCCCCGGCGTGCGGCTCCCGGTTCGACCCGTCGTCTCCCTCGGGAAAGCACTTCACGGCGTTCGTGAAGTACGCCTCGTGGCCGAGGTCGGCAAACAACGACCGGATTTTGCGCCCCGAGTGGCGCGTGGTGTAGGCCATCCCCGTCCAGTTGCCGCCCTGCCACCGCTCGGCGTCCGGTTCTCCAGCGCCGGGTGCCTCGCCGACGACCATCACGTCGGCAGAAAGCGGGCCGGTCCCCCAGGAGATACGGTTTCGACACTCGACGAGTTCGGGACACCGCGAACAGTTCGGTTCGAGGATGTTGCGCGAGTCGGGGAACATGGATGAAAACGTGGAATCGGCCGTTCGACCGCTTCAGCCCTCGTTTTCGTCGCCTTCGTCGTCTTTGACGATTTCGATACCGCGGTTGTTGACCGCGTTGGGGTCGAGGCCGACCTCTTCGAGGAACTGTTTGTATTCGCGCTCGCAGGCTTCGGCGTCGGCCTGTTTGTCGCTGGCGCGGTCACACAGCGCCACGAGGTCCTCCGGCACGTCGTTCGTGTAGACGATCCAGTGGTTGATGAGGTCCGAAAGCCGTCGAATCGGGCTGGTGAAGTGGCCGTAAATCTCGAAGTTCAGCGCGTGATGCCCCCCGAACGGGTCGCTCATGTAGCGGGCGCGGGGCATCACCTTCATCACGGCCCACTGGATTTTGTCGAGCTGTCGCCCCGGTGCGTCCTCGAGCGTGGCGTTCACGGCCATCCGCGGGTCGTCCCACGTGCTGCCCGGAATCGAGACGCCGTTCAAATCCTGAATCTCCTGCAGCGCCTTCCCCCACTCGTCGGGCGTCGGTTGCGGATGGACGCGGTACATCGCCTCGACGCCGCGGCCCCACATCAGTTCGTGCGTGACGGCCTTGTTCGCCTTCAGCATCGACTCCTCGATGATGGTGTGGGCGCGGTCGCGTCGCGGGTTCAGGACGAGGCTGCCGTCCTCCTTCCGCTGTTCGTGCATCCGGTCCGCGAGTTCGAACGAGAGTTTACACTCCTCGTGGAGCGGCGCATCCTCGTCGTCGAGTCGCTCCTCGGCCTGCGAGTAGGTGAGTCGTTCGTCGCTCTGGATGACGGATTTGTAGATGTCGATGGTCTCGTAGGAGAGGTTCTCCTTGTCGAGGTGCATCTCGACGGTGTGTGCGAGGCGGTCCTCGTTCGGGACGAGCGAACAAACCGTCTCCGCGAGCATCGGCGGCAGCATGTGAATCGTGTACCCGGGGAGGTACACCGTGTTCCCGCGTTTGACCGCCTCCTCCCACATGTTCGATTCGGGGTGAACGTAGTGGGTCACGTCGGCGATGTGGACCCAGAGGACGTACTCGTCTTCGCGCTCTTCGACCGAAATAGCATCGTCGAAGTCCTGTGCGTCGATGGGGTCCGTCGTCCATGTCGTCATGTCCCGCAGGTCGGTTCGCTCGTCGGCCTCGTCCTGAATCTCCTGCTGGATGTTCTCCGTTCGCTTCTCCGCCTCGGTCATCACGGCCCCCGGAAACCCGTCCCTGATTTCGAACTTCTCGAACAGCGTTTCGCGCTTGCTGTCCAGTCGCTCGGCGAGGTCCTCGGAGATTTCGACCGGCCCTTGGCCTTCGGCGGTTCCCGCCTCGGCCTGTGCGTCGCTCGTCATGGCCGCTGGTAAGGGTCTCGGGAAGTTAGGCGTATCGACTGACTACCCTTCCCGTTCTCCCAGTGGGCCGTAACGGTCTTTGACGGCCGTTTCGTACCGGGCCAAAAATTCCATCTGCTCGACACTCCCCGCGTCGATATCCACCAACAACCCTTCCAGTTCGTCACGTGGTTGATGACACAGTTCGCGGTGACACGCCTTACAGAGGTGTTCGAACGTCTTCCCGTTCCGCTCCCAGCGATTTCCCTCCTTGTCGTACTCGCGGGCCGCGGAGCGACGAACGGCGTCGCCACACGCGATGCAGATGACTGACTTTTTCTCCCGGTTCCGCCGGGAACCCCACATGCTAGTTCCTTCGACGCCCCTTCACTTCCCCTTTGTGCCACTCGATTCAGATCACGAACTCGTACAGTTCGTCGCCGACGAAGTGAACCGATTCGACGACCTTCCCCGAATCACCGACCATCTCGCCGCCGTCGGTTTTCGCACGTCCGATGGCGAGGACCTTGCCGTGCGTCTCCTCCGCGATGGCGACCAGGTCGCCCGGTTCGATGTCGTCGTTCGCCTCGACGATGCCGGGCCGCATCACGTCCGCGCCGTCGCTGACGAACGAGACGGCACCCGCGTCCACCGTGACGACTCGTTTCGTCGGCGGGTAAGAGTTCGCACCCTGCACGGTGAGAAACGGTTCCTCCTCCACGTAAACGACCGTCGGTTCCCCGTCGACCAGCACGATGTCGAACTCCGAGTCCTCCAACTCCACGAGTTCGTAAGTGTCAGCGTCCAGTTCGACGCCGAGGCTGTCTTCGAGCGCGGTTTCTATCTCTCGAACCTCGTCGCTTCGGAGATGGTGGCGAGATTTGACTTCCATGATCCGACGTGCGTTCGTCTCGTGCATAAACCCACCCGTTTGGACCGACTCGGGTCGGATACCGACGGTTCAGCGACCTACGGAGAGCCGACACGGCGATCCGGACTCACTCGTCACGTTCGTCCGCGTCCCGCGCCGCCTCGTAGCGCTCTACGGCGGCATCGAACCCGTCACTCGCGAGCGAATACGCCTCTCGCAGGTCCGCTATTGGCGTTTCGGTGGCGTCCACGCGTAAATCGTTGTAGTAGGGGTCCCTCCCGTCCGTCTCCGCCGTCTCCGTCGTCTCCACGAGGAGCGCCGCACTTTGGACGTGCAACGCTTCCCGTTTGTCCCCTCCCTCGGCCTGCCCCGCGGCCAACGCGTCGATGAGACGTCTCGCCAGTGGTCGGTCCTCGTCCTTACTCTCGCGGTACGCTCGCGCGGTTTCGGCGACGACGGACTCGCCGGTCAGTAGGTTCCCGGCGACGGTGTAGTTCTCGCCGCTCTCGTGGCCGTACCAACCGTTGCACTCCTCGCCGGAGAAGGTGAACGTCCCGTCCGTGTCGATGCCGTGGAGTTGGCGGTTTTCCGCCCCGTCGTCGGCGTTGAGGAGCGCCGAGAGAGCGTCCTCGATGGCGAGTCCGTCGTCCACGTATTCGATTCCCTTTCGTCCGAGTTCGACGTTGACGAGGCTTTGGGTGGCGATCGCTCCGTTCTCGCTGGCGAACGGACAGAGCGTTCCGACCGCCGGGAGTCGTGTCGTGACCGCGACGCCGAACCGCGTCCGATCCGTTCCCTCCTCGTCGGTGTACCGTTCCCTGACACAGATGCTGAACGTCATGAACCGGGGGACACAGCCCGCGACGAAAAAAGTCCGTTTTCCGGCGAACGAGTCGCACGTCGCTCGAACCCGCCGATATCGAAATCGACACTCCCGCTGAACGGTCCGACTTCACCCGTCGGCTCGTTGGAGTTATCCGGTACTCTCTTACACTATTTCCACACTTAATTTGTCACAATGCGTGCTCGTTAGAACTGTTCTGCCTGCCGCCGCCGTGTTTTCGTACGCGCCGTCTGACGTAAGAACTATACTCGTTCGATGGCCCCGTAGTTCTATGGGATTCATGGATAAGATTCTCGGCGACGCTCCTTCCGGAGGCGCCGGGGATTACGTCGAGCTAGATTTGGACGACTTCGATGCCGCGCCCGACGAATCGCGCGTGAGCGTTCACATCGCGGAAATCCAAGGCCAGCAGGACGTCATCGACATCAAGGACGCCGTGTACGACGGCGACATCGTCATCGCCGATATCACTCGACTTCGAACGCAGGATACCACCGTTGAGCGTATCACGGACGAACTGCAACAGGTCGCCCGCGAAGTCAACGGTGATATCGTTCAGAAAGGTGACGACCAACTCATCGTCACGCCTACCAGTGTCAGCATCAGTCGAACAAAACTCGGTCGGAATTAGACGCTGTCCGGCGTATCCGCGTCGTCTTCTACGGTCCGCTTCAGCGAGTCACGGCGTGCCTTCGCGTCGCGGCCGGTCGCTTCGAGGAGGAACTCGTTTTTCTTGCTCACCGCGTCGGCGGCGGCGTCGGCGTTACCTTCCGCGATGACGTCCTCCGCGGGACGCTCTTGAAAGTCCACGGCGAGTTTGTCCTTCTTCCCGCTGTAGGACGCCGCACCGGCGACGATTCGCTTGAACACCGGGTTGTCGGGTTCCTCGACGACGTAGAGGTCGTGTCCGTTGAACTCCTCCGTCGCCGTTACGGGACCGAAATAGTCCTCGATGCTCGCTTTCAGGTCCGGCATTCGGTCTTCGAGATGCTCACCGCGTCGCATTTTGTATTCTTTCATGAGTTGGCCCCAGATTGGAGGGGTGGATGTTTACTCTTTTCGCGTCGCGTCTACTCTTGTTCGCTTAGGTATCCCTTCCGACATTCGGGGCAGATGTCGCCCGCGCGAAGCGAAGACCCGGACGCTGTCCCACCGAACTGTCCGCATTCGGGGCAGACGAGTTCAGCGTCGGCGCTCGAATTCGAGGCTTGGTCGGGTTTCGGCGCTTCCCGCGCCCGCGTGAAACCGGTATCTGTCTGTGGGCTGGGTCGCGTGGTCCGAACGAATCCCGTCTCTTCGCGCGGTTCGGCTTCCACGAACTCGGTCTCGTCGTCCATCGCCGGCGCGCTTTCGGGGGTCAAACTCCCGCCGAAGCTCACTTCCGCGTCGCTGCTGTCGCCGACCTGTGCGTCGAATCCCTCGTCTTCGAGCCCCGTATCCGGCCACTCCGCGGGTTCGCTCGTTTCGTCTCCCGCGTTCGTATCGTCCGCTTCGGGCCATTCGCCGTGTCCGCGTTCGCCGTCGTCTTCCACCTCGTCTTCGGCGTCTTCGAGGATGACGCCGTCGTCGTCCTCGGCGCTCTCCGGCGGTTCGAAGTCGTCGTCGTTGAACGTCGCGGGTTCCGATTCCGATTCGAATTCCGTGGTCGGAGAGGAGTCGATGATTTCCGTCTCGGCCGGTGGTTCCGCCCGCCGGTCCGCCGACCTGCTCTCGATGGGTTCCGGCGTCGGTTCCGGTTCCTCTATCGCCGTCACCTCCTTGTTCTCGCTCACGACCTTCTCGTTCCCACAGCGTCGGCACTCCGCGAACTCTCGGACCGTCACGATGACTTCGTTACCCTGCTCTTCACGCTCTCGCTCTATTTCGGACTCGCCGTAATCGTGTCCTATCAGCGAACATCTGAGACCCATTGAGTGAGGGTTATTTTCACGGTGTGATAAAAGGGTATTGTTTTTTGGGACGTCAGCCGAAGTTCTCCTCCTTCGCGTCGTCCGGGTCGTGTCCCGTCGCCGCCAACACCCCGTGTGCCTCCGACAGGAAATCCGCGAACCCGTACACGAACACCTGCCCGTCCGCCCGCGAGAGGACGTCCCGCACCGCCGCGCTTTCGGTCAGCGACCCCTTGGTGACGAGTACCGTCGCGCCGTCGGCCTCCAGTTCCCGCAGTCGCTCCTCGTGGGCCGGTTCGTCGTCGCGGTACACGATGGTCACGTCACCTCCGTCGGCCAGCGCGCGCGCGCCGATTCCGACCGCCGGACCCACGCCCGGCCCGCCTGCGAGGAGAACGACGCGGGACTCCCCCTCGTAGTACGAGCGGCCGAACGGGCCAGCAACGGTCACGGTCTCTCCGGCCTCGCGCTCCGCGAGCCACGGGCTGAGGTCTCCTTCGGGGTCGACACCCACCGTGATCTCGAACGTCCCGTCCGCGTCGGGCGAGGAAAGGGTGTAATGACGCGTGACCCGCTCACCATCGACGGTTCCGGCGACCTGTAGGAACTGTCCGGGCCGGGCGTCGAACTCCGGCGGCGACTCGATTTCCAGCACGATTGTCCCTTCGCCGACATCTCTCACGGCCTTCACTTCGACTTCGGTACCATCCATAGGTGGATCGTCGGCCGTAAGAACCAAATTCCTTGTCGCTTCGCCGACTCCGCTTCAGAAGGCTTTTGATTTGCCACCGGGTAACGTAGCAGTGATGCAAGACCTGAACTGGGCCATCGGCGGCGAAGCCGGCGATGGAATCGATTCGACCGGGAAAATCTTTGCGCAAGCGCTCTCCCGTGCGGGCCGACATGTCTTCACTTCGAAGGACTTCGCGTCCCGTATTCGAGGAGGGTACACCGCGTACAAGATCCGGTCGTCTACAGACCGAGTCGAGAGCGTCGTCGACCGACTGGACATCCTTGTAGCACTAACCCAGCGGACCATCGACGAAAACCTCGACGAACTTCACGAAGACAGCGTGATCATCTACGACGGGGAGCGAACGGAGATGGAGGACGTCGACATCCCCGAGGAGATGATCGGATTGGCCGTTCCGCTTCGCAGTCTCGCAAAGGACGCGGGCGGAACCATCATGCAAAACACCGTCGCGCTCGGCGCGGCGTGTGAAGTGGCGAACTTCCCCATCGAGAACCTCGACAGCGCGCTCGACAAGAAGTTCGGCGCGAAGGGTGAGGCCATCGTCGAGAACAACAAGGAAGCCGCCCGTCTCGGGCAGGAGTACGTCCAAGAGGAGTACGACCACGACTTCGAGTACGACGTGGAAACGACGGACAACGACTACGTCCTGCTCAACGGTGACGAGGCGATCGGCATGGGTGCACTCGTCGCCGGCTGTCGCTTCTACTCCGGCTACCCCATCACGCCGGCGACCAACGTGATGGAGTACCTCACGGGTCGAATCGAACACTTCGGCGGCACCGTGATGCAGGCCGAGGACGAACTGTCGGCCATCAACATGGCGCTCGGCGCGGCGCGCGCGGGCGCACGCTCGATGACGGCGACGTCCGGACCGGGTATCGACCTGATGACCGAGACGTTCGGCCTCGTCGCACAGAGCGAGACGCCGCTCGTCATCTGCGACGTGATGCGCTCCGGTCCCTCGACCGGGATGCCGACCAAACAGGAACAAGGTGACCTGAACATGACGCTGTACGGTGGGCACGGCGAGATTCCGCGGTTCGTCGTCGCACCGACGAACGTCGCCGAATGTTTCCAGAAGACCGTCGAGGCCTTCAACTTCGCCGAGAAGTACCAGACGCCGGTTTTCCTGCTCGCGGACCTTTCGATGGCCGTCACGGAACAGACGTTCTCGCCCGAGGTGTTCGATATGGACGCGGTCGAAATCGAACGCGGGAACATCGTCGACGAGGACGACATCGAGGCGTGGACGGACGAGCAGGATCGCTTCCAGCCTCATTTCCCGACTGCCGACGGCGTCAGCCCCCGTGCGTTCCCCGGAACCAAGGGCGGTGCGCACATGTCCACCGGTCTCGAACACAACGCGCTCGGTCGTCGGACCGAGGACACCGAAATCCGTGTCGAGCAGGTCGACAAGCGAAACCGCAAGGTCGAGACGGCACGGGAAGAAGAGGATTGGAGTCCGCGCGAGTTCGGCGACGAAGACGCCGACACGCTCGTCATCTCGTGGGGATCGAACGAAGGGCCGATGCGCGAAGCCCTCGACTTCCTCGAAGCGGACGACGTGAGCGTTCGGTTCCTCTCGGTTCCGTACCTCTTCCCGCGCCCGGATCTCACCGAGGACATCGAGGAAGCGGACACGGTCATCGTTGTGGAGTGTAACGCGACCGGACAGTTCGCGAACGTTCTCGAACACGACGCACTTACCCGTGTCGAGCGGATAAACAAGTACAACGGTATTCGATTCAAGGCCGACGAGTTGGCCGAAGACATCAAGGCGAAACTCGGACAGGAGATAGAAGCATGAGTTCAGAGGTTCGATTCACCGACTTCAAGTCGGACAAGCAACCGACGTGGTGTCCCGGATGCGGTGACTTCGGGACGATGAACGGGATGATGAAGGCACTCGCCGAAACCGGTAACAGCCCGGACGATACTTTCGTCGTCGCCGGTATCGGCTGTTCCGGTAAGATCGGCACGTTCATGCACTCCTACGCGATTCACGGCGTGCACGGACGTGCGCTCCCGGTCGGCACCGGCGTCAAACTCGCCAACCCCGACCTCGAAGTGATGGTCGCGGGCGGCGACGGTGACGGCTACTCCATCGGTGTGGGTCACTTCATTCACGCCGTGCGCCGGAACGTGGACATGTCCTACGTCGTCATGGACAACCGCATCTACGGACTGACGAAGGGACAGGCCTCGCCGACCAGCCGCGAGGACTTCGAGACGAGCACGACGCCGGAAGGCCCGAAACAGCCGCCGGTCAACCCGCTCGCGCTCGCCCTCTCGGCGGGCGCGACGTTCATCGCACAGTCGTTCTCGACGGACGCACAGCGTCACGCCGAAATCGTTCAGAAGGCCATCGAACACGACGGCTTCGGCTTCGTGAACGTCTTCTCGCCGTGCGTCACGTTCAACGACGTGGACACGTACGACTACTTCCGCGACTCCATCGTCGACCTCGCGGACGAGGGCCACGACTCCTCGGATTACGACGCGGCCAAGGACAAGATTCTCGACGCCAGCAAGGAGTATCAGGGCGTCATCTATCAGGACGAGGACAGCGTCCCGTACAGCGAACTCCACGGTATCGAGGGCAACATGTCCGAGATTCCCGACGGCGCACCCGACGACGCGATGGACCTCGTGCGCGAGTTCTACTGAATCACGGTCCGATTCTCGTCGGCTCGGTTTTCTCCCGTTTTCGCTCGCCTCGATAGCGACCCGTCCCCCGTTTTGCGTCGATATTTCGCGACGATCTCCGTTCAATTTCTGACCTACATCGTACGACCAAATCCGTTTCTCGCGGCCGTTTGCGTCTGTTTTTTATGACGTGGCCGGTAAGAATGGATAGAGATGACTGCGGAGATACGCACTGTCGTCAGCGGTGTCGGGTACTCCCCCGCCGCGGCGACCGTTTTACCCGACTCCCTCGACACTGGCCGGATTTGCGACGCGACCGACGGCCGAACGGCGGCCGACCCCTCGTCAGTTCGAGCGACCGGAACGGCGGAGCAACGACCCTCGCTCTTCGACCGAAGGGTGATGGCATGAGCGAGCATTTCGACGTTATCATCGCGGGTGCCGGTCCCGCGGGCGCACAGTGTGCGCGGGACTTGGCCCAGCGAGGCTACGACGTCGTCGTCCTCGAAGCCGAAAAGGAAGACACGTTCCCGCGGCAGAGCAACAAGTCCACCGCCGGAACGTTCTCCTCGATGATGGCGGCCTTCGGCATTCCGGACGACGTGGTGATGAACTACACCGACAACGTGGTCCTCGAATCGCCGAGCGAACACTTCGTCCAATCGCAACCCGGTGCAGTCCTCGAATTCGCGGACTTCAAGCGGTTTCTGGTGGCCGACGGACGGGACGAGGGTGCCGAATACTGGTTCGGCGCCCGCGTCTCGAAGCCCATCATGAGCGGCAACGAAATCGTCGGCGTCCGCTACGCCGGAGACCAAGAGGTGTACGGCGACATCGTCATCGACGCCACCGGCCCGAGCGCGCCCCTCGCGAAGAGCCTCGGCGTGAGCAACCTGAAACGCGAGAATCAGGCCATCGGCGTCGAGTTCGAGATGGAAGGCGTCGACGTGAATCCACAAGGCTACGCCGACCTCACGGATGCGATGATGCTGCGACTCGACCACAACCTCGCGCCGGGCGGCTACTCGTGGATCTTCCACACCGGCGAGGACACGGCGAAGGTCGGCCTCTGTTACATCCAGAACGAGAGCCACCACGACTACGCCAAGGAGGGCATGGGAATCGACGACTACCTCCAACACTGGTTGGACACCGACCCGCGCTTCGAGAACGCGGAGCGGCTGGAGGGAAAACAGCACCGCGGGTCCGCCCACATCCAGATGCCCGGCGGCCTCTCCACGGACAACTTCATGGCCATCGGCGACACCGTGCCGACCATCGACCCGCTCTGGGGCGAAGGGATTCACACCGGCATGAAGTCCGCCCGCGCGGCGGCGATAACCGCGGACCGGTGTTTCATGACCAGCGCATCGGACACCTCCGCGGAGAAGATGTCGATTTACGACAAGCTCTGGCACGGCGACGTCGCCCCGCAGATGCGAACGCGGTTGCTGATGACACAGCTCCTCTACCTCGCGGAGAACGAGCGCTACGATACGCTGATTCGCGACCTCAAACAGCTCACCCACAGTTCGCGTGCGAACGCGAACAACGGCAAGCTCCGCGGCATCATGAAGCTCCTCCACTGGGAGGACATCCCGCTGCTCAAGCGGTTCGCCCGAGAACGGCTTCCGATGTAACCGTCCGTTTCGACCCTACTTCTCCCCCGAACTCGAGTCTCCCGTCTCCCGAATCCGTCGCCGATATTTTTCGAGCGTGTCGTCCAACGCCTCACCTGCATTCACGTCGAGTGCGTCCGCCACCGCGAGCAACGAGAACAGCGCGTCGCCGATTTCGTCCCGCTTCACGTCGAGCGCCTCGGGGTCCTCTCCCCACTCGGTCGATTTCGTCGCGTCGGCCGCTATCTCGCCGATTTCGGCCACCAAATCGAGGATTCGATACGCCGGGTCACTCTTCATGTCGTTGTCGGCCACGAACGCCGCGACCTGCTCCTGTTCTTTCACGTTCGGTGAATCGAGCCACGCCATCTAAACGGTTCGCCGGACGCTGATTCCATCGACGACCCCACAGAAACCGTACACAAACGGTATAGTTCACGCAGTGGACTGGTTGGTTGGATACTCAGATGGGGGGACGAAACCGAACGCGGCGAGCAGTGCTTCGACTCGGTGCGGTAGCCTGCGGTATCGGCGTGACGGGGGATTTGGGGTGGCGAACCGCGAGCGACGTCGATTGTCTGCCCGATGACGGCGCAACGAACGACGAAGCGGACGCCCCGGTGGACGTCCGCGGAGCCATCTACTTCCCGTCCAGGGCGTACAACACGTTTCAGATGTGGCACGGCTACGATTCCGCCGTCATCGAACGCGACCTCTGTTATGCGAGTCGGTTGAACCTGAACGCCTTGCGGGTGTGGCTGAGTTTCGAGGCGTGGCGACGGGAGCCGACGCGGTTCTGGCTTCGACTCGAACACTTCCTGACCACGGCGGCGAATCACGGGTTGCGGGTCCTCCTCGGCATCTTCGAGGGTATCGGGACCAATCCCACGAACCACCAGTTGACGAACGACGACCCGCTCACCGCTCGTCCAGTGTTCTCGCCGTCGCGGGGAATCATGGAACACTCGGACCGATGGCACCTCCCGCGGCGGTTCATCCGGTGGTTCATGGAGCGCTACCGCGACGATTCCCGACTGCTCGCCATCGAACTCATCAACGAACCGTGCTGGCGGCCGTGGAAGATGCGGTTCGCGGAGGCGATGTTCCGAACGCTGTCGAGCCAAGAGGGGACCGTTCCGCTGTCGGTCGGTTCGACCAACATCCCCAACAACGAGGAGTACCGCGATTGGGGAAGCGAGGTGTTCCAGTGTCACAGGAACTTCGGGCACACCGAAGCGCAGTATCGACGGTTGCTCCGGCAGATCAACGCGGCGGAACGCCGGTTCGGTCGCCCCATCTGGTTGTCGGAGTGGCAGTGTCTCTCTCCGCCGCGTAAGGGAGAGGGGACCAATCCACCCAACTACTCCTCGCTCGCACCGCTGATTCGGGAGGCGGGCGTCGGAAACTTCTTCTGGTCGCTGATGGTCAAACCGGCCTATCAGGTCTATCGGCGAAAACAGGGCCTCATAAGCGGAATCTTCCACGAGGACGGCGCGGTCTGGAGTCTGGACGACGCGAGAGCCATCAAGACGATGTCCGGAGACCCCACCTTCTCGGCCGAGGAGCGTCCCGAGTGGCCCGCGTGGGCCGAACCAATTCGGGAGTCCCTCAACGACTAGACGTCACGAATCGCCCGCTCCGCGTCGTCGAGCGCCGCGTCACGGTCGAACCCGTCGACGATGGCTTCCAGTTCTTCGGGAGAGGCGTCCGCGAGTTCGCGGGCGTGTCGCGTCACGTTCGGTACCGCCCTGATGATGTTGTCGATTATCGGAATCGCGGCGGTTCGCGGCGAGCGCGAGAGCGGATTCAGGTCGATGACGATTTCGGTCTTCCCCATCTCGGCGAGGGCTTCGGCCCTGTCGCCGTCCTCCAGCGGCACGAGAACGATGTCCGCGTCGAAGATTCCGTCCGCGTCCACTTTGCCCCGTTCGTGTTCCAGTCCGGGTATCCGCGCGTCCGCGGCGAGTCCCTTCACGTTCTCCGCACCGTGTTCCCGGAGGTGGTCGGCGATGGCCCGCATGCGCTCTTCCGTCCGTCCGAACAGGTTGACCTCGATGTCCGCGCCGGTGGCCTCGGCGAGCGAGACGATTTCTCCGGGAACGAGCGCGGCCACGTTGCCGTTCACCGAGAGGACGGCGTGGTCCGCGAGCAACAGTTGCGCCGCCGCCGCACGCTCCGCTTCGTCCGCACTCGGGATGGTCTCCTCCCCGAGGAGGTAGTCGAACGACTCGCCGCGCCCCTCGGCGATGAGTCCCTGCTTGCTCGTGATGCCCTTTTCGACGCCCTCCTCGATTCGATGCCGCGTGAGGAGCGACTGGTATCGCGGATGGTCCTCGGGAATGTCCACCTCGTCGGTCATACGCGCCCCTCCGAAGCGGAACGGCAAAACAGCCGTGATTCGGTTTTCGGGTTATTCCACCAACGTCGCTCCGGCGTGGTGCGTCCGACAGGCGCGGGCGTCGTACCCGGCGTCCGAGAGCCCCGAATCGAGCGCGAAGACGGTTTTACCCAGCATCGCCATCGAGGCTGCACCTCCCGCGGCGTGGACATCGTCGATGACCTCCCTGACTTCCTCGGTCAGCAAGCCGGTTCGCTCCGCGAATCCGTTCGATTCGGCCATGAACGTCTCCAACGTCGGTTGATTCACCAGCGCGACGAGCGCGTCCACGCCCGCACGCGAGAGTCGACTCGTACTCCCCGAGAGCACCTCGGCGGTGGACAGTTCGCCGAACGAGAGGTACTCTATTTTCGCCCGCGTCGGCACGCCGTCGAGGCGGTTGTGTTCGGGTCCCCCCGGTTCGAGTCGAATGGGAATTCCCCCACGGGCCTGCGCCACCACGTCGCCGAGTCCGGTCCCCGCCGCGACTTCCGCCGTGTGTGCGTGCGTCACAAGTTCGTTTTCCGACCGCCCCTCGCCGAAGACATCGTTCGCGGCGAACGCGGTTCCGAGCGCGACCGCGCCCGAGACGCCGAATCCCGCGCCGAGCGGCAGGGACGTTTCGGCGGAGATGCGCGCCGTCTCGTCCAGCGCGTCCAACACTCGCCGCCCGGATTCGACGGCGACGAACTCGCCGTTCAGTTCGATACTCGTCTCATCGGCTGGTTCGACGGTCACGGTGACACCTTCCGACAGCGTCACCCCCGCCCCTCGGGACCCCGCGCGTTCGGGGTCGTCGGCCTCGTGAATGCTGAAAAAGCCCGTGATGTGGCCGGGAACGAACGCACGGCCAACCTCGTCGCTCATACCCGACGCTTTCGGGCGACAGCGTATAACCGTTAAAATCCGTCGTCGCCACTCGGCGTCCTCGATGTGTACGAGAGCCGTAGATTGATGTGTGATTACGATGTACTACAGCGTATACATGCCCTCGATAAGCGCTCGTATCCCGGATGACGAGAAAAAAACCCTCGAAGAAGTCGCGGAGTTGCTACAAGAAGACAAAAGCACGACGATTCGAAAAGCGCTGCAAGAAGGGCTTCGAGATATTCGGGTTCGAGTCGCCGTCGAGCGGTATCAATCCGGTGAGGTGTCGGTTAACGAGGCGGCACGGATTGCGGGAGTTAGCTTAGCAGAGTGGTTAGAAATCGCTCGTCGGCGGAATTTAACCTCGCAGTTGTCTCCCGAGGACTTGGAGGGTGATGCTGATGCCGCTCGTGAACTATGATTTTAGTCGATGCGACGACTCTCATTGCACTCGGTTATATCGGCGAATTGAATCTACTGCTCTGTTTCGACCGCTCAATTCGTATCGAAAAAGAGGTACTTACGGAAGTTTCCACGGAACCCGCCCGAACCAACGTAGCTAATTTTATATCCGAGGACAGTGTCGGGATGTCGGCAGAGGCTAGCGACCTATTCCGCGAAGCTGCGGAGGCAGAACGCGAAGCGAAAAAGATTCTCGGAGAAGAAACCGTGAACGGCGACGTTCAGATTATCGCGAACGTGCTTCGAGCTGATGGCAACAGTGCAGAGAGAGCGGTCGTCTCCGACGATAAACGAGTTCGAACGGTTGCTAGCGGTCTCGGTGTGACGGTTACGGGTACTATCGGTGTCATTGCTCGTGCTACCGAGGAGTACGACTTGACCGCTGAAGAAGGAAAGTCACTCGTTCGTCGCGTGGACAGTGAGGGGCTGCACATGACCGGTGAACTTCGGGAAAAAGCGTATGAGTTGATCGAACGAGCGGCAGAAAGCGAATAACCAGTCCAGCGATGCACTTCGTCTACGGACTCAGACGTTGGCGATCTCGCGGGAACTGAGCGGAATCGGAGATTCCGCATGCTCCCGCTCGAAGACAGCGGTTTCGTCTACGGACTCAACCGCTGTCTGTCTCGCGGGAACAGAACAGCCTCTCGAATGTTGTCCAACCCGAGCATCGTCATGATGAGGCGCTCGCCGCCGAGGCCCCATCCGGCGTGCGGCGGCATGCCGTACTTGAACATCTTCGTGTAGTAGTCGAACGCCTCGGGGTCCAATCCCTGCTGTTCGAACCCTTCCACGAGGCGGTCGTAGCGGTGTTCGCGCTGGCCGCCGGAGACGAGTTCCATGCGCGGGTGCATCATGTCGAACCCGGTCGAAAGCTCCTCGTCGTCCTGATCCATGATGTAGAACGGCTTGATCTCGCTGGGCCAGTCGGTGATGAAGTAGTGGCTGCCGACGTCCTCGCCGAGCGCCTTCTCGCCCTCGGTCGGCAGGTCGTCGCCCCAGACGAGCATCTCGTCGAGTTCGCCGGTCGCGTTGATGCGCTCGATGGCCTCCTCGTAGGTGAGTCGCGGGAAGTCGCCCTCGGGGACTTCGAAGTCGATGTCGAGCGCGTCGAGTTCGTCCCCACAGTTCTCGGCGACGGCCTCGTAGGCGGCCGTGACGACCGCTTCGCAGGCGTCCATCGCCTCGTGGTGGTCGTAAAAGGCGCTCTCGAAGTCGATGCTGGTCGCCTCGTTCAGGTGGCGGGGCGTGTTGTGTTCTTCCGCGCGGAAGATGGGGCCGATTTCGAAGACGCGCTCCAGTCCGGAGCCGACCATGAGCTGTTTGAACAGCTGCGGCGACTGGTTCATGAACGCCTCCTCGCCGAAGTAGGTGATGGGGAACAGTTCAGTTCCGCCCTCCGTCCCCGTTGCCACGATTTTCGGCGTGTTGATTTCGCTGCAACCGAGGTCACGGAACTTCTCGCGGACGGCGCGAAGCACTTCGGCGCGAATCTTGAACACGGCCTCCACGTCGCCCTTGCGCGCGTCGAGCGTTCGGTTGTCGAGGCGCGTCGAGAGGTCGGCGTCGACCTTGCCGCTGGGGTCGAGCGGGAGTTCCGGTTCGGCCTCCGCGATAACGTCCACGCCCGTCGGGACGATTTCGACGTCCGTCGGCGCGCGCGGTTCCTCCTTCACGTCGCCCGTGATTTCGACGACGCTCTCGCGGTTGACGCCGAGGCCCGTCTCCACGAGGTCCTCGTCCATGTCGTCCTTCTCGAACTTGACCTGAATCTTCCCCGTCGTGTCGCGGACGATGAGGAACGCGATTCCGCCGAGGTCGCGGATCTCGTGGACCCAGCCAGCGACCGTGACGGTGTCGCCGGGTTCGGCATCCGCGGTGTAGGTTCGGTTCTGCATACGGCACAGTTCTTCCGCGGCGGGCTTAAACGCCCTCATTTCGGTCGTCGTCCGCGAGCAGAAGAGACGTTCACACGCGTCGAAAAAGACTACTCGCCGGTCTGGGTGAGTCCGGCGGCGACGATTTCGATGAACATGTCCCGGACGGCTTCGTAGTAGTCGCGCCCGATTTGGTCGCGATAGAGCGGAAGCAGTTTCACGGTTCCCATCACACCCGCGATGGTTTCCGGATTCCCCGCTCGAACGTCGTCCGTTTCCTGCCACGCTTCGATGTAGGGGAGGACGTAGGCGAGGGACTCCGCCCGTCGCTCTTCGAACTCCTCGGGCGAGATGTCGCCGACCACCTGCATCACTTCGATAAACTCGTCCTCCACGAGCAGTCGTCGCATCAGCCGATTCTCCTCGATGGTCTCAACCAGTAGCCGCATGAACGTGGCGATGGCCCGCTCGGGGTCATCCTCGCTCGCGAGGGATTCGTTGACGAGTTCGTCGGCGAGCGCGTGGCCCTCGCGCTGGAGGATCTCGAAGTAGAGTTCCTCCTTCGAGTCGAAGAATCGATAGAACGTGCTGTCGGCGATGCCTGCCGCGTCGGTGAGGTCGGCGATGGTCGTCTTCTTGAGCCCGTATCGTTCGAACAGGTCTCGGCCGTCGTCGAGGAGGAGACGGCGGATGCGGTCGCGTTCGTCGTCGCTGAAGCCCTTCATGAGATGTCTTTACGTTGGAAGATGACGCGGCTCACCAGTACAAGCGCTACGATTCCGGCGAGCAAGACGACGGCGCCGGTCCAGTCGTACTCGCCCGAAACCAGAATCGCGGTCGGGTCGTAGTAGTGCGTGGGACTGATGGCTCCGAGCCACCCCATGTCGGCCGAACTCGCCACGGAATCCAGCAGGAACAGCGCGAAGATGGCACCGAGGCCGCCGCGCTGTGCGACGTCCGCGTGGTCGAACACCACCGAGAGCAGCAGGCCGATCGCCCCGCAGGCGAGGAGGTACGGAATCGACAGCAGGTGTGCAACGACGAGGTCCGAAAGCGACACCGACTCGCCGATGGCGACGACGCTCACGTAGACCACCGCGCCGACGATGACGTTCAACACGACCAGCGTCGGGACGAGCGAGAGGAACTTCTCGACGATCACTTTCGAGCGCGAGACCGGCGTCGCGAGGAGCACGTCGAGTCGTCCGCGTTCCACGTCGCCCGCGATGAGTCCCCCGGCGATGTATGCCGTGTAGATTCCGAGCAGGAGGAGCCAGAAGAACTGGTACAGTTCCACGGCGAGGAACCCCTCCATCGTCGTCAGCGAGAACGCGCCGCCGGACGCACCGAACGCCGCTTTCATCGCCGGCGGAAGGCTCTGCCAGTACGCTTCGAGGTCGGCACCGGAGGTCTCGATGGAGGGAAAGAGCGCCACGATGCCGAAGGACATCACGGCGAGCAGGACCGCGAGCACGACCGCTCCTTTGACCCGTCGGTCGAACTCGTAGCGGGTGATCTCAAACATCGTCCTCACCCCCGTCGTCGGGGACGGCGACGGCATCCGCCGTTTCGGTGGCGTCGGCCGTCGGACCGCCGGGTTCCGCTTCCTCCTCGATTTCTTCGT
Source organism: Haladaptatus sp. CMAA 1909 (assembly GCF_043952005.1). Classification (NCBI taxonomy): domain Archaea; kingdom Methanobacteriati; phylum Methanobacteriota; class Halobacteria; order Halobacteriales; family Haladaptataceae; genus Haladaptatus; species Haladaptatus sp. CMAA 1909. The sequence continues at coordinate 2,089,372 of NZ_JBIOAV010000001.1, read as the reverse complement.
CCCCGTAAAAGCGCATGAAGATGTCCTCCAGCGGTGCTTCGTCGATTTCGAGGTCCTGAACGGTGTAGCGTTGGAGGTGGTCGAGCAGCACGTCGTAGTCCCCGGTGAACGTGAACGAAATCGTCCCGTCCACCGTCAGGTCGTGGACGCCCTCGAACTCGAAGTCCGTCCGCTCGACCGCCTCGGCGACGACGACGCGGACGTGTTTTCCGCTCCTGTCGAGCAGGGTTTCCACGGCTTCGAGCGTGACGAGTTGCCCGTCGCGGATGATGCCGACGCGGTCACAGACCTTTCGCACCTCGCTCAGAACGTGACTGGAGAAGAATATCGTCGTCCCGCGGTCGCGCTCCTCGCGGACGAACTCGTAGAACCGCTCCTGCATCAGCGGGTCCAACCCCGAGGTCGGTTCGTCCATGATGACCAGGTCCGGGTTGTGCATGAACGCCTGCACGATGGCGAGTTTCTGGACGTTCCCCCGCGAATACTCGCCGATGTCGCGGTCGATGGGGGGATCGAACCGCTCCAGCAGTTCGTCGCTTCGCACGTCGCCTTTCAGTTCGGCGTGGTAGTCGAGCAGTTTCCGCCCCGTGATTTCGGTGTCGAACCCGGGGTCGCTCGGCAGGTAGCCGATGTGGCGCTTCGCTTCGATGAGCGCGCGTTCGTCGCGCACGTCGTATCCGAGAACCGTCGCCTCGCCGTCGGTCGGTGTGATGAATCCGAGAAGCGTCCGAATCGTCGTCGTCTTCCCGGCCCCGTTCGGGCCGAGGTAGCCGAACACCTCGCCCGATTCGACGGCGAGCGTCAGGTCTTCGATACCCCGCGTCTCGCCGTAGTACTTCGTCAGACCGACCGTTTCGAGTGCGGACATGTGTATCCCGACCGAATATCCGAACCGTGAATATATGAATATTCCGTTCTTTTATTTTTGAACGGCGAATACGCCGCTTTCAGCGTTTCTGCCTGTGTCCTATCTGCTTTCCCGATCACGAAGCGGCGTCGCCTCTTCGAACGGCCGACGAAAAACGAGTCCGTTTACGCCGACTCCGCGCGCGCCTTCTTCGCGTCCTTTGCCCCCTCGACCGTCTCGCGGACGGCCTCGACGCCATCGTCGTGGACGAGGTCACCGACGACCACGACGTCGGCGTGTTCCGCCATCGTGTTCGCCGACTCGTAGTCGTGGATGCCGCCGCCGTAGAACAGCGTCGCCTCGTCCAGTGCGTCCTGCGCCGCCGCGACCACTTCGGGGTCGCCGAACGTGCCCGAACACTCGATGTAGATTATCTCCTGGCCGAGCATCCGTTCCGCGAGTTCGGCGTAGGCCGCCACGTCCGCCGCGGTCTGGTCGCAATCGGCGTCGGCGTACTGGGCGACGCTCGCGTCCGGGTTCAGGATGATGTATCCCTCGGTGTGGGTTTCGGACCAATCGATATCCGACATCCGAATCCACTCCTTGTGTAGCCCGGCTATCCACGCCACGTCCCGCGTGTTCAATACGGTCGGCACGAGGTAGCCGTCCAGCGCGTCGCTCTCCACGACCACGGCGGGGTTGCTCGGTTCCTGATAGAGCGGCACGTCGTACTCGGAACAGGCGTCGATGACCCGCTGCATCTTCTCCGCCGTGATGTCGAGCGTTCCGCCGATCTCCAGTGCGTCCGTCCCCGTCGCGCACACATCGGCGAACGTATCGCCATCCGCGAGGCTTTTGTCCGGGTCGAGTTTAGTTATATGGTCCCAGTCGTCCCATGGCGCGGTCATAGCGTTCCTTTCAAAACTCCCGGCTAAAACAGCTTCGAAACCAGCTTTTGCTTCAGTCGAGAGCCGAGGGGGAGCGCCAAGTTAGCGCTCCCGTCGGCCGTTCTTCCAGCAAAAGCTGGACCAAAAGCACTCCTCCTTCATTTCGTTTCACTCCATTCAGTCGTCGGCCCGGAAAATCTCCGATTTTCCGGAGAAGATGCTAGCGACGGGCGGCCGTGTCGCTGCTGGTCTCGGGGGTCCTATCGCACGCCGACTCCGGTCGTTCGTGTCGCCCGTTCGGCTTCGCCGTCCCTGTGGACGCCTTGGACGACTCCGAAAAAGGCGAAGAAATCGACTACGCCAACTCGGAGTCCACGACGCCGAGTTGCTGGAGCATTCCGAGGTTGTCCGGATGAAGCCACCGTTCGACGATTTCACCGTCCTCGATGCGGGTGAACACCGTCTGTTGCACCTCGACCTCCCTCCCGGTCGGTTCGAGGTCCATCATCGGCCCCTCGTGCGTTCCGCGGGCAGTGAGGCGCATGGCGACCGTGTCCCCTTCGGCGACGACGTCTTCGACTTTCTGTTCGATGTCGGGGAACGCAGCGATGAACCCCTCGTAGGACTCGCGAATCGCCGCCCGCCCACGCAGATCCCCGAACGGATTGTGTTCGATAGCGTCCTCGCCGTACAACTCGTCCAGCAGGTCGAGGTCCCCGTCCGCGAACACCCGTTCCGGGATGCTCCGGGCGAGTCGCTTGTTCTCTTCCAATTTCGTCGCTTCGCTCGTCATTTCCGCTCCTCCTCGATTTCGTGGGTGTGTATCATCGCGACCACACCCGCGGTAGGTTCCGAAACGGCCTGCGTCCGTGGCGCAACATGTTGCTACATCCATATGGCTACGACGCCGACTTCCGAGCATGCCGACGGTTCAACTGCGGATCGACGGGGCGACGGTGGACGATTGGCTGGCCGACCTCTCGACCGAGTTCCCGGAAAGCGAGTTTCGACTGCTGGCCACGCAACCGCGGGAGGACGACGCGCTCGCACTCCTCGAAGCACGAACGCGGGACGGGGATCGATTCGTTCGTCGGTTCGAGGCGTCGCCGGAAGTGCTGTCGTCCGACCCCATCTATCGGGACGACCGACTGGTGCTGATTCAGTTCACGGCCGTGGTGACGGACCTCTACGACGCGCTCCGCGGGTCGGATAACGTCTCGGTCTATCCCACCGTTCTCCGGAACGGCTGGTTTTCCGTGACGCCCACGGCGTCACACGAACGCCTGTCGAACTACGCGAGCGAGTTGGCGGCAATCGACATCCCGTATCACGTCTCGTCGCTGGAACAATCGCATGAATCGGACACGCTGCTCACGGAGCGCCAGTGGCGAATCGTCACCGAAGCGGTCGAACGAGGATACTACGATTCCCCCCGCTCCTGTTCGCTCACCGAGTTGGCCGAGGTCCTCGGCATCCACAAATCCGCCGCGAGCAGGTTACTTCACCGTGCCGAAGGACGGGTCATGAAGCAGTTCGTGGGACGAGGCAGCGCTACATCCCCCTAGGGTCTCCGCGACTGCCACGATCTGCCGGTGACGCCCACCTCGATACCGACGCTCGTACATCCCGTGTACCGCGCTGCTCACGGCACCAGGGACGAGTGAAAAATCGCGACCGGCGCTGGAAAATCGAACTTCGTCCTCAGTCGGCCTTCGCCTGCCAACTTCGCAATCTGTCCTCGCTGACGCCGCTGACCTCGTCTGCGACCGACTCGACCTCGGCGTCTTTGAGGTCGTCGATGGTATCGATACCGGCCTCGGCCAGCTTTTCGGCCGTCTTCGAGCCGATGCCGTCGATGGCTTCCAACCCGCTCTTTTCCTCGCGTTGCTTGAACTCCTCGTAGTTGCAGATGGGACAGCCGAGTTCCCACGGTTCGTCCCCGTTGTGAACGACGAGTTCCGGCAGGTCGTGGTCCGGACACCGCTCGTCCGTCACTTCGATTTCGCCCCGGCGCGGGAGTGGCAGCGAGTAATCGCAGTCGGGGTACCGCGTACAGCCGACGAGTCGCGAACCGGTCTGGAGCTTTTTGATGGCGAGTTCGCCGCCGTGTTCTTCACCACATTCGGGACACTCCCCGATAATCTCGTCTTCGGCTTCCTCGGCCTCCTCGGCCTTGCAGAGCGGACAGCCGTGGACGAAGGTTCCCCGTCCGGCGAGCATCTTCACTTCCCGAAGGTCGTGGTCCTCGCACGTTTCGTCCAGGATGAGCGGCTTGCCCTTGTTCGGCAACGGGAGGGTGTACGTGCAGTCGGGATAGCCGTCACAGCCGACGAAGTACGACCCGCGCCTGCTCTGGCGGACGAGCAGGTCCTCGCCGCAGTCGGGACACGGCCCGAGCGTCTTGTCCTCCTTGAGCGACTGCTGGAGCTGTTTTCCGATCTCCTCCCGCGACTCCTCCAACTCGTCGAACACTGCACCGAGGAGTTCCCGCGAGGAATCCGCGACGTCTTCCAAGTCCGCTTCGCCGTTGGCGATGGCGGTCATGTCCTCTTCGAGTTCGCGGGTCATGGCCTCGCTCACGACGAGGTTCGCGTAATCCTCCGCGGCCTTCACCACGGCCTGTGCGAGACGGGTCGGTCGCGGCGGGTCGCTCTCCAGATAGCCGCGGTCGTAGAGCTTCTGGATGGTATTGTGGCGGGTCGATTTCGTCCCGATGCCCATCTTCTCCATCTTCTCGATGAGTCTGGACTGGCCGTACCGGCGTGGCGGTTGGGTCTCCTTGTCCTCGATTCGTGTGTCGGCGATGGCCAACGTCTCCCCTTCCTCCACGTTCGGCACGTAGTTCTCGCTGGTGTTGAAGTACGGATAGACCGCGTGGTAGCCCTCCTTGAGCAGGCGCTTTCCGTTGGCCTTGAGGGTCAACTCCGAGACCATGGACACCACCTTGAGGTGTTCCCACTTCGCCGACTCGGCGACGGTGGCGAAGAAGCGTCGAACGACCAGTTCGTACACGTCCCACTCGTCGTCGCTCAAATCCCCCTTCGTCGGGATGTCCTCCGTCGGATGAATCGGCGGGTGGTCGGTGGTCTCCTCGTCCCCTTCGGTCGGGTCGATGTCGTCCTGTTCGAGCAGGCCGTCGGCGTCCTCGCCGAAGTGGTAGTCCCCGACGAACGTGTCGAGGAGTTCCTCGGGGTCCAAATCGTCCGGATAGACGGTGTTGTCGGTCCGCGGGTACGTGATGTACCCGGCGGTGTACAGGTCCTCCGCGATGCTCATCGCGCGCTGGGCGGAATAGCCGAGACTGCCCGCCGCGCGGATGAACTGCGTCGTGTTGAACGGCGCGGGCGGGGTGTCGGTCCGCGTCCGCCGCGAGACGCTCTCGACGATCGCTTGTGCGGCTCCCGAGAGCGTTTCGTACGCTTTCTCGGCCGTCTCCTCGTCCCAGACGCGTTCGGCTTCGTTGCCGTCCTCGTCGCGGTAGAAGTACTGCGATTCGAACGCCTCGTCGTCCTTCTGTAGGTCGGCGAACAGTTCCCAGTAGGCTTCGGGGTCGAACGCCTGAATCTCGCGTTCGCGATCCACGATGAGTTTCAGCGTCGGACTCTGGACCCGCCCGACGCTGATGAAGTCGTTGCCGAGTTGTCGCGCCGAAAGCGAGAGGAACCGCGTCAGTGCGGCCCCCCAGATGAGGTCGATTATCTGGCGGGCCTCGCCCGCGGCCGCCAGATCGAAGTCGAGTTCGTCCGGGTTCTCGAACGCCGAGGAGACCTCGTTTTTCGTGATGGAGGAGAACCGAACCCGATTGATGGGGACGTCCTCGTTCACTTCGCGGACGAGTTCCCACGCTTCCTTCCCGATGAGTTCGCCCTCGCGGTCGTAGTCAGTCGCGATGGTCACGCGGGTCGCATCGCGTGCGAGCAGGCGAAGCGTTCGAACGATGTTCTCCTTGGTCGGTTGTTTCTCGACGGTCGCGTCGATGAGTTCTATCGGTTCCACGTCGCGCCAGTCGTTGTACTCGGGAGGGAAGTCCACCCCGACGACGTGGCCCGACAGGCCGATACAGCGTTTGCCGCCCCATTTGTAGACGTTGACGCCGTTCTGTCGGTCGGCCTCCGCACTCTCGCCGGAAAGGATATCGGCGATTCGACGTGCGGCGTTGTCCTTCTCGGTGATGATGAGTTCCACTCACACACCACCCCGGTTCGCATCGGTCATCGCCCACCGCTACGGGTATGGCGCTGGTAAACGTTTCGCCGGCGAAAGAAATCGGATTTCCGCGAAACCCGACGCTCATCCGATTATCTAGGGTGATAATGGAAGAAACTCCTATGTGGGTGTCTGCCGTATAAGAATTTATCCTGACATGTTAGGTTCTCTGTCATTTTCGGGCGTCGTCGTCCTCGTGGGAACCGTCCTCGGCGGCGCTGTCGGGTTCGGTCTCGCGTGGTACGCGTGGTCGAATCGTGGCGTCCCCGGGGCGACGCCGTTCTTCCTCCTCATCTCCGCCGTCGCCGGGTGGTGTGTCTCCTCGATTTTCCTCCTGACGAGTTCGTCGCTCGCTCCCGCTCGCCTCTGGATGTCGCTCATCGGAATCTGTAGTACGGCCGTTCCCGTTCTCTGGCTGATTTTCGCGCTCGAATACACCGGTCGGCACGACTGGGTGACGGCGAAAACGCTGCCGCTCATCTGTGCGGAACCGATACTCTACACCGTCTTCTCGCTCGCCAGTCCCGACCACGGGATCGCGAACGCGAGCGCGACGGTGATGACGAACGACACGCTCACGACGCTGTCGGTCAACTATACGCCCTCGTTTTACTTTCATCTCGTCTACCTCTTCGTCGTCCTCCTCTCCGGATTCGTATTTCTCACCGCGTTCCTGATACAGGCGGACCGTCTCTACCGGAAGCAGACGGTCGCCATCATCCTCGCCGGGTTCGTTCCGTTCCTCGGCATCTCCCTGTTCGCGTTCGTCGATCTCGGCGTCGCGTTCGGGTTGACGCCCGTTTTCTTCGCCGCGAGCGGTATTTTGGACGCTCTCGCGCTCTTCCGATACGACTTCCTCAACGTCGCTCCGCTCGCGTCCGAAGTCGTCCTCGCCGAAATGGACGACCCCGTCATCGTCGTCGCCGATGAACGAGTCATCGAATACAACCCGGCGGCCCAACCGCTGTTCGACGGCGACGCCACCGTCGGCAGTGGGATCGAATCGGTCCTTCCGGGCCTCCTGGATGCCGTTTCCAACGAAGAATCGTTCAGCCCCTCCACGGTTCGACAGGATGGCGGCGCGGAAATGCCGGTTTACGACCCCCGTTCGACGCCGATACGCGACCATCACGACGTTCATCGCGGCGACATCTTCGTCCTCCGCGAGATAACCGACCGGAAACGACGCGAGGAGACCCTTCGCACCCTCCAATCCGCGACCCGACAGTTCATGAACGCCGAGCGGCCCGAAGACATCGCGGAAATCGCGGTTCGAACGGCCGACGAGGTGCTCGACCATCCCTACTCCTCCATCCTCTTTCCGGACGACGACGGGTCGGTTCTCCGGTCGGTTGCGATGACGAACCTACTGCGGAGCGGTCTCGACGGTGGGTTGTCGTTCTCAGACGACGCCGAGTCGATGTGGTCGGTGTTCGAATCCGGGGAACCGGTCGTCTACGAATCCGTCGAGCAACTCTCGAAACAACCGTACGGCTATCTCCCCGTGGGCTGTCTGTTGTTGCTTCCGCTCGGCGAACACGGCGTTCTCGCCGTCGGAAGCGATCTGCGAAAACGGACGTTCACCGGAAATGACCGTCGGTTCGCCCGCATTTTGGCGAGTACGACCGAGACGGCGCTCGACCGCGCACGACGGGAGCGCGAACTCCGGGAGAGTCAGGCGATGGTCGAGGAGCGAACCGACCAGATAGAGTTCTTCAACGGTGTCCTGCGCCACGATATCCTGAACGGAATAACCGTTATCAACGGCAATCTGGAACTCCTCGAACCGCACGTCGAGGCGTCCGGCAAATCCCACTTCGAGACGGTTCGCAACTGGAGCGCCGACATCGGGCAGTTGACCGAAAAGGTGCGGTCGGTCAGCCAGACCGTCACCGCTTCGGAGTCGGTGTCGTTGGAGACGGTTTCCCTCTCCATGGCGCTATCGCGTCGTGTGACCAAGATGCGAAACACGTATCCGAGAGTCGATGTCGAGGCCGACATCCCGGAGGAATTGTTCGTCCGCGGCAACGAACTACTCGGTGAGGTGATCGAAAACGTGCTGTTGAACGCCATCGAACATCACGACGACGAATCACCGTCGCTCGTGGTTCGAACGCGGCAGGCGGACGAGTCTGTTCGCGTCGAAATCGAGGACGACGGACCGGGAATCTCCGAGGACATGAAAACGCGAGTGTTCGACCGAAACGTCACGTCGGCGGCGACCGGTTCCATCGGGTTCGGCCTCTACTTCGTTTCGGTGATGATGGACCAGTACGACGGCTCGGTGTGGTTCGAAGACGCCGATCCTCGTGGAACGATCGCCGTTCTCTCCTTCCCCCAGTTGTCGCCGAACGATTCACTTGCATGAATCGTCGCTTCAGAAGAAAGTTACAGATAAACTATTAAAGAAACCAAAGATATATGTGGTGCTGATTGATTATCTCTATCACTACGAATCAACACATGACTGGTGATGGAGGACTCGGCGTGCTAATCGTGGACGATGAGGCCGAGGTCACTGCCCTTTACGAAGAGTGGCTGTCCACGCACCGGACGTTCGTTGCACACGACGGACGGGAGGCTCTCGCGGTGCTCGACCGGCGAAGCGAGGAGATCGACGTGGTGCTGCTCGACCGGAAGATGCCGGAGTTGAGCGGTTCGGAAGTCCTCGAACGGATCCGGTCCCAAGCGTACAACTGTCGTGTTGCCATGATCACCGCGGTGGCACCCGGATACGACATCATCGAGATGTCGTTCGACGAGTACATAACCAAACCGGTCGATGGTGAAACCCTTCGCAGAACGGTCGAGGCGCTTTACAATCGGGCACAGTACGCGGAAACGTTGACACGCTATTACTCGCTCGTTTCGACGCACTCGAACCTGCTGGCGGAACACTCCTACGACGACTTGTGTGAAAACGACGAGTTCGTCTCGCTCGAAACGGAGATCGAATCCGTTCGCCGCAATCTCGATTCCTCCCTCGAAGTCGGCGACCATCGGGAGTTTCAACACGTCCTCCGCGAGCTTCGATAACCTTCTTCTCACAAAAACCGGCAGAGTGCAGACGGAACACGTTCGTTTAAGACCGGTTCGACCATTGTACTGAGACATCTATGTCCGGGCGCAGAGCGGGGCGTGTCGATATGACCGACGGCGCTATCACGCCGAAACTGGTGACGCTGGCGTGGCCGCTGGTCGTGGGCAATCTCCTCCAGACGTTTTACAACCTCGCGGATATGTTCTGGGTCGGTCGCGTCGGCACCAACGCGGTGGCCGCCGTCTCGCTCATGTTTCCGACCTCGTGGCTCTTCGTCTCCCTCGCGATGGGCCTCACCGCGTCCGCCGTCGCGCTGGTGTCACAGCACATCGGCGCGGGGGAGGACCGAGCCGCGGACAACGTGGTCGCCCAAACGACGCTCCTCACCGTCGTCGTCGGGGTTCTCCTCGCCGCGCTCGGCTACGCGTTCCGCACGCAACTCCTCACGCTCGTCGGTGCAAAGGGGCCGGTGTACGTCCAAGCGCTCCAGTACATCGAGGTGTTGTTCTTCTCCATTCCGTTCACGTTCCTGTTCTTCGTCTTCAGAGCCGTCCTCCGCGGCGCGGGCGACACCCGAACCGCGATGTGGTTGATGGTGATCTCGGCCGGGTTGAACGTCGTCCTCGACCCGATACTCATCCTGGGATACAGCCCGCTCGGCCCGATGGGAACGCAGGGAGCGGCCCTCGCCACGCTCATCGCTCGCGTCTTCGCCGCCGTCGTCGGCGTCTACGTCCTTCTCCGCGGAGATTGGGGGATTCGACTTCGACTCGAGGACCTCCGTCCCGACTGGCCGGTCCTGAAACGCCTCGTCACGGTCGGCTATCCCGCGACAATCGACGGTGCGGCGCGGAGTTTCGCCGCCGTGGCGATGGCAGCCCTCGTCGCCAGATTCGGCCCGGTACCGACGGCCGCCTACGGCGTCGGCGTCAGGATGATGTCCGTCTCGTGGACCGTCTCGGGCGCGGTCGGACAGGCCGCCGCGACCGGCGTCGGACAGAACCTCGGCGCGGAGACGCCCGACAGGGCGGCCGAGGTGACGTGGAAGGCGACCATCGGGACGCTGGCGGTGTTGTTCGCCGCCGGCGGTTTGATGATGCTCTTCCCCGACGTCGCCATCGGCGTGTTTACCGACGACCCGGCCGTGATCCGAGTCGGTGCCCACTTCCTCACGGTCATCGGACCGTTCTTGGCCTTCTTCGGCGGGCTAATGGTGATTCAGGGCGGCTTTCGCGGCGCGGGAAACACCGGCGTCGCGATGGCGCTTTCGTTCCTCTCGCGGTGGATGCTTCGGATTCCCATCGCCGTTCTCCTCGCCTACCAGTGGACGCTGCAACTCGGCCCGCTCACGCTCTCCGGACTCTCGTGGGGCGTCAACGGCCTCTGGTGGGCGTGGTCGATTTCGGCCATCGGGTCGTTCGTCATCGGTGTCCTCTGGTTCAGCCTGGGTCACTGGCGACAGGGCGTACTGAAGGAAGAACGCCAACCGACGACGGTGGACTGACCGCTCGTGGTCGGAGTGGACCGTCTTGGACCGAGCGCTTCGAACACCGGTTCGCAAAAAAGTGTGCGTTGCAGGCTTACGCGTCGGTGAGGTACCGCTCGACGGACCAGCCCCAGACGTTCCGATCGAGCCAGTGGACGCCCCACCACGTGTAGCCGCCCTTGTCCGTCGGACCGTTCATGATTTCGCCGACCTCTCCGGGTGAGATGGTCGCGACGATAGGTTGACCGGTTCCGGGTTGTTCGCGCGTGTTCAAGTTGGTCGTCGGTGTCACCTGGTCACCATCGACGAACCTGTCACCGCCGCCACCGCCGTCATACGCGTCGCGGTAGTACGCGGCGGCGTCCTTCACGTCGCTGACGTAGGACCAACTGTGGTTGTAAGCGTAGAGCGCGCTGTCCCAGTCGCCCGGTGCGCCGTTATCGGTGAGGTAGTAGGCAGCCGCGGGAATCGCGTCCCGATAGTTACAGATGTCGGCGACGCCGTCCCCATCGCCGTCGACGCCGTAGTAATCCCACGTCGATGGCATGAACTGCATCGGCCCTCTCGCTCCCGCCGACGACTCGTCGCATCCGGCTTCGTACTGTCCGTGTTGGGTTTCTATCCACCCGACACCGGCGAGGTACGTCCAGTCGATACCGTAGTCGCTTCCGGTCTGTCGATACTCGCTCAGGTAGTTCGACGGGATGGAACCGGGCGCTGCCGCCGCCGATCCGGAGAGCCCCGAAATGGTCACTGCCGCCGTTCCCGTCGCACCGACTTTCTTTAGTATGTTACGTCTGGATGGCATCTGCATTTATCTCGCCGGACCCCACGAGAATATATTTTTCTTTCTCTATCAACAATAAATTAATATTCATGACCATGGAATTTCATGAGCGAAAGCCACCAGCAGTGCGTTCGTCCGGCGATTCCGAGCGAAAACATCGACACGGAGGTTACGGAGTCTCTAGCGCAGCAACAGGAATTCCCGCTTGAGGTGTTCACGGGCGAGCCAGACACCGACAACGCCGACCGTGAGGACGAATCCGAGGCTTACGACGAAGACCAGGTTCCCCCGCAGCGCGCTCGACGCCGCGTGGATGATCCAATCGAGCGGCGAGGTTTCCCCTGCTCCTTCGTACACGAGGTAGGTGAGAAACACGTTGAAAACGAGCGACCCGACCGCCGAGTAGACGGTGAAAGTACGCAAATCCATCTCGGCGAGTCCGGCGGGAATCGAGATGACGGCACGCATCAGCGGAAGCATGCGGCCCCACAGAACGGAACTGCGACCCCACCGTCGGAACCAGCGTTGGCTTCGCTCCAAATCCGACTCGGACACGTGAAGGACGTGCCCGTATCGGTTGAGGGCCGTCTTTCCGTTCTTCCCGAACACGTAGTAGCCGAGGAGGCTCCCCGCCGTCGCTCCGGTGGTCGAGACGGCGACGAAAACGGCGAACGAGATCGGGTCGTGAACGAGCTGCGTGGCCGCGAACGGGACAACGATTTCGCTCGGCGCGAAGTGGAGAATGAAGGCCGTTTCGAGTGTCAGGTAGATGAAGACTGCTATATATCCATACTTCGTGACAAACGAGAGTATGGTATCCGCTAGCCAATCGAACATCCGGCTTATGGCACTATCGTCTACGCTATCAATTTTTCCATACCGGAGGTTCTCGATACACCTGTCGACGAATCATGCCCTTCTATATCCGTGATGTGTTCTCCTGTGCCACACCGTCAGCGGCGGTTCGATTCGAGAATCGTGACGGCCGCACCACCCGCGACGATGGGGAGCAGATACGTCGTCCCTCGAAAGACGAGCAGCGCGGCCGTGATCGTCGGAAGCGGCACCTTCGTCACGCTCACGAGCAGGATGATGTACGCCGCGTCGATACCGCCCGAACCCCCCGGAAGCGGCGTTATGCTCGCCGTCATCGCGAGCGGTACGATAAACAACGGCGCTTCGACCGGAATAGCGTAGCCGAACGAGTAGAGGGAAAGCCACAGTGCGGTCGTCAGGAACAGCCACCCGCCCGCCGAGAAGAACAGTCCGACGGCGAGAACACGGGGTGTTCGCGCGATTCGTTCCAGATTCGAGACGAACACCGAAACCCGGTGTTCCAATTCCTGCTCCGGCAGGTCGGCGTCGAACGGCGTCCTTCTATCGATCCATTCGAAGAGTCGTGAGATGCCGCCGACAACCGATGTCGCGAGTCGGTCCCGCGACCGCCACGCGAACACGGCGATGACGGCGACCGCTACGGCGACGGAGAAAAAGAGGGTCACCGCGAATTCGAGTCGGGGATTGAGCGTCGCACGCACCGTGAAATACCCGAGTCCGACCATCGCTAATCCGACGGAGGGAAGCAGGTTGATGGTGTCGACGCTCACTACCGTCGACAACCCCGTTTCGTACTCCGCACCCGTCGATCGGGAGACGAACAGCGCGGCCAGCGGTTCGGCACCGGCCTGTGCGAAGGGCGTGATACTGTTGGCGAAGACGATGCACATGTATATCAGCACCGTCCGTTGCCGCGTCTGCGGATGGTCGAGCAAGGAGAGGAGGGCGTGAAGGGCGGAACTCCACGATATCAGCCAGAGCGACGCGGCGACGATGATGGCGACGATGACGTACCCGTTCGCCGCCCGAAATGCGACGATGACCGCGTCGACACCGACGAACCACACGATGAGAGCGATGACGAACAACGACGCGAGCAGGCCCAGAGCGACCGACCGGACGTTCAATTCTTCGCTCGCTGCGTCCATCCCCCATCTCCCCCGTTCGACCCGATCCCGACTCGGTTCATCCGTTCCAGCAAACGGTCCCCACGGGTAAGAATCATCATGACGGGTTCGTCGGTGGACTACTCGTGTCGGGGTCGTCGTCCAGACGTACTCTCCGGCACGCGGAACTAAAAGCCAGAAAACGTATGTGTTTTCGAACGCAGAAAACGGATATGGATGATTCGAAGCGTCGCCTCTCCCTCCTCGTGACGGTCCCTCTCTACGCGCCCGCCTTCCACATCACCGGGACACGATACGAGTACAAAAGTGCCGAAATCACGCCCACAAACGATACACTCTCCATCGCCGACGACGGGCGATTCGACGAAATCGCGGGCATCGACTGTCTCCGCGAACACGACATCTCTCGACTCTGTGTTTACGAAGCACGCGCACTGAACGGCACCGTCAGAGTAGACCATCCCGTGACCAGTCGAGCTTCCTTCGGGAGGCACTTGTATCCGAAAGAGCAGTACGTCGCGTTCAACGCAAACCACCCCCTCTACCGGCGGACCGCGGAGTAGAGAAACGGCTCGTACGTCCTCGGTCTCGAATGCGTGTCGGCTACGACTGTGCTGGAAGACGTGGCAATCGACGGGAAACACGTATCACGCCGGACGAGAACTGCCGTGGAGGAAGGGTCCGTGAAAACCCGCAAGAAGCTTCCACACGCGAACCGAATCGTGGACACTCCCGACGGCTACTTCGTCGTCTACCAATCGGAACGACATACCTTCATGAAGACGAGCCCGGAAACGGAGTAGATTGTCGAGTGGGCAGCGGTGCTGGTCGGCGCTGACGTGCTCCGGCGACTCTGAGATTTCTCGATTTCGAGCTCACCTCGTCCGTAGATTTAAACCCGAAAACGAAGCCAAATCGCCGCATGACATAGCCGACCGTCACGATGGGGTCGAGGCGGGTGTGTGGCACTCCCCATCGCAATCATCGCCCGTGCCGCCTGTTCGCAATTACTCGTCCAGTCGCTCGCGGAGCATGCCGTTCACGCTTCCGGGGTCGGCACTGCCGCCGGTCTTCTGCATGACCTGTCCGACGAGGAAGTTGATAGCGCCGCCTTCGCCCGCGTGGTAGTCCTCGACCGTGTCCGGATTCTCCTCGATGGCTTCCGTCACGGCCCGTTCGACTTCGCCCGAGTCGGCTTTCCCGAGTCCCTCGCGGTCGATGATGGTTTCGGGGTCGTCGCCCTCGTCCAGCATCTCGCGGAGAACCGTCTCTTCGGCGTTTTTGGCCGTAATCTCGTCCCCGGCGACGAGTCGGATGAGGTTCTTGAACTCGCCCAGTCGCCCCTCGACGTCCGTGATTTCCATGTCGCGGTAGTTGAGTTCGCCGAGGAGGCTGTCGGCGACCCACGCCGCGGCGAGGTCGGGGTCGAACTCCTCGGCCACGTCCTCGTAGAAGTCGGCGACCTGCTTGCTCGACGTGAGCTTGCTCGCTGCTTCCTTGTTCAGGCCGTACTCCTCGCGGAACCGCTCGCGGCGGGCGTCCGGCAGTTCCGGAATTTCGAGCTTCTGCTTCCAGTCGTTCACTTGGAGCGGCGGTAAGTCCTCCTCGCGGAAGTAGCGGTAGTCCTTCTCGGCCTCCTTCGAGCGCATCGAGACGGTCGAACCGTGCGTCTCGTTGAAGTGCCGGGTTTCCTGCTCGATGGCCTTTCCGCGCCGGATGAGGTTCTTCTGTCGACTTTCCTCGTAGGCGAGCGCGCTTTCCGCGCCCTTGTGACTGGAGATGTTCTTGACCTCGGTTCGGTTCGCGTCCGTGAGAACGTCCTCGGGAATCGACCCGTCGTCGTTCACGTCCGCTTCGGGGACGATGGAGAGGTTCGCGTCGATGCGCAGACTGCCGTCTCGCGTCGAGTCGAAGGCGCCGAGGTATTCGAGTACCTCTTCGAGCTTTTCGAGGAAGGAGACGACTTCGCCGGGTTCGCGGAAGTCGGGATCGGTGACGATTTCCATCAGTGGTGTCCCGGCGCGGTTGTAATTGACGAGAGTGTAGTCGGCGCGGTCGATGCCGACGGTTCGCGTTTCGATATCGCCCGTCCCGTCCCGAACGTGACGGAGACTTCCGGGGTCCTCTTCGAGGTGGGCACGGTGAATACCGACCGTTCGAGTGTCGCCTTCGAATCCGAACTCCAGTTCGCCGTTCTGGCAGATAGGCGCGTCGTACTGGGTTATCTGGAACCCCTTCGGGAGATCGGGATAGAAGTAGTTCTTCCGGTGGAAGGTCGTCTCCTCGGGGATGTCGGCATCGATGGCTTTGCCGACTTTGACGGCGTACTCCACGGCCGCCTCGTTCAGTACCGGGAGCGACCCCGGAAGTCCGAGACAGACCGGACATGTGTAGGTGTTCGGTTCGGCGTCGTCTTGGTCGGTCGAACACCCACAGAAAATCTTCGTGTCCGTCTCCAGTTGGACGTGGATTTCGAGGCCGATAACGGCCACGAGCTCGCCCTCTTGGACAGCCTGAGCAGTCATTACAGACTGGTTGGTCGGGTGAGTGTTAAAAGCCTACGGGACGCTTCGAACGGGGGCATCCCCGCGTACGATGCGCGGTAGTACTACCCGATAATCGCGTCGTGGTCGTTCACTGTCCTCGCCATCTGATGACGACAGGTCTGTTCAGTTCCGTGTACGTCCACTGTACGGTGAGTTCCGACTGTGAGACCGACTTCGGGATTTCGAATCGAAGTTCACCGTCGCGTATCGCTCCCGGTTTGCTCTGCCCACCTCGATACTGATATCGCGTGTACTCGCTACCGGTATAGCTCGTCGTCGAGTAGCTCTTGCCGTTCGCTTTGAGTTTCAGCGTTATCGCCCTCGGCAACTCGTGCTTTTCCTTCCCTTTGTTTTTGGTTTCGACGGAGACGATGGCGAACTGCTTTCCCTTCGCCGGGGTGACCGCCGAACCCAGCTTGACGTATCGGTCCTTGAACTCGACCTCCTCGACGGTGATGTGGATGCCCCCTTTCAGCGTCGCAGTCTCTCCGATTTGAACCGTTCGGACGTCTCGTTTTTTCGTCGCCCCGTTTTGAACCGGAGACAGACGGCCCGCTATGCCACCGGAAAGCCCTGCTCCGACCGCCGTAAGTACTTGCCGTCGGTTCACGGTTCGGCGCTCAACCCGCTCTCCTAATGATGTTGTGGCGGTTTCCAGACACGAACGCGGCGATGTCGTAAAAATTGTCGTCGACCGGTGTTGATTATTCCCCGTTGTCACGTTCTGCCGGATTTTATCAACTGTCTGCCGTATGTCTGACGCACATTTATTGATAAACCGTCACGCATACGATGTATGACTAGCCAGCGCGACCGAATCGGTTCGCTCGAATCCCGAATGGAAGAACTGGAAGCGACGATTCGCGGCCTGACGGAGGAATTGGTTGAGGCGAACCAGCGCATCCGCGAACTGGAGCAGGCACGGGAAGCAGCGGAAGCGGCGAAAACGGACGCGAAACCGGAATCGACACAGGCCGAAGAGGCTAAATCTGATGAGTCTAAGGACGACATAGAAGAAGAGGAGTCGTCCGAACTCGGTGACGACATCATCGTCGCGTAGGACTTCTCTTTCCCACGAGCAATCCATGCACATCAAAACGCTCGTCCTCGACAAGTTCAAGAGCTTCGGCCGGAAGACCGAAATCCCGTTTTACGAGGACTTCACCGTCGTTACCGGTCCGAACGGCTCCGGGAAGAGCAACATCATCGACAGCGTTCTCTTCGCGCTCGGACTGGCACGAACCCGCGGCATCCGCGCCGAGAAACTGACCGACCTCATCTACAACCCGGGCCACGACGGGGACGAATCGGCGAGCAGCGGGCCGCTCGAAGCGTCAGTCGAAGTCGTTCTGGACAACAGCGATGGGACCCTCGACCGGACGCAAGTCGTCAACGCCGCCGGTACCGACAACGTCGGCGACGTGGACGAAATCACCATCAAACGCCGGGTCAAGCAGACCGAGGACAACTACTACTCGTACTACTACCTGAACGGACGCTCGGTCAACCTCTCGGACATCCAGGACTTGCTCGCGCAGGCGGGCGTGACGCCGGAGGGCTACAACGTCGTCATGCAGGGCGACGTGACCGGCATCATCAACATGACGCCGTTCGAACGGCGCGAAATCATCGACGAAATCGCCGGCGTGGCGGAGTTCGACGCGAAGCGGGACGCGGCGCTGGAGGAACTCGAAGTGGTCAAGGACCGAGTCGAGGAGGCCGAACTCCGAATCGAGGAGAAGGAGGACCGACTCGACCAGTTGCGCGACGAGCGCGAGACGGCGCTCGAATATCAGGGCCTCCGCGAGGAGAAAGAGGAGTACGAGGGCTACCTGAAGGCCGCCGAACTCGAAGAGAAGCGCTCCGATCTGAACGCGACCCGAACGGACATCGACGAAAGAAAGGAGGAACTCGTCTCCCTTCAGCGCGAGTTGGACGAAAAACAGGGAACGGTCGTCCGCCTCGAAGACGAACTGGAGGAACTCAACGCCGAAATCGAGCGCAAGGGCGAGGACGAACAGCTCGCCATCAAGAGCGAAATCGAGGAGGTCAAAGGGGAGATTTCCCGCCTCAAAGACAAAATCGAGACGGCGGAGGAGAAGATAGCGGACGCGGAAAACCGCAGACGGCAGGCGTTCGTCGAAATCGACCGCAAGCAGGAGACGGTGGACGAGTTGGGCGGCGACATCCGCGACATCAAAATCGAAAAGGCCTCCGTCAAGGGCGAAATCGGAACCGAGGAGTCGAAACTCGCCGAAATCGAGGAGGAAATCGAGAACGTCGACACCGAGTACGACGAGGTGAAAGCAGACCTCGCCGAGAAGAAGGAAGCGCTCGAAGAGAAGAAGAGCGAGAAAAACGAGCGCCAGCGCGAGAAGGACCGCCTGTTGGACGAGGCACGGCGGCGTTCGGACTCGGTGAACGAGAAGCAGGACGAACTCGCGTCTGCACGCGACCGGATTCCGGAACTCGAAACCGAACTCGGGGATTTGGCCGACGAACTGACCAAAGCCGAACGAAACGCGAGCCAAATCGAGGATGTGGTGTCCGACCTGAAGGCCGAAAAGTCCGAACTCCAGTCGGACCTCGATGCGGTGGAAGGGAAGATACAGTCCAAACAGCAGGAGTACGCCGAACTGGACGCGCGGGCGAACGAGAGCGGCGATTCGTCGTTCGGTCGCGCCGTTTCCACGATTCTGAACGGCGGGGTGGACGGCGTTCACGGTGCGGTCGCGCAACTCGGCAGCGTGAGTCAGCAGTACGCCACGGCCTGCGAGACGGCGGCGGGCGGCCGACTGGCGCAGGTCGTCGTGGACGACGACAGCGTCGGACAGCGCTGTATCGAGTATTTGAAGCAGCGAAATGCGGGGCGGGCGACGTTCCTTCCCATCACGAAGATGCAAAAGCGCCGTCTACCGTCCCTGCCCAACACGCCGGGCGTGGTCGATTTCGCGTACAACCTCGTCGACTTCGATTCCGAGTACGCGTCGGTGTTCTCCTACGTCGTTGGCGACACACTCGTCGTGGAGGACATGGAGACGGCCCGCGAGTTGATGGGCGACTTCCGCCTCGTGACGCTCTCGGGCGAACTGGTGGAAAAGAGCGGGGCGATGACCGGCGGTTCGACCAGCGGGTCGCGCTACTCCTTTTCGGCCTCCGGCAAGGGCCAAATCGAGCGTGTGGCGCGCCAAATCAACGAGTTGGAGGACGAACGCCAGTCGATTCGTCAGTCCATCAGCGGCGTCGAGGAGCGGTTGGACGACGCCCGCGACCGACAGACCGACGCGACGGACCAAGTTCGCAGCATCGAGAACGACATCGAGCGAAAGGAGTCCGAACTCGAAAGCATCGAGGAGAAAATTGGGTCGCTACAGGACGACATCGAGGAGATACAGGAAGAACGCGAGTCGGTCACCGAGCGGATGGAGGAACTCGACGCCGAGGTGTCCGCCCACGACGAGACCATCGCCGATATCGAAGCCGACATCGCGGACCTCGAAAGCGAACTCGCGGACTCGAAGATTCCCGAGTTGACGAGCGAGGCCGACGAAGTGCAGGCCGAAATCGACACGCTCGAAGAGCGGATGGATTCGCTCGACGGCAAACTCAACGAACTGCAACTCGAAAAGCAGTACGCGGAGGACGCCATCGACGACCTCCACGACGACGTGGAGTCCGCTCAGAATCGAAAGGCCGAGCAGGAAGACCTCATTTCGGACCTCGAATCGGACATCGCCGAGCGGGAGGAGACCCTCGAAGAAAAGCGCGAGGCGGTGTCCGAACTCGAAGAGGAACTCACGGAACTCAAGGACGAACGCGCCGAATTGAAGGAGGAACTGCAGGACGCGAAGTCGAAACGCGACGCCCAGCAGTCGAAGGTCGAAGGCGTCGAAAACCGCCTCGAAAGCCTTCAGCGGAGCGCGAGTCGTCTCGAAGAGGAGGTGGCTGAACTCCGCGAGGAGGTCGGTGAGTACGACCCCGAGGACGTGCCGGACCACGACGAGGTGCAGTCGAACATCGACCGACTCACTCGACAGATGGAGGCACTCGAACCGGTCAACATGCTCGCCATCGACGAGTACGACGAGGTCGAGAGCCAGTTGGACAACCTGAAGGAGCGGAAGGCGACGCTAGTGGAGGAGCGCGACGGCATCCGCGAGCGCATCGACTCCTACGAATCACAGAAGAAGGAGACGTTCATGGAGGCCTTCGACGCCATCGACGAGCACTTTCAGGACATCTTCACGCGCCTGTCCGCCGGGTCGGGCGAACTGTTCCTCGAAAACGACGACGATCCGTTCGACGGCGGGTTGACGATGAAAGCGCAACCCGCGGACAAACCCGTCCAGCGTCTCGACGCCATGAGCGGGGGCGAGAAGTCGCTGACCGCGCTGGCGTTCATCTTCGCCATCCAGCGCTACAACCCGGCACCGTTCTACGCGCTGGACGAGGTGGACGCCTTCCTTGACGCCGTGAACGCCGAACGCGTCGGCGAGATGGTGCACGAACTGGCGGGTGACGCACAGTTCGTCGTCGTCTCGCATCGCTCCGCGATGCTCGACCGCTCGGAGCGGGCCATCGGTGTGACGATGCAAGGGGACAACGTGAGCAGCGTGACTGGTATCCGGTTGGACGGGGAGCAGGAGGTGCCCGCGGGTGACTGACGGTTTTCCGGAGGAAAACCGAAACACGAGCGGCAAAGCCGCGAGTAGCGATTCTTCGGACGACATCCCGTTGAATATCGCCGGTCACGAGGACCGTGACCGCGAGGAGTCCGACCTCCTGGCCGACCTGCCAACGGAGGACTCGGACGACGAGGTGGAACCGGTCGAACTCCTCGTCCAACTCGCGGAGGAGGGCGAAATCGAACCGTGGGACATCGACATCGTCGACGTGACGGACAAGTTCCTCGACCGATTGGACGGCACGGACCTCAGGACGTCGGGACGGGCGCTGTTCTACGCCAGCGTCCTCCTTCGGATGAAAAGCGACGCCCTGATCACGGAGGACGAACCGGAAGAGGAGGAACTCGAACCCTGGGAGGCACCGATGTCGATGGACGAGACGGACGGCGTCGACCCCGTCGCGTCGCTCGAAGACGAGATGGAGCGCCGACTCGACCGGAAGAACGCCCGCGGAAAACCGGAGACGCTGGACGAACTCGTCCGCGAACTCCGGGAACGCGAACGCGGGTCGTGGTGGAAGGAGTCGCGGACCTACGACACGAGTGGGTCGCCGCAGGGCTTCCAACGCGGGACACAGACGCTCGATTACCACTCGGGCGACGACATGCGCTTCGACGACGAACCCACGGAGTCGGAGGTGACGGGCACGACCCACGACGAGGACATCGAGACGGTCATCGACGACGTGCGGGACGCGCTGGTTTCACAGTACGAAGCGGGACGGACGGAGGTACTCTACGCGGAAATCGAGATGGTCGGTTCGACGCGGGTGATGACGTACCTCGCTCTTCTGTTTCTCGCCCATCGGGGAACGCTCACCCTCGAACAGGACGACCTGTTCGGCGACCTCTGGGTGCAGGACGCCCGCGGTGCAGACGACGAGGAACCGCCGGAACTCCTCGCGGACTAATCGAGGACCGCTTCGAGCGCGTCCATCGTTTTCTCGACGGCTTCGAGGTCGGCACCGTACCCCATGTGACCGATTCGGAGGAGGTCAGCCGCCATCTCCCCGAGTCCCGTCGCGACGAGGATTCCGTGGTCGTCGTACAACCGCTCCTGTATCTCCTCCGCCCGTCCCTCGATTTCGAAGGCCGTGACGGTGGGCGAACAGAGCGACTCCGTTCCGGGGAACGGTTCGAGTCCGAGTTCCTCGCCGCGCTCACGACAGCGGCGGGCCGCCGTTTCGTGCCGCGCGAACACGTTTTCCCGCCCTTCGTCCAAAATCATATTCAGCGACGCCTCCAATGCGTAGAGGTTCGAAACGAGGTGCGTGTACGGAAGGAACGAGAAGTCGGCGTCCTGCCACGGTTCCAGACTCGTGTAAAACCCGTTCTGTTCCGTCTCCTCGACCTTCTCCCACGCCGCATCGCTGACGGACATGGTCGTCAGGCCGGGCGGCGAACTGAAACACTTCTGGGACGCGCCGAGACACACGTCGATGTGTTCGACCGGAACCGGCGCTCCGCCGAGCGACGACACGGCGTCCACGATGGTCAACACGCCCGCGTCCTGCAACGTCGGCAGAATCTCGCCGAATCCGTTTAACAGGCCGGTCGGCGTCTCACAGTGGACCATCGTCGCGGCGGCGAAATCGCCCGCCTCCACGAGCGCGGCCACTTCGTCCGGGTCGAACGCCTCCCTGTAATCGACGTCGTGGAGTATCGGGTTGCCACCGGCCATCTCCACGAAATCCGCGAACCCGTCGCCGTACAGGCCGTTGGCAAGACAGAGCACGTCGTCCCCCTCCTCGACCAACGAATCGACGGCAGTTTCCAATCCGAGGATACCCTCGCCGCCGAGGACGACCATCTCGTCGTCCGTTCCGTACACCCGCGCCAGTTTGTCGAGTACTGTCCCGTAGTACGATTCGAATTCGGGATTCACGTCCGGGTTCATCGCCGGTTCCGCCATCGCCTGTCTGACCTCCTCGGGGACCGCCGTCGGTCCCGGCGTCATCGTGAGCGCGTTCTCGTCCATGGGTCCTATGTGTGCGTAGGGGAAGTAAAACCGTCCCTCAAGCGCCCCGGGCGAAGACGTGAACGAGTCCCTCGGATTTGATCCGCGTCTTCGCCCGTCGGTTCCGTTTCCCCGTGCGTGCCAACTCACGAACGATACAGCAGGAGGGCTATCAGGAAAATCAACAGCAGCGGGATGACCGAAACAGCGGTTTCGAACGGAACCAAGAGCAACACAACCGAAGCCATCACGACGAACTCCAGCGCCACCAGCACGCTGACGATTTCGCTCTGGTCCGCCATGTCCCGATATCGTTCGCGCACTGGTGTAAGTTTTCGGAACGTTCGGAGCGATACCCGAGGCTCGTCTCGACCCGGGTTCAGAGGTATTCGCCCGCGAGCAGGTCTATCTCCTCGCGCGTCTCCTCGGGAATCGCTTCAGTCGGGGTGTTGATGGTGCCTTCGAGCGCGTGATCACAGTCACACTCGCGCTCCTCGGGCATCGTCCGAATCGCGTGTTCGACGACCTCCTTGATGGCGTCCTCGTTCTTCGCCGCGTTCTCCAACACTTCCTCCAACGTCACTTCGCTGTCCTCCTTCCACACGTCGTAGTCCGTGACGCCCGCCACCGTCGCGTAGCACATCTCGGCTTCGCGGGCGAGTTTCGCCTCCGGAATCGCCGTCATGCCGATGATTTCGAAGCCCTGTGCGCGGTAGAACTCGCTCTCGGAGCGGGTCGAGTACTGCGGGCCTTCGATACAGACGTAGGTGCCGCCCGAGTGGTGGTCCGCGTCGGTCGCCTCGCCGCTCGCGTCCGAGAGGTGAGACACCATGTGCGGGCAGTACGGGTCCGCGAACGGCATGTGGACGACCATGCCGTCGCCGAAGAACGTCGGGGTCCGGTGTTTCGTCCGGTCGAAAATCTGGTCGGGAACCACGAGCGTCTGTGGTGGGAGTTCCTCGCGAAGGCTTCCGACCGCGTTGCTGGCCAGAATCCGCTCCACGCCGAGTTGCTTCAGCGCGTGGATGTTCGCCTGGTAGGGCGCTTCCGTCGGCGTCTTCTGGTGCTTCGGGCCGTGTCGGGGCAGGAAGGCGACTTCCTTCCCAGCGAGTTTGCCGACGGTGACGGGCGCGCTCGGTTCGCCGAAGGGCGTCGTCACGTTCTCCTCGCGGGTGTTTTCGAGTGGCAGCGCGTCGTAGATGCCGCTTCCGCCGATGAAGCCTATCATGTCGGGTACTCGTTCCGGTGCCCACCTAAACGACACGGGTTCGGCTCACGTCCTCTCCCGTCTCTCGTCTCACGCTCTTCGACTTCCGTCACACTCCCGTGCGATATGACATCATACCATACGCGTTTTAAAATAGGTTCCCTGAGTGGGTACGTTCCATGTCATCTCCTCGTTCTGCGACGGGAATCACGGAGGGTCCGCTCGTTGGACCCATGGTTCGCCTCGCGTGGCCCATCGTGGTCATTCAGCTCTTGCAGGTCACGTACAACATCGCCGACACGTTCTGGCTCGGCGCGCTCTCCTCGGAAGCGGTCGGTGCGCTCTCGCTCGCGTTCCCCATCATCTTCTTCCTCATCTCCATCGGGGGTGGGTTCACGACGGCCGGGAGCATCCTCGTCGCACAGCACACCGGCGCTGGCGGTGAGGAGGAGGCGAGCGCGGTGGCGGGACAGACGCTTTCGTTCGTCTCCATCGTCGCGGTCGTCATCAGCGTCGTCGGCTATCTCCTCGTGGATCCGATGCTTGGCCTGCTCCCCGCCGACGAGCAGACCGCCACGGTCATCGTTCCGATGGCAGCCGACTACATGCGGGTGTTTTTCCTCGGATCGCCGTTCCTCTTCGGTTTCTTCGTCTTCTCGGCGCTCATGCAGGGCTACGGCGAGACCCGACCGCCGATGCGAATCATGGCCGTCAGCGTCCTGCTGAACGTCGTCCTCGACCCGCTGTTCATCTTCGGCGTCGGATCGTTCGACGGCATGGGCATTCGGGGCGCGGCGATAGCTACCGTCCTGTCGCGGGCCGTCGCCACCGTCATCGGCCTGTACGTCATCTTCGGCACCGACGCGGGACCGAGCGTCGAACGGAAACACCTCTCGCCGGACCTGGACCGCATTCGGGAAATCGTCCGCATCGGCGTTCCGACCGCCGCCGAACAGTCCACGAGTTCGCTGGCGATGGTCGTCCTCACCGGGATGGTGGCGACGTTCCCGCCGGCGGTCGTCGCCGCCTACGGCCTCGGAAACCGTCTCTCCTCGCTCGTCTTCCTCCCCGCGATGGGACTCGGGCAGGCGACGAACACCATGGTCGGGCAGAACCTCGGGGCGCGGAAACCGGACCGCGCGGAGCGGTCGGTTCGCTTAGCCGGAGCGCTCGTCGCGGGCGTGATGTTCGTGGTGGCGCTCGTGGCGTTTCTCGTCCCCGAACCGCTCGTTTCCGCGTTCCTCTCCGCCGACTCGCCGCAAGCCGTGGCGACCATCGCCTACGGGAGCGACTACCTCAGAATCATGGCTCCGATGTTCGTCTTCATGGGCGTCCTCCAGGTCGTCCTCGGCGCGTTCCGCGGCGCGGGCAGTACCAGAACCGCGCTCGCGTTCTCGATGGTGACGCTGTGGGTCGTCCGCGTCCCGGCGACCTACCTCCTCGTCTTCCTCGGCGACTGGGGTCCGACCGGGATTTGGACGGGCGTCGCGCTCGGTGACACCGTCGGCGCAATCGTCGCCGTCGCGTGGTTCCTCCGCGGAACGTGGAAGAAAGCGGTGGTCGCGGATGCGGACGGTACGAGTACGGACGCGGATATCGAGGCGGATGTGGGTCCGGAAACGGATTCCGACGCCGAGACGGACCCGGAATCGCCGGCGGCGGACTGATTACTCGTCCGTTCCGCCCTCTCCCCCGTCCCGAACCGTCTCGTAGCGCGTCCGGATCTCCTCGAACAGTTCCCGTCCGACCGCGGTTCGGAGTCTCGGTTCCGCCGTGGCGAAGAATTCGTCCAGGTCCTCGTACTCCTTGAACTGTTCGTTCTCCCGTTCGCCGTCGTAGCGGTTCCCGCGTTCGTAAACGAGCGCTTGCAGGCACATGTCCACCAGATCCATATCTTTGACGAAGAGGGACTCGGACGTCTCGCGGGCCTCGTACTCCTCCCACAGGTCGCGGATTTCGGGGTCGAGCGCGGGCGCGAGGGCGTCCATGGCGTCGCGTTCCCGTCGGTCTTTCTCCGTCGCCGAAACGCGCTGGTCGGCGTCGTTCACGCGGGTGGCGACGTCGCCGGTCTTTGCCTCCGCGAGGTCGTGGACGAGCGCCATGCGAAGCGCTCTGTCGATGTCGATGTCGGCCTCGTTTCCGTACTGCAAACAGAGCAGCGCGACGCCCCACGTGTGTCCCGCGACCGTCTCGGGGTCGGTGATTCCCCGGAGTTGCCACCCGGTTCGGCGTTCGTCCTTCAGGGCGAACGCCTCCGCGAGCGCATTGATGGTGTCCATGGTCTCTCGACGGCTACTGGACGCCCGTCGCGTTCTTCAGCAGTCGCCAGCCGTCGTTTTCGCGGGCGAGGACGTCCCGCCGAACCATCTCTTCGAGGACCTCGCTCAAGCGGTCGGGTTGGGCGATTTCCATCTGGATTCGCTCCACGTCGTGGTACTCGTTGAGGTAGTGGCGGATGTCGTCCTTCGAGAACACCTCGTCGTCGGCCCGGTCCATCGCGCCGCTCGTGATGTCTATCATGTCCTCGATGAAGTTCCACGGATAAACCATCCACGCCCACTCTTCGAGGCGCTCGCCGATGTAGTCGGGTTCGAACTCGCTCGTCTGGAGGAGTTGGAGGGTGGCCGTTCGAATCTCCCCGGCGTCGCGGTCCTCGACGTACTCGCAGGCGTGTTTGAGCGACCCGCCCGTGTCCGCGATGTCGTCGATGATGAGCACGTCCTTGCCCTCGACGCTTCCCTCGGGCATCGGATAGCGGACTTCGGGTTCGCTCGATTTCTTGGCCGCACCGACGTAGTGTTCCATCTTGAGGCTCGTCAGGTCGTCCAAGCCGAGGAAGTCACAGATACATCGCCCGGCGAACCAGCCACCGCGTGCGAGCGCCACGATGACGTCGGGTTCGAAGTCGGAGGCTTTCACCTGCTCGCTCACGTCACGGCAGAGGCTGTAGATGTAATCCCAGTTGGTGATGGTGCATTTGAAATCGTCCGGGATGTCGCTCATTCTATCCGAACCTCGCGCGTCGTCACACTTAACGGTTTACAGGTCGCCGCCTCGCCGATTCACCCTCGAAATTTTACTTCCGCGACCACCATGAACTATATTACCACACACGACTTAATATCATTGAATAGCCCGATGAAAACACCCCCCGGCCGAACGGCTGTCGTGACGAGATACACATGACACATACACAAGAGTACGAACACCTCCTCGACTGCAAGAACGTCCTCGCCGTCGATTACGACGAGGAGACGAACACGCTCACCGTCTTCGTCTCGCAGAAACTCCCCGACGCGGACCTCGCCGACGAGGACAACGTGAAAAAGCGCGTCTCCGGCGTCACCGTCCGCGTCGAGGACGCGGGCTACGGCGACGAACGCGACGGGTTCGACGCGCTCTCGTTCCTCGAACCGCTCCCCGAAGCCGAGGCGGGCCGGCAAGACCGCCACCGACCGGTGGTCGGCGGCGTCAGCGAAATCAACGCGAAATCGACGGCGGCGACCGCCGGACCGTACCCCGCCCGCGTGACGGATTCCTCGAAAGCGAACTGGGACGACTCGGTTTCCGAGGGCGACCTCGTGCGCCTCTCGAACAACCACGTCTACGCCCGAGTGAACGAAGGGGAGTTCGGCGAACCGATCATCCAGCCGTCGCCGAGGGACGGCGGGAGCATGCCGGACGACAAGACCGGCGAACTGCGCGGCTACGTCACCGTCGAGGACGGCGCGCTGGTGGACGCGGCGGCGCGCTCCGTGGACCCCGAGCGGGAATCGCCCGAGTACTACAAGTTGGACGACTCGTGGCCGACGAGCGTCCGCCGCGAGGACTACCGCTCGCTCAAGGGCCAGACGGTGACGAAATCGGGCCGCACAACCGGCGTCACGCAGGGCGACGTGAAGGCCACCGGCGCGAGCGTCCGCGTGAACTACGGCGACGCGGGCACCATCAAACTCCGCGACCAACTCATCGCGGGGCCGATGTCCAAGGGCGGCGACAGCGGGTCGCCCGTGTTTCTCGATTCGACCGGCGAACTCGTCGGCCTGCTCTTTGCCGGGTCCTCGCGCCAGACCATCTTCTCCAAAATCGCGGCCGTCGAGTCGGAACTCGGCGTCGAACTGCTGACCGAGGAACCCGGTGAAGGCGGTGGCGGCGACGGTGGGAGCGGTGGCGGACGCGGCGGCGATGATGGTCGTGGTGGCGGTGATGGTGGTCGCGGCGGAGACGGCGGCAGCGGCGGTGGCGGAACCGGCGACGGGTCGGTCACCTACCGCGAGACGTTCGACACCACGGTCACGGTTTCGACCGACGGACCGGAACTGTCATTGGAATCGTTCTCGGTGTCCGGCGCGGCCGGTTTGGGAAAGCAGGTGAAGGCGACCGCGGAGGTGTCCGGCACCGCCGCCGGGACCGGATGGCTCTCCGTGCAGGGGAATCGAACCACGTTCGAGTTGACCGACGACGACGCCCGCGACGGAGCCTTCGTCCGCGACGTCTCCCTGACCGTCGCAGTCCCCGACTCCTCGACGGATTCCTTCGATTTGCGCGTCACCGGCGGCTACGTCGTTCAGTCGTCGTAACGGCGTTCGAGTCGAGTTGGATCTCATTTTTATCGTTTCAGTAGTTAGTGCTGCCAATCACCCCGAAAATCGAGAGGACGACGTCCGAATACAACAAAAACTCGGCGTGAACGATTATCCGCTCTCATACGCGATTTGCCGGAGCCACCAAATGCAGACCATGGACAACAGTGTCGAGCCGAACATAAGCACGAATTTCAAGACCGAGCCAAACCCAAACAGTTCGCTCACCCTGCTGCCGAGCAAAATACCGACTGCAAGTGAGAGTGACCTCGTAGCTAGTCCCACATCTTTCAATGACTCATGCATTACTCTCGATACTGATTTGAAATATTTGAACTCCTCCTATTTCCTTTTGGTCGTGCTCGTTGCCGGACTCGTTCGACGCACGTTACCGGAGGCTACGTCGTTGAGTCGTCGTAATCGCCATCGGAACTGAATGCAAGGCGCACATCTTTCACCCCACGCCTCCAGTTCGTTGCGTCCGTGGTGTTCTCGTAGCAGAACGAGGGGGAAGACAGACGAGAAACTCACGCAGTATCTCAGACGACGGCGAAGGTCGCAACGAGGCTCCAGAGGACGATGCCGAGGAGGTAGAACGTGAGAATCGCTCGGTTGTTCGTGGGGAGCGAGGACCCGACGTGCAACTGTGATGGTGCGGCGTCCGTTTCTACGAAGTCGTTTCCCTCACCACCTTCTATCGCCATGGTCGGGGCGCTTCCGGTCCGTGCATGGAGAAAGCAGAACACGAACAGGGACGCGATCAGCAGCAGGCCGATGGCTTTGCCATAGATGTATGCGAGCGGAACGACCGTTATACCCGCTGCGAGGACGGTGTACGCGAGGAGGGCGGAAACGAGCGTATTTCGTTCCATAGCTTACTGCAACGAGTTGCAGGCATAAGTTTTGTGAAGAAATCGATGTCTATTCGATTACGGTATCGAATCCGGCTATTCCGAACTAACAGGGGAAGTGCAGTCTGATTTCTGGGATTTCATCGCGTTTCGAGATGCGTGATTGGTTCGATAACTGAAGTAGAACATGCGACGGCAGTGAGGTCGAATTTTCGAATTTGGCCGGTTTGGACGGTTTACTTCCTGTGGGCAGTATAAGCGGTAGTGGAAAATATTCGGGATCTCGAATTGAGCTGGATACAGCACGTCATGCAATATAAGCGGAGATTTATTACCGCTTACACAGAATTATAGCGACAATGAGTACAGAACATCGCCGCACCCGGGGCAATGTGATCGGTATCGTGTCCATCTTACTCACTGCAATAGCGGTTCAACTCAGTGGATCACCACTCCCGGATTTCTTTGGCCTTGATACATTCGCTTGGTTCACTTTATTTGGACTCGGTGTGATTATACTACACACGGTGGGCGTTTTCGGAAAGTAACTTCTTCAGGTAGAAGAGGTCTACTAACACACATGGATACCCTCGGTGAGAAGATCATCCAAGCCGATGCCCTTCTCTGGCACATCAGTAACGTTGGTGTTGGGATCGCGGTCTTCGTTGGTTGGCTCAAAACGACTATACAGTAGAACTCAGATAACAAACCAGTTGAAGATCGCAACGACAACGAGTAGCGGTGCAAGTACGCCGTATTTTACTAGCCGCCTCGTAAGATAGCGACGAAATTCCGTCGATTCTTGATCCGTAACCGCTAGAGGTAACGCATCAGTTCCGTAGAGTACTGGAGTTCCGTCCTCAATACGAAGGTTCCCGTATACTGTGAGTGTTGTTCCGTTCTCTATGGGCTTTGCCTGGACGTAGTACTGGCGTGCTCTGTCGCCTTTTGACTCGATCAGATCGATAACGTCTTCGATCTCATGTACGGTCTCGGTGCTCGTCAGATGGATGTATGGCGACGACCACATACTGGGCGAGACACTGATGGTTCTTGGTATTGTTGAGATGGTTGCCTCGGATAATGGAATTGTATTATGGGTGCGGATAAGCCACGTCGGATCGATCTTTGCAGTTCCCTCGTTGGTAGTAATCGAGAATTCCCCACATTCGATTCCGGACTCGTACCCCACTTTAGTCCGAGATATCGTTCTATCTTTTAGATCGATAACATAGAGGTTATCGCTATGTGAGATCCGCCACAGATATGCTCCTACTGCTGGATTATAAGCCGGAAATAGCTGGGTAGATCCCTCTGGAGGTGAGTCGACGGTTATGTCTCCTCGTAATAGGACTGTATCTCCTGTGTCAGTAATCTGTTTTTCTGTGTATGTCCCCGAGCGAATCGGCCAAAATATCTTGAGCGTACTGATTGCGTTGCTAAAATATGGTACCGACAATACTCCCGAAACTAGTGAGATAAAAATATTCAGTTCCATATACAGCCATCCATGCGTAAATGACGTATATATTTGCTGAATAGTCGTCTGAACCGGTCTGGATGCTCTCTTCGTAATATGAGAGAACTCATATCGGGTTTCTAGAATTCTTTGAGTTTGATACGCTTGCCAGTCTCGCTTAGTTCTGCGTAGTGCAACATGAGGCAGTGAGACAAACGGATCACAATCAATCTACTCTCCATATACCAGTGGACCACGTTTACTCCCGTCCGAAAAGCGGAAGCAGACGTGCTTACCGCCGCTACTCGATACGAACCGAATGTACTGGGCGTTTATCATTCTTCCTCCTCCGATAACAAGAAATGTAGCGTGGCAGGAGAATCGCGGAGTGATATCGAAGACGAGGGAGAACCGACGACGGATTCGGTTTGACCGCGATGGGAATGGACGACGGGAAATCCTATTCAACCGCCCACGGATATCGAGAACCGAGGCTTAAACACCGTTCCGAACACACCCACAGGACATGCAAACCTGTCGAACGCTGCTCGTGGACGCGTTCACGGACGAACCGCTGGCCGGAAACGCGGCCGGAGTGGTCCCCGACGCCGACGATTTGACGGCCGACCAGATGCAGGCCGTCGCCCGCGAACTCTCGGTGAGCGAGACGGCCTTCTTCGTCGAAAGCGATGCCGCGGACCGCCGGGTTCGGTTCTTCACGCCGACGACGAAAGTCGACCTCTGCGGCCACGCGACGATCGCTTCGCACGTTCACCTGCTCGAAGACGACCGCGTCGAACCGGGAACGCACACGCTCGAAACGAACGTCGGCGTGCTGGACATCGATGTGGAAGCGGACGGAACCGTCTGGATGACTCAGGATGACCCCGAAGTCGAGTCGGTCGATATCGAGTACGAGCGACTTGGCGCGGCGCTCGGCATCGACCCGGCGGCGCTCCGCGACGTGGGCGAGGACCTCCCGCTCGCGGTTTCCTCGACGGGATTTCCCGTTCTCGTCGTGCCCGTCAACTTCCTCGAACACCTCGGCGGTGCCGACCCGGACATGGAAACCATCGAGGAAATCGGCGAGGAGGTCGGCGCGCTCGGCGTCTACGTCTTCACGTTCGACGCCATCGAGGCGGGTTCGACGCTCCACGGGCGGATGTTCGCGCCCGCAGTGGGGATTCCCGAGGACCCCGTGACCGGAACGGCGAGCGGGTCGGTGGCGGCGTATCTGGACGTCCACGACGCGTTCGACAACGATGGCGAATCGGGCGGATTCCCCGACGAACTCCGATTGGAACAGGGGCACTTCGTGGACCGACCGGGCTACGTGCGCGTGCGGGTTGACGACGAGAACGCGGTCCGTGTCGGTGGTCGCGCGACGACCGCGCTGGACGGCAGTTTGGTCGTCCCGGACGCGGAGGAGGACGACATCATCGAGTGTTAGTACCTCATCGAATCCGACGATAGTCGTATGCGCCCCTGACGTTCTCGTGGAAATACGACCCGTGTGAGCGGGCGCTCAGCAGGTCCTGATACACCGACTGGGGAACGTCGACGTACCGATAGACGCCGCCGCTGTGGAACTCGATTTCGAGTATCTCGTCCTCCGAGTCGTAACCCACGCTCGCCAGACTGGTCGAATCCACGGGCGTCCGGGTTCGCCTGACGGACGCCAGCATCTCGTACGGTACGTAGCCGACGACCCCCGAACGGCGTCCTCGGAGGACGATGCCCTCGCTTCGCTCTTCGAAGTCGTCACATTCGATTCGCTCGCCGTCCCGTGTGCGCGCTTTCATCGTCGGGGTCACGATCCGAACGGGCGTCAACGCGTCGGCCGACGAATCGTTGCTGTAAGTTATACATAGTCACAGAAAACTATTTAACAATCCTCTGCATCTGTTCTATCGTACCTACTCGGGTAGTTCTGCACTCCCCATTCTATCGGTTCACCGTGCTATCCGGGCGGGTCGGAGTAATCATGACTGACAGCGATACGCCAACCGAGTCCGGAGCAGCGACGCCGGAACTGACGAGGGACGACCTTTCGAACGCCTTCGACGCCTTACAACGACCGGAGCGTCGAGCAGTTCTGTCGTTTCTTCACGAGTCCGGAACCGACACCATCGACTTGAACGAACTCTCCGACCACGTCTCGTCTCGGCTTTCCGGAACGGACGAACCCGTCGTTCGATCGATTCTCCATCACCATCACCTGCCCAAACTGGCCGACTTCGAGTTCATCGACTACGACAGAACGTCCCGAGTCGTTCGACCCCGCGATGGGGCAACCGAACTGGTCGCCATGTTCGTCGAATGACCGAAAACGATCGAACTGCCGCGGTGGCGAATCCAAAGTATATTCGGTTCTGAGTTACTTTTCCACGGCGAACTGGTCGGAACATTCTTTATGTACCTGCTTGTTTCCCCCCATACGCAATGGTTGTACTCTGGCTGGACGAAATCAGTGCAAACGACCTCGAACTGGTCGGTGGCAAGGGGGCCTCGCTCGGTGAACTCACCGGTGCGGACCTCCCTGTCCCGCCGGGATTCGTCGTGACCGCCGAGACCTATCGACGGTTCATCGAGGAGACCGGCATCGCGACGGAGTTGTTCGAGGCCGCCGACGTCGATACGGAGGATTCCGCGGCACTGGCGGAGGCCGAGTCGCGAGCGGAAGAACTCATTCTCGGAACGGAGATTCCTGACGACATGCGCGAGGGTATCCTCGCCGCCTACGACGACCTCGACGACGGGAAGGCGTTCGTCGCCGTTCGTTCCTCCGCGACGGCCGAAGACCTCCCGGACGCGTCCTTTGCGGGACAGCAGGAGACGTTCCTCAACATCACCCGTGACGACCTCGTGGAGCGAGTCAAGGAGTGTTGGGCGTCCCTCTTCACGCAGCGCGCAATCTACTATCGGCAGGAGAAGGATTTCGACCACAGGAAAGTGGACATCGCCGTCGTCGTCCAACGGATGGTCGACGCCGAGAAGAGCGGCGTCATGTTCACCAGTCACCCGTCGACTGGCGAGAGGAAGATAATCATCGAGGCCGCGTGGGGACTGGGCGAAGCGGTCGTCTCGGGGTCGGTGTCGCCGGACAACTACGTCATCGACCGCGAATCCGGCGAAGCCGAGGAGGTCACCATCGCCGACAAGAAGGTCATGCACATGAAGGACTCGGAGACCGGCGAAACGGTCGAACGGGACGTTCCGGACGACAAACGGAACGCCCGCGTCCTCACGGAGGCGGACATCGACCGACTCATCGAACTCGGCGAGGAGGTCGAATCCCACTACGGGACCCCTCAGGACGTCGAGTGGGCCATCGTGGACAGCGATGAGCAGAGCTCATCGAGCAGTCGGGCGTCGCCCGACGATGGCGAGGTCTACATGCTCCAATCGCGGCCGATAACCACCATCAGCGACAACGGCTCCATCGAAGCCGAGTCGTCCGAGGGCGTCGCCGACGGTAGCGGCACGGTCGAGGTGGCGGGGGGAGGCGGTCACGAAATAATCGTCGACGGACTCGGCGCGAGCCCCGGCATCGCGAGCGGCGCGGTCCGACTCGTCTCGAAACTCGACCAACTCGACAAGGTCAGCGACGGCGACATCATCGTCACCGAGATGACGACGCCCGACATGGTCCCCGCGATGAAGCGGGCGGCGGGTATCATCACGAACGAGGGCGGCATGACCAGCCACGCCGCCATCGTCTCCCGCGAACTCGGCGTCCCGGCCGTCGTCGGATGTGGCAACGCCACCGACGCCCTCGACGACGGGCAAGTCGTCACCTTGGACGGCGACAAGGGAACCGTCCGCGAGGGAGAACCCGAACGGGAACGCGAGTCCCAACGCGAACCCATCGAGGACGCGCGACCGAAGACGCCCGTCAAACCGATGACGGCGACGGAGGTCAAGGTGAACGTCTCCATCCCGGAGGCCGCCGAACGCGCCGCCGCGACCGGCGCGGACGGCGTCGGCCTGCTCCGGATGGAACACATGATTCTCTCGACCAACAAGACGCCGGAGCGGTACATCGAGGACCACGGCGTCGACGCCTACGTGGACGAAATCGTGGAGGGAATCCGCGGCGTCGCGGAGGAGTTCTATCCACGACCCGTGCGCGTCCGCACGCTCGACGCCCCGACGGACGAGTTCCAACAGTTGCAGGGCGGCGAGAACGAGCCGAACGAACACAATCCGATGCTCGGCTGGCGCGGCATCCGCCGCAGCCTCGACAAGCCGGACGTGTTCCAGCACGAACTCGACGCCTTCCGCGAGCTGTTCGAGATGGGCTACGACAACGTCCAGATAATGTTCCCGCTCGTCAACGACGCGGAGGACGTCCTCCGCGCTCGGCGATTGATGGCCGAGACGGGCATCGATCCCGACAAACGCTCGTGGGGCGTGATGATAGAGACGCCCGCCAGCGCCCTTCAAATCGAGGAGATGGCACAGGCGGGCATCAAGTTCGCCAGTTTCGGCACGAACGACCTCACGCAGTACACCCTCGCGGTGGACCGCAACAACGAGAACGTCGCCGACAGGTTCGACGAACTCCACCCCGCCGTCCTCGAACTCATCGGTCAGACCATCGACTGCTGCCGCGAACACGACATCAACACCAGCATCTGCGGACAGGCCGGGTCGAAACCGGAGATGGTTCGCTTCCTCGTCAACCGCGGCGTGTCGTCCATCTCGGCGAACATCGACGCGGTGCGCGACGTGCAACACGAGGTCAAACGCGTCGAGCAGAAACTGATGTTGGATTCGGTTCGGTAACGCGACCCCGTTTTCGTGGACTCCCCGTGACGAGTTTTCGTGGGCTTTCCGTGACGAGTTTTCGTGGGCTTTCCGTGACGAGTTTTCGTGGGCTTTCCGTGACGAGTTTTCGTGGGCTTTCCGTGACGAGTTTTCGTGGGCTTTCCGTGACGAGTTTTCAGAGTCCTTCGCAGGACGTCTCGAACGCAATCGTTATTGTATTCCATTCCTTCGTAACAGAAGATTAACTCGTGCGGCGACAGCTACTGGGATTCCTGTCCATCTCGTTTCTCGTGCTGCTGGTAGCGTGGGCGGCGACGGCCGTGGCGCTCAAACTGCACCTCATCGAGTCACCGCTCCTCGAAAACGCGGTGTTGCTCGTCACCGGTATCTTCTGCGTTCTCGGCCTCATCTTGTACTGCTGGCGCGGCGTTCGATGGCTTCAGTCCGCGCTGGAGACCGGCGCGTAACCGGGCCGTCAGCCCTCTCCGCTTCGCGCCGTTATCCGTCCGCCTCGACGCGCCACTTTAAGCATATCCGACACCTCCTTTCATGGGGGAATCGAAATGGGGGAGACACACGGAGATAGATACGTTTCGCGCCGCGATATTCTGAAAGCGGTCGGCGCGGCGGGAACCACCGGGGCAGTCGTCGGTGGAACCGCGAGCGCACAGATGGCACCGATAACCGTTCAGTGGGGGGCGGACGCGGATTTGGCTTCCGTCGCCGGACGGCTTCAACAACTCCTATGGGAGGCCGGCCTTCCGCGCAACATCAACGTCGACATCATGGCCGGGACCGAGGAGACGGACATCCGCGAGGAGCAGTACACGCGGTGGCTTTCGGGAAACCTCGCCACCCCGGACATGCTTCTCACGGACAGCGGCTGGACGCTCAACTTCGTCGTCCGGGACCAGCTACTGAATCTCGAACGCCACCTTCCGAAATCGCTGGTGAATCGGGTGAAAAACGGCTACTTCGAGGCGAGCGTTTCCACTGCAACCGGACCGAACGGCGACCTGTACGCGATACCGCTGTATCCCGACTTCGGGGTGATGCTGTACCGAAAGGATCTGGTCGAGAAGGCGGGCTACGACCCCGAGGGGGAGAACTGGGCCGAAAATTCCATCTCGTGGAAGAAGTTCTCCCACGCGACGAAGGACGCGATGGAGAAGTCGGGCGTTCCGTACGGCTTTACGTTCCAAGCCGATCTGTACGAGGGACTGCCCTGTTGTGATTTCAACGAGTTCATGAGTTCGTGGGGCGGTGCGTACTTCGGCGGACGGAAACACCTGTTCGGCCCCATCGGCGAACGCCCGGTGACCATCGCGGACTCGGGCGTCGTGGACTCCGTTCGGATGATTCGAACGTTCATCTGGGGAGGCGACGACCCCGCCGCGCTCGACGGTTATGCCGGAAACATCGCGCCGACGGGCGTCCTCCAGTGGATAGAGGACACCTCGCTCGGACCGTTCACGGCCGGCGACGCCGTGATGCACCGAAACTGGCCGTACGCCATCGCCAGCGCCGGTGCGGAGGGGGTTCTCGGCGACCGACTCGGCGTGATGCCGATTCCGTACGCGGTCAGCGAACGGCGGTCACAGTTCGGAATCGGCGGTTCGACGTCCGCGCTCGGCGGGTGGCACATGGCCGTCAACCCGAACACGGAGAAGTTGGGCGCGGTGACGCAGGTGCTGGAAGCGATGACGGACGAGCGGATTCAACTGATGCTGTTCGAGGAAATCGGAACGCTGCCGCCCGAGGTTCGCGTGCTGGAGTCGAAGGCGGCCAAGCGGATACCCGTCGTCGGACAACACACCGAGACGCTCAGAATCGCCGGCGCGAACGCTATTCCGCGACCTGTCACCGTCGCGTGGACGCAGGAATCGACGCGGACGGCCGAACTCGTCCACGAGGCGTATTCGCAGGACATGCTGCCCGAGTCGGCACTGACACAACTTCGCTCGGAACTCGTGGAGATAGAACAGTACAACCGCGGGGGCGGCGCGTAACGGAACCGATAAACGGGTCGCGTCGAATTCTGGGGTATGCAGGTGGCCGCGAGCCAGTCGTTCCGCCGGGTTCTTTCCTCGATGTGCACCGAACCGCATCCGGCGGCCCGTGACGCCGCCGAACGATTCCTGGCGTCGAATCCAGGCGACCCGACCACGTACCCGACGGTTTCGGCGCTGGAAGACGAGGCAGTTTTACTTCTCGGCGAGATAACCGGCCTGTCGGACCCGCACGGCTACGTCGCGAGCGGCGGAACGGAGGCGAACATTCAGGCGGTTCGTGCCGCACGGAACCTCGCGGGGACGGACGACCCGAACGTCGTCGCGCCGGAGAGCGCTCACTTCAGTTTCCAGAAGGCGGCGGACGTACTCGGCGTCGAACTCCGACTCGGCGCGGTCGACGACGACCGACGTGCGGACCCGGACGCGATGACCGAACTGGTGGACGACGACACCGTTCTCGTGGTCGGAATCGCGGGAACGACCGAATACGGACGTGTGGACCCGATTCCGACGCTGTCGGGAATCGCCCACGACGCCGACGCGCTGTTCCACGTCGACGCCGCGTGGGGCGGTTTCGTCCTCCCCTTCACGGACCACGAATGGAACTTCGAACACGCCGTCGTGGACACCATGGGTATCGACCCGCACAAGATGGGGCAGGCGGCGATACCGGCGGGCGGCTTCTTGGCCCGCGAAAAGCGCGTACTGGATGCCTTGGCCGTCGAAACGCCGTACCTCGAATCGACCTCCCAAGCGACCCTGACGGGAACGCGAAGCGGTGCGGGTGTCGCGAGCGCGTGGGCCGCCATGGACGAACTCTGGGCAGAGGGCTACCGCGAGCAGTACCTCCGCTCACAGGCGAACGCGGAATGGATCGCGGACGCCTTCGACTCCCGCGGCTACGATGTGGTCGACCCGGTGCTCCCGTTGGTCGCAACCGACGTCCCTCGGGAGACGGTCGAAGCCCTACAGGACCGCGGCTGGCGCGTCTCGCCGACCGGGGCGGGCGAACTCCGAATCGTCTGTATGCCCCACGTCACCCGCTCGATGCTGGAGGAGTTCGTCGCGGATTTGGACGCCGTCCCGCGATGATTTCGATTGCGACTACGACTCGCCCGGGGGGTCCGACTCCTCCACCGGCGCGCCGAGCGCGTTCCGCTTGACGCTTTTTATCCCCTTCTTCGCGGCGCGTTTCGACGAGTAGCCCTCGCCGCCGTCGGCGATGATGTTCCCGTTTCGGTGGACGAGTCGCCAGCGCCACTCGCCGCCGTGGTCTTCGTACACCTCGAACGTCGCCTGCGCCGGCGGACGAAGCGCTTCCACGACGCTTCCGTCGTCCTGCGTCACGGCGACGGGCCACGAGTCCGGTTCCGTCCCCTCCTCTCGCATCGGGAGTTCGCCGACGTTCCCTCTGTTCGCCAGTCGGCCGACGAAGGAGGCGACCGACGACCCGTATCGTTCTATCAACTCGGGGCTGAAGTGTTTCTCCAGCAGCGATTCGCCGTCACGGGTGACGGCTATCTCTCGCCCGCTGAGTTCGATGCTTCCGGCCGATTCCTCCCACTCCCCGTCGCGTCGATACTCGACCGTTACCGTCACCGCCGACCCGTCCTCTGCGTACCCAAGACGCGCCTGTAGCGTCGGATGGACCGTAAGGCGGTATTCTCTGTCCGAAGTCACGTTCCTCCCTTCGTCACGGCTTGTCATCAGTCTGTTCGCCATCGAATAACATGTTTCCGAGTCCAATCTCAACCTTTACGTCGGTCGATTACGGAACTATACCCGTGCTCGATAGCCTCGTCCCGTTCGCTGATGTCGTCACCAGCGGCATCGCTCTCCCGTCCTTCGGAGGGCTGACGGACGCCGTCGAACACGCGACGGGGTGGCTCGGTTTGATACTCATCGCCGTCTACTCGTTTCTCATCTCGTTCGTCCTCCCCTTGCCCAGCGAAATCGTTCTCCTCGCGCCGCTCGACCTCGGAATCGGTGAAATCGGACAGCTGTCCCTCATCATCCTCATCAGCGGTCTGGGCAAGGCCGCGGGAAGCGTCTTCGCCTTCCATATCGGACAGGAGGCCAAACAGTCCGGACCCGTCATCCGGGCGCTCCGCCGCTCGAACATCGACATCGTGGAATGGTCGGAACGGAAGACGGTCGGACTCGCCCAAGAGTGGGGGTATCTCGGACTGGCGGGGGCGCTCTGCGTTCCGGGTTTTCCCGATACCATCTCTATCTACGCCTTCTCGATTCTCGAAACCGATTACGTGAAATTCGCGCTGGCGTCGTTCGCCGGGAGCGTCGGCCGACTGGTGTTGGTGACGCTCGTCGGTGCTGGCATCTTGTCGCTGTGACGTGGGTCGAAGGGTTGATTCCGAAGTATCCTCCTCGGACGGGCGAGACTTTATATACGATCACGAACCTATCGCTTGGTATGTGCCGGACGGCCCACCTCACTCGGATGCCTATGCGTAGCCAGCAGTAGCGTCGGGTGAATCCTTCTGGGCCGGTCGTCGGTCGGTATCCGGGGTGAAACCCGTCCGTTCGGAACCTTCGGAGAGCGACCGCTACTCGAACGACTGACACCGATCAAAATCACGCATGACGAGACGAAAACAGGAGACGGAAGGGACAGCGAAATCGGCGGTTTTTACACCCACAGATACGGAGTCGATAGCATGAGTCACGACAAGTATCCCACCGAGGAACCGGCGGTGGTGACGTGCGGACTGCCCTACGCGAACGGGGAGTTGCACATCGGCCACCTCCGAACCTACGTCGGCGGCGACGTCTATTCGCGCGCCCTCGAAACGCTCGGCCAGCGGACGGCGTTCGTTTCGGGGTCCGACATGCACGGCACGCCGGTCGCCGTCAACGCGGAGAAGGAAGGCGTTTCGCCCCGCGAGTTCGCACTCCGTCACCACGAGAAGTACGAAGCGACGTTCCCGCGGTTCAACATCGAGTTCGACAACTACGGGCACACGGACGACGAGACGAACACCGAACTGACCCGGGAAATCGTCCGCAAACTCGACGAGGAGGGGTACATCTACGAGAAGGAGATCAAGGTCGCGTGGGACCCCATCGAGGACGACCCGCTCCCGGACCGCTACGTCGAGGGGACCTGCCCGTACTGCGGTGCCCACGCCCGCGGTGACGAGTGTGACGAGGGTTGCGGACGGCACCTCGAACCCGGCGAAATCGAGGACCCGACGAGCACCCGCACCGGCAACCCGGCGGAGTACCGCGAGCGGACGCACAAGTTCTTCCGCGTTTCGGACCTGCAGGAGTACCTGCAGGGATTCATCGACCGACTCGAAGGGACGAGCAACGCGAAGAACCAGCCCCGCGAGTGGATAGAGGGCGAACTGCAGGACTGGTGTATCTCCCGCGATATGGATTGGGGCATCGACTATCCTGGCGAAGAAGAAGGCACCGAGGACCTCGTGCTCTACGTCTGGGTCGACGCGCCCATCGAATACATCTCCAGCACGAAACAGTACACCGAGCGCGTGGGTGCGGACACCTACGACTGGGAGGAAACGTGGAAGGAGAGCGGTGAAATCGTCCACATCATCGGCCGCGACATCATCCAGCATCACACTGTCTTCTGGCCCGCGATGCTCCACGTGGCAGAGTACAACGAACCGCGCGCCGTCATGGCGAGCGGGTTCGTCAACCTGAACGGCAAGGGCTTCTCGACCAGTCGCAATCGCGCCGTCTGGGCCGACGACTATCTGGACGAGGGATTCGACCCGGACCTCCTGCGCTACTACCTCGCCACCAACGGCGGGTTCCAGCAGGACGTGGACTTCTCGTGGGACCGATTCCAGGAGCGCGTCAACGGCGAACTCGTCGGCACGGTGGGCAACTTCGTCTACCGGAGCCTGCTGTTCGCGTCGCGGAACTACGACGGCGCGCCGGACGCCGAGACGAGCGACGAGGTGCACGAGCGAATCGAGGAGACCATCGAGGAGTTCGAAGCGGCCGTCAACGACTACTCGCTCAAGGACCTCGGCGACGCCGCGACGGCGCTCGCCGCGTTCGGAAACGAGTACATCCAGCGCAACGAACCGTGGAAGCTGACCGACGGGGACCCGGAGCGGGCGGAACAGGTCATCTACGACTGCGTGCAGTTGTCGAAGGCGCTCGCCGTGTTGTTCGAACCGCTCCTGCCCAGCAAGGCCGAATCCCTCTGGACGCAACTCGGCGAGGACGGTTCGGTTCACGACGCCGTCGTCGCGGACGCGCTCGAAGCACCGCGCGGTGACTTCGGCGAACCGGATGAGTTGTTCGCCAAAATCGAGGACGAACGGGTCGAGGAACTGAACGTAACGCTCGAAGAACGTATCGAAGCGGCTACGTCGGACGACGACGAACCCGAGGACGAATCCGTGAGCGACGAAGAACCCATCTCGAACGACCGCATCAGCTTCGACGAATTTCAGGACCTCGACCTCCGCGTCGGCCGCATCGAGTCGGCGGAACCGATCGAGGGTGCCGACGCGCTCCTCCGACTCGAAGTCGATATCGGGAGCGAGACGCGCCAAATCGTCGCCGGCCTCAAACAACTCCACGACGTCGAGGAGTTGCCGGGGACGAAAATCGTCGTCGTCGCCAACCTCGAAAAGGCCGA
The DNA here is from genome assembly GCF_043952005.1 of Haladaptatus sp. CMAA 1909. Lineage (NCBI taxonomy): Archaea > Methanobacteriati > Methanobacteriota > Halobacteria > Halobacteriales > Haladaptataceae > Haladaptatus > Haladaptatus sp. CMAA 1909. The sequence goes on along the minus strand of NZ_JBIOAV010000001.1, from coordinate 2,047,453 downwards.
ACTGTTCGGCGTCGAGAGCAACGGCATGGTACTGGCGGCTGGCGAGGAAGCCGACCTGTTGACGACGCACGCCGACGCCGAACCCGGAACGAAGGTCAAGTAACCGAACTTAGAGGTCTTCGACCAATCCCGCGAAATCCTCCATCGGGATGATTTCCATCGTCTGCATGTCGAGGCCGTAGCGTTCGATGCAGAGCGACGCGCGGTACGCCGCATCGCGGTCTTCCGCGTCAATGACGAGGAGGAAGTCGTACTCGCCGAGGATGGCGTACGTCGATTCGAGCGCCGCGTCGTGCGTTTCGAGTTCGTTTCGAACGTCCCCCCAAATCGACGCGAGTTCCTGTACGTTTTGGTAGTCCCGTTCGACGGTGACGAGCGATGCGTACTTCGACATATTTTCCCATTTCGAAAGGTGTACAAATATCCGTTGTGGCCGGAATTCGGTCATCTAAACTCGCCCGCGAGTTAACTGTAGGGTTTTTTTGGTGGCACGCACCAATTGCCGCCCATGAGAAACGCGAAAATCGTCTGTACCCTCGGACCCGCGTCCGATTCCCGGAGTACGGTTCGGGAACTCGCAAACGCCGGAATGACCGTCGCTCGGGTGAACGCGAGCCACGGTTCGCGCGAGGACCGGGCCGAACTCATCGACACGATTCGCCGCGTCGACGAGGCGACCGAAAACCCGCTTTCGGCCATGCTCGACATGCAAGGGCCGGAAATCCGAACCGCCGAAGTGGACGAACCCATCACGCTGGAAACCGGTTCGACCGTCCGATTCGTGGAGGGTGACGACGCAACACCCGAGGAAGTCGGCCTCTCGGTGTCCATCTCGAACGCCGAACCCGGTGACGCCGTCCTTTTGGACGACGGCAGAATCGAGACCGAAGTCGAAGCGGTCGAGGACGATGCCGTCGTCGCACATGTCGTGAGCGGCGGCGAGTTGAGCAGTCGCAAGGGCGTCAACGTTCCCGGCGTCGAACTCGGTCTCAACGTCGTCACCGAGAAGGACCGACAGGACCTCCGTCTCGCGGCGGAAAAAGGGGCGGACTTCGTCGCCGCGAGTTTCGTCCGCGACGCGGACGACGTGTACGAGGTCAGCAAGGTGCTGGAGGAGTTCGGGGCCGACATCCCCATCATCGCCAAAATCGAGCGCCGCGGTGCGGTCGATAACTTGGACGAAATCGTCGACGCGGCCTACGGCGTGATGGTTGCGCGCGGCGACCTCGGCGTCGAATGTCCGATGGAGGACGTGCCGATGATTCAGAAACGAATCATCCGGACGTGCCAGCAAGCCGGGGTTCCGGTCATCACCGCGACGGAGATGCTGGATTCGATGGTTCACTCCCGCAGGCCGACACGGGCCGAAGCGTCGGACGTGGCGAACGCCGTCCTCGACGGGACGGACGCCGTGATGCTCTCGGGCGAGACGGCCATCGGCGAGCATCCGGTTCGCGTCGTGGAGACGATGGACCGAATCGTCCGCGAAGTCGAGGAGAGCAAGGAGTACGCCGAGACGCTCGAACAGCGCGTTCCGACGAGCGACGACACGCGAACCGACGCCATCGCGCGCTCGGCCCGGTATCTCGCCCGCGACATCGGCGCGAGCGCGGTGGTCGCGGCCAGCGAATCCGGATACACCGCGCTGAAGGTGGCGAAGTTCCGCCCGGGCGTCCCTGTCGTGGCGACGACGCCGAACGACCGAGTCCGACGCAAACTCGCCCTCTCGTGGGGTGTCAACTCCCAGTTCACCGACCTCGGCCACAGCGTCGAAACCATCGTGGAGGACGGCGTGCAGGCCGCACTCGACGCCGGCGTCGCGGAGAGCGGCGATACCGTCGTCGTCCTCTCGGGCATGATGAGCGAACTCGACGGGTCGGACACGGCGAACATGCTGAAGGTTCACGTCGCCGCGGAAACCATCGCGACCGGACGCGGCGTGGTTCGCGGCCAAACCGTCGGACCGGTGGCACGCTCCTCGACGGGCGACCTCTCGGAGGTTCCGACGGGCGCGATTCTCGTCCTCGAACCCGACTTCGACGGGGAGTTCACGGGCGAAACCTCCCGTCTCGCCGGTATCGTCGATTCGCGTCCCGGCATGACCGGGTATCCGGCGCTCATCGCGCGCGAACTCGAAATTCCGATGGTAAGCGGCGCACCGCTCGGGCCGTCGGTCAGCGACGGCGACGAAATCACCCTCGACGCGGAACGCGGCGTCGTCTACGAGGGTGACGTTCGCTCGCACGAGCGGCCGTAGCCAGCCTTTTGGTCGCAGGTCGCCTACCCTCTCGTATGTCCGACTGGAAGTACGACGTGGATGACGTTGGAGAGGACGCGGACGACGCATCACCCGACATCTTCGCCGAGGAGGAACCCCTCGAACCGGGGTCGCCCTCGGCCGAAAACGTCCTGTTCGTCCTGCTCGGCGCCCTCACCGTCGTGTACATGTTCCTCCACGTCACCGGAGTCGCCTGACCCACAAACCCTTAATCGCTCGACACCAAGGCCCACCCATGGCTTCGCCCTTCGATTCGCTCGCGCTCCTGCTCGTCCTCGCGGGTGCGGCACTCGCCTTCGCGGAGGCGCTCATCCCGGGCGCACACTTCATCGTCTTGGGCATTGCCCTCCTTCTCACGGGCTTGCTCGCGCTCGTCTTTCCGCCGCTCGCACAACCGTTCGTCCTCGCCTTCCTCGTCCTCGCGTTCGGCGGGTTGGCGTTCTACGGCTACCGTCACTTGGACATCTACGGTGGCAAAGGCTCCGGGCGAACGAAGGACTCCGACTCGCTGAAGGGGACGACGGGCCACGTCACCGAACGGGTGACGCGTTCCGGCGGGCAGGTGAAATTAGACGGTGGCGGATTCAGTCCCTACTTCGCCGCCCGGTCGATGGACGGCGAAATCCCGGAGGGAACGGAAGTGATGGTCATCGACCCCGGCGGCGGCAACGTCGTCACCGTCGAACCGATCGACTTCATCGAGGACGCCATCGACCGCGAGCTCGCGCGTGAACGAGCGGACACGGAAGGGACGAATGCGGACCGGACGAACGCGGAACGCGAAACCGAAGAGTTGTAACGATCCTTTTTCTTCCGTCCTCCGACGCTCATGTCAAACGATACGGGATAAAGTAGCAGAATACTTAACAAGTATCTATCCCAACATCCGGACGTAATGCTGCCTGGAATCCCCCTACAAAGCGTACCCGCCACGGATGGGTTCATGATAGTCGCACTGGTGTTGCTGATGCTGGCTGTCGTGGTCATCTGGCAGGCGGTGGAGATCGTGCAGGCGACCGAAAAGCGCGCGCTGACCGTGTTCGGCGAGTACCGAAAACTCCTCGAACCGGGTATCAACTTCGTGCCGCCGTTCGTCAGCAAGACGTACCGCTTCGACATGCGGACTCAGACGCTCGACGTACCGCGACAGGAAGCCATCACGCGCGACAACTCGCCCGTGACCGCCGACGCCGTCGTCTACATCAAGGTGATGGACGCGAAGAAGGCGTTCCTCGAAGTCGAGGATTACAAACGCGCCGTCTCGAACCTCGCGCAGACGACGCTTCGTGCCGTCCTCGGTGACATGGAACTCGACGACACGCTCAACAAGCGGCAGGAGATCAACGCGAAGATCCGCCGCGAACTCGACGAACCCACGGACGAGTGGGGTATTCGCGTCGAGAGCGTCGAGGTCCGCGAGGTCAACCCGTCCAAGGACGTCCAGCAGGCGATGGAGCAACAGACGAGCGCCGAGCGGAAACGCCGTGCCATGATTCTCGAAGCACAAGGTGAACGCCGCAGTGCAATCGAGAAGGCGGAGGGTGACAAGCAGTCGAACATCATCCGCGCGCAAGGTGAAAAGCAGAGCCAGATTCTCGAAGCGCAGGGTGATGCGGTGTCGACCGTGCTGCGCGCGAAGTCCGCCGAGTCGATGGGCGAACGCGCCGTCATCGAGAAGGGCATGGAGACGCTCCAAGCCATCGGTGAGGGCGAGTCCACGACGTTCGTCCTGCCGCAGGAACTCTCCTCGCTCGTCGGCCGCTACGGCAAACACCTCACCGGCAGCGACGTCGCCATCGACGGCAAGCAGGACTTGGAGAGCCTCGACTTCGATTCCGAGACCCGCGAACTCCTCGGACTCGACGACATCGACGAAATCCTCGGTCAGATAGACGAGGAAGCGGAGATGGACGTCGAAGCGATGGAAAAGGAAGCACAGGCCATCAAGGAGGGCGAGGACAAGGCGAACATCAAGAGCGCGGACGAAGTCATCGAGGAGATGGACGCCGAGATGGAGTCCGCGCAAGGCGAATCGCCGGAGTCGGAGAACGAACTGGAAACGGAAGTCGAATAGCTGCCCTCCCCTGCTTTTCCGGCCGGATTGACGGAGAGTCGTACCGTTTTTCGTCGTAATCGGTCGCGGCGTTTCGCGGTTGTTTTTCGAACCCAGAGGAAACTCCCGAAACCCCGGGGATGAGTTGTTTACTGATACTTCGAGACCTATTGTACCGCTCTCCCCTCTCGGTATCACTCGATTGTAACTGTCTACCAAGCGAAGCTGTTTTACGTTCCCCAGTTGTACGGTGTGTAGATGGTTCAGCCCGGTAACGTCGATGAAAATAAGCGCGCAACGCTCCGCCGCTTCGCGGTTTTGGGAGCAGCGACGCCATTGACGAAGCTCGCCGACGGGGACCGCAGCGGCGAGCGGAGCGAGGCCCGCGATGCGATCGCGGGCTACGTCACGACGACACCGGGCGCTCACTTTTCGAAGGTACGGGACGACCTCCAACTCGGAACCGGCGAGACCCAACACCACTTGCGACAACTCGTCGAACTCGGCGTGGTCGAGAGCCACCGGGACGGCGACTACCGGCGGTTCTTCCCTTCGGGACAGTTCTCCGCCTTCGAACAGGTGGCCTTGAGCTACCTCCGACGCGACACGCCGCGGGGAATGATGATAGAACTGCTTCGCAACCCCGACGCGACCGGCGGCGACCTCGCGACCGCACTCGACGTTTCCCGACCCACGGTGAGCAAGTACGCCGCCGACTTGGACGAAAAGGGGCTCCTCTCGCGTGAAGACGGCTACGCCGTCCGCCACCCTGAAACGCTCATCACTTTATTGGTTCGGTACGCCGACTCGTTCGACGCGAACGCCGAGGAGTTCGCGGCCGAGGCCGCGAATCTGATATCGTTCGACCCCTGAAATCGGTCGTTTCCTTCCCCCGTTCTCGACATGTCTGTTTGAATCAGATTCGTTTCCGAAGGGTGAAAATAGACGACAGTAGCCGAACCGACGCCCCCGACTGGAACGACGCACCGTTCCTATGCGCTGACTTTCCACGTCGTGGAGGAGGAGTATCCCCACTTTTCGACTTCGACATCGAAGTTCCCGTCCGCGATGGCGGTCATGTTCGTACCGACTTCCTTCGCGGTGAGGCCGAGTTCGTCGCCGATGAGTCGGGATTTGAAGTAGGTTTTTGTCGCCCCGTTTTCACGAAGGTAGCGGAGGATACGCTGTTGTTTGTCAGTAAGCGTAGTCGTGCCAGCAGTGGTGGTGCTCATACCTCTACAGTGGGAGGATACGACCTTAGTGGGTTTGGTACGAGCGGTTAACATCGCTCCGTCGTGTGTTTTCTCCCGCTGATTGTGTGAAAATAATACCTCCCATGGGGGTGGTTGGTACGGTTGGTTAACGCCGGGTTGTACGAAGACGTGTCCGTCAAATCGTGACAGACGTGGCCCAGAAGCTACTTACGGTGCGAGGGTGAGACAGTTTCATAATGAGCGGTGGTCCTGTAGAGGTGAGTGTCGTCCTCCCGTCGTACAATGAGGAGGCGACAATCGAGAACACCGTCGAGACGACTCTCGACACATTGGAATCGTTCCTCCCTCCGGATAGTTTCGAAGTTATCGTTGCCGAAGACGGCTGTGACGACCGAACGCCGGAAATCGCAGACCAAATGGCGGAGCGGGACAGTCGCGTCCGTCACTTTCACAGCGATGAACGATTGGGGCGGGGGGGTGCATTGAATCGGGCGTTCGAGTCCGCGAACGGGGAGACGCTGGTCTACTTCGATACGGACTTGGCGACGGACATGAACCATCTGGAGGAGTTGGTCGAGAGCGTTCGCTCCGGCGACTACGACTTCGCCACCGGTTCGCGTTGGATGCCGGAAAACGTCGCCGACCGACCGGCGAAACGTGACGTTGCTAGTCGCGGGTTCAACGGGTTGACACGACTGTTCCTTCAGTCCGACCTGCGGGACCACCAGTGTGGGTTCAAGGCGTTCGACCGAACCGCCCTGTTCGACGTGCTCGAAGGCGTCGAGGACAACCACTGGTTCTGGGACACAGAAGTCCTCGTCCGCGCACAGCGCAAGGGGTACAAAATCAAGGAGTTCTCCGTGGACTGGACGCCGAAGGGGGACACGAAGGTGGACCTCGTTCGGGACGTGTTCGGGATGGGGAGCCAAATCGGTCGCTGTTGGTGGGAGTTCACCGTCGAACCACGTATCACCCGCGGCGTGTCCATCTCCGTCGGTGTCCTACTGACCATCATCGCCGTCGCGTTGATGGGCAAGTACCTCCCGCTCGGGAAGGTTCTCAATCAGATGGAGAGCGCGAACCTCGCGCTCGTCGGTATCGCGGCCGTGATTTACGTCTTCTCGTGGCCGCTTCGCGGTGCCCGTTACAAGAACATCCTCGAAGAACTCGGCTTCACGGAGAGCGTCGGGTTCCTCACGGGCGCGATATTCATCAGCCAGACTGGGAACCTCGTGTTCCCCGCACGACTCGGCGACGGTGTACGTGCCTACGTGATGAAGGCTCGACGCAACATCCCGTACCCGTCCGGATTCGCGTCGCTCGCGGTCGAGCGCGTCTTCGATCTGCTCACGATAACCGTCCTCGCGGGTGTCGTCCTCATCGGGTTGACCGTGACGGGACAGGCGGCGGACATCGTACAGGCCGTTACGGGCGCAAAACACGCCGAGGCCGCACGAACCGCGGTCTACGTCGCGGCAGGCGTCGGTGTCGCTGCCATCGCAGCGGTCGGCGTCATCGTCGCCAGCGCACGCTCCGACAGCAACCTCGTCCGCTCGCTCATGACGAAGATCAGTTCGGATTCGTACGCGAACCACGTCGCGGGTATCGTGGAGCGGTTCACCGGTGACGTCCAGACGGTGGCGAGCGACCGGGCGGCCTTCGCCCGCGTCGGCGCGAGCAGCCTCGCCATCTGGTCGCTCGACGTGCTGACGGCCATCCTCGTCCTGGTGGCGTTCCCGTCGGTGTCGCTCGACCCGATCACGCTGGTCGCCATCGGCTTCTTCGCGGTGAGCGTCGGGAACCTCGCCAAGGTTCTCCCGCTCTCGCCCGGTGGTGTCGGACTGTACGAGGCCGCGTTCACGGTCTTCGTCGCGGGACTGACGCCGATTTCGTGGGAAGTGGCTCTCGGAGCCGCCATCCTCGACCACGCGGTGAAGAACATCGTCACGCTCGTCGGCGGCGTCGGTTCGATGTTCTCGCTCAACGTCTCGCTTACCCAAGCGGTCGAGGAGGGACGCGACGTGTCCGTCGAGGAACCCGCCTCGCTCGACGACTAGACTAGTAAAAATCGGTGACGAACGGGGCGAGCGCCCCGGCGACTGCACTTTCCAACGCTTCCTGTCGGTCGATGACTCCGTCCGTGAGCGCGCCCGCCGCGCCCTGCTTTTTGGCCACGTCGTCCTCCCCGAGAACGTCGTCCATCACCGGCCCTAGCTCCTCGCCGTCCCAGATTCTGCGGGTGACGGATTCGGGGAGACGGAGCCGCGGTCCCGCACCGCGGCCGGTCGTCTCGCCATCGGTCACGGCCGCCCACATGATTAGATAGAGCCCGTCGGTTCCGGGCACTTCGGCGACGCCGCCTTCCAGTCCGACGCCGAGTTCGTAGCCGTTCCCCGACTCCACGACGCGTCGAGCGCGGTTTTCCGCGCCCGCTATCGTCTCCGGTTCACCGAACGGCTGTTCCGCGACGCCCGATTCGACGTCCACGGACTCGACTCGCGCATCGAACCGCCCGTCGAGGGCGGACCTCACCGCGGCTACCTTCACCGGATTTCCGCTGCCAACGCCCACGTGCATGGTGGCCCTCTCTTCCGTTCCGACTTGGGGGTTGCTACTCGAACGCGTCCGGATGGAGCGTACGCGCCATCGCCTCGATGCCGTCAAGGAGTCGCGGACTCGGCTGGTTCAGCAAGGAGTCGTCGAGGACGTGAACGGAACCGGTTTCGATGGCGGGAACGTCCCAGTCGCGACGGAGGACGGCGTCGGGGTCGCTTCGCTCGCCCCGGCCGCAGACGTGTAGAAAGACGTGTTCCGGTTCGGCCTCCTCGACGGTTTCCGCCGCTACTTCGCGGGACCGTTCGCCCGCCGGGAGGAACGGGTACTCGCCACCCGCGGCGCGAACCGCGTCGGGGACCCAGTTTCCGGCGGCCGTCGGCGGGGAGGACCACTCCTCGCAGTAGACGACCGGTTCGGGTCGTCCCTCGACACGTCGTCGAACGCGCTCGATTCGGCTTCGAGCGCGTGACGCGAGTTCGTCCCCGTCGTCCGCCTTTCCGACCGCGCGTCCGACCGCGGCGAACGATTCGACGACCTCCGGGAGCGTTTCCGGTTCGACGTGGACGACGCGATTGCCGCGGTCACGGAGTTCGTCGCGCAGGTCCGCCTGCAACGAGTCGGTCGTGAGAACGAGGTCCGGGTCGCACTCCTCGACCGCGTCGAAATCCGGGTTCAGCCAGCCGCCGACCGCGGGAACGTCGAGCGGGCAATGATGGGTGACGCCGACGAGTCGGTCGATAGCATCGAGTTCACGGCAGATTTCGGTCGCGCTGGGTGCGAGGGAGACGACCCGGTTCGTTGCCATTGGTCGCGGTTCGATCCGAACCCGGTTAACGTTTCGTTACCGTGTCGAAATCCACTCTTAAATATTTCGATCGGTTGACGCTGGACGGCTATTTCACGCCGTGTGTGAGTGTTTCACGAACTCATTGCGTCTCAAAAACGAATTGTTTAAGTACCTTTCGTCCTAACGACGTGTTAAGACTAGCGGCACCCGGGTTTTTCAGGATTCACCTGCCCGGTAGCCGACGCGCTCTCCCCCAGAGGAGGTATTGCACATGCAAAACACGACTATCCGAACGAGAAGCGAAGAGAAGGAAGTAGAGAAAAGCGGACAGAAGGGTCAAACCTGCCCCGAATGCAGCGGTAAGCTCATCGCCGACTCCGGCCACGGCGAAACCATCTGTGAGGACTGCGGCCTCGTCGTCGAGGTGGACAACGTGGACCGCGGTCCGGAGTGGCGCGCGTTCGACGCGAAGGAGAAAAACGAGAAGTCCCGCGTCGGTGCCCCGACGACGAACACGATGCACGACAAGGGTCTGTCGACCAACATCGACTGGCGGAACAAGGACGCCTACGGCAACTCGCTCGGCAGTCGCCAGCGCGAGAAGATGCAGCGCCTCCGCAAGTGGAACGAGCGCTTCCGCACCCGCGACAGCAAGGAGCGCAACCTCAAGCAGGCGTTGGGTGAAATTGACCGCATGGCGAGCGCGCTCGGCCTGCCGGACAACGTCCGGGAGATGGCCAGCGTCATCTACCGCCGTGCGCTGAACGAGGACCTCCTGCCGGGGCGCTCCATCGAGGGTGTCTCGACGTCCTGTGTGTACGCTGCCGCGCGGCAGGCCGGCGTCCCGCGCAGTCTGGACGAAATCACCGAGGTCAGCCGCGTCGATAAAAGCGAAGTCGCGCGCACCTATCGCTACGTCGTCCGCGAACTCAGCCTCGAAGTCAAACCCGCCGACCCCGAGAGCTACGTCCCGCGCTTCGCGTCCGGCCTCGAACTCTCCGACGAGGCGGAACACCGCGCTCGCGAACTCCTCCGAAACGCGAAAGAACAGGGCGTCCACAGCGGCAAGTCGCCGGTCGGACTCGCCGCGGCCGCCGTCTACGCCGCCGCGCTCCTGACCAACGAGAAGACGACGCAGGCGGAAGTCAGCGACGTGGCCGACATCAGCGAGGTCACGATTCGCAATCGGTACCACGAACTCCTCGAAGCCGAGGAAGGAACCGTCGCGCTGTAAACGAGTTTGAAAAGAGGTTTTTATGTTGCGCCGATAGCTTCAGAAAGCTACCGCAATGGAAACCGAGCACGAGATTCACGTCGGTGACGCGCGCGACAGTTCGCTTCCCGACGATTCGATAGACCTCGTCGTCACGTCTCCCCCGTATCCGATGATAGAGATGTGGGACGACCTGTTCGCCGAGTCGAACCCCGAAATCGGGTCGGCGCTGGCGGCGGGCGACGGCGACACGGCGTTCGAGTTGATGCACGACGAACTCGACGCCGTGTGGGCCGAACTCGTCCGCGTCCTGAAACCCGGCGGCATTGCGGTGATAAACGTCGGCGACGCGACCCGCAAGGTGGACGGTACGTTTCAATCGTTTCCGAACCACGCCCGCGTACTCCGTCACCTCCGCGACCGCGGTCTGAATCCGCTTCCCGACATCCTCTGGCGAAAGCCCTCGAATCGCCTGACGAAGTTCATGGGATCGGGAATGCTGCCGCCGAACGCCTACGCCGCCCTCGAACACGAGTACCTCCTCGTCTTCCGAAACGGCGACACTCGCGGGTTCGAACCCGGTGTCGACCATCGCTACGAGTCGGCGTACTTCTGGGAGGAGCGAAACCAGTGGTTCTCCGACCTCTGGACGAACGTTCGCGGCGAGGAACAACTCCTCGACCACGGCGACCTCCGCGAGCGCTCGGCGGCGTTTCCCCTTGAACTGCCGTACCGCCTCATCTCGATGTTTTCCGTCCACGGTGACACTGTTCTGGACCCGTTTTGGGGTACCGGAACCACGTCGCTCGCCGCGATGATTGCCGGTCGCGATTCCGTGGGCTACGAACTGGAAGCCGACTTCGCCGAACTGTTCGCGGAGCGCGTCGAGGCCGCACCGGAACTCTCGCGAACCGTCGTCGGTCGGCGACTGGATGACCACCGGGAGTTCGTCGAAGGGTACGACGGTGCCCTCAAATACGACGCCACGAACTACGATTTCCCGGTCAAGACGTCCCAAGAGCGCGATATACTATTCTACGACGTGACGGACGTGACGCGCGACGGGGCGCACTTTTTCGTCACTCACGAGCCCCATTCCGAGTAGCCTTTTATTCGCCGGGTCGAAGTCGGCGTATGGACTTCGATTCCTTTTCGCTCGCGGTGAGTACGGCCGACCTCACCGACGAACCCCGCGCCCGTGAACACGCCGATATCGTCGAATTCCGCATGGACCTCGCCGACGACCCGCTTTCGGCGCTCGCCTCCTACGACGGGGAACTTCCCATTCTCGCCACGAACCGCGCCGAGTGGGAAGGTGGCGAAGCGACCGGCGACGAGCGACTCGACGCCCTCCGCGAAGCGGTCGACCATCCGGCGGTGGGCGCAATCGATCTCGAATTGGAGACGCTGTTCACCGCGCCCGGCGGGGAACTCGCCGAGCACGCCCGCGAGAACGACGTGCTCGTCGTCGCTTCGGTTCACGACTTCGAGGAGACGCCACCGCAGCAGCGGATGCGCGAACTCCTCGAAAACTGCACGGACCACGCCGACGTAGGCAAACTCGCCGTCACCGCCCAGTCCGAATCCGACGTCCTCGACCTGTTCCGCGTCACGAACCTCCTCACGGAGCGCGGGAAAACCGTCGCGACGATGGCCATGGGCGAAGTCGGCCGTCACTCGCGCGCCGTCGCTCCGCTGTACGGGTCGAAAATCGGCTACGCGCCCCTCGACCCCGCCGACGCGACGGCTCCGGGTCAGTACGACGTCGCCACGCTCTCGCGACTTATCGGCGAGCTTCGCGGTGAATAACCGCAATTCCAGAGCAGTCGCACCGGAAAATACATGCCACAATGGATAATATATTGTCATATGGTCCCATCCAAATCAGATGACCGACGCCGGTCACATCTCCGCGCCGCAGTTACGACCGTCTGCGGACTCGGCACCCTCCTCGGCGCTGCCACCTTCGTCCCACCATCGGTTCTTGGTGCCCTCTTCCTCGTCGTTGCTGTCGGCACTGCTGTCGCCGAGCGCCGATACACGACCCGCTATCGGGGTACTCTTTCGCTTCCCACCGCTGCGATGGGTACGACGGTTCTCCTGTGGGATATCCTCGCTCGTCCTTCGGCCCCGGGCTATGCACTCGGCGGCCTCCTCTTCATCGTCTTCGGCCTCGCGAACGCGTTCGGGTTGAGCGCCGTGTCCCGCAGTTTCCGCGAGTTGGGCGAAGCGACCGGGCGAGTGCTCCGTTAAATCGAATCCGTTCGAAGCGGTCGTTTCCGGATTTTCATCCCGAACCGTTCTCGATACCGACCGTTTGCCGTCGATTTACGGCTCGCTCACGTCGTTCGTCCGGTAAAACACCGTATCGGAAGGGTTTAACACGTTCCACCAGCTATCAACGACTAGTGACACGGAAGAAAAAACGCCCGTGGTTCGCGGCCCTGTGCGCGCTCATCTACCCGGGAGCGGGCCATCTCTACCTTCGGGAGTGGCTTCGCGCGTTTCTCTGGTTCGGGTTCGCGTTCCTGACCGCCTACCTGTTCATCCCGCCCGAAGTCGTTCAGGCGGTCGAGAGCAGCGGATGGTCCGGATACGTGCAGGCGAGCCAAAACCTCCACTGGGAACAGTCCCTCCCCGTTCTGTTCGTCTCGCTGTGTAACATCCTCGACGCCTACTGGTCCGCGGTTCGAAACAATCGCGCCGTCCAAGACGCCGCCGAGGGGACGACACGCTGTCCACACTGCGGGAGAAAGGTGGACAACGACCTCGACTTCTGTCAGTGGTGTACGTCGCCGCTCGAAACGGACGCTACTGCTCAATAATACTCTCTTCGACGCTCTCGCCGAAGTGCCGAGCACCGCCTTCGAGGAACAGTTTCACCTCGTCGCCGACTTCGATGTCCGTCACCGCTTTTCGTCCGTCCGGCGTGGCGACTTTGATGGTTTCGGCGTTCTGCAAAAGCGTCTCCACGCGGTCCCCGTCGGCCGTCTCGACTTCGAGGCGGAACATCGGCCGTTTCTCTATTTTCACCCGACCGACGATGGCTTCCCGCGTCTTGCCGTCGGTATCGACCACCTGTACCTCGTCGCCGCTCTGGAGTTCCGCGAGGTATTTCGTCCCGCCGTCGGGTGTGCGAACGTAGGCGTGGACCGCCCCCGCATTCACCCGGAAGGGTCGTGACGCGACGTACGGGGACTCCGCCGTCTCCGCGTGGACGAAAAAGAGGCCGCGCGACATCGACCCGACGAGCATGCCCTCGTCGTGTTCCATCAGCGACCCGGTATCGACACAGACGCGATCCGCGCTGCCGGTCTGTTCGATGGTGAGGACTTCGCCCCACTCCAAGTCCAGCGTTTCGCGTTCTGTGGCGTCACGAACCTCCACGGTGGAGCGGATTTCGTCCGGATCGTCGCTGTCGAGCAGGACGGCGTCCGCGCCGAGTTCCAGCGTCTCGAACGCGGTTCGTGCCTCCTCCGCGTTCGTCACGCCCGCCACGAGATCCGTCTCCTCGCCGATCCGTGCGATGAGGTTTTCCAGCGGGATGATGGTCCAGTCCTCGCCGACCACGATGGTGTACTCCGCGTCGTCCGCCGCCGTCTCGGCGAACGCTTCGTACTCCTCGCTGAGGATGCGAACGTAGGCACCCTCGGCCTCGTCCTCCCGTCGGAGCGTCGAGAGGTCGGCGGACCCGGAGAAATCGGACGGGAGGTCCACCGTCCCGTCACCTTCTCCGTTCTTCCCGACGATTCGGGCGTCGGCACGTCCGCTCTCGTTCTCTTCGGCGTCGAAGACGTGGACGTCGCCCTCGGAGCGAAACGCCGCGACGTTCACCTCGCCGAGTTCTCGGACGCGCTCTACGTCGCCATCGTCCACCAAAATCCAGTCCACACCGGCTTCCAAACCGGCCGTGATTCGTTTGCGTCGGGTATCCCAGTCGCCGACCGAGGAGTCGGCCTTCAACCATACGGAGCGTGTCATGCTGAATCGCTCGTAGGCCCACGGCTTGAACGTGGCGGAATCCGCAACTTCTCTGTACTCCCCGTCGACGAAGTACCCCGCTCGTCGGCGGATTCCGCTCGCGTACCTCGCGTCGACGAACGCGGTACCTTTTTTGATCCCCCTCGAATACCGCTAGCGAATGACCGATTTCGATGCGGTTCTCTTCGACCTCGACTCCACGCTCTGTGTCTCCGACCAGAACGAGGAGGCTCTCATCGCGGACGCGTTCGAGCGGGTTCCAGTCGAGCAGTACTGCACGCTGGACGACATCATCGCGGCGGTGGACGGGATTCCGATAGCGGAAACGTCACACGAGTTCTACGAGTTCTGTTTCGCCGCCGCAGCGCGGGAAGCGGGCGTCGAGGAACATCACGCCTCGGTCCTCGCCACGGCGTACGAGGCGTGTCTCGACCACTCGGCGGTTTCGTTCCGCCCCGGTGCCGAGGCGGCGTTGGAGGCCGCGAGCGGGGAGAAACTCGGGCTCGTGACGAACGGGGACGAGGCGACACAGAGTACCAAACTCGACGCGTTGGGTATCGCCGACGTCTTCGATACGCTCGTCTTCGTGGACCCGAGAAACGGCGTCCCGCCGAAACCCGACACGGCACCGTTCGAGAAGGCGCTGACCGAGCTCGGCGCGACACCCGATGATGCGCTTCATGTCGGCGACTCGTTACGAGCGGACGTCGCCGGTGCGAACGCCCTCGGCATCGATTCCGTCTGGGTGCCGAACGAGGAGCGAGTCACCGACTCCGCACCCGAACCGACGTACACGCTTTCGTCGCTCGCGGAATTTCCGAGTCTCCTCTAACAAAGAAAGGTGCGAATAACGAGTTAGGCCGTCGGCGTCAGTCGGTTCGTCGTCTCCACGCTGGTCCAGAGGACGGCGAGCGACCCGGTGAGCGCCGCCACCAACAGGATGGTGCTGTCGAGCGATCGCGTCCAGTCGGATTCGAAGACGAGCGTGGGAACGATTACCCCTGCGAGACCCACGCTTATCGCCGCGAGGAACGCGAACCGTACGCGCTGATCCTCCGGGGCGTAGCGGACGACACACCACCCGAGCAGGAGGAGAATCGGTGGGATGGCAAGGATTGGCGTTCCGAGCAGGACGTACGCGAGAAACAGGAGGAGACTCGCGACGACGATGCCGAACGCGAATCGGTTGGTTTCGGCGACGGTATTCATATCCGAGAGATACGTCCCCTCAGTAAACAATTTTATGTAGCTGAACAAAACAGTCGGGCTATATTTCGACCGACAACCCCGCCTGGTCGAGCGCATCGTCGGCGGACAGGTCGTCGTGGACTACGCCCGCAACCGCTCTGGCGATTGCCTCCGGGTCGTCGTGCTGGAAGACGGACCGTCCGATGGAGACGCCCGCGCCGCCCGCGTCCATCGCGCCGCGAACCGCATCGAGGGTCGCCTTGTCGCCCTCGGGTGCGCCGCCCGCGATGACGACGGGGAGTCGCGTCGACTCCACGACGTGCTCGAAACTCGCGGCGTCGCCGCTGTAGGCCGTCTTCACCACGTCCGCTCCGAGTTCCTCGGCGAGTCGAACGGCGTGTCCGAGGCTTTCGGCGTCGTGCTCGTCGATACCCGGTCCGCGGGCGTAGGACATGGCGAGGACGGGAACCCCGAACTTGCTCGCAGTGTCACAGACCTCCGCGAGGTCGGTGATCTGTTTCGGTTCGTACGTGCTGCCCACGTTGAGGTGGAGCGAGACGGCGTCGGCACCCGCCGCGATGGCCTCCTGTACCGTCCCGGTCATGCGTTTGTCGTTGGAATCCGGGCCGATGGTCGTGGAGGCGTTCAGGTGGACGATGTATCCCGCGTCGTTCTTGTTCGGATGCACGCGCGGTGCGATTCCCTTCTGCGTGAGAACGGCGTCGGCACCCCCCCGCGTTACCGCGTCGATGGTCGATTCGATGTCCTTCAGTCCTTTTACCGCGCCCAATGTAATGCCGTGGTCCATCGGGACGATGATGTAGCGCCCGTCGGACCCGATTCGGTCGAGGCGCGCTGTGATTCCTGTGTTCATTGTATGTGACTCTGTAGCAAGCTAGTTTGAAGTCCGTTCCGGTTCCGGTATCTCTTGTTCCCCTTCGTATGCCCCGGATTTGAGTTCCGCGGCTTTGGATTCGAGGCGTTCCGCGACGTCCTCGCCGGACGCGACGATGTCCACGAGCGCGCTGCCGACGACGACGCCGTCCGCGCCCGCCGAGACGATTTCCCTCGCGTGTTCGCCTTCGCTCACACCAAAGCCGACGGCTTTGGGCAAGTCGCTTCCGGCCAATCGTTCCAGACTGTCGTGGGTATCGCCGCTCACGTCCGACTGTGCGCCCGTCGTTCCCATCCGGGCCTGCACGTAGACGAATCCCGACGCCTGTTCGGAGATGCGCCGTTTGCGCGCGTCCGTCGTCGTCGGCGCGACGATGAACACGAGATCGAGTCCGTACTCGTCACACGCCAAGCGGAGCGGACCGCTTTCCTCGACCGGCAGGTCGGGGACGATGAGCCCCGAAAGACCGGCGTCCGCGGCGGCGGAGACGAACTCCTCGACGCCCTCCTCGCCCCCATACTGATAGATGAGGTTGTAGTAGGTCATGCAGACGATAGGCACGTCCGCGTCCACATCCGACACGAGTTCGAGGTAGTCGTCCGGGGTCATCCCGCCGGAAAGCGCGCGCTGGATGCCGTTTTGAATCGTCGGGCCGTCCGCGATGGGTTCCGAGAACGGCAGGCCGAGTTCCACCACGTCCGCGCCGCCGCGAACGAGCGCCCGGACGTACTCCTTCGTTTCTTCGATACCCGGGTCGCCGGCCACGACGTACGGAATCAGGGCAGGACCGTCGGAAAAGGCCGATTCGAGATCCGATTTCGAGTTACTCATTCAAAAACCTCCATACTGGGTGCCGCGTCGATACCGCGTTTCGCGCTCTCCTCGATGACCGTATCGAGGTCCTTGTCCCCCCGGCCGGAGACGTTGACGATCACGAGGTCGCCGAGGTCGTCTGCCTCTTCTAGGAACGCAACCGCGTGGCTCGACTCCAGCGCGGGGATGATCCCCTCCAGTTTCGAGAGCCGGTGGAAGGCTTCGAGCGCCGCGTCGTCGCCGACGCTGACCGGCGTCACCCGCCCCGTATCCACGAGGTGGGCCAGTTCCGGACCGACGCCGGAGTAGTCGAGTCCCGCGCTCACGCTGTGGGATTCGAGGATTTGGCCGTCACGGCTCTGAAGGAGCTTCGTCCGCGCACCGTGAAGCACGCCGTCTCGGCCCGTTCCCAGCGAGGCCGAGTGCGGGGCGACGCCCTCGTCCTCGTCGATGGTCAGGCCGGAGCCTCCCGCTTCGACGGCGAACAGCGAAACGCCTTCGTCGTCTCGCGGGCCGTGCCCGCTCGAATCATCCGTGTCGTCTACGAACTCGTGGAACGCGCCCATGGTGTTCGACCCGCCGCCCGCGCAGGCGACGACGCTGTCCGGGAGTCGCCCGGCCTGCTCCCGAATCTGCTCACGGGCTTCCTCGCTGATGACCGACTGAAAGTCGCGGACCATCTTCGGGAACGGATGCGGCCCGACGACGCTTCCGATGACGTAGTGGGTGTCCTCCACGTTCGTCGCCCAGTCGCGCATGGTCTCGTTGATGGCCTCCTTCAGCGTTCCCGACCCCACGTCGACGGGGTTCACCTCGGCGTCGTGGGTTCGCATTCGGAACACGTTCGGGCGCTGGCGGTTGATGTCGGTGCGGCCCATGAACACCTCGCAGTCGATATCGAGGTACGAGGCGGCCATCGCGGTCGCGGTGCCGTGCTGGCCGGCACCGGTCTCGGCGACGATTCGATCCTTTCCCATGTACTTCGCCAGCAACACCTGTCCGAGCGCGTTGTTCAGTTTGTGCGCGCCGCCGTGGAGCAGGTCCTCGCGTTTCAGGTAGATATCGCGGTCGTACCGCTCGCTCAGCGCGTCGGCGCGCTGGAGCGGCGTCGGTCGGCCGCCGAAATCGCGGAGGTGACGGCGGAACTCGTCCATGAAGCCGTCCTCGTTGTCGAGGACGTAGCGTTCGTAGGCCGACTGGAGTTCCTCGATTGCGGGCATCAGCACCTCGGGGACGTACTGACCGCCGTACTCGCCGAACTTCGTCTCGTTTATTCCGTCCGTTCCGCTCATGCGTTCACCAACCTCCGCATGTTGTCGCCGACGTCGCCGTCCATGATTGCGCTTCCGACCAGCAGCGCGTCCGCCCCGGCGTCGCGCATTCGTTCGACGTCGGCCGTCGTCGCGATACCGCTCTCCGCGACGAGCGTCGTGTCCGCGGGGACCACGGGTGCGACCGATTCGAACGTTCCCAAATCGACCTCCAATCGCGCGAGGTCGCGGTTGTTCACGCCGATGATGGTTGCGCCCGCATCGAGCGCGTCCTTCAGTTCGTCCCCGTCGTGAACCTCGACGAGGACCTGAAAACCGCGGTCGCGGGCGGCGGCCAGCAGTCCCTCCAAGTCGTCCACGAAGCGAACGATGAGAAGCACGAGGTCGGCGGCGACCACGTCCAGTTGCTCCTCCCGGACGATGAAGTCCTTCCGGAGAACCGGGACGTCGACGGCCTCTCGGATCCGCCGGAGGTTCTCCGGACTGCCGCCGAAATGCTCGGGTTCGGTGAGGACCGAGAGTGCGGTCGCCCCGTTCTCGACCATCGTTTCGGCCAGTTCGACCGGGTCGTCGGTTCGTTCGCCGTCCGTCGTCGGACTGGTCGGTTTTACTTCCGCGATCAGCGGCATCCGTCCGTTTTCCTCCGCGTCCGCGAGCGCGTCCGGAAACGAGCGCGCGTCCACGGACACGCGCCCCGCCGTCTCGGGCGTTCGTTCCCGTGCGGCCCGGAGGATGGACTCGACCGCGGGTGCGAGCGCACCATCTACGTTCATTGTAGTACATCAACGGACTAGTTTGTACATAAGGTTTGCGTCCGCGGGACGAATCTTGAAGGTCATGAGGTTCGTTTCCGTGGCTATGGACGAGACTGCCGGAATCTACGCACAGCAATCCCCGTACTTGGAGCGCGCCGTGCAGATCGGCGTCGCCAGCGGGCGCGTGTTGCGCGTGACGTTTCCACGCGAGGCGGACGACGACGCACTGGAGGACCACGCCGTCCTCGACCGAATCATGGCGTATCTGGAGGGCGTCGAGGACGACTTTTCGGACGTACAGGTCGCGCTCACGCTCCCGACGGACCAACGAAACGTGCTCGAATCCGTCCGAAGCGTCCCCTACGGCGAGCAGGTGAACGTCGAAACCATCGCCCGGATGAGCTCCGGAATCGACCACTCCGAGGAGGCCGACTTGGAACTCGTTCGGACGGCGCTCGACGCGAACCCCGCCCCCGTTTTGGTCCCCGACCATCGCGTTCGCGACGGGCCGAGTGCCGCGCCGCCGGACGTCGAACAGAAACTACGCTCGCTGGAAGGACTCTGAGTGCGTAATTCGCAGTTGGGCCGCGTACAGCAGTATCCCGGTGCCTTCGAATATTCCGGCGATTCCGTCCCCAACGACCGGATTCGTGGCGAGCAACACGTATCCGTCCAATGCCCCGCCGCCGACAAGCAGTGCAACCGTGAGAAGCGACAATCTCGTCGTTCCGTGTTCACGGAACGCGACTACGCCGAACACCACCCAAAGGGCCGCAAACGCGAGATGAGCCCCGAATTCGGCGGTGCCGTCGCCGCCGAGCAAACCGTACCCGACGAACACCAGTTGTACCGCGGCGACCGCGACGACCAGAGCGACATCCCACCGGTCGGTGAGTTTTGACCAGTTCATCGAATAATTGTCATTCGCCAGCAAACCGCATCAATCTTCGGACCACGGGTGACTTTTTGTCGGTAGCGAACGTATCCTGCGACATGTACGTCCGGGATGCCAAAAACCGCGAGGAGGTCTGGTTGCTCGACAGTATCGAGGCGATGGGACTCGACGATACCGCCTTTCGGTCCCGGGATTACGTCGTCGTCGTGGACGAAACCTCGGGCGAAAAAGCCGGATTCGGGCGGATTCGAATCCACAAGCCCGAAGACGCCCCCGAAATCTGTGAACTGACGAGCATCGGCGTCGTCGACCGGTGGCGGGGGCAGGGCGTCGGCGCGCACGTCGTCGAACGCCTCATCGACAAGGCGAGCGACGACGACTTCGAGGAGGTGTACGCCCTCGTCGGCGTGCCCGACTACCTCGCCCAGTTCGGGTTCGAACCCATCGAAACGGACGAACTGCCCTCGAAACTCCGCGACCGACTCGAAGCGAAACGGGAAGAAATCGAACCCGACGCCATACCGATGGTCCTCTCCGTCTCCTCCTTTCGGATGCCAGACCGCCTCCGCGAGCGGTTCAAGGACGCGGGACCGCAAGACGTCGAGCCATCGGACGAGGACGATGCCGAGGAGATGGCCGAGGAGTTCGGCATCGACCCCGACGAGGCGACCTACAAGTACGACACCGGTAGGCACTGACGGCCCACCGTTTTTCACCGGCCGTTACGAGCAGTCCCGAACAGCGAACGCTCTTCGGGGCGTCGAAAGAAAGAAGCGATAGCAAATCGCCGTTTCGCGCTACGACTTCCGCGCGAAGGTGAGATAGCCGGTGTGGCCGACGGGACTCGTGGACGGGCGCGTTCCGCGCTCGTCGAAGTCCATCTCGCGCTGGATGGTCTCCATCGTCCGAACGTCGTCCAGATTCGCTTCGCGGGCGGCCGCTTCGACGTCGCGGGCGCTCTCGACGAACGGCGCGTAGACGCCGAGGGATCCGCCGTTCGCGAGTAAATCCTGTGCGTGTGCGACGACGTCCGCCGCGTCCGGCGTGTCGAGGGTGAGGACGTCGAACTCGCCGAGGTCGTCGAGTTCGTCGGTTATGTCGCCCGTTCGGACCTCGACCGAATCGGCCACGTCGGCCATCTCGATGTTGTCGCGGGCCACCTCGGCGAAGTCCTCCTTTCGTTCGTAGGTGACGACTTCGGCGCCGATACGGCCGAGATACGCCGCGAGGACGCCGGTCCCCGTTCCGGCATCTAACACCCTGTCGCCCGCCGCGACGCCGGTTTCGCCGACGACGAGGCCGATATCCCGCGGGAGCATCGGCGCGCCGGTTCGGTCGAAATGGTGGAACAGGTCGGGACCGCGGAGCCGCCGCACCGTGAACTCCTCGTCCAAGTGGGTGGCGAGAACGTCGCCGGGTTGGACGTCCTCGGGAACGGTGAGAACGCCGAGATCGGTCTGGAGTTCCTCGCCGGGGTCGCGGAGGTACTCGCGGTCGCCGTGAACGAGTAAAACCGTCACTTCAGTCGGTTTACCGCCGCTGCGAGGTCGCCGTTCTCCGCTTCCAGCGCCTCGCGGGCCTCGTCTTCCGTCGCGCCCGACTGCTGGACGACGATTTCGACGTCGGAGTCCGGAATCTCATCGGCACCGTCAGCCGATCCGGATTCGACCGCGCCAGCCGATCCGGACGAACCGGACGCTTCGCGCGTTTCGGCGTCGCCGACGATCTGATACGTGTGCTGGCCGCGCGCGTCCATTCGGGTCACGTCGGGGTCGCTGAAGACGAGTTCGTCGCCGTCCGCCGTGCGGATGACGACTTCCTCGGCGTCGATGTCGTCCACGTCGATACCCATCTGCTTCATCATCTGCTGCATCTTGCGTGGGTCGAGCCCACCGCCGCCTCCTCCAAACATACCCGAACCGTCGGAGCGAACAGGCAAAAACGTGACGCAAACGGTTGGCTCACTCACCGTCGGCATCCGGTCGGTCCTTCCCGCTTGCGTCTCACTCGCCCGCGCTGTCACGCACCTTCACGGCCATCCCGGTGTCGAAATCGAACATGGCGTCGGCGTCGAGTTCGGCGCGGCCGACGGCGAGGAGGGTGCCGTTCTCATGGGTCACCAACACCTCGTCACCGGCGCGAACGTCGGGGTCCACGTCGCCGACGAACTTGGCGAAGACGTTCTTGCCGTCCCGGACGAACGGTTCGCTCTCGTCGCCGACGATAACGCGGCCAGCGGGCGATTCGAGGGCGTCGGCGATACGACTCCCCCCCGCGAGTCCGAGCGTGAACCGGCCGTCGGTGGCGTAGGTGACGAGTCGTCGTCCGTCGGCGTGTACCTGTTGTGGTCGCCCGGACGACGAGTGGCGAACTTCGAGGTCCTCCTCGGGCGGGAACAGCGCGGTACCGGCGCCCGCGCCGAACTGGTAATCCGCGGTGATACGGAGCGCGGGCAAATCCTCGTCTTCGGTCATTGCCTCGGATTCGGCGCGGGTGGGTGAAAGGCCTTCGACATCCGATTTCGCGCCTCGCTTTAGCATGACATTGACTCGCATTACCATGGGACTGGCTATCGATTTGAGAGCGATTTATTAGGAGGGAGTCCGAAGACGGCGTATGAACACGAAAGAACTGCTGGGGATCGCGCTTCTCATCGTCGGGAGCGTCATGATCTTCGGCGTCATCTCGATGATCGGCACCTTCGTGGGGAACGCTCTCGCCGGAATCGCCACTATCGCCCTCGCGGCGGGCGCACTGATGTACGGAACGGCCGAAGGCGGCCGTCCGGTCTAGAGAAGGAACGTTTCGGTTCGTTCGCTGAGGTCGATGAAACTGTCGGCGGCGGTGACGAGTTCTTCGGCGGTCGATTCTTGGAACCCCATCACTTCCACGCGCACCCCCTCGTGACGGAGATGCGTCGCCAGTTGTGCGAAGTCGCCGTCGCCGGTGCAGAGAACGACCGTATCGACTTTCGGCGCGAGCGTGATCGCATCGAGACAGATGCCGACGTCCCAATCGGCCTTCTTCGACCCGTCGCCAAACGTCTTGATGGCCTTTATTTTCGCCTCGAACCCGATGTCGGTCAACGCGTCGAAAAACCGGTCCTCGTCGGGACTATCGGCTTGAATGACGTAGGCGATAGCACGCGTCAACTCCCGGTCTTGGGTCGCCTTCGAGAGGAGAGAGGAGTAGTCAATATTCCGACTATAGACGCTTTGAGCAGTATGATAGAGGTTTTGCGCGTCGGCTAAGACCGTGACGCGCTGACCCGGATGGATCTCCGTCATAGATTAGTGTGATAACTACTGGCATAAAGAAGTTGCCTGTCCGATACTGTCACGACGTGGGCGTTTCGTGCCACGTGAGGGCAAGCGTTTCCGGGTCGAGAACGTAATACCGTTCCCACGTCGGTGCCACGCTGACGACCTTCGTGTCGCCGATGGTCGTCTCCGCGTGCTGGTGGTGGTGGCCGATGAGACAGAGATCGGGGGAGAGGGCGGAAAGCAGGTCGTCAACGTACGAACAGCCGACATCGTACTCCTCGGCGACGGGCAGGCCATGGGGCGCCTCATGAGTCAGCAACACGTCGACGGAACCGAGCTCCATCGCCCGTTCGATGTCCTCGTGGGTGAAGTGACGGCGACGGTCGCCGATGAGGTTGGCGCGCGGTCGGTCGTACTGCGTCGGCGCGAAGTTCCCCGACAGACCGGCGATTCGAAGGCCGTCGAGTTCGACGGCGGTACTCGCGAGCAGGTGTGCGTTTCTGACGTGCGAGTTCGAAACCAGTCCGTTTCGCAGCGCCTCCACGGTGTCGAAATTCTCGTTGTTCCCGCCGATAAACCACGTCGGGGCGGGCAGGTCGTAGAACATCAGGTCTCCCAACTGCAGAGTCACGTCTGGGTCCGCCTCGCGGTACGCCGCGAAGAGTGCGCGCCGGTTGTCGTGGTCGTCGGCGTGGGCGTCTCCGAGGACGAGCATTTTCCGAAAATATGTATGGAGGTATGATAAGACCGCCGGATCGTCCTGCGTGGCAACAGCACACAGGCCCTTCCTACCCGATCAGTACGAGCGCCGCGATGGTGCAGATGAGGAGACCGACGCCGTAAAAGAGCACCTTGACGTCGCTCTGCAACTGGGTCACTCGGAGGTCTTCGGGGTCCGCGATGGTGCTCCGTAACCCCATCGAGTCCGCGGTCGCCGTGGTCGTTCCGACCCGAATCGCTCCGGTTCCGCCGACCGCGATCAGGAGCACGATGAGTCCGAACCCGAGCAAGTAGATGAACGCGAGTTCCGAATCGGTGAGGGCGAACACGGCACCTACCGTAAGTCCCGCGTAGACGAGCGCGTATCGGAGGCTACACCGTGCGATGAGGGACCAGTTCATACTGAATATCCTTCATTTAGCGGTAAATATTTTCTGTACAGTCGCTTGGTTTTCATCAATCGACCACTTTCAACCGATTTCCTCGCGACTTCGACCAGTTTCGAGCGACGAGTCAGATGAGACAAGAACTCCGGCGACAGACTCTGCCGTCGGCGTAAGGCATAAGTCACCACGTAACAGCCAATGGAACATGCCTCGTGCTGTGGCGCGCGCCGTGTTCGCGTATCGGCGAACGAGCGACAGCACAGTCGGAAAACGGACAAAACGCGCGGCGTGAGGTTCGCGGCGGGCGTGGCACCCCCGTTTCGAGCCATTCTCGTTTTGCAGCGTGCGATAACCGACTTCCGACACAAACCGATGACAGACACAGATACACCGTTCCGCGGGGTCTACCCCGCGATGACCACGCCCTTTGCGGGCGACAGCATAGATCACGAACTCCTCCGTAGCGACGCCCAACGCCTCGAACACGCCGGGGTCGACGGCCTCGTCCCCGTCGGTTCGACCGGCGAGAGCGCGACCCTGAGCCACGACGAACACGTCGAAGTCGTCGAAACCGTCGTGGACGCCGTCGATATCCCCGTCATTGCAGGCGCGGGAAGCAACGCGACCCGCGAGGCCCTCGACCTCGCGCGACGGTCCGCGGACGCCGGCGCGGACGCCCTCCTTCTCATCTCGCCGTACTACAACAAGCCGGAACCGGCGGGGATGGAAGCACACTATCGCGCCATCGCCGACGCCGTCGACCTCCCCCAAATCGTCTACAACGTCCCGTCCCGAACGGGAATCAACGTCGACGTGGAGACGACCGTTTCCCTCGCCGAACACGACAACATTCTCGGATACAAGGCCGCCAGCGGCGACCTCGGACAGATCAGCGAAATCATCGAACGGACCCAGGACGAGGCGTTCGCCGTGTTGTCGGGCGACGACGCGCTGACGCTCCCCATGCTCTCCATCGGCGCGGCGGGAACCATCAGCGTCTCTGCGAACGTCGAACCGGAGCGGACCTGCGAACTGGTCGACTCGGCGCTTTCCGGTGACTTCGCCAGAGCACAGGAACTCCAGTTCGAACTCGGGCCGCTGTTCCGCACGCTGTTCGTGGAGACGAACCCGATTCCGGTGAAGGCGGCGATGGAACACCGCGGCTACGGACCGGACGGCCTCCGACTGCCCCTTTCGGAACTCTCCGACGAGCACCGAGAGGAACTCGCGGCGGTACTCGACGAACTGGAGGGGGGCGCGTGACGCGGGTCCTCGTCGGCGGCGTCACGGGGCGGATGGGTCGGGCCGTCATTGCGGCGGCGGGTGGACGAGACGACGTGAACATCGTCGCGGGCGTCAGCCGCGACCCGTCGGGTGAAATCGACGGCGTTCCGCTCGAACCGATGGACGAACTCGAAACCGTCCTCTCCGAGTACGAACCCGACGTCCTCGTTGACTTTTCGACCCCCGACGCGAGTCGGGAGTTCGTCACCGCGTGTGCGGACGCAAGCGTCGCTTGCGTCGTCGGCACGACCGGATTCACGGACGACGACGAGACTGCCCTCCGCGAAGCGAGCGAACGGGTGCCCGTCCTGGTTGCGAGCAACTTCTCCCGCGGAATCCAAGCGCTCCTCCGCGCCGTCGAAGGGGCCGTCTCCGACCTTCCCGGCTACGACGTGGAACTGATGGAAACGCACCACAACGGCAAGCGAGACGCACCGAGCGGAACCGCGAAGACGATTCTCGACCGAATCGCGGCGACTGGCGGGCCGAGCGAGCGCGTTCACGGACGCGACGGTGACGCGCCGCGGCAACCCGGTGAAGTCGGCGTCCACGCCCGTCGTGCGGGCGGTATCGCGGGCGAACACGAGGTCCTGCTGGCGAACGACCACGAGGACCTTCGACTCTCCCATCGGGCGGCCGACAGGGGGGTGTTCGCCGACGGTGCTCTCGACGCGGCGGCATGGGTGGCCGGACGGCAACCGGGACGGTACGAGTTCAGCGAGGTGATCAGCGAATGAGACGTGAAAGTGACATACGAAGCGACGTACGGGAACTGTGGCAACGATACGACTCCGGCGAGGTAAATGCGGACAGCGCCGGACCGGACGAACACGAACTTCTCGAAACCTTCCTCGACGCGTTGGAGGCGGGGGAGGTTCGCGCCGCCGAAAAGCGCGACGGGAGTTGGGAAGCGAACGAGTGGGTGAAGCAGGGTATTTTACTGAACTTCGGCCTGCGGAACATCGAGGGTCGGGAGTACGGCGACGTCACCTACCACGACGTGCTGCCGCTCCGCCGGACGGACGACCTTCCCGGCAGGGGAACCCGCAACACGCCCGACGGAACGGTCCTTCGACGTGGCGCACACGTCGGATCGAGCTGTATCCTGATGAGTCCGAGTTTCGTCAACATCGGCGTCTCCATCGGCGACGGAACGCTCGTGGACTCGTGTGATACCGTCGGCTCGTGTGCGCAAATCGGTGCGAACGTCAAAATCGGCGCGAACGTGCTCATCGGCGGCGTCCTCGAACCCGTCGAGGGAACGCCCGTCGTCGTCGAGGACGACGTGAGCCTCGGCGCTGGCTGTCGCGTCACGTCCGGTTTCGTCGTCGGCGAAGGGAGCATCGTCGCCGAGAACACACTCCTCACGCCTCGAATCCCGGTCTACGACCTCGTGGACGAGGAGATACTGTACGGCCACCTACCGCCGAATCGCCGCGCGTTCACCCGGTTCGTGGAGTCGAGCCTCGGGGACCATGACCTGTTCGACGGCGGTGCGTACAAGCCCGCCGTCGTCGCCCTCGACGTGGAAGACGACACGCTCGAACAGGTCGAACGCGAGGAGGCGTTGCGATGAGCGCGACCGTTTCGGACGACAATCCGCCGGTACGACGGCTGTCGGACTGGTCGGACGCACGACTCGCCGAACTCGCCGACGACTACGATACGCCGCTGTACGTCGTCGACCTCGAACGAGTTCGGGAGAACTACGCCCGACTCGCCGCCGCGTTCCCGGACGCGGACGTGCACTTCGCCGCGAAGGCGAACACGTCGCGGGCGGTCCTCGAAACCCTCGAAGCCGAGGGTGCGAGCATCGAATGCGCGTCCGCTGGCGAGACGGAGCGGGCTTTCGCCGCCGGATTCGAGGGCGAACGTGTCCACTACACCGCCGTCAACCCGCCCGGTATCGACCTCGATCGGGTCGTCGAACTCGCCGCTGACCACCCGGAACTGACGGTCACGGTCGGTGCCGCGGACACCATCGACCGGTTGGCCGAGCGCGGCTACGACGGACGGCTCTGTCTCCGCGTCAACCCCGGCGTGGGCGCGGGCCACCACGAGAAGGTGCAAACCGGCGCGGACGCGAAGTTCGGCGTCCCTTACGACCGGGCCGCATCGCTGCTCGAATCAGCCGCGGACGAGTTCGACGTCGTTGGAATCCACGCCCACGCGGGCAGCGGCATCTCAGGTGATGACCTCGGGAACCACCGCGAACTCGTCTCGCGCATGGGCGAACTGGCCCGGACCATCGATCTCGACCTCGAATTCGTGGACGTTGGCGGCGGATTCGGCGTCCCATATCACCCCGACGACCCGCCGCTCGACCTCGAATCGGTCGCGGATGCAACCCGGAACGCGCTCGGCGACATCGAGGCCACGCTCGTCGTGGAACCGGGCCGCTATCTCGTCGCGGATGCCGGGGTCCTTCTGACCCGCGTGAACACGGTGAAGAACACCCCGGAGACGGTTCTCGTCGGAATCGATGCCGGGATGACGACGCTCGCTCGACCCGCGCTCTACGACTCCCATCACCACATCAGGACCGTCGCCGGCGACGGGGACGGTTCCACCGTCGAAGCGACCGTCGCCGGACCCATCTGCGAGAGTTCGGACACCTTCGGGACCCACGTGCTCGCTGCTCCGACCCGTGGCGACCTCCTCGCCATTGGCAACGCGGGGGCATACGGCTACGAGATGGCGAGTCAGTACAACTCGCGGCCGCGTCCGGCGGTCGTGGCGGTGGACGGCGACCGAACCGGCTTCGCCCATCGACGCGAAACGCTCGCCGACGTCACCGCGACCGAGGAGGTGCCGTGGGAATGAACCTCTCGTTCGAGAAGTACCACGGCACCGGGAACGATTTCGTCATCGTGGACGCGGACGCGTGTGTTCCCCACCGAGCGCGGTTCGCACGAGGGGTCTGTGACAGAGCGGACGGAATCGGCGCGGACGGCGTCCTCTTTCTGGCGCTCGAACCCGATTTCCGACCGCCGCGGATCATCATGACCCTCGTTCAACCCGACGGAAGCACGGCGGAGATGTGCGGAAACGGCGCACGCTGTGCCGCCGTTTGGGCCGCCGAGCGGGCGAACGCGGACGAAGTGATGATCGACACGCTCGCCGGAACCCGCCACGCGACGATACACGACGGCGGTGCGACCATCGAGATGGGCGCGCCCGCGTTCGCTCCCGAGGCCGTTCCGCTCGCGGGCGATGAGCCGCTCGTCGAATCGCGAGTCGGTGACTACGACGTAACGGCGGTGAACACGGGCGTTCCGCACGCCGTCGCGTTCGTGGACGACGTGGACGCGGTGAATCTCGAACGGGACGCGCCGCCGATTCGCCATGCGGACGTCTTCCCGCAGGGTGCGAACGTCACCTTCGCCTCGCCGCGCGACGACGGGTTCGATCAGCGCACGTTCGAGCGCGGTGTCGAGGGCGAAACCCGCTCGTGTGGAACCGGCGCGGTCGCTATCGCCGCCGCCGCACGTCGACTCGGACTCGTCGACGGCGAAGGGGTGTCGGTGTCGCCACCCGGTGGTGAACTCGAAGTCACTGTCAGCGACCGAAACGCGACGCTCACCGGCCCCGTCGAACGCGAGTTCGGGGGCGACCTTCGCGTCTCGAACGCCGGTCGATTCGATTTAGAGGCCTGATACCGTGGTCGATTTCGACCCGGTTTCGTTCCTCGAAACGGCCGTCCAAACGCCTTCGCACGAGTCGGTTGACGAGATGCGAACCCTTCTCGCCGAAACCCTCGAATCCGAAGGCGTCGAGGCGACCGTTGACGACGCGGGAAACGTCCTTGCAGAACGTATCGGCGACGAAGACGGCCCGCACATCGTCCTGAACACCCATATCGACACCGTCCCGCCGCACGTTCCGTTTGCACGCGACGGAGGCTGGATCCGTGGCCGCGGCTCTTGTGACGCGAAAGGGCCGCTTGCGGCGCTCCTCGACGCCTTTCTCGCGGTCGAACCGAACCGAGGCCGGGTGACGCTCGCCGTGACGCCCGACGAGGAGACGGACTCGACGGGCGCGGCCGCGCTCGATTTTCTCTCCTCGAACGGTGGAAGTGATGAGGGCGAGACGCCCCCCGACGGCGTCATCGTCGGTGAACCCACCGGTCTCGACGTGTGTAACGCCGCACGTGGCCGATTTCAGGGAACGGTGACGATCCGCGGGGAGAACGCACATGCCGCTCATCCCGAAGCGGGTGTCAACGCGATACGCGGGTTGACCCCCGTGTTGACGGCGCTCTCCACGTTCGATTCCGACCGGGAACACCCCGAACTCGGCGCGCCGACGCTCACGCCGACGACGGTCAGCGGGGGGACGGCGACGAACCAAATCCCCGCGAACTGTTCGTTCGTCATCGACCGGCGTAGCGTCCCGCCGGAGGGTGCAGAGGAGTTCCGACGCTCCCTCGAATCACATCTCCGGGACGCCGTATCGGGGTCCGTCGAGGTGGACGTCTCGCTCGCCGAACGCGAAACGCCGTTTCTCGAAGCTTTCGACACGCCCGCCGATTCGAGGCTGGTGCGAACGCTCCGCGACGCCAGTGGCGGCGACGTCCGCCCCTTCGGAGCGGCGACCGAGGCATCCTATTTTGCGGCGGTCGCTCCGACGGTCGTCTTCGGGCCGGGCGTCCTATCCGACGACGATGGGGCCGTCGCACACGGCCCACGGGAGTACGTCGATGTCGGCGAGGTACGTGCTGCCGCGGATGCGGTGGAACGGACGCTTCGAACGTTCGTTCGCTGACGGGGACACTGTCGGCACTCTCGGCGCGATTGGCGAACATCGCTTCGACGGAAGCACGCTCGGCGGTGGACGGTCGAGGGCGAATATCCGTGACGGATCGGTGGTACTCGGTAATCCTGTTATTCGCAAAGGAATCGGGGCAGTTCGTACTCGGAAACGCCATCGCTCGCCATCGGTACCGACAGACAGCAGAGATGCGAGGACGACGAAAACCCCTTCGACCGGTTCGACTACCACGCCACGGGGTGGTCGCGTGTTCCTATTTAAAATCTCGCCGAGGTGTGTGCTTTTCGCGGTGGCGTCGCGTGTCTTCGAACTCGTCGACCAGATATGCGCCGAGCAAGCCTCCCAGTGCGCTCAATCCGACCGTATAGAGCATCGAGAGGACGCCGAAGAGGACGATCAGCAGCAAGAACCCGTTCGGAATGTACGCGAAGGAGAGGATACTCACGGCGAACAGGCCGACGAGTGCCATCGGAACGGTTGCAATCACGCCCGAAATCGCACCGACTCGAATCCCGTCTCCGGTCGTCGTTCGACCCAGATAGGCCGCGACAGCGCCGCCGATGACGGGGGAAAACGGGATGAAGAACACGACTGTGGTTACGACCGCTCCGATGAGCGCGTGAATGATGGAATCGCTGTTTGTCATGTTGGTGTGGTGGAAAACGGCGGTTGGTAGCGCTTCAGCCCAAGAAGACGTCCACGATGTCGCTTCCGCGGTTGCCGACGTCCTTGTACAGTTCGGAGTAGCCGCAGTTGGAACAGGAGACGACGGTGAAACTCTTCGTCTGGATGTCGAACATCTTGCTCAACCCGCCGCCGGTGGTCGAGATGGAGTCCGTGGTTACTTCGGTGTGACCGCATTTCGGGCAGCCGGAGGTACCGTGTGTATCGGGGTCCATACGGCGAGGAATGCGTATCCGATGGATAAATACTTCGTGGTCGATACGTCAACGAAGCTTATTACACTTCACTTTCTATCGATACGTATGGGTACAACTCACTCCACGTACGGAAACAAACCCCGCACCGCCCCGCTCGGAATCAAGATACTCTGCGTTCTCGCCGTTATCAGCGGCGTCCTCGGGCTCTTCGGTGGTTTCGTCGCGCTGTTTTCCTCTCCCGTCGGATTCATCGTCGGAATCGTCGCCATGGTGCTTTCGGCGGCCCAACTCGTCGTCGCGTGGGGTCTCTGGACGCTCCAGCCATGGGCGTGGACGCTCACGCTGATCGTCTACGGGCTGAGTCTTCTGTCTGACGTGTTCAAACTACTGACGGGGAACGGCTTTGCCATCATCAGTATCATCATCGGCGTCCTGCTGTTGGCCTACGTATACGGCAAGCGCGATTACTACAAGTAACCTGACGCGAGTCGGCTCGGTCCCTGCTTTCTCCCGATTTTCACGTCGTCGACTCGGCACGGTTCTTCACGCCGAGAAGCATCTTTCGCTCCATGACGAAGTGGGCAGGTTCCCAGAACAGGAAATCCGCCGCTTTGCCGCGGAGGGTTCGTTTACCCCGCGTGCGCATCCGAACGACGAACCGAGTCGTCCCGTCGTTCATCGGATGGAGGACGAACGCCCACGTCCACCGCGGCGATGGACCCGACGGTTGGAGCACAACGGCACGCTCGGGTTCGACGACCACCGCTTCGGGCGCGGATTCGGGCGTCTGTACCGGATAGTCCTCCGGTGCGAGCCGGACGGTGTCCCCCGCTTCGAGGTGCTGATACTCGGGGACGATTCGGTCGGCGTTGTGAATGTCCGCACCGACGAGGTTTTCCAGCACGTCGTAGCTGTAAAAGCCCCCGCGGCCCTGCCCGATTTGGACGAGCCACGGCCACACGTCCTCCGCGGGTGCGTCGATGGTGATGGCGTGGGTAATCTCTTCGTTGGAGTCACGGAGCAAGTCGTCGCCCGGAAGGGACCCGTCCACTTCCTCGTCGGTCGCACCCCACCGCAAGTGCCACGGACGAACGAAATACCAGTATGCGAGCGCGACGACCGCGATGAAGGGTGCCAATAGGCGGCGTCGCTTGGATTTCGACGGCATGAAAACGGGTGACGACGGGAGCGAGCGTAACGGTTTGGGCTGGAAAGTCGCTCGTTCGGGTCGAAGAATTCGGTCGTTGGCTCGGTGAACTCAGTCGAGGTCGTCCGCGAGGTCGGCGGCGATTCCCGTGTAGCCAGCGGGCGTCAGCGCGTGGAGTTCTTCGCGCACGTCCTCGTCCACGTCGAGTTCGTCGAAGAGGTTGCGGAAGTCGTCGAGCGTGACGCGCTTTCCGCGGGTGAGCGCCTTGACGCGTTCGTAGGCGTCGCCGTGGCCTTCGCGTCGGAGGATGGTCTGAACGGCTTCGCCGATGATTTCGGGCGTCGATTCGAGTTCCTCGCGCATGACTTCCTCGTTGGGGACGACCTTTCCGAGGCCGTCTTGGGCCTTCGTGTAGCCGAGGAGGCAGTAAGCGAACGCTCCCCCGATGTTCCGCTTGACGGTCGAATCGGAGAGGTCGCGCTGGAGTCGGGAGGTAGTGACGTAGTCGCCGAGGAACGTGAGATCCGAGTTGGCCTTCGAGAGGTTGCCTTCCGAGTTCTCGAAGTCGATGGGGTTGACCTTGTGGGGCATGGTGGAACTGCCGGTTTCGCTCTCCGTCGCCACCTGGCCGAGGTAGCGGTCGCTGACGTAGAGCCAGATGTCGCGGTCCATATCGAGGAGAATCGTGTTGGCGCGCCGAAGCGCGTCGAACAGTTCCGCGAGGTCGTCACACGGGTTGACCTGTGTGGCGAGGGCAGTGTGCGAGAGGCCGAGACCCGTCACGAACTCGCGGGAGAATGCCCGCCAGTCGACGTCGGGGTAGGCCGCGACGTGGGCCGCGTAGGTGCCGCTGGCACCCGCGAGTTTGCCGGAGAGTGATTCCGTGGTGCGTTCAATTTCGCCGACCGCTCGTCCGAGACGGGCGGCGTAGACGGCCATTTCCTTGCCGAACGTCGTCGGCGTCGCCGGTTGTCCGTGGGTCCGGGCGAGCATCGGAACGTCGCGGTACTCGTGGGCCATGTCGGCCAACTCGTCGCGGACGGCGGCGAGTTCGGGGAGCAGAACGTCCTCGACGGCTGGTTTGGCGAGCAGGCGGTGGGCGAGGTTGTTCACGTCCTCGCTCGTCAGTGCGAAGTGGATCCACGACCCGAGGTCCAGTTCGTCGGGGAGCGAGCGACGGACGAAGTATTCGACCGCCTTCACGTCGTGGTTCGTCGCGGGGTAGTCCTCGTAGCCCTCGGTTTCGAGCGCTTTGACGACTTCGGCGTCCGCGGCGTCGAACTCCTCGTAGACGGCCCTGAGTTCGTCGCGGTCGTCTCCCCCGATGTCGAACGGCGTCGCGTCGAGGTCGGACAGGGCGATGAGGTACTCTATCTCGACTCGCACGCGGGCACGCATGAGTGCGGCCTCGCTCGCGTAGTCGCGGAGCGGCGCGGTTCGACCGGCGTAGCGCCCGTCTATCGGCGAGACGGCGTAAAGGGAGTCCATACGTGTGCCTGCCGTTCGGTTCGGCAAAAGCGTGTCGGTCCGGTGACGCACAAGTATGCATACAAAACCGAAAAATAACGATACGTCCCGGGGATATATACACGATATTGCATAGAATACGTCGCTGGACCGCAACTACTTTGGCCTCGCCCCGCCGTCCTTCTCGTATGACAGGGATTGCGGGTATGGCCGGGAACCGTGGTCGAAACCTCATGCACATCGCGGACCTCGCGCCGGGCGGGGCGGAACTGGCTGTCGTCCTCACCAACAGCGCGGACGCGCCGGTACTGGACGAGGCCGAAAAGCGGGGGATTCCCACGGAGGTCGTCGAACGGGGCGACGACGAATCGCGGAAGGAACACGAACGCCGCGTCCTCGATGCGCTCGCGGACTACGAGTTCGACCTCGTCTGTCTCGACGGCTACATGCGTATCCTCTCGGACGAGTTCCTGGACGACGCGCCGACGACGCTCAACGTCCACCCGTCCCTGCTCCCGTCGTTCCCCGGCATGGACGCGTGGGGCGACGCATTGGACGCGGGCGTGAGCACGACCGGATGCACGGTTCACGTCGTCACCGACGCGACGGACGACGCGGGCGAGGTGGACCGCTCTAAGGTCGACAACGGCCCGATCGTCACGCAGGAACCGATTCCGGTGTACGAGGGCGACGACGAGCAGACGCTGAAGGAGCGTGTCCTCTACCAGGGCGA
The DNA here is from genome assembly GCF_043952005.1 of Haladaptatus sp. CMAA 1909. NCBI lineage: Archaea > Methanobacteriati > Methanobacteriota > Halobacteria > Halobacteriales > Haladaptataceae > Haladaptatus > Haladaptatus sp. CMAA 1909. The sequence continues at coordinate 2,012,903 of NZ_JBIOAV010000001.1, read as the reverse complement.
GTTCAAGGCGTATCCGCGTGCGGTGCGCTGGTTCGCTGAGGGGGACGTCGACGTCGATTTCGACGCGAACGAGGTCCACGTCGAGGCGGATACGGACGAGGAACTCCCCGCTCGAAAGGTCGAATCGTTCGACCGCACCGCCAGCCTCCGATACGGAGAGAACCCACACCAGGACGCCGCGCTCTACGCCGACGCGACGTGCGAGGAGGCCAGCGTGGTCCACGCCGAGCAGTTGAACGAGGGCGCGAAGGCGCTGTCGTACAACAACTACAACGATGCCGACGGCGCGCTGAACCTCATCAAGGAGTTCGACCGCCCCGCCTGCGCGGTTATCAAACACACCAACCCCGCCGGGTGTGCTGTCGCCGACTCGCTCGCCGAGGCCTACGAGCGCGCCCTCTCGACGGACGCGAAGAGCGCGTTCGGCGGCATCGTCGCGCTGAACCGCGAGTGCGACGACGCTACCGCGACCCAGATCGTGGACTCGTTCAAGGAAGTCGTCGTCGCGCCGGGCTACACCGACGACGCGCTGGCGACCCTCTGCGAGAAGAAGAACCTCCGCGTGTTGGAGGTTTCCGACCTCGGCGAAATTACGGAAACCCACACCGAGAAGGACCTCGTGGGCGGCCGACTCGTGCAGGAGCGCGACATGCAGGACCCGACCCGTGCGGACCTCGAAATCGTCACCGAGCGCGAACCCACCGAGGAGCAACTCGACTCCCTGCTCTTCGCGTGGCAGACCATCAAGCACGTCAAGTCTAACGCCATCCTCTTCGCCAAGGGCACCGAGACGGTGGGCGTCGGCGCGGGACAGGTCAGTCGCGTGGACGCGGTTCAAATCGCCACCATGAAAGCCGACCGCGACGCCGAGGGCAAGGACGCCGACGGCGCGGTCATGGCCAGCGACGCCTTCTTCCCGTTCCCGGACGCCGTCGAGGAGGCCGCCGAGGCGGGCATCGAGGCCGTTATCCAACCCGGCGGGTCGGTGAACGACGACGACGTCATCGAGGCCGCGAACGAGAACGGCATGGCGATGGTGTTCACCGGGAGTAGGTGCTTCCGGCACGATTGAGCGAAGCGATTGAGTGCCGGAAGCCAGCGAGACGCAGCGCCCGAAGGGCGACCGTCTCGCGCGGCTTTCGCTACGACTGAGCGAAGCGAAGGAGTGGCGAACGATTTCTATAGCCTACTCCACCGAATTTTCTGGGCCGATTGAGTGACGAACATTTCCTATAGCTCATTTACCAAAATTTCCGGGAGAGATCACATCAAAAGCTCGTCAGAGCTTGCTCTGACGGTGTTTCCGGCATGACTGAGCAGTAGCGAAGTCATCCGGAGGTACGTCGTGAAGCGTAGCGGAACGACGGTGTTTTCAAGAGAAAACTTATAGCCGCTCTCCTCAACGATCCAATATGAATTTCCGGGCGGAACACGGCGTCTACCTTGCGCTCGCAGTCGTCGTCGGAGCCTTCTTCGTCCTGTTCGCGTTCATGGGTCCCGTCGGGTGGATTCTCGACGTTCTCCTCGTCCTCGCCGTCCTCAAACTGGCCGGGGGGAGTAGCCTGTTCGACGCGACGCCGGCGGAGCCGAAACGCAACTGCCCGGAGTGCGGCGCTCGGAATACCGTGAACGATGCGTTCTATGGATACTGTGGCAGGTCGATGGGCGACGGGTAACACGATGAAAACGCGGATCCGCGCCGCCCTCACAAGGATTCCACGAACGATTCGACGCGACGGTTGAACCGTTCGGGTTCTTCGAGGGTGATGCAGTGGCCGCTCGTTTCGAACAGTTCGAATTCGGCGTTCGGGAGGCGGTCCGCGACGTCCCGGACGGCGGCGACGGTTCGCCATTTTTCGTCCCCGCCGGCACACACGAGCGTCGGAAGGTCGATGTCGGGAAGCACGTCGCGGTAGTCGCGCATCGTGTAGTCGAACAGAATCGCGCTCTTGATGGGTGGCGGCGTACGTGAGAGTTCGTCGAACACCAGCACTCTCGTCTCGGGGGACGGTGGGTCCGCGAACGCCGCTCCGATGAGACCCTCGATGAGCGTCTCCTGGTCCGTTTGGACGAGTTCGAGTGTTTCGGTAAGTCGTCCCAAATCGTTATTTCCGTGGTCGTAGCCGTCCCACGCGAACGCCGACGCCGACATATCGACGTCGACGAGTGCCCGAACTCGTTCGGCCCCGTACCGGTCTAAATATTCCCACGACACGAGCGCGCCCATCGACCACCCGACGAGAATCACGTCGTGCAGGTCTTGCTGGTCAAGAAACGCGTGTAGGTCGCGGGCGTACTGTGGCACCGTGTGGCCGGTTTCCGTCTTTTCCGAGCGTCCGTGGCCCCTGTAGTCGAGCGCGATGATCCGGTAGTCGTCCGATAGGGACGTCAGTTGGTGGGTGAAGAAGCGAACCCCCGTCATCACGCCGGGGAGAAACACGAGCGGCGTTCCGTCTCCCTCGTCCTCGAAGTACAGGTCGGCTCCGTTACACCGTGCGTACGACATGGTAGAGACCATATGCTACGGACGGGCAAAAACACTGAACCCGGCCCCATCTCGGGACGGTTTCCGACCTCTCACCGACATGTCTCCGGCCGCTGACAAACGGAACGGACGAGTTGAAGTGGAACGGCGACGAAGTTCCACGCGATGAGCGCCCTCTCCAGCACGAAGGTCAAGACGCTGTTCGCGGGGTTCGTGTTCTCGCTCGTCCTCCTCGTCGGCATCGCCGTGTTCGGCACGGTTGCGACCCTCGCCGCCCTCGGGAGTCCGGCCTACGCGAACGCGCCGCTCCTCTTCGCGTTCTTCCGCGCCGGATTCCCGTACATCGTCGTGTTTCTACTGGACGGCCTGCTCGCCGCCGTCCTGTTCGTCTGGATGGTTTGGAGCGCGGCACGGAGTGTTTCGATGCCGCGAAGCGACCGCCTCGCCGGGTTCGCCCGCATCGCCGAGCGGTTCTCCCCGAAGGCCCGCGAGTTCGGCCTCGAAGAACGCGTCGAACCCACGAAGCGGGATCGGATGGAGGAACTGAAATCGAAGTATGTCGCCGACGAAATCGGCGAACACGAATTCGAACGGCGGATGATGCGGGTGATGGACGACGGGGAAGGAGGACGAGAACGGACGAAAACCCGACGCGGCGACGGACGGCGGAGCCGCGAGTTCGAACGGGAATTTTGACCCGGCGGAGCGGAGGATTCGACTCCAACTCCGACAATCTAAAGCGCTCGGCTTCTGTCCTCACAGATATGGACTACCACGAGGCGGCGAACTTTCTTTTCGACTTGCGGCGGTTCCGCCCGAAGCCGGGGACGGACTCCACCGCGAACCTCCTCGCACACCTCGGTGACCCGCACGAGGGTGGACGCTTCGTACAGGTCGCGGGTTCGAACGGCAAGGGCAGTACGGCCCGGATGACGGAACAAATCCTCCGCGAAGCGGGACTGTCGGTCGGGTTGTACACGTCGCCGCACTTCGACGACGTTCGCGAGCGAATCACGGTCGACGGACGGAAGATAACGGAGACGGCGATGGTCGAGTACGTCGAAGCCGTCTCGGGGTACGTGACCGAACGGGCGGCCCATGGAGACTCGCCGACCTTCTTCGAGGGGATGACCGCGATGGCGCTCTGGTATTTCGCCCGCGAAGACGTGGACGTCGCCGTCCTCGAAGTCGGCATCGGCGGACGGTACGACGCGACGAGCGTCGTGGACCCCGTCGCCTCGTCGGTCACGAGCGTCACGCTGGAACACACGGGCATCATCGGTGAGACGGTCGAAGAGATAGCCACCGACAAGGCACACGTCGCACCCGAAAACGCGCCGCTCGTCACCGGCGCGACGGGGAACGCCCTCGATGCCATTCGAAGACAAGCTGGCGACGTTCTGGTCGTCGGTGACGGCGAGGATTACGACGTGCAGGCTTCCTACGAGGGACGGACGAACCACACCGAGGCCGCGATTTCCCTGTCGGGACCCGACTGGAACGTCGAAACCTCGATTCCGCTTCTCGGCGGATATCAGGCCCAAAACGCAGGTATCGCGGCGATGCTCGCCCGGCAGGTCGCCGACGTGACCGAAGCCGAACTCGCCCGCGGACTCCGAAAGGGGTTCTGGCCCGGTCGGTTCGAAGTGATGGGGTCGGACCCGCTCGTGGCGCTCGACGGGGCGCACAATCCCGGTGCGTGTGAGGCCCTCGCCGACACCATCGCCGAGTTCGACTACGACGACCTCCACTTCGTCTTCGGCGCGATGCACGACAAGGACATCGAGGGGATGGCGGACGCGCTTCCGACGCCGGACCACGTCGTCGCCACCCACGCGAACATCGACCGTGCGGAGGACGTCGCGGTCGTCGCACGGGTGTTCGAGGACCGCGGCGTCGAACGCGTCGAACGCGTTCGCTCGGTCGAAAGCGCGCTCGACGGCGTGCTCGCGGCGGCGGACGAGGACGATTTCGTCCTCGTCGTGGGGTCGCTGTTCGCCGTGGCGGAGGCGCGGACCCGATGGACGCGGGCGGAGATTCCGAAGCGAATCGCCGACGTGGACGACGCGCGCGACGCGCTGGAGGCCAGCCACGTTGGCCACACGGAGAGCGTTCGAACGCGCGGCAAAGCGGTCCACCGCGTGGTGAAAACGCGCGTCCAAACCCGGCAGGCACAACGCCTCAAGGAGGAGATGGTGGCCCTCGGCGGCGAATGTGCTCGCTCCGGACTCAAGGAGCGGGACGACGAGAACATCGACGTGTTGTTGATGGGGACGCTGGCCCAGTACAAACGACTCGCCGAAACGCTCGACGACGGCCCCTACGGACTGTCGGTCTTCGCCGACGACCTCCGCGAGACGCTGGGAATCCAGCAGTTGAACGACGACGCGAACGGCCACGGCTACCCGTGGGAGGGCAGAACCGCGGTGATGGGCATCCTCAACGTGACGCCGGACAGCTTCCACGACGGCGGCGAGTACGAGGCACGCGAGGACGCCATCGACCGCGCGGAACGGATGGTCGAAGCGGGCGCGGACATCATCGACGTCGGCGGCGAGAGCACGCGACCCGGGGCCGAGGAGGTCTCGAACGAGGAGGAAATCGAGCGCATCGTTCCCGTCATCGAGCGAATCAGCGACCTCGACGCGATGATTTCGGTCGATACCCGAAAGGCCGAGGTCGGCCGCGCGGCGCTGGAGGCCGGCGCGGACATCCTGAACGACGTGTCCGGGTTGGAGGACCCCGAAATGCGATTCGTCGCCGCGGAGTACGACGCGCCGTTGGTGGTCATGCACAGCCTCGACGCGCCAGTCGTTCCGAGCCACACCGTCGAATACGACGACGTGGTCGAGGACGTCATCGCGGAACTGGAAGAGCGCGTTTTACTCGCGGAAAAGGCCGGACTGGACCGGAACAAGATAATCGTGGATCCCGGTCTCGGGTTCGGCAAGCGTCCCGAGGAGAGTTTCTCCCTCCTCGGTCGGACGGGCGAACTCCACGCCCTCGACTGTCCCGTCCTCATCGGTCACTCGCACAAGTCGATGTTCGACGACGTCGCGGACGAGGACCGAACGGCCGCGACGATTGCCGGAACGACCATCGCCGCCGAACGCGGCGCGGACATCGTCCGGGTTCACGACGTGGAAGAGAACGTCGCCGCCGTCCGTGCGGTCGAAGCGGCGAACGCGGAACGGACGGAGTAGACGGCGACGCTATCCCGCGCCCGCCTTCGACCCGTCGAACGGCTTCAACTGCTCCGCCTCGGTGAACGCGTAGCGACCGACGAGGAGGGTGCTCGCCATGCTCGTCAATCCGCCCGCGGCGAACAGCATGGCCATGATGACGAACTGGTACTCGGCCGCGTAAATGGGATTTGCGCCCGCGAGAATCATGCCGGACATCATGCCGGGGATGTACACCAGACCGAGGCTTTTCAGCGATTCCACCATGGGAATCAGGGACGCCCGCACGCTCGTCGTCACGTACTCGGAGACGACGTTTTCGGGGGCGACGCCGAGTGCGAGCACCGCCTCGATTTCGTTTCGATTCGACTCTATCTCGCCTTTGAACCGGTCCAGCGCGAGCGAGTTCGTCTTCATCGCGTTCGCGATGACCATCCCGCCGACGGGAATCAGATTTCGGACCGACGCCTCTATCGCACCGGCGGCGACCATCGTGACGATGACGAGTCCCGACCCGAACGCGATGCCGACGAGCGAGACGCGAAACACGCCGGGAACGTCCTCGCCGCGGTCCTTCGAAATCCACGCGGCGATTCCCATCATCGCCACGAGGACGAGCGCGCTCCACGCCAGACTCACCGAGAAGAGGATTCCGATGACCGACCCCATCGCGATCACCTGCACGAACCCGCGGACGAACGACCGCCCGAGTTCGGTTTCGAGGTCGAGGCTGCGGACGGCGGAGACGCCGAGGACGACGAGCGCCAGCACCGAGGCGACGGCGACCTGCATCAGACCTCGTAGCACGTCCGGGTTCCCGAACTGGTCGAAGAAGTTCACGCCATCACCTCCGACACCGGACCGATCGATTCGACCCGCCCGTCTTCGAGCAGTGCGACGCGGTCCGCCAACCGACGCGCCTGCGAATCGTCGTGGGTGACGAGGACCGTCGTGAGGTCGGTTTCGTGGATGAGGCGTTCGAGGAGCGTTTCGACTTTCGCTTCAGACGCCGAATCGAGACTCGACGTGGGTTCGTCGAGCAGGAGTACCTCGGGTTCCGTGATGAGCGTCCGGGCGATGGCGACGCGTTGTGCTTCGCCGCCGGACAGGTCGGAGACGTCGCGGTCCGCGTAACCGTCGAGGTTCATCCGCGCCAGCAACTCCTCCGCGGTTTCCCGTCCGACCGTCTCGCCGCGAAGTCGCGGACCGATGGTCACGTTCTCGAACACCGTTCCGTCACGAAGCGCGGGCGACTGGGGGACGATTCCGATTCGCCGACGGACCTCCCGCGGCGGGAGGTCGCGGTAATCCGTCCCGTCGAGAAACACGGTTCCCTCCGTTGGTTCGTCGAGGCGGTTGAGGAGCCGGAGGAGCGAGGATTTCCCCGACCCGGACGGTCCGAGCACCGCGAGTACGTCCCCCTCGGACACCGAGATGGAAACGCCATCGACGATTCGGTCCCCGGCGACGACCCGCGTGAGTCGTTCGGTTTCGAGTTTGGTCCCCATGCGTCGTCCGCCGGTACGGGGGACACGGCTTTGAATCCTCCTCCGGACGGTATCGATGCTCGATATTCCCATCGCCACCGCTCGAACCCCCTCGTTAGTCGGCGGTAGGCCTTTCACCCGCTCTATAATCCGTCGTTGACCCGCTGGACGTTCCGTTAGAAGAAACCGTACGAGTCCTGTACGTCGCGGTAGCAATCGAGATACTGCTCCAACACGGGATCGGTGTCGTAGCGCTCGAACTCCTCGTTTTCCGTCATCTGCGGGAGTTCGGCGGCCGACCGAAGCGCCTCCGTGAGCTCCTGCTCGCTCGTGGTTCGGAAGGTACGGTCCTCCTGCTCGACTAACTCGTGGGCGCTCGATTCGACGTGGTACTCGACCACGCCGACGCAGCCGCACGCCAACGCGCGCAACAGATCGGTCGGAAACGCCTCGCGCCGGGCGGTCTGGACGTAAACGTGCGCGCCGCGAAACACCGGTATCCGTTTTTCGACCGGTTGTGCGCCGGTGAACTCCACGCGGTCGTCGATACGGAGGTCCGAGGCCTGTCGCTCGTACCCCTCGCGCTCGGGTCCGTCGCCGATGATGACGGCGTGCCATCCCTTGTCACGGAGCTCGGCGAGCGCGAGAAAGAGGCTCTCCACGTTGGCGTCCTCGTCCAGACGGCGCGAGTAGACGATGTCGGCTCCCTCGACCACCTGCGCCTCGCGGATGGCGTCCATGTCGATGTTGTTCGGAATCACCCGCACGTCGTCCCCGTCCGCGCCCAATTCCCGGACGCGGGTTCGTATCGTCTCGGAGGGCGTGATGACTTCGTCCGGTGCCCGTGCCGCCATTCGGAGCGACTTCGAGGACGTTCCGATCGTTTCGGACGGCGATTCGTACCAGTCCACGACGAGCGGTGCGCGCGCGAGTTTGCTCGCCGTCTTCGCCGCGAGGACGTGTTTCGGCACCGCGGCGGCGTGAATCACGTCGGGTTTCGTCCGGCGGAGCGCGCCCGGAAGCGAGAGTGCGAAGCGTCGCGACGGCGTTTGACCCGGCGGGTCCTTCGTCACCGCGCGGTACTCCACGTCGTCCTGCTCGAACGTCCCGTGGTCGCCGTCCCACCACTGAGCACAGAGGACGGTTATCTCGTGGCCGCGGTTCGCGAGCAACTCCGCGATACGTCGAAGTCGATGGGTTCTCCCCGTGTCTTCGTGTTGGGCCGTCACTTCTGCGACGAACGCGACGCGCATACTCCCCGCCACGAAACGAGAAAGTAAAAGTCTTCTTTCATCTGGATGCCGATAGTGGAACTTATCTGATCTGTCGAAACTGGATCACTGGAACCAGCCATCGTCGCCGAACTCCACGGCGAGGTCCGGGGTCGCACCCTGAAATCGTCGTTGCCAACAGTGGCGGTCGTAAAAGTGTGCGATAGCTGTCACACCGAACGCACCGAGAACGAGCCCCGCGAGTTGGAACCCGGATGCGGGAACGAAGCGGAGCCACGCGAGCACGAGGAGAAACGCGCTGACGGCAGAGAGCGCGACGTAGAGTTTGTGCCACGGAATCGTCGTCTGTGCGTCGGTTGCGAGATACAGTTCGAAGTCCCGTGCGCTGTCGGTGAACGACACCTCCTTCGAATCCCGGTTGTAACTGACGATACCGATGTTTTCCAACTTCGGGAGGTGCGTCTGATACAGCGCGCTGTACACCGATTTGCGCTGCTCCGGCGTCACCTCCTCCCGCGCGATGTTGTTCTCCCACGCGGCGATTTGCTCCGCGAGTTCCCCCAACTCGACGGACTCCTGTTGCCGGTTGAGCGAGTAAAGAACGTACCTCCGTCGCAAGTTTTTCACCGCATCGTACACCTCCTGTTCTGAAAACGCACGTGACCGTGTCCGGTCAGCGTGCTCCCGCGAATGTGTCGTATTCATTCCTCCCACCCTGTCGGGCGTAGACGCCGAGATACCGCATAAATCAGCGACTCCGTTTACCCCGTATCCGGCGATGTCCCGCCGCCATAAACAGTTTATCGTCTGACAAACACGGGGTCGACCCGGCCGACTCGGAGGAAGTGCGGACGACGCGTTTTCACGGGAAGTGGCCACTCAATCGACTGTTACCTGTCGATTGGCCCGAGAAAACAGCACCATTCTTGGTCGATTCCGCGAAAAAGCGCCGCGTTCGGCTGTACTTCTGCCGTGTTCGTCTATCGTCCAGTATCGACGCGTTCTCGGGCCGACGGCGACGTTCGGCAGTTCGATGTGGCCGTCGCGTTCGTCGAACTCCCCGCGGTGGCACCGTGTTGTCTCGTCAGCACCGGCGTCGCGTGCGTGTCGTCGTACACGGTAACGTAGGTTATCGTGGTGTCGATACCCTGGCGCGGCACGGCGATACGCGTCGTCCCGTTCACCGGGCCGTACTGGAAGTACGACGTTGCGGCACCGTCCGGCGCGTTCCACGCGGTTCCGACGCCGACGCGTTCCGCCGTGCCGTACACCACGGCGGTCGAATCGTTGACGAACTCGACCCTGATAGCGTCGTGTGTCGCGTTCGTCGCGTGCCGTTGTTCGTGGGTAGCGTGTCCGTGCGTCGTCCCGACGACGCCGCTGCTTCCGGCGATACACAGGCAGATGACGGCCGTCACGAGGACGCGTCGTTTTTTCGTCTGCATGGCGTCCGGGCGTCTCACGCAGGGGTTTTTGTTATACACCGGCTACCGGAGGGAAACGATGGATTTACGCGTCGAACTGCGTCATTACTGTTCCACGGAATCAGAAGAAGGCTTTCGCAAACACGTGATTTCGACCATCACGTCGGGGACGTCATCGCTGGGGAGTCGGAACGTCCACGACCGGTCGAAGTCGATTCCGTTCTGTGCGCTCACTTCGAGCAGTTGACCGAGTTCGTCCTCGAATTCGGCCACCGATAGGAGTTCCAGTTCGGTCACCACTGTGCTAGTACCCGGTGCCGCCAGCACCCAATCGAGGTGTGTCGTCGTACACCTGTACCATCCCGGTCGTGTCGATGCGCACCGTACATCCGTGGAACGGGAACTGTACCGTCCCGATACCGAGGATGTCGTCCACATCGAACGAGTCGAACAACGATTCCAGCGCGTCGCAGTCGAGCGTCCTCTGTAGCGGCGGCATCTTCTCCATCGGCGTCCCCGTCACCTCCGACACCGCGAGGCTGACAGCGACGACGATGCTGTCGGTTTCAGCGCTATCGAACGAGAACTGGTGTATCAAATCCGAATCACTATGAGAATTTTGAGATGTCGTATCCATACTATATCACGAAACGTAGTACAAATCAAGTTATCGGTCGTTCAAAGTCTGTGCCTTTGTATCTCCATTCTTTAAGTATCATGAAATGTGTTTTATCTGTCTATTTTATCCCGGTCAAGAACGCGCGGATTCCGGCGAGCAAAGGACTATCCCGTCAGCACCGAAACCCATCGACGATGACCTCCTACGATTTCGAGCGCTACCTGAACGTTCGAAACGCCTACGGCGCGTCCTTCGATTCCACGGGAGAGCGGCTTAGCTTCCTCCTGGATACGACCGGCGTTCCACAAGTGTGGCAGTTGGACGGCCCACGTACGTGGCCCCAGCAGTCGACCTTCTACGACGAGCGGGTGACGTTCGTCTCGTGGTCGCCGGAGCGCGACGAACTCGCTTTCGGGATGGACGACGGCGGGAACGAACGCCAGCAACTGTTCCGACTCGACGGCGACGGCGAAACGGTCACGCCGCTGACGGCGATGCCGGACGCCAAACACCGATGGGGCGGGTGGAACTCCGACGGGTCGCAGTTCGCCTTCGCGTCGAACCGACGGGACAACGCCGTCTTCGACGTGTACGTACAGGACCGCACCGGGACCGGAGACGACGCCGAGATGGTGTACGAGGGCGACGGATGGCTCTCGCTCGCCGGATGGAGTCCCGACGATGACCGCCTCGTGGTGGTCGAATCGCACTCCTCGTTCGACCGCGACCTCCATGTCCTCGACATCGAATCGGGCGACACCGAACACGTCACGCCGCACGAGGGGAACGTCCGATATCAGGGCATCAACTGGGGGCCGGACGGCGACGCGCTCTACCTCGTCACCGACGACGGTGCCGACACGATGTATCTCGCCCGCCTCGACCTCGACACGTACGACATCGAACTCGTCGAGGAGGGCGGGAACTGGAACGTCGACGGCTGTGCGCTCGACGAGGAGACGGGGCGACTCGTCTACTCGCGCAACGAGGACGGCTACACTGAACTCACCGTCGGCGAGTTGACCGACGGGACGACCATCCGCGAGTTCCCGACGCCGAACCTGCCGCGCGGAATCGCGGGGGGAGTCAGCTTCGGGCCGGACGCCGAACGCTTCGCCATCTCCGTCACCGGTAGCGCGAGCAACACCAACGTCTACGTCGTCGAAACCGAAACCGGCGAGGCCGAGCGCTGGACCGACGCATCGACCGCCGGACTCCCGGCCGACTCGTTCGTCCGCCCGAAACTCGTCCACTTCGAGAGCTTCGACGGCCGCTCGATTCCCGCGTTCTTTTCGGTCCCCGACGGCGCAACGGCGGGCGAAACACCCGTCATCGTGGACATCCACGGCGGTCCCGAGAGCCAGCGCCGCCCGTCGTTCGGCGCGGTCAAACAGTACTTCCTGAACCGCGGCTACGCCTACTTCGAACCCAACGTCCGCGGGTCGTCGGGCTACGGCAAGGAGTACACCCATTTGGACGACGTGGAAAAGAGGATGGACTCGGTCGCCGACGTCGAGGCCGGCGTCGAATGGCTCCACGACCAGCGCGTCGTGGACCCCGACCGAATCGTCGCCATGGGCGGTTCCTACGGCGGCTTCATGGTCCTCGCGGCGCTGACGGAGTACCCCGACCTGTGGGCCGCCGGAATCGACATCGTCGGCATCGCCAACTTCGTCACGTTCCTCGAAAACACGGGCGACTGGCGGCGCGAACTCCGGGAGGCCGAGTACGGGTCGCTCGAAGACGACCGCGACTTTCTGGAGTCCGTCAGTCCCATCAACAACATCCAACACATCGAAGCGCCACTGCTCGTCCTGCACGGCGAAAACGACCCGCGCGTTCCGGTCGGCGAGGCCGAACAGATCGCGGAGGAGGCCGCCGAACAGGGCGTCCCCGTCGAGAAACTCGTCTTCCCCGACGAGGGCCACGGCTTCTCGAAACTGGAGAACCGAATCGAGGCGTACACGAAAATTGCGGCGTTCCTGGAGGAGTACGTCTGAGCGCGGCGGTTCCCTGATTCACAACTCCTTCTCGTACGCGTACTCCCGAACGCCGAGCGTCGGGTCTTCCCGTTCCTCGACTCGCTCGAAGCCGCGGGACTCGTAGAACCCCACGCCGACGTCGTTGTCGGCGAGGACGACCAGCCGAAGTCGGTCGGCGTTACGCTCCTCCAATCGCCGTTCGACGCGGGTCAACAAGCGAGTTCCCAACCCCGTCCCCCATTCGTCCGGAAGAACGTAGATGCGGAGGAGTTCGAACGTTCCCGCTTCGTCGCTCGGGGCGACGTGGACGAACCCGACGAAGTGGTCGCGTTCCGCGACGAAGAACTCGTGGGTCGGTTCCCGCGTACTCTCGCGGAGTCGGTCCGGGTCGTACCACCGGTCGATGGTGTCGTCCACGGCATCCGCGCCGATGATGTCGTCGTAGGCGGCGTGCCACGACCGGCGGGCGACGCGTCGAATCGCGGCGGCGTCGGTCGGTCGTGCGGGACGAAGTTCGGACGTGACCATTCGAGGTGGTGGCTCCTGTCGGTCAATAGTCCTTTCAAGAGGTTGTCTTATGCTATCAACTGACATGCTGATAGCTGTCAATCAGGAGAAAACTTTTGTAGGCGGCATCGAAAGTCCCGCCATGGCCGCCATCGAAACCAAGTCCCTCACGAAGCGGTTCGGCGACGTCGTCGCGGTTCGCGACCTCGATTTGACGATCGAGGAAGGCGAAATATTCGGCTTTCTCGGTCCCAACGGGGCGGGGAAATCCACCACCATCAACATGCTGTTGGATTTCATGCGTCCCAGCAGCGGCACGGCGACGGTCCTCGGCTACGACGCACAGGAGGACTCCCGCGCCATCCGCGACCGAATCGGAATCCTCCCCGACGGCTATCACCTCTACGACCGACTGACCGCGCGCGAACACCTCGAATTCGCCATCGATGCGAAGAGCGCGACCAACGACCCTGCGACGCTCATCGACCGCGTCGGGTTGACACAGGAGGAAGCCGACCGGAAGGTCGGCGGCTACTCCAAGGGGATGACCCAGCGTCTCGCGCTCGCCGCCGCGCTGGTCGGCGACCCGGATCTGCTCATTCTGGACGAACCCTCCTCGGGCCTCGACCCGCACGGAATCGCCGAGATGCGCGAACTCCTCCAGCGGGAGGCGGACCGCGGGACGGCCGTGTTCTTCTCCAGTCACATCCTCTCCGAAGTCGATGCGGTGTGTGACCGCGTCGGAATCATGAACGACGGCGAACTCGTCGCACAGAACACCATCGACCGACTTCGAGAACTGACCGGCGCCCGCTCGCAACTCCTCCTTTCGGTCGAACGGGTTCCCACGGGCCTCGACGTGACCTCCATCGAGGGCGCCTCCGACGTGTCCGTCGAGGAATCCACCCTCAGGGTGTCGTTTTCCGACCCCGCGACGAAACCCTGCGTAGTCCAGCGGGTGGACGCGGCGGGGACCATCACCGACATTCAGTCCGAGGAAGCGTCGCTCGAAGAACTGTTCACCTCCTACACGACGGGTGACGACTCCGGCGAGAACCCCGACGCGCGCGTGGAGGTCTCCGCATGAGTTGGGTCTCCGTCGCGAGAAAGGATTTCATCGATTCCCGACGCTCGAAGGGACTGTGGGCGCTCATCGCCCTCTACGTCGCGGTGCTGGCGCTGACGGTCTACGTCGCGCCGTCGGACGTGACCATGACGAACGTGCTCCGACTCATCGCGCTCGTCGGCATCTTCATCATCCCCATCAGCGCGCTGGTCATCGCGTACCTCGCCATCGCGGGCGAACGCGAATCGGGGAGCATCAAGTTCCTCCTCGGACTCCCGAACACGCGCCTGGACCTCGTGGTCGGAAAGTTCGTCGGCCGGTCGGCCGTCGTCTCCCTCGGCCTGTTGTTGGCGTTCGCCATCGCAGCCGTCGAAGGGTCGCTCCTCCTCGCATCGGTCGATATCGCCGTTTTGGCGCAGTTCTTCGTGCTGTTCCTCTTCTTCGCGGTGACGTACATCGCCATCGCCGTCGGCCTCTCGGCCGCGTGTGCGTCCCGCTCGCGGGCGATGGCAAGTTCGGTGGGCGTCTTTTTCGTCTTCAACGTCCTCTGGACGATTCCGGCGATCTCGCCATCGGCGGCGCTTCGATTCGTCGCCGACGACACGCTCGGCATGCACCTCTCCGCCCAGGTGTACGAGTTCGTGTATCTCATCAGTCCGCCCTACGCGTTCCAGCGCGCCGCGGACCTCGTGTTCAACCAACAGCAACTCTACTACTTCCGCGTACTCGCACAGGACGCCACTGTGCCGTTCTACCTGAAGAAATGGTTCATGCTGGTCATCCTCGGACTGTGGTTGATCGTCCCGCTTACGCTCGGTTACTGGCGGTTCGAGCGCGCGGACCTTGGATGAACGGGCGTGCGATGATTTATCATGGCAGCATACATTTAACTACCCTAGGAATTATATGACCGTTATGGCCGCCATACAAACGACTGGTCTCACCAAGCGGTTCGGTGATGTGGTCGCGGTCCGTGACCTGAACCTCCAAGTGAAGGAAGGGGAAGTGTTCGGCTTCCTCGGTCCGAACGGGTCCGGAAAATCGACGACGATCAACATGCTGATGGACTACATCCGTCCGACGGACGGGACGGCGACGGTCCTCGGCTACGACGCCCAAGCGGAGACTCAGGCGATCCACGAACGCATCGGAATTCTGCCCGACGCGACGGACCTCTACGGACGGCTGTCGGGGAAAAAACACATCCAGTTCGCCATCGACTCCAAGGGGACGGACGAGGACGCGGACGAAATCCTCGACCGTGTCGGCCTCTCCGCCGACGACGCCTCGCGTGCTGCGGGCGGGTACTCGAAAGGGATGCGCCAGCGCCTCGTTCTCGGAATGGCGCTGGTCGGCAACCCGGACCTGCTCATTCTGGACGAACCCTCCTCGGGTCTCGACCCGCACGGCGTCAAGGAGATGCGCCAAATCATCCAACAGGAGGCGAACCGCGGGACGGCCGTGTTCTTCTCCAGCCACATCTTGAGCCAAGTCGAGGCGGTCTGTGATCGCGTCGCCATCATGAACAAGGGCGAACTCATCACCGTCGACACCATCGACGGCCTCCGGGACGCGGCCGGAACCGGTGCCACGATGATCCTGACCGTCGACACCGTTCCGAACGTCGGATTGGAGAACGTCGAGGGCGTCACGAACACGGCCGTCGAGGGCAACGAGATTCACGTCACGTACACCGACGCGGGTGCGAAGGCGAAGGTCATCAACGCCGTCGAGGAGGCGGGTGCAACCGTCTCCGACATCAGGACGAAGGAATCGTCGCTCGAAGACCTCTTCGAGGCCTACACGACCGGTTCGGAGAGCCAACGCGTCGAATCGGAGGTCCACGCATGAGTTGGGCCGTCGTCGCGCGCAAGGATTTCGAGGACGCCGCCCGCTCGAAGATGCTGTGGGGTATTACGGTGTTGTTCGTGCTGGCAACGGCCGGTGTGATGTACGGAGTGAGCGCGTTCACCGATGATTTCACCGCGAAACAAGCCATCGGGCTCCTCAGTTCGCCCGCAACCCTTCTCGTTCCCCTCGCGGCGCTCGTCGTCGCGTACCTCGCCATCGCGGGCGAGCGTGAATCGGGGAGCATCAAGCTGCTCCTCGGCCTGCCGCACACTCGACGGGACGTGGTTTTCGGAAAACTCATCGGACGGTCCGGCATCGTCGCAGTTGCAACCGTCGTCGCGTTCGTCGCCGGTGCCATCGTCCTCTTCGTCCAGTACGGCACGTTCCCCGTGGCGGATTTCCTCGTGCAGGGTATCGTCACGTTCATCTTCGGGATGGTGTTCGTCGGCATCGCCATCGGTTTCTCGGCGATGACGTCCACCCGTTCGCGGGCGATGGCGCTCGCCATCGGCCTGTACTTCCTCTTCGCGCTCATCTGGGACATCGTCCCACTGGGCGTGTACTACCTCGTCGAAGGCGGAATGCCGAACATGGCGAACGGACTTCCCGGGTGGTACTTCTTCCTCCAGATCATTAATCCGAAGAACGCCTACTCGCTCACGGCGTTCTTCCTGAATAACCCGAGTGCAACGAGCCCGTACGCCGACCTCGTTCAAGGAAGCGCCCCCTTCTACCTCGAAGGGTGGTTCTCGCTCGTCATCCTCGCGTTCTGGTTGATCGTTCCCGTCACGCTCGGCTACTGGCGGTTCGAACGAGCGGACATCAGCTAAACCCGCACCAAAATAGATCTTTTCGCCTTACGTCCCTTCGGGAGCGACAGCGTTGGTGGTCAGTTCCATGTCCAACTCGGTGTCGTCCATCCGGTCCAACGTCGTCGAAAGAGACCGTTTCAGGCTTCGTATCTCCGAGATCAGTGCTTGGTACTCCTCGTGGTTCTCCAGTTCGGACCGGTCGATTCGTGCCTGGAGGGTCGCCTGCTTCGACGAGAGCGCGAGGAGTCTCCGAACGTCGGTCGAGTAGGTCGACCGGCGGAGGAGGCTTTTCACGACGTCGTGCAGTTCGCTCGGCTCGGTGACGGGCTTGACGACGTACGTGTCGTAGCCCAGCGCGAGCACGTCGAAGCTCGGTTCGACGGCCGTCACCATCCCGACCCGGCAGTCGATATCGCGGCTTCGAATCGTTTCTAGAACGTCGTCGCCGCTCGTCTCGGGCATGTCCCTGTCGAGGAGGACGACGTCGAGCGTGTCGTCGAGCGATGCGAGCGCTTCCGCACTGCTGTATGCGATTCGAACGTCGTACTCGTCTTCGAGCCACCGGGCAAACAGGTCGGCAATCGGCTGTTCGTCGTCGACGACGAGTATTCGGTGGTCAGTCATTCGTGGCCTCCGGGACGATGGACGGACGGATTCCGGGCTGATACGGACGATGGCGTCGTCCACAGTTCATTATGGCGGGTTCCACTTTCCGACCGCGGGTGAAAAGTCCGACTCGCTTCGAGAGTATCGGACGAGTCTCTAACGGAGTGGCTGTAAAGCGGATGAAAGTCCACCAGCGTCGCCGTTTCCGAGCGTCCAGTCACGTAGAAACGATGTGGCCCGAAGTAGTTGAGACCACATGTTTCCTACGAAACACACTTAAGTGCCTTGCTGATTCAACGAGCTATCCATTCATCGGACGGAGTAGTCCGGCGATGAGGTTCGCATATCCGCGTCGAAGACGACCACCAACGGCCTGTGGAGATATTCCCAGTTCGTCGGCTAACCCTTCACGCGTGATCCCGCGCGGTCGTTCGAAGTATCCCCCTTCGTAGGCAGCGATGAGCGTTTCCTGTTGTGCGGGTGTGACACCCGCGGAGTCGTGAACCGCCCGTTCCTGCATGGAGTATACCCGTTCGACCTGCAGCGGAATTTCTTCGTGTTGACAGAACGTCTGGAACGTAGACATCTCCTCCTGTGCCGGGAACCGAAGATGAAACGTCCAGTCGTCCGCCGTCCCGTTCGCTTCCACGATAGTCGCGTTGGCTTCTTCGACTCCGTGGACGAGGTTCGTGATCTCGTCGTTCCATTCGACGTGGAACAACGTATCATCGGTCCGAGTGTCGATCCTTGTGAGCGTGTTGACGGCCGGTTCGGTGCGTGCTGCCGCCTCGAACCGACTGATATCGTCACCGCGCGCCCAGAAGAAAGGGAACATCGACATTCCTACCGGGACGACACGTTCGAGTTCGATTTGCACCTGCGAATCCGCACGCAACGCGCGGCCGAGTGCAAATTCGTCGGCGGATATCGAAATCTCAACGATGGAACTCATCTGTTTTCGATACCACCACGAGAAATCAGTTACGCTGGGGTATTCAATGTTGTTGCCAAATTCGAGCATAATCGCCGTCATCTCATCGAAAAACGTTACTGGAACGAAGTGCGTTCAATCTCCGAACCGAACGGCTATCGACTCCGTAATCCGTCACGTTCCTGTCGGTATCGATTCCGTAGTACTCGTACGTGGTTCACGAATCAACGCTCCATCCGAACGAAATCCAACGCGTACCATTCAGATTACTTTCGTCGTTTCCGCCGCCTCGAACGCGGCCGCTCGACTCATTCCGTTTCCGAGGATGGTGTATCGGTCCCGAATCCTGTGGGCCGTCGTGAGCGCTTCGACCACGGTGTCGGCGTCGATCCCCAACCCCTCCGCCGTCGTGGGCGCGCCGATGGTCGCGAGCGCGTCGCGGATGCCCTGCCAGTCGCCGCCGTGGAGGTACTCCGTGATGATGGACCCGACGCCGACCTGATGACCGTGCAGCGCCGCCCCCGGCGCGATTCGGTCGAGTTGGTGCGAGAACAGGTGTTCGGCCCCGCTGGCCGGGCGCGAGGAGTCCGCGATGCTCATGGCGACGCCCGAGGAGACGAGGGCCTTCACGACGACCCACGCCGACTCCTCCAGTCCGGGCCGAATGGTGTCGGCGTTGTCCACCAGCATCTCCGCGGTCATTTCCGCCAGCGTCGCGGCGTACTCGTGGAACTCGACGTTCTGGAGCCGCTTCGCCAACCGCCAGTCCTCGACGGCCGTGTAGTTGCTGATGATGTCGGCACACCCCGCGGTCGTGAGTTCCCACGGTGCGTCCGCGATGATTTCCGTGTCCGCCACGACGGCGAGCGGCGGTTCCGCGGCCACGCTGTGGCGCGTGTCCTTCTCCGGGACCGACCCTCGCCCGCTCACGATGCCGTCGTGACTCGCCGCCGTCGGAATCGAGACGAACCCTCGCCCGAGTTCGTCGCTCGCCATCTTGGCGATGTCGATGGCCTTCCCGCCGCCCACGCCGACGAGATATCCCGGCTCCACCTCGTTCGCCACGTCGATGACGCGCTGTACGGACGCGAAACTCGCCTCCTCGATGACCACGGTTTCGACTCCCCATCCGGCCTCCTCGAACTGGTCCGCGACGCGCTGGCCCGCCACCTCGTTCGGCGTCGGACTCGTCACGAGGAGCGGCGTTCCGTGCAAATGCAGTTCGTCGATGGCCGCCGTCGTCTCCGAGAGAACGCCATGGCCCACCACGACGTTCCGCGGCAGGCGAATCCACGAAGATTTCTCGAACATATCCGACACTCTCTCGTGCGCGGTCAAACAGTTTCCCCTCCAACGACGCGCCGAGGTTGTTCAGTCGATTTCCGGATGTGGCTCTATCGAGGCGGCTCGGTGCCCCACTTTTCCAGCGCGACCGTCAGTTCGGGGTGGTCCTCGGTTCGCTCC
The DNA here is from genome assembly GCF_043952005.1 of Haladaptatus sp. CMAA 1909. Classification (NCBI taxonomy): domain Archaea; kingdom Methanobacteriati; phylum Methanobacteriota; class Halobacteria; order Halobacteriales; family Haladaptataceae; genus Haladaptatus; species Haladaptatus sp. CMAA 1909. The sequence goes on along the minus strand of NZ_JBIOAV010000001.1, from coordinate 1,993,255 downwards.
TCGTCGGCTTGTGGTTGCTCCGTCGCTATCGCCGAACGGGGGCGACAACGACTAAGCGACTTCGCGGCGTTCTCTGCCCGTCATGCCACCGGAACGAGTGCTCGTGGCGGGAGCAACGGGGAGACAGGGAGGAGCGGTCGCGCGCCACCTCATTGACAGGGGAGTCGAAGTTCACGCGCTGACGAGGGACCCGGGGAGCGACGCGGCACGGGAACTGGACGAGTTAGGTGCGGTAGTCGTGGAGGGCAACCTCTTGGACGAGGCGTCGCTCGCGCGCGCCATGGCCGACATGGACGGCGTCTACGGCGTCACCACGTCGGAAGCGGGATTGGATGCCGAGGTCGGACAGGGGACGAACCTCGGGGAGGTCGCCGCCGAACACGGCGTGGACCACTTCGTGTTCAGTTCGGTGTGGGGTGCCGACAGGGACAGCGGCGTGCCCTTTTTCGACACGAAACACACCATCGAACGCCGCCTCGCCAACCTCGATTTGCCGCTCACGGTCGTCAGGCCGGTGTCCTTCATGCAGAATCTGGAGGGCATGCGCGACGACGTGATGAACGAGACGCTGTCGATGCCGCTCGAACCGCGCGTTCCGATGTACCTGATAGATGTGGACGACATCGGCGCGATCGTCGCGGAGGCCTTCCACGGGCGGGCGAACTACGTCGAACGGAGCATCGACATCGCGGGCGACGAACTCACGCTCTCGGCGATGGCGGTTCGACTCTCGGAGAGCATCGGCATCGACGTGACGGCGGACCACGTTCCCATCGACACCTTCGAAAAGCGGGCGGGGGAGGACTACGCGGCGATGTACCGCTGGCTCAATCGGCAGGAAGCGCCCATCGACCTCGCCGAGCTGCGGGCGAACCACGACGTGGAGTTCACGCTGTTCGAGGAGTACCTCCGCGAACACGAATGGGGCGAGTAGCCGTTCTCGCCGAATCGGTCCCTCGCCTCGAATCCCCAGCAGAGCTTTCCCCGAGAACGTCGTGTCAGGGGTATGGTTCGAACGTACGGGTTCGAAGGGGGTGAACCGTCGATACACGAATCGGCCCACGTCTGCCGGGAGGCGACCGTGGTGGGAACCGTCGAAATCGACGCCGACGCGAGCGTCTGGCCGGGTGCCGTCCTCCGGGGCGACGTGGCTCCCGTCCGAATCGGCCGAGAATCGCACATCGGCGACAACGCGGTCCTACACGCCTCGACGGTCGGCGACCGGGTGATGGTCGGTCACGGGGCGGTGTTGAACGACGCGACGGTGGGCGACGGGGCGCTGGTCGGGTTCAACGCGACGATAAACACGGACGTAACGGTCGGCGAGCGGAGCATCGTCGCGGCGGGGACGGTCACGCCCGAATCGGCCGACATTCCGCCCGAATCGTTCGTTCGCGGAGTTCCCGCACGGGTGACGCCGCTCGCGGAGACGACCATCGACGCGGAGGAGATATTCGAGTCGTACTCCTCGGGGGAGTACACCGGACTCGCGGAACGTCACGGAGCGCTGTTCGAGGGGGATGGACACGGGCCGAGTGACGGTTAGAACGCATCCAGGCGCGGGGAAAATGGTCTCGATTGGGATTTCGAGGATAATAAAGGAACTTGCCAGCGCAACCCACGCAGTGATTGGTTTCACTCCCCGAGAAAGGAACGAGCGACAACTATAATGGACGAAACCGCAGATGGCACTCTCTCCGAACCGGAAGAAGGGGATGCCGCTTCCGCGACGCTTCCGCTCGGAAACCGCGAATTGGTCCTCGTGTCGAACAGGGAGCCATACGTTCACGAACGGGATGGGGACGAGATTCGAGTCGTCCGACCGGCGGGCGGCCTGACCTCGGCACTCGACCCGATGATGGCGAGCACCGGAGGCACGTGGGTCGCGTGGGGGAGCGGCGACGGCGACGAGGAGATGAGCGACGAAAACGGGTGTGTGCGCGTGCCGCCCGACTCGCCCGCGTACGACCTGAAGCGCGTCTCCCTCACGGACGAACAGGTGACGAACTACTACTACGGCTACAGCAATCAGGTGCTCTGGCCGCTGTGTCACTCCGACACGGCCAAGATGACGCCGAAACAGGAGTTCTGGCGACACTACCGCGAGACGAACGAGCGTTTCGCGGACGCGATACGTGAGCAAGTGGACCCGTCGGAGGCGGTTATCTGGTTTCAGGATTATCACTTCGCGCTCGCACCGCGACGAATCCGCGAATCCGCGCCCGACGCGTTCTGCATGCAGTTCTGGCACATTCCGTGGCCGTCGTGGGACGTGCTCAGGAGTTGCCCGGAGTACGACGAACTCCTCGACGGACTGCTGGCGAACGACCTCCTCGGCTTCCACACCGACCGCTACTGCGAGAACTTCCTCGAATGCGTCTCCGCGGCGTTGGACGCCGAAGTAAACCACGAGGAGAAGACGATTCGCTACGAGGGGCGGACGATTCGCGTCGAATCGTTCCCGCTCGGCATCGACGCCGCGGAACGACGACGCCTCGCGGGGTCGGCGGAAACGGACGAGGCGTGGGAGTCGCTTCGGGAGGCGTATCCGCTCGGTGCGGAACGGTTGGCAGTCGGGGTCGACAGGTTGGATTACACGAAGGGAATCGAACAGCGGTTGGTCGCCCTCGAACAGCTGTGGGAACGAAACCCCGAGTGGCGCGGACGACTCAGCTACGTCCAGAAGGCGAGCGTGAGTCGCAGTCGAATCGACGACTACCAGCGCGTTCGGGAGACGGTGATGGACGAAGTCGAACGGATAAACGAGCGGTTCGGAACGGAGACGTGGCAGCCCATCGTCTACATAGAGGATCGACTGTCGGTTGCCAAACTGGCCGCCCTGTACCGGGAGTCGGACGTGGCCCTCGTGAGCTCGATCCGGGACGGGATGAACCTCGTGGCGAAGGAGTACGTGGCGTCGCAGGTGGACGAACCCGGCGTGTTAGTCCTCAGCGAACTCGTCGGCGCACACGAGAAACTCGGCGACGCGGCGCTGACGGTGCATCCGAACGACACCGAGTCGTTCGCGGACGGCATCGAGGAAGCCCTGACGATGGACCTCTCCGACCGAGAAAGTCGAATGGATCGGTTGTGGTCCGAAGTCGAGGAGAACGACATCGAAGCGTGGAAACACGACGTGCTGCAGCGGGCGGGCGAACTGCTGGCGGAGCGAGACGGCGAGGGCGTAAAGCGGGGCGAGAGGGCGTAACTCATCGGGCTACCAACTCGGCCTGTACGTCGTCAGCCAGTTCACGAAGGTCGTCGCTGATTTCGACGGGATAGGTGGCCGGGGAGCGCAACGCTCGGCACTCGTCGGGTAGTTTTCGTCGGCGTTCGCCCGCCCGGTCGGCGATGGCTCCGAGTTCGGGCGGGTCGGAGACCCGTTCCCCGTCCTCGAAGATGGGTACGAGTTGTTCCTCGCCGGGACCGTCCTCGCCGCGCAACCCGAGGATATCGCGCTCGTAGCCGTCCTCACCGACGCGGCGAACGCTTTTCGCGCCGGGATACGTGACCTTGCCGGACGACAGTTTCATGCTCGGGCGCATCTCGCCGCCGCGTTCGATCTCGGTGAGTTTGTACACGAGGTCGAGGGACGGGGCGTCCCGACTGGTCGTCAGCGCGGTGCCGGGACCGAACCCCGTCGCCACGCCGCCGTCTCGGAGGAAGTCGGCGATTTTGTGCTCGTCCATGCTGGAGGAGACGAAAATCGGGCGGTCCCCGACGATTTCGGCGACGTCCTTCGAGAGCGGGGCGAGGTCGCCCGAATCGAGTCGCACGCCGACCTCGGCGTCGTAGTTTTTGGCCACGTCCATCGCCAGTTTCGCGCCCTCGACGGTGTCGTAGGTGTCCACGAGCAGGATCGTGTCCTCGTGAAACCGGTCGAGAAACGTCTCGAACGCGTCGCGTTCGTCCTCGAAACTCTGTATCCACGAGTGGGCCATCGTCCCGTAGACGGGGAGCGAGAACTCCTCACCGGCGGCGACGAGCGAGGTGCCGTCGAACCCGCCGATGGCGGCGGCGCGGGCGGCCTTCATCCCGGCGTCGGTACCGTGGGAGCGCCGAGCACCGAAATCGACGAGCGATTGGTCGTCGCCGTGCCGTTCGACCGCCTCGCGCATTCGAGCGGCTTTCGACGCCACGAGGGTTTGGAAGCCGACTTGATTCAACAACACCGTCTCGAACAGTTGGGCTTGGAAGATGGGTGCGGTCACTTCCAGCAGGGGTTCGTCGGGAAAGACGGGCGTACCCTCGGGGAGCGCCCGTACCGTCCCCGTGAACTCGAACTCCACGAGTCGAGCGAGGAAGTCCTCGTCGAACCCCCGATTTCGAAGGTAGTCGATGGCTCGGTCGCCGAACGAGAGGTCCTCGACGTACGCCATCGCCTGTTCCAACCCGGCGGCGAGGAGATAGCCCCTGTCCGCCGGAAGCCGTCGGAAGAAGAGGCTGAACGTCGCTCGCGGGTCGTGGTCCGCGGCGTGGTAGCCCTGCAGCATCGTCAACTCGTAGAGGTCGGTGAACAGTCCCAGATTCTCGGGCGTTACGTAGCCGAACCCCTCTCCGTTCCCCGTATCGGTCCCCACCATAGCCACCGTGACGACGCCGCGCCAGTAATAGTTGGGGGCGAGAACGTTCGCGGCCGAAATCCGGCGAGAGGCGTTTATTCGTGGAACACCTACTTCGTGGCATGAACTTGGAATCGCTCAAACCCGATTTCCTCACGCCGAACTGGAAGTGCCACTCGTGCGGGAAGAAGTACTGGCGCAACCGTCGCCAGTGCAGCAAATGCCAGAGTACCGTCTTCGACCGAATTCGATAGGGCGAGACGGAACTACTCTCCCGGACGTCCGAATAACTGCTAGTAACAGAGCAATAAGTGTTTTGAGCTAAGTTAGCCAATGACATACCAATGTCGGGAGAAACGACGGTACGGGTCGGTGTTTTGAGCCTTCACAACAGCAAGGAGACGAAAGCCATTTTGAACGCCGTCGAAGCGTTGGGTCACGAACCCGTCTGGCTTCGTCGGGAGAACACGTCCGTCGAGATACGGGACGGCGAACTCGTCCTCGAACCGGACGTGGACGTCATCGCAAATCGGTTGTTGCTCTCGAAGACCGAGTATCCCGACGAACTGCTCGGTCTCGTGAACATGTTCGCGAGCATCGTCCCGACGCTCAATCGACCGATGTCGGTGTTACGAGCGACGCACAAATTCGCCGCCGCGGTGCGGTTGGCGGAGGAGGGGATTCGGGTCCCCGACGCCATACTCGCGCTTTCCACGGAGCGACTCAACGAACTCTGTGAGCCGTACGGCTCCGAGGCGGTATACAAGACGGCCATCGGGACCCACGGCGGCGGGACGTGGAAGGTCGATTTGAACGCCCCCATCAGCTCCCGCGTCGGAAAACGACAGGCGTTCGTCCAGCAACTCATCGAACAGGGGGAGGACGGACCGCACAGCGACCTCCGGGTCTACGTCGTCGGTGACTCCGTCATCGGCGGGATGATCCGCTCGGCCCCGGAGGAGGAGTGGCGGACGAACGTCGCACTCGGCGGCGACGTGAGCGCGGCGGGCGACGTACTCACGGACGAGGTCGCACGGATAGCGCTCGACGCGGCGGACGCCATCGGCCTCGACTACGCCGGCGTGGACCTCATCCGGAACGAGGAGGACTGGTACGTCCTCGAAGTCAACCCGACCGCCGGGTTCAAGGGGTTCTTCGAGGCGACCGGCCACAGTCCGGCACCGCACATCGCCCGCGCCGCCATCGAAACGGCAGGCGGGTCCGTGGACGAAGACCGGGTCATGGACCTGACCGCGACGCTCGACGACACCGTCCCGTCCTGCAAACCCACCACCGGCCGCCGCGACCTATCGGAGCAACCGACCATCGGATACACGACGGAAGTCGTCGTCAGCGGGACGACGGGGTCGGCGACGGTCGTCGCCAAATCCGACACCGGCGCGAGTCGGACGAGCATCGACACCGGTATCGCCGCCGACGTCGGTGCGGGGCCGATTCGACGAACCTCGCGGGTGCGCTCCGGAAGTTCGAAGTCGAGTCGAACGCGTCCGGTGGTCGATATCGTCGTCGGCATCGCCGGGAACCACTATACCGTCTCCGCAAATATCGAGGACCGGAGCCACATGGAAAACCCGGTCCTCCTCGGCCGCGATATCCTCGAACACTATCAGGTGGACATCAGCAAGCGGGTCGGCGAGGAGGACACCACCATCGAGGAGTAACGGGCAAACGCGTCCACTGCCCCCGACCTTTATCCCGGAAAGCGACCCACTTCCAGTATGGAACGCTACGACGCTCTCTATCGGCTCTACGACGAGTTCGACGCGAAGACGCTCAGAGCGTATCAGGACTTCGTGGACGTGTTTCCGCCGGTCGATTCCCGCGTCGCGCTGGAACACTGGCAGTCCGCGAGCGACGAACTGGAGCGACGGAAGGACGAGATTCGGGACGGATTCGACGCGGGCGAAACCTACGCGGACGTGGCGGCCCACGCCACGCGCGACCAGGCGTTCACCGCGCTCGACCTCTACTCGAAGTACGGCCGGTCGGTGAACGCGCTCGTGTTGGACGTGGACGAGACGCTTCGGTCGGCGGGCGGAACGGACAACGAGATTCCGCGGGAGGTACTCAACCTGCTGACCGAGTTCCACGAGAAGGGCGTCCCCATCGTCGTCTGCACGGGTCAGACGTTGGAGAACGTGAAGGGGTTCACGATTCAGGGACTCGGCAACGAAATCGTCCACTCCGGGACGGTGAGCATCGTCTACGAGGCGGGGACGGGCGTGTTTACGCCGGGACACGGCGCGGAGACGAAACGGTTGCTGTTCGAGGAGCTAGACGAGGACATCCGTGACGTCTTCGACACGGTTCGCTCGCGGGTGCTCTCGTCCGCGCCGGAGGAACTCCGTCGGTGTACCCACCTGCAGGGCAACGAGTTCAACATCACGATGAAGCCGAACTTCGAGACGGGGAGTTCGCGGGCGGTGGAGGTCATCGACGACGCGCTCGTCTACCAACTCGACCTGCTCGGCGAGACGGTGGTCGAGGACGGAAGCGAGTGGGCGCGAGCGTACTACGCCGAGAGCGACCCCGAGATTCGCGGCGTTCTCGAAGCGAAGGGTGGGACGCCCGACGCGGAAGTCGAGGAGATTCCGAAGGACGTGCGGGACACCTTCGACCGAATCGACGTGGCCTACTACGAGGGTGACGCCGCCGAAATCGGAAGCCGGGAGTTGAACAAGGTCGTCGGCGTGGAAGCCGCGTTGAACGTCCTCGGCGTGGACGACCCGTTCACGCTCGTCATGGGCGACAGCAAAAGCGACCTGCGCGTGATGCAGTGGGCGAACGAGAACGACTGCGGCATCGGTGCCGCGCCGGAACACGCATCCGGCGACGTGCTCGACCACGTGGTCCGCACCGACGAACTCATCTTCGACCGCGGGAAGGCGGGCGACGTGCTTCGGACGGTGTACGCCCTGAATCGGTTGGCTCGGTTGGGATAGGGTTGCTGATGCAGGCACAGCGGGTTTTCCTTCGGCCCGCGAACGGTCGCACATGAACGAATGTCCGGTCTGCGGCACGGAACTGTACGAAAATCGGGAAACGGAGTTCGTAACGCGCCACCTCGGCCGACAGTATCGGTTCTGTTCGGACGACCATCGAGAGGAGTTCGAGGAGGCACCGGGCGAGTACCTCTGAACTCAGTCGTACCAGTACGCGCCGCCGACCACGGAGAGCGGAATCGTCGCGAGCCACAGGAAAATGCGGATCGCGAAGAGCCGAGGGGCGAGGAACGGATGGGCCGGTCCGACGTGGGACGTTTGAAGATAGTAGTAGGTGCCGCTCTCGTTGAGGAAGCGAAGAGGGAGCGGTATCTCCGATCCCGTTCGGACCTGTCCCGTTCGAATCGCCGTCCGGAGTTCGGAATCCGTCTGGTCGGTGCCCGCCCCCGGGTCGTACGTGACGTTCGCTAGCACGGCGGCGAACGAGACGTTCCGCGCCGTGAGTACGGTCGTCCCGTTTTTCACCTCGACGGTCGGTTCGTAAAACCCGTCTCCGGTCTGGATGTACTCGTAGTCGGACCACGAACGCGAGAAGTTAGCGCCGACCGAAACGCCGCCGTGTATCGCCGCGAATTCGAACCCGCAGGTGCGAGCGAGCCTCGGGGAACAGTATCGGACCGATGAGGACTGTCGAACGTAGTGGGTCGTGTGCGAGTGGTCTAACTCAACCGCCCGGTACTCGTATCGGAGGTCGTTACCGTCGGGAACCAACCAGAGTGTGTTCGCCGCGAACGCGACGGCGAGGAGAAAGCAGAGCGCACCGATGGCTCGCCGCCGATTCACGAGACCACCGCTCGTTCAGCCTTCATGACGGTATCGTGTCATAATCCGATATAAGCTTTCTGTCGAAGGGAGATGAAACGGAAAAGAAACCGAGGATGTGGGAGGCGTCGTGTCGACTCAGGCGTGAACCTGTACGCAGACGGTGTCGCCCGCTTCGACGGGACTGTGAACCGAGAGCGGTTCGTGGTCGGATTCCCGGACGAGGGTGGTGTCCGAGCGGATGCCGAGTCCGTCCGCGATTCCGGCACTGACTTGCGGACCGTAGCGCTCGCCGAGTTGTTCGACGACGTCCTCGACGGTTGCCTCGTCGGGGACGGCCACGCGAGCGTCGCGGGTTCCGGTGCGCGCGACCATCGGGCCGGTGAGCTTGACTGTGACGTTCATACTCACACGTTCGAACCCCTGTACCAAAAAGTTTACTCAGTCTCGAAAAACTGCTCCCGAGACGAAACCGCTTATTGGGTCGGGGGACGAGCGTCCGAGTATGTCGCACGCACCAGAACCGGGGACGGACGACCCGCTTTCCCTGCACGGCGTCGTTCCGCCCACGATTACGGCGTTTCACGAAGACGAGTCGGTGAACTACGAAGCCACGGCGGCCCACGCGCGGTACGTCGTGGACGGCGGCGTACACGGCGTCTTCCCGCTCGGCACGAACGGCGAGTTCCCGCTGCTGACCAGCGAGGAGAAACGCGGCGTCGTCGAAGCGGTCGTGGACGCCGTGGACGACGTGCCGGTCATCGCGGGCGTCGGCGCGCCGAGTACCTACGAAACCGTCGCGAACGCCGAACACGCCGAGTCCGTCGGCGCGGACGGCCTCGTCGTCGTCACGCCGTACTACTACCCGTTGGATCACGATGCGGCGGTCGAACACTATCGGCGCGTCTGTGCGGCCGTCGACCTGCCGGTGTACATCTACCACATCCCGAGCAAGACGGGCAACTCGCTGTCGCTCGACACCCTCGACGACCTCGCCGAGATTCCGAACCTCGCCGGACTCAAGGATTCGAGCAAGGACATCCCGTGGCTCGGACAGGCAATCGACGCCAACCCTGAACTGACGTTCCTCTCGGGGTCCGACTCGCTGATTCTTCCGGGGCTACAACTCGGCTGTACCGGAACGGTGAGCGCGGTCGCGAACGCGTTCCCGGAACTGATTGTCTCCCTCTACGACGCCTACGACGAGGGCGACGAGGAACGGGCCCGCGAACTCCAGAGCGAGGTGTATGCGATCCGGAGCGCGCTGAAGGGCGGGGCGTACATGGCGGGCGTGAAGACGGCGCTCGACGTGCTCGATTTGGACTTCTCCCCCGGCCCGCTTCGGAGTCCGCTTCGAAAGATGGACGAGTCCGACCGCGCGGCGCTCGAATCCGATCTTCGGGCGCTCGACATGCTCTGATTATCGGCGCGTACGGTCGGTTTCCCCGTGCACACGGGACCTTTCTTCCGGGTAGGCTACCCTTACGAGGAGAGCGTATAACAGGAACCCCGTCGTGCGTGGGACCATGCTTCCCTCGCGCGTTCTCGTCGTCGGGTTGGTTCTCCTCTGCGTCGTCGGCGGTGCCGCCCACGTCGGCGGTCCACCGGTCGCCAGTGCGACCGCCACATCGGCCACGGCAACCGCACCGCAAACCACCACGACGGTCGGTTCCTGTACGAAAATCACGAAACCTGGTCGCTACGTCCTCTCACACGACATCCACAACGGAAAGACGGCCATCTCGACGGGTTGTATCAAAATCCGCGCGGACGACGTGGTGTTCGACGGCGGCGGCCATATGCTGGACGGGTTCGGCGTCAGCGACACCAGCGGCGTTCACGTCGACGGCGCGTCGAACGTGACGGTGCGAAACCTCCGAACGAAGGACTGGAATCGCGGCGTCTACGTGCAGGATTCGTCCGCCGTGACGGTGCGCGACGTCGTCACTTTCAACAACGCCATCGGAATCGGCGTGACCGACGCCGACGCTCGGTTAGTGAACAACACGGTCAGGGACGGCCTTCGCGGCCTCGTCCTCGCGGACGCGTGGGACGACGACATTCGCCGCAATCGAATCCACCACAACGACGCCATCGACATCTACGCGCCGATGGCGCTGGTGAACGTTTTCGGCGTGCAGCTCACCGTCGGACCGCCGCTCGACCCCGACGGCGACGGGCGCTACGAGGACGTAAGCGGTAACGGGGAAATCGGCGTCGCGGATGCCGCGTCGCTCCCGATAGTCGCCGCGGCCGAGACGATCGGACTCGCCGACATCCCGGAACAACAGCGGACCGCCCTCGACTTCGACGGTGACGGGAACTTCGACCACGGCGACGTGATGGCGTACGCCGGACTCACGCCTTCCGGATGACCTCCTTCGCCCAGTCGGGCCACTCCTTTCGTTCCCGTCCGTCGAACTCGCCGTCGCCGGACATGGCCTTGAGGGCGCTCGCGTCCTCCGTGCTCCAGACCGCGCCGTCCTCGTGGAAGACGCCGTTCAGGATGCCGCGCTTGCGCTGGCTCAGCATGTAGGCCGGTTTGAGCATGAGCGACCAGAAGAAGTTGCCGACGCCCGATTTCTTGATGACGGGTGCGAGCGACGCGTAATCCGGTCCGCGCTGGGCCACGGACACCTCCTTCTGTCCCCACCCGAAGTCGGCGACACGTTGCCACTCGGTCAACCAGACGGGCATGTTGACGCTGCGTTTGAGTTCGTTCGCTTGCTGCAGAACGCCGCTGTAGATGTCCGTCGTGTTCGGGTAGTTGTAGTGAAACTGTATCACGTCGATGCCCCAGTCGTAGTAGTCCGTGGCGTTGGCGAAACTCGTCGCTCCGATGGTCAGCGGAACGTCGCCACGCCGCTGACGCGTGAACTCGAACATCTCGCGGGCGAACCGCTTCTTCCACGGCCGCCATCCGGGTTCGTTCATCACTTCGATGGCGAGGACGCGTTCGTCGTCGCGATAGCGGTCCATCACCCACTCGGCGAACCGCTTCGGGCCGTCCCATTTGTCGGGATTTCGCATCACCCGTTTCCCCGGCGACCAGACCGACGTTCCCGTCCACGGGTCGGTGTCGTGCAGGTTCTGCGGCGTCGGCGGACGACCCACCCCCTCGAAGACGCCGAGGAGAACCCGGATGCCGTGCGAGTCGGCGGTCGAAAGGAAGTGGTCGAGCGCGCGGCCGAACGACGCTCGGTCCTCCTGCCATGCCTCGTAACTCAACCACGTTCGAATCGCGTTCAGGTTCAGTCGGTCGGCGAACCCCATGTCGCGCTCCGTGACGCCGCGTTCGTATGTGTGCCACATCTGGAAGGAGTTCATCGCTCGGGCCGGGAGGTACATAGCCCCCCGAACATCCACCGGCGGACCCCATGCGTCGGCGACGCATCCGGCGAGAGAAACCGCGGACGCGGCACCGGCTGCGAGGAACCCCCGTCTCGTACACCGATGAGTCATGGAATCGCCGACAACGGCGGGGCACCTGAAAGTAGCGGTGCTACTCCTGATAGTTCCGGCCGACGGTCGGGAGCGACGGTTCGAAACCGCTCTCGCGGTCGATTTCGGGGGAACGGAGGCTCGAACCGTACGCCACCGGTAAATCGATCGATCGTTTCGCACCCGTCATCGCGGTTAGTCGGTGTATAATCGATACGGGGAGCGACCGTTCGGACGACGAGCGGAGATGGTCGGTGGCGGTTCGATGGCCCGGAACGGTGGGCTTATCGCGGGTCGTAATCGGTTAACTGGTGAATAGTAAGGATGCGAGGCGTCGAACGAGTAACCGAGATGCCTGAACAGCAGACCGAACCGCGGGTGGTCGGGTACTATCGACGCGGTAGATACGAACTTCGTACCGAAGATTCCGTCCACGCGTGGATCAGCGCGGAAGTTCCAGTCGACGTGCACCAGTAATAACGGACGATACCACGTGAACTTTTACTCCCGGCGGAGTACCCGCCGGTATGGGACGCGATTATTCGACGCTGCACGACCCCAACGCAGAGTACACGATGCGCAACCTCTCCGGCGAGACGATGGGTGCGACGGCATCCCGCGGAAGCAAGCGCGACATCGAAATCACCGACGTTCAGACGACGATGGTCGACGGCAACTTCCCGTGGACGCTCGTCCGCGTGTACACTGACGCCGGAATCGTCGGCACCGGTGAGGCCTACTGGGGTGCCGGTGTCCCCGAACTCATCGAGCGAATGAAGCCATTCGTCGTCGGCGAGAACCCGCTCGACATCGACAGACTCTACGAACATCTCGTCCAGAAGATGTCCGGCGAAGGCTCCATCGAGGGCGTCACCATCACGGCCATCTCCGGCATCGAAATCGCCCTCCACGACCTCGCGGGCAAAATTCTCGACATCCCCGCCTACCAACTCCTCGGCGGAAAGTACCGCGACAAGATTCGCGTGTACTGTGACTGTCACACCGCCGACGAGGCGGACCCGGACGCCTGTGCCGCCGAGGCCGAACGCGTCGTCTCCGAACTCGGCTACGACGCGCTCAAGTTCGACCTCGACGTCCCCTCGGGTCTCGAAAAGGACCGCGCGAATCGCCACCTTCGCAACGGGGAAATCCGCCACAAGGCCGAAATCGTGGAGAAGGTCACGGAACAAGTGAAGGACCGCGCGGACGTCGCGTTCGACTGTCACTGGTCGTTCTCGTCCGGAAGCGCACAGCGTCTCGCCAAGGCCGTCGAGGACTTCGACGTGTGGTGGCTCGAAGACCCCGTTCCGCCGGAGAACCTCGAAGTGCAAGAGGAAGTGACGAAATCCACGACGACGCCCATCGCCGTCGGTGAAAACCGCTACCGCGTCACCGAGGAGCGCCGTCTCATCGAGAACCTCGCCGTGGACATCATCGCGCCCGACCTGCCGAAGGTCGGCGGCATGCGCGAAACCCGCAAAATCGCGGACGTGGCGAACCAGTACTACGTGCCGGTCGCCATGCACAACGTCTCCTCGCCGGTGGCGACGATGGCGAGCGCTCAAGTCGGTGCCGCCATCCCGAACTCGCTGGCCGTCGAATACCACTCCTACCAGCTCGGCTGGTGGGAGGACCTCGTGGAAGAGGACGTTATCGAGGACGGCTACATCACCGTTCCCGAGAAACCCGGTCTCGGCCTGACGCTCGACATGGACGCCGTGGAGGCGCACATGGTCGAGGGTGAGGAATTGTTCGACGAAGCGTGAGCTTCGCCGAGCCAGCAAAGCTCTGCTTTGCGTCGTTTGATGAGGCATAGTCTCATCAAGCCAGCGGAGTTTTACTCCGCGTTGTTCGACGAAGCGTAACCTCGTCGAGCCAACGAATCTCCGATTCGTGCTGTTCGACGAAGCGATGGCTTCAACGAAACCGAGACGATTGAAGGCGGATGGCCATATCGGGGGTCACGTTCCCCCTTCCGATAAGAGACTCATTTCTGATAATTGTATCGAGGAAGGAGGTGTGGCCTCGCTACTCCCGCCCCGAAATGGTCGATAGACGCGAAATTCGAGATGGAACGACTGTTTTCGGACAGATGCATTCGATGTCAGTATCAGAAAGTTTTTTTAAGCATAATTTCTGCACAAAGTATATTCGGTGGGGATACTTTCAAATGGAACATGCACGCGACAAATCGGCGTGATTTTCTCAAGGTGGCAGCGGTCCTCGGTACGACTGCCGCGGTCGGTAGCGAATTCGTACTCCCCGCGATGGGAGCCGACGATGCAGGGGGTTCGTGGACGACGTTCCGCGGAAACGCGGGCCGGACCGGTGCCACCGAAGCTAGCGGTCCCGGACCGAACGTGACCACCGAACGGTCGTTCGATATGAACGGCGGCATGTACACGACCGAACCAGTCGTCGCGAATGGGCTGGTGTACATGGCCGTGACGACGGCATTGACGCCGTCGTCCAGCGAGGGCTATGTCGCCGCCTACGACCCCGACGCTGACGAAACGGTGTGGAAACGTGATGATTTCTCTCGACCGGGGACGCCCACGGTCGGTGATGGAACCGTCTATTTCGGCACGCGTGGTTCCGAAGACGCCAGCGGGTCGGGGTTCTTCGCCCTAGATAGCGGTACCGGCGAGACGAAGTGGCACATGGAGGAGTCCGACCGAATGGACAACCCGTTGGTCGCCGACGGAGGGTTGTTCGCCGACGTGTCCGGGGGCATCGCTCGGTTCGACCCGGATACGGGTGACGTCGTCTGGAAAACCGAGGCGGCCAGCGGGGTCACGTGTTTGGATGACGGGACGCTCCTTTGCGGGAACGGAGTCGCGCTGAACGCGGACGACGGGTCGGTTCGATGGGACGTCTCCGGGGATGGCGACGTCCTGCAAACGGTCGCGGACGGTCGGGTGTTCAGCACGGAGAACCGAAGCGGCGAGTACGCCATCAAAGCGCGGTCGGTGGAGGACGGCCGCGAACTGTGGACCCACACCCTCGCGATGAGCGGGTACTGGTTCGGCAACCGGCTGACGGTCGCAAACGGCTGTGTCTTCTACCGCATAAACGACGCGATACAGGCTCTCGAAGTGGAAAACGGCTACGATGCGTGGACGTTCGAGGCCGACGCGTCGCTCGCTGGTGCCCTGTCCGTCGCAGGAGATACGCTGTACGCCGGCGGGCGAGCGGACCCGGAGACGGAAACCGGGGACGCGGTCGTTCTGGCGCTGAACACGACGACCGGCGAACTGGACTGGCGACACGAGTTCGGAGAATGGGACGCCGAGGAGTACGGTCCGGCGGCCAACTCGCCCGTCGTCGTAAACGGAAAGGTGTACACGGCGACGTACCCGTTAGGCTCGACGTTGGACTGGATGTATACGAGGTACGGCGACTTCCACGTCCTCGGGAGCGCCGAAGACCCGACGACCACGACGACCGAGGAGACGACCACTGAAGAAACCGAGACGACGACCGAAGAGACGACCAGCGAGGAAACCACCACGAGCAAAACGACCACGACCAGCGAGACCACGACAACCGCCACTGAACCGACCACCACCGCGGGCGAAACGACCACGACGACCGCAAGCGAGACCACCACATCGTCCTCGACGACGGACGCCACGACGACGAGAACGACGGCACCGGGGACGACGATGTCCGAAACGACGACCACGACGACCACGTCGGGAACGCCGGGCGCAACCGAAACGACGGGATCGGGAGGAAACGGGAACCTCACCAGCACCACGACCGGGACGACGACCACCTCGGACGGGCAACCCGGATTCGGTCTCCTCACTGCTCTCGGCGGGTTCGCCGGGGTCGGCGCGTACCTCCGGTCCAAAATCGAGCGCGATGACTGACCACTGATCCCGGTGAACCGACCGCTTTCCAAACCGTCGCGTCGAACCGATCCGGATATGGTTATATTTTTGACAATCGGCCGAGGATGATGCGGTGTGTCTCAGAAGTTTCCGCCGGAGACGCCGCGCGAACGACAGACGATTCGTCTCCCGGCGGCGAAACTGGCGTCGCTTCGGGACTGGGCGGTAGACGGCACCGGTCGGACTGCGGCGGCACGGGTGCGGGACGCGGACGGACGGATCGCCCTCGTCCAAAACGGCTGGTCCGAAGGATGGATTCTCCCCGGTGGCGGTGTCGAGTCGGGCGAAACACCCGTCGAGGCGGCACGGCGGGAGGTGCGTGAGGAGACGGGTCTGGACGCGACCATCGGCGCGCCGTTAGTCGTTCTCGACCAGTCGTACGTGGAGGTGGGAACCGGTGAGCAGCGGTTTTCTGCTCAGGACGTCGTGTACGCCGCGCGCGCCGACGGCGAAATACCCGATGCGTCGCGGTTGGGTGCGCACGAAGACGAGATTTCGGCGGCCCGGTGGTTCGGCGCACTTCCCGAGAACCTCCACGACGGCGACCTGCTTCGGGCGTACCTCCGAGGAGAATGATGCAATGGTTCCGGGGTGTATCCACGCCGACCGATACCGGATGTTTTCGTTCGAAACCGATCAAAAAGTTCAAGACAAATATAGGAGAATAATTCTCTCGTGAGCTTGTCAGCTGTCGTGAAGAAAGAGGTTCACCAATCCGCACGTTCATATTCGGTGGCAGGAATCGCGTTCTTCTTTTTCCTCTTTGCAGTCTTTCTGGCCGCCATCCACTGGGTTCCGGTTCCCTCTCGAAACGCTCCGGTGGAACAGAGTAGACTCGTTCTTCTAAACAGCATGCGACAATCGGGCGTGTTCTTCGTTCCGCTTCTCGGGCTCGGCATCGGATACGATGCGATAGCCGGGGAGCGCGAGCGCGGCAGCCTGAAACTCCTGTTGGGCCTCCCGAATACGCGGCGCGATGCGGTACTCGGCAAGTTCGTCGGTCGAACCCTCGTTGTCGGTGGAGTGGTCGTCGCCTGTTACACCGTCGTCTGGGCCGTAACCGTTCTGTCGTACGGCACCCTCGATTTCGCCACTTTCGGACTCTACACGCTGCTAACTGTGTGCAATGGAGCGGTCTACGTCGCCGTCCCGCTCGGCTTTTCGGCGGGGATGAAATCGCGTCAGAGGGCGCTCGTCGGGGCGATAGGACTGTACGCGTTGTTCATGTTGGGATGGGACGCGCTCCTGTTGGGCTTGCAGTTGGTGCTATATGGTGCACAACCCCCTCACGGCGGACTTCCGGATTGGTTTCAGCTCATCGGTGTGTTCAACCCATCGACGGCGTTCATGTTCGCGGCGAGAGCAGTCATTCCCGCATACCACGACCTCACGATATATCCCCACTCGGACGCACCCTTTCTCCAAGACTGGGTCGGATTCGTCGTCCTCCTCGTCTGGGTCGTCGTTCCACTCGTGCTCGGGTACCGGCGCTTCGAGAAGATGGATATCGAATAACGCCCGCCGAAATGTCGTCGACGTTTCGCCGGTCCTCATTCCCGTTCGCTCGGCGGTCGTTCGCCGTCCGACACCCGCAACTGCTCGATGACGGTCGTTCTGAACGCCGCCGCGACCGCACCGACCGCGAACAGCCACACCAGCACGATTTGGGCGGGCGTCGCGTTTCCGTCCGTTAGCCCCGTTCCGAGCAGGACGTGAACCCCGACGGAGAGCAGAAAGACGAGGAACGCGAAGTGCCAGACTCCATCGACGTAGAGGTTGGGGTTGTACGAGAGCAGGACGTACGCGAGGAGAAGCGCGACGCCCAACGCGCCGAAAATCCCCGAATTACCTCCCACGTCGAGGGCGTCCGCCAACGGACCGACGAGGGTGGTGAGCGCCAGCGTCAGCGCGAACGTGAGGCTGAGAATCCGGGAGCCACTGACCATGGGGCGGGTTGTCGGAGTCGAAGTATAAATGTAGCTACTCCGAACATATATTTCGTCACCGACGAAATAGGGGGGAATGAGCGGCGACCCGCGGTTTCGGGAAACACAGCGCTTTCGACAGGGTTGGCTGTGGGCGTTCCTGCTCGTCACGAACGTTCCGATACTCCTCCTGTTAGGGGTTATCTTCATCGACGAGTACGGGGGAATCACCCGCGAGGCGATTCGAAACGGCGCACTGATTCTGCTCGCGCTCGGCCTGCCGTTGGTCCTGATTCATCGGGCCGTCCTCGTGACCGAGGTGCGGGATGACGGACTGTATCTGAAGTTCGTCCCGTTCCACCTCCGGTTTCGACGGATTCCATTCGAGGAAATCACGGCGGTCGAATCGTCCGAGTACAGCGCCATGCGCGACTACGGCGGGTGGGGAATCCGATGGGGTCTCTCGCTCACACGAGACGGACTCTCGTGGGACGAGAAGGGAACGGCGTACATCGTGGACGGAAGCGAGGGCGTGCGAATCGAGCGCGACGGAACGCGGCCCCTCCTCGTGGGGTCCGAACGCGCCGGCCAGTTGCGTCGAGCCATCGAGGACGGACGACGGCGATACTGACTCAGCAGATGGGTTTCGGGTCCAGTCCCATCCCGGTCAGCGTGTCGGCGTAGTCGTCGTAGGCGACTTGCACGGTTTCCGTGGCCGCGTCGAAGGCCCGGTTCCAATCGTCGTCGTCCTCGCAGCGGTCGGCGAGAATCGCCACACCGTCCTCCACGTTCTCCCGCGTGTCGGCGCGCAAGTCGCGGAACACGTCCGCACGGCGCTCGTCCGCCTCGTTGATGAAGAAGCTCACCACTTGCAGGAGCGTCCGCTCCCCCACCAACGAGCGCCCGACGAGAGCGCCGCCGCGTTCGACGTCGTCGTCCAGTCCGCGGAGGAAGTCGTGCATCGGGTCGATCGCGTCGCCGGGTTCGAACTCATCCAGTTCCCCGACGACCCGGTCGTAGTGACGGCGTTCCTGCTCGGCCAGTCGCTCGAACGCCTCCCGTGCGCGCTCGCCGTCGGCCCCCGCGGCCCACCCGTCGAACGTTTCGGCCGCGGTATGTTCGCTTTCGGCCGCCGCGCAGAGTACCGCTGGCGGGTCGAGTTCGGCGTCGGTGAGCGAGATGAGGAGTTGTTGTGAGCCGAGACGGTCGAGTTCGGTGGCCTTCTCGTCCGCGACGGCATCGGCGAAGTCATCGGGGTGCATATTCCCGAGACGACGACCGTCGGCATAACGTTTGGGCGACACCTTTTGGCCTCGTGTCGCGTACTACGAGCATGGCCGATACCCTCTCTCCGGCGGGGCTGTACGACCGACTCCAGCGAGGGGAATCTCTCTCGATACTCGACGTCCGCAACCGCGACGAGTTCGAGGAGTGGCACATCGACGCGCCGCGGACGATACAGACGCCCTACGCCCAGTTCATGAGTGCGAAGGTCCGAGGCGAGGTTCCCGAACTCGCCGAGGAAATCGGAATCGACGCCGCGAGTCAGGACGGTCCGATCGTCGCGGTTTGTCCCCAAGGGGACGCGAGCGAAGCCGTCACGGAACTCCTGCGGGAGGAAGGCTACGACGTGCGGAACCTCGAAGACGGAATGGAGGGATGGGCGACGGTGTACGTGGCGCGCGAAATCGACGGCGGGTCCGAAACGACCATCCAGTACGAACGCCCGTCCAGCGGCTGTCTGTCCTATCTCGTCGTTTCGGGGAGCGAAGCCGCCGTCATCGACCCGTTGCGGTCGTTCGCCGACCGGTACGTCCACGATGCGGCGGAGCGGGACGCCGACCTCCGCTACGCCATCGACACGCACGTCCACGCAGACCACGTGAGCGGCCTCCGAGCGGTCGCGGAGCGGAGCGATGCCGAACCCGTACTCCCGGCAGGTGCGACGGAACGCGGCTTGGCGTTCGACGCGCGACTCGTGGAGGACGGCGACGAACTCGCGCTCGGCGACGCCACCCTGACCGCGATACACGCGCCGGGCCACACCAGCGAGATGACGCTGTTCCGACTCGGCGACGTGCTGTTCAGCGCCGACACGCTGTTTTTGGACGGCATCGGACGGCCCGACTTGGAGGCGGGAAGCGACGGTGCACGCGCGCTCGCCGACTCCCTCTACGGAACGCTTCACGACCGCGTGCTGTCGCTTCCCGAGGAAACGCTCGTCGCGCCGGGACACGCGGATTCGGGGACGCGGCGAGGAAACGACGGGACGATTACCGCGACATTGGACGCGGTACGCGACGCGGTTCCCTTCCTGTCGCTCGACAGGGAATCGTTCGTGGCGCGGGTCGCGGACGATCTGCCGCCGCGGCCCGCCAACTACGAGGAAATCGTCGCCGTGAACCTCGGGCGGGAAACCGTCGATACCGAGACGGCGTTCGAACTCGAACTCGGCCCGAACAACTGCGCGGTGTCGTCCGAACCGTGACGGCCCGCGGTATCCTCCGGCACAGTCAGGTGCGGTCGGCTTCCTCTTCGACCTCCCGTTTCCTCTCGTTCCGCTTCTCGGTCGCGGTCGTCTTCAGCCATCGTCGGCGCAAACTACATCGAAGCAGTAGTTCGGTTTGTGGCTATCGGACCTTCAGACGGTCGCCGCGCTCCGGTCGGCGGCGACGAGGTTGACGACGGCCCCGACGAGCAGGAGGACGCCGGCGAAGTACAGCCACGTGAGGAAGAGGATGACACCGGCGAGCGCCCCGTAGACGGGGGCTTTGCTGGCGCTCTGTGCGTACAACTGGAAACCTCCTTGGAGGATGATCCATCCGATGGCGGCGAAAACGGTTCCCGGAAGCGCCTCTCGAACGGTCATATCGACCGGCGGAAGGACGTAGTACAGCGGCAGGAACACCAGCATGAGTCCGACGAGGAGAACCACCGTCCCCGCGAAGTCGATGAACGGAATCCCCTCCAAGGTGGACGAGCGAATCACTACACCGATACCGACCATCAGGGTGACGCCGACCGCGACCGCGACCAACGTGACGAACCCCTTCTTCAACTGGTCGACCAGACCGGCCTCGGGGTCGTGTTGGTAAACCTCTTCGAACGCGAGGAGGAGTCCCCGAAACAGTTTGAGCGCGCTCCAGAGCAGGACGACGACGCTGAAGAGTGACGCGCTGGCCCGCGCCGAGGAGTTCCCGATCGCTTGTTGGAGGAATCCCGCACCTTGGTCGGAGAGCAGTCCCTTCGCCTGCTGGACGAGCGTGTTCGCGAACTCGGGTCCGCCGATGAGGGTGCCGACGGTGAGGGCGAGCAACGCGAGCGGAAATATCGAGACGAACGCGTAGTATGCGAAACTGGCCGCGAGAAACGTGATGTTTCTCTCCTGGACGACTGCGACGACTGACCGCACCGGCTCGGGGACGTTCATATGAGGAGATAGGATCCTTACGTAATGGATGATTCGGCTGTATAAATGATGGGTCGGGGTCTTCGAACCGTCTCCCGGCAGAGTCGACCGGACCCGAAATCCGTTTGGTACCGCACGCCAGTTTTCCCGTATGGAAATCGACCCGGAGACAGTCGGTTCGCTGTACCGGACGTTGGCTGGTGCCGTCGTTCCGCGGCCCATCGCGTGGGTGAGTACGCGGAGTCCCGACGGTGTGGACAACCTCGCGCCGTACAGCTTTTTCAACGTCGTGAGTTCCAAGCCGCCGGTCGTGATGTTCTCGCCGGTTGACGTGGAGGACGGCTTGAAGGACACGCCGAAAAACGTGCGCGACACCGAGGAGTTCGTCGTCAACGTCGTCACCGAACCGCTCGCCGAGGCGATGAACGAGACGAGCGCGACGCTTCCGCACGGCGAAAGCGAGTTCGACCGCGCCGGACTGGAGCGCGCGGAATCGACCGTGGTGGACGCGCCACGCGTCGCCGACACGCCGGTCGCCTTCGAGTGTTCGCTGTACGAGATGGTAGATATCGGCGCGTCCACGATGGTGCTCGGCGAAGTCGAGTGGGTTCACGTGGACGACGACGTGACCACGGACGGAAAGCTCGACGTGAACAAAATCGACGCCGTGGGCCGCCTCTCTGGCAGCCTCTACGCCCACACGGACGACCGGTTCTCGATGGAACGACCGCCATGAGCGAAGGGGACGCGGTCGAACGAACGTCGGACCCGATAACGACCGAGCGACTGGTTACCGACCTTCGAGACCTCGGACTCGCGGCGGGCGACACCGTCCTCGTTCACTCGTCGCTCTCCGCGCTCGGATGGGTTTCCGGCGGCGCGCCGGCGGCCGTGGACGCGCTCATGTCCGTCGTCACCGAGGAGGGGACGCTCGCGATGCCGACCCACTCCTCGCAACTATCGGATCCGACGCACTGGGAGAACCCGCCCGTCCCCGACGAGTGGGTGGAGCAAATCAAGGAGACGTCGCCGCCGTTCCGCCCGGAACTCACGCCGACGCGGGGCATGGGCGCAATCGCGGACTGCTTTCGGGACTATCCCGGCGTCATCAGGAGCAAGCACCCGACGTCGTCGTTCGCGGCGTGGGGAGCGGACGCGGAGTTCGTGGTTTCCGACCACGCGTACGATTCGTCGCTCGGCGAGCGGTCCCCGCTCGCGCGCCTCGATGACCTCGATGCGCTGGTGCTTCGCCTCGGCGTGGACGCGAACACGTCGCTTCACTTGGCGGAGTATCGTGCGCAGTACGACGGTAAATCGTTCGACGTGAACGGCGGGCCGATACTGGCGGACGGCGAACGCCGCTGGGTGACGTTCGAGGAACCGGAGAGCGAGGACGACTTCCGGGACATCGAGGCGGCGTTCGAGGAGAATCACGAGGTTCGTCGCGGGCAGGTCGGCGAGGCGGACGCGACGCTCGTCTCACAGCGGGAGCTAGTCGCGTTCGGGACCGAGTGGATGGTAGGGAACAGATAAGTCAGTCGTCCGCCGCGGCGGCGGATTCGTCCATCGCCTCGGCGTCGGCCTCGATGCTCGGCGGGTACTTGCCGCGGTCGAGTTTCAGGTCGCTCTGCGGTCGCGCCATGCAGGTGAGCGCGTAGTTTTCGGCTTCCTCCTCGGTCAGTCCGCGGGCGGCCGGTTGGGTGACGTCCCCCTCGACGATTTCCGCCGAGCAGGCGAGACACATGCCGACGCGACAGGAGTACTCCTGTGCGATGCCCTCCTCGATGCAGGCCTTGAGGATGGTCTGTTTGTCCGAGACCTCGATGGATTCGCCGGTGCCGACGAACTCGACGGTGTAATCGGTCATACCCCGGCGTACGAAACAACTCGGCAAAACTCTTTATGCACGCCGTCGTTCGTTTACCGTCCTCTTCACGAGGACACAATAGGGGATAAAGAGTTTTCTCGCTTCCCTCTCGTAGCGAAACGCATGAGCGAACGATATGATATGGTCGTCGTCGGTGCGGGAACGTCGGGGTGTTACGCCGCGGCGACCGTGGCCCGCGAGGGCTACGACGTGGTGATCGTCGAGCGGAAAACCGAGGAGGAGGCGGGCCACATCGCGTGTGGCGACGCGTTGAAGGGGGCCGACGCCTTCCCCGAGGCGATTCCCAAGGAGAAGCTCGAACCCGCGTTCACCAACACGGGAGTGGACCACGGGCGGTTCGAGATTCCGCGGGAGGACACGGTCCTCGAAATCCCCGTTCCCGGCGAACTCGCCGTCATCGACCGCTGGGAGTACGGACGGCGCATCATTCAGGGCGCGAAGGACGCCGGTGCGGAGTTCCACTACGACACGGTCGTTCAGGACGTGACGCAGGACGACGCCGGACGCGTGACGGGCGTTCGAGCGAAGCACGAGGGCGACGTGGTGGAGTACGAATCGGACCTCCTCATCGACGCCGCGGGCGCGCTCTCCCTGTTGCAGGACAAGACGGACTTCTCGGATTCGACGTTCGACACGAACGTCACCTACTCGCAGTTCTGTTCGGCCTACCGCGAAATAATCCACGTGGACGAACCGGTGGAGTGGGACGACGCCCTCGTGTTCAAGCCCACCGACCGCGCCGCGGGCTATCTCTGGTACTTCCCGCGCACCAGCACCGAAATCAACGCCGGACTGGGCTTCCAGATGAACGAAAAGCCGATGGAACTCGTGGACGACCTGAAGCGCGACCTGCGCACCCGACCCGAGTTCGAGGGGGCGACCGTCGAGGACAAACTCGGCGCGGCGCTGCCGACCCGCCGACCGTACGATTCGGCCGTCGCACCCGGCTTTATCGCCGTCGGCGACGCGGCGGGCCACGTCAACCCGACCACCGGGGGCGGCATCGCGGGCGCGGCCTACGCGGGCAAGTACGCGGGTGAGCAGGCCATCGAAGCCTTCGAAACCGGGGACACGAGCGAACACGCGCTCTGGGAGTACAATCGACGCGTCATGGACCACTTCGGCGCGCGCTACGCCGGCCTCGACATCTACAACATCTTCACGACCGCCGTGGACGTGGACGACCTGATGGGAATGCTCGGCGCGCTTCCCGCCGAAAAACTGTCCGAGGCGCTGTACTCGGGGAGCGCCAACATCGGCCTCAAACTCAAACTCCAGACGGCGCTCGACGCCCGGGACCACTGGCGACTCGTCTACGACCTCTACAAGACGAAGAAGTTGGCCGACCGGGTCATCGACCACTACGACCACTACCCGACCGACCCCCGCGGACTCCCCGCGTGGCAGGACGTCCGTGACGACCTGATGGACGACGTGTACGCGACCACCGGCGCGGTGCCGAAATACTGATTCCGACCACCCGTCGAATCACGCCGACTGTTCTCTACTCGAATCCGGTGAGTTTCATATGACTCGACCGGGAGGGAAACGGAGGCGATCGACAAATGGCATGCTATCTCATAGCACTGTGTTGGGTGTGGAAACCCGACGGAAGCAACAACGAACGGAAAAAGAGCGTCGAGTTATTCTAGCTCTTGGATGACGATTTCACCGTAACTCTGGACGGTTACTTCGTAGTTGAGGATGGTAAACACGACTTTTCCGCCCGTTCGAGGTGAGCCGTCGTGTTTGTCGCTAAATAGATTGTCGAGGGCGTCCGGGTCGATGACGTCGTATAGCGGGACGCCGATATTCCCCGGGTCGCCCCCAGTAATATCGGCGAGTGCCATGACCACCGCCGTGCTGAGTTGCTCCTCGTTCGCGTAGCAAGTGTACCGATTCGACTGTGTCGTGTTCGTCATAACCGCACCGTCGTTACTGTCGTTGATGTTCCCGTTCATAGGTGTGTACCTCTCGAACACTGCAATCTTGTTCGAATCTACTCAGAGGGTTGTGATGGGGGATTATAAAAATTACCGTGTTCAATTGAAACTGTTGGATATCCTGAGACCACTCTTGATGGACAAGATTCGGAGACGATACTATCCGTTCGGCGTCGGTGGACTTTCCCCAACTATGGTCGTTGTCGTGCTATTTCGAGGATAGCTGTCGAGAGGAGGTTCACGCCGATCGGAAGACTGTCCTCGTCCACGTCGAACGTCGCGGTGTGGTGGCCGCCGGGGTGGTCGGTTCCGACGCCGACGTACGCCGCGAGGCCGCCGTTTCCTTGGACTTCCTGCATCAGATACGTGGCGTCCTCGCTGCCGCCGAGCGTGTCGCGGCGAATGGGATTGTCGACGCCGTCCGTGTTCAGCGAGACGTCGTGGACGATTTCGACCAAGCCCTCGTCGCTCTCCGCGCTCGGCGCTTCCCCCTCCGCACTGAGTTCGACGGTGCATCCGTGCATCTCCGCCGCGTTTTCGAGGACGCGCTCCGCGCGTTCTTTCATGTAATCCTTGAGTTCCGTCGTCTCGCCGCGAACCTCGCCGTCGATATACGCGTGTTCCGGGATGATGTTCGTCGCCGTTCCGCCGCCGACCTGTCCCGCGTTGACCCGCGTCGGACCGTCCTCGTGCCGCGGAATGGCGTAGAGGTTCTGAATGGCGGTGGCCATCGCCTGAATGGCGTTCTCGCCGGCGTTCGGTTGGCCGCCGGCGTGGGCCGGGACGCCGGAGAAATCCGCGCGGAAGTGGTCCACCGCGAGGAACCCGTCGACACCCGCGACGACTTCGCCGGTCGGGTGGTCGAGACCGATGTGGACCGCGAGGAGGTAGTCCACGTCGTCCATATGACCGCTCTTCGCCATCGGCTTGCCCCCGGCCACCATCTCCTCTCCGGGTTGGAAGAGGACCTTGAACGTCCCCTCGAAGTCGCTGTCCTTTATCGCTTCGAGCACGCCGATTCCCATCGTGATGTGCGAGTCGTGGCCGCACGCGTGCATCGCGCCCGCGTGTTCGGAACGGAAGCCTTCCGCGGCGGGAACGTGGTCGTCGTCGGTCGATTCTTCCCGAACCAGTCCGTCGATGTCCACGCGAAGGGCGACGGTCGGTCCCTCGCCGCGTTCGAGGACCGCAATCGCGCCCGTGTTGCCGCCGTCGAGCCGTTCGAGGACGTCCTCGCGCTCCCCGGCGGTGCGCGCCTGTTCGTACCACGTTTCGAGTTCGTCGTCGTCCGGGACCGACATGCGCTCTTCCTGTGCGAGAACCTCGGGACCGATGTACAGCTCGTCCACACCGATGGATTCGAGTTCGTCCACGATTCGAGCGGTGGTGTAGAACTCACACCACGCGGGTTCCGGGTGTCGATGAAGGTCGCGGCGGAGTTCTACGAGTCTGTCACGGCTGGCCTGTTGGCTCATGGCAGGGTGGACGGCGGGGTGGGCCTTAAATACTCCAAAAGCGGCCATGCGAGTGACGTGTCGAAACCCGGATCGGATGGCGTCACCACCACTGACGTTCGTGCGTTTGCGGTTCGCACCGTGGTTCGATTTTCCCCCTCGAACTCCCCCTGTCTGTCAATTTTCTCGGACTACTTTTATACTACTTCGATGGCTTGTCACGGAGTGACAGAGGTATTATGAATGAGTTCGCCAGATGACGAACGCGGCGATGAAGTCGAAGAGGAGTTAGCGCAAGCAGAACACGCGCGACACGAGTCCCGTATCGAGTTCTACGGCGGGACGGCGATGAGCGCGCTCCCCATCGGGTTGTTCATCGTGTGGGCCGTGTTTCAGAGCGGTTTCCTCGGCGTCGGAAGCACCTCCGGCCTCGTCGTGGGGATGCTCCTCTCGCTCATCGTCGGGATGTTCTTCGCAAAGGGTAACTGGAAAACCTACGCCAACACCATCTTCGAGGGGATGACCCAGCGCGTGGCGGCGACGGCCATCGTCGCGTGGCTCTGGGCGGGCATGTTCGCCCAAGTGTTACAGGACGGCGGCTTCGTACAGGGCCTCGTCTGGGCCGCGAACGCGTTGCACGTCGGCGCGTCGCTGTTTCCGGCGGCGACGTTCATCCTCGCCGCGCTGTTGGCGACGGGCATCGGCACGGGGTACGGGACCACTATCGCGTTCACCGGCCTGTTCTTCCCTGCCGGACTCGTCGTCGGCGCGAATCCGGTGTTGATGTTCGGCGCGATACTGT
This sequence comes from Haladaptatus sp. CMAA 1909, assembly GCF_043952005.1. NCBI lineage: Archaea > Methanobacteriati > Methanobacteriota > Halobacteria > Halobacteriales > Haladaptataceae > Haladaptatus > Haladaptatus sp. CMAA 1909. The sequence goes on along the minus strand of NZ_JBIOAV010000001.1, from coordinate 1,966,150 downwards.
CGGGTGCGGTGTTCGGCGACAACCTCGCACCGGTGAGCGACACGACCATCGTCAGTGCGGTGACGCAGGATTCGGACATCGGCGGCGTCGTCGCCTCGCGGTTCAAATACGCGCTCGCGGCGGCGGTATTGGCGTTCGTCGGCTACGTCGTCGCCGGAATGATGATGGACGGGGCGAACATCGCCGCCGACATCTCGCTGGACAGCAACCCCGTCGGCCTCATCCACCTCGTGTCGATGGGCATCGTCATCGTGACGGCCGTCTCGGGGCGACACATCGTCGAGGCGATTTCGTGGGGACTCGTGTTCGCGATCATCGTCAACGTCGTCACCGGCCTCGCGCCGATTCAGAAGATGTTGGTCTTCTACGCGCCGACCAACGGCCCGCTCGCGAGTACCTTCGGCTTCCTGCCGTTCGTGCAGACCGTCGCCGTGAACGCCGACAACGCGGGTACGGTCGGCGGTAGTCTCTACAGCGGCGCGTCGGGCTTCTTCCCGCTCATCGTGTTGACCCTGCTCATCGTCGCGGGAGCACAGATAATGATTCGGGGCGGCGGCTTCGAGGCGCTGCAGAACTTCCTGTTGAAAAGCGTCGCGACCAACGTCCGGCGGGCGGAGACGACCATGGTCCTCGGCACGGCGGGTGTCAACGCGATGATCACCATTAACACCGCCGCCGAAATCGCCATCGCGCCGTACGTCGCTCGCATCGGCAAGCGGTTCAACGTCAACGGCTACCGGCGCGCGAACATCCTCGACGCCAATAGCTCCGCGATGGGCTACATCTTCCCGTGGGGCGGCGGCGTCTTGGTCGGCTACGCGACCATGATCCAACTCGTGGGCAGCGACCAGTTCGGCTGGTTCACCCGGTCGATGGTCGTCAACCCCGCGGAAGTCTGGCCGTTCGTCTTCCACGGATGGTTCCTGTTCGGCGTCTTCCTGTTCTCCGCGCTGACCGGGTTCGGGCTGGAATACGTTTCCGACCGTCGAGCCGAGGAGGTGGCCCGAGTATGAGCCTCCTCGACAAGTATCTGGCCGGGTGGTCGTTCCGGTCGAACAAACCCGTGTTCGAGACCGGCGAGGAGATAGACGTCTATCTTACGGACCAGCGCAACGGTACCGCGACGGCCCGTGTCGGGGACTCCGTCCTTCGAGTGGAAGGCGCACCGCCGGGGAAAGTGGACGACCGGGTACGACTTCGCGTCGAGGAGTTCGACTCGAACGATCACACCGGACAGGCGACGTTCGTCGAAGCCATCGACGGCGAGTGACGGACCCGGTTACGTCGAGGTAACTCCCTAACCGGCCGCTTACGGCCACTTTATCCCGTCGAGAGACCTCCTTTCAACCGCGTACCACGGGGGTGCGGAACGATGGAATCGAACGACTCGATAGAACTCCCGAACCCGCGGGATTCGCGGCGGGAGTTCCTGAAGAAAGGGCTTCTCGCGGCGAGTGCGGTCGGACTCGGACTCGCGGGAGTAGGGACGGTGGCGGCACAGGGAGAACGGGACACGCTGGTGTATTTCGACGACTACGTGGCGGACGCACAGTTCCGCGTCGTCTCGATACTGCCGGCGACGATAACGGTGCGGATGCTCGCACTTCCCGGCGGCGGTGAAGTACCCGAAATCTCGCAACCGGACGACTACAACGGCTATGCGATTCGGTACGACAGGGGAACCGGGAGCGTCGCCGGTGCTTCGTACGTGTTCACCAAGGGGACGCTACGGGAACGGACGAAATACGAGTTCTTGCGGGACGCGACGGTGTTCAGCAGTCGCCTCGGCCTCCTCGAAACGTCAGTTAGACGGTCCTGAACGGGCAGTCGAGACCGAGCGGTCGCTGGGACACTCGCGTTTCGGGATTGTAAGGAGAGAGAAAGATCGAGGACGGTCAGGCTTTCCCCATGCCCTGAATCTGTTCGAGTTCGACCTCGACGCGGATTCCCGGCGGGAAGTCCATCTGTGCGACGCGACGGGACACGTCGTTGTGCCCGACGATTTCCAACCGTCGCGTGTAGACGGTGTAGTCCCAACTTCGGAACTGTCGGCTCTCGTCGCCGGAGAGGGTCTTGTACTGCGGAACGCGATGTCGCTCCGGCGGGTCCGAGTGCGGCCCGCGAAGATCGGCACCTTTTCGCCCGGCTAACGAACGAATGTCCGATACTACGTTGTCGAGAACGGGCCGGTTCCCGCTCTGGAGTAGTACTTTCGTAATGAAGGTCATGGCTAGCTCTGTAGACTGTACACAATCATGCTACGTAAAACATCTGCTTCCGTCTCGCACCTTTGTTACGCCCGTTTCTGGGGGAAATGATGGAGTTCCAGTCGGGAGCCCAATATCGAAGCGCGCTGCTGGCACGAAAACTCGGTATTGGTTCGACATTCCTTTAATGGCCAACCTCGTACCTGAACACAATGGCAGTTAACGCTACGAGCGCGGGTGCGATCCTGTTCAGGGATACCCGCGGTCGACGAGAATACCTCCTCCTCAAAAGCCGACCGGGCGATTGGGAGTTCCCGAAAGGCGGCGTGGAGGGCGACGAAGAGCTACAGCAAACGGCAATACGGGAGGTAAAAGAGGAGGCCGGAATCGAGGATTTTCGGCTCCTCGACGGCTTCCGCGACGATTACAGTTACGTCTTCGAGGCGAACGGGACGACGATTCACAAGACCGTCCACCTGTTCATCGCAAAATCGTACGAGGCCAGCGCGGAACTCTCGACCGAACATCGGGACCTGCAGTGGCGCGACTACGAGCAGGCGATAAACACCATCACGCAGGACGGACCGCGCGACATCCTCCGTGATGCGGACGAGTACCTCGACGAGTACGAAGACACCTGAACGGGAACGAAAACGTGCGAATTTTCGAAGCATATTTCGAGCCGACCACCGAGCGGTCCGTCCCGAGATCGAACCTAAAGTACATCGTCCAGAAAACATTTGTTCCCATAACTGAGTGAAGTGACATGAATCGACGACGGTTTCTGACGACGGTCGGGACGACTGCCGCGATCGGTTCGACGACCGGGTGTGTGATGGGAGACGGCATCCCCGGGCCGAACTATCCGGGCGGAACCCTGTGGCTTCACAATACGGCCGAATCGGACCTCTCGCTGACCGTCACGACGGTCGATCACTCGCCGAAAGCGACGCTGGAGGTGGAGCTTTCGGCGGGCAGCGGTGAGACGTACCGCCAGTTCGTCTCGGCCCCGCCGGGAACCCCTGTCACGCTTCGCGCTCGCGTCGAAACGAGCGAGAAGTGGACGATGTTCGAGTTCCTCCCGAGCGGCGGCGGTGACGGGAGCGACACGCCGCCGCAGTACGCCCGACTGGACGTCCTCGGCGTCGGCGGCGGCCTCGATTGGAGCGCGTGGGAGGGAGTCGCGCCCGAATAGGGAATGAACGCGGCGCTGGTGCTCATCTGTTGTCCCGAAAGAGAAAAAACGGATTCTCTGTCGCCGAATCGGTCGGTTCTACTGTCGCCGTGCGAGCAGCGCGACCGCCGCGAGCGCGACGACCGAAATCCCGACGCCGAAGCCGGGTTGTCCGCCGCTGTCGGTCGTCGTCGTGGAGTCGTTCGACGTGGTCGTCGTGGTCATTCCGGACTCGTCGGACGTCGTGGTGTCCGTCTTCGTGGTCGTCCGCGACGCGTTCGATTCGTCGCCTCGAACGTTCAACCCGCCGTAGCCGATTTTGGGGGCACTGTCCCCGGTTCCGGCGTAGACGGTTATCCCGTACATGTTAGCGGGGAGTTTCCCGTCGATCGTCGTCTCGTTTTTGACGGTGAGTTCGTCGGCGTCGGCCTTCGTCGTCAGGGCCGACCCGTCGCCGCTCCCCGCCTTCGCGGTGTCGAACACGAGGACGACGGTGCCGTCGCCGTCGCCGTCGGTCACGCTCGCGTTGAGTTTGTACTTCATCTCGCCGCCGCCGACTTGGACGGTCACGGCGTCCACGTCCTCCAGCGAGAGGTTCATCGTCGCCGTCTCTCCCCGCTCCACCTCGTAGATGGAACTGTTCAAGGAAACCGAACTGTTCGCATCGTTCGATTGGAAGAGCACAGGGGACTGTACCGCGGGGTTCGTCGTACTCGCCGCGTGTCCGGCCGAACCCACCGTTGCGGTTCCGGCGAGGAGCGAGACGACCAACAGGGTCGTGAGGGTGGTTCGTAGATTCATCGTTTTGTGGGGACCGGTACGGAAAACCGGTTTACTCGTCAGTTGACAAGGAAGTTCACTCTTTCAGCCATACCAACAAATGTTTTTTGATACACCGGAGTCGAATCGCTTACCAGCGTCGGGAGAGAGGGAAGCGTATGGACGAATCGGAGTTCGTCTTCGAACTGCGAACCTGTCGGTGGGCCGAGCGACGCTGGCCGCCCGACGGCGAACGGCCCGTTCTCGTCGCCCGACAACTCGGAACGAAGCGGAGGCGGTGGGACACCGTGGTCATCGAAGTGGACGCCGACGCCTTCGCTCGTCGGGCGAACTTCGGACGGAACCGGTTGGACGGCGACACGCTCGACGTGGTGCAGCACGCGCCCGCGGAATGGGAGTGGTATCGGGACGCCCTCCCCGAACCCGCCTATCCGTGGCGGTACGTCCGCGAGACGATTCACGAGGCGGACGAGCGAGGAATTCTCTCGGTTCGAAAGCGGGGCAATCGCCTCGAAATCAAGCGCCGGTACGCGTATCCGAACTGGGTTCGGCGCATCGTCGCCATCGAGAACAAACCCGATTTGGACGCGGGCGCGGCCCGCGATTTGCGTCCGCAGTTGGAACGGGACGTGGCCCTCTCGTTGGCCGACGAGGTGTGGGTGGCGACGAACCGGACGGGCGAGACGACCGAACCCGCCCTCCTCGAATCCATCCCGGTCGAGGCCGGGATTCTGACGTTCGACGGTCACGACGCCGAGGTGGCGTGGTACCCCCGAACGCTCGATGTCGACGCGCCGGGAACGCGAATCCTCGAACGACCCGGCGGCGGGAAGTACGACCAGTCCGCCGCCCGGTTCGAGTACGTGTCTCCCGACGAGAAGGCACGAAAGCGGCTCGAAATCGCGGAACGGGCCTACGAACGGGGGTGGCGAACGTACACCCGAACGATGCGCCCGGACTGTCGGCACTTCGACCTGCGGCGCGAGGAAGCGTTGGTGTTACCCTACTGTGATGCGAAATCCTGCCATCAGACGGCGCGGGAATGTTCCGGCAGGTGCTCGGCATTCGAACCGGAACCGCCGTCGTGGCGGCAGAAGGGATGGCCCATCGAGGGCGGGCCGGGGAACGCCAGCAAACGACTGCTCGAATCGCGTCGGGAACGCAATCGTCCGGGTGGGTCGGAGTCGGACGACGAGTGACTCAACCGGACTCTTCGACCGTTATGTCGTCGCGTTCGACGGTGAGTTTGAACGTCGGGACGGTCCGATAGACGACTTCGACGACGCCCTTCCGTTTCAGGCTCTGGAGCGCCGAGCGCACGTCGTCGACGTCCGGGTCGACACCGAACTCCTCGCGGACGGCGTGGAGGACGGAGACGACGCTCGCCGAGCGCTCGTTCGGGTCGGGAACGACGTCGAACACCTGTCGCTGGAGCGTCGGCACGCGGACCACGCTCGGAACCTCGTCCCCGTCGTCGGCGACCATGCCGGGTTCAACGTCCACGAGGTCGTTCGCCTCGGTGGTCGCGCGGATGTAGCTGTTGTCGTCCCGGTAGTAGTACTCCTTCAGTTCGTTTTCGAGATACTGATGCACTTCGCTCCCGCTCTCTAACCCCCAGCGATCCTGCAGTTCGCTGTTTTTGGTCGGTTGGAGTTCGACCAGATCTGCCAGTCGGTCGCGGGCCTCCTCGGACAACGTCATTGTCGCGTGTTTATGACGGGGGGTTATTTGCCAGTTCCGAAGCGACACCGGCGTTCGTTTCGGCGACGACGCCCGGTAATAGGAATCGTTGTGGACGGTCGGTCGTCGAAACGATTAACCGAACACCCCGAGACGACATACCCATGCCCGAATCGGACACGGTACGCTACGAGTTTTCCGACGACGTTGCGACGCTGACGGTGGACCGACCCGACCGACTCAACGCGCTCAACGTCGAAACGCTCAACGCGCTCCGCGACGCCATCGACGAGGCGGAGTCGGACGGTGCCCGTGCGCTCGTCCTCACGGGAGCGGGCGAGAAGGCGTTCGTCGCCGGGGCCGACATCGGCTACATGAAGGACCTCTCGGTGGCGGAGGCACAGGCGTACGCCGAGTTGGGCCACGACGTCGCCGACTCGCTCGAATCGTTTCCCGCGCCGGTCATCGCCGCCATCAACGGCTACACCTTCGGCGGCGGTTGTGAACTCGCGCTCGCCTGTGACCTCCGCGTGGCGAGTTCGAACGCCGTTCTCGGCCAGACCGAAATCGACCTCGGAATCATCCCCGGCTGGGGCGGCACACAGCGACTCTCGCGGTTGGTCGGCGACGAACTCGCCCGCCGGCTCATCTTCTTCGGCGAGCGCATCGACGCCCAAGACGCTCACGAGATGGGACTGGTCGGCGAGGTCGTCGCACCCGACGAACTGGACGCCCACGTGGAGGAGATGGCGACCGACCTCGCGGAGCGTCCGGCGTTCGCCCTCCAAGCCGCGAAGGAGGCGCTGAATCAGGTGCAGGAAGGCACCCTGTCGGCGGGGCTTCGCTACGAGCGTCGGCTTTGGAGTTCGATGTTCGGCACCCACGACCAGCGGGAAGGAATGACCGCGTTCGTGGAGGACAGGGAACCGAATTTCGACTGAGCGGAAGGAAAGGAGAAACGCAAACGCGACGGGTTCGTTCTTTTTCGATTTTCTAATCCTGTGGGGACGCACGCGCGTCCGAGGACGGCCCCCTCGTCTCTTCGACCTGCGTGTAGACGAGGATGACACCCAGTGCCGCGAGGAAGCCGCCCACCTCGAACGGCACTTGGAAGCCGAACCGAACGAGGAAGCCGGAGGAGAGCGGACCGATGGCGGTTCCGAGGCCGAACGCCATAGTGAGCAGGGAGAGTTGGGTCCCGGACCGTCCCTTTCGTGCGATGTCGCCCGCCAATGCGAGTGCGGGGGCGAACACCAGCGCACCGGCGACGCCTTGGACGAGTCGGGCGACGAGCATCTGCATGGGGGTGGTGACGAACCCCTGAACCACCGTCGCCGGGATGAGCAGGACGAGTCCGGCGATGATGAACTGCCGTCGCCCGTAGTGGTCCGTCGCACGGCCGATAGGCGCTTGCAGGCCCACCTGCGCGAGGATGAACGCCGCGAATTCGAGGCCGAACCACAGTTCGTTCTGTCCGAGTCGCGTGTTGATGGTCGTCTCCAGCGTCGAAATCAAGGCGATACTGATGGCCATGAACAGCGAGGCGAGTGCGAGCGTGAATATCGGGTCGAGACCGCTCCGCGAGCCGAGAACCGAGATCGAGAAGTCGTCGCCAGCATCGGCCTCCGTTTGCTCGGGGTCGCTCACGAGCAGGGTGACGAGCGCGAAACTGACGAGCGCCCCCAGCGAGGCGATGTAGAACGCGGCTTGGAAACCGGTCATGTGGAGTCCGGCGAGGTCGTAGGGTCCCTGATGGACCAGCGCGCCGGCCGCTATCGGCCCCGCACCGAACCCGAGCAACCGGAAGGTGTTGAACACGCCCATGTTTCCGCCGCGGTTCTCGTCCGACGCGAGGTCGTTGACAAGCGCGATGGTACACGGGATCGTGAACGCGACGCCGATGCCCTGGATCGCCCGGATGGCGATGAGGGCGGGGTAGCTGCCCGCAAAGGAGTACGAGAAGTTCGTCACTGCTAGAATTCCGAGTCCGAGGAGGATGAACACCTTCCGTCGCTCGGACCTGTCGGAGAGGTATCCCGCGAACGGTTGCGTGAAGCTGTTCAGAAGCCCGAAAAGCGAGAGGACGATACCGGTGATGAGCGTCTCGGTGAGGCCGAACGCGTCACCGGATATCGAACCACTGGCGATGTAGAGCGGCAGAACGACGATGAGAAACGAGTTGCCGACGGAGTCGGCCATCCGCGCTATCGCCAGCGCTAGCACTCGTCTGTCTACACTGAACATTCGGTTCGAAATACCGACTGCACGTTGAAGACAGTTGTGATGGTGGCCGTAGTGACAGCTATCGGTATACTTGTCGACAACGCTGTCGGGCGTTTCCGCCCTCGAAACGGCGGCCGCGGCAACAACTAAGCACCACCGCGTCGTCTGTGATACCATGGCACGGAGAGTGAAATACAACCGTCTCGACACGGTCCTTCGGGAACTCTCGTATCCGATTCCACGGGGGGATGCGGCCATCGAGTTGGAGGGAACGACGCTCGTCCTCGCGGACGGTGAGCGGAACCTCGGGGAACTCATCGACGAAACCGACCAAGAGGAGTACGAGTCGGCGCGCGACCTCGAAACGGAGATCAACAACGTCCTGCCGCGAGAGGCCGTCGGCGAACCGTATCAGTCCGAAGGGGAAGGATAAGCGAAAAGCGGGAAAAGCACGCGACTTAAATGGCCGCGTTTGTTAGTCCGGGACAACAATGGAGTTCTGTGACGAGTGCGGTTCCATGATGAAAGCGAACGACGGTTTCTGGGTCTGTGGCAGTTGCGGTCACGAGACCCCGCGAGGCGATTCCTCGGAGTACGTCATCACCGAAGACCAGGAAGCGACCGAGATAATCGAAAGCAGCGGCGGCAGCAACGGCCTCCCGACGACCGGCGTCCAGTGTCCCAACTGTGACAACGACGAGGCCTACTGGTACCTCCAGCAAATTCGCTCGGCCGACGAGAGCGAGACGCGCTTTTTCGTCTGCACCGAATGCGAACACAAGTGGCGCGAAGACGACCACTAAACCCGATTTCTCGCAGTGCTATTTCTCAGAAGTCGAGTAGCCGCCTCGGCGCATGTCGTTTTTGATGAAACGGAGATTGGTATCCGTGAGAGGCAGTTTTCGAAAGTCCCCACCCGGTCGCTACGAATCACATTCGACTTTTATATGAAACCATTCGGTGAGAGGAAGTCCTCGAAAGCCCCCGCCCGGTCGCGGTCGCTCGACGACATATCGCGGACCTCTCCGCATCGCTCGGTCCGCGATAGGGGTCGCCGAGACGACCACGCAAGCGCGACTTTAGTCGGAGCGAAGCTCCGACAGCGTCCCCCTCACTCCGTTCGCGGAACCGGGCGGCCCCTTTCATTCCACCCACGATACCGCCACCGCACAGCATCAGCCACACCCTCCCCAGCCGATTCCTTCGCGTTCGCTCAGTCATCCCTCGCATGATAATCAACGGGCCTTCGGCCGTGTTGGCCTCAGGCCCGTTGATGCACGCGCCGACGTGGTCCGTCCAGTTTCACGTGCCGCTGGTTTTCCGCCGTGACGTACACTGACAAGTGCCTTTGAAATCCCACTCGTCTTACTGCCTTCCCCGTCTCGTCGGAATGATGCCTGCACGTCGCGAACGACGGCACGCTTTTTGTCGCCCTCGAAGTCGTCCGTCAATCCTTAAGACGCATCACGACAACAGTTCAGGCAATGTTTGACGCGGACGACTTGGAGGAGATCCGCCGGGGGAAAGAGGAGTGGGAAGCGGACGCCCTCGACCCGACGCTTGACCGGTTCGGCGAACGAAAGGAGGAGTTCACGACCGACACCGACGGACAGACGGTGGAGCGCCTCTACACGCCGAACGACGTCGCCGACACGGACTACGAGGAGGACCTCGGTTATCCGGGCGAGGATCCTTACACGCGCGGCGTCTACCCCACGATGTACCGGGGACGACTGTGGACGATGCGCCAGTACGCCGGGTTCGGGACGGCCGAGGAGACCAACGAGCGCTATCACTACCTCATCGACAATGGCCAGACGGGGCTGTCGGTGGCGTTCGACCTGCCGACGCAGATGGGGTACACCTCCGACGCCGCGATGTCGGCGGGCGAAGTCGGGAAGTCGGGCGTCGCGATCGACTCGCTGGCGGACATGGAGGCGTTGTTCGACGGGATTCCGCTGGACGAGGTGAGCACGTCGATGACCATCAACGCGCCCGCGTCGGTGCTGTTGGCGATGTACATCGCGGTGGGCGACGAGCAGGGCGTCCCCCGCGGGGAGCTTCGTGGAACGATCCAGAACGACCTGCTGAAGGAGTACATCGCGCGGAACACGTACATCTTCCCGCCCGAACCGTCGATGCGCATCATCACGGACATCTTCGAGTTCTGCGCCGAGGAGGTGCCGAAGTTCAACACCATCTCGATTTCCGGCTACCACGTCCGCGAGGCGGGCGCGACGGCGGCACAGGAACTCGCGTTCACGCTCGGCAACGGCATCGAGTACGTGGAGGCCGCGCTCGACGCCGGGTTGGACGTGGACGAGTTCGCCCCCCAACTCTCGTTTTTCTTCAACGCACACAACGACATTTTAGAGGAAGTGTCGAAGTTCCGCGCCGCCCGGCGGATGTGGGCGAAAATCATGGAGGAACGCTTCGGCGCGGAGAATCCGAAGTCGAAACAGCTCAAGTTCCACACCCAGACCGCTGGCTCGACGCTCGCCGCCCAGCAGATAGAGAACAACGTCGTCCGGGTGGCGTATCAGGCGCTCGCGGCGGTTCTCGGCGGGACACAGAGCCTGCACACCAACGGCAAGGACGAGGCGCTGGCGCTGCCGACGGAGGAGAGCGTGCGGACCGCGCTCCGAACCCAGCAGATTCTCGCACACGAGAGCGGGGCCGCCGACACCATCGACCCGCTGGCGGGCAGTTACTACGTGGAGGCGCTCACGGACGACCTGGAGGAGGAAGCCTTCGGACTCCTCGACACCATCGACGAGAAGGGCGGCATGCGCTCGGCCATCGAGAGCCAGTGGGTCCAGCGCCAGATTCAGGACGTGGCCTACGACCGCCAGCAGGAGATAGAGTCGGGCGAGCGAACCATCGTCGGCGTCAACGAGTTCGAGGTGGACGAGGAGGCGGAGATGGACATCCAAGAGGTCACGGCGGAGGACGAACGCCGCCAGATCGACCGCCTGAACGAGGTTCGAGAGGAGCGGGACGACGGGGAAGTCGAAGCGACGCTGGACGCGCTCCGCACCGCGGCGGAGGGAGAGGACAACCTGCTGCCGTACATCGTGGACGCGGTGAAGGCCTACGCCACGGTGGGCGAAATCTGCAACGTGCTCCGGGACGTGTTCGGCGAGTATCGGCCCGGAACGGCGATTTGAACGTCTCGGGTGCCGATAGAAACCTGCCGACCGTCACTCGTCGAAAACGAAGCGGCTCGATTATCCCGCGTTACCGCGGTCAGTCGATCGGGAATCGAAGGAGCGCCCCGAGACCGTCCCGTAATTCGTCACCGCCGTCGACGTCGCTCGGGACGACGACGAACTCCCCTCCCTGCGCGACCGTTCTCCGTTCGTAGTCCCTGAGTTCCTCGGCCGACAGGGTCTCCGAGGCGAGCATCGTCGCGACCCCTTCGTATTCGAGTGCCTCCTCGACCGCTTCCCGTCCGGAAACGGCCTCGTCGCCGGTTTCGAGTTCGCCGAAGAACTCGTCGAGGTGTTCACGGACGTCTACCCGTCTGGCGTCTTCGAGGTGGTCGCCGGCCTTGTCCGCGAGTTGTTCGAGTCCGTTTCGAGACGCATCGCCGACGGCGAACGCGTCGGCGACGACCCGGTTCCGGAGTCGATGGTCGAGGTAGTCCCCGTCGAGGAACTCCGATGCGGTGACGCTCGACCCACCGACGAACAGTCCGTCGACAGGGTCGATGTCGGACTGCCCGGGATTCGCGTTCGACCGGCGCTGTTCGTCGGCCGTTTCGCCGAGGAATTCTATCATCGCCCTCTCGGCGACGCGCTCGAAGAACTCGCGGTGCGTTTGCTCGCGGTCGCCCAGTTCCCCGCTCGTCGGGTTATCCTCCGTATCGTCGCTCCGGAGCGATTCGATCTGCTCGACGTCGCCGTCGGAGAACCGTCCGAGTATCGCCTTTCCGTGCTCGACGACGAGCAACCCGTAGGTCGACTCGTCGGTCGTGACGTCGAGGGGTTCGGTCTCGAACTCGTTCGATCGTTCGTACCGTTCTCCGGCGACGGGCGACGACAGGTCGTCGAACACGTAGTCGACGGTTTCGGCATCGACGACTCCGGCGTAAACCACGAGACCGTTCTCGGGCGTCTCCTCGTAGTCGCTGACGATTCGTCGCACCCGTTCGAGCGCCTCGGTGACGCGCTCGCTCGTCTCGTCGGCGTCGATGTACTCGGTCCTCGCGTGTTCCTCCTCTATTCGTTCGAGCGCGGCGTCTATCGGTTGCTCCGGCGGAACGGCCAATGTGACGAGGTGAGGTCCGCTGCCGGTTGCGTTCGATACCTCTTCGATTCGGTCCTGAACGTCGTCTGTCGTAGACATGATATTGTGCGCGGAAGGCGTTCCTGCACCGGCCGACGGGAACCGTACGCGGCCGGAGGTGAACTGTGAATCCGATTCGAGTCCGTAGTCAGTTGAAGCTCCTGCCTGCACTTTCAGCGTCCCGAACGACGACGACCCCCGAAACGCTCAGACGTACTCCAGCAGCGCGTCGATGTCGGCTTCCGTGTTGAAGACGTGAACGGAGGCCCGAACCGAGTTCTCGGGGTACGGAAGCGACCTGATTCGGATTCCTTCGCGGGCGAGTCGTTCGACGAACCCGTCAGGGTCGTCCACTCCGAAGGTCACGAGGCCGGACTCGTACTCGCGCGGACTCAGCAACCGCGCGTCGTCGGCCGCGACGAGGCCGTTTTTCAACCGGTCGGTCAGCTCTCCGATTCTGTTCTCGATCGTGTTGTAGCCTACCTCCTCGATGACGTCGATGGCTTCCCCGAGTCCCGCGTACGTCGCGGGCGAGACGGTTCCGACTTCAAGTCGCTGTGCGCCGGGTTCGTATGCGTACGCCTCGGCGTTGGGGTCCTCGACGCTCCGATAGCCGATGTGGGCCGGGTTCAGGTGACGTTCGGCACCGTCTCGGACGTGGAGGAACCCCGCGCCGAACGGACCCAACAGCCACTTGTGGCCCGCTCCGGCGACGAAATCCGCGCCCCACTCGGTCACGTCGGTCGCCATCTGACCCGGACACTGCACCGCGTCCACGAGGACCAGCGCGCCCGCGTCGTGGGCGATGTCGGTGATTTCGGAGACGGGGAGCATCGTCCCGTGGGTCCACGTGAGCGCGCTGAGACAGACGAGTTTCGCGTCCGACGCCGCGTCCTTCACCGAATCGAGGTCGAGACGGCCTTCCTCGCTGGCGAGCACGTCCGTCTCCACGCCGTGCCCGTTCAACCGCTTCCACGGAAGGATGCCCGAGGAGTGTTCGAGGTCGGTTCGAACCACCCGGTCGCCGGACTCCCAGTCGATGGCGGCGGCGATACGGTTGATACCGTCCGTCGTGCTCTGCGTCAACGCGAGCGTCTCGTCGGTCGCACCGAGGTGGTCGGCCACGGTCTCCCGCGTTCGGTCGAGGACGTCGAAGGCGAACGGGTACGACCCCTCCGCCGCCGGTGCCTCGTACTCGTGCCGTTCGAGACAGGTTTCGACCGCCTCGACGACGCGGGTCGGACTGGGGCCGCTGGCACCCGTGTTCATGTACGTCGTCCGTTCGAGCGCGGGCATGTCGTCGCGTAAGGCTGTCGGCTCCATGGGAGACACCCACGTGCGGTGTGCCTAATAATTCCCACCTCGCGGCAACCCGGTGGAATCATCACCGTTATGCCGCGATGCGGCCATCGTTTCCCCATGCACATCGACCACCTCGGCATCGCCACCGACGATGCATCGACCCTCGCGGAGACGTACGAAGCGCTGTTCGACGCACCGGTCGTCCACGAAGAAGAATTCGACGGCCTGCGCGTCGTATTCCTCGATTTCGACGGGAGTTACTTCGAACTGCTCGAACCGCTCGAAGACGGGACGATTTCCCGTTATCTCGACCGAAACGGGGCGGGTATCCACCACGTCGCGCTCGAAACCGACGACATCGAAGGCGCACTCGAAACGGCCCGCGACCACGGCGTTTCACTCATCGACGAGGAACCCCGACCCGGCGCGTGGGGCCACGACGTGGCGTTTCTCCACCCGAAATCGACGGGCGGCGTGTTGGTCGAGTACGTCGAACACTGAAACAGATCATCAGAACCAGTCGTCCGCACGCAGTTCGTTCGCCGGAAGCATCCGTGAGGGGGGCTCTGCGAACCACGCCGCCCCATTCAATTCTCCGCCCTGTATCGCTATCTCTCCACCCAGATAGTCGGCGTCGAAGAAGACGAACAGGAGGTGGAGGCGTTTCTCGTCGTCGTTTTCGGGAACCACGGTTAGCTTGCGGAGCAGGAAGGGTTCCGCAAGTTCACAGCGGATGTCGGTCTCCTCTTCGACCTCTCGAACCGCGGCCTCCTCGGACGTTTCTCCGTCTTCGCGTCCGCCGCCCGGAAGCCCCCACGCATCCGCTCCGCGATTGAGAATCATCAGCGCCCGCAGACGCTCGTCGAACGCTTCGTCCGACATCGAATCGCTGAGCGGGGCGGCATCGTCGGGTCGGCGGACGACCCACGCGTACGCACTCCCGGTGTATCCGTCGCGGGCGTATCCCACCAGTTCCTCGAACTTGGCCGCCGGTTGCTCCTGCGTCCGCTCTTCGACCGGAACGTCGCCGTACTCGTCCAGCAGTCGATTCGTTCGACGTTCGACCGCCGCTCGATTGACTTCTGAAGGCATGATTCCCACGAATAATGGCAGAAATATAACCGAACCGGAAAGCGATACCGCAGCATGACTCGTCGAGTGGACTTCCCATGAGGGACGTAAAACGGACGAGTGAAGTACGTCAGCGCCGAGCGCGGGTGTTCACTTGAATCGGAACGTCTCCAGGTTTTTCGGCGCGAACGTGCGGATGTTGAAGTCGTGGTAGAGCGACGAGGAGAGGTCCTGGGTCGAACTCTCGTCACCGTGAACGCAGAGGACCTTCTCGGGTCGCGGGTTCATCGTCTTGACGAAGTTCATCAGACCGGCGCGGTCGGCGTGGCCGGAGAAGCCGTCGACCGTCTCCACTTCAAGTTTGAGGTTGAGCGTCTTGCTCCGGTTGCCGCGTCCGTTGAGCGGGATTTCGTCCCATCCGCTCTGGATACGGCGTCCGAGTGTCCCCTGTGCCTGGTAGCCGACGAACACCATCCTGCTGTCCGGGTCGGGGCCGATGTGTTCGAGCCACGACATGATGGGGCCGCCGGTGACCATCCCGGACGTCGAGAGGATGATACACTGGTCGCCGTCGGCGACGTCCTGTCGTTCCTCCTCGCCGCCGTCGATGTGGTTGAACTGCGGGGCGAGGAACGGGTTCTCGTTCTCGTGGAAGATGCGGTCCCTGAGGTCGTCACGCAGGTATTCGGGATACGTCGTGTGGATGGCCGTCGCCTCCCAGATCATTCCGTCGAGGTGGACGGGCATCTCCGGGATGTCGCCGTTGCGCATCGCCTCCTCGATGACGAGCATCATCTCCTGCGAGCGACCCACTGCGAACGCGGGGATGACGACCTTGCCGCCCTTCTCGTACGTCTCGTTGATGACCCTCTTAAGTTTCTCCTCCGAATCCTTCTGGTCGGTCTGATAGTCGTTCCGACCGCCGTAGGTCGATTCGAGGATGAGCGTCTCGACGCGCGGGAAGTCGTTCACCGCGCCGTTGAACAGGCGCGTGTCGTCATAGTGAATGTCGCCCGAGAACGCCACGTTGTACAGGCCGTCGCCGATGTGGAAGTGCGTGACCGACGACCCGAGAATGTGACCCGCGTTGTGGAACGTCAGTTTCACGTCCGGGGCGATGTCGGTGACGTCGCCGTACTCCAGCGGGATGGTGTGCTTGAGCGCTTCGCGAACCATCTCGCTCTCGTACGGCGGGACGCGGCCTTCCTTCGCCGCCACGTCGAGATAGTCGAGTTGGAGCAGTCCCATCAGGTCGCGGGTCGGTTCGGTCGTGTAAATCGGACCGTCGTAGCCGTACTTGAACAGGAGCGGGATGAGCGCGCTGTGGTCCAAGTGAGCGTGCGTGAGAACCACCGCGTCGATGGTCGCGGCACCCGCGCCGAGCGCCTCCTCGACTTGGAGGTACGGCACGTCGTCCGACCCCGGTTTGTCGCCGCAGTCGATGAGGATACGGGTTTCGGGCGTCGAGAGGATGAAGCTCGCGCGTCCGACCTCGCGACAGCATCCGAGCGTCGTGATGCGAACCCACTCCTCGTTGCTCATCTCCTCGCGGTGTATCTGTCTGCCGACCCGTTCCAGAATATCGCGCCGGTCCTCGCGTTCCTGTTTCAGGAAGTTCCTGACGTTGGAGACCGTCGAGGACTCGATGGGCGGCGTTCTGACGACTTCCGGCGTCCAGCCGACTTCTTGGGTTATCTCGCGGAGCGTACTGCCGTGTTTACCGATGACCATGCCGGGCTTCTCGGCTTGGATGACGACTTCGCCGGTATCCGCGTGGAAATCGAGGTCCGTCACGCCCGCTTCGTCGGGAATGACTTCGAGGATGTCCTCGCGCGCCGTGTCGGGGCGGGAGAGAACGTCCGGGTCGGGGCGAACCGTGATGCGCTTTCGCAGTTGGCTCGCCAGTTTTCGGATCAGGTCGCCGTTGCGCGCGAACTTCTTCGGGTCGCGCGTGTAGACGACGAGTTCCGGTCCTTCGTATTTGACGTCGGATACCGAAATGTCGCTCGGTAGTTCGCTCGTAATCGTTGCTTTGAGGTCTTCGAGTTGTTGCTCTACTTTACTCATGGTGAAAACAGTCCGCTTCGTCCATTGGGAGAGCGAATGCTGTTGGTCCGGCGTATCTTGGATTGTCGCAGACGGTGGTTTTCAGCACCGTGACCACTACGACGTATACAGCACAGCATAGATTGTCTCGCTTGTTCTGCGGGATTGGAACATACGCGTCAACGCGCATACAGTGGCCCTGGTCTCCGAAAGCAAACTGCTCATGGGTGACACAGGAAAACCCGCTTATCCCCCACTAAACGGTGTGATTATAAAAGCCTTCTCAAAACCCCTAAACCCATTCTGCCCGACGTGTTCCTATGAAGCTCTCACCGGCCACGGTCGCCGACGAACACGAATGGGTCCGCGAGCGAACCGACGTCGTGACCCTCATCAACGACGTTCGGGCAAACCTTGGCGAGGCGTTCGGTACGGAGGTCGATACCGTCTCCGAACCGAAGTACCGAACCGAGGTCGATGCCGTCTTCGCCGACGGCGACGTCGCGGTGAACGTCGCCGCGCTCGTCGCCCTGCTCCGCGACCTCGACGTCGAAAACGACTACCCCGGATTCGTCGTGGACGAACTCCTCGGGCGGGAACTCGCCGGGATGATAGCGGGCAACCAACCCCTCCGCTTGCTCGGCGAGGCCACGTTCCACTACGCGGACATCATGCACCACGTGGACGACGAGGCGGCGGGCGTGGACGACTTGGACGCCGCCCTCGCCGCCGGATTCCAGACGCGACTGCCGGGGTGGAACTGGACGGAAGGCGAGAGTCCGTTTTCGGTGAAGTGACGAGGTGTGACGAATCAGGCGTCGGCGGTGACGTCGACACGGAAATGACGTCCCCCGCGAATCATGTCGAAGCCGAAGAACGCGAGAGAGACCGCGCCGACGAGACTTACCGCGGCCCATCCGAGGCCGTCGTTGGCGAGGATGCTGGAGATGAAGAACGACGTTGCGGAACAGATGATTCCCAGTCCAGCGAGGCGATACCATTCGACGTCCCATGGCAGTTCGACGCCAGCGGAAATCAAGAGGAGGGCACCAGCGATGGCGATGCCGAACTGCAAGAGATACCCCGTATTCGACAACACCGAGGGTCCAAAGGCGACGACCAGCCCCACGTTCGACACGAAGATGAACAGGCCGTACCATTTGAACACCCGCCGACTCAGCCCGCCGGTGGGTGCACGAATAACCGGCGCTTTCATGAGTTCGTGTTGATTGACTGATCGTAAACAGCTTCTTTCGATGTTTCGCGGGGTTCAAAACGACAACCGCAGGAGATACGACGCGAGTATGGACAGGGAGAGACAGAAGAAACCCACATCGGCCAGTCGACGTTTTTCGACGTTCCACCAGCGGTCGGTAGGCGAGAGGATGAGGAGAAGGCCGCCGCCCGCCCCGAGCGTGATTTGGACGAGGAGGCTCGGGTCGCCCAACACGTTAAAATCGAGCGCGACGAGCAGACCGAGGTGGAGAACCAGAACCAAGACGCCGAGCCACCGTATCGCGCGTTGACCGACACTGAGCGTCGGAGCCGAAATCGTTGGCGCTCTCATGAGATCGTGTTGGATAACTGGCGTTAAATAATTTCGCTCACCCGTCCTCGACCCGCAGGTCGAACCCCCAGTCGAATTCCGCCGTCGGATCGCTGAACTTCGACCCTGACGGATGGATAGCAATCGGCACCTCGAACCGGTACGTTCCCGAGTCCATGTACCCCCCGACCTGATGGTCGTCCCAGACGAGATACTCGGTTGCGAGCGATTCACCCGCTTCGTACGTGCGGGGCAGACAGGCGTAGTTCGCAAAGGCCCTCGGTTCGTTCGGATTTCTGTCCCGCGTCCAGCGGTCGCCCTTCCGCTCGATCCACTTCGTGTCCTCCGATTCGTGAAGCCACAACCCCGGCGTCTCACTCTTGCCCTCGTCGCGGTTGAAGGGATTGTACATTCCCTCGCCCGCGGAGAATCGTCGCTTCTCGCCCTCGTTCGTCACCGTCACTCGGAGGTGGGCGGCGTCCGCGGCCGTGACGGTCCCGTTCAGCAATTCCACGTCGATTCGAATGTCGTGTTCTTCGGGAACGGTGTCCACCTTCGCCAGCGACATCTGGCGCTGAACCTCGTCCGGTCCGAACGTCTCGGCCGATTCGGGGCCACCGACATCGAGGGTGGCGCGTCCGAGACACCCGCCGGACAGGGCCGCTCCGCACACCGCGAGGAGCCGTCGCCGTTTCATGTCCCTCGATTATGCCCTTCTGGCATAAGTCTCGTGAAGGGTCAAACGCCCGTTTCACTCTCGCTACTGCGGGTTCGGAACACTGATTGCAATCGGCTGACACCATCAACCATGCAACCCGCGACGCTCTGTTACCTGATTCGGGGGGACGAAATCCTCCTCATCCGCAAGAAACGCGGCCTCGGCGAGGGCAAACTCGTCGGCCCCGGCGGGAAGGTCGAAGATGGCGAAACGCCCCGAAACGCCGCGATTCGGGAGGTACAAGAGGAGGTTCGCGTATCCGTGAAGAACCCGACCAAGGTCGGCGAGTTCGAGTTCGTGTTTGGAACGGAGTCGGAGATGTTCGTCCACGTCTTCCGCGCCGAGGAGTTTTCGGGGAAACCGCAGGAGACGGACGAGGCTGACCCGCGGTGGTTCGACGTCGCGGACATGCCCTACGACGAGATGTGGGAGGACGACCGACTCTGGATGCCATCTCTGCTTTCGGGAGAGCCGTTTTCCGGGTGGTTCCGGTTCGATTCGGACGGCGACGAGATGCTCGAAGAGGAGTTGGAAACCGGCGTGGAATTTTGAGTGCGAATTCGCGTCTATTGACGAATCGTGTTCGGTACCCGTCTGCAATCCGTCCGTTCGCTACGAGTCGTGGCTGTATTGCTGTGATTGCAAATACAGACGTCAATGAAACCGCAACCGCTACCGCCCACACGCCTCCCCAACCGACTCCTTCGCGTGCGCTCAGTCGTCCCTCTCGCTGGCCAGGCGGCCCGCAACCGACCGCAGGTTGCGGGCCTTCTGACGCACGCGCCAGTGTGGCTGGTCCCTATCTCGCGGACGGATTTCCACAGTGGCGCGCGCTGATGGGGTGGTGAGGCCAGCGGTGCGGACGGCCGAACCAACCCCTCGAAGCCGCGCGAGGGATGACGACCGAGGAGCGCCAGCGACGAGCGGAGGAGTCGGTTGGGGAGGCGTGTGGGCGGTAGCGGTTGCGGTCGGGTGGGAATGAAAGGGGCCGCCCGGTCCCGTGAGCCTGCGAACGGGACGTTGTCGGAGCTCTGCTCCGACTGAACTCGCGCTTGTCGTGGTTGTCTCAGTGACCCCTCTCGACGCTGGCGAACGAAGTGAGTCAAGGAGAGATGTCACTGAGCAACCGCGAGCGGGCGGGGGCTTTCGAGGTCTGCTTCTCGGCGGTTGCAATTCGGTCGGTTCCAACTACGACGCGTAGCGAGTGGACGATGATTTTCGAAAATTGCGTCACCGCGGTCGGAGCGATAGCACTTCGAATACAACTCTCGTATCGAAGCGAACGTCCTTCGAACGTCCAAAATCACGACTCCTTGCGGTCGCTTCAGGACATTTAAGAGCGCATCCGGACTGGGTAGGAGTAATGAGTAACGACGATCAGGAACTCGGCATCACCGAGTCCAAATCGTACAGTCCCGGCGACTGGTACGCCGAAGTCGTACTGAAGGCGGGCCTCGCCGACTACGCGCCCATGGGCGGGTTCATCGTGACCCGACCGCGCGGGTACGCCCTCTGGGAGGGCCTGCAGGACTACCTCGACGGTTGGTTCAAGGAGACGGGGTCGCAGAACGCCTACTTCCCCGCGCTCATCCCCGAGAGCTACCTCGAACGCGAGAGCGACATCGTGGAGGGGTTCGACCCTGAAGTCGCGTGGGTGACCCACGGCGGCCACGAGGAACTCGAAGAGCGCCTCGCCTTCCGTCCCACCAGCGAGAGCATCATTACGCCGTTCATGAGCCAGTGGGTGCGGAGCCACCGCGACCTGCCACTGCGACTCAACCAGTGGTGTAGCGTGATTCGGTGGGAGGCGACGGATACCAAGCCGTTCTTCCGCACGAAGGAGTTCCTCTGGCAGGAGGGTCACACCGCCCACGAGACGGAAGAAGAGGCGTGGGACGAGACGATGACCCGCCTGTCGCAGTACCAGCGCGCCTTCGAGGAGGTGCTGGCGATTCCGGTCATGCGCGGCCGCAAGCCCGAACACGACAAGTTCCCCGGCGCGGACACCACGACGACGGTCGAGGCGCTCATGCCCGACGGCAAGTCGGTGCAGGGCGCGACCAGCCACTACCTCGGGCAGGGCTTCGCCGAGGCGTACGACCTCTACTTCACCGACGAGAACGAGGACGAGCGCGTGGCGCACACCACCTCGTGGGGGCTGTCGTGGCGCGCGCTCGGGGCGCTCATCATGACCCACAGCGACGAGCAGGGGTTCGTCTGTCCGCCCACGCTCGCGCCCGAGCAGGTCGTCATCGTCCCCATCTGGCAGGAGGAAAACCGCGAGGAGGTGCTGTCGTACGCCGAGGGCATCGCCGACGAGTTGGAGGACGCGGGCGTCCGCGTCGAACTGGACGACCGCGACGAGCGCAACCCCGGCTTCAAGTTCAACGAGTGGGAGTTGAAGGGCGTGCCCGTCCGCTTCGAAATCGGCCCGCACGAGGTCGAAGACGACGAAATCACGGTCGTTCACCGACCCGACGGCGAGAACGTCGTGGAGGACCGCGCGGGCATCGTGGAGACGGTCGAGGACCACTTCGACGCCGTGTTCGACAAGATGTACGAAGCGGCCGAGGAGACGCTCGAAGATAACATCCGAGAGGCCGACTCCCGTGCGGACATTCTCGGCACCATCGGTCAACACGGCGGCTACGTGAAGACGGCGTGGTGCGGCGACGAGGATTGTGAGGCCGAAATCAAGGAGCAGATTTCGGCGGAGATCGTCATGGTGCCCCTCGACCGAGACGAGGAACCCTGCGGCGACGAGTGTTCCATCTGCGGCGACGAGGCCGAGGAGACGGCCTACTTCGCAAAGTCGTACTGAATCGGACCCCCGTTTTTTCGACCGATCACGGGCCGACCGTGATATGTGAACCTTGGATTAGATAGTCCCCCGCGTGCAACGAGATACCATGCCGCGGTACGTCACGCTCGACGACTCGTACGAAACCGCCCGCGAGGACTTCGCGTGGGGCCTCCCCGAGACGTTCAACGCCGCCCACGACCTCGTCCGAAAGCACGACGACCCGAAAGGGTCCGTGGCCCTCTTCCAGGCCTCCCCCGACGGACGACGGGAAACGTACACGTTTCACGACATCGACGTCCTGTCGAACCGGGTCGCCAACGCCCTGTCGAACCTCGGCGTCGAGTTCGGCGATCGGGTCGCCGTCGCCGTCCCGCAGAAACCCGCGAACCCCATCACCCACCTCGCGTGCTGGAAACTCGGAGCGATATCGATACCGCTGTCGGTGCTGTTCGGGTCCGAGGCGCTCGGCTATCGACTCGACGACAGCGGCGCGAACGTCGCCGTCGTGGACGAGGCCGTTCGGGAGTCGCTGGACGAAGTTCGGGACGACTGCTCCGACCTCGAACACGTGGTGGAAGTGGACGGGGACGCCGAGGGTGATGTGCGGAGGTTCGAGGAACTGCTTCGGGACGGCGGGCGCTCGTTCGACCTCGCGGAGACCACGCCCGAAACGCCCGCCATCGTCATGTACACGAGCGGAAGCACGGGTCCGCCGAAAGGCGTCCTCCACGGACATCACGTGTGGGTGGGCCACTGCCCGACGTACTCGATGGTGTTCGAGCGAAACATCCTGGGGAAGACGGTGGCGTGGACGCCCGCCGACTGGGCGTGGATCGGCGCGCTCGGCGACCTGCTCTTTTCGTCGTGGCACTACGGCCGCCCAGTCGTGGGCTATCCGATGGGAAAGTTCGACGCCGAGGAGGCGTTCGAAATCGCGGAGGAGTTCGGCGTCACGGACGCGTTCATCCCGCCGACGGCCATCCGCATGATGATGGACGTGGCCGACCCCACTGCAACCTACGACCTCGACCTCGACGCCATCAGCACCGGCGGCGAACCGCTGACGCCCGAGATTCTGGCGTGGGCCGAGGAGGAACTGGCGGGCGTCGCGGTGAACGAACTGTACGGGCAGACGGAGGCGAACCTGCTCGTCGCCAACTGTCGGGACTGGTTCGAGGCGAAACCGGGGAGCATGGGAAAACCCGTTCCGGGCCACGACGTCGCCATCGTGGACCCCGAGACGGGCGAGGAAGTTCCGCGCGGCGAGGTCGGCCAAATCGCGGTGCGGAACCCCACCGAACCGGCGATTTTCGAGAAGTACTGGAACGCTCCCGAGAAAACCGAGTCGGTTCGCGTCGGCGACTGGCACCTCACCGGCGACCTCGCAGTGCAGGACGAGGACGACTACATCTGGTTCAAATCGCGCGACGACGACCTCATCATCACGAGCGGTTACCGCGTCGGACCCGGCGAAATCGAGAAAACCATCCTCGAACACGAGTCGGTCGAACAGGTCGGCGTCGTCGGCGTCCCGGACGACACGCGAGGGGAGATAATCGCGGCGTTCGTCCAACCCGTTTCGGGTGTCGAGGGGAGCGACGCGCTCCGCGAGGAGATTCGAACCCTCGTGAATGACCGACTCGCTAAGTACGAGTATCCGCGTCGAATCGAGTTCGTCGCCCGCCTGCCCCAGACGACGACCGGAAAGATTCAGCGCACGGAGTTGCGGGAGCGGGCGGTCGAGGAGTCCGACCCGTGAGCGGTTGGTATAAATTCACACACGTATTGCTCTGATACCTCCTGACGGGTATTATAAATCGTTTATAGCTCAGACTGGCGTTCTTTCCTTGAACGGCCGTTACTCGTTGCGACGAGCGGCCACTACTACAACAATGGTTTCGAGTCCGACGTTCGACGACGGGGTTCCACACGAACGAATCGACGCCGACGACTGGGAGGAGATATACGTCGTCGGCGACGTCCACGGCTGTTTGCTGGAACTCGAATCGCTTCTCGATACGCTCGCGCCGTCTTCCGACGACCTCGTCGTGTTCGTCGGGGACCTGATTCGGAAAGGCCCCGACAGCCTCGGCGTCGTGGAACTGGTCCGGGAACGCGACAACTTCCGCTCGGTGCGGGGCAACAACGAGCAGAAACTCATCGACGGCAGCGTCGAACTCGACGGATTCGGGGAGGAGGAAATCGAGTACGTACGAAGCCTTCCGGCAGCGATTTCGTGGGACGACGCGCTCGTCGTCCACGGCGGCGTGGACCCGCGAAAGCCACTTTCCGACCACTCCGTCGACGACCTCGAAACGACGCGGTCGCTGGCCCCGGACGGAAGCTACGACCGGCCGTTCTGGTTCGAGGAGTACGAGGGGCCGCGGCGGGTGTTCTTCGGCCACACCGTCCTCGAACGGCCGGTCGAGCGGGAGTACGCAGTCGGATTGGATACAGGCTGTGTCTACGGCGGGACGCTCACGGCGTACGAGTATCGGGATGACGAGTTCGTCACCCAACCGTCCCGCAGAACGGGCAAGAGCAGGAGCGACGACTCCATCGTCACCCCTCAACCCCACTGACTCCGGTCACCGTCCCCGTAAATTGCCCTCCCCGACCAACCATGCCACAACACGAGTTACCGGACGACGGCGACGAGGAAACGACGCCCGAAAACGCCGCTATCGACCTGAGCGATCCGCGGTATTACTTGAACCGCGAGTTGAGCCAACTGGAGTTTCAAAAGCGCGTGCTCCACGAAGCGACGGACGAGCGCAACCCGTTGTTGGAGCGCGTGAAGTTCCTCGCCATCTTCACGACGAACATGGACGAGTTCTTCCGCAAGCGGGTCGGCGGCCTGAAACAGCAGATGGCGGCCGACGTGACCGAACTCTCCCCGGATGGTCGGACGCCGCGGGGGCAGTGGGAGGAAATCCTCGACGTGACGCGAGGGATGTTCCGCCAGCAGTCGGCCTGTTACCGGGACGTGATTCACGACGAACTCGCAGCGGCGGGTATCGACATCGTTTCGTACGATTCCCTGTCGACGCCGGAACGTGACGAACTTCGCGGGTATTTCGAGGAGTCCGTCCTTCCCACGCTCACGCCGCTGACCTTCGACCCCGCACATCCGTTCCCGTTCATCTCCAATTTGAGCCTCTCGTTGGCGGTGTTGACCCAGAAGGAGGAGGGGGCGGAGCCGACGTTCTCCCGCGTGAAGATTCCGAAGAACCGCCCCCGTCTCGTTCGAATCGGCGACGGGACGCGATACGTCCTGCTGGAGGACGTCATCCGGGCCAACCTCGACCTCCTCTTTCCGAGTACGGAGATCATCGACCACTCCACGTTCCGCGTCACCCGAAACGCGGAGGTCGGAAAGGACGAGGAGGTGGCCGAGGATCTCATCGACATGATAGAGACGGTGCTACGGGAACGGCGGTTCGCCACCGTCGTCCGTCTCGAAATCGAGGAGGGAATGCCCGACGCGGTGCGGGAGTTGTTGGTCGAACAACTCGACGTGGACGACCGCGAGGTGTTCTGTCTCCCCGAACCGCTCGATTTCCGGGATTTCATGGACCTGACCGACTGTGACCGACCGGACCTGAAATCCACACCGTGGACGCCACGACCACATCCGCGACTGACGGGCGAGACCCTCGACGAGGAGGTGGACGTGTTCGAGGAAATCCGGCGGAACGACCTCCTCGTCCATCACCCCTACCACTCCTTCGAGGAGACGGTCCAGAAGTTCCTGAGTCAGGCCGCGGCGGACCCGGACGTACTCGCCATCAAACTCTCCATCTATCGGACCGCGAGCGATTCGAAGGTCGTCCAAAGCCTCATCGAGGCGGCGAGAAACGGCACGCAGGTCGCGGTGATGGTCGAACTCAAGGCGCGGTTCGACGAGGAGAACAACATCGAGTGGGGCAAGAAGTTGGAGGAGGAGGGCATCCACGTGGCGTACGGGACCATGGGTTACAAAACGCACAGCAAGACCGCGCTCGTCGTCCGCGAGGAGGAGGACGGGGTGCGGTTGTACTCGCACATCGCCACCGGAAACTACCACTCGGAGACGGCGAAGACGTACACCGACCTCGGACTGCTGACCGCCGACCGCGAAATCGGACAGGACCTGAGCGCCCTGTTCAACTACTTCACCGGCCACACGCGCCACGAGGAGTATCGGAAACTCCTCATCGCGCCGGGGAACATGCGCGAGCGCTTCACCGAACGGATTCGCGCCGAGGCGGCGTTGGCACGCGAGGGGAAGGAGGGTCGCATCGTCGCCAAGATGAACTCGCTCGAAGACCCGGACATCGTCGAGGGACTGTACCGGGCGGCGATGGACGGCGTCGATATCGACCTCGTCGTTCGGGACATCTGCCGACTTCGTCCCGGTATCGAAGGCGTGAGCGAAACCGTGAACGTCTACAGCGTCGTCGGGCGGTTCCTCGAACACTCCAGAATCTTCTACTTCGGAAACGATGGCGACCCGCGATACTTCCTCGGGTCCGCCGATTGGATGACGAGAAACCTCGACAAGCGCGTCGAAACCGTCGCGCCGGTGACGGACCCCGCGCTTCGGGAGGAGCTGTCGGCGATTCTCGAAACGATGCTGGCCGACAATCGAAACTGTTGGGAGATGGAATCGGACGGAAGCTATCACCAGCGACGCCCGGGCGACGAACCGTCGGTGGCCACACAGGACGTACTCATGCGGCGAACGAGTCGCTTGACCGACACGTAGCGACGGAAAACGGTCGATCGGATGGACGCTGTCAAATTCAACTTTTAAATGGTCGTCGTATAAAAAGCCACAAAAAACGGATAGATTTGGAGGGGAGAATATCCCATAATCGAAAGTTTATGTCTATTTTGACAATGGTCTCTAACGTCACGTATTGCAATCTGTAGGTCGTTCATTCATCCAAATCACGAATCGTTAGCAAAGTTTTAGAAACATGGCTACAATCGGTTAGATATGGCGGAAGTCAATCTAGACGAAAAGGACTTCAAAATCCTACGATGGCTGGACAGGGAAGGGGATATCGACGTCGACGCAGTGAGCGACGAACTCGGTATCAGTACTTCGACGGTGTACTATCGATTGGACAAGTATCGAAATCAGGGTATTCTGACGGGAACGGTGTCGAAAATCGACGCCAACGAACTCGGACTCGAACTGACGGCCATCTCCGAGATTCGAAGCGAGTACGGTCCGGAGTACGAGGCCATCGGCGAGGAACTGTGTGAGATTTCCGGCGTCCAGACGGTGTACTTCGTGCTCGGGGACAAGACGTTCACGGTGATCGCACACCTCCGCGACCACGACCATCTGCAGGAGTACATCGACGACATCATCCAAACTGACGGCGTGGAACACTCCTCGACGCGGGTGGTCCTCCAAACGTTCAAGGACGAGTCCCGACTTCTCATCAACTACGACGACGAAGACCTCGAAGAACTCATCGAAAGCGAGTAAGGTCCAATTTTCGATACCCACATCAACGGGTGAAAAGTCGCACATAATTCAGCAATGTCCGACGAATTTTACTACGAATATAAATATTCAATCCGTAAAACGACGCGCATATACAATATATAAGGAACACATATTGACAATAGCACTCCCTTTCTCCTTCAGGAGAAACCTCTTATGGTTGTTTGCCATGCGGTCGCACATGACCAGTTTTCTCGCCGATCCAACCGATCAACGGTCGAACTGCGGCGTAGGGGTCGTAATGGACCTCGACGCCGACGCGGACCATGAAATCGTTGCCGATAGCCTCTCGGTGCTCGCCAACCTCGAACATCGCGGCACGACCGGCGCGGAGTCCAACACCGGAGACGGTGCGGGTATCCTCGTCCAACGCCCGGACTCGTTTTTCGCCGCGGAACTCGATACCGACCTCCCGGAGACGTACGCCGTCGGACAGGTGTTCTTCCCGCGCGATGCCGACGTTCGCGCCGAATTGGAGGAGACGGTCGAGGAAGTACTCGGGGCGGAGGGCATCCGCGTGTTCGACTGGCGCTCGGTTCCCACCGAGAACGACGACCTCGGCGAGACAGCACTCGAATCGGAACCCGTCGTCTCCCAGTGTTTCGTCCGGCCCGAGGAAGGGATGTCCGTCGAGGAGTTCGACAGGACGCTCTACGTCGCCCGCCGCGTACTCGAAAAGGAAATCGAGACGCGCGACGACGCGGACCGGTTCTACGTCTGCTCGCTCGACCGGAAAACCCTCGTCTACAAGGGGTTGCTGAAGGGTGACCAACTCGCGGGCTACTACCCGGACCTCCGCGACGAGCGCTTCGAGTCGTCGGTCGCCATGGTTCACGCGCGATTCTCCACGAACACGCTCGGCGCGTGGCACCTCGCACACCCCTACCGACGCGTCGTCCACAACGGCGAAATCAACACGATTCAGGGGAACGGCAACTGGATGGCCGCCCGCGAAACCGACCTCGAAAGCGAGCGCCTCGGCGACGATATCGACCGCATCACGCCGGTGACGACGCTCGACCAGAGCGATACGGCCGTCGTCGACAACGTCCTCGAACTGCTCATGCAGGACGGCCGCGAGTTGCCCCACGCGCTCCGCATGCTCCTTCCCGAGGCGTGGCGCGACCGCACCGACGGTGACCGTCGCGCGTGGTACGATTTCCACGCCTCGTTGATCGAACCGTGGGACGGCCCGGCGCTCGTCGCCGCGACGGACGGTGACCGCGTCGGTGCGGTCCTCGACCGGAACGGTCTGCGTCCCTGCCGGTACGACGTGACCGCGGACAACCGTCTCGTGATGGCCAGCGAAACCGGGGCGCTCGACCTCGACCCGAGCGACGTGGTCGAACGTGGTCGACTCAAGCCGGGACAACTGTTCCTCGCCGACCCCGAACGGGGTGGCATCGTCTCCGACGAGGAGGCGTTCGCCGACCTGACCGACGAGAAGTACGGCGAATGGGTCGAAGAGGAACAGATCCGACTCGAAGAGCAACCGGAAGCCACCTCGGTCCGCGGCGGTACCGGGGATTCGAGTGACTCGTCCGTCCCGCTCCGCGCCCGACAGGCCGCGTGGGGCTACACGCACGACGAACTCAGCGAACTCCTCGAACCGATGGCCAGCGCGGGCAAGGACCCCGTCGGCTCGATGGGCGACGACACGCCGCTGTCGGTTCTCTCCGACTTCGACCGCCCGCTCTTTTCCTACTTTAAACAGCTGTTCGCACAGGTGTCGAATCCCCCCATCGACTACATCCGCGAGGAGTTGGTGACGAGCCTCGAAACCCGACTCGGACGCCAGCACAACCTCCTCGGCGAGTCGCCCGCCCACGCGCGGCAACTCGTCCTCGATTCGCCCGTGCTGACCGACGAGGAGTTGGCCGGCGTGGTCGACGCCGACGTCCCGACCGAAGTCGTGGACATCACCTTCGACACCGACGTCGACCTCGAAGCGGCCGTCGAGCGGGTCCGTGACGACGCCCGAACCGCCGTGGAGTCGGGGGCCGAAATCGTCCTCCTCTCGGACAGAGGGATGGCGGAAGACAGGGTTCCGATTCCCTCGCTTCTCGCAACCGGGGCGGTTCATCACCACCTCGTGCGCGAAGGACTGCGGACCAGAACCGGCCTCATCGTGGAGTCGGGCGAACCCCGAACCGTCCACCATCTTTCCACCCTCGTCGGCTACGGCGCGGGTGCGGTCAACCCGTACCTCGCCTACCGGACCATCGGGGATTTGGTGGCCGGACCCGACGGCGCGGACGCGGAGGAAGCCATCGGCAAGTACGTCACGGCGCTGGAGAAGGGTCTGCTGAAGACGATGGCGAAGATGGGAATCTCGACCGTCGAGAGCTACCGCGGTGCCCAGATATTCGAAGCGGTCGGCCTGAACGGCGGGTTCGTCGACGAATACTTCGCCGGCACTGAGAACCGCACCGAAGGCATCGGTATCGACGACATCGAGGACGACGTACGCGAGCGCCACGAAACCGCGTTCGGCGAGGACCCCACCATCGACCGGAAGGGCGAGTACGAGTTCCGCTCGAACGGCATTCACCACCAGTGGAACCCGAAGACGGTCGGGGCGCTCCAGCGTGCCGTTCGCGGGAACGACGGCGAGGAGTACGAGGCGTTCGCCGAGGGGATCAACGACCAACAGGAGACGCTCCAGACGCTCCGTGGTTTGCTGGACTTCGACACCGACGCCCGCGAGTCGGTTCCCCTCGACGACGTCGAACCGGTCGAGGACATAATCGAACGCTTCTCCACGGCGGCCATGAGCCTCGGATCGCTCTCCCCGGAAATGCACGAGAACAACGCCATCGCCATGAACCGCATCGGCGGCAAGTCGAACACGGGCGAGGGCGGCGAACCGCCGGAACGGTTCGACACCGAGCGGGAATGCTCCGTGAAGCAGGTGGCGAGCGGACGGTTCGGCGTCACCAGTCGTTACATCCAATCCGCCGACGAAGTGCAGATAAAGATGGCCCAAGGGTCGAAGCCCGGAGAGGGCGGACACCTCCCCGGCAAGAAGGTGAACGAGATGATCGCGCACGTCCGGCACGCGACGCCGGGTGTCGGCCTCATCTCGCCGCCGCCGCAGCACGACATCTACAGCATCGAGGACCTGAAACAGCTCATCTACGACCTGAAGGCCGGAAGCGACGGGTCGGAGGTCAACGTAAAACTCGTCTCGGAGGCGGGCGTCGGCACCGTCGCGGCGGGCGTCGCCAAGGCCAAGGCCGACGTCGTACACATCTCCGGCCACTCCGGTGGAACCGGCGCGAGTCCGCGCACGTCCATCAAGAACGCGGGCCTGCCGTGGGAACTCGGCCTCGCCGAGGCGAACCAGATGCTCCACCGGACCGGGCTTCGCTCCCGCATCCGCGTCAGCGTCGACGGTGGCCTGAAGACCGGCCGCGACGTCGCCGTCGCGGCCCTGCTCGGCGCGGAGGAGTACTCGTTCGGGACGGCGAGTCTCGTCACGAGCGGTTGTGTGATGGCGCGTAACTGCCACGCCAACACCTGTCCGGTCGGCATCGCGACACAGAAAGAGGAGCTTCGGGCGCGGTTCCCCGGCGAACCGGAACACGTCATCAATTACATGGCGTTCATCGCGGAGGAACTCCGGGAGATAATGGCCGAACTCGGCTTCCGCACCGTCGAGGAGATGGTCGGCCACGTGGAATTGCTCCACCAGCGCGACACCGACCACCCGAAGGCGCGCAGCCTCGACCTTTCGAGCGTGCTCGCCGACCCCGTGGACGGCGGCAGTCGAACGAAGACGCGGGAACAGGACCACGAGTTGGACGACCACCTCGACCACGACCTGCTCGCCGCCGCACGCGGTGCGCTGGACGGGGAAGGATCGGTCAAAATCGAACGCGAAATCACGAACCGGCACCGTGCCGTGGGCGCGATGCTCTCCGGTCGCATCTCCGCGATTCACGGTGAGTCGGGACTCCCCGACGGAACGATCACCTGCCGATTCGACGGTGCCGCCGGACAGAGCTTCGGCGCGTTCTGCCAATCGGGGGTCGACATGTTCCTGACCGGCGCGGCGAACGACTACGTCGGAAAGGGACTCTCCGGCGGGCGACTCGTCGTCGAAACGCCGGACACCGCGGGATACGGTTCGGACGACGTCGTCGTCGGAAACGTCGCCCTGTACGGCGCGACGGAGGGCGAACTGTACGTCAACGGTGTGGCGGGCGAGCGCTTCGGCGTCCGTAACAGCGGCGCGAAAGCGGTCGTCGAAGGCGTCGGCGACCACGGATGCGAGTACATGACCGGCGGCGTCGCCGTCGTCCTCGGAGAAACCGGCGAGAACTTCGCCGCGGGAATGACGGGCGGCGTGGCCTACGTGCTGGACGAAGGCCAGGAACTCCGCGAGCGTGTGAACGGTGAAACCGTCTCGCTCTCGGCCGATTTGGACGCGCGCGACGAGGCGGTGGTTCGGCGGTTGGTCGAAAACCACGCCGCCGCGACGCGGAGCGAAAAAGCGCAGTCGCTGCTCGACGACTGGGAGTCAGTCTCCTTCGTGAAGGTCATGCCCGACGCGTACCGGCAGGCCATCGAGGAAGGACAGGAGGACGTTCGCACGTCGCCGCCCAGTCAGGTTCCGGCGGCCCGCCAGTCGTCCGGCTTTCGAGTACCGTCCGACGACTGAACGGAGAAGAGTCGGTTCGATTTTATAGGTAGGCCGCGTCCCACCGCGCCGCCTTCCGCTTGTTACCGCATTCGTTGCACTCGATGCGCTCCATGCTGTCCATGGCGTTGTCGAGCGTCTCGCAGTTCGAACAGAAGTACCCGTATCGATCCTCGCCGGCCTCGTCGTTGAACACCGCGAAGAACGGCGCTTTCGACCCGCGACTGCTCTCGGACCGGTTGATGTATCTCGTTTCCCCGCCGATTTCGCGGGATTCCAGTATCGGTTCGTCGCTCTCCGAGTAGATGTTCTCCGTGTACGTCTCGTCGGCGATTTCGGCCGTCCGCTCGCCGACCTTGGTGAAGCCGTGGTCCCGATAGAACTCGTTTCCATCCTCGTTTCCGGCGAGGACGAGTCCGGAGAGGTTTTCGACGTCCTTCTCTTCGAGTTTCTCCTTCGTCTGCCCGAGCAGCGTCGTGCCGGCGCCCTCACCGCGGTAGTCGGGGTGAACGTGCAACCAGAGGATGTTCCCCTCGGGGACGTCGGGAAGCACCTCGCTCTGCGTGAAGCCCACCACGTCTCCCCCGTCGAGCGCGACGAGGAACAGCGTGCCCCGACTCTGGAACTCCTCTTCCAAGTTCTCCTCCGAGTACCACTCCTCGATGGCGTGTTCGATCACGTCTTCGTCGAGAAAGTGGGCGTACGAAGCCGAAAGCGATTCCGCAGCGACGTCTTGAATTCCGGCGATGTCCTCGGTTCGCGCTTCGCGTACTTGCATACTTGGCTTACTCCGGGATGAACAATAAACATTCTACCGGCCGCCGTTTTCCACTTGTCTCTCCGTCCGCCGCCATTGTGTTTGATTTTTTGTATCGATAGCCTCCTTTCGTCCGTTCGAACGTTTCTCGTCGGTTCGTTCCCGACCAACCGTCCAGTTTTTCCGTTTCAACCGGTCATCGCCGGCCGGTCGTTCGGAGTCGCGCTTCTCCGCCTTCGGTAGCGTTTTCCGCCCGCCGCGCAATCGACTCGCCATGAACACGGCACTCGTCATCGGCGGGACGCGATTCATCGGTCGCCACCTCGTGACCGACCTGCTCGACAACGGCTACGACGTGACCATCTTCAACCGCGGGAATCACGACAACCCGTTCGCCGATACGGACGGCGTACGTCACTTCGAAGGCGACCGGACGAACGACAGCGCGCTTGAAGCGGCGCGCGACGAGGCGAACCCGGACATCGTCATCGATTGCGTGGCCTACGAACCCCGCGAGGTCCGCTCGGCTACCGAAATCTTCGCCGACGTGGACGGCTACGTGTACATCTCCAGCGGAAGCGCCTACGGCGTCGAGGAAATCCCCAAACGCGAGGACGACACCGAACTCTGTGACTGCACAGCCGAACAGGCCACGGACGAGTCGATGGCGTCCTACGGCCCGCGAAAGGCGGAGGGCGACCGAGCGATTTTCGAGGCCGCCGAACGCGGCGTCAACGCCACAAGCGTTCGACCCTGCATCGTGTACGGCCCCTACGACTACACCGAGCGACTGGACTTCTGGATAGACCGCGTGAACGAGTACGACCGCCTCGTCGTTCCCGGCGACGGCGACAGCCTCTGGCACCGCGCCTACGCCGAGGACGTGGCGAGCGCGCTCCGAATCGTCGCCGAGGAGGGCGAACCCGGCGAGGCCTACAACGTCGGCGACGAACTGTTGGTCACGTTGGACGAGATGCTCTCGCTCATCGCGGACGCCCTCGACACGGACGTCGAACTCGTCCACGCGGGCGAGCGCGAACTCTCCACGGCCGACCTCTCGACCGACGATTACATCCTCTACCGCGACTACCCGCACGTCCTCGATACGAACAAACTCGAATCGCTCGGCTGGGAGTCCACGCCGCTCGACGTGGCGATGGAACGGACCGTCGAGGAACACCTCGAAAGCGACCGAGACGGGAGCGAACACGACCAGGGCCGGGAGAACGAAGAGCGCGTTCTCGGCGTACTGGACACCATCTGAGGCGGTCGGAGTCGTTCGAAAAACGCACGGTGCCGCGCGCTACCGTTCTACATCATGCCGCCCATACCACCCATGCCGCCCATTTCGGGGGCACCTTCCTCCTCGTCGCTGCCGCCGAGGTCGCCCGCCGAAATCACGTCGTCGATGCGCAACAGGAGTTCGGCCACGTCCGTCGCGCTCTGGATGGCCTGCACCTTGACCCGGAGCGGTTCGACCACGCCCGCGTCGAGCATGTCCTCTATTTCGCCCGTTTCCGCGTCCAACCCGGCGTTTTCCTCTCCGGCGTCGTGACGGCTGCGGAGGTCGGTCATGCCGTCGATGGGACTGATACCCGCGTTCTCCGCTAGGGTACGCGGAACCGTCTCCATCGCGTCGGCGAACGCCTCGACGGCGAGTTGTTCTCGACCACCCACGCCGTCGGCGTACTCGCGGAGGGAGAGCGCGAGCGCGGTTTCGGGTGCGCCGCCGCCCGGTAGCACTCGTCCGTCGAGCAGGGCGACCCGGACGACCCCGAGGCTGTCGTGGACGGCCCGCTCGACCTCCGCGACGACGTGTTCGGTACCACCGCGGAGGAGGAGCGCGACGCTTCGCGGGTTGTCGCACTCCTCGACGAAAATCCGGGTGTCGCCCGCGACGTCCCGTTCCGCCACGAGTCCGGCGTGTCCGAGATCGTCGGGATCGATGTCGCCGAGGCTGGAAACGATACGTCCGCCCGTCGCCCGCGCGAGGTGGTTCATGTCGCTCTTTTTCGCGCGGCGGACGGCGAGAACGCCCTCCTGTGCGAGGAAGTGCTGTGCGAGGTCGTCGATACCCTTCTGACAGAAGACGACGTTCGCGCCGCTGTCCACGATTCGCTCGACCATCTCGCGGAGTTGTGCCTCCTCGCGGTCGAGGAAGCCCTGCAGTTGATCCGGGTCGGTGATGCTGACCGCCGCGTCCGCCTCCGTCTCCTGTACCTCGATGGGCGTGTCCACCAGCGCGATGGTGGCGTCTTCGACCTGCCACGGCATGTCGTCGTTCACGCGTTCCTTGTCCACGACGACGCCCTCCACGAGTTCCGAGTTCGAGATGGCTCCGCCGACGACAGTCTCGACGGTGACGTTCGAGAGGTCGATGTCGCCTTCGTCCTCGTCCCTGACCGCCCGAACCGCCCGCACGACGAGTTCCGAGAGCGCTTGCTTCGCCGCCTCGGCCCCCTTCCCCGTCATCGCCGTCTGTGCGATTTCGGTGAGCAGACCACTCTCCTCGACCGGATGGGCCGCCGATTCGAGCACGTCGGTCGCCTCCTCGCTCGCCAGTCGATAGCCCCGCGCGACCGTGGTCGGATGGACGCCCTGTTCGAGAAGTTCCTCCGCCCGCCGTAACAGGTCGCCCGCGACGATAACCGCCGTGGTCGTCCCGTCGCCGGTTTCCTCCTCCTGCGTCTCGGCGACTTCGACCATCATCGTCGCCGCCGGGTGCTCGATGTCCATCTTCGTGAGGATGGTCACACCGTCATTCGTGACGACGACGTCGCCCATCGAATCGACGAGCATCTTGTCCATTCCGCGCGGGCCGAGCGTGGTGCGGACTGCCTCCGCGACCGCCCGTCCGGCGGTGACGTTCATCTCCCGGGCGTCGCGCCCGCTGGTTCGCTGTGCCTCCTCCCCGAGTATCAGAACCGGTCCGGTCTGCATTCTGTCTGCCATGATACCCCCACACCCGGTACGTCAGCATCAGCAAAAGAACTAGTCCCGGGGACGAGCGGAAATCTTTCGACGCGACGTCGAAAGGACACGGCAACGCGGCAACGCGGCGACACGGTGATACGACGATACGAACGGACGACGAAACGCACATTGGCACGTCGTGTGAAGGGCGACCATGATCG
Source organism: Haladaptatus sp. CMAA 1909 (assembly GCF_043952005.1). Lineage (NCBI taxonomy): Archaea > Methanobacteriati > Methanobacteriota > Halobacteria > Halobacteriales > Haladaptataceae > Haladaptatus > Haladaptatus sp. CMAA 1909. The sequence goes on along the minus strand of NZ_JBIOAV010000001.1, from coordinate 1,930,280 downwards.
GCAAACTCGACCCCGAAGACCTCGCGCTCGTCGTCTCCCGGACCGGGGCACGCGACGACGCGGTTTCCGTGGGTCCCGGCTACGGCGAGGACGCCGCCGCGATCGAGATCGGCGACGAAACGCTCGTCGTCAGTTCCGACCCGCTCTCGTTGGCCCGCGAACGACTCGGCACGTTGGCGGTCAACGTCGCCAGCAACGACGTGGCCTGCTCGGGGGCCGACCCGCGATGGCTGACGAACGTCGTGTTCCTCCCCGACGACGACCGGGAGACGCTCGACATCGTGACCCGGCAGATAGACGACGCGGCGACCGAACTCGACGTCGCCATCGTCGGCGGCCACTCCGAGTACGCGCCCGATCTCTCGCGGCCGATGGTGACGATGACGTGCATGGGACTCGCCGACGAGTTCGTCCCGACCGGCGGGGCCGAACCCGGCGACAGACTCGTCCTGACGAAGGGTGCCGGAATCGAGGGCACGGCCATCCTCGCCACCGACTTCCGCGCGGAGGTCGGCCCGGCGGCCGAACACGGCGAATCGTTCTTCGAGGAGATAAGCGTCGCCGAGGACGCCCGTCTCCTCCGCGAGTACGCCCACGCCATGCACGACCCGACGGAGGGCGGCGTGGTCACCGGCCTGCTGGAGATGGCGGAGGCCTCCGGCGTCCGCCTCGACGTCGGGCGCGACGACGTTCCGGTGCGGGACGTGACCCGCGAACTCTGTGAGACGATGGACGTGGATCCGCTCCGGATCTTCGGGTCCGGGGCGCTCCTCGCGTCGATTCCGGAGGACTCGGTCGACGACGCCCTCGACGCCGTTCGTGACGCCGGAATCTCAGCAACCGTCATCGGACGGGTCGTCGAAGGCGAGGGAACGCTGGCGCTGGACGGCGAGGAGATTTCCGACCCACCGCGGGACGATTTGTACCACCTCTGGGAGTAGGAGGACGATTACGAAATCGAGCGCTCGCCGACGCGCAGGTCCTCGTCCACGACGAGTTCGAGCGCGTCGCCGTCCAGCGTCACGCGAAGCGCGACTTCCCACGGATCCGTCGAGCGGACGGTGAGGTGGCGGTCGGTCACGGCGAAGTGAGATGACAATTTCGTAACTTTACCCGTCTTCAGCGAGCGCTTTAGTGGCCGTCCGCGGTACTTCCGTTCGAGATGGAACCCGATACTCACGTCGTGGCGCTGTGTGGTAGCCTACGCGACGAAAGCGGAACGCGGGTCGCCCTCGAAACCGCACTCGATGCGGCGAGTGCGGCCGGTGCGACGACCACGCTCGTCGACTTGCGCGCCCACGACCTCCCGTTAGTGGATTCGGACGAGGCTCCTCCCGAAGACGCCGAATCGCTTCGAGAAACGCTCCGGGACGCGGACGCGATTCTCCTCGGCACGCCGTTATACCACGGGTCGTACTCCTCGCCGCTGAAGACGGCGCTCGACTACTGTGGCCCCGAGGAGTTCGCGGACAAGACGGTGGGACTCCTCGCCGTGTCCGCCGACGGCTTTCCGACGCCCGCCCTCGAACACCTGCGCTCCGTCTGCCGCGCGCTGAACGCGTGGACGCTCCCCCTCGAAGTCGGCGTCCCCAACGCACGCTCGTCGTTCGCGGACGGCGAACTGACCGACCCGGCAACGGCGGAGTGCGTCTGCCGACTCGGCGAGCGACTCGTCCTTTTCGCCGGCGTGGAACGATATCCCGAAGTCGCCAGCGCGACTATCGAATCCGTCACCGGTTTCTGATTCGAGATGCACCACGAACGCTACTGCTCCCGAATCGGCCTCGACCCGAACGCGGTTCGGGACACCGACCTCGAAACGCTCACCCGACTTCAACGGGCGCACGTCACGACCGTCCCCTTCGAGAACGTCGCCATCACCGGCGACCCCTTCGGAAATCGGGACGGAAACGGCGTTTCGCTCGTCGCCGAAGACTGCTACGACAAAATCGTGGAGGGGCGACGCGGCGGTTTCTGTTTCGAACTCAACGGTCTCTTCGGGGACTTCCTCGCTGAACTCGGCTTCGACGTGGGTCGACGCGCTGCGATGATGGTCTCGGACGGCGAGGCCCGCCCGCCCGCGAACCACCTCACGAACGTCGTCACGCTCGACCGACCGTACATCGTGGACGTGGGAATGGGAATCCCGACGATGCGACGGCCGCTGCCGCTCGACGGTGAAACGAGGGCGGACGACGTCGGCGTCGAATGGCGAACCGTCGAAAGCACCCGGCCCGATTCGGACTACGCGACCCAGTTTCGACGCTCCTCGGACGACGAGTGGACGACCCGATACGTCTTCCGCGACGTGCCGAGGGAGCGGTCCTACTTCGCGGCGACCTGTGAGTACCTCGCCACCGCGCCCGAGTCGCCGTTTACCGGCGACCCCGTGGTCAGCATCGCGACCGATTCGGGACACGTGAAACTCCGCCCCGACACGCTGACGCGGCACGAAAACGGCGAGGAGCGCGAACGGTCGCTCTCGGAGGACGACTGGTACGCCGCGCTCGACTCGACGTTCGGTATCGCCTACCGCTGATGTGTCGGACTCTCTTACCCGATGACGCGCTTGATGTGTCTTCCGCTGACACGCTTCTCCTTTCTCTCGCTGCTGACGACGCCCCCAAACGCTAACCGACTCAGGACCGTTTCCGTGAGGGATGACGCTCGAAAGCCTCCTTTCTGACTTCCCCCGGCGCGATTGGGAATCCGTCTCCGAACCGGACGAACGCGTTCGATTCGCGCTCGTCGGCCTCGGCTGGTTCACGACCGAGATGGTAGTCCCCGCTCTTCGGGACAGCGACCGCTGTGAAATCGGGGCTCTCGTCAGCGGCTCCTCCGACAAGGCCGCGCGCCTCAGGGACGAAACCGGTGCGACCCGCGCATTGAATTACGAGGAATTTCACGAGGGAGCGGGAAGCGAGGAGTACGATGCGGTGTACGTCGCCACGCCGAACGCGACCCACCTCGAATTCGTGGAAACCGCCGCCGACCTCGGGAAAGCCGTGCTGTGTGAGAAACCGATGGAGGTCTCGGTGACGCGGGCGGAGCGGTTGGTGGCGGTCTGTGACGAGGCCGGGGTCCCGCTGATGGTCGGCTATCGGATGCACACGAATCCCGCCGTGCGTCGGATGCGCGAACTCGTGCGCGAGGGGTTCGTCGGCGAACCCGCGCTGGTCGAGGGGTCGATGTGCCAGAACGTCTTCGAGCAGATATCGCCCGACCCGAACCAGTGGCGACTCGACGCCGACCTCGCGGGCGGGTCCGCGCTCATCGACCTCGGTATCTATCCGCTAAACACCGCTCGGTTCGTCCTCGACGCGGATCCGGTGAGCGCACAGGGGACGACCCGCAGCCCGCACGAGCATTTCGGCGAGGTGGACCAGCACGTCTCGTTCGAAGTCGCGTTCGATAACGGCGTCACCGCGGCCTGCGTCGCCAGCCAGTACGCTCAGATGGGAAGTTCGTTTTCGGTCACGGGAACCGAAGGGAGACTGACCCTCTCGCCGGCGTTCTTCGGCGAGGCGGGATTGACGGCCGAACGCGGCGACGTGGAAGTCGCGTTTTCCGTTACGGCCGTGGACGAGGAACGGGAGGAGTTCGACTACTTCGCGGACCGTCTCCTCTCGGGGCGGGACCCGGAACCCGACGGGAACCACGGACTGATCGATATGCGGGCCGTGGAGGCCATCTACGAGTCGGCGGAGACCGGAGAGCGCGTGGCGGTCGAACGATGACCGCGTAAATGTGGTCACGAAGTGGTCGGGACGACGGAGTGGCGACTCCGGGGGATGTGCGGCGGAAAAACGGTGGACGACAGGAAGCGACGAATCGGATCGGATTCCGGTTCGATGTGGACATAATACCATGGACGCTCACGGCCGTCCACCCGCGGCTGAACTATTTACTCGGCAAAGAATAAATGTTTTGAACTCCGGGGTGCAAGGGGCTGTCATGCACGCAGTCGCACTCAAGCGCGGCGCGAGTGCTCCCGAAGTCATCGACAAACCACGCCCGGAACCGGATTCCGGCGAGGTTCTGGTGCGGACACTCCGAGTAGGCATCGACGGAACCGATTACGAGGTCATCGCCGGGCACCACGGCGGGTTTCCCGCGGACGACGATCACCTCGTCCTCGGTCACGAGGCGGTCGGCGTCGTGGAAGACCCGAACGGCACCGCGTTCAAGGAAGGCGATGTGGTCGTCCCGACCGTTCGTCGCCCGCTTCCCGACGGCCCGACGGAGTACTTCGAGCGCGGCGAACCCGACATGGCACCGCCGGACGACGTCGTCGAGTGCGGCATCACCGGCGGGCACGGCTTCATGAGCGACTACTTCACCCGTTCGGCGGAGTTCCTGTTACCCATCCCGGACGAACTCGCCAACTGGGGCTTTCTGGTCGAACCCATCAGCATCGCCGAGAAGGCTATCGAACACGCCTACGCTTCTCGCTCAGCGTTCGACTGGAACCCACGGAGCGCGCTCGTCCTCGGCAACGGGTCGCTCGGCCTCCTCACGCTGGCGATGCTCGGCGACTCCTTCGATCGACTCTACTGTCTCGGCCGCCGCGACAGACCGGATCGAACCATCGACATCATGGAGGAGTTGGGTGCGACGTACATCGACTCGCGCGAGACGCCCGTCTCGGCGATTCCCGACGCGTACGAGCCGATGGATTTCGTCTTCGAGGCGACGGGCTACGCTCCGCACGCCTTCGAGAGCATCGAGGCGCTCGCCCCGAACGGCGTCGCGGCGCTCCTCGGCGTTCCCGACTCGTGGTCCTTCGAGGTGGACGGCGGGGCGCTCCACCGCGAACTCGTGATGCACAACAAGGCGCTCGTCGCGAGCGTCAACTCCGGTTATCGACACTTCGAGGCCGCCACGGAGACGCTCGCTTCGCTTCCGGAGTGGCTCTTGGACGACCTCGTGACCGGCATCTACGATTCATCGAACCTCACGGACGCATTTGCGGACGACGAAACGACAATAAAGGCCGCGGTGAAATTCTACGAGTATGAAGAACGTTGACGACCTCATCGAGAGCGCGGCCGAGTTAGCCGAGCGCGGTCTCTCGAAGGGTGAAATCGCTGACGAACTGAACGTCTCGCGCGAGACGGCGAGTTGGCTGGTCGAACGGAGCGGGAGCGCGCCGTCCCCCGAACCGGCGAGCGGCACGCAGGACATCCACGTCGATTGGAGCGCCATCGGCCGCGACAGCACCCGCCTCTCACACGTCGGGGCGGCGATGGCGGACATGCTGTCGAAACACGGCGAGGAAGTCGACCTGACCATCGGCATCGAGAAGGCCGGCGCGCCGCTCGCGACGACGGTGGCCCGCGAACTCGAAACCGACCTCGGTACCTACGCGCCGCGGAAACACCAGTGGGAGGAAGGCGATATCGACGAGTACGGCGGCACCTTCTCGCGCAACTTCGCGCAGATTCGGGACCGCGAGTGCTACGTCGTGGACGACACCATCACCAGCGGGACGACGATGACCGAGACCATCGAGGCCATCAAGGACCGCGGCGGCGACCCGGTCGCCTGCATCGTCCTCGCCGACAAGCGCGGCATCGAGGAGTTGGACGGCGTCCCCGTCTACTCGCTGGTGCAGGTCATCGGCGTCGGAAGCGACGAGTAGCGCGGCGGACACCACTCCGCTTTCGACAGACGATAGCCCGATATCGCCCGTCCACGGCACGTCGTGACGCGGGCGCAACTTCTTTGCGGCGTGGGTGCCTACGCAAACGTATGACCTTCACACCCGGCGAGGAGTTATCCGCCGAGGAAGTCGAGGAACGGGTTGATTCGGCAATCGCGGACGAGGACGTGGTACTATTCATGAAGGGAACGCGGATCATGCCGCAGTGTGGGTTCTCCATGCGCGCGGTCGAACTCCTCGACAAACATCGCGGCGAGGACTTCGAGACGGTGAACGTGCTCGATAACTTGGATGCCTACCGCGAGGCGCTGTCGGGCCACAGCGGATGGGAAACCATTCCACAGACGTACGTGGACGGCGAATTCATCGGTGGGAGCGACATCCTCGCGGAGATGGAAGAACGAGATGAACTCGAATCGACACTTCGAGCGGACTGATATCAGTCCGCGGGTTGCACACGCAACGCAAAGAGTAGACCCTATAAGTGCGGGGCGCGTATACAAATACGTACCGCCGACGGGAGACGGAACCCACGACTACAAATGAGCCAGGTATACCGACTACATTCGACGCTCGAATTGCCGCTTGAAACCGTTTACGACTACTTCGAAAGCGACCCAGACCTACCGGATGGAATCGACAGCGTCGATATCACCCGCCGGAACAACACCCTCATAATCAGCGCAGTCTCGACGGACGAAAGCATCAGCAAGTACACGCCGACCGCGCAGCTCAAGGCGAGCGTCTCCGAGACGCGCGTCTTTACCGAGGAGGAAGAGGCACGACGAAACGCGCCTCGTTGGGGAACGCCGGAGGAAGAAGAGGAGGAAGAACCGACGGGTGAACTCATCGAGATGGCCGCGTTCAAGGGTGATCGCGAGACGGTGCTCCAAAACACCGCGGTCCAGTATCCGATGTTCGAGGTGCTCTGCACTATCGCGCGAAAGGCCGAAAAGGGGACGCTGACCGCCATCTCGGAGGTCGGCGGCGACCTCGAAGCCACCCGAATCGTCGACGGCGACGACCGGCCGGCGTCCATCGAAGTCGTCGAAGGGCCGAGCAGTGAAAGCTCGTCGTCCAGCGGCGTGAACTGGCGCGACAACAAGTTCATCAGCTAAATCGTCGCCCTCTCCCCGTTCGGTATCCCTCCATACACGTCCCTGTGGCGTGAAATCGCATGAATCAGCCGTTCGATTTTTATCCGTGTCTCTCCATTGTAGAGCCACCGCTCCAAAACGAGACGTATCAGGGTAATTATTTTAAACGGTTCCTCACGACGAGCCGAAAAGCACTTTAGCGACCTAATTATATGTAATTACACGTCATGGCAAACGACTTCCCCGACTATCTCGACGTGGATTACACGGACGGCGAAGGCGAGAACCCCGAGGATTATCCCTCTCTCGAAGACAAAATCGAGAAGGCGATAGACGTCACCCGCAAGGGTCTCGAAGAGTACGAAAACCCGGCGGTCATGTGGACCGGCGGCAAGGACTCGACGCTCACGCTGTACTTCATCAAGGAAGTCGCGGAGCGCTACGACCTCGAAGTCCCGCCGGCGGTGTTCATCGACCACTACCAGCACTTCCAGGAGATCCACGACTTCGTGGAGTACTGGGCCGACGAGTGGGACCTCGACGTCATCTACGCCCGCAACGAGGACGTGGGTGGCTACGTCGACGAACATGACCTCGAACCCGGCGACGACATCGAAATCGGCGCGCTCTCGGAGCACAACCAGCACCACGTTCGTGACCTCCTCGAATACGAGGACGACACGTTCCCGTTCCTCCTCGACACGTACGTGGGCAACCACCTGCTGAAGACCGTCGCGCTCAACGACGCGCTCGAAGAGTACGACGTGGACGGCGTCATCTCGGGCGTCCGCTGGGACGAACAGGAAGCCCGCGCCGACGAGACGTTCTTCAGCCCGCGCCACGACCCCGAAATCTACCCGCCGCACGACCGGGTTCAACCCATCCTCCACTTCGACGAACCCGCGGTCTGGGACGCGTTCTGGTACTTCGTCGTCCCGGACACCGTGGAGGGCTACCCCGACGACGGCTACGTCCCGCAGGGATTCGACGACCTACCGAACGACCTCTCGCAGGACGACATCCCCGTCTCGCCCAAGTACTTCGAAGGGTTCCGCTCGCTCGGCAGCGAGATCAGCACCGAGAAGAGCGACCAGGAACCGGCGTGGTTGCAGGACATGGAGAACACCACCGAGCGCGCAGGCCGCGCCCAGGACAAAGAGGACCTGATGGAACGCCTGCGTGACCTCGGTTACATGTAAGAACCAGCTTTTTCTGCGGTCGGGAGCCGAAACCGGCGTCACCGCGACGCCGGTTTCGGCCTACCTCCCTGGAAAAAGCTGGACCAAAAACGCTCCTCCCTTATTTCGACGAACGACGCGCGGCGCGCGTCGTTCGTCTCCATTCAGTCGTCGGCCCGGAAAATCGGAGATTTTCCGGAAGTTATGCTAGCGACGGGTGGCTGTTTCGGTTGCTGATTCCGACGATTACGCCACCGGCCTATCGCTTACGGCTCACGTCCGTTTGCCGTTCGCTGGCTCGGATTCGTTTCGACGGAGAGCCGCGTCAAACGATACCGTTTCACAAAAACCGCTTTCCGTCTCCTTCCTCCATCGACGTATCGAATGACGAACGACCCGCGGAACCGCATCGACCCCGCGAACTACTACGACCGACTCGGCGAGGGGGAGTGGGAGCGCCTCGAAGAGTCGTTCAAGAACGCCCTCGAATTCGAGAACACGACCGACTACCTCGACCGGTTCCTACCCGAATCGGGCCATGTCCTCGACGCTGGCGGGGCCGCGGGACGGTACTCGATTTGGCTGGCGGAGAAGGGATACGACGTGACTCTCCTCGACCTCTCGGCCGAACAGGTCGCCATCGCGGAGCGGCGCGTCGCACAACGCGGCCTCGAATCCCGCGTCACCGTCCAACGGGGGGACATCCGAGCGTTGCCGTTTTCGGAAGATTGGTTCGACGCCGCGCTCTGTCTCGGCGGCCCGCTTTCGCACGTCATCGACGCCGAGGAGCGCGACGCGGCGGTTCGAGAACTCCATCGGGTCAGCAACCCCGACGCGCCCGTCTTCGTCTCCGTGATGGGGTTTGTCGCCGTCGTCCAGAACCTCATCAAGAGCGCACCTCACTTCGGGGCGGGAGTCCGACAGCTCCCGGACGTGGTCGAATCGCGGAACTACTCGCCGGAACTGATCGAAAACCACGGCATCGACGACCCGTCCTTCGTCGAGTGTCACTTCTTCCGGAGCGACGAATTCCGCCGTCTCCTCGAAGACCACGGAATCGCCGTCGAAGTCGTTGTCGGACTCGAAGGCCCGGCCTCGAACTTCGGAGCGAACCTCGAAGAAATCGACGAGGAGGCACAGGAAACCGTCGCGGACGTCGTTCGGACGCTTCGGGAGGACCCGACGATTGCCGACCTGTCGAACCACATCCTCGCGGTCGGACGGGTCGAGTGAATCGGTTCGGGTTCGCTATCGCATCGCCCGATACTCGCCGTGTTTCACGCCGAGGAAGAGCGTGAGCACGCCGAACACCGCCAATCCGCCGAGAACCATCATCACCGTGCTGGACGACATCGGACTCATGAACGTTCCGACCGCGATGATCGCGAACAGGACGAGAAATCCGACCGCCGTTGTAGTCGTGTTGAACTCCATGTCGCACAGTTCGCCGAGCGGAGGAAAAGCGTTATGCCGATTTCGGGCGCATGAGATTCGCCAGCGTGACTAAGAACCCGAGGACCCAACCGACCGGCACGGCGATGCCGAACCACATGCCGACGTAGGCGAGTCCCTCGAGGTCGAAGCGCGCCCGCAGTATCTCGTCGATGCCGCGGTAAGTGAGGACGTTGTTCAGCAACCACACCGCGAGATTCGTGCTGTTGGGGAAGATCACGCTCGAGAGCGTCGGCGAGTACAGCGCCGCGACGACCGGCGGCAGGAAGATGGCCGTCATGCCGGACGGGTAGGCGAACAGCACCGTCGTTATTCGGCCGCCGTATCGACTCGTCAGATAGGAAAACGCCGCCGCGACCGTCGCCACGCCACCGGCGGCGGCGACGGCGTAGAACCCTTCCGTCGAGAAACGATACCGCGCCACCGCGGCCAACCCGCCCCACACGACGGCCGAGAGCAAGACGACGCCGAGTACGCCGAGGCTCGCCGCCGTTCGGTCGATTTTGCTCGTGTAGTAGCGCACCGCGAAGCCGAACAGGACGAACGGATAGAGCAGGGCGACGACGAGCGTTCCGACCACGCTCCAGACGCTGTAGGCGACTTTCCCCGTCGTGCTCTGTGGTTTCCACTTTCCGAGGACCGAGTGGGCCTGCTGTCTCTGTCGCGGGAAGAACAGTCCCATCCATCCGGTGTGTAACTGTGCGATGTCGTATCGTACTGCGTCGGTGAGTCCTCCCTGACTCGTCCCGCGTGCCATACTGTGGCTCCATTCGGCGAACCGATATGAACGTTATCCTTATGGGTCCGAAAATAAACCGGTTTTGTGTTTGATATCTTCGATTACAGCGCGAACATCGGGAGAATGGCAGCTTCTATTTTCTGGAAGTGTTCGCTGACTGTTGATTCACTCACGTCGAGTTCGTCGGCGATCTCCTTCTGGGTGGTCCGCCTCGGAACGTCGTAGTACCCTCGTTCGACGGCGAGCGAGAGGATTCGCTCCTGCCGTTTCGTGAGCGCCGAGGCGAACTGCCTCGACCGCGGCTGATACGTTCCCGTCCGCTCCAACTCGACATCGATGACCTCGGAGACGGCGGCGACCACTCGGTGAAGGGAGTCCTCCGCGCCGACGAGCGTCACACGGAGCGACCCGTCACTCGTGTATTCGACCGGCGTGTCGAGGATAACGTCGTTCGCGCGGAGCAGCGTGAGGAGCGTCGTCGCCGGTTCGGCCGGCCGCGAATGGACGTACGCGAACCCACGTTCGCCACCCGAGACGTCCCATCGAAGGACGCTCGAACTCGATTCGAGCACCCCCTTTGCCCTGCCGAGGTCGCCTCGAAGCTCGTAGAGGAGCATCGTCGTTCCGTCGTCCAATTGGTCGAGACGGTGGATTCGGCCGCGCGTTATCGCCGGGTCCATCGCCATCGCACACTCCGCCGGATGGAGGGCAGCATCGTTCGCTTTCGACCGGATGGTGACGAAACGCATGGTGGTTTCTACTCGCGTGTTATTATAAATCGACCTAGGAAATTCGGCAGTGCTCGCTTGCTCACGCCGGTCAACTACTCCGCCGACAACGAATGAACGACGATTCCACACGACACACGACGTTCGATGGCCGACTGTTCGGAACCGCTACCGCAATCGGTGGGTTAGGACTCATCGCGTACGCACCGGCGCTTTCGAGCGGTTCGTCTCCGCTGAAAGCGCTGACTCCCTTCGGTGCCTTGCTCCTATTCGCCTCCTTCCTCGGTGCTCACCTCTCGAACGGGACCGGTTTCGGGGCACCACTCATCGAAAGCGTGTTGGCCGGAGAGGGGGTTCGTTCGCGGGAACGTTCCCGCCTCACCAGAATGGCGGTTCTCGGGGTCGTCGTCGGCGCGTTCCTGTCGATGTACGAACTGTTCGTCGTGCGTCCGATTCAGATGCGAGTGGGCGTCGATGTCGTCGCCGACATGGTGTCGCTTTCGCTCCCCGTTCGATTCGTGGGCATGCCGCTGTACGGCGGGTTGACGGAGGAGGTGTTCTGGCGGTTCGGCCTCATGACGTTCCTCGCGTGGCTCAGCACGTTCGTTTCCCGAACCGAAGACGGCCACCCGACGAACGGGGGAATCTGGGCCGCGAACGTCCTGTCGGCAGTCGGATTCGCGTTCATCCACCTGACTCCGTTGTTCGCGGCCAACGCCGTTACCCCGCTCTCGGTTGGCGTGACGCTCGCCGGTATCTGCGTTTTCGGAGCGCTCCTCGGATGGTGCTACTGTCGGTACGGACTCGAAGCATCGATGACCGTCCATCTCGTCACGAACGTCGTCCTCGTCCTCGTTTTCTCGTGGCGACTCGGACTCTAACCGCTCACTCGGCACGTCGTCCGGCGTGGCCGGGATAGTCCCGCTCGAACCGGTCCTCTACCTCCCCGCGATTGAACTCGATGACCACCGGTCGTCCGTGCGGACAGGCGTAGGGGTTTTCACACTCGTCGAGCGCCGCGAGGAGGCTCACCACGTCCCCCTCCCGAAGCGACGTGTTGCCGGTTATCGACGGATAACACGCCAAATCGGAGATGAGTTCGTCCGCAACCGCCTCCGCGGACGTGGCTTCGGTTTCCGAATCGACCGAGATGAACTCGGAGAGGACGTCTCGCAGGAGGTCCGGCGGGAGCGTCTTCGAGAAGACGGCGGGGACCGTCGTCACCTCGACCGTTCTGTCCCCGACGAGCGCGGCGTGAAACCCCAGTCGCGCCAGCGCCTCTCGATACTCCTCGAACAGCGCCGCCTCGGCTGCTGTCAATTCGAGTTCGACCGACGACGCGAGGACTTGCGTGGTCGTCTCGCCCGCGAACTGTCGACAGAGCCGTTCGTAGTTCACCCGTTCGTCGGCGGCGTGCTGGTCGATGAGCACCAACCCGTCGTCGGTTTCGGCGACGACGTAGGTGTCGTGGAGTTGCCCGAGAACCCGCATGCTCGGCAGTCGCTCGAACGAGCGTTCGTCCGTTCCCCCCGCCTCGTCCGTCTCGGGGAGCGTCGTCGCGGCCGTCGGCGCGCTGAACTTCCGTTCCGGGTTGTCTGATGGAAGGACGTCCGGCGAACGCTCGCCCGTCGATGTTTCCGCCGCGGAACGCTGCTCGTTCGCCGGAGTATCATCCGTCGGAGTCCCCTTCGTCGCTGAATCGCCGGCGGACACCGACTCCGTTCGAGATTCCGTCGCGGCCCCTTCGGTGACTACATCGTCGCTAGCCGACTCCGTTCGGTCCGAGCGTGTCGCGCTTGCGTTTCCGGGTTCGGTACGCTGGGGGCCGGACGAGACGTCCCGCGGCCCCGGTTGTGGGGTCGTCTCCGAATCGGCCGCCTCCGCGTCCATCGTCCCTTCGCTCCCGTCTTTCTCGTCTTTCCCCCCTTCGCTCCCGTCTTCTTCCTCCCCCAGTTCCGACTGGACGGGTTCGGGGATCACGTTCGTTTCGTCGGGCGCGGAGCGACCACGCGGGGCGGACGCCCGGATGAGTCCATCGTCGAGGAGGGCGTCCGTGACGGCGTCGCGAACCGCCGTCTTCACCCGCGTTTCGTCGCCGAACCTGACCTCCATCTTTCGCGGATGGACGTTCACGTCCACGGAGTCGCCGGGCACGTCGAGGAAGAGGACCGCGAACGGGTAGCGGTCCGGTGCGAGTTGGTTGCCGTAGGCGTCGAGGATGGCTTCCCGAACCACCGACGAGCGCACGTACCGACCGTTGATGTAGGTCGCGACGTACTCGCGGGTGCTTCTGGTCGTCTCGGGTTGGCTGACGTAGCCCGAAACGTCCACGACATCCCCGCCGTCCACCGAAATCATCGACGTGGCGACGTCCCGACCGTACACCGACAGAATCGCGGACTGGAGGTTTCCCTGTCCAGTGGTCGAGAACACCTCGCGCCCGTCGTGTTCCAGCGAGAACGCCACGTCCGGGTTCGCCAGCGCGTACTGCGTGACGACGCGGTTGACGTGCGCGAACTCCGTGGAATCGGTCTTCAGGTACTTCCGCCGGGCGGGGGTGTTGAAGAAGAGGTCTTCCACCTCCACCGTCGTTCCCTCGGGACACCCCGCCGGACCCAGTCCCTCCACTTCGCCGCCGACGAGACGGAGTTCGGTCCCCGTGTCGCCGCCTCTCGGTTTCGTTCGGATTTTCGTCCTCGACACGCCGCCGATGGTGTACAGCGCCTCGCCGCGAAAACCGAGGGTGGCGACGCCCGATTCTAGGTCGTCGATGTCCCGAATCTTGCTCGTCGTGTGCTCCTCGACGGCGACCTGAACGTCCTCCCTGCTCATCCCGACGCCGTCGTCCGTGACCGCGATTCGCTCCGTTCCGCCGCCGCCGATCCGCACCGAAATCCGCGAGGCGTCGGCGTCGAGGCTGTTTTCGACCAGTTCCTTCACTACCGAGGACGGCCGTTCGACCACCTCTCCCGCCGCGATTCGTCGAATCGTCGTCTCGGAAAGCGCCCGGATGTTCGTCTCCCCGTCGCTCATTTCTCGAACCGTTTCGTCCCGGCGTAATCAAGGTTCGTGTGTCCGTTCGCCCGCTCATTTATAACGAATAATGATAATAAAATCGCAACGTTTACTCGCGTCCGTCGCGTGTACGTTCTACTATGGAGTCGTTTACCGAAACGTTGGAGATCGTGACGTTGGGGAACCACGTCCGAATCGAACTCGAAGACGGACAGGCGTTCGAAGGTCCGGCAAGTCCCATCGACTACATGCCCAACGACCGCTTCCGCCTCGAAATCGAGCCGCGACACGAGGGGATACGACGCTGTGAGATCAGCGCCGTTTACGTCGATGGGTCGTGGACGACGCCGGAGGTTCGCCACTACAGCCTCGGCGACGAGGATTGGATTGTCGCCGGAGAAGCGCTCGGGATGGAAATCACGCGATAATCGCCGACTCGCTGCCGTCGGTGGCCGACCCGACCGGCCGCTATCGGACGGCGGTCAGCGTTCGACGGGTGCTGTCACGCAGGAGCTAATCCACGCGTTCGAGTTACCCGGGTCGTACATCATTACGACCCGTCCCGATCCGTCGGAGTATTCGGTACACTGGAGTTCTTCGGTTCGTTCGTCGCTGGTAATCGTCATGGTTGGATAGGAGGTGAGCAAACGGAACCACCGAGTGAATCCCCGGGAGACGAGTCGAGTCTCATCGGCGACTCCAGGCCGATCGACAGGTCTCGTCGCAGAACGAGTGGAGAACGACCGATCCGTCCTCTTTCGTTTCCGTGACGATGGGATACCACGTGGTGGTGTCGATGGGCGTATTACAGTGGGAACAGACGGGCGTCACGGACCGCGTGGTGGTGTCCTCGCGGCGATCATCCCGTTCCTCTATTCCGGGGGTGTCGCTCATGCCTCTATTTGCGAGAGGAGCGTGGCAGTCACCGTTCGGTTGTCCGAAACCACTACTTCGCAACCGGCCATCGTAAAGCAGACGCTGGACTCGACGTTCCGCATTACCGACGGGGTCGGCCGGAATAGCCTGTCGAGCGCGTCCGGATCGATGATGTCGTACAGCGGCGTGATACGGGCGGGATCGGCTTCGGCGACGTCGGCGACGGCACGTATCACGGCCTCGCTGACACGCCCGTTTTTGACGGATATCGTTGCGGTAGTTCCTCGTTCACTCATGCGTTCCACGACCGGAGGCAGGACAAGTATCCGTAAAGGGGTTCCAGCTAGCTATGCAGTACCACGGCGAGGCCGACGCTAGATACCTAGCTACTCGACTTCGTAGAGTCGGTCGAACAACTTCCGCTGTGCGATTCGGAGGTGATTGATAAACGTCGGTTGCGTGATGTCGAGGGACTTCGCGACTTCCTGCCCGGTGGTGCCGCGTGGGGAGTCGAAATAGCCGCTCAGGTAGGCCGTCTTCAACACCTGTCGCTGCCGGTCGGTGAGACCCTCCTCGAAGGCCGAACGACAGGTTTGAACCGTCTGTACCGGCCGTTCTCGGTCGCGTCGAGCGGCGAGTTCGAGCCCCGAATAGCGCGCTCGGAGCGTCTCGACCAGCTCCCGGACCTCCGTCGTGGGCGGGACCGTAACGACCGCTCGAATGCCGTCCTCGGTAGCGGTTATCGACTCGGGCACCGCACCACGCTCTCCGAACACCGACGGAATGAGTGGTTCGGACGCCGTGATCTCGAACAACACCTCGTCGTCGCGTTCGGTGACGGGGCGACTGCGTTCCACCGTGATGACCTCGTCCAGATACGCCTCGACTGCATCGACATCCGCCCCGTGAACGGTGATGAAGAGGTGGTCCGTCTCCTCGTCGTTGACGATTCCCTCGTAGGTGACTCGGCAGTCGAGGTCCGTAGCGAGTCGTTGGAGCAAGTCGTCGGAACCGCTGACCCGAAAGTCGAGTTCGATACTCCGGTCGGTCAACAGGCCACGCTTCGTTTCGAGCGCGTCGATGGCGTACGCGATGGTCTCCCCGAGTTCGGCGAACACCGACTGTGAGAGCGCGTCGAACGCGTCCGAGCGCGTCGCGTACACCATCAGAACGCCGTAGGAGTAGTCCCGGTAGACGAGCGGGATTCCGATAACCGATTGATAGCCCCGCGTGAGCGCTTCGAACCGCCACGCCTCGCGTTGCACGCCCCCGGCGACGTTTGTCACGGTCGTGAGGTTGCCGTCTTTCACCGTCCTCACTGCCGGTTCCACCGCCGTCGAGTCCGTCTCGAGCTCCAAGGAAACGCTGTCCAAATAGCCACGCTCCATGCCGGACCACGCCTCCGGGACGACCTTCGATGCCGCCTCGTCGAAGGTGCCGACCCACGCCATGGAGAATCGGTCGGTTGCGGCGAGACGCTCACACACCTCGTCCACGACGTCCGAGCGCGAGTCCGCGAGGACGAGCAGGTGTTCGATGTCGCGGAGCAGTTCGGTCGTTTCGTGGAGTCGTTCGAGGCGTGTCGCCTGTTCTTCGAGTTCCCGCTCCCGTTCGCGGAGCGCGGTCTCTCGACTGACCCGGTCGAGTGCGGCCTGCGTCGTCGCGGCGAAGAGGGTTGCCAGTTCGACGGCGTCCGTTTCGAACGTTCCCGGTTCGTCGTCGATGGACGTGAACACCCCGTGATTCCCGAGCGGGACGTACAGTCCGCTTCTGAGGCGCGTCTCCGGGTTGTACACGTGCTCGGACTCGCGAACGTCGTCGAACACCTTCGTCTCCCCCGTGGCGAACACCTGCCACGCGATACTCTCGCCCGCTTCGAAGGGAACCGGCGGTCCGACGAGCGATGGGACGTCGTCCGAATAGGCCGCCGGGACCAGCCTGTTCGTTTCCTCGTCGAAGAGGAAGACGACGACGCCGGGAAGGTCGAGCACCGACGCACCCGCGGCGGCGGCGATTCGTGCCACTTCCTCCGTCGAGGACGCTTCGAGCATCTCCTGTGTCGCGGTGTGTAGCGCCGTGAGCGCCTGCTCGTGGCGCATCCGTGCTGTGACGTCCATCGAAACGCCGATGACCCCCGTCACCTCGCCGTCCTCGTCGCACATCGGTTGATACCACGTCTCGAAATACAGGCCCCCCAACTCGTGCACCGCGTTGACGCGTTCGCCCGCGAGCGCTCGCCGCACCTCGGCGATGATGTCGGGATACCCGGAGAGGCGGTCGAAAATCGACTCACCGACGGCCACGCCCGGGGATTCATCGAATGTCGCCAATCCGCGACCTTCGGAAAGGGTGTACCGCCCGTCGGCATCGAGCGCGAACAGGATGACCGGAACGTTCTCGACGACCGATTCGAGGCGAGTCTTGATCTCTTCGAGTTCGCGCTTGCGCTCTTTCCGCTCGGTGATGTCGGTGTACACGGCGTAGGACCGCTCGCCGGATTCGCCGGGGTGAATCGGAATCGACCGCAAGAAGAAGTCCCGAACGCCGTCGGCCGTCTCGCGTCTGACTTCGTCCTCGATGTACTCGCCTTCCTTCACCCGGCGATTGATGGCTTTCCCTTCCGCGGCGAGTTCCGTCGGCAGAACGACGTCGTCTATCGAGCGACCGACCATCTCGTCTTCGGGGTAGCCGAACGTCTGCTCGAACGCGGCGTTCACCGCTCTGATCGTCGGAACGTCTCCCTCGTACTCGCAGTAGGCGGTCGCGTCGCCCGAATCCTCGAACAACGCCGCGACTCGGTCGCGTTCGAGTTGGAGACGCCGGTCGCGCTCGACCCGTTCGGATATGTCGCGCATGACTCCGACCGTTCCCTCGAACGTGCCGTCCTCGGACGGCAGCGACGTGAATCGCACTTCGACGGGAACCGTCTCTCCGTCGGCCGTCCGAATTTCGATTTCGTACGTGCCGACCTCCTTCTCTCCGTCGAGGAGGAGTTCACGCTGCCGAAACGCTTCCGAGACGGTTTCCTCGTCCGAGATGAGGGAGCCGTGTGCGCCGACGAGTTCGTCCCGCTCGTACCCCGTCAACTCCTCCATCGCCTCGTTGACGGCGAGAAGATAGAACTCGTCGTCCAGCGCGTAAATACCGTCGTCGACGGTATCGAACATCGTTTCGTACCGTTCGAGGTCGCGCTCACGCGCCGTCCGTTCGGATGGTTCGTCTAGTTCGACGGCGACGAAGAGGCAGTCGCTTTCGGGGAGCCGAACCAAGCGGCAGTCCCCGAAGCGTTCCCGCCCATCCGCCGTGGCGAAGGCGACGGAGGCGGTGGCGTTGCCGTCATCGAGCGCCGTCTCACACGCGGCGTCGAAGCGTTCGCGGTCGGACTCGGCCACGAGGGTCCCGGCCCGCCGTGCGGCGAGGTCGGTCTCGGAACGAGCGGTCAGGTCGGTCACACGGTCGGACCACCACGAGAGGGGTTCCTCGTGCCGGAACGCGAACGCGAACACCGTGTCGTCTAACGCCGAGAACAGTTTCGCGATCGACCGAGAATCATCACCGAAACTCGACACGAGCGCATCGAACCCGCCGACGTTCTTCGACGTCCGTTTGTCGGGAAATGACGTCATTGAACCATCCCCCTCGATAGCGAGGGTCGTTGGGGGATAGAATGGGCGGCACAGGCATGAATCCACTGCTCGTCGCGCCTCCGGAGTACGACTTTCGACCGGGATCTCCATAAAATCCAAACGAACGCCCAAATGGGACGGGAGTCCAACCCTATCGGCGACCGGGTTCACGATCGAACCGTCATCGAATCGGGCGACTACGCCGACCGCTTCGCCACGAACTCGCCCGTGAGCGCCGCGAGTTCGGACCGAAACGTCTGCTCATCGAACTGGGCGGCGTCGTGAAACAGTCGGTCGTGTTCCTCCCGGACGATGTCCTCGAACACGCGGTCGTACAGGGTATCGACCGTGACTCCCCGATTCGTGGCTTCGACGTCCGCCGCGACGCGTCGAAATCGGCGGTCGGTCGCGAGTTCCTTTGCCGCCTCGTCGGCGGGCAACCGCATCGGTTCCGCGTCCGCCGTCGTTCCCGCGTTCGGGTCCGAGAGTTCCGCCCGCTCGCCCGTCTTGTTTCGGAGGACGACGCCCGCCGCCGTCCCGTCGTACCAGTTCGAACGGGGAATCTCGTAGCTATCCGGATCGAAATCGACCGCTCGAACCTCCTTCTGGAGGGCGTTCACGGAGTGGAGTCCGAGACGTTCGTACACCTTTTCGACGGCATCCGGCGGGAGAAACCGCCCGTCGTCTCCGTCCCAGATGTCGTATCCCAAAAACGACGGTGTGCGCTCCCACTCGTAGTCGATGCCGCACTTGACCGTCGCTTCGCCGAAGAAAACGACGGATTCGACGTCGCCGACCGCGGCGCGCAACGCCTCGCGGTCGAGGTTCTCTCGGAGATGCCGAGTCAGATGCTGGAGGGAGGCGGGTATCTCCTCGGAGTCGTAGACGCGTTCCCGGTCGCCGACCCGAATCACGCCGGTTTCCTGTAACTGGAAGCGGACGCCGACCCCGTCTATCTTCTCCTGAATCCAAAGGTGGCCTCGTTCGAACAGGGCGGGCGCGTCGTCGGCGTTCGGCGTCGATGGATACCGTTTCATGGATGGTGTTGTGATCGGCACCACGGAGAGGTGGCGTGTGGTGCCAGGGGCGACGGACTGCTATGAAACGATGGGTGAGCGTGCTACTCGTAATTTTTCATGTGCAGGTTCACCTTGGTACGTGTACGAGAGCGTTCTTCCTCGATGGCATACCCGAATCGTTTGTTGATTACTCGAAATTCGTCGCCGAATTACGCCGGATGTGTCGAACAATGCCGGATTATTCTGCCGATTCCCCGGATAATCGAACCTCTCTCAACCTTCTGTCGTATCCCAACCCGTTTATTTATATATTACATAGGTATGTACCTTTAAGAAAAAGATAGGTACACACGCTGAATTCATTCAATCGCATGTCAGAGAATAACCTGCAACGGTACCTAGCACAGCACCCACGAATGATCGGCGTCCTGTTCGCCATCTGTACGCTCCTTTTAGAAGCGGGGAACGTACTGGCGGCTGCAGGAGATACGATAAACGGTCCATAATAAACTCATAAATTCTCTGTAGAGAGTTCATCACTCCACCGGAGTTCTCCCTTTATTTTCACAGGTAATAATTCGAGCTTTAGCGCTGTATCAAATTCATCAGCAGTAAGTCGAAATTCCGCTAATGTACCAGATGCGAGATATCGGGTTGGGTCGTCTTCTATCTTGGAAGAACATATCGATCCCAGACCATAGTTTGGTGAGGGAAAGCATTGATGCTCGAGCAAAAATTCGTCCCCATCCCGCGTGACTCGGTACATCATCGGCGTTCCGCTCTCACTCTGACACAACGTCACCCCGCCGTCCCCGACTGTAATGTATTCCACGCCGCCGGCCAACTCCTCCTTTGCGATGCTGAGGGCGCTCCGTAGCGAGAACCCGCAGTTCAGCAGTCTGGCGAGCGAGCGTCCGATCTTCGTCGCCGAGGAGTTGATGACCTCCGCGAGGGTGACGACGCCGCCCTTGCTCCCCTTTTCGACGAGGGCCGTTCCCTGCCGGTAGGACCGGCAGGCGTTGAGCAGGAAGGCATCGACGTTGACCTCGGGGAGCGTGTTCGCGTCGAGACAGCCGTCGGTGCAGTGGAACCCGCTGTCGTCCACGTGGCCGATGTAGTGGATGAAGTCGGCCTCGGACTGGAACAGGGTCGCCAGTTCGTCCGTCGTCGTCTCCTCGTGAATCGACACGTCGAAGGCGACGAAATCCCGAAGCCCGTAGAACTGCCCCACGACGTTCTCCTCGTCCATCGCCACGTCGTTGCAGACGACGTGGACCTTCAGCGCCGAATCGTCCGGCGCGGTGTAATCGACCCGCTGACGGAGGGATTCTATCGACACCTTGTTCGCCCCGATGGGATAGCCGTTGCCGACCCACGCGTGTTCGATGGTATCCGCCCTCTCGATTTGAAACAGTTCGTCCTCGCCCCAGTCCCACGCGTCGGCGGTGCTTCTCGTGAAGTCGCCCGCCGCGACCGCCGCCGTTCGCGTAAAGTCGTCGAACATCTTCGGCTTGGGTCGTGACGTGTACGTCGCGGGGTCCCGTGGCGTCCGCAGCAGCGACAACTCGTCCGCGAAGTACGGGAGCGCGGGAAGCGTCTCCGCCGTCGGAACCACGTCCGTCGTGAGATGCCAGTCGGGGACGTGCGACCGGAGCGTTTCGAACGGAATCGAGAGGTACTCCGGGAGCTGTTTCGCCAACGGCTGACCGTACAACGCCGTGAAATCGAGGTCCACTAACGGCTCGACCCGTTCGCGCTCGTGCAGTTCCACCGGGTAGTATCCTTCCGTCCGGGTGAGACAGTCGAGGAAGAACACCTGTCGGAGGGTGCGGTTGACCGCGGCTTCGTACCCGTCCGGTCCGGAAAGGGAGTGTTCGAACTCCCCGATTCGCAATCGTGGCGCTCCCCCGGCGACGAGTTCCGCGCCGAGATAGTACGCCAGCGACGCGGCGGGATACACGTACTGTCGTTCGGGCGGCACGACGAGTTCGACGCCCGTTTCCGGGCGCTCGATGTCGCTCGGGACGTCGAAGGACTCTCCGAACTCGATGACCGGTGGATGTCCGCGAAGCGTCGGAAACGACCGCTCACAGGAGGTCGTCTTCAGCGCCGACCCGAGCAACGAGAGGGCGGTCATCGCGTCCTCGATGTCGTCGGTAACGGTGATGGTCCCCGCCGGTTGGTCGTGAAACGACCGTGCACCGATTCGCACCCGGCGACGCTCGTCGAAACGAATCATCGCGGACGTTTCGCCGTGGTCGAGCGACAGAGAACCCTCGACCGCGATGTACAGTTTCATCGGCGTACTCTGGACTTCGAGGAGGTAGGCGTCGAAGGGGAGGGACAGTCCGTCGAACGTCGTCGCATCCGTGACTATGGACCCGTCTTGGGTGCGGACGACGACCGAGAGGTGGTTCGGAACCTCGATCGCGCCGGTTTCGAACCCGACCGCCGCATCGATGGGAAAGTAAAATCCGGCCGTCTCGGTTGGTTCTATCGACGGATGATTCTCCGTGTACAGTTCGAATCGGACGTTCTCCACTGGGTCGAAGATGGCGATCCCGGAGCGCCGATCGAGGGTATCGAACTCCATATCAATCTGTTCTCATATCTCGCGGTGATTACAGCTCTATCCACACCGTCGTCTCCTCCAGTTCGGGAACGTGCCAGCGCTGTTCGGGCTTCAGCCCCGGCTTTCGACGGAGTTCGATTCGCGCATCGAACAGCGGTGTCAGTTCCTCTACGATGGGTTCTTCGTCCCGGACTCGAAGGTGGTAGTGTGCCATTCCGCTCACTCCACGGACCGTCGCGGTGAGGGTTCGGAGGATCCGTTTCGTCGCCCGCTCGTCTCGCTGGATGAGCGGAAAGAGCGAGTCGATACCGACCCGAAGTTGGGCGGGATCGAGTCCGTTTTCGTGCTCCTCGTAAAAGCCGATAGCCGTCTGAATCTCCTCCCCGAGTTGATGGATGTTGTCCTTTCTGGGCGGGTCGAGATAGGACGCAGCGGCCGGAATCGACCGTTCCCCGTTTCGCTGGTCGATGACCCACGCCGTCGTATCCGCGACGGACGTATGCTCGGGAAATCGGGATTCTGGGCTATCGATGGTTCGATCGATGAGCGCCAAGATTCGATATCGCTTTCGTCCGTGCCCGAACAGCGCGCGCGCCGCCTTTGCGGAAATCGAGTCGGGGACGTTCCCGGTTACGAGGAGGTTGCTCCCGCGCCGTTTCAATTGCTGTAACCACACGTGAAAGTTCGAATCCGTATCGTCCCCCCGAAACTGGAGTCCCGAAGTCATACTGTATGAATTGGAATTCTTTCAGATAAATATTCCGGGTTTTCGAACCCTGAAGAGAATATCCTGTACGCGTTCTTTCCATTTTTCCGCCGCTCGAGTGCGGGGTCGGACGTACGCCGTTCGGACCCGTTCGTTCGCCCCTCGATGCGATCGGTATCGACTGGGAAGTCTGACGACCGGCAGACCTAATCGAACTATGATACTATTCGTCTCGCTGAGCTATCCCCATGACGCCGTTCGACGGCATTCGATCGGACGCGGAAACTCAGATTCAATAACACTAAAACGGTCGGCTCGGAATCATTGGGCCGTTCATATGTCATCCATATTTTTCGATTAGTCACCTATTAGAACAAGCGAGGGGAGACGGATACCACCGTTCTGGAATCGTTTCACCACACGGTACGAAATCGACTCTCGCTGTTCGATTACCCTATGTGTATTTCATACTCAACTCTGTACAACTAACGAAACAATGTGGCAAAGTTATGGGTCCATGCGTGAATTCCAGTCCGAGGTCATTCGCAACTACATGAAGAGAACGACCATTACACTCCTGTTGGTCCTCTGCGTGGCTGTCGCAGGTTGCTCGTCGCTCACCGGCAGCGACGACGGAACGACCAGCACGACATCGTCCATGGAAAACCCCACGGAAACGACGACGGTCGCGACATCGACCGCGGCCACATCGACGACCGAAGAGAACGCCGACACGACCGACTCGGCGGAAGAAACCACGACGACATCGCAAACGACGTCACAAACGACGACGCAGTCGACGACGGAAGCGACCACGACCGCGGAATCGTCGTGGTCCGAACCGCAATCACCCAACACTCCCCTCCAGAACAAGATGGAATCGGAGGACGGCGGTAACTGGATCGAGAGCGTTTCGGTCGTGAACACGAAGTCCGCGAACGGCGGATACTCCAACTTCGACCTGAAAGTGAAAGCCAATACGGACATGCACCACGTCGACCCCGCGGAACACGGGACGGTGAACGGCGAACCGTTCTTCCTCGTGTACGTCGACGGGTCCCTCGACAACGGGTCGCGCTTCACTCGTACCGACGGAACGCTCATCGAGCGGTCCGACGTCTCCCGCGACGAGAACGGCGAGTTCACCATCGACATCCGCCCCGGCGGTCTGGAGGAGGCTGGTGCTGAGGGCGGTGAGGTGAAACTGATGGTCCTGCTGATGGACAAGGACAAGGACTGGGACGACATCTACGGTGTCACGTGGGTCACTGTCAACTACTCGTCCGGCGGATAATTCCCCGGTAGCGGGACTCTCCCGCATTCACCGCGAATCGATTTTGTAACACTCAATATTTTATTCAATTATTCTATAGTTAATTATAATACCTGATGTCGCTTGCTCAAATTGTGAACGACGATACCAATCAACGCGACAGCGATGAACTCGGTGGTCTTCCTCGACGGAACGTTCTGAAAACGGTCGGCACGGCCGGTCTGTTACCCGCCCTTTCGGGAATCGGTTCCGCCAGAACTGTCCCCGAGCAGCGAAACGACCGAATCGACGTACAGCGGTGGCGGTCCCTCCGCGATTTCGCCACCGGGGAATTTCGAGGCGTTCGCCCTGCACGCCGGGGCATGGCGCTCACCGTCGCGTACCCCATCGGCCGGTACGAGTACACCGACCCGTTCGGCAACGGCACGAAGACGTGGGAGTACGCTCGATGGACGTCCCGGATGTCTCCCGTCGGATTCGGCGCGAAGCAACTCGTCGCATCGTGGACGGCGGACACCCCGGCGGGAACGTGGTTGCAGGTAGAGATGCGCGGCGCGACGACGGACGGTGAGCGAACCGACTGGTACGTCATGGGACGGTGGGCCGCGAGCGACGCGGACATCCATCGGACCTCCGTCCCGTCGCAGGGCGACGACCACGGCTACATCGCCATCGACACGTTCAAAGCCGCGGACGGGGTCGCACTCGGCGCGTATCAGCTTCGCGTGACGCTGTATCGCTCGCCCGAGAACGACGCCTCGCCGGTACTGCGCTCGGTCAGCGCCATGGCCTCCCACCTGCCGGAACGGGAACACGTCGATGCCAGCCCGCTCGGCGGTGCGGAGGGAATCACGCTCGACGTTCCCGAGTACTCACAGTCGATTCACGACGGCGAGTACCCGCGGTGGGACGGCGGCGGCGAGGCGTGGTGTAGTCCCACCTCGACGGCGATGGTCGTCTCCTACTGGGGTCGTGGCCCCACGGAGGAACAGATGAGTTGGGTGAATCCAGAGTACGAGGACCCGCAAGTGGACTTCGCGGCGCGCGGAACGTTCGATTACAGCTACGACGGTGCCGGAAACTGGCCGTTCAACGTCGCCTACGCCGGGAGGTTCGGCCTCGATGGGTTCGTCACTCGACTGCGCTCGCTGAACGAGTTGGAACGGTATATCAAGGCCGGAGTACCCGTTATCACCTCACAGTCGTTCGAGGAGGAGGAACTGCCGGGTGCCGGATACGGAACGAACGGACACCTCATGGTCGTCGTCGGCTTCACCGAGGACGGCGACGTCGTCGCCAACGACCCGGTGGCCCCGACCGACGAGGACGTGCGACTCGTCTATCCGCGTGCGAACTTCGAGAACGTCTGGCAGCGAACCACGGGAACCGGCGGTATCGCGTACATCATCCATCCACCGGGACACGACCTCCCGGACGGAACGCCCGGCCACTGTCACGGTCACCACGGCGGACACCGGCACGGACGCCGACAGCGCCGCTTCTAAAAACGCGTCGGGCGTCGGTCAGTTCTCGACTCGCTTTTGCCACTCCCGTACCTTCGACATCAACTCGATGGGCGAGATGTCGGCGACTTCGACGCCCGTGAGTTCCGAGAGCACGGCCTCGGTTTCGGGGTCGAGCGCGGAGTCGGGCGCGTTCGACTCCTCGTCGTGCGTCCCATCCGCGTCGCTTCCCGCCACGCTTTCGTCCGCTCCGTTCGTCTCGAACTGTCCCGACCCGAGGTCGAACACCGCCTGCACCGACTCGTTCGACCCCGATCCGCGGGCCTCGATGGCCTTCTCCTGCCTGAGTTTGTCGAGGACGTCCCGCGAGCGCTCCACGACGGGCATCGGCACGCCCGCCAAGTCGGCGACGTGAATCCCGTAGGAGCGGTTGGTCGGGCCGTCGCGGACGGTCCTGAGGAAGGTCACGTCGCCGTCCCGCTCATCTGCCGCCACGTGGACGTTCTCGACGCGATCCAAGTGGTCCGCCAGCGTCGTCAGTTCGTGGTAGTGGGTCGCAAAGAGCGTCTTCGCCCGAACCTCGTTGTGCAGGTACTCCGTCGCCGCCCACGCGATGGAAATCCCGTCGTACGTCGCGGTTCCGCGCCCCACCTCGTCGAGAATGACGAGCGATTCCTCGCTCGCGGAGTGGAGGATGTTGCTCAACTCCTGCATCTCGACCATGAACGTCGAACGCCCCTGTGCCAACTCGTCCAACGCCCCGACGCGGGTGAAGATGCCATCGACGACGCCGATGCGTGCCGACCGCGCTGGCACGAAGCTGCCGACCTGCGCCAGCAACGTGATGAGCGCGACCTGCCGCATGTACGTCGATTTCCCGCTCATGTTCGGCCCGGTGACGATGAGGAACTCGCGGTCGTCGTCCATCCGAACGTCGTTCGGGACGAACTCCGTCGTTCGCTCCACGACGGGGTGGCGGCCCTGTTCGATGTCCAGTCCTGACTCGGCGAGTTCGGGCCGTACCCAACCGTTTTCGACGGCGTGGACGGCGAGGCTCGCCAGCACGTCCAACTCGGCCAGCGTCCGTCCCACGTCCTGTAGCAGTTCCGTGTGTTCGGCTACTCGATTCCTGAGTTCCCCGAACAGTTCGTACTCCAGTTCGCCGCGCCGCTCTTCGAGTCGCAGGATCTCCCGTTCCCGCTCCCGGAGTTCGTCGGTGACGTACCGCTCGGAGTTCTTCAGCGTCTTGACGGCCTCGTACTCCTCGGGAACCTTGTCGGTGTCGGACTTCCCGACCTGCAGGTAGTAGCCGTCCGTCTTGTTGCGGTCCACCTGTAGGTGCGAGATGCCGGTTCGGGACTTCTCGCGCCCCGCCAACGTGTCGAACCACTCCAGATTCTCCTCGTGCTGGTCGATTATTTCGTCCAGTTCCGCGTCGTAGCCGCGGCGCAACAGACCGCCCTGCGTGACCGTGTTCGGCGGGTCCTCGGCCACCGCTTCGGCTAGCTCCTCGCGCAGTCTTTCGGTCGCCTCGCGGTCGGGCCGGGAGACGAGTTCGGACAGCGGCGAACTCGACAACGACGGAGCGTTCGCGATGGCGTCCGCGACGGACGGGAGGACGGCGAGGCTGTCCCGAACCCGCAGCAGGTCGTGGGCGTCGGCGCTCCCCGACACCGCCTTGCTCGCCAACCGTTCGAGGTCGTAGGCGTCCGAGAGCGTCTCTCGAATCTCCTCGCGGGCGAGCGCCGACTCGGCGAAGGCGGCGACGCTCGACTGTCGTTTCCGGAGCACGTCGTGCGAGCGGCGGGGGCGTTGGAGCCACTCCTTCAGCAACCGACGTCCCGCGCTCGTCTTCGTGTGGTCCACCGTCTCGAACAGCGACCCCTTGCGGTCGCCGTGCATCGTCTCGGTGAGTTCGAGGTTGCGCTGGGTCGTCGCGTCGAGTTCCACGTGGTCGTCGGCGTGGTAGGACTGCAACCGTGTCATGGACCCGAGGACGCCCGCGCCGGTCTCCTCGACGTACGAGAGGACCGCGCCCGCCGCCCGTACCTCCGCGCCGTCGCCCGAATCGAGTCCGAGGCTGGACAGCGTTTCCTTCCCGAACTGCTCGCGGGTGAGGTGTGCGGCCTTGCCGGGCGCGAAGGCATTCGCGTCGTGGACCGACAGCGAGGCGTCGGTCCGGTCGCGCACCCGTTCGAGGAACGAATCGTCGTTCCGAATCTCCGGGCCGGGAAGGACTTCGGCGGGGTCGAACCGGTACAGTTCCGTCAACGCCTTCGACTCCGCGTCGGGTCCCGAAACGGCGCTGACGAGGAATTTCCCCGTGGTCACGTCGGAGAACGCCAACCCGTAGCCGTCGTCCACGCGGACGATTCCCGCGAGATACTGGGCGTCCGCCGAGGAGGTTTCGAGCAGCGTACCGGGCGTCACGACCCGCGAAATCCGTCGGGCGTGGCCGCCGTCCGTCTCGTACTGGTCGGCCACGGCCACGCGGTAGCCGCGTTCGACCAACTGTTTGACGTACGGCGTCAGTTCCGAGAGCGGGACGCCCGCCATCGGATAGCTGCTGCCGTGGCTGGACTTCTTCGAGATGTTCAAATCGAGGACGTCGCCGACGAACTCCGCGTCGTCCGCGAAGAACTCGTAGAAGTCGCCGACCTGCATCGTCAACACGTCCGCGTCCGTCTCGGCCTTGAGCGAGAGGAACTCCCCGACGATGCCGCCCTCACTCACGGCGGACACCCCCGAAGGCGAGAACCGAATTCATGTGCGACAGTGGGTCGGACGGCGACTAAAACGGTGTGGATTCGGCGCGAAAACGTCGGACGTGTTCGGACGCGCTCCCTCCGGTACGGTTTTCCCGCTCGCGACGGTACCTTCTCCTCCCGTGGTTTCCGTTCCCTCCGGTTCGCGTCGACTCGGTGCGGCGTTGATGGGGATCGCCGTCCTCGGCTTCGTCCTCACGCTCGTCGTCAGCGCCGCCGTTACGCCGCCGATTTCGAACGTTTCGTCGCCGACCGTTTCCGACCGAACCGTCGTCGGCGTCCAGTCCACGACGACCGACGGCCGGGTCGTCGCCCTCGACGCTCACGGAGACGTGCTCTGGCAGTACGGTCACGCCAACGGCTATCACGACGTGTCGTGGCTCCAGAACGGAACGGTTCTCGCGTCGTTCATCGATAACGGCTACCGGAACTGCGGTCCCTACGAGTCGCCGTGTGCCCGAACCGGCGTGCGGGTCATCGACCCGAAGCCCTCGCCGCACGTCGTCTACGAGTGGACGTTCCCCGTCCGCTCCGGGCGGAACAGCGAGATGCACGACGCCGACCTGCTTCCCTCGGGGGAACTCCTCGTGGCGGATATGGACCAAGAACGGGTGTTCACGCTCGCACCAAACGGGACGATAACGTGGCAGTGGAACGCGAGCGAACGGTACGACCCGCCGTCGGACCCGACGCGAACCGATTGGCTTCACATCAACGACGTGGATCGAATCGGGCCGGGGCGCTACCTCGTCAGCGTCCGAAACGCGAACCAACTCGTCGTCCTCCAGCGCGGGGAGGGCGTCGTTGACGTCGTGAACGGTAACGGGAACTGGCGACGCTTGAACAAACAGCACAACCCACAGTATCTCTCGAAGGATGCCATCCTCGTCGCCGACAGCGAGAACGATCGCGTGGTCGAACTCCATCGCGTCGACGGAACGTGGGAAATCGCGTGGCAGGCCCACGGCGCGGGCGGCATCGGATTCGATTGGCCGCGGGACGCGGACCGCCTCCCGAACGGCCACACGCTCGTCACCGACAGCAGGAACAACCGCGTCGTGGAACTGAACGAGTCGGGGGAGATGGTCTGGAGCGCCCGCGTTCCCACCCTTCCCTACGAGGCGGACCGCTACCCCGGCGAATACCCCGCCGGGCCGCCAACGGGTGAGACGGGGACCGTCGGGGTCGGAACGACGAACCTGCCGGTCTTCGGATACCTCCTCGATAGCGCCCGGCACGTGGTTGCGCTCCCTTACTGGGTGGGCGGATGGCATCTCGCGTTCGGGTGTGTCGCCCTCCTCGTCTTTCTTGCAGGCCTCTGGCTGTTCGTCCGAAGTCCCAAAAGCCGGTTGCGTGAGCAACCAGAATAGACACTCACCGTTCCGCCGTCGGTCGTCTCATGGCTCTGACCCAAATCGACCACCTCGACGCCGAAATGGACAACTGCATCAACGACTGTTTCGAGGCGACCCAAGCCTGCGAGTGGTGTGCGGACCAGTGTGCCGAAAAAGGAGAGGGAATGGCGCGGTGCATCCGCCTCTGTCGCGACGTGGCCGACCTCGCGTCGATGCACGCGCGGTTCATGGCGCGAAACTCGAACTACGACGCGGAACTCGCCGAAGCCTGCGCCGGTGCCTGCGAGGAGTGCGCCGCGGAGTGTTCCCAGCACGATCACGACCACTGTCAGGTCTGTGCCGACGTGCTCGAAGACTGTGCCGAAAGCTGTCGGCGGATGATGGCGTAGAGGCTCGGAAAGACTGTTCCCGCTTCGTTTTCGGAGCTCGAACGGGGGTTATCCCCGTCACCTCATGTAAAACACGTGTTTTTAAGAAGACATTTATCGCGTCACGAGTAGTCGATTTTCATGCCCTTGCTCGACGGTTGAACCCTGCTCCTCTGTATCGGTTTGCTGCTGGCGGTTCCGCTCTTATCCGGTTGTGCCTCGCCGCGAAACGAGTTCCCCGACCATCGCGTCTCGATAGTCAACTCCGACGACGCGTCACACGATATCTCGTTCCTCGTCGGATCCGACGGGGAACGACCGTCGAAGGAATCGTTCCGTCTCTCCGCGAATTCATCCGAACCGCTGTCCACGTTGAACCGCTCCGGCCGATACACCCTCCGACTGACCGTGGACGGCGAGCACGTGACTCGAACGGTCGAACTCCCGGTCGTCGAGGGAGATAGGCGTTCGTTCACCGAGTTCAGGATAGCGGACGACGGGACGGTATCCGTACGGAGTTATCACGAGGTGTAGTCGAAAGGAGTTCTGCCGACCGTCGATTCAAAGGAGTTCGTCGGCGAGCAGGGCCACACTGTCGTCGCGCGGCGCGTCCGGGACGCTCAGCATGAACGCCTCCATCCCGACCGCCTCGTAGCGCTCTAGTTCCGCCCGAATCTCGTCCGGCGTGCCGACCAACGCCGTTTCCACGTAGCCCGAGAGAAAGAACTCCCGTGGTTCGCTCGGTTCATCCGGCAGGTGGCGCTCGGCGAACCGGTCGCGCTTTTCCGCCGCCTCGCCCCGCGAGTCGGCGACGAACGCGAACAGTTCCGCGGATTTGGTGATGTCGTCGTAGCGGGCCTCGTCCGCACAGTGGTTCCTGAGCACCGCCAACTTCTCGGCAAAGCCGTCGGGGTCGAGGGTTCCGTAGTTCCACCCGTCGGCCAGTTCGGCCGTGTACCGCAGGGTGAACTGCTTCCCTCCGCCGCCGACCCAGATGGGCGGGTGCGGGTCCTGCACCGGTTTCGGACGACAGAACGCGTCGTCCACATCGAAGTGGTCGCCGTGATGGGTGTACGTCTCGTTCGTCCACAACCCCTGAAGAATCTCGACCGTTTCGCGCAGTCGTTCGATGCGCGCGGCGGGCGGTTCGCGGAACTCGTAGCCGAAGCGCTCGAACTCGTCCCGGTACCACCCCGCGCCGACTCCGAGGTCGAGGCGGCCGTCGCTCACGCGGTCTACCGTCGCGGCCATCTTCGCCAGCAACGACGGGTGACGGTACGCCTGACAGGTAACGAGGGTCCCGAGTCGAATCTCGTCCGTCGCCTCCGCGAGCGCCGAGAGCGTCGTCCAGCACTCGTAGGTGTCCCGTTCGGCGTCGCCGATCCACGACTGGAAGTGGTCTTCGAGCCAAACGGCGTCGAACCCGCACGCTTCGGCGTCGAGCGCGACGTCGAGGACGATATCGTAGTCGTGGCCGTACTGCGGGAGGATGATACCGACGTCGGCGTTCACGACGATCCTCCCGCCTCCAACGCGGACTGGAGCGCCAACGTCCGTCGTTGGAGTTCCTCCTCGTCTGCCGCGAGCAGTTTGACGATTGCCTCCTTTCCGACTTCACCGCGGTCGATTATCGCCACGGGCGTTCCGTCCGCCGACTCGAAGGCCCGCTTTGCGCCCCATCCCATCGTACTTCCCTCCTTCTCTTTCACGGAGTCGGGTTCCGCGTCGCGGTCGAACTCCGTGACTTCGCCGCTCAGCGTCGAGAGGGCGTCCTCCACGTCGGCGTCGAAGCGGCAGTTGACGGCGAACCGCAAGTCCGCATCGAACTCGCGGGCAGAAAGCAGGAACCGTGCCACGTGACTCGACGCGCCGAAGCGCACGCCGCGATTCGGGTTCACGCCGGACAGGGTGCGGGTGATTCGCCCCTCGACGGCGGCGGTCTCCCCCGCGTTCTCGGCGTACGGCGTCGCCGCGACGACGTTCATGCCGACTTCGGGAACGAGCGCGCTCACGTCCCGTTCGACGAAGGAGCGGACGATTCGCTCGACTGCTTCCGCCGTGTCGTTCCGCGCCGCTCGGTTCCGAAGGTCGGCGAGGTGGTGGACCGCTCCCGGTCCCTCGCCGACGTCGACCGCGTAGCGGACCGCCCGCTCCATGAAGTCGGTGGCTCCCGACACCGCGGTGTCGAGGTCGTCGCCCAGCGCGAGCCGGGCGGCGACGGCGCTGGCGAGCGTGCATCCCGACCCGTGGGTCGCGTCGGTGTCGATTCGCGGGTGTTCGAAGACCGTCACGCCGTCGTCCGTGATCAACACGTCCCGAACCGTCTCGCCGGGGACGTGGCCACCTTTCACGAGGGCGGCGTCCGCGCCGAGTTCGAGGAGCGCCTCTCCCGCTTCCGTGGCGCTCCCGTCGTCGGTCGGTTCGATACCCGTCAGCACCTCGGCTTCGTCCGCGTTCGGCGTGACGAGCGTCGCGTGTTCGAACAGGTCGGCGTAGGCTTCCTCGCCTGCCGAATCGAGCAGTCGGTCGCCCGAGGCGGCGACCATCACGGGGTCTACGACGACGGGAACGTCCACGTCGGCGACCTGCGCCGCGACGCTCCGAACGACGGGTGCTTCGGCGAGCATGCCGGTTTTGACCGCTCGTACGTCGAAATCCGAGAGGACGGCCTCGCACTGGGCCTCGACCTCCTCGACGGGAAGCGTGGAGAACCCCTCCACGCCGCGGGTGTTCTGTGCCGTCACGCTCGTGATGGCGCTGGTGCCGAACACGCCGTGGGCCTCCATCGTCTTCAGGTCGGCCTGAACCCCCGCACCGCCGCCGGAGTCGCTTCCCGCGATGGTCAGCGCGACCGGAATCCCGACCGGTGCGGCGTTTCGGGTCACGTCGATTTCTCCATGAACTCCTCAAAGGCGGCCCAGAAGGGGTCCACCTCGGGATGTGCTATCTCCTCCCCATCGACGGTGACACCGTCCCCGTCGCGCACGTCGCCGATGATCCCCGCGGGGATGTCGGCGTCGGCCAGCGCGGAAACGACGCGTTCCGCGTCCTCGGGTGCCACGGTCAGCAGGAGCGTCCCTTCGCTGATGGACACCCACGGATCGATGCCGAAGAACTCGCAGGCCTCCAACACGCCCGGCAGAATCGGCACGTCGTCGTGGCTCACGTCGAGGTGAACCCCGCTCGCGGTCGCCATCTCGACCAGTGCGCCGTGGACGCCGCCCTCCGTCGCGTCGTGCATGGCCGACACGTCGCCCGTCTCCGCCGCCACCAGCGCGTCCTCGACCGGACTCATGTCGTAAAATCGGTCCTTGGCGTCCTCGACGGTTCCCTCGGGGAGGTCCATCAGTTCCTCGAACTGGTTGCTCAACAGGCCGGTCGCTTCGACGGCGGGACCCTTC
Source organism: Haladaptatus sp. CMAA 1909 (assembly GCF_043952005.1). Taxonomy (NCBI): domain Archaea; kingdom Methanobacteriati; phylum Methanobacteriota; class Halobacteria; order Halobacteriales; family Haladaptataceae; genus Haladaptatus; species Haladaptatus sp. CMAA 1909. The sequence continues at coordinate 1,896,985 of NZ_JBIOAV010000001.1, read as the reverse complement.
GTGAGCACCACTTTGTCGCCTGGTCGCGCGCCGTTCGGTCGGACGACCTTCTCGGGGTCGCCGACGGCCATCGCGGTGGCACCGCCGACCATCGGGTAGTTGCACCCCGCATACCGGGCCGTGTGGCCCGTGACGACGCTGACGCCCAGTTTCTTCGCTTCGCGGTCGAACGTTTGCCACACCGTGGCGAACTCCTCGTCGGTGATTTCCGGCGGGAGGTTGAAATCCACCGCCAGATGGGTCGGACGCAAACCGCTCACCGCCACGTCGCTCATCAGGATATGGAACGCGAACCACGCCGCCCGCTCGAACCCGAGCGAGGGCATGACGAAGATGGGGTCCGTCGCCATCGCTATCGCGTTGCCGCCGGCTTCTACTACATCGTCAGACTGCGTCTGACTGGCCATCGAGCCGAGCTCGATGACGCCGAAATCCACGCCGTGCTGTGGCTGTAGCGTCACGTCGTCTCGCTCCGCGCCGAGGTGCGGGAAGATGTACTCCTCGAAGAACTCGCCGTCCACTTTGCCTAACTCGCTCATCAGTCTGGGATATTACCTTGTGGTATTTATCCGTGGTGTTCACTCCCGTTCGCCCGACAACTCGGCGAATACCTGCCACGAGGGGTCTACGTCGGGATGTTCGATTCGGTCGCCGTCGACGTATACACCTTCGCCCTCGCACACCGTCCCCATTTCGGCCGCCGGGATTCCGGCGTCGTCGAACGCGGCCAACACGTCCTCTGACCTTTCCGGCGCGACCGTCAGCACGAGCGTCCCCTCGGTCGTGGACGCCCACGGGTCGATATCGAAGAACTCGCAGGCCTCCAGCACGCCCGGCAGAATCGGCACGTCGTCGTGGCTCACGTCGAAGCGTACTCCGGCGGAGCGGGCCATTTCGACCAACGCGCCGTGAATCCCGCACTCCGTGGCGTCGTGCATGGCAGTGACCGGTCCCGCCTCGGTCGCCACCAACGCGTCCTCGACCGGACTCATGTCGTAGAATCGGTCTTTCGCGTCCGCGATGGTCTCCTCGGGAAGGTCGATTTGCTCCTCGAACAGCGTCACCAGAAAGCCCGCCGTCTCCACACCCGGCCCCTTCGTTACCAGCACTTTGTCGCCCGGTCGTGCGCCGTCCGGCCGGACGAGGTTCTCCTTCTCCCCCACCGCGAGCGTCGTCGCGCCGCCGACCCACGGATACCGACAGCCGGAATATCTCGCGGTATGGCCCGTGACGACGCTGACGCCCAATTTCTTCGCTTCCCTGTCGAACGTTTGCCACACCGTGGCGAACTCCTCGTCGGTGATTTCGGGCGGCAGGTTGAAATCCACCGCCAGATGGGTCGGACGCAGGCCGCTCACCGCCACGTCGCTCATCACGACGTGGAACGCGAACCACGCCGCCCGCTCGAAGCCCAGGTCGGGCAGGAGCGAGAGGGGGTCCGTGGCGAGCGCGACGACTTGGTCGCCCAGTTCGATGACCCCAAAATCCACGCCGTGTTTCGGCCCGAGGAGTTCGTCGTCGCGGTCCGCGCCGAGGTAGGGATAGATGTGTTCGTCGAAGAAGTCGCGGTCTATCTTCCCGAGGTCGCTCATACCGGTGGTATTTCGGCGGCGCACAAATCCGTGCTGATTCGTGGAACCGTATCGGAGGTTTCCGTGAGAGATTCATAACGGACGGATTCCGGTGATCACTTTGCAAACGACGACACTGTAACGTGGTCTCCGAAAGCTCCCGCCACGCTCGCTTCGAAGTGACGTTGGTTGTTTTTGCGATTGCAGTTACAGAGAAGCAGTCTTCGAAAGCCCCCGCCCGCTCGCGGTTGCTGTGCAGGATATTCTGGCCTCTCCGCCACGTTCGGCCAGAATAGTTGCCCACACAGCAACCATGCAAGCGCGACCGGGTGGCCCCTTTCATTCCCACCCGCACCGCTTCCGCACAGCACCGCATCAGCCACTCCCTCCCCAACCGATTGCGCTCCTTACTCACATCCGTTCGTTCCGGTGCTCATCCCTCGCACGCTATCAGCACAGCCCTTCGGACGACGTGTCCTCAGGGCTGTCCCAGCGCGCGCCACGTCGAAACCGAGAATCGAACCGCGGTACGTCAAATCCGATTACTGTAGCGGAGCCAACGCTTCCATTTCATCCTCGCTTTCCACGCCGACGAACACCGAGTGGGAACCTTCACGCTCTCGCGCACTCGGAGCCACCTGAATGAACTCGGCGTTCTCCCGTGCGGCGGCGATGTCGTGACCGCCGCAGTAGCTGAGTCCCGAGCGGATTCCGGCGAGGAAGGTCTCGGTTTCGTCGGCGAGCGGGCCGCTGTACGCGGTGAGGCCTTCGATTCCCTCGTCGGCGTCGGGGGTGAGGTCCTTGTCGGTGCGGTTCGCGTTCGCGGCGGTGGAGGCCATGCCGCGGGAGCGCTTGAACGTCCGCCCGTCCACGGTCACGGTTTCGCCGGGCGCTTCCTCGGTTCCGGCGAAGAAGCTTCCCATCATCACCGTGTCGGCACCGGCCACGAGCGCCTTCACCGCGTCGCCGGAGGTGCGGATGCCGCCGTCCGCGACGATGGGAATTCCCAACTCGTCCGCCCGCTCCGAGCAGTCGTCCACGGCGGTCAGTTGGGGGACGCCCGCTCCAGCGACCTTCCGAGTCGTGCAGTGCGAACCGGGACCCACGCCGACCTTCACGCCGTCCGCGCCCGCGGAGTAGAGGTCCGAAACGGCCTCGGGCGTGACGACGTTTCCGGCGACGAGTTCGGCGTCCGGGAACTTCGCCTTGATTTCGGACACGGCGTCCAGACAGCGCTCCATGTGACCGTGGGCGACGTCCACCATGATGCAGTCCACGCCCGCGTCGAGCGCGGCCTCCGTCCGGTCGATGAACTCCTCGTTGATGCCGACGGCGGCACCGACCCGTCCACCGGCCGTTTTCACCGAGCGGACCTGTTCGGCCTGCTCCTCGATGCCCATGAAGCGGTGGATCGTGCCGAGACCGCCCATCTCGGCGAGCGCGCTCGCGGTGTCCGTCTCGGTGACGGTGTCCATCGGCGCGGAGAGAACCGGCGTGTCGAGTTCGAGGTTTGGCGTGAGATTCGTCGTCAGGGAGACGTCGCTCCGGCTATCGACCGGAGAACGCTGTGGCACGAGCAGCACATCACCGTACGAGAGACCTGTCCTGATATCCATCGGTAACCTTCACTTCCGAGAGGCCGACTCCACTTAACTCCACTGGAAACGGACGAAAGCGGTCGGCAGGAGCGTATTTCCGTCGGTGTGACGAAGGGATTCGATGACGACTATCGACACGGAAACGGACGTAGCGACCCTCATCAACGTCTTCACGGTGGCTCCCGAGCGACAGGACGAACTCGTTTCCCTCCTCGCCGACGCCACCGAGGAGACCATGCGCCACCTCCCCGGTTTCGTCTCCGCGAACATCCACCGAAGCCGGGACGGCGAGCGCGTCGTCAACTACGCTCAATGGGACAGCGAGTCCAACTTCGAGTCCATCTTCGAGCGTCCCGACGTGCGCGAGCACATGGATGGGGCACTCGAACTCGCCACGGCGGACTACCACCTCTACGACGTAGCCTTCACGGACGAATAGTAGACCGAATTCGGAAACTCGCGCCCCGATTCCGGTGGCTTATTGCCGTGCGGGGACTGGGTCTCACCCATGGACGCGGCGCTGGGGGCACCCGAGAAGATGGCCGAACACAGCGACGAGCTGACGCCGATGATGCGTCAGTACTTCGAGCTGTGTCGCCGGTACGACGATTCGATGGTACTGTTTCAGGTCGGCGACTTCTACGAGACGTTCTGCGAGGCGGCCGAGCGCTGTTCGAGGATTCTCGAAATCACGCTCACGCAACGCGAGGACAACACGGGGACGTATCCGATGGCCGGAATCCCCATCGACAACGCCGAATCGTACATTGAGGCGCTGTTGGAGGCGGGCTATCGAGTCGCGGTCGCGGACCAAGTGCAGGACCCGGCCGACGCCTCGGGCGTGGTCGAACGCGCTGTTACCCGCGTCGTCACACCAGGCACGCTGACCGAGGACGAACTGCTCCACGGCGACGACAACAACTTCGTCGCCAGCCTCGCCCACGACGACGGCTACGGCCTCGCCGTCCTCGACGTTTCGACGGGGGACTTCTACGCGACGACGGTCGAAACCGAGGGCGAAGTCCGTAACGAAGTGGAGCGGTTCGCGCCCACGGAAGCCATCGTCGCCCCCGCGTTCGATGCGAACGATACGCCGACGCCCGACGTGTTCGACGCGGACTGCATGGTGACGGAGTACGAAGGTGCCACGTTCGGCATCGACGGCGCGAGCGACCTCGTTTCCGACTACTTCGGCCCGCCGGACCGGTTGCTTGCCACCGACGCCGAAATCCGGGCCTGCGGCGCGCTCCTCTCCTACGCCGAGTACGTCCGCGGCGGCGAAGGGGCAGTTGACGAGGACGGAAGCGAAAACGTCGCGGACACCCGACTCGACTATCTCAACCACCTCACGCGCTACGACCCGCGCTCGTACATGCTGTTGGACGCGGTCGCGCTCACGAGCCTCGAACTCTTCTCCCCCCGTGCCGTCCACGGTCAGGAGGAGGCCACCCTCGTCGGCGTTTTGGACGAAACGGCGTGCGCCCTCGGGAGCCGCAAACTCACGGATTGGCTTCGCCGACCCCTGCTGGAACGCGACCGCATCGAGGACCGACTCGACGCCGTCGAGGAGTGGACAACATCGGTGCAGGCACGCGAGGAGGTCCACGACCTGCTTCGGAACGTCTACGACATCGAACGCCTCATCTCCCGCGTCTCGCGTGGTCGGGCCAACGCCCGCGATTTGCGCTCGCTGAAGGCGACGCTCGACGTGGTGCCCGACATCGCCGAGGCAATGCAGGGCGTCGAATCGTCAAAGCTCCGAAGGCTCCACGGGAATCTGGACGAGATGGACGACGTGCGCGACAGAATCGGCCGCGCGGTTCCCGAAGAGCCCCCCATCGAAATCACCGAGGGCGGCGTCATCAAGTCGGGCTACGACGACGAGCTCGACTCCCTCCGAGAGACGGAACGCTCGGGCAAAGCGTGGATAGACGACCTCGAAGCGAGCGAACGCGAGCGAACGGGCATCGGATCGCTCAAGGTCGGCTACAATCAGGTCCACGGCTACTACATCGAAGTCACCGACCCGAACCTCGACAAGGTACCCGAGGACTACACGCGACGGCAGACCCTGAAAAATTCGGAGCGGTTCTACACGCCCGAACTCAAGGAGCGCGAGGACGAAATCGTCCGCGCCGAACAGCGCGCCGACGAGTTGGAGTACGACCTCTTTTGCGAAGTTCGCGAGGCCGTCGCCGAGGAATCCGAACGAGTGCAGTCGCTCGCCGAGACGCTGGCCGAACTCGACACCCTCGTCGCGCTGGCCGAAGTCGCCGCGAAGCACGGCTACTCGCGCCCCGAAATCGTTCCCGAGGGAATCGAGATTCGAAACGGCCGCCATCCCGTCGTCGAGCGAACCCAATCCTCGTTCGTGCCGAACGATACCCACCTCGACCACGACACGCTCGCGGTCATCACCGGGCCGAACATGGCCGGGAAATCGACGTACATGCGGCAGGTCGCGCTCGTCTCCATCCTCGCACAGATCGGCAGCTTCGTGCCCGCCGACGAAGCCCACCTCGAACTGGTGGACCGCGTGTTCACCCGCGTCGGCGCGAGCGACGACATCGCGGGCGGCCGTTCGACGTTCATGGTCGAGATGACCGAACTCGCGGACATCCTCCGCGACGCGACCGACCGCTCGCTGATTCTGTTGGACGAGGTGGGTCGCGGAACGAGCACCACGGACGGCTTCGCCATCGCCCGCTCAGTGACGGAACACGTCCACGACGAAATCGGCGCGAAGACGCTATTCGCCACCCACCACCACGACCTCACCGCCGTCGCCGCCGACCTTCCGAACGCCACGAACCTCCACTTCGGCGCGACGGAGCGGGACGGCGACGTCGTCTTCGAGCATCACATCTCCGAAGGCGCGACGATGGCGTCGTACGGCGTCGAAGTCGCGGGACTCGCGGGCGTTCCGGAGTCGGTCATCCGACGCTCGAAGGAGTTGCTGGCCGAAAGCGAGGGTGTGGATGCGGCGGAGGGAGGTTCCGATTCCCGAGATACCGACTCGACCGACTCCGCCCTCTCTCCATCCGCCTCGGCCGCTTCGGACGACGTACTGGCCGAACTCCGACGGACCAACGTCGCCGATACGACGCCGCTCGAAGCGTTGCAACTGCTCGATAGGCTGAAAGGGCGGTTGGATTGAGACATCGCTGTTTTACGGTTCCAACGGGACGAACTCCAAGCCGCTTTCGGCGAGCATGTTGCGGGCGCGCTCCGTCACCGACGGTGCGACGAGGACGCCGCGAACCTCGGCCTCTGCGTGCAGGTCACGGTGGAGGGCGTCCACGTAGCGCCGGAGTTGCCCCACCGCATCCGGACCGACGCGCCGCCGCTTGAGTTCGACGACCATCGTGATCCCGTCGGCGTCCTTGCCGTAGATGTCGATGGCACCCGCCGCCGTCTGGCGCTCGGTTGCGAGCGGCGTGAACCCGGATTCCACGAGGTCCGGGTCGTCCAAGATTCGCCGGCGGAGGTCCTCCTCTGTTCCCGCGAGCGACAGCTCCTTCGCGTCGGCCACGTCGAACGCCGATACCTGTACGAGGCGTTCGAACTGGACTTCGAGCGATTCGCTGGGGTTCGTTCGCCGACTGCCGACGCGGAGCTGTCCGTCCACGAGTTCGGCGGCGAGGATGCCGCCTGGCGGTTGCCAGTTCACCGGTTTCTGTCCCTCCTCGGTGTGGACGAGCGTGGTTCCGTCGGGTTTGAGGACGACGAGGCGGTCGCCCGGTCCGAGATAGCTCTCCGCGCGTCCGTCGTAGTCGACGGTACAACGGCCGAACATGGTCACGAGGTCCCCTCGTTCCACGGCCGTCTCGACGTGTGCTAGCGCCTCGCCGTGCGTCGGCCGTCGAAGCGTGGCGGAGTCCGTGTCGTTCGTCTGCGTCACTGCCGGATGGTAGATGGTAGTCGGATAAAAACCGATTGCCATCAGCGCACGGAAACCACCTCCCGACGACCCCCCGTCCACTCGATGACGCGAGCGTCGAGATAGTCGTGTGCCTCCGGTTCGTCGAGGGTCTCGCGACGAACCATGTCCCGAACTACCGCTCTCGTCGCGCGAAACCACCGACGGGCGCGTTCGGCATCGCGCTCGGAATCCACCGCGACGAGGACGCCAGCGTGCGGGTCGTCGTCAGTGGAGGTGCCGAACCACAGCGGGAGGAACGCGGTGACGACCCACGCGAGAGAGACGACGTAGAACGCCTCGTACGCCCGGTAGTCGAACGTGGCGGCATCCTCGAACGACAGCGCCCGTCCTCGGGGCGTCGGGTCGATGGCCGGGGTCCATCGGTTCGGGTTTCGTTTTCCGTTGCCGTCAGCAAACGGCGTTTCCGCCGCGATTTCGTGGCGTAGTGCGAAGTCCGTCGCACCCCAATGGGCGTAGTGGCGGTCGTAGCGGCCGTCCGGTCGCTCGTAGGCGACGAGTGCTCGGTGTCCCACGGTGGCTCGGAGTGCCCCCGTCATCGCATAAAAACGTACGCCGACACGGCCCGAATATGAACGGCGATCCGCCCAAAGCTTCAATTCGCTTCTCGGTCGAATTATCAGTATGGCACAGTTTTTCGGAGGTGCGAAACGGTGACTCGCTACCCCTCCCTCGAACGGTACGGACTCATCGGCAATCTGGAGACCTGTGCGCTGGTGAACGACGAGGGCGAAATCGAGTGGCTCCCCATGCCCCACGTCGAGTCACCGAGCGCGTTCGCGAGCGTCTTGGACGCCGATGACGGCGGTTACTGGCGGATTCAGCCCACCGACCCGTTCGAATCGGAGCAGTCGTATCTGGACGAAACGAACGTGTTGCGGACGACGTTCGAGACGGCTTCTGGCACGGTGCGCGTCCTCGATTTCATGCCCGTTCGGGAGGACGGAATGGAGCGTGCCGTCTACCGCAAGGTGGCGTCCGTCGAGGGGAGCGTCGAACTCGAACTGACGTTCGAGCCACGACTCGATTACGCCCGCGGGGAGACGTTCGTGGAGTCCGTCGAGAACGGGATTCGAGTTACGGACGGAGGTACCGACGATGGCGGCGGAACGGACGACGGGGAGTTCATCTTTCTCTCGGGCGGCGTCAGGTTCGAGGTGGACGAAGCGACGGCGCGCGCCACGTGGTCGGTGTCGGCGGACGAATCGACGTGGTTCGTGCTGTCCCACGAGGAGACGAGGGAGGCGGTCTCGGAGGACTGTGAGGAACGACTCCATCGAACCGTCGAGTTCTGGCACGACTGGGCGCATTCCTGCGCGGACGTCTGTACGTTCAGCGGAGTGGCACACGACCTCGCGATTCGGTCGGGGCTGGTGCTCAAACTGCTCACCCACCGCGAAACGGGGGCCATCTGTGCCGCACCGACCACCTCGCTCCCGGAGAACCCCGGCGGGGTACGAAACTGGGACTATCGCTACAGCTGGATTCGCGACGCCGCGTTCACGATTCAGGCGCTCGCCAACCTCGGCCACACCGCCGAGGCCGACGCGTATCTCGATTGGTTTCTGGACCTCAGCCACGCCGAGCATCCGACCCAACTCCAACCGCTGTACGGACTGCACGGCGACCCCGAACTGACGGAGCGAACGCTCGACCACCTCTCGGGCTACCGCGATTCGACCCCGGTTCGCGTCGGCAACGCGGCGAAGGATCAGCGACAACTCGACGTGTTCGGCGAACTCCTCTTGGCGATATTCGAAACCGCCGAACCCGACGACTTCTCGTCCCACGACTGGGACGCGATTCGCGGCATCGTCGAACACGTCTGCGACGTGTGGGACGACCCCGACGCGGGAATCTGGGAGGTCCGCGGCGGCCCTCGCCACTTCGTCCACTCGAAGGTGATGTGCTGGGTCGCCATCGACCGCGGCCTTCGAATCGCCGACGAGTGGGAGTTCGACGCTCCGACGGCGGAGTGGGAGGAGACGCGCGACATGATTCGCGGCGAACTCCTCGAACGCGGATACGACGACGAAGTCGGGAGCTTCACCCAGTCATACGACTCGAAATCGCTCGACGCCACTGCGTTGTTGATTCCCATCGTCGGCTTCCTCCCGTTCGACGACGACAGGGTGCAGAACACCATCGACGCCGTCCGCGACCGCCTCGAAGCGGACGACGACGGCCTCGTTCGTCGCTACAACGGCACGGACGGCCTGCCGGGGGAGGAGGGAACCTTCGTCATCTGCTCGTTCTGGCTCGTCTCCGCGCTGGCCCTCTCGGGACGCGTCGAGGAGGCCCGCGACGTGTTCGAATCGGTTTGTGACCACTCGAGCCCGCTCGGCCTCCTCGCCGAGGAAATCGACCCGGAGTCGGGGCGGTTGCTGGGGAACTATCCGCAGGCGTTCAGTCACGTCGGGTTGGTCAACGCGGCGCTGTATCTCGGCATGGCGGAACGCGGGGAGAACCCCCATCCGAAAACCATCGGCGCACGACGGCAGTCCGACGGTCCACCGCAAATGGAGGAGCGTTGAACGGGGCTGTCGGCCACGACAGCCCCTGTCGTGGCCGACCGAACGCGACGTAAAGCCGTTCGAATACGTACGGTCGGGTATGGCCGAATCACCGCTACCGACCGCACCGACACCGTCGGTGTGGTTCGCCCGTCCGACGCTTCTCCTGTTCGCCTTCCTCGCGCTCACGTCGCAACTGCCCGCCGTCCTCGACATCTACAGCTCCCTCCTCTGGCGGCTTCTGTTCATCCCGTCGTATCTGGTGATGCTCTTCCTCTACGACGCTCCGTGGGGACTGGAAAACGCGGTCTACGCCCTCGACGGCGTCTTCGGCGGCGGGAAACTGCTGTGGGAAACCGGACTGTTCATCACGTACTACCTGTTCGCTGTCGTCGTGACGTGGCTCAGCCGACGGCTGACGGGCGTTCGCTGACCGAGTCGGTCGGTTTCGTATCCGTGAACGCCCTCAGTCGAGGACTTCCGCCGCGTTGTCCCGTGGGCGGTAGCCCAACGCACGCTCTGTCCAGAGGAGCGAGAGGAATCGCTCGTCGTTCCGGGAAGTGGCGTGGGCGGTGACGGTCGGTTCCGGGAGATCCGCCGTGACGGCGGCGTGAATCACGTCGCGACAGTCCCGCGGGCTGAGCCACATGGCGCGGGCGAATCGGGCGTATTCCTCCGGTTCGTCCTGCGTTTCTCGAAGCTCCTCCTCGGGGATGAGCCAGCCGATTCTGAGGTTGACGACTTCGATACCGTAGCGGTCGGCGTAGTAGGTTCCCAGCGCCTCGCCGGTCACTTTGCTCACGCCGTAGTAGGAGTCCGGGCGCGGCGGGTCGTCGTGGTATATCGGTTCGGCCGTGTCGGACGTCATGGTCTCCGTTTCGGTCTTGTCCGCCGCGTTGTACATCCCGACGGCGTGGTTCGAGGAGGCGAAGACGACCCGCCGAATCCCGTGTTCGCGCGCCGCTTCGAAGACGTTCCGCGTCCCCTCGATGTTCACGTCCACGGTGCTCCGCCAGTCCGCATCAGGTGACGGGTTCGCGGCGAGGTGTACCACAACGTCGTGACCTGACAACGCATCCGAGAGCGCGTCGTAGTCCGTCACGTCACAGAGGACGCTGTCGATGTCGTCGTGTTCGCTGTGGGTGACCGGCGTCACGTCGAACTCTTCGAGGGCGGAAAGCGACTCCCTCCCGACGTTGCCGCCGGCACCCGTCACTGCGATTCGTGTCACGTCAGCGACGTTGGTTCCCGATGACCCTATAATCCTCGGCCGGTCGGGTCGAAAAATCAACGGGTGGTGCAGTCCATCGGACTGACGATTTCACCCCGTTTTCCGGTCGCGGCGGCACCCCAACGGTTTTGCCGGAGTGGGTTGACGACGTTCCAATGCCAGTCCAACCAGATTACGTGAAGAAAGTGGGCGGTATCCTGTTGGAGCGATACCCGAACGCGTTCACCGACGACTTCGACCGCAACAAGGAGAGCGTGACCGTCCTGACGAACGTCGATTCGAAGAGCGTCCGTAACAAAATCGCGGGGTACATCACGAGGCGGGACGGGGAACCGCCGCGTGTCGTCGAGTGAGAGTAATCACGCATCATCGAGGACGTTCGACTCGCTTTTTCACGACGTACTGGTCGTTTCCGTCCTCGCTATGACGGGCGACTCCCTGAGGGCGACCAGTGCGAGTCCGACGAGGACGACGACGCCGACGAGAGCGACGGTGACCAACGACGAGTACGCGTCGGCAACGAACCCACCGACGAGGGTGAGGGGAAGCCGTAGCGCCGCGTAGGCCATCGACGCGGCGGAGAGGACGGTCGCCCGTCCGACCGACTCCGAGTGGTCGTTGATGTACTGATTGACCAGCGGCCGGAGGAGCGTGTTGGACCCCGTTCGGGCGAAGAACATCGGAAGAGCGAGGAGGGGGGCGAACACCGGCAGGACGAACGAGACGCAGAGGAGTACGGGAACCAGTAGGGTCGTCGTTCGGAGTCCGACGGTCTCCTCTATCGCCCCGGCGTAGTAGCTCACTCCCGCGGAGACGAGCGTGAATCCGGCGTACAGCGGCCCCATGAGTTCGACGGGAAACCCGAGTGGTCCCGTCGCGATGGGTTGAACGTAGCTTTCTACCACCCCAACCGCGGCGAAGAACAGCGCCACGTAGACCACGAACGACCGAAGCGGGGGAACCGAGAGGTGACGACGGATGACGCGAACCGCGTCGGTGGGAGACAGCACGTCGCCCCTGTCGGCGTCGCCGTATCCTCGATTTCGCGGCAGGGCCAACAGCACGACTACGCCAGCGCCGTTCAGCACCCCGGAGGCGAGAAACGGCAATCGCGGGTCGAGTTCGTACAGTACGCCCCCTGCGAGTACCGTGACGACCGTCACCACGCGATTGACGGCCGTGCCACGGCCGCGGACGCGGGCGAACCCGTCCGCGTCGAGTTCGGCGCGGAGGTGGTCGTAGAGCCACGCGTCGTCGCTCCCGGAGCGGAAGACGAGTGCGAGCGTCCAGAGGACGTACAGCACCGCGAGCGCGGGAAACGAGCGGGCGACGACGAAGCCGAGGACGGAGAGCGTCATGCAGACCGAACTGACGACGAGGCTGTCCCGGCGACCGATTCGGTCCCCGACGTAGCCCGTCGGTATCTCGCCGACGACGGTCAGCGTCGTGTACAGCGTACTCAGCAGCGCGATTTGCGTATAATCGAGGTTTCGGTAGAGGAGAAAGAGGGTGAATATCGGCGAGAAGAATCCGAACGAGACGGTCGCTTGGTAGCAGTAGTATTTGTGGATGGCCGAAAGGCGAGACATCGAATCGGTGTTCGGACGAGGGACGGTAAACCGTTTCCTGAAACGCGTTCCTGTAGAAAAGTTGCCACTATATCCACAGATTCAGGCGGGTGGAAGACGTAATACTATCCATGAGACTGTACGCTGCGATGCGAAACGGCCTGCTCGTCCTCGATGAAAGCGGAACCTCCTCCGTTCGGTTGACGGACCACGATTTGCAGTGTGTCGCTGCGACGGCCGAACGGGTCTTCTGTGGCACGTTCGACGCCGGTCTCTTCCGAAGCGAGGACGGCGGCGACTCGTTCGAGTCGGTCGGCGAAGGGACGATTCCCGAGTCGGTGATGTCGCTCGCCGTCGACCCCTCCGACCCGGACACCATGTGGGTCGGCACGGAACCCAGTGCGGTCTATCGAAGTACGGACAGCGGCGACTCGTGGGACCACCGCGCCGGACTGACCGACCTTCCCTCCGAACCGAACTGGTCCTTTCCGCCCCGCCCCCACACCCACCACGTCCGGTGGATCGAACCCGACCCGTACGACCCGGACCACCTCTATGTCGGCATCGAAGCGGGAGCGCTCGTCCAGACGTACGACGCGGGCGAGACCTGGGAGGACAAGGTGCCGACCGCCCGCATCGACAACCACTCCCTGACGACCCATCCCGACGCGCCGGGGCAGGTCTGGTCCGCCGCCGGGGACGGCTATGCCGAATCCGAAAACAGCGGCGAGACGTGGGAGTACCCGCAGGAGGGTCTCGACCGTCGCTACTGCTGGAGCGTCGCCCTCGTACCGGACGACCCGGACACCGTCCTCCTCTCCAGCGCGACGGGGCCGCGAACCGCCCACAACGTCGATTCCGCGAACTCCATCGTATCGCGGAAGCGGGACGGCGAATCGTGGGAACGATTGGACGGCCTTCCGACCGGAGAGGGCGTCACCCGTACCGTCTTCCAGTCGGGCGACTCTGGCGGAGAACTGTACGCCGTCAACAACCGCGGCATCTACCGAACCGAGGACGCAGGGACGACATGGGAGGAAGTAGTCGAGCAATGGCCGACCGAGTTCGAGCGGACGACGGCGCGCGGATTGGCGGTCGTCAGCGGGCGCTGACGTCCTCCTTCGCCACCCGACGGTCGAGGAAGTCGGCCACGAGTTCCATCGACCGAATCTTCTGTTCGATGTCGGTGCTGCCGTGTCCCTCCTCGCCGAGTTCCTCGTACTCGAAGTCGCCGTTTTCGCCCTCCTCGAAGCCGTCTTCTTCCAGCGCGTCGCGGAAGAGTCTGGCCTGCGAAACCGGCACCCGACGGTCGTTGACGCCGTGAACCATCAGGAGCGGCGAACCGAGGTTTTCGGTGTATTCGACGGGACTTCGCTCCCGGTAGAGGTCGTGGTTCTCCTCGGGATCGCCGAGGTACTTCTCCATCAGTCCGGTCCGGAAGTGCGGCATCGTGTTCTCGTACATGTCGTGGAGGTCGGTGACGCCGACCCACGCGATACCCGCGGTGTACAGTTCGGGGTACCGGACCATCTGCCAGTAGGCGCTGTAGCCGCCGTAGGACCCGCCGTACACGAGGAGTGCGTCCTCGTCTATCCAGTCCTCCCCGCGGAGCCATCGCGCCCCCTCGGCGACGTCGTCCTGTTCGCCGCCGCCCCAGTCGCCGATGAGTCGCTCTTTGAACTCGCGTCCGCGACCCGCCGACCCGCGATAGTTGATTTCGAGAACCGTGTAGCCGCGGTTCAGGAAGAACTGCGTCCGCCGCTTGAAGTTCCGCTGGTCCTGTACCGGCGGACCGCCGTGGACCTTCACGACCGCTTTGGACGGGCGTTTGCCGGAGTCGTAGAGCAGGCCGCCAATTTCGGTTCCGTCGTGCGACTCGAACGTCACGTACTCCGCGTCGGTGAACGACTCGGGGTCGACGTCGTCGTAGACCGGTTCGAGGAGCGTTTCGGTTTCGCCCGATTCGATGTCGTGGACGAGCAGGGCGGGGCGCTGTGTCGGCGTCGTCTGCTCGACCAGTACGCGCCCGTCGCCGAGGAGGGCGGCGTCACCGTATTCGGGGAACGACGCCACGCCCGTCGGCAGGTCGAGTTCCGTCGCGGTTCCGTCGACGTCGTACACCAGTGGAACGACGGCGGCACGGCGCGTCCGAAGCGCGAGGAAGCCGTTTCCGTCGGGGAGGAACGCGACGGCCTCCTCGACGTGCTCGCCGTCGCCGAACCACTCGACCGACTCCGTTTCGAAGTCGTAGATTCCACAGCGCGTCTTGTCGTCCGCGTTGTCCGAGACGAGGAGTTCCGTACCGTCCGCCGACCAGTCCTCGAAGTGGCTCTCGCTGCCGTCGATGCCGAGTTCGAGGTTCCGCGGGTTCGATCCGTCGGCGTCGGCGACGTACACGTCCATGTTGCTCAGGTCGTCCGACTCGTTGGACATGTAGACCATCCGGTCGCCGTCGGGACCGTAGGAGGCGAAATAGACGCCCAACTCGTACTCCGTGAGTTGCTCGTTCGTTTCGGTTTCTCGGTCGTAGCGATAGAGGTTCATCTGCCCGCCGACGCTGCTCACGTAGAGCAGTTTCCCGTCGTGAACGTCGGTGAGCATACACTGTCCGGAGTCCTCGACGACCGGCGCGGCGTTGCCGTCGAGGTCCATCTCCCAGATGTCGTTTTGCTCGTCGCCCGAATCGTCGAGATGGAAGTAGACGCGTTCGCCGTCCGGTGCCCACATGAACGGATGCCGCGCGTTTCGCGGAACCTCGCCGTCGCTCACCCGCCGCATCTCGCCGGACGCCACGTCGATAACGTGGAGTTCGTTGCGGCCGGTGTCGTCGTAGTAGACGGCGACCCGTTCGCCGTCGGGTGACGCCGCCGGATGGTTGAACTCCGGGAGGCGTGCAAGGGCTTCGAGGGAAAACTCTCCTGTCATCGAATACGAATGTGTATCGTCGGAATATCAACCTTTCCCGAAGCGCAGTTCTGTATTGACTCTTATATCTTCGTGCGCAAAATCGAGAGCGGAAACGCGCGAACGGCGCGAGAAAAATATCGGCACGTCGGTTCGTAGAGCCGTCACCGACGACTCGCGACCCGTTTACTCGAGGTCGAAGCGGTCGAGTTTCATCACTTTGCTCCACGCGTCGACGAAGTCGCTCACGAACTTCTCCTCGCCGTCGTCGGCACCGTAGACTTCGGAGACGGCTCGGAGTCGGGAGTTCGAACCGAAGACGAGGTCGAAGCGGGTCGCCTCCCACTCGACTTCGCCCGTCTCCCGGTCGCGAAGCTCGAAGACCCGTTCGTCCTCCGAGACCGGTTCCCACTCGTAGTCCATGCCGAGAAGGGTCCGGAAGAAGTCGTTGGTCAGTGTCCCCGGTTCGTCGGTGAAGACGCCGAGGTCGCTGTCCTCGTAGTTCGCGCCGAGCGTGCGCATGCCGCCGAGCAGCACCGTCATCTCGGACGCGGTCAGGTTCAGCAGTTCCGACTCGTCGACCAGAATCTCCTCCAACTTGCGGTCGTGCTCCCCGCCGAGGTAGTTACGGAACCCGTCGGCGTCCGGCTTGAGCACGTCGAACGATTCGACGTCGGTCTGTTCCTGCGTGGCGTCCGTCCGTCCCGGTTCGAACGGGATTTCCACGTCGTATCCGGCGTCGGCAGCCGCCTTCTCGACGGCCGCGGAGCCGCCCAGAACGATCAGGTCGGCGAGCGACACCTTCGTCCCGTCGGACTGCGAACTGTTGAAGTCCTCCTGAATCCCTTCCAAGGTCGTCAGCACGCTCTCCAACTGTTCCGGCTCGTTAACTTCCCAGCTCTTCTGCGGTTCGAGGCCGATACGCGCGCCGTTCGCGCCCCCGCGCTTGTCGCTGCCGCGGAACGTCGACGCCGACGCCCATGCGGTCTTGACCAGTTCGGAGGTGGACAGTTCGGAGTCGAGAATCTTCCCCTTGAGTTCGTCGACGTCGTCCTCTCCGATGAGGTCGTAGTCGGCTTCGGGCAGCGGGTCCTGCCATATCATTTCCTCGTCCGGGACCTCCGGACCGAGGAACCGGGACGACGGCCCGAGGTCGCGGTGGATGAGCTTGTACCACGCCTTCGCGAAGGCCTCTTGGAACGCGGCCGGGTCGTCCTGGAAACGTTCGAGGACTTCCCGGTAGTCGGGGTCCCTCTTGAGCGCGATGTCGGTCGTGAGCATCATCGGGTCGACCGACTCGTCGGAGTCGTGGGCGTCGGGGACGGTTCCCTTTGCCTCTTCGTCGACCGGTCGCCACTGCCACGCGCCGCCGGGACCCTTGTGGGCTTCCCACTCGTAGTCGAGCAGGTTGTCGATGTAGCCCATGTCCCACTGGATCGGCGCGGTGGTCCATGGCCCTTCGATGCCGCTGGTGATGGTGTCCGGACCCTTCCCTTCGCCGTGGTTGCTATCCCAGCCGAGACCCTGTTCTTCGAGGGGTGCGGCTTCGGGGTCGGGGCCGAGGTGGTCGCCGGAGTCCGCGCCGTGGACCTTTCCGAAGGTGTGGCCCCCCGCGATGAGCGCGACAGTCTCCTCGTCGTTCATCGCCATGTTTCCGAACGTCTCGCGGATGTTGTGAGCCGACCCCTCGGTGTCCGGTTCGCCCTGCGGGCCTTCCGGGTTCACGTAGATGAGGCCCATCACGGTGTTACCGAGCGGATCTTCGAGGTCGCCCTCCTCGTCGAAGCGGTCGAGGGAGGCACCTTCCCATTCATTTTCGGGACCCCAGTTGACGGCGTCGTCACCTTTGAAGGCGTCCTCGCGGCCGCCGGCGAAGCCGAACGTCTCGAATCCCATCGACTCCAGCGCGACGTTGCCGGTCAGGACGATGAGGTCGCCCCACGAGAGCGCGCGGCCGTACTTCTGCTTGACAGGCCAGAGCAGTCGGCGCGCCCTGTCGAGGTTCACGTTGTCCGGCCAGCTGTTGATGGGGGCGAGACGCTGGCGTCCGCCGGACGCGCCGCCGCGGCCGTCCCACGTGCGGTACGTCCCTGCGCTGTGCCACGCCATCCGAATGAACAGCGGCCCGTAGTGGCCGTAGTCGGCCGGCCACCAGTCCTGGGACGTCGTCATCACGTCCTCGATGTCCGCCTTCACCTCGTCGAGGTCGAGCGACTCGAACGCCTCGGCGTAGTCGAACTCCTCGTCGAGCGGTCCGACGTCACGCTCGTTCTCGTCGAGGAGTTCGACCTTCAGGTGGTCCGGCCACCAGTCGTGGTTGGACCCGAGCGTCATCGGGCGACCCCCCGAACGTCCTCGGTGTCGAACTGTGCCATCGTCTCGAAGCGATGGTAGTCCTCTCTTTCGTAATCGAATTCTCCCGTGCCGTGTTTGGGTGTGTCCTCGGACATTAACTGGCTCTCCTGTGCGTAGAAGATAAGAGGTATTGTTTATAAATTTGCCGCTTATGTTTTCCATTCCTTTCCTTCAGTTCCAAATGACGGCAGTTCAGTTCCCATCCATCAAATGATTTTTCAACATTCGTAAAAACTGTGTCGGAAAGATAGACGACTGATACGAGACCGGTGGGAGGAACGGGGCGACTCGGATGGCACGTATTCCCGTCGAGAGGTCAGCGTGACGGGGCGACGACTTCGCCGTTGCCGCGATCGGCGGCGCGTCGGGTGGACGTATCGTCGTCGAGCAGTTCGAACAGGTCGCGGAGGTCGGTGTCGGGACCGTCCTCCCGAAGCAGGTCGATGGCGCGGTCGACGTCGTCGATTCGACGCCGGGCGCGGTTGTAGCGCGTTCGAAGTTCGACGTTGGCTTCGGCGATGGCGATTTTCCCCTCGTGAATCGCCTCCCGCGACTCCCGGAGCGTCGAAACCGTTTCGCGTATCGAGGTGCGTGACATGTGCCGAACCACGTCGGGCACGAAAGTAGTCCTGCTGGTAGCGGTGGCTCCGACCCTGCTCGCGCCGGCCGGGAGAGTTTTGCCGCGCGGCGTCGTCCAGAGTTCGATGCCAGAGTACGCAAACGACGTTCTCGTTTCGGCGGATTGGGTGGAAGACCACAGGGAGGAATTCGAGAGCGACGACCCCGACTATCGACTCGTAGAGGTGAACAGTCCGGAATCGCCGGAGGGGGATTTCCCGTCGCGCTACGACGACGGACACATTCCCGGTGCGATCGGGTTGCACTGGGACGAGGACCTCTCGGACGAAACCGAGCGCGACATCCTGAAGAAAGAGGACTTCGAGGAGGTTGCGGGCGACGCCGGAATCACGGAGGACTCGACCGTCGTCTTCTACGGCGACGGACACATTCCCAACTGGTTCGCGCTGTACGCCTACTGGGAGTTCAAATACTACGGCCACGAGGACGCCCGCGTGCTGAACGGCGGGAAGGACTACTGGGTCGAAAACGACTACGAACTGACCGAGGAGGTCCCCGACCACCCGGCACAGGAGTACCACGCCCGCGGTCCCTTCGAGAGCATTCGGGCGTACAAGGACGACGTGGACAAGGCCATCGAGTCCGGCCTGCCGCTCGTGGACGTGCGCTCGCCGGAGGAGTTCACGGGCGAGATCATCGCCCCCGAAGGGTTGCAGGAGACGGCCCAGCGCGGCGGCCACATCCCCGGCGCGAGTAGCGTCCCAGTTGCACAGGTTCTCGCCGACGACGGAACGTTCAAGTCGGCCGACGAACTGCGCGAACTGTACGCCGACCACGACGTGGACGGCGAGGAGTCCATCATCGCCTACTGCCGCGTCGGCGAGCGCTCGTCCATCGAGTGGTTCGCGCTTCACGAACTGCTCGGCTTCGACGACGTGCGCAACTACGACGGGTCGTGGACCGAATGGGGGAACTTGGTCCGGGCACCCATCGAAACCGGCGAGGAGTAACTTCTTCTTCCGCCGCCCACGAATCACGACCATCTCCGACCTTCATCGACTCGTCGCGGACCTGTACGACCATTTGGAAGCGACGGCGTCCCTGCCGGTCGCTACCCGTCCGAGTCAGTACCTCGGCGAAGCACAGGCGGTCGTCGGGGACGCCAGAGGCGCACCCGAATCGGTCGTGGAAAAGCGCATCTCGCAGGCGGACGACCTGCTCTCACACGTCGAGGAAACTGGCAGCGAGGAAGCGGACGCACACGTCGAACGGGCGCGGGAGTTGGTGGACGAAGTTCTCTCCGAACTGAAGTGATCGACGCCGCATCGTCATCTCTCCGTCCCCGACCCCATGGCAACAGTTAACACACACCTGGGCGAAGCCAACGATGGGGAGGAGTGTCCGCATGACCTTGGCAACCGTTCCACGGTACGACGGCACAAAACCGACCGACAGGAGCGGGACGGCGGTGGTGATCGGAGCGGGGATGTCCGGGCTGGTTACCGCGCGGGTGCTGACCGATTGGTTCGAGGAGGTCAGGCTCATCGACCGGGATTCGTTCCCAGACGAACCGGTTGCACGGCGTGGCGTACCACAGGGACGCCAACCGCACGCGCTCATGGAGGCCGGGCGGGCGACGCTGGAGGACCTGTTTCCGGGATTCAGCGAGGACGTCGTCTCGGCCGGTGGAACGGTCCTCGATTTCTCCACCGACGTGAACTTCTACAGCGAGGGTGACTTTCTCGCCCACGGACCGAACCGCATGGAGACGATTTCCGCGAGTCGGCCGCTGTTCGAGCAGGTGGCCCGACGCCACGTCTCCGAACTCGACCGGGTGCGGGTGCGCCCGAACTGTCGGTTTACGGAGTACCTCCACGACGACGCGGTGACGACCGTCGAGGGTATCGCCGTCCGCGACGGCACTGAGCGGACGGAGTTACACGCCGATTTGGTGGTCGACGCCACCGGCCGGACGAGCAGAACGCCGAACTGGCTGGTGAGCCACGGTTACACGTCGCCGCCGCTCGATACGGTCCGTATCGACGTGACGTACAGCACGACGTTCGTCGACCGACCCCCCGACGACCTCCGGACGTATCTCGTGCCGCCGTCCTCGCCCCGCACTCGCGGTGGCATGGCCGCACCCGTTGAAGGTGACCGCTGGGTGGTGAACGTGAACGGCGTCCACGGTGACATTCCGCCGACGGATTTCGGGGAGTTCTCGGAATTCGCGGGGAGCCTTCCCATCCCCGAACTGAAGCGATTACTCGACGACCACCCGCCGGTTTCCGGGCGCATCGACCGCTATCCGTTCCCGTCAAATCGGCGATACCGCTACGAAAATCTCGACCGATTTCCCGAAGGGCTACTCGTCGTCGGTGACGCCATCGCCAGCTACAATCCGGTGTACGCGCAGGGTATGTCGGTGGCGGCGCTCGAAGCGCTGGTTCTCCACCACACCGTGTCTGCGGGCGGTTTCGACCGCCTCGCGCTCCGCTTTTTCGACCGCGCCGCGTCGGTCATCGATACCGCGTGGTTGCTGGCGGTCGGGAACGATTTCGGGTTCGAACGAACGATCGGTTCCAAACCACGCGGTACCGATGTCATCGGTCGGTATCTCTCCCGGTTGCTTCGCAAGGCGCACACCGACGACGTGCTGTCCGCCGCGTTCCTTCGAGTGATGACGATGGAGCAACCGCCCACGTCGCTGTTCCGTCCGCCCCTCGCGTGGCGCGTCCTCAAACCGACGGGATTGTCGGTCACGCAAGGACGTCATCGAGCGTGACCGCCGAACCGTGCGACGGATTCGACAGCAAGGTCTGTCGATTCGGGAGGGTTTAACACACCTCGTTACCCATACTCACAGTCATGAGCAACAGTTCAGAGAAGGACGAGTCGTTGCGAAGCAGAGAAGTGACGGAAGGACCGGAACGCGCGCCGCATCGGTCGATGTTCCGCGCGATGGGGTTCGACGACGACGACCTCTCCTCGCCGATGGTGGCGGTGGCGAACCCGGCGGCCGACATCACGCCCTGTAACGTCCACCTGGACGACGTGGCCGGGGCGGCCATCGACGGCGTGAACGAGGCGGGGGGCATGCCCATCGAGTTCGGCACCATCACGATTTCCGACGCCATCTCCATGGGGACCGAGGGGATGAAGGCCAGTCTCATCTCGCGGGAGGTCATCGCCGACAGCGTCGAACTCGTCGCCTTCGGCGAACGCGTGGACGCCCTCGTCACGGTCGCAGGGTGCGACAAGAACCTCCCCGGCATGATGATGGCGGCCATCCGTACCGACCTGCCGACCGTCTTCCTGTACGGCGGGTCGATTCTCCCCGGCAAACACGAAGGGCGGGAGGTGACGGTCCAGAACGTCTTCGAGGGCGTCGGTGCGGTGGCCCACGGCGACATGACCGAGGACGAGTTGGTCGAACTCGAACACGACGCCTGTCCCGGTGCGGGATCCTGCGGCGGGATGTTCACCGCGAACACGATGGCGACCATGAGCGAAACCCTCGGCCTCGCACCCCTCGGTTCGGCCAGTCCTCCCGCCGAATCGCCGGAACGGTACAAAGTCGCCGAAGGGGCGGGCGAACTCGTCCTGGACGCCGTCGAGAACGACCGCAAGCCGTCGGACATCCTGACGCGGGAATCGTTCGAGAACGCCATCACGATGCAGGTGGCGATGGGCGGTTCGACCAACGCCGTGCTTCACCTCCTCGCGCTCGCGGCGGAGGCCGGCATCGAACTCAACATCGACGACTTCGACGAAATATCGCGCCGGACGCCCAAAATCGCCAACCTCCAACCCGGCGGCACGCGGGTCATGAAGGACCTCCACGACGAGGGCGGTATCCCCGTCGTCCTCCGCCGACTGCTCGACGGGGGCTACATCCACGGCGACGCCATGACCGTGACGGGCCGCACCATCGAGGAGGAACTCGACCATCTCGGGAGCGAGGCGAGAAGCGCCTCGGATTCGAGCGGGCAAGGCCCGCGAGGCGGCGAGTCGGACGCCGACTTCCTCCGTCCCGTGGACGACCCGTTCCACGAGGAAGGGGCCATCAAGATCCTGAAGGGCAACCTCTCGCCCGACGGGTCGGTCCTGAAGGTCACAGGGGAGGACAAATTCCACCACAGCGGCCCGGCCCGCGTCTTCGAGAACGAGGAGGATGCGATGAAGTACGTGCAGGAAGGCGGCATCGAGTCCGGCGACGTCATTGTCATCCGAAACGAGGGGCCGCGCGGCGGCCCCGGAATGCGCGAGATGCTCGGCGTGACGGCGGCCGTCGTCGGACAGGGCCACGAGGACGACGTGGCGCTCCTCACGGACGGGCGGTTCTCCGGCGCGACCCGCGGTCCGATGGTCGGCCACGTCGCCCCGGAGGCTCGCGACGGCGGCCCAATCGCGGTAGTCGAGGACGGAGACGAAGTCACGGTCGACATTCCGAACCGCGAACTCTCCGTGGACCTCTCCGAGGAGGAACTCGACGCTCGGTTGGACGACTGGGAACCGAACGACCCGCGGTACACGTCCGGCGTCCTCGCCAAATACGGCGAAACGTTCGGCTCCGCGGCCAACGGTGCGGTGACGAATCCGGGTGCGAAGCGGGAGTAAGACGGAATTCTTTCACAAACTCTTCCAGCTTACAAACGTTCCGTTTTGCAGACTTTCCGGCGAGTGAACACGGTTCCGGTGTGGGGAGAACGCGACGAGCGAAGCTCTATCCGGGGAAACAACGGACAACAGCGACATCGATAACCGCCTGGTTCTCCCTCGATGAAAACTATATCGATTCAATATAATAGTCGTTATTCGAATTTATTTCTATATTTTGAGCCGAACCGAAGTATTTTTGCATCGTTTTTGAGTACTATTGGAGACGTATGGCAAGTATTGTCCAACAGGCATGGCGGCGCTACCGGTCTGTCGCCATCATCTACCGTATCGCGGCGGCGTTCGTCCTCGGGTCCGTCGTGGGACTCGTGGTCGGCGAACCGGCGACGAACCTCCAACCGCTCGGCGACCTCTTCGTTCGATTGTTGAAGATGGTCATCGTTCCCATCGTCGTCTTTACCCTCATCATGGCGGCGCGGAACCTCTCGCCAAAGAACCTCGGCAAGGTCGGCGGGCAGGTCATCCTCCTGTATCTCCTCACCACCGGCGTCGCCATCGCCATCGGCCTCGGCGTGGCGAACCTCATCGAACCCGGCGTCGGCTTGCACCTCAAGGACGCGCTGGCGAAACCGGCCGTCGAGACGAAGCAGGCGTCGGGACTCGCGAGCGTGCTCCTCAACATCGTCCCCGAGAACCCGTTCAGCGCGATGGCGGAGGGGAAAATCCTCGGCGTCATCTTCTTCGCGCTGGCGTTCGGTGTCGGCCTGACGGTCGTCCGCGACGAGGCCGAAGAGGGTTCGGACGTCTACAACGGCGTTCAGACGACGTTCGACG
Source organism: Haladaptatus sp. CMAA 1909 (assembly GCF_043952005.1). NCBI lineage: Archaea > Methanobacteriati > Methanobacteriota > Halobacteria > Halobacteriales > Haladaptataceae > Haladaptatus > Haladaptatus sp. CMAA 1909. Next base: position 1,873,272 of record NZ_JBIOAV010000001.1, on the reverse strand, counting down.
TGGTCGAGGCGGGTGCCGAAGTGATGTTCAAAATCGTCTGGGGAATCATGGAGTACGGCGTCATCGGCGTGTTCGCGCTGATGGCCGCGCTGTTCGCACAGACGGGGCCGGAGGCCATCCTCTCCCTGTTCAAGCTCTTCGCCACGCTCGCCATCGCCATCGGCCTCCAGATCTCGATCGTGTACCTCCTCGTCATCGTCCGCGGACTCGTCGGTCACTCCCCCATGGACTTCGTCCGCGGCGGGAAGGACGCCATGGTAACGGCGTTGAGCATCCGCTCGTCGAGCGGGACGCTCCCGGTCACGATGTCGAACGCGGACGAAAACCTCGGCATCGACCAGGAGGTATACAGTTTCTCCCTGCCGCTCGGCGCGACCATCAACATGGACGGAACGGCGATGTACCTCGGTATCGCCGCCATCTTCACGGCAAACGTGGTCGGGAAGACGCTCACGATCTCGGAACAGTTGAGCATCCTCGTCACGGCGCTCATCGCCAGCGTCGGAACCGCGGGCGTTCCGGGCGCGAGCATCGTCATGATGACCGTCGTGTTCACGCAGGTCGGCCTGCCGATTCAGGCCATCGCGTTCGTCCTCGGCATCGACCCGCTGCTCGACCGGATGCGGACGATGAACAACATCACCGGCGACCTCGCGGTGACGACGCTCGTGGCCAAGTGGAACGATGCCATCGACTTCGGCACCGGCGTGTGGGTCGACGACGAGAGCATCGACGCGGATGACACGCCCAACACTATCACGGGCGGCGACTAACCTCCCTTCCATGAATTCGGAACCGACGACCGAGACGACGCGGAGCGAGCGAATCGTCGAACGCGCCCGCGAGGTGATCCCGGGCGGCGCACAGACCGGACTTCGGGCGCAGGCCTACGATACGGGTGACGTCGCGTTCGAACGAGCGAAGGGGGCGACGCTGACCACGGTTGACGGCGAGGAGTACACCGATTACCACCTCGGATTCGGCCCCATCATCCTCGGACACGCATACGACCGGGTGGACGACGCCGCACGAAGCGCCATCGGTGACGGCGTCCTCTACGGCGCGGGGACGACTCCCCTCGAAGTCGAGGTGGCCGAGCGACTGACCTCCCTCCTCCCCGGCGTCGAGCAGGTCAACTTCTGCAACAGCGGGAGCGAGGCGACGTACCACGCGATTCGACTCGCACGAGCGTACACGGGTAACGAGAAAATTTTGAAGTTCGAAGGTTGCTACCACGGCTGGCACGACTACGTGGACGTGAGCGTCTACCCGCCGGAGGACGAACTCGGCGGTGGGTACCCCGAATCCGAGGGGATGCTCTCGTCCGCCGTCGAGAACACCCTCGTCGTCCCGTTCAACGATGGCGAGGCCGTGGAGGAAGTCTTCCGCGAACACGGTGACGACCTCGCGGCCGTCATCCTCGAACCCGTTCCCCACTCCGTCGGGTGCATCCTGCCACGACGGGAGTTCCTCGAAACGCTCCGCGAGGTGACCGCCGACGCCGACGTTCCGCTCGTCTTCGACGAGGTCATCACCGGTTTCCGTCACTCGCCGCACGGCGCGCAGGGCGAGTTCGGCGTCACGCCCGACCTGACCTGCGTGGCGAAAGCCCTCGGAAACGGCTATCCCGTCGCGGCGGTCGGCGGGCGAGAGGACCTGCTCGCGCAGGCGGGCGGCGACAACGAATCCGGCGTCGTCATCAGCGGGACGTACTCTGGCAACCTGCCCGGACTTGCCGCGGCGCGCGAAACCCTCGACGCCATCGTCGAGGAGGACGTACAGCGCCACGTCACCGACCTCGGTGACGAGTATCGGGACGGACTCCGGGACCTGCTCTCGGACCACGACATCGAGGGTCGGGTCGTCGGCCACAGGAGCATCTTCAGCGTCCAGTTCGGCGTGACGGGGGAACCGGAGAACTACGAGGACGTACTCGGCTTGGACGAGGGGCGGTTCCGCGAGTTCGCGGCAGGGATGCGCGAACGCGGCCACTTCTTCACGCCGAACCCGTACAAGCGACACCACCTCTCTTTCGCACACGGGGAGGCGGAACTGGCGGACTATCTCGCCGACGCCGACGACGTGTTTGGGAACCTTTGACCGGGTTCAGCACCCTTAACCGCGCCCGTCGACTACCGTTTTCCGAATGGATTCTGCGATACGAATACGCGGTCTGGAAAAGGAGTACGGGGAGGTACGGGCGCTCGATGGGGTCGACCTCGACGTTCCGAAGGGGTCGTTTTTCGGCCTGCTCGGCCCGAACGGGGCGGGTAAGACGACGTTCATCAACATCCTCGTCGGCCTCGTGAAGAAGTCCGGCGGGTCGGCGGAGGTGTTCGGCGCGGACGTCGAAGACGATTACCGCGAGGCGCGCGACCGAATCGGCCTCGCGCCACAGGAGTTCAACGTGGATCGATTCTTCCCGATTCGTGAGGTGTTGGAACACAAGGCGGGTTATCACGGGATTCCGCGGCAGGAGGCTGGAGAGCGCGCGGACGAGGTCCTCCGACGGGTCGGCATCTACGACAAGCGCGACACGCGCTTCGATTGGCTCTCCGGCGGGATGAAGCGACGATTCGTCCTCGCGCGGGCGCTCATCACCGAACCCGACCTGCTCATCCTGGACGAACCGACCGCTGGGGTGGACGTGCAGTTGCGCCACGACCTGTGGGACCTCATCACCGAACTCAACGAGGCGGGGACCACGATTCTGCTCACGACCCACTACATCGAGGAGGCCGAACGCCTCTGTGACGAAGTCGCCATCCTCGACTCGGGCGAAATCGTGGAGGTGGCGAGCCCCGAGGAACTGATGGACCGCGGTCCGGACAAGGTCACGATTTCGCTCCGCGACCCGCCGGAATCCGCGCCGCACCTGTCGGCAGGTCGTGACAGGATTCAGGACGTCGAACTGGACGGCGACGAACTCGTCGTCACTGCACCGGAAGCGGGACTGCTCGCCCCGGAACTCGTCCGCGAACTCGACCGGAAGGGGTTCGAAATCGTCCACTTCGACATCTCGCGCACGTCGCTCGAAGAGGTGTTCGTCGAGATGACGCGGGCGGACGAGAGCACGGGCGGGCGGGACGAACCGGCAGACGGGAAGCGAGCGGACAACGAACCGGCCGCGGTTACGGGCGGTGAGAAGGCGTGAGCACCGAAACCGATTCGTCCGGTCTCACCGGATTCGTCACGCTGACGCGCCGGGAAATCCTCCGATTCCTTCGTCGGCCGCGGAACACGTTCGTCCCGCCGTTCGTGACGAACGTGCTGTACTTCTCCGTGTTCGGCGTCATCCTCGGCAATCGAGTGGGGCAGATGAAATTCGGCGGCCACTCGGTCGATTACATCGTCTTCATCCTCCCCGGACTGGTCGTGTTGGGAGCCATCTCCAACGCCTTCGAGAACTCCTGTTTCTCCATCTTCCACGGCCGCTGGAACCGCTACATCGAGGAGACGCTGACCTCGCCGATGTCGTACTCGCGGATGGTCGCCTCCTACATCGTCTCGGGGGCGACGCGGGGCATCCTCGTCGGGGCGCTCATCGCCGTCCTCGGCGCGTTCTTCACGTCCGTCGGCGTCGCCCGTCCCTTCTACCTCGTCGCCTTCGCGGTCGTCATCACGCTCCTCTTCTCCAGTTTCGGCGTGATCGGCGGCCTCTGGGCCGACGACTGGGACAACCTGACGATGATGAACCAGTTCATCGTCCGTCCGCTCGTCTTCTTCGGCGGCGTGTTCTACACGCTCGGCAGTCTCAAGTCGGACCTCCTTCGGACCCTCACCCTGCTCAACCCGATGGTGTACATGGTCGACGGCGTCCGGTACGGCTTCCTCGGCGCGTCGGAACTCGACCCGAACCTCTCGCTGGCCGTGCTGACGGGACTGACGCTCGTCGTGATGGGCATCGACACGTACCTGTTCCGAAAGGGGTACGGGTTGACCGACTGAGCGGTTCGCCGAGCACACGAGTTTATTAGTAGCAGACGTTACAATAGCGGCCTGTCGTGGTCTCCCGAACCGTCTCCAACTGGTTTCCCGACCGTCCCCCGACGTGGATGGAGGTCGGCATCGTCGTTCTGTTCAGCATTTCGACGGCAATTAACCTCTACCCGTACGACGAGATCTCGTGGGCGTGGGTCGCTGTCGGTTTCGTGCTGTGCGGGTTCGGAATGGGTCCCGCCGGAACTACGAGCCTCGGAAAGCGATTCGGGCAGTGGTTTCGAGACATCGGCGTCGCCGGGCGTACGGTTGCCCTCGTGCTCTTCGCCGTCAGCGTTTGGTGGACGATGTTCACTATCGACATCCCGAGTGCGAAAATCGAGAGTTTCGTCGCGGGGATGTGTACCTCTCTCGTCGCCTTCCTTCTCGCGTACCTCGCCGACGCCGGAGAAATCGACGGCTGGAGCGCGACGTAGCGAACTACTCCCGTCGCTCGCGCCACTCGCTCAGCGGCATCGGGTCGCCATCCGGGTCGGGGTCATCGGACAGGTCCGCCAGCAGTTCCAGCGAGTTCCCGTCGGGGTCCGAGAAGTAGACCGTCGCGCTCGGCATCCACGGGTGGACGATGGGGTCCGGTTCGACGCCGAAGGCGGTACGGGGTTCGATGCCGCGGTTTTCGAGGAAGGGAAGCATCTCGTCGATTTCCTCCTCCGCCACGCGAAACGCGAAGTGGCTCCGCTGCGGGTCCTCCTTCTCCCACACGCCGAGCATCGAGCGCGGGGTCCCAGTGAAGTAGAAGGCGATTTTTCTTCCCTGTTCGTGCCGACCGAGTTCGAGGCCGAGCGTGTCGCCGTAGAAGTCCATCGATCGCTCCAAATCGGCCACGTCCACGTGCGTCTCGTACACTCCGTCGAGGAGGTCCATGCAGTCACTTCTTCGGATAGGCGAATGGTCGTTCCGGTCCGGTCACCGTTGCCCGATAGGCAGTCTGTTTCCCTTTTCGGGCGTGAAACGGCGGATTCGTATCATGTCCTCCACGTACCGAACGATGACACCGACCCCATCGTTCAGTGCAGAAAGCATTTATCGCACGCACCAATCTCCCCGACAATGATCGATTTCGGAACGATGCTCGTCGGGTTCGGTGCCATAACCCTCGGCGCGCTCGGTACTCGATTTGACTACTACTTCGCCCGAATGAGCGAGCAAGCCGACGCCATCGGAAGCACGACGCCGGTGAGCGACGTCGAACCCGCCGACTGGAAGGTCGTCACGACGCGACTCGGCTTCGGCGTGCTTGGCGCTGTCGGCGTTTTGATGGTACTCCTCGCCGCTTGGCCCTGAAGAAAGAAGACGGACGTTACAACCGCGACAGCACCGCTTCCGTCACGTCCTCGGTGGTCGCGTCGCCGCCGAGGTCCGGCGTTCGCGGGCCGTCCGACAGCACGGATTCGACCGCCCGTCGAACCGCCGCGCCCTCCTCGTGGTAGTCCAGATGCTCCAGCAGCATTGCTGCCGAGAGCATGGTCGCCGCCGGGTTGGCAACGCCCTCGCCCGCGATGTCCGGGGCGGTGCCGTGGACGGGTTCGAACAGCGCGTTGTCCGGGCCGATGTTCGCGGACGGGAGCAGGCCCAATCCACCGACCAGTCCGGCCGCGAGGTCCGAAAGCACGTCGCCGGCGAGGTTCGGACAGACGATGACGTCGAACTCCTCGGGGTGCAAGCAGAGGTTCGTCGCCAGCGCGTCCATCAGCATTTCGTCGTGCGGGATGGTGTGGACGTCCGCGACGCGGTCCACCGTGTCGCGGAACACGCCGTCCGTCTCTCGCATCACGTTCGCCTTGTGGGCGATGGTGAACGACTCCTCGTCGCGTCCCTCGACGTACTCGCACGCGAACTCGGCGAGTCGTTCGGAGGCGGATTCGGTGACGACGCGGGTCAGCGTCGCCACGTCGTCGCTCAGCCGCGATTCGTGACCCGCGTAGACGCCCTCCGTGTTCTCGCGGAGGAACACGAGGTCCGTCTCGGGTCGGAGCGCGTCGGTGCCGGGGTAGGCCCGCGCGGGGCGCACGTTGACGAACGAATCCACCACGCCGCGAAGCGGGAGGATGACCGCCGCCGCCGTCTCGCCCGCCGCGCCGAACAGCGTCGCGTCGGATTCCGCGACGAGAGCGCGTGTTTCCTCGGGAAGCGCCGTTCCCGTCTCCTCCTTCACGGCGTCGCCCGCGTGTCCGGTCACGAACTCGAAGTCCGGTTCGACGGCTTCGAGTACCTGCCGCGCCGCGGGGACGACTTCCTGCCCGATTCCGTCGCCGGGGATGACCGCGATTTGCTCGCTCATTGTTCCACGTAGGGGAGGCTCTGGGCCGTCTTTTCGATCGCAGCTTCGTTCGACTTCATCAGCGCCGTCGTGTCCCAGACGCCCTCCACGAGCGCCTGTCGCTGGGCGTCGTCCACGTTCGCGTCCACGGTGTCGCCGTCGTAGCTGACCGTCTCGTCCGCCACGTCGACCTCGATTTCGGCGTCGGGGTTCTCCTCGACGAAGTCCTGCAACGCCTCGACCGTTTCGGCGTCGGCGGTGACGGTCGGAATCCCGAGCGCGAGGCAGTTACCCGCGAAGATTTCAGCGAAGCTCTCGCCCACGATGGCGTCGATGCCCCACCGAGCGAGCGCCTGCGGCGCGTGTTCGCGCGAGGAGCCACAGCCGAAGTTGGCGTTGACGACCAGTATCGACGCGCCCTCGTGTTCGTCGCGGTTGAACGGGTGCGGTTGCGGGTCGTCGTTCTCGTCGAACCGCTGGTCGAAGAACGAAAACTGCCCCAATCCGTCGAAGGTGACGACCTTCATGAACCGGGCCGGAATTATCTGGTCCGTGTCGATGTCGTTGCCGCGGACGGCGATTCCGGTTCCGGATTCGTGCGTGACCTCCTCCGTCATGCGCTCGCCACCTCCGGCAGTTCGCGCACGTCGGTCACTTCGCCGCGGATGGCGGCGGCCGCGACCATCTCCGGACTCATGAGGACAGTCCGTCCCTCGGGACTACCCTGCCGTCCCACGAAGTTACGGTTCGAAGAGGAGGCGCTGGCCTCGTCGCCGTCGAGTTGGTCGTCGTTCATGCCGAGACACATCGAACAACCGGCACCGCGCCAGTCGAAACCGGCCTCGCGGAAGATTTCGTCCAATCCTTCCTCCTCCGCGGCGGCTTTCACGCGTTGGCTGCCGGGAACGACCATCGCCCGCACGTCGTCGTGAACCTCGCGTCCCTTCACGACCGCTGCGGCGCGTCGCAAATCCGGCAGTCGAGCGTTCGTACACGAACCCACGAACGCCACGTCGATGTCGTAGCCCGCCATCGTTTCGCCGGGTTCGACGCGCATGTGTTCCTGTGACTGTCGTGCCGTCTCCCGCTTGTCTTTCGGCAGGTCGTCGGGGTCCGGAATCGGTTCCGTGATGCCGACGCCCTGTCCGGGGGTCGTTCCCCACGTCACCATCGGTTCGAGTTCGTCGCCGTCGATGACGACTTCGTCGTCGTACGTCGCGTCCTCGTCCGAGCGCACGGACTCCCAGTAGGATTTCAGTTCCTCGAACTTCTCGGGGTCGTCGCTAAAGGCGTCAGTCTCGTGCAGGTACTCGTACGTCGTCTCGTCGGGGTTGATGTACCCCGCGCGAGCGCCGCCCTCGATGGACATGTTGCAGATGCTCATCCGGCCTTCCATGTCCAAGTTCTCGATGGCTTCGCCCGCGTACTCGTACACGTAGCCGACGCCGCCGTCGGTGCCGAGGCGGCGGATGATTTCGAGGACGATGTCCTTTGCCGAGACGCCCTCGCCGAGTTCGCCCGTGACGCGAATCCGGCGCACCTTCTGTTTTTCCATCGCGATGGTTCCGGTGGCGAGCACGTCACGAATCTGGCTCGTCCCGATACCGAACGCCAGCGCGCCGAACGCGCCGTGCGTCGCGGTGTGGCTGTCGCCGCAGACGATGGTCATGCCGGGTTGGGTCAACCCCTGCTCCGGCCCGATGACGTGAACGATGCCCTGGTCGCCCGATTTCGGGTGCGAGAAGTCGATGCCCGCCTCGCGGACGTTCTCCTCCAGTTCGGACATCATCTCCTCCGCCGCGTCGTCGGCGTACGGGCGCGACTGGTCCGCGGTCGGAACGATGTGATCTACCGTCGCGTGCGTGCGTTCCGGATACGCGACTTCCATGTCGCGCTCCTCCAGCATTCCGAACGCCTGCGGACTCGTCACCTCGTGGACGAGGTGCAGGCCGACGAACAACTGGGTCTGCCCCGTCGGCAGGTCAGTCACCCGGTGTCGGTCCCACACCTTGTCGTAGAGCGTTCCCTCGCTCATCGATACTGTACCCGGTATTCGTGGCCGCGTTCGAACACACTCGCCGAGTCACCCGCTCCCGCGGGCGGTTCGTGTTCGATGTCGGCCATCGTTTCCGATTCTTCGTCGCTCGATTCGCTCGCTCCGCCGTCCGTGGCGACCCGGCCGCGGCTGAACACCCGCGTCATCGCTCCCCGGTCGGCGTAGGGGTGGACGTGGCTTATCTCCCCCATCGTCTCCGGACCATCGCTGCTCACGGTTTCACCGTTCTCTTTTCGACGTTCCTTCGGAACATCGCTAGTCATCGGCTGTCACCCGCTCCTGTTCCGTTTCGTCGGATTCCGATTCCCCGCTTTCCGTTTCCGACCACGAGAACAGTTGGCGGAGACGGTCCCCGACCTCCTCGATTTCGTGGTTCTTCTCGGCCGTCCGCTTCTGGCGGTACGACGGGCGCCCGGCCTGATTTTCGACGATCCACTGGCGAGCGAACTCGCCGTTCTGCACCTCTTCGAGCACCTGTTCCATGTTCTCACGGGCGTGGTCGTCCACGACGACTTCCCCGCGGGTCAGACCGCCGTATTCGGCGGTGTCGGAGACCGAATCCCACATCTCGCCGAGGCCGCCCTCGTACATCAGGTCCACGATGAGCTTCATCTCGTTCAGACACTCGAAGTAGGCCATCTCGGGCGAGTACCCCGCGTCCACGAGCGTCTCGTAGCCCGCCTTGATGAGTTCCGTGACGCCGCCACAGAGGACGGCTTGCTCGCCGAACAGGTCGGTTTCCGTCTCCTCTTGGAACGAGGTTTCGACCACGCCGGCGCGGGTACAGCCGATGGCTTTCCCGTAGGCGAGCGCCTCCTCTTTCGCCTCGCCGGTCGCATCCTGATAGACCGCGAGCAGCCCCGGCGTTCCCTCGTCGGCTTGGTAGTTCCGGCGCACGAGGTGTCCCGGCGACTTCGGCGCTATCATCGTCACGTCCACGTCCTCGGACGGTTCGATCTGGCCGTAGTGGATGTTGAACCCGTGGGCGAACTGCAGGGTGTCGCCCGCTTCGAGTTCGGATTCGATGTCGGCGTACACCGCGGGTTGCACGGTGTCCGGAACGAGTACCGAGACGACCTGCGCCTCGCTCGCGGCTTCCTTCGGGGTCGCGACGCGGAGTCCGTCGTCCTCCGCCGCTTTTCGGGAGGAAGAGTCCTCGCGCAGACCGACGACCACGTCCACCCCGCTCTCCGCGAGGTTCTGTGCGTGGGCGTGGCCCTGACTGCCGTAGCCGAGTACGGCCACGGTCTTGTCGTTCAGGTAGCTATCGTCCGCGTCGTCGTCGTAGTAGATCGTCGCGTCTTGTTGATTCGTCATTGTTGGTAGTCCTCAGTTTTCGTTCGTGTTCGCCGTCTCGCTGTCTTCCGCGCTGTGCGGGTTTTCCGGCGGTTCGGTGGAATGCCCCGGTTCCTCGCCCGGCGTCGTCGGCGTGTCGCCGCGTGCCAATGCCGTCTGGCCGGTTCGTGCGATTTCGATGATGCCGAACTGGTGGAAGGCGTCCACCGCGTCGTCGATCTTCTGCTGGTCTCCAGTGATCTGTACCGTGATGGTTCGCGGCCCGGCATCTAACGTTTGGCCCTCGTACATCTGCGTGATTGCGTGCACTTCGTCGGGCTTGTCGCCGCGCACCTTCAGCAGCACCAACTCGGCGCGGACGGCGGGGTCGTCCACCTCGCCCACCTGAATGACGGGCTTGAGTTTCGCCAGTTGCTTTTCCACTTGGTCGATGCCGGATTCGGTCTCCTCGACCACGAGGGTGATACGCGCGTGGCCGTCCACCGTCGTCGGGCCGACGGTCAGGCTCTCGATGTTGAATCGCCGCCGGGAGAACAACCCGGAGACGCGCGAGAGGACGCCCGGTTCGTGTTCGACCAGCGCGGAGACGACGGCGGTCCGCCGTCGCGGCTCCGCCTCCGCTTCCGGGTCGATTCGGATACCCTGCTCGTTTCGGCGGCCGTCGGGATGCGGCCGGTCGTCGGGCGCGCTGCCGGGCATTCCCGCAGACGTGTTCCGCGCCGCTCCGTCGTCCGTGGAGTCTTCCCCGCTCATAGTTGGTCCTCCGAGAGGGCGAACTTCCCGTTCGCGCCGCCGCTCGGCACCATCGGATAGACGTTCGCGTCGGGGTCCACGTGGAAGTCGATGACCGACGGGCCGTCGTAGGCCAGCGCCTCCTCGATGGTGTCGGCCACTTCGTCGTAACAGTCCACGGCGAACCCTTTCGCGCCGAACGCTTCGGCCAGTTTGTCGAACTCCGGACACCAGTCGTACTCGGCGGCCATCCGCCGACCCTCGAAGAAGGCGTCCTGCCACTGGCGAACCATCCCGATGTACTCGTTGTTCAGGATGACGACGGTAATATCGAGATTCTCTCGAACCGCCACGGATAGCTCCTGCATCGTCATCTGGAAGGAGCCGTCGCCGTCGACACAGACGACCTGCTGGTCGTCGTCGGCCGCGAACCGAGCGCCGATCGCGGCGGGCAGACCGTAGCCCATCGTTCCCAGACCGTGACTGGACACCCACGTTCGCGGACTGCGGTACGTCCAGAACTGCGCGGCCCACATCTGGTGCTGACCGACGCCGGTCGTGACGATGGCGTCGTCGTCCGTCGCCTCGTCCAGCGCCTCGACCACGAACTGCGGTTTCAGCGGTTCGTCGTCCGGCGTGTCGTAGGTCAGCGGGAACTCCTCCTTCCACGTCGAACACTGTTCTCGCCACTCGCCCCAGTCGTCGCCCGATTGGACCGATGACACCTCCGTTTCGAGTTGTTCGAGGACCGTCCCGGCGTCGCCGACGAGCGGGTAGTCCGCGTGGACGTTCTTCGAAATCTCGGCCGGGTCGATGTCGATGTGAACGACCTCGGCCTCCGGTGCAAACGTGTCGACGCCGCCGGTCAGTCGATCGTCGAACCGACAGCCGACGGCTATCAGCACGTCACAGTGCGTGACGGCCATGTTGGCGTAGCCGGTGCCGTGCATCCCCGCCCACGACAGACAGAGGTCGTGGTCCTCGGGCATCGACCCGATGGCGGGCATAGTCGTCACCACGGGAATCCCGTGTTCGATGGAGAACTGCCGGGCCTCCTCGGAGGCCTCGCCCTTGACGACGCCGCCGCCGAACAGGAACAACGGTTTTTCGGCGCCGTTGATAGCTCTCGCCGCCGCTTCGACGGCGTCCGATTCCGCCTCCGTCTGCGGGGAGTACGTCTCGGGCGTTTCCGTCTTTCCGGTTTCGAGGCCATCCGTTTCGCCCAGCGTCGCGTCCTTCGGCAGGTCCACGAGCGTCGGACCGGGACGTCCCGTCTCGGCGAGCGCGAACGCCTCGCCGACCATGTCGCCGACGGTGTTCGGGTCGCCCGCGAAGTAGTTGTGTTTCGTGATTGGGGTGGTGACTCCCGTCGTATCCGTCTCCTGAAACGCGTCGGAGCCGACCATTCCCGAGGGAACCTGTCCCGTCAGGGCGACCATCGCGTCGGAATCCATGTTGGCGTCGGCGATGCCGGTGACGAGGTTCGTCGCGCCCGGTCCGGAGGTTGCGAGACAGACGCCCGGGGCGCCTTTGACCACGCCGTAGGCGTCCGCCGCGTGGGACGCGCCCTGTTCGTGGGCCATCGTCACGTGGTGGATGTCCGAGTCGAACAGCGCGTCGTAGACGGGCATGATAGCCCCGCCCTGCACGCCGAACATCGTTTCGACGCCCGCAGCTTCCAGCGTCGAGACGAGCGACTGTGCGCCCGTCTGTGCCTCCTTCGTAGCCGCTTCGGACGCCGCATCCGGCGCGTCCGATTCCGCTTCGGGCGTCGCCTCCATTTCTTTCTCCGTGGCCTTCGTTTCCCGCTCGTCGTCCGTCTCACGGGAAACCGGGTTGACGGTGCCTTCGCTCACGGCCCCGTCACCTCGGTTCGATTCGCGTTCATCGGTCGATACTGGTCCGCGTACGGTCGTGTGCCTGTGTCTGATTGCGGTCGTGTGCTCATCGTTTGCGCGTATGCGTCGTGCTGTTGGGAGTTCGATTCGTGCCGGTTCGGGGTGAGAAGAGGTGAGGGGTAGCTAGACCCCTACAATAATGCGTACGCGCTCCACGGCCGCAACGCTCGACAGCTGCGAACCGCGGGTCGAACGTCGTCGTGGCATCTGTGTGAACATCGTTCGTGCCGCGACACAAATAGCCCTTACGTGCCGGGCAATTCTTGCAGGGTCGTGTTGGCCGTGGCTCACGGCGGGTCGTGAAACGACGGGAGGCCATGGTTACGCCTGCGCCTCCTCGCTAGAATCGACGCCCAGTTCGCGGGCGAATCGCTGTACGTCGCTCACCGTCACGCGGTTCTTCTTCGCACCGCGGTCTTTGACCCGGCGCGTGATTTGGCGTACCTCGGAGTCAGTCGGGACGAACCCGGACTGTTGCAGGTGCTGCCGTACCGCGTGAGTTCCGGTGTGTTTGCCGAGGACGAACTCGCGGTGTGCCCCGACCATCTCCGGTTTCATCACGCCCGTCTCGAACGTGTCGCTGTTCTCGATGACGCCCGCGGCGTGAATCCCGCTCTCGTGGGCGAACGCGTTCGCCCCCACGACGGGTTTGTTCACCGGGATGTCCACCGCGCTGTACTCCGCTATCATCTCCGACAGTTCCGTGATGCGTTCCGTGTCGATTCCGGTATCGACGCCGTAGACGCTCTCGATGGCCATGACGACTTCCTCGAAGGCCGCGTTTCCGGCGCGTTCGCCGATGCCGTTGACGCTGACCTGTACTTGGTCCGCGCCCGCCTCCACGCCGGCGATGGCGTTCGCGGTGGCCATCCCGAAGTCGTCGTGCGTGTGAACGTCGATGCGCGCGTCGGTGTGGTCCCGAACATGGGAGACCAAGTCGGCGAACCGACTCGGCGTGCCGACGCCGCAGGTGTCGGGGATGTTGATCCACTCGGCACCCGCCTCGCTGACGGCGTCGACGATTTCGGCCATGTAGTCGGGGTCCGTTCGCGTCGCGTCCATCGGCGAGAACATCGGAATCGCTCCCGCTTCGGCGACGCGTTCGACCGCTTTCACGGCACGTTCCGTCACGTCCTCGCGCGTCGTGTGCATCGAATCCTCGATTTGCACGTCGCTGGTCGAAGCGAAGACGTGTACCATCTCCGCGCCGGTGTCCAGCGCGGTTTCCACGTCGCCGTCGACGATTCGTGCCAATGCACAGGTCGTCGAGCTAGTGGACTCCGCGATGTCGCGGACGGCCGCGAACTCGGCGTCGCCGTTGGCCGGGAAGCCCGCCTCGATGACGTGGGTCCCCATCTCGTCCAGCTTCGTCGCGATTTCGCGCTTTTCGTCCGGCGTAAACGAGGTGCGTGGCGTCTGCTCCCCGTCGCGGAGTGTCGTGTCGAAAATCCGAACTGAATCAATCTCGTCGGTGTGGGCTAACGTGCCCTCGAAGAACTCGACCCCCCCTGTTAGGGGTCATGTCGTTGTTTGACATTGTACTCGGTTCAATTGCCGACCTCCTATATAAGCGTGGCGCTCCGACAGGTGGTGGCAAAATTATCTCATCTTCTCGACGACAAGGGCTCGGAGAAAATCGACGGACATCGTCGGGGTGGTATGTGTTTAAGGTGGTTAAGGGCATCCGAAGTCTACCGAGGATGTCCGAAGATTCGACACCGATATCCCGCTGCTTCCGGGTCGGAATTACGGCGATAGTGCCCGATATTTCGTCGCGCGCGGCTTTCGCGCCCCGACCGGCGCACGCCCGTTTCCACGTCGTCTCATTCTTTCGTCCGCGTTGACTGTTCGACCACGTCCTCGATGAGTTCGGTTTGGATCTCCTGTAACTCCATCAGCTGTTGCCAGCGGTGGACCAGCAGATGGTCCAACTTCTCGTGGAGTTGGCGTACCTCCAACTCGGCCTTGAGGTTCACCCGGTAGTCGTGTTCGGCGTGCGTTCGGTCCAAGTTCTCCTGTCGGTTTTGGCTCATCATGATGACGGGTGCCTGAATCGCCGCCAAGAGCGACAACACGAGGTTGAGGAGGATGAACGGATACGGGTCGAACTGCACGCCGAATAGCGCCAACGCGTTGACCAGAATCCACATCCCGATGAAGACGCCGAACAGGAAGAGAAATTTCCAACTGCCGCCGAACGCCGACAGGCGGTCGGCCATTCGTTCCCCCAGCGTCAATTGTCGGTCGTACTCCTCCAGCACGTCCTCGGTTATCAACTCGCGGTTGGCGAGCGAGTCGAGGACCTCCTCTTCGTTCTCGCTCAGTTTCTCGTCGGCCCGTCGAAGCACCTCGCGACTTCGCTGGAGTCGATACCGCGACAGGTCGTCGTAGCACACCGTACTGTCGCGCGACCATTCCGGGTGTTCCCGCCGAATCAACGCGACCAGCGACGACCGTATCAGTTCCCCCGGTACCATCATTCCTTCCGGCTTTTCCTCGCCACAGACCGGACAGCGGACCGTCTCGTATCCGGTTTCGGTCGAATCCCTCTCCATCCCGTCCCGTCTTCGGCCGGAAAGCGAATAAAACGGACCGCCATTCGTCGGCCGCTACTCCAACGCCACCGCGATTTCGTTCCGGCGCATGAACGGCGGCGTCCACGGGTCGTCGTAGCGCAGGAGGAACGGGTCGCCAGTCGGCGTCAAATCGTGTGCCGAGAGCGTATCGAACAACCGTTGTCGATTCTCGGCGATTCGCTCCTCCGTCGCGTACCACGAAAACGGACGGACGGCGAGGGTTCGCGCTTCGATGTGTTCGACGGTCACGGTCTCGTCTTCCGGTTTCGGCGCTCCCTCGGCGGTGTACTCGCCGGGCAGGAAGAACGCCATCTCCATCCCGTCGCCCGACGACTCGGACGCGACGGGTGCCGTCATGGCTATCTTCTCCCGTTCGGTCGAAACGGGTGCCGTCATCTCGATTTCCGTCTCCGAACGGTTCTCTCCCTGAATGTAGCGGAACAGTCGCCGAAACGCCTCTTCCTGACTGCTCGCCGTCGTTTTGGCGACCACGGTGTCGGGGTAGCGTCGAATCTCCACGCCGTCGACGTGTAGGGCGGTCGTGTACGGCACTTGGTCGGTCGTCCGCCGGGTGTAGGCTCCCCATCCGACCCACGCGGCACCGAGCGCGGCGGCAGTCCCGAGGGCCAGTGCGGCGGACTTCGTGATGTTCCGTGCCATGAAAACGCATACGCCAGCCACGGGCAAGTAGCTACTCCCCCCGTAGTGTGGTCCGAACGGTACGGTCGCGGATGTGCGCTGGCGTCCTCTCGCCACCCTTTCCGACACAACACGAATGGCGATGGACGGCGTGAACCGCGTATGAACATCGACCTGTACGATTCGCTGGACGGGCAGGTCGCGCTCGTCACGGGCGCGAACCGCGGCATCGGCGAGGAAATCGCGACGCGACTCTCCGAACTCGGTGCGACGGTGTACGCCGGAGCGCGCGACCCGGACACCGTGACCGTACCCGACCAGCAGGCGGTTCGACTCGACGTGACCGATGAGGAAGCGATTCGTGCAGCCATCGGGACGGTTGCGGACGAAGAGGGCCGACTCGATATACTCGTCAACAACGCCGCGACGTACGGCCCGACGGGCAAACTGGACTCGCTCGACGGCAGGGAACTGGAGGCGACGCTTCGGACGAACCTGCACGGGCCGATGCTCGTCACGAAACGCGCGCTGCCGTTGCTGACCGAGCGCGATGGCGGCCGCGTCGTCACCCTTTCGAGCGGGTCCGGGCAGTTCGACGGCGGCATCGACACCGGCCACCTCCCCTACGGTGTCTCGAAGGCGGGCGTGAACGCCTTCACCGACGCGCTGGCGACGCAGTATCCGAACCTCGTCGTCAACGCCGTCTGTCCCGGGTGGGTGCGGACCGATATGGGCGGGTCCGGTGCGCCTCGAAGCGTCGAGAAGGGTGCCGAGACGCCGGTGTGGTTGGCGCGCTTCGAACCCGGAAGTCCCAGCGGGAACCTGTGGCGGGACCGAAGCGTCATCGAGTGGTGATCCGCGGACGTCCAGTCGGCTTGCTAGACAATCTCTCGGTTGCACAACGATTATTATATTAGCCAAAATACGTGATGATACACCCACGGACCGAACCCGAGTGATCATCATGACCCGTACCAACCAACCGTGCCCAATGCGCTTCGTTCTCGCCGAGAACGACGTGTCCGCGGTTGGGATTTCCCTGTGGAAGGGCCGGTATGGCGCTTCCAACGGGAATCTTTCCCGCGGACGCGACGGGTGGTATGGTGTCGCCGATGGTCACCACGGTCGGTTTACACCCACGCTCGTCGCGTAAGGCGGACGCCACTGCCAGCGGCGGCGGGTGTTTTCTTCGATTCCACCGAATCGAGAGGCTCCCGACTGCGCGTGGGTTCGGGCCGCTTCAGGCTCTTTTCGACCCCGTTTCCGTCCCGGCATCGGCGTTCGTCTTCGTGACCGCGTAGTGTCGGGTGTCTACGATTCGCGGGCGTCCGCGACCGGAACGGGCGGACGGCCACGAGCGTTCACGCGCCGCGGTTCGTCCTCGGACGAACCCCGTGAGAGGCGTCGCTGTCGAACGGTTCGAGCCACCGCCGACCGCACCGATACGTCTCGTCCCATATCATCCCACTCCGTTCCACCGCTCCCGTCGGGTAGTGGTCTACCCCACGCCGCGCTCATCGGTTTCGATGGGTTGTGGGTGACGGTCCGCGTTCGAATCGCGCGGGAGCAGTATGTCACAGGCACTCCACGCAGTGACCGTCACTGCCGAAGTCACGGTGTTGGTCCCCCGCGGTACCGACGGTACCCTCACGACGGCGGCGCGGGACGCGCTCGCGGCAATCGAGCGCGTTCGAACCGTTCACGACGTCGAACACGCCGGGTTCCGTCCCCGAGCGACGGACATCGAAGTCGATATCGTCGCGCAGTTGACGGTGGACGAGGCGCGTGGCCGAGAAGCAGTCGAAACGGCTCTTCAGAACGGGTTCGGTGTTCGCGCGGTCGACGTGACCGCGCTGGAGTCGGACCGATAACCGTTATTTCAGTTCGACGACGCCGGACCCGCGAACGATGACCGTGTGTCCGGCGTAATCGAATTCGACGCTCATCGCTGTCGAACCCCGTCCGTTACAAGTCGGGTCGAAAAAGTCGTCCAGCGCGTCGGGGTCGATTCGCTCGTACAGCGGTTCGACGTTCGTCAAACTCACGTCGTCCTGTTCCGAGACGGCGCGGATGACCGTCTCGCTTACGTGTTCCCCGTCCCGAACGGTGAACACTCGCGTTGATTCGGTCGTCGGTATCGTCGGTTGGTTAGGTGTCAGTTGTTTTCCCGGAGACATCGTTCGACTACTATTTGTTGCCAACGACGGTGTATAAAAAACCCCATTATCTGGAACGAACGTGGGCGTAGAGCCATCGTATCGTATGACAACGGTGATAAGAAAATCAGTATACAGTTCAGAAAATCCACTATTTTGCATAGATATATACCGTATAGAATCGCCAAGTTTAGTATGGAATCCGGATTAACCGACGAAGATCTCAGACAAATCAAACGATTCGCGCAGACGCCACGGCACGAACGAACCCCCGACCTCCTCCGTCAAATAGAGACGCGAAAAACCGAAACCGAACCGGAAGCAGAAACCAACGCCGACGACGAGCGCGAACTGGACCGATAACACCACGGATTCGAGGCCGTTTGTGGCCCGGTTCGCGGCGTCGGAAGGAAATTCCGACAGTTCGACACCCTTCCCGAACGCAGTCGGAACTCACTCGTCCGTTCCGACCGCGTGTCTTTCGCCGATCATCCCATCTCGCTCAGGCCGTCCCCTCGAATCGGAGCACGTCGATGTCGTCGCCGGTATCGGTGTCACGCTCGGCCACCACCGCGAGCGTCTCCCGGGCGAGGGCTTCGATATCGTCCACGCTCGCTCCCTCGTCGGCGTCTTCGAGGCGTCCGTACGCGACGGCAGCACCGCTTCCGACCGCGGTGGCGTCGGTCGCCAAGACGAGGCCGTCGCTTCCGATCTCGCGGAGGGCCGCGTTGCCGTTCGAATCAGTTCCCACGACCAACCCATCGACGCCGACTTCCCCCGCGAGGTCGGCCGCGATTCGCTCGATTCGCTCCATCGACGGCGGTTCGTCTCTGTCGAGACGTTCCCTCCGAAGTTCGGACCCGAACCGTCGGTCGAACTCCTCGATGGCTCCGACGTCGCCGACGAGCGCCGCGCCGGCGTCGTCGGAGTCGAACACGCGCCGAACCGCGTCGGAGCGAACCGTGCCGCCGACGGTCGCCTGCCGGTCGCCCGCGAGGACGGCCCCGTCGTCGCATCGAATCCCTAGTACGGTTGCCATGGGTGAGCCACGCGACGGACGGAAAAGAGGGTTGTCGCCGTTCGATCGGATCTACGCCCTGGCGGCCGGGTGGCGACGGGTCCGGTAGACGCTCATCGACGCGATGGAGAGCGCGATGACGAGCGCGACGATGGCGCTGATGACGAACAGCGGGTAGTAGCCCGTCACCTCGGCCAACCCGGCGAACAGTATCGGTCCGGCGGCGCGGCCGAGGAACGTCGTGCTGTTGCGGAGGCTCAAGGCCCCGCCGCGGAGTCCCGAGGAAACGAGGTCGCTGATGGCGGCATCGACGGCGGGCATGGAGAGGCCGAGTCCAGCGCCCAGCACGAGCATCGTCGCCGCGATGAAGACGGGAGAGGGGGCCAGCCACGCGCCGAGCAGGCCGACCGCGTAGCAGGCGAACCCGGCGGCGATGAGGCCGTAGTTCGAGGTGTACCGAGCGAACCAGCCGTTCTTGGCCGAAACGACCACCGAGGAGACCTCCGCGACGGACAACACGAGTCCGATGGCGAACGCCGACATGCCGAAATCGCCCGCGAGGAGGAACGGTAGAATCGTCAGCACCGTGCCGAACAACAGGAGTTCGGTCATGCACGCCGCGCCGTAGCAGACGAGCGCGTCGGGGCCGCTTAGGACGCTCGCGGCGCGGCGGAGGTAGGCGAAGCCCTTCGAGTCGCGTTCGTGGTCCGGTTCTTCGAGGTGTCGAACCGCGTAGAGCGCGAGCGGCAAGCCGAGGAGGTAGGCGACGTACGGCACGTTCCACGAGACGGTGGCGAGCGCCCCGCCGATGATGGGGAACAATCCGGCCCCCGCCGAGAGGACGGCGTTGTTCATGCCGAGGACGGTGTTCCGTTGGGTGCCCTCGAACGAGTCCCCGATGAGCGTGACGGTGGTGATGAAGATGCCCGCGGCAGCGGTGCCGCCGATGGTTCGGAGTATCAGAACGGCCTCGTAACTCGGCGCGACGACGATGGCACCGCCGGAGAGGCTGAAGGCGACGAGGCCGCCGATGAGGACGGCCCGCCGCCCGATCCTGTCGGCGAGCATGCCGATGAACGGCGACAGGAAGATTCCGGTCAGAAAGTACGTGCTGATGAGGAGGCTCGCCTGCGCGTCAGTGATGCCGAACGCGTCGCGGAACGCGGGGAGCGTCGGACTGATGAGCGGCACGCCGAGCGGTGCGAGGAGCGTCGCCGCGAGGACGATTTGAACCGTCGGCAGTCGCCACGGCGACGTCGATTCCTCGTTCTCCGGGTGATTCGTCGAAGCGGATGGCTGTGAAGGTGGCATGGTCCCCTACCCTGAGACACCGGTTGTCACACTAGATGGGAGGCGAGCGGAGGAGTTAGCCGCATCCATTCCTCTCCGCTGTCTGTCGTGATATCTCTCCACTGTCCGTCGTGAATCACCGCTACCGTCCGCCGCGACTTCCCTCCATCGCCAGCCGTGTCCTCCCGTCAATCGACGTAAGCCCGGACCAACTTCGCCTCGATTCGCTGGAGGCGTTCGCTGACGGTGCCGGTCGTGAGGTCGAGCTCGTCCGCGAGTTCCCGATGCGTCGTCTCCCTCGGCACTTCGTAGTAGCCCTCGCGGACCGCGAGGTCGAAGAGCGCCTCCTGTCGCTCGGTGAGGATGGACGACAGGTTTCCCATGTCGGGTTCGTACTCGCCCATCCGTTCGAGGCGGAGTTTGATTCCGTCGGGGACGTCACCCGCTGCCCGGCGAATCGCCTCGCTGGTCCCCAGCACGGTGAGTTGCAGGCCGCGCTCGCCGCCCGTGTCGATGTACTGCATCGGCCAGTCGAGGACGATTTGCTGCTCGCGGAGGATGGTCAGGAGGTCGTCGACCAACCCCGCGGTTCGACAGTGCAGGTAGAGGACGCCGCGACCCTCCTCGCCCACGATGTCGAACTCGACCGTCTCCGGCGAGTCGGCCAACAGCGCCCGCGCCACGTCGAGGTCGCCGTGTAGTTCGACGAACTCCACGTACCGGCCTTCGTACACCGGGCCGACGTACTGAATCGTTTCGACGCTAACGTCGTCGGTCCCCGACAGGAGGTCATCGACGGGATGAACGCTCACGTCCGGCCCCCACGTCAGGACGATGGTGGCGTACCGCATATCGCGGTCCTAGCGTCCGGCAGTATTTAAACACACCTAGGATGATGGGAAACAGACATAGACTGCGGGACCCCGAACTATCGGGTAAGGATGAGTAGCGACACACCTACCGAAACGGGAGAGACACCGCCGGGACCGGACGGACTGCCGATAATCGGAACCCGACTCGAATTTATCCGCGACCCGTTCGGCTTCATGACCAGAACCGCCCGCGAGTACGGTGACATCGCCCACTGGAAGGAACTGGACGGCCCGATGTACCAACTCAATCACCCCGACTACATCGAGCAGGTCCTTGTCCAGAACAACCAGAACTACATCAAAGGCGAGGGCTTCCAACACATTCTCGGCCCCGTCCTCGGACAGGGAATCCTGAACAGCGAGGGTGCGGTGTGGCGACGGAACCGCCACCTCATCCAACCCGCGTTCCACCCCGAGGAAATTCAGCGATATTCGACGATGATGACGGATTTCACCGAGGAGGAACTCGATACGTGGGAGGACGGCGAAACCCGCCTCGTCCACGAGGACATGATGGAGGTGACGCTCAAAATCGTCGCCCGGGCGCTGTTCGGCGTCGACATCGACGACGAGGTGGACACCATCGGGACGGCGCTTTCGGAGTTCATGATGGGCACCGAAAACCTCGCCAACTTCATCCTCCCGCCGGGCGTCCCCACGCCGTCGCGGATGCGCATCAAGGACGCGCGGGAGAAACTCGACGGCGTCGTCTATCGGATGATTCGGGAGCGGCGGAACGACGCCGACGGCGAGGGCGTCATCTCGACGCTCCTCTCGGCCACCGACGAACACGGAAACCACATGAGCGACGAGCAGATTCGGGACGAGGTGGTCACGCTCCTCCTCGCCGGACACGAGACGACGGCGCTGTCGCTGACGCTCACGATGTACGCGCTGGCCCAGTACCCCGAGGTGGAGGAAAAACTCGTGGCCGAACTCGACGAGGTGCTCGACGGCGAGACGCCGACGATGGACGACCTGTCCGACCTCACGTACACCGAACGGGTCGTCAAGGAGTCGATGCGACTCTACCCGCCCGTACCGGGAATCGTCCGCGAGGCGACCAAACCCGACATCATCGGCGGGTACGAGATTCCGGCGGGCGCGACGGTGCAGATGAACCAGTGGGTCGTCCACCGCGACCCGCGCTGGTACGACGACCCGCGCGCGTTCCGCCCCGAGCGCTGGACCGACAAGTTCGAGAAGTCGCTCCCCAAACTCGCCTACTTCCCGTTCGCCGCGGGTCCGCGGCGCTGTATCGGCGACCGGTTCGCCATGCTGGAGGCGCGCCTCCTCCTCGCCACCATCTATCAGCAGTATCACATCGAACTCACGCCCGAGGCCGAACTGGACCTGATGGCGACCATCACCGCCCGCCCGAAGAAGGAAATCCCGATGACGGTTCATCGACGTTCGGAGTGAGGACAGGCCGGAGAACTGATGTAGCGGGGAGTACGACCGAAGGAATGACGATGCACGACGGGACGCCACGGGCCACGTTCGACGCGCAACTCGTCGCCGACGACGTCGCCTTCGACGAACGGGACGTGCGTTTGCTCCGGGCCATCGACGAACACGGGTCGCTCAACGCGGCGGCGACGGCGCTCGGGCGCTCGTACGCGCACGCACAGCGTCGAATCGTGACCCTGGAGGAGGGCTTTGGACCGCTCGTCCGGCGCGAACGCGGCGGTTCGTCCGGCGGCGGCAGTACGCTGACCGACGAGGCGCGCGGCCTCATCCAGCGGTTTCGCCGCCTCACGGCGGAATCGTCGGGACTCGCCGAGGTGGACGAGACGGTACTGGTCGGGACCGTCACCGAGCGCGACGGCGAGTTCGGACTCGTGGAGACCGACGTGGGGACCGTGCGGGCGCTCATTCCCCCGGATACCGACGCCGTTGAGGTCTGCATCCGCTCGGACGTGGTGACGCTGTACAGTCCGGACGCGGCCCCCATCGACGACGCGACGAGCGCCAGAAACCAGTTTTCCGGGACGGTTTCGTCGGTCGAGGAGGGGGAAAAGATAGCCCGAATCGCGATCGACGTCGGCGGCGGAACGCCGTTACAGGCGCTCGTCACGACCACCAGCGTCGAGCGGTTGGGGTTGGAACCCGGCACGTCGGCCGTCGCGTCGTTCAAGGCGACGGCGACGCGGGCGGTTCCCACGCGGTTGGACTCCGAGTCGTGACGTCAGTGGACGTCGAGTCCTGACGTCAGTTTTCGACCATCTCGAAACACAGGTCTGCGAGACGCTTCGAGGACTGTTCCCACGAATAGCGCTCCGCGACCGCCCTTCCCTGCGTCGCGAGTCGATCGCGTAGTTCCGGCGATTCGACCGCCGTCGCTATCGCGTCGGCGAGGTCGTCCGGGGAATTCGGCGGGACGAGCAGCGCGGTTTCGCCGTCGATGGCGTACTCCGTGACGCCGTCCACGGTCGTCGTGATGACGGGCGTGCCACACGCCATCGCCTCCATGTTGACCATACCGAAACTCTCGTAGTGCGAGGGCGAACACACCGCGTCCGCTGCGGTGTAGTATCCGGGAAGGTCGTCGTGCGGGACCGCCCCCACGACGGAAACCGACGATTCCAACCCGTGCCGTTCGATTCGTCGCTCCACGGCGTCGTGGTCCCCTCGTCCGATTATCGACAGGTGAGGGTCGGCGTCGGTGGCGTCGGCGGTGTCGCGCACCGCCGCGAGTGCGTCGATGAGATCGAACACCCCCTTCGACTCCACGAACCGTCCGACGAAGAGTATCGTCGGTTCGTCGCGGTCGAAGGCGGGCGGGGCGTCCGGGTGGAACAGGTCGGTATCGACGCCCGGATAGACGATGCCTTCGGGTTCGTGGCCCAGCTCCTCGACGAACTCCGTGCTGGTTTGCACCGAGTTCGCTATCGAGTGGCTATCCGACAGCATCCCGTGTGCCGTCGTTCCCAATCCGGTCCGCTCGAACCCGTGGAAGATACGGACCACCGGCACGTCGAGGAGGTTCGACAGGACGATGTCGTCCAGGAAGTCGTGGGTCACGAGCACGTCGAGCGTCTCGTTCATGTGCGCTATCGTTCCGTCGCGGAGCGCGCCGACCAACGGATCGAGTTTTTCCGACAGGCCGGGACACACGCGGGTCGAAAGCGTTCCGAGCATACCCGTCTCCCCCGACGCCAACTGGACGACTTCGGCGTCCGTCGCGCGCATCTTCGGTGTCAACTCCCCGTCCTCGGTGTAGAGGTAGGCGGACTGGTGGTCGGACAGCGCGTCGAGCAGTTCTTGGACGTACATCACGACGCCGCCCGCGTCCCTCGTCCCCGCTTTCCGGTAGTACATCCCGATGGACAGTTCCTCCGCTCGCTCCTCGGTTCGCAGCCGCCCGTCCCCGCGTTCGCCGTCCGTTTGCGGCGCGTCGACTCCGCGTTGGTGCAGTCGATTACCACTGCTCATTTACCCGTTCGACGGCTTAATTCCACTTTGTTATGCGTCGTGGGAACGACCCACCTTTCGATTCCGTACGCCACGGAACACCCCTCCCGAACGCGATGGCTGGCCGTGAATGCGACAATCGGGGCGTTCCATCGCGGTATGCGACTCCTACGCGCCGAAAAATACGTCCCCGAGTTCCCGCTCTCAGCGGACTCCGGTCAACGACCGCAGAAGTTGCCCGAGGTCGAAACAGTAGCGGCGTCCGTTGTAGGTGAAACAGTAGTCGGTCGAACCGGGTGCGGCGGCGACCGACTCGTTCGCCATCTTCGGGTCGCTCGGCCGCTTCGGTTTCGTCTGCTTCTTGGCTCTCTTCGCCTTGGCCTTCTTCTGCTTCTTCTGCTTTTTCTGCTTCTTCGGTTTCTTTTTCTTCGCTTTTTTCGGCTTCGTCGTCTTCTTCGCTTTCTCGGCTTTCTTCTGCTGTTTCGCCTTCTTCTGTTCCGTCCCCGAGTTTCCGCTCGTCGCGGAACTCCCGCTGGACGACGCCGCGCCGCTCGCGGCTTCCGTTGCGGTCGTGGGCGCGCCATCCGGGGCTTCGTGTGACGGGTTGCTGCCGACGTTCGTCGTCTCGACGTTGCCGATGAGGCCGCCTTTGACTTGCGAGTTCTTCACTTCGAACGTCGTGTGAGCGGCGACGAGCGCGGAGGCCGCGCCGTTCGTGTCCGCCTCCGTGCAGTCGATGTCGCAGTTCTCGAACGTCACAACGTCGCTCGTCGTCCCGTAGCCGTCGTAGACGCCGCGGGAGTTCACGACGCCCCCGTTTATGGGGTGGAGCGGCACGTCGTTCGTGTTGTAGATGACGGTGTTCTTCACCGTCGTGCCGTCCGTCGCGACGCGGAGGTGACTGATGTTGTTGTTCTTCAGGAGACAGCGGTCGAAGGCCAGCGTGCCGCCGCCGCCGCCGGACTTCGCCGCGCCGCCGGCGTAAATCGCGTTGCCGGTCCAGCCGTTCATCGTGACTTCGCTGATGTCGATGTGGCCGGCGAAGGACATCGGAATCCCGATAGCGCCCTTGCGGACCATGTCGCCCGACACGCCGTCGCCGAGGTAGACGTGTTCGATGGTGCCGGTTCCCGACGCGGTTATGAGGTTCGGATACCCGCCGAGGTTCTTTCCCGGCGAGTGGGGGCCGCTCGTGTCGGCCTCGCCGGTAAACCCGACGTTGCGAATCGTCCAGTCGGAACCGCTGGCGACGATGCGAACGTCCGCGCCCGGCGCGCTGATGTCGATGAGTTTGTTCTCGAACGTCTCACCGCTCCCGACGGTGAACTGTCTCGCCGTGTTGGCGGGAACGGTGATCGTTTCGTACTCCTTCGCCGCTGCGACGGTGCTTACCATACTCGTACCGGCGGCCGCAACCGCTGTCGCGCCGGTCAGTTTCAAATACGAACGACGCGCGAGGGGACCGACGTCCGCTCCGCTATCGTTGTTTGTCGTACTGCAATCGCGTGCCATGCGGTTTTCAATGCAAAGACATCTATTAATATTCTTTCGGTGTCGCCCCCTACGTCTCAACTGTCGTGAAGGTCGCAACGAAATCCATATCTGGTTGAAAATATCATGAACGTCTTCCATATGACTCTGTCGATGGGAGACCGGAACACGCGGTTGATAGCGATTACTCCGCCGTACGGTGCCTATAACAAAGCCCCTCGACCCGGTTGGTTGTCCCACCGTGAACCCGAGAACGCAACGAAGCCGTGAGCACCGCGGTCGGACGCATCCCTCCACCCTTTCCTTCCCGAATGGCGACGAGTGATTCTCACCTCTCGAAACTGCTGTCGAGTTCGGTACTCATCGTCGTCGGCGTCGTCGTCGCCTCCGTCGGCAGGTTGGTCGAACGCGTCATCATCGCCCACTGGTTCTCGCCCCAACTGTACGGCGAGGTGATGATCGCGCTCGCCATCATGACCATCGGGACGACCGTTTCGCTCGTCGGTCTCAACGACGGGATTCCGCGTTTCGTCTCGCGTTACGACGACGACCGGGACGTTCGCGGCGTCTGGCTGTTCGGATTGGCCTTCTCACTCGCCGTCAGCCTCGCCGTCTCGCTCGTCCTGTACCTGAACGTGGACCGCATCGCCGTCGCGCTCTTCGAGACGAGCGTCGCACGCGAGTTGCTCCGCCTGTTCGTCCTGACGATTCCCGTCAGCGTCGGCCTGACTGTCGGCGTGAGCGCCCTCCGCGGGTTGGAGAACACGCGCTACAAGCTCTACACGAAGGATTTCCTCCACCCGTGTCTCCGAATCTTTCTGCTCGTCGCGTTGGTCGCGGGCGGGTTCGACCTCGTCTCGGTGGGCTACGCCTACTTCGCGGCCACGCTCGGGACGCTCCTCGTCGTCTACCTCCTCTCGAACCGTCTCGTGCGTCTCGTCGGCCCGACGCGAACCCACACCCGCGAACTGCTCACCTACTCGGCACCGCTTATCGTGACGATGGTCCTCTCCATCCTGCTGACGCGGATGGACACCCTCATGCTCGCCCAGTTTCGCACCTCGAACGAAGTCGGCGTCTACAACGCCGCCTATCCGCTGGCGAACAGCCTTCTGATGGTCATCTCCTCGTTCGGCTACCTCTACCTGCCGCTCACGTCCAGGCTCGACGCGGACGGCGAGCGCGAGGAGGTGACGAGCATCTACCGCATCACGACGAAGTGGATTTACGTCCTCACCTTCCCCGCGTTCCTCGTGTTCACCGTCTTCCCGGACGACGTCCTCGCCCTCTTTTTCGGGTCCGGCTACACGGGCGGCGGCGTCGTCCTCGCCATCCTCTCGGTCGGCTTCTTCACGAGCGCGGCGGCGGGGCGAAACCGGACGACGCTCGCCGCCCTCGGCCACACGAAGGCCATCCTCGGCGTCGACATCCTCACGCTCGCGCTCAACTTCGCCGTGAACCTCCTCCTGATTCCCACGTACGGGATGGTCGGTGCCGCCATCGCGTCCTCCGGGGCCTACGTCGTCCGCAACCTCGCGCTCAACGTCGTCCTCCTGTCCAAGTGCGGAATATCCCCGTTCTCCTCGTACACGAAGCGGACGTACGTCGTCCTGCCGCTCGTCCTGTTTCCCATCGGTCTCCTCGCGGGGCGCTGGCTGACGCTCTCCTTCCTCACGCTTCCCGTCTTTTTGGTCGGTACGGGCCTCGTGGGCCTCGCCGCCGTCACCGTCGCCGGTGGCCTTCAGTCCGAGGACGGGGCGTTCATCGAGTTCATCGAGGGAACGCTCGGCGTCGACGTTCCCGGAATCGAACGGTACGTTCCGATGCAGAGCGAGTGAACATCCGGCGGGGCGCACCGAACCGCCCTGTCGAATCCTTGCCGTCGCCGATAGCCTTTTGACCTCGCTGGCGTTACAACGTCCATGGTCGCACAGACGATGGATCGCGTTCCGCGAGAGTAGTAACCGACTAATTCTGAATACGGGAGTTGAGCACGAATGCTAGCCAGTAGCCACGCCCTCGTTCGAACGGGACTCGACGCCGCCGCACTGAAGCCCGCGGAGTGCGACGTCCGTCGAGCCCACTCGATGCCGTTCGAGACGGTGACGATAGATTACGAGGGGCGCGAACACCTCCCCGACACGGAGACGCTCCGCGAACTGGCGGCGGAGAAAAACGTACTGATGACGATTCCCGTCCGTGCGGACGGCTTCGACCCGCTCGGCGACGATTCGCTCTTCGGACGACTCCCCGAGGACGTGGGAACCGTGTTCGTCGCCGGACATTCCGCCTATCTCTCCGAGGAGGAGCGAACCCGAGCGGTCGCACCTCGACTCGGGGCCGCGTTGGAGCGGTCGCCCGACGCGTGGGTCGGCACGGAGGGCATCGAACGCGTCGCCACGGCGACGGGGGCGACGCAGTTCGAACTGCTGTCCCGTTCGACGACCCGCGACGTTCGCGCGCTTCGCGCCGCCGGGTTCGACGGGACGGTCGCGGTGTACGCGCCGACCGTTCTCACCGGCGAGGAGGACGTGATACTCGACGCCGTCGGCGCGTACGTGTCCCGGCGAAAGCCCGTGGCGCGGGCGCTCCCCGACGACGCACCCGCCGACGCCAGCGCCGACGGTCGCGCTCGCCGCGTCCTCTCGGCCGCGAGCCGTGACTTCGCGCTCGTCGGGACGCACGCCGAAGTCGGCGAGCGCATCGACGAACTGAAAGCGGCCGGCGTGGACACCGTGGTCGGCTATCCCGCGCAGGGAATCGACTCGTTCATCGGCCGATAGTCCGAACGCTCATCGGCCGGTAGTCCGGGCGTTCATCGGTCGATAGTCCGGGCGTTCATCGGTCGATAGTCCGGGTCCGTCGGGTTCGTGGCCCTATTTTCCGTTCGCCGCGACACCCAATTTCAAATACCGCGACCGCAATCACAGTTCATGAGCCGACTTGCAGACGAGACGACGACCACGGCCCGCGAGGCGCTCGCGGACGTGGACGTCGCGCTGCTTCCGACCGGAAGCGTCGAACAGCACGGACCCGCCCTCCCGCTCGGGACGGACTTCATGGCGGCACAGGCGGTCGCGGAGACGCTCGCTGACCGGGAGGACGTCGTCCTCCTCCCGACGATTCCCGTGGGCGTCAGCGAACACCACCGCCAGTTCGACGGCACCCTCTGGACGGACCCGGCGACGTTCGAGGACTACGTCGAGGATATCGTTTCGAGCGTCGCCAGCCACGGCGTGCGGAAGGTCGTCGTCGTGAACGGCCACGGCGGCAACAGCGGCGCGCTCACGCGCGTCGCGCGCCGGGTTCGACGCGAGGAGGTCGCCTACGCCGTCCCGTGGAACTGGTGGGGCGGCATCGGCGACGTGCTCGAAGACGAGTTCGGGGCGGGCATCACGCACGCCGACGAAATCGAGACGAGCATGCTCCTCGAAGTCGCCGAGGAACTCGTCCGCGAGGCGGCGCTCGAAGAGGCCGAGGCGGGCGCGAACGACGCGTGGGGCGAGGAAGTTCACGGCGCGAACATCGGCTTCGACACGGCCGACTTCTCCGACAGCGGCGTCGTCGGCACTCCCACCAGAGGCTCGCGGGAGGCAGGGGAGCGACTCCTCGACGCGTCGAGCGACGAACTCGCAGCGCTGGTCGAATGGCTCGCGGACCAAAATATCGACCACCTCTGGCCCGAGGACCACCGATGAACGTCGGCATCGTCGGCGGCGGCGCTGTCGGGGTGACGGCCGCTCGCGACCTCGCGGTTCGGGGGGCCGACGTGACGCTGTTCGAGAAAGGCACCATCCCGAACGAAGGGGAGAGCACGTTCAGAGCGGCGGGCGTGCTGTACGACGCCTTCGCGGCACCGGAGGACGCCCGCGTCGGTGCGCGTGCGATCGAACGGTTCCACGAGTTCTCGGGCACCGCCGGGTTCGAGTTCGTGGAGACGCCCTACGTCTGGTTCGCACGCACGGGCGACGAGAAGCGCGCGGCGGCCATCCGCGAGCAGGTCCCGCGGATGCGCGAGCACGGCCGGGACGTCGCGTTCATTCACGCGTCGGAACTCGAAGATCGATATCCGGCGTTGAACGCGGACGACATCGGTGTCGCGGCAATCGCTCGGAACACGGGCCGAACCGACCCCGGAAGCTACGCCCGAATGATGGCGGCCGAAGCCGAAAAGAACGGGGTCGAGATTCGAACCGAGACCGAAGTCCGCGTCCGACTCGACGAGACGGCGACCGACGGAGCGCCACGAATTCTTCCCGACGGCGGCCACGCGGAGCCGTTCGACGCGATGCTGGTCGCGGCGGGCGCACACACGAAGCGCGTGTTGGCGGATGCCGGCATCCCGGTCGCGCTCAAACCGTACCGCGTGCAAGCACTCACCTGCGAGTTCGACGCCGACACGCCGATGCTGTACGACGCCACGGAGGGCTACTACCTCCGACCGCATCCCGACGGCCTCCTCGCCGGGGACGGTACCGAAGAAGTCGAAAGCGACCCGATGGAGTGGAAGCACGCGGCGGATTCCACTTTCGAGACGACGATGGAGGAACGCCTCGCCCACCGTCTCGATTTCACCCCGGAGGGTTCCCCGGCGGTCGAACGAGCGTGGGCGGGCCTCTGCACCGCGACGCCCGATTATGACCCGCTCCTCGGCGAGATTCGACCGAACTGCTACGTCGCCGCCGGGTGGCAAGGCCACGGCTTCATGCGTTCGCCGGCGCTCGGGGAGGCGATCGCGAAGGACATCCTCGGCGACGGCGGCATCCCGGAGTTCGATCCGAGACGCTTCACCGGGGACGAGGAGTTCGAAGTCGTCGAAGGAATGGCGGTGGAGTGAGTGTATCGGCGAGTACCGGCCGATTCTCAGTTCGACTTCGGCACCGTGACTTCGAGGGTGCCGGAGTCGGTCAGCGTCGCCGTCGCTTTCTTCGCGTCAACCTCGGCGTCCGCCGGGAGTTCGACCTCGCCGTCGAGCGACATCCCGCGGCCGGGGAACACCATGTCGAACCCGTCGTGGAAGTCGCGGAAGCGGTCGATTCGCACGAGGACGGAATTCCTGACGAACCGGACTTGCACGTCGCTTCCGGTCGCTCCCGCCGCGTCGAAGACGACGAGGTAGGCGTCCTCGCTTTCGAGCAGGTCGGACGGAACGGGCCGCGACTCCTGTACCTTGCTCGCGGCGCGGCCGACCTTCGATGCGACGGCCGTCACGGTCGAGCGCCCGAGGTCGCGCAGCGTCATAGCTCGATCGCTTCGAGGGAATCGGTTTCGCCACAGTACGGGCATTGGAAGTCGTTCACGCCGACGTCGTCGGGCATGTCGTAGGTGTAGTGCATCTCGAACATGTCCATCTCGCAGTCGCCGTCCGTGCATTTGACCTCAAGCGTCGCGGGCATACACGACGATACGTTCCGGACGAAAATAAACGCGCGGACTTCGACTAGGAACGGTGGTTCGGGGATTACGAGTTGTGGTTGGTTTTGGTTGTGTGATTGGAGTTACTGAGAAGCAGACTTCGAAAGCCCCCGCCCGCTCGCGGCCGCTGTGCGGGATATCCGCGCTCTCCGCACAGTTCGCGCGGATAGTGCCCGCACAGCCGACCACGCAGAGCGCGACCGGGCGGCCCCTTTCATCCACCTAGACGACCGTACAGCACCGTACCGCTTGCTCACGGCGTTGCCGTTCGCATTCGAGGTTTCTACGAAACCTCGCAAGCCACTCCCTCCCCAACCGACTGCGTTTCTCGACCTTCGGTCTGCGATACTCATCCCTCGCGTGATGGCTATCAGGTCCGCGGCCGATTGCTGGCCGCGGACCTTCTGGCGCACGCGCCGGAGTGGTTAGCCCAGTTTCGCATATCTACACTTCCGTCGTGGCGGGCGCTGGCGGGACGACGCGATCATGCTCGGCCGCGTCGCCTCGCTGAAGCGTGCGAGATGTTCGTGAGTGACGAAGGAGTTCCCGTGAGCGAAGCGAACGGGAGCACGGAAGAACCGCGGTCTTCCGGAGCGAACGAATGGCTCGTCAGAGAGTGCTCTGACGGTGGATGAGCACTGGAGCGGAGTTCTCGTGAGAGAAGTCATCGTGAATGAAACGACCGAGGGCAGGGAAGACGCGGTTTGTCTTCCCGTGCGAGCGAGAGCACGAAAGAACTCGTTCTTTCGGAGCGAAGCGCGCAATCGGTTGGGGAGGATGTGGCCGTCGCGGTTGCGGTGCGGTTTCAGTGACGTCTGTACCTGCGGTCACAGCAATATCAACCACAAGTCAGGGAACGGGCGGGGGCTTTCGGGGCCGTCGTCGAAGCACTCGCACCCGAACTCGAACCCGCCTCGTACTGAACAGTCACGACACACCCGTTCCCGTAGTAGTCACCGTTTTACCCGCCGAGTCACAAAGGCGGGTAATGACTAACCCCGCGACCCTCGACGTGACGCTCGTGGACGGCTACGTCGACGAACCGGCCCATTTCGGCGTGCCGCCGTACATCTCGACGTATCCGCGCTACACCGCCGGAGCGCTCGTGGACGCGGGGGTGCCGGAGGAACGGATAACCTACCACACCATCGACGAACTCCGGGAGGACAATTCGAAGTGGGCGGACGTGGCCGACGCCGACCTGTTCGTCTACATCGGCGGGATGACGGTGCCGGGGAAGTACGTCGGCGGGACGCCCGCCGAACCGGACGAGGTGCGGAAGATGGCGTGGACCGCCGACGGGACCAGTCTGATGGGCGGCCCCGTCAAGTTCGGCGTCGGGGACGAGAACGCGGGGGGAACCCAAACCGAGCGCGACGACCTCGACTTCGATTTCGTGGCGAAAGGCGACGTGGAAGCCGCCGCCGCGGACCTCGTGGAAAGCGGGTTGGAGGGTTTCAACAACCGAATGCGGGACAACGAGGAGATCGACCGCTGGGCGGAGGCGGGGGCGTTCGTGGTCGAACAGCACCCGAACCACCCGGAGTACCTCATCTGCGAGATGGAGACCTCGCGTGGCTGTCCATACCGCTGTTCGTTCTGCACGGAACCGCTGTACGGCAACCCGTCGTTCCGCGAACCCGAGTCCGTCGTCGCAGAAGTCGACGGCCTCTCGAACCGGGGCGTCAAGCACTTCCGACTGGGGCGACAGGCCGACATCCTCGCCTACGGCGGCGACGGCGAGAAACCGAACCCCGACGCGCTCCGCGAGTTGTACGGCGGGATTCGGGAGGTCGCGCCGGACCTCGGGACGCTCCACCTCGACAACATGAACCCCATCACCATCGTCGAGTGGCCGGAACTGTCGCGCGAAGGTATTCGGGTCATCGCCGAACACAACACGCCCGGTGACACCGCCGCGTTCGGCCTGGAATCCGCGGACCCGGTGGTGCAGGAGCAGAACAACCTGAACGTCACCGCCGAGGAGTGTTTCGAGGCGGTGAAAATCGTCAACGAGGAGGCGGGATGGCGGCCGGGAGAAGCCGCGAGCGACGCCCCGACCCACGGTCCCGACGCCGCGAACCGACTGCCGAAACTGCTTCCGGGAATCAACCTCCTCCACGGGTTGAAGGGCGAGCGCACGGAGACGTTCGACCACAACCGCGAGTTCCTCCAGCGAGTCTACGACGAGGGGCTGATGCTTCGCCGGGTGAACATCCGGCAGGTCATGGCCTTCTCGGGAACGGAGATGAACACCGTCGGAACTGACATCGCCGATAATCACAAACGACTGTTCAAGCGGTACAAGAGCGAGGTCCGCAAGGAGATCGACAACCCGATGCTTCAACGCGTCGCGCCGCCGGGGACCGTGCTGCCGAACGTCCACCTCGAA
This sequence comes from Haladaptatus sp. CMAA 1909, assembly GCF_043952005.1. NCBI lineage: Archaea > Methanobacteriati > Methanobacteriota > Halobacteria > Halobacteriales > Haladaptataceae > Haladaptatus > Haladaptatus sp. CMAA 1909. Next base: position 1,839,768 of record NZ_JBIOAV010000001.1, on the reverse strand, counting down.
TACCACAAGGACGGCCGGACCTTCGGGCGGCAGTTGGGAACCTACCCGCTCCTCGTCGGGATTCCGGGCGAGCGCGAACTCGGTCGGACCATCGACGTGGCCGTCGTGGACCACGGCTACCGCTCCGTCACGGGCGTTCCGTACCCGCTCGACGTGAACAGCGCGTCGATGAACGAACTCACGGCGATTCCGGGTCTCGGTAAACAGCGCGCCGGAAACGTCATCGTCAATCGCCCCTACGAGACGTCGGACGACCTCGCCGAGACGGTGGACGTGGACCTCAGCAAGTTCGCCGGAGCGCCGGTTTCCAGAAACGCTGACTGAAAACTGATTTTCACAGCGACTCACCGTCGAGGGCGAGCGAAGCGAGCCGTCGGCGGAGGGAGCGATAGGCCGGTGAACCAACCGCCGGAAGTCGGCCAGGGACACAACCGCCAGAAACGGCGGCCGAACCAACCATCAGAAACAGCAACCGAATCAATCACCAGAAGTCGGCCAGTGACACATCCATCAAAAATCGGCCGGTGACACAATCACTAGCGACCAGCGATTCCACCGCGAGTGAGGAACGAACGAGCGGGCCGCCGATTGAATGGCGCATGGAAGAGCTTCGCTCTTCCAATGCGAAATGAAAGCGGCGTGCTTTTGCTCGAGCTTTTACAGGGAGACAGGATGACTCGGACCGATTCGATCCGAGTCATCCCTTTGACCGTCGTAAAAGGTCGTTTTAGAATTCCTCTTCGATGATTTCACCAACGGCGAAGTTCGACTTGACTTCCGTGATTTCGACCTTCACACGTTCGCCGATTTCCGCGCCGGGGACGATGATGACGTAGCCGCGCTCGACGCGAGCGATGCCGTCGCCCTGCTTACCGATATCCTCGACTTCGACGTAGCGGATTTCACCGGCTTCGACGGGTGGCTGCGGTTCCGACGAGACGGTTCCGGTGTTCGCGTTGGCGCTCGATTGCGTCGCTGTCGCCGATTGTTCGTCGCTCGATTCCTCCTCGGTCTCCCGCGAGATAAGCGCGACACGGTAGGTTTCTCCCGGTTCAACCGAACCCGTATCGATTTCACGGCGTGGCACACTGACGACGTATTCGTCGCCTTTGAGAGTAACATCAGCGCTGAACAGACACAGGAGTTTGTCAGAGATTTCCAAGGGTCGTAGACCTCCAGATGAAAACAAGTAGTCAACCATTATAGAATTATCGACAGCCACCTTTTGCTGCGGTCGGGAGCCGAATTCGGCGCTGTTCGCGCCGAATTCGGCCTTCCTTCCTGGCAAAAGCTGGACCAAAAGCACTCGTCACCTCCGTCTGTCGTGCCACAGGCACTCCGTTGGAGGTTCCTCGGCCCGGAAAATCGGAGATTTTCCGGTGGGGTTGCTTGCCTCGGTGGTTGTGTCACCGGCTGATTTCTGGCGGTTGTGTCACCGGCCTATCGCTCGCGGCGGCTCACTTCGTTCGCGCCTGCCGCTCGCTGTCGAAAATGGTCTTCCTTCCGACCCTCGTCAGCCTTCGTACGCCGTTCCGTCGGGGTTTTTGGCACCCTCCGAGTCGTGGACGACGATTTCGCCAGAGTCGGGGTTCGCGGCTTCGTAGTTGTCGCGGACGCCGATGGCCTCTTCGAGTTCTCGAACGGCGCGTTCCTTGAGCGCCGCCGCGAGTTCCTCGGCGTGTTCCCTGTCGATGTCGCGGCCGAGACCCTCGCACTCGTGGGCGCGGACCATCCCCGACTCGTCCACGGGTTCGCCCATCGGTTGGCTCGTCCCGCCGAGCGCCACGCTGAAGGGGTACGTTTGGCAGATGAGCGGTCGGTCGGGATGGACCGAACACGCTCCGATTCCCTCTTCGTAAAACCGACAGTCGCCGCAGTCGTCCGTCTGGAGCGCCCACTCGAACGTCTCGCCGCCGTCCTCGTCCAGACCGAACGGCATGGGTCGGGCGACGTCCCGGAAGTCGTACTCCGTCGTCTCCTGCAACGCGCGCACCTCGTCGGGGAAGACGGTGGCGGTGTGCGGGTCGTCGGTCTCGCTCGTACAGCAGGCACCGCAGCGCGTGCACTCGAACCCGATGTCCCCGATCGCGTCCGCGAGGTCGGTCACGTCGAGCGATTTCGCGCGTTCCAGTTCGGCTTCGAGGGATTCCACGGAGGACGGTTCGTGCGAGGAGGGAAAACGGTTGTGGGCTTTCGTTCAGGTCGGACGGGCGCGTTCGCCGTCCCAGACCACGTTCCCCTCGACGGCCAACTTCTCCAGATGGGCCGCCACCGTCCTCTCCGCGAACTCCCTGACGTCCGAGACGTCCTTGTCGTAGGCGGCGTCCGTCACCGAAGAAAGTGTCTCCGCACCGTCACGAACCGCGTCTAGAACGCGTCCCTCGCGGCGCAGTCGGTGGTCGATGAGTCGGCGAATCGTCCGCCTCGGATTCTCGATGACGGGTCCGTGCCCCGGGTAGAGGACGTCGGGATTCTTCGCGTACAGTCGGCGAAGCGAGGTCAGGTAGGCGCGCACGTCGCCCTCCCCGGCGGCGACGACGACGCTTCCTTCCGCGACGGCGAGGTCGCCCGTGATGAGTCCGTCGTCCGCGGCGAGCGCGACGTGGTCGGGGGCGTGTCCCGGCGTCTCGATGACGGTCAGCGGACCGACGGTCGTTCCTTCGCGGAACGTGCGGTCGGGAGCGACCCCCGTCGCTCGCTCGAAGCGTTCTTCGCGGCCTCGGCGCGCCCAAACCGTCGCATCGCAGGCGTCGGCGTAGTGAGTGACGCCGCCGACGTGGTCCGGGTGGGTGTGGGTGAGGACGACGTGTTCGATGTCGTTCTCCTCGACTGCTCGATCGAGTTCGTCCGTCCGTCCCGCCGGGTCGACGAGGACGGTATCGACGACGTAGGCATTCGTCTCCCCGTGCGGGGCCAGCGTCTCGGTGAGGACGGGAATCGGGTTCACGTCCGGGGCGTGGCCCCCCAGCGGGAAAAGTCGTTCGTGGTCACTGGCGGTCGGGAAACGAAGAACGTCGAAAAACGTCGGTGAAAAAAACCGGGAGGCGTGAGGAGTTAGTTGTTCAGCAGGTAAACCTGCTTTCGCGCGTCGCGGAAACTGTGGCGCGAGACGATGAGGTCCTGCTCTTCGAGACGGGTCAGCGCGTAGCGGACGGTCCGGTCCGGGAGAAGGGATTCCTCGGCGAGTTGGCCCTGCGTCAGCGGTTCTTCGGTTTCCAACACCTTGGCGACGAGTTTGGCGCTGGGGGGTAATTCTCTGAGTCGTTCACGGAAATCGCGCGCTGGTTCTGCTACAGTCGTGCTCATGTATACCATGCGACCACGGCATGGTGGTAAACGTTGGCTATAGGTGTGTTCATACAATATCGACACCTTAAACGTCATAATATCACACTTAGGTAGCCTGATAGGTCGGGAAGAACGTTCAGGACTCTTCCCGACGTTCACCGCTCATGGAACCGATACCCGAGGAGTACAGGGACCTATTCGAACGGAAGGCGTTCGCCAACTTCGCCACGGTCATGCCCGATGGGACGCCCCAGGTGACGCCTGTGTGGGTCGGTTACGACGGCACCCATCTTCTCATCAATACGGCGAAAGGCCGCCAGAAGGAGCGAAACGTCCGGCGGAACCCGAAGGTCGGCCTCTCCATCCTCGACCCCGACGACCCGTATCGGTTCGTCTCGGTTCGCGGCGAAGTCGAGGACGTGACCGAGGAGGGCGCGGTGGATCACATCAACGAACTCACCGAGCGGTACATGGACCGGGAGAAGTACCCGAACCTCGGCGAGGAAGGCGGCCCCCGCGTCGTCGTTCGCATCCGCCCCGACCGCGTGGTGACGGGCGGCTAACGTCGACGTTCCTACCGCCTACGGTCGGTTTTCGGCGGCCCGCTGTGGCGGTTGTACTGGCCGAGAACGCAGCCGCAGTCGGGGCAGTGAACAATGATGATTCGTTCGTATTCGTGGCGAACGAGGTCGTTCGCGGTGAAATCGCCCTCACAGTGATTACAAGTCGGCATTCGAAACCCCATACGGGATACGCGACGAACGCGCAAAGGCGTTCGCCCCGTCCCTATCCACATCCAGTACCGTTTTATCCCTCGGGTGAGGTTGTTCGGACGAAGAAAGTGTGAAGGGACAGGAGTGGTATCAGGCTACGGAGGTGGCCGAGGAATACGAAGAGAAGCGATTCTCCCGTGGCGGTAGGCTCATCGACCGCCGCGAGAAGCAAGCCGTCCTCGACGCTATCGGGCCGGTCGACGGCAAACGCGTTCTCGAAATAGCGTGTGGTACCGGCCGGTTTACCGTCATGCTCGCCGAGCGGGGTGCGGACATCGTCGGCCTCGACATTTCGGCCGCGATGCTCCAACAGGGTCGCCACAAGGCGCGAAACGCCGGTGTCGCGGATCACTTGGAGTTCATGCGCGGCGACGCCGCGCGTCTCCCGTTCCCCGACGACCACTTCGACACCGTGTTCGCCATGCGCTTTTTCCATCTCGCCAACACGCCGGCCTCGTTCTTGAGCGAGATGTGTCGCGTGTCGAAGAATCAGGTCTTCTTCGACACGTTCGCGGGACCGAGCACGCGAAGCCTCTACAACTGGTTGTTGCCGATGGGGTCGCGACTGTACTCGTTGGAGGACGTACAGAAACTCCTCGGGGAAACCGGTCTTTCGCTGGTCGATTCGGACCACGACTGGGTTCTTCCCTACGGATTCTATCGGAAGATTCCGGACGCGATAGCGTCTCGCATCCGGAATATGGACACCACCATCGGCGATTCGATGTTCGGCGACAAACTCGCGTCGGTCTCCTATTGGAACACGAGCGTCGAGTGATGTGACGACCGCGTGCCGAATTGCTTTTACGTACTCGGTATCTGAAAAGCGGATATGGACTTGTCCGTGGTGGTCCCAACGCTCAACGGTCGGGAACCATTGAGCGACGCCCTCGACGCGCTTGGGCGACACGCGCCCGATGCCGAAGTCGTCGTGGTCAACGGCCCCTCCACGGACGGCACCTCCGGCATGGTCTGTGAGCGCTCCGACGTGAGCGCCCTCGTTGAGATTTCCGACCGCAATTTGAACGTCGCGCGGAACGCGGGACTCGCCGAGGCCAGCGGCGAGGTCATCGCGTTCATCGGGGAGGAGGTGTCCGTCGAATCGTCGTGGTTCGACGGTATCCGCGACGCTATCGCGGATGGCGCGGACGTGGTGACGGGGCCGGTCCACCGAATGGTCCGGGCCGGGATGACGACGGAGACGGTCGAAACGCGAACCATCGCCGGACGCGACGTAACTTACTTTTCCGGCGTGAACGTCGCATTCACGCGTCACAGTATCGAAGCGGTCGACGGCTTCGACGAGAACTTGGAAACCGGCGGCGCACGCGACTGCGCTCATCGTCTCGCGGGACAGGAGCGACCGATAGCGTGGTCGTCCGACGTGTCTGTCCGTCGTGACGACACCGACGAGAAGGGCGTCGAACGCGACTGGTGTGCCAAATACCGGTCGCTCTCCTATCGCATGGTGAAAAACTACGGCCCGCGACTGACCGTGTTCAGGCGGACCTTCCACGACGCCGTCCGCGACGCGCGAACCGCGGGCGGAGAGGTGGCTTCGGGCGACGCGAAACCGTCCCTCTGGGCGGGGTGTGGCAAACAGGTACTCAAGGGAATCGCCGGGGGAACCAAGGACGGCCTCATCGGGCGACTTCGTGACCGAAGCGACGCGCGCAACCCCGCCGGGCTTTCCTCGCGCGCCGACCGCGCCGTCGAACGGTACGACTGGCGCGATGTGGAGACCGAAATCGAGTGACCGCCGCTACTCCTCGTGGTCGGGCGCGAGGGCTTCGACGACGCGGGACGGGTTGTTGGTGAACACTTTTCGCATGGCGTCCTCGGGAACGTCGAGGGTGAGGATTTCCATCACGGCGACGTTCGGGTGGGCGTTCGGGGCACCGCTTCCGAACAGCACGCGGTCGGGGTGTTCCATTATCGCCCGCTCCATCTGCTCCCGATAGCGGACGAAACTGGTGTCGAGATAGCAGTCGTCGTACGAATCCAGCAGGTCGATGGCGTCCGCCATCAGGTCGCGGTTCAGTGGAAATCCGCCGAAGTGCGAGAGGACGACGGGAAACGAACGGTCGAGGAGGACGTCGGCGGCCGCTCGGGGGGTGAACCCTTCCCCGGCGTGAACGAGAACGGGGAGGTTCACCGCCTCTAATTGGGAGAGGACGTCGTCTTCGGGCAGTCCGTCGCACGTCGGGTCGAGTTTGAATCCGTGGAACCGGTCGTCGTAGGCGTACTGCTCGATGTCGTCCGAGGACGTGTGCCACTCCTTCCGACGCGACCTGAAATTCCTGAGTCGCGCCGTGGCGCTTCCGTCGGGGTCGCGCGGGCCGTTGATTCGAGCGAAGGCGAAAAACGGGCGTTCCACGCTTCGCCGGGCGACGGCGTTGTTCGCCCGGAGATAGCTGCTTCCCTCCTGCGGGCCGGGAAACACGACCGCGCTGACGACGCCCGCTTGGTGGAGTTCGCGCTCCAGTTTGTCGGGCGAGATGGCCCGTCCACGCGCCGTCACGGACTCCTCGACGGGAAGGCGCGCGTGGACGTCCACCACTCGAAACCGATGCTCCAGTTCCAACATCTGAAATTTTCTCGATTACAGTCGGGCATGTATCTATCGGTCGATGGTCGTATCGGCGTCCCGTCCAGCGAACTGTGTAGAAACGTTTATATAGAACATCAATCATTCGTTATACGTATGTCAGAATCAGGCTTTGGACAGCGACGCATGGGCGGCCGACCGATGTTCATCCTCAGCGAGGGGACGGAGCGAACGCAGGGTCGCGACGCGCAGTCCTCCAACATCTCCGCCGGTAAAGCGGTCAGCGAGGCCGTACGGACCACACTCGGTCCGCGCGGAATGGACAAGATGCTCGTCTCGGACGACGGCGATGTGGTCATCACGAACGACGGGGTCACGATCCTCGACTCGATGGACATCGAGCACCCCGCCGCGCAGATGATCGTCGAAGTCTCCCAGACCCAGGAGGACGAAGTCGGCGACGGCACCACCACGGCCGCGGTGCTCTCCGGTGAACTCCTGGCGAAGGCCGAGAACCTCCTCGACCAGGACGTTCACGCGACCACCATCGTGGAAGGCTACGCCCGCGCCCGTGACATCGCCGTCGAAGCCGTCGACGACCTCTCGCTCGACGTCGACATCGACGACGACCTTCTGAAACAGGTCGCGGAGTCCAGCATGACCGGCAAGGGAACCGGTGACATCACGACCGAACGCCTCGCCGAAGTCGTCGTCAACGCGGTTCGCGGCGTCGAGAGCGACGAGGGAATCGGCCGCGACGAGATCCGCGTCCTCACCCAAACCGGGTCGAGTTCCAGCGCCACGGAACTCATCGAAGGTATCGTCACCGACGCTGAACCCGCACACAATAACATGCCGCGCTCCGTCGAGGACGCGACCATCCTCGCCACCGACGGCTCCTTCGGCGTCCGAGAAACCGAAATCGACGCCGAGTACTCCGTCGACAACGTCGACCAACTCACCGCTGCGATGGACGCGGAAAACGACCAACTCCGCGAACTCGCCGACGCCATCGCGGACGCCGGCGTCGACGTCGTCTTCTCGCACTCCTCCATCGAGGACCGCACCGCGTCGTACCTCGCCGAACACGGCATCCTCGCCTTCGACGACGTCGACGACGACGTGACGAGCGCCATCGCCAAGTCCACGGGCGGCAAGCGCACGGGCAAGCCGGACGACGTCGACGACGACGAACTCGGCCACGCCGACTCCATCCGCGTCGAGAAGTACGGCGGCGAGGACCTCGTGTTCATCGAGGGTGCCGCCGAGGCACAGTCCGTCACCGTCTTCGTCCGCGGTGGAACGGACCACGTCGTCGACGAACTGGAGCGCGCAATCGAGGACGCACTCGACGTCGTCACCTCCGCCGTCGAAACCGAGAGCGTCGTCCCCGGCGCTGGCGCGATAGAGACCAGCATCGCGGGCCGCGTCCGTGACGAGGCCGCGGGTATCGAAGGCCGCCAGCAACTCGCCGTCGAGGCGTTCGCCGACGCCGTCGAAGTCCTCCCGCGAACCCTCGCGGAGAACACCGGTATGGATCCCATCGACGCGCTCGTGGACCTCCGCGCAGCGAACGACGACGAAGAGGGAAGCGCGGGCATCATCTCCTCCGGCGAGACCGGGAAAATCGCGAACCCCGTCGAGGAGGGCGTCATCGACCCCGCCGCCGTCAAGCGCGAGGCCGTCGAGAGCGCCACCGAGTCCGCGACGATGATCGTCCGCATCGACGACGTCATCGCCGCCGAGTAAGCGCGTTCGCTCCCGATTTTCGATTCCTTTTACCGTCGTCCGCCTCGACCCTTTTCGACTCGCCCCGAGCGGAAGTAGCAAACCCTAACCCCGCCGGGTGACAATTCCCGGCGATGAGCGACCGCGTTATCTCAAGCCGCCCCGTCTTCCTCGCCACCGCGATAACCATCGTCATCGCCGCTGGCGGCATCGGACTCACCGTCGGCGCGACGGGCCAGAACCGCGGAAAGACGCTCTCGCTGCTCGGCGTCTCGCTGTTCGACATGAGTCCCGTCTCCATGGCCCTGTTCGGAATGGCGCTCACCACGACCGTTCTCGTCCTGTTGTTCGCCCTCGTCTCCTACGCGTCGCGCTTCGACAGCAACAACGTGACGTGAACTGACAGCAGACGAAAAACGGGCGAGAGAGGTGAACTGACGAATGACGGAAGCAACGGGCGAGAAACGGGGCGACGGACGAACGGCAGATGCGAGTGAGGTGAGATGGGCGGCCTGGCACGAGACGGAAACCGTTTTTCCGGTCGGTGAACTTCCCTCCGGTATGGCGACCGGAACCCGTTCACGAACGTCGAAAGCGAATGCCACGACCGGCGACCTGTTGGCCGTCGCGGCCACGATTCTGCTGGCAAACCTGCCGACCCTCTTCGCGTTCTACGTCATCCTCGACACGTACAACCCGTTGACGACCGACCTCACGTTTTTCAAGTACGCCACGACGACGATGAGCGGCGCGCTCGTCTTCGCCGTTCTCTGGACCGGAATCGTCTTCTTCGCCTACGGTCCGTCGCTGTCGCGGCAATGGAACGGCCGCTAACGGTGATACAAAAGCAGAATAATTCGATCTTCGCGCTGTTTTACGGCGCGATGGTGCCCTCCTCGGCGTCGAGGAGTTCGTGGTAGCGGTTGCGAATCGTGACCTCGCTGATGTTCGCCACGTCGCTGACCTCGCTCTGTGTCACCTTCTCGTTGGTCAGGAGCGCCGCGGCGTAGACGGCGGCCGCGGCGAGGCCGACGGGCGATTTGCCGCTGTGAAGGCCCTTCTCGGTCGCCGTGTCGAGCAACGAGCGAGCGCGGCGTTCGGTCTCGTCCGAGAGGTCGAGTTCGGAGGCGAAACGCGGAACGTAGCTCTTCGGGTCGGCGGGTTCGATTTCGAGGCCGAGTTCGCGGGCGATGTAGCGGTAGGTGCGTGCGATTTCGTCCTTCTCGACGCGCGACACTGCCGTCAACTCGTCTAAGCTACGCGGCGTCCGCGCCTGTCGGGCAGCGGCGTACAGCGCGCCGGTCGCGACGCCTTCGATGGAGCGCCCCGGTAGCAGGTCCTCGTCGAGCGCACGGCGGTAGATGACGCTCGCAGTCTCCCGAACGGTGTCCGGCAGGCCGAGCGAACTCGCCATGCGGTCGATTTCGCCCAACGCCTGCTTGAGGTTGCGTTCTTTGCTGTCGCGGGTGCGGAAGCGCTCGTTCCACTTGCGGAGGCGCTGCATCTTCTCGCGCTGGCGGGACCCGAGCGAGTTGCCGTAGGCGTCCCTGTCGCGCCAGTCGATGTTGGTCGACAGGCCCTTGTCGTGCATCATGTTCGTCGTCGGCGCACCGACGCGGGATTTCTGTTCGCGCTCGCTCGCGTCGAAGGCGCGCCATTCCGGTCCGCGGTCCACGGCGTCCTCCTCGACGACGAGGCCGCAATCGTCACACACCCGCTCACCGCGCTCCTCGTCGGTGACGAGCGGGCCGCCACATTCGGGGCACTGCTGTTGCTCGTCGGCTCGCGTTTCGGATCGCTCACCGGTGGTTTCCGTTTCTTCGGTCGGTCGGGTACGTGTATCAGTCATGGCGTACTATCAGGAGAAGACAGAGGGTCGATGGTGTACTACGAGAGTCGGAGAGTGGAAGTAATCGATAGACATATCTTATAGCACCTATAGCTACTTAACTCCAGTGGGCAAATCGGGCATTTTCTCGTCTCCAAAAACAGCGTATTCATCGTCGAGAGATCGATAATAATGCAGTATTCGATTTTTGCACACTACTCGTAGATTCGCCGTCTTTATGGGTGATTCGGCGGTGAGTATCGAAACCCTTACCGCTCGTCCGAGGGTTCGTCAACACATGAGCGATACGCCTCCCGGACCGGACGAGGTTCGGTACGTCGCACGGTTGGCCCGCGTCGGGGTGTCCGACGAGGAGGCCGAGCGATTCGCCGAACAGTTCGCCGATATTCTCGGCTACTTCGAGACGTTAGACGAGGTGCCCGAGGTCGAGCGTGAAGCCGACCTCGTGAACGTCATGCGCGAGGACGAGGTACGGACCAGCCTCGACCAAGCCGACGCGCTGGAAAACGCACCGGAGACCGAAGACGGCTACTTCAAGGGACCGAACGTCTCATGAGCGGCGATATATTCATCACCGAGGAGACCATCGACGGCGCGGATAACGGTCCATTGGCCGGAACGACGGTCGCCGTCAAGGACAACATTAGCACCGAAGGCGTCCGAACGACCTGCGGGTCAGCCATGTTGGAGGAGTACGTCCCGCCCTACGACGCCACGGTCGTCTCACGGCTGAAGGAGGCCGGTGCGACCATCGTCGGAAAGACCAACATGGACGAGTTCGGCATGGGAACGACGACCGAAACGTCCGCCTTCGGTCCGACGGAGAACCCCGTCGCCGAGGGTCGCGTACCCGGAGGTTCCTCGGGCGGAAGCGCGGCGGCGGTCGCGGCGGGTGAGGCCACGCTCGCGCTCGGTACCGACACGGGCGGGTCGATTCGCTGTCCCGCGGCGTTCTGTGGCGTCGTCGGCATCAAGCCCACCTACGGACTCGTCTCGCGGTACGGCCTGGTCGCCTACGCGAACAGTCTGGAACAGATCGGTCCCATCGCGCCGACCGTCGAGGAAGCCGCGGGGCTGCTCGACGTCATCGCCGGACCCGACGACCACGACGCGACGACCCGCGACGAAGGTGCCGACGCGGACTACGCGAGCGCCGCCGACGGCGACGTGGACGGACTCGACATCGGCGTCCCGACCGAACTCGTCGAGGGCGCGGACGACGGCGTCGTCGAGCGATTCCGGGACGCCATGGACGAACTCGAATCGCAGGGCGCGACCGTTCACGAAGTGTCGCTTCCGTCGGTCGAACACGCCGTCGAGGCATACTACGTCATCGCCATGTCCGAAGCGTCCTCGAACCTCGCTCGCTACGACGGCGTTCGGTACGGCGAGTCCGGCGGCTACGACGGCAACTGGAACGAGACCTTCGCCGAGACGCGCGAGGAGTCCTTCGGCGACGAGGTGAAACGACGCATCCTGCTCGGCACCTATGCCCTCTCGGCGGGCTACCACGACAAGTACTACAAGAAAGCACAGGACGCACGTGCGTGGCTCAAGGGGGACTTCGATTCGGCGTTCGAGGACGTGGACGTCCTCGCCAGTCCGACCATGCCCACGCCGCCGTTCGAACTCGGTGAAAGCTTGGACGACCCGCTCCAGATGTACCTCGCCGACGCGAACACCGTCCCGGTCAACCTCGCCAACCTGCCCGCAATCTCCGTCCCAGCGGGCGAAACCGACGGGCTTCCCGTCGGCGTGCAGTTCATCGGGCCGAAGTTTGGCGAGAAGCGCGTGGTTCGAGTCGGAAGCGCGCTGGAGTAACGAACCGTTTCGAGTTTCTGCGGGCGACGGTCGTACTGGTTCGGAGGACGATGAGCAGGGGCTATCGTTTATAAATTGCTTGACGAGTGTCCAGTTTTACGAGGCAATCAACTGCGGCACTATCGAACTACACTATTCGGCGGTAGAATCAACCGGATGGTAAACTAGAAACCATATTATAGTATAAACGACCTATTATCGAGTACGATTCCGATGATTGTCAAAGCAGAAGACGCGGATTCGAACGAGTTTCAAGGCGTACAGTTCGACGTGCTCGCGGTCGGCGACGAGTCGATGGTGACGAAGATGCACTTCAGAAAAGGAAATGACGTTCCACCGCACAGTCACGAGAGCGAACAGAGCGGATACGTGATTTCGGGTACGTATCGAATCCACATCGGTGACGACGACGAAATGATAACGGGCGGAGACAGTTATTCGATACCGGGTGGCGTCGAGCACAGTTACGAAACCATCGAATCCGGGGAGATCATCGACGTGTTCTCGCCACCCCGAGAGGAGTTTCTGTAAGCGATTTGAATGCGGTACTCGGCAGCAACCGACTTGCGGCCTCGTCTCACGGTAGTGACTCGTTCCCTCCGCGAACGGCCCCGAACGCCGTCCCGGTCAACCTCGCCAACCTGCCGCGATTTCGGTTCCGGCGGGCGAAACCGACAGGCTTCCCGTCGGCGTGCAGGTCATCGGTCCGAAGTTCGGCGAGAAGCGCGTGATTCGAGTCGGGAGCGCGCTGGAATAACTCCGTTTTTGGGCCGCGGAGCGCGCTGAAACCGGTCCGGTAGGGAGACGATGCCAACGGTTATTTCTCCCCTGAAGTTCGATTACACGTATGGCAGGCACCGTCGTCGAAGTCGAGATTCCCGCCGACGAGTTCGCACTCTGGGAGACACTCACGGAGCACGAAAACCTCGAATTCGAAATCGAACGCGTCGTCGCCCACGAGGATGACCGCGTGATGCCGTTCGTTTGGGCGAGCGGCGGCACGAAGGACACCAAAACGATACTGGAAAGCGACAGCAGCGTCGAGAACTTGCAGTTACTCGCCGATTTGGAGGACGAACAGCTATACCAGATGGAGTGGACGGACCACATCCAGACGCTGGTTCACATCCTCGTCGACGAGGAGGCGACCGTTCTCTCCGCGTCCGGCAACAGCAGTCACTGGCACCTTCGAATCCTGTTTCCCGACCGAGATGCGCTATCACAGACATACGATTACTGCCGGGAAAACGACCTCTCCCTCGATATCCGCAACATCTATCAGTTGGATCAGGGTCGCAAGGGACGGTTCGGCCTCACCGACGACCAACAGGACACGCTGACCCTGGCGTTTCAGAAGGGCTACTACGACATTCCCCGCGAGGCCTCCGCGGAAAACCTCGCGGGCGAACTCGACGTGTCACACCAAGCCGTCTCCGAGCGACTGCGGCGCGGCCATCGAAGCCTCGTGAAAAACACGCTGATTATCGGCCGGGAGACGGACGAAGAGAAATAGCGACGCGGGTTTCACTCCTCGTACGCGAGGTTCATTATCCACTGCGAGAAGGCGTCGCTCTCGGGATCGATCTCCTCCTCCCCGATGAACGGCGAGAGCATGTCGCCGGCCATCAACAGCGAGAATTCGAGGTCCTTCGCGGCGGGCGTGATGAAGTAGGTGTTGTGTCCCTCGTAGACGGTTTCCTGTCGCTTGACGAATCCCATCCGTTCCAACGATTCGACGATTCGGCTTCCTTTCCGCGAGGAGACATCGAGTTGCTTCCAGAAGTCGCTCTGGTGGATGCCGCCGGTCTCGCGAACGAGTTCGAGTCCGTGATACTCGTCCTCGGTGAGGTCTTCCTCGGACGTTGCCGTGCTCATGTTCACTACAGGGACGGGCGGGCGTTTAAATGTGACTTTCCACGTTCTCGTACGACGTCTCACAGGGGGGGCCGTCGGCGAACTCGTAGGACCCGCTCCCGTCCGCGAACAGGGTCACGATGGACGATGAACGGGTTCCGTACCCGTCGCCGTGGACGCACGCCCCGATGTCGTGGTTTCGAAGGACGTCCTTCGTTTCCGTCCGCCAATCGGCCAGCGACGGTGGGTCGTCCGGGTCCGCCTCCGCGAGGGATAGAATTCGCTTCGATTTGGGAGCCCCTTCGTCGAACCCCCTGTTCACGACGACGTGGACGCCCGGGTCGAACCGCGTCGTTTCGAGCGTTCCGTCCCACTCAAACAGTGTCGCTTCCGTCAAATCCGCTATCACGAGGTTGAACCCGGCGTACGTCCGTTCGTCGACTTCGCTCGTGACGAACTCGCGGGCGGACGCTGCGGAGTCGTGGGAGAGCGCGTCGCGTACCAGCAGGCCGCGGGAGCGTTCGCCCTCCAGTTCGACCCAGCGGTTCGTCACGCCGACGAACAGGCCGCGGTCGTTGTAGCCGACCCAGGTACCGCCCGCCTCCTCGTCCTGCGGGGCGACGACGGTCGGATTCCTGTCCAACACTCCAGGACCACGGGACGGCCGCCCGAACGCTTCGTCCCGGTTCGCGGCGGCGACGACGGGCGCGTCATCGAACACCCGCCACGCCACGATGAGTGTACACACGTTTACCGATTGGCGCGGACTCGATAAAAGGCTTCGTCGGCCCCGCTGCTTATGCGGTTTCTCGTGGAGCGGTCCGTGGGGATTTCTACCATGACACACAGACGCGACGTGATAAAGACGGGTGCGACGCTGGGGGTCGGAACGAGCGTTCTTGGAACCGGACTCACGACCGCACAGATGGGCGGCGGTCCGTCGTTCAGCACGGGGCAAATGACGGGCGAGAGCCAGCCGAAACGGGTGAAGACGAACGCCAACGGCGTGGCGATGTTCACGCAGGCGGGCGAAAACGTCCGGTTCGTCCTCCTCGTCTCGAAACTCGAGAACGTCACGGAAGCGCACATCCACCGAGGTGCGGAGGGCGAAAGCGGCCCGCCGGTCGTCTGGCTCTATCCGAGTACGAGCGCGACCGAGGGACGGCAGTTTTCGGGGCAGTTCGACGGCATCCTCGCGTCCGGAACGTTCGGCGCGAACGACCTCGTCGGACCGTTGCAGGGGCAACCGCTCTCGGAACTGGCGAGCGCCATCCAGGCCGGCGAGGCATACGTCAACGTCCACACGAAGCAGTATCCCGAGGGGGAAATCCGCGGACAGCTCACACCCGTCTCGAACGCACGGGCGCGGTTTAAGCAAACTCTCAACGTAAGTACCGAAAACGGACTGAACGTCGGACGGTCGGTGAGCCTTCAGATCCAGCAGTCGTAGTCCAGATACAGCAGTTGTAGGGTACTCAGCTACCGGAATCGCTCACGAACCGCCTCGCGGTCCACCGTTCCCGAGGCCGTTCGCGGCAGTTCGGCGACGGTGTCGAGGAGCCGCGGGTGTTTGTATCCGGCGAGTCGCCCGGCGCAGAACTGCCGCACCGAATCGAGCGTGACCGTGCTTCCGGGGGCCGGCACGACGAGCGCGGCGATTCGCTCGCCCCATTCCTCGTCCTCGACGCCGACGACGGCGACGTCCGCCACGTCGGGGTGGTCGCGAAGCACGTCCACGACTTCGCCCGGATGGACGTTCTCACCGCCCGTGACGATACGGTCCGCGCGCCGATTCAGCACCCAAAGGCGGCCACCTTCGTCCCGGTACCCCACGTCGCCGGTCCGAAAGCCGTGTTCGCCGAACGCCTCCTCTGTCGCGTCGGGATTCCCGTAGTAGCCCGCCATTACGGTCGCCCCGGAGACGACGAGTTCGCCCGGTTCCCCGGTCGGGACGAGCGAACCGTCCTCGTCGACCACGGCAACGTCCGTGAACAACAGGGGGCGTCCGACGGTTCCGACGTGTGACGCCGCCTCGCCGGGAGTAGCGGTGGCGATTTGGGAGGCCGTTTCGGTCATGCCGTAGGTGGGACAGACCGGAACGCCGCGCTCCGCACACTCCCGGATGAGGTCGTTGCGGGCGGGCGCACCCCCGAGGAGGACGAACCGAAGCGAGTCCGGGAGGTCGCCCGTATCGAGGAGTCGCCGGAGCATCGTCGGCACGAGCGAGATACCGGTCGGTTCGTACTCCCGGAGGAAGGGAAGCGTCTCCTCGGCGTCGAACCCCCGTTGCAGGACGACGGTCGTTCCGTACAGCGTGGAGCGCAGGAGGGGAGCCAGCCCGCCCATGTGGTACGTCGAGAGACAGAGATGCCAGCGGTCGTCGGGCAGGACGCCGAGGCGGAACGCCGAGGCGGTCGCGCTGGCGTACAGGTTGCCCATCGTGAGCGCGACGGCTTTCGGATTCCCGGTCGTCCCCGACGTGAACAGGAACACCTGCGGGTCATCGCGCGACCAATCGGCGGGTGTGAACGCCGCCCGGTCGCGGTCAGCGAGCGTCGTTTCGGACGGATCGACGGACACGACGGGGACGCCCCCCGCGATTTCGTGCGCGACCGATTCCGTCTCGGCTTCACAGAAGAGCGCCGAGAGGTCCGTCACGTCCACCTGTCGTCGGAGTTCCGGAGCGGCGAGACGGACGTTCAGCGGAACGAGCACGCACCCGAGCCGCATCGCGGCGTGAACGAGTACGACCCCGTCCATCCGCGTCTCCATCAGCATCCCGAGGTGGTCGCCCCCGCGAAGCCCCAACGCCGCGAGTTTTCCGGCGGTCTCCTCGACTGCCGAGTCGAGTTCCGAGTACGTCCACTCGGTCCCGTCCGTCGCTTCGATGATCGCTATCCCTTCGGGCGACACGTCGGCCCGATGCGCGAGCCAATCGTTCACGGCGTCCCCCACGTGTCCGCCACGCCGTTCCCCGGTTCCTGCGGGACGCTGACCGTACCGTCCACGAGTCGCGTCCGGTCCGGTCCCAAGTCGCGGGCCAAGAGCGTTCCGGTGGCGACCCCGCAGGCGGGGCGGTCCGGAATCGCGGCCGCCGCGTGAATCGCCGCCGTCCGAGCGACGACGCCGTCGATGGTCGTCGTGACGACGGGCGTTACGTCCGCAGCACGGGCGCGCTCGGCGACCTCGACGGCCCTGTCCGGGCCGCCGAGTACCATCGGTTTGCAGACGAGCACGTCGACGGCACCCTCGTCCAGAATCGTCTCGACCGGCGTTTCGATCACCGATTCGTCCGCCGCGACGCCGACCGAGCGGCCGCGTAGGTCGGCGAGTCCCTCGATGTCGGTCGAGCGAAGCGGCTGTTCGACGTAGGCGATTCGAAGCGAGTCGAGCCTGTGAAACGCCTCTCGGGCCTGCGCACGCGACCATCCCGCGTTCGCGTCGGCGCGGAGTTCCACGTCCGAACCGACCGAATCCCGGATCGCCCGAAGTCGGGCCACGTCGTCCGTGACCGACCGACCGCCGACTTTCACCTTCACGCATTCGAACCCCGCATCGACCGCCTCGTTCACCGCCGCCACGGTTTCGTCCCGAGGAGCGTCGCCCACGGTCGCGTTCACCGGGACGGATTCGACCTGTTCCGGGCCGCCGAGATGGCGGTACAGCGGTCGCTCGGCTCGTTTCGCGCGGAGGTCCGCCAGCGCGAGCGACAGGCCGTGTCTGGCCGCCGGAGTGGCGTCGAGGCTGGAGAGCGCCGACTCGGGGTCGTCGACGTGCGCGATGGCCGCACGGCAAGCGGGCAGCGATTCCGTCCATCCCGGAAGCGGCGTCGCCTCGCCGATACCGACTTCGTCACCCTCCTCGACCCGGACGAGGAGCCCCTTTCGGTGCTCGATAGCGCCGTGTGCCGTCTCCAGCGGCGAGGTCAGCGGAAGCGAAAACTCGTGCAACTCCACCTTCATACCATCAGTCCGAGGGCGAAACAGACCGAATAGGCGGCCAACAGTTTTCCCGTCTGTTCGAGGGCGGGGTTGAGCGCCTCGCCGGACGTCTTCGTGAGCACCGTCCGTGTGACCATCGCGGCGTAGGGAATCGTCAGGAGCGGCAGGAGGACGGGGAGGTCGAACGCCGGGGTGGTCACGAAGTAGACCGGGACGAGGTAGGCGAGCGCGAGCATGCCGACGTACTCGCCGCGACTCGCCCGATAGCCGATGAGAACCGCGAGCGTCCGCTTGCCGGCTTTCCTGTCGTTTTCCAAGTCGCGGATGTTGTTCACGACGAGGATGTTCGTCGAAATCGCCGCGACCGGAAGGCTCGCGAGGAACGCCTGCATCGTGACGGTGCCCGCCGGAATCCCGAGCGGAAACGGTGCCGAGAGGAGGGCCGCGGCCTGCACGTAGAACGTTCCCATGACGGCGATGACGCCGAAGAAGACGAAGACGAACAGATCGCCCAACCCGTTGGACCCGAGCGGGAACGGTCCGCCCGCGTAGGCGAGGCCGCTGACGACGCTGGCGAGGCCGATGATGACGATCGGAAGACCGCCGACGTAGACGAGATAGACGCCGACGAGGATGGCGAGCAGGAAGGTTCCGTACATCGCCTGCTTGACCTTGCTCGGGGAGATGAGCCCCGACTGGGTGACACGGGTGAAACCTGTCCGCTCGTCGGTATCGACGCCCTTCACGGCGTCGTAGTAGTCGTTCGCGAAGTTCGTTCCGACCTGGATGAGCGCCGCGCCGACGAACGCGGCGAGGGCGGGGAGCGGAGCGAACTTGCCCTCGTGGAGCGCGAGACCGACGCCGGCGATGACCGGCGCGGCGGCGGCCGGGAGCGTGTGTGGACGGGCCGCCATCAGCCACGCTTTCCGCCGGGAGATTTCGGTGGCCGTATCGTTCATTATCGGGATTGTTCCCGCGAGAGGTGTATAGCATCTACGGTTTCACGAAACGTCGGCCGGAGTTTTCTCAAATCGGTCCGGAATCGAACTCGTTTCCGCGGCAGTTCTTTAAGTGGCTCTCGTCACAAGGTGGAGATATGGACGGTACGAGGTCGCTTCTGCGGTACTTGAGGTTCGACGGCGACAGCTCGGTTTACCGCTGTACATAAACCTCCCTGATGGGTAGCGGAGGTCCTATCCCTCGAATAACTCGCCGTTCTTGTGTTTCCACAGTCCCCACAGCAAAACCGAATAGGAAGCGACCAGCGCGAGTACCGAAACTACGTTGCCGTAATCCAACTGTAGCAATATATGGAACACGGCGAGAAAGGCAAACAGACCGAGCACTCGACCGCTGGGCGTCGCCATCTTTCCTCACTAGAGAGAGTTTCAGAACAAAGGTGTTGTGTCGATGCATACGCGCTCTGCATTCAACATACGATCGGCCATCACTGATCGAAAGTTTCAACGAGACCAACGGGCAGTATACCAACAGTCCCGTGCTCACACGTTCGTCAGTCGGCGGTCGGTACGTAGCTATCCCGCTCGGACGCTTGCCCGTCAGTCGTTCCAGCTATCTCGACACCGATTGCCGCCGACGCGAGTCCGACGCCGAAGACGAGGAACCAGAGCGCGATGGTTAGTTTCTCCGATATGGGGAGGTCCATGTGCACGCCGAACTGCGACCCAACGATGAGGACGATGGGAAGGAGACCTGCCCATTTGTTCCTCCGTTCGCTCCAGACGTCCCATCGGCGCCCTATGAGCCATCCAGTGAGCGCGTAGACGCCCCAGATGACCGCCGCCAACTGTACGTCCCAGTAGCCGTCCGCGTACAGGACCGCGACCGGGAGGGAACCGAGGATGACACCGACGAGCGCGGCCGTTCGATTCTTCATAGTTATGCTACAATACCGCGTGAAAAGTATCTTTGCACTGGAAGAACGTCCGGGACTTTGCGAGGGACGTGTCAACCTTCTCTCCCGAGGCACACGTTTAAACTATATCGACCGAGTAGAGGGATGCGATGCGTCAAACTGACGGCGGTTCGCGCGTCGTTCACTGGCAGTCCGACGACGGGCGGGATTGGGGAGACGACACGCCACCGCAACTCAGCAGGCGGCCGGGGGACGGGACCGTTCGACGGGCCGACTTGCAACGGGACCAGTCGGTTCGCCGCTGGGGACCGGTCACGCCGAGCGCGACGGTCATCGGGCGGGCGGACTCGCCCGAATCGGATTTGAGCGAGAACATCCGCCGACTGCACGAGGAGCGCCACTCCGCGATGGCGGGCCACAGCAGTCGAATGCACCAACTCGACAAATTCCGGGTCAGCCACGCGCTCTGTAACGACCTGTCGCTGACGCCGTGGCAGCGCGACTGCGTCATCGGAATCATGGGTGAGTTGGATTTGACCGTCTTCGGAAGCCAACGGGCCATCCCGAAGGTTGCGCTGGTCGTCATCCGCCACGTGGTCGACAGGGAGCGCGAACACCACCTCGGGCTCCACGACGACGAGTGGATTCGCCAGCAACCGCCCGAACGGCTGACGGAGCTCTACGAGACGTTCCAGTCGCTCACCGACGAGGAGCGGTTCGACGAACTCACGGCGAAACACGGCCTCGACATCACGAGTCTGAATCGGCTTCGGCGGGTGCTCAAGGACCAAATCGAGGAGCGAGAATTGGAATTCGCCGTCCACGGCCGCAACCCCAACCGCGACCCCAATCTACCGAGTTTGACCGACCGATGGGGAGACGCCGTCAGAGAGAATCAAAGCAGTCCGTAATCCGAATCCACCGACGATAGCCGCCGCTGGTGGATGAAAGCGTTCGTGAGAACCGTCGTCCGACCGTCCGTAGCTTCACCTTGTGACGAGAACTACTTAAAGCGAGCAGGGCTTCCCACGGTTCCCGCCGAACTATGACGTACGGGAGAAGCCATCGGCTACGGAGAAGAGTGGTATCCGAAGAATCCGACCGTCTTACCGTCCATAGCTCTACCTTGTCACGAGAACTACTTAAACGAAATCGCGAACTGCCACGAACCGCCACGCTCTCCAATCGTGGACTCCTGCAAACCGAGAACGCGATCGCTATCGGGGAAGAACTATCGGAGAACCGCCCTCATACCGTCCATATCTTGACCTTATCGCGAGAATCACTTAAAGCGAGAACGAACCGTTTTCAGTATTCCGAACGAACTTTTGTATCGACAGTACGACCGCCGTCGTATGAACGATACCGTGGTTGTTCGGGAGACGACGGCGGACGACGCCGCCGCCGTCCAGCGCGTCGCACGTTCCTCGTGGCACGCCGCCTACGACGACATCGTGGGCACGGAAACGGTCGAGAAGACCGTCGATTCGTGGTTCACACCCGAAAACGTCGTCGCCGACGTGAACCGCGACGAACGGCCCTTCTTCGTCGCCGAACGCGACGATACGGTGGTCGGGTTCGTCATCGGAATCCCGGACGAGAACCGCGAGGCGGGGTTTCACCTCTACCGAATCTATGTACACCCCGACTACTGGGGAGTGAGCGTCGGCACGCGATTGCTTGACCGGTTCGAAGCGGAACTCCGGCGGCGGAACGTGACGCGGCTGCGACTCTCGGTCATCGGACCGAACGAGGACGCCATCGGTTTCTACGAATCGCGAGGGTTCGAGCGAATCGAAGAGAACTGGGACGACGATTTCGACTGTGAGCGATACGTGTACGCGAAGGAACTATTGACGGCCTAGCGTCGTCGAATATCGACGTACAGCAGTGCGGTCGTCAGCAGAAATCCGAGGGCGAGAATCGGGAAGACGGGATCGAACGAGGTGCCGCAGTTCGATGCGGTCGCGTCCGCACAGTAGCCCATCGGCCGCATGCCGAACAGCATCACGAGCGCCCCGACGACGACGCCGAGCGCTGCGCCGCGACGCGTCCAATCGTCCATGAGGACGCTCCGCGCGAGTTGCAAGAGGAAAATCCCACCCAGAAAGTAGACCGTTACCGGAAGCGAAAGCGGTGGGTTCGCGAACGCGAACTCGGTCCAGAACCACATCGCAACGACGACGAGACACACCGAAATGCCCGTTGCCGCCATACCCGGTAGCAAGGTGTTGTTCCCGTCGACTGTCTCAGTCATACTCGTTTTCGTGTTGCCCCGAAAGAATATAACGCCTCCGTAGGGTAAAACGGTCGATTGACCTTCCGCAGAACGACTTTCCCGCCGCTTCGAAGCTCCTCTCCATGAACACTGGCAGTCGGTCATTCACCGCGAGCGAACGACGTGAGCGAGCGGGCCGAGGCCCGACCATCGGGAGGGCCGTTGGCTTTTGGTGCAGATTTTGCCAGGGAAGAAGGCCGAAACCAGCGCCGAACGGCGCTGGTTTCGGTTCCCGACCGCAGCAAAAGGTGCGTTAGTAGTGCCACGGATAGTCCGAGAAGTCGGGGTCGCGCTTCTCCACGAAGGCGTCCCGCCCTTCCTGTGCCTCGTCGGTCATGTAGGCGAGGCGGGTCGCCTCCCCGGCGAACACCTGCTGGCCGACGAGGCCGTCGTCTTCGAGGTTGAAGGCGTACTTGAGCATGCGAATTGCAGTCGGACTCTTGCCGTTGATCTCCTCCGCCCAGTCGAGGGCAACCTCCTCCAGTTCCCCGTGCGGGACCGATTCGTTGACCATGCCCATCTCTTCGGCTTCCTCGGCGGAGTACGTCTTGCCGAGGAAGAATATCTCGCGGGCCTTCTTCTGGCCGACCTGTCGTGCGAGGTAGGCCGACCCGAACCCGCCGTCGAAACTCGCCACGTCGGGGTCGGTCTGCAAGAATTTGGCGTGTTCTGCGGAAGCGAGCGTCATGTCACAGACGACGTGGAGGCTGTGGCCGCCGCCGACGGCCCACCCCGGAACGACGCAGATGACGGGTTTCGGGATGTGTCGGATGAGTCGCTGGACTTCGAGAATGTGGAGGCGGCCCACCTCGGACGCATCCTTGCTCTCCTCGTCTTCCCCTTGGTATTCATACCCTTCCCCACCCCGCACGCGCTGGTCGCCGCCGGAGCAGAACGCCCACCCGCCGTCCTTCGGCGACGGCCCGTTTCCGGTCAAAAGCACACAGCCGACGTCGGATTGGCGTTTCGCGTGGTCCAGCGCGCGATACAGTTCGTCTACGGTTCCGGGGCGGAATGCGTTTCGAACTTCCGGTCGGTCGAACGCGATGCGAACCGTTCCTTGGTCAGTCGCGCGGTGGTAGGTGATGTCGCGGAAATCGAAGTCGGGGACCTTCTCCCAGCGCTCGGCGTCGAAGAGTTCTGATACCATACTCCGAACTGATGGTGCGTCAGTCTAATAGGTTCCCGTCCGCTCTTCGGACGTCCGGGTCTCACACCACCGGCAAAGAGCGGAGGGACTGCGAAGCTACTTGCTCCGCGGAAACGACGGTCGAAACCATGAAGACATCGTCACGGGTGGACACCTTCGAGCGTTCGGGTATTCGCGTGATGTTCGAACTCGCGGAGGAACAGGGCGGCGACATCGTTCGATTGGAAGTCGGCGAACCGGACTTCGACACCCCGGAACACGCCATCGACGCGGCGGCGCACGCCGTCCGCGACGGCGAGACGCACTACACCTCCGGGGCCGGGATTCCCGAACTCCGCGAGGCGATTGCCGAGCGAATGCGAGACGAGGCCGACGTTCCCGTCGCGCCCGAAGAAGTGACGGTCACGAACGGCGCGATGGAGGCGCTGTCGTTGGCCCTCTCGGCCATCGCGGACCCCGGCGAGGAAGTCATCATCCCCACGCCAGCGTGGCCGAACTACCGGAATCAGGCCATCCTCGCCGGTGCGGAACCCGTCGAGGTGGCGCTTCCCGCGGACGACGGATTCGACCTCGACCCGGACCGTATTGTCGAGAATTTGAACGAGAACACCGCCGCCGTGATACTGACCACGCCGTCGAACCCCACCGGTCGCATCTACGACGAGGAGGCCGTGAAGGAAGTCGTCGATGCGGCCGCCGAGCACGATACTTACGTCATCGCGGACGAGGTGTACGCCCGCCTGACCTACGACGGCGACCATCGACGCATCGCGTCGTACACGGATTACGACGGACTGCTGACGGTCGATTCCTGTTCGAAAACGTACGCCATGACGGGATGGCGAATCGGGTGGCTCGTCGGGCCGGAACCCGTCGTCGAAGCCGCGACGAGTCTCGGTGAGAGTACGACCGCCTGTCCGTCGAGCGTCGGCCAGCACGCCGCGTTCGCGGCGATAACCGGCACGCAGGAACCCGTGCACGAGATGTACGAGGCGTTCCGCGAACGCCGCGATTACCTGACCGAGCGCGTCGTCGAGATTCCGCACATCTCCTGCCCACGCCCGGAAGGTGCCTTCTACGCCTTCCTCGACGTGAGCGAACTGGACGGGTCGAGCTTCGACGTCGCAGAACGGTTGCTGTCGGATTACGGCGTCGTCACCGCGCCGGGTGCCGCGTTCAGTGCCGCCGGTGAGGGTTTCCTCCGATTGAGCTTCGCCAACGGCATGGACCGCCTCGAACTCGGCCTCGACAGAATCGAACGGATGGTCCGGGACGAACTGGAGTAACGACGGCGGTTATCTGCGGACGAACGCTTCCTCAGAACAGGTCGTCGAGTTCGTCGTTGTGGAACATCTCGGCCGGGTCCTGCTTGCGCGTCTCCTGTTTGTTCGCTTCCTTCGTGCGCTCCATGAACTCCTGCATCCGCGGCGAGCGTTCGACGCCCCCGAGGAGGACCAACGAGGCGAGTCGTTCGCTGTCGAGCGGGAAGTCCCCCCCGCGAACCTGCAGGCTTCCGGTTTCCCCTTCGAGCCATTTACGGGCCTTCTCCACGCCTTTCCGCGGAATCCTGTCCGGGTCGCCAGCGACGACGAGAAGCGCGGAGTCCGCGTCCGTCGCCTTCGGCATGCTGAGGTTGCTCAGAACCGCTTGCCGGGTGTTGCTCGTCACCGTGTTGATGTTCTCGCCGCTCTCCTCGCTGGCACCCGCGCTGGCGTACCCGAGCGCCGCGATACCGCCCGAGCGGAGCGTGTTGATGACCTCGCTCGAATCCACGACGCTCTCACCGACGCCCTCGACCGATTCTCCGGACGCCAGGAGGAGGCCGATGCGCTGGGCTATCTGCTGATTGATGTTCTCGAACGCTTCGCCGACGCTCTGTCCCGTCTCGTGCCACGCGTCGTTGTCGATGAGGAGGGTCGCATCCGACTCGCGGACGACGGTTTTCAACGACCGTCCGGCGTTGGCTTGGTACATCGCCCCCTCGCCTTTACCGGGAAGAATACCGAGCGCGTAGACGGGAATCTCGTAGATTCGCTGGAGTTGGTGAATGATAACCGGCGCGCCTCCGCTCCCGGTACCCCCGCCGAGTCCCGCGACGACGAAGAGGGCGTCCGCTCGCGCGGTGATTCGGCCGTCGAGGGCGTTCATCACTTCGCCGGCGTCGTCCTGCATCACTTCAGCGCCGAGTTCGTTGTCCCCGCCGACGCCGTGCCCTTTCACTCGGTCCTGCCCGACGAGAACGGTATCGAGGTCCAGCGACTGCAGGTCAGCTTTCGCGGAGTTGATAGCTAGTGCGCCTTGGACGGCATTGAAATCCATACTTGCATCGAATTCGACCAATCGCTGGGTGAGTTTCCCACCCGCTTGCCCCACACCAATCAGGACGACTTTCATGGGGAATTGGACTGATTCATGACTTATGTATTTTCCGACGAGATTCGATGTAAATTTCTGGAAACGAACCCGACTCGTCGCACCCTCCTTTCAACGAGGATTAAATAGGAAAACGTAACCAACCCCGACGATGGCCGACCTCGAAACGCTTTCGGAACGCGTGTCCGCGCTCGAACGAACCGTAACCGACGGAGAGATGCCGTCGCGACGGGACGACGCGGAACTTCGCAGAACGACAGCGAACCTCGCCGAACGAATGGACGACCTCGAAGCAGAACTGGACGAACTCGACGCCGCGGTACAGGCCCTTCGCGGCTACGTCGGCAACATCCGTGCGGTCAACGACGACGTCGAACGCCGTGCCGACGCCGCGCTCGCGAAAGCCGAGGCAGCGGAAACGAGCCGTCCCGACCGCTCGAACATGACTTTCCGCCCCCCTTCGAATGGAGGTGAGTCCTCCGGAAACCGGAATCCCGACCGACTACGCTCGGAGACCCCTCCCGAAAAGGGTACTTACCCGAGTCCGGCGTCACCGTACGAAATCCCTCGATGTGACCCCGACCCCGACGAATCCGACGAATCCGACGACCGTTCGCTCACGACGCGTCTCCGTCACCTGCTGTGAGCGTTCGAACCGTCCTCGCCGTCCTACTCGTCGTGGCCATTTGTAGCGTCTCCTATCCCGCCATCGACGCTGCTCGGCGCGACCGCGCGGCGTACCGCGCCGACGCGGAACTGGCCGAGGTCTCACGCTCGATGGTCGACCTCGCGGACGAAACGGCGGTACCGTTCGACGATACCGAACCGGTCGGTGCTCGCAGAATGGTCGCCCTCTCGCTTCCGGCGGAATCCGCGACGACCGGGAAAATCGAGTTCGTCGCGATCGGCGGCGTTCCCGGTTTCCACCGCTCCCCGAAGGACGATTTCGGCGACGTTCTCGCGTACCGCGTCGAAGGCGGGAGGACCCGCGTTCGCCACCTCCCGTTCGACGTTCGCGTGGCGACGAGGAGCGAGACGGGGCGCGAATTGGTCGTTCGACCGGACGAACAACCGCTCGTCGTCCGCGCTCCTACCCGGCGCGACATCGCACTGTTGTTGGTCGATTACGGTGGAAATCGAACCCTCCTCGTCGTCCCGGCGGCTGAACTTTAAGTCGGAAAACGCGACCACGGTGGTTCATGTGGAACCCACTGTCGAGAGGTCGGTCCCGGGAACGCGACTGCCGATGTGATCCGTCGTTCGACGGCGCGACGCTCGTGGTCGATGCGAACGACTGCCCGGGGCGCGGCGAACTCGCCGAACGTCCCGACTGCCGGGCGACGGTCATCGACGCGCTTGCCGAACGCGACGCGGACCGCATCGTGACGCGTGCGACGGGCGTCGAACGAACCTACGACGGCGACGGCGCGGCGTTTCTCGTCGCCACCGGTCGATTCGTCGAACGGGTCGCCACCCACGACCCCGCGCTCGCGGAACGGGCGCGGACCGACCCGCTCCGCGCCGGAATGGATGCCGTCGGGAGAGCGGGACCCGTTGCCCACGTCGCGGGGGAAACCGGCGTCGCCGAAGGCGTCCATCGGTTCGAGGAGTACTCCACCCTCCTCCGTCCGTTCGTCGGCCCGACCATCGCCCGGTCGCGCGTTTCGCTCCGCCCCCCGGCGAACGCCCGACTGACGGACCGGTATTCGCTTTCGACCGGCGCGACGGTTCGCCACTACGAGACGGAACGGAACGTGGAGTTCGACCCCGGCGATTTCGACGGTGTAGGGGACAAGAACCAAACCCACGACCCGCACCGGATCTACCACCTCGAACCGGTGGAGTACGACATCGGTCACGAAACGTTCGAGACGCTCGACGCGGCCGCGACGCTCCTCGCAAACGGCGGCGTCTCGGGAGGAAAACGAGCGCCCGGACGTGCCGTGAGAGCAGTCGTCGAGGTGAACACGGAAACGAGAACGGAGACGGACACGGCGGCGAACGTGGACACGCTCACCGACGTCCTCCGGAAATACACGCAGGGATACGGCGTTCTCTCCGACCTGTTCGCAGACCCGGACGTTTCCGACGTGTTCGCTACCGCTCCCGTCGCGGGCAATCCGCTTCACGTGCGGGTCGACGGCGAGGAGATGGGGACGAACGTCCATCTCACGCCCGACGGGGCGGCGTCGCTCGCGTCGCGCTTCCGGCGAACGAGCGGCAGGTCGTTCTCGCGTGCTAGCCCGACGCTCGACGCAGTGACCGAGATTAACGGCACGAGCGTCCGTGTCGCGGGCGTCACCAACCCCGTCAGCGACGGCATCGGATTCGCATTCCGCGTCCAATCGGAGGAACGGTGGACACTCCCCGCGCTGGTCGAAAACGGGACGCTCCCGCCGGAGGCGGCGGCCCTCCTTTCGGTGGCCGTCGAACGTTCCGGAACCGGACTCGTCGCCGGACCGCGTGGGGCGGGAAAGACGACGCTCCTCGGGTCGTTGCTGTGGGAACTCCCCACGAGGGTCAGAACCGTCGTCCTCGAAGACACGCCGGAGTTGCCGGTCGAATCGTTGCAGGACGACGGCCGCGACGTGCAGTTGCTTCGGACGACGGCGAGCGACGACGAACCGGGACTCCGACCGGCGGAGGCGCTTCGGACGGCCCTCCGATTGGGGGACGGTGCGCTCGTCGTCGGGGAAGTCCGCGGCGAGGAGGCGAGCGTGCTGTACGAAGCGATGCGCGTCGGCGCGAGTGGAAACGCCGTCCTCGGGACGATACACGGTGACTGTGGCGACGCGGTGTACGAGCGAGTCGTCACCGACCTCGGCGTCCCACCTTCCTCGTTCGCGACGACGGAGTTCGTCGTCACGGTCGAATCCTACGAAACGGACGGAACGCACGGAAAGCGGGTGAAGTGCATCGAGGAGGTCGTCGCGACCGGGAAGGATGGAAGCGGAGGAGGATGTGGAGTGGGAGAAACCGACGACTCCCACTCGATACGGTTCGAACCGCTGTACGAACTCGATGACGGAAAACTCGTCCCGACGGGGCGTGTCGCGCGGGGAAACAGCGTCCTCGTCTCCTCGCTCGCCGAATCGACCGAAACCTACGCCGACGTTCGGGCGGCGCTCGCCGACCGAACGCGAAACATCGAACGACGCGTCGAGAAACACTTTCCCTCGTTCGACGTCACGACGGAACGACTCGGGAGCGGACGAACCGAGCGTGACCCGGCGTGATTTCGAACCGGTTCGAGTCGCTGTGTTCGTACCTCGCACGACTCTCCCCGTGGGACGGTTCGACGGACGCGGACATCGACCGCGCTATCGGATTTCTGGACGGCGATATCGACAGCACGGTGATCACTCGCGGTGCGAACGGTGCGGCGGTTCTCTGGTGTCTCGTGGCACTCCTCGGCGTGTCCGTGGCACCACGACCGCTCCGCCTCATAGCCGGGGGCTTTCTGGTCGCGCTCGGCGTCGGCTTCTCCGCGCTGATTCGACGTGTACCCGAACTCCTCGCCGCCGCAAAGCGAACGCAGGCGCTCGGCGACGCGCCCGACCTCGCGGCCCGCGCGGTGCTGTGGATGCGAATCGAACCGACGGCGGAGGGAGCCGCGGCGTTCGCGGCGCGAACCGGCGACGGTCTGCTCGCGGCGAGTCTCGACGACCACGTTCGACGCGCGGCGGGGTCCCCGATGGCTGGCTTGACGACGTTCGCCGCCGAGTGGGACCGATGGAACCCGGCACTTCACCGTTCGATGGTACTCATCGCGGCGGCGAGCGAGGCACCGCCCGAGGAGCGAACGCGGACTCTGGACCGGGCGCTCACCGCGATTCTCGACGGGACGCGCGAGCGGATGGCCGAGTTCGTCGGCGAGATTCGCGGCCCGGCGACCGCGCTGTACGCCTTCGGGGTTCTGCTACCGCTGGCGCTGGTCGCGGTGCTTCCGGCGGCGCGAACGGCGGGACTGCCCATGTCGCCCGCCGCGTTGGTCGTCACCTACGATTTCGTGCTTCCCGCGCTCCTGCTGGGCGCGAGCGTGTGGTTACTCACCCGCCGTCCGGTCGCGTTTCCGCCGCCGGACGTTTCGCGCTCGCATCCCGACGTTCCCGAAAAACGGTGGCCTGCCACAGCGCTCGGCCTCGGCACAAGCGCTGTGGCGCTGATTGCCACGCCCTTCCTGCTTCCCGAATGGACGCGCTGGGTCGCGGGGTTCGGTTGTCTCGTCGGAACCCTCCTCGTGGGATTCACGCGCCCGACCGTTCTCGTCAGAAATCGCGTTCGGGCGATCGAGTCGAACCTCACGGACGCGCTCTATCTCGTCGGTCGGAGAGTGAGGAAAGGACTGGCGGCCGAGGCGGCCATCGTCGCCGCTGCCGACGAACTCACCGGGGAAACCGGTGCCGTCTTCGAGCAGGCGACCGGCGTCCAGCGCCGACTGGGGATGGGCGTCGAGGAGTCGTTTCTCGGCGAGTACGGGTCGCTTTCGACGGTTCCGAGCCCCCGCGCTCGGAGCGCTGTCTCCCTCCTCGCTCTCTCCGCGGACGAAGGGCGACCCGCTGGTGGTGCCGTACTCGCGATGGCCGACCACTTGGACGACCTACAGAGCGTCGAACGCGACGCACGGCGCGAACTGTCACAGGTTACGGAGACGCTTCGACACACGGCGGCGATATTCGGGCCACTCGTCTCCGGTGCGACAGTCGCGCTGGCGGGCGGAATGGCGGGAATGGGGGGTTCGTTCGGAAACGCGTTTCCGGTCGATGTACTGGGACTCGCCGTCGGCGCGTACGTCCTCTGTCTTTCCGCCATCGTCACCGCACTCGCGGTCGGGCTCGAACACGGACTCGACCGAACGCTCGTCGGCTATCGTGTCGGTCAATCGGTGCTCTCCGCGACTGCCGTCTATCTCCTCGCGTTCGCGCTCGCGGGATCGTTGACCTGACCCGAGTATCTCATTCCCGGGTTTCCCACGTTCCCGACGTAGGTTTAAGTGCGAGAACGGGACGATTCCGGCCCATGTTCGACGCACCCCTTGACGCGTGGTACATCTGGTTCGGCGTGACGATTGCCAGTCTCGCCGTCCTCGGCGTCGCCATCGAACTGCCGACCGCACCGCCTCCGAACGCCGCCAGCGTCGCCGATACGGTCGATTCCGTCGCTGGCTGTTCGTACACCGCGACAGCGGAGCATCCGATTTCAGCGCGGAAGATCAAACTCGGCCCACGCCGTCTCGGCCTCGAAGGCGCGGGTGGAACCGCCCACTCGACGTTCGCGTACGGCCCTATCGTGCCGGTCGGTGGAACCACGACGGGAGAATTCGACCGTTCCGGCGAGCGATTGGACCGCGTGTTGTCCGGTTCGCCGCCGTCCGCGGTGTTCGATTCTCCGGCCGATTTCCGCGCGGCGATACGGAAATCGCAGGGAGAACGGCCGACGTGGAAACGGGCGGAAAGCACGCTTCGCGCTCGCTGTGTTTCGTGGGAGGGAGTCGATGCGACGCTGGTCTCCGGATAGAGCGCAGACGGAACCCATCGCTGCCATCGTCGCCGTCTTCGCGGTCTGTCTCGGACTGTTCACCTACACCAGCGTCCTCGGCGATGCGATGCCGCGGTCCGAGCGGACCCTCGGACCGACGACGCTTTCGACCGTTCGCGGAGAGATGAGTTCGAACGGCGTTCTCTTTCCTGCTCGCCTCCCCGCTGGCCTTCGGGTGAATCCCGATGGCTACGATCTCAACGTCTCACTTTCGTCAGGGTCGCGTGAGTGGCACGGTGGACCGACACCTCCGCAAAAATCCGACGTTTCGACGGAAACTGCGACGGCAAGCGTCAGCGTTCGAATCGCCCCCGGCGACGTTCGACCGGGACGACTTCGCGTGGTGATCTGGTGATGAGAGCCATCAGCACGGTTTTCGACGTGAGCCTGTGTCTCCTCCTGATCAGCGCCAGCGCCTTCGTCCTCGTCGGTGTGAAACCACCCGACTCGTCGATGCGGACGCGAACCGCCGAATCGACCGCGAACGTCCTCACGACGAGCACTGCCGGGGTGAATTACACGATTCCGACGGATACGGGGACTCTTCATCGGACGACACACGGTTCCCTCGCCGGACTGCTCGGAGAAGCGGTCCTCGCCAACACGACGATTCGTGGAGGCGAACTATCGCACACGACCGACCCGTTCGAGCGCCGAGTGGCACGTCGTGTCCGGGAACGACTCGACCATCCGGCCAGCGTGCAACTCCTCGTCCGTTGGATGCCGTACCGCGATTCTCACCTCGAAGGCCAGTTCGTCGTCGGCGAATCACCCCCTCCTCGTATGGACGTTCATGCGGCGATCGTCTCACTTCCGAGCGGATTTCCACCGGTTCGGGAACGAGCGATTGACGCCGCACGACACGACGGCTACCGCGGCGTCGCATCGGTCGTTGCGGCCGCCGTCGTCGCGGGAATGGTTCCGGAGCGGACGACGAGATTGGCGCTTTCCGACCGGGAAACGAGTTCCGCAGTTGGCCTCCGACTTCGACGGTTGGCCCATCTTTACGGCGTGGACGTGTCGAACACGCACCTCCTCGCCAGCGAACGAACGAGAGCGTCACTCGTCGATGCCGTGACGAACGCTATCGAAGCCGACCTCCGGGAAACGTTCGAGACGCCGACGGACGCGGCACGGTCCGTCTCGGTCGGGAAGACGCGACTCGTCGTCAGGATGTGGGACGCATGAGACTCGCCGACGACACCAGAGGGAGGGTTCCGTTCGCGTTAGTCGGCGTCCTGCTCCTCGTCGGGAGCGTCGCCTTCGCGGGAGCGCTCGTGACTCGTCCGACGCCGAACGTAAACCAGAATGTAGACCGGAGTATGCGGGCCGTGACCGCCGGAACGCAAACCGCGCTTCGCGAGGCGATTCGACAGGCTGGGCGGGATGCCGCCGCCGAACCTCTCGTCCGCACGGCGAACACGACCGCGGGTCGCGTGATCAACGATTCCACACCGTTTCGGGATTATCTCCGCCTTCGAATCTATCTCTCCTCTCGACGGCGATTACGCGCCGTTTCCGCGCACGTTGGCGACGTACGCGGAACCGCATCGCTCCCGATGACGCCGAACGCGACCGCGCTCCGCCGCGCGAAACGTCGAGTTCACGTCGAACCGGTCGGAAAACCCATCGACGCTGGGCTTCGCGTTCGAATCGAAAACGTCTCCGTGCATGCGACTCGCGGTGGCACGACCGTTGCCGCCACGACGAAAGACGTGACCCTCGTCGTGGAAACCCCCGTTCTCGCGCTTCACGAGCGCGTCCAGCGGTTCGAACGACGACTCGACACGGGAGCGCTCGATTCGGGACTCGGGCGACGACTGACTGCCCGACTCTACGCGGTGACGTGGGCGCGAGGTTACGCGCAGTACGGCGGTGCGCCCATCACGAACGTCCTCGGAAATCGCCACGTGGAGTTGATGACGAACGGGGCGATTCTGGAAGAACAGACACACGTATTCGGCGCGAGCGACCCCGCCGGACAACGCGGCGTTCGCCGCGCGACCGCACGCGTCGGACTGACAAACCTCCTCGCCCCGACGACCCAACGCGGAATGCTCTGGACGGACCTCGTGTTGAACGCGGCGGATGCGGGCGGTTCGGACGGAACCGTCGACGGCAATCTAAACGCGACTCCCGAATCGCCCGACTCACCGTATACCCCGGAAACCGGGATGGAAGTCGGCGTCAACGAATCGGCGGACAGGGCGCTCTTGGACCTCATCGACGGCGGCGAATCGAGCGCTTTGAGCGAAGCCATCGCGTCGGCGTATCGGGTTTCCGTGAAACCCGTTGCGAGCGTTCGCACCGTGCGTGACGAACGGGAACCCACTCCGGACTCGCCGGGAGACGAATGGACGCTCGGGAGCGAACGAACCTCCACGCGGATTTCGGTCGAAAACGCCACGGCATCGTCCCCCGGAACACAGCGCGGTTGGCACCTCCTCTGGAGCGGTGCTCGACGCGTCGTCCGTACGCACACCGTCGTACGACGATGGCAACGGACGGAGGAAGGACGGAAAGACTCGACTGCAAGACAGTTTTTTCCACGACTGCCGGCACAGCCGACCCGATCGAAAAATCCCACCGTCGAAACGACCCACGAATGGACCGAGGAGTTCGTCGTCTCGCTCGGCGTCGCGGGTGATCACGTGACGACGGAGTACGCCCCGGAGCACCCCTTGCCGACCGCCCACGAATCGGGCGATCGTTCGGGACCGAACCTCGCTGGCGTTCGCGGGAAAGCGGTCTCCCGACTGATAACGCACCGCGGTGGCGCGGACGCCCTCGCACGACGTGCGACCATCGGGACGATGGATACGCGAGCCGTTTCGGTGCAAGGCCGATACGCGCCGTCGCTCCGCCAACACGTCTACCGGGACGTTCGGAGGCTTCAAGCGCGCGTTCGAAATCGCTCGGTAACGGTTTCGCGAGGGGCCGTCGCGACGGCCGGAACGAATCCCGCGGCGAAACTCGCGGCAACCCTCCGCGAGCGGCGGAACGCGCTCGTCGATGCTCCCGCGGGATATGGGAGCGCGGGAGACCGGGCGAAGTACGCGGCACGTGCCGTGTATCTCGATTCAGTCATCGACCGACTCGAAGACAGAGCGGAGCGCACCCGTCGAACGCAGAAGGGATTCGGAGAGGCGATACGGGACGCAACAGGTATCTCGCTCGGCCGAATTCGGCGACTCGTCTCCTCCCGGTCCGACGTCTCATCGCCGTCCAGTCGGCCCCTCCCGACGAACGGCCCCGGCGCACCGGTAAACCTCAGCGTCGATGGTTCGCCGTCGTATCTAACGCTCTCGGTGGTCACACACCGTCACGTCTCGGCGGTTCCACCGGGAGAGACGGCCTACCCGCTTTCCGCGCGGAACACCAATCTGTTCACGGTCCCGTCCTCTGACATCGCGGACGGCGTCCTTTCGTTCCTGCCCGACAGTCGAAAGCCGAAGCAGGTGAGCCTTCGCGCCGCTGGTTTCGCGCTCCGGTCCGCAAACCAGACGCTCACCACGGCAAAAAACGAGTCGTTGCGTCGCCATCGAGACAAGCTACGGAAGTCGATTTCGGCGTCGGTAGACGATATCGAGACAATCCTTCGGGACGAACTCGCGACCGACAACGCCATCGGACTCGACCGGTCGGAACGCCGGTCAGCAGTTCACCGTGGACTGGCCGATTGGCGAACGACGGCGGACCGGGCAATCGCCATTTCGAACGGCTCCGCCGCCGCACGAATCGCGCGGGAAATCGAGCGCCAGCAACGGGTCGACTGGAATCGAATGCGACGCGACACGGTGACGCTTCGCGTTCGGTTCGCGCTCGCATCGGCACGACGGGACGTCGGCGGCGTCCGCCAGTCGAACGTCAAGCCGGTCGTCTCCACGACCCGTGGTGTTCTCATGGCAGAACTGAAATCGGCGATCCAGCGGGGAATCGAGAATCGGGTCCAGCGACGGCTGAACGAATCCATCAACGAGACGGTGGGCGACCTCCCGGCGGGACTGCCCGTCGTCCCGATTCCTGGCTACTGGTACGCGACGGTCAACGTCTGGCAGGTGGACATGTCCGGAACCTATGCCCGGTTTACGGTTCGAGCACGCGAAGGGTCGCCAACCTCGCCGGGCGCATCGGTGGCGTACTCCCGCGAATCGGGTTCCGTCCGTCTGGACACCGACGGCGACGGCACGATGGAGACGCTCGGGCGGACGACCCCGATCTCGTTCGACACGGGAACGACGGTCGTCGTTGCGGTGCCGCCCGGAAAGACGGGCGTCGGCGACGTGGACGGGAACGCCGACGAGCGCTCCCCCGGGTGGGCGAACCGGAGTAACAACCCATTTGGCGTACCCGGCCGTCGTGGCGACCATGCTCTACGACGAGATAGACGACCCCGGCGAGACGACGCCGACGGAACTCCTCGAACAGTACGTCGCTGAACTCTCGGAGACAGTCGAAGCGGAGGGTATCGACGCGGTGGTCGAGGGAAGCCAACTCGACCGTGAAACCGTCGAGTCGATTGCCGACGGCGATATCGTCGCCGACATGACGCTCGAAGACGCGGCCGCGATTCTCGCGACCGAGGAGGGAATGCCGGAGAAGGATTCCATCCTCCTCGAAGTGCGCGACCACTTGCTCATGGGGATGACGACGGGGTTGCTGGACGTCGACACGCTCGCACGGGACATCGACGGCGACTTCGAAGCACGCGCCATCCAGCAGAAAATCGAGGGACGGGCACCGATGACGTTGGAGGAATATGCGCTCGTTCATCACGCCATCGCGAAACGAAACGACCGATAATCGAGAACAGTGGCGGATTTTCGAGGGGGAGACGGCGGAGTTATCCGCGACCCGTCCGAAGGCATCGTATGAACGTCGCAGTACTCGGATGCGGCTACGTCGGTTGCGAACTCGCACGGGAGCTGCTCGCGGACGGTCACGACGTCGTCGGCGTGCGCCGTTCCGCCGATGGACTCCGTGCGGTCGAAGACGTCGGTGCCGACGCGATACGGGCGGACGTGACGGACGACGATTCGCTTTCCTCGATTCCGAACGTGGACGTACTCGTCTACGCCGTGAGCGCGGACGGCCGCGACTCGGAGGCGGCGCGGACCGCCTACGTCGAGGGACTTCGGACGACGCTCGACCATTTCGCGGCCCGCGAATCGTCACCGGAACGCGTCGTCTACACGTCCAGTACCGGCGTGTACGGCGACCGCGACGGCGCGCGGGTGGACGAATCGACGCCGTTGGAACCGCGAACCGAACGGGAGGAGATTCTGGCCGAAGCGGAGGCCACCGTTCGGAAAGAACGCGAGTGGGATTGGACGGTGACTCGATTCTCGGGATTGTACGGTCCCGAACGCTATCGACTGGAGCGCTACCTCGAAGGGCCGGTTTCGGACCGATATCTGAACATGATCCATCGCGACGATGCCGCGGGTGCGATTCGGTATCTCCTCGAAACCGACAACGGGCGAAACGGGGTCGTCCTCGTCTCGGACGACAAACCGGTTCGAAAACCCACACTCGCGGATTGGCTCGCCAACCAGTGCGGCGTGTCCCATCCGCCACGGGAACCGGCGACGGGCGAGCGGGCGCGAGCGAGCAAGCGGTGCTCGAACGAAAAACTCCGCGAACTGGGGTACGAACTCCGATATCCGACGTACCGGGAGGGGTATCGGGCGGCCATCGAAGCGTTCCGACAATCCCAAAACGTCTGACACCTGTTACCGTTGGGAAAAGTTCTTGGTTTCCCGTATCGACTTCGAGGGTATGCAGTTTCGCGGCGACCAGTCTGCACAAAGACTGTTCCGCTCGGCACAACTCTACAGTACCGACAACCCGATGCTCGTCATCGGAGCCGTCGTCGGTGCGGCCGTGTTGGCGGTATCCCTTTGGCTGGTCGTCCGCTGGATTCGGCGACCGAAAGGCGCTCGTCTCAAACGCGCGTTGGCGAAGCGGGACGAACTCGTCGTCCTGATGCATCCGAACCCCGACCCCGACGCGATGGCCTGTGGTATGGCTATCGCGTATCTCGCCGAAACGGTCGGGACGGAGGCGACGCTTCAGTACGCAGGGCAGATACGACATCAGGAAAACCGCGCATTTCGGACCATTCTCGACCTCGAACTCGACCGCGTCGAACACGTCACCGACCTCGCTGCTTCTACCATCGTTCTCGTGGACCACAACACGCCGCGCGGGTTCGACGGGTCGGAGCGAATCGAACCGTACGCGGTCATCGACCACCATCCCGGAAACGGAACCGGGGAGGTGTTTACGGACAAGCGAACGAACTACGGCGCATGTTCGACCATCGTCGCGGAGTACTTCGAGGATCTCGGGGCGACGCCGATCACCCCGGATGCGATCCCTCCGGAGGACGAGTTCGTCCTCCCGTCCGACATTGCCACCGGCCTGTTGTACGGTATTCAGTCCGACACGAAACACCTCACGAACGGGTGTTGTGCGGCGGAGTTCTCCGCCAGCGCGTATCTGTACCAAGGCGTGGACGAACACTGCCTCGACCGCATCGCGAACCCGCAAGTGAGCGCGGAAGTCCTCGAAATAAAATCGCGCGCCATCACGGAACGGGAGGTACGCGGATCGTTCGCCGTCTGTAACGTCGGGGCGCTCTCGAACGCGGACGCCATTCCACAGGCCGCGGACGAACTGATGCACCTCGAAGGCGTCACCGCGGTCGTAATCTACGGTCGCCGCGAAGACACGCTCTACATCTCCGGTCGTTCGCGGGACGACCGTGTTCACATGGGAAAGGCGTTGCAGATGGCCGTCACCGACATTCCGGGTGCCGACGCTGGCGGACACGCCCGCATGGGCGGGGGACAGGTTCCCGTCGAATCCGCCGTCGTCGCGGGCGGCATGGAAGCGGGACTCTGGTTGGAGCAGGAGTTCACCGACGGTATTTTCGACGCACTGAACGGAAACGTCTGAGCGCCGGGCCGTCGTCGGATGCCACCGAAATACTGTCAACACGGGGAGAAGTTGCGATAAAGACGACCTTTTTATCCTCTCGCCGTCTGGAACCGAATATCGAATGAGTACGCTGGTGGTGTGTGTCGATCGGAACGACGACATCGGGCGTAAAACCGGC
Organism: Haladaptatus sp. CMAA 1909; assembly: GCF_043952005.1. Taxonomy (NCBI): domain Archaea; kingdom Methanobacteriati; phylum Methanobacteriota; class Halobacteria; order Halobacteriales; family Haladaptataceae; genus Haladaptatus; species Haladaptatus sp. CMAA 1909. The sequence continues at coordinate 1,801,631 of NZ_JBIOAV010000001.1, read as the reverse complement.
CTCCAGATGCCCGTCGCCGGGTGGGAGGCCGTACAGGCGCTCGTCACGGATGTCGGCTTGGCCGACCCCGAGGATTCGAGTGTCAACTGTCTCCTCGAAGCGCTCCGCGTCGCCCGCGATCTGCGAGACGGCGACGAAACGTCGATAGTCGCCGTTATCTCCGGGACCGGAGACACGCGCGTCGGCGCGGACCGCGCCGTGGCGGACCAGATGGACGAACTCATGGAGACGTACGACCCCGACTCGGCCATCATCGTCATCGACAGCGCGGAGGACGAGCGACTCGTCCCCATCCTCGAAAGTCGCGTCCGCGTGGACGCCGTGGACCGGGTCGTCGTCAGACAGGCCCGCGACATCGAATCCACCTACTACCTGCTCAAGCAGTTCCTCGCCGACGAGGAACTTCGACAGACCATCCTCGTTCCGACCGGTGTGGCGCTCATCACGTTCCCGGTTCTCCTCCTGTATTTAGGGCTCGCCATGGCGACATCGACCATCACCGCCGTCATCGGCCTGTTCGTCCTGTACAAGGGACTCGCCATCGGTGATTACTTCCGTAAGCTCCCCGGCGAGGCCCGCGACGCCCTCTACTCCGGCCGGGTGTCCATCGTCACCTACGTCGTCGGCGTCGGCCTGTCGCTCATCGGCGTGTTCGCCGGGGCGCTCCGGGCCGCACCGGTCGATTCGACCGGTAACGTCCTCATGACCGCGATGGCGTTCGCCTTCGAGAGCGTCCCGTGGATAGCCGTCGCCGCCCTCACCGCCAGCATGGGCCGCCTGCTAGACGAGGCCATCCGCAACGATCGGGTGCGAAACTCGTATCTCAACCTCCCGTTCGGGGTCCTCGCCGTCGGACTCGTCGTCCGTGGTTTTTCGGCCTACTTCCTCCAGCGGGCGGGCGAAATCCCGCCCGTCGTGATTCCCAAGATTACGGTCGGTCAGACGACGGTTCAGCAACTCACGTTCGACCCCAGTATGCGACTGGCGGTGTACGTCGTCCTCGGCGTTCTGGTCAGCCTCGTCGGCGTTCGCGTGACGTCCTACGTGAGCGGAACGGCAATCAGCGAGGAACTGGTCGAGTAACCGAGGCGCATTTATCCCCCGACTAGCAAACTGCCCCATGAACCAGCAGGCGTGGGTCAGCCTCTTTTCCGGCGGTAAGGACTCCTCGTGGGCGCTCTACCGCGCGTTCGAAGAGGGACTGAACGTCGAGCGACTCCTCACCGTTCATCCGGCGGGCGACTCGTACATGTATCACGTTCCGGCGACCGAACTCGCGGCGCTCGCCGCGGAAAGCATCGGGATTCCGATCGTGAACGTCGAGGGCGACTTCGACGCCGAATCCGTCGAGGACGCGGGCGAACAGGGCGACAAGGAGACGGAAATCATGGAAGTTGCCCTCCGCGACCTCGATATCGACCTCGCGGGCGTCACGGCCGGTGCGGTCGAAAGCGAGTTCCAAACGCACCGCATTCAGGATCTCTGTGACGACCTCGGTATCGACCTGTTCGCGCCGCTCTGGCGGGAGGACCCCCGCGAACTCGCGAACGCGATGCTTGACGCCGGATTCGAAATCAGAATCGTCCAGGTCGCGGCCTACGGGCTGGACGAGTCGTGGCTCGGACGGACGCTGGACGCCGACGCGCTGGACGAACTGGAAGCCCTCAACGACGAGTACGGCGTTCACATCTTGGGAGAAGGTGGCGAGTTCGAAACCTTGGTCACTGACGCGCCGCATATGGACCGTCCCATCGAACTCGAATACGACACCGAATGGGATGGAAGTCGTGGACGGGTGCGGATTACGGACGCTTGGCTCGGCGCGTGATCGCAGTTTGCGGTCGTGGTTTGGAGTTGTGATGTCTACGGCGCGGTTGTAGGCTGTCGTTTGGCCTCTTGGCAGGTAGTGGTGCGGAGTCATGCTCTCGGCTCTACCGCGAACGAACATGGTGAGCGAGCAGCATTTTTTGGTCCAGATTTTTTGCGCGAGTGGTACGCGAGAGCCGGAGGCTCTCGCGTTATCCGAGCGTAAAAAAGGTGGGAACGAAAGGTGGGTGGGTCTACTCGTCCGAATCGCTCGTTATCTGCGTGTGAGCGCCGATGAGTGCGCCAGCCAAATTCATGTTCTCGATGTGAGTTCCCTCGTCGATGATGGAATCACGCACGTCGCCGCCCCGAATCGTCGCCTCGGGGAAGATGATGGCGCTTTCGAGATTGGCGTCGGTGACTTCCGCGCCGTCCATCACGTGGACGTTCTCGCCGATCGTGGTGTTCTCCAGCGTGGCGCTATCGGCGATACGGGAGTCACCGCCGAGATACCACGCGACGGCTTCGAGGTAGCTCTCGGGGGTTCCGATGTCGAACCACGCCTCCTCGAAGACGTAAGCGTACACTGGTTTGCGGGACTGTAACCACTGGAGGAACCACCCCGGTTCGTCGGGATTGTTGCCGTCTTCGAGATACTGTTCCAGCAGCGGCAACGTCTCCTCTGTGAACGCATAGCAGGCGATGGAGACCAGCGTCGAGTTGGGGTCCTCCGGCTTTTCCTGAAACTCGACGACTCGGTCGCCGTCGAGTTCGACGAGACCGTAGGCTTTTGCGAGTTCCTTGCTTCCCACGTCGTACGCGGCGAGACAGGACGAACCTTTCTCCTCGAAGAAGTCGACGAAATCGTCCACGTCGAAGCTGATGAGGTTGTCGCCGGCGATGACGACGAGGTCGTCGTCGACCTCCTCGCGCTCGACGAGTTGCGCGAGCGCGCCGACCACGCCGAACTTCTCGTCCTCCTCGGAGGTGTCTTCGACGCTCAGTTGTGGTTTTTCGAACTCGCTTTCCGCGAGGTGGTCACGGAAATCGTCCGCGAATCGTTCGTTCGTGCTCACATAGACGGTGTCGACGCGCTCGTCGGCTTCCAAGTCGGCGAAAATACGGTCGATGACCGTGGTTTCACCGATGGGGAGAAACATCTTCGGGCGCTGTTTCGTAATCGGCCACAGGCGCGTCGCGTATCCGCCCGCGAGGACGACGGCTTTCATAGCCACATCGTCACCGCGCCCCCCTAAGTCCTTTTTCATTGCGTGACCGTTCTGCGGGAAATACTGTCGGGTAATCGGTCAGGTGTCGTCGGTACTCGTCTCGTCGAACAACGCGGCGAGCAGTCCGTGCTGTGCCTTTCGAAGGTGGTAGTGGAGGGTCGCCGAGGCGATGTCGAGCGCGCCGGCAACGTCCTCGGCGGTGCTTCCGCGCGGCCAGTCGTAGTAGCCCGCGAAGTAGGCGGTTCGAAGCGCCGTCTCCTGTCGGTCGGTGAGACGGTCGGTCAACGACTGGCGGAACTCCTGTGCGGTTTGAATCGGGCGGTCGATGGTGCGTTTCCCGACCAGTTCCGCGGACGGGTACGTCGACTGAAACGTATCGACGACGGTCCGAACGTCGGTCTCGCGCGGGATTTCGGCGACGATGGACACCTCCCCTCGATTCGCCGTCGCGGACTGGACGGCCGCACCGGCTTCGACCAGCCGCTTGGGCGTCGATTCGGTCATGCGGATTTCGATGACGGCACCGGTCTCTTCCGTATCGATGAATCGGCACTCCGCCACGTCATCCGACTCGGACAGCATCGTTTCGAGACGGTCGGTGGGAGCGTCCTCTACGCGGATGTAGTGGAGAAGTTGGCCCTCCGCGGCCGGAACCAATCCGAGGAGGTGACACGTGCAGTCGAGTTCGCGGGATGCGGCCATAACCGCGTCCCGTGACCCGCTCACGTGGAACTCCAGTTCGACGGTGCTGTCGGACAACAGTATCTTCTTGTTCCGCGCGGCGTTGATGGCGAACCCGATGGTGTCCCCGAGGGTTTCGAGGGCGGCCTGTGCCCGTTCGCCGAGGACGCCCGAGCGGGTCGAAACGAGCGACAGCGACCCGTACATCGTGTTGCCGTACGAGAGCGGGATGGAGATGCCCGACTCGATGTCGCGGGCGATCGCTTCGGCTCTGATCGGTTCGGGGAGCATCGGCGTATTTCGAACGTCCTGGATTACCTGTAGCTCGTCGGTTCGCATCGCCCTGCTCGCGGGGTCGTCGCCGACATCCTCGCCGAACTCGACGAGGGTATCGAGATAGCCGTCGATACCGCCGGCACGGGTTCGCGGCGTCACGCCCCCGCGACTGACCTCGCTCTCGTCGGTCCACGCGAGTTCGTACAGCCCGGATTCGACCAACCGCTCGCATACCAACTGTTCGATGTCGTCGCGGGTCGCGGCGTGAACGAGTTCGTGGATGACCTCCTGGATCACCCAGTGAATCCGGTTCAAAGTCTCCAGTTCCTCGTGCTGGTGGGTCAGCGTCCGTTCTCGCTCTCGTCGGTCGGTGATGTCGCGGGCGACCCATACGACGACGTCCTTTCCGTCTATCTCCTGGCCGAGCGGCGTCGAACGCGCTTCGTACCATCGCCGCCCGCTCTCGACGGTCATCGGATACTCCATCGTTTCGACGCGACCGCTCTCCAAGGTCCGGTGGATATGCGCTAAAAACGTGTCCGCGGTGTCCGCCGGAAACACGTCGTGAATCCGCCGCCCGACGAGGTCGGGCGGTGCGGTAATGGCGAGGTTTTCGGAGTTAGGGCCGACGAGGAGTTCCCGATAACGACCGTCCTCGTCGAAGAGGAACGCGACGTCCGGGAACGCGCTCATCAGCGTATCGATTCGGCTCTCGCCGCGCCCGCGGAGGTGGGTTCGAATAGCCCTCACGATTCGCTCTCGGAGGTCGGCGGCGTCCTCGATGGCCGTTTCGGGGACGTAATCGCTCACGCCGCGGTCGATGGCGTCGCTGGCGATTCGCTCGTTCCCTTCCCCCGTGAACACGACGAACGGGAGGTTCGGATGCTCCTCGCGTACGGAATCGAGGAGATCTAACCCCGTCGAATTCGGCAGGTCGTAGTTGCTGACGATGCAGTCTATCGCTTCGTTGGAGAGACGGGAGAGGCATTCGCTCATGGACGGTTCGACGTGCACCGTCAGGTCCTCGTAACCGTCGAGGACCCGCGCGATATCCGTCTCGTGTTCGACGAAGAGAACCGTGTGATCTCTCGTCATCTCCGTCCCAGCCGATTCGCCGGTGGTCGATCGCTCCCCCATCGCAAATTACCTCATGAACCCCGACCGGAAAACAGTTTATGTTGTCCGAAATTTCGCGCTACAAATTTGAACCCTGACAACGAACGAGGAGTATGCGCGACGACGAGACGACGCGCGAGCGGATTGCGACGTTCCTCCGAAGCGAACCGGCGTCCCCGAGCACCCTCGCGACGGAGTTCGAAATCACGGCCGGTGCGGCGGTGCGACACGTCCGACACGTTGCCCGTTCGGTCGAATCGAACGGCGAGCAGTTGTTAGTCGCTCCGCCCGAGTGTCGGGACTGTGGCTTCCATCGGTTCGACAACCCGGCGAACAGACCGTCACGATGTCCGGAGTGCAAGAGCGAAGCGGTGGACGAACCGACGTTCGTGATTCGTGAGGCGGAATAGAGACGGGTAAGAATCGATTTCCCCGCCGTCCGTCAGAACCCGAGCGAGCGGTTCGAGGAGAGATCGTACTCGATGGACGACCCCTGCTGGACGAACTCATATTCCGGGTCGGCGAGGAACACCGCGCCGTCCTCGACGGTCACGACCACTTCGTCGAGAACCGCGTCCTCACACGGGCCGTAGGTACAGACGCCGGAATCGGCCTCGAACAGCGCGCCGTGCTTGCCGCAGACGAGTTCGCCGTCGCGCATGCTCGCACCGTCGCCCTTGTCGAGGCGCACGTCGGTCCAGTGCTGGCAGTAGTTCTTCCACGCCTGTACATCGCCGTCGTTCTCGACCAGCACGGCCTCCTCTTCGTCGAAGCCGTTCCGAATCGTGAACAGGAACGTCGTGTCGTCGGGGATCTCCTCGACGGCGGCGATTCGTCGGTTCTCGTCCATCGCGTTCACGTAGCCAGCGGAGGCGTTTGAGCCTTTTCAAACCGGGCGTCAGTCTCGATTTCCGGCGTAGTGGCGCGTCTCCACCAGCGAGTCGAACGCGTCGGCGAGTTGTGCGGTCACGTCCCCGCCACCGAGTTCGGCGGTTTCGTCCCCCTCGCCGATTTCGGTCGCGCCGATTCGGGCGAGCGGGCGCACCTCCCACGTCGTGTTCGTCAGGAACGCCTCGTCGGCGCACAGCACATCGTCCGGTTCGTACCGTCCCGTTTCGGTCGGAATCCCTTCCGCCTCGGCGAGCGAGAGGACGACGTCGCGCGTGATTCCGGGGAGGACGGGTCCCGAGAGCGAGGGCGTGTGAAGCGTGCCGTCGCGGACGAAAAACAGGTTGCTCGTTGCGCCCTCGGTGACGGCCCCCGACGAATCGAGCATGATTGCCTCGTCGGCGTCGGTTTCGAGGCGGGCGAGGATGCCGTTCAGGTAGTTGTGCGTCTTCGCGCGTGCCGGAAGCGCGGCGTCGGGGACGCGCCGCGTCTCCACCACGTCGACGGTTGCGGGGCCGTTCCAGACGGATTCGCCAGCGATTCCGCCGCGCGGCAGTTCGGAGACGATGACGACGACGGTGGGATTCGTCGTCGGACCGGGCGTGAGCTTTCCGGGTTGGACGCCGCGCGAAATCGAGAGTTTGACGTACGCCTCTCGGAGGTCGTTCGCGTCGAGCGTCCGGCGGACACGCCGACGGAGCTCGTCGTCGACGATGCCGTGATCGAGCGAAAGCGCGTCGCAGGTGGCACGCAGGCGGTCCGCGTGGGCGTCCCACTCGAAGGGCGTCCCGCCGTAGGCGCGGATCGTTTCGAACGCCGCGTCGCCGTACATGAACCCCCGGTCACGGACGCTCACGGTCGCCTCGGATTCGGGTACAATGTCGCCGTTCACGTGGTAGTGCACGGTCCCTCCCTCCCGTAGCACAGGTCGCAGAAGTTTCGAACGAGGTGCTTCCCCTCGTCGGTCAGGATGCTCTCGGGGTGGAACTGCACGCCGACGTGCGGTACGGTCGCGTGGCGAACCCCCATCAGCGTCCGGCGGTCGTCCGCGGTTCGGGCCGTCTCGGCCAGTACGTCCGGGAGGTCCGTACGTTCGACCGCTAACGAGTGATAGCGGCCGACCTCGAACTCGTCGGGGAGTCCGGCGAACACGCCTTCCCCGTCGTGTGTCACCGTCGACGGTTTCCCGTGGATGACCTCCGGAGCGTGGACGACCGGCGCGCCGTGGGCCGCACAGAGCGCCTGATGACCGAGACAGACGCCGAGGGCGGGATACGTCGTCTCCGCGAACACGTCCATCGAGACGCCCACTTCGGCGGGCGTCCCCGGTCCCGGCGAGACGACGATGCCGTCTGGGTCGAGGTCGCGGATCCCCGCCACGTCGACGGCGTCGTTCCGCCGCACGGCCACTTCGTCGGCGAACTCGCCGAGGTACTGGACGAGGTTGTAGGCGAACGAGTCGTAGTTGTCGATGACGAGGATCATTGGTACGCGTTCACTATGCCGTCGTTTGGGCGCACCGTCGCTAAAAACTGTTCGATTCCCCAAACGGCCGAGCGTCGGCGAGGTCGAACAGATGGACGATGTCCTCCCGCCCGTAGTGGTCCAGCAGTTCGTGCAACGACCGGAACGTCAGCGTCTCGGTCGCACCGGCGGCCGCGAGCGCGATGTACCGTTCGCCGAACACCGGAACGTCCTTGTTGATGACCTTCCCGAAGCCCCGAAACTTCTCGGGACGGAGCGCGTCGAGGTCGATGCCGTGGTCGTACTCCTTCCAGTCGGTGTCCTCGGGCCGTATCCCGACGTTTCGGCAGGCCGCTTCGAGTCGCGTGTAGTCGCCGAACGCGTCCCACGCCGACCGCCGTAAATCGACGTGCATGAGGTCAATTTCGAGTCTGGTTCGGAGTCGGTCGACGAGACCGTCCCGCACTGAACCGTCCGCGACCGCCCTCGTTCGGCCGATGAATTGGGGAACGTCGAACGTCTCGCCGCCGTAGGTGACGTACTCGTCCCCGCGTCGCTCTGCAAGCCAATCGAGCGTCCGTGCCACTAAGTCGAGTTCGTCGGTCGGGGTGTCGTCCCGCCGGAACAACATTTCGGTCTCCCTGTCTCCGTCCGGCGATTCGTAGCCGAGCGCGACCGCGAGGAGTTCGAAATACGCCGGGTCGTCGAAATCCGGCGGCGTCTCGTAGTGTTCGAGCGTCGGACTCACCGTCTCGATGTCGAGTGCGAACCGTCCTGCCATCTATCTTTCACGGCGTCGACGGTCGGTGGTAAAACCACTGTATTCGGTTTCGAACGCGTTACTGTCCGCCTTCCACGAGTCGTTCGAGTTGTTCCGGCGGGACCGCACCGCGGGCGGCGTAGCCGTCGTACGTGAACGTCGGAACGCCGGTCACGCCGTGCCGTTGTGCCTCGGCGAACCGCTCCCCTAATTCCTCGTGCAGGGCGTCGTCCTCGACTGCGGCCCGTATCTCCTCGGAGCCGAGTCCGTTCTCCGCCGCGAGTTCGGCGAGAACGTCGTCGTCCCCGATGTCCCGCCCGTCCCGCCACAGCGCCTCGAAAATCGCTTCGTCGAAGTCGAGCCATCGGTCGGGGTGCTCGGATTTGACGTAGTAGGAGGCGACTTGCGCGGGGAGCGAATCCACGTCGGTCGCTATCTCTTGGGCCATCTCGACGCCGTACTTTTCCCGTAGCCGTCGGACGTTCTCCCGCGCCTGTTCGTAGTAGGAGTCGTCCTTCCCGTCGTCCGCGCTCCGGTCGATTGACCCGTCCGCGTTGCGCTTCCCGCTCCGAAGGTCGAACGGGTGCCAGTCGAGGGCGAGCGGTTCCTCGCGTGTCTCCCGATATTGCTTCAGTGACTGCCGCCCGAGGTAGCAAAACGGGCAAACGTAATCGGAGTACACGACGAGTCGGTCGGTCGCTTCGGGATGGCTCATGTCCGTTGCTTGTGTGCTGAGACGGTAAAACCGGATGTCCCCGGAAGCCGTTGCCCCTTGTCCGTCCGAACCGAACGCCTCAGGTACGTCCGGCACTAACGCCACGTCAGATGGCTCCCGCGCTGTACCCGCTCCACGCCGTCGCTTCCGAGGGGAGTTTGGCGCTCCACGTCGTGTTGGCAGTAGCGGCGCTCGGGTCCGCGGCGGTGTTTCTGCTGGCGCTCGCGGCGTTTCGACAGCGGCGGACGCTTCCCTATCTGCTGGTCGCGCTCGCGTTCGCGGCGCTCGCCGGCCGCGAGTTCGTCGGCGGGATGACGGCGGCGAACTACCTCTCCGCGAACACGCACCACCTGTACGAACACGGCCTCGACATCGTGGTAATCGCCCTCCTCGTGGGTGCGGTGTACTACGCACGAAGCGTCGAAACGCGATAACCAACCATGACGACCGAACGACGATGACGGAAACACGAACACGAATCGCGCGATGTGTGGACTCCCGTCCGGGGATTCACTTCAACGACCTCGTCCGGGAGTCGGACATCGCTCCGGGACAGATACAGTATCACATGCGAGAGTTGCTGGCCGAAGGGCGACTCGTCAGCGAGCAACTCTACGGGAAGACCCACTACTACGCTCCCGAGTACGACGAGTGGGAGCGGGCGGCACTCGCCTTGCTCCGCCGGGAAACCGCCCGCGACGTGCTCGTCACGCTGTTGGAACGCGACACCGCGCGTCCCGCGACGCTGGCCGACGACCTCGGCATCGCCCGGAGCACGCTCGAATGGCACGTCTCGCACCTCGAAGAGCAGGACCTCGTGGAGAAGCGCCACGACGTTCGAAACCGGGTGACGCTCGCGCCGACCCGACCCGAGGAGACGGCCCATCTGCTGGCGGCCGTGACGCCGTCGTTCCCCGAACGGATGGTGGACCGCTTCACCAGACTCGTGGACAGTTTGTTGGCTGAGTAGGTTTTTTTGCGTCCCGAACCGTACCGAGGACGACATGCGAAGTCGGAGACGAATTGCTGTCATTGGCGGTGCGGTCGGCGGTCTCGCGGCCGCCACCGCTTTTCACCGACTCGGCGACGACGTGACGCTCTACGAGCGGCAGCGATACGACGAGAAACGGGTTAACTGCGGCGAGGCGATGACGTCGGCCTCGGAAATCCCACTGAAGAAGACCGCGGAGAACGGCTTTCTGAACCGCGTGCCGTCGTTCCACGTCGCAGTTCGTGGCGACGAGAACGTCATCGGAAGCGGAACGTTTCCGGCGGCGGACGCCTACATCACCGACCGAAACGTGGTCGAACGGCGGTGGGCGGCGTGGCTCGCCGACCGGGACGTCGACATCCGCGAGGAACACGGCGTGAGCAAGGCGGAATTTCGCCGCCTCGCGGGCGAGTACGACCTGTTGGTGGACGCCACGGGCCAACCATCGCTCACGAGCAAGGTCCGCGGGACGACGGACGAATACTCCGGGCGGATGGTCGCGCTCAACGCGGACGTGACGGGAGACTTTTCCGCACTCTACCCGCACTCGCGCATCGTTTTCGAGGGCTACCTCGGCTACGAGTGGCTGTTCCCGAAGAGCGAAACGCGAGCCAACGTCGGCGTCGGATGGCACGAGGGCGACGTCCCCGACGACTACTTCGCCGCCTTCAACGCCGCGTGCGAGCGGAACGACTGGCCGAAACCGGAGCGAAGCGAGACGAACGTCGCCATCATTCCGCGCGGGCCGAGTTTGGACCCGGAACGGGTCTACCGCCCGGAGAACAACGCTGTCCGCGTGGGCGACGCCGCTGGCATCGCGAACCGGTTCACGGGAAAGGGAATCTCGCAGGCGATTCACTCCGCGTCCCTGCTCGGAAACTGCGCCGCGGCGGGGGAACTGAACGCCTACCCCGATAGGCTCCATCGCGGTATGCGGGCCGAATACCTCCTCGCATCGCTCGTCACGACCGTTTTGGACGAGGGCCGAACAGACCTGCTGGCGGACCTGCTCGACGCCGCGTCCGGCATCGACATCGAGGACATCGACCGACATCCCACCCGAGCGCTGCGCCGTCTGCTCACCTGTCCGTCGCTCGCCGCCCGCTTGCTGTCCATTCCGTCCGTGCGAACGTCCGTGTGGCGGGCGCTCCGCGACGACTGGGAGTACGACCGTAGAAAGTGAGTCACCGAGTTCCGCTCACTCGTTCCTGATGCCGAACAGCGCGAGGTTGCCGACCAGCAGGCCGACGCTGACGACGAAAAAGAGCGCGCCGACCGGCGACGCGAGGTCCACGAACAGCCAGTAGAGCGGTGCCGCGGCCGACGGTCCCACCGACACGACGGCGAGTTCGGAGATGACCGGACCACAGCAACAGCAGGCGTTCGGGGCCGCGACGGCCGCCGTTCCCGAGGCCGCGCCGGTGGACCCGGTCCTCGCATCGCCGAGCCACTGGTTGGCGATTATTCCGCCGTTCAAGCCGACGAGGACGCCGACGAGTCCGATCTGAATCAGCAGTCCGGTCGAGAACACCCCGGAGATCGGAACCGACGGGAAGCCGAACTCCACGGCGGTCCAGTAGACGAGCGGGTTTGCGACCTGCGCCGTCGTCACGAACGACCCCTTCGGGATGCCGATTCCGTGTTCGGGGACGAACGTCACCATGCCCATCGAGAAGGCGAAGAACAGCGACGCGAGGACGCCCGTTCCGACGCCGAACCACCGGGCCTTGCCATTGCTGAAAACCCGCGATAACGGTTCGCGCGCGTCCCGCCAGAGGATGTAGCCGACGCCGACCGGGAGTCCGAGGACGAGGGCGTACCCCACCGGATTCGTCGCCGCGCCGACGGACGACATCACCGTCGGGTAGGCGACCCACGTGCCGAGGGCCATCCCGAGTCCGGCGTAGCGCGGGCGCTCGGGGAATCGCAGACGGCCTGCGACGAGGCTTCCGACGGCTATCATCGTCCCGAGCGCCAGCGTCAGCGGTTGGTACCACTGTCTCGCGATCGGTTCCTGCGACGCCCGAAGCGTCTGCACCGGCGAAAGCTGTACCAGACCGACCGCACCCGCGGCGGCGACGAACAGGCCGAGGTAGACGCCGTAGAGGGTTCTGCTTCGGCGGTGCTCCCACACGGTGCGCCCGAGGAGGACGCTCCCGCCGACGATGGCGATACCGACGGCCATAACGACCAGCGCGAGCCATTGCGGATACGGCTGCGGATGACTCCCGCCGTGCGCGGAAACCACCGGGAGCGCCCCGAGCGCCGCCACCGCGACGAGCGCTCGACCGCTCCACCGCCCCACGTTCGAGTCCATATGTGCCCATCTCTGTTGCATCGGCATGTACTCACGGATTTCCGTCGAAGGTCGACCTGCCGCATCGTCCCTCGAAACTCAGCCCGCAATCGTCACGCCGATGAGTCGCCCCACGCCGAACGTCAAGGCCGCCGCCGCGAGTCCGATGAGGACCTGACGACCGCCGGAGTACAAGACGCTCCGTCCGGTGAGGAGCGTGATACCCGCGCCGATGGCGAACAGCGCGAGCGCGCTCGCGAGCAGGCTCACCCCGACCGCGGTGAGGCCCGAAAAGACGGCGAACGGGGCAACCGGAACGATCGCGCCCAGCGCGAACAGGACGAACGACGACCCCGCCGCCTCCCACGCCGACCCGCCGAGACCTTCCGGATCGATGCCCAGTTCCTCCCGCGCCAGCGTGTCGAGCGCGGTCTCCCGGTCCGAGACGATTTGGGCGGCGAGTTCGTCCGCCTGTTCCCGCGACAGACCCTTCGCCCGGTAGATGAGCGCCAGTTCGGTTTCCTCCTCCTCGGGCACTTCCGCGAGTTCCTCGGCTTCGACGCCGATTTGGCGCTGGTACAGTTCCCGCGAACTCGTGACCGAGAGCCACTCGCCCATCGCCATGGAGCCAGCACCCGCCAGCAGTCCGGCGAGTCCCGTGATGAGAATCGAGGTCGGGGCCAGCGCCGCGCCCGCGACGCCCATCACCAGACTCAGGTTCGAGACGAGACCGTCGTTCGCGCCGAGGACGGCGGCCCGGAGCGCGTTCCCGCTGGTCGCGCGGTGTCTGCCTTCCAGTCGCGCCAGCGTCCCGCCCTCCACGCCGCTCGACGTGTCCAAATTCGCGAGGAGACGTGCGTGTGAGCGCTCGTCGTCCACGAGCGAGGAGTCCGCATCGGGCTGGCGGTGATACTCCACGCTCCCGTCGATTTCGCTTCCGCGAACCGCGGGAAAGACGAAGTTCGCGCCGAACCGCCGCGCGAGCCACGCGAGGGTTCGCACACGACGGCTCGGGGCGGGCAACCCGACCGGTTCGTCCGCGTCGTCCAGCTTCGCCGCCCAAAAATCCGCGTGTTCTCCCTCCGTCTCGGCCAGATTTCGGTACAACTCCGCGAGTTCCGGGTTCGATTCCGACTCGGCCATCGCGCGATAGAGCGCCGCGCCGTCCACCTCGTCCTGCCAGTTATTTCGCCAGCGTTCCACGTCCCCCGATTTCATGGTACTACTGTCGCCGTCCACCGCGAAAAAAGCGTGCTCAGCCGAGGATGTACTGCAGGGCGGGGTAGCGCTCGACCAGTGCCTCGCCGCCGACCTCGTAGCGCGCGATGAGTGTGTCCAAGCCGAGGATGTACCCCGCGCCGAACGCCGCGACAGCGAGGAAGACGAGCATGTACGCGAAGTCGCCGTTGATGACGCCGTGTTCGACCGTCCAGTTGCCGAAGTAGAACATGGCCATCATGAACGCGCCGAAGAACGCCGCGAGGCGAACGAAGGCGCCGACGAGGAGCGCGAGGCCGATGAACAGTTCACCCCACGGGACGGCGACGTTCACGACGTCCACGAACCAGGGAGTGGTGCCCATCCAGTGAAACACGCCGACCATCGGGCTCGCCGCGGGAACCGCGTTCGTCAGGTAGCCCGCCGCGTCGAACGGTTCGGCCGCCGCGATCTTCGCCCACCCGGCGGCGAGGAACGCGTAGCCCATCATGAGACGGAGCGCCAACACGAACCACGCGCTCAGGCTGTGTGCCTGTCCGCGAACGGTTAGGCCGCCGATTTTGCTTTCGAACGTGTTTGCTCCAGTGTTGAGTTGCTTAGTTGCCATTGCATTCACCTACGATTGTAGAGACGTCGGGATATGAGATAAACCTATATTGCGGTTCTCATGGCATAAGAACCGTGTTTGTCGGTGTTTAGCACTGTCGAAAAATACGGTCAGTCGGCCCGCACTGCACACGACGATTCGGTGTACTCCACGTCCTCGATGGAGTCGATGGGGTCCGAACCGCAGACGGGACATTCGGGGTTGTTGCGATACTGAACTTCCTCGAAGCTCATGTCCATCGCGTCGTAGAACAGCATTCGGCCCTCCAGCACCTCGCCGATTCCCGTGAGCGATTTGACCGTTTCCGTGGCCTGAATACAGCCGACGGTTCCGGGGAGGACGCCGAGGACGCCCGTCGTCGCACAGTCGGCGACCATTCCCTCCGGCGGCGCTTCGGGGAACAGACAGCGGTAACACGGCCCGTCGGCCGTGAACGTCGTGACCTGTCCCTCGAACTTGTAAATCGCGCCGTGGGAGAACGGCGTGTCGGTGAGGGTACACACGTCGTTGACGAGGTACCGGGTTCGGAAGTTGTCGCTCGCGTCCACGACGAAATCGTAGTCCGCGATGAGCGACTCCGCGTTGTCGGGTTCGACACGGACCTCGTAGGTCTCGACGGCGATGTCGGGGTTGAGGTCCCGAACGAAGCCGGCGGCGCTCTCGACTTTCGGACGCGAAACGTCGCCGTCACTGTGAATCACCTGTCGCTGGAGGTTGCTCCGCTCCACGGCGTCGTCGTCGGCGATTCCGATGGTGCCGACGCCCGCCGCCGCGAGGTATTCGATGGCCGGTGCGCCGAGGCCGCCGGCACCGATCACGAGGACGCGGGCGTCGAGGAGCGCCTGTTGGCCCTCCGCGCCCACCTCGTCCATGATGATGTGCCGGGAGTAGCGGTCGAGTTGCGTCGCGTCGAGCGAAAGGCCGCCCATGGTTTCCAGTGGGCACATCCGGCTATAAATCCGTGGTTCCACCGGAACCCGAACCGTCACTCGAACCTTTTTGGTCCTCGGGTACGGTCCGGGTCATATGAGTCACCGCGGTTCGACGAGGGACCGACTACGACCGCGCTCGTTCGTCGAAGGGGCCGCCCTGATGTTCGCGCTCGGGATTCCCGGCGTCCTGTTCGTCGGCGCGTCGTCGCTCGACGACCTGCACAGCCTTCCGCAGGTCGCCGACGTGCCGACCCATCTCCTCTTTCTGCTCGCCGTCGCGCAACCGCTCGTCCTCCTCGCACTCGCCTGTCTCGTCGGTACCGCCCTCATTCCCTGCGTGCGACTCCATTCGCACGTCCTCTACCGGGTCGTCGGAACGACGCAACCGCCGGTGCTGTTCGCCGAGGAGCTACCCGCATCGGTCGGTGTCGGCGTCGTTCTCGCTCTCGCCGTCCTCGTCCTCGACGGCGCGTTCGCGGCGTTCGTTCCCGGACTGTCGTCACTCCTCGCGGTCGCTGCGAACGACGCAACCGTCTACTCGGTAGCGGTGGGACTCCTGACCAAATTCCTCTACGGCGGTATCACCGAGGAGTTGCTCGTCCGGTACGGCTTCATGACGTTCGTCGCGTGGGTCCTCTGGAAGCTCACCGGCGGGGACCGTCCCTCCTCCGGCGTCATGTGGGCCGCAATCGCCGTCTCCGCGGTGGCGTTCGGTGCCGGTCATCTTCCCGTGCTCGCGGCCACCGCCGCGGTAACGCCCGCGCTGGTCGTTCAGGTCGTTTTTCTCAACGCGCTCGTTGGCGTCGGTTTGGGATGGCTCTACTGGCAAAACAGCATCGAATCGGCGATGGCCGGTCACGTCACCTTCCACCTCGTCGTCGTCGCGTCGCTTGCTGTCCTCCCCTAGTCGTCGTCCTCCCGTAAGCGGCAAAGGCGGCTTCCGCCACAGGCCCCTTATCCGTGAACCAACTATCGCTCAGTATGGCGACGAATCGAAAATTCCTGCTGTCGAAGCGCCCGAGCGGAACGCCCGACCGAGACACCTTCGAACTGGTCGAAGGGGACGTCCCGGAACCGGGGCCGGGCGAGGCGCTCGTCCGCACGTTGTACCTCTCCGTGGACCCGTACATGCGCGGTCGGATGGACGCCCGGGAGTCCTACGCCGATCCGTGGGCGGTCGGCGACCCACTCGAAGGCGGCGTCGTCGGCGAAGTCGTCGAATCCAACGGCACTGAATTCGAGGCGGGCGACATCGTGACCGGTAACCTCGAATGGGCCGACTACGTCACCGCCCTCGGACCGGAACTCCAAGAAGTTGACCCGGACCTCGCTCCCATCTCCACCTCGCTGGGCGTCCTCGGTATGCCGGGATTGACCGGCTTCTTCGGCACCCGCGAAGTCCTCCAACCCCGCGCGGACGATACGGTCGTCGTCACCGGCGCGGCCGGTGCCGTCGGCTCCGTCGTCGGCCAGATTTCGAAGCTCACGGGTGCCAAAGTCGTCGGTTTCGCCGGGTCCGACGAGAAGGTCTCATTCCTCGAAGACGAACTCGGGTTCGACATCGGAATCAACTACAAGGACGTGGACGACTACGGGCAGGCGCTCGACGACGCCGCGCCCGAGGGCGTGGACCGTTACTTCGACAACGTCGGCGGCGAGATCACGGACGCTGTCTTCTCCAAACTCAACGTCGACGCTCGCGTCGCCGTCTGCGGTCAAATCGCGCTCTACAACGCCGAGTCCGTACCGACCGGTCCGCGCAAACTCGGCAAACTCATCGAGACGCGTGCGACCGTGGAGGGTCTCCTCGTCGGCGACTTCGCCCCGCGCTTCGAACAGGGTGCGAAGCAACTCGGTAAGTGGATTTCCGAGGACAAGATCCGGTACCGCGAAACCGTCACCGAGGGATTGGAGAACGCACCGGACGCCTTCCTCGGCCTGTTCGAAGGCGAAAACATCGGCAAGCAGTTGGTGAAGGTCGGCGAGCGAGAGGAGTAGTCCGGTCCGTCCGTTTTTCGACGATAGCGGTCTCTACGACCCCACGTCCGGCTTCAGTGCGATATCCGATGAGATACGCCGACGGGTTCGGTTGTCTCGGAGAGACCGAGCACAGCGGTTGCACATCCGTGCGAGCGTGGTGAGTTATCAGAAGTCGGATGGTCGGGTGGTATGTACCGCCATTTGATATCGCATTTTGCAGTTTATACGTTTCCCGTCTCGATCCGAGTTTCCGACGTTTACCGTCCTGTACCGTCCAAAATATGCGATCTTGGAGATCATCCGATCAACCGCTCCCGGATCGGGTCGGCGACGAAGAGGAGCAACCACGAGTACATCGCCCACTGGGCACTGACGAGCGCTATTAGAATCGACACGGCGAAGACGGTGGCGGGGGTGAGAATGTCGTACGTGACTTCGCGCATGTTATCGCGGTCGACCGTCCCGTCGAGCAGGTCGCTTCCCCACGCGTACCGCCAGAGAACGGCGAGGGCGATGCTCGTCAGCGTGAGCGTTCCGGCGTAAATCATCACGGGAACGCCCCCCGGAAAGTCGCCGATGAGCGAGGTGGAAAACGGGATGAACGCGATGAACATGAGATAGATGATGTTCAGCCAGAGGAGTTTTCCGTCGTAGCGCTCGACGTCCCCGAAGATGTCGTGGTGGACGATCCAGTAGTTGCCGATGACGAGAAAGCTGATGACGTAGCTCAGGATGTCGGGCCACTCGTCGACGATTTGACTCACCGCCACCGCCGCCGCTCCCGTCGGCTTGGGAACTTCGATGTTGAGTATCAACAGCGTGATGGCGATGGCGAAGACGCCGTCGCTGAAGCCCATGAGCCGATTCATCCCTTCGGTTCGCTTTCGGTCCGCCAGGTTCCCCGCCTCCCCCTCCGATTCGCCCATTTTTCTCGTTAACTACTCGCTGCCAGATAGCATTTGTGTGGGTTCACGAACGAGTCCGTTTCTTTTCGAATCGGGCCGACCGTCTTTCGGTGCCGTTCGGTTCACATATTTATTGCTATTTAGGATAATTGAAATTTTATCAGAAAATCTAAGAACGAATGATGCGGCTACGGTGCGTATCGGGGAACGTATGTCCACGACGGCCACCGTCGCCGAAGTTACCGACGGCGACACGATAGACGTCCGGTTCGACGACGGAACCACCGAAACGGTCCGAATCATCGGCATCGACACGCCGGAAACGACCGACAACGCCGATGCCGAGCGCCGCGCCGAGTGGGAGGGAATCGAGGAACTGAACTATCTCGGCCGGTGGGGAGAAGCGGCGAGTCGGTTCGCGAAGGACGAACTCGCCGGGGCGACGGTCGACCTCCTGACGGACCAAAACGAACCGAACAGGGGAAGCTACGGTCGGCTCCTGCGATACGTTCGGTACGACGCCGACGACACCGGCGAACGGGAGACGGTCTACAATCGCGAGGCCGTCGCCGAAGGGTTCGCTCGCGTCTACGACTCCGGATTCACACACCACGACGAGTACTCCAAACTGGAAGTCACCGCGAGGAGAGGACACCGACACGTCTGGACGAAGAGCAACGTCGCCGCCGCTCCCGAAGTTCGGGACCGGTCCGTGGAGAAACTCTTCGTGTCCACCCCCGCGAGCATCGAAACCGACGGCGAGCCGGTTTCATCGGACAGGGTTCCCGTCTTCGCCGCCGAAACCGCGACGCAGCGTCCAGGGGACGGAACCGCATACGAGAAGCGGATTCCGTTGGTCGCCGTCGACGAATCGGCGTCCGTCGCGCTGGTCGGCGGCCCGCTCATCGACGAGACGTACGAGCAGGCGGAGGGGTTCCCGGCCGACACCAGTCGCTACGGAAACTTCCCCTTCCTCACCAATGTGGTCGCCTCGCTCACCGAACGGTCGGGCGCAGTCCTGATGGACGGCGGACACGGGCAGTTCAACGCGGAGTACGCCCTTTCCGCCGAGGATACCGCTTACTACGGGCGATATTTGGAAGGGCAGGACCTCCGGCTACGACAGGTGAACGAGTTGGCGGGGGACGGTGCGCTGAACGGACGGGCGCTCCTCGTGACGCCGCCCGCCGAACCGTTCACGGCGGCGGAGCGGGAGGCGGTCGCATCCTTTGCGGAATCCGGGGGTGCGGTCGTTCTGGTCGGGCATTCCGACGAAGGCATGCCCGACGAGGCGCGGTCACGATTGAACGCGCTCGCCGTCGAAATCGGGACCGACCTCAGGCTGAACGACGACCGGGTGGCGGACGAAACCGCCAACTTGAACGACGACCCGTCCCTGCCGACGACGACCGAACTGAACGCGTCGTTCGACCTGTTCGACGCGCACACCCCGGACTCCGCGTCGGAACCGCCGCTCTCGATTACCGAGGTACACCCGAGCTCCGAGGACGGGTCCGGTTCGCCGACGGCGGAATCCATCGTCGTGGAGAACACGACCGACCGGCCGCTCGATTTGACCGGCTGGCGGGTAACGGACGAGGCCGAACACGAGTACCGGTTTCCGGACGGATTCACGCTCCCGCCCGGAACAGCGGCCACGCTTCGAACGGGGACCGGAACCGACGAAGTCGTCCTTAACTGGGGTCGCTCCCGAAGCGTCTGGAACGACGACGGGGACACGGTTTCCGTGTTCGACGATACGGATTCCCTCGTGACGGAACGCTCGTACTGACGTCTCTCGGGGAGTTATCGACCAAAAAATCGAAATCGGCGAACGCGTTACTTGCCGCGGCCTTTGCCGCTGGAGTTGCTCGGTCGGGTGTGTTCCGTACCCTTGCCGCGCTGTTGGAGGCCGCGGTTTCGCTGTCCCGCACTCGTGAGGCCACGGTGGGCGCGGCCGCGGTGCGAGTCGTCACAGATCCAGTTGAGGTCCGTGTCGTTCTGGATGGCGGGGTGCTCGGGGTCCACCAGAATCACTTCGTGCCACTTCTGGCTGCCGTCCTCGCCGACCCAGTAGGAGTTGAGGACGCGAAGGTTCGGGTACTTCTTGCTGACGCGCTCCTCGGCGATGCGCTGGATGTTCTTCCGCCGTCCGAGGCGGTTGACACCCTGACGCTTGGAACGGCGTCCGGCCTTGTGTCGCTGTTTGCGCGCGCCGCCTTTGCGGACGCTCGCGCGTGCCACGACGACGCCCTGCTTGGCCTTGTAGCCGAGCGAGCGGGCGCGGTCGAGTCGGGTCGGGCGGTCGATTCGCTCGATGGCGCCCTGTTTTCGCCAGTCCTGTTTTCGTTGCCACTGGAGTTCGGCGAGTTTGCCGTCGTCCGGGTCCTTCCACGCGTCTCGAATGTGGGAGTAGAAACTTTTTGCCATGGTCTATCACCACGGGCGTTGGGTGGTTCAGCGCGTTCGGCGGTAGCCCGCCTCCTCGCGATTCGGTCGAATCGCGTACGCCACATTCCGTCCTGCTGTCGCAGGTGCCCGCTGGTGCCCGTCTTCCAGCGAGTTATCGAACGTTCCCGGTTGGCGGGTTTAAGGCCTTCGTATTGGTTCGTCGAAATCAGAGATGTTTTATAAAATTACGAAGGATACAATGTAAGATGAATGACTGTCGGTCGTTATTCCGGGACGAGGAGGACGTGTACGTGTTCCGGGACCACCTCGAAAGCCTCCGACAGCACGGAAGCAATCTCCTCGTCACCGGTGAAGTGTCACAACGCGTTACGAATCGAGCGTCACGAACCCTCTTCGGCGACGATATACACGACCGAAAGCGGGTTCTTGCACTCACTGATGCGGGAATCAACACCGCGAACGAACACTTCCCGGTCGACGTTTCTCCCGACGACTCCTCCGTCTGGCTCATCGACCGCGGGAACCGCCGCCGTTCCCTTCCGCAGGCGGCCGCCAGCATCGGCGAAACCCTTCCGCCGTTGGACGGGAAAAACGGCCTTCACGAACTCCGCGAGGAGATAGTGACCGCCACG
This sequence comes from Haladaptatus sp. CMAA 1909, assembly GCF_043952005.1. Taxonomy (NCBI): domain Archaea; kingdom Methanobacteriati; phylum Methanobacteriota; class Halobacteria; order Halobacteriales; family Haladaptataceae; genus Haladaptatus; species Haladaptatus sp. CMAA 1909. Next base: position 1,780,723 of record NZ_JBIOAV010000001.1, on the reverse strand, counting down.
GGATACTACGACGACGCGACGGACGGCGTCGCCCCGGCGGAGCTTCGGCTCTGTGTCGATTCGCTGAACTACCTCGTCGACGAGCAGGACCTTCTCGAACTCAAGCGTTTTCTCCGTTCCATCTGTGCCATCATCAAGGGCGTGCGTGGAATGGCGCACTACCACTTTTCGGTGCCGGACGACGACGCAACGGTTGCGGAGTTATCGTCCCTGTTCGACGCGCGGATCGAACTCCGTCAACGGAACGGTGACCACCCCGACCACCGGTGGCACGTACCGTCCCTCGACATGACGACCGCGTGGGTAGATCTATGAATATACGGAGTCTGTAACACACGAAATCGTGGACCCACAGTTCGAGTCGTTGGCGGCGAGACCCGGTATCGAGATCCGGGACCCCATCGAAACGGTTCGCTTCGAGTTGCACACGCCGCGTGCCGTCGAACCGACGCCAGCGGACGCCGATTCGTTCTACTATCCGGTCGATTCGGCCGTAACCATCGAGACGGGCGAAATCGTCCTCCCGATACTGGCGAGCGTTTTCGCCTATTCGGCGGATGGTGAGTTCGACCGAAGTTTCACCCCGAACAGCGACTCCGAACTAACGCTCGATTCCGGACCACGATACTTCCAGATCAACGGGACGCCGATAGTCATCTACCTCTCGTTCTCTTCCGCGGTCACGATTCGAAAGTCGGAGACAGAGATACGACTCTCGTTCGACGGACCGACACCGATTCGAATCGGCGCACGCTCGTACCACGAAGCGCCGGAAGGAACCGTCACCGTCACCGGGTCGGTACGGGACACGATGCGCGCGCTCTCGACGTTCGGGTCGGCGCTCAAGATGACGACCCCCGACCGCGCCCATCCGACCCTCCGAGGCCACCCGCCGCTGGTGGAACTGGGCGACGAATTTCACGTCCCGGAGTCCATCGACCCGCCGGACACCGGCGTTCGACTCGAACTGCCCCTGATGCACGAGAAGGTCTTTCCGGCGGCGTCGCTGGCCTACTACCTCGGTGCGGAGGTGGTTCCGACCGGCGGGACTCCGAAACTGGTCGCCGGTGAGTTCGAGTACTCCCTCGAAAGCGACGGAACGTACGAGGAGACCCTCCACCGTCTCCTCCGCCAGACCGCGTTTCTCGACTGTCTGGTCCGAACAGAGGGAATCGTCAAAGAAGAACTCTACGAACGGAAGCAACTCGAACCGCGGCTCGACATGGACTTCGAGAAGGTGTACCACAGTTCGCTTCCCGAGCAGTTGGAGACGTACCTCTCGATTCCGTTCGAGGCGATTTCGGAGTACGTCCCGACGTGGACCCTGACGACTGACGTCACGCCGCTGGAAAAACACGCTTCAGTACTGCCGTTTCTCGTGTACGACCTCTCCCAGATTCGCTCTGCGCCGCTTCAGTCCTCGGAACAGTCGATTTCGAAGCCACAGATGTTCGACGACTTCTACCGAACGGGATTCACGCAGGAACAAAAGCGGGAGTTCGAAAACGCGGAATTCCTTCGAGGGGTAAGTGACCGAACTGACGCAGGGAAAATCGTCCGACCCGACCCCGTGGAGACGACCGAACACGCGTGGGTCGGTGACGGATATCCGTTGGGTGCGAACAAACTGACGGTCGAAACCCTCAAACGGCGATTTGACTACTCCGCACCGAACAAATCCAGTATCAGCATTTACGTCGTCTGTAACGACGCCGAGATGAATGACGAAATCGTGGATGAACTGTACGGGTTTCGTGAACTGGTCGAGTACGACATAACCATCGACTACAATCGAACCGTGGCCGAGTTGCGTGAGATACTAGAGACACCCGTAGATTTGTTCCACTACATCGGTCATGTAGATGATAGCGGATTCCTCTGTGTGGACGGTAGTTTGGACGCTCAGACACTCGATGACGTTGGTATCAAGGCCTTCTTTTTGAACGCTTGTTCTTCGTATGAACAGGGAATGGCACTGATTGGGAAAGGAAGTATGGGCGGTGTAGTTACGCTTGACGACGTTGCCAATGAAACGGCTACACGGGTTGGTCGAACCTTTGCGGCTTTCCTGAACAGTGGCTTCCCGTTACGAACAGCACTGTCGATTGCTCGAAGCGAATCCGTATCTGGCTATCGATACATTACGCTCGGAAATGGGAGTCGATCGTTGGTGCAATCTAATGGTGGGATTCCGAGTTGGATATCAATCACGTCGAAGGAAGATAATCAATATAATCTCACATTCGACACTTTTCTCGATCCCCGATGTCAATTTGGGTCTACATATACTGTAAATGTACTTGGTCGCACATCGAGAACTCTCGTTTCAAGCGATACCTCTTTTGAAAACGTAATCGTTGCAGATCTTGAAGATTTTTTAGAACTAGAGCAACAACCAGCAACTATCAACGGTCAAATCCATTGGAATCCGATTGACTTTATTAATTAAAACTCTACGGACCACCCGTCGCTTCTGCCGTCCCGCCTGCGACCACGGGAACGACCTCCATCAGTAGCAGACTGGCCATAAACAAAACGCCGATCATTCGTGGGTGCTGTTCGAGGTATGTGGCAACATCGTTTCGTGCCATACATATCCTATTTTCTCCAAACAAAATCAATTTATTTAATCAGTTTTAACAAGACAATTATTATACGAAGCCTCGATTTCTCTGATAAAATCTCGTTTCGGCCATAAATAACATACGATACTTGCTAATTCAGCCCGTGAGAGGAAGTAACTAGCCCGGAAATCAACGTGCATGTATCTCGCACACAGATACGGCGTCGACGGGGTGAGTCGCTAATGGCGATTCTCGAACTCGCAATCGCGTTCGCCGTCCTCGCTATCGTCGCTGGCGTCCTCGGCGCGGGTGGCGTCGCTGGCATGTCGATGGACATCGCCAAGTGGTTGATAATCGTGTTCCTCATCTTGGCGGTGGTGTCCTACGTCATCTAAGGTCCGTCGTCCGCGTAGTTGCTGACCGATTCGAACTCGTTTTCCGCGATTGCACGCGCGACTTCCGGTACGTCTACGTCTCTGACGAGACGGGGGTATTTCCGCTCGAAGTAGCCCACGATGTTGCGAACGTCGCGTTCGAGGAACTCCGCCGCGTTCTGGTGGTCGGTCGGAATCGATTGCGGCCAGTCGAAGATGGTGATTCCGTCGCTGTTGACGAACACGTTGTACTCGCTCATGTCGGCGTGGACGTATCCGCCCTCGTACGCGTCGCCGACCTCGCGGAGCACGAGATCGAGGACGGGAACGACCTGTTCGTCCTCGAACTTCGAGCGCGCGAGTTCCACGCCGTCTAACTTCTCCATCACGATGGCGTGGCGATTGTGGTCGATGGGACGGGGAACGCTCACGTCCGGGTACAGCGCTTCGAGGATATCGTGCTCCCGTTCGGCGGCTTTCCGAGCGGTGTAGAGCCACGAGACGTGCTCGCGGTCGGACGTGTAATCGCGCTCTTTCATCACCTCGCGGAAGTTGGTGTAGCCCTCGCGGTGGTACTTCAACGCCATCGGGCGAAACGACTGCACTTCGTACACGTCGCTTTCCTTGCCGACGCCGAGCGGTGAGCCGACGCCCTGAATCGTATCGCGTTCGGAAAACGCACGAAGCGCGAGCGCGTCGTACCCTTCGAACGTGAGCGTGTAGCCCTCGTACTGGATGGTCTTGCGTCGGAGGAGTTCGCGGTCGAGACAGCGGTCGATTCGATACGCCACTTCCTCCGCGGTCAACCGCGAGAAGTTTGGAATCTTCTCCTTCTGTACCCATTCGCTAAAGCGCATTCCCTGCTCGACGCCCGAGAGGAGATAGAAGTCCTCCTGTTCCAACTCGGCCATCTCGGGCGCGACGTTCCGAACCATCGCGTTCGCCTACTCGTCCGGCGCGTAAGGGAGTTCCGCCACGAGTCGGGACCGTATTGGTCCCCGTCGAGAGGAACTGTCTCCGTGCGTATCGAACGTACACGTGGGTTTACACGCATGCGGACACGCCATCACGGTATGGACGAGATGGTGTACGATGCGAAAGCCGCCCGTCGTGAGGAGGAAATCTACCGAACCTCAGCGGCCGCCGAACGCCGGTGCCGCGTGCGCGAAGCACTACGACCCTGCCCCCGACGAGACCGTCCTCTCCCTCGGTCCGGGTCCGGGGTTCGAACCCGCGGAACTGGCCGCCGAGTGCGACGTCCGGTCCATAATCGGCGTCGAACGGAGCCCCGCGATGCTCGGGCTGGCGAACGAGCGATGCGGCGAAGACGAGGGTGTGGAACTGGTCGAAGGCAAGGCGACGGCCCTCCCGCTTTCCGACGAGGCCGTCGATGCCGCGGTTTCCGTGCAGGTGTACGGCTACGTCGAGGAACTCGAGGAGGCTCTCGCGGAACTCGAACGGGTACTGCGTCCCGGCGCTTCCGCGGTCGTCTACGTAACCGACTGGGAGACGCTCGTCTGGCGCGTCGGCGACCCGGACCTCGCGGCGCGAGTGTACGAAACGTGGAAGCGCCACTGCACACGGCCGCGTCTCGGATCGGCGATGACCGCGCCGCTACGCGAGGCGGGATTTCGGGTCGAGCGCGTCGAACCGTACACCATCTGTAACACGAGTTTGGCGGGAACCTTCGCAGGGCGACTGGTGCCGGAAGTGCGGGACCATACGGCCGACGTGCTGAGCCGAGAAGTCGCTGACGCGTGGGAAAGCACCGTTCGAAACCGAGAGCGCGCTGGCGAGACGTTTTTCACTCTCACCGGGTCGCTGTATCGCGTGTCGAAAATTCGGTCGTGATCGGTTCAGCGGGTCGCAGGTTCAGGCGGCTTGACGCCGCGCTTCTGCCGCGAACCCTTCAACCAACCACCGAGCGCTCCCGCGATACCGCTCGGAATGGCGAACAGGAGCGCGACGACGATACCGACGAGGAGCACCCCTGTTCCCGCGAACACGCTTCCCACGGGGCCGGCAAGGCTCCCGACGAGCGCGCCGCCGAACGCGAGCAGTACCGCACCGACGATGCCGCCGAACGCGCCCGCGAGTAACCCGTTCCACGTTCCGTTCCCGATTCCGTTCCCCGCGATGTAACCGGCGATGAATCCCCCGATAACGCCCCCGCCGATGGTACCGACGACCGGCAGGACTAGCCCGCCGAACGTGCCGATAACGACCATGACGATGAACCCGAGCACCACCGCTCTCCAATTCGTTGCCATAAGTCTGTTTACGCCGGACGAGGATATAGCGGAATCGTCCCTCTCGACGGTGACAGGACCGCTGAAACGGTAAGGACTCGGCGACAGTACCGTAACCATCGATGAACGGGAACAGGGGTTTGCGGCGTCGAGTCGACTTCGACCCCACGTCGAACGACTCGATCGACGTGACCGACGGGCGGGGCGGAATTTCCGGCGACCGAACGACGCGTCTCGCGTGGACCCGAACGATCCTCTCGTACATCAGAACGGGGTTCGCGTCGTTCATCTTCGGTATCGCCCTCATTCGCCTCTTCGCGGGGAAACTGACCGACTACACGGGAGTCTTCTTCCTGCTCGTGGGTGCGTTGTTCGTCCTCGGTGGTCTCTATCTGTTCGTCGCTTCCAGTCGACGTCGCGTCCGTTCCAGAGGGGTTCGTTCCGGCCGACTATTCGTTTATGCTGTTCCCCGGCGTAGGACTCAACGGAGGGGGAACATGAGTCACGACGTTCGACCGGAAGAGCATTCGCGGGAACGAGTACCGAACACGGCGACGGAAAACTGGCGACTCTTCCTGAGTGTCGGGGTGCTATTGGTTATCCTGAGTATCGTCGCCGTGGTCGGTGCCGAACAGGTACTCGTCGGACTTGGGAGCGTCCTCATCGTGCTCCCGTTCGCGGCGACCATCGCCGTCTCGTTGCTGTTCGGCGTGCTGTTACTGATCGGTGGGACGGTTCTCACCGCGACTGGGTTCGGGGCGAGGGAGTGGAAGGGAAGGCGGTTAGAGATACTTCTCGCGGCCGTCTATACGGTCTTCGGCCTCGCGCTCCTCCTCAATCCGCTGGTCGAGGCAACGTCGTTTACGGCCCTGTTGCTCGTCTTCTTCCTCCTCGGCGGCCTGCTCGAACTCGGGGCGGGTCTTCGAACCCGCCCCGAGTCGGGATGGCCGTGGCTCGTCCTCAGTGGCGTCGTCGCGTTGGTGGCGGGTGCTATCGTCCTGTTCGTCCCGTCGGTCGGGGCGCTCCGCACCGTCGGCCTGATCTTCGGCGTGAACCTGTTCACGAGCGGTGTCTCCCTCGTCGCCACCGCGATGGGGCGGAGAAAGGTGGCACGCGACCGTGACGCGTTCGTCGCGCCGCCGACCGACGCCCCGCATCGCTAGGGGCGACTGTTTTCACGCTACTCGTCGTTCTCCGACCGCTGCTTTCCGGGCAGGAATCCGGAGAGCAGCAACTGGATGAGGACGAACACGACGACGATGAGTCGGGTTCGCTCGCTCGCCGAAACGCGGATTCCCGTGGAGTGAAGCACCCGGTCGACGATGCCGCCGTACAGGCTCGCCAGGAAGATGCTTCCGACGACGGCGTTGCCGAAGCCTCGCCCGAACTCCTTTCCCGTTTCGAGGATACCCGAGGCCCCCCCGCTCTCTTCGCTGCCGGCCGAGGACAGGGACACGTTCGAAACGGGTGCTCGCATGAGTCCGGCACCCGCGCCGAACACGGCCAGCGGAACGACCATCGCCTCGACCGAGACGGTCGGGGACAGCACGTACCCGAGCAGGAGGAGGCCCGCGACGAACAACGCGATGCTGACCTGAATCATCCCTTTCGGTGAGAGGTATCCTTCTACCCACCCCGAGCCGATAGAGACGAGGATGGCGGCGACCGCGAACGGCAGGAACGCGATACCGATGGTCAACGGGTCGAACCCGGCCGCCATCGCGAGGAACGTCGGCAGGACGAACCCGAACCCGGTCGTGACGACGCTGTAGATGCCGTAGATCGAGAGCCCAGTCACGTACACGCGGTTCGTGAACAGTTTCGGCCGGAAGAGCGCGGCTTCGCTGCGGGAGAGCCGTCGTTGCTCCCACTCGATGAGACCCCACAGCACGATCAATCCGAATCCGAACACGAACGGAACGACCGAGAGGCCGAAGGGAGCTATCCGAACGCCCTCGATGACGAGCGGTCGAATCGGGGTCACCCAGCCGTACTGGCCCGCCAACAGGAACGCGAGGATGACGGACCCGACACTGAGGAAGGACAGGACGGTTCCGCCCCAATCGAACGCCGCTTCTTCCTCCGTCTCGGTTTCGCGGACCGAAAACAGCAGCGTGAAGGCGACGAGCAGGCCGACGCTTTCCAGCCCGATGGCCAACCGCCAGGTGGCGACGGTGGCCAGAAACCCCATCAACAACGCCCGACGGCTTGCGCCGACGCGGTGACCGCGCCCCAAACGCCGAACGCCGTGGCCCGTCGCTTCCCCTCGTACGTGGCGAGAAGCAACGCCAGCGAGATGGGCGTCACCATCGTGTCGGCGAGGGCCTTGATGACGGACCACCCGAGGACGAAAATCCCGAGCGACGGGCTCAACGCGCCGATGAGCGTTCCGATCGAGAAGAGGACGATACCGTATCGGAATATCCGTTTGTTCCCGTAGAGGACGCCCAGTCCGGCACCGGTCAGCAACAGCGGCGCGTCCACCACCGAGTAGATGGCGAGCGCGGCCTGAACCCCGCTCGTGCTCGTCCGTAGGTCGGTACTGATCGGTTCGATGGCCACCGGAATCATCGACGCGTCGAGGCTGACGACGAACATGACGATGGTCACGACGACGAGCGTTCCCCACGTATCGAGAAACGAACCGGATTTCCGATCGGTCCCCGCTTCCACATCCGCGGTATCAGTCGCCACGCTCACCCTCCGTTGGAACAGTCGACAACTGCTGTCGCTCGTGTTCCCGATGTTTCGTGCCCATGAGAACCCCCGAACGAGGTACGACACTCACGGTGATAAATAATGTTCATAAATTTATTCTATGGCTGATGAATGACCGTTCGACTGCCAAATACGGACCGACGATTCGACCCGAAATCACGCGTGCCATCTTGTGATCGAAGGCCGACGATCTCGGCAGACCGTTTCACGACCTCACCATCACCCTCGGCACAAGGGCGGTTCGACCGTGTGGTCGTGAAAAGAGGAAAACGGAGAACCCAGCGGGTAACCGAGCAGTCAATCGCCGCCTTCCCTCCGAAACGCGCGATCCGACGAGCAACTGTGGGGCTTCGATGCCATTTGTCCCGGAAAGCGCCTCGACCAAAAAACCTACAAACTGACTGAACGATCATTCAGTCGATGGACTCCCCCGATAAACCGAACGCGGCCCTCCGTCCTCCAACGGAACTGCGCGACAGAGAGCGACAACTCGCACCGTTCGACTGGTACGCGGAGATGCGCCGGGATGCACCGATACGGTACGACGAGCGTCGGAACATCTGGGACGTCTTCCGGTACGAGGACGTCGACCGGGTTCTCTCCGATCACGACGCCTTCACGTCGGGCGTGCGGGACGCCACCGAGGTGTCGTTCGACGACGACGATCAGGCGTTCAACCGGACGATGATCAACACGGAACCGCCGGAACACGACAGGCTTCGTGGCTTCGTCGACGAACGGTTTCGGCCGGGAACGATACGCGAATTCCGACCCCGAATCGAGGAGTTGGCGGACGAGTTTCTGGACGCTATCGAGGACGAAGACCGAATCGAGGTCGTCGGCGATTTCGCGTATCCGTTTCCCGTGACCGTCATCGCGGAACTGCTCGGTATCCCCGCCGACCGCCGTGACCAGTTCAAGGCGTGGTCCGACGCGCTCGTCGCCAGCCCACGCGACGAGACGGAAGCGGCGATAGAGGAGAACCAAGAACGCCGTCAACGAGCCTCCCGCGAGATGAGCGATTACTTCGCCGACCTCCTCGACGAACGGGCCGACGGCGACGGCGACGACCTCGTCACGCTCGCCGCGACCAGCGACGACCTCGAACGAAGCGAGAAGATCGGGTTCTGTATGCTCCTTCTCACCGCGGGCAACATCACCACGACGAACCTCATCACCAACGCCGTCTGGTGTTTCGACGACCACGGCGTGACCGACGCCGTTCGGACGGGCGACGTCGACCGAAAACGGGCCATCGAGGAGGTGCTTCGATACCGCTCCCCAGTGCAGTCGCTTCGCCGCGTCGCCGCCCGCGACGTCGAACTCGGCGGAAAAACCATCGAAGCCGGAGACCTGATCGCGGCGTGGGTCGGGTCCGCGAACCGCGACCCCGACGTGTTCGACGTGCCCGACGAGTTCCGGCCCGAACGAAGCCCGAACCGACACATCGCGTTCGGGAAGGGTATTCACTACTGCCTCGGTGCGCCCCTCGCGCGCGTCGAGGCGAACGTCGCGCTCGAAGCGCTGTTCGAACGATTCGACGTCGTCGAGCCCACCGAAGCGACGAAGAAACCGGTTCCCAGCCAGGTTCTGTACGGACTCGAAAGCCTTCCGTGCAGTGTGGAATAAAAATCGAAGTACCGCACTACAGCTTTTCGAGCGAGTCTATCTCGCTCCGATCCCAGTCGTAGAACGTCGTGTCGATTCGCCTAAGCGTATCGACACATTCGTTGTATCGGTCGCGGGCCTCGTCCGCGTGCTTGTCGCCGGGATTCGCCCGAATCCACTCCCGGAGTTCGGTCAACGAACGGGGCGAGTAGGTGTCGATTTCCCCCTGTTCGTTCAGCAGTTCGAGCTTCTCGTCCTCGTCCCGGAGCGAACGGACGAGCGCCCAGACCGCGGTTCCCCAGAGGACGGCGATCGCACCGAGCATGACCACCCACGTGATCATCGAGAGTGCCATCTCAGTCACCCCCTCCTGCGGCAGTTTCCGGCGCTTCACGCGAGCCTCCGCGGCCGCGAAGTGCGCCCATGATGAGGACGGAACCGACGAGCAGGACGGCCATCAGCACGACGCCACCGACCGTCTGGGCCAGCGATTTGCTCATGTATGTTACGACGTATATGGCCATTATCAACACCATCACTATCGGGATGAGGTACTTGATGATGCCGACCCACCATCTGCCGACGTGGATGTCCGAATTGCGGTTGAGCGCGATGACGCGCATGGGTTCGGCTTCGAGTTTCCATCCGACGGTCAGGATGATGAGCAGGGTCGCGAGCGGCAGGCCCCAGTTCCCGAACATGAAGTCCATCGTGTTGAGGAAGTCCCCGGAATAGGCGCTCGGTAGGCTGAGCAGCCAAATGATACCGACGACGGCGAGCACGGTGCTCTTCCGGCTCAATCTCGTCTCCTCGGAAATCGTCGTCACCGCGACTTCCGTGATGGCGAGTCCGGACGAGAACGTGGCGAACAGGAAGCCGACGAAGAACAGGATGGCCCAGACCTGCCCGCCCGCCATGCCTCCGAACACTTTGGGGAGCGCGACGAATGCCAGTTGGGAACCGGCGCTCGGTTCGAGGTCGAACGCGAACACCGCCGGGAAGGTGGCGAAGATAGCGAGCAGTCCGATGCTCGTGTTACCGATGGCGGTGAACACCCCGCCGCCAAGGGGTACGTCGTCGTTCTTGCTGAGGTAGCTCCCGAAGGTGAGTGCAATCCCCCAGCCCAGACCGGTCGAGAACAGCGCCTGTCCGAGCGCGGCGATCCACGTGGACGATTTACTGAGGTACTCCCATTTCGGGGTGAACGCGAACGCGAGTCCGTCCATCGAACCGGGGAGCGTGAGTCCCTTGATTCCGATCGCGATGAGCGCGAGGACGAGGAACGGAATCATCCATTTGACGACGCGCTCGATGCCGTCCTTGATACCGAACAGGAGCACGCCGGCCGTCGCCGCCATTGCGAGCGTGTCCATCCCGACGGTGAGCATCGGCGATCCGGAAAACGAGTCCCAGAACGCCCCCGACGCGAAGCCCTGTTGTGAAAAGGTCAACAGGAGCGAGTGCGCCGCGTAGTACAGCGTCCACCCGATGATGGGCGCGTAGTACGACATCAGCGCGATGTTCACGATTACGACGACCAACCCGAGTCCCTCCGCCCGGCCCTCGCCGAAGGCGGATTTGAACGCACCGATGACGCCCCGATCCGTGTAGGACCCGAACACCGTCTCGGCCATCAGGCCGGGAACGGCGATGAGGAACAGGAGGATGACGTACGCTACGAGGAACGCACCACCCCCGTTTTCTCCCGTCGTGAACGGCATCCGCCATATGTTTCCCGCGCCGACCATCGCACCGAGCATCGCCATGAGGAAGCCGAACCTGCTCCCCCACTGCTCCCGTACTGTCCGTGCGCTAGCATCTGACATGGTTACGGCGGGTCCGACGGGAGGCAGAAACTTATAAGGATACGGTCGATGCGGTGTTTTCTGCTCTGATTTTCCCTCTTATACTATATTTCCGCGATATATCGACAATCGATGATCTATCCGAGGGAAAGTCGGGGGTCGCCCCGTGTTCCGGTGGGAATCTCCTGGATTCTCCACTCATAAATCTCATAACGATATACGAAATGGCTCTGGTGGGATTTGAGCGGTGAGATTCCTGACAGTGTCGTGAAACCGATCGCACCGTCTTCATCGAATGCGATCAGTCCGCGACGACCGTCCACACCGGAAAATGGTCGGACGCTCGCTCGGCCATCTCTCGATGTGGTTCGTCGGCCGCGGGCCATCCGACTCCCGTCGCCGAGACGTCGAACTCGTTCGACGGAAGGACGTAATCTACCCGCGCGGGTCCACGCGAGAGGATACCGGTCGCGTGTGGAGCGTCGAGTTCACGTCCACCCGGACTCGACGGCGTCGTGGGTCTGATTCGTGGATTTTCGAGGAGGTGGCGCGTGACCGCATCGTCGGTCACCGTCTCACCCGGGTAGGTGTTCAGGTCTCCGAGTACGACGAACCGCTCACCGTCCGGCAGACCGCCCATGCGACCATCGTCGTCGTACGGATACTCGGCACCGGCGATGTAGTCCCCGAGAAAGCGAATCTCGTCGTGACACCGCGGGATGTTGAGTGTGTCCATGCCGTCGGCGAGCGGCGGCGACGGATGTGCGATTACGACGTGAACCGTACCGTCGGGAAGCGCTATCGGCACGTCCGCCACCGTCTTCGCCGGGAGTCGGAACCGTTTCCGGTCGTCGTCAGTGAGATACAGGTCACGGTCCGAGTCGGTCGGGATTCGGTCGTTGGGAAGGTCGGCCCAGAGAAACTCCCGAAAGGTCCTGATCTCGTCCCGTTCGATGGGATACCGACTGTACAGGGCCATCGAATACCGCCCCGGATAGGGAGCATAACTGAAACAATCCCTAGCGTACGCGTCCGTTCCCGGTTCGACGCCGATTCCGTCCTTGCCGACGTCCATCCCGCTCGGGATGCCGGTGTTGCATCGCGGTGCCACCCACTCCTCGAAATCGACACCTTCGACGTCCGCGACTTGGGGTTCGCGGAGATAGTCCTCCAGAAACGCCGTCGCGTTGTGTCTGCCTTCCCACCCTTGGACGGTGTTGTCATCCATCTCGTTCACGAGAAGCGCGTCCGGCATCGGCGACCGTTGAATCATCTCGGCGGCCGCCTCGAGTTGCGGGGTGCCGGTTCGTTGAACCTTCTCCGTGGTCAGCCGCTCGACGTTGTACTGAGCGAAGACGTACTCCCCCACGTGAATCACCGTTCGCTCAATCTATGTGTCCTTCCTCACGGCTCGGCGGTGACCACCCGTGTTCCTTGACGATGTCGGGTGCACACTCCTCACAGAACGTGAACTCGCGGTCCTGTTCCGTCCCGCCCGGACCATATCGGAACAGCGAGTGGGGTTTGACAGTGAGAAAATCACCACATTCGTCGCAGATGTATCCCTCTGGCATGGTGTGACATACCACGGGCCATCATAATGCCTTTTTGGCGGAGTTGGCCGCTGATTTACAGCTGACATTCGATGTCACGGTCACGACACCGTGAAGTCACCAGCTATCGAACGCCCGCTCATGTCCTCCCCCGTCTCGCTCTATTTCGCCGACTTCGCCGACGAACGCTGTCGTTTCGATAGCTACTGGTCCCGTCTCCGGGAACTCGACGTTCCGGTTCCGAGGACGACGTTCGTCCCGCTCGAAACGGACGAGGAGGGAGTCCACTGGGACACGGACACGATTCTCGATTTTATGAAGGAAAACGAGTTCGACCGGGCGTTCGTTCGGACGCAGGTCAAGGCCGCCACGGTTCGGCTCCGCGACGGATCGTTCATCTACTGCCCCGAAGCGGACGTGATAGACCGGGTGGTCGAGTCGCTACTCACGCAGAACGGCGAACAGGGCTGGCCGCACGGCGGCGGACTCGTCGTACGCGAGTGGCTCGACTTCGACTTCTGCGTCCATCCGACCCACACCTGCCATCCGTCGGTTCGATTCTTCGTCGACGACGGGGAGGTTTTGGGCCACACGCCGCCGACCGCGGAGCGAGCGAGGAACGTCTGTGACGATGCCTACGACTACCTCGCCCCCGTGATTCGGAGCGTGGACCTCTCCACCCCGCGTCAGTACGCCGAGCGAATCGCGGCCGAATTTTCGGAGGCGACGTGGGGCGTCGATCTCATCATGGACACGACGGGGACGTGGTACTGCCCGGAACTCAACTTCAACGGCGTCTACTGGAATCGAGAGGAAGAACGGTGGTGGAACATGTGCGGTCAAGGGGACTTCGAGCCGTGGAGTCCGGTCGAGATTCACTCGGCCGCGCTGTGCGGGACGAAACCGGAAACCGCGGATAACGAACCGGGGTGGTGGTGACGGCTATTCGCCGGTGATGATGGAGGCGAGCTTCTTTCGGTCGAACAGCCGTTCGTCCTTCGGAATCTCCGGGTACGGCTTGCCCTTCTCGTAGCCCGGCCACGCGCCGAACTGATCGGGATACAGCTGTTTCGCCGTCATCTCCAACTGGAAGAGGTTCATAATCGGTCCCTGATACCGCATTCCAGCCGCGTAGAAGCGGTCGTTCTCGATGGCCGAGAGCTTCCCTCCGGCGGGGTGATTCCGTATCTTCTTCTCCATCTCGTCCACGTAGTAGCCCGGCGAGATTCCCCACAGGTGGAGGATGACGTCCGGGTCGACTTCGAGCATCGTCTCGTAATCGACGGTCCCCCAAAGGCTTCCCCAGTCCTCGTCCGCGAAGGCGTCCTTGGCACCCAACGGGCGCGTGTCCGCCAACCAGTAGCCGGGTTTGTTGAGGTGATACGTGTAGAACTTGCCGTCGCTGAAGGTGACGCGGACGGCGGTCGGACGCTCCGACTTCGGGGGGAGCTTTTCCTCGATGGTCGAAAGCACGTTCGCGTGGATTTTCTTGAGCGCGTCGTAGCGTTCGCGCTCTCGGAACACCGACGCCACCTTGCCGAACATGTCCCAGAGACCGTAGTACTGGTATCCGTTGCGGTACTCCTTCGGCGGTTGGCCGTTCGTTCCGCTGTAGAAGTTGCCGAACCACGGTGCGAGGGAGTCCCCGATTTTGTCGATGTCCGACTTCGACCATCCTTTCTGCGTGGAGAGATACGCCGGGTCGAGGAAGTGAACGTCGCTGTCGAGTTGGTAGAGCAGTTCCTTGCTGATACCGTTCCCGAAGGGGTCGGGCAGACCTTTCCACTCGAAGGAGACGCCGTCCAGTCGGTCGTAGTAGGTGTTCATCGTCTTGCCCGACATTTCTGGTACGTAGATGGAATTCACGGCGTCGCCGTGGCCGAGCGCGACCGCCATGTCCGCGTACTGCGGGAAGAGCACGAACGCGCTTTCCGGGACGCTCTCGAACTCGACGTCGCCCATCGGTGCCATCGACACCGAGTACGGACCGCCGTCCTTCGTCGTCGTTTCCCCGGCCCCCGCCGACGTTCCTTCGTCGGTCGTACTTTCGTCCGACGTTTTTTCGGATTCCGCGTTCGAACCATTGCCGCTACAACCGGCGAGCAGACTGCCGGCGACGAGCGCACCGCCGCCCCTGAGATAGTCGCGTCGGGACGGAGTGGGTGGTGTTCCGGTCATACGACTTTAGGTATGCCTAAACAGCGGTTAGTAACTTTTGATTCGCGGAAAACGTGGCGTCGAGATCGTGGAAGACCGGCACTGGTGTCGCGGTGAGGGTTGCCTCAGGTGTCGAGTGATTTCTCCATCACCGACACCGGAAGCGATATCTCGCGCCCATCGCGTTCCTTTTCGACCGTTTCCTCCCGCACCCGGCGGTAGCCCGCCCGGTCGTAAAACCCGACGGCGTTGAGTGATGCCCACAGTTCGAGTCGGGTCGATTCCCAACCGCGAGCGTATCCCTCCAGATGGGCGAGGATGGCGGTCCCGATACCGGTCCGCGCGGCGTCCGGATGCACGTACACCGCACCGATCTCGCCGCTTTCCGTGACGAGATGCCCGTATCCGACCACGCCGTCGTCCACTGCCACGACGAGGTAGTGACCGGGGGCGTCGATGGGGTATCCCGCCGTTCCGTCGTCCTTCTCCGCCCACGCGGCGACCTGTTCTTCGTCGTACGCGTCCGGTCCGAACGCACGGATGGACGCGACGTGGAGGTCCAAAATATCGGACGCGTCGTCCGGTGACGCTTCCCTGATCTCGGTCATGTCGTGCGGATCGTCACTCCGCAGGGGGAAATCCCGCCCGGTCGAACAGGTCGAACTGTAACTCCCCCGAATTTCACCATTTGGCTGTCATGATCGACCAAACTACTTGTGCTCCCGTCCAGAAAGGGGTGCTATGGAGTCGAAACGGGAACTATTGGAACTGCTCCTGTCGAACGCCCGCGAGAGCACCGCCGACCTCGCACGACAGACCGACCTATCGGAGTCGGAAGTGGAATCGCTGGTCGCCGAACTCGAATCGGAGGGCGTCGTCCGCGGCTATCAGGCGGTCGTGGACTGGCACAACATCGACGACCAACACGTGCAAGCAGAGGTCGAACTCAACGTCGAACTCGACCGGGAAACCGGCTACGAGGAGATAGCACGCAGAATCGCGAAATTCCCGGCGGTCGTCTCGCTGCGGTTGATAAGCGGCGATTACGACTTCGCCGTCGACGTCGAAGGCGAGTCGATGCACGACGTGTCCAACTTCGTCTCCGAGCAGATAGCGCCCATCCCGGAGGTGACACAGACGGTGACGCACTTCGTGATGGAGACGTACAAGGAACGCGGCATCGAGTTCGAGGACCGCGACGACGACGACCGTCTCTCGGTTTCGCCATGAAACCCGCCGATCGCGTTCAACAGGTCCCTCCCTCGGGGATTCGTCGCTTCTTCGAACTCGCGGAGGAGCGCGACGACGTCATCTCGCTCGGCGTGGGCGAACCGGACTTCTCCGCGCCGTGGGCCGCCAGAACGGCCGCAATCGACGCACTGGAGCGGGGACGAACGTCCTACACCGCGAACCGCGGCCGCCGCGACCTGCGGACGGCCATCGCGGACCACGTGGAGCGCTACGACCTCGATTACGACCCGGACGACGAGATTTTGGTGACGGCGGGCGCGAGCGAAGCCATCGACGTGGCGATGCGGGCGCTCGTGAACCCCGGCGACACCGTGGCGGTTCACCAGCCGTCGTACATCTCCTACGTCCCCGGCGTCGTCTTTGCAGGCGGCGAACCGCTGGCGGTTCCGACACGGGCGGAGGAGGGCTTCGCGCTCACCTACGACGCGCTGGAAGCCGCGGGTGCGGCGGACGCCGACGCGCTGATGCTGTGCTATCCCAACAACCCGACCGGCGCGACGATGAGCGGGGACCAGCTCGCGGAGGTCGCGGAGTTCGTTCGGGAACACGACCTGTTCGTCCTCTCCGACGAGATTTACGCCGCACTGACTTACGGCGGCGACCACACGTCGATTTCGACGTTCCCCGGCATGCGCGAGCGAACCATCGTGTTCAACGGCTTCTCGAAGGCGTACGCGATGACGGGACTTCGATTGGGCTACGCGCTCGGTCCGTCCGACGCCATCGCCGCGATGAACCGAATTCATCAGTATTCGATGCTGTCGGCCCCCGTCACCGCCCAGTACGCCGCGTTGGAAGCGCTCCGGAGTTGCGAGGGAAGCGTCGTCGAGATGCACGACGAGTATAACCGCCGTCGCCGGTTCGTCCTCTCGCGGTTCGACGAGATGGGTCTCGGCTGCTTCGAGGCCAGCGGCGCGTTCTACGCCTTCCCCGCGTGCGGCGGCGACGACGAGGTGTTCGCGGAGGAACTCCTCGAAGAACAGGGCGTCGCCGTCGTGCCCGGAAGCGCCTTCGGCGAGGGCGGCGCGGGCCACTTCAGGGCTTCCTACGCGACCGGAATGGGCGAACTGCGCGAAGCGATGAACCGAATCGAAACGTTCGTTCGCGGGCGGTAACGCGCGGACGACGGAACACCTCTTATCGTTCGCCGGGTTCGCTTTCGGGTTCCGGCGGGGCGGTGACACAGACCACCTGCGAGGCTTCGTCGCCGAGAACCTTCCACCCGTGCGGCACGTCGGCCGGCGTGACGACGGTGTCCCCCGGTCCGGTTTCGCGCGCTTCGCCGTCAACGCTCCACTCCATCCGCCCCGACCGGATGAAGATGATGTGTTCTTCCCCGTGGGTGTGTTCCTCCCGCTCCGTTCCGGGGTCGTGGTGGACGACGTGAACGTCACACCCCTCGAACCCCATTCGCTCGCCCGGACTCTCCGGCGTGACGAACGGACTGTACTCCGGCGTCGATGAATCGCTCATACGTGTTTCCCCCGTTGGTACGTGGCCACCGACTATGTTAACCGTTACCAATGTTCCGGTGCGAAAACGTCTGACGAATTCGTACTCTGGTTATCGACTCCCGCGACGTCCGCGGTGGCATGAACACCGTCGTTCACGTTTCGAGTCCCGACCCGAACGAACAGCGTGAAGCCATCGCGAACACCCTGAACCTCGTCGCCGACGAGAGCGTCTCCGAATCCGGAGATCACGTGGTCGTTCTCGCCAACGGTGCCGGCGTCCGCATGTTCGTCGAGGCGACCACCGCGCTGGAGGAGTTCGTGAACGAACTGCGGAATTACGACGTCGAACTCCGCGCGTGTCGGAACGCGCTCCGCGGGATGGGCGCGACTGACGACGACTTGCTGCGGGGCGTCGAGGGCGTTCCCTCCGGCTCCGGCGAACTCGCCAGACTACAGGCCAAGGGGTACGGATACATCAAAGCCCCGTAATCGACCACTTTCACCACGGACGGCACAGCGTTATCTCTCTATCGTACCTCTTTCTGCACGCTCATGATAACCGAAATCGGCCGCACGACGCTGTTGGTGGACGACTACGACGATGCCATCGAGTTTTACACCGACACGCTCGGCTTCGAGGTGCTCTACGACGACGAACTGGAGGACGGCTATCGGGCGGTTCACATCGGTCGGTCGGAACGATCCTCGGTCGGTATCTGGCTGATGGAACCCGTCGGCGAGGACGAACGCGCGCTGGTCGGCCAGCAGACCGGCGACCAACCGGCGTTCGTCTTCTACACCGACGACTGCCGGGGAACCTACGAGACGCTCTCCGACCGAGGCGTCACGTTCCTCGGAGAACCGACGTCGGACGAAGGTAGCGTTCACGTCCACTTCGAGGACCTGTACGGCACCAAAATCGTCCTCGCGGAGGTCGCCGATTCCGCCTGACGGGCGTCTCGACTCGGCCCGTCCCTTCATCCACCGGAATCGGCAACAACGCTTTTCGCCGGGAGTCCCGGACGTGTGTACGCCATGGGGGTGAGAGACATCATGCGAAGCGAAATCGTTAGCGTCGGTCCCGACGCCGACATCGAGGACATCGGAAACACGATGTTCAGCCGTGGTGTCGGAAGCGTGGTCGTCGCGGAGGACGGCGAACTTCGAGGAATCGTCACCGACCGCGACCTCGCCGTCGAACCGCTGACGGAAAACAGGGACCGGAACGTGTTCGAAGGGGAAATCGCGCCGACGGACGTTCCCGCCCGGAGCGTGATGACGACGGACCCGTTGACGGTTTCCCCGGACGATGAACTTCCCGCGGTACTCGAACGGATGCGGGATGCCATCGCTCGACGAATTCCCGTCGTCGAGGACGGGGACGTCGTCGGCATCGTCGCGTTGGACGACGTGATAGTCCACATCGCCGGCGAGTCCGCGCGGGTCAGCGCGGAACTCCGAAGCATCACGGACGTCATCGAACGGGAAGGGCCGACCGACCATGAGGGATGAGACGCCCGAACGCGGCGTCGAAATCCTGCGCCGGGGACGGGAACCGAGCGAGGGGAGCGACCACGAGGTGGTGGAGATATCGGTGCCGGTCGTCAATCCGCGGTCCACGACGCGGGACTCGTTCGTCAACGGCGACGAGATCGTCGGGAGGGTTCCGATCACCGACGCGAACGTTCCCGACGCAGACGAACCGCCGAACGCGACGGTAATCACGATACTCGAAGAGCGCGTCGTCACCTACTATCCGACGGAGGACTGCCTCTTCACGCTGACGTGGTTCGCGGGGACGGACGACTGGGAATACGACGAACACGACCGTCCGGCCGACGGGTTCGACCCCGAAACGTCGACCATCGACGCCGAGGAAGCCGTCATCTGGGAACGCGAGTAGGCGGAAGCACCCGAGCGGTCACTCCGGCGCGACGAGTTCGACCTTGATTCGCTCCGGGTCCTCGAAGTAGACGGCGTAGTGGTCGTCGCCGCCTGCGAACGGGTGGTCGTCCTCGTACAGAATCGGGACGTTCCGGGAACGCAATTTTTGCGTCAACTCCTCCACGTGGTCGCGCGATTCGGCGTGAAACGCGAGGTGGTTCAATCCCGGCCGACGGCGGTGGTACGGTTCGTTCGTGAATTTCTCGTCCGCCTGCACGAGAACGATGTACGTTTCCCCCCGTTTCCACGACCGCCCGCCGTCCCAATCCTGATACACGTCGTAACCGAGTTCTGTGAGTAACCAGCCCCAGAACGATTTCGAGGCGTCGAAATCGCTCGCGTACAGTTCGACGTGGTGAAGGAGTCCGGTCGGGGAGGAATCCGGCGAGGAAGCGTCGGTCATCACGGCCGACGTCGTGTCCGCGCCACCAAATCACTGCCGACCGGCGAACGAATCCCAGACCGGAGCGCCGGACCGCGCTTTACGTCGATTCTTGCGATTGCACGAACACCACTTCGACGGTCGTTTGCTGTCCCGTCCGTCGGGTGATATCGCGGTCGATCCTCTGGGCGATGTCGTCCGGCGGCCGGCCCGGTGGGTCGGTGACGATTCGAACGTGGGCGGGTTCCCCCTGATAGAAATCCAACGGTCGGTACGTCACCGAGGAGTCCACGAGTTGGTAGTCCGCGTACGGTGCGTCCTCCCCGTCGAACAGCGAGTGGATTTCGCCGTTCGCCTGCTCCTGATAGACCGTCGTGCGGTTCGTTCCGTAGGTGACGAGTCCCAGTCCGAGCGAGAGAACCGCGATGGCGACGAGAATGACCCCGATTCGCACGAGCGTTCTGGAGCGCGCTTCCCCGACGGAGCGCACCCGTTCGGGGCGATAGCCGGACACCCACAGCAGCGCCAGTGCGGTCAGGTTGATCGAGAGAAGGTTCACGAGGACGTTCACGGTGCCGCCCAACGCGACGCCGAAATCGAGCCACGCGATTCCGAGGCCGACGGTGGCGGCCGGTGGAACCAGCGCGACGGCGATCATCACGCCGACGATGACCGATCCGGCACCGCGCATGAGGCTGATGACGCCCGCCGCGCCCGCACCGAGGGCCAACAGCAACGACAGGAAGTTCGGCGTGAATCGCTCCGTTATCGCCGGAATCGTTCGGATATCGAGTCCGGGTGGGATGAGGACGGTCCCCTGAACGAGGAAGCCGAAGAGGGCCGCGCTCGCGATGGCGACCAGCAGGCCGATAATCTGGTACCAGACGCCCCGCGACACCAAATCGGGTTCGTCCACGACCGTTCCGACGCTCGCGGCCATCGCCGGACCCATCAGGGGTGCGATGACCATCGCGCCGATGATGACGGCCGACGAGTCGAGCAAGAGCCCGGTCGCCGCGATGATGGTGCTGATGACCGTCATGGAGAAGAACGTCGAGCGGTCGGGAGCCATCTCGGCCGCCCTGTCGCGGAGTTCCTCGCGGGCGATGTTCACTCCGGCATACCGCCGCTTGAGTTCGCCGATTCGTCTCGAAACGACCGTTTCCGGCTGTAAAACGATCGTGAAGGCGTCCTCCTCGATGCCCACATCGCGGAGTTTTTCGAGGATGGGTTCGACGGCGCTCGGCGGTACCGGAAACGTGACCAGCGCGGAGAACTCCGTCCGACCCGTTTCGTCGAACACGGCGTAGTCTACCCCCTCCTCGTCCAGTACATCGAGGACGTCCGTCCGTCTGCCGCGAGGGACGAGAATCTGCACGAGACGCATATAACCTGTTACGACGGGAGAATATTTAGCTGATTGTGTGGTTTCGTGTTCCCGATTTCACCTTCACGACGACCGTTTTCGCCATCGCGTCGCCGATTCGTTGTCGGCGGTCCGTCATGACCATCGTGACGAAGCCGAGTGCGTAACCCACCGCGAAGTCGAGCGGTCGGAGGAGGTTCCGTATCGCGAGCGCCCGCGTCGACGGCAGCGACCCGTCCTCGGAAACGACGGTGATGCCGACCAACCTCTTCCCCGGCGTCCGTCCCACGAGCGATTCGAGGCAGAAGTGAAACAGCGCCGGGACGGCGGCACGCACGAAAAGCCACGTAAACGGCAGGAAAAGAAGCGAATACGCCGCCATCCCCACGAAAACGAGCGGGAGTTTCAGCAGGGAGATCGCTACCGAACGCGCTCGTCTTCGTCCAACCGTAGTTCTGCGGCCATCGTCGTCTCCGTGTGGACTGACGCACCGTTCTCCTTTCATTATCGAGCCGTTAAATCGATCGTTCCGCTCCATTGCATCGGTTTTTGTGTCCGAATGGCGGACAGTAAACCAACGTCGTGAACGGTCGGGTCGTACACCGGTGGCCGTCATCGCTAATTCGTTCGCGGTTGCCCCGCCCGTATGGCAACGGAAACTCGCACGTGGTTCGACAACACGGATGGACTGACGTCGCTCGATTACGTCGGTATCGTTCTCGCCGCGATTACCGGCCTCATCCACCTCTACGAAGGGGTGGAAGATCTCGGCGAGGGAATCTTCGGAATCCTATTCATTTTGGCGGGGTTGGGCTTCTTCGGGGCCATCATCCTCCTCTGGGTGGGATTCGATCGACGGGTTCTGTATCCGGTCGGTATCGCGTACACCGGCATCCAGTTCGCCGCGTACTTCGGCCTGCGCTGGCCGAACGTGTACGAACCGCTCGGCCTCGTGGACAAACTCGTTCAACTCCTGCTCATCGTCGTTCTCTTCCTGTTGTGGCAGACGGTGGAGTGACCCTCGGCCGCCATCCCTATTGAAACGCGAACCGGACGTGGGACGTATGACCGACCTCTCGATTCGAACGTCGGCGTTCACGCACGGCAAGGAGATTCCCGAGAAGTTCACCAAGGACGGCGCGGACGTCTCACCGGAACTGACCGTCGGTGGCGCACCCGACGACGCGGCGTCGCTCGCCCTCATCGTCGACGACCCGGACGCGCCGAACACGACGTTCACCCACTGGACGATGTGGAACCTGCCGCCGGACACCGTCGAAATCCCGGAGGACGTGCCGACGACGGAGACGGTCACGACCCTCGGCGACGCGTCGCAGGGACGGAACGACTTCGGCGACGTGGGCTACGGCGGTCCACGTCCGCCCGAGGGCCACGGCCCTCACGGGTATCGGTTTCGACTGATCGCCGTCGATGATACGCTGGACCTGTCTCCGGGTGCGCCGCGACGGGAGTTGGACGACGCGCTCGCGGGGCACGTGATGGTGGAGGATCGTTTCACCGGGACTTTCGAGCGGTCGTAGCGGCTTCGTTCGTCCCAATCGTCGCCGGATACCCGTTTTCTCGCGGTCTTTTCGTCGGTCCGTCGTCCGTAACCGATTTCGTTCAGCCATGCGAACACCGTGGCATGACGCTGGCGGACAGGGACTGGCGACTCGTTCGAGAGGAATCGTGGGACGGCCCGATGAACATGGCGATCGACGAAATCGCGGCCGAAACCGCCGCCGATGGCGGGCCACGAACCCTTCGAGTGTACCGATGGGACCCGAGTACGCTGTCGCTCGGCTACCGGCAAGACCCCGAGACGGTGGATTGGGCGTTCTGCGAGGAGGAAGGCATCACCGTTACCCGGCGGCCGACTGGCGGCGGCGGCATCTATCACGACAACTACGGCGACATCTCCTACTCCGTCATCGCCCCCGCGGACGAACTGCCGGGCGACCTGATGGAGACGTACGAACTCCTCTGTGAGCCGATTTTCGACGCGTTCGAGCGGATGGGCGTCGGTGCCGGGTTCACCGAGGAGAAACTCCCCGTCATCCACGAACCGGCGTGTTACCTTCGGGAACTGCACCCCGCCCACGACGTGGTAGCGAACGGGCGGAAAATCAGCGGAAACGCACAGTATCGCCGGAAGGACGCGGTCATCCAACACGGTTCGCTGAAGTTCGCCCTCGACGCGAAGCGTCACCTATCGACGTTTTCGAACCCCGAAACGTCGGCGGCGGAGTTCCACGAACGGGTGACGACCATCAACGAGGAGGTCAGCATCGACCGCGACGACGCGGTTACGGCCGTCGAGGACGCCCTCCGCGACTGGGGTGACGCCGCGGAAGGGTCGTGGACGGACGGCGAACTGTCACGCGCACGCGACCACGCGAAGGCGAAGTTCGGAAGCGACGCGTGGACGAGGCGGCGCGAGGACCCGACGGCCTGATTTCCTCCTACGCGGTAAACCGTCCCGTCTCCGCCCCGCAGACGGCGCATTCGGCGACGATGGCCGCTTCGTCTTCATCGCCATCCTCCCGCGACATCTCCGCTTCGGTTCGTTCTCCGCATGCCGGGCAGTCACGTCTGAGGTCCACCCGTTCGTTCTCCACGCGCGGCGCACCTAACGCGAGCGCGACGACGCGCTCCGTTCCGCGGTTCGTCCCGCGTTGGAACTCCCCCGGCCCGAACCGAACGAGTTCCCCCGCCGAGACTGGCACGTCGCCCGATTCCGTCTCGAAAGTCACCGTGCCGGATTCGACGACGAATACTTCCTCCTGTTCGTGATGGCGATGGTAACAGAAGCCGAAGCTGTCGCCCGGTTCGAGTTCGTAGTGGTTGATGGCGACGTGGTCTGTTCCGAGCGCGGTCGAAAGCGGTCGGAAGCACGCCGCCGCGCTGACGAACGATTCGATCTCCTCGATGGCTACTTTTTCCACGAACAGAGTCGCTCGCGTGCCGGTTAAAAGCCGAAGGTTTCGGGATCCGACCCGAACACGTCCACGATGGTCTCGTGAATTTCCCCCAACGGTGGCCGTCCCAACGTCGGGTCGACGGGGTGGTCGCTGACCCAGACGTACCGGACGACGCCCGACTGGTCGATGAGAAAACACGAGCGTTTCGCCCGGTGGACCATCTTGAAGACGCGATACTTCACGCCGAAGGCGGTTGCGATGTCGAGTTCGGAGTCCGTATAGAGCGGGAACTGGATGTCGAGGTAGTTGATGAACCGGCGATGGGTCGCCGAGCGGGATTTGCTGACGCCGACGACCTGCACGTCTCCACCGCTCGCGAACCAGTCGTAATCGCGGAACGAACACCACGAATCGATGCAGTCGGGCGTGAAATCGTTGGGATAGAACGAGAGAAGGACCGGCCCGTTGGACAGGAGCGAGGACAGTCCTCGCTCCTCGACTTCACCGTCCGCGGTGACGAGTGGTGCGCTGAACTCGGGTGCGTCGTCCCCGACCGACAGCACACCTGAATCGGGCATACGGGCACCTCTCAGGCAACTGATTTAACGGTTCGGGTCGAGGAAGTGGCGAAAGCTGCCGGATATGTCGCCGACGCTTCGAAGTACATTTCTCCTCCGAACCGTAGGCTGTGAATATGAGAGTCGGCGCACACGTTTCCATCTCCAGTTCGAAGGTCACGAGCGACGAAGCGAAACCACCGCACGGCAACATCGCGAACGCGGTCTGTCGGCAGGTCACGTTCGGCGGCAACTGCGGACAGATTTTCACCACCTCGCCGCAGGTGTGGCAGGACCCGGACCTCAGCGACGAGGAGGCCTCCCTCTTCGTGGACGAAACCGAAGAGAAACTCGACGGCCCGTGGGTCATCCACTCCTCGTACCTCGTCAACCTCTGCACTCCGAAGGACGACCTTCGGGCGAAATCCATCGCCAGCATGCAGACCGAGGTGGACGCCGCGGACGAACTCGGCGTCGAATACGTCAACGTCCACCTCGGCGCGCACACCGGCGCGGGCGTCGAAGGCGGCCTCGAAAACGCTGTCAGCGCGCTGGACGAACTCGACATTCCGGAGGGCGTCACCGTCCTCATCGAGAGCGACGCCGGAAGCGGGACGAAACTCGGCGGGGACTTCGAACACCTCGCCACCGTGCTCGAACAGTCCGAGCAGGACCTCGACGTCTGTATCGACACGGCCCACGCGTTCGCCGCGGGGTACGACCTCTCCACGCGGGAAGGCGTCGAGGAGACCATCGAGGAGTTCGACGACGTCGTCGGCCTCGAACACCTCAAGTGCATCCACCTGAACGACTCGAAACACGAGTGCGGCACGAACAAGGACGAACACGCCCTCATCGGCGAGGGCCACATCGGCGAGGAGGGCATGTCCGCGATAATCAACCACCCCGAACTCGAAGACGTGCCGTTCGTCCTCGAAACGCCGACGGAAGACGGCAAGGGCTTCTCGTGGAACATCGCCCGCGTGAAGGAGTTGCGGGAGAACCACGAGTAAAAACGAATCTCTCCGTTTCGAGGGCGCTATACGCTCCGTGCAGCGATTCCGAGTATTCGAATTTTCTCCGTTACGAACGTATCACTTCACAACCGAAGGTTGCGCCAGCGCGTTTCACGCGAGTCGTGAGCGATGCGAACGGCGAGCGCATCGCCGCGCTGGCGGGGAGGTGTGGGGACACCGGCGGTGCGGACGGCGGTGTGGATGCGGAGGCGGGGCGGATGTGGGTGCGGGGTGGATGCGGAGGCGGGGCGGATGTGGGTGCGGGGTGGATGCGGAATGGACATTGCTGGCGACCGCTCGAACCATCGCGGAAGAACGGCGAAGTGAACGGCCAAAAATCGTCCCGTCTACTCTCCGCCGCGTGGACAGGTTTTTGTTGGATAAGCGACGATACGTATGCTATGCGTTCCCAATCCCCTGCTCTCCGGCTCCTCGGCCTCCTCGCGTTCCTCGTCGGACTCGTCGGCTATCTCGCCTTCGGGTGGCGATTCGACTCCTCCGGAAATTCAGTCGTGACGGCGCTTGCAGCGGCGTGCGTCGTCATCGCCCTTGTGGCGACGATTTGGCGCAACGTCGGCAGTTCGTAGGACCGCCGACGGACCACCGAGGGACGCCCGCCGCGACGACACAAAAAAGCGGTACGCGCGAAATACGACTACGCGAGGTAGCTCAACAGCCACAGCGCGCCCATTCCGGCGACGAGGGTCGCCAGAATGTTCTCGGTGCGCCACGCGACGACGACGGCGAACGCGCCCGCGAACAACTGGAGGTTGTTGAGCGAGAGCGCCAGCGCGCCATCGGTGTACACGAACTGGGGGACGACCAGCGCGGCGAGAACCGCCGCGGGAACGAATCTGAGCGCGCGCTCTACCCCCTCGGGAACTTCGTCCAACCGTCCGAACAGGGCGATGAACGACCCGCGAATCGCGTAGGTGCCGATGCCCGCGGCGATGATGACGAGCCAGAGCGTTCCCGCGTCGAAGTCGGTGGTCGGCGCGGGCGACATTCAGGCCACCTCCTCAGTGGCGTACCCGGCCGCGATGCCGACGACTGCCGCCACGACGAGGCCGAGGTCGAACGGCAAGCCGTTGGCCGCGACCGCAGTCGTGCCGCCGACGGCCGCCGCGACTACCGTCGCACGGTCGGTGACCGCCGGAACCAGCACGGCGAGGAAAACCAACGGGATGGTGAATTCGAGGTGCCAGCCCTCCGGAACGCTCGCGCCGAGGAGAATTCCGACGACGGTGGCGGCCTGCCACACGACCCACAACGACAGTCCGACGCCGAGGAAGTACCACCGTCTGCTGGTGGTCTCGTCGTTTCTGAACTTCAGCAGGGAGACGGCGTAGGCCTGGTCGGTGAGGAGGTACGAAAGTCCCGCTTTCCATCGCGCCGATTCGCGTTCGAAGTACGGCGCGATGGAAGCGCTGTACATCATCATCCTGAGGTTCACGACGAGGACGGTCAGGACGACGACCGCGAGAGGGGCGTTCCGGCCGATGAGTTCGGTCGCCGCGAGTTGCGATGCACCGGCGAAGATGAGGACCGACATCGCGACGGCGTGTATCGCCGGAATTCCGACGTCGACGGCGGCGACCCCGGCGACCATCCCGAACGGAATGATACCGAGTGTAATCGGCAGCGCGACGCGAACCCCGGCGAGAAAGTCAGCACGTGATGACACTGTCTACTCGTAGGCGTTGGGTGTGGTATCAACGTTGGTATCCCGGATATTGTGTTCCGTATTCCGACCAGTCCCCCGCGAACCGCCTCGCTTTTCACGCCGCCCGCGAAAATTCGACCCACGATGCGCGAGTTCTCCGCCGACTACCTCCGACGAACGCGGGACGGGATGTGGGACTCACGCGAATCCCTCTCGCACCTCGACCTCGATTCCCGGCAGCGAGTGCTGGACGTCGGGTGTGGCACCGGCGAACTCGCTCGCGTCCTCGCGGAGGAGACGCCGGGCGAAGTCGTCGGAACGGATGCCGACCCGCGCCTCCTCTCCGTGGCGGAGGAGTTCGTCCCCTGCGTCGCCGGTGACGCCCATCGCCTGCCGTTTCCGGACGACTGTTTCGACCTCGTGGTCTGTCAGGCGCTGCTCATCAACCTCCCCGACCCGGTTCGGGCGGTTCGGGAGTTCGCCCGCGTCTCCTCGGACCTCGTGGCCGCGATCGAACCCGACAACTCCTCGGTGTCGGTCGAATCGACGGTTCCGGCGGAACGAACCCTCTCCCGACGGGCGCGCGAGGCGTACGTCACGGGGACGAACACCGACATCACGCTCGGTGGGGAGGGAACGCGCGAGGTTTTCCGTACCGCTGGACTCGACGGAATCTCCACCCGTCCGCACCACCACGCGAAAACCGTCGAACCACCGTACTCGTCCCGCGACGTCGAAGCCGCGAAACGAAAGGCGACGGCGGGTGCGTTGGCCGACAAACGGGACACGCTCGTCGGACCGTTGTCGCCCGATGAGTACGAGGATCTGCGCACCGAGTGGCGCGAGATGGGCCACGCCGTCGTCAGTCAGATGCAGGAAAACGACTATCGGCGTGCCGAAGTGGTCCCGTTCTACGTCACCGCCGGCCGAATCTAAACTGCAATCGTTTTCACGCTAACGCGTCTCGTAACCGACATGGACCCACGAATCAGGGAACACGCCGAAGTCATCGTCGACCACTCTGTGAGCATCGAGACGGGCGACACCGTCGAGATTCAGGCCCCTGTCGTCGCCGAGGACCTCGCCGTCGCGCTGTACGAAAAACTCGGGGAACGGGGGGCCAAACCGTCCCTTTCGATGCGAAGCCCGCGGGCGGACCGGGCGTTCTTACGGAACTGCGACGCGGACGATATCGAACTCCTTGACCACACGTTGGCGGCCTTGGAGGAGACGGACGCGGTGATCATCATCAAAGGATCCGAGAACACGGCGGAGACGAGCGACGTCCCCGCCGAGAAGACTGCCGAACGAGCGCGCGCCAACGCACCCATCCAGCGGGAGCGGATGGGAAAACGCTGGGTCGGGACGCAGTTCCCCGCACCGGGCGATGCCCAACTGGCGGAGATGAGCACGGAGGCCTACGAAGCGTTCGTCTACCGCGCAGTGAACAAGGATTGGGACGAACAACGGGAACACCAACAGCGGATGGTCGAACTCCTCGATCCCGCCGACGAGGTACGCATCGTCTCCGGCGACGCGACGGACCTCACGATGTCCGTCGAAGGAATGAAAACCGTCAACGATTACGGCGAGAAGAACCTCCCCGGTGGCGAGGTGTTCACCGCACCCGTCCCCGACTCCGTCGAGGGCGAAATACTGTTCGACAAACCGCTCGTTCGACAGGGGAACATCGTGGAGAACGTGTGGCTGAAGTTCGAGGGGGGCGAGGTCGTCGATTTCAGCGCCGAGAAGAACGAGGAGGTCCTCGCGGGCGTCCTCGATACCGACGACGGCGCGCGACGACTCGGCGAACTCGGCATCGGCATGAACCGCGACATCGATCGGTTCACATACAACATGCTCTTCGACGAGAAGATGGGCGACACCGTTCACCTCGCCGTCGGGCAAGCCATCGGCGAGACGGTCCCCGACGGACAACCCCTCAACGAGAGCGCCACCCACGTCGATATGATCGTCGATATGAGCGAGGACTCGTTCATCGAAGTCGACGGCGAAATCGTCCAGCGAAACGGCACGTTCCGGTTCGAGGACGGTTTCGAGGAATAAACAGAGGGGAAGGACGTTTTTCGGAGGCACGTCTGCGAGCGTTTAAATACGAAGCCGAAACCAACCCCGACGTGACCTAAAAACCGCTGCGCGAGTGGCCGAGGCGGGAGTATGGCTCCCTCGCGCGAAGCAAAAGCCGTGCCACCTGTTCGCCACTGCCCAGTCGCTACACGACGTCGCCGCGAACCGTCGTTCCCTCCTGTCGCCGTCGGTAGGATTCGACGGCTTGTGCTGCTTTCTCGGTCTCACCTTCGTCCATTCCGAGCATCTCCAGAGCGCCCGGGAGCGTCGGGAAGGCGAACTCCCCTTCGCGTAGTTTGCGGAACGCTTCCTCGCTTCGCTGGCCGTCGACCCACAGGCACACACCTCGTGGGTCGAGGATTTGCTCGTAGGCCTCGCGTGCCATCGCTCCGCGTAAACGTTGGGTGACGTTGTCCTCGAAACTCGAATTACAGACTTCGAGGTGAACGGGTTCGTCGTCCGGAAGCAGATGGGCCGCGAGACACTTCTCCGGGGCGGTGTAGCCGTTCTCGCTCGCTCGAATCAGGTCGGGGTGTTCCTCGGCCCACTCCGCCCGAATCGTCTTCCCGATGCCCTTCACGCCGTGAGAATCGACGAACTCCGCCTCGCGGTCCGCGTCGTCACCGCGGAGGAGGATGTCCTTCGTCACGTACACGTCGAGTCGGTCGATGGGGTCGAGTCCGAGAGCGACGTCCCCGTACACCCATATCTCCCGGACGGGAACCGGCATGGTGTCGTTTTCGACCGTTTCGACGATTTTCTCGACGCGTTCGATTGCCGCGCTTCGCTCCATCGGTGTTCGGTTCGGGGGTGACGTGGATAAGTGCGATGGAACGGGATAACGGGTGAACGGCAGATGTTCCGCTCGTCGTCCAACCGCGCCATTGTATTGTATTGTTGGCCCAACATCCAACAATATTTTCACCGTCGATGTCCAACCGTCGCGTATGGTCGAAGCCATTACTTCGGAGGAATTGGCGGACAAGCAGGACGCCGACGAGGAGTTCGCCCTCCTCGACACGCGACCGGAATCGAGCTTCGAATCGTGGCACATCCACGGCGCGACGAACGTCCCGTTCGGTCCGGAGGAATCGCTTTCGGAAGACGACGCGGAGGCGGTCGCGTCGATGCTCGATGGAACGGACGAGGTTTTCACGATTTGCGCGAAAGGAATCTCGTCGTCGCACTTCGTGGACGAGCTCGAAGCGCACGGATTCGAGAACGTAAAAGTCGTCGAAGGCGGGATGGAAGCGTGGAGCCAAGTGTACGAACACGTTCCCATCGAGACGAGCGGCGATGCGGAAATCGTACAAATTCAGCGACGTTCGAAGGGATGTCTCGGCTACCTCGTCGGAAACGACGGCGAGGCGGCGGCCATCGACGTGAGCCGTCACCTCGACGAGTTCCGTGACGCGGCCGCTGCTCACGGCTACGAAATCACGCACGTGTTCGATACGCACATCCACGCCGACCACATCTCCGGTGGTCGCCGTCTCGCCGACGAACTCGGCGTTCCGTATCACCTCGGCGACCGCGCCCGGAAACGCGGCGTCGAATACGAGTACGACGCAATCGGTCGGAACGAGGTGGTTCGCGTCGGGGAGGTGGACATCAAGGCCGTCTACACGCCGGGTCACACCTCAGAAATCACGAGCTATCTCGTGGACGACGAGGCCGTTCTCACGGGTGATACCCTGTTCGTGGACTCCATCGGACGGACCGAACTGGAGTTCGGCGACGAAGATGTCGGAAAAGGTGCGGAGATGCAGTACGATTCGCTGCACAAGGTGCTGATGAGCGATCCGGACAGCGTCGTCGTCCTGCCCGGTCACGTCACCGTCACCGAGGACGGACAGTTCACGCACGGTCACCCCGGCGAGCCGATTCGGTCGACGATTGGCGACGTGCGGCGTGAACTCGACGTACTTCGGTTGTCCGAAGCGGAGTTCGTCTCCCACCTTACGGAAAACGTTCCGGAGAAACCACCGAATTACGGGACGGTTATCGCCATCAATCGCGGCGTGGACGAACCCGAAGACGAGGAGGAAGCGACCGAACTCGAACTGGGGCCGAACCGCTGTTCTGCACCCTAATCGGGTGTCTCACAGCTGAAACGCGTCGGTTCCATCACTCGTCGCGTACACGCGGTCGCCGCAAACCGTGACGGCGGTGACTTCACCGCCGGTTTCGAACCGCTCCTGTTCCGTTCCATCCGTCGCTGAAAGCGCGTAAACGCGGCGGTCGCTCGCACCGACGTACACCGTGCCGTCCGCGGCGGTGGGTTCACAGAGGGACCCGAACGGGAAGAACTTCGGGTGGAAGGTCCACGCTTCCTCGCCATTATCGAGCGAGACCAACCACTCCCTGCTATCAGTTCCGGTACTCGTGACCGCCGTCGTCACGGCGTAGAGGCCGTCGTCCGCGACGAGATTCGTCACTTCCGTCCCGTTATCGAGGGCCACGCGCCATCGTTCGCTTCCATCGAAACCGTAGGCGATCACTTCGTTGTCCGCCGTGCCGACGTACACCGCATCGTCGACAGCAACGGTGGTGACGCCGCTTCCGGCGGACCATTGTCGTCCATCACAGTCGAGAGCCACGACGCGTCCGTCAGCAACTGCGAACGCCGTTTCCCCGTGGACGGAAAGCGTCTCGACCGGGCCGAAATCGTCGCAGCCACTCTCTGTCGTCCAACGATACGCGCCGGTGCTCGCATCGAGCGCTGTCACCCACCCGTCGCCGCCGACGACGGCGACTTCGTCCGTGATCACCGGTCCGGCGGTGATTTTCTTCGAACGGTCGGAGCGCCACCGCTGGGTACCGTTCGGCGAGTAGGCGACGACGGTGGTCCAGTCCGTTCCATAGACCATCCCGTTCGCCGTGACCGGGGTCCGGTCGGCCTCGCCTCGCCAACGTTTCGAACCGGTTTTCGCGTCCAGCGCGGAGAAGTGACCACGCCCGTTCGAGACGTAGACGTTTTCACCGACCGCGACCGACCCGATTTGGTCGGCTTGCCAATCGAGCCATTCCGGGTCGGTGATGGCGTAGAGGAAACCCTCCCGTCCGGCCACGTAGATGGCCTCGTCTATGGCCGGCGGAAGCGACGAATTACTGAGGTTTCGAATCGGCACCCACCATCGCTGGTCGCCCGAGTGCAGGTCGAGCGCGACGAGACCGTCATCGTCGTCGGCGATGGGTACGTAGGTCGTTCCGTCCGCGATGACGGGGGTTCCGGCGGAGCCGCCGTTTCCTTCGACCGTCCATCGAACCGTCCCGTCGTTGGTTCCGAGCGCCCAAACCCGCGCCCGAGAGCCGTCAGTGACGACGACGGTGTCGTCGGTGACGGCGGGCGACTGGTCGAGACGTACCGAGTCGCCGAGGTCGGTTTTCCACTCCGTATGGCCGTCGTCGGCCGAGAGCGCGAACGTCCGCGTTCCACTGACGTAGACGGTACCGTCGACGACGGTTGGCGCGTGGTTGATGACGCTATCGACCGCCGTTTGCCACAGGGGTGTGCCAGACTCCGCGTCGATGGCGTACACCGTCGCCTTGTCAGCGAAGTACGCGATACCGTCGACGACCGCCGGGGGGACGTTCTCGGCGCTCGGGATTTCGGCGTCCTTTCCCGTCGAAAGACGGACGTTCCACCGTTCCGTTCCCGTCTCGGTATCGACCGCCCGGCAGGCCCCCTGCCCGTTCACGTCGCTGGTTTTGAAGAACAGTGTTCCGTCGGCGGCGGTTGCGGGAGACGACTCGGAGGTACCGACTTCGAATCGCCAGCGTTCGGTTCCGTCGGCGGCGGAGAGCGCGACGAGGTCGGTTCCGACGGCGTACACCGTCTCCCCGACGACGGTCGGTGCGCGCTCCAATCCCCCCACGTGCGTCGTCCAGCGTACCTCCCGGTCGTCCGTGTCGAAGGCGATTATCTTTCCGGAAACGTCGCCGACGAAGACGATACCGCCGGCGACGGTGGGCGAGAGAAGCGGGCGGTCGCTCACCCGTTCGCTCCAGTCTATCCACGCGCCCGAACCGGGGTCCGTCCCGTCGGGACTGACGCCCGTGTTTCCCGCATCGTGTTGGAACGTCGGCCACGCTTGGTTCGTCGCCGTGGTCGTTCCCGCCTCGGAGGTCACGGTCCCGACGAATCCGGTTGCCCCGATAGCGGCACCAGTCAGTTTGAGAAAGTCACGTCGCGCGTCGTCGGAGGGAGAATCCATAGTCGAATGCGAACTCCCCGTCACATTATTATTCAGGTATTAAACTCTCTGAAACAGGCTCCTGCCGTTCCTCCGAAACCGTTGCAGTCGTCGCTCCGCTCATCTGCTCTCCTCATGTATCATTTATGCCGACAACTACTGGCGGCTCACTCGTCCTTGGTGTCTTCCGTCTCGCTATCCGATGCGATTTCGAAGTCCGTTTCGGACGAATCGTCGTAGCGTCCCGACTTCCGGTCGTAGACGGAAAACAGGTACACGCTCGTCAGCGAGAAAATCCCGATACCGCCCCAAAACAGGGCCGGTGGTCCACCGTGGCCCGTGTTCGGGACGTACGGGAACGAGATGGAACTCTTCTTCATGATCGCACTCGACGGCGGGACTATCCCGTTGTCCGGTTCGTCGGAACTCGGAATCGACCCGCTTTCGGCGGGGCCGCCCGGTTTTCCGCAGACGATTCGGGCGACCATCCCGAGCGATTTGTGTGGAATACAGTAGTAGTCGTAGCGGTGACAGTGTGGATTCCGTCGGTGGGGTTGCTGTCCATCGATTTTGTGGGAAGTCGACGCGTACGGGTTTACGCGTTGTGCCCCGCCGACCGCAACCGTGGATGACGATGGTTTCTCGTTCGAATCTCATGGTACCCCCGTCGGAGACGGCTGCGCATCCGACATCCCCCCACCGACTTATGTCGGTGGGCATTGTCCGTCCCCGTGACGTTGGCTAGCCGTTTCCATTCGAAGTCACTTGCCTGTTTTGCCCTTCATCCGCCAGCCGACCCGTGATGGTTCGCGTCGGTCGGTGAAACGGCGGAACTCAGGACGTATAGATCGTCGTCTTGCTCGACGAACTCACCTCCGGATTGACGTTGCATTGTGCGTTCGAGTTCACGATTTCGCTCCAGTTGACCGTCACTCCCTGTCCCGCAAAGTTCTCGTATGACTGCTGGTAGAAGGTGGTGTATCCCGGAAGCTGGTCACAGCCTCCCCAATTGTAGCCCGCGACTTCGAGCGTCGTGAACGCGTGTGTGAAATCGAGCGTGAGGTAATCCGTGTCGATGTCCGACGACGTTCCTTTCGTCTGGTTCTGTAGTTCGATGTACCACTGACCGCCGTTCGAGTTGTCGACGTTCATGTAGCCGAAGAGTGCGTCGCCGGGGTCGGCAGCCATGACCGGCCCGTGGTGGTACGCCCCGCTGCTGTCCGGCCCCCACCACGCCGCGTATGTCCAGCGGTCGGTGTACGAACCCCAGTTCCATTGGAGGACCGGTTGCACGATGGTCGTATCGTTTTCGTCCTGAAACGCCGGGAAGAGGAAATTGACATTCCCCGAAACGGGCGGTGACTCCGGAACGACGAAGTATCCCTGATATCGCTTGAACCCGTTTCCGTCGTTGGAGTTGTACGCAGCGTAGGTGTATGCGAGCCACTGATGCACGTCGGGGACGACCGGTCGTTTCTGTGTCGTAACCGTCTCCGATTGTGTGCGCGTCGTCGCCACGTCTCCGGGAGACACGTCTCGGTTCGGTCCCTCGTGGGCGATTACGTTCTCCTTTCGTACTCGTTTCCCGTGTGGGACGTAGATGTAGTCGGTCGTCGATGCTGTCGCGCCAGCAACGCCACTCCCGAACGAGAGAGCACTGCCCGCTCCGATTGCTTTCAGGTACGAACGGCGATCGAGGCGCGCGTCCGTCCCCGTGCGGTTTGTATCGGTCATCTGTTTTGACCCAAACAGACGTTCGAACAAGAATAATTTATACTTATTTTCTAGAAATAAAAACTAAAAATATACTTCCATTTCTGAACGAGCGATTTTCACGGCCGGAAAAACGGTGTCGCTGGTGTGGTGACGGCGATTTGCTATCGCATCATCCGATTTATGACGGAGCGAAACCGTGAAACGCCCCGCGACGCAACCGACACGTAATGGACTGCGATAAGTGCGACCGGGAAGCCGTGATGCACGCGGCCTATTCGGGCCTGCATCTCTGTGACGACCA
This sequence comes from Haladaptatus sp. CMAA 1909, assembly GCF_043952005.1. Classification (NCBI taxonomy): domain Archaea; kingdom Methanobacteriati; phylum Methanobacteriota; class Halobacteria; order Halobacteriales; family Haladaptataceae; genus Haladaptatus; species Haladaptatus sp. CMAA 1909. The sequence continues at coordinate 1,744,840 of NZ_JBIOAV010000001.1, read as the reverse complement.
TTTCTGTCGGTCGGTCGAGAAACGACTCCGACGGCGAATCCGTGACGACGACCTGTTGCCCGCGTCGGCGACACCGGACGACCCACAGGTATGGCTCATCGGCCTGTCGGGCGGGAAGGACAGCGTCGTCCTCACAAAAATCCTCCACGACACGTTCGCCGAGGACCCGCGAATCGAACTCGTCGCGCTGACGATTCACGAGGGTATCGAGGGCTACCGGGACAAGAGTCTCGACGCCTGTCTCGAACTCACCGACGACCTCGACATCCGACACGAAGTCGTCAGCTACGAGGAGGAGTTCGACCTTCGAATGGACGACGTGGTGGAGAAGGACCCGGAGAACATGGCCGCGTGTGCGTACTGCGGTGTCTTCCGACGGGACTTGCTCTCGAAGTACGCCGAGGAGTACGGCGCGGACAAACTCCTCACCGGACACAACCTGGACGACGAGGCCGAAACGGCGCTGATGAACTTCCTCGAAGGCGACGTCGCCCAAGTGGCGAAGCATTTCGATGCGAGTCTGGCCGGGTTCGACGAGCGGAGCGAGCAGGAGGAGTTCGTCCCGCGGGCGAAACCCCTCCGCGACGTGCCCGAAAAGGAAGTCGCGCTGTACGCCCACCTCGAAAACCTTCCCGCGCACATCACGGAATGTCCCCACTCCAGCGAGGCCTATCGCGGCGAGATTCAGCAGTTGATGCTGTCGCTGGAGGAAAATCACCCCGGAACGCGCCACTCCATCATGGCCGGGTACGAGGAACTCGCCAAACTCGCCGCGGGAGAGTTCGGCGCGGGCGAGGGCAAACGCGAACTCAACGAGTGTGAACGCTGCGGCGCGCCCACGACGCAGGATATGTGCCGGAAATGTTCGCTCGTGGACGCGATTCACGCGGTGTGATCACTGTAAACGTACTTTATCGACGAGGTTCATCGCCCTCGGAACGATTGCCGCGTTCGAATGAAGACAGTGAGACAAAAAACGGAAGACGAGAGAAAAACGAAAACGCTAGATTACCGGATGACGTCGAGGCCGTTGTTCTTTTCCAGTTCGTTCCGGCCGCCGTCGCTCTGGGCACCGAACGTTCCGTTGCTCTGTTCGACCCTGTCGCTCGCGTCGTACGACTGCGCGTCGACATCGCGCATCTTTTCGCGGGAGCGGTCGGCCTGTTTCTGCGTCGTCGGGCCGAGCACCTGTGCGCTCTTCACGCCGGTCATGATGGCCATGACGCGGACTTTGTTCTTGTAGTTCTCCTGAATTCGCGCGCCCCAGATGACGTTGGCGTTTGCTTCGAGACGCTCGGTGATGTTGGCCGCGATGCCTTCTGCCTCTTTGAGCGTCAGGTCGGGACCGCCCGTGATGTGGACGAGGCCGCCCGATGCGCCGCGATAGTCCACGTCGAGGAGCGGGTGATTCATCGCGTCGCGAACCACTTCGTCGCTCTTGTTCTTGTCCTGCGTCTCGCCGACGAGCATCACCGCGACGCCGCCCTGATTCATGATGGTGAACATGTCGGCGTAGTCGAGGTTGATGAGCGACGGCTGGGTGATCGTCTCCGAGATTCCCTTGACCGTCTCGGCGATGATCTGGTCCATGACCGAGAACGCCTTGCCGATCGGCAGGTTCGGGACGTAATCGAGCAGGCGGTTGTTGTCGAGGACGATGATGGAGTCGGCCTCGTTGCGAAGGTTTTCGAGACCTTCCTCGGCCTTCACCGTGCGGGCACGCTCGACGTTGAACGGCGTGGAGACCATTCCGACGACGATTGCGCCCTGATCTTTGGCGATTTTGGCGACGACGGGTGCCGCGCCGGTCCCGGTTCCGCCACCCATGCCGGCCGTCACGAACACGAGGTCAGCGTCACCGAGTACCTCTTTGATCGTTCCCTGTGCCATCTCGGTGGCGCGCTCGCCCATCGAGGGGTCCCCGCCGGCACCCAGACCTGACGTGAGGGATTTGCCGACGAGGATCTTCGTGTCGGCTTCGATCATCTTCAGGTGCTGTTTGTCGGTGTTGATGGCGACGGTGTCGGCACCATCGACGCCGATGTTGTACAGTCGGTTGATGGTGTTGTTCCCGGCACCACCACACCCGACGATGACGATCCGCGGGTCGCCGAACTCGTCGTTGGCGGTCGCCGCTTCCATTTCGCGCTGTTCGCTTTCCGCGTTCTCCAGCGCTTCTTGGACGATATCCTGCATCGATTATACCTTCGCCCACGTGCGTTTGTTCGTGGTTTCGGTGCCGGCTTCGTCATGCTCGTTGAGCATGTCTCGCACCGCGGCCCGAATCGCTTCGCTTCGATTCGGGAATTCGCCGGTTTCCACCATCTGTTCGACTTCTTCGATTTGTTGCTTTGGGATTCGTAGTGTCACGCGCTCCATAGTAGGTTCCCCTTATTTGGTAAGACGACACGCAGTTGTTGTTTTGTCCGTCTTACGCCGATATAGCGGCCGAAACTCCCGGATTCGACCGTTTACCGATGGCGTAAGACAATCGTCTTACGTAGAAGTATCCACATAGTCCCAGCATATATAATTAACGGCGATTGTAAAACAATCGTTTTACGACGAGTCTAAAACGTCTGCCGATGGCGTTCGTCGGCCACAGCCGGGACAGAACGCCCAGTCGGACCTGAGTTCGTCGCCGCAGTCACAGAACACGCGGTGGCTCGCTTTTTCGCCGCAGTTGGGACAGTAAACGTGTCCCGAGTCGACGTGTTCGCCGCACTGATGGCAGGCGTTCTCCGTCCGCTCCGTGTCGGCGGCCGTCTGACGCGTCGGTTCTTCGGGTCGAGCCGTGTCTTCGGTTCGGACTGACGATTCTTCGTGCGTCGTCGTCCCCGCACCGTCGAGGGTCACGTTGACGTTGATGTCCCGTCCGGTATCGCGCATTCGAGCCTTCTCCGTGGAGAGTCGCTGCTCGACGAGCTCGTCGACGCGGTCGGCCACGACGGCATCGAGGCTCCCCTCGTCGTCCGATTGCTCGGGCGGTTGCTCGGGTGCGTCCAGATATGCGCGAAGCGCTTCGCGCATCACCTCGCTCTTGGAGGCGTCGAGCGATTCGATTCCGTCCACGAGGTCGTCGTCCGCTCGAAATGTTATTTTACTCATGTTTCTCGTCCGAATGCGTCCGTTTCCGGATATACCGGGTCTAACATACTTGAACCTTTCCGTGTAGAGGTCACACCGAGGAGAATAATAATTCTTAAGTCCGTGACCGGGATAGGTGAAAGTGCGTGCCCGCCCTTAGCTCAGATTGGTAGAGCAGTCGACTGTAGATCGACTTGTCCCCCGTTCAAATCGGGGAGGGCGGATTTGTTTTATAAACCCGACAGACACGATTTGAGCCTGTGAGTCGTATGCCCGGAATGGCCCGCAGGGCCACACGCCCGGACCGTCTCACGATGTTCAAATCGGGGAGCGGACTGCTCTCCCGATGCTATCGTCCTTTGACAATTACCTTCAGTAATATGATTTTGGGCGTATGTAAAAATTATATGTCGTGTCAGCAAACGCCGTTATCACTGTATTACGGTCGGTTCCTGGATGCATGTTACCCAGTTTACAGCCATCTAACTTCGGTTTTCGCCGTTTACTCCTTCCCTCCGTCCGACCCACTTCCCGGCCCACCGTCGAATCGCGGAACGGGCGGGTGAGTGTTTCTTGACCATCACCGTCCGCCCGTCGAATCGTTCGCCCACGCGTTCGGGGATGTCACCGAACATGACTCGACGGAGGATCCCCTCGCGGGCCGCACCGACGACTATCGTGTCGATTCCCTCCTCGTCGGCGTACGCGAGAATCGACTCGGCGACGTCGTCGTCGGACACGAGTACCGTCGAGACGTCGAGGCCCTCCTCGACGAGTTCCCGCTGGCGTTCGGTCATCACGTCCTCCGACCCGTTCCCGTCCGGTTCCAAGACGTGCAATAACGTCGCGTCCGCGCCCCACGCCTCCGCAAACGCCGCTGCGATGTCGGTCGCAAACGCCGAGTGTGGTCCCTTCGTCACGGGGACCAGTACCTCCTCGGGTTCGTCGTCCGGAACCACCTTCGCCACCGCCACGTCGCACGGCGGATTTTCGACGACGTAATCGAGGGTGGACCCGAGGACGTTCTCCCGCGTCCGTTTTCGCCTCCCGCGCCACCCGAGTAAGACGAGGTCCGCGTCCCGTTGGCGTGCGACGTTCGTAATACTCCGTCCGACGCTCCGTCCGAGCGTCACGGTTCGGTGGACGGGAACGTCGTCCGGCGCGTACTGCACCGCATCAGCCAACATCTCGCGCTGATCGCCGATGAACCGCTGTCCGTCTTCGAGCGGCGTCTGGACGGGGACGGTCACGATGCTCGTCAACACGACTTCGGCGTCGTTTCGCCGCGCGATGGCACAACCCATTTCGACGAGGGGTTTCGCGCTTTCCGGGTTCGCTATCGGAACCAGTACCCGGTTCGGGCGCTCGGTGGGGTAGCGCTCCTCGGAGACGACTCGGATTTCCCGGGCGATTTCCGTCTCCCGAATCCGACTGCGGGAGTAGAGAAAGAAGACGCCGAATCCGGCGAGAATCCACCCTCCCGCGATGTACCACGCGAGGGGACTGTAGTTGAAGAAGTAAACGGCGAGAAAGAGTTTGGTGAGGATGCCGACGATGGGAACGACGGGGAAGTACGGCGAGACGTAGCCGTAATCGAGTTCGTCGCCGTGTTCGCGCCGGAGCCGTATCATCGAGTAGTTCACCTGCAAGAAGAGGAGCAGGAACATCAGGTCCGTCGCGGCCGCGACCTGTGCGAGCGGCAGCGTGACGGCCATGACGGTGATGAGCGCGCCGGAGAGGAGGACAGAGACGTGCGGCGTATGGTGGTCGGGATGGATTCGGCTGAACATGTCGGGAAACACGTGGTCGTTTCCCATCGCGTACCCGACGCGGGAACTCGAAAACGTCGTCGCGTTGAGCGCCGCGAGCGCGGAGAGGATTCCGGTGAGGAGGACCACGAGCGTCCCGTAGGGGAGCAACTGCCCGGCGGCCTGTGCGAGTCCGAACTCGCCGAGGTGGCCGAGCACCTGCCACAGCGCCGGATTCGGCGGGAGGTTCTGCACCGTACTCCCGCCGATGCTGTTCGTCTGCTGGGCGGTCCTGAGGAGTTCCGGCGTGATTCGTACTGCACCGAGCAAAACCACGCCGACGAGGATGTAGATGGTCACGACGACCAGCATGGAGTAGAAGACCGCTTTCGGGATGTTCTCGTGCGGGTTGACGACCTCGCGTCCCGACTGGACGATGATTTCGTAGCCCTCGAAGGCGATGAACGTCAGCCCCATCGCCAGAAAGACGCCGCCGACGCCGTTCGGAAAGAAGGGTTCGTAGTTCACGGCCGGGTTCGGGTCGCCGACCAGCGCCGCGATGCCAGAGGCGATGAAGACGAACAGTACGGCCAACTGGAGTACCGTGACGACGTTCTCCGCCCGACTGGTCTCCTTGGCACCGCGATAGTTGACGTACGTGAAGACGGCGGCCGCGAAGGTCGCGAACAGCTTCTGCAAGTCGAGCGGCGAGAGGCCGAACGTCGCAAACCCGAAATATTCCGTGATGATGAGCGTCAGAAACGACCCGAAACTGAGGATGTACAACGACCCCGCGACGGCGTGGGCGAACCAACTCATCCACCCCGAGATGAACGCCTGGGAGCGCCCCAGCGCGGTTCGGACCCAGAGATAGCCGCCGCCGGGTTCCGGGAAGGCGCTCCCGAGTTCGGCGTACACCATGCCCGTGAAGATGGTGATGAAGCCGTTGAGCGCGAACGCCAACACGAGTGCGGGGCCGGACTCCCCCGCGGCCAACCCCGTCAGCACGAAGATGCTCCCGCCGACCATCGCGCCGATGCCGATGACGACGATGTCGAACAGCGAGAGTTCGCGGGCGAAATCGGCCCCCTCGACCTCCTCCGTCTCGCCGAACGGCGAACCGTCGTCGCTCATTCCGCGTCCCCTCCTCGCTTTCCTTCGTCTATAGCGTTGGGGTCGTCCTCGGACCCCCGCTCCGCGAACGGTCCCTTCTCGTACTCGCCCGCGGCGACGGCCTCCGTGACGTAGCGCCCGTGAACGACGACCAGTGCGAGCGCCAGCCACGCGACGACCGTGAGCGCGAGTCCCGCCAGTAGCGAGGTCTGGAGTTGGAGGACCGTCGCCGTGTCGGTCGTCCCGGCGACTTCCCGCACCGTCTGCTCCGGTATCGCCGACCCGGCTTGGACCGCGAGGTCGGACGGAATCATTCGACACATCCACGCCATCCGACCAGTAAAGCATACCCCTCGAAACGCGATTAGGCGGGCGGTACCGGGACGGAAACGAGACGTTTCGAATTTCAGTTCGAATTTGGGACGCCTTTCCGGCAGGTCAACGCTTTTACTCAGAACTCGTGAACCACATAGCATGTCGACACGGCTTCCCGATTCCGAGTTCGAAACGCGTCTCGACGCCGTTCGCGAGGAGATACGCGACCGCGGCGCGGACGCCGGCGTCTGGTTCGGCGCGACGAGCATCGAATATCTCACCGGCTTCGACCACATCCAGACCGAGCGACCCGTCGTCCTCGCCGTCACGGACGACCGAATCGAAATCACCGTGCCGCGCCTCGAAGTCGAGCGCGTGCAGTCGAACCCCCGCATCGACGCGGTTCACCACTACTTCGATTACCCCGGCGGCAAGCCAATCGCGGTGGCCGTCGAGATGCTTTCGGAACTCGGTGTCGATTCCGTCGCGGCGGACGCCGACGGCGCACCCGGCGTGATGGGCTACACCGGCCCCGCGCTCTCGGAGTTCGTCGACGTCGAAACACAGAGCTGGGTGGACCGAATGCGCTGGGCGAAGTCCGACGCCGAAATCGACCTCATCCGCGAATCCGCGCGGTGGGGCAACCTCGCCCATCGCTACCTCGCCGACTACACCGAACCCGGCGTCCATCCGGCCACCGCCAGCCAGCAGGCGTCGACGGACGCCTCCCGTGCCATGCTCGACACGCTCGGGGACCGGTACGTTCCCCGCACACGCGGGAGCGGCCCGGCCTTCGCGGGCTACATCACCGGCCCGCAGACAGCACTTCCCCACGGCCACACCGCGAACCGCCGAATCGAGGAGGGCGACGTGCTCATCACGGGTGCCGCCGCGAACGTCGACGGCTACCACTCCGAACTGGAGCGGACGATGTTCGTCGGCGACCCGACGGACGAACAGGAACACCACTTCGAGGTGATGCTCGAATCCCAGACCATCGCCATCGACGCGCTCGGTCCGGGCGTCTCGCTGTCATACGTCGACGAACTCGTGTCCGACTACTACGAGGAACAGGGCGTTTCCGACCTCGCGCGCCACCACGTCGGCCACAACATCGGCATGGGCGCGCACGAACCGCCGTACATCGACCACGGCTGGTCGGGCCACGTCGAGGAGGGCGACGCCGAGATGGAACCCGGCCACGTCTACACCATCGAACCCGGCCTGTACACCGATACCGAGGGCTACCGCCACTCGGACACCGTCGCCATCACCGAAAACGGCACCGAGACCCTGACCTACTTCCCCCGCGACTTGGAGTCCAACATCATTCGCTGGTGAGACAGCGCTTCAGGGACGGTTTGGGTTTCGATATTGGAACAACAAATGGGGAGTGATCCTTGAAAACCCCCACCCGCTCGCTACGAACTGCTTTTGGTTTTAGTACGATTGCAACGACCGAGGAGCGGACTTCGAAAGCCCCCGTCCGCTCGCGGTTGCTCACCGGCATCTCGGCTCGGCGTAACCGCTCGCCTCGCCGAGAGGGGCCGCTGATGCAACCACGTAAACGCGACTTCAGTCGGAGCAACGCTCCGACAGCGTCCCCCTCACTCCGTTCGCGGGACCGGGCGGCCCCTTTCAGTCCTCCCACGACACCGCACCGCGACAGCCACACCCTCCCCAACCGACTGCGCGCTTCGCTCGCACGCTCGCTCAGTGCTCATCCCTCACGTGATAACCAGCAGACCCTCGACCGAAGTGGTCTCGGGCCTGCTGGCGCACGCGCCGAGGGAGTTTGGTCGATGTCTCGCAACCCGGATTCACGAAGGCGCGCGCTGAGGAGTTCGATGATGGTTTCTGGGCAATTACGACTCACCGTCATCGAATCGTCTCGAATCGACACTCCGTAGTCCGCTCCCATCCTGTTACTCCGTCGTCGCCAGCACTGATTTGTCAGATAACGACGTACGACCGGTATGCGAGTGGGGGGCGTGGTCGCCGCGGTACTCGTGTGCGCCACGCTGGTGGGGGCCGGAATGACGGTACAGCAAACCACTGGAGCGTCGGATATCGACGTGTTTACGCCCGAAAAGAGGGTGACTCCGGGCGAGGAAACACAACTCCCACTGGTCGTGACGAACGACGGGTCCGAACCGGCCAGCGCCGCGACGCTCGAAGTCGGGGACGAAAACGCGCCGCTTCGGGTGCTGACGGACCGCGCTCCGGTCGGGACGGTTCCCCCCGGAACACAGCGACCGGTTTCGGTTCGAGTTCGGGTGGGCGAGCGCGCGACGCCGGGCGAGTACACCCTTCCGGTTCGGATCAGTTACGACACCGGGTCGGGGCGGCAAACTGTCGAACGGTACGTCACCGTACGGGTGGAGCGCCGTCCCCGATTTCGCGTCGTGAACACGACGGTCAACGCCAGTGCGGGCGAGACGGGGACGCTCTCGCTCGCTGTACGGAACGCCGGGACGGTCGGCGCGTTCGACGCCAGCGTCGTCGTCAACTCGACGGATTCGGGCATCCGGTTCGGGAACAACGCCACGACGGCCGAGACGTCGGTGGGCGAGTGGTTGCGCGGCGACACCAAGTACGTCGAGTTTCCGTTGCAGGTCGCTCCGGATACCGACCGAAACGTCACGGCGCAGGTCCGCGTGGCCTACGAGAGCAGGACCGGCGAACGGCGACTCTCGGAACCGGTGTTCATCGGGGTTCGACCCGAGGGACGACCCTCCTTCGCCGTCCGGGACGTGAGGAGTACGGTTCGAGTCGGCGACACGGGAACGGTTTCGGGGCGGGTCGTAAACACCGGCAATCGGACGCTCGACGACGCGACGTTGGTCTTCACCCCATCCAACGGAACCGCGCTGCGCCCGGAGGAAACCCGGTTCCCGCTCGGTAGGCTTCGGAACAACAGTTCGAGGCGGTTCCGGTTCGAGGTGGACGCGACGAACGCCACGAACTCCGGACCACGTGACTTCACCGCCCGCATCACGTACCGCGACGCGAGCGGGGCACGGCGGGTAATCGACCCGGTATCGGTTCCGGTGCGTGTCGGTGCGCGGCGCGAACCGTTCGTCGTCACCGCGACGGACGCGAACTTCACCGTGGATTCGAGCGGGACGCTGCGAGTTCGGGTGCGGAACACGGACGGGAAGCGGTTCTCGAACGTGACGGCGCGACTGCTGGTTTCCGACCCGCTGTCGAGCGACGACAGCGAGTCGTACGTCGGCGTCCTCGAACCGAACGACTCGACGACGGCGTCGTTCCAGTTGACGGTGAGCGGCGAGGCGATTCCCGACCGTCACCCCGTCGCCGTCGCCATCTCCTACGAGACGCCGAGCGGCGAGCGGCGCGAGGCGGGGCCGTACGCCGTCCCGGTGACGATTCGACGCGAGTCCGGCCTCGGATCGTCGGTGCTGTCGGTCGGTGCCGTGGTCGTCGTTCTGCTTTTGGGCGTCGCGTGGTGGCTTCGACGGCGATAACGACGAATAAGGGAGATGGATGAATCGAACGCAGACTTCTGTATGAACGGAAAAGCGGATTTCGGATGTAACTCAGCGGTTTCGGAGCGAATACAGACGTCACACGACCGCACCGCCACCGCGACAGCCACCCGGAAAGACGGAGTGCGTGAAACGAGCCGTCACACGTCCCGACGCTCGAACAGTTCCGCGGCGACGACGAGGAGGGCGACGGCGGCCACGACGAGGACCGCGAAATCGTGCGACGACAGGGTTCCGTCGGTCAGAATCTTTCCAACGTCGAAGTAGCGCGTGAACGCGAAATCGCCTATCCAGTCGTAATCGGTGCCGAAGGTCACGGTGTCGACGAGGAACATTCCGAATATCGCGCCGACACCGACCGTCCGGGCGCGGCGTGCGGTGTCGAACCGCACCGAGGCGACCATCCCGAGGCTCGCGCACGCGAGGAAGTAAACCATCGAGTAGGCGTGTAAGACGAACAGGTTGCCGAGGTCGATGAACTCGCCGATGAACCCGACGCTCGCGTACACCGCGAGGAAGGTGAACGCGTTGACGGCGAGCATGCTCGGCACGAGCGCGAGGTACTTCCCGACGACGAGGCGGGTTCGGGTGACCGGATGAGCGAGTACCAAATCGAGCGTGCCGTTCTCCATCTCCTTTGCGACGCTCGACGCACCGGCGTACGCGTAGTAGATTCCGAGGCCGAGGAGCCACGCTATCTGATAGAACTGCGAGGCGAGGTAGCCATCGATGGTCGTGATACTCTCGACGTCGCCGATGAAGGCGCGCCGCGCCTCCTCCGGCAGGTTTTGGATGTAGGCGTCGAGGTTGACCCCTGACTGTTGAATCGACGGAAACAGCGCGATGGTGAGGACGACGAAGGCGACGAGCGACCCCGACAGCAACAGCGTTCCGCGAACCCGCCGTCCCGTCTCGAAGTCGGTTATCTCGAACATCGCGTTCGTTCGTCCCCCGTTTCGATTTCCCTCGTCATCACGTACCCCCGTAAAACTCCATGAACACGTCTTCGAGCGAGGTCTCCTCGACTTCCAAATCGCGAATCGAGTAGCGGTCGAGCACGTCCACGAGACCGTCGAAGTTCTCGGTGACGACCAACCGGTAGTACCCGTCGGGGTCGCGGGTGCTGCTCAGCGCCCCGTCGAACAGCAGTTCCTCGGGCGGCGGTTCCTCCCCGAGGTCGAGGCGTACTATCTTTCCGCTCTTCGCCAGCAGTTCGCCGATGTTCTCCAGCGCAACGAGTCTCCCGTCGCGGATGATTCCCACGCGGTCACACACCTTCCGAACCTCGCTCAACACGTGCGTCGAGAACAGTACCGTGACGCCCCGATCGCGTTCGTCGAGCAACAAGTCGTACAGGGCGTTCTGTGCGAGGGGATCGAGTCCCGACGTCGGTTCGTCCATGATGACGAGGTCCGGGTCGTGCATGAACGCCTGAACGAGCGCCAGTTTCTGTCGATTCCCTCGGGAGTACGTCTTCACGTTTCGGTCCGTCGGAACCGGGAATCGGTCGAGCAACTCCTCTCGGCGCTCGTCGCCGGACAGCGCGGCGAAGTAATCGAGCAGTTCCGTCCCGGTGACGTTCTCGTACACCGTCGCGTCGCCGGGGACGTAGCCGATTCGCGCCTCGACGCTCCTCGTGCGCTCGGTGACGGCGTGTCCGAGTACCCGTGCGGTTCCGCTCGTCGGTTTCAGGAGGCCGAGCAGTGTTCGAATCGCGGTCGATTTTCCCGCGCCGTTCGGTCCGAGAAAGCCGAACACCTCCCCCGATTCGACGTCGAACGTCAGGTCCTCGACGCCGCGAACGTCCCCGTAGTATTTCGTCAGTCCCTCGATGACGATGGGATCCGCCCCGGTCACCGGAGTGTGGACGCCCGCGAGCGACTTATACGGTTCGCCGAAAATGAACCGGAACGTACCTGTTCGCCGGTGGGACGCTCCTCCAGAAACCTTATTTCGGCCTCCGTCGTTCAGTTTACCAATGACTTCTCGCCTCAGGTTTCGAAGCGAGTCGGGCGAGAGTTCCGCCGTTCGGGACGTGACGTTCACGGAGTGGCTTTCCGGTCTGAAGGCCAGCGGTAGCAACCTCCTCGTCACGGGCGAGGTCCCCGAGACGACCAGCGCCGAGTTCAGTCGGACGCTTTTCGGACAGGGGGAGAGAACACGCGTCCTCGGACTCGTGGACCCGTCGACGCCCGCGGCGGAATCGTATCTCCCGGTCTCCTTCGAGGATCCACAAACGCGGGTGATCGACCGACGACCCGAGGATCGCGGGCTGGCATCGCACAGTTCGAGCATCGAGCAACTGACCATCGACCGCCAGACGTTTCGCTCGGAGGTCGTCTCGGCTATCAGTTCGCACGAGGAGCAAAACGACGGGTTTGCGCCCGCCGAACTGCGTCTCGGACTCGATTCGATCGGGATGCTAGAGATAAACGACGACCTCGTTTCGGTGGGGCAGTTCCTGCGCGGACTCACGGCCATCGTTCGCGGCGTCCGCGGAATGGCACATTATCACCTTCGCGTCCCGGACGACGACCCGATGGTCGCGGAACTATCGCCGCTGTTCGATGCCCGTATCGAACTGCGAAAACGGCCGGGACGGGCCGAACAACGCTGGCACGTGCCGAACCTCGACGAGACGACACACTGGGTAGAATTATCATAAGCGACGATACTACGGGTACCATGGAGTTTCGGCGACACGCGGAGCGTGCCGGCCTCGACATTTACGACGCCATAGAGAACGTCAGGTTCGCGTTGTTCACCGGCGAGTCCGTTCATCCGACGCCGGTCGATACGTCGGGGTTCTATTTTCCGGTCGATGCCGCCGTCGAAATCGAGACGCCGACGCTCGAAATTCCGCAGGACGTTCCCGTGGCGCTCCGTCGACAGAACGGGACGATGATAGTCGAGACGTCGGACGAACGCGACCGAACCCTCGGTTCGGACGCCTATCTCGTGGAACTCAGCACGACGCCGATGAAACTCTATTTTCTCGTCAACGGTCGTCTGACCCTCGAACATCGGGACGGTGCCGTTCGCTTTTCGTTCGACGGAGAGACGGCAGTTCGTGTCGGGGCGCGGTCCTTTCACGACCGACCGGCGGGGACGATAACCGTCACGGACGACGTTCGGGATACGATGCGTGCCGTCTCACGGTTCGGATCGGCGCTGAAGACGCTTTCCCCGGAACGGTCGTTTCCCACGCTTCGCGGCCATCCGCCGCTGGTCGAACGCGGCGACGAGTTCGCCGCCCCGACAAGCCTCGACCCCCCCGAAACCGACGTGAAACTGGTGGTCCCGCCCGATCGAGAACACGTGTATCCGGTCGTTTCACTCGCGTACTATCTCGGCGCATCGGTCGTTCCGGGGGGCGACCCGCGTCTCGTTGCAGGGTCGTTCGAACGGTCGCTCACGGGTCCCGGCGGCTACGTCGAAACGGTCAACCGAACCCTCAGACAGGTGTTCTTCCTCGATTGTCTCACCAGAACGGAGGGCTACTACACGGTCGAACTCCACGAACGCGAGGCGGTCGAACCCCTCGTTGACCTCGACTTCGCGGACCTCTACGAGATGTCGCTCGCGGAGCGCCTCGCGGCGTATCTCTCGGTTCCGTTCCGGACGCTCGAACCGCACACCCCGAACTGGCGCTTGGGCGTCGATCTCACGCCGACGGCAGAAAACGTCGAGTATGCCCCATATCTCGCGAAGGATCTCGCGCTCGTTCGTATTCCCGACACGCCGACGCCGAAAGCGATCAAACCGATGTCGGACGCACAGACCGAGTTCTTTCGCTCGCCGTCGTCGGACGCGTTGGCCCGCGGTGTGACCGGATGGGACACCGTGGACGAACGGGACGTGTTTCAGGTGGACCCGATGTCGAACGTCATCGAGCAGGCGTGGGCGGGACCGGGGTATCCGCTCACGGTCAACAAACTGGACGTGAGCGCGCTTCGTCGGCGTATCGACCGTCGTCCGTCCGACGACACCATCGACATCCACGTGGTCTGTAACGACGAACGCATGATGGAGGAAGACACCGTTCGGGAGCTGTACGGACTGCGTGACCTCCTCGACTTCGACGTGACGGCCCACTACGATCTGTCGCGTGAGGCGTTCGCCGACTTGCTGGCGAGGTCGGCGGACTTCGTCCACTACATCGGTCACGTCGACGACTCGGGCATCCTGTGTGCGGACGGCCCGCTCGACGTGAAGTCGGTTTCGGAGGTCGGCGCCTCCGCGTTCCTCCTGAACGCGTGTCAGTCCTACGAACAGGGGCGCGAACTCGTCACCAAAGGGAGTCGCGGCGGCGTCGTGACGCTCTCGCCGGTCGGCAATCCGATGGCGACGGAGCTCGGACGGACGTTGGCACGGCTTCTCAACTGTGGTTTTCCGCTCCGGGTCGCGCTGTCCATCGCACAGCGACATTCGACGCACGGCTATCAGTACACCGTCTTGGGCGACGGCGGATTGTCGCTGGTCCAGAGCGAGCGAGGCATTCCACGGCACATCAGCGTTGAGCGGACGGACGGCGACAGGTTCGACGTCGAAGTGAACGCGTACCCGACGGACTTGTTCGGTTTCGGTTCGCACGTGAACCTCGACCACGTCTGGTCACGGCTGCGATATCTCGCCTCCGCACCCCTGACGAGGCTGGTGCTGACCACCGAACAGTTGCGTGCGGTCTGCTCGACGCAGCTACTGCCGATAGAAATAGGTGGGGAACTACACTGGAGCGACGAATCGGACCTGTTCACGTCGGACTAATTACGGCCCACCGTTCGCCCCGCCGCCCGCGAGTACGGTTCCGAACTGCATCACCAGTACGCTGAGGGTACACAGGACGCCGAGCAGTCGGGGGTGCTTCGCCAGCTTATCGCCGATCGTTTTTGTTTGCGACATTGCATACAAACAGTGAATCTATCCTGAATTATAATTATTTAAATAATACATAAAATATATTAATTGCAATAATAAATGTAGTGGAGTATTAATTATTGCGAACGATGCGTATCGCGTGAGTGAACACTTGCGCTACGGTGCAGTGATATCCGACTCGGAGGACACATCCGACGTGCGATCACGTGTTCGTTTCAGAACGATGTCCGAATGAGTTCGAAAACGAATGTAATTAACACACGCGTGATAGATAGAAAATCTTTAGATAGTCTGGATTGTAATCTCGTCCGGATGCGCACAATACGGACGGACCGCCGATGCAAACGCACGCGTCTGACGACTGCCCGTCACCACGCAGCCAGTATGGTCGTACGACACACTCCGACGTATCGTTCGTCTCGGCGACCGGCTCGCCACGCATCCGACCACTGCCAACCGGTCGGGCCACGTCGCCACGCCTGACCGGTTGCACGCATCGTCTGGTCTCCTCTGACGACGCTATGCGTCGATTTCTCTCGAATCGACGTCACTCCTCGTTTTTATCAGCATCCCTGCTTCGTTCCCCTTCTTTCTCCGCCGCCAAAGTGCACGTATTTTTAACTGATGAGGACCGGAGTCTAGAACGATGGTCGAGGCGTTTGCGGTTGCGAGCGGGAAAGGTGGCACCGGCAAGACCACGAGCACGCTCTCCCTCGGAATGGCGCTGGCCGAGGAGTACGACGTGACCGTCGTCGATGCCGATACTGGAATGGCGAACCTCCTCTTTCACACGGGGTTGACGGACGTGGAGACGACGCTCCACGACTTGCTCATCGGCGACCGTGAGGCGTCGGTCGAGGAGGCCGTCTACGAACGATTCGGGATGCGCGTCGTTCCCTGCGGGACCAGCCTCTCGGCGTTCGAACGCGCCGACCCCGACAGATTACAGGACGTCGTCACGACGTTGGCGTCGGACACGGACATCCTTCTGCTCGATTCACCGGCTACCCTTGGCAGCAAGAGCGCGATTCTCCCCATCGTCCTCGCCGACAGAATCGTCGTCGTCCTCCAACCGACGATTCCGTCGCTCAGCGACGGCCTGAAGGTCCAAGAGTACGCCCGCTCCTACGGAACGGGAACCGCGGGCGTGTTGTTCAACAAGGTCCACGACGACGAGGACGTTGGCCCGATAGCGGACAAGAGCGAACGCTACTTCGACGGACCGACGCTCGCCGCGGTTCCCGACGACGACGCGGCACGGGCGGCGCGGCGAGCGGGGGAACCGCTCCTCGCACACGCGCCCGAAAGCGCCGCCGCGCGCGCCTATCACGACGCGGCCGCGGCCCTCGACGTTCGGACCGGCGAGTCGGAACGCGTTGCGGAACGGTTCCGGAGCGCCGTCATTCCAGACACACCATGACCACACCGCACGGCGAACTCGTTCGCTCCCGCGTCGTCAGCGACCCCGCGACAGCGCTGGCGACCGCACTGGAGCGTAGTCTCACCGGCCGTGCGGTGTTCAAACCGCAAGATTCGCTCCTCCTCGACGGGGACGGGTACGGCGTGTTGACCCTCGAAGACGGCGTTCCCGTGGCGGCCCACCACACCGGGACCGGTCGCGGCGGTCCCGAAGCGGTGGCCGACCTCGCCGTCCCCGGACCGTACAGCGTCGAACTGTATCGGCACTCCCCGGACGAACGCGAAATGGGTCAGGAACGGGAAGAACGAGCGATTCCGCCGGGGATGCCGGCCGAACGACTGGCCGGCGACCCGGGGTTGGCCGCGAAAACGCGGGACCGTGCGCCGGATCGACCGATTGCTGAAACGGACGCGTCCCCGACGAGCGCCGTGGAAGCGTTCCTCGAAGACGAGGAGAAGATAGCGGCCATTCGGGAACGAGCGAGGGAGGAGGCCGAACGGCGGGCCGAGGAGTGGGGGTTGGACGACCAACTGAACCAATAATCACGTCGGCCCGGACGCGGTGGACGGTCCGCGACCCGCTCGAACGAACCGTTATTCCTGTTCGATGTCCGATTTCAGCGCCGAGAGGATGGTTTCGGTCGTCTCGGCGACGACGTCTTCGAGGAACTCGGGGTCCGACTGCGTGGGGTCGCCGCGCCCGCCCTGTTCCGTGATGTCGTCGAAGTAGGTGTACTTGCGCGCCTCGAACCGCGCTGTTCGGACCTGCGGTTCCTTCTTTTCGGTCTTCACGAGGTCGGGATAGAACAGTTCGATGACGCTCGTCTCGTGGTCGCCCGCGTGGCCCCATTCCTCGCCGAACCGCTCTTCCAATCGGTCTCGTGCGAAATCCGTCCAATGGACGAGCGACGTCTTGACGCCGTGGTCGCGCTGAATCCTGTCCGCGGCGAGGGTGAGCGGCGCGTTGTTTCCGCCGTGGCAGTTGACGACGGTGAGTCGCTCGGCACCGTGTTCCGCGATGGATTCGCCGATGTCCACGATGACACGCTGGTAGGTGTCGCTCGACAGCGTGACGGTCCCGGCGTAGTTCATGTGATGTTCGGAGTAGCCGTAGGGAAGGGTCGGCAGTCGAACCATCGACAGGTCGTGGTCCGGTGCCGCCTCGACGAGTTCCCGCGAGAGGGATTCGGCACGGAGCGTGTCCACCGTCACCGGGAGGTGGAGGGAGTGTTGTTCGACGCTGCCTGTCGGGAGGACGACGAAATCGGCGTCGGGAATCGCCTCCTCGGCGTCCTCCCACGTCATACCCCCGAGATCGTACGGTTCGTAGTCGAGTCGAACGGTCATTCATCCGCCCCAGGGGCTGGTTCCGCGTCCACCGTTTCACCGTCGCCGAACGGCCACGTTCCGGAGTTTCGCATCCCCGTCTCGAACCCCTGTTCGACCGTCGCGTCGCGGACTTCCGCGACGGATTTGTGCGGGATTTCCCGGTCCGCCTCCGCGAGTTTGCACACGCCGGAGGTGAACACGACGGCGAGGTCGCGGAGGTCGCGGACGTCGAGTTTGTCCAACGTGTCGCCGTGCGTGTGGCCCCATCCGCGTCCGCTTTCTCCCGCGACGGACCGCCCCTGCATGCCCGCGACGCCCTTCTGGACGAACGGCCAGTGGTCGCTGTGCGGGCGGATTCCGTCGTGAATCTCGACCGGCACGTCGAGTTCGTCGCGCACCTCCGCGAACGCCTCGCCCATCGGGTCGAACCCGTGTGTGTACACGTCGGCGGTGCGCGAGTACCCCGCGCCGTCCATGTTGAAGATGCACTTGACGGCGTTCATGTCGTGCGTTTCCGCCCAGTGGTACGCGCCGAACAGGCCGACCTCCTCGGCACCGAAGACGAGACAACGAACCCGCGTTTCGAGGTCGTCTTCCATCTCGACCAGCAGGCGGCCGATTTCGGCGACGAGAACCGTGCCGACGCCGTTGTCGTTCGCGCCTTCGCCGACGTCGTGAGCGTCGACGTGTGCCGTGACGAGGACTTCCTCGTCCGTATCGGGGCCGACGACAGCCTCGACGTTGCGGGAGTTCGTCGGTTCGTTTCGGCAGTCGACGATGAGCCGGGCCGTCGTCTCGCCGCTGCCGCAGTACCGGACGAGTCGGTCGCCGACTTCCTTCGAGACGCCGACGGCGGGAATGTCGCCGGGACCGTCCCGCTTCCCGATGCTCCCGGTCGGCGGGAGATTTCCGTCCAGGTGATTGCGGAAGAGGAACCCGACCGCGCCGCCGCGGGCCGACGCCCCGTACTTCTCCGCGCGGTGAATCCAGCGCCCGTAATCGCCCGGGGTCATGCTCGACGCCATGACGAGTTTGCCGTCGATGTCCGCTTCTTCGAACTCCTCGGGGCGGCCGTAGCCGACGTCGACCAGTTCGGCCTCCACGTCGCCGCTCGGAGTTCCGGGGAGGGCCACGGTTTCGTGCTGGGCGTCGAACTCGTGCGTGCGGTCGTGTTCCACGGTCAGTCCGCTCGAACCGCGCCACCAACCGGGGATGCCGAACTCCGTGATGGTCGCATCACGGAGGCCGTTCGCTTCGAACGCTTCCTTCACCAGTTCGGCACCTTCGGCCTCCCTGTCCTGTCCGGCCATCCGATTGTCGAGGTCGACGAGGTCACAGAGGAGGTCCCAATGCCGCGTGCTCGTGTACGCATCGCCGACGGTCGTCGTGGGTAGTGTTGTCATTTTGCGTGGTAGGGTTCACGATTGACGTCCCGTCTGATGTACGTTTGGTTCGGAGAAATCCGTGCACCGGTCGGACCAATTTTAGGAGTCTCACGAGAACACCGCCCATGGACGAAATCGCGGACGGTATCGACGCCGCGGAGTGGGTGCTCTCACGGTTCGACGCCGACGAGGACGTGGCCGTCGCGGAGGTCGGGTACGTCGATAGACGGCAGACGACGGGGTCGGTGACGCCGACCGAGGTTCGGTCCGCGGACGACCTCTCGCACGCGGGCGTCCGGTGGCGCGTGTTCGTGGAAGGCAGCGCCGACTATCGGTTCACCACCTCGCTGTCGAAATCCCATCTCGACGACCTGATGGAGCGCTCGATTCGGTCGGCGCGGGTCTTGGACCAGCGTCTCCCGGCCAAGTACGACCCCGGAACCGTTCACCAGGCGGTCCATCCGGGGTGGACGGTCGGCGGGTCGCTGAACGAGGAGACAGCGAACGAAAAACTCGCCGCGGTCCAGTCGGCGTTCTCCGATTCGACGGACGGCCTCGCGCTCGACCGGGCGACCGTTTCCTACCGCGACGAACGACTGGAGTCGGTGCTGCTGACGACCACGGGAACGACGGTCCGAACATCGCTCGAACGAGCGTCAGTCGAGTCGGTGATGGTACCCGTGGACGCCGAGAAAGTCCAGCGTCACTTCGGTACCACGACCGGTGCGGCGTTCTTCGACGCCCTTCCGGCACACTTCGACGAACTGGCGACAGTGGTCCGCCAGCAAGAGGGGTATCCGCCGTTCGACAGCGACGAGGCGGATGTGGAAATCGGGGGCGAGAACGTGGAGATCGTGTTCGGCCCGCGAGCGGCGGCGGAGTTGTTCCACCACTTCACACACTATTTGGAGATGGACGCGGCGTACTTCGGGTCGAGTCCGTTCGCCGTCGGCGACCGGTTCGGTCCCCCGTCTCTTCACGTCGAGGATTGCGTTCACGCTGGTTCGTGGGCGGCGTTGGGATACGACGCCGAGGGGAAACCGACGACGCCGGTGACGCTGGTGTCGAACGGCATCGTTCGAAACCAACTGCACGACACCGTGTCCGCCATCGAAGAGGCGGCGGTTCCGAGGGGGTCCGTCGTCCCGAGCATCGGACACGAACGGCCGCCGCGAATCCACGCCCGCCATCTGGACGTCGACGGTGGAACGACGGCACGGGAGTCGCTCCTCGATGGTGCGGACGTGTACGTCGAATCGGTCGAGACGCCGCGAATCGAGAACGAGGCCACGCGGACGAAACGGACGAGTTCGATGCCGCCGAGCGTCCTGTACGCGAAGGACATCGCCGCGACGACGCCGAGCGAGTTCGCGGACGAGGCGACGAATCAGGAACTCACGTTCCCGGTTCGACTCGGCTACACGATTGACGGTAGTGAGCGTGAAGGGCGTATTACCGGAGGTTCGGTGACGGTCTCCCCGGCCGAACTCCGCTCGATAACCGCTATGGGTGGTACACGCGAGACGGTGACTGGCGTCTGTTCGAAACATCGGTCGATGATTCCGTACGCCGTCACTGCGCCCCCGATTCGGTTTTCGGCTCGTTTTTTCATCTAGATGGGTTTATTGATGCAAATTTCCGCTTTTCAAGGTACGATTGGCGACCTGTATCATCTATCTCCTATGATTTGTAATATATTGTCAATTTTATTTATATAGTAGGGCTGCCTGGGAGTTGATGTCAAATGCCAAGTGGTAACATGGATGTCAGACGACGAGACTTTCTGAAGATGACCACCGCGGCCGGTGCCGGTGGAATGGCTACACTCGCCGGTTGTAGCGGTTCCAACGACGACGGCAACGGAAACGGCGGCGATTCCGGTGGTGGCGGCGACAAACTGCCACAGTACACCTACCTCAACAACCCGGCGAACTACAACCCCGCCCGTCACGACGCCATCAACCTCGTCGGTGACCAACTCAAGAAGGTCGGACTAGACACCAAGGTCCAGGTGTTCGAGTGGGGGACGCTCTACACGAAGATCACGGAGGAGTTCAACTTCTCCTTTGCGACGTGGTCCCGTGGCCTCGGTATCGACCCCGGCCGTCGGATGCCCGAGCAGTTCCACTCCTCGAACACGGGGAAGGGGCAGGGCAACTTCACCGGATACACCAACAAGGACCTCGACCCGAAGCTGATGAAACAGCTTCAGATGAAAGACGAGCAGAAACGCATCGACATGCTGTTCGACATCCAGAAGACCATCAACGAGGACGTCCCGATGCACCCCATCGTCCAGATGCCGAACATCGTGGCGTACAACAAGAACCAGGTCAGCGGATGGACCGACCACATCGCGGGCTACTTCCACTTCGAACCGATGACCAACATCGAGGTGAACAACAGCAAAAAGGAGCTTCGCGGCTCGTGGGCAGAAACCCTCGGCACGCTCAGCGTCCTCGGCTACAACAACGAGACGAAACTCATCCACCAGTTCGAGATGCTGTACGACAAACTCGTGCGCATCAACTCGAAACTCGAAGCCGACCCGAAACTGGGTCTGGCGACCGATTGGGAACGGCCGGACAACAAGACGGTGAAGTACAAGATCCGGAAGGGCCACAAGTGGCACGACGGGAAGGAGTTGACGCCCGACGACGTGAAGTTCACGCTCGAGTACATCAAGAAGAACGAGATACCGCTCTACTCCACGCAGTGGGAGATGTACGATTCGGTGTCCGTGGACGGCCAGTGGGTGACGGTGAACTTCAAGGACCCCGTCGGGCCGGTCCACAAACTGTTCTCCAACCAGATTCCCATCGTGCCGAAACACAAGTGGGAGAGCCGAAGCAACCCGGCAAAAGCGAACATCAAGGAACCCGTCGGGAGCGGTCCGCTCCAGTTCGATTACTGGGACAAGGGCAGCGAACTGAGCCTGAAGAAGTACGAGGACCACTGGCGGCCGGTCAAGTTCAACCGCCGTATCTGGCGCATCATCCCGGAGAGTTCGACCGTGTGGTCCCTGCTGAAGAAGGGGACGCTGAACTACCTGCCGTACACCCGAATCGGCAAACAACTCAACGACAATCAGGACGCGTCGAACATCGGCGTGAAGTCCGCACCCGGCGACGGGTGGTGGCATTTCAGCCAGAACACGCGGCAGAAAGGGCTCGACGACAAGGCCGTCCGACAGGCCGCCGTCAACGCGATCCCGAAAAAAGCCATCAACCAGCAGATCCTGTACGGTTTTGCGACCGAGGGCTGGAACCTCGTCGGCGAATCGTTCGGCAAGTTCAGCAACCCGGACGTGAAGAAGTACCAACCCGCCGACGGCGTCAAGGCCGGGAAGAAATCCCTCACCGACGCCGGCTACGTCATTGACGGCGACGGAATGGCGCACTTCCCGAAGTAGAGCCGACCGACCAACCGATCCAAAAATTTCAATACTAATAAATGGGAAAACTAGATTTCTTCGTCAGGCGTACCGTGCAGTTGGGGATCACCCTGTGGGCAGTCGCAACCGCGCTGTTCATGCTGTTCCGCCTTATGCCGGGCGACCCGACATCGTACATCATCTCCCCCGGTATGACTCCCGCGGTTCGACAGCGTCTCATCGCGAGCTACGGGTTGAACGACCCGCTGTGGGTGCAGTACGTTCGCTACATTCAGAACCTCTTGACGCTCGACCTCGGCCGGTCGTTCAAGACGAACGAGCAGGTCGTCAACATGCTCGTCACTTACCTGCCGAACACGCTGGTTCTGATGCTGACCGCGTTCTTCGTGGCGTACATCATCGGCATCTCGCTCGGCGTCCTCACCGGCTGGTACCGGGGAACGCGCTTCGAGAAGACGACGGTCGTGACCGCGCTCGTCGGCCGAAGCGTTCCCAGTTTCTGGATGGGCATCCTCGTCCTCTGGATATTCGGCGCGAAACTCGGCGTCATCCCGATGAGCGGGATGACGAGCCTCGGGTCCGGCCCGAAGAGCTTCTGGTCGATGGTGTTCTCGCTCGACTTCCTCAAGCACATGGTCGCGCCGGTCATCGTCCTCGCGTTCTACTACATGGGTTATCCGCTGCTCATCATGCGCAACAGCATGCTGGAGACGCTCTCGGAGGACTTCATCGATCTCTGCCGTGCGAAGGGGCTGACGGAGCGAAAGATAATGTTCAACCACGCGGCCCGCAACGCCCTGCTCCCCGTCCTGACCGCCGCCGCCATCGCCATCGGTTACGCGGTGGGCGGCAGCGTCCTCATCGAGACGGTGTTCGGCTGGCCGGGCATCGGGCGCGAGATGATTCGGGCCGTCCTCCGACGCGACTACCCCGTCGCGCAGGGAACGTTCCTCGTCCTCGCCCTCTCGGTCATCGTGATGAACTTCGTCGCCGACCTGCTGTACGGCGTCCTCGACCCACGGGTGACCTATGACTGAGACGATGAGTGGGGACCACGACGGTTCGATATTCGCGGATATCGACGAGGAGAGCGAAGAGCAGTTCAGCGCGTGGCAGCGCAACCTCCGTCTCTGGAAGGAGACGATAGCGGAGCAGTTCTCGATGCTCACCGAGGACTCGCTCGTCGTCGTCGCCATGTGCATCCTCGCGTTCTTCGGCATCGTCGCCGCCTTCGCGCCGTACATCGCGCCGTACGGACCGAAGGAGCGGTTGATGGTGAACGCGCTCTTCGCCAAGTGGATAAAACCGTCCTTCCTCGGCGGCCAAGGGGATTACATCCTCGGAACGACGGCGCAGGGCTACGACATCTTCAGCCAACTGGTGTACGGGGCGCGTCCCGCCATCATGGTCGGCCTCGTGGCCGCCGTGATGACCGTCGGCCTCGGAACGCTCGTCGGCCTCGTCAGCGGCTACTACGGCGGCTACGTGGACGACGTCCTCATGCGACTCGTGGACTTCGTGTACGGACTCCCGCTCCTACCGACGGTCATCGTCCTCGTGACGGTCCTCGGTCCGGGTCTGGAGAACATCGTCCTCGCGTTCGTGCTCCTGCAGTGGCGCACGTCCGCCCGCGTCATCCGCGCGCTCGTCCTCTCGCTCCGCGAACGCTCGTTCGTCAAGGCGGCGAAGATTTCCGGGGCGAGCAACTGGCGCATCATCTCGCGGCACATCGCGCCGAACGTCCTCCCGATGGCGTTCCTCTACGGCGCGTTCGCAATCGCGTGGGCGATTCTGACGGAAGCCGGGGTGTCCTTTTTGGGCCTCGGCGACCCCAGCAGCGTCTCGTGGGGCATGATGCTCCAGAGCGCCCGCGTCTACAGCGCCATGACGGAAGGAACGTGGTGGTGGTTCGTGCCGCCCGGAGTCTGTATCGCCCTCGTGGTCATCAGCGGCTTCCTCATCGGCCGCGGCTACGAAGAGATCGTCAACCCGGAACTGCAGGTCGAAGGATGAACGCACATTTACACCCGCAACCGACCCCGAATTGCCAGCAAACCACGGAGGCCCGCTGAATGGCCCTGCTCGAAGTCGAGGACCTCGAAGTCTACTACGACAGCGAGGACGGTCCCGTCAAAGCCGTCGACGGCGTCAGCTTTCAAATCGAGGCCGGGGAGACCGTCGGCATCGTGGGCGAATCCGGCTGTGGCAAATCGACGCTGGCCAAGGCGCTCATCGGCATCCTGCCGAAGAACGGCTACATCAACGGCGGGAAGATACTGTTCAAGGGCGAGGACCTGACCGACATGCCCGAGAAACGCCGCCGAGCGCTTCGCTGGGACGAAATCTCGCTCATCGCCCAGTCGGCGATGAACGCGCTCGACCCCGTGTACACCATCCGCGAGCAGATACTGGAGGCCATCGACGCCCACTACCCGAAGA
Organism: Haladaptatus sp. CMAA 1909; assembly: GCF_043952005.1. Taxonomy (NCBI): domain Archaea; kingdom Methanobacteriati; phylum Methanobacteriota; class Halobacteria; order Halobacteriales; family Haladaptataceae; genus Haladaptatus; species Haladaptatus sp. CMAA 1909. The sequence goes on along the minus strand of NZ_JBIOAV010000001.1, from coordinate 1,720,224 downwards.
TGGGACGGTCGGAGGCCCAAGATGTGATCGACGAGTCGTTCGACCTCGTCGGCCTCGACCGTGACCGCCAGACCGACTATCCCCACCAGTTCTCCGGGGGGATGCGCCAACGGGCCATGATCGCCATGTCGCTCGTCCTCGAACCGTCGCTCATCCTCGCGGACGAACCGACGACGGCGCTGGACGTCATCATGCAGGACCAGATCCTCAAGCGCATCAACGGGATTCAGCGCGAGAGCGACACCGCCATGATGGTCATCACGCACGACGTGGCCGTCGTCGCGGAGACCTGCGACCGCGTCGTCGTTATGTACGCGGGCGAACTCGCCGAGGAGGGACCGTCGGAGTTCATCTTCGGCGAACCGTACCACCCCTACACGCTCGGTCTGAAGAGCGCGTTCCCCGACATCCGTCGGTCGGAACAGGACCTCGTGAGCATCGGCGGACATCCGCCGGACTTGAGCAACCCGCCGAGCGGGTGTCGGTTCGCGGAACGTTGTCCGCTCGCCACCGAGGTCTGTCGGAAGGAGTCTCCGCCCGCCGTCGAACACGGCGAGTTGCGGTCGTTCTGCCACCACACCGACCGAATCGATTCGGAACTCAGGTCGGCCGCGAGCGACGCGCAAACGTGGCAAAACGACGCGTCGATGGAGGCGACCGATGACTGACGACGACACGCTCGTTCGCGTGGAAGGGTTGGAAAAGGAGTTCCCGGTCGGGAGCGGCCTCGTGACCAGCCTGATGAACTCAATCCGCGGCGAGGAGGAAGACGCGGTCCACGCCATCGACGGCATCGACTTCGAACTGCACGAGGGCGAGACGTTCGGCATCGCGGGCGAGTCCGGGTGTGGAAAGACCACGACCGGGATGTGCCTGACGAAGCTGTACGAACCGACCGGCGGGAGCATCTACTACGACGGTGAGGACATCGCGGACAAGAGCGGCTCGGACCTCACCAACTTCCGCCAGAACGCCCAGATGATATTTCAGGACCCGTTCGAGAGCCTGAACCCGCGGATGACGGTGTACGACACGGTGGTCGAACCGCTCCGCATCCACGACGTTCCGAACCAGCGGGCGCGGGTTCGTCGGGCGCTCGAATTCGCCGAACTCGAACCGGCGGAGTCGTTCTTCGACCGCTACCCGCACGAACTGTCCGGCGGGCAGCGCCAGCGCCTTGCCATCGCCCGTGCGCTGGTCATCGACCCGGACTTCATCGTCGCCGACGAACCGGTGTCGATGCTCGACGTGAGCCTTCGCGCGGGCGTGCTCTCGCTCTTGGAGCGCATGACCGACGAGTTCGGCCTGTCCGTCGTGTACATCAGTCACGACCTCTCGCTCCTGCGGCACATGTGCGACCGCCTCGCCATCATGTACATGGGGAAAATCGTCGAGCAGGGGCCGACGGAGGAGATAATCACGGACCCGAAACACCCCTACACGCGGGCGCTCATCGACGCCGTCCCGGTTCCCGACCCGACGGCGGGTCGGGAGCGCGTCGAGTTGCAGGGCGAAGTCGGCGACGCCGTCAACGTTCCGTCGGGATGCCGGTTCAAAAACCGGTGTGAGAAGTACATCGGCGACGTGTGCGATTCGGTGCAACCGCCGCTCGAAGGGAAGGCGGACGTCGAAGGGAACCGGGAAGTCGCCTGTCACCTCTACGAGAGCGCGGAGGGTTTCGACCCGTACGCCGAGACCGACGAGGCGGAACCCGACGACCCCGTCGCGGCGGAGTCGTCGGCGGACTGAGCCGTTTTCGTTCCGCTTTTTCGCCGCTCATCGGCCGAAGCATACAGGAAGGACCCCGTCGTGGGCCGTACAGTCGGGCGACCATCCGATGTGATTCAGTATGCCAATGGAGAGACATGAGGGGTCCGACGATGGGGACGAGCGCACTGCAACCGTCGCCGATTCGATGGCCGACGGAGAGCGGCGGGAGCGTCAGTTCCGCCTCGGCGGACTGACGCTCGAACTCGCGGGGGTGTCCGCCGACATCGAGGAACTGGCGCTCGGATTGGAGCCGATAGAACTGGGCCTCTCCACACCGCCGGAGTCGGAAACGGACGACGTCGACTCGGACCGGACCGAATCGCGGAAGGCCAACGGACGCGGCGCTGGCGCGCGACTGGGTGCGTTTCTGGGTCGCAAAATCGGCTCGTTTCTCGGCCGAACCCTCGACCGCGGTGTACGCGTCCTATGGCGTCGCGTTCGCGAGCGGAGCGGGAGTTCACGCGGCTCCGATCCGAACGCCACCGAACCGGATTCCGCGGGCGAATCGACGGCGGAAGCGGACCCACACGAGTTCGACGACGAACTCCTCGCGCGCCTGGACCGCGCAGTCGGCCGTGATGTGTCGGAAAATTGAGCCCCCTACTGGCGGCGTTTCCGCTGGTTTTCTTCCGCTTCGGCTTCGAAGCGTTCGGCACGAATCTGGTCGCTTCGTTTCCGTCGCCACTCCCACACCCCCGCCACGATGATGAGGAGGCCGACGCCGGCACCGCGAATCGGCGACCCCTGCACCGAGAGGAAGACGAAGACGCCGACCGCGAAAAGTATCGAGACGCCGAGGGTCATCTTCGCCCAACCGCGCTGTGGTCCTCGGATCCGTCGCATACCGATTCGTCGGAGGGAATCGTTGTGAACGTTGCGGGACGACGGACCTATCGCGGCCGACGGATGTCGTCCCGACTCGGGAACTCGCGCTGTAACGCGGACAACAGCACGTCGGCCGTTTCGTTCGCGTCCCGCATCGAGAGGGTCTCGACCGGGGAGTGCGTGTATCGACACGGAACCGCGATGGCACCCGCGTAACGGCCGCCGCGGACCTGCTGGAGTTCGGTCGCGTCGGTCGACCCGGTCAGCATCACGTCGTGTTGCAGGTCCACGTCCGCCGCGTCCGCCGCATCGCCCAGCCACGTCCTCGTCTGCCGGTCCACGATGACGCCGCCGAAGAAGTATTCGGAGGTCCCGTCCCCGAACTCGACCACCGGACCGCCGTCCACCGTCGCACTCACGCCGTCGTCCCGCCCGGCGGGGTAGTCGTCCACGGGGAAGATTTCGAGCGCGATACCGACGTCCGGGTCCAACGAATAGCCCGCCGTCCGCGCACCGCGGAGTCCGACTTCCTCCTGCACCGTGGCGACGTAGTGGACCGTCGCGTCCACGTCCTCCTCGCGGGCGAGTGCGAGGAGGATGGCCAGCGCGATTCGATCGTCCAACGCCCGTCCGGTGATTCGGTCGTTTCCGAGTCGGGAGACGCCGTAGTCCCATATCGCGTAATCGCCCGGTTCGACGTTCATGTCGGCGACTTCCTCGGGCGACGTCGCGCCGATGTCGATGCGGAGGGATTCCGGCAGGGCATCCTTCTCGTCGTCGCTCATGAAGTGTCGACAGCGCGGGCCGATGACGCCGAGAACGCCGTCCGGGCCGACGCGAACGCGCTGGCCCGACAGGTTCCCCTTGTAGTGCCCGCCGAGCATATGGAAGGTGAGGAAGCCGTCCTCGTCCACGTCCTCGACGAGGAATCCGAGTTCGTCTGTGTGGGCCGCGAGCATGATTTCGAAGTCGCTGCCCTCGCTCGTGGCGACGACGTTCCCCATCGCGTCGAACGAAACGTCGTCCACGTGCGGTTCTATCAGGTCGACGAATCGGTCCGCGACGGCGTATTCGTTTCCGGGCGCGCCCGGCGCTTCCACCAGCGTTTCGAGGTCCTCGAACGAAACGTGCATGCGAAAACCGGGAGTGAACGGGGGATAACCGTTCGGGTCGCTGCAAACCGACCGATTCGGCCGCGTAGATACCCGACGTTCACGAAAGATCACATATTCCGGAATGATCTGATATCTATGAGAAATTAGCATATTCTGCCGGATATAATTGGATAATTATTCGTAGTAGGCACATATTTTTGAAAACGGACCAAAAGTCAATAAACCCCCGCTACGACCCACGATTGGGAAGTAATGACTGCAACACGACGAACGTTTCTGACGGCGGCCGGCTGTGCGGGATTGCTCGGCCTCGGCGTAACGGCGACGAGTGGCCAAAGCGAAACGACCGTATCGCGCGATTCGTTCACGATTCGGAGCGGAACCGACCAGGAGACGACGGTGTTCGTCACCTCCGCAGAGGAATCCGGGCCGACGGTGATGGTCGTCGGCGGAATGCACGGCAACGAGAACGGCGGCTACGAGGCCGCCGGAGACGTCGCCGAGTGGGACATCCAGCGTGGAACGCTGGTGACGATTCCGAAGGCCAACGCGGCGGCCGTCGAGGAGGACTCGCGTATCGCCTCGGGCGGCGTCGATCTGAACCGCCAGTTCCCGACGGGCGAGGAACCCGAGACGGAACTCGCGCGCGCCATCTGGGACATCGTGGAGCGGTACGAACCCGGGACGGTCATCGATCTCCACGAATCGGTCGACATCTACGACGGGGACATGATCGGCGGCGTCGGACAGACCATCTTTTCCTCGTGGGACGAGGCGGCCACCGACGACGCCAAAGCGGCCGTTTCCTACGTCAACGAGAACTTCGTCTCACGGGACGGGTACGAGTTCACGGTCGACCCGTTTTCCTCCTCCTCGAACGAACCGACGGGACTCCTCACGCACAAGGCGGCGCGCGACACCGACGCCGTCGGATTCCTCGTGGAGGCCACGTCCAAGGACACGCCCCTCGAAAAGCGGGTTCAGTGGCACACCGAAATCGTCCAGCAACTCGTCGAAGAAGAGGTGCTCACCTCCTCCGACGACGGAAGCGACGGCGGAGACGACGGAAGTGATGGCGAGGACGGAAACGACGGGGACGACGACGGAAACGATAACGGCGACGGAGGGAAGGAGAAAAACGAGCCACCGGTCGCACGCATCCAAACGAGCCCGGAGAACACGACCGACGGGTCGCTCGAACGGGGTGACACCGTTACCCTAGACGCATCTGCCTCGGAGGACGGCGACGGTGACATTGCGGAATACACGTGGGACGTCGACGGGGACGGCTCGTTCGAAAGGAGCGGCGAATCGATCGAACTGTCGCTCTCCGAGTGTGGCGACTACCGAGTCATGCTCCAAGTCACCGACGACAAAGGCGAAACGGCCACGGACGAAGTCGTCCTATCCACGATCCGATAACCGTCCGCCCAAAATAATTGTTCTATCAGTACATATTTTATTAACTATTTAATTCTATAGTATAAAAATGGCCAATAGTAAGAAATACCCTGAGTTGCAACCGCCGGGTATGAAACGCCGCACGTTTATCGCCGGTGTTGGTACGACGACCACGCTCTTCCTCGCCGGTTGTAACTCCAGCGGAGACGATACCGGTTCGACGACCACTGGAACGGACTCCAGTTCGACGGCGACCGGTACCGGTGAGACGACGGAAACCACCGCATCCGAAACGTCGGAGGGGACGACCACCGAATCCTCGGAGACCACGACGGAATCATCCGAAACGACGACTGCGGGGACGAGAACGGTCACATACGGCGAGTACGCGACCATCTCCGACGGACTCGAAGTAGCCGTCACGGGGGCCGACACGTCCGACTCCTACGAACACGACGGAACGACATCGAAATCGGATGACGGTAAGACGTACGTCCTCCTCACGTTCGAGGCGAAGAACTCCGCGGAGTCGTCCCGGTCGCTTCCGGAGGACTCGACGGCGACGATACGGGCGAACGGCGACGAGTACGCGGTGGCTGATGCGGCGAAGGAGAAGTGGGACGGGTACGTCTCGTCGTCGGTGAACGCCGGCGGCACGTCGTCGATCACCGTCCCCTTCGAAGTACCGAAGGATGCGATCTCGTCACTCGACGTGAGGGTCGCGCTATCGTACACCGACTCAGGGTCGAAACGACTCGTTCAGTGGAGCATGGAGTGACCGTCGCTACTCGATAGCGACGATCGGTCGAAACGATTCGGTTCCCGTCGTTCTCGTTCGAACTTCTCGCCCGACGGAATCGAAAGAAGGGACGAACCGCAAAGAAATCGAAGTTAGTCGTCGCCCGCGTCGAAACCGAGCGCCGTTATCGTTTCCTTCGAGACACCGCTGTCTACGAGTCGCCGTCGCAAAGCCTGCCGGTCCGCATGGGAGAGGTCGAGAGATGTCCCGGTGTCGATGCCGTCGTCCCCCCGACGGCCCTGCCGAGTTCTCTCGTACGCATCGCGGATGAGTTCGGCTTCTAGCTTCGGGACAGATTGGGGAATCTCTGGTGAGTTTCTGATTCCAGACATCGTTTCCCGCCACTCACAGGAGGGTGTTAAAGTTATTTTAGGGTAACAGATCTGTCTTTTCCCTGGTGTAGCGGCTCCTTTCCTAATATATTCGAATCAGTAAGCGCATGACGGTAACGGATGTCTAATTAGGTGGCGGTTCGAAAACAACGAACCGTAATCGGCGCGGAAATTACGCGACTGCGCCCCGGTCAATCGACGAGGAGCGTGCGGTCCGTTACTCCCACGCCGTCGCCGCGTCGTGCCCACGAAATACGTCCGGCCGTTTGAGATACCGAACGACGAAGTACCCGCACATGAGGACGAGACTTCCGACGGACCAGACGACTTCCGTCGAACCCAATCCGACCATCGAAACGCTCAGCGCGACCAACGCCACGACGGCGAGGGCGTAGCCGCCGGGGGCGCGAAACGGCGGCGTCACGTCGGTGCGGTAGTATCGCAGTCCGACGAACGAGACGATGTTGAGGGCGTACGGCAGGCCCGTCCCGACCACCGACGCGATGACGAGAAGTTCGTAGAAGTGGTTCGGGAACGTGGTCAGCGCCGCCGCGACCAGACTGACCGCCACCAGCCCCACCCACGGCACCTGAAACCGCGAGTGGACGGCCGCGAAGGGGGAGGGAAGGGTTCCGTTTCGCCCGAGCGCGAAGACGACGCGACTCGCGCTCATCGTCCCGACGAGCATCGTGGTGAAGATGGCGACGATGGCCGCGAGCGGGAGGAGGTACTGTCGGAGTATCGGGAAGCCGAGTTTCGCCGCGGCGACGCCGAGCGGCACCGTCGTCACGGGGTTCCCGGCGACGAACGCGGACGGAGCGACGACGCCGTGCAGTGCGACGACGACGCCGGTGTAGAGGACCAGCGTGACGAGAAGCGAGAGCAAAATCGCCCGCGGAACCGTTTTGGCCGGTCGTTTCACCTCCTCGACGACGGAGGGAATCGCGGTCCACGCGCCGTACCCCGTCAGCGCCAGTTGCACCGCGGCGAAGAACTTCGCGGGGCCGCTCGTGAAAAAGGGGTCGTAGTTGGTCGGTTCGAGGCGCGTGAATGCGCCAGCGACGAACACGAGCAGTATCGTGAGCAACACCGCGGAGAGGACGAGGTTCGTCCGACTCGTGTTCGTCACGCCGACGAGGTTGACGAGGAAACTCAGCGCGATGGCGACGAGGGCGATGGGGACGACGTATCCCTGCGTGCGGGGATACGCGATACCGAGGTACTGGGCGATGGCGAGCGCCGAAATCGTGATGCTGAACACCATGCCGACGCAGTAACAGATCCCTTCGAGATAGCTGGCGAACAACCGGACCGTTCGGTTCCGGCCGAACGTCTCGGCCGGGAAGACGGCGGGGCCGCCCGCCTTTGGGAACGCGAGCGCGAGTTCCGTGTAACAGAGCGCGATGACCATCATCAACAGCCCGGCCACGACCCACGCGAGCGTCGAAGCGGGACCCGCCAACCGCCCGGTGGAACCGGGAAAGACGAAGATGGCGGATCCGACCATGCCGCCGACGCTCAACAGGACGCAGTCGAGAAGCCCGAGTTTTCGCGTCAATCCGTCGCCCGTCGTCGTCCCGTCGCGCCCGGTCATGTTTCGAACATCCTTCGGGCAAGGTGTACAGGTACCGCACACTTAGTGATTCTCAAATCCGTTTCGCATTCCAAAATTGAGATAGTGTGGGTAATTGCGGGAAAACGGCCGTATCGTTCCCGAAATAGACGGTCCTCGGCGTTTCGTTACCCTGTTACCGCCACTCGACCAGCACGGTCGTTTCCCCGCTGTCCGCCGCGATCCACGCGTCGTCCCGCGTGATGTCCGCGATGACGGCCCGGTTCGGACACCGTTCGTCGGGCGTCTCGTCTATCGCGAAGACGATGGTCGGTGCGTCCGTTTCCTCGCGCCGTCCGCCGAGTGTTTTGTGCGTCATGGTGTGTCGGTTCGGTCGATCGCCGGTTCCTCATCCATCGTTCGGCGGTCGGTATAAAAAGACGTTCTGACCATTCCGTCGAATCACCGCGGTTCGAAGTCGTCCGGGTCGAACCGATACTCGCCGTCGGGGGACGGTGTCGGGCGTCGAATCGCCAGTTCCGGTACGAACAGCCACAGCAGGACGAAAATACCGATGAAACCCGGGAGGACGGTGAAAAATGGAACCGACTCCCCGAGCCATCGGACCCCTTCCCAGAAGTCCACAAGTGTGAGTAATGTTCCCATACGTCGCTCGGCTGATACCTGGAACTACGATGGCATAACCGTGCCGATTTTTGATTCAAAACTAACTACGCGGGTGCGTAAACGGAGGAGGCGAGTCCTTCGAGACCCCGTTATCTCGCCACCTCACCGCGTTTGGACGTTGTTCATCCGAACCGCCGTCGTCCGTCCGCATCCGGTACACGTACTCACGCGATACGGTTCGCGCGAGAACGCGGCGTTGTCGCTCCTCTCGTTCTCGGTGCGAATCTCTATTTCCACCTCGTGGACCGTCTTCAGGCCGCAGTCGTCACACGGTTCGAGGAACTCCGTCACGAATCCGTCGCGGGACCGTGTCGATGTCACGGCGACACCACCGTCCGTCGTCCCGGGACGAAACGTGGGTGAGCGTCGTACATGGTGGCCCAATATCGCTGATACACCGGCGACTCCCGCGGTTCCGCGTTCACTACGACGTCCGTCTCGTGCTGCGGTGCCCCGTAGAGTCTCCGTTCGGGGTCGTCTCCCCGCATCGAGTGCTGTGCCGGTCCGTACTGCGTCTCCTCGATGGCCGGTTCGCTGCTCGCTTCGGCACCGTGCCGGGTTGTGGTTTTCATCTGTCTTCCCCCTCCTATCCTGACCGCTGTGGTCGCGGTTCGTTCACCGGTGACCTATCACATACGAGTCGGAGTAGGGAAAAGGACCTTCTGACCACCTTCTCAAAACGTCCATCGGTAACCGTTCCGAAACTCTCTCACAAGTTACAAAATTAAAGTTATGGTTCGAGTGATAATTAAATAGATGGCCACTGTTGTGATTGTTCATGGCTTCACCGGGAACAGTCCGGCTGTTGACCGCCCTCCGGGAGGGGTCACTCGACGAGGTCCGGCCCATACTCGACATCGAGACGGGGACCGTGACGTACCCCGACGCGACCGACTACCTCGATGACAGGGACGGTCGCTCCTTCGAACTGTTGGAGACGCTGGCCGAACGGGACCTCCTCTACCGTGAATTTCAGGAAAAACAGTACATCTGCCCCCGCTGTGAATCGAAGGGGATGCAGTACACCACGGCCTGCCCGTTCTGTGACTCCCCGCAGACGATTCGGACCGACCGATATCGACACCCGGACTGTGGCTACGAGGGACTGCGCGAGCAGTTCGTCCGCGACGACGCCATCGTCTGCCCGAACTGTGACGCCGAACTGGAGTCGCTGAAACACCTCGAATCGAACGCCGCGCACGTCTGCGAGGAGTGTGACGACGTGTTCGAAACGCCCGAACATCGGTTGCGATGCCGGGACTGCCGCCACGTTTCGGACCCGCTCCAAACCATCGAACGGATACTGTACCGCTACTTCCTGAGCGAGCGCGGTGCCGCGTGGGTCGACGAACAACTCACCGCCCGCCAAGCCCTCGCCGAGGCGTTCGAGGAGCGAAAACTTCACACCGAAATCGACACCGTCGTCACCGACGGAACGGGCGAGGAGGTCCCCGTTCACCTGTTCGCGCGCGACGACTTGCTGAACGACCGGGTCGTCGCGGCGGTTCACGAACGACCCGACGAGACGGATATCGCCGCTTTGACCGCGCTTGCGGCGGATATCGGCGCTCGCGTGGCGCTCATCACGACGTCCGGGGAAATCGCCGGCGAAGGCGCGAGCGACCTTCTCGCGGACGACGACCTGACGGTGCTTCGGGTGACGAAAAACGACGAACTCGAACGTGAGTACGAGGTCGTGGACGACGGACGCGCCGGCAACTCCTTCGTCGGGCGACTCGCGGACATCTTCAAACCGCAAAACGGGTGATCGCCGAACCTGTGACGCTATTTTCGACGGTCCGCCGTCCCCATCTAGGAACGGTTCTCGCGCCGTACCATTCATAGGCCCTCGTTTCCGCGCTCGCGGCGGTGCGCCTTACATCGCTTCGATGACGCAATCGTGATCAGTTTCGTTGATATGTGACTCCGCTCGCGATTCCGCTCCGATGCGTGATGGATGGAAACCGATCTGCCCGCAGGATTCACACTGTATTCTGTACATGGATTGCGATTGTCCCGTCGAGTTCTTCACTATTAATAATTACTGTTGTGGCAGCGTCTGCGATGTCATCCCTTCGTCCCCGCGATCGAGTCGATGCATCTCGAGCCGCGCAGTCGTGGCGAAAATAGGAGTTCCAGCGGGGGGTTTCCGTTCCAACGCCGTTCGGTCGTCCGTCGGCGACCCCCGAGCGGTCACCCGACGTTCGTCGCGCGTTCGACGATGTCCTCGCCGTACAGTTCCGCGAGCGCTTCGCGTTGGTCCGGGCGGTTCTCGTACACGTCCTGAAACAGGGAGACGGGCGTCATCGCGGCCTGATAGGTCGCCTCGTCCCACATCCTGTCCTTCTCGATGTCGATTTCGATCCCGTCGATGACGATCGTCGCCGACTGCGTCATGGAGATCGCGCCCGTTCCGGCCTCCCTCGCCGCTTCGAACTCCTCCATCGAATCGACGATGTCGTCCATGCTCGGGACGTACTCGGTCGCGTCCAACAGCGCCTCGCGCAACTCGTCCTCGTCGAGTTCGCGTTCGTCGCCACCGACGCGGAGGGTGTAGCCGCCGTCCGTTTCGTCCAGACCGATTCGGTCGCCGTCGTAGAACTGCGTACCGTCCTGTTCGTCGAGTTCCGTCCCCTCGCCGTCGGCCTCGATGAGCCAGCGACCGGTTTCGGGCGGGAGCGGTGCCTTGTTCGCCTCGACGACCTGGCCGGGGGTCAGCGACCAGATGCCGAGCATCCCCTTGGCCTGATTGTCGGTCATGCGCTCGTGATAGCCTTCCACGTCCCGAATGTCGTCGTACGGACCGTCGACGGCGATGAGACCGGCGGCGCTCGCGCCGCGGGACGTGTTGTGGCGCAACTCCGCCCACGGCGGCAGTCCACCGGTGGGCGTCATCGCGCGCATATCCTTGGTGTAGTCCACCTCGCCGTCCACGAGCATGAACAGGCGTTCGAGGTTGTTGTCGGGCTTGCTCATCTCCTCGCGGAGTTCGCCCATCGCCAACTCCGCCGCCGCGCTCTCGACGATGACGGACATCGCGATACTTCCCTCGTCGAGGCCGTACTCGTTCTCGACGATGGTGATGAACTCGTCGGCCTTCTTCCAGTCGTCGATGCCGCCCACTTCGGGAATCACGAAGCCGTCGATGTGTTCGATGGCCCCTTTTTCGGGGTCCGCGATTCGAAGCAGGTGCTGAAGGCACCGATACCGGGTGCCGGGGCTGTCCCGATGCCAGACGACGCGGGGATGGATTTCGCCGGGGAAGTCGGCCCCGTGTTCGGACACCACCTCGACGATGTTGTCGGCACCCTCCTCGCGCATCGACGGGGCCGTCGCGTCCTCGTTGTCCGGAACCCACACGTCCGGTGCTTGCATGCCGCGGAGCTGGGCCGCGCTCCGAATCATCTTGGCGGAGTCGTCTTCCCCCTCCAGCGCCGTCGGCGAGGTGAAGAACGTCCGCACGAACTCGCGGTCGTGACGTCGTTGTGTGCTCATATCAGTCGTCTCCTTGCTCGGAGGCGACCTTCTCTTCGTCGTCCTCCGAGTTAGAAGTAATGGGGCTCGCCTCGTCCTCGGAGAAGCCCTCCGACTCCTCGATGCGCTCGCGAGCCTCGGAGTCGAACCGCGTCTCGATGTCCTGATACCGACTCACGAACGAGAGTTCGTGGTGCGATTCGGTGGGGTGGTCGAGGTATCTGCCTTCGAGGTCGAACTGCGCGCGTTCGTCTCCCTCCGCGAGTCGCTCGAAGTCCTCGTAGACGCTGTGTGCGCCGGAGTGAAGCGCGAACAGCGTGATGAAGATGTACTTGTAGCCGAGGTCCCCCAACTCCTCGAAGGTGAGCGGATCGTCCTCCTCGGACCACGCGAACGACGAGGAGTAGTTGAACGCGAGTTTCAGGTCGGGGTGCGTCTCGTGGATGGTTTCGGCGTACTCCACCGCGTCCTCCCGACTCGGGTCGGGCATCTCGGGCCAGACGATGTCGACGCCCGCGTCGGCGTACATGCGGCCGCGTTCGAGGTGTTCTTCCCAGTCGCCGTTGGCAGACCCGTAGGCGTCGGTTCGCGCGATGATGACGGTGTCCTCCGACTGCTTCGCGTCCACCGCGGCCTCGAAGCGGGCGCGGGCCTTCTCGCGCGAAACGATCTGCTTACCCGCGATGTGACCGCAGCGCTTCGGCGTCGTCTGGTCCTCGATGTGGATGGCCGCGACGCCTGCCTTTTCGTACTCGCGGACGGCCCGACGGACGTTGTGGATTCCGCCGTAGCCCGTGTCGCAGTCGGCGACGACGGGGAGGTTGCAGGCTTCCACGATTCGCTTGGCGTTCTCGACCATCTCGGTCATCGTCACCATCTCCAAGTCCGGGAAACCGAACTGGCCGAGGACGGTCGAGTAGCCGCTCATGTACGCGGCGTCCAGTCCCGCCATCTCCGCCAACCGTGCGTCGAGGGCGTGGTAGAGACCGGGTGCGAAGACGTAGTTTTGCGAGTTCAGCATCTCGCGGAGTTCCTTTCCGGCGCGGTTCTCGATGTCTCTCGTGGTCGTGTCGGTATTCGGTATCATCTGTCGTTCTGTAGGGTAGCTTCGATTCGGTCGAGTTGCGTTCGGAGCAGTTCGAGTTCCCGCCCGAGTTCGGCGTCGAACGCCGTTTGCGGGCGGTCGGAGGGCGTTCCGGTGGTCCGTCGGTCACCGGTTCGCCGTTCGTCCGTCACGGGTCGTTCGATGGTCGGTCGGTCCGTCGTCGGTCGTTTACGCCCCGGCGTGCCGATGAACGGAACGAGCGGGGCCTCTTCGTCTGTACGGTCGTATCGAGTTCGGTCGGTCATGTGGGTGGTAACTGTCGTCGTCTCGTGGTCGGTCGTGTCGTCGGTCGAGCGATTCCGATGTGTTCCGAGGAGCCTGCTGCGTGTACTGACATGCGTTTCACCACATCGGGAGGTCCGCAGTCTCGAACATAAACATTATGATTTATAATGATAATATTCTTTAATGCGGTTTTACGCTTCAAGGGCATATAATTGACGCGCGTTATCAGTTGGCATATCCGGCGTTCGTTTCGGTTCCCCGAGCGCTTATCCCCGCTCGTCCCCGAGTTCCGGTATGAAACGAGGCAGGGAGCATGCGGAATAGGGTTCCCGGTCGATGGCGACTCCTCAGAATCCTGTTGCTATTAACGTTCCTTTCGGCCGGCCGAGGCGTTTTCGGCGGGAACAAGCTCCGAGACGTGCCCTACGTGCCCGGCACGGACAACACGCTGGTTCTCGTCGCGCTGATAGGCGGTATCGTCGTCATCGGCGGCGTCCTCGCCTACCGAGCGGGAATGCTACCGGGAACGTCGTCATCGTCGTCCAAGACGGAGGCACAACCGCCGGAAGGCGGGTACAACTGTCGGTACTGCGGACGGAACTTGGAGCGCTATCGCAACCGTTGTCCGTACTGCGAGACGCGCGACCCGGTCGGCAACGAGGACTGGTGAACATCTCACCGCTGACGTGACGAGGTGACGAGCGAAGTGAAACGGCCGTTCGGGGGCGATTCGAGCCGTGGCGATTATGCGTCTGCCGCTCGATACTACGTTCGCATGAACCGAAGGCGGTTTCTCGCCCGAACGGGCGGATTGGGGGCAGTGATAGGGGGAATCGGTGGAAGCGGCGTCGGCACCGCACGGGAAAACGACCCGTACCGGGAACCGGTCATCACGTCGCCGGCCATCCGGCAGTGGACCCTCGAAGAGAAACGAACCGACAGGACGGAAATCGAGGAAGGTGGTGCGTCGTTGGGCGACGCCTACACGAGTACCCTCATCTACAAGGACTCGCGATTGGCATCGACGCTCGACCGATACGTTCGGGGGAACTTCGACGGTATCGTCGGCGCGTTCATGGCGACCCGCGTCACGTTCGACTCGCCGCTGTCGATTCTCGCACAACCGTCGTTGGTGACGGGTATCGTGAAGGACCGATTCGAAACGAACCTTCGACGACTCGGCTTTTCGGACATCCGAGAACGGACGCCGTCGGAGCGCGAAACGACGGACGAGCAGGCTGTCGCCGAGTACGAAGCGTACTACGACGCGAGCGAGTACATAACCCGTCCGAACTCGCCCGTCTACGAACTCCCCTCGGTCACGTCGGACGGACGCGTGAAGACGATACTCTATCTCGAAGTGCTGAAACCCAATGAGACGCTGTTGTTCACGGCGGGAATCAGACCGACGGACGAGATGCTTCGGGTCGTTTTCGACCGCAGCGGCGACGCCTGTCGGAAGGAACTCCTCCGACTGATGCACAGCGTGAAGTGAACAGCACACCCGCGGGCGTCCGAAACCGTTTCCGGCGAAAAGCCTCAACACGGTGGGGTGCATTACCCGAACGATGGCAAATTCGACTCGCTCGGAGCGTGGGTTCGTGCCCTTCTTTCGGCGCTACACGAAGACGTGGATTCACGCGGTGGCGACGGCGGGGCTGACCGCGTTCGGAACGCTGACGTTCGTCAATAGAGCGTTCGCCATCGTCGCGGTCGGAATCTACGTCCTCCCGCCGGTCGTCCTCTACCTTCGAGGAGCGAACCCGGACCCGAGTCCGAACTCGAACGCTGCCCCGGAATCCGAGCGTTTCTCCGCTGACTCCTCCCGCGAATCGGAAGGCCACCGTACCGGCGTCGAGACGACCGAAATCGAGGGGAAACACGAAGCCGATGACGACGAACGAGATATCGCCAGCGGAAACGAAAACGCCGACGACGGTGACGCCGAATCCGAGGAGGACGGCGGCGACGACTCCCCCGTACCGACGTGGACGTCCGTGGAAACGCCGACGGAGGGGACGCTGTTCGATACCGTCGTCGCCGGAGACGCGGCCTACGCCGTCGGCGAAAACGGGGTTTTCCTCCGGAGCGGGGATGACCACGACGAGTGGGAAGTCGCGCTCGAAGACGGTCCGGACGCGAGCGGGGCAGACCTTCGCGGGGTCGATGCGACGACGGACGGGGATGCCGTGTGGGTCGCCGGGGACGGCGGTACGCTCGGGCGATTCGACGCGACCGAAAACCGGCACACGGATCGCTCCGCTCCGGCGGATATCACCGACAACTGGACGGCCCTCGCGGTGGCCGGGACGGCGGACGACGAGACGGTTCTGCTCGCCAACGGATCCGGACAGGTGCTCCGGGGACGGTATCGGAACGGCGAGATCGCGTGGGAGACGCCGTTCAAACCCGGAAGCGGGTCGAGCATCGCCGCCGCGACGATGGCCGATACGTCCGTCGGCTACCTCTGTGACACGAACGACGGCGTGTTCGAGACGGACGACGGCGGCGAGACGTTTCGCCGAGTGGGAATCGACGACGTGGACGGCATTCTGACCGACGTGGCCGTGACCGGCGACGCGTGCTACGTGACGACGGACGACGGGGTTTGCTACCGCGGCGGAGACGGCCCGTGGACGCCGACGAGACTCGACGAGGGAGCCGGGATTCGGTCCGTCTCGGCGGACGAGGGGTCGGTAGCCGCCTGCGCCGAGATGGGTGTCGTCTACGAGCGCACGGACGGAGGATGGGACCGAACGGTCACGCCTGCGTCCGGGATACTTCGCGGCATATCCGTCGGGGCGTCCCGTCGGGTCGCAGTCGGCGAGGACGGAACCGTCGTTCAACGGACCGACGGAGCGGAGTAACGGATGGAAGCAGCGACGGAGGGGACGAACGACGGGCGAGCCGGTCGTCAGTCGGAACGGAGCAGGAGGAGCGTGGCGATCCCGGCGACGAACGTTAATCCTGCTCCAAGGAGGAACGTCGGCGACCAACCGATTTCGGCGACGAGGAGGCTCGTCCCCAGTCCGCCGTAGATGCCGCCCCAGAGTTTCGCCGTGAGCATCACCGCGTAGTTCTCCGAGGAGTACTCCTCGCCGTAGTACTCGCCGACGAGTCCGGGAAGGATGGAAAACGGGGGGCTTCTGAAGAACATCGAGACGCCGGCCAGCGCGACGAACGCCCACTGTGCGTCCAGTCCTCCGACGGCGACGAATGCGGTGAGAGCGGCGGCACAACAGACCAGCGACCCGCCGAGGCTTCGAACGCGGCCCACTCGGTCGGACGCTGTGCCGACGACGATGACGCCGGACGCCTGCCCGAGCGCGACCAGCGACGCCGCGAAGGTGGCCGCCGCAGCCGAAAATCCGAGTTCCGTCGCGTACACAACGACCTTCTCGACGAGCATGAGACCGACGCCGTTGGCGACGGCGAAGACGACGTACAGGAGCCAGAACCGACGCGTTCGGACCATCGTTCGCCACGTCACGTCGGGACCGTTCGACGGCGAATCGGTGGGCGAGTCGATGGGTGAATCGTCGGCGAAGCCGTTCGACGAATCGTCGGAACTATCGCCCGGCGAACTCCCTTCCTCCGGATCGCGGATGACGAGCGCGGCGACGAGCGACGTCGCGGCGGCGGCGACGCCCAACACGAACAGGGTCGTCGAAAAGTCAGTGTCGACGCTCCGCTTGATGAACGGGATGAGCAGGAAACTCGTCACACTGAACGACGTGCTCACCGCGCCGGTCGCCATTCCGCGCCGCGAGACGAACCACCGCGACGGCGTGTTTATCGCGATGTCGTACACGATTCCCATCCCGCCGCCGCCGAGCGCGAACCAGAGGAAGAGCGCGGGAAGCGTCGGGTCGAAGGCGGCCCCGACGAAGCCACAGAACAGCATGGGAGCGGCGACGAGGAGCGGGACGTGCGGCCCGTACCGGTCACGGACCCAACCGGCGGGAAACGCCGTGAGCGTCTCGGCGACGATCATCACGGAGAATATCGTGCCCAGCACCGTCCCGGATGCGCTCGCCTGCGTGCCGAGTGCCCCCCGAATCGCGGGCCACGAGAACTGATAGATTCCGGCGGTTCCGACCGTCAGGACTGCGGCGACGACGTACACCCACCGGGAGGAACGCAAGCGGCGACCGGACATGTGAATCGTGGCAAACCGATACGTCACCGTCCTAAGTATAACCAGTGGTGAACGTGTCGGAGGATAGGCCGGTTATACAGTGTCGTCATCGCAAACCTGTCCTCGATTCTCCGTCGAATTATAACGCTAAGTGGTATGAGTGCTAACGAACCACATGAACCTCGAACTCGCGTTCCGAGTGTTCGTCGCGAGCGTGGTCATCGTCGGCCCCACGCTCCTGTTTCTCGGACTTTGGCGAGGGTTGATGGCGCTCCGAAACGACGATCTGCTGAATCGAACCATGAACGGGGAGTTCGGTCCCGTTCCCGACTCGCCGATAACGGCCGCGATGCTCGGGTTCGGCGGCGCGAGCGGGTCACGACTGACCAGTTCGACACACCGCGGACAGGTCCGCTGTCGAAACTGCGACGCCGTGAACCCCGACTACGCGGACTACTGCGGGAACTGCCTGGACGAACTCGGTTGAAGTCCGGAGCCGAACGATTCCTGCGACACGGATACGCTCCGCCGTCCGTGACGAACTATCGACCGAACGATTACGTGTCATCGGGGCGTCTACGCGCGTAATGACCGCCCGGTCCTCCCTCGGTTTTCACACGTTGACGGACGAAATCGACCACGACTGTCCCGTCTCCGGAAGCGTCCCGGAGTGGCTCTCGGGGACGTTGATACGGAACGGCCCCGGCGCGTTCGAGATGGGTGATTCGGCGGTGGACCACTGGTTCGACGGGTTGGCGATGCTCCACGCGTTCACCTTCGGCGACGGGGAGGTCTCCTACCGGAACCGATTCCTTCGAACCGACGCGTACGAGTCCGCCCGCGCCGGGTCGTTCGAGAGCGGGTTCGCGACGGGAGACACGACGCTCCGCGAGCGGTTGCGGGCGTTCCTCTTCGAGAAACCCTACGACAACGCGAACATCGTCGCGGAGCGAATCGGCGACGACTACCTCGCGCTGACGGAACTACCGCGGTGGGTCGCCTTCGACCCTGAGACGCTGGAAACGTTGGACCATGTCCGGTACGACGGCCCGGTACCGACCGGAAACCTCGCCTGTGCACACCTCAAACGGGATCCCGAGACGAACGAACTGGTGAACTTCGAGACGTCGTTCGGGCGACGCTGCCGCTATCACGTTTACTCCATGTCGTCGCCGACCGAACGCGAACGCATCTGTTCGATTCCCGTGGACGAACCGGCGTACATGCACAGTTTCGCGCTGACGCCGAACTACGTCGTCCTCACCGAATTTCCGCTCGTGGTGAACCCGCTCGATTTCCTCAAACCCGGTGCCCAGGGTCCGTTCATCGAGAACTTCGAGTGGAAACCCGAGCGCGGGACGCGTTTTATCGTCATCGACCGCGAACGAGGCGAGGTGGTCGCCGACCCGCGGGCGGCGGCCTTCTTCGGCTTCCACCACGCGAACGCCTACGAGGAGGGCGAGGCTCTCGTCATCGACCTCGAAACCATCCCGGACGCGACGGCCATCGAGACGCTGTACCTAAACAACCTCAGAAAGGGTAATTTCGACGTGCTGAGCGGTCGATTGGAGCGATTCCGAGTCGCCCTCGGCGCGAATGGACGGGCGACCGTCGACCGCGAGCGAATCCACGACGGGACGGCGCTGCCGACGGTTTCGCCCGCCCGGTGGTGTCGGGACCATCGCTACGTCTACGCCCAGTCGCCCGACCAACCCATGACGACGTGGCCGCAGGCGGTCGCGAAAATCGACACCGAAACCGGCAGGGCCGTCGAGTTCGCGGACGACCCCGAGGACCGCTATTTCAGCGAACCGATTTTCGTGCCGAACCCCGACGGTGAGCGCGAGGACGACGGGGTCGTCCTGACGGTCGCACTCGACCCGGAGACGGAGCGCTCGTCCGTGGTCGTCATCGACGGCGATTCGTTCGCGGAACTCGCGCGGGCGACGGTTCCGCACCCCATTCCGTTCGACTTCCATGGGCGTTTCTTCCCCGAACTGACGGGGTGAGTGTCGTCGATGAGGGGGAGTCGTCCGTTCCGTCGGTCGTGACGGCGGCGGTAGTCGCGTCCGTCGCCTCGGTGGCGTCGGTCACCTCCCGTTTCCGGCGACGTCAATCGCCTCCTTCGCGCCGGTCGCGGTAGTCCCGACGGTCCCGCCTGTCGCGCCCACTCCGACGCTCCCTTCGCTCGGTGACGACGCGGAACCCGCCGGTTTCGTCGCGCCCAGCGACTTCCCGCTGCGGGAACGGAATCTTGATCCCCTTCCGGTCGTAGGCGCGTTTCACCGCCGTGACGATCGCCGTTATCGCCCGCCAGCGACGGCGACTGCTGGGTCGGTCTATCCAGAACCTGAGTTCGAGGATGACCGCGGAGTCGCCGAATCCGGTCAGCACGGCGTCCGGTTGGGGAACGTTCAGTACCTCGTCCGCCCCCGACATCGTCCGTTTCGCCACGTCGATGGCCCTCTCCGGGTCGGTGGCGTAGTCGATACCGACTTCCACCTCCAACCTGAGTCGCCCCTTCCGTCCGTAGTTGACGAGCGTGTTCGAACTCACGAGGTCGTTCGGAAGGACCACGTACTTCCCGGAGAACGTCTCGATTCGCGTCGAGAACAGCGTGATATCGGTGACGATACCCTCCGTGGTTTCCCCGTTTTCGAGCGGGACCTCTATCCAGTCGCCGATTTCGAACGGCCGCGAGAACATGAGCGTGAACCCCGCGATGAGCGCGCTCAGCGTCTCGTTCGCCGCCAAGCCGATGATGATGCCGAGGAATCCCGCCCCGATGAGGAACGCGCGAACGTCCACCCGCCAGACGCTCAACAGCAACAACGCGGCGAGGAGGTACACCGACACTTCTGTGAGTCGGGAGAGGACCTCCCCCTGATGGCCGGTGAGTTGCCCGGTTTCGCTGGTGAAGCGGTCGACAGCACGGACGAGCATGCCCGAACCGACGTAGGCCGCCACGACGACGCCGAGCGTCACGGCGATCCGAAATCCGGCGGAGGTGAGTTGGGCGAACACGTCCACGTTCGGGGCGTTCGGCGCGGCGCTCGCCCACAGCGACAGGGCGCGCTGTCCGATGAGGAGCGCGACGCCGCCGCTCACGACGAGGAGGATGACGTCGACGACGCGCGGGGGAATCCGCTGTTTCAGTCGCGGGGCGCTCTTCCACAGCACCCACACCACGAAGACGAGAACGACGAGGAGCAGCGTCGATTGTAGGACTCGCGCCTCCGGGATGGGAAGCAGTTTGAAGAGTCGGGACGGATCGCTCGATGGGCCTGTCATGGCGACTCACCCGTGCCGCGGTCGGTCCCGTATCTGACGAACACACACCATGGGATTCGGAGTCACTCCCGCTCCCCTTCAGTATATCGGGCGGAAACAGGGCCGTTTCGCGGCTACGGTCGTCACTCCGCGTTCGAACTCCCGGACGCCTGTACCGTCCAGTCGCTCGATTCGCGCAAGTAATCGGGAACCTCGTCGTCGTCCAATTGGTCGTGAATTCGAATCGTGTCCTCGTCGACCACGCCGCTCCCGAGGTCGACGAACAACCGCTGGAGTCCGTTTCGCCACTCCGCGTCCACCAACTGTCGCCAACACGCCTCGAACGCGTCCTGTTCGGATCGGCTCGGGCCGCCGTTCTCGCGGGCGATTTCGAGACAGCATTCCGGGCAGTTACAGACGGACACGGGGTTCGTGAGCGCGTGGACGTGCCCGTCGAAGGTGACGACCGGCGCTTGTCGCTCCATCTTCCCGTGGCGGTCGCAGGTCGCTTCTTCCGGGTCGGTCCCGATGTATATCGGGCGTCGGTTCTGGGACATAGGTTGGAGGAAAAGAAGTATCGGTTGACACGGGTATCAAGCTGTTGGCGGCCATTCCACCCATCACAGAAAGCTCATATAGCGCGCGTGACAACCGTGGGAACTGATATGCCTCTCCAGCGCTCCGGTCGAAGGCGGTTCCTCGCCACCTTCGGCGTCGGAGCGGTCGGCGCGCTCGCCGGATGCGCCGCCAGTTCGTCTTCCGCCCCCGCATCGCTCGACCGGACACCGGACGAATGGCCCGTCGCCCACGGATCGCCGACGAACGTCGGTCACTCCGCCGCGAAGACCGTCCCCCGAAGCGACCCGACGGTTTCCGAGTGGAAGCTCTGGGACGTCGCAGAATCCGAATCGGCGGTGGACAAAGACTGGATAATCGACGGGTTGACGAGTAGCCCCGTGGTCGCGGGCGATACCGTGTTCGTCGCAATCGGGCTTCCAAGGGGTTCGAGAGATACGGACGAGGGCGGATTGCTCGCCCTCGATGCGACCACAGGGGACCTCCGATGGGCGGCGACGCTCCCTGAGGGCGGGTCGGGGACGCCCGCCGTCGCGGACGGCCTCGTTTTCGTCGGGTCGAACGACCGGGCGCTGACCACCTTCGACGCGGCTTCGGGCGACGTCGAATGGCGGACGAAGACGGGTGCACCCGCCGGAACGCCCGTCGTCGCCGGCGGTCACGTCTACGTCGGTGACCGCGCGGGCACGGTTCACGCGTTCCGGCGGACCGATGGGAACCTCCGGTGGCGCTACGGACAACGCACGCTCACGTCGCTTGGGTCGTTCCTCTCCGACAAAACGTGGCGAATACGAGCCAAACCGGCCGTCACGGACGACACCGTCTACGTCACCACAGGAATCGGCGAGGAGGGAAGCGTCTCCACCGACGCCGGGAACCTCATCGCGCTGTCCCGCTCGGATGGCGAGGAGCGATGGCGGTACGAGTACCGAACGAGATACGGGAATTACGACGTACCGCGAGCACCGGTCGTCGCCGACGGGACGGTGTTCGTCGGCGATGCCACCCTCCACGCCGTCGATGCGGCGGACGGGACGCGGCGATGGCGATTCAACTCGGGGTACGAAGTCGTCAGCGCGCCCGCCGTCCACGACGGGACCGTCTACGTCTCCTCGAAGAACGTCTACGCCCTCTCCGCGGACGACGGGTCCGAGCGGTGGCGGTTCGTGAACCTCGCCGAGCCGAACGGGATGATGTCACGCCGCGTCCCGATGGAGAGCGCGCCGGTCGTCACCGAGGACACCGTGTTCGTGGGAGCGGGCGCACTCGATTCCGAGTCCGGCGAAAAGTTATGGGGAGACCTCGGCAATCAGGAAGAGAGCGAGTACTTCGGCTCTATTGGGGACCAAAACGCGGCCGGGGAGGGTCCGGCAATCACCGACGATGCGGTTTTCATGGCGACGCAGTACGGGCGGATTCTTCGGGTGACGGAGGGCGACCGATGAGGCGTCGTGCATTCCTCGCGGTGGGCGGCATCGCGTTCGGTGCGGGCTGTTCCGGCTTGGTTGGCGATTCGAAAAGAGAGAAGTCCCCGCCACCGAAGGAGTGTGCCGTCGACCCCAGCGTGACGCCCGGAACGGCGGAGTGGCCCAGTGAGACGGGCGGCCAGCAGAACACCGGGTCGGTTCCGACGGCCGAGGTCCCCGCCCCGCCGCTGGCTCTCGATTGGACGTACACGATGGACGGGTACGGGGGCGTACCGTGTCCCGTCGTCGTCGGAGCCACCGTCTACACGACGAACTTCGAGGACGAACTCCACGCCGTGAACGTCACGACGGGAGCGAAACGGTGGCGCGTGAACCGTTCGATGAACGCGGCACCGGCGGTTTCCGGGAAGCGCGTCTTCATCGCGGGCGACGACGCGGTCACGGCGCTCGACACGACGAGCGGCGACAAACGCTGGTCCACCGAATCGGCCGCCGGACGGGGACGTTATTCGACCGGAGTTCAGGTGGCCGAGGGAACGGTGTTCGTCTCGGGTCATATGTCTCTGGCCGCGTTCGACGCCTCGACGGGCGAGGAACGATGGACGTTCATCACGGGCCTCGAAATCGAAAGCCTTCCCGCAGTCTCCGATGGAACCGTCTACGTCGGGAGCGACGACACCTACCTCTACGCGCTGGACGCTGCGACCGGTGACCGGCGATGGCGGTACAAGACCGACGGACGCGTGTCCTGTGACCCGGTCGTGACTCGGGATCTCGTCTACGTCGGGTCCGAGGAAGGGACCCTGTACGCACTCGACGCACGCTCGGGGAACGAGCGGTGGCGAAAGGAGGTCGGGGACATCGGCCATCTCGCGGTGGACGGCGGTCACGTCTACGTGGGGTTCGGTTCCCAGTACGGGCCGACGATGCTCGCGTTCACCGCGGAGAACGGTGTCGAGTGCTGGTCGTCGGACGCCTATGAAGCGGGCTACGCGAGCAGCATCGCGGCGAGTTCCGACTACCTGTACCTCCCCGTCGGGTCCCTCAGTGAATCCTACTCGGAGACGTTCGGGGCGCTCGACCCGAAAACAGGGGAAACGGTGTGGCGCTTCTCGAATTCGAACGTACGGTTCACCAGCGGTCCCGCCGTGACGGACGGTGCGGTCTACGCTGGCGGTATGGGAACCGAGGGACTGACCGTCGCCCGGTTCGTCCCGAAGGACTAGTCCTCGTCGCGCAGTTCAGTCCGGCGAATCTTCCCGGTGACGGTTTTCGGCAGTTCGTCCACGAACTCGACTTCGCGCGGATACTCGTGGGCGGACAGTTCCTCCTTGACGTGGTTCTGAATGTCCTCGGCGAGTTCGGGCGTCGGGTTCGCGCTCGCGCTCGTGACGACGTAGGCCTTCACGATGTTACCCCGTTCGCGGTGTGATTTCGGCACCACGGCCGCCTCCGCGACGGCGGGGTGTTCGCCGAGCGAACTCTCGACCTCGAAGGGACCGATGCGGTAGCCCGAACTGATGATGACGTCGTCGGCGCGGCCCTCGAACCAGAAGTAGCCGTCCTCGTCGAGGTGGCCCAAGTCGCCCGAAAGGTACCAATCGTTCACGAAGCAGTCGGCGGTCTTCTCCGGCTTGTTCCAGTACTCCGCGAAGAAGCAGGGGTAGTCACCCCGTTGGGCGATTTCGCCCGTCTCGCCGGGTTCGAGGGGTTCGCCGGTCTCGGGGTCCACGACGGCGGCCTCGATTCCGGGCAGCGGCTTACCCATGCTCCCCGGCCGAATCTCCATCGTCGGGTAGTTGTTGATAATCATATTTCCTGTCTCGGTCTGGCCGTAGGTGTCGTGGATGGTGACGCCGAGGGTGTCCTCGCCCCACGCGACCACGCCCGCCGACAGCGGTTCGCCGATGGAGAGCGCGTGACGAAGGTCGAGATTGACCCCGTCCAGTACGGACTCGTTCTCCCGAAGCATCCGGTAGGCCGTCGGGACGCTGAACAGCACGGAGATGGGATACTCGTCCAGCAGCCCAGCCCACGTCTCGGGGTCGAACTCGCCCTCGTAGGTGAACAGCGTCGCGCCCCAGAACCACGCGCCGAGCGTGTTGATGGGGCCGGTCAGCCACCCCAAGTCGCCGGTGGACCAGTAGCAGTCGCCGGGTTGCAGGTCCACGGCGAACCGCTGGGTTGCGGCGACGCCGGCGACCCAGCGGTGTTTGTGGAGGACGCCCTTCGCCAGTCCCGTCGTTCCGCTGGTGTAGTACAGCAGGGCGTCGTCCTCGCCGCCCGTCTCGGCCGTCTCGTACTCCGTTTCGGCGTCTTCCATCGCGGCGTGATAGCTGACGTCGCCGCGTCGAATCCCGGTTCCATCGTCGCTGATGACGATGACGTGTTCGACCGAGGGGGCGTCTTCGAGCGCCTTCTCGATGGTGTCCCGGTTCGCCGCCGTGGTGACGACGGCCTTCGCGTCACAGTCGTCCAATCGGTAGGCGATGCCGTCCGGGCCGAAGCGCTCGTTGACGCCGCCCCAGACGCCGCCCGCCTTGAGCGTCCCGATGAGCGCGACGTAGTGCTCCGGAATCCGCGGCAGGTAGGAGAACACCCGGTCGCCGGAGTCGATGCAGTCGGAGAGGACGTTCGCGAAGCGGTTCGACTCCTCGGCCAATTCCCAGAAGGTGAGCGTTTCGCGCTCGCCGTCCTTGCCCGCGTAGTACAGCGCGACCTTCCCACGGTCGTCCGCGTGCCGGTCACAAACCTCGTGGGCGATGTTCAGGCGTTCGGGCGCGTCCCACTCCGCTTCGGCGAAGATTTCGTCCCACTCGAAGCTCTCGCACTCGTTGTCATAATCGTGCAGATTGTGACCAGTCATCACGGGAAACGTGGTAGACTGCACGTATAATTGTTATCTAACCAGGCCGTCAATTCGATCCCCTGACCGTCGTTCAGTCCCGCGGAACGGCTTCCCGCCGGAGAGCCACCCCGTCAAAAAATGGGTGAAAGAGAAACCAGAGATGGGATGACGATACTGCTGCAACTACGACCGTATGGTGGAGGACGATTGCTCGGAGTTACCGCCTGACAGCAGGTGGACCGACAGCGACGACTCCCCGCTGGTCATCGACACCGCGGATTCGCTGTCGCGCACTTTTTCGGTACTTTCCGACGAGGAGGTTCGACACATCATCTACGTCCTCTTTCGGCACGACGAAACCACGATTTCGCTGTCACGACTCACCCGTTCCGTCTCGGCGCTCGTTACCGTGGAAAGCCGATCACGGCTGCGCGACCGGATGGTTCACCGGCACCTCCCGAGACTCGGGTTCGTCGGAATCGTCGACTACGACCTCACCGGCGACCCCCACGTCTGGCTCTCCACGAACGCGGACATCGTGGACAAGGACCTCCTCTACGACCTCGTGGAACGTACATATCGATACGAGCGAAACTAACCCGCTCACGGAGCAGGCTCAACTGGTTTGCTCACTATCTAAATCCTGATTGTGTAGGATTATTTCCTACACGGTGATCAAACGGTCGGATAGGGAGCAAAAGTATCTTGGTCCCCGTCTCCGTTCGTATTCCAACCATGACCGAACCGTTTTCGAACGGGACATCGTCTCCCCCCTCCCCGCTCCTCGAGAGGGAAAGCGAGGAAACGACGGCCTTTTTTAGACACGTCGTTCGGGACGCGCTCGACGCGGTGATGACGGTTTCCGAGGACGGGACCATCGTTTTCGCGAACGAGGTGGCGGGGCAACTCTTCGGCTACGAGGGTGACGACCTCCTCGGAACATCGATACGGCAACTCTTTCCCGAACGCCATCGAGATGCGTATTTCACGGAGTTCCGCGAGCAAGTGACGTCCGACTCGACGGCCGAACACACCGGTTTAGAGCGGACCGGCGTGCGTCGAAACGGGGAGGAGTTCCCACTCTCATTTTCGCTTCGCCAACATCGGTATCACGACGAGACGCTGTTCACCGCGACGGTACGTGACATCTCCGATCGAAAGCAGCGACAGGGGGAGCTCGACACCGTGACCGAGAAGTATCGAACGCTGGTGAACACCGCGCCCGACGCCATCTTTCTGGCCGACGCGGAGACGGGAGAGGTTTTGGAGGCGAACCGAGCGGCGGCGGACCTCCTCGACCGGTCGGTCGAGGAGATCGAGGGAATGCACCAATCCGACCTCCATCCCGACGGTAAGTCGGAGCGGTACGAGCGGTTGTTCGAACGCCGGGGTGAACCGAACACGTCGGCCGTGGACACGCACAATCTCACGGTGGTCGATTCGAACGGCGACCGCATTCCCGTTTCCATCAACTCGAACAGCACCGACCTGAACGGACGGCGCGTGATTCAGGGGATCTTCCACGATATCAGCGACAGAAAACGGCGCGAGGAAGCCCTCAATCGGTTACACACGACGACGCACGAGATGCTCGAAACGTCGGTTCCGACGGAAATTTGTCAGCGAGCGGTGGAGACCGCGACCGAGGTACTCGACCTGCCCGCGACCGGTATCTATCTGCTCACGGAGGATACCGACACCCTCGAACCGGCGGTGCTGACCGAACGCGTCGAGAACCTGTTCGACGGTGACGTGCCGACGTACACGTCCGACGACGACCTCGCGTGGGACGTGTTCGAAACGAACGAACCGAGGGTCATCTCCGACTTCGAAACGACGCCGAGCGTAGCGGATCGGGACACGCCGGTTCGAAGCGGTATCATCGTTCCGCTCGGCGACCACGGAATCTTCATCACCGCGTCCACCTCGCCGCGTGATTTCGACCGAATCGACTTTGACCTGCTCCGGGTGTTGGCCACGAACACGGAGACTGCGTTGACCCGCGCGGAACGCGAACGCGCTCTCGCCCGCCAGCGGGACGAGTTGACGACGCTGAACCGCATCAACGCCATCGTTCGGGACATCAATCAAGCCCTCGTCGCCGCGCCGTCGCGCGAGGAGGTGGAGCGCACCGTCTGTGAACGGTTCGCCGATTCGAACGCCTATCACGGTGCCCTCATCGCGACGCAATCGTCGGCCGAGGAGGGGTTGACGGTTCGAACTGCTTCGGGAATCGACGACGAGTATCTGAACATAATCGCGGGGTTGGGACCCGAGACGAAAGCGGGAGGGGCCGGAACCGCACTACGGACGGGAGAGTTCAACCTCGTCGAGGACGTGTCGACCCTGTCGGCGCTGCCGCAGTCGTTACGATCCGCCGCCGACGAACGCGGGTACGGTTCCATCGCGTGTATCCCCATCAGTTACCGCGGAACCACGTACGGAGTGTTGGTCGTGTACGCGACCCAACTGACGTTGGTCTCCGACCGTGAACGGGACGTGTTCAGCGAGTTGGGGGAGACCATCGGTCACGCCATCAACGCGGTCGAGAGCAAGAAACTCCTCTACTCGGACCGCGTCCTCGAACTCGAATTCTCGATAACGAACACGGGGTCGTTCTTCGTCGTCACCTCCGAGGAACTGGGATGTTCGTTCGAACTCGATGGCGTCGTCCCGTCCGTGGACGACGTGTACCACTTTTACGTGACGTCGAGCGGCGTCGCTCCGGAGAAGGTCATCGAACTGGCCGAGCGGTCCCCCAAAATCGAACGCGCACGCATCATCCGGGAGACGGGCGACGAGGCCCAGTTGGAGGTGTCCTTCCACGGAACCGAAACGGCCGCCCAAGCGCTCATCGAACGCGGGGCGTACGTCCGACAGGGGTCGGTAGAGAACGGTGAAGGAAACATCGTCGCCGAAATTCCGGCGAGTACTCGCGTTCGGCCCTTCTTGGACGCCGTCGAAGCGGTGTACTCGAAGGGAAGCCTCCTCTCGAAGCAGTCCCGTGAGCGACCGTTCCATTCGACCTCCGAGTTCTACCACGAACTGGGCGAAACCCTCACCGAACGACAGGCGGAAATCCTACAAGCCGCGTATCTCGCGGGGTACTTCGATTACCCCCGCGCGAGTTCCGGAAAGGAACTGGCCGACACGCTCGATATCTCCTCGCCGACGTTCCACCAGCACCTTCAGGCCGCGGAACGCAAGCTTTTCACGCTGTTGTTCTCGGGGCGTCCTCGGATAGACTGAGACCGATACCTCAATACTGAGGCAAAGGACTGGTGCCACCACGATGGTTTGTACGTGATGATGAGCGACTCGGAAAACCCAAACGACACACATCTCGATACGAGTCGACGACATCCCGAGGAGGAGCGAGATAGTCCGCTCCCATCCGGGACCGTAGAGCGCATCCTCTCCGAATCCGAGCGACGTGCCCTTTGTAGCTTCCTCGTTGACACTCCCCTGACGACGATGGACGACCTCGTCGACCACTTCGTTCAGTTGGACGGTACCTCCGACCGCGAGACGGCGCTGATTCGCCTTCACCACGTTCACCTCCCGATGTTGGAGGACTGTGGAATTCTGACCTACGAAGCGCGGAGCGAAACCGTTCGATACTGGGGTCACGAGGAGGTCGAACGCCGACTCGAACTGTGTCGCTCCGTTTCGGAGACGGACGCCGCACGGTCCGACGATGCGGTCGACCATCCGAAACATCAAACGTAAGCCGACCGACACTGCGATATAGATGGCTGCTTTTCGGTGATCGACGGGGCCCAGAGATATCACAGTCGCCGCGCTGACGGTGTCGTCCGACACAGTCAACGGTCCGACACGATCAACCGTCCGACACGTATTTACTGGAAAGGAGTGCTGTCGAGGCTCTGTTCATCCCGAAGCTACCATATGAATTCGAATAACCACATACGTGTGAATGGCGTGCCCTCTTTGGGGTGGATTGAAATGTCAATGGACGCGGTCGTATACCAAGGACCGCACGACGTAGACGTAGAAGAGGTAGACGAACCCGAAATCGAACATCCGAACGATGTCGTCATCGACATCACGACGACGGCCATCTGCGGGTCGGACCTCCACATGTACGAGGGCCGAACCGACGCCGACCCGGGCATCGTCTTCGGTCACGAGAACATGGGTATCGTGGACGAGGTTGGCGACGGCGTGACGACGCTCGAAGAGGGCGACCGCGTCGTCCTCCCGTTCAACGTCGCCTGTGGTGTCTGTAAGAACTGTGAAAACGGCTATACCGGGTTCTGTCTGAACGTGAACCCCGGCTTCGCCGGTGGCGCGTACGGGTACGTCGCCATGGGTCCGTACAAGGGCGGGCAGGCCGAAAAGCTCCGCGTGCCCTTCGCGGACTTCAACGCCCTCAAACTCCCCGAAGGGACGGAACACGAGGACTCGTTCATCCTCCTCGCGGACATCTTCCCGACGGGGTGGCACGGGACGGAACTCGCGAACCTCCAACCCGGCGAATCCGTCGCCATCTTCGGCGCTGGTCCCGTCGGCCTGATGGCCGCCTACAGCGCGAAGATCAAGGGCGCGGCCGAGATTTACGTGGTCGATAGGGTCGATAGCCGACTCGAACTCGCCGAGCAGCACTGTGACGCGACGCCGATCAACTTCGAGGAGTCGGACCCCGTCGAGCAGATAAAGGACATCCACGGCGGCGGCGTGGACAAGGGCGTCGACGCGGTCGGGTACCAAGCGGTGGACCCCGACACCGACGTCGGCGACGACGCCTACGACCCGGCACGGGAGAACCCGGCCGTGGTCCTCAACCAACTCATTCAGGTCGTTCGAGCAACCGGACAACTCGGCGTCCCCGGTCTGTACGTTCCCTCCGACCCCGGAGCGCCGGACGAGATGGCCGCACAGGGCCGTCTCGGCATCGACTTCGGGAAGTTCTTCGAGAAGGGACTGAAGGTCGGCACCGGCCAGTGTAACGTCAAGGAGTACAACCGTCAACTCCGCGACCTGATAATTCAGGGACGCGCCGACCCGAGTTTCGTGGTCTCACACCGCGTGGACCTCGAAGAGGCGCCCGAGATGTACGAGCGCTTCGACAGCCGCGAGGAAGGCGTGACGAAAGTGCTGCTCGAACCCTGAAACCGAGCGGTGAATCCACGACGACTCTTTTTTCGACGTGCGCCGTCTCGCGACATCGGTCCGACGTGACGAGCGCATGGTATGCGAAACAGTAATAAAAGACTTTACTCGCATGCGGGGTAGTTAATGCGTGTCCGTCTCCTTCGTACGCGTGGTGGATGGCACATGGAAATTCGGGGACCACGGGGCGCGCGCCGGGATGAACGGGAGCGGCAGCTGATGCAGCTCGCTCGGTTGGAGCGCCAGATACACGATCAACGTCGAAAGATCGCCGAACTGGAGCGGGTACGGGACACGATGATGCGCATACCGTCGAGGTCGATATCCTACGAGGGAACCTGTGCGGAGTGCGGTATCGGCGTCATCGTCCGCGACCACGACTCGCTTCGATGCACCTCCTGCGGATTCCAGTGTCACCTGTAACGGACGACTATCCTTCGTCTTCGACCTTTTGTGCGTATCGTTCGAGTTCGCCCGCGAGTTTCCGCGCCTCGTCGGGCGACAGCGACACGGTTTCGGCGTGAGCGGGGAGGTTGTCGAGCGACGTGTTGTCCAGTTCGAGTTGGAGCAACACCTCGTCCGGGTTCTTTCGGGGCGTCTTGACGTTCAACACGGCCATGGCTTCGTCCGTCCAGCCGTGACCCTCCGCGACGGCGTCCAGCAGGTCGAACGTCGTGTAGGCCGTCACCGAGAGCACGCGGTCGGCCATCTCAATCGTCCCCTGACACCGCGCTGGGTCGCCGTCGCCGCTGCGACTCGCCGGCTTCGGACGCTCCCTCGCTGCGCTCAGTCGTCATCTGAAACCACGTCGGACGGGCTGTTCGGGGCCGGACTGTCCTCTCGGGCGTCGTTCTCGGCGTACGGGTACCACGTCTGCTTCGTGTTGTGCATGAACGGGTCCTCGTAGCTGGTCTCCTCGGGACTGGCCAGCGTTTCGAGTTCGTCCGCGTGGAGCGTGTTCACGAACTCGCGGAACGTCTGACCGTCCTCGCGACGGGCCGCGTAGCCCTCCACGAGGTTCCGAATCGCGCCGGGCACCTCGTCCACCGCGATGCGCTCCTGAATCCACGTCGCGAAGCTCGGGTCCTTTCCGAGGCCGCCGCCGACGCCGATGTCGAGGGCTTCCACGGTCTCGTCGTTCTTCCGCGTCTTCATGCCGCGGAGGCTGATGTCGGCGATCTGCGGCTGCGCGCAGGAGGCCGTGCAGCCCGAGAGGTGGATGTGGAAGTTCTCAACGTCGTCCGGAAGCTCGACGTTCTCCTTGAGCCAGCGCGAGAGGCGCACTTGGCGGTTCTTGGTCTCCACGATGGAGAGCGAACAGAACTCCGTCCCCGTGCAGGCGATGGATCCGCGCTGGAAGGGATGCGGGTCGGGGCTGTAGCGCTCCAACAGCGGTTCGTTCAGCATCGCGTCGAGGCGCTCTTCCGGCACGTCCATCAGGATGACGTTCTGGCGCTGGGTGAGGCGCGTTTCGCCGGAGCCGTACTTTTCGGCGATATCCGCCATCTCTATCATCTCCTCCGCGCCGACGCGGCCGACGAGGACGTTCAGGCCGACGTAGTAGTTGCCGTCCGGTTGCTCGTGGACGCCGACGTGGTCCGCGTGGCCGTGGTCGTCCGGGACGCCCGCGTTGTACGAGTACTCCTCGCGCAGGTCCTCGCCCGCCGTCTTGAGGTAGAAGTCCACGTACTCCTCCTGCAACGTCTTGCGGACCTTCTCCGGTCCCCACTCGTCCACGAGGAACTTGATGCGGGCGCGCCGACGGTTGTCGCGGTTGCCGTAGTCGCGGAACAGCCCCGAGAGGCCGCCGAGAATCGGCACCACTTCGTCGGGTTCGGCGAACACGTCGATGTCGCGGGCGAAGCGCGGTTCGCGGCCCGCGAGTCCGCCGCCGAGGCGGACGTTGAAGCCGCGGACGGTTTCGCCGTCGATGTTCTTCTCCGCGGGTTCGATGCCTACGTCGTTGATGTCGCCCTGTCCGCAGCCCTCGCGGCAGCCCGTCACCGACACCTTCCACTTCCGCGGAAGGTTCTCGTACTCGGGATTGCCCTTGAAGTTCTCGTTGAGGTCCTTGACGACGGGAAGCGCGTCGACGAACTCGCGTTTGTCCTTCCCCGCGACAGGACAGCCGACGATGTTCCGCCACGAGTCGCCGCAGGCCTGTTTCGTGGAGAGGCCCGCCTCGTCCAAGCGGTCCCATATCTTCGGCACGTCCTCGATGTTTATCCAGTGCAGTTGGACCGCCTGCCGCGTCGTCACGTCGGCGTAGCCGTTGCCGAACTCCGGATTCGCGGCGGGACCGGTGGCGAAGTCGCGGGCGATTTCGCCGATGACTCGCAGTTGTCCCGGTTCGAGGACGCCGCTCGGCGGCCCGATTCGCATCATGAAGTAGCTCTCTTGGCCGTCGCGCTGGTGATACAGCCCCCACCATTTGAACCGCTCGAACCACGCGTCGTGTTCGTCCTCGGGGATGGCTTCCCAGCCCTCCTCGGCGAAACGACGCATGTGGTCACGAATCTCCTCTCCGTAAACCTCATCCTTCCATTTCTCCACGTCGGTCGGCATGGGGGTCCCTACAGACGCCACCCGTAAACAATCGCCCTCCGCGTCAAGGTCCGCCGGGGATCAGAAGTACCGGCGATTTTTGCACCGACCACTGACGTGGCCGTCCCCGCTCATCCGCGGAAACGCGTCTTCGACGGACGGTGGACCTGTTCGTGGTCTACCGTCCGAAATTCGTCGCTCCGTGGCACGGGTCGTCCGATGCGGAGCCACCCCGTGGTGTTTCGTTCCCCGCAGCCGATACACTGACCGGCGGCGCGGGCTTCGACCCACGGCCCGTCGACGCCGATGTCGGTGAACACTTCCACGAGGAACAACGCGACGTCACAGTCACAGACGTCGTGGTTCGCAAGCCGCCAAATGTCGCTCACGCCGACGATTCGCGTGTTGTTCACGTTGACCCACGCACCCTCGTCCAGCGTCCGAACCGCAGTCACCATGCTTCATCTCCTCGGTACCGGACCCTCAATACATCGGCTGTCACAATCCCCGCCGAATCGCCTGACGCGTCACGGAGGGTCGAACGACCGGTACGCTCGTCCTTGCGGCCTGAACTCCGACAATCCTCGTATTCCTCCAGTTGAAGGTACCCCACATTTATTGCCGCTACTTGGCAGCAGTGGCCGGAATTACGGGTAGAGTCGTGATTTAGGGGATACGCGACATAGGAGGTTGTGATGACCATACGCTATTCAGCCACGCGCCGATTGACGGATAGGTCGGTCGCCGAAACGACGGACGAGCAGTTCACGACGCGGGGTGACGTTCAGTGAGCGAGAAACCGGTCACCGAACGGAAAGTCAGTGACCCCCGCGACGACGAACACTTGCAGGGCGTCCCCGACGGCGCGGGATGCACGGAAATCTGGGAACACCTCTCGGACGACCGGGACGAGGAGAACGAAGAACTGGAAGAATGACCGAGAAGACGGCGCTCGTACTGGTCGGGCACGGCTCACACCGGAATTCGGGGTCCGCGAGGCCGGTGTACGACCACGCCGACGAGATTCGCTCCCGCGACGCCTTCGCCGAGGTACGCGAGGCGTTCTGGAAGGAAGCCCCCTCGCTCCGAAACGTCCTCCGGACGGTCGAATCGAGCGCCGTCGTCGTCGTTCCCGTATTCACGAGCGAGGGCTATTTTACCGAACAGGTGTTGCCCCGCGAACTCCGCATGACGGATGGGTGGGACCTCGACGTGGACAAGTCGGTCCACTACGCCGACCCGGTCGGCACGCACGAGTCGATGGCCGACGTCATCCTCCAGCGCGCGGAGCGCGTGACCGGCGACCCGTCCGTCGGTTCTGGTGTCGGGTTGGCGATCGTCGGCCACGGCACCGAGCGCAATCCGCGGAGCGCGAAGGCGACCCGCGACCACGCGACCGCCATCGACGACGGCGGGCGATTCGACGAGGTTCGAGCGCTGTTCATGGACCAAGCGCCGTACATCGACGACCTGACGGACCACTTCGAGAGCGACGAACTCGTCGTCGTCCCGCTGTTCATCGCGGACGGCTACCACACCCAAGAGGACATCCCCGAGGACGTGGGACTGACCGACGACGCGGCAACGGGCTATCCCACCCCCGCCGAGGTGGACGACAAACGGGTCTGGTACTCGGGTGCCGTCGGCACGGAACCGCTCCTCGCGGACGTCGTCATCGAGCGGGCACGCGACCGTCTCGCGGCCGAAAGCGATGGAGCGCCGACCGAAGACACGGACGGAGCGAGCGATGACGTCGTGGCCGAACGAAGCGAGGCCGCGGCGGCCCGCGACGCGTTTTTGGCCCGGATAGGAGTGGACTCGCCGCGAACGTGGGGCCAACTCGCCGTCGTGGGCACGGAAACCGACCGCGGACGCCGGTACGAACTGCGACACGTCGACGACCGCAACGCGGACCTCGAAGACCTCGATTCCCACGCTGACCCGACGGAGACGCGGGACGCCGTGCGGTTCACCGACGACGGCGAGTACCGACCGCTGGCGACGGCGGCCACGCTCCCGACGGGATGGGTGCTGTCGGACCTCGACGCATCCGACCTCCTGCGAGCGGTGGAGTTCGTCTACCCGGCCTCGATTGCGAACTGGTACCGCGAGGAACAGGGCGAACTCGACGTGACCCACTTTCGGGAGACGGCGGCCCGGCAGACGGGCATCTACGCCGACGTCGGGGACCTCGGCCGCGACGCGCTCGACTACGCCGTCGAAGCGTGTTGCGTCGACGAGCAGTGCTGTGCCCGTCGGGAGTGGGACGCGACGGCCGACGACGAAATCGACGTTCCGCGCGGGGACGGCGCGTTTCCGTGCCGGGAACCATGTTCGATGTTCGTCGCCGCCGTGCGGGAGTTCCGCGACATAGAGGAGCGGGCGGACGGTGCGGACGAAGAAAACGAATCGGACGAAACGGGTGCCGCGAACGACCTCGAGGGCTACCGAGCGCGGTACCGGAGCGCGAAACGATGCGGAGGCGAAACGTGAGTATGTACACTGGAACAGTCTATTTAGTCGGTGCAGGACCGGGCGACCCGGAACTGCTGACGGTAAAGGCGCGGAAACTGCTGGACGACGCGGACGTCGTCTGTCACGACAATTTAGCGGACGACCGAATCGTCGACTCCTGTCCCGATTCGACGGAGCGAATGTACGTCGGCAAACGGCCCGGCCCGGACGGCGAGCGGACGACGCAGGAGGAGATAAACCGCCTGCTCGTCCGATTGGCCCGCGAGGGAAAGGACGTGGTTCGACTGAAGGGCGGCGACCCGACGGTCTTCGGGCGCGGCGGCGAGGAGGCCGAACACCTCGCGGCCGCCGGAATCGACTTCGACATCGTGCCGGGCATCACGAGCGCGGTGGCCGCGCCGGGCGTCGCCGGGATTCCGGTCACACACCGCGAACACGCCTCCTGTGTCACCGTTGTCACGGGCCACGAGGACCCGACAAAGGCCGAAAGCGCCCTCGACTGGGACGCACTCGCTGCGACGGTTCGCGCGGGCGGGACGCTCGTGATTCTGATGGGCGTCCGCCGACTGCCGGACAACGTGGCCGCGCTGTGTTCGGCGGGCGTCCCGGAGGACACCCCCGCCGCGATGGTCGAACGGGCGACCCGCGAGGACGAGTTCACCGTGACGGGGACGCTCGACACCATCGTGGACCGGCGGGACGAGGTGGGTATCGAACCGCCTGCCGTCACCGTCGTCGGTGACGTGGTCTCGGTCCGCGACCGCGTGGTGGAGTATCTCGACGGAACGCCGTCCGTCGGCGTTCCGTCGTTCGCGGACGCCGTCGTCTCGGAGCGAGGTGTCGAGTGATGGGGCACGACTTTCGGGACCTCATCGGACACGTCGGTTCGGGGCCGAAGTCGGCCGACGACATGGACTACGAGCAGGCCAAATTCGCGTTCGGTGAAATCCTCTCCGGCGACGTCTCCTCCGTCGCGCTCGGCGGCTTTTGGGTGGCGAACCGCTGGAAACGGAATACGCCCGAGGAACTCGCGGGGTTCGTGGACGCGATGGTCGAGAAGACCGTCTCCGCCGCCCCGGACTGCGACCCGGTGGACTGCGGCGCGAACTACGACGGAAAATCGAGGACGGCCCTCCTCGGCGTCGCCTCGGGACTGGTCGCGGCGGCCGCCGGAACCCCCGTCGCCGTCCACAGCGGCGACCGCGTACCCATGAGCGACGGGTGTGCCTACCGGCACGTCCTCGACGAACTCGGCGTGGACACCGACCTCGACCCCGAAACGAGCGCCGACATGACCGACGAGGTGGGCTTCGGTTTCTACGACCAAGCGCGGTTCAACCCGGCCGTGGCCGCCCTCGAAGACGACAGGCGCGCCCTCGGCGTGCGGACGTTCGTCAACACCGTGGAAACCCTCGCCAACCCGGCGGAGGCGTCGGTTCACCTCGGGAGCTTCTTCCACACGACGTTCGGGGAGCGCGTCATCAACACGCTCTCGGAGAGTCGAACGCAGGAGATAGACCGCATCCTCATGTTTCAGGGATTGGAAGGCTACGACGACGTTCGACCGGGACACACGACGTACGTCGAGTGGGACGGCGCGGAAATCGAGACGGACCGACACGAGATGGCGTTCGACGGCGACGCCCTCGACGTGGACGACGTGCCGGGCGACTCGGCGCGAATCACCGAGGAGGTCCTCTCCGGCGAGGGCGATGGCGACCTCGCGGACGCCGTCGCGTTCAACGCCGCGCTCCGTCTGTACGCCCGCGGCGACGTGCAATCGATAGACGACGGCGTGGAACGAGCGCGTGACGTGCTCGCCGACGGGTCCGCCGAGGACCGACTCGTCGCGCTCCGACAGTTCGACGCTTGATCAGGTTCCGAGGACTCGATCCACGATTCGCTCCGCTTCTTCTCTCGCTCGTTTCTCGCTTTCCGCGTCCCAGACGGCGTCCGATTCGACGACCGCACGGACGGCGTTCCGGCGCTTCGTCGCGGAAATTTCCCGCCGTTTCAGGTCGTCCCGCAGGTCCGCCGTGACTGCGGTGACGGTTTCCGCACCGGCCACTACGGGTTCGATTCGCCTCCGGAGTTCGCGGCTCACCGCGGGACTCCGCCCGCCGGTTCCGACGGCGACGACCACGTTGCCGTCGCGGGCCGTGGCCGGAACGACGACGCTTCCCGCGTCGCGTCCGCCACTTTCGTCCGTCCGGTTCACCAGCGTTCCGCGCTCTCTCGCCGCCCGCTCGATCGCTTCGTTCAGCGCCGCGTCGTCCGTCGCTGCAACGACGAGCGCGGGCGCGGCGTCGTCGAACCACGTTTCGGCGTCCGCCGGGTCGATGGCGGCTTTGACGAGCGAGACGCCTCCGTTCCGTTCGTCGGTTTCGTCCTCGGAGAGCGATTCGAGTTCGTCCGCGAATCCCGTCGCGACGACGAGGACGTCCGCCTCCCGAGCGAAACGGCGAGCCTTTCGGTAGCCGACCCGGCCGCCGCCGAAGACGAGGACGCGTTCGTCTCGAAAGTCGTGTAACAGCGGAATCATCGATGGAGGGTAAACTCGATCGTCTCGTGGTCCCCGGCGTAGTACTCCCGGAGGAGGGCGGCGTCGCTGTCGTACTCCCCGTTCGAGACGATTCTCGCGGGCACGGATACGGTGAGCGGCGACTCGTCGAACGGGTACGGATCGAGTCGGAACTCGTCGTCGCCGACGGGCGTCACCGTCATCGATACGTCCTCGTCGTCCGCCGATTTCGGCACCGAGTCGATGGCCGTCTCCTCGGGCCACTCGCTGGTGCAGAGGACGAGCGACAGGAAATCCCAGACTTGTAGGAGTTCGTAGTTCCGCCACAGCTCGCTTTCGGTTCCCTCGGGCGGTTCGCCCTGCTCGTGGATCGCGGTGAGGAGGTCCACGTCGGCGTCCGAAAGTCGCTCGCCGTCGTCACGCCCGTCATTTTCCTCACTGTCGCCCGACTCGTACAACCCGTCGGCGAGTCGTCGCTGTCGCCGCTCCTCGCGGTCCACGAACTCCTCGAAGGCTGGCGGCGTGTCGGGCCACGACGACGACAGGCCGTAGCGACGGCGGCGGAGGCCGGACCCGTGCATGGACGCCACGAGTCCGGCGTACTCGTTCAACTCGACGATGCCGTCGATACCGTCGTCGTAGAACGTCACCCACGCCTCCGCCGGAACGCTGAGGAAGTCGACGATGTCGCCGTCTTCGAGGTGGGGTCGCCGGTCGTACTCCCACCACCCGTCGTCGTGGGTGTCCGCCGCGAGGACCATCGCGGCGTAGGGGTCTGGTCGGTCGAACGTCTCGTTCCCCCAGTGTTCGGCGAACTGCCCGGCCACCTTCGCGTGGTCGGGTTGCGTGATGAACCGGTAGTGGTCCTCCGCGTCGGCGAGTATCATGGCCCGGAATTGGTCCGGAACCGGGATAAAAGCGCGTGCCGACCCGCGACGGGCGAGTCGGCTTCGGTTTCTCGATTTACTCCGTGTCGGCGTCGGGACCGATGGTGAGGACGGCCGTGCCGAACGGTTCCAGCGGTTTCTCGAACGTCGATGTCAGTTCGTCGTTCGGGAAGATGCCGAGGACGTGCGCTGTCTCGGTCCCCACGTTTCGAATGCTGTGCGGGGCTTCGACGGGCACGAGCGCGATTTCTCCCGCCGTCAGTTCCGCCGTCGTCTCTCCGACCGTCGCTTCGACCGTTCCGGCGGTCACGTGGAGCAACTCCTCGTTGCTGTCGCGGTGCGTCGGGAGGTAGTTTCCGGGTTCGAGTTCGATGCAGACCATCATCAGGTCCTCCCCCGAAACGTCCCCCGCACCCGGCGTCCCCGGAGAAAGCGGGAAGTAGCCCCGAAGTCGCGCGTGTTCGTCCCCTTCTTGCCATACGTCCCTTCCCTCGAACTGGTAGAGTCGGACCGGTCGTAGGTCCTCGTCTCGCGATTGTACTGCCATGGTTTCCCCTCTCGTCGTCGCTCGCGGTGGGTCACGCGGAACGAAAAAGCCGCGATGTTCGTACCCACTCGACGCTAGGCGCATTTCGACCATCACCCTTTCGTCGGGCAGTTCCCCGACAGTAGACGGCGAGTAGGCGGTCGCTATCACCTCGCTACCGTCCGGTACGGACCGCATACTCTTGCGGCGAAGGCTCGTGCTGTGAACGAGCGATGACTCCAGAGACGCCATCGAACCGCTCGGGATCGACCGACGACTGTTCGCGCTGTCGAGACGACGCCGTGCTTCGCGTCGTCCGCACCGAAATCGACGCCGGTGTGACATCCGGGCGATCGTCCGCCGACTCCGCGACGGTCTGTCGGGACTGTTTCGCCCGCCTTCGCGCCGACCCGGACGCGTCGTTCAGCAGCCTGTTCGAATCGGGGTCGGACGATTCTCGCGCCGCGCGACGGTTCATCAAGATCGAGCGCCTGTAGTCCCTCGTTCCATTCGATCAGTACTCCGGCGGCACGTAGAGGTTGACCGTTTCGAGCGGCGCGTCGCCCGTGTTCGTGATTTCGTGTGTTTCGCGCTCCTCGATACACACGAGGTCGCCCGGCGAGAGGTCGACCGACTCCCCGTCCACGGTCGCCTCGCCGGTTCCCGAAGCGACGAACAGCCACTGCTCGCTCTCCTCGTGTCTGTTCTCCGGTCCGCCGGTGGATTGGCCGGGCGACAGCACCATCGAGGCGGCCTGCGC
Source organism: Haladaptatus sp. CMAA 1909 (assembly GCF_043952005.1). Classification (NCBI taxonomy): domain Archaea; kingdom Methanobacteriati; phylum Methanobacteriota; class Halobacteria; order Halobacteriales; family Haladaptataceae; genus Haladaptatus; species Haladaptatus sp. CMAA 1909. The sequence continues at coordinate 1,679,834 of NZ_JBIOAV010000001.1, read as the reverse complement.
GCTCTCCGTTTCGAGCAGCACGTCGAACCAGCCACCGGTTTCCGTGGTCGTCCGTTTCATACCTTCCGTTCGTCCTCCACCGCCAGAAACGTTCGGGGCTCTGGGGAGCGTTCGGGATTCTCCGAGACGTTCGACCACTCGTCGGTTTATGCTCGCGCGGAACCTCTAGTACGGCATGCCAGCACGGGAAGACGCACGAAATGCGGGTGGAGGCGGGTTGCTGTCGGTACTCTATCGGCTTCGGCGCGGGGATTCGGTGACGGTCGGCACCGACACCGGAACGCTCCGAACCCCGCGGGAGTTCACCGTCGAACGGGTCGCGGAGGAACGGACGGCGCGGGACGGGGAAATCTACTATCGGGTCCACCTGCGAGGTTCGCGGGACGGCCACTACGTGTTGATGCCCGAGAAACCGCAGGGCAAGGGCGTTCACGTCCCGCCGGAGTTGTTCTACCAGCACCCCACCGACCGCGACAGGTGGGACGAACCCGAGGAGGAAACCGAAGGGAGCGTCGTCTTCCTTCGCCTCACTGCCGGAGCGCCCGCGGCGGACGAGTAGGGCCGAAACTCAGGCCGGTTCGACGAACACGTCCACCGTCGAGTCCGGCGACGCCACGGTGAGTCGCACCGCGTCGAAATCGCCGTCGTTCGCGGTGCGGTAGGAGACGCCGCGAACCCCGCCGCCGACCCGCCCGAACGAGAGTTTCGGCCGCGTGGCGTACGGTTTTTCGAACTCCACCGTCGCGCGTCCCGACCCATCGACGCTCACTCCGCGGTGGACGTCGAAAGCGGGGGTGTGGTCGCGGACGCGCGACGTCGTGCTTCGGATGTGCCACGGGTGTTTCGCGTCCGACCAGTTCCCGTCGTAGAGGTTGTGCGCGCCGTTACCCTCCACGATCGCCGGGCCGCCGCTGCGGTAGATTCGGTTGTGCCGGACGAGGTTCTTCTCGCTTTGGATCAACATCCCGGCCTCGTGACCCTTCCCGGCCGCGAATCCGCGGACGTGGTTGTCGCTGATTTCGTGGAACGTATCACCGCCCGCCGCGAGGATGCCGACCCGTTCGAGGTCCCGGAATCGGTTCCCTTCGACGGCGACGTACCGCGCCCCTTCGAGGATGATGCCCGTCCGGCCGGTGCCGGAAACCGTGTTTCGGGCGACGACGCCGTCCTCCGCACCGGCGATCCTGATGCCGTCGCTCGCCACGTTTCGAATACGGTTTCGCGAGACGACGAAATCCGATATCCCCTCGCTGACGTTGATTCCCCGGCCGCCGTAGCCGTACAGGTCGTTGTCCACCGCGGTGACGTGTTCGGCGCGCTCGATGTCGAGCGAGATCCCCGAGTAATCGTCCCGCCGTTCCTGTACGCTGACGTTCCCGTCGATTCGGACGTTCCGGACCGTCCCCTCGAAACCGAGGTGGCAGAACGACTTGTGGTGGCCGAACCCGAGGTTGTCGGAAATGACGACGTAGCCGCCGCCGTCCGTCAGGTCGTCGCCGCCCATGCCGACCAGACTCCCTTCAGGGTTGTTCCCCAGCACGTTCCCGATGACGGCGATGTTTCCCCCTTGGCGGTGGCGTCCGTTCCGCCACACGTCACAGGAGATCGAGCGGTCGAGGCCGTCCGTGACGACGTTTCGAGCGACGACGACCCTCGTTCCCCCGACCTGTATCCCCCTGTCGCCGATGTCCTCGATTCGGTTGCCGACGATCCGAACGTTCCGACTCGCGGGTTCCGCGCTGATGCCGCTCCCGCCCGTGCTGTGTTCGTGGTACGGGTGGGTTCGGGTCACGTAGTTCCCCGCGAGCGTGACGTCCTTTGCGTCCTTCACGACGATGCCGTGGCAGAGCTTCGTGAAGATGCTCTGTTCGTCGGGATTGCCGTCGAAGCCGATGCCCCGAATCGTGACGTTCGAGCAGTGGCGACGGTGGCCGACGCGAAACCCGCCGGCGTTGGCACTTGGGGCCGATTTTATCAGCGTCCGCACGCCCGGTCCGACGACGGTCACGTCGTCCGCGTCGATGTCGAGCCATCCCGTCGTCCGGTACGGCGCGTTTTTCGCCGTGATGAGGACCGTCTCGCCGGACGAGAGGTTTTCGAACGTCGATTCGAGTTCGTCCGTCGTGGTGACGACGGAGTCGGCAATCGTTCGCATTCGTCGCGTGTCGTTCGCGCGGCCGTCGCCCGCGCCCCACCCCGTGAGCGCGAACGCAAGCCCAGCGGTTCCCCCCAGTACCCGTCGCCGTGGAATGTCAGGCATTCTCCACGATACGGACGACGCCGAACACCCACTGATTTGTGGCCGAGAACGACACTATCTCCACGACGAACCGCGACGGTCCACGACATGCAACAGGGAAACGAGACGACACATCGCCAATTTTATTGAAAAAGTCCCAAACGATAGGCAGTAGGGCCTCAATTCTTTTGAATGAGTACGGAGTAATCTCGCTTGTATCGTGCGATAGAACAAACACGGGTACAACGGAAGGTAACTATGTCCACACAACGCCATTCCCCGCGCGGCGCGGCGAGTACGCGCCCGAGCGACGACCGTTACGCGGTCGTCGTCATCACGAAAGCGGAAGGGATGGAGGTCGTTCTGCACGGGCTTCGGAAGCAACGCGCGGAACGAATCGCGACCCGGAAGAACCGAAACCGGGACGAATCGACGAACGTCCAGCCCGTACCGGAACGGGAACTGGAACAACGTAGTGACGACCTGAACTGTCCCGAAAACCACTGATCGTTGCGATACAGGACGATGGTGTGCCGTCTACACCGTCGTCGTTTTTTTAGAGCACACACGTTCCGATCAGTTCTGACCCCTGACCGTTTGCTCCGGTCATCCCTTCTCCTGACCTACCGGTCACCCTCGTCCGCGTCATCACCGCTTTATCCGTCCGTCCTGTCGGGACGAACGTGCCCAGTTCCCGCTCCGGTTTCGTCGCCGCGCTGTTCGCGTACGTCGCATTGGCGTGGGGCGGCTCCTACGTCGCCATCTCCGTCGGCCTGCACAACCTCCCGCCGGTGTTCTTCGCCGCGAGTCGCCTCGACATCGCGGCCGTCGTCCTCGTCCCGTCCGTCGTTGCGTGGTACGACGACTGGCGGCCGAAAACGACCGGCGATTGGGTGACCGTCTGCGCCGCGGGGTTGTTTGTCGCCGCCGGGACGAACGCCTTCCTGTTCCTCGGACAGGAGTCCACGCCGAGCGCAGTTGCGGCCGTAGTGTTCGCGCTCAACCCCATCTTGGCGACGCTGTTCGCGTGGCTGTTGTTGCCGAGCGAGCGACTGTCTCCCCTCTCCGCTTTCGGGGTCTGCCTCGGCATCCTCGGCGTCGCCATTATCGCCAATCCCGACCCGGATACACTCCTCTCCGCGCGCGGAATCGGCCCGTGGATACTCCTCTGCGGTGCCGCCTGTCTCGGGTTAGGGACCGTCCTCACCCGACGGTTCGAGACGACGCTGCCGACGCTCGTGACGACCAGTTGGGGCCTCCTCCTCGGCGGCCTCTTCCTCCACGCCGTGAGCTACGGCCTCGGCGAGCGGGTTTCGACCGCGTGGGGTTCCACGCTCCTGCTCTCGGTCGCCTACCTCGGAATCGTCGCAACCGCGGGAGCGTACTCGGCGTACTTCGAACTCATCTCGCGAATCGGCGCGGTTCGCACGGCGCTCGTTTCCTACGTGGTCCCCGTCGTCACCGCGATCGCGGGATGGGTCCTCGTCGGCGAGACGATAACCCTACACACCGTCGCCGGATTCCTCGTCATCGCCGTCGGATTCGCACTGACGGAGCGGCGGACGCTCCTCTCGGGGCTTCGTAAGGGCGGCGGGACGGAAACGGACGCGTGAAGCTCCTCGGGCGGAGTGACCACACGCGTTCGAGCAAGTGTCGGTAGCGTCCTAATCAGTCCTCTTCGAGCGCGAGCGCCCCGAAGAAGCGGTCCGCGACGATTTCGAAGAGGCGCTCGTTTATCACGGCCGAATCCATGTCGGTGTCCGCGAAGATGCCGAGCGATAGCTGTCCGCCCGCTCGGTCCTGATGGCCGCCCGCGGTGCCGAACTCGGAGAACGCATCATGGAGTATCATCCCGATGTCGATACGGGGGTCGAACGAGCGGGCGCTCAGCCAGAGGTCGCCGTTGACCACCCCGATGACGAGCACCGTCCGGATGCCTTCGAGTCGGAGGAGGTAGTCGGCGGCCTGCGGAAGCGCGCCGCTGTCTGGCGTCTGGCCGATGCTGGAAACGAGGACGGACCCGCGCATCGTTCGGTGGTGGATGGCCCGTCCGACGGCGTCCAGCGTCTCCGGCGTGAGCGACGACCCGTACACCTCCTCGATGAGGTCGACGTCCGCGTACGGAAACAGGTCGAGCGCGGCTTGGTAGTCGAGTCGAGTCGGATAGCGAATGTCGTCCAGCCGTTCCCGATGAATGGCGAAGAGCAACGCGGAGGCGACCAGTTCCGGTGGATCCTCGCTCTCGTTGGTGACGTACTCGGCCATAATCGCGGCCGTGGAACCGTACTCGGCCCGCGTGTCGACGAACGCGGCGTCCGATTCGCCGGGCGGTTCCACGTTGTCGATGACGACGTCCGCCGTGACCGCGGGCGGAATCTCGACTTCGGTGCCGGAAATCGAATGATCGACGAAGGCCACGAGGTCGTACTCCTCGAGGGAGGTTTCGTCGATTTCGTGCAGTTCGATGTCGAAAATGCCGATGAACGAGCGAATCTCCTGATGGGTGATGTGGCCCTGGTAGAAGATGGCGGTGTCGTCCACGCCGTTTCGGGTGGCGATCCATTCGAGCGCGAACGCGCTCGCAAGGCAGTCCGGGTCCGGTTGGTAGTGACAGACGATAGCGAGCGAGTCAGTGTCCTCCAGTACGGCTTCGAGTTCGTCGGCTTCTTCGACGGCTACTTCTCCCATTCTCTCCCCCATGTACCCACCTACGTGTGTGTGAAACAGGAAGTTGCCGGTTGGTTTCACCCTCGAACGGAAAAATGAACGCTTCGGTCAGTCGGAGAGTTCGGTCAGTTCGTCCGGCGTCGGAACGATGCCGAGTTGTTGCATCATCCCCAGCATGTCCCAGTTGGCCCACGTCTCCGCGATTTGGCCGTCTCTGACACGGTGCATCGCGAGGCCGGTCATCTCGAACGTCTCCCCCGTCGGTTCGTGGCCGACGAACTCGCCCTCGTGAGTGCCGGTTTCGGTGCCGCGGAACACGACCAAGTCGCCCTCGCCGATCATCTCCTCTATCTTCACTTCCGAATCGGGGAACGCCTCCCCGACCATCCGAATCATCTCCTTGAACTCGTCCGCTCCCTGCGCGCCGTCCGGCGCGTCGGGGTCGTACCGGACGTAATCCTCCGTGAGCAGTTGGTCCGCCACGGCCTCGTTCCCCTCGTTGACGAACTCGTTGATGAGTCGGCTGACTGTCTCCTTGTTTTCGTCCACTCCCATGTGTTTCCCCCGAGACGGGGTACGTCGGCGAGGTACAAAATGTTGTTCGGGAAGTAACTCTTCCGGAGTGCCGTCTCGCGACAGCCGGTGTCACGTCGGTTGGGGACGGAATCCGCGGATTCCGTCCCCCGTCGGGAAAATCCAACGCCGCACTCCGCATGGGGGAGCGCTGCTGTATTGATGTGTCTGCCGAGCGTATCTCCCCCATGGTCCCGAGTCCGTTCGACGACGGATGCATAGCAGTAGAATCGTCCGACCGACTCGTGACGGACGGTGGGACGGGAGACGCCCCCGAAACCGAGGGCGCGTTCGTGCTGGACGACTCGGAGATGGGTGAGAGAGGAGGCGAGCGATATCGAATCCTCGTTCCCATCCTCGATTCCGATGCCGACGAACGGGAGGAACACGACGTCGAACGACTGCTACGAGCGGCGGCGGCGCTCGCTCGGACGCGCGACGGCGAGGTTCATCTCGTCAACGTCGTCCTCTTCCCCGAACAGACGCCGCTCAGTCACGTCGCGGAGGAGTCGCAGGTCGAGAGCGCCCGGGACGACGTCACTCGACTTCTCGACCGGACGGCCGAGGAGGGGGTCGAACGCGTATCGGGGGGAAGCGTCTGTCTCGCACATAGCGAGACGCGGGCGCTGCTCCATCTCCTCGACGAACGCGGATACGACGCGGCGTTTCTCGGGACGCGGGATACGTCCTCACAGCGACGGCGACTGTTTCGCGGAGACACGGTCGAGCGACTCCTCGCCGATGCGGCGTGCGACGTCTACGTCGAACGGTTCGGCGTGGAACCGTACGTCGAGGAGTTGGGGTCGGCGACCGACCGGATGGAGCGACTCCTACTGGCGGTCGCGGACAGCCCGCACTCCGACCTCGCGGGGGAGATGGCTCGCGCGTTGGCGCTGGACACGCCCGCGCGAATCGACGTCGTTCATTGCGTACCCACGGACGCGACCGAACCGGCCATCGAAGCGGCGATTGGGCTCGTGGAAGGGGTTGCGAGGGACCTACGCGACGTGGCCGAGACGGGAACGACCATCGTTCGAACTGAAAGCGCCCCGGAGGAGGTGATTCATCGGTCGAACAACTACGACCTCACCCTTCTCGGCGCACCCCGGGAAGGCCTCCTCCAGCAGTTCATCTACGGGTCGCTTCCCGAACGGGTTCGACTGGGTTCGAAAAATACGGTATTGATGGCCCGGCGCGCTCCACGTCGCGCACGCTGAAACGCGTGCCATCTCCTGAAAAATCTCGAATTCACATATTAATATTGATTCATGCTGTCTGAAAAGTACTATCGCGCAACGATTTAGGCGTGCCTAAAAACCGGAGCTTTTACGTTGTTTTAGGCCGGCCTAAATCATGTATGCAGCCATGGAAGCCCCATCAGACACGGAGAGCGACGGCTATACGACTCGATTCGATAGGAGGAAGACGATGAGTCGCCCCGAGAGCGAACGACTGCTCGCGAAGCAGGCGCGCCGCGAATCGAACGCCCGGACCTATCCCCGACACCTCCCGCTGGCCATCGAGCGGGCGGAAGGGGTTCGCGTCGAGGACGTGGACGGGACGGAGTACTACGACTGTCTCGCGGGCGCTGGCACCCTCGCGCTCGGACACAACCATCCGGTCGTCGTGCAGGCCATCGAGGAGGTGTTGGACGCGAGCGGTCCGATACACACGCTCGACATCGCGACGCCGACGAAGGACGCCTTCGTGGACGAACTGTTCGGGAGTCTCCCCGACGAGTTCGCCGACTCAGCGCGCGTGCAGTTCTGTAGCCCCGCGGGAACGGACGCCATCGAGGCGGCGCTGAAACTCGTCAAAACTGCAACAGGGAACCGTTCCACCCTCGCGTTTCAGGGCGGCTACCACGGCATGACCCACGGCGCGCTGGGACTCATGGGCGACACCGACCCGAAGGACGCCATCCCGGGGACGATGCCCGATGTGCATCACCTGCCGTATCCGTACGACTACCGCTGTCCGTTCGGCATCGGCGGCGAGGACGGCCACCGAACGTCGAGTCGATACATCGAACGCCTGTTGGACGACCCGGAGAGCGGTATCACTGACCCCGCCGGAATGGTGCTCGAACTCGTGCAAGGGGAGGGCGGCGCGATTCCCGCACCCGACGAGTGGACCCGCGAGGTTCGGCGTATCACCCGCGAACGCGACATCCCCCTGGTCGTGGACGAAATCCAGACCGGCCTCGGCCGGACGGGCGAAACCTACGCCTTCGAACACGCCGACATCGTTCCGGACGTTGTAACGCTCTCGAAGGCCGTCGGCGGCGGACTACCCCTCGCAGTCGTCGTCTACGACGAGTCGCTCGACGTGTGGGAACCGGGCGCGCACGCCGGGACGTTCCGCGGCGACCAGTTGGCGATGGCCGCCGGACGGGCGACCATCGAATACGTCCTCGAAAACGACCTTCCCGCACGCGCCGAACGGATGGGAAAGCGCCTTCGAAACCACCTCGAAGAAACCGCGGAGACGTTCGATTCCGTCGGCGACGTTCGCGGCCGCGGCCTGATGCTCGGGGCCGAAATCGTGGACCCGACGGCGGAACCGGACGAACTCGGTAGCTACCCCGTCGCACCGGACCTCGCATCGGCCATCCGCGGGGAGTGTTTCGACCGCGGCCTCATCGTGGAACTGGGCGGCCGACACGGCGGCACCGTCCGGTTCCTTCCCCCGCTCGTCGTCACGAAGGACGACGTCGACGCCATCGCGGAACGGTTCCACGACGCGGTTGCGGCCGCAGTCGAGCGCGAGGTGATGACGGCATGACGCACGCCGACGCGGATAGAATCGGGAGACGGGCGAACGCGGACTCGTTGTTCCTCGGCAGCGACGAGGGGGACGACGCCTACCGGCGGGCGATGGCGAAAGCGATCGCCGCCGTCCTCGATTCGGCCGGCGGCGGCGAGAAGCCCTACTCCGGGCAGTCGCCGGAATCGCTCCGGGAACTGTTCGAGGACGAACGGATGATTCCCGAAGACGGGGTAGGCCTCTCGGCTGCCATCGAGGCCGCCGAACCGATACTCCGACACTCGGTCGACGTCTCGAACCCGACCTGTTTCGCCCACCTCCACTGTCCTCCCCTGGTACCGGGATTAGCCGCGGAGGCGATGCTCTCCGCGACGAACCAGTCGATGGACTCGTGGGACCAGAGTCCGGCGGCGACGATGCTCGAAACGCGGATGGTCGAGGAACTCTGTTCGCTCTTCGGCTACGACGCCGACACGGGTGACGGGGTGTTCACCAGCGGCGGCACGCAGTCCAACTTCCTCGGACTGCTGCTCGCCCGCGAGCGGTTCGCCGAGGGGCGCTTCGGCACCGACGTTCAGCGGTCGGGCCTCCCGCCGCGCGCGAAGGCGATGCGAATCCTCTGTTCGGAGGAGGCACACTTCACGGCCGAACAGGCCGCCGCCCACCTCGGTCTGGGGGAGAACGCCGTGACGACCGTCGAAACCGACGAGAACCGACGGATGTGTCCGGACGCGCTCGATCGAACCCTGTCGGACCTCCACGAGCGGGAACTGGTCCCGTTCGCCCTCGTCGGCACCGCCGGGACGACGGACTTCGGGAGCATCGACCCGCTCGCCGAACTCGCCGACCGGGCTGACGAACACGACCTGTGGTTCCACGTCGATGCGGCCTACGGCGGCGCGCTGGCCGCGAGCGAGCGCCACCGCGGCCGTCTCTCGGGAATCGAGCGCGCGGACTCCATCGCCGTCGATTTCCACAAACTGTTCTATCAGCCCATCAGCTGTGGAGCATTCTTGCTCCGCGACGGCTCGCGGTACGAACACATCGCGCGAAACGCCTCCTACCTCAATCCCGAGGGCGACAACGCGCCGAACCTCGTCGCCAAATCCACCCAGACGACGCGTCGCTTCGACGCGCTCAAACCGTACCTCACGTTCCAAGCCGTCGGGCGGAGCGGACTGGCCGCGCTCATCGACGGCACCATCGACCTCGCCGACGACGTCGCGGCCCTGCTCTCGGAGGACGATTCGTTCGAACTGGTGACCGAACCGTCGCTCAACGCGGTCGTGTTCCGTTATCGTCCGCACGACGACCTGTCCGACGACCTGCTGGGGTGGATAAACGAGGCGATACGCGAGTCGTTGCTCCGGGAGGGTGAGGCGGTCCTCGCTCGAACCGAGGTCGATGGCGTCTCCGCGCTGAAGTTCACCCTCCTCAACCCGCGGACGACGCTCTCGGACGTCGCCACCGTCCTCGACACGCTCGAACGGCGCGGCGATTCCCTGTGTGCCGTCTCGCCGGAGGTGAGTCGATGATTCCCCCGAACGCGACGGACGACCCCGACGCCGTGGCCGCCGCCGCGACGACGCACGCCTTCCTCAACTCGTATCTCCGCGAAACGGACGACTACGAAGTTGTCGAGGATTCCTCGGCGGAGTCCGGGAACGCGATTCGGTTCGAACTGTCGGCCGTCGGCGTCGAAGTCGTCGTTCCGCTTTCGTACCGTTCCCCCACAGGTCGCCACCTGTTCGACCTCCCGACGCGGTTCCGCGCGGGCGGCGAGTGGACGACGCTCGACTACGCCACGCTGGCGTCGCTCGTCGTCAAGGACCTGTCGCAAAAGCGGGCGGATGACCACGCCGACGAGTTCCTCGCCCGGGTGCTGTCGAGCAAGCAAGCGACGGGGCGGTTCGTCGAAGCGCGCGCCGACGACCTCGATAGGCTGTACGGCACCGACTTCGAGTTCGCCGACGCCGAACAGTCGCTCGTCTTCGGCCACCTGCTCCACCCGACGCCGAAGAGCAGGGAGGGAATCGCGGCCCGCGACGCGCCGACGTACGCCCCGGAACTGCGCGGGTCGTTCCCGCTCCACTACTTCCGGGCGTCCCCGGACATCGTCGCCCACGATTCGGCGCGCGGCGAAAGCGCGACCGAGTGGGTGAAATCCGAACTGCGCGAGGACCCGACCGTCCCCGAGTCGTTCGTCGCGGAACACGTCGAGAGCGAGGACGCGCTGATTCCGGTTCACCCGTGGCAGGCCGAACACCTGCTCCGAAAACCCTTCGTGGAGTCGCTGTCGGAGAACGGCGAACTCGACTATCTCGGCCCGCGCGGACGGGAGTACTTTCCAACGTCGTCAGTTCGAACGCTATACAGTCCGGAGTCCTCGTTCATGATGAAGGGGTCGCTCGCCGTCACCATCACGAACTCCGAGCGGACGAACAAGCGGCCCGAACTGGAGCGCGGCGTCGCCATCACTGAACTCATGGACACGGAACTGGGGGACGAATTACGGTCGCGATTCCCCGACTTCGACGTGGTGCGCGACCCGGCCTACTTGACGGTCGAAGCGGGCGACGGAGCGGAATCCGGGTTCGAAGCCGTCCTGCGCGAGAACCCGTTCCGCGGCGACGATGCGAGGAACTCGACGCCCGTCGTGGGCCTCTGTCAGGACTCGCTGTCCGGCGGGAACTCGCGGCTCGCCAACGTCGTCGAGGAGATCGCGGAGCGGGAGGACCGGTCCACCGCCGCGGTGAGTCGTGACTGGTTCGGGCGGTACCTCGCCGTCTCGATTCGGCCGGTGCTGTGGTTCTATCTGACACATGGCGTCGGGTTGGAAGCACACCAGCAGAACAGCGTGCTGACGCTCGAAGACGGCTATCCCGACGAGTTCCGGTACCGTGACAATCAGGGTTATTACTTCGTCGAATCGACGCAGGACGGGGTCGAGGAGTTCCTCCCCGGCGTCGCCGAGCGCGCGGACACGCTCGTTTCGGACGAACTGGCCGACGAGCGAATCCGCTACTACGTGATCCTGAACAACGCGTTCGGGGTGGTCAACGCCTTCGGCTGTGCCGGACTCGTGGACGAACGCGCGTTGCTCTCGCTCCTGCGCGAGGAACTGGAATCGCTCGCGGAGCACGAGCGCGAGGAGTCCTCGCTGGTGTCGAGCCTGCTCGGGGAGCGACGAATCGCCTGCAAGGCGAACCTGCTGACCCGGTTCCACGGCATGGACGAACTGACCGGCACGCTCGAAAACCAGTCGGTCTACTCTGACATACGCAACCCGCTCGTGACGGAATTGGAGGTGAAACCATGACCGGCCCGGCCGGAATCGTCGCGTCGGACTACGAGTTTCAGACGCGGGACGCGGCGGTGGAAAAGACGATTTCGTTCCGGCAGGCGACGATGGACCGGGACCTCGGCCGCCTCCACCGCTGGCTGAACGAACCTCACGTCCTGCCCTACTGGCAGTGGGACGACCCGCTTCCCGAGTTCAGACGGGGACTCGCGGAAAAGCTGGCTGACGGACACCAGACGCTCTACGTCGGCCACCTCGACCACGTTCCGATGAGCTACTGGGAATCGTACTGGGCCGCGGACGACGACCTCGCGGGCCACTACGATGCGAGACCGACGGACCAAGGAATCCATCTGCTCATCGGCGTTCCGGAGTTCCTGGGCCACGGCTACGCGAAACCCCTGCTCCGAGCCATGACGGCGTTTCAGTTCCGCCACGACGAAACCGAGCGCGTCGTGACGGAACCCGACGTTCGCAACGAGAAGGTCATCTCCGTCTTCGAGGCATGTGGGTTCGAACCCCGAGACGAGCTTTCGTTGGACGAGAAGGACGCCCTGCTGATGGTCTGTGAGCGCGAGCGGTTCGAGTCGGAGGTGTGGGGTCGATGATTGACGACCCCTCGACGGACGACATCTACGACGTGGTCGGGGTCGGCCTCGGGCCGTTCAACCTCGGCTTGGCGGCGCTGTTGGAGGACACGGAGAGCGACGCGCTGTTCCTCGAACGGAAACCCGAATTCGAGTGGCACGGCGGGATGCTCATCGAGGACGCGACCCTCGAAGTGCCGTTCCTCGCCGACCTCGTCACGCTCGCCGACCCGACGAGCGAGTACACTTACCTGAACTATCTCCGGGAGACGGACCGTCTCTACGAGTTCTACTTCTACGAGACGTTTCAGGTGCCCCGGCGGGAGTACGACGACTACTGCAAGTGGGTCGCCGAGGCGCTCGGCAACACGGCGTTCAGTCGCCGCGTGACCGACGTTCGCTACGACGAGGAGCGGGAGGAGTTTCACGTCACCGCCCGCGACCCGGAAAGCGGCGAGACGGTCGAGTGCCGGGCGGAGAACGTGGTGGTCGGCGTCGGAAGCGTCCCGCGGATTCCCGAGGCGCTACAGGGCCATTCGAGCGAGGACGTGTTCCACACCGCCAGCTACCTCGACCGCAGGGAACGCTGTCTCGACGCGGAGGCCATTACGGTCGTCGGGTCGGGCCAGAGCGCCGCCGAGGTGTTCTTGGACCTGCTGAAACGCCGACCCGAGGCGGGCTACCGACTCGACTGGCTCACGCGCTCGGAGGGCTTCTTCCCCATGGAGTACTCGAAACTCGGCCTCCAGCACTTCACGCCCGAGTACACCGAGTACTTCTACGACCTGCCACAGGAGCGAAAGGACGCGATTCTGCCCGAGCAGGACCTGCTGTACAAGGGAATCGACCCCGAAACGAGCGAGGAAATCTACGACCTGCTGTACGAGCGCTCCATCGGCGACGCCGACCCGGACGTCGGTATGCTCGCCACGACCGAAGTCGAGGACATCGAGGCGGCGGACGACGGCTACCGCCTGACCTGCGAACAGTGGCAGGAAGGCGAACGCTTCGCCCACGGGAGCGACGTGGTAATCCTCGGAACCGGGTATCACCGCCCGAAGCCGTCCTTCCTCGCCGGAATCGAGGACCGAATCGCACGCGACGCGAAGGGCCGACTTCGCATCGACGAGAACTACGAAATCGAGTTCGGCGGTGAGGGCCGACTGTTCGTCCAGAACGGCGGCCTGTACAGCCACGGCGTCGGGACGCCCGACCTCGGATTGGGCTGCCAGCGGAACGCGGTCATCGTCGAGTCGCTGCTCGGCGAGGAACGGTATCCGACCGACGAGGACACCGTCTTTCAGGATTTCTCCGTCGAGCGGTTCTGCTCGAAATCCCCCGAAAGCGAACGACTGGACGACGAACACGCGACACCGACACAGGAGGACTGACGATGCAACCCACGACAACACAGGATTCCAACGACGATATTCACGGCAACGGCACCGACAACACCGACAGCAGTATCGAACACGAAGCGCTTCGGGACGCGCTCGCACCCGAAATCTGGGAGACGGTCGGTCGGCGACTGCTGGCGAAGATGCTGGCGGAGTTCGGCTACGAGGAACTCATCGCGCCCCGGCGAACCGAGGACGGCTACTTCCACCTCGGCTTGTCGGACGGCGTCGAGTACCGGTTCGAGGCCGACGAACGGCTGTTCGACTGGCGGAGCGTCCGCCCCGATTCCGTCGAACGCCGGGAGTCCGGCGACTGGGAACCGGCGAGCGACCCCGTCGAGTTCCTGCTCGACGCACAGGAGACCATCGGCGTCTCTGACATGACCGCCGGACACCTGATTCGGGAGTACCGCAACACGATGCTCGCCGACGCCCACATCGAGGCGAACGCCCGCGACGGCGACAGGGACCTCACGTCGCTCGACTACGCGGAACTCGAAGGCGAGATGACCGGCCACCCGTGGATAACCTACAACAAGGGACGCCTCGGTTTCGGCTACGACGACTACCTCGACTACGCGCCGGAACGGAAACGGCCCGTGACGCTCTCGTGGGTCGCCGTCTCCCGCGAGCGGGCCAGTTTCAGCGCCGTCTCCGACCTCGACCACGAGTCGCTCGTCGAGGGCGAACTCGGCGACCGGTACGATGTGTTCCGCGCGAAACTCGAATCGAAGGGCCTCGACCCGGACGACTACTACTTCCTGCCGGTCCACGAGTGGCAGTGGGACGGCAGCATCGTCCAACTGTTCGCCGATGAAATCGCGTCGAACGCCATCGTCCCGCTCGGTGACGGGCCGGACGAGTACCTGCCCCAACAGTCGATTCGGACGTTCGTGAACGTGGACGAACTGGAGCGCCACCACGTCAAACTCCCGCTGCGCATCCTCAACACGCTCGTCTACCGCGGACTGCCGGGCGAGCGAACCGAAGTCGCGCCGATAGTCACGGAGTACATCAAGGAAATTTACGAGGACGACGAGTTCCTCCGCGAGGAGTGTGACCTGATTCTGCCCGGCGAAATCGCGGGGCTGAACTACGACCATCCGGATTTCTCGCGACTCGACGGGTCGGCGTACCAGTACGACGAACTGCTCGGCTGTGTCTGGCGCGAGAGCATCTACACCTTCCTCGACGGGGACGAGAAAGCCGTCACGCTGTCGTCGCTCATGCACGTCGAAGACGGGACGCCGTACCTCGAATCGCTCGTGGAGGAGTCCGGCCTCTCGATGGAGGAGTGGCTGGACGAACTGTTCGAGACGGTGCTCCCGCCGTTGCTTCACTACCTCTATCGCTACGGGACGGTGTTCTCGCCCCACGGCCAGAACACGATGTTGGTGTTGAAAGACGGACGGCCACACCGCCTCGCGGTGAAGGACTTCGTGGACGACGTGAACGTCAGCGACCAACCGCTGCCGGAACTTCAGTCGCTCCCGGACGAACTCAGTGCGGTGCTGCGAACCGAACCGCCCGAGGGACTCTGTCAGTTCATCTTCTCCGGCCTGTTCGTCTGCGTCTTCCGCTACGTCGCCGACGCGCTGGCAACGCACTCGGACTACTCGGAGGAGCAGTTCTGGAGAGGCGTTCGGGAAGCAATCGAGGCGTATCAGACCGAGTTCCCGGAACTGGAAGATCGGTTCGAACTGTTCGACCTGCTCCGCCCCGAGTTCACGAAGCTCTGTCTCAACCGGAACCGCCTCCTCGATTACGGCTACGAGGACGCCGACGGCCGTCCGCACGCCTCCGAACACGGGACGGTTCCCAACCCGCTCTACGAGGTGGTGAACCGCTAGGCCGAGAATCCCGTCCCGTATCGCTTCCGTCGGCGTCCCTGTTCTCCCCATGCCGTTCCCATACTTTCCCAGAAATCAGTAGTTTTCACCGCCGTTGGACGCCGTTTCCCGGCGAGTACGAGGGCCACCACAACCGTTATATGCCGAACGATATAACGGTATTCTATCGATGGAGAACCCTCCGACGATACCGCGCCGCCGGTTCCTCAACGGCGCGGCGGCGACCGGTGCGCTGGCGCTCGCCGGGTGTACCGCGAGCGACGACGGTGGAACCGGGAAACCGGGTTCGACCGACGGGTTCACGTCCCCCGGAACGAACTCGTCCGGTTCGACGGAACTCTCCGGCACGATGACTATCTTCCACGCCGGAAGCCTCTCCGCGCCGTTCGGGGACGTCGAAACGGAGTTCGAGTCGAACCACGACGTGCAGGTCAACCGCGAGGCGAAGGGGTCCGTCGGTTCGACGAAGAAGATAACCAACCTCGGCCGGTCGGCCGACGTCCTCGGCGTCTCCGACTACCGGCTCATCCGCGACATGATGGTGCCGGAGTACGCGGAGTGGTACGCGGTGTTCGCCACCAACGCGATGACCATCGCGTACACCGACGAGGCCACCGGCGCGGACGAGATTTCACCGGACAACTGGTGGGACATCCTCCTGCGGGACGACGTGACGTTCGGCCACTCGGACCCTGCCGTAGACCCGAACGGCTACCGGTCGGTGATGACGATGCAACTCGGCGCGATTCCGTTCGAGGGGGAAACGCTGTTCGACGGGACGACTTCGAAAAAGCTCATCGAGAAGGCGAAAATCCCGTCGGGGACCGAGACGGACCTCCTCAGTCAGCTCCACTCGGGCGAACTCGACTACGCGTGGGAGTACCAGTCCGCGAGCGCGAGTCACGACGTGAACACCGTCGACCTGCAACCGGCCGTCGACCTCTCGAAAGCGAGCGCGAAGTACGACGAACACTACGCGAAGGCGGAGGTGCAGGCCGGCGGCGAGACGTACACCGGCGCACCCATCGCCTACGGCGTCGCCGTTCCGGAGAACGCGACGGACGCCGACGCGGGCGACGCGTGGGTCGAATACCTCATCACGAAGCCCGGGCGAAAGATACTGACGGACAACGGCTTCGAACCCGTCGACCCGGCGGTGGTGCCGAAGGACACGACGGACGCCGTTCCGAAGGGCGTCGTGGCCAACGCGGAAGCGAGGACGTCCATCGGCCCGCTCGAACTATAGGGAAACCGTTTGAAGAATGGCGATGCGTACACGGAAACGAATCGAGAACACATGAGCGATTCCAACTACGAAGGGGGCGAGTATCGGGCGCATCCGACGGCGATGCTCGGCCGCGGGTCGGTCGTGCTGGCCGTCCTGACGGTGCAGGCGCTCGCGTTCGGGGCGTTGTACGTGCTCGGACGGCCGACGCTGTACGTCGGGGTCGCGCTGTGTAGCGCGGCGGTGCTGGGATGGCGGGCGAACGACGGGTGGTTCGGCGTGGCCAGCGCGACGTTCGGCGTGGTCCTCCTGCTCGCGCTCGGCATGCCCATTGCCATGTTCGTCGCGCGCCAAAACCCGTCCCTCATCGTGGAGACGGCGAGGTCGCCCGACGTGCAGACGATGCTGTTTCTCACCGTCTACGGGCCGCTGCTCGCCACGATCGTGGCGCTCCTCTTCGGAATCCCGCTCGCGTATCTCCTCGCCCGCGGGTTCACCGGACAGGAAATCGTGGAGAGTCTGGTGGATTTGCCGCTCGTGGTTCCCCACTCCGTCGCGGGCATCCTCGTCCTGTTCGGCTTCGGGAAACGCGGCCTCTTCCCGAGCATTTCGGTGCTGACGACCCTGACCGGGATGGTGCTGGCGCTGACCTTCGTGAGCGCGCCGTTCGCGGTCAACACCGTCCGCGAAGCCTTCGAATCGGTCGATTCCCGCCTCGAATACGCCGCCCGGAGCCACGGCGCACCGCCGTTCGAGACGTTCCTGCGGGTGCAACTGCCGCTCGCGTCCCGCGGCGTCGTCACTGGCGGCGTCCTCGCATGGGCGCGGGGCGTCTCGGAGTTCGGGGCCGTCGCCGTCGTCGCCTACAGCGTCAACTTTTTCAATCCGTTCACGGGCACCGAAACCGTCTCCCAACACGCCCCGGTGTTCTTTTTCAACACGTTCACGTCGTCCGGACTGGACGATGCGAGCGCCGTCGCGTTCGTCCTCCTCGTGCTCAGCGCGGGTATCTTCCTCGTCGTTCGACTGCTCACTGGTAGCGACTCGGGGAGCGTGCTATGAGCTTCGATATCGACATCGACGCGACGTTCACCGCGGAGGGAACCGACCCGTTCGACCTCGACGCCGAACTGTCGGTCGAAACCGGCGAAACACTCGTCGTCCTCGGACCGAGCGGGAGCGGCAAGACGCTGCTCCTCGAAACGGTTGCGGGGTATCACGACCACGACGGGCGCGTCTTCTTCGACGGACGGGACGTGACGGACGACCCGCCGGAGGAGCGCTACTTCGGCTTCGTCTTTCAGGACTACGCGCTGTTTCCGCATCTCACCGCGCTGGAGAACGTCGAGTTCGGCGCTCGATACCACGCCGACGCGCTCGACGCGAAGTCGGTCCTCGCCGACCTCGGCGTCGCGGACCTCGCCGACAGGCGGCCTCGAACGCTTTCGGGCGGGGAGGCACAGCGCGTCGCGCTCGCGCGCTCGCTCGCCATCAACCCAAAGGCGCTGCTGTTGGACGAACCGCTGTCGGCGCTCGACGTGCCGACCCGCGAGGAACTCCGCGACGACCTCCGGGACCTCATCGCCGACGTCACCTCGATTTACGTCACCCACAACCGGACGACTGCGCGGGCGCTCGCCGACAGAATCGCCGTCGTGCGCGACGGCCGCATCGTCCAACTCGGCTCCGTCGAGGAGGTGTTTCATCGCCCGGCGACGCCCTTCGTCGCGTGGTTCACCGGGTCGAACTGCCTCCCCGTCGCGGTCCTCCCGGACGAGGCGGTTCCCCGACCGTCCGCGACGCACGTCGCCATCCGACCCGAGTTCGTGGAACTCGATGAGACGACGGAGACGATGTCGGCCGCCGTCACCCGCGTCACGCCGCGGGACGGCGACGACCGAGTCACGCTCTCGCTCGGCGGCGAGGAGGTGACCGCGTTCAGTTCCCGACCGTTGTCGCCGGGCCAAACGGTCGCTGTGTCGCTCCCGGCGAACCGCTGCTGGGAAATCGAGGACGGGGTCGCCGAGAACCCGCGCGAACGCCCGCTCAGCCGTGAACGGCCGCCGCGCCGAGAAAGCCGACGCCAATGAATCCGAACACGAGCAGGGCGTACGTCTCGACGAGCGCCGCGTCCTCCCCGCCGGGCATCACGACGGTGAGGAAGGCGGCGAAGCCGAGGAAGAACAGACCGAAGGCGGCCAACGCGTAGCGAACCGTCGGGTTAGGTCGCTCGAAATCGGGAGGCTCGGCCTCGACCGCCGCCGAAAACACCGGCTCGGCTTCGGTCGCCGCGTCGCTCGGGAGGACGAGGAATCGCGGGGTGATGATGTTCGCGGCACCCGAGACGTACGAAAACCAGTGGACGGTGAGGGTGCCGAGTCCGAACCGGCGGACGCCTGAGAGTCCGTCGAGCGGAACCTCGCGGCCGCGGTAGGTCATCGTCCGCTCCTCGGCGTCGATGTCGCCCGTCGATTGGAGCGCCGAGACGAGGACCGCCGGCAGCGTGATGAACCCGAGGAGGAACAGGAACCCGCGGACGCCGCCGAATCCGTGGCTCACCGAGAACACGACGGCCCCGAACAGCGAGGCGACGAACAACCAGCGCGATTCGAGGTGTTCCAGTCGCTCGTCGTCCTCGAACAGCGGGCGCAGGTGCGTCAGCCAGACGAACGCGGAAAAGAGGAATACGACGACCAGAACTCCGGTTATCAGCGGGTTCCCCTGTAACACCAGCGTCGCCGAGACGAAAGCCGCGAGCACCCACATTCCCCCGGCGACGCCGAGCGAGCAGTAGGTCAGCACCCGAAGGAGTCGCGAATCGGCGAGTTCGAACGACCACCCGATTCGACGCGTAGCGGCCGACATGTTTTCGAATTCGAGTCAAAGAATCATTAATTTCGGGGTAGATGACACTCAGTCCCGCAGCGTCACGTCCCGCCACATCTCCAGCGCCTCGGCCTGCTCGGCGGGCATGACCTCCAGCACGACGATGCCGTCGTAGTTTTGCTGGAGGTCCGCTATCACCCGTTCCATATCCATCGTTCCGGTTCCGAACGCCAACCCGTCCGTGATTTTCGTTCCGTCGCAGCAGTGAACCACGGGAATCGAGTCGCCGTACTCGGCGAGGAGGTCCTCCAGTATCGAGCAGTACGCCTCCTCCGCCGTGTAGAGGTGGGCGGTATCGAGGACGAGCGGACGACCCTCGTCGAGCAGGACGTTCCGCAGGAAGTGGAGGCTGTGGCCCGTCGAGTTCTCGAAGCCGTGTGGGACGGTGATGTCGGTGCGGTCGAGGAGATAGCCGACGTTGCTTAACGGGATTTTCGTGGAGTGGACGACGAGCGTGGCGTCGAGGCGCTCACACAGGTCGTTGGTCCGCTGGACGTATTCGAGTTCGTTGAGGTCCACGTGTGGCGTGTGTGCCGAGACGATTTCCACCGGCGCGTCGCGACACACCGCCGCCGTCTCCTCCGCGGCGTCCAAATCGTCCGTGGTGAGGTGGAGTTCCACAGCGTCGAATCCGCGCTCGGACGCGGCCCGCAGTTCGTCGGCGGTCGCGGGACATTTTCCGGCGACTATCATCCCGTCGTCGTACCACGTGACGGTCCAAATACGTACTGTGGTATGTGGGGTTTTCACATGCCGTACGACGACCGAACCCGGGTTTTTGTTCGGTCGGCGCGAACGAGGCGACATGAACGTGACCGTTCTCGGAACCGGCGGGACGATTGCGAGCACCGACCGCGACACCGGCGCGGTCCCGACCGAACGGGGGAGCGCGCTCGTGGAGGAAATTCCGGCGTTGGCGGACTACGGCGACGTCTCCGTCGAACAGGTCGCACAGATCCCGAGCTACGAAATGACGGCGGAAACGCTCGAAACGGTCGGCGAACGGGTCGCCGAACTCGACGCTGACTCGGAGACGGACGCCGTCGCCGTCACGCACGGCACGGATACGATGGAGGAAACGGCGTACTATCTCGACGCGACTCTCCAACCGGATACGCCAGTCCTCCTGACCGGCGCACAGCGGCGTCCCGACGAGCGAAGTTCGGACGGCCCGGCGAACCTCGTCACCGCCTTCGCAGCGGCGCGGGCCTTCGCCGACGGCGGACACGGCGGAACCTACGTCGCCTTCGACGAGGCGGTCCACAGCGCGCGGTTCGCCACGAAGTACCACACGTCGGCCCTCGACGCCTTTTCGTCCCCCGGCGTCGGGCCGGTTGCGACCCACGACCGGAACGGGATACGAATCCTCCGGCGACCGGCCAGCGAAACCGCACACATCCCCGATGGAACGCTCGACCCGACCGTCTTCGTCGTCGGGAGCGGCGCGGGAGTGGACGACCGATTGGGCGAGGCCGCGCTCGAAGCGGGCGCGGACGGCCTCGTCGTGAACGGGACGGGACTCGGAAACGTCACCGCCAGCCTGGGGGAGTTCGTCGAATCGACGGTGCGGGACGGGACACCGGTGGTCGTCACGTCCCGGTGCGTCGCGGGACGGACGTCACCAGTCTACGGCGGTTCTGGCGGCGGCGAGACGCTTCGTGCGGCCGGGGCGCTGTTTGCCGAGGACTTGCCCGCGGGGAAAACACGTCTCAAACTCTCGCTCGCGCTGTCGAAGTACGGCGAAAACGGTGACGATGGCGACGGCGGAGAAAACGACGGCCGCGACGGGGCGCTCCGGGGATTGTTCGACGGGTAGCGGGTTTTCCCTCGTATCTCCGAGCGGCGGAACCGCCGGTTCACTCCGACTGCGTGGTCTCGATGACGAAGTGCGCGGTGAGGACCCCGAGTATCGCCACGGCCGCACAGAGCAACATCGCCCGCCCGAACGCGGAGACGAACGCCTCGTGGACGATTCGAACGATTTCGGATTCGACCTCCGGAGCGAGACGCTTGAGCGTCGCCTCCGCGGCGTCGGACCCGGACAACAGTCCCTTTATCTCCCGTCTGTCCGACGAATCGAGCGCGGCACCGGCACCGACGAGCAGGTCGGTCAGCTTCTCGTTCTCCAGCGTTTTGAACAGCGCGCCTGTCACCGCGACGCCGAAGACGGCCCCCAAGAGGCGGACCATTCCTAGCACTCCGGAGGCTTCGCCGCCCTTGGCGTCCGGGAGCGCCGCCATTCCGACCGTGTTCGAAAGCGTGTACGCCACGCCGATTCCGGTTCCGGCGAGGACGAGCGAGACGAGAACGGTGGTCATTCCGCCCGCCGGACTCGTGCGAGTGAGGAACAGGAACGCGACGGCGACGAGCGCCAAGCCGCCGACCATGGAGGCCCGCACTCCGAGTCGGGTCGAAACGTCGTTCGTTCGCGCTTCCAGCAGCACCAACGGCACGGTGAACGCCAAAAACACCAACCCTGTTTGCAAGGGGGAGTAGTCCAAGACGTTCTGGAGGTAGAGCGTCATGTAGAACAACAGCGCGCCGAAGCCGTAGTTCACGACGAATCCGACCGCGTTCGCGCCGAGGAAGTTCCGGTTCTCGAACAGTCCGAGTTCTATCAACGGGTCGTCGACGCGCCGCTCGATGAGGATGAACGCCGCGAGCAACAGCACCGACGCGACGAGAGCGCCGACGACGAACGGCGACCCCCATCCCAGCGTGTCGCCCTGCTGAATGCCCAACACCAGCGCGACGAGACCGGCGGTTACGGTGATGAGACCCGCGAAATCGACGTGATGTCCGACCGTCTCGTCGCGGGATTCGCGCACGGCGGCGAGCGTCAGGACCACTGCCACCGTCGCGAGCGGGATGTTGAAGAAGAAGAACCAGCGCCACGAGAACATCTGCGTGAGGACGCCGCCGACGAGCGGTCCGGCGGCCAATCCGAGGCCGCTGATCGCCGCCCAGAGCGCGATACCTCTCCCCCGTTCCTTTTCGGGAAAGGCATTGCTGACTATCGGCAGCGACGCCGCGAAGAAGGCCGCCGCGCCCAGTCCCTGTATCACGCGGGCTGAAACCAGCCACAGTTCGCTCTGGGACAAACCGGCGAACGCGGAGGCGGCGATGAAGACGACGATTCCGACGAGCAGCACCCGCCGCCGACCGAAGATATCCGACAATCGGCCGAACGCCACCATCGGCGCGGCGAACGCGAGCAGATAGGCGTTGACGGTCCACTGCAACCCCGTCGTCGAGATGCCGAGGTCCCGTCCGATGGTCGGCAGCGCGACGGTGATGCCGTTGAAATCCACGGTAACGAGGACGCCCGCGATGCCGATGGCGACCACGACCCACCACTTCCGGTTCTGTTCGGTAATCGCCGGTACTCGATTCGTTAGCTTCGTCGTTTTGAAGCTCATTGTCTCCCCTGACCCGTTTCCGGGCATTCATCGACCGCGCGACCGTCCCCACTTCCAGTTCTCGTCTCCCCCGACGATACCGACGAGGAGCAATCGAGCGCCCGATTGTCTTCCGCCACTACGCCGTTGACGAGCATAAACATGGACTGCTACCGACGGCATTCGGTACGTCCCCCGGCCACGAACGCGGGCGATGCGCGGAAACGAAGCTAGTCGAAACGCTCGGGCGACATCTCGCGGAGAAACGGCGACGACTCGCCGTCGATAGCGTCGGCGACCGACCGCCCGACGACAGGTGCGCGGGTGATTCCGAGGCCGCTCATCCCGACGGCGAGGTAGTAGCCCTCCATCCCTCCCTCGCCCACTATCGGCAGTCCGTCCGGCGTGACCGTTCGATAGCCGGTCCACGACGTGTCCCGTCGGAGTTCGTCGCCGTCGAATCCCAATCGGGTAAGCAGGTCCCTCGCACGACGCTCGAACTCGTCGTCGGGCGATTTCTCGTCGTCGGGAGTCACGTCCTCGTCCGCCCGAAATTCGGTGTTGTAGTGCCCGACGTACAGCCCCTTCGCGTACCGACGGACGTAAAGGTCGTTTTCGAACTGCGAGAAGGGTACCTCGATGTCGGTTTCCGCCGGCGTCTCGAATCCGATGATGGGACCTGCCGTGCGTCGTATCGGGAGTTCGTCCGCGTCCGTCCCACCGACCTCGACCGCCCACGGACCGGCGGCGTTCACGACCGCATCGACCGCGAGTTCGTCGTCTTCCAGTTCGATTCCGGCAACGCGATTCGAGTCGGTGAGGACGCCGGTCACGGTCGTCCCCGTTCGAATCGTCGCTCCCTCCTCGCGCGCTTTGTCGGCGTACAGTTCCGCGACGGCGACGGGGTCGAAGTGGCCGTCTTCGGGCGTGTGGAGCGTTCCGACGGCGCGGTCGTCGTCGTACGGACCCGCCCCGGGACGCACCGCCGCATCAACCCTCGCTGCGGCGAGTTCTTCGGCGTACTCCCGATAGGCCGCCAACGTCGATTCGGACCACGCGACGTGACAAAGCCCCGTCCGCGTGTAGTCGAGTTCGCCGCTCTCGACGAACTCCGAATACTCGTCCCACGCGCGCCGTCGGAGTCGAAGGGCGAACTCGCTCGGCGGCACCGACTGCCACACGAACACGGCCATCGACGCCGCCGTCGTCCCCGACCCGATTTCGTCCCGTTCGAGGAGCGTGACCTCGTGGCCGCGTTCCGCGAGGTGATACGCGCTACCGGTGCCGATGACGCCCCCACCGATGATGCCGACCTTCATTCTGTGTCTCTCGGGGAGATGCACACGAAGCCACATAAATCCGAGTCGTGGGGTGGACGCCCGGTCCCGTCGAATTCCGCCCCTCAGGTGGCGGTGAGCACGATGCCTGCCGCGACGAGTGTCCCACCGAGAGCGACCTTCAGTCGGGACGGGTCGACGCGGTGAGCGACCCGCCATCCGGCGATGACACCGACGAGTTCGGGAACGCCGATGGCGAGCGCGAGCGGAAGCGAAACCGCGCCCTGTAACACGTAGGTCGTCGCGGCGAACGCCGAGAGGAACACCGATTGAACCTGTGCGGCGGCGAGCGCGTCCAACATCGAAACGCCCAGTACGACGAGAACGGGGACGGCGATTACCGGCCCCCCGACGCCGAGCAGACCGCCTAAAACCCCGACCCCGAACCCAACACCGACGAAAACGGCGATTCCGACCGCCGAATCGGCCGGAAACGACCACCTCGAACCCACGGTTCGCCGCTCGCGATAGACGATGCTCACGCCGGAAAGGACGGTAAATCCGGTCAACAGCGCCCCGAAAACGGCGTCTGAGATGGTCGTATTGACGAGCGCGCCGACGACGGCACCGACGACACTCGGCACCGTAACGAGCGCCGCGAGTCGCTTCCCCGACCGGGTTCGGAGTTCGCCCGAACGGTAGTAGGTGTAGCTCCCGAGTAGTCCCGTGAAGACGAACGTCGACATCGCCGTCCCGGCAACGGTCGCCGACGGCTCGTTCGTGAGTGCGAACAGAGCGACGGTCACGAAGATACCGCCCGGTCCGACGGCAGTGATGCCGACTCCAGAGAGGAACGCGACGGCCACTAACAGTAGCAGAGTTGTAGGGGTGGGAAGCATCGAAGGTAGCGGTCAGAAACCACCGCTGGTGATGGTCTGAACGAATCCCGGTAGCGAGGTGGCCGCGAGGTAAATCGACAGCACGACGAGCGCGACGTTCGCCGCCGACAGCA
Organism: Haladaptatus sp. CMAA 1909; assembly: GCF_043952005.1. Classification (NCBI taxonomy): domain Archaea; kingdom Methanobacteriati; phylum Methanobacteriota; class Halobacteria; order Halobacteriales; family Haladaptataceae; genus Haladaptatus; species Haladaptatus sp. CMAA 1909. Next base: position 1,654,656 of record NZ_JBIOAV010000001.1, on the reverse strand, counting down.
GGAGGCTGTTTCGGTTCTCGCCCATCGTCTTGCGGTCGTTGACCGCCCAAAACAGCAACACGGCCGTGATGGGAAGGCTGACGATTCCGTTGTACGCCGGGAAGAGGATTATCATGTCAATGACGCTCAGCCCGGCGAACTGGTGAACCAGCGGTGAGAGGGTCCCGAGGGCGACACCGACCGTATAGATGATTTTGAACTCCCGACTCCCGCTGTCGGCATCGTGACCGAGCGCGTTCTGGAAGAGGTAGGCGGGCGTCCACATTATCGGGATGATGCTGTTGAACGCGGCGGCGATGGTGCCGACGAGGAAGACGTACAGCGCCCACTCGCCGAGGACGTCCGCGAGTGCCCTTCCGGGCGTGATGAACGTGTCGAGGTTCGTGTATCCGGCGGGACGGAGAATAGCCGCGGCGGCGACCAGAATGGCGATTGTCGTCACACCACCGACGGCGTAGCCGATTCCGAGGTCACGGCGCATATCCTTCAGGTCGGCGACGTTCGTCCAACCCTTTTCCCCGACCAGATTCGATTCGAGGAAGAAGTTCGGCCACAGGGCCGTCGTCCCGATGATGGCCGCGGCAAGCGTCAACGAACCGCCGGGGACCGAGGGAACGAAACCGGACGCGATGCCGGTCAGCGACGGTGCGCTCACGCCGGCAACGCCGACGTAGACGACGAGGAGTGCGAGCATCATCGCCGTCATGATTCGTTCGACACCGTCGTAGTTCTGAATACCGACGATGATGGCGAGTAGGCCGGAGAGGACCGCGATGGGTTGCCACCCGACGGCACCGTTGAGAAGGATGGAAATTCCCTTTCCGATAGCAGCAGTCAGTTCGAGCGTCCATGCGACACAACCCACGGACAGCAGAGCGGCCAGGACCGTCGCACCGGTCGACCCCAATTTTCTGCGGACGAACGACATCAGCGGTTCGCCGAAGATACCGAGTCGAGCGCTCATGTCTTGGCCCATAAAGCCGAATATGGTTGCGCCAACCGCGGCCCATATGAGCGCATATCCGTACTGAACCCCCGCTTGGCTGGCGATAAACACCGAGCCGGAACCGAAATAACTGGCGACCATTACGAACGCAAGACCGTATTTTTGGAAGAATCCCGATGCAACGTCGCGAGCTCTATTCGTATTTGTAGTCTGTGACATCAAATCGAATCCACGTTTTCTCGTCTATCGACCAATCTTCAATTGCATAGAACCATCGAATACGGTACTGCCCGCTGGTTGTACTTGCAAGTTGTATTTCCGATTTGATCACAACTGGCCTCCCACCATCGTTCGTTCCACACGGAACTGCCTCGGTGTAGACTCGACTACCATCTCCGAACGGACTGTGGCTTTCGAACGGTGGTCTCGCCGGAAACCACGTAGAAGATGGAGGAAACGACTATACGATTATATCGTCGAATACGTAACACTATGGTCCTTCCAGCGTCGGAACAACCTTCCCCCGTCGCATACTTCGTCAACGTTCCGCTGTTCGTCTTCCTCGTGGTCCTGACGGCGCTCTACGTCACGGTTGACCTCTTCGTCTTCCACGGCGGGATTCGAACGGCGGGCGACGCCGCACAGCAGTTTCTCATCGGAACCGTCGGCGCGTACGTCGGTATCTGCCTCTCGAACCTCCTCTGGGACACCGCGTTTCGTTGATTCGAATCGGATTCCGTGGCGTGAGAAAGCGACTTCGTCGCTATCGGAACGTGTCGGCGAACCGACCGCCGATTACCGCCGGAGCGGTCGGTCTTCGACCGAGACGCGGTCGCCCGTCTCGGCGGAGCGGTAGATCGCGTCCATGACGCGCTGGGTGGTGAGCGCCTGTTCGATGGTGTTGAACTCGGGTGGCTCCCCGGCCACGACTGCCTCGAGGAACCGCTTGTCGCTCCCGCGCCAACCGGAGTGGGAGATGGAGGCGTCGGTGATCGCGGATTCGACGAGATGGTCGGGACCGTGGGGTCTCGCCTCTAACATGGTCAGTTCGTCGCCGCCGAGGTCGAGTCTCGCGCCCGCCTCGCTTCCACGGACCACGAACTCCTGACTCTCGGCCTCGTTGGCCGCCCACGCGACTTCGAGCGAAATCGTCCGGTCGTTGGCACAGCGAATCAGCGCCGTCGCCGAATCCTCCACGTCGAACACGGCCTCCTCCGTCGCGTCGTACCAGTCGTCGGGGTCCACGTAGTCGTCGCGGTTTCCGAACCCCGTGCGGGTGACGGCGAACACGTCCTCGACCGGCGGGAACCCCAGCAGATACAGCGCGAGGTCGATGGCGTGAACGCCGATATCGACCACCACGCCGCCGCCCGAGAGTTCCTCGTTGGTGAACCACGACCCGACGCCGGGGATGCCGCGACTGCGGATGTAGTTCGCCCGAACGTGACGAACCTCCCCGAAGTAGTTCCCCTCCTGATAGCCCATGAACAGTTCAGCCGCGGTCGAGACGCGGTTGTGGAAGTTCACCATGCAGAAGCCGTCGGCCTGCCGAGCGGTCTCGGCCATGCGTTCCGCGCTTTCGAGCGTGTCCGCGAGCGGTTTCTCGCAGAACACGTCGTAGCCGTGGTTCAACGCGGTGACGACGGCTTTCTCGTGGAAGGTGTTCGGGGTGGAGACGGCGACGGCATCGAGGTCCTCCTCCTCGTACATCGTCTCGAACCCCTCGTAGGTGGCCGCGTCGTACTCGGTTTCGAACTTCTCGCGGGTCGCAGGGGCGATATCCGCACCCGCCACGACCTCGTGTCCGAGCGCTTCGGCGTTCGTCGCGTGGGTCTGCCCCATGAATCCCAACCCGACCACACCGAGACGGACTGCTGGTTCTTGCATGGGATCAGAAATGGGTGGGCGGACAAAATAACTACGCCCAACCGGCGAATGTTAGCAGGAATCTCCGTCTCGCGTTCGCACGACGAGCGTCCGCCGTCTCTCGGGAGTCGTCTCCACGGAAACCTCCGTTCCGCGGTTCGTGACGCGGGTTTCGTACGACTCGACCACCTCTCCGTCGAGCATAACTGCCGCGATGTCGGCGGTTTCGGGAATCACGTGCCCGACGGTGAGCGTGTCGATGGACCCCTCGACATCGACCCGTGTCCGATAAAGTCCCGAACCGTCGGGAGCCATCGCCGAGACGGCGACCGATCCGTCCTCGCCGAGGCGTACGTTTTCCCCGGCGACGTGCGGCAGGTGGTCCGGAACCTGCGGTGCCACCGTCAATCGACCGCGACCCACGTCCGGACGAACGCCCAGATAGTGGCGCACGACGGGCCAGAGCGTCCCGTAGGTCCCCCACGCCTGAAGGACCATCGCACGAGCGGTAAACGGCTTGTCGATGGAACGTCCGTAGGCGGGGGAGGGAGCGATTTCCGGCATCGCGCCCGGTTGCTCGTCCGGGTCGGGAAGTTGGAGCGCCGCGTTGGCGTGGACGTATCGACCTTGCTGGTCGCGCCCCAATCGACCGTAGTTCCCCTCCGCGACGGCCATGACGGCGCTGTTCAGGGTGAAGACGTTCTTCTCGGTGGAATCCTTCGTGTGGTCGCCGTTTCCCCCGTCACACCCCGGCGCACCGGTGTGGTACAGGCCGTCGTTTCGGCGCTGGTCCCCGCCGTCGTCGAAGCCGCTGTAACAGCCGGTTTCCCGGAGTGCGAGCGCCGAATCGCCGTGGTTTTCGGTCGCGAATCCGGGCGCGTCGTTCCCGGATTCGCCGACGTACTCGGCGGACATCGGGGTGACGCCGATCCAGTGACGCTGGTAGATTCGGGAGGTCGCCCCGTTATCCCCCGTCTCGCCGAGCGACCCGGCGTGCTGTGGGATTCCCGGGAGCCACCACGTCTCCGAGAACGCATCCAGCATCTCGTTCGCGCGGTCCGTCGCCCATGTCGCCGTCTCGTCGTCCTCCTTGCTTCGTGCCATGTCCGCGAGCGCGAATAGGCCGCGCATCGTGTAGACGGCCACGTCCAGTTTCCGGTCCCCCATGCCGGGTCGTTCAACGTTCCCCTGACCGGTCGGCCAAAGGTCCCCGTCGCTCGTGAGTTCCTCCGTGACGTAGTGCATTCCGTCCACCATGAACTCGTAGAGGTCGTCGCGGAACGCGTCGTCGCCGGTCCACCGCCAAATCGCGTGGACGGCCATCGGGAACTTGGCCGTCTCGTCGGTGTTCCCGGGGTCGTCGTTCGCGCCGTAGTACACCGAGCCGTCGGTGACGACCTCGTGGGCGACTTTGCCGGTCTCACCGTTGACGATTCGGCTGACCCGCTCGACTGCCCGCATGTGGTCTTTCGGCACCTCGAACTGTCCGGCGGCGAGGGCCGCGAACGTGGTGTACTCGCCGTCGACCGCGAACAGCCACTGGTAGTCGGGGAACCCCGCCCCGTAGAACCGGACGGAATCGAGCGTTCCCGCCGGTTCCGGGAACTCCGTTCCCTCGTTCGTGTAGCGAATATCGAGGTCGTGAGCTTCCTGCACGCAGTCGGCGAGGTTCTGTTTGCTCCACTCGACCGACTTTTCCAGTAACGGGTCGCCCGGAAGCGAAACCCGCGTTCGGTCGGCGAGGTTCTCCCGTTTCCGAACCTTGTCACGCAACGCCCCCATCGGGTCGTCGAGAACGGTTTCGAGTTCGTCGACGGCGCACTCGGGGCCGGATTCCGACCCGGCGACCGCGACCCACACCGTCCGCGAGGCGTTCGCCGGTATCTCGATTTCGTATCGGAGTCGCCCACCCTTCCCTCGTCCCGCTTCCGTATCGTCGTAGCGCGGAACCCTTTCTCCTTTTCTTCCTTCAGTCCCGTCGGCGGAGTAGACCTCCGGCGGCGATTGCGGTCCTCGGAACCCCTCGCCCGTCTCGTGTCCGACGGGTTCGAGCGACGCGCCGACGGCCGCGTTCCAGTCGTGGTGGGTCGCGTTTTCAACCGGCGGCGTCCCGGCGTCGCGGAACCGGAGGACGCCGTCCGCGAACGCCACCGAGTCTTCGAGATCGAACTCGGTTCGTGAGGGCGTGGTTGAACTCCACGGGTAGGCGTGCATCAGTTCCGAGTGGGCGTCCACCGACAGGGTGAACGACTCCGACTCGTCCCCCGCGGTAAAGCGGAGTCCGAAGAGCGCGGCCCGCCTGTCGTCGGGGACGAAATCGGTTCGCTCGATGGCCAATCCTCCCCGATCCGGGATATCCATCGTGACGTGTCCGTGCCCGCTCGTGAATCGCTCGGCCGGTTCGAGCGGTTCGCCGTCGACGGCGAACCAGATTCCGTCGAGGAGTTTGAGCGGCGGACTCCAGATCCCGCCCATCTCGCCGGTGATGTGCCATCCCATCGCGGGAAACCGCCCGGATTCGTCGCCGACGACGTAGGCGCGATTCCCGGTCGCGACGTACCGTCTATCGGCGAGTCGGTCGGTCACTGAGAGGGTCGGCGAACGCGGTATGTCGTTCGATCGGAGTTCCGTTCCGGAGTCGTCCGCCGTCGCCGTCGCGACGACCGGAAGCATTCCGGTCGCAACCGTCCCTTCGATGAATCGACGACGGGTCGAACGCGCTCGACCGTCGTCTTTCTTGTCTTTCGTCACGCGTTCGGTGAGGGGCTCCTCGAATTTATAACTATTATACGAAATAGAAAAATAAAATGTCGGAACTGACGGGTTTTTAATATCGTATCCCTCGTGGTATCGGCCCGGAAGCGAACCTCAGCTCCTCCGCTCGCGCGATTGCGCTGTAGTCGGTCCGTCCGAATCGTCGCTTCGCTCCCGGAGGTATCGAAACAGACGCATGCCGAAGAGCCACTGAAACCACGACAGTTCGAACCGTTGGCGGTCGTGTTCCGGGAAGCGTCGGTTCTCGGTCATGCTGAAGTTCACGAGCGCGACGAACACGATGCCCCCGAGGGTGTTCCCGAGAACGACCGGAACGAAGAACTGCGTGAATACCGGAACGACGCCTTCGACCCCGACGAACACCAAATAGAGCACTTCACACGCGCCGACGACGCAGTGAAACAGGTCGGCGATGGGGATGATTATCATGATAGAGTAGACGATGAGGACCCGCGAAATCGTCTCGCGCGCGGCGTGAACCAACCAGACCATCGTTGCGACGAGGCCGCCCGCGAAGACGCCCTTGTAGAAGAGCGCGGACCACGTCGTTCCCATCGCGTGTTCGCCGAACTGATGGGCGGTTTCGGCCACCGCCGGGTCGAAGATTCCCGTCCGAGCGAGGAGGTACGCGGTGATTCCCGCGCCGATGACGTTCGCCGTGAGGACGATTCCCCACAGACGAAGCAGTTGCGGAACGCTCGCGAGTCGCGTCAGGACGAGCGTCACCGGCGTCAGCGTGTTCTCGGTGAAGAGCTGATAACTTCCGATGACGATCATCACGAACCCCACGGGGTACAGGAGGTTGCTCATTCCGACGCTGTCCGGATACGCCGTCGTCATCGCCGCCCGGCCTAAAAACGTCGCGCCGACGCTCAATCCCGCGGCGAGGCCGCTGAAGAACAACAGGCGCGTACTCCGCTCGATTTCCTCGTCGGCGGTCGCCGTCACCCGTTGGAATATTTCGTCCGCCGAAAACCGGTCGCGGACGGCCTCGCCGGCGGCGGGTGCGCCCCGCCGGGACCGGTCGATGGTCTCCCGAAGCTCCCGGTTTTCGGGCTGCAACGACTGTTGCACCTCAGTGAGTTCTCCCGCGTCGGCGATCGCGCCGAGCAGGGGTTCGAACTCGTGTGCGCCGTCGTAGCGCTCGCCGTCGATGAAGAACGTCGGCGTTCCCCTCGCTCCGCTACGGATGCCGCTCTGAAAGTCGTCTTCGACCCGCTCCTCGTACACCCCTCGGTCGAGTTCGTCGGTGAACCGCTCCACATCCAGTTCGAGTTCCTCGGCGTGGCGAATCAGGTCGGTTCGGGAGAGCGCGTCCTGATTCTGATAGAGCTGGTCGTACATCTCCCAAAACCGTCCCTGTGCCCCCGCCGCCTCCGCCGCTTCGGAGGCTTTCTGTGCGCGCGGATGTTGCTCCGTCAGCGGAAAATGCCGAAAGACGAAGCGCACTTGCGTCCCGAGTCGGTTCAGAATCCTCCGGACTATCGGATAGAAATCCCCGCAGTACGGACATTCGAAATCGCCGTATTCGACCACCGTAACCGGTGCATCGTCCGGCCCGCGAACGTGGTCCGTGTCGTTCACCGGTACCGTAAGCGTCCGATTTTCTATTTGGCTCATGTGAAACCCTTCCCGTCAGTCGAGACGAGACTGACTCCCCGGAAACAGTCGCTGTCATAGTGCTAGCGGAGTAACAGGATAACGCTGTCGCCGGTTCGCCCGTCGTTCGCGAAATCGGACGGTTCGAAGTAGATCCACGGGATCGACGAACGCTACAACTCCTCGAAACTCTCGATGGCCATCCCCGTCCCGAGGACGATGAATTCGTCGTCCCGCTCCGGAGTGAACGACGGGTCGATGCCGGTGATGACCTCTCCATCGCGCTGAACGGCGAGTATCGTCGCCCCCGTGGCAGTTCTCACGCGCGAGTCGGCCAGCGTTCGCCCCGCCAATCCCGGCGTGCTGGTCCGAACGACTTCGACCGGCGAGACGGATCGGCGAAACGCATCTTCGTGCAACACGTCCGACGCCACTAGTTGGCCGCTGATCCTCGTCAGCGCGAGGACCGAGTCCGCTCCCGCTCGATACAACTTCCGAACGTTGTCCGAATCGTTCGCGCCGACGATGATTTCGACGTTCGGGTTGAGATTGCGGACGACGAGCGCCGTGTACAGTGCCTTCGTGTCGTTGGGGAGCGCGATGACGACGGTGTTCGCCTCCTCGATTCCGACCGACCGCAACGCAGTCGGGTCGATGGGGCTGCCGACGACGTCCACGTTCGGCCCGTCCGCCTTATTGAGCGTTTTTATGGGAACGTCGGCGGCCCCGAGTTGCTCCGCGACCGTGTCCGCCACTTCGCCCGACCCGATGAGGACGATGGGTTCGCGCCGCTGCTGGCGAACCGCGGATTGTGCGACGTCTTCGAGCCGTTCTAGCTGTGCCGGACGGCCGACGACGAGCAGGCGCGTATGTTCGTCCAGCACGGCGTCCGCGGGCAGCGGACTGACGAACGCTCCCCGCTGCCACGCGCCGATGACGCCGACGCCGGTCCGCTCGCCGAGTCGGTTGTCGGCCAGCGTCCGGCCCACGAAATCGCTGTCGCGTGTGAGGGGTAGCTCGGCGATTTCGAAACTCTCGTGGAGGTCGATGATGTCGGATAGGTTCTCCGAACTGACGCTGCGCGCACGGTTCGCCAAACTCTTTCCGAGCAAGTGTCGGGGTGACAGAACCTGATTCGCGCCGGCGTAGCGTTGATACTCGCCCAACTCTCCGTCGTCGACGATACTGACGACGTGCACGTCGTCGTCCGACTCCCGCGCGGCCAGCACGATGCTCGCGCCGATTTCGTCCGGTGCGTCGGTGATCACCGCGGTGGCGTCCGCCACGTTCGCGTTGTGAAACGTCTCCGGGGACTCCGGGTCGCCGTGAAGCACGGAGTAGTTCGCTTCGTAGAGTTCCGTCGCCGAATCGCGGTCGGATTCGAGGATGACGTATTCCACCTCACGCGGAACGAACTCGGAGACCAGCGACCGGCCGATCTGGGTGTCACCGCAGACGATGACGTGGTCCGCCACCCCGTCGAGCGCCGTCGGCGGCGTCATCGCGAGCCGGTTTTCGATGAGCGGGATGATGAACACCGGCAGCGCGGCGAGCAACAGGACGACGCCCGAAATCTGCATCCCGAGCACGAGGAGGTTCATGATTGGACTCGTCCACGGCGCGTCCTCGCCGTATCCCGTCGTGGTGAACGTCTCGAACACCATCACGAGCGAGTGCAGGAACGGCTGGGGTCGGCCCTCGAAGGCCCTCATTCCGAAATTGTACGCGACGGTGAAGACGAGAACCGCGCACAGGAGAGCGAGGAGGTAGTATCTGACGCGCTGTCTCTGTCGTACCATTCGTACTCATACTCCGCTCACGCGGTTGATGTCGTCGCTGAGGGGAGTTTCCTGCTTCGGAGGTGTACGGAAAATACGTCATCGGGTGCCGACGACAACCGTCGTCTCGTACCATCCCCGCTCCGCCGTCACCCGCACGTCGAACGCCACCGCGAGGACGTGCGTTTCGCCGTCCCTGTTCTGGACGACCACGCCTCGACTCGCGTTACAGGACCCGAACTGCCGATTCGGGCCGCGCGTTTCCGAGCAGTGGTCCGCCGTCCATGCCCGCGCCGCCGACCGATTGTATTCCACCTGATACACGGTTCCCGATTCGACGCGCGACGACCGAAGCGCGTCGAGCGGTCCATCCAAATCGGTTCGAACGGCGGAGACGGCCGCTTCACGCCGCTGCCAGCGATACGACGAGGGGATTCCCGCCGCTGCGCCGTGAACTCCTCGCGACAGAACTCGATGCGCGTTTCCGACCGGGGCCTCGTAGTCCCCGCTCGCGGCCACGTCCGCGCTGTAGCCCAGTTGGAGGTACGCGAACACCGCGGGTGCGAGCGCGACGGCGACCACGGCCGCCGCCGCGAGGACGAGTTGCGCGCGGTCCCTCACACGTACCACACCCAGATGGTCACGTCCCCGTTCGTGGTCGTCACCGTCGAGACCCCGACCGGGACGCCGCCGGGTTTCCGATAGCCGACCGACCCGTGTGGCGTCTCGACGCGGAACATGAGGTTGTCCGGGAGGATGCGGTCCACGCGGGTCCGAAGCGCGTCCGCTTCACGACGGAACGACGGCTTCGACTCGACGATTTCCGCCAACCGCGTCGTTCCGCGATGTCGCGGTGCTTCGTGGACGAGAACCCTCCCCGTATCCTTTGCGTACATGTCGAGTTGCGTTTCACGCGCGTTCGGCGATGGAACGCCGAACGCGAACCCCATCGTGACGCCGAGAATCAGTACGACGCCGATTCCAGCCTCCACGACGGAAAGGGAGAGTTGGCCGCGGGACGACGAACCGCACCGTGACGACCCGTTATGCATCGACCGTCACCGCCACGACCGCTTTTCGGGTTGTCTCCGGATAGTAGGTGACCTTGACGCTACCGGTCGGGAGGTCTCCGTCCGTTTTGAACGCGAACCGGGTCGTCTCGAATCGCAGAAGCGAGACGTGAAACCGTCCGTCCACCCCTGACGTGTTCCGTAGCACCACACGACCGTTCGCTCGAACGACGCTCACCGTCGTCTCGTCCGGGGGTCGGACGACGAGCGTCGCATTTGGTGTACGCCGTGGGAGGGTGAACTTGGGATCGCTCGCCGACAGCGGCGGCGTCCGCGTCACCGCGCTCCGGTTTTCGACGAGGACGATTCGACGCACCGTCGTCCCGCCCGTCGGGGACCCCCGCTCCGCGATGACCGTCTCGCCGACCCTGATTCGGAACGCCCGCTCGCCGAGGACCGGAAACCACCCCGTCAGTCGTGTCGCATTGCAACGATCGAGCGCCGTCTCGTTGACGACGTTCGGGCGAACGGTCAGCGGGCTATCGGCCGATATTAGACGTTCGCTGGTCGCGACGGCGCTGTGCCGTCTCATGGGATTTCTGTCCGCACCGAGGAGCGCTCTGTCCGCGATTCCGACGCTCATCGTCGTCACCATCGTCAGTATGAGCAACGCGACGGCCAACGCGTGGAGGTTCATCTGTGCGCGTTCGGTTCGATGGTCGGCCTGCCGATGGCTCACGGTTCCCTCCCTCGCATCAGTTCCACGATGAGGCCGCGGGGACCGCTTCGAACGACGATAAACGCCGGTTCTCGACTCGACCAGTTTCCGCGTACCGTCGCTACCCTCGAGGGAAGCGCGAGTCGAACGGTCGAATTCAACCGCTCGTTCGGATGGTCGAACGTCAGCGACTCCCCGTCCGCCCGAACGACGTACCCGCTCCCGCGAACCGTTTCAGGCAACGAGACGCGGAGTCGAACGCGGACGTTCGTCCCGACCTCCGGAACGGCCTGTTGAATTCGTTCGGCCGATTTCGAGAGTACCCGTTGTCCTACCTCGTCTCCGACGGCCGTCCTGTACTTCGGAACGATTCCGCCGTAGAGCGTGGTCGTCAACAGCCCGATGTAGAGCACGACGAGACCGGCTTCGAGTACCTTGCCGATGACCGGGCTGACCGCCCTGTCGTCCGGTCCGGCGGTTCGGCCGTTCATCACAGCACCTCCGCGCGCATGTCGTGGACGACGAGATAGGTGAACCGTCGCCCCGGATATCGGGCGACGACGCTCGGCACCCCGTCGCCGTCGAAATCGTTCCGGGTCGTCGTCGCGTTTCGCTCCTCGAAGTATCGACGCCACGCGTCGGGAGTGCTCGTTTCCACCGCGATTCGGTAGGTTCCGTTGCCGAGCGTCGTCCGAGCGTGCGTGACGTTCGTGCGGACGAGCGCCGATTCGCCGCTGTTCGATACGACCGTCCGGTTCGAGGCGTCGAGTTTCGCAACACCGACGACGAGGAGTTCACTCCGTTCGGACGATGTGAACGGCGGTAGTGCGGTCATTCGTCCGGCGTCGTCTGTTCCTTGGATGACCGCACCCGCGAGGTACGCGACGCGCCTGTCACCGGTCGTGAAGACGAGGGCGTCCGCGCGAACGATCCGAACGGTTCCGGATTCGTTGAGGATCCTGAGTTCCCGGTCTACCGTCGTCAACGTCCCCGACGAAAACGACACGCGACCGCGATGAACCCCGGTCACTTCCACGGGGGAGAGCGCTCGGTCCATATCCGTCGCAACCCGTGCCGCGTCCGCCGTTGCGGCGTTGCGTTGAACTACCATCCCGACGCTAGCCGTCAACGACGCGAGCGAGAGCACGACGACGCCGAGGAGGAGTGCGACGGCGACGACGTTCGATTGGCCGCGCGTCATACCATTCCCACCCCCGCGAAAACGAAGTACGCAATCCCGACGAGCGCGGCGGAGTGGAGGAGCGCCTCGTAGAAACCGCGACTGGCGTAGCCGGCGAACCACCCGCACGCGAGCATGGTCGCTTGGGTGACGACGTAAAACCGCTGTCGGTCGCGGGCCGGTTGCACGGCGTTCGGATCGAGTGCGAATCCGGCGTTCGAGGAGGAAACCGCGGACAACTGCGAGAAGCTATCGAGGACGTAGACGTTCACCGCGACCATGATGCCGACGACGAGCAGGGCGGTCATCCACCCGACGACGACGTACACGAGCATGTTCGAGCGCAGGGATTTCTTCTGATGGTAGAGGCGTCCGATTTCGATCTGTAGCGTCTCGAAAACGGTCTCAGTGTCGCCGCCGACGTCCAACGTCCCCGTCACGAGACCGATGGTCTGGTCCGCGAGCGGCGTCCCGACGTCATCGACGAATTGGGTGAGTGCGTCGCGCCGGAGGTCGCCCTCCCTGCTCGTGAGGTTCGAACTGAACGCGAGGTCGTTGACGTTCGGTTGGAGTGCGCCGAGGTCCACGTCCCGCGCGACGCGTTCGACCGCTGTGGAGAACGGCCGACCGAGGCTGACGTGGCTCGATACGGCGTGAACGAAATCCTTGATCTCCCTGTCCTTCGCGTCGTCGCGGCGGGACCGCCAAACGGACACCAACCCGACCGGAAGCGCGAACGCGACGTAGGACAGTAATACCGTGTTGACTGGCGTGTAGCCGAGGTATCGGAGAAGCACACCCGTGCAAACCGTCGTCGGGACGAGGAGAACGGTCGCGTTTGCGGGATTGATGAATCCCGTCGCGAGCAGGTTCGAAACGCGTTTGGAGCGCGAATGTGTCGCCGGAGACTGGTCCGCGGGGCGGAGCGACGACACCAACACCGCCGCACTCGCACCGATAGTGAGGATGAAAACGCCGCTCCCGTAGATGATGAAGCCGCGAACCGACAGCGCGCCGAACGGTGCCGGCGCGGGTGCCGCCAGTCCCGGCGCGAGGACGCTCATCACCGTCAGCACGATGACGAGGAGCGCCGGGACGACCAACAGGACGATGAACATCTCCGCCAGCAGTTCGAGGAAGTCCTGTGCCTGTTCGTGTGACCGCGACTGTCTGTGGCTCAACATACCTCCTTCCATCTGGAGGTACTGCTCCAACGCGTCCGGTCCCTGTTCTGCGTGTTCGCGGAACTTGAGCAAAAACGGCGCGAGTACGTCTCGCGACGGCGTGTCGCGGGCGACGATTCGCAAGCCGTCATCGACGCTCCCGGTCAACGCGGTTTTGTTCAGCACCTTGCGAAACGCGACGGCGGTTTCGCCGTACGACTCCTCCCGGTCAGCGACCTTCCGGAGCATCGCGAGCAAATCGTCGCTTCCGGACGACAAGGCCCGAAGATACCGTACCGCACCCGGAAGCGTTTGCTCGATATTGGACCGGCGGGCGCTCGCCGCCCACCCGAGATACAACCCGCCGAACCACACGGTCGTTCGCTTTCCGAACGCAGCACAGAGGGCGGCAAACGCGGTCGCGGCGTACGCTCGCGGAACGTGTGGCACCGTGACCCGCTCGATGATGGGCATCCCAGCGTGGAGAAACGAAACGAACTTCGCCAGAACGCCCGGCGGAATCGCGAACGTGAGAACCAACACCCACGCGAACGTTCCGAGAAACACGACCCACGACAGGCCGTAGGTCCGCGAGAGAAACACGTCGAAACTGGCGTTCACGTCGGTCGCGCGGTACCGCTTCCTGTCACGGTCGTGTCGTCGGTGATCCGCGTGGCGCGAAAACAACGCGTAGAGCGCGCGGTCGAGGATACCGAGGCCGTTCGAGCCGTAGAAACCTTCGGCTGCTGGGCCCTCCCGTGGCTCCATCGCCGTCGATTCGGCGACGGTATTCATCCCGTTACCTCGTTCACAAAACGCATCATAAAACGAGCTAGCTGTGTCATTTAATTTAAACTCTCGGATTTTAGAACAGGTATGGGAATGGATTCTTATTGCGCCGCGTAGGGAAAAACGCTCGCCGGAGTCGATGGCCAGTCGGAGTGGAGCGTGACGACGGCGGGAGGTTCAGCGGATACTTCGTGTCCCATCGTTCAGTATCGACACCGATCGACTCTACATTCATTCGCTCACTTCCCGTGACACCCGTTCCACCGTCGCCGCCTCGTTGTTCTGGAGGTCGGCCAGGAACGAGAACAGTTCGTCGAAGTCCGTGACGCCCTCCCGTTCCAGATACTGCACGTAGCGATGCTTGCGGTGGAACTCGTTTTCGACCTCTTTCACGCTCCGGTCGGTTCGGTAAGCGAGGCGGTGGAAGAACCGAAAGCCGATGTCTCGCTCGTCGTCGCCGAGTTGCGGGTGGTCGTACTTCGTGTGGAAGGTGCCCTCGTGGTCGCGCCACGCGAGGGCGTTCCAGTGAATCGCCGTGCCGTCCTTCTTCACCGTGCCACAGCGGCCGTCCAGTTCGGCCAACTCGTCCTCGGTCACGAGTTCCACGACTTCGCCGACGTAGCGCTCGCCGTCCACGTTTCGGGGGAACACCACGAGGTCGATTTCTTGCAGGAGATAGGCGGACAGGCCCTGTTCGACCACCCGATTGACGAGTTTCTCGATCGTCTCGGCGTGCGTCGTCCCGAGGAGGCCGTGACCCGTGTTCAGCGATTCGGCGAACGTGCGGAACGAGGCGGGCGTGTTGATTTCGGCGATGACTTCCACGTCCGGGTTGAGGTAGTTACATTCGGTCATCAGGTCCGCCATCGTCACGCGCTTGTAATCGTTTTCGTGGTCGCGGGTGGTGAGCGAGACGCCCGTTTCGTGGGGCAATCGGACCTCGCGTGACCCTTCGTCGATGCTGATTGGACGGTCGCGGTACGGGATGAACGGCATATGCGCGTTCATGAGCGTCGTTTTCCCGACCCCCGTCTGCCCAGAGAACAGCGCGACCCCGTGGTGTTCGTACAGTTGCCAGAACAGGGTGACGAGTTCGGTGGAGATGCTGTCGGCGTCGAGCAGGTCCACCGGCGTCATCGTGTCCGGTGCCTGCTTCCGAATCGAGATGTGCGGGCCGCCCTCCGAGATGACCGGAAGCGCGACGGCACACCGGATGGTCTCCTCGTCGGCCACGCCGTCGAGGGAGAGGTTCACCTTCGCGCTGGGATTGCTGGCGTTGAGTTCCACGCCGTCGGAGGCGGCCATCTGGGTGACGACGTTGACGAACGCCGATTCGTCCTCGAACGCGAGGTTCGTCGGGATGCGCTCGCCGTGGCCGATGGCGCGGCCGCGCGGAACGACCTTGATTCGCTCGCCGACCCGGTTCGCCTCGATGTCTTCGAGCAGGCCGTCCCGAATCGGAATCGTGAGTTTTCCGTGCCCGACGTAGTCCCGGAGGACGTAGTACACGAGGTCAGTGAGTCGGTCGTCCGAGAACCGGTGGTCCACCGGCGGAACCGCGAGGTCGTATTCCGACAGCGCGGTCCGAACGCGATACTTCGCCGCATCGAACCACGCGCGGATGTTCCGGGCGGTCAGCCGCCGGGAGAGGAACTGCGTCGCTCGCTCGCGGACGAAGGCCGCGCGGTCGTCCACGATGTCGCCGACGTGCGTCTCCCAGATGCGGTCCTTGCACTCCTCGATGAGTCGGTCGTCGTCCGGCAGGAGGTTGGGTTCGAGGACGGCGTACTTCGTGGCGAAGGAGTCCGTCCCGAGGAGGTGTTCCTCGTAGACGACGACCGGGATTCGGAACGCCCGGAAATCGACGGTGTGCGTCTCGATTCGTTCGCTGGCAAACCGGGCCAGATAGTCGGCATCAGCGGGGAGTTCGGTGTCGGCGGGTGCGTAGTCTTCCGTGTGGACGACGAGGTGGTCCCCCGCGGCGTCAGCGACTTCTATCTTTTCGTCCAACGCCAACGGCGTCAGTCGGTCGAGGCAGAGCAACTCGGCGAGCGCGTGATACTCGACCCGGCGGCGGGCCGAGTTCGAGAGGTCGGTCAATCGGTCGATGGCGCGGCGGTATTTCGGCTCGAACCCCTCCTCGACGCGTTCGACCGCTCCCTCCCGCGTGAGCGGGCGGCGGAGGTTCGCGGTGGCGAAGTACTCACGAACACGGGCGAGTGCGTCTTCGTCCGACGAACCGAGCGCTGGCGTGCGAACGTCGTATCGAAAGCCGTCGTCGGTTTCCCGAATCGTGGCGACGACGCCGGGGTGAAGTTCGCGCTGGTCGCGCACGTCGGATGCGTACCACGCGTCGGGGTCGTCCGGCGGAATCGGCGGGGGAACAGTCCCGGAAGCGCGTCTGACAGTTTTCGTCGAAGTTCCTATTGAAGACATATCGTTATAGATATGTTTGGTTCCCCATTCAGATTTAAACCTTCGGGAACGGTCGTATTATCTAACGATTTCGATCATACATCTTTCCGAGATGATGTCGTAACCGGAGAATTACCTCGTCAGCGACGTTCGAACGCCGTGCTGGTCGAACGAATACACGGGCGTTTCGGCTTCGAGAGAACCGCTAGCGTCCGGATCTTTAACATTAATGCGGAAACTCCAGCGTATGTACACGGCTGTGGGAGATACTCTCTCTCACCACCGATACTCAGCGGTGGGGAGAACATCTACCCGCGAGAGATCGAAGACACGCTCCTCGAGTATGCCGACGTGGCCGAGGCGGCGGTGGTCGGCGCACCCGACGACGAATGGGGGCAAAAGGTGCCGCGTACGTCGCCCCGACTCGGTGGCGACGGCGGACGCGCTCGATTCGTTCCTCCTTTGGAGCGACGAACTCGCCGACTTCAAACGCCCGCGCGAGTACGCATCCGTCGACGAACTGCCGAAGACGCTTAGCGGGAAGATTCTGAAGTTCGAACTCCGGAAGGACGACGCGTAAAGACGAGGAGCAACGCATACTTCCTTTCCGAGGGAGCGAGGTTCCGGCGTACGGGTCGGTTCTGGCGTGATGTCGAACGGAGAACCTGAAGTACGAACTCTCGCTTCGACTCCGTTCGCTGATTTTGAGTCCTTCCGTCGCCCGGTCTCCCTCTTCGTTCGAATACAGAACGGTCTCCCACCGACTGTTATTTCACTCGGAAAAATAGTCATATCGTCGACCGTCGATGGCATTCGTGATCGAGAGGTCGCCAGCATCGCCGATAGCGCATCTATATAGGGGTATTATCTCGATAATACAACTATTGGCGACACGTGTGCGAACAGCGATATCCATACCGTTCCCTATGGGAATAATACGAACGGACGTAATATGAACGCCAATTATAAGCGGCTTTTACTACCCGTCGGTCACCCTCGGGTGAATGACGCGACAATCAAGGCGGGCAAACGGTGGCACCTCACGACGGAAATTCCTCGCGATAACCGGCAGCACTGCTGGTGCACTGGCCCTCGCAGGTTGTTCCAGCAGAGGGGACGACAGCAACGGGTCCTCGACAGAAGGTAACGACGAGACGACGAAAGCCACCGGTAGTTCCAATGGCGACAACGACAGTGGACAGAAGCTCTCGACCGAGGCGTTGACCGCGGACGGGTCTTCGACCGTGTACCCCATCACGGGAGACGGGGCGAGCTTTTGGAACTCGAATCCGGAACCGGGCGACGAGGACTACTGGCCGAAGAAGTGGGCCAAGGACGAATACGGCACCGACAAACGTCTCGCCGACTTCTTTGCAGGCAAGTACGGCTACGAAGCGACCGGCAAGCGGTCGAGCCCGCCGTTCCTCGCGAACGTCGCGCTGAGCCACTCCGGCACGGGTATCGAAGGCGTCATGGAAGGTCGCGTCGACATCGGCGATGCTAGTGCGCCCGCGAAAGCGGAACTCGAGGGCAAGAACGTCTCCGACTCGGAGATGAAGAAATTCGTCGATCACGTCGTCGGCGTTGACGGCCAGCCCATCGTCGTGAGCAAGGAAATCAAGGGCGCGGGCGTCAACAAGATCACGCTCGACCAACTCAAAAAGATCTACAAGGGGCAGGTCAGCAACTGGAGCGAAGTCGGCGGTCCCGACAAGGAGATGCTCGTTCTCGGTCGCGCACCCGATTCCGGGACCGCGACGTCCTTCCGGAGCAACGTGTTCGGGGACGCGAACGCGCAGACCAAGCCCGACCAGCGCTACGGGAAGAACCAGCAACTCGCACAGGCCGTCGCGCAGGCGGACAACGCCATCACGTACCTCGCACTCGCGTTCGTCAAGCCGGACGGCCAAGTGCCACCCATCGGACTCCAAATCGGAGACACGCTGTACGAGTACGGCAAAAACCTCGGTGCGAAAGATTACCCGCTCTCGCGTGACCTCCACGCTTACACGTGGGAGGACACCTCGCGACGCGAAGCGGCGTTCCTCAACTTCATTCTGAGCGACTTCGGGCAGGAGATGTTCGTGAAAAAGAACAACTACTTCGCACTGCCGAAGGGGCGACTGGAAGAAGAACGCAAGAAAGTCGCGCCGAGCGAGTTCGACTGACCGCTGTCTGCGGTCAGTCCACCGAAGTCGCGAGTCGCACAAACGGATGACTATTTGAACACAGTATTCAGTATGGCAGACGCACTATCGACACGGATAACTAATTACTGGTCACAGCACGACGACGGAGCGCTGTTGTTGTGGGGGTTCGGCGCGCTCACGTTGCTCGCCGCGTTCGGCCTGTTCTTGAACAGTTCTCGGTGGACGGTCGCACCGGTCGCGCTGTTCGTCGTCCTCTCCGGCGTCGGTTGGTACTCCCACCAATCGGACACCGCGATGGGACTGACGTTCCTCGCAACGATACTGACCGTCACCATCCTCGGCCTCATCATCACATTCATCTTCCTCGAAGCGTGGCCCGCACTGCGGAAGACCGGCGTCGCGATGATATACCGAACGAACACGAGCGGATCGTTTTGGCCCGCAGGCGACGGTCTGTACTACCTGTCGCCGATGATATTCGGCACGCTGGTGACGACGGTCATCGCCACTGCGGTCGCCGCCCCGCTCGGCATCGCCGGGGCGTTGTTCCTCTCGGAAATCGCCCCGCCGACGGTCCGCGAGGTCGTCAAGCCGGGCATCGAGATGCTGGCCGGGATTCCCTCGATCACGTACGGGTTCATCGGATTCGTCATCGTCAACGACTACTTCTACAAGGAGTTGAACACGCCGACGTTCGGGAGCCTGTTCACGGTCGGATTGGTCATCGGAATCATGGCGTTGCCGACCATCGTGACGGTCGCCGAGGACGCGCTATCGACGGTTCCGGAATCGATGAAGAGCGGGTCGTTAGCGATGGGTTCGACCGACTGGCAGACGATGAAGAGCGTCACCGTTCCGGCGGCGTTCTCCGGAGTCTCCGCCGCGGTATTGCTCGGCGTAGGCCGAGCGATGGGCGAGACGATGGCGGCGACGGTGATGATAACGCACAACGTCGGCTTCCCGGACCCGATATTCGACGTGTTCGGACGCAAAGGGGAGACGCTGACGACGCTCATCGCGTTCAACGCGAACTCTTCGCACGGACTGGCGTTGAGTTCGCTGTTCGCGGCCGGCGTCGTCCTCTTCCTGACCGTCCTCGTGTTGAGCGTCGGGTCGATGTACATCGAGACGCGGATGCAGGAGAAACTCGGAGGGAAGCGATGAGTTCCGTCGAACGAACCGCACTCGTCGTGGACGAATCGACGACGGCCGATTACCTCGCCACAGGCGTCATCGGCGTCGGACTTGCGGCGTTCGTGGCGAGTTGGCTGACGTTGTTCCAGTGGGTTGATCAGACGACGAGCGTCCTCGGCGTCTCGCTGTTCACGACACTGGGCGTGCTGTTGGTCGCGATGGGACTCGGCGTCATCGCACTCGGTCTCGGGTCACGATACGGGGCGTTCGCGACGGAGCCATCGACGACCGCCGGCTTGCTCGTCGGCGTGCTGTTTGGCCTCGCTGGCTTCGTCACCGGCGGACTGATCGCGTCCCAGACGGTCGGGTTAGGGACCGGCGGATGGCTCGCCGCTGCCGTCCTCATCGGCGTGGTTGCCACGGTAATCGCGGTCCTCCCGCGGGAGGACGTCGGTTCGACGCTCCCGGCGGGAACGTTCCTGCTGTTCGTCGGCGGCGTCGTGGCGACCGGCGTCATCGATACGACGTGGACGTGGTCGCCGAACGGCCTCTCCATGACGTTCATCGGACCGGTCGTCGTACCGACGCTCGTCGCCTTGGCGTCCCTCGTCGCATCGTGGAGCGCCGCAAAGGCACGCGCAGGATTCGGTGCTCGGGGACGTCAGAACGGCGCGTACCTTCTCGTGTTGATGAGCATCGCCGGGATGCTCGCAACCCTCCTACTGCTGGTCGGGTTCATCGTCGTCAACGGACTCGATACCGTCCTGACCGGGGCGAAACTTGGCGGAAAGAACGTCGTTTCGCTGCCGTTCCTGACGAACGTCACCAAGAGTCTCTTCGTCGAAGTACCGGGCGTCTTCCCCGCCGTCGTGGGAACGCTTTGGCTCGTCGCCGGAGCCATCGCGTTCGCGGTCCCGCTCGGCGTCGGCGCGGCGGTGTTCATCACCGAGTACGCCGACCGTGGACGGTTCACCCGACTCGTCGAAGTCGCGACGAACGGCCTCTGGAGTACGCCCAGCATCGTCTTCGGACTGTTCGGCATCGCGTTCATCATGCCGCGGGTCAGTAGCGGTCGGCGGTCGTTGCTCGCCGGAATGGTCGTCCTCGGATTCATGCTCCTCCCGCTCGTGGTCATCACGAGCCGTGAGTCTATCAAAGCGGTTCCCGAGGAGTACCGAGAAGCGAGCGTCGCGCTCGGCGTCTCGAAGTGGCAGACGATTCGTAGCGTCGTCCTTCCGTCGGCGGTGCCCGGCGTCATCACCGGCATCATCCTCGGCGTCGGGCGTATCGCCGGCGAGACCGCACCGCTGATTCTGGTGTATGGCGGGCCGCCGTACCCGAATTCGAATCCGAACGTGCTCGGGTCGTTCGAGTTCACGTCCTCCCCGCCGTTCGTGACCAACCCGGAACTGCTGAAAGCGGGGAGTGCACTTCCATACCAGCTCTACACGTCGATAACGTCCGGACTGCCGCCGGGAGAAGCGTTCACGGCCCAAGCCTTCGGCTGGGGGACGGCGCTCGTCCTGCTGGTCGTCGTCCTCGGACTGTACGCTATCGGCATCGTCAGTCGACTCTACTTCAGGAGGAAACTACACCATGAGTAAAATCGCGATGAACCAGAACGGCGAACAGACCACGACCACCGGCGAAACAGAAGAGCGGGTTCGAACGGAGTGGACGAACTACGAGTTCGATGGCGAGACGAAACTCGCCGTCTCGGACCTCGACGTCTACTACGGCAACGACCACGCGTTGAAGAGCGTCTCGATGGACATTCCCGAAGAGAGTGTGACGGCGCTCATCGGTCCGTCCGGTTGCGGGAAATCGACGTTTCTCCGGTGTCTCAACCGGATGAACGACCGCATCGACGCCGCAGCCATCGACGGATCGGTGACGCTCGACGGCCAGGAGGTCTATCAGGACGGCGTGAACCTCGTGGAACTGCGTAAGCGCGTCGGCATGGTGTTCCAAAGCCCGAACCCGTTCCCGAAGTCCATCCGGGACAACATCTCATACGGGCCGCGAAAACACGGCGACACCCAGACGGGGTTGCTCGCGAGACTGCTCGGCAACGCCGACGGAGAGGCCGAATCGGACCTCGTCGAGCGATCGCTTCGGAACGCCGCGCTGTGGGACGAGGTCAGCGACCGACTGGACGACAACGCACTCGGTCTCTCGGGCGGTCAGCAACAACGCCTCTGCATCGCGCGCTGTCTCGCGGTGAATCCGGAGGTCATCCTGATGGACGAACCGGCGAGCGCGCTCGACCCCATCGCCACCGCGAAAATCGAGGAACTCATCGAGTCGCTGGCCGACGAGTACACCGTCGTCGTCGTCACGCACAACATGCAACAGGCGGCGCGCATCAGCGACCAGACCGCCGTGTTCCTCACCGGTGGCGAACTCGTCGAGTACGATACGACCGGGAAAATTTTCGAGGATCCCGATAGCCGACGCGTCGAAGAGTACATCACGGGCAAGTTCGGATGACGGTGGAACTGGCGAACGACACGCGGACGGTACAGGCGACCGGTAGCTCCTCGTACACCATCTCCCTGCCCAAAAAGTGGATCGACGAACACGGTATCGACGCCGGGATGGAACTCTCGTTCTATCCCGCACACGGCGGTGAACTGGTCATCAAACCCGAACCGACGTCCGCCGGAGGGCGGGGCGCTTCCGACGAACCGAGAGTCGATATCGCGGCGTTATCCGCCGCCGAAGTTCGGCAGGTGGTGGGCGCCCTGTACGCGACTGGCTGTGAGGAGTTCGTCCTCCGCGCCGGAAACGGCGTCAGTTCGAAACAGCGTCGCGCCGCGGCGAACGCGGCATCGAGCAAGACCGGGCTGGAAATCGAGCGCGAATCGGGGTCGGAAATTCACTTCAGGACGGTCATCGACACGACGGCCGTCTCGCTCGAACGGTCCGTCCTCCAACTGCAGTACGCCGCGCTCTCGATGCAGCGAACCGTCGTTCGCGTTCTCGTCGACGGCTCCTTCGACGACCTCGAACGAATCGACGGACGGTATGACGACGCAGTGCGGCGGTTCGAAGTCATCGACGGTCGGTTTCGACGCGCGCTCGCCGATGTGGAGGAACTCGACCGTCTCGGCCGTTCCCGACGGGCGGTGTTCGACCGGTATACGACTGCCGGACACCTGCTCACCGTCACCGAGCGATTCCAGCGGGTGGCCGACCTGCTCCGCGGCCGGGTGAACGCGGAGCGAACCCCGTGGTCGGACGAGTTCGAGGACTGTGCGCGTCGGTCGCGGACACTCACGGAATCGGCGGTCGATGCCGTTTTGACGGCATCACGACCGCCGTACGATACGGCCCAGGACGCTCGAATGCTCGCCGAAGACGTCGTCGAACTCCACCGGAGAGCGAACGAGGAGGACGGACACGCGCACGTCTGGACGGTCGCGCTCGTCGGCCTCGAACGATCCGCGACGAGCGCGGCGGAAATCGCCGAGCGAGCGGTGCAGGCGTCGCTCCGCTAACGTCGTGTCGATAATCTTCGGTTAGTTCCACTGCCACACGCTCAAGTAGCCCCAGTATCGAGAATAGGATATATCTATGATCGAAGTAGAAAAGATTCGGAAAGAATACGGGAGCTTCACGGCCGTCGAGGGGAGCAGCTTTTCCGTCTCCGAGGGGGAGGTGTTCGGCATCATCGGCCCGAACGGGGCGGGAAAGACGACGACCCTGAAGATGCTGTCGGGTCTCATCGAACCGACCGCCGGGAGCGCACGGGTCGCGGGCTACGACGCGCAGGACGTCGAAATGCGGACTCAGCTGGGGTTTCTCCCCGAGGAATCGCCGCTGTACGAGGACATGACGCCGCTCTCGTATCTGTCCTTCTTCGCCGACCTCTACGACGTACCGCCCGCCACCGCTACCGAGCGGATTCATCATACGCTGGACCGCCTCGAACTCGACCACCGCGAGCGACGACTGGGCGATATGTCCAAGGGAATGCGGCGGAAGGTCGCCATCGCCCGCTCGTTGGTCAACGACCCGGACGTGTTGATTTACGACGAACCGGCGAGCGGGTTGGACCCGCTCACGACGAACTACATCATCGAGTTCACGCGGGAGTTGAGCGATTCGGGGAAGACGGTCGTCTTCAGCGCGCACAACCTGTTTCACGTCGAGAGCATCTGTGATCGAATCGTCGTGATGAACAACGGTCGAATCGTCGCGGGCGGGAGCGTCGAGGACCTCCGCGAAGAGTACGGACGAACCGAGTACCACGTCTCCACGACGGTCGAGGTCGCGGATGCGGTTCGGGAGAACGGAACCTATCGTCGCGTCGTGGGGAGCATGGACGCCGTGGCCGAAACGCGCGAACTCGCCGAAGCGTCCGGTGGGAGTGTCGTGGACATCGAGACGCACACGCCCAGTTTGGAGGACATCTTCCTCGATTTGGCGACCGACGCGCCGGACGTGGAGGGCCGTCCGTGAAACGCCGCAAGACGCTTCGAATCGCACGCTGGGAGGTGAGCAGAAACGCGGGGCAGTTCGACCGCCGGACGCTAGTTCTCGTCGCCGTCGTTCTCCTCTTCGTCGGCGTGCTGACGCCCATGGTCGCCAGTCGGGGGAACACCGTGGACGACGGCATCTACCGCGTCGGCGTCAGCGAGAACAGCCGGTACCACGCCCCGGTCGCTTTCGACCGGACGTTCGTGGCCGTCGAACCGACCGCGGCGAACTACGACTCGGGCGCGTTCGACCTGTTCATCTGCCCGAACTCCGGAATTTCGGGGTGTCCAGCGAACACGATGCGTTACAAGGACTCTCCCAAAGGCAAAGCGGCGCTCGCGGAACTGCGGACGACGGTCGAACGTTACAACGACCGGCGGATAGCCGAGGAACCGGACAGCGCCGCCGCGTTCCCGGTGAACGTCACGCTCCGCTACGTGGCACAAAACGACACGGGCGGCTTCGCCGGGTCGGGAACAGGTACGGGAACGGATTCAAGCGGGAAGATCACCACTCGAACCACGACGGCGGGAGAGATGCGCCTCGGCGGCGGAAGCGGCGGTACCGGAACGGGCGGCGGCAGCGGAACCGGAGAAAGCGCTTCCGGTGGGTCGGGCAGCGGTTCGGTCGCGGCCCCGTCGGTCGGTTCCGGGTCGTCCATCTTCGTCGATAACGAACGACGGGGAACGCCGTCGGACATCTCGCCGCCGTTCCCGTTCGAGTCGCTGATCCTCGCGTTCGCGTTCATCTTGCCGATGAACTTCGTGATTCAGGCCTACGCCAGCAGCGTCATCGAGGAGCGCATCAACGACCGTGGCGAACTACTTCTCGTCTCGCCGGTGTCCCGCGGCGACATCATCGTCGGTAAAACCCTGCCGTATCTCGTCGGCATGGTCGCCATCGCCACGGTGACGGCGGTCGGAATCGTCCAATTCACGCCCCACATCGGCACCGAACCGTTGGCCACCGCAAGCGCGGTAGTGACGGCCGTCTCGGCGGTGATTCCCATCGCGCTGTTGTTCCTCGCCAGCGCGTTCGTCGGCGCGATGTTCGCCCGCTCGTTCAAGGAACTCACCTTTGTCACGGTGTCGCTCAGCGTCTTCCTCACCTCCTACGCCTTCGTGCCGTCCGTGTTCACCGACGTGCATCCGATAGCGGCCATTTCGCCCCTGTCGCTGGTGGTCCGCGTGTTGCAGGGCGAACCGGTCGCGCTCGGTCAGTACGCCTTCTCGACGCTGCCGCTGTTTCTCACCGGGGGCGCGTTGTTCGCGCTCGGCGCCGGCGTCTACCGCGAGGAGGACATGTTCACCCAACGACCGGTGACGCTGAAGGCGCTCGACGCCCTCGACGGCCAACTACGCGGAAAGTGGAGCGTCGCGAAGGTCAGCGCGTTCTCGATTCCGTTCGTCTTCGTCGCGGAACTCCTCGCCGTGGCCCTCCTCTTCGCGCTTCCCGTGGAACTCTCGATTCCGGTGTTGCTCCTCGCCATCGCGTTCATCGAGGAAGTCGCAAAGAGCGTCCACGTCTACGCCGGATTCGCCCACGAGCGGTTCGACCGCTCGCTTCGGACGGTTGGTACCCTCGGTCTGCTCTCCGGACTCGGCTTCTTCGCGGGCGAGAAACTGACTGCCATCGCCCAGTTGGTCGGACTTCCGAACCTCGAACTCGGGCGGGCGGCGTTCGGTGCCGCCACCGGCCTCGGCGTGGACGCGTCGCCGCTCGTCCTGCTGGGGCTGCTGTTCGCGCCGCTCGCGCTTCACTCGGTTACGGCGACCATCACGGCCTACGGTGCCGGCAAGGACCGAACCTGGTACGTCTGGACGCTGGTCGTCACGACGTTAGTTCACGCCGCCTACAACCTAACGGTGGTGAACGCCCTTGGATAGGCGTCTCACCGTCGCACGACGGGAGTTGGCGTCGCTCAGGAGCGAGAAGACCATCGTGTTGGCGATACTGATTCAACTGCTCATCGCGGCGTTCTCGTCGTTCCTCGCGGTCGGATTGGTGTCGATGTACGACCCCGGGTCCGCCTCCGACAACGTCGTCGTCTCCTTCGGCGTGACGGGCGACGCGAGCGACGAACTCGCTCCGGTTCTCGCCTCCGACGATGCGTGGAAAGGGGTTCGGTACCGGACCCAGCGCGGCGCGATGGATGATTTCCGTTCCGGGGAGGTGCAAGCGGTCCTCCACGTCGAGCGCACCGCGAACGGACGCCTCGACGTGACCGCTATCGCCCCGGATGGCAACATACAGACGACGTTAGTCGTGACCCGGATAAAGGAGGTGCTCGACGAACTGGAACGTCACCAGCGGACGCAATTATCGGCGCGACTCGAACGGTCCGTCGTCGCGCCGCCGCCGGAGAAGGGTGCGAGTCCGTACTTCGGGTTCACCTACACGGTGCTCATCCCGCTGTTGATGTTCCTGCCCGTGTTCATCAGCGGGAGCGTCGCCGTGGACACCATCGCCGAGGAGTACGACCGCGGGACCCTCGAACTGCTCCGGGTGACGCCGCTGACGGGCATCGACATCGTGGACGGCAAACTGCTGGCGATGGGAATCCTCGCGCCGGTGCAGGCCGCGGCGTGGTTGGTCCTCCTCTCGTTCAACGGAACGAGCGTCGCCAACCCACTCGAAATCGTGGTCCTCGTAACCGCCTTCTCGATAACCATAGTCGCGCTCGGAGCGATACTTGCGTTGCGGTTCCGCGATAGAAAACAGGCCCAGTTCCAGTTCTCGATGGCGATGCTGGTCGTCTTCAGCGGGACGTACCTGCTTCCCGAAGCGCCCGCGAACACCGTCGCGAAACTCGCCATCGGGAGCCCGACACAGTTCACGCACGCGATGGTCGCACTCTATCTGGTGGCGTCGCTTCTCGGCTACGGACTGGTCCGTCGGGTCGTCGGAACGGGTCGGCTACTGACGACCGCGTGAGCGGCATGGTGACGGGTCGGCCGTGCCACTCGATTCCTCGTTTCGACAGATCGGACGCCGTTCAGTGTCGAATCGAGACTATGTTTTCCATATATAGAACTTTGAATCAATCTAGCTTCCTATTATAAATACTATAGTACTGGCCGAAGTATGTCGAAATATGGTGTCAGAACGACTCCAGACGTTGAATCGGCGAACGTTCGTTGGAACCGGTGCGGCCGTCGCGAGCACCGCGTTAGCCGGAGTCGGAACCGCACAGGAGTGTTCCGATGACGAGACAGACGAGGGTCAGGGTGCGGACGACGACCGCGGCCACGACGGGGGAAACGACGAGGACGGGGTCACGTACGTCGCCCATCGCGGGTACAAGGGGATGTATCCGGAGAACACCCTCCGGGCGTTCGAGGCGGCCTCCCGGACGGCGGACATGATAGAACTCGACATCATGCCGTGTGCGGGCGGCGAAATCGTCGTCTTCCACGACGAGAAACTCGGCGCGCGCGACGGCGGTACCCGCGGCCTCACCGACGAGCACGGGTACGTCTGGGAGAACGACTGCGAGACGGTGCGGAACGCGAACGTCCTCGGAAGCGGAGAAACGATACCGTTCCTCTCGGAAGCGCTCGAAGCCATCCCGGACCACGTCGGCGTGAACATCGAGTTCAAGAACCCCGGTTCGGCGGAGGCACAGTCCTCGACGGACCTCTCCGGTTCGGAACTGGAGGCCGGAAAGGACCGCTGGCGGTCGTTCACGGAGAAGGCGCTCGACATCGCCGACGAGTACGAAAACGACATCCTCGTCTCCTCGTTCTACGAGGCGGCCATCGCCACCGTCCGCGAACTCGACCCGGAGATGCCCGTCGGCTACCTGCTCTGGGACTCCATCGAGCGCGGCCTCGACATCGTGCGCGAGTACGACTGCGAGGCGGTCAATCCCCCGTACAACATGGTGAAGGGGTCGCCGTTTTTCAACGACGCCTACTACCTCGACGACCCGCAGTTCGCGGACATCGACCTCGTGCAGGTCGCTCACGACGAAGGGCGCGAGGTCAACGTCTACACTATCGATACGTGGTATCAGGCCGAGCAACTCGCGGAAGCGGGCGCGGACGGCGTCATCGTCAACTACCCGCACCTGCTCCGAGAGTAGCGGCTTCGTGAGTCCGAAGGACGTATTCTTTGAATGGTCTGCACGGAACGACACGCTCGAACCGTGCCAAAAAGTGCCCTCGTGAAGTTACATCTCGACGGTCGTCCCACAGTCGGGACATTCGAGGTAAATCCCGTCGTCGCCCATATTGAACGCGAGAACGTCACTCTCACACTCCGGACAGGGCTGTGCGACGCGTACGTCGGTCGAGTCACGTGGCGCACCGAGCGCGAGTGCGACCACGTCGTCGTCTGATTCGTTGCGACCCTGCTGATACTCTCCCGCCGGGAACCGGATTGCTTCCCCGCTACCCACCTCGACGGTCTCGCTTTCGGCGTCCGCCTCGGGTTTGATCTCGAACGTCGCGGTTCCCTCCACGATGTAGAAGACTTCCTCCTGATCGAGGTGTGTGTGAAGTCCGCCCGAGAAGGCCTCGCCCGGTTCGAGCGCGTAGTGGTTGAGAGACATATCCTCCGTCTCCAGTGCGTCCGAGAGCCCGCGACGGTCGGCGTCACCCATTCCTCCGGATTCCACGTCGTCGATATCGATTCGTTGCACGCGTTGAATTCACTTCTCGCGGGACATAGGTTTATTGTCTCCACTCGTTCGGAGTCGACCCCGACCCACGGTCGTCGGACGGAATGCCCGGACGGCCATCGACGCCCCCGAGCGGGAACACAGTCCCGCAGTATCCGACGAACGCTCGACGCTTCGTGCGATGTGGTGAACGGCGGTTTCGAAGCATGGTTGTTGGTTATCAGAAGGCGGTTATCGAACCGCGGTACTATCTCGTTTCCCACCGTATTGCCCACCGATGTACGACGATATCCTCGTTCCCACGGACGGCAGCGCATCGGCCACGGAAGCGGCGCGGAACGCCGTCGAACTGGCGGCCCAGTTCGACGCGACGATTCACGCGCTCTACGTCATCGACATCGGCGCGATGTGGCCCGACGCCTACGAGGGAAACGTCCTGAACGACCTCGAAACGCGCGGGAAAGCGGCGGTCGAGAGGGTCCGAGAGCTGGCGGAGGAGGAAAACGTCGCCGTCACCGACGACGTGGTGACTGGCGGGCATCCATACCGCGTGATTCTCGACTACGCCGACGAGAACGACATGGACTGCATCGTCATGGGAACGCACGGGCGGCGCGGCCTCGACCGCTACCTGCTCGGCAGCGTCACCGAGCGCGTCGTGCGGTTGGCCGACGTGCCGGTGCTGACCGTCCACGCACCCAAGGAGTGAGATTCGCGGAGTTTTCCACCGACGCGACGATCGACGTTCTTCCCCGCTTAGTTTTTTCGCCATGGCGATTCCGCTCGTCGCAGTCGTCTCCATCGCCCTCGGCATCGGCCTCGTCGCTGTGTCGTGAGTTCGAGTTCCGGGTTCAGTATCGTCGTGTTTCCCACCGGTCCCAGTTTTCGGTGATTTCGTCCACCAGCCTCGACCCGACGCGATACACGTTCGTCACGCTGGGAAGGAAACCACCGGAATCCGCGGCGAGGCTCTCCCGCACCGACTGACAGGGGTGCGGTTGGTCGAAGTTCGACACGCTCCGAATGCTGACGTATCGGTCCAAGTGACCGAAACGATCGAGAACGCGAGCAGTAGCGAAATCCTCCATTTCCGTCGTCGCGTAGGTGCTCACGCCGTACTCCTCCGCGATGTAGCCCGCTTGGTCGGAGAGCGTGGACCCGTGCCAGTACGTGTCGCCACACATCGTCGTACCGACGCCGATGAACGGTTCGGACTGGGCGGTTTCCTGTGGGTACAGTTTCCGATACTCCTTCGCCCGTTCCGAATCCGTCAGCGTCGCGCGTTCTCCGAGACGCCGAGCGGTCTTCACGAGGTTCCCGTTCAACTCGTAGACGTGGTCTGGCCGGTTCGGGCGGAACATCATGGCGTACGGGTCGGCGTCGCCGTCGGCACGCGACCACCGATGAACCAGGTCCCAATCGGCGACCGCATCGCTCACGAACACCGACCCGAGCGTTCCGACGTCCGGCGGCGAACCGGCGATACCCGCGGTGACGAAGTAGGTGTTCTCGAAGTCGAACTTCGGCGAGCGGAGTATCGACGACAACGAGGTAGCGGCGTTCGTCTTCCCGATTCCGACGACGGTTCCGGCGACGCCGTCGTCGTTGTGATACACCGGCGCGAACGCTCCCGGAACGTCCACGGTATCGGTGAGGTCGTAGTTCCGATACCACAACTGAAACTCTCCGGGTGCGTCGGACGCCCCTTCCCGCTTCTTCAGGTTCGCGACTTCGAAGGCCGCGATGACGAAGACCTTGACGTCGACCGGGTCGTCCGTCGTTTCCGAAGCCGAATCCGTACTCCCGGTCGCCGTTCCCATCAAACCGGCACCGAGCGTGGTCCCGGTCGCTTTGAGAAATCGTCGTCGAATCATCTCGTTCCGCTTTTGAGCCATACCTGAGCTCTCGAATTCAGCCTCATTAACTCTCCGAATTAACTGCAAGTTTATGCGTAATCTTGTATGAAAATGAGATTTTATATCCACAAACATGTATAGATTTTGCTCCGATGGACGACAAATACGCGGTTCGACGGCTCACGGGCGGTCAGAACGCGTGGACGGATATCCACCCGACGGCGAACGAATCACCGAAACCGGTGTCGAAAGGAAGTGTACTAAAACCGTTTCGAAAACACCAGCGGTACGTCGGTTTCATTTCCGATTCCCAGAAATCAACTCGGCCATTTCACCGCTTTCATTCCCTAAGATACAGTACCGTATCGAACTTCTTTTATATAAAATACATAAATAAATATAAAATTCTCCTACAGAATTTATTATGCGCGATGGATGGCAAAAACAGCGGTCGAGAATCGGAAGCAAACACCACAGAGGGCGGATTTCGACTGAATCGACGGCGGGCGATTCAACTGGCGGGCCTCGGCATCGGAAGCGTGGCGATGTCGGGAGGAGGCTCCGCCGCGGAGACGACGGAAGAAGGGGACTGTGCGGAGGGACCGTTCGAGCGAACCTACTCCGGCGGAACCGTGAACTTCGGGCGAATCGCGTCCCGTTCCGGGCGAACGGAGATGAAGGGGCAATCGACGGCGGCCGGGGAACCGGCGAGCGAGCGGGAAATCGAAGCGTCGCGGGCGCACGGACAGCACGGACGGCATCGACACGACCAGAAACACGGCTGGTGGGACGACGACGATGAACTGTCGATTCTCACCGAGTACGACGGCGTGAACGCCGAGCAGACGAGCGGCGGCGTCCCCTCCGACTCGCAGATCGCGGCGGGGTACGGCAAGGTGATTCACGCGGTCAACACGCAGGTCGCGGTGTTCGACAAACGGTCCGGACACGAGGAGCTCTCGGTCCAGTTGAACGACATCTTCGCGCCGGTCATCGACGAACCCGAGGGCGGGTACGCGTACGGCGAACCGTTCGTCTTCGACCCGCGGGCGCGGTACGACCGACGGGAAAACCGGTATGTCGTTGCCGCGGTCCAGTACGAACCCGGCATCACCGAGGACGGCGAACTCGTCACCCGCGAGGAGATGGAAGAGCGCGCGGGCGGCGAACCGGGAGAGGGCGAAGATGGAGAGGACAGTGAAGAGGGCGAGAATGGCGCAGAATCCGAGGAGGAAGCGCTCGAACGGCCGCCGCGAGGATGGTGGGTCGTCGCCGTCTCCGAGACGCCGAATCCGAAGGGGAAGTGGAACGTCTACCGGATTCCGCCGCTCGACAACGAGGGACTCGTGGATTACCCGACGCTCGGGTTGGACAGGGACGCCATCTACCTCGCACAGAACTTCTTCGGCGACGCGGTGTCGGTGACGATGGTGGCGCTCGACAAGGAGGCCATCTACCGCGGTCGGACCACCACCGGCAATCACTTCACCGACTTGGACAACCCGAACGTCGAACAGGACGACTTCACCCTGCAACCGGCGCTTCAACCGTTCTCCGGCGGCAGGCACGGTACGTTCTACCTGCTGGATTCCACCTTCCCGGAACCGACGGCGAGCGCGCTCACGATGTGGGAGTTGACCGACCCGCTCGACGACCCGACGCTCGAATGTCACACCGTTCCCGTCGAGGAGTTCTCGTACCCGCCGACCGCCGAGCAACCGGATTCCGAAAAGCGAATCGACACGCTCGGCACGCGACAGATGAACCTCGATTATAACGACGGGTCGCTGTGGACGGCCCACACCATCGCCTATGACTGGAACGGCGACGGCGAGACGGTCGCCGCAATCAAGTGGTACGAAGTGGACACGCGGACGCGGCAGGTCGTCCAGAGCGGCGTGTACGGCGAACCGGGCACGTCGTACTTCATTCCGACCATCCAGTCGGACGACGACACGACCGTCATCACGCACAACGTGAGCGGTCCCGACACCTTCCCGAGCATGGCGGTCGCGGGCCGAACGGAGGGGTACGAACGGAACAAACTGGAGGATTCCGTCGTCGTCGAGGAAGGGAAATCGCACTACGACTACGGCGAAGGCGAGGAGGTCATGCGATGGGGCGACTACAACGGAATCTCGGTGGATCCGCACACCGGGACGTTCTGGACGGTGAGCCAGTATTCGCCGGACATCGACATCGACCCCGCCGCCGAGGAGCGTGACCCGTACCACACGCGCATCGCGGAAGTGACGTTCGGCGACGGACGGGGTCACGATCACCACGGCGGTCACGGAGGCCACCATCACGACGGCCGCGACGACCGCGATCATGGTCGCAGGCACGACGACTACGGCCGCCACCGCTGGGACTAACGACGGTTCCGAAAAACGACCGCACTTCTTTTCCGACTCGGTTATCGTCCACTCATTCGTCCCCGGGACGGTCGCGCCAGTCCTCGGCGTGTTCGCGTCCCTCTACGGGTCGTTCGTCTTCGATTTCCGTTCGGTCGTCGGGGGTTCCGACCAGACCGGCGTACAGACCCACCCACACATGCGCTCGTTTCGTCCTGTTTCCTCGGAACATGGTCTCTCACCGAACCCCTTCGTCTCGCGGACGAGATGGCTCTTTAGGCTAGCCTAAAAACGGCGATGGTAATAATCGTTTGGGTGCCTCGAACTCATCCCTCTGCCCGTGTCGCATCCCGCCGGATTCGGTCGCCGAGGCGGTACACGGCGCGGAAAGCGAGCAGCGCAATGGCGATTTCGAGCAGTCCGGTGACGGCGAACGCCGTCGTGAATCCGAGTCGGTCGGCGAGGCCCCCGCCGACGAGGAACCCGGTCAGGAACCCGAGACTTCCGGCGGCGTTGAACCCGGCCATGGCGACCCCTCGGTCGCCCTCTCCCGCGATGTCGGTCACGAGCGCCATCGTCGCGGGCGAGACGAACGCGCCGCCGACGCCCACCGCGACCATGGCGACGGCCGCGAGGGGTACCGACGGTGCGAGCCCCACGGCGACGATGGTGACGCCGTAACAGATGGAACCGACGACGATGGGGACGAACCGGCCGATGCGGTCGGAGAGTTTCCCCATCGGGTACTGCAACAGGGCGAACGGGGCGAAAAAGAGCATAAGCATGATTCCCGTTGCACCCGGGTCGAGGCCGAACTCGGACTGGAAGTAGAGCGTCCCGACGAGCGCGAAAAAGCCTGCGGTGAGTCGGTCGATGAACCCGAACGCGTACGGAATCGACAGTTCGGGGCGGGAGCGGAGGCGCTTCAGTGCGGCAGAAACGCTTTCTCGCGACGTAGACGGCACGCGGTCGGGTATCGACCGCGCGAACACCGCCGTTCCGACCATGAGAACGCTCGCGACGGCGAGCGGCGTCGTCGGGTGAACCTCGGCCAGTTGCCCGCCTATCGGCGCGCCCATCGCGGTTCCGAGGCCGATGGCGATACCGGCCGCGCCCATGTTGCGCCCGTGGCCGCCCCGGAGGTCCATCAACATCGTCATGGAGAGCGAGAAGGCCGCGATGGTCGCCGCACCCTGGAGGACGCGGAGGGCCAACACGCCGCCGAACGGGACGCCGAGCGTCGGTGCCAACGCGAGCGCCGCGTACCCGGCGGACGCTCCGACCGCACCGAAGACGACGAGCGGTACACGCGTTCCGAGTCGGTCGCTCAGGTGACCCCAAATCCCGGCACACGCCACGAACGCGGCGAACTCGGCGACGAGAAACCACGTCCCGCCGTCGAGTTGTTCGCCCGCCCCGAGGTGGACGACGAGGTCCGGAACGCCGGGATAGAGGAGCACCTGTGCGAGCAACACCGCCCAAATCACTGCGGCGAGACGGACGCGCTCGCCGCGCACGCTACGGACGCCATCCATCACCTGCGTCATCGGTCCGAATTGGTGACACGCTCGGAAAACGGTGTCTACATCGGCGCGGACGATTGGGGGACTCCCCCGTCAGTGCGCGACCCGCTTTTCCAGCAGGAGTTTGACGCCGAACCCGACCAGCACGCTCGCGCTGGCGTAACGGAGGAAGTCTCGAACGGCCTTTCGCTCGGTTATCACTCGCCGCGCTCGACTGGAGAACACGGCCAGCGTCGCCTGATAGCAGAAGCCGAGACAGCCGAACAGGACCCCGAGCGTGAAAACCTGGAAGCCGAAACTCCCGCCCGAATCCACGAACTGGGGAAGGAACGCGAGGAAGAACACGGCCACCTTCGGGTTCAGGACGTTGATGGTGAACGCCCGGCGGAACGATTCGGCGTGGGACTGGTCTTCCTCGTCTGGAACGATTTCGAACTCCTCGCGGTTCCGAAGCGTCGTCACGCCGAGGTAGACGAGGTAGGCCGCACCGGCGAACTTGACGACCGTGAACGCGAGCGCCGACGCCTTGAGGAGGGCGGAGAGGCCGAGGACGGTGGCGGTGGTGTGAACGAGACATCCCGTCGAGGTTCCGGCGGCGGCCATCACCCCGGCGGTTTGGCCGTCGCTGATGCTCCGCTTCAGCGTGTAGATGCTGTCGGGACCCGGCGCGACGTTCAGCGCGAGCGCGGCCGGGACGAACGCCGCTAAAACGCCCGTATCGATCATATCCCGAAAATGAGGACGAAGCGGATAAACGCTGGGTTGCCGTCAAATTTCGGCTTCGTCCGCGCTTTCGACCGCTGAAACCAAGCCACAAAAGACACGACGGTGGAAGGATTGTGATAACCAACAGCCATGTCACGATCCGATTCGGACGACCAGTTCGGCTTCGACGAGAGCGCCAACTACCTCGGACGCGCGCTCAGGGCGCTCGTCCCCCAGTCGGTCGCCCGACGGAGCATCGCGGTTTCCGTCTCGGTCCCCGACGGAGGGTACACCGTCGGCGACGAAATCCCCATCACCGTGACGTTCGCCAACCGAAGCCCGTTCCCCGTCGTCGTCGAAACGCCGCGACAGCGCCTCTGGGGATGGGAAGTGGACGGCGAACTCGAAGCGAGCGACGAAGCCTACTACGTCCGAAACCGCCCGAACGCGTTCTACTTCCGGGCGCGGGAGAAAAAGCGGACGACCGTCCGGTGGGACGGGCGATTCGAGCGAAGCGACGAACGGTCCCGACGTCCCGCCGACCCCGGCGAGTACACCGTCGCCGCGTATCTCGCCACGGAGGACGAACGGCCGCGGGACGAGACGACCGTCTCGATCCGCTGAACGTCTCTTACTGTTGAGTTCCGTCGATAACGTCGTCCCGGTGGCGGTGACAGGCGGCGTCGTGCGGCGCGGTTCCGTGTTCGGTCGGAACCTCGTAGTCGGGTACCTGTCTCGCACAGATGCTCTTCTCGGCGAACGACTCGTTCAGCAGTTCGGTCGCGCCGTCCCAGTCGCCGTCTACGATTCGTTCGGCGGCGTCATTCACGACGTTCCCCGCCTCCCCGTGCGGTTCGGTACCGTCGAAGAACCGGTTTACGACGTCGTCCGTCGTCGTCGGTTCGAACGACCGGCGCTGAACTTCCCGAAGGAACGCCCGCGTGTTCTCCCACTCCTCGCGGGAGAAGTCGTACTCCTTCGGCGCGATGAGTTTCGGACAGCGGGTTCGGAACCGACACCCGCTCGGCGGTTCGATGGGACTCGGAACGTCGCCTTCGAGGACGCCGCGAGTCCCCTCCAATCGGGGGTCGGGAACCGGAATGGACTCCAGCAACGCCTGCGTGTAGGGGTGTTGTGGATTCTCGTACAGTTCCTCCTTTTCGGCGAGTTCGACCAGTTGCCCGAGATACATCACCGCCACGCGGTCGGAGATGTGGCGGATGACGCTCAGGTCGTGGGCGATGAACAGGTAGGTCAGGCCGAACTCGTCCTGAAGCGACCGCATGGTGTTGAGCACCTGCGCCTGAATCGACACGTCGAGCGCGGTGACGGGTTCGTCACAGACGATGAAGTCGGGGTTCACGCTCAGCGCGCGGGCGAGGTTCACCCGCTGGCGCTGGCCGCCGGAGAAGGCGTGCGGATGTCGGTTGTAGTGTTGCGGGTCGAGGCCGACCTTTCCGAGCAGTTCGCGCGCTCGCTCTTCCCGCCCGTCCGCGTCGTACATCCCGTGTGCTTTCATCGGCTCCTCGACGATGGGACCGATCTTCATCCGCGGGTCGAGCGAGGACTGCGGGTCCTGAAATATCATCTGTGCGTCCTTGCGCTGGGCCCGAAGCTTTTCGCCGCTCAACTCGGTCAGGTTCTCGCCCTTGAAGTACACCGTCCCGCCGGTCGGTTCGACCAGCCGGAGGATGGCCCGCGCGAGCGTCGATTTGCCACACCCGGACTCGCCGACCAAGCCGAGCGTTTCGCCCTTTCGAATGGTAAAGGAGACGTCCTCGACGGCACGAACCGGCTTGCTCTCCCCGAACATTCCAGACAGGACGCCGCCGCTGTCGTTGAAGTGCTTCGTCAGGCCGTTCACTTCGAGGAGCGGTTCGCCCATCTCCGTATCCTCGTCGGCCACCGTCCCCGCCGCCATCGAATCACTCACGGTCAGTCACCCTCCTGTGGGTCGGTGACGACGTCGCCCGTGATACCGGTCTCGGCCCGTATCTCGATTGGGTCGCTGAACTCGTAGCCAACGTCGAAGGCGTCGTGTTTCACGCACGCCGCCCTGTGCGATGCTTCGCCCGAGTCCGCCACCTCCCTGCAATCGGGGTGGACCTCCGTACAGACTTCGCGGGCGTCGGGACAGCGCGTGTGGAACCGACAGCCACGCGGCGGGTCGATGGCCTCGGGCATGACGCCCCGAATCGGATTCAACTCCTCGACGGTCTGGTCGGGTCGCGGCATGGAGTCCAAGAGCGCTTCGGTGTAGGGGTGTTTCGTGTCGTAGAACAGGTCGTCCGCGGTCGCCTGTTCGACGATTTCGCCGAGGTACATCACGTTCACGCGGTCACAGAGTTCGGCGACCACGCCCATGTCGTGTGTGACCCAGATGAAACTCGTGTCGTACTTGTCCTGTAGTTCGTCCACGAGCGAGAGGATTTGCCCCTCGACGGTCACGTCGAGCGCCGTCGTCGGTTCGTCCGCGATGATGAGGCTCGGTTCGCAGGCGAGCGCCATGGCGATGAGGACGCGCTGGCGCATCCCGCCCGAGAACTGGTGGGGATAGTTGTCGTAACGCTCCACCGGTTCCGGGATGCCGACCTCGCGGAGCATCCCTATCGCCTCCTCCTTGGCCTCCGATTTCGAGAGCCCGCGGTTGATCTTGATGAACTCGCGAAGTTGATTTCCAACGGTGAACACGGGATTCAGGCTCTCCATCGGGTCTTGGAAGATGATGGCGATTTCGCGGCCGCGAATTCGGCGGCGCATCTCCTCGTTCGACAGCATCTCGTCGCGTTCCCGGAGTTCGCCGTTCGGTCCCTCTTCGAGTCCGAACAGCACCTCGTCCCGGAACCGAACCTCGCCGCCCACGATTTCGCCGGGCGGGTCGATGAGACGCAGGATGCTCTGTGCGGCGACGCTCTTTCCGGCCCCGGATTCTCCCACGAGGCCGACGATTTCGCCTTCCTTCACGTCGAAGGAGATGCCGTCCACCGCGCGGACGACGCCCTCCTCGGTGAAGAACTGGGTTTTCAGGTCGTCGATGTGTAACAGTGTATCAGTCATGGTGTGGTCTCGTTAGTTCTTGATTCGCGGGTCGAGCGCGTCGCGCAGGCCGTCGCCGAGCAGGTTGAACCCCATCACGGTGACGAGGATGGCGAGTCCCGGCCAGAGGCTGAACCACGGGTCGGGAAGCATGTAGCCACGCGACTGGTTCAGCATCTGTCCCCACGACGGGGTGGGGGGTTGTGCGCCGAATCCGAGGAACGAGAGGCCAGCGACGATGAGGATGCTGATGCCGACCTGCAACGTCGCCTGCACGAGGACCGGCGCGAAACTGTTGGGAATCACGTGCCGGAGGATGATGTTGCGGTCACGGACGCCCGCCGCTTTGGCTGCCTCGACGTACTCCTCCTCGCGGACGCTGACCACCCGCGACCGGATCAGGCGGGCGAACACCGGAATCGTCGTGATGCCCACGCCGATCATTGCGAACGTCAGGTCGCGGCCGAACGCGGCCATGAACGCGATGACCAACACGAGGAACGGAATCGCGTACAGCGTCTCGGCGAACCGCATCAGCACGTCGTCTATCCACCCGCCGTGATAGCCCGCGACGGCACCGACGAGCGTCCCGCAGATCAGTCCGAATCCGGTCGAGACGATGCCGACTTGCATGGCGATTCGGGAGCCGTAGACGAGCCTGACGAGGATGTCGCGACCGCGGTGGTCGGTTCCGAGCGGGTACTTCCACAGCCCCGGCCCGAACGTGTTGCTCGTCCACGCCGGGGGACGCAGGATTTTGGCGTTCGCGGGGTCGTTCACCGGGTTGTGCCAGAAACTGCTGACGATGGCGTAATCGAAGATTTTCGCGTCTATCCACGCGAACACGGCAAGGGCGAGGATGAAGGCGATGGTGTAGAACCCGATTCTCGCCGTCGTGTCCTTGCGTATCTGGCTGAGGGTGTATCGCCAACCGACGCGGGCCTCGACTTTCCCGCCCTCGTCGGCCTGTTCATTCCTGCTCGCGTTACGAACGTCCGTCGAACTCGCTTCTCCTGTTCCCATCTTAGTCCACCTCGTCGTAGGTCACTCGCGGGTCGATGTATGCGTACGAAAGATCGGTGATGACGACGCCCAGGATGAACGTCAAGCCGAAGAATATCGTCGTCCCCATGACCAGCGGATAATCCTGATTGTTGATCGCCGTGATGATGAGTCGCCCCATCCCGTTGATGTTGAACACGGTTTCGGTCAGCACGGCACCGCCGAGCGCCGACGTGAGTTGGAGTCCGACGACCGTGATGACGGGCAGTTGTGCGTTCCGAAACGCGTGTTTTCTGACGATGGTGCGCTCCGCGACGCCGTAGGCGCGCGCCAACTTCACGTACTCCTGTTGGAGGACCTCCAACATCGATGACCGTTCGATCCGCGTGATGGCGGCCATCTGAAGCGTCCCGAGCGAGAGCGTCGGCAACAACAGATGCGTGAACGTCTGCCAGAGCACGTCGGTGCGCGAGGACGCCCCCTCGACCGAACTCGGACTCGCCCACGGCAGAACCAGCCCCGTCGCCGGAAGCCAGTTCAGGTAGTACGCGAAGATGATGATGAGCATCAGTCCGATCCAGAACGACGGCGTGCTGACGCCCGCGAGGGCGACGACCCGGGACACGTGGTCTGTCGGTTTGTTGCGTCGTTTGGCGGAGATGATGCCGAGCGGAACGGCCGCGACGATGGCGAACGTGAAACTCGAAAGCATGAGCAGGAGCGTCACCGGCAGGCGCTCCATGATTTTGGTCGTCACGGGAACGCCGTAGTAGATGCTCTGGCCCATGTTCCCCTGCGCTACCGACGCGAGGTAGTTCACGTATCGGACCGGAAGCGGTTGGTTGAGTCCGTACTGTGCACGTATTTGATCGACCATCTGTGCGCTCGGCGACGGCCCGAGCATTATCTGAACGGGGTCGCCCGGAATCGCGTTCGTCAACAGAAACGTTATCGTGACGATGCCGATGAGGACGGGGATGGCCTGTAACAAGCGTCGTATCGTGTAGCGGAGGATTCCCATGTGTATTGTCGATCGGTCGTATCGAAGGGGGGTGCCGCGCTACTGCGTCCCCATGGAGACGTTGGTGTAGTCCGTCGAGAGGGCGAAACTCGACACCGGATGCGCCTTGAACCCCTTCACTTTGTTCTTCACCCCGAAACTGTTCTTCAAGTTGTACGCCGGGAGGTGTGCCCGGTCGTTCAGCATCTTCGTGATTGCGGTGGTGTACAGTTTCTTCCGCTTGGCGTGGTTCGCGGACTTCCGCGCCTTCACGATCTTCTCGTTGATGCCGTTGTAGAACGTGCCGTCGTTCGTCCCGTGCGCCTCCTTCGTGAAGAAGTAGTACGTGAACGCGTCGGGGTCGGGGGTGCCGGACCATCCCAGCGTGTACATGTTGTAGTCGCTCGGCTTCCCCGAAACGAACTTGTTGAGGAAGGCACCCCAGTCGAGGCGCTGCACGTTGGCGTTGTAGCCGGCCTCCTTCAGGCCGTTCGCCACGGTGACGCCGAGTTGCTGGCGCTTGTCGTCCGGCGGAACGATGATGTTGGCGTTCCAGTTGTTCGGAACTTTGTCCGAACTGTTCAACATGGATTTCGCCTTGTCGATGTTCTTGTCGTGGGCGATGTTCTTCCACTTCTTCGTCGGGAATCCCCAGTTGTCGGCTATCTGCTTCGGGAACGGACTGTACTGGCGAACGCCCGTCGGTTCGACGAAGTTCGACACGGCTTGGTCCATGTCGAAGCAGTAATCGATGGCCTCGCGTACCTTCGGATCGGTCGTCGGGCCGTTCTTGCAGTTGAACGCGAGATAGAAGTAGCCCATTCCGAGGACCTCCTCGATGGACGCATCGTTCATGTTCTGGACCTGCTTCCAGAGCTTCGGTGGGATCTCCTCGATGACGTCGTTCTCGTTGGTTTGTAAACTCGTCAACCGGGTCGTGGGTTCCTCGACGGGGACGAACTTCACCTCGGAGAGGTTCGGTTCCGGCTTGCCCCAGTAGTCGTCCCAGCGCGATATCCTGGCGAAATTGCCCTCCTGCCAGTCATCAAATTTGAACGGCCCGGCACCGATGGGGTTCTGCTTGTTGAACTTCTGTTTGTTCTTCTCCCTGACGCTCTTCGGGACGATACCCGCTGTCAGGGAGTTGATGAACGGTCCGTACGGGTATTTCAAATCGAACTTGACCTTGCGTTTCCCCATCGGGGAAATCGATCCGATCATCGAAAACGTCGAGGCGTTCTCGGTTTCCTCCTTGACGGGTGCCTCGAACGAGTATTTCACGTCTTCGGGCGTGACGGGGTCCCCGTTTTGGAACTTGAGGCCCTTCTTCATCTCCACGATGTACGTCTTGCCGTTGTTCTTCACCGTCGGCATGCTCGTCGCCATCTTCGGAACGACCTTGATACCCGAGTCGTACGTGTACAAGCTATCGAACACGCGGCTCGATACCTGTTGGGACGGCACGTCGTTGAGAACGATGGGGTCGAATTCGAGCGGGCTTTTGACCTGCGCCATGTTCAACTTCCCGCCGCCACCGCCATCACCGCCGCCGCCTCCGCCCTGCTGACTACCGGCGCAACCGGCGAACGCCGCGATGCCGGTCGCACCGAGGCCCTGGAGAAGCCGTCGTCGCTTTATCGAGTCTTGGTTGGTGCTTTTTTTCGTCATGTGTTTTGTGATTCGTTGGTGGGTTCGCCGCTCGTCCGCAGTCCGCGGATGTGAGCAACTGTCGAATCTTTTTTACTGAGCCAACCATTGTTATTGGGTGCCTGATACGAGCGGTCGAAAGCGGTAAGCCGGGCCTACGAAGTTCATTCCAGCAATGATATCCGGGAGAATGTGTCGTCAATGTGGGACTGGAGTGCGGAAAAGAAGTCGGTCGTCCCGGCGTAATTATTGACTCATTTTGTTGTGATTATGGGCGGGTTTCGAGATATGTCGGACAGTATGACCGTGTCGGGTCGGTCCGGACGACGCCCCGACGCTCGACATCCGCTCACTTGATTCGGGAGAACTCGGACCGGAGCGTCCACTCATCGCCGGAAACGAATGGTGAGGCGGGGCGACCGGTACCCCGCCAGAGCGCGTCGATGGGGTCGGCGAGCGCCTCCCGAACGTCCACATCGAAGTTTTCGAGCGTGACCGGGAACGGGGCAAGTATGTCTTCATTAATAATCTCATACTCTCCGATCGCTTCCGAGTCGTCCGCCGTTCCCCCCGCTTCCAGCCGGACGCCCTCCGTGCCGAAAGCGCTCAGCGTGACGTGAACCGGGGCCGTACACTGGTGATAGGAGAGTACGCGCAGGTATCGGCGGACACACCGCGTCAGACCGAGTTCGAGGGTTCGACCGTCGAGCATCGGCGATTCGTCCGCCGCGCTCTTCGCGTCCCTCTCGAACGGAATCGCCGAGACGGCTTCCACGACGCCGTTCGAGAACAGGTGTGCGTAGCCGGTACAGCGACCGTCCTCGCGGACCGCCGCCCCGAACCCGTCGCCCGTCCACGACCCGTGAGCGCCGTCGCGGCCGAGGACGGGGAGTTGTTTCGGCCGCGACGGGTTCGCTTCGGGCAGCACGCCGTGTTCCCCGAGGTCGATGGCGTACCCGTCGTCGTAGACGCCGGTCGGAACGACGTGGACGACTATTCCCCGCGGCGCGTCGAAGTCGAAGTACCCTGCACCCTCGACGACGGCTTCGAGCCGTTGCTGGTGAAGGGCGGTCGCTTGCTCGTTCGACCCACCGGCGTACTTCGCCCCCATGACCGCATCTCGATAGCTCATTGGCTACCGAAACACGGCCGGATGGTTAAATGGACTGCCACACCGGCTTTGCTCGTCGTCCATCCGAACGGTGTTCGTCCTTCGTCCGCGGAACGAGTCCCGTCCGGTCACCCGTACGTCTCTTCGAGGTGCGTTCGGAGGCTATCGACCGTCGAGACGTCGTACGTCCAGAAGCCGAAATACCGTCCTTCTCCCTGTTCCTCGGCAACCAAAGCGCATTTCTGCCGGTCGTCGCCCCCGCCGTCGTAGACGATGAACCACACCGCGCCGATTTCCCCCGACGTTTCGGCGTGAAACATCGTGTTCGGAATCCGCGGCGGACCCCAGTCCGCCCGCCCGTAGATGTGGATGTCGAGGTCCGTCTCGTTCGCGAGGTGGCGGTAGACCTCCGTCTGGTCCCGAAAGGCCGACAGCGACTGAAATCCGACGTGGAGCGTACCGTCGCCGACGCGCCACGCACGGTCCTCGAACTCGCGACTCGCCGTTAGCATCTGCCGTTTGTCGAAGGAGGTGAACAGCGTTCGGTCGAGGAGCGCCACGAGGTCGCGGAACGACGACGGGTCGAACTCGTCGCTCCACGGCACGAGGACCGGCGGTGTGAGAAACTCCCGGAGCGCCGTGAGTCCGATCGCACCCTCGAATCCGTCTTCGTCGCGGATGACGAGGAACTCGTCCGGCCCGACGCCCCGAAGTCGCCTGTACTGTACGGTGACGTTCTTGCTCTCGAACTCGTCGGCGATGTCGGTCGCGTCGTCGCTGTAGACGATGAGCGTCTTCCGTTTGCGCCGTACGTCGTCGATGGCTTCTCGAAGGTCCATTCGAACTCCTCCGGTAGCGTCGTATCGGGTCGTTAGTTGGAATATTCGTTCGCTCGCGCCCAGCGAAGCAGTCGGTCCACCGGTCGCGACAGTTCGGGAAGTACGAGGCGGTTCTCGTTCGAATCGTAGCTGGCCAGTCCCGCTTTCCGCAGCATCTCGACGTGTTCGTGTCGCAGTTCCGTGACGACCTGCTGGCGGTCCGTCGGGGTCGCCATTCGATACTCGCCCGCGTGGAGCCACCCGGTGAGGACGTCGGCCAGTTCGTCCATCGAAACCCGGTTCCACTCCAGCAGCGTGTAGACGGCGTACCGGCGG
This sequence comes from Haladaptatus sp. CMAA 1909, assembly GCF_043952005.1. Lineage (NCBI taxonomy): Archaea > Methanobacteriati > Methanobacteriota > Halobacteria > Halobacteriales > Haladaptataceae > Haladaptatus > Haladaptatus sp. CMAA 1909. The sequence goes on along the minus strand of NZ_JBIOAV010000001.1, from coordinate 1,610,642 downwards.
GTACGGTCCGCCAGCGCTCGATACACGTCGTCTTCGAGCGACGTGTCCAACAGGATTTCGTATAGCTTGTCCGCGGAGTCCTTCCCCATCTCGACTCCCCCGTTACCGATACGCCGTGAACGTCAGTAAGCGTTCTGTCCCGGCGACTACCGCATTCGGCTGTCGAGCAGACGGCTTCCCGCGAAGAGCATGACGCTGCCGACGAACGAGACGGCGGAGACGGCGAGTACGCTCAATCCCGTTCCGGAGGCATCGAACGGCCCCTGCGCTCCCGTGGCCGTGTACTGCTGAATCGTCTCCACCCCCGCGTAGCCGAGGAGGAAGAAGGTCACCGTTATCGCGAGGAGCAACGCCCCGCCGATGAGGCCGTAGAACGACGCCATCTCCTCGACGCTCAGCAGTTGGCGCATCCGTCGCGTGCTGAGGTCCGATTCACCAGAGAGGAGCGTCGCAGCGACTGCGAGGTGTCCCGTCGCCGCCCCGGTTTCGATGACGAGTGCGAGCACGCCCGGCATCAGGATGACCGGCGAGGACGCGAGCGGCGTCGCACCCGGAAACAGCGCCGCGACCGCCCCCGAATAGCCGAGAGTAATCGGTGCGACGAGCGAGAGGACGAGGAGGATGGCGCTCTGCCACGCTAATTTCGTCGGGATGCGTTGATCGAAGAGGCTGTTCCGTCGGACGCGCAGTCGCTCGTATGGCGAACCGTGCAGGATCGCGTCCGCGATTCTGTCGTCGAAGTAGTCGGTCTGTTCCGTCACGATATCACGACCGTCGAGCGGCCGTTTCCACCGGATATTCACCTCGTGCATATATCTGTATCGGTCCACGGAAGCGCTATTCTTCGGACGTATCGAGGGGTTAGGACAACGACTCCGTGAACCCGATTGTGACGACGACGGACCGATCGGACTGGAGCCACCGCCCCCAATCTCCCTCCCCGACCCTCACGTTCATTGCCACCGGAGGTCACGATTGGAACGAATGACGGAGTACGACACCATCGTCGTCGGGGTCGGCGGCATGGGGAGCGCGACGGCGGCCCACCTCGCCGAGCGCGGACGGGACGTTTTGGGACTCGAACGCTACGATATACCGCATTCGATGGGGTCGTCTCACGGCCTGACCCGCATCATCCGGAAGGCCTACTACGAACACCCGGACTACGTCCCCCTCCTCGAACGCGCCTACGAGCTGTGGGAGGAGTTGGACGCGGGCCATCCGACGGACCTGCTCCACAAAACCGAATGCGTCGTCGCCGGACCCGAGGGGAGCGAGAAAGTCCGCGGAGCGCGCGAATCGGCCGAGAAACACGGGTTGGCACACGAACTGTGTTCGGGCGCGGAACTCGGCGAGCGCTATCCGGGCTACGACCTGCCGGACGGGTTCGACGCCGTCGTCGAACCGGACGGCGGGTTTCTCCACGTCGAACAGTGCGTCGTCGCCCACGTGAACGCGGCCCACCGACACGGCGCGGAGATTCACGCCCGGGAGGGCGTCCTCGACTGGGAACCCACCGCCGACGGCGGCGTCTGCGTCGAAACCGAAGCGGACAGCTACACCGCCGACACGATGGTCGTCGCGGCGGGCGCGTGGGCCGCGAACCTGCTCCCGACCCTGGAGACGGAGGCGGTCCCGGAGCGGCAGGTGCTGGGCTGGTTTCAGCCGGACCGCCCCGAACGATTTCAGCCCGATTCGTTCCCCGTGTTCTCCATGGAGTGTGCGGAGGGCTACTTCTACGGCTTCCCCGAGTACGGCGTGCCGGGATACAAGGTGGGAAAATACAACCACTTCCACGAGGAAGTGGACCCGGACGACGTAGCCGAACCGACGCCTGCCGACGAGCGCGTCCTCCGGAACTTCACGGAACGCTACTTCCCCGACGCGGCGGGGCCGACGATGCGCTTGGAGACGTGCCTGTTCACCAACTCCCCGGACGAACATTTCATCGTCGACACCCTCCCCGACCACCCGCAGGTCGTCGTCGGGGCCGGGTTCTCGGGTCACGGCTTCAAACTGTCGAGCGTCGTCGGCGAGATTCTGGCGGACCTCGCAATCGACGGCGAGAGTCGCCACGATATCGACCTGTTCTCGCTCGACCGGTTTTAGGGCGTCTGGCGGGTCGATGAAACGACCCGTTTCGACTCACTCGAACCGCGTCACACTGAACGCCTCGATATCGACGGATGCGCCTCGAACGCCGTCGGCGACCAGTTTGCCGCTGTACGGCCCGAGTTGTAGTCCCGTCGCGCCGTGACCGGTCGCCAGATGGACGCTGTCGACGGTCGGAACCGGCCCTAGAACGGGCAGTTGGTCGGCCGAACGCGGACGGAGGCCGACGCGAACCTCGCGGATTTCCGCGTCGGCGAGGCCCGGAGCGACGCGGAGCGCTTCGCAGAGCACTTCGTGGACGCCCTCGGCCGTCGTGTGGGGTTCGAACCCGGATCCAACCTCTCGGCTCGCCCCGACCGCCACGCGGTTGTCCGGCCACGGGACCATGTAGTGGCCGTGGAACGCGCTGAGGATGGGCCACGAGGTGGTGTCGGTGTCGCCCAAATCGAGGTGGATGATCTGGCCGCGCTGGGGTTCGACCGGAATCGAGACGCCGAGCGACTCGGCGAAGCGGGGCGACCACGCACCGCCCGCGACGACCACCGCCTCCGCGTCGTGCCGGTCGCCGTCCGCGGTTTCGGCACCCGTGACCACACCGTTTTCGTGGTGAATATCGGTCACGTCCCCGTCACGGACGGTCAGTCCGTGGCCTTCCGCGGCGCGGAGGAGCGCCTCGGTGAACGTCCGGGCGTCCACCCGCGCCGCCCCGTCGTAGGACCGACACCGACGGGTTTCGGCGAGCGCGGGGAACCGGGACCGCGCCTCCTCGGCCGTCAGTTCCGCCGTCGTCCCCGGTTCGGGTTGTCCGTAGCGTTCTCGCCGGTCGGCGATTCGCTCCGACGCGGCATCGTAGTCGCCAACTTCGTCCTCGTCCACCGCGACCGAGAGGAGGTCACACCGCGAGTACCCCGTCTCGCCGTCCTGTTCGTCGGTCAGACGCTCGACCAGTTCGGGGTAGTAGGCCTCGGCGTCGAGCGCGAACTCGAACCACCGGTCCGACGCGGTTCGACTGCTGGTCGCCGGCGAGATGATTCCGGCCCCGGCGTCGGTCGCCCGTCCGCGGTCGTGGCGGTCGATGAGGAGCGTCGTCACGTCTTCCCGCGCGAGGTGGTACGCGACGGAGGCACCGACGATCCCGCCCCCGATGACGATTGTATCGTACATGGTATCCCGTTCTCCCCCCATCCCCTCGGCGGTATGGATACCGACAATCTACGTACGGTTTCTACGCCCGCCCGGCTTACCCCAAATCCGGGTCGGTATCGACGAACCGGTCTATCTTCTCCGGCGCGCGCCAGTCCGTCGTCAGTTCGAGCAGTTGGACCAGCATCCGGGCCGTCGCACCCCAGACGGTGTAGCCGTCGACGTGGAAGTAGTGGATGACCACCTCGCCGTAACGCGGGTGCTCGCGGTATTCGTTCTCGTAGTTGTTGAAATCCGTCAGTCCCGAAACGGGGAGCACGGCGATTTCCGCCACCTCGCGTTCGTCGGGGTCGTACCGTCGGTCCGGTATCCGAACGACGAAGGGGCTTATCGAGTACTGCGTTATCGTGCGGATGTCGTCCAGTCTGCCGACTCGCTCGACCTCGTCCGGTCGAAGGCCGATCTCTTCGTGGGCTTCCCGAACCGCCGTCTCCCAGAGGTCGTCGTCGCCGGGTTCCCGTCCGCCGCCGACGAAACTCATCTGTCCGGGGTGTTCGCCGAGATGGTCCGCCCGCTTCGTAAAGAGGAGGGCGGGCCCGTCGTCGCGGGCGATAATCGGAACGAGGACGGCGGCTTCGCGCTTCTCGTCCGTGACCAACCGTGGTTCGTGGTCGGCCACCCGACCGAGGTTCATGTGTTTTCGTTGCTCCCTCCGGCCTTAATTTGCCCGGTCGCCGAGCGACTCGTCCAGTCGTTCGCGCACGTCGTTCGCCTCGACCGGTGCCCACGCTTCGAGGTCGTAGCTCACGTCCACGAGGTACCGAGCGCGCTCCTCGTCGGTCGTCCGTGCCTCGTCCGCCAGTCGCTCGTATACCCACTCACCCAATCGTTCGCGGTCGGTGGTTCGTTCGGGAACGTCCATGATGTGCGGTAAGTCCTCCGCGTTCTCGGGAAGCGCGGGGAACGCCACCGGTCCGGGAACGAGGACGGTTTCGCCGTTCGCATCAGCTTCGACCAAATAGAAGTCACGGACGCCCTCCTCGATGACCGCTTCGAACGCGGATTCGTCCACCGATTTCCCCTCCTTGAACGCCAGTTCGGCGAGCGCCTCGGCTAATTCATCGCGTGTCAGCGCTCCGAACAGATCGACCACGCCCGCGAGTTCGTCTTTCGTCTCGCTCATTATCCGGAAGCATCGGGCGCTCGATATTAGTGTTGGTGTTCCGGGCATCGACGGGGAGAGTCCGGAGGAATTACGCTGCCAAATAATATCAGACTAGGAACAGGAGATTGTGGACGCCGATGAACCCGTACCACGCACCCGCGGCGAGGTACGTCGTCGTTCTGAAGGCGGCGGGATAGCCGTCGGGTGCCCACGACTCCGGGAGGAGTCGCTCGATGACCAACCCGCTCTCGGCGAGTGCCACGACGCCGATAACCGCAAACACGAGGGTGATGAGGGACCCGGCGACGGTTCCGAACTGCTCCATGAGCGTTCGCGTGAGCCACACCGATTCGAACACGTCGCTCCGGAGGTGAAGGACGGCGATGGTACTCACCGCATCGAGCATCTTCCCCGCGACGAGTACGGCCAACAGCTGAACGCGGTTCGGGGCGAGCGCCGGCCATTCCCCGCGCCTCTCGAACCAACCCACGGAACTGTTCGACATACACCCATCCACGGCCGAACGGGGCTTTGTTATGATTCGGTTAAGTTCGATTTAGGTGGGCGCTTCCGGGAAAATTCCCCGGTAATGGACCATTGGCGGCGGGGAAACGGAGACGAAACCTCTATCATCCGTTTTATCGACGCGTTTTCCATGCACGAGTTCGTCCTCCCGCCGGCCCTCGAACCCGGCGATTCCGTCGCCGTCGTCGCACCCGGAACGAGCCACGCGTCCCTGTTCCCGCACGTCTACGGGCTGGGACTCGACCGCCTCGAATCGGAGTTCGGGTTGAATCCTGTCGAGTTTCCGACGGCGACGAAGTCGCCCGAGTGGTTGTACGACCACCCCGAAGCACGCGCACGGGACGTGATGGACGCCTTTTCGGACCCCGATATCGGGGGCGTCGTCGCGATCATCGGCGGCGCGGACCAGATTCGAATCTTGCCCCACCTCGACCCCGACGTGCTCCGAGAGAACCCGACGCGGTTCTACGGCACGAGCGACAACACGAACCTCCAGACGGTCCTCTGGAACGAGGGTATCGTCTCGTTTTACGGCGGGTGCCTCTTCACCGAGTTCGCCATGCAGGGGTCGATGCACGACTACACGGTGGAGCATCTGGAACGGGCGCTGTTCGAGGAGTCGTTCGGCGAACTCCGGCCCGCAAACCGGTTCACCGACGAGGATTTGGACTGGGCGGACCCGGACAACCTCGACCGGCACCGCGAAATGGAGCCAAATCCGGGATGGCGGTGGCGGGGTGCGGACGAACGCGTCACCGGTCGAACGTGGGGCGGCTGTCTGGAAGTCGTGGACCAGCAGTTGTCGGTGAGTCGCTATCTGCCCGACCCGGAGGAGTTGGACGGTGCCGTCTTGCTCCTCGAAACCTCCGAGGAACTGCCCACCGAGTTCGACGTTCGATGGGCGCTCATGGGGATGGGCGAACGCGGTCTCCTCTCTCGGTTTTCCGCGGTCCTCGTCGGGCGGGCGAAGGCGCGGACATACGAGGAGGTGCGACCGCCGGACGAACGGGCGGCGTACCGCGAACGCCAACGCGACGCCATCACGGATCTGGTCGCCGAGTACAACCCGGACGCACCGATCGTCTTCGACCTCGATTTCGGCCACACCGCCCCCGTCGCGTCGATTCCGGTCGGCGGCGAGGTGACGGTGGACCCCGAGAACGAGCGAATAACCTTCGAATACTGATAACAAGGTTCTAATAGCGTTCCGGTTCTGGATTATTATATGACCGTCGTCAGCGTCTCCATGCCCGACGAGTTGCTCTCCAGAATCGACCAGTTCGCCGACGAACACGGCTACACCGGCCGGAGCGAGGTCGTTCGCGAGGCCAGCAGAAACCTCCTCGGCGAGTTCGAGGACCGCAGACTCGAGGACCGCGAACTGATGAGCATCGTCACCGTCCTCTTCGATTACGAGACGACCAGCGTCGAGGAGCGGATGATGCACCTCCGTCACGAACACGAGGGCCTCGTCGCCTCGAACTTCCACAACCACATCGGCGACCACCACTGCATGGAACTGTTCGTCCTCGAAGGGACGTTGGAGGAGATTTCGGCCTTCGTCGGCCGGATTCGAGCCACGAAGGACACGCTCACCGTCGACTACTCCGTGACGCCGGTTGACGGGTTCAGTCCGCTCCAAGACGCCGAGTAAAGCCCTATTCGACCAACCGAACCGAATCGCCGACCGTGACGTCCGATGCGCTTCCCGCGGGTAGTTCGAACAGCGTGTCCGCGTTCGCCTTTCCCAATCCGGTCCACGCCGACAGCCGTTTTACCTGCTGTACCTCGCCGTCGGCCGTCCACACCGCATCGAGCGGAAACGGGACGAACACCATGTGAACGTCGCGGGCGGCGACGTCGTCGAACCGGAACGCGAGGGCGTAGTCGTCGGGGACCGACCGTCGAAACATGAGTCCCTTGGCCTGCGAGAGGAACGAATCCGCCGTCTCGACATCGCTCGCTAGCGTCTCCGACCGTCCGTCCGATTCGTGTACGACGCGCATGTCGGGAACTTCTCAGGAAGAAGACAAAACGTTTGTGCGAGCGCGCCGCTACGACTTCAGCATGGAGAAGACACCGACGGGTACCGCCGTCGGCGTGGACGACCCGTACGAACACGTCGGACTCTGCGACCATCTCACCGACGAGGGAAACTGCCGCTACGCCTTCGACCATCCCCAACACGACCCGGAGTTCGCCCGCGAGCGCCGCGAGGAGGACTTCGCCTGCCCCGTCGCCGACCCCGATGGTGACTGGTCGTGGCGCGACTGTCCGCATTTTCGGTGTCGAAATCACGACCGTCAGTGCGTCCGCTGCGGCCTCGAAGAGCGGCGGATGGCCCATTCCGACGAGCGACCCCTCCTCGAAGAACACCACCTCTCATACGCCGGTGGTGGCGAGACGCTCTCGCACGAAATCACGGTGTACCTCTGTCGCTGGTGTCACGCGAAGGTCCACAACTCGTGGGCGCGAATCGACGACGACGTGCGTCCCGACCCGGAGGCGATGGCGGAGGCGGAGGGACGGCGGAGCACGGAACGGGCCGAAGCGGCCTTCGAAACCGCGGCGGAGCGGTACGACCGCGAGGACTGAAGCGGAGCGGTGCAACCGCGACGACCGATAGCGGAGGCGAGATTATCCGCTCGTGTCCGTCGATTTCGAGGTTCCCGAACTTTTCGCGTCCGTTCCGTCGCCCTTCTGCTTCCCCTTTTTCGCCTTCTTCCGCTCGGCCCGTTCGACCGCCCGTTTCAACAGCGAGGGCGTTAGCAGCACCGAGATGACGAAGACGACCAGATAGGCCACGAAGATTTGATTGCCCACGATATCCTGTGCGACGCCGAGCGAGACGATGGCGATGCCGGATTCGGAGCGAGGGATGAGGGCGCATCCGATTATCAGCGAGTGTTCTCGCGGTCCGCCCGCGATGATGTTGCCGACGTATCCGGCCACGAAGTTCGAGAGGAGGCCGAAGACGGCGAAGACGAGGATGAAGTTGTTGACCGTCAGCTCGGCGAGGTTCATCCTGGCTCCGATGGCGACGAAGTAGAGCGGGATGAACACGCCATAGGCGATGCCGTACACGTTCGACTGGAGTTTCTTGCCCTCCAGTCGCTTGTTCGTCGAAATGACCAGTCCGATGGTCAGCGCGCCGATGAAGTACGAGAGGTCCACCGCGTCGGAGGCGTAGCCGAAGATGAACAACAGCCCCAGAATGCCGATGAAATCCGCCATGCCGACTTGGGATTTCGACAGCAGGTCTGACACCGGGTCGAGGAGGAACCGGTAGAAAATAGCCGCGGCGACGAAGAAGAGCGCGGCCAACCCGAGCGCCGAGACGGTTCCCATCAGACCGCCGCTGACGAAGAACAGGGGAAGAATGGAGATACCGAGCAGTCCGACCACGTCGTCCACCACCGACGCGCCGAGAATCCAGCGGCCGTACTGCGTGTCGAGTTTGTCGAGCGACAGCAGGGTTCGAACGACGATAGAGACCGACGTCACCGAGAGGATGAGGCCGAGGTAGAGGCTCGATTCCAACCCCTGTCCGAAGTAGCTTCCGATGATATACCCGACCACGAACGGCAGGAAGACGCCCGACAGACCGATTATCAGCACCGGACGGAACGCGGCGAGCAGGTCGCTCAAATCGATCTGCTGGTAGCCGACGTCGAAAAAGAGCAGCAGGCCGCCGATGGTGGAGATGAGGATGAACGGACTGCTCTCGGAGACGCTGCTGATGAGCATGGCGACGGACGGGCCGAGAATGACTCCCGCGAGGATCTCCCCGAGAAAGCCCGGTTCCCCGAGTCGTTCGATGACTTCGCTCAGGACGAGCGAGAGCAACAGGCTCACTCCGATGACGAGGAAGATTTCGAGCGACGCCATTATCCTCGACGCCCCCGGGTGCCGTTCGCTTCCGTTCCTCTTCCCCCGCACCTCAGGCGATTCATGTCACGGGAACGGTCGGTAGCGTCCCGCATAAGTATGCGGCGCGTATGCGGGGAAACGGCTCGTTATAGCGCTTCCCTCCGTCGAAAATGACGGTTACCGACCGCCCGAACGAGCGAATCTTCCCGCTCAGCGTGTGACTAGTTCACGTGATTTGCCACAGCGTACATGCACGTGGGGACAGTCACGAACAGGTATGGAGAGTCTCAATCCCGCGACGGGGGACGTGGTCGAGACGTTCGACGAACACGACGAGAGCGCGGTCGAAGAGAAGCTTCAGCGCGCCAGTGACACCTACGAAGAGTGGCACCGGCAACCCATCGAGGAGCGCCAACGGCTCATCGGGAACGCGGCGGACGTACTCCGCGACAACAAGGAGGAGTACGCCGAGACGATGACGACGGAGATGGGAAAACCCCTCGATGCCGCGGCGTCGGAAGTCGAGAAGTGCGCGTGGGTGTGTGACTACTACGCCGAACACGCCGCCGAGTTCCTGCAGGACGAACACATCGGCACGGAGTCCGAGGTGGAGTCCTACGTCTCCTACGAACCGCTCGGGCCGGTACTCGCCGTGATGCCGTGGAACTTCCCGTTCTGGCAGGTGTTCCGCTTCGCCGCGCCGAACCTCACCGCCGGAAACGTCGGCCTGCTCAAACACGCCTCGAACGTGCCGGGGTGCGCGATGGCGATCCAGGAGGTGTTCGAGGAGGCGGGGTATCCCGACGGCGCGTTCACCAGCCTGCTCGTCGGGTCGGACACCGTGGAGGACATCCTCGGGGACGACCGTCTCGCGGCGGTGACGCTCACGGGGAGCGAACCCGCGGGCCGTGCGGTCGCCGAGACGGCCGGGAGTAACCTCAAGAAATCCGTCCTCGAACTCGGGGGGAGCGACCCGTTCGTCGTCCTCCCCGATGCCGACGTCGAGGACGCGGCGAAAACGGGCGCGCAGGCTCGCTGTATCAACAACGGGCAGTCCTGTATTGCGGCCAAACGCTTCGTCGTCCACGACGACGTGTACGACGAGTTCATGGACACGTTCACGGACGAGATGGAGTCGCTGACCATCGGCGACCCGATGGACGAGGACACCGACATCGGTCCGCAGGCCCGCGAGGACCTCATGGAAGACCTCCACGAGCAGGTCGAAGAGAGCGTGGACGCCGGTGCGACCCTCGAACTCGGCGGCGAACCCCTCGACCGCGAGGGCGCGTACTACCCGCCGTCGATACTGACGGATATCCCTGAGGGTACCCCCGCGGCGGACGAGGAACTGTTTGGCCCCGTCGCGTCCGTGTTCCGCGTTTCGGACACCGAAGAAGCAGTTCGCCGCGCGAACGACACCCACTACGGCCTCGGCGCGAGCGTCTGGAGCCAGGACAAGCGGCAGGCGAAGGAGGTCGCCCGCGAAATCGAGGCGGGCATGGTGTTCGTCAACGAACTCGTCAAATCCGATCCCCGACTCCCCTTCGGCGGCGTGAAGGATTCGGGCTACGGGCGCGAACTCTCCGAGCACGGGATTCACGAGTTCGTCAACAAGAAGACGATGTGGGTCGCGGACGTGTCGAGCGGGGAGTATGGCGTGGAGTAGGGAATCGGACGATTTTTCGCTGTCGGGAGGGAGTTGGTTTCGCTCGTCAACACATATATGCACTCACGAATGTATCGTACACAAACAAACCGATGATGAGGAATCTTCGTGAATTCGTGACGGCTCATCCGTGGGCGTACGCACTACCTGCTGGACTCATTTCGGCCGCTTACGTCCTCCTCAACGCGCCATATCCCGGAACGCTCGACTTCGGCATCGTGTTCTGGACGGGACTGCTCGGCGGAGTAGTAACCCTCGGCGGAAAGAAAGAGGCGAAGGGTATCGGATTTCGAACCGGATTAGTCGGGTCGCTTCCGATCTTGTGGGATATGATCCCCACGGTCGGTGCGATTTTACAGTTCGACCAGCCCGTATTTTTCGGAGCCTTGGAGGTACTCGTCGTGTTCGTACTGATCGCGTTCGTTGCCGTGATGGTCGGTGTGTCCGGGGCAATCGCGGCGATGATCGGGAGATGGCTATCACGTAAATTCGGTTCGAAGAAACCCGAACCAGTCGGCAGCTAAAACCCGGTTTCACCGTCCCGATTCCGCCGGATCGACGACCGTACCGGTTTCCACATCTACCCCGACCCGCTCGCACAGATCCGCCATCGGACACGCCTCCGGCCCGTCCAGACAAGCGGGCTTTCTCGCGGAACAGTATTCGCGCCCGAACTGAATGCTCGCCGTGTGTCCGAACCCGCACTTTTCGGCCGGAACCTCGCGCTCTAGCACTTCTCGAACTTCCTCGTGATCGGCGTCCGGCGGCGCGATACCCAGCCTGCGATAGATTCGGTGGACGTGCGTATCCACGGGGAAAACCCCGGACTGGCCGCCGGAGAAGAGTAGAACGCAGTCGGCCGTCTTCGGTCCGACGCCGTTCATCTCTAACAGTTCGTTTCGAACCTCGCTCGGTTCGCCCTCCCGGACGAACTCGTCGAACGCCGCCGCACTGCCGTACTCCGCGAGGACCCTCTCCGCCGACTCGATTATCACCGTCGCCTTCTGGTTGTACAGTCCGGCGGCGTGAATCGTGTCGGCCAGTTCGCCGTGGTCGGCTTTCGCGAGGCGTTCGGCGAGGTCGTCGCCGCCGTATCTTTCGACCAACGCGTCGTGTGCGGGTTGGCTCGCCACGTCGCTCGTGTTCTGGCTGAGGATGGTCCGGACGAGGCAGGTGAAGGCGTCCTGCCCGCCGTAGCTCTTCTGCCAGTACAGTTCGCCGAGTCGGTCCACGACCTCCTCGGCGCGCGTCTCGGCGTCGGCGGGGGTGAATTCCGCCGCCATACCGCCGCCCTCCGTCCCGCCGCTGATGTTCTCGACGGGTTCCGGGTCGTCGCTCATGGAGTGGTCTCGGGTCGCTATCGGATAAAAACCATCGGGCCGTCGGGCGAGCGGTTACTCGACTTCGACGGTGACCAGGGCCTCCATGCCGTCCGCCAGCGCGTTCACGAGGTCGCGGTTGAACCCTCCAGCGGCGAACTCACAACCGACGACGAACGTTCGTTCGTCCACGTAGTCGCTCGTGCGTCCGACCATGCTTCGGTCGCTGTCGAATTCGAGGTCGGGATGTCCGCTGCCGGTGACGGTTTCGCTGTGGTCGCCCGACTCGACGGTCACGGTGATGGTGGCCTCCTCGTCACGGCAGGCGTCCACGAATTCTGGGTCGAAATCCGCGGGCGCGCGGTCGGCCTCGACGGCGAGGATGCAGTCGCCCGCGGGCGTGAGGAAATCGTCCGTCGTGATTTCGAACGTGCTCGCGTGGCGGCCGGACACGTTCTCGTGGCCGCGCGCGTGAATCGTCTCCTTCATGGTGTCGGGTTTCCGCGGGGAACACTTCAGCGTCGCCATTTCGACGTCGTCATCGCGTGACCGTAACCGTCACCGCACCGCATTCGCACTCGTACGCGTGGCGGGTTCCGGCGCTCGTCTCCATCGTCAGCATGAACTGAGACTCGCCGAGTTCGCGGTCGCATCCGGTGGCTTCGCAGGTACATCGGAGCGCTTCGATCATACCGGAGTTCCGTTCGCGTCCTACGTTAAATCGACCCGTGGGTGGGGTGAAAGTGAAAACCGTCCGTAGCGACTTCCTTGGACATGTTTTGACCGATACTGTCGGAACTCGGATTCGTTCTCCCGTCACGGTCGCTTGCATGCGCCACCTTCCATTTATAAACGGCTGGGCAGGCGTGTGTCAACCGTTTCCACGGCGTAGGGGGCGTGTGCTAAGCGTTTCCACGGAATTCGAGGGCACAACATTTAAATAGCTATGTCGAATACTTCGTAATACCTGAACGCTTCCGGCGTCACGGTAGCACCGCGCGTCAACCAATGATATGGGAATATTGTCATCGGCTGGTTGGTATCAATCGTAGAGTAGCGATGCTCTTATCCGCCGGAGCGGAAGGAACCGAGGTTTAACTAAGAATGGTAAGCGTAACAGAAGAGGATCTTCAGAACAAGTCGAAAGGTGAACTCATTAAACTCGCGGGACAGCTCCGAGACCGACGAAACGAGCTGAATCAGCAAGCGAGCAAGCGCGCGTCCAAACGCGACGAGCTGAACGCGAAGACGCGTGAGAAGGTGGACGAAGCCCAGGAACACCGAGAACAGCGAGACAACCTGAACGAGCAGGTTCAGGAACACAAAAAGAAGCGTAACGAACTCAACGCCGAAGCGAACGAACTGTTCGACCGCGTCGAGGAGCGCAAGTCAGACCTCGAACTGGACGAGGGAAAGGATTTGGAGCAGCTCAAGAAGGAAATCGAAGAGCTTGAGTTCAAACAGCAGACGGAAGTTCTCTCCACCGAAGACGAGCGCGAACTCATCGAGAAAATCGAGGCCAAGCGCGACGAGTACACGAACCGAAAGGAAAAGCTCGACCAGAGCGACGACCTCGAGGAACTCGTCGAGGAGGCGGAGGAAGTTCGCGCCGAAGCGAGCACCCACCACGAGAAGGTCACGGAACTCGCGGACCAGGCCCAGCAGCATCACAACAAGATGATCGAGGCCTACCGCGAAGCCGACGACATCCGTGACGACGCCGACGAGATGCACGAGAACTTCGTGGAAGCACAGGAAGCGGCCGACCAGCACCACGAGGACTTTGTCCGCGTCCAGAAGCGCCTCCGCGAACTCGACAAGAAGGAGGAGAAGGAGCGCAAGTCCGAGAAGGCAAAGGAGCGGGAGGAGGCCAAGGCCGAGGCCGAGGAGATCTACCAGCAGTTCAAGGAAGGAGAGACCCTCGACACCGAGGACCTCATGAAGCTCCAGAAGACCGGTCTGCTATAATCTGCGAACCCTTTACTAGCGAACTTTTAACGCCGTCGCCCGCCCAATAACGGGTATGGCAAGCGGACGCTCGGCCGACAGTAGTGGCCGCGGGCAACGGCTCGCAATCGTTCTCGTCGGAACAGTGCTAACGGTGGCGGTCGCGTGGTGGCTGTTTCTCTCCTTCCCCACGTCGCTCGTGGAACTGCTCGGGGTGCTCCTCGTGTTGCTCGCGGGCGTGATGGGGGCGCGGTTCGCGGCCCGCGTGGCCGCACAGCGATTCCCGTCGTACGACGTGGCAGAAGTCGCCGTGGAAGGGCCGATACGGCGGGACGCCGGCGGGGGGCTTCCCTCGGCGAGCGGAACACCCGCCGACGACATCGTGGAACAGATCGACCGCGCGAACGACGACGACAACGCGAAGGGACTGCTGTTGCGGTTGAACACGCCCGGCGGCGAAGTCGTCCCAAGCGAGGACATCCGCCTCGCCGCCGAACGGTTCGACGGGCCGACCGTCGCATACGCGACGGACGTGTGTGCGAGCGGCGGCTACTGGATCGCGAGCGGGTGTGACGAACTGTTCGCCCGCGATGCCAGCCTCGTCGGCAGCATCGGCGTCATCGGGTCGCGGGTGAACGCCGCCGAACTGGCCGACCGGGTCGGCCTCTCCTACGAACGGCTCGCGGCGGGGAAGTACAAGGACGCGGGCGTCCCGCTGAAGGAACTGGACGGCGACGAACGCGACTACCTTCAAGGCATCATCGACGGCATGTACGACGACTTCGTCGAACGCGTGACGGCGGGCCGCGACCTCGACCCCGAAACGGTCCGCGAAACGGAGGCGCGGGTGTACCTCGGCGACGAGGCACACCGACTCGGACTCGTGGACGAACTCGGCACGCACGAGGACGTGGAGGCCCGACTTGCCGAGCGGTTGGGCGTGCCCGAGGTATCGGTGGGTGAGTTCGAACCGAACCAGCCGCTGCGTCAACGGTTGAACCTCGGGGCGCGGGGAATCGCCTACTCGTTCGGCGCGGGTATCGCGAGCGTGGTCGGCGACGAGAAGGGGGACGTGGACGGCTTCGAGTTTCGGGCTCGGTAGTCGATAGCGGGTATCAGTCCGTCAGGTCGGCGATGATCGCCTCCTCGGTCCCGCGGTCCGGGCCGATTTCCTCGCCCGTACGGTCGGATTCGAGGTGCTCCTCGACTGTTTTGGCGACGGCTTCGGACAGCGGCGTCGATTCCCACCCGAGCGCGGCGAGTTTCTCGGTCGAAACGAGGAACGGGGCGGGCGTGTAGAGCGGAAACTCGGCGGGGGACACGCCGTGCCGTTCCAATTCGCGCTCGCTCGCGTGGACGAGTTCGACCTCGGTGTCGAGCGCGTCGGCCGCGAGTTCGAGGGAGTCGTCGAGGGACATCGTTTCGCGGTCGGCGAAGTTGTAGGCCTCGCCGGGCGACCCGTGTTCGGCCACGGTTCTGAGGGCGCGGGCACCGTCGAGCGCGTAGGCCCGGTGCAGGAGACTCCCGCCGTCGCCCGGGACGAGCACGCGGTCGTATTCGGCCACGCGGTGAAGCCAGTAGTCGTATCGCTCGGTGTAGTCGTAGGGGCCGTAGATGAGCATGGGTCGGAAAACCATCGCGTTTACGTCCTCCTCTTCGGCCGCTGCGATGCACACTCGGTCGCATTCGGCCTTTCGCGGGCCGTAGCTCTCCATCGATTCGTCGTCGGCCTGTTCGGGGGAACAGTCGTGGAGCGTGGTGTCCTCGCGCATCGGAATCCGGTTTTCCGCGTAGGCACTGCCGCTGGAGACGTAGACGTACGCGTCCACGTCCGCGAAGATTTCGGTGGCAGCCGTTATCTGTCGCGGGTGCATGACGCAGAAGTCGATGACGATGTCCGGATCGACCTCGTCGCGGGCCGCTTCGAGCGCTTCGCGGTCGTTTCGGTTTCCTTCGAAGTGCGTCACGCCGTCGCGGTCGGCGAACGGGTTGCCGGATTCGCCGCGGGTGAACGTCGTCACCTCGTACTCGTGTGCCAGCAGTTCCTCGACCGTGTGTCGTCCCATGAATCGGGTTCCGCCGACCAGCAGTGCGCGAGCCATGCAGTCGATGCGGACGAGCGGCCGATAAATCTACAGGAACCAGCGAAACCGGGACGGGAATGCCACGACCTTTTATCGCTCTCCCGACTAGCACAGGCATGGCGACCGAAGCGGGAACACACGGCTATCGAACCGAACACGGCGGCGACTTCGGACGGACGTACTTCAGGCAACTCGGCGATTTCGCCGTCTCCTCGATCGGACTGGGAACCTACCTCGGCGATCCCACCGACGAGGTGGACGAGGAGTACGACGAGGCGATCACGACGGCGGTCGAGGGGGGAATCAATATGATCGATACGGCCGTCAACTACCGGTGCCAGCGGAGCGAGCGCGTCGTCGGGCAGGCGCTCGCCGACGCCGACGTCGACCGTGATGCCGTCTTCGTCTCGACAAAGGGCGGGTTCGTCCCGTTCGACGGCGAGCGACCCGAAGAACCGGGGACGTACGTCAAACGGGAGTTCGTGGACACCGGCCTCGTGGACGCCGCCGACCTCGTTCGCGGAAGCCACTGTATCGCGCCCGACTACATCGACGACCAACTCGACCGGTCGCTCGACAATCTCGGACTCGATACGGTCGACTGCTACTACGTCCACAACCCCGAGACACAACTGTACTCGAACTCGCCCGAGGAGGTGTACGACCGGCTCGAAGCGACGTTCACCCGACTCGAAGAGCGCGCCGCCGCGGGCGACATTCGGTACTACGGCGTGGCGACGTGGAACGCCTTCCGCGTCCCGGAAGGTCACGACGACTACCTCTCGCTCAGGGAGGTCGTCTCCCGCGCTCGGAGCGCCGCGAAAGCCGCCGAGAACACGGCGACCCACTTCCGCGTCGTTCAACTCCCGTTCAACGTCGTCATGGCCGACGCGTTCACCGTCGAGTCACAGGACGGCCCCAACGGGAAACAGAGCGCGCTCCGGTTCGCCCACGAAGCGGGGTTGAACGTCGTCACGAGCGCGAGCATCGCGCAGGGAGATCTCGCGGCGGAGATGCCGGAGGAGGTCGCGGAGCGACTCGCCGGGGAGACGGCGGCCCAACGTGCCATCAACTTCGCGCGGAGCGCGCCCGGCGTGACGAGTTCGCTCGTCGGTGCGAGTGCGACGAACCACGTTCGGGAGAACCTCGATGCGGGGCGCTACGACCCCATGGGAGCGAACGCGTTCGACGCGGTTTTCGAGTAAATATCAAAATATTGTCTATATGTCCTTCCACGAACTGCCACAGTCCGGACACGAACGAATCGAGTAGACTTCCGACGGATCGTTTCGCGTCTTCAGTGACTCTCCGCAGTTCGAACACGAGAGACGACCGTACGTGTCTTTCTCGACTTCTCCCTTTCGTAGACCGCTTCGAACTGATTGCATCGAGTGAACAGATATCATACTGTAACATATACGCACCGACGTAAATGGTCTGGGAGATGATATTTACGAAAGATCGACCCCTCTCCTTTTAATACCTACGGCCGTCGGGCCAACAGACATTTAATTCGGTTGTTCAAATATCTCACCGCCAAATGGATACTATTCACCGACGCCATCTTCTCCGTCTCACAGGTGCGAGTCTCACCGCGGTCCTCGCCGGTTGTTCCGACAATGAAACCGGAGGGAACACGACCGAGGGAACGAAAACATCCTCGTCCGGGAACGCGACGACCGATACCGCGACGGACACGATGACCACGGAAACCACGACGGCAGAACCGGACCAGACCCTCCACACGAAGTACAACAGCAGGGAGAAGTTCGCCTCGCCGGGGACGAGTTTCGAAACGTTCGAAGACCCGTCCAACTGGGAGGCACGCGGAGGGTCGATGACTCCCGACACGAAGGTCAAATACTCGGGGTCACAGAGCCTCCGACTGGAGGGTAAAAGCGGCCACCACGCCATCATCGAACGGTCGCTGGCCGACCCGATGGATTTCACCGATCGCGACATTTCGGCCATGATCCGGACGACCACGCCCTCGAAAATCGGCTTCTACATCTATCTCGAAGACATGAGCGGCAACAGAGCCGTACTGGAACTCCGGAACATCTCCTACCGAGCGCCCGACGTCGGATGGTTCCGCACCTGCCCCGGCGTGTACAAGGTCGACGGGGAGGAACCGGACCTGAGCAGCATCGGCCGCATCATGTTGCAGGCCACCAACGCGACGGAAGACGACGTGAACGTGTGGGTCGACGACGTTCGCCTCCATCGGAAACCCGACAAGGGATACGTCATCCTCAGCTGGGACGACGGCAAACGGAGCTACTATGACAACGCCGCACCGGTTCACGACGAGTACGACTTCCCCGCCGTCCTCACCCATCCACCGCATCTCGAAGGGTTGAAGCTGAAAGCGTTCATGTCCCTCAAAAATCTGAAGGAACGGGAGTCGAAGGGTGACGAAGTGGTCGCACACGGAAGCGCCCAGTACCCCTTCTCCGAGACGTCGGCCTCGAAACTCGATGAAGTCGTCAAGAAACACAAACAGTGGCTCATCGACCACGACTTCGGTGGTGCGAACTTCATCGTCTACCCCGGAAACAACTTCGACAGGGAGGCGCTCGGGGTCGTCTCGAAGTACCACTACATGGGCGGTATGAACCAGTCGGGGAGCCCCAACACGACCGGCGTCCACGGGTTCGACCCGCTCGTTCTCCCCCGGACCATCGGCGAAGACTTGGAAATTTCGAAGACCGTGGTCGATAACGTCGCCAAATACCGAAACTGCGGCATCCTGAACTTCCACGACTTCAAAAGCAACAACACGATGTCCGTTTCGGACTACGAGAAGCTCCTCGCGTACATCGACGGGACCTCCGGCGTCGAGGTCATCACCTTCTCGAACCTCTGGGAAATGCGAACGAATACCGCACCGTAGGCCTTCTCCTTGCCCGTTTCGGAAGGTTTGACTCCCCCCTCGATAAACCACTCCGTGTGTCCCGGGGCCGACTCTTTGCATCACTCAGCTCGATGGTCTTTCTGGTCAACTTCGCTCGTGTGGTGTTCGCGCCGTTGCTCGAACCGCTCAAGCACGAGTTTCTCGTCAGTGACGCCACCATCGGGCTGGTCGCCTCTCTCGTCTGGCTCGGGAGCGCGCTTCCGCGCATTCCGACGGGGTACCTCCTCACCCGCATCGAACGCCACTACGTCGTCCTCGGTGCGGGCGTCGTACTGACCGTCGCGTCCGGCCTTACCGCGTTTGCGCCGAACGTCACGCTCCTCGCGGTCGGCGCGTTCTCGATGGGCGTCTCCAGCGCGGTGTACTTCATCGCCGCGAACCCGCTCGTGAGCGAACTGTATCCCGAGCGCGTCGGACGAGCGCTCGGGATCCACGGCACGGCGAGTCAACTCGCGGCAGCCATCGCCCCCGTCTTCGTCGGCGTGATGTTGACGATAGTCGGGTGGCGGAACGTTTTCGAACTGCTCGCGGCCGTCGCCGCCGTCGTGACCGTCGCGTTCTTCGCCGTCGCCCGCAGAACAGACCTGCCGGAGGCGGGCGTCGCTGACCGCGATTTCCTCACGGCGTTCCGCCGTCAGTGGCCCATCATCCTGAGCGGCGTCGCCATCATCGGTGCGACCGGACTCGTCTGGAACGGCCTGTTCAACTGGTATCCGAGCTACATCAGCCAGACGAAGGGCCTCTCGTTGGAAACCGGTCGCACCCTGTTGACGGTCCTGTTCGCGGCGGGCGTTCCGGCGTTCTGGTTGACCGGCCGACTCGCAGACAGGCTTCCGCACGTCCCGCTCATGCTGTCCATCCTCGGCGGCTTCAT
Source organism: Haladaptatus sp. CMAA 1909 (assembly GCF_043952005.1). NCBI lineage: Archaea > Methanobacteriati > Methanobacteriota > Halobacteria > Halobacteriales > Haladaptataceae > Haladaptatus > Haladaptatus sp. CMAA 1909. The sequence continues at coordinate 1,591,020 of NZ_JBIOAV010000001.1, read as the reverse complement.
CGTCTGTCTCGTCTCGCTGACGCTCGCCCAAGGACTCGCGGCCATCGTCGGCATCTCCCTCGTCCTCGGGTACGTCATCCACAGCCTGTTTCCGGCGCTCGATACGTACCTCCTCGACTCCCTCCCGGACGAAAACAGGGCCAGCGCCTACGCCATGTACAGCGGACTCGCCATGATAGGACAGGCGGGAGGAAGTTCGCTCGTCGGAACGTTGCTGGACGCTCAGTTCGCGTTCGACACCATCTTCAGAACGCTCGCGGTCGGCCTGTTCGCCATTCTGGTGGTGTTGCTCGCACTGCACCGAACCGACCGCCTCCCGACCGGTGCGGTGACGAGTTGAGTCGTCAGTCGAAGACCGACCGGCACGTCCGTATCGTCGTCGGAATCAACGTCTCGTCGGGGTCGAGGCCGATGAACACGCCGGCGTTCTCGTCCCAACCGACGACGTTGATGCCGTATTCGAACACGCGACTCGTGAATTGGAGGTCCCCCAACGGCGCGAACAGCCCCTCCTGTCTGACCTCGACGAGGTTTTCCAGTACGAGGTCGTGGAGTATCTCTTCCCGTTCCTCTTCGGAATAGAGCGCCCCGATATCCTCCCGCATGTAGACGATATTGAACGATTCGTCGTCAGTGTCACCCGTGGCGACCGTTCGCAACCCGTCCCCCACGGCGTCTCGGAGGGCGTCGGTTAGTGTCTCGACTTTCATTGCCTCCAACTATTGGAATCAAATTGATATTAAATCGTTCGTTTCTGCCGACTTCACGCCACTTTTCTTCCCCCTCTCCTAAGCCCCTCTCAATGGAGTACGTGCAGGAGCAGGTGACGACGCTCCACGACCTGACCGGGCGGATTCCGGACGCCCCGACCGACCGTACCGCCGTCGTCGTCCCCATGACCGACGCGGAGTTCGGGTCACGGACGGCGGACCGCGTCCTGTCGGCGCTGGAAACCGTCTCGCCGAACCGCGTCGTCGTCCCGCTCCGGGCGCCGTCCGACTCCGTCGGCGCGGTTCACGACTGGCTTTCGGGATTCGACCTTCCCCTCTCCCTCCTCTGGTGTTCCAACCCCCGAAGCGAGGCGCTGTTGGACGACCGCGGTCTCACGGGACCCGCAGGTAAGGGACGGGACGTGTGGCTGGCGCTCGGCGTCGCCGCGGCCGACTCCGACTTCGTCGTCTGCCACGACGCGGACACCAAGACCTACGATCCGTCCATCGTCCCGCGGCTTCTCGCACCGCTCGACGACGGCTTTTCGTTCACGAAGGGCTACTACGCCCGCGTCGAGGAGAACCGCCTCTACGGTCGCCTGTTCCGCCTGTTCTACGCGCCGCTGGTCCGAACCCTGCGTCGCGCCGACGACGGGCGAATCCTCGACTACCTCGGCGCGTTCCGCTACGCGCTGGCGGGCGAGTTCGGCATGACCGCGGACCTCGCCACGGGCATGCGCGTCGAACGCGACTGGGGCTTGGAGGTCGGCACCCTCGGCGGCGCGTTCGAACACGCCGGATTCGACGGAAGCGCGCAGGTGGACCTCGGGCGCTACGAACACGACCACCGCGGCGTGGCCGGACCGGGCGGCCTCTCCTCGATGAGCGAAGGCGTCGGCGCAGCCCTCTTCCGCGTCTGTGAGAACCACGGCGTCACGCCCGCGTACGAGACGCTTCCCGAACGCTACCGCGACACCGCGCGACGGTTCGTCCGGCAGTACGCCGCCGACGCCGCGTTCAACGGACTGACCTACGATTCGGCGGCCGAACGGGCGCAGGTCGAGACGTACGCCGAGGCCGTTCGACCCCCGGACGGCCACGAAATCCACGCCGTCCTCCCGGCGTGGGACGATGTCGACATCGACCCCGACGAGGTTCTGGAGGCCACGCGCCCCATTCTCTCCGAACGGCATTGACGGGAGGTACGTCTCTCGTTTTTCCGGCGTAGAATACACGGGTATCGAGGTCCGTGAAGCGAAATAGCCACGTCGGCGCGCGTCAAATTCCTTGACCGCTTTTCCAACCACGGAGACGGGTCTCGACGTTTGCTCACCTCCGTTCGCAACGTCTCGACTGGTCACCGTCGCGCCGTGAAAATACGCTGAGAGGGAGATTTGAACCACGCCCGGACGTTCCTGCTCGCTCACTCGCGTTCGCTGTGCGGGCCTGCGTCCGGTCTACTTCAAATTCCCTCGGCACGTTCTCCCACTCGCGTCGTGGCGAGCACACGCTACGCGGTGCTCGCCGATTTGCTCGTGAGAGAAACGCCGAGAGGGAGATTTGAACTCCCGTGTCCGTGAGGACAGCAGATTTCGAATCTGCCGCCTTGGCCGGGCTAGGCTATCTCGGCTCATCTCCCAGTACCGCGTTTTGCGGTTTATGGGTTTCGATTTTCGTCACGGAAACCCAGATGACCACCACATTAAAATCGATGGCCGTCTCTTGATATTTCATGGACGTTACAGACGCGAACACCGAGGCAAATTCCGTCCTCGATGCTATCGGAACTGCCGTCATTGCCGACCGAGAATTCCTCGAAACGGTCCTCCTCGGCGTCATGGCACAAGGCCACGTGCTGCTGGAGGACGTACCCGGAACCGGAAAAACGCTCACCGCGCGGAGCTTCGCCTCCGCGCTCGGTCTCTCGTTTAGCCGCGTGCAGTTCACCCCGGACCTCCTCCCGGCCGACGTGACGGGGACGCACGTGTTCAACGAACAGGACCGCAAGTTCGAGTTCAACGAGGGTCCCATCTTCGCCAACGTCGTCCTCGCCGACGAAATCAACCGCGCGCCGCCGAAGACGCAGGCCGCGCTCCTCGAAGCGATGGAGGAACGACAGGTGACGGTGGACGGCGACACCCGCGAACTGCCGAAGCCGTTCTTCGTCATCGCCACGCAGAACCCCGTCGAGCAGGAGGGGACCTTCCCGCTCCCCGAAGCGCAGGTGGACCGCTTCGCGGTGAAGACCAGCCTCGGCTATCCGGAACTCGACGGCGAAATCGAACTCCTTCGACGGCGTTCGGCCCGCGACAGCCAGAGTCCGTCCGTCGAAACCGTCCTCGACAACCAACTCGTCACGGACCTCCAGTCGGTCCCCGAGACGGTTCGCGTCGAGGAGGACCTGCTCGAATACATGGCCGCCATCGCCCGCGGAACCCGCGAGGACCGCCGCGTCGAAGTCGGCGTCTCCCCGCGCGGGACCCAGCGCCTGTTCGAGGCGACCCGCGCCCGCGCCGCCATGCAGGGCCGCGATTTCGTCACTCCCGACGACGTCAAGCGCGTCGCCTACCCCGTGCTGGCCCACCGCGTCGTCCTCACGCCGGACGCGAAGGTGAACAACGCGCGAAAGGACGAAATCGTCGAGTCGGTGCTGGACAGCGTTCCCGTGCCGACGGTCGAATAGCGAGGGAGAACGTTCCCGTTTTCTCGCGTTTCACGCCCGCAACGCCGACGTGAGCGCCAGTGCCGCGATCAACAGGAACACCAGCGCGGTCACGGGTTGGCCGCCGCTTCCAGTTAAATACATGCCGTATCCGACGCCGCCCGCCGTGATGCCGATGACCGTGCTCGACGCGGCGTGCATGACTTCGAGGGTTTGGGTGTCCGCCTCCCGACCCAACTGCTCGCCGACGTTGATGGCCTGTTCGCCGAAGTCCCACGCGAGGACGGCGGCTATCGCGCCGGGAATCAGGAGTTCCGGGGGCGCGGCGACGAGGCTCCCGGCCAGAATTCCCAGCAACAGGACGAAACTGCCGACCGTGACGAGGCGGCGACTGCCGCGAACGACGCCGGCAGCGACGAACAGGAGTCCGAGGATGCCGCCGAGCGCGCCGACGCCGCCGAACAGCGCGCTCGCTCCGACCGCGACGGACGCGGCGATGATGGCAAGCAGTTGGCTCACCCGTGCCGGCGAGCGGTCGATGGTTCCGTCTCGAACCTCCGTTCCGCTCATCGCGCCCACCGCCTGTTCATCTTCGCCAGCGTCACGCCGAGGGGTTCCTCGGGGTTCCAGTCCACGACTCGAATTCCGCCGGCGCGGAGCGTCCCGATTCGCTGTGCCCGCTCCGCCCGTGCGAGTCGTTTCCCCGTGGTCTCGTCCGTCGTCGGGTTCGGACTGATGACGGTCACGGCGTGACCCATGGCGTCGAGCCGCCGCGCCACGTCCGGCGCGAAGCGGTCGCAGAGCGGCGAGAAGTACACCACCTGCGCCTCGCTCGGGATTCGTCGTCGAAGCCAGCGCAGTTTCACGGTGGAGTAAAACATCTCCTCGGGCGGGTTTTGGCCGAACGCGCTCGCGTGCGAGAGGAGTTGCCGCGCTTTCGCGCGGTGGGTTTCGCCGGTGCCGGGCGCGAGCCATACCTCCTCCGGGCCGAGCGCCGCGATGCCGACCCGGTCGCCGCTGTCGAGTAGGGCGCTGAACGCGTCCCCTGCGGCGCGAATGGATTGTTCGACCGCGCCGGGTTCCTCCGCGTCCGTCGTCAGGTACGCCTGCTCCCGAACGTCGACGAGGAGGACGACGGTCGCGGTTCGCTCCTCGCGGAACTCGACGGTCGTCAGTTCGCCCGTGCGGGCCTTCCGTTTCCAGTCGATGCGGGAGAGCGGGTCGCCCGGTCGGTAGTCGCGGGTGGCGAAGAATTCGACGCCCGTTCCACCTTCACGGGTCGCCACGCGCCCGACGTGACGAATCGTCTGTTCGCGGAGCGGAACGTCGTCGGCCGACGATTGGAGCCGAGGGGTGCAGGTGATCGTCGTCTCGTCTTCGAGTTCGAACTCGCGTTCGAGCGCGCCGCTGAAGTCGCGGGCGATGGCCTGCGCCGGACCGAAGGCGTGGTCGCCGCGAATCGCTTCGAGGGTGTAGCTGAAGGTGTCCCGTTTGCCGGGGCGAAGCGCCGTTCCGAGTCTGGGCGACCCGCCGGTCACCCGGAGTCCGTCGGGCACGCCGTCCACGATTCTGAGGTCGGGCGCGGTCGTCTCGCCGACGTTTTCCACCGTCACCTCCACGGTCGTTTCGCCACCCGGTTCGAGAACCGGGTCGCTCACGACGCGCGTCAACTCGAAGTCGGTCGGCGGCGAGGCGGTCCGGGAGTACGCCGCGAATGCGACGCCGATCACGCCGACGAGGAGCGTGACCGGACTCCCAGTGAAGACGCCGACGCCAGCCGCGAGGAGCGCCATGGCGCTCACCCCGTGCCACCGGTTGGTCTCACGAACGACGTTCATCGGTCCTCCTCGATGTAGCGGGTGACGGCGTCCGCCGTCTTTCGGGCGCGGTATTGGAACGCCGTCTCGCTGCCGAACGACTGGCGGAACCACTGTCGCCACGACCGGCGCGGGGAGGGGTGCCCCGCCACGAACGCGGCGGCCTCGGGGTCGTCCGTCCATTCGCCCGTTTCGATGCGCGTCCGCGCGCCGTCGTCGGAACACCCCTCGCGCTGGACGATGGCCTCGACCAGCGCCTCCTCGAGTCGTTCTCTGACCGCCTTGCGCGACCGAAATCGTCGTCTTCGCGGCCCCGAATGGACGGTTCGAAGTCGGTCGTCGAACTCCTGCCCGGGCACCGGCAGCGTCACGTTCGTTTCCGGGTCGCCCGTTCCTGCCCCTTCGACGTCCGTGTGTCGCCGCGCCTGTACGACCCGGAGTCCCTGTACGAACGCCAGCAGGCCGACGAACTTCACGAACAGGTCCCGGAGCGGGAAGAGCGACGCCAAGTCCGGCGCGAACACCATCGCCAATCCCCCTCCGACGGCGAGGATGCCGATCGCCGTGACGGCCGAGCGGGCGTTCATTCGTCCCCCGCGTACGTCCGCTCGATGCGGCGGAGCGCGGCTATCGCCCGCTCTTCGTGTTCGTCGTTCGCCTCGTGGCCGCCGTATCGGACCTCCTCGAAGACGCCCGTCAGTTCGCTCACGTCTTCGGGGTCCATTCCGGCGTCCACGGCGGCGGCCGCGAACTCGCCCGGCGTACTCGACTCCGGCGAGGGGACGTGTAGATACTGAGTCATCTCGCTCCACGCCCGGTACACCTCGTTCTCGACGCTCGATTCGGATTCGATTCGGTCGGCCGCCTCGCCCGCCGCCCGCCCGACGGCGGCGATGTCCTCCTCGCTTTCTTCGAGTGCGTCCGCCTCCGGTGTGTCCTCCTCGCTTCCGCTCGAACTTCGAACGAGGAGGACCACCGCCCCGACGAGCGCGATGCCGAGGACGAGGAACATCAGAATCGAGGGGGACATGGTCTTCGCGCCGTCGCCGAGGCCGCCGGTACCGCCCTGCGGGAGCGAAAGGTCGCTCCGGTTAAACTCGCCCATCAGACCGCCGTCCCTTTGGAGGGGCGACACCGTGCAGGCCGTCAGTAGCGCGTGAAGGAGCAACACGGGGATTCCGACCGGCCCGATTACCGCGAACGCGCCGAGGCCGCCCGCCTTCCGGTAGGCGATCCCCACGAGGAGCAAAAACGCCCCGAGGATGAGCAGGATGGCGGGGGCCGTATCCAGAACGGGATAGCACGGCATCTGGAACGGCATCGACGGACCCCCGTTACCGGCGACTTGCGGAGCCGACGAGTTCGTCCGACTGCTTCCGACGCCGCCGGGACCGCCACCGAGACCGGTTCCGGACCCGTCTTCGCTCACGGCGGAGTTCAACGTCGCGGCGGCGAACGCGATCGCGAGAATACAGAGGAGGGCGATTACGATTGTGCGGGCGGTATCTCGTTCCACGGTACCGAGTAGCGGGATTGATAACTTAGGTTTTCTGTCTCCTTCCGGGAAACTTGGCACCGGTGTTCATAGCGATGACAAGAAATAAACCGTCGGAAACGAGCGGACCACCCGATGGATGTCGAGATACACGACGACCGTCTCGCACGACAGATGGAGGGGGAGGAGTTCGTACTGGCCGTCGTCACCGCGACGAAACCCGACTTCTACAATCAGGCGCCCGTCGTCGCCGCGGCGCGCGACCGGGATCTCCCGTGTTTCGTCCTCCACACCGGCCAGCATTACGACGACCTGCTCGGCCACGGACTCGACGAGTATGACCTCGCGGACCACATCGCGGTCGACCTGAACGTTCGGGGCGGTCTCACGCAGAAGACGGCCGAGTTGATGACCCGAATCGAGTCCGTCGCCGACACGCTGGCCTCCTCGTATCCCGACACCACCGTCCTGCCGGTCGTCCACGGGGACACGCTCGCCGCCGGAATCGTCCCGCAGGCGTGGCTGTTCGCGACCAACAGCGGCGTCGCCCACAACGAGGCCGGCCTCCGCGGTATGGCTCCACCGTTCGAGAACTACGGGACGCCCGCCGAGTTCGTCGAGGAGCAGTGGCACGCCGACTGGGAACTGAACCGAACGGAACCGTTCCCGGAGCAGTACGACACGTTCGTCGGGTCCGCCGCGTCGACCTACCACTTCGCGCCGACGGCGTTGAACCGCGAGCATCTCGTCCGCGAGGGCTACCCCGAGGAAGTTCACGGTCGGGAGCGGATTCCGGTCGTGGGCAACTCCGTCGTGGACGCCATCGAGATGAAGAAGGGCGGCGACGGCGAGAGCGTCTTCGACGTCTATCCGATTCTCGAACGCCGCGACGACTGGATCCGCGTGGACGTCCACCGTCGGGCGAACCTCCTTCCCGACCGCTTTCGCGCCATCGTTGACGCGGTCATCGGCCTCGTCGAGACGGGGTACAACGTCAACTTCGTGGAGTTGAACGCCACCAAGGCCGCGCTCGAAAACTATGGCCTGCGCGATAAACTGCTTCGACTCGCCGACGACAACGACAACTTCCTCTTCAGCGGCCTCTGGAAACGCCACGCGCACGTCTACGAGTTCCTCGAATCCGGGCAGTGTTTCGCGGAACTGACCGATTCCGGGAGCATGCAGGAGGAACTCAACCACATAGACGAGGCGATCTGTCTGACCGCGCGATTCAACACCGACCGGCCAGAGACGGTGTTCGAGGCGAACTCCAACCTCCTCGTCCCACCGATTTCGGGCGCGTTCGTGCGGGGGATGGTCGAACACGTTCACGGAAACGACTCGCTCCGCGAGCGAATGCGATCGGGGCCGTCGCTCTACGGCGAGAACGTCGCCGACGACATCGTCTCGTTTCTCTCCGACCGCCGCGACGAAGCGCCGTTCGAGTGGGCACACGAACGCGCCGGGTTCGACGCCGGACGACGGGCGTTCGACTATCTCTAATCGGGGGCACGAACGGAGTTCCGCCAGCCTTCACGGCGCACCGGTCAAATTCGACCGGAAACTCGTCGTGATACAACGGTCAACCGTTATGCCGCGGGAGCCCGTGGCATCGGTATGCGATTCGTGGGGGCGATCGTCGTTTTACTCGTCTGTTCCGCGTCGGTGGGTGTGATGGTGGCCCCCGGGGGAAACAACGGCAGTTCGAACGAGGCCAACGCCCATCCGCCGGACCCGAGTTCCGACGTCATCGGCTGGGAGAACGGCTACTGGTACAACGAGAGCATCGACGTGAACCAGCGCGACGGACTGTCCGACGCCGAGTTGAAGGCGTACAAGGGACGGGCGATGGCACGCGTCGAGTTCATTCGAAGGGAGGAGTTCACCCGCTCGGTGAACGTCCAGTCGTTGTCGCGAAGCGAGTATCGGGACCTCGTTCGACGTCGGTCGGCGAACGAGTACACGCCGCCCCAGCGCGCGCGGGAAAATCAGGTCTGGGAGGGGTTGTTCGTCACCGGCGAGCGGGCGGACGCCGCCCGACAGCAGACGAAACTCTATCAACGGCGCGTCGCCGGGTTCTATCTGCCGGGCGAGGACCGAGTCTACGTCATCTCGGATGGGAAACGCAGGATCGATAACGCGACGCTGATTCACGAACTCGCGCACGCGATGCAGGACCAGCACGTCGACCTGTCGTCGTCGGAGTTCGAATCCAAGACGATGGACGCCCAACGCGCCCACGACGGCCTGACTGAAGGCGAGGCGATGTACGTGGAACAGCGATACACGAACCGGTGTGGGAAGTCGTGGCAGTGCGTCCCGAAGCCGGACATCGGACCGAGCGGATCCCCGTACAGCGGCGGGACGCTTCCGAACTACAACCTCGGCATGCAAGTCGCGACGATTCAACCGTACTCCGACGGTCCCGCGTACGTCGCCTCGCTGTTCGGTTCCGGCGGGTGGGACGCGGTGACGAAGCGGTATCGAAACCCGCCGGAGTCGTCCGCTGCGGTCATTCACCCCGAAGAGCGAACCGGCCCGCCCGCCCCGCTCCGTCTCGGCGAACAGGCACGAAACGGCTGGAAACTGTACGGCAAGCGCGGCGAAAACGGGTCACAGACGGTCGGCGAAACCGGCATTTACACCATGTTCTGGTATCAGGGCCGGGCCGAGGGTAACCCCGTCATCGACTGGCGGACGTTCACGGACCCCGACAAGGGGAAGTTCGACATGTTCAACTACACCAGCGCGCCGTCCGACGGGTGGGCGAACGACCGACTCTGGCCGTACCACAGGGGGAAACAGCGCGGCTACGTCTGGCGGACCAAATGGGAGACGAAGCGGGACGCGACGGAGTTTCGGCGGGCGTACCGCGACCTGCTTCGCGGACGGAACGCGACCCGCGTCGGGCCGAACACGTGGCGCATCGAAGCGGGACCGTTCGCCGACGCCTTTCGCATCGACCGTCACGGACGGACCGTGACCATCGTCAACGGCCCGACCGTCGGGGATTTGAACGACGTTCGGCCGGCGACGAACACGAGGAAGCAAACGCGACTTGCACGGATTCGGTGATGTCGTTTCGTCCCGTTCGCCGGCGATAGATGTCTCTCATCGTCGCTGTCTCGAATGAAAAGAACCGATTACGCCGTCGCCTCGTCGGTTGCGGCCGTCGGCGGGAGCGCGTCCGCTTCGTCCGCGGCGGTCAGCAGGTCGTGGTAGCGGTTCCGAATCGTGACGGTGCTCACGTCCGACACCTCGCTCACCTCGTCCTGCGTGAGTTTCTCCTCTTCGAGGAGCGCGGCGGCGTACAGCGCCGCGGCGGCGAGTCCGACGGGCGATTTCCCGCTCGTGATGCCCGACTCCTTCGCCGTCTTGAGCAGGTCGTGGGCGCGGCGCTTGGTCGCGGGGATGAGGTCGAGTTCGCTCTCGAACCGTGCGAGGTACTGCTCGGGGTCGGCGGGTTGGACGCCGAGGCCGAGTTCGCGCACGATGTAGCGGTAGGTGCGCTTGAACTCCATGCCGTCGATTCGGCTGACGGTGGTCAGTTCGTCCATCGTGCGGGGGACGCCGCTCTGTCGCGCCGCGGCGTACAGCGAGGCGGTCGCAACGCCCTCGATGGAGCGCCCCGGCAGGAGGTCCTCGTTCAGCGCGCGACGGTAGATGACGCTGGCCATCTCCCGGACGTTGTCCGGCAGGCCGAGCGCGCTCGCCATCCGGTCGATTTCGCCCAGCGCCTGCTTGAGATTGCGCTCCTTGCTGTCGCGGGTGCGGAAGCGCTCGTCCCACGTTCGAAGCCGTTGCATCTTCTGTCGTTGGCGGGAACTCAGCGACCGCCCGTAGGCGTCCTTGTCCTGCCACCCGATGTTGCTCGACAGGCCCTTGTCGTGCATCATCTTCGTCGTCGGCATCCCGACGCGGGACTTCGAATCGCGTTCGCTCGCATCGAAGGCCCGCCATTCGGGACCGTGGTCGATACCGTCGGCTTCGACGACGAGGCCACACTGGCTACAGACGGTCTCCGCGTGTTCCGAGTCGGCGACGAGGGAGCCACCGCATTCGGGACACATCTGGTCTGCTCGCTCCGCTTCCCGCTCTCCTTCGCGTTCGCTCGTCCGCCCTTCGGTTTTCTCGTTCTCGTTCCTCAGCTTTTCCGTTCGCGTGCGTTCCGAGTGCGCTACGGCCTTCTGGTCGTCTTCGTGAACTTTCGTACTCATGATGGAATGAACCGGAGTTGCCCTTCGATAGAACCAGAGCCAAGGGCGCTCCGCTAACTATAGGTTAGCTCCTAAACTATATAAATGTATTGCTTGAGATGGCAAGCTTTCGGATTTAAAAGTAGCTTTACGGGCTGAATTCAGTATTCTCTGGCAACATCTATCGATTCGATTGAATTGTCCATAAGAATATGGCCGGGTTTCTTGAGCGGAGATATGACGCGACAGACGCGACGAACGTTTCTGGCGACCGCCGGTGCAGTCGGGTTTGCGGGCTGTTCTTCGGTCGCGGATAAGACGCCGTTTCCGGCGGACGAAAGTGAGCGTGAGACGCGAAAGGGCGGGCGGACCGACGTTCCCGTCGCCGACGATTTCGAGGTGCTCGACGAGTGGCACGCCGTTTCACGGCAGGGGACGCTCTCGAAATCGACCGACGACGCGTATTACGGTTCGCATTCGTTCCGTTCACTCCGACGAAAGTCCCTGAAAAACCGTCCGCCACCGCAGAGTCTTAACGCGTCGCGGACCAACCGTCAACCATGACAGAGAAAGCGACGCTCGCAGGCGGTTGTTTCTGGTGTCTGGAAGCGGCGTACGAGGAACTCGACGGCGTCGAGTCCGTCACGTCGGGCTACGCCGGTGGCTCGGTCGAGAACCCGACCTACGAGGCCGTCTGTTCCGGCGAGACGGGGCACGCGGAAGTCGTCCAGTTGGAGTACGACCCCGAGACGCTCGGCTACGACGAACTTCTGCAGGTGTTTTTCACCATCCACGACCCGACGACGCTCAATCGGCAGGGTCCCGACGTGGGCAGTCAGTATCGCTCGGCCATCTTCTACCACGACGACGAACAGAAGGACGTCGCCGAGGCGTACATCGACGGTCTGGAGTCGGAGGGCGCGTTCGATGACCCCATCGTCACCGAAGTCGAACCGCTCACGGAGTTCTACGAGGCCGAAGGCTACCACCAGGACTACTACGAGAAGAACCCCAACGACGCCTACTGTACGATGAACGCGCAGCCGAAGATTCGCAAGGTGCGCGAGAAGTTCGCCGAGAAGGCAAAGCAGTAAGTTTCGACTATTCGACCGAGAACTCGCCGCCCTGTTCGAGCGCTTCGTCGATGGCGTTGACGAGCGCCTTTCCCTTCGCCAGCGTCTCCTCGTACTCGGCCTCGGGAACCGAGTCGTGGACGATTCCGGCACCGACGCGCAGGTGGTACTCCTCGCCGTGCCGGACCAAGGTTCGGATGACGATGTTCAGGGTCGCGCGTTCGTCGAAGCCCAGAACGCCGATGCTGCCGGTGTACGGCCCGCGCCGCGCCGATTCCAGTTCGTCGATGATTTCCATCGTCCGGGGTTTCGGCGCGCCGGTGATGGTGCCGCCGGGGAACACCGCCGCGACGGCGTCCGTGATGGAGACGTCGGGTCGTCGCCGACCCGTGACCTCCGAGACGAGGTGCATCACCTCGGAGTAGCGGTCGATGCGGCGGTAGTCCGTCACCTCGACGCTTCCGTACTCGGCTATTTTGCCGAGGTCGTTTCGCTCCAAATCGACCAGCATGGCGTGTTCCGCACGCTCCTTGTCGTCCCCTTGCAGTTGGGCCGCGAACGTCTCGTCCTCCTCGGGCGTCGACCCGCGCGGCCGCGTCCCGGCGATGGGTTCCGTCCTGAGGCGGTCCCCGTTCACGTCAAGCAGGAGTTCCGGGCTTGCGCTCACCAGATCGATACCGGGGAACTCCAACAGCGCCGAGTAGGGCGCGGGGTTGACCCGGCGCAAGGCGTCGAAGGCCGCCACCGGATGCACGCTCGCGGGCGCTTCGAGTCGCTGTGAGATGTTCGCCTGAAACGTATCGCCGTCGTGGATGTACTCCTTGACGCGTCGGACGCGCTCCGCGAACGCGTCCTTGCCGCAACTGCTGACGAACGGCCCCCGCTCGTCGGTCGGCGGTGCGCCGATGGTTCCGTCGCCTTCGATAGCCGCCGTGGCGAGCGAGAGCGCCGTCTCTCGGGCCTCGTCGTACGTCTCGTCGGGGTCGTCCAGTCGCAAACACGCCGTCACACGGAGCGTTTCTTCCGACCCCGCCTCCCACGCGGCGACGCAGTCGTACAGGCCGAACTGGAGGCGGGGTAGATGTCGGTCGTCCGTCGCCGACCCGGGCAGCGTTTCCAGTTCGCGGACGAGATCGTACGAAAGCCACCCGAACAACCCACACGGGTACGGAACGTCGCAGTCACCGCGGACCAGTTCCTCGTCGGCGAGTGCCGACGAGAGAGCATCGAGGCTCGATTCGGCGTCCGAGTCCGTCCGGAGTCGGCTCGCCGGTTCGACGCCAAAATAGCCCCATCCCGACTGGCCCCCGGTCGTCGCGAGATAGAAACCGCCGGGGCCGTCGCGCGCCCGTCGATACGCCCGAAACGGGTCTGTGACTCGCACGCGGACTTCGACGGGTATTCTCGCACCGCGCGGCGCGTCCCGTGCCGCCTCGCGGAACGAGGCCCGCGAGGTGACTACGTCCGCTTCGTCACATCGATTTCGCACGATCCATCCAGCCTTCGATTCGCGTCGTCGAGAGGTCGGTCTCGCGGGCGATTTCCGCCGGGTCGGCATCGGCCAACTCGACCGTGTTTTCGACGCCAGCGTTCCGGAGTCGTTCGGCGTAGGCCGGACCGATTCCCTTCACGTCTTCGAGCGGTCGGGCGTCGGTATCGGCACCGGCGGATTCCTCCGCTTCCGCTTCGGCCTCGGTTTCTTCGGCTTCCGCTTCCTCCGTCTCCGACGGTTCTACCTCCGTTTCCGTCTCCGATTCCGGTTCTTCGGCTTCGGTTTCGGATTCCTCCGCTTCCTCCGACTCCGCGTCGGGTTCCGCTTCCGGTTCGGTCGCCTCCGTCTGTGCGGGTTGTCCCGCCTCGGCGCTCGGTCCCGTCGCCTCGGCCGGTTCCGCCGCCGTGTCGGGTTCCGCTTCCTCGATGTGATCCGTCGGTTCCCCCTCGTCGACGAGTTCTTCCGTCGAAACGCTCGTCTCCGTCTCCGTTTCCGAGGAGTCCTCGGTCATTTTCACTGCTTTCTCCGATTCCACCGTGGGCTGTGCTCTCGTCTCGGTCGGTTCCCGCTCTATCGTCACTCCGCCGTCACGATCTCGCGATTTCGACCGCTCATCGCCAAGACCGAGCAACGATTTCAGCCGTGTGATAAGCCCCATTGGGGGATAGTACAAAGTCCCTTCACTTAAAGGCGTCTTCGCAAGGCGGCGTCCATGCGCTCAACCGGTGCATCCGTTTCGGTCCATAGTTCAAATGCGGCAACCCCTTGAAACAGAAGCATCCACGCGCCGTCGACGGTCGTCGCGCCGCACGCGGACGCCTCGCGGAGCAGTCGCGTTTCGAGCGGGCGGTACACCGCGTCCATCACCGCGAGGTCACCGTGGAGCGCATCGGCGGGGACGGGCGACTCGTCGGATTCCATCCCGACGCTCGTCGCGTTGATTAGCACGTCGGCCGCCGACACGAGTTCGGGGAGTTCGTCCAATCCGTGTGCCGTCGCACCGCTCACGTCCGCCGCGAGGGACTCCGCTCGCGAAACGGTTCGATTGGCTATCTCCACCGTCGCGCCGTCGTCGGCCAGCATGAAGGCGATGGCCCGTGCCGCGCCGCCCGCACCGACGACGACGGCCGACGCTCCGTCACGGGACACGCCGTGTCGTTCGAGCGCTCGACGCGCCCCTTCGGCGTCCGTGTTGTGGCCCGTCGGGACGGAACCGTCGGGTCCGGAGAAACCGACGGTGTTCACCGCGCCGATGCGTTCCGCGAGCGGGTCGGGGTCGACATGCGAGAGGCAGCCCTCCTTGAACGGAATCGTGACGTTCAACCCGCTCACGCCGAGCGCGTTCGCTCCCTCGATTGCCGGGCCGATGGCCTCGGGTTCGAAGGTGACGTAGCGGGCGTCCATGTCCAGTTCGTCGTAGGCGGCCTCGTGCATCGGTGGAGAGAGCGAGTGGCCCACCGGGTTGCCGAGGAGTCCGTATACGTCCATATCCGAAGAAGGGAGCGGGGGGACTTAATCGACGGGTCCTCAGGCACCGAGCAAGTAGACGGCGAGGCCGATGAAGAGAACGTAGAACAGGCCACTTCCGAGGAAGGGCGTCGGGTCGAAGTCGTCCTCGCCGACGTGGCGTGCGCGGAAGAGGACGATGCATCCGGCGACGATGGCGAAGAGGACGGAGACGGCGTTCAGGAAACCGGCGGTTCCCCACGCGAGGCTGAGGTCCCACGGCGTGAACAGGATGCCGAGGGTGACGGGAAGGGTGCCCTGGAACGCCATCGCGCCCGTGATGTTGTTGAGCGCGAGCGTGTCCTTGTCGCGCGCCAACCAGATGACGCTGTTGAACGCCTCGGGGAGTTCGGTCGCCACGGGGGCGATGAGGAGCGCGACGATGGCGTACGGGATGCCGACGTCCCTCGAAACCCACTCCACTTGGTCCACGAACAGGTGGGCACCGTACACGATGAATCCGAGCGCGATGAATGTCTGGAGGGCCGTGAGGAGGAGGTGCGGGTCGGAGCTATGGTCGGCGTCCGTGTCGATGCCGACCCGTTCGGCCAGTCCTTCGATCGCGATTCCGATGTGGAGGTCGTCCATGTCGTCGCTGTCGGCCAGTTTGCCCGCACGGAGCGAGCGGTAGAGATACGTGACGTACAGGGCCACGAGGACGACGGCGATGGCGACCCGAATCGGAACTCCCGCGACGGTGGTCCCATCCGGGACGAGTGCGGCGGCGAACGCGAGGGTGTAGCCGACGAGGAAAAAGGAGAGGTCGCGCGTCGTCGCGCCCTCGTTGAACTGCAAGTTGGCGTCGTTCGTGCGACGGTCGGCGAAGTAGTAGGCGCTCGCGCCGACGAGGAACATGGCGATGGTGGCGAGCATGAACGGCGCGCCGAGAATCGCGCCGACGCCGATGTCGGACGCCGCCGACCCGCCCTTCAGGATGGCGATGACGGGAATCGTCGTCTCGGGGAGGGCGGTTCCCATCGCGGCGAGGATGCTCCCGGTCGCGCTCTCGGAGATGCCGAGGCGGTGGCCGAGCCATTCCACGCCGTTGGTGAACACCTCCGCTCCGACGAGGAGAAAGCCGAAGGATGCGAGAAGCAAGAGCCCTTTCGTCGACGATTTCGACAGAGCGAGCGGCCGCACCGCGGCCGCGACTGGAAGCGACATATCCCGTACTTGCCGCGGCAGTCAAGTAAGCGATTCCATCCGACGAGCGGGGTCAGTGACCGGCGATGCCGCCGACGTCGAGAACGGCGACGTGATAGACGACCACCGCGAGGAAGATGAGGTAGAACAGTCCGCCGATGAGGAACGGTCGCGGCGACATGTTTCCGCCGTCGACGCGGCGCGCGCGGAGGTAGAGTACGCATCCGCTGATGATGGCGAGAATGGCCGACAGGCCGTTCAGGAAGCCGGACGTTCCCCACTGGAACGAGAGGTCCCACGAGGTGAACATGATTCCGAGAGTGACGGGGAGGGTGCCTTGGAACGCCATCGCCCCCGAGATGTTACCGAGCGCGAGCGTGTCCTTGTCACGGGATATCCAGATGATGCTGTTGAACTTCTCGGGGAGTTCGGTGGCGAGCGGCGCGATGAGGAGCGCGACGATGGCCGTCGGGATGCCGAGCACCTCCTCCGAAACCCACTGGGTCTGGGAGACGAACACCTGTGCTCCGCCGATGATGAAGCCGAGCGCGATGAGCGTCTGAATCGCAACGAGAATCGAATGCGGATTACCCGAGTGGTTCTCGTCCGTGTTCATGCCCGGGAAGCGGGAGATGACGCCCTCTATCATCAATCCGAGGTGGAGGTCCTCCAAGTCCTCGCCTTCGACCAGTTCGCCGCTCTTGAGCGAGCGGTAGAGGTAGAACAGGTAGAGCAGGACGAGCAGTGCGGCGATGCCGTGGGAGATGAGGTCGCTGTGAATCAACGCGGCGGCGAACGCGAGGGTGTAGCCGACGAGGAAAAAGGAGAGATCGCGGCGGGTGGACGTACTGTTGAAATGCATCTCTTTCCCGTACCTCCGTCGCGTCCCGAAGTAGAGGACGCTCGTTCCGACGAGGAACATGGCGATGGTGGCGAGCATGAAGGGCGCACCCAGAATCGCACCCACACCGACTTCCTCCGCGGCCTTCGTACCCCCACCGCTCCCGAAGATGGCGATTATCGGAATCGTCGTCTCGGGGAGGGCGGTTCCCACGGCGGCGAGGATACTGCCGGTCGCGCTTTCGCTCACGCCGAGATGGTGGCCCAACCATTCGACCGCGTTCGTGAACACTTCCGCCCCCAACAGCAGCAGCAGGAACGATGAGAGGAGTAGTAACGAGTTTTCCCACACCCGTGGTAAAATCGCCATCGGTGTAGCGAGTATCGGATTCATACTACGGGCATCTTCAAAAGCGGTCTAATTAAGCGGTTCTATCTGGAACCGGAGGTGTTTCCACTCCCGCGAGACCGTTCACGGAACCGTCGTCACCGGCACGCTTCCCGATTTCACTACCGTTTTCGCCGCACTGCCCAGGACGAACGTACCTACCCGTCCCGTGCCATGATGACCCATGATGACGTGATCGTGGTCGCCCTCTTCGACCATCGAGATGATGTTCCTGCCGATGCGGTTCGACGCCTTGAAACTGGCCAGATGGATGTCCACCGCCACGGTGGGGTCGCTCTCGATATCGGTTTCGTCGAGTTCCGCATTCACTCGGTCCATCAGGGCGTCCGTGTCCTCTCCCCGGACGTCGGTGAAATGGACGATGTCGAGGTCCGCGTCGTATCGCCTCGCGAAGTCGATGGCGAAGTCGAGTGCCCGCATGCTGCAGTCGGAACCGTCCACCGGAACGAGAACCTTCATACGTGTCCACACTTCGTCCCGGTTCTTAACGGTTTCCGGGATTCGACGGACTTTTTCGCCGTCCGAACGGAGAACCGTTCGTGATTGCCGTCGTCGTCAGTAGGGCAGATTACGCCTCCGAACACATCGGCGAGTGCCTCCTCGCCGAGACGGAGTGGAGTACACACGAAGACGAAACGCGACCGGACGCCGAGGGTGGCGGAGAGTACTACCGGACGGACGGGTTCGAACTCCGGGAGTTCGACGCCCTCCACCTCGACATCGAGAACGTCGCCGGGGCGTTTTCCGACCCGGACATGCTTCTGTTCGCCTCGCGTCACTCGGGCGACACCGGTCCGCTGTTGACCGCCCACTTCACGGGGAATTTCGGTCCGGCCGAGTACGGCGGCGAGGACAGGTCTCTCGCCGAGGCCTGTCCGAACGCCCACGCACGGTTGCTCCGGGCGTTCCACGACCACGCGCCCGAGGGGTACGAAGTCGGAATGGAGTGCACCCATCACGGGCCGAGCGAGGTCGGCGTTCCGTCGATGTTCGTCGAACTGGGTAGCGACGACGAGCAGTGGGACGACCCGGAGGCCGCCCGCGCCGTCGCGCGTGCCATCCTCGACTTACGCGGCGTTTCGCCCCACCGGGAGCGCCAACTCGTCGGGTTCGGCGGGGGTCACTACGCCCCGCGCTTCGAGCGGATCATCGAGGAGACGGACTGGGCGGTGGGGCACATCGCGTCGGACTGGAACCTCGACTCGCTGGGGCTTCCGGAGGCACACCCCGACGTGATTCGGCAGGCCTTCGAACGAAGCGGGGCGAACCACGCCGTCTGTGAGGGCGACGAGGGGGACATCGCGGACGTCATCGCCGACCTCGGCTACCGCGTCGTGAGCGAGACGTGGGTTCGGGAGGTGTCGGGGGTCCCCCTCGCCCTCGCCGAGGAGATGGAATCCGAACTCTCGTCCGTCGATTCGGGGCTCCGGTTCGGCGAGCGGGCGGCCGACGTGCCGTCGGACCCGGACGAGTGGCGGTTTTCCGTTCGGGCGTTCCCCGAGGAGTTGCTCGCCGCGGCGGCGGGCGTGGACCGGGAGGGCGTCTTCGACGTCGTCTCCGAGCGGACGGTCGCGTTCGAAACCGAGGAAGGCGGCACGCTGGTGTGTGGGCGCGCGTCGGTCCGTACGCGGGCCGACTATGAGGCGATTCTCGACGAACTGGTCGCGTTGCTCGAACGGAAGTACGAAACCGTCGCGCGCCGGGACGACGAAGTCGTCGTCCGCGAAGTCACCTTCGACCCCGAAAAGGCGCGCACGCTGGGCGTGTCCGAGGGACCCGCCTTCGGCAAACTGTCCTCCGGGGTTTCGGTGACCGTCGACGGGCGAACGATTCCGCCGGAAAAGGTCCGGACGGAGCGGACACATGTCTTCCCCGTGGAGTGAACCGCCGGGACGACTCGACCATATAACTTTTTTTCACGATGGTTTGATATGAGTCAGACGACCGTCGACTAGAGGGGAAAGATAATTAATGTGCGTTCGTAAAAGAAGCTTCAAGGATGGATTCAATCGTTGAAGACGCTATTGAGGAGGCGGAAGGGCAACAACAGGGTGCCCCACAATCAGAAATCGGAGGTGCCTCGCAGGACACCGGCCTGTCGGGGACGATGACCGACGAGGAACTGCAGGACGTACTCGAGGAACTCCAAACCAACATCACCGTCGTCGGGTGTGGCGGTGGCGGCGGAAACACGGTCAATCGAATGGCCGAGGAGGGAATTCACGGGGCGTCGCTGGTCGCCGCGAACACGGACGTTCAGCACCTCGTCGAGATCGAGGCCGACACGAAGATTTTGATGGGAGAACAGAAGACGAGCGGACGCGGTGCGGGGTCGCTCCCGCAAGTCGGCGAGGAGGCCGCCCTCGAAAGTCAGGAGGAGATTTACGACGCGATTCAGGGCTCGGACATGGTGTTCGTCACCGCCGGACTCGGCGGCGGCACCGGCACCGGAAGCGCCCCTGTAGTCGCCAAGGCGGCCCGCGAGGCCGGCGCGCTCACCATCGCCATCGTCACGACGCCGTTCACGGCGGAGGGTGAGGTCCGGCGCACCAACGCGGAGGCCGGACTCGAACGCCTGCGCGACGTGAGCGACACGGTCATCGTCGTCCCGAACGACCGCCTGCTCGACTCGGTCGGCAAACTCCCCGTCAAACAGGCGTTCAAGGTCGCCGACGAGGTTCTGATGCGCTCGGTGAAGGGTATCACGGAACTCATCACGAAATCCGGCCTCGTCAACCTCGACTTCGCCGACGTTCGTACCGTCATGGAGAAGGGTGGCGTCGCCATGATCGGACTCGGCGAGAGCGACTCCGACCAGAAGGCACAGGACTCCGTGAAGAGCGCCATGCGCTCGCCCCTCCTCGACGTGGACATCAGCGGCGCGAAGTCCGCGCTCGTCAACGTCACCGGTGGCAACGACATGTCCATCGAGGAGGCCGAGGGCGTGGTCGAACAGATTTACGACCGAATCGACCCCGACGCTCGCATCATCTGGGGGACCTCCATCGACGAGAGCCTCGACGGCACGATGCGCACCATGATCGTCGTCACGGGCGTTCAGTCGCCCCAGATTTACGGCCGCAACGAGGCCGAACAGGCACAGGCGAAACAACAGCAGGCAGAAGACATCGACTACGTCGAGTAATCGAGCACTTCTCCCGTCTCTTTGTAGTAAGATAGAAAAAGCCGGATAGCCAAGCATCACCAACAATGGACGTCAAGCTAGACCTCGCGTCGTACATGCGCGTACTCAAACTGGCGAGTACGCCGTCGTGGAACGAGTTCTCGAAGATCGCACAGATCGCCGGTGCCGGCATCTTGCTCGTCGGACTGCTCGGGTTCACGATTTTCGCCGTCATGAGCTTCATCACCAACGCCCCCGTCTAGGTGAATCTATATGCCAATTTACGCAGTAAAGACCACGGCAAGTCAGGAACGCACCGTCGCGGACATGATCATCAACCGCGAGGAACCGGAGATTCACGCCGTCCTCGCGCCCGACTCGCTGACGAGTTACGTCATGGTCGAGGCCGACGACCACCGAGTCATCAACCGCGTCTTGGAGGAGATTCCCCACGCGCGGAGCATGGTCCCCGGCGAGAGCAACATCTCCGAAGTGGAGCACTTCCTCTCCCCGACGCCGGACGTCGAAGGCATTGCGGAGGGCGACATCGTGGAACTCATCGCCGGACCGTTCAAAGGCGAGAAAGCGCAGGTCCAGCGCATCGACGAGGGCAAAGACCAGGTGACGGTCGAACTGTACGAGGCCACCGTCCCGATTCCGGTCACCGTGCGCGGGGACCAGATTCGCGTGCTCGACAGCGAAGAGCGGTAGCTCCTCTGACCCCGTGCTCCGGAAGAACTCCGTCCTTCCCCGACCCGACCTCGTGCTCCCGAAAACGAACCACGTCGGTTCGAGCGACCAGTACGTTTTTTACGCCTCGTAAACGACAGTTTTCTAACTTGGTAGCACGATGACCCGCTTCACCTCCTTCTGATTCGACGCCCGATTTCGGGTCGTACCGCCGCTCGACTACCCATCAGCGACAGCAACCGCACACGACGGACATCATGAATTCGATACCGACCAGAGACGAAATCGCAGAGGAGTACAAGTGGGACCTCTCGAACATCTTCGAATCGCCGGACGAGTGGAGCGCCGCGCTCGCCGAAACCGAATCGCTCGCCGGATCGCTCCGCGAGCGGGACCCGAGGAGCGCGGACGGCTTTCTCGACATCCTCACCGACCTCGAAACCCTCGTTCGACGGGAACAACGGCTCGGCCTCTACGTCCGACTTCGATGCAACGAGGACACTGGGGACCCCGACCGCGAGGAGCGGCGCGCCGAGTTCCGGTCGGTGTCGGACGACGTCGACCGGACGAAGACGGCGGTTCGGCGTCTGCTCCGGTCGTTCTCTCCCGAGCGAGTCGAAGAGTTCGTGCGCGAGAACGACGACCTCGCGGCGTTCCGGCGCTATCTCGACGACGCCGTACGGATGGACCGCCACGTTCGCTCGCCCGAAGTCGAGGAGGCCCTCACGACGCTGAATCACGACGTGCCCGAGGAAGTGTTCCGAGCGCTCGTCAATCGTGACTTCGAACCGCCGACCGTGGATGGCCCGGACGGGGAGTCCGTTCCGGTGACTCGGAACAGGCGGGCGAAACAACTCACATCGACGGACAGGGAGTTCAGACGCCGCGTGTACGAGGCGTATCGCGGCGAACTGATCGCGTCCAAACACGCGATCGCGACGGCGTACGCCGAGAAGGTGAAGACGCACTCGAACCGCGCGGCGGTGCGGAACTTCGACTCCGTTTGCGACCGAACGTTCAACAAACAGAGCTACCCCGAGACGGGGCTTCGGATCGACTTCCCGACGGACGCACACGACGCGCTCCTCGATGCGCTCCGGTCGAATCTCGGCCCGTACCACCGGTATCTCCGCCTCCGTCGTGACCGTCTCGGCGTGGGAGAGCTATGCCCGTGGGACACGGACGTCCCGCTCGCCGACGGAGAGGGGCCAGAAATCCCGTACGACGAGGCGCTCGACCATCTCCTCGCTGCCGTCGAACCGTTGGGCGAGGAGTACCGGAACCGCTTGGCGGGATTTCTGGACGACGGTCGAATCGACGTGTACGAAACCGAGGAGAAACGCTCCGACATCGTCGCGTACTGCCCGTCGTCGTACGACACCGGCGCGTACGTGCTGGCGAACTACGACGACGACGTGCGGTCCCTGTTCGTTTTGGCGCACGAACTCGGCCACGCGATGAACACGTCGTATCTGCGCGAGGCGCGCCGACCGCTGTACGCGACCACGCCGCGCCCCGTCGAGGAGGTTCCGAGCCTGCTTCACGAACTGTTACTCGCGCGGCACCTCATCGAGACCGGACGGTATCGAGAACACGTCTTCGACCGCCTCCTCGATACCGTCGGCGGCAACTTCTTCGGAGCGGGAATGTGGTCCGCGTTCACGCACGAAACCTACGAGGTGGTCGAAGGTGGTGGCACCCTCAC
Organism: Haladaptatus sp. CMAA 1909; assembly: GCF_043952005.1. NCBI lineage: Archaea > Methanobacteriati > Methanobacteriota > Halobacteria > Halobacteriales > Haladaptataceae > Haladaptatus > Haladaptatus sp. CMAA 1909. The sequence continues at coordinate 1,568,158 of NZ_JBIOAV010000001.1, read as the reverse complement.
CGCGGAGCGCCTCGACGGCATCTACGCCGATCTCCACGAGGAGTTCCATGCGCCGGTCGTCCCCGACGAGTACACCGCCTCTGGATGGCTCACCGGCAGTCACGCGCGGGAACCGTACCACTTCTACCAGTACGTCCTCGGCGTGGTGGGTGCCACCGTCGTCTTCGACCGACTCACCGACGGCACGCTGTCGCCCGAGGAGTACCGCGACTTCCTCCGCACCGGCGGTAAAACGAGAGCGGTCGAGACGTTCGCGGACCTCGGCATCGACGTTCGCGTCGCCGACCCGTACGACCGCGCGGCGTCCGTCTTCGAGGACTACGTGAACCGGTCGCCGTGGGCGTGAACGACGAACTCCAGCGCGTTGACGAGGTAGTGCGCGACGACGACCACGAGCAAACTCCCCGTCAGGACGAACGCGCTGGCGAGCACCGCGCCGAGCGTCCCGGTGACGAGTATTCCCGCCGGGCCTTGCGCCCCGTGGCCCGACGCGAAGGCGACCGACGAGGCGACGACGAGGAACCACGGCGAGATGCCGAACCCGACGGCGAAGGCGCCGACCAGCGAGGAACGGAACAGCAGTTCCTCGAACCCGGCGATTATCGGGAGGACGAGGACGAGCAGGACGACCCACCCCCCGAGCGAGTCGGGCGTGAGGAGTTCTCGAAGGCCGTCCTCGTAGTCGATGTCCAGCGCGTCCGCGGCGCGCTGGCCGAGTTCGTTCCCGACGTACAGCGCCACGCCGAGGACGATGCCGATGCCGAGTTGGGTGACGGTCACGCTCCCGAGACCGAGCGCGGCGGCAGGTATCGCGGCGAGTACGGCCGCCACGAGGAGGATCAGGCCGAACAGCCCCTGGCTGAACGCGACGTTGACCAGCAGCATACCGGGCGTGAACTCCTCCGCGGCGGATTCGGGGGTCGCCTCGTGGGCGACTTCGACGGTCCCGGTTGCGGGTTCGACGCTCGCAGTCGCCGTTTCGTCGTCGCGTGTATCGGAATCCGCCGGGACCGCGGATCCGAATTCGCGTGTGCGTGACGTCTCGTCACCCGAAGCACCCTCGTCCGCGGCGGGTTCCCTCCGTTTTCCGTGACCGAACCCGCGTCCGTTCGTGCGCGTTCCGGTCGTATCGACGGAAGCCACCGAATCGTAACCGTCGGTAGACGGTTTCACGTCGTCCGTTTCGTCCTCCCCGACGAACATCCCCTGCGAAGCGCGAGCGAGCGCGATCAGAACGAGGAGGACGACGAGCGTGACGGCGGCGAACGCGTTCCAGTTCGGCGAGGGCATTCGGGTTCCAATTCGGACGCCGGCAGTGAAAAGCTATCTACCGCGGCGGCGGGACCGGAGGGATGGCCGCCGCTCGGGAGCTGAAACCGAAGGAAAAACGAATTCTCGTCGTCGACGCTTACTGCGGGCTCGGACTGCTACCGGGCTGGGTGCCGCCGACCTTGCGGTCGAGGGCGTGACCGGTGATGTCCTTCAGCCGATTGATGAGGCTGTCCTTCTCGGATTCTCCCGTGAGCGCGACTTCGAGGACTTCGCTGATGTGCGAGACGGGGATGATTTCGACCATCTCCTCGTACTCTTCTTCTATCATCACGTCCTGCTCGTTGGCCTTCGGGATGATGACCGTCTCGACGCCCGCCTTCGCGGCGGCCTCGATTTTGTGCGTGACGCCGCCGACCGGGAGCACGTCGCCGCGGACCGACAGGGAGCCGGTCATGGCGATGCTCTGGTCGATGGGGATGTTCTCCAGCGCGCTGATGACCGCCGTGGCCATCGTCACCGACGCGGAGTCACCCTGGACACCTTCGTACGCCTGCACGTACTGGATGTGGATGTCCTTCTCCGAGATGTCCTCGTCACTGAACTTCTTGATGATGGCGCTGACGTTCTGGACCGCCTCCTCGGCGATGTCCTGCAGTTTCCCGGTGGCGATGACCTGACCGGGACCCTGCGACGGCGCGACTTCGGCCATGACGGGCATGACGATACCGCTGTCCTCGCCCATGACGGCCAGACCGTTCACGCGACCGACCACGTCGCCGGCGGAGACCGTGAGGTCATAGTCCTTCCGGCGCTCGATGTAGTCGTCCGCGATCTGTTGTTCGATGGAGCGCGAGCGCTGTTTGGCCTGCAACACGTGGTCGCGCGTGGTGTTCTCTGCGTCCTCGGCGCGAGCGATGTCGCCCGCGACACGGACCAGTCCACCGAGGTCACGCAGTTTCAGCGTGAGGTGGTCTTTCCGCATCGCACGGCGCTGGGCTTCGAGGATGACCTCCTCGACGGCCGTGTCCGTGAAGTGCGGAAGCCGACCGTCCTTTTCGACTTCCTGAGCGACGAAGCGCGCGTACTTGCGGCGCATCTCCGGCGTGTCGTCGATGGTGTCGTCCATGTAGACTTCGTACCCGTACCCCTTGATACGCGAACGGAGTGCCGGGTGCATGTTCTCCATCGCGTCGAGGTTCCCCGCCGCGACCATGACGAAGTCGGTCGGGACGGGTTCGGTGTGAACCATCGCGCCCGAGGAGCGCTCGGACTGGCCGGTGATGGAGAACTCGCCCTCCTGAATCGCCGTCATCAGCTTTTGCTGACTGCGGATGTCGAGCGTGTTGATCTCGTCCACGAACAACACGCCCTTGTTCGCCTTGTGGATGGCACCCGGTTCGACGCGGTCGTGGCTCGGCGTCTCCATTCCACCGGACTGGAACGGGTCGTGACGCACGTCACCGAGCAGGGCACCCGCGTGGGCACCCGTCGCGTCCTCGAAGGGGGCGCTGGTGACGTCGCTGTTGTTGACCAACAGGTTCGGAATCATCGCGTCGGAGCCACGCGACCCGTAGCGGAACGCGAGGTAGATGACACCGGCCGCGAGGATTCCGAGGAGCGGCTTTCCGGCGAGGAGGAGCGCGTACCCCACCACGATGGCGATGATGACCCACATCAAAAACGAGCGCATTTGGTTGCGCTTTCGGGCCTCCTCCTTGTGCGCCTCGATGATTTGTTCGCCCTTTCCGGCGGGAACCGTCCGAACCTTCGGTTCGTTCCCGTCGTCGGGGTTGTGATAGACGAGGACGTCTTGCAAGTCCTCCTTGGGGAGGAGTTGGCTCATCGCCTTCGCCAGCATCGATTTCCCGGTCCCGGGGGACCCGATCATCATGACGTGACGGCGCTGTTTCGCCGCCTTGAGGATGATGTCACGGGCGTGATCCTGTCCGATGACCTGATCGACCAGTCGGTCGGGGATTTCGACTTCTTCCGTGCTTTCTATCTCCAACCCACCCAGCAGATCGTCTTCGGAGATGTCGTCGGCGACCTTGGCGTCCACCTCGCTCCCAAGGCTATCGACGTCCATCTCTTTCTCGGCTTCCTGCTCCGATGGTGAAGCTTCGGTGTCGTTACTCATAGAATTCGTTCTGTGTAGTTGAAAACATGGCTGGCGAACTGATATACTTTCTCCCTACTCTCGACCCCGCACACTCCATTTCAGGCCGTCAAACTGTGGAATTGAAGGGATATAGCCATATCGTTCCCGGCGTCGAATACCGGATTCGAAACCGTTCGACCCGATTTTCGGCGAGGATGGACCGCTCGGACGGACGACTCGTCACCCTTATAAAAACGCTACACGACGGGTTCACCATGACCCGCGGGTTCTACATTGGGCGCTTCCAACCCTACCACAACGGCCACCACAACGTGATCGATACCATCGCCGAGGAGGTCGACGAACTCGTCCTCGGCATCGGAAGCGCGGGCGACTCACACAGCCGTCACGACCCGTTCACGGCTGGCGAACGAATCATGATGATAACCAAATCCCTCGTCGATTACGACCTCGTGACGTACGCCGTCCCCATCGAGGACTTGGACCGGAACTCCGTGTGGGTGAGCCACGTTCAGAGCATGAGTCCCGACTTCGACGTGGCCTACTCGAACAACCCCCTCGTGATCCGTCTGTTCGAGGAGGCGGGCGTCGAGGTTCGGCAGTCCCCGATGTTCAACCGCGACGTGTTGGAGGGAACCGAAGTCCGCGACCGGATGGTCGACGGCGGCGACTGGCAACGACTCGTTCCCGACCCGGTCGTCGAAGTGATCGAGGAAAGCGACGGCATCGACCGAATTCAACAGGTCAGCGACTCTGATTCGAACGGGATTTAGCTCCAACTCGGTTGGAGCGTAACCGATGCAAGCCTGCTTCGAAGCGTCCTGATCCATCGCAGCTCGTCCGAATTATTTTATTCTTTATAACCTGATAATAAGGAAAACTTACATCAACTCGGTTGCGAACTATCCCTATAACCGTAGGTGAGTTGCCAGATGATAACGTTAACTTCAGACTTCGGAACGCCATACCCGGCGGCGATGAAGGGCGTGTTGCTCCAGCACACCGACGCCCGTCTCGTCGACATCGGCCACGACTTCCCGCGACAGGACGTTCGAACGACCGCCTTTTGGCTTCGCGAGGTGCTTCCGTACTTCCCGCCCGCCGTCCACCTCGTAGTGGTGGACCCCGGCGTCGGCACTGACCGCGCGGCACTCGTGGTTCGCGCGGGCGACCACGCCCTCGTCGGACCGGACAACGGCGTCTTGCTTCCCGTCGCCCGCGAACTGGCCGACGACGACCCCGAGGTGTTCCGAATCGCGGTCGAAGACCCGGACAGCGCGACGTTCCACGGGCGAGACGTGTTCGCGCCCGCCGCCGCCCGCGTCCACGAAGCGGGCGTGGACGCGCTCGAAACGCTCGAAGATGTGGTCCCGACGGACGAGTTCGAGGACCTCGGCTTTCCCGACCCAACCGTTCAGGACGGGTCCGCGACCGGAGAAATCCTCGCCGTGGACGGCTTCGGGAACGCCATCACGAACGTTCCCGGCGAGTTCCTGAACGAGGCGGACGAGGTCGAGATAAACGGTATACTCGGCCCCGTCGAACCGTCCTACGCCCACGTCGACCCGGGCGAACGCCTCGTGACGGTCGGCAGTCACGGCAACGTCGAACTCGCGGTCAATCAAGGGCGCGGCGACGAGGCGTTCGACGGCGTCGCTGCCGGCGACGAAGTCCGTCTCGATAGCCGACCGAAACGGTGAATCCGATTCGGTCGACCTCTTTCCCATGGAGACGACCCGCCACTTCACCGCGACGACGTACGTCGTCCACGACGGCGAGTGTTTGCTTCACGACCACGACCGACTGGACATGCTCCTCCCGCCGGGTGGCCACCTCGACCGGGACGAACTCCCGCGTGAGGCCGCCGTGCGCGAAGTCCGCGAGGAGACGGGTCTCGACGTGACGCTGCTCGAACCGGAGACGGGCGTCACCGCCGATTTCGGCCGGGAACTTCCCTCCGCGGAACACACCATGCTGTACGACGTGGACGTTTTCAACGGAGCGGTCGCCCACCAGCACATCGACTTCGTCTACTACGGCGAGGCGGCGGACCGAACGCTCGCGCCCGACGACGGCGAACGCGCGATCGACCGTTGGCGCTGGTTTTCGCCCGACGACCTCCGGACACACGACGGTCTGACCGAGGAGGTCGTCGCGCTCGGCATCGAAGCCATCGAGTGCGTCCGATCCGAACGCCGAAACCGGGATTAAGAGGTATATAATAAGGTCTATCCGGTGAATCGGGTGATTCATGAGCATCATGGACCGCCTGTTCGGTACCGACGACGACCTCCGACCGTCCTTCGTCTGTACCGGGTGTGGCAAGGCATTCGATGGCGAGCGGAAACTCTGTCCGGACTGCGGCAGCGAGCAGGTCGTCACACCCCGTCCACGATGACACGTCAGTTCGATTTCGCAGTCATTATTTCTGAATAACTGGAACGTGACAGAAGAGAAGACCTCTCTGTCGGCGTTTTTCGGCGGTTAGGCGGCGTATAATAATATCAGCCCTGCTGTTCTAACAGTTCGAGAATGGGATTTGTCAGTCGAGTCGGTCTAAAATTGGAGCACGCGGACTTGACACGGTTCGAGTGTAAATCGTGCGGTGCGTCGTACGAACTCGATCGACAGGCGTGTATCGACTGTGGCGGTCACTGCATCGGATATAGCGATTTCTGGCTTCGACGAGAGCTTCTCCTGAAGGCGTCGAACGAGCGACGGCGCTGAACGCGTGAAAACGCATCGTTCCACACACGTTCCGAAATCAGTCCAGCCGTGAGCGAACGTACTTCGTCACGTGGTCGTCCATCCGGCGCTTGTACCCCGCCCGTCGCGCCAGTCGGTCGAGTTCCCGCGCCACGAGACTGCCGTACTGCACCGCCTTTTTGTCCCTCGTCGCGACCTCCTTCGGGACGAATTCGCGCGCCGCGTTCCTGAACGTCGATTTCCGAACGCCATCCGAGACGAGCATCGTGCCCGGAAGGCGGAGCGCCGCCCGCACGACTCGGTCGTCGAGGAGTGGCGCGACCGGTTCGACCCCGGCGGCTCGAAGGGTCAACACGTCCCGCGGCAACTGTTCCGGGAGCGTGCGAATCGTTTCGCGAACCGCACCGCGTACCGTTTCCGCTTCGACGCGGTGGTCCGCGCGGGCGACTTTCTCGTAACCGCCGAACAGTTCGTCCGCGCCTTGCCCCACTGCGAGTCGGTCGTGGCCGTCCGCGCGTGCCCGCTCGGCGGTCAGGTAGAGCGGGAGCGCGATTTGGACGTCCATCGCGTTGGTTCGGCCGATGGCACGGGCGACTTCGGGGACCGCGCGTTCGATGTCCTCGTGCGTTATCTCGACGACGCGGATTTCACGGTTCATGAGTTCGGCGGCGGTTCGCGCGGCGTCCACGTCGTGACTGCCGGCGTACCCGGCGACGTACAGCGGACGGTCGAAGGCGCTCCCGACCACGGCGGAATCGACGCCGCCGGAGAACGCGACGGCGAGACCCTCGGCGGGTACCGACTCCAAGCTGGCTTCGATGGCCGTCCGAACCGCCGAAATCGCCGTTTTTTCGTCCTCGAACGGCGACGAGTCGGGGAGCGTCCACAGTCGCTCGTCGTCCTCCTCGGTTCGCCCGTAGCCCGCGGGAACCGGGACGGGGGTATCGAGTTCGGTGGGGTCGTGACTCCATGTCCTCGCATCGGTTTCCTCGGAGAACAGCGGATAGCGACCCAACACGTCGCGGACGAGCGTCCCGTCGAGTTCGCCGGCGAATCCCGTGCCGCCCGGCAGCGGATCGTTCGTTTCGACCGCGCGCCGAACGTCCTCGGGTGAAAGCCCTTGCATCAGCCGAAGTACTGTCCGACGCGGTTGACGACGCGGCGTTTCGCACCGCCCGCGGCCTGCCGGAAACTGATACGCCACGGCGTTCGTTTCCCGTTGACCTCGGTTCGGCCGTCGACGATAGCGCCGAGGATGGCTCGCTTGTCGTGGGTTTTCACGTCGATCTTCGTCACCGCCTGTCCGACCATCTCGCTGATGTGAGCGTCGCTCCCGGCAGTCATCGGGACGCCCTGGTCGCTAGCGAACGACCTCGCCTTTCGATTTCCACGCCCCGTCAACAGGCGCGAGTTGTACACCTCGATAGCGTCGGCTTCCGCGAGCTTTTTCCCGGTGATGTTCGCGGCGACGCCGCTGCGCGATTTCTGAAACGGGTGGGGGACGATGGCGACGCCGCCCTGCTCCCGAATTTTGTCGAGCGTCTCGCCGAACGAGAGGCCCGGCGGGATGCGCTCTTCGATACCCAATCCGAGAACGTGCCCCGCACGGGACGTGATCTCCATGCCGGGGATGCCGACCAGCCCGTATTCTGGGGCGAGTTTCGCGGCCTCGAGGCTCGCGTCGATTTCGTCGTGGTCGGTAACGGCGATGGCGTCCAAATCGACTGCTTTGGCTTGCTCCAGTAGCAGTTCGATGGGGTCACGGCCATCGTGGGAAAGTGCGGAATGACAATGCAACTCGACCGATAGCACGGGCGAACGTTGGCAGTACGCCGGGAAAAGCAACTCGGTCCGCGGACGGGTGTCGCGCTCGTCATCGTGACACGTGGTAGTCGGGAGGAATACCGACTCGCGACGCTCTTCAAACAAACGGTGATAGCGAACCGGAGTGAACGGTTATGAGAACGACTGAGTACCCAGCAGGTACGGTTTCCGCGCATGAATACGGGCGATGGAGGCAACATCGCCCGTCGAGTGGGTGGTGGGTGAAAACGGTCACTCGCGTTTCATGCAATCATAGGCATCGATATTGTTCGGCTGACAGTCCGTCTCTTATCGTTCCCCTCCTTCTGGACCTTTCATAGCAGTTCATACCATTGCCGACAAAGTATTTAGCTATTGTGGTGGAATTGGGCAGTAAGGAGGACGGAAGAATTTCGTAAGCGAAAAAAGGAACAGTAATTGGCTAAAATATGAGTTAAAATTGTATGTTCATATGATTCTTGATTGCCCCGTGTCGGTACCCCTCCGAAGCATCCGGGCGTGGTTGCTGTCGCGCGGTTGCTCACGCTGGAGGCCGAGAGGGGGACACGGTGCCAGTCGGGTACCGTCATAGAAACCTGCGCTCGAAAACGGATGTTCTACCACTTGAAGCTTCCAAACGGACCCCATCGGCGGACGTCCCACCGTTCATCTCCGACGAGCACAACGGTTTCTCTCGCGGCCGTAAATCACGATGCGTTTCGCGTCGCCGCTCTCGCGCTCGCCGGCTCCTTACGCGATGGGCCACCAACTCCGGAGATATCTATTTTTATTGTGTTATGTCCGAGTGGCTGTATGAAAGGAGTTTGCAGAAAGCTTTTACCGGAATGTGCTCACCAAGTAGTTATATGGTCAACAAGATAGGGCACGAGACTTTCACCGAGAGAATCATTTTGAAGACGCTCACGTTTTCAGTGACGCCGCTCGTCGTCATGCTGGTTGCGACTGGCCTCCTGTTCAAAGGTCGGTTCACAGCCGCGAGCCACTGGGTTGCGCACGACTGGCGCGAACCGCTGTAACGGTGTGGATCCATGCGGCTTGAATGAGCAAGCACCACATTCAGGCCCCTTCTATTCCTACGACGGTACGTCGAAGGGGTGCTGTATTACATCCACAAGGCCCCTTCGCCTCTGACATTCCTCGCGCTTCCGATCCTACCGCTTCGAGAGTGTTCTACGCTCCGTTTCCTGCCGTGAGTCGGAGTAACGTAACTCGCGAGGGTATCGTCCGCGTGGTCGAAAGTTCCCCCTCCGACGAGCGTGAGACGACCACGATCGAGTCACGGTGAGACGTCGGTACCGTCGTTTCAACGTCGTCGCTCGTTTCTTCATTCGTGACAGCGCTCGTCTTCGTCCCCGTGACGGTGGCGAGAGACGGTTGCGTTTCGACGGTCGTTCCCACGGACGTCGGTATCATCCTCGGAGTCGCGTTATACACAGGGCTTCAGTCAGTCGCACGAAACCCACCACGTTCGTGCATATGGAAAGGCATTAATCCGCCCTGTTTGTACAGCAGGGTGAATGAGTTTGTCCGAGTCCGACCGAGAGTTGGTCGTGGCAGAACTCGGCCGCGACCCGACGCCGGCCGAGGAAGCGCTGTTCGAGAACCTCTGGAGTGAACACTGTGCGTATCGGTCGTCGCGTCCCCTGCTGTCCGCGTTCGAATCCGAGAGCGAGGAGGTCGTCATCGGACCGGGTGACGACGCGGCGGTTGTTTCGTTGGATGAGTCAACGTACATCACGATGGGTATCGAGAGCCACAACCACCCCTCCTACGTGGACCCGTACGACGGCGCGGCGACGGGCGTCGGCGGCATCGTCCGCGACACGCTGTCGATGGGCGCGTACCCCATCGCGCTCGCCGATAGCCTCTACTTCGGTGGCTTCGACCGCGAACACTCCCGCTACCTGCTGGAAGGGGTCGTCGAGGGCATCGCCGATTACGGCAACTCCATCGGCGTGCCGACCGTGACCGGAAGCACGCAGTTCCACCCCGACTACGAGGGGAACCCGCTCGTCAACGTGGCCTGCGTCGGACTGCTTCCCGCCGAGCGCCTCATCACGGCCGAAGCGCAGACGCCGGGCAACAAACTGCTCCTCGTCGGCAACTCGACGGGGCGGGACGGACTGGGCGGCGCGAGTTTCGCCAGCGAGGACCTCGCCGAGGACGCGGAGACGGAGGACCGCCCGGCGGTACAGGTCGGCGACCCGTACACTGAAAAACTCCTCATCGAGGCGAACGAGGAACTCGTGGACGGCGGACTCGTCGAATCCGCTCGGGACCTCGGCGCGGCGGGCCTCGGCGGCGCGTCGAGCGAATTGGTGGCCAAGGGCGGTCTCGGGGCCGACATCGAACTCGACCGCGTCCACCAGCGCGAACCGAACATGAACGCGCTGGAGATCCTGCTCGCGGAATCGCAGGAACGCATGGTCTACGAAGTTCGTCCCGGGAACGTGGCTGCGGTGGCCGACATCGCCGAGAAGTACGACCTCGGATGCACCGTCATCGGCGACGTGACCGACGGCAACTACGTCTGTGAGTTCGACGGCGAAATCGTCGTGGACGTGCCCGCCGAGTTCATCGGCGACGGCGCGCCGATGAACGATCTCCCGTCGGAAACGCCGACCCAACCCGACCGCGACCTGCCGGAAACGGACGTCCGCGAGGCGTTCGAAGCGGTCGTCGGGTCACCCAACTGCGCGAGCAAGTCGTGGGTGTACCGCCAGTACGACCACGAGGTTCAGACGCGTACGTCGGTCCTGCCCGGCGACGATTCGGCCGTCCTCGCGATCCGGCGGGCGGGACTCGGCCTCGCGTTCTCCTCCGGCGCGAACCCGAACTGGACGACGGCCGCACCCTACGACGGTGCCCGCGCGGTCGCACTCGAAAACGCGACGAACCTCGCGGCCAAGGGCGCGACGCCGCTCGCCGCGGTCGATTGCCTGAACGGCGGCAACCCGGAGAAACCCGACGTGTACGGCGGGTTCAAGGGTATCGTGGACGGCCTCGCCGACATGTGTTCCGCTCTCGGCGTTCCCGTCGTCGGCGGGAACGTCTCGCTGTACAACGACTCGCCGAGCGGCCCGATTCCGCCGACGCCGACGCTGGCGATGACGGGCACCACCGAAGAGTACGACGCGCCGCCCACTGAACTCGCGGGCGACGGAACCGTGCTGCTCGTCGGCGAACCCGCCGCCGAACTCGGCGGTTCCGAGTACCTCGCGCAGGTCGGCGGTACCGACCGCTTCCCCGCGCTTCCCGACAACGCCGCGGAACTCCTCGGCGGACTCCGAGCGGTCGCCGCGCAGGACGGCACGCTCGCGGTCCACGACGTGAGCGACGGCGGCCTCGCGGTGACGCTCGCCGAGATGGTTTCGGAGGATGCGGGCGCGGTCGTCTCGCTCGAAGACGTCGGAGACGCCGACGCCGCCCATATCACCGAATCGCTGTTCAGCGAACTCCCCGGCCGCGCGGTGGTCGAGACGAACGACCCGGACGCGGTGGTCGAGGCGCTGGACGGCGTCGCTCCCGTCACCGAACTCGGCGAGGCGAACGGTTCGGGAACGCTCCGAATCGACCTCGACGGTGAGGAACTTCGATACTCGGCGAGCGAAATCGCGGACCTCCGTGACGTCCTCGTTCGGGAACTCGAATAGGGAATCGCGGTCGCTCGGTCGCTGTTTCTCGATTCGAAAGTGGAACGGGACGGGATGGGGATCTCCGCGTCCGTCTCCGCTCGTTGGACGGGTCGTTCCGATTCGCTAGAAATGCTCATCGCTCCTCGTCTATCGCCTCGAAAACGGAATTCGACCCCTCAGAGCAACAGTGGAACGCCGACCACGACGGCGAGACCGATGACGAGGACGACGAATCCGGTCGTCACCTGTCCCATCGTGAACTCCTGCATCGGGGAGGTCAGTCGCGACATTCCGTCCGTGTGCTGTACCGGGTCGGTGTCTTCTTGCATGGTTGCAGTTCTGCGTGCGCGGTACTTCGATGTATCGGTGTTCGGGGCGATGTGATATAGTCCGCGGTATCTTTCGAAACCTTCGCTCCGGATACGTTGGTTGTGCTTTCTCTACGACGAGTACAGACGTCACATGACCGCACCGTTACCGCGACAGCCACACCCTCCCCAACCGATTCGTTCCGTTCGCATCGCTCACTTCACTCATCCCTCGCACGCTTCAGCGAGGCGACGCGGCCGAGCGTGACCGCGTCGCCTCGCCAGCGCGCGCCACAGTGAAACTCTGAAACCTCGAATCCCCGATGTCGCTGGAACCGTCTCGTCGTTTGTTCGCAACGGTTTCCAGTAACCCGACTCCTTTTGCCACCCGGTTCCCAACCCACACCCAATGACGCTCACGAAGCGGATAATCCCGTGCATCGACGTGGATTTGGACGACGACGGGAACCCGGCGGTGTACACCGGTGTCAACTTCGAGGACCTGAAGTACACCGGCGACCCGGTGGAGATGGCCCGGCAGTACAACGAGGCGGGCGCGGACGAGTTCGTCTTCCTCGACATCACAGCCAGCGCCGACGGCCGCGAGACGATGCTTTCCGTTGTCTCCGAGGTGGCCGACGAGGTGTTCATCCCGCTCACCGTCGGCGGCGGGATTCGGACGCGAGAGGACATCAAGGAAACCCTCCGGGCGGGGGCGGATAAGGTATCAATCAACACCGCCGCGCTGGAGCGCCCCGAACTCGTCACCGAGGGCGCGACGGCGTTCGGCAACCAGTGTATCGTCATCAGCGTCGACGCCCGACGGCGGTTCGACGAGGCGGGCGAACACTACGAAGAGGTGGACGGCGAGTCCTGCTGGTTCGAATGTACGGTCAAGGGCGGCCGCGAGGGAACCGGCATCGACGTGGTCGAATGGGCGAGGGAGGCCGAATCGCGCGGCGCGGGCGAGCTGTTCGTCAACTCCATCGACGCCGACGGGACGAAGGATGGCTACGACGTCCCGCTGACGAAGGCCGTCTGCGACTCGGTTTCGACGCCCGTCATCGCCTCCTCGGGATGCGGCGGGCCGGAGGACGCCTACGAGGTGTTCGCCGACGCGAACGCGGACGCGGCGCTCGCGGCGTCCATCTTCCACTTCGGCGAGTATTCGATTCGGGAGGTAAAGGAGTACCTCGCGGAGCGGGACGTGCCGGTTCGATTGTAGTCAACCACTCACGCTCGAAGACGAGTTCGACGCATCCCGGCGCTCAGACGGAGTACGTCTCGTAGAGCGCGGCCACTCCGCCGAGAGCGAGGACGATCCAGTAGCTCGCGATGCGATACACGAGCGCGATGGCGGCCGCGGTGTCCGCCGTCTCCGGTGTGAGGGCGACGAGGAGCGCCACGATGGTGACTTCGATACTTCCGAGACCGCCGGGGGTGGGGACGATTCCGGCGACCGTGCTCGCCGGAACGACGAACAGGACGACGAGCGGGTCGAGGGTGACGCCGAACGTCAACCCCGCCAAGTAGAGCGGAAGGATGAAAAACACCCACCCACCGTAGGCGTACGGGAGCGTTCGCCTGACCGCCGTCGGATGGGTTCGAATCTCGTCGATTCCGAGGAAGAACTCCCGGATTCGTTCACGGACGGATTCCATCTCGACGCGAGAAGTGCGGGCAGCGATCGGTTCGAGGAGGCGGCTCACGAACCGTTCGACGAACTCCCGTTTCTGCCATCCCGCGTACACGACCGCCGGAACGACGACCGCTAATCCGGCCATCCCGGCGACGAGGTAGTTCGCCAGTCCGGAAATGTCGGTTCGGACCGCGAGGGAAACACCGCCCACGATATCGAAGGAGAAGAACGGAAACAGGTTGAGGAGGTCGGCGGTGACGACGCCCGCGAGGCTCTCCTGAAAGGTCGCGCGCTCGTCGGACGACAGGACGAGCGCGATAAACGGCCCTCCTCCGGCCTTGCCGAACGGGGTCGCGTAATCGGCGAACGTCGCCGCGAAGTAGATGACGACGAGTGACCGAAGCGGGATTCGAACGCCGACGGTCGAGAGGATGATGTCCCACGCTTTCGACCAGACGACGAGGCCGACGACGCTCGACGCGCACGCGACGACTATCCACCGCCAGTCGGCCCTCGCGAACGTCCGCCGTATCGCTTCCCATCCGATGACGCGACCGAACAGGTAGAGCAGTAATCCGGCGACGAGGAAGCCGACGAGTGCCTTTGCGACCGTGCGACGCTCTATCGAAGTACCCGTTTCTGACATACGTCATCCCGTTTCGGTTCGTTCACCGCACCGCCGGTTCGCGAGGCACTAGTCGGGTCGCACGGTTGTGTCTGTCGGCGTCGAAACCGTTCGACCGGGTGAGAATCAGGCCGCAGATTCGAACGCCTCGCGGAAGGCGTTCGTCTTGTCTTTGACGTTCTGTGCTCCGGCCTCCAACGCGTCGAGGGGGTCGACGCCGTCCTCGGTCTTGATGGTGAGGAGCGGGTCGGTCTGGCCGCCCGACTGTTCGGGGTTCAGGTCGTACGTCGCCGCTGCGACGCCCTCGGTTTCGAGGAGTGCACCCTTCAGCACGTTCATGAAGGTGTGGTCTTCGCCCCCGATTTCGATCCGGAGTTCCGTATCGCTCTTCTCGATAACCCGCAGTTCCATACCCCCGAATTCTCCGTTGTCGCGTTTCAATCTTGCGAAGCGCGTATTTTCGCGTTCGCGGGGATGGCCGAGGCGGTCACTCGGGAATGGGATAAAAAAGAGAACGTAACGGAGTCGCGGTTAGAACTGCATCTCCGCGCCGACGTACAGCACGACGACGAGGAAGATCCAGACCACGTCCACGAAGTGCCAGTACATCGAGACGGTCGACACGGAGACGTGGCGGTCCGCCGAGTACTGTCCGGTGAGCGCACGAACGAAGACGATGCCGATGAGTACCGCACCCATCGAAACGTGCAGGCCGTGCAGACCGGTCAGGCCGAAGAACGCGCTGTTGAAGATGCCGCCCGTGAAGGTGAAGTGGTCGTGGACGATGAACTCGTAGTACTCGTACACCTGCCCGCCGATGAACACGATTCCGAGGAGGAGCGTCGCGCCGAGTCCGGCGATGAAGCGGCTGCGGTTGTTCTTTCGCAGTTCGACGTGCGCCCAGTGGAGCGTGATGCTGCTCGCGACCAGCAACGCCGTGTTGGCGATGACGAGCGAGCCGACGAGGTCGGGCATTTCTGCACCCGTCGGGGGCCACGTCCCCGCGCGGATGAAGAAGTAGTAGACGAACCCGGCCCCGAACGTCGCGATTTCGGACCCGAGGAACGATATCATTCCCCAGCGGAGCGCGTTCGAACCCGCTTCGTGGGTGTCCCTGCTCCAGAAGTGTTTGACGAATGCGTGATACAACCAGCCGTACAGTCCGACGAGGAAGACCAGGGCGCTGGCGATGAACACCGCGGGACCGATGGTCGGCCCGACGAGCGGTTCGGAACCGCGTCCAAGGATGAACAGTGCGGCACCGACGTAGAACCCTGCCCCGCCTATCGCGGTGATGAAGGGCCACCACGACGCCTCGCCGAAGCCTTTCGGCCAGTCTTCGACGGCCGGGAGGTGATGGCCGTGCTCCTCTGTCGAATCGTCCGTTACCGTCATACAGAGACGGTTACTGCCCGACTACTAAAAATGCACCCAAAGGCGCTCGGCGGAAGCGGGAGAGAGACTCCGCTAAGGGAGTATCGAAACGAGAGAAAAGCGGTCTCAGGCCGACGTGCTGTTGCCGCCCGAGGTGCTGTTACCCGACGTGCCGTTCGAACTGCCGCCCGACGAGTTCTCCTGTTGCTGTTGTTTCAGCCACTTTTTGTACTCCTCGTTGGAGACGACTTTGATCTTACTCAGCATGTTGGAGTGACCGACACCACAGTACTCCGCACAGTAGACTTGGTAGGTGCCCGTCTCAGTGAGCTTCGTCTTGAGAGTGTGATGCTGGTTCGGGATGGCGTCCTGTTTCAACCCGAGTTCCGGGACGTGGAACGAGTGAATCCAGTCCTTCGACGTGACGTTGAAATATACCGGTCTTCCCGTCGGAACGACGAGTTCGGAGGATCCCGTTATGTTGTGGTCGGGATAGTTGTAGGTCCAGACGTAGCGCTGGCCGACGACGTCCACGTTGACGGCGTTCGCTTCCTGATTCATCGCGTCCTGTGGCGTCGTCGTGATGTACTGGTTCGCCATCACACCGTAGGAGGCGTAACCGACGAAAAGGAGGACGATTGCGGTGGCGACCGTCCACGTGATTTCGAGGCGTCGGTTCTCCTTCGTGGGGAGGGGTTCGTCGTTGTTGCGGAACTTCAGCACGGTGTAGATGAGGATACCCTCAACGAGCACCGCGATGGGAATTCCTGCGTACAGCAACTGTCCGTTCAGCGTTTGAATCAGGCGTTCAGTCGTCGAACTGTACGCCGCCACAGGGTCGACGGCGACCGCGAGGAGCGTCGCGCCGAGCGCCGCGACGAACGCTATCCGCTTGGAATCCATATTGACCTAGGCTTCGGAAGAGACCCATAAATATGTGCTGTCTTCGTCGTCGCCGAAAGTCGGATGGTCTAAGTACGCGGGCACACAAATCGTCAAACAACGGTGCCATTGCAGGACTCCTCATCAGGACGGTTCGAACGTACACTGACAGCGACCGCAGTCGGCGTGTACCTGTTGATCGTCGTCGGTGCGACGACGTCGCTCGTCAACGCCGCGTCGGCGTGTTCGACGTGGCCCGCCTGCAACGGCCATTGGCTCGTTCCGCTCACCGACCCGAAACTCCTCATCGCGTGGACGCACCGCGCCGTCGCGCTCGTCGTCGGCCTGTGTCTTCTCGCGACGGCTGCATTGGCGCTCCTTGGGGATTTACGACCACGCGTGAAGGCCACCGTCGGCTTCGCCGCCGTCCTCTATCCGGTGCAGGTCGTGTTGGGTGCGTATGCGGCGACGACGGCGACGACGGCTTCGTTCACCGCCGTCCACCTCGTCGTCGGAATGGCCATCTTCGTCGGCGTCGTCCTCGCGCTCGCGTGGACGCTCGAACCCGAAGCGAACGGCGACCCGGTCGGCATGAGCTTCACGGACCCGGAACCGGTCGACGCGTCGGGCACGACCGGAGAACTCTCGGGTATCCGTGCGACGGCTTTCGCCTACTTCCGTCTGATGAAACCGCGGCTGATGTGGCTGCTCTGTCTCGTCGCTTCCGCCGGAATGGCGCTCGCGGCGGGACCGAACCTGGAAGTGGGTACCGTCGTCGCGACGCTCGCGGGCGGCGTCCTCTCCATCGGCGCGAGTGGGACGTTCAACCACGTCCTCGAACGCGACGTGGACCAGCGGATGAATCGCACCGCCGACCGCCCGGCCGCGACGGCGCAGATCCCCGTCCGGAACGCCATCGCCTTCGGCGTCCTGTTGGCCGTCGCGTCGCTGGCCGTCTTCCTCTCGGTGAACCTGCTCGTCGCCGTGTTCGGCCTGTTCGCCATCGTGTTCTACAGCGTGATTTACACGCTCATCCTGAAGCCGAACACGGTACAGAACACCGTCATCGGCGGCTTGGCGGGGTCGCTTCCGGCGCTCATCGGGTGGGCCGCCGTGACGGACGGCGTCGGCCTGCCCGCGTTGGTGCTGGCCGGGGTCATCTTCCTGTGGACGCCCGCCCACTTCTACAACCTCGCGCTGGCGTACAAGGACGACTACGCACGCGGCGGGTTCCCGATGATGCCCGTCGTCCGCGGCGAGGCCGAAACCCGCAAACACATCCTGCTCTGGCTCGGCGCGACGCTCCTCGCGGCGGGCGCGCTCGCCACGGTAACGACCCTGGGATGGCTGTATGCCGTCACGACCGTCGTCTTCGGCGCGGTCTTCCTCGTGGCAGTCGTGAAACTGCACCGCGAACGCGACGATACGGCGGCGTTCCGCTCGTTCCACGCGTCGAACGCCTACCTCGGTGCGCTCCTCGTCGCCATCGTCGTCGATGCACTCGTACTATGAGCACCGGTTTCGCACGATACCGACCGACCGGCGAATCGCTGCTGTGGGGAGCCGTCGTGCTGAACGCGGAACTGTTCGCGCTGTTGCTCTACTTCGCCATCTCGAACTACTCGGGCGGCGAACTGCGCTACCTGTTGTACCCGTTTATCTGGATAAACGTCGCCCTCCTCGCAGTGGTGAAGACGAATCCCGTCGCCCGGAACGACCGCGATAGGCTGATCGGACTCGTTCTCGCGTCGGGGTACTTCCTGCTGGTCGCCTACTTCGGCGGCCTGTTCGGTCCCGCCCACTCGATGCCCGGCATGCCCGCGAGCGGCCTCCGAATCGCGTGGCTTCCGCCCGGATGGGGGCCAGCGCTCCTCTTTCACAACGGCCTCGTTCGGGTGTCGCTCATGCCGTTCAAGGTGGTCGGCTATCTGGCGCTCGCGTACCTCGTGTACGCGACCATCCTCGACGCGGCGGGGTCCGCAATTTCCGGCCTCCTCGGCCTGTTCTCGTGTGTGAGCTGTTCGTGGCCCATCGTGGCGTCGCTCGTCACCGGCGTCGCGGGCGCCGGGTCGGGACTCGCCGCCACGGTTTCGTCCGGGTCCTACGACATCTCCACCGTCGTCTTCGTCGTCACCGTCGCGCTGCTGTACTGGCGGCCGACGATTCGATGATAAAGACGACACTCGGGGATCGCTCCACTCGATAGCCGACGCATCGGGGACGTCGTTTCGACCGAGCTACGGAGCTCCGTGCGGAAACGCGCTGCTTTCGTTCACTCGTTTTCCGCCTTGTCGTAACCCCACGTGATCTGCTTCGCGGTAGTCGAATCGAACCTCTTACCTAGGCACGGCGAGAAGTTTCTGGCATGTCCGACGCACTCGTCGCCGAGAACGTTCGGAAGGAGTACGGCGATACCGTCGCATTGGACGGCGTCTCACTCTCGGTCGGCGCGGGCGAGGTGTTCGCGCTCATCGGGCCGAACGGTGCGGGCAAGACAACACTCATCCGGTCCCTGACTGGGACGACGACTCCCGGCGGCGGGACCGTCTCAGTCCTCGGTGTTCCGCCCGGTACCGTGGACAAATCACGGGTCGGCCTGCTTCCGCAGTCGTTCGACCCGCCGGCCCGCCTCTCGGCGCGGGAACTCGTCGCGTACTACGCGGGCTTATACGACGGTGCCCGCGACCCGGACGAAGCGCTCGCGGACGTGGGGCTTTCCGACACCGGCGATACGTGGTACGAGAACCTCTCGGGAGGACAGCAACGTCGGGTGTGCGTGGCCGCGACGCTGGTCAACGACCCCGATATCCTGTTTCTGGACGAACCGACGACGGGAATCGATCCGGCGGGACGCCGCTCGCTCTGGTCGCTCGTCGAGGATCTCGCGGCGGGCGGAACGACGGTGTTTCTGACGACCCACTACATGGCCGAGGCGGAGCGACTGGCCGACCGGGTCGGCCTCCTCGCGGACGGAAAAATCGTCGCCGTCGGGACGCCCGACGCGCTCATCGGCGAACACGGCGGCGAGAGTCGCCTCGTCGTGGAGACGGCGACACCTCGTGCCTCCGTCGAAATGGGGTACACGGTCGAGGAGACCGAATCCGGGTTGGTCTTCGACGGCGTGACGCCCGCCGACATCGGCGACGTCGTCGCGGATTTGAACTCGCGCGGCGTGGAGTACGAGGCGCTGACGTGGAGCGAACCCGACTTGGAGGACGTGTACCTCCGACTGACGGGGGCATCCATCGGGCCAGAGACGACGCGACGCGCCGGCGAGGCCGCGATCGCCGGGGGTGACCGATGACGACGGTCGGTCGCGTTCGTTCGGAGGCCGGTGCGGCGTGGCGGTCGTTCCTCCGCCGCCGCACGGCGGTCTTCTTCACGTTCTTCTTCCCGGTCATCCTCATCCTCATCTTCGCGGTGTTGGTGCAGACGAACCCGGGGTCCGGTGGTTCAGGCGGCCTGTTCTCGAAACCGGCGGCGTACTACCTGCCGGGCTACCTCGCCGTCGTCGTGCTGTTCACGCCGCTGTCGCGCGTGGGGAGTTCGGTGTCCCGTCACCGCGAATCCAACCGGTTCGAGAAACTGGCGACGACGCCGCTCACCCGCGCCGAGTGGTTGCTCGCGCACACGCTCGTCAACGTCGTCATCATCGGGTTGGCGGGCATCATCATCCTCGCGCTCATGGCGCTGGTGACGAACGCGGGCGTCTCGTTCGGCGCGTTGCCCCTCGTCGCGGTGTTCATCGCGCTCGCCGTCGGGTTGTTCTGCGGCCTCGGGGCGCTCCTCGGCAGTTTCGCCGGGTCTGCGGACGGCGTCATCGCCGCCAGCAACGCCATCGCCCTGCCGCTCCTCTTCCTCTCGGACACGTTCGTCACGCCGGACCTCCTGCCGTCGTGGTTCCAACCGGTGATGAACCTCTCGCCGCTCACCTACTTCGCACGCGGCGTGCGGATACTGACCTACTCCGGCGGGTCGAGCGGCGGCGACTTGGTGGTTCTCGCGGTGCTCGCGGTGGCGTTCTTCCTCGCCGGGGCGTACGCGATTCCCGAGACGGACTGAGCGTATCGTATTAGCTATTCTACACGACCACAACGAATATTAGCGACCGGAAAGAACCCGCGGTATGGTCAATCGTCCCTCCCCGGAGTCGAAGTTACGCCGCTGGCATCGACTCGTCGAACACTACACGCCGGACGGCGCGCTCGGACGCTTGCTCCTCTCGATGGGTTTCGGGTCGCTTAGCGTGTTCTTCTTCGGAACTGCCTTCGCCAGCCTGAGTAATACCGGACTGTTCGGAATTTTCCTCTTCTTCCCGTTCCTCATGTCGATAAGTTTAGGTGCCCTGCTGTTGACCGTCGCCGTCCTGTGGCCGGTGTACCTCTCGCTCATCGGGAACGTGGAGTCGGCACGGGCGTATCCCGAATCGTCGGTCTCGTCGTCCTCGACGTCCGTATCGTCCGGGAACCACGACGAGCAGGACGACGCCGTGGAGATACTGAAACGGAAGTACGCCGCCGGAAAGGTCTCCGAGTCGGAGTTCGAACGCCGACTCGAAACGCTCCTCGGAACGGAGGAATTCACTTCGCGCTTCGACGGGCGAAGCCGCGAACTGGAGCGAAATTAGCGGAGAGGGAGTTCGGCTTCGACCCGAGTCAGTCCGTTTTCATCTCGGAGTCGCTCGGCCGGTCGCGTTTCGTTTCCCGTCGAGTGTAGGTCGGCGACTCCGATCGTCGAGGTCGAAGACGCGAATACCCCTGTAGCGAAGCGACTGCACCGCCCGTTCGGCTTCCTCCTCGCTCGGGAACTCGATTTCAGTCTCCCCGCCATCGCTCCCGGGAAAGTGAACGAGTCCGAGTTTCGAACCCCCCGTTTCGTCTTCGTCGTCTCGTGCCCCGTTCGCCCGTTCGTGTTCGACTTCCCGAATCGTGGAAAGCGGCACTGTCGGGTCCTGTCGCCAGCGTAACGAGGCCCATCGGGCTCCGATAATGGCGACGACAACGACGGCAACCGAGACGGCGGACCCCATCGAGAGCAACCGGTCGGGAAACCCGAGGACGTCCCGAACGATGCTGGCGAAGGTTCCGACCGTGAACAGCGTCGTCACGACGGACGCCCAGCGACGGAGGCGACCGCTCTTTTCCCAGTCGAGACGTTTCTCGCGGACGATACCGCGCGGTGTCGTCCGTATACGAAGCTCGTCGTCTCGGACGACGTGTTTCCCTCGGGCGGTTCGAACGCTATCGTCGCGCGCCATTCGTCGGATTCGAGTACGCTCGCCAATACCCTCATTGTTTTCCCGAAAAAGAGATCGGTAAAATGCGGGAACGTTACGCCGGAATGGTCCAGCCGTAGATGTGATTGAGCATGACGTACGTGACGACGCCGAGCGAGAGCGAGAGAATCCACGCCGATGCCGCGATTCTGCCGACCTTCGCGTGTGCCGTGTCGCGGAGTTCGGCGGGCGTGTGGGTGAGTCCGAGGACGAGGGCGTACAGCACGACCGGAACGGAGACGACGGAGAGGACGATGTGAACCGCGAGCATTACGAGGTAGGCGTAGTAGACGAATCCCTCCACGAGGATGTGTTTCTCGCCGCCGCTTCCGCCGACCTTCGTGAGGTAGAGCGCGAGGAAGACGAGGATGAGACAGAACGAGGTTATCATCGCCGCGCGGTGTTTCCTGACTTCCCCGTTGCGAATCCAGTACCAACCGAGCGCGAGCGAGACGGTTGCGACGGTGTTCACGACCGCGATGGCGTCGGAGAGCACGTTGACGGTCCCCCGGCCGATGGACGGATAAATCGGCAGGATGCCCGCGAACGTCCCAAGGACGAGTACGTACCCGATAACCGAGAGGACTGCCGTCACTTTCGCCGGACTCTCCCGCGCACGTTGTCGCGCGTTCGCCGTAGCCATGACGGGCGATTGGGACTGCCGGGGTAAGGTGGCTTCGCTTCGTTCTCATCTCGTGGGATTGGGACGGGAGTTTCTCTCTCCGATGGAATTATTGTATCACGTGTAATATCACTGAATAGTAATGTCCTCCCTCGATAGAATCCCCTCTCCCCGTGCCCTGTTGGTGCTCCTATTCATGGGAATGCTCGTCCTCGCGGCCTTCACCGGCCTCACCGACAGTGACGCGGCCCGGAAACTGCTCCGCGTGCTCATCCCCGTCTCCGGAATGGTGTTCGCGCTCAGCGCCGGCCGCGAGGCACGGTCCCGTCCGGAACTCGCCGCACACTTCGCAATCGGTCTCTCCTGTACCATCAGTCTCTACCTCGAACTCGTCGGCGAGGGCGTGTTCTCCAACCTGTACGTGAACGTGGCGATCATCGTGAGCGGAATCGCGATTCGGGCGACGACGATGCGACGCGACGGATAGTCCAGTCCGAACTATCCGACGAAAACGGGGACGACGGACACGGATACGGATTTCTGGGACGACCCGAAATCCGCGCTCCCCGACTCCGAATCGGTGCTCATCGTCCTCCTCCTCGCCGTCGGAATCATCGTGTTCCTCGACGCCTCCGGCTTCCACGCGATAGCGAACATCGAGGAAGCGCTCCGCTCCGACCCGCTGGATTTCGTCTGGCCCGTCGCGCTGGCCGCGGGAGCGAAAGCCGTCAGCCTCCTCAAGAATCGAGCGGAGGAATCGGTGTTAGAGGAGTGAACACTCCATCGACCACCGCACGCCGCACTACCGACCACCGCATGGAACCGTTGCCCGCGCACAACAACCGGACTTGTTTTTTCGCAACTCGTTTTTCACATGTATTTCCGTTAAAGTGAAACCCGAACGCGGGGAAGGGTGGTGTATGAGCGCAGATCAGGAACAGCAGTCGATTCGCTGCCTCGTCGCCAAGGTCGGACTCGACGGCCACGACCGCGGCGCACACGTCATCGCGCGGGCCTTCCGCGACGCCGGATTCGAAGTCATCTACTCGGGCCTGCACAACGCCCCCGACGAAATCGTGCAGGCCGCCGTGCAGGAGGACGTGAACGTCCTCGGTATCTCCATTCTCTCGGGCGCACACGATACCCTCGTTCCCAAAATCATCGAGGGGCTCAAGGAGTACGACGCGTTCGATGACACCCTCATCCTCGTCGGCGGCGTCGTCCCCGACGACGACAAGGACGAACTCAAGGAACTCGGGGTCGCGGAGGTGTTCGGTCCGGGCACACCGATGGAAGAGACTATCGAGTTCGTCCGTGAAAACGCGCCCGAACGATGAGCGCGACGCACGCGGATTTGCTCGCCGACCTCCTCGACGGGAAGCACCGGGCGCTGGCACGAGTCATCACGAAAATCGAGAACCGCGACCCCGGCTATCGGGAACTCGTCTCGGAACTGCACTCCCACACGGGTGACGCCGAGGTCATCGGCATCACGGGCAGTCCCGGCGCGGGCAAATCGACGCTCGTGGACAAGGTGGCGAACGACTACCGCGAACGCGGCGAGACGGTCGGCGTCATCGCCATCGACCCATCCTCCCCCTTCACGGGTGGGGCCGTCCTCGGCGACCGTATTCGCATGGCGAGCAACGTCGGCGACATGGACGTGTTCTTCCGGTCGATGAGCGCACGCGGCAGTCTCGGCGGCCTGTCGACGGCCACGTCGGACGCCGTGAAAGCCCTCGACGCGTTCGGCAAGGACAAGATCATCATCGAGACGGTCGGCGCGGGCCAAAACGAGATAGACATCGTGAAGACCGCCGATACGGTCGCGGTGTTGGTACCACCCGAGAGCGGCGACAACGTTCAGATGCTCAAGGCGGGCATCCTCGAAATCGCCGACGTATTCGTGGTGAACAAGGCCGACCTCCCCGGCGCGAACCGGACGGTCACGGAACTCACCGAGATGGTCCACATGCGCGACGGGCAACCGACGCCCGAGTTCGGCGACGACGTGGACTACGATTGGGAACCGAAAATCGTCGAAACGGTGGCGAAGAGCGGCGAGGGAGTCGCGGAGTTCATCGACGTCCTCGACGAACACCGCGAGGTCCTCGAAACCACGGGCATGCTCGACGCGAAAGCCCGAACGAGATACGCCGAAGAGATACGGGCGCTCCTCCGCGAGGACGCCAATCGACTCGTCGCGTCCGAAATCGAATCCCGCGGCGGCATCGAGGAGTTGGTCGAAGCCGTCTTCGAGCGGGAAACCGATCCGTACTCGGTCGCCGACGAGGTCATCTCCCCCATCGAGGACTGCCTTCACGACTGATTTCTGGCATAACCGATAAACCAATTCGGGTCGCCATCCTACGTATGAAACTTCGACGGCTCGCCACAGCGACGGCAAGTGGGGTCGGACTCGCCGCACTGGTGAATAAAACGCTCGCGAAGCGTGCGGAACCGCTCGGCCCGCCGTTGGAGGGCTTTCAGGGAACTTACCGCTGGCGTGGGTTCGACGTCGCCTACACGGAGGCGGGCGACCCGGAAAATCCTGACGTGCTCCTTCTCCACGGCGTCCACGCCGCCGCGTCGAACAAGGAGTTCGACCAGATTTTCAAGCAACTCGCACAGAAATACCACGTCATCGCACCCGACCTGCCCGGATTCGGTCGGTCGTCGCGCCCGCCGGTCGTCTACACCGCCGAACTCTACACCTCCTTCATCATCGACTTCGCGGACGACATGACCGACGACGCCATCTGTCTCGCCTCCTCGCTCACGGGGTCTTACGCCGTCCTCGCGCAGGTGGAGACGGGGGCATTCTCGCGGCTGGAACTCATCTGCCCCACCGACGACGCCGGAAAGCGTCGGACGTGGCTCCGCACGTTGCTTCGCTCGCCGGTCGTCGGAACGGCTTTGTTCAACGCGCTCGCCAGCAAGCGCTCGATTCGACGGTTCAACGACCGCGACGGTTACTACAGCGAAGCGTCGTACACGGAGAAGGACGTGGAGTTCGAGTGGCAGACGGCCCACCAACCGGGCGCTCGCTTCGCCCCGGCGTCGTTCGTCTCGGGGTACCTCAACCCCGAGGCGGACCTCGGCGACGAAATCGCCCGCGTGGACGTTCCCGTGACGCTCGTCTGGGGACGGGAAGCGAAGGTCACGCCGCTCGAAGGCGGGCAAGAACTCGCGGACGAAGGGGATACGCGCCTCATCGTGTTCGACGAGGCGCGACTGCTTCCGCACGTCGAACATCCCGGCCCGTTCCTCGAAGTGCTGTTCGACGAACTAGAACCGCTCGAACTGCAGTAGTCGGTCGCCGCTCGTTTTCGATCGTCCGATCCCCAGCGACACCGAGTCCCCGACTTCCACACCGTCGGGGGCCATCGCGGTCACGCGGACCGGTCCGAAGTCAGCGATGGCCGTCGTGTACGGCGCGTCGTCCGTGAACGACGGTGCCGCGACGTGAACGACCGTGTACGTGTCGATCTCGCCGGTTTCGGGAAGCGGCGTTTCTTCGAGGTGGGCGTCACCGCACTCGGGGCAAATTCGGCGCGGCGGCAACGACCCGTGTCCGTTCGCGCATTCGAGGTAGTACGCGTCGCCCGCCTCGATGGCGTCCACCCACTCGTCGTAGCCGGTGTTGCCGTGGGCGTTTTCGCTCATTGTCCGACCTCCAGAACGTGAACCGTCGCGCTCGCGACGGTACCACCCGCGTTGTGCGCCACGCCGACGTTCGCATCCGGCACGGCGTCGCTGTTCGGATGGTCACCGCGCAGGATGCGCGTCATCTCGACCATTTGACTGGCACCCGTCGCCCCGACCGGGTGGCCCTTGGCCTTCAGGCCGCCGGAGAGGTTGACCGGGCGGTCCCCGTCCCGCGTCGTCTCGCCGCGTCGCGCCGCGCCGATTCCTTCTCCGGGTGCGTAGAAGTCGAGCGCTTCGAGCGCCAGCACCTCCGCGATGGTGAAACAGTCGTGGACCTCGGCTACGTCCACGTCGCTCGCGTCGATTCCCGCCTCGGCGTACGCCTCTTCGGCGGCCTCCTCCGCCGCCGGTGTGCGGGCGAGGTACTCGCGCCCCTGGAGCGCCATCCGGTCGCCGCCCTGTCCGGTCCCCGTCACCGAAACCGGCGCGGACAGGTCGTTTTCTTCGGCGTACTCGTCGCTGACGAGGACGAGCGCGGCCGCCCCGTCCGTGATCGGGCACGCGTCGAACAGGCCGAGCGGTTCGGCTATCATCGGCGCGTCGAGGGCCTGTTCGACCTCGATTTCCTTCTGGAACTGGGCGTGCTCGTTCGGCACGGCGTTCTCGTGATTTTTGACCGCGATGTGGGCCAAGTCCTCGCGCGACCCGCCGTACCCCTCGAAGTAGGCACGCGCCATCAGCGCGTACGCGCCGGGGAACGTCATCCCTGCGCGAACCTCGTAGAGGTCGTCGGCCGCGATGGCGAGGGCTTCGGTCGTCTTCGCCGTTCCGAGGTTGTTCATGCGCTCCGCGCCGCCGACGAGGAGGACGTCCGCTTCGCCGTTTCGGACGTCCTTGACCGCCTGTCGAATCGCGACGCCGCTGGACGCACACGCGCTCTCGTAGCGCGTCGCGGGTGCGAGAACCCCCGCCGCTTCGGCCATGAGCGGTCCTTGGTGGCCCTGATGCTCGGCCAATTCGCCCATGAAGTTCCCGTAGTGGAGCGCTTCTACGTCCTCACGGGGCACCTCCGCGTCGGCGAACGCGCCGTCGCTCGCTTCGGCGAAGAGGTCCCTGCCGGTCCGTTCGGGATGCTTCCCGAAGTGAGTCAGTCCGACTCCCGCGATCCGAACGCCTGTCATGGGAGAACGTACGAGCGGTGCGGTTAAGAAAGCCACTCCTTTCGGTTTCGAGCCGATTGGGAGAAATTTCAGCCGATACGATCCCGAAATTCTGGACGGGTGGGCAGTTCGACGCCGACGTATTCGTAATTATTTTTCAAAACTGACCGGTTCGGCGGGAAACCGACAGTTCGTGCAAGCGTGACACGTTCACGCTTGCACATCGGTACCGTCCTGCACTTTTCGCGATTTCGGGCGGACGATTTTCGGGATCGAACGAGGCGTCGTTGGAACGTTTCCGGGAGGCGTGGCTCATCGGGTACGAGAGGGAAAACGGGAGAATTCGAGATGACGTAACTTAGACGGCGAGGTCGTCTGCGTGCTTGACGACCTCGACCGCGCCGGCGTCGATGGATTCGGTGTCGAGCCAGTGGGGGACGTAGTTTCGGCGCTCGAAGTCGCCGCGCTCCTCTTCGCGGCCGATGACGCACCACAGTTGGGGTTCGTCCGGACCGTGCCAGTCGCCCTGACGGCTGATGGAGAAACAGACCTGCTCCTCGTCGTCGTAGTCGATGATGGCGTTCTTTCGGATGCCGGGGTCCCCGTGGATGATGAGCCGCTTCATACGTGGCGATTTGTAAGGCGGTCAATTAAGCGCTTCGCAACCGCCTTTTCGCCCCGCCCCGGGTCACCCCTCGTTAAACGTAGTACGGGACGTTGTCCATGTGATAGACCATCTCGTCGCCGAGCGTGTCGAGGTAGTTCGAGTGGTCGTTGCCGACCTGTGACGTCGCATCGTACTCCACGTAGTTCGGGGCGGGCGTGTTGCCGTCCTCGTACCCAGTCTCGCCGAGCGCTTGGTCGAACTCGATGGTGTTGTACACCCACTGCAGCACGTCGTCGGCGGTGTTGTGGTAGTTGAACGTCGCCGTCGTCTGGTTCGAGATGGCGTTGTAGGTGTCCATCCACTCCGTGGTCGGGGCCTCGTTGTCCTGTGCCGCCCCGAGCATGTGAACGGAGTCCACGGCGTAGCCCCGGTCGGTCCACCACGAGGTCACGTCGAGCGAGCGGAGCGAACTCAGGAGCACCTGCGCGCCGAGCGAGTGGCTGGCGAATCGAAGCGTCACGTTCGGGCAGTAGTATTTGAGGTCCACGGCGAACTGCGCGAGTTTGACGCCGTTGTTCTGCGCGACGGTCTGGGCTTCGCCCCACCCGTAGTCGGCACCGCCGCCCGCGTCGTTGTCCCACGAATAGCCGACGAGCGCCCCGCCGTAGCCCGCGGCTTCGAGGTTGTTCTTCGCCGAGAGGAACTTGTCCTTCGCGTTCTGCTCGGGCGTGTCTCCGGATTTGTGCCACCCGTGGATGAAGACGGTCAGTTCGTCCACGCACGCGGTGTCGACGCCGGGTACGTCGCCCGTCGTGTCGTAGCCCGTCCGCGTGTGTCCCGCGGTGAGGCTACCGTCGTCGTTGAAGTGGCCTCGCGTCGAAACGATGGGGATTCCGTACCGTTCTGCGCTCGCCGTTCCGGTACCGAGAATCGTGAGTCCAACCGCCGTCGCGGCGCTTCCCTCGATAAATCGTCGTCGATTGACGTTTGTCATGGTTCTCCGGGCAATGATTCAGCCTAACACATATTCAAATTTTTTATTTGAACAATTGAATAAAACAGTCTCATGGGTGGCGCTATATATCCGCCCTCGCCCGACCGAAGTGGAAACCAAACGGGTTTTAAGTCCCCGCGCGCAATTTCTCCGTAAGGTCGATATCTATGCAGATGCCACGTCGATTTAACACGTACTGCCCGCACTGTCACTCGCACCACGAACACGAAGTCGAGAAGGTCCGCACCGGCCGACGAACCGGCATGAAGTGGGACGCTCGCCAGCAGAAACGCGGCAAGGCCGTCATCGGTAACGCCGGTGGTTTCTCGAAGGTTCCCGGTGGGGACAAGCCGACGAAGAAGACCGACTTGAAGTACCGTTGCAGCGAGTGTGGCAAAGCACACCTCCGTCCCGGGTGGCGCGCTGGCCGACTCGAATTCCAGGAGTAAACCCATGGCAGGAAACTTTTACAAAGTGCAGTGTCCGGACTGTGAGAACGAACAGACCGTCTTCGGAAAGGCGGCGAGCGAAGTCAACTGCGTCGTCTGTGGTCACAAACTCGCCACGCCGACCGGCGGCAAGGCCGAAATCGACGGCGACGTCGTCGAAACAATAGCATCCCGATGAAATACAGTGGCTGGCCCGACACTGGCGAACTCGTCGTCGGTAAGGTCGACGAGATAGAGGACTTCGGGGTGTTCATCGACCTCGAAGAGTACGAGGACAAGCGTGGGCTCGTCCACGTCAGCGAGGTCGCCAGTGGCTGGATCAAGAACGTCCGCGACCACGTCAGCACCGGACAGACCGTCGTCTGTAAGGTTCTCGACGTGGACGAGGAGTCACAGCAGATAGACCTCTCCATCAAGGACGTCAACGAACATCAGCACAGCGACAAGATTCAGGACTGGAAGAACGAGCAGAAGGCCGACAAGTGGATGTCGCTCGCCTTCGGCGAGGACATGGGCGACGAACAGTACACCCACGTCGCGAACGAACTCCTCGCCGAGTTCGGCAGCATCTACGACGGCTTCGAGCAGGCGGCGATTCACGGTCCCGAAGCGCTCGACGGTACCGACCTCGAAGACGAAGAGGTCGAGCAGTTGGTCGAAACCGCCCGCGAGAACGTCTCGGTTCCCTACGTCACCGTCACCGGCTACGTCGACCTCCGTAACCCGGGGAAAGACGGCGTCGACGGTATCAAGGACGCGCTCGAAGCCGCGGAAGGCAACGGCGACATTCCCGACGAAGTGGAACTCGACGTGACCTACGTCGGTGCGCCCGAGTATCGGGTTCGCGTCAAGGCACCGAACTACAAGACGGCGGAAGCGCAACTCGAAGAGAGCGTCCACCGTGCGGAAGTCGCGATGGAAGGCACCGACGGAAGCGCGGACTTCCACCGCGAACGCCACACCGACGACGAATGAAATCGGACATCCGGGTGTGTTCCGCGTGGAAGGCGGAACACGACCGCCCGGTGTACACCCTTTCTGCGACGTGTCCCGACTGTGGAGCGAAGGCCGTAAACAGTGCGCCCGCGCCGTTCGACCCGAACGACCCGTACGGGGAGTACCGACGCGCACTTAAGCGGCGCGCCCACGAATAAGGAACATGGACGAAATCGACATCGAAATCGTCGCAAACCCGGATCTGGAATCCCCCGTCCTCATCGAGGGATTGCCGGGGGTCGGTCACGTCGGCAAACTCGTCGCCGAGCACCTGCTCGAAGAGAAGGAGAGCGAACTCGTTCGACGGGTGTACTCGGAATTTCTCCCGCCGCAGGTGAGCGTCGGTGACGACGGCACCGCGTCGCTCGTCTGCATCGAACTCCACGCCCTGACGCTCGACGATCAGGACGTTCTCGTTCTGACGGGGGACTATCAGGCACAGGACAACGTCGGCCACTATCGGCTGACGAACGCGTTCCTGGACGTAGCGGAGGAGTTCGACGTCGAACAGGTCTTCGCGCTCGGCGGCGTTCCGACCGGCGAACTCATCGAGGAGTACGCGGTGTTGGGCGCGGCGGCGACGACGGAGTTCGTGGACGAACTGGAGGAGGCGGGCGTCGAGTTCCGCGAGGACGAACCTGCGGGCGGTATCGTCGGAACCAGCGGTCTGCTCCTCGGTCTCGGCGGCCGACGCGGAATCGAGGCGACGTGCCTGATGGGTGAAACGAGCGGCTACCTCGTGGACCCCAAAAGCGCACAGGCGGTGCTCGAAGTCCTCCAGAACGTTCTCGACTTCGAGGTCGATTTCAGTTCGCTCGAAGAGCGCGCCGAGGAGATGGAAGAGGTCGTCAACAAGATAGAGGAGATGGAGTCTCAGCAGGCGCCGATGGCGTCAGACGACGACCTTCGGTACATCGGCTAGGCGGGACCGCTTGTACGGTCAGAACAGCGAGCGCTCCTGTCCGTTGTAGATGTGATACACGGCCGAGACGAGGAAGAACGTGAGGAAGAACCACGTCCAGAATTCGAAATCGAGCATGTGTATCGAAAAGAGGTGGAGTTTCGCCGCGAACAGAACGATGAACTCCAGTACGCCGAGTCCCAGGTAGTACGCCGCCCACGAGACGTCGTGTTCCGGGACGACTTCCATATACACCTCGACCTGCCGCGCTTGGTCTTCGAGGCTTAATTCCTTCGACCGCTGGTCGTAATCGATAATGCCGAGGTCGTCGAGTTTCGGGAGGTGGGTTTGGTGAAGCGAAACGTAAACGCTCTTTCTGACGTTTCGTGGAGGCGGGGACTCGCCGGTTTCGACGGTGGCGATATGCTCGGCGAGGTCATCGACCCCTAGTGAATCCCCCGATTGACGGAGGTAGCGAATCGTCTCACGCCGTCGTTCGTTCCGCAAGACGTTGTGGATCTGACTCTCGTCGAGTTCCCCTCTCGTCTCCGGTTCGGTCAGTTTCATTGCTTGGAGCCAAACATGGGTTATCCTTGCGTCCGGTACACGCACATATATTATAACCAAGGGTATTAAGTTTGCCACCCAGCGAGTTTTTATTTCAACCAACAACCATGTGAAATATGGCGTCGGCATTCGATTTGTGATTCGCAGTCAGGACAGTCTCTTCCCGATTCGAGGCAGCCTCCCGAGGTATTTCCCGTCCGGCGGGGATTTGATTACCGTTCGTGCCCTACAGAGACAGCATGCCCGAGTGGTTGGTCCTCGGATTGTGGCTAACGCTAGCCGTTGCAGTCGTCATCGCCGGCATCTTCGTCGTCGGCGTTCGGCTGTTTCCGACGCCACAATCCACGAACGCCACCTACATCTTCGGGGAGGGACGACGGCGTATCGAAATCCGCCAGTACCTCCGCGCCATCGGCGAGAACTTCGCCGAGGACCACTTCGTCGAGGGGCAGCACGTCGCGTTTTATCTCCCCGAACGGGACGTGGCCATCACGTTCGACGCCCGCGCCTTCTTCCGAATCGAGAAGTCGCCGACCTACGCCGTGCTCGTGGAACACGAGATGCCGGGCTATCACCTCGGGGACCGACTCCCCTTCGAAACGCCGACCTTGGAACAGGAGGAGGACGTGGATACGAGGCAGGCCGCGTTCGCCATCCTCGGCGTGCCGACGGGCGCGACGCTTTCGGAGGTCAAAACGGCCTACCGAGAGAAGGTGAAGGACGTGCATCCCGACCACGGCGGCTCACGCGAGGAGTTCCAACGGGTTCGGGAGGCGTACACGACCGCCAAAAACCACCTGTAGCTGAGTCACTCGATGTTCGCCACTTCGTAAGCGACGCCGACGTCGCGCAGCGCGTCGGTGACGCGCCCCACGCTGTCCGAGGTTGCGACGATGACAACGTCCAAGCCGCGTTCGGCCGCCGAGGCGGCCACCTCCCCCGGCGCGAACGTCGTGTCGGGGTCAAGCCCCGCGGACCGGAGGGCCACGACGGCTTCGACGCCCGTCGCAGCGAGCACCGGACCGTCCTCGCACGCGGCCGCCAGCGCGTCCGAGTCCACCGTCCGACTGCCGCCCGAACGAACCGGGGGTACCTGATACACCGTCACCCGACCCGGTTCGAGGTCGATGATGCCCTCGAACTCGGTGACGCCGACGTCCGTTCCCTCCTCCGCGTCGGTCGTGGCGATGCCCGTCGCGGGTCCCGAATCCCCCGGCGTCGCGTGGAGGAGACCGCCTTCGAGCGAGAGCGAGACGGTCGTTCCCGCCTCGATATCGGTGCGTGCGATGGCCGCGTCCTCCCCGACGTTGCCGAGGATGTCGTCCGTCACGTGGTCCGCAAACCGGCGAACGTCCGTCGCGGACTGGAGAAGCCAATCGACGCCCTCCTTCGTCGCCCGATAGCGCGAGCGTCCCTCCTTCGTCACGAGACCGTCGTCCACGAGGCCGCGAATGTACTCGCTGACGGCCTGACTCGTGACACCGACAGCCTCGGCGATTTCGCCCTGGCTCACCGCCGGTTGGCGGTCCGCGATTTCGGCGAGGATGCGAAACCGGGTTGCGGTCCGTTTGTCCTCCAACACGTCGGCCATGCCCGAATTCTCGGGCGGAACGATAAAAATACCAGCGGTCGAGCGGTGTGACCGTCGTCCGGTTTCCCGTTCGCGGATGGACACGGACTCGGAACCGATGATCGTAACTCGACGGTCGGCAGATGGATGTCAACGTGAGGATGACTGCGGGGCACGTGTTCGCTCAAATCCGCGTGGAACGGCTCCGTGTACGTCTGGACGGGAGAGCGTCAACTCTATATTTTCCGAGAACAACCGACGAAGCGTGATCGAAGTCATCCCCGCCGCCCTTCCCGGCCCCCTCCCGTGGTTGACGACGACCGTCCCCGATTACCTCGTGTGGGTGGTCATCGCCGCGTTCGTCGCCACCGCCGCGCTCGAACGGTACGACCGCGGGATAGCCCGGACCGTCGGTGCGGGCGCATGGGTGCTCTTCGGCGTCTTTTGGGGCGTTCTCTTCCCCCGGTTCGCGTTCGAGATGCGGAGCTTCATCGAAGGGGGGCTCAGCCTCCTCGCCGTTCCGCTGTGTGTCTACGCGGGCTACCAACTCTACTCGGGACGGGACTCGCTGTTCGTCCTCTCCCGCGGCGTCGCCGCGATGGGACTCATTTACGTCCCGTTTCTGACCATCGAACCGCTCCGGCAGTGGTTGGTGGAACTCGTGAGCGCCCAGACGAACGCCGTCATCCGGCTTCTCGGATACGACCCCGTGTTCACGATCGCGGAGCAAAACGGCTACCACAGCGCCTTCATCTTCACCGACGGCGCGGGCCATCAGTACTACACCTACCTCGTTCTGGCCTGCACGGGAATCGGCAGCATGAGCATCTTCGGCGGCCTCATCGCCGCGGTCAAGGCACCGCTTCGGCGAAAGCTCCGGGCGTTCGCGCTGGCTATCTCCATCATCTGGGTGCTGAACGTCGTCCGCAACGTCTTCATCTCAGTCGCGTTCGGAAACCAGTGGTTCCAACTGTTCGTTGGCCCCGTCACCTCGCTCACCGGCTACACCGACCCGCGGATGGTCTCGTTTTTCATCGCGGACCGCGTGCTGAGTCAACTGCTCGCGGTGGTCGCGCTCGTCTTCATCCTCTGGTTGGTCGTCCGAGACCTCCCGGAACTGCTGACGGTCATCGAGGACGTCGTCTACCTCGTTACCGGCCGCGAGTACGACTTCCAACGGAGCATCCGTGCCGATGGCGGACGTTGAGTTCGCGGACCGGGCGGCCTACCTTCCTTCCGCCGACGCGCTCGTCCTCGCCGACCTCCACATCGGCCGTGACGCGACGTCGAACGTCTCGTTTCCGCTCGGCGAACGGCACGATTTGACGGCGCGATTGTCGACCCTCATCGACCGATTTTCGCCGACCGAACTCGTCCTCGCGGGGGACGTTCTCCACGCCTTCGACCGACTCCCGGAGGAGGTCCACGATACGTTCGCCGACCTCGAAGCGCTCGCGGGCGACGCGGGAGCGACCCTCGTCGTCGTCCGCGGCAATCACGACACGAGGGTGGACGAACTGACTGACACGCACGCGGAGTACCCGCTCGCGGACGACACGGTGGTCTGTCACGGCCACGAGGAACCGGAAGGGAGCGCCCCGCGGTACGTCATCGGTCACGACCATCCGGCCATCGAAATCGAGGGGAAGCGGCGGCCTTGTTATCTCCACGGACCGAACGCGTACCGGGATTCGGACCTGCTCGTGCTGCCCGCGTTCAGCCGATTCGCGAGCGGAATGGTCGTAAACGACCTTCGAGGGTCCGGTTTTCAGTCCCCCCTCGTCACCGGCACCGACCCGCTCTGCCCCATCGTTCGTGACGAAGAGACCGACGAAACCTACCGTTTCCCGCCGCTCGCGGAGTTTCGAACGCTGTTGTAGTCTGCTTCCGGGACGGCGCTTTCGTCACCGGTCCGGGTTCGGTTCGTATCCCTCTCCGACCGAGAACCGCATCGCTTTCGGACGACAGCGGACGTCGAGTTCGGCGCGTCGAATCATCTCCCCGTCGAGGCTGAACTGCACCGGTTCGCCGTCGTGTCGGAGGTGCAGTCGCGGAACCTTCACGCGATTCACGTACCCCGATTCCCGCCGAAAAAGAACGTCGGCGGCACCGGTAGCGAGGTAGTCGAACGACGGCGCGCGTTGGATGACGACCACGTTCAACAGGCCGTCCTCCACGTTCGCGCGTCGTCCGCGCTCGCTCGGGAACCGTCGCCCGTTTCCGATGAGGAGCATGACCGCCTCGCCCGACCATATCGGGTCGGTTCGCGGTCCCGCGCGGATGTCGAGTCGCAAGCCGTCGAAGTCGCGCACCTCGGATAACGTGCTCAGCACGTAGGCCACCGGTCCGAGTCGGCGCTTCATCTCCGGCGTGGTACGGGCGCTCGCTTCGGCGGTCAACCCGCCGACGCAGGAGTTGACGAAGGGACGACCGTCCGCGGTTCCGAGGTCGAGACGCCGCTCTTCGCCCGATTCGAGCACCTCGAAGGCGTGGGCGACGCTCCGAATCCCGACGTTGTCGGCGAAGTCGTTGCCGGTCCCGGTCGGTATCACCCCGAGGCGAACTCGGTCGAGTGCGTCCGCGGCGTCGACCCCCCTGACGACTTCGTTGAGCGTTCCGTCGCCGCCGCAGGCCGCGATGACCGACGCACCCTCTCTCGCCGCCTCCTCGGCGAGCGTCACGGTTTCGCCGCGGGCGGTGCTGTCCCGAACGTCGTACCCGCGGCGGAGCGCGATGTCGCGGGCCTTGACGCCCTTCTTTCGGTCGCCGCCGTTCGGATTTCGAACGAGAACCGCCGTACCCTCCGTGGTCACGTGTTTATTTCGGCGGAGGGCCGTCAAAGACCTATTGCCCGTTTCGACGCGAACCGACCGGTATCGAAACGTGATTCCGACGGTTATCGAAACGTGAGTCGACCGCTATCGCAGGTTGCCGTACACGGCCAGCGCGGCCTTTCGTCCGCTCTCAATCGCGGCGTTGAGCGAGGAGGCCTCGGTGTACTCTCCGGCGAGGTATACCGACTTCTCGTGCGTTCGATTGCCGGGCAATCGGTCGAAAATACCCGGCGGTTGGGCGAACTGAGCGAACTCTATGCGGTCGGTGTGGACGCGTTCGAGGTTCGGAAACGTCCGCTCGGGATACCACTCGCGGAGCGCCGCTTTCACTTTCGCCGCCAGTTCCTCGTCGGAGTCGTCGGGCGTCCCGAGAAACGTCGCCGAGAGGAGTTCCCGGTCGTCGGGAGCGTATTCAGGCGCGACGGACGACAGCGGAACGACTTCGTTCGGCGCGTCGTCGTCAACGTTGAGCAGGAGTCGGTTTCCGACGTCGAGCGGTTCGGCGTGGGAGAAGTACTGGGTGACGCAACCGTGGGAATCGGTCGGAATCGACTCCACGCCCGACAACTCGCGGGCGGACTTCGGATCGGTCGCGACGACCGCGGCATCGGCGATGAGGGTTTCGCCGCCGGCTTCGACGTTCACTTCGTCGCCGTTCGGTTCGACCGCGGAGACGCCGTCCCCGAGCCGAATCGTCGCACCGGCGATCCGCGCCTTCCGCGCCAACTGGTCGGCTATTTCTCCCATGCCGTTCGCGGGCACCGCGATGTCGCCAGTCGAGAGCATCTTGAACGTAAACTCGAAGACTTTCTTCGAGGTCGAAAGCGACCGGTCGAGGGTGATGCCGCCGTAGAACGGCCCCGCGAAGTTCTCGCGGAACGCGTCGGAAAACCCCCGTTCGCGGAGGTACTCCTCGATGGACTCGTCCTCCCCCGAGAAGATTTCGCTGTTCGGCGTCCGGGCCAGTTCGCGGCGGAGTTGTAAGGTCCGCAGCTTGTCGCCGAGACGAACCTCGCGGTTCGCCAGCGACCCGAACGCCGCGCTCGGGTCGCGGACGGGGTCCGCCAGAACCGACTGCTCGCCGGGACGGGCGAGCACCGCACCCGGCGCGAAGCGGCGCAGATCGAGGTTGTCGTAGTCGAGTTCCCGCCGTGCCGCCGGGTAGGCGGTGAAGAGCACCTGAAACCCGCGGTCGAGGACGAATCCGTCTTTTCGGCGGGTTCGGACTCGACCCCCCACTTCGTCCTCGCGTTCGAACACCTGCACGTCCAGTCCCAACCGGGCGAGATGTCGGGCGGCCACGAGCCCCGCGAGTCCCGCCCCGGCGACGATGACCGTGGTCATACGAACTGGTCGGTCGTCCGTCCTAAACGTCTCTCGGCCGATCTGGTTGGGGTGGTGGAAATGATTGCGGTGAGCTACCGTTCCGCGTCCAACGAACGGATCTCCTCCGCGAACTGCGTTCCGCCCGGTATCTCCTCCACTCCGAACCACGACGCGTTCTCGATGGCCGCCGCAGTCGGATGAATCTCGCCGCCGACCTGCCGGGCGACGAATCCGGCTTGCAACACCGGCATCGGCACGCCGTTTCCGTAGTCGAAGCGGAGCGTCTCGGTGAACAGCAGGTCGGTCGCCTCGCACTCGATTCCGGTCTCCTCGCGGGTTTCTCGCTCCGCTGTTTCGGCGACTGATTCGCCTCTATCGCCTTGCTCACGGAATTCTCCGTTCGCTATTTCCGAGACGCTGCGCGTCTCGCCTTGCTCGCGGTATCCTCCGCTCGCTTTCTTCGAGGCGTGTAGCGCCTCGCCTTTCCCTCCCGGTGGTTCCCACTCCGAGGAATGGCCGGAGTCCTGAACCAATAGTACTCGTCCGTCCTCCACCACGAAACAGACCGCGACCCACGGAAAGATGTCGTCCGGCGTACGTGGGAAATCGTACTCCGGAACGTGAATCGGGTCGCGCACACGGTGAGGGACGTCGCCCCAGCGCTCCGTCAGCGATTCCTGGAGGGCTTCGACGCGGTCCGCGAGAACCGACTGAACCTCGTCCGATCGCATGTCCGACAGTTGTAGTGCAGGGGCAAAAGGGGCGGGGGATGAACAGGGCTTAGTGTCCCGCCTGCCCACCATCGGGCATGGAGACGACGGACGCATTCATCGGCCTGACGTGCGTGGATTGCGGCGAGACGTTCGACGCCGAGGTGGGGACACACCGCTGTCCCGACTGCGACGGCATCCTCGACCCGGACTACGACTATGACGAAATCGACGTGTCACGTGCGGACCTCGAATCCCGACCGTTCGATACGATGTGGAAGTACGCGGAACTGCTCCCGTTCACCCGCGAATCGGCGGTGACGATGGACGAGGGTGCGACGGCGCTCGTGGACTGTCCGACCCTCGCCGAGGAGATGGGCGTCGAACGCGTCCTGTTCAAGGACGAGGGGCGCAACCCGACGGGGACGTTCAAGGACCGCGGTCAGACGATGGCCGTGACGGCGGCGGCCCAGCACGGCGCGACGAACATCGCGCTCGCCTCCGCCGGAAACGCCGGACAGGCCGCCGCGGCGTACGCCGCCCGCGCCGACATCGAATCGCACGTCTTCCTCCCGACCCGCTCCGGGTTCACCAACAAGGCGATGGTCAACGTCCACGGCGGCGACATGACCGTCGTCGAGGGGCGAATCGGCGACGCCGGTGCGGCCTACGCCGACGCGATGGAAGAGGAAGACGACTGGTACTCCGTCAAGACGTTCGTCACGCCCTACCGCCACGAGGGCAAGAAGACGATGTTCTACGAAATCGCCGAGCAGATGGACTGGGACGTCCCCGACGCCATCGTCTACCCGACCGGCGGCGGCGTCGGTCTGATCGGCATGCACAAGGCCGCAAAGGAGTT
Source organism: Haladaptatus sp. CMAA 1909 (assembly GCF_043952005.1). Classification (NCBI taxonomy): domain Archaea; kingdom Methanobacteriati; phylum Methanobacteriota; class Halobacteria; order Halobacteriales; family Haladaptataceae; genus Haladaptatus; species Haladaptatus sp. CMAA 1909. The sequence goes on along the minus strand of NZ_JBIOAV010000001.1, from coordinate 1,529,253 downwards.
CCGCGATTTGGGGCTCACCGACGACCTCCCGGCGATGTACGCCGCTCAAGCGACCGGGTGTGCGCCCATCGTGAAGGCGTGGGAGGGGGGCAAGGACGTTCACGAGGCGTGGGAGACGCCGGACACCATCTGCGGCGGCATCGAGATTCCCGACCCCGGCGCGAGTCCCATGATTCTGGACGCGCTCCGCGAGAGCGACGGCGGCGCGGTGGCGACCAGCGACGAGGACATCCTCGACTCGGCGGTCGCGGTCGCACAGAAGGAGGGCTTGGAGATGGGCGCGACCTGCGCCGCCGCCGCCAGCGGCGCATGGGAACTCGCACAACGAGGGGAGTTCGACGAGGACGATACTGTCGTCATCCTCAACACCGGCGAAGGCAACAAGGACGACGACGTCCTCCGCAGTCACCTGATGGGAATGGGCGTCTGAGGCGAGAACTGATGGCCCGCTCTCCAAGACGGCGTGCACTCGTCGCATTCGCCGCCGGATACGTCGTGGTCCTGCTCGTTTCGCTCTTCGCGTTCGAATATGATCTTCCGCGAGCCGTTGTGTCCTCCCTCTTCCCGGCAATCGGCGCGGCCGTCGGCGTCTACATCGCCAACCGTTTCGTCCTACGGAATCGCTGAACGAGGGAGTTCTCTCGACGGGACGCTGTTTTTCGTCCGTAGATTTATATTGGAGACCGGAACCAGTGTGGTTCGAGGTGATGAAAATCGTAGTTACGCCTCACCCGTACGGCGGTGGTTCGGTCACCGTTTGACGGTCGGTCAAAACAGTCAGCTCCCGCTACAGCAGGTCGCTCTCGACCAACCGCTCGACGGCTTCTTCGATTCGGTCGAGGCTCGCCGCGTAGGAGATACGAGCGTAGCCGGGTGCACCGAAGGCGCTGCCCGGAACCGTGGCGACGTGGGCCTGTTCCAGCGCGTCCTCGCACCACTGCTGGTCGTCTTCGGAGACGGGAATCATGAGGTAGAACGCACCGTCGGGCGTTCCGGCGTCTACGTCGTGTTGCTTCAGCAGGGCGACGAGCCGGTCACGGCGCTCGTGGAACGCCTCGACCATCTCGCTCACGTCGTCCTCGGTGTTCGCCAGCGCTTCGAGACCCGCGTGCTGGACGAAGTTCGTCGCCGCGGAGACGGAGTGTGAGTGCAGTTTCGCCGCCTCCGAGACGAACTCCTCCGGCGCGGCGAGGTAGCCGAGTCGCCACCCGGTCATGGAGTAGGCCTTGGAGAAGCCGTTGATCGTTATCGTGCGCTCGAACATGCCGTCGAGGGTTCCGAGGCTGGTGAACTCCGCGCCGTAGGTGATCCGCTCGTAAATCTCGTCGCTGATGACCGTGATGTCGTGTTCGACCGCCAAATCGCGGACGCCTTCCAGCGCGGCGTCGGAGTAGACCGCGCCGGTCGGGTTCGACGGCGAGTTGACGACGAGCAGTTCGGTGTCGTCCGAGACGGCCTCGGCGAGGTCGTCGAGGGCGGGTTCGAGTTTGAAATCGTGCGGCGCGAGGTCCACGCGGTTCAGGTCGCCGCCCGCGAGTTTGACCATCGCCTCGTAGGACACCCACGCCGGGTCGAGGAGGACGACCTCGTCCCCGTCGTCGACGACGGTCTGTACTGTTTCGTAGAGCGCCTGCTTCGCGCCGGGGGTGACGATGACGTTGTCCGCGTCGTACGGGAGGCCGTCACCTTGCAGTTTCTCCGCGATGGCCTCGCGGAGTTCCGGGACACCCTTCGACGACGGATACCCGGTGTGTCCCTCCTCCATCGCGGTTTCACACGCTTCCACGACGTTCGCCGGCGTCGGGAAGTCGGGTTCGCCGACGCTCAGGTCGATGACGTCCGCGCCATCGGCTTTCAGTTCCGACGCGAGGCTGCTGATAGCCAGCGTCGCGCTCGGTTCGACACGTTGAATCCTGTCCGAGAAGTCCATTATTGTAGTTCCTCCACTAAATCGAGTGCACCTTCGACCGCCCGTGCACCGTAGTCGGTACGCTCGCGGGCCTCCGCCGCGGACATGCCGGGGCCGGTGATTCCGAGTGCGACCGGCGTGTCCCGCTTCAGGCTGACGTCGGTGAGCTTTTGGGTCGTCGCGGTCGTGATAACGTGATCGTGGTCGGTATCGCCGGTGATGACGGCACCGAGAACCGCGACCCCGTCGATGTCGTCCCGGCGGGCGAGACGGTCCGCCGCGAGCGGCGAATCGTACGCGCCGGGCACGTGTAGCGTTTCGAGGATTTCTGCACCTCGCTCGGCGGCAGCCTCGCGCGCCGACGCCTCCATCCGCTCCGTTATCGGCGCGTTAAACTCCGCGACGACGAGTCCGAGCGTTACCATGTGTGGCGGGAAGCCAGCACGGCTAAAAGAACTACCGCTCTCCGCAAGGCTTGTATCCCCGCTGCGTCTTGAGGGAAAACAATGAGCTCGAGCGAACACCCGCTGACCGGGTGGACGGCCCGAAATCGGGGTTTCGCTTTCATCTGTGCCATCACGGTGCTAGCACTAGCGCTCCGGCTTTTCGGCCTCGGCACCCGGTTCGCCCATTGGGACGAAGCCCGCGTCGGCTACTGGATACTCCGCTATCAGGAGACCGGCGTCTGGAATTACTATCCGCCGATTCACGGGCCATTCTTCCCGCAGGTGAACAGCGTCCTGTTCGAACTGTTCGGCGCGAGCGACTTCGTGGCGCGTCTGCCGGTGGCACTCGTCACCGGACTGGTGCCGCTGGCCGCGTGGCTCTACCGCGACCACCTCGGCGACTCCGAGATGGTGGCGTTCGCGTTCTTCCTCGCCGTGAACCCCGTCGTCCTCTACTATTCGCGATTCATGCGGTACGACGTGTTGCTCGCGGCGTTCATGGTGTTTGCGCTCGGTTTCTACCTCCGCGCACAGGCGACCGGGAAGGCGCGATACCTCTATGCCGGAACCGCGGCGTTGGCGCTCGGCTTCACGACGAAGGAAAACGCCATTCTGTACGTCCTCGCGTGGCTCGGAGCGCTCGTCCTGCTGTTCGATCATCGACTGCTCCTCTCCCGGAACCACGAACGGAAATGGACCGAGACGTTCGTCGACACGACCAAAGAAATCGGTCGGGGGCTCCTTCGATTCGCTCCGCACATCCTCGTCGCGCTGGTGGAGTTCTTCGTCATCATCGTCTACTTCTACGCGCCTCGGGCGAACGGCACCGGCGGCCCCGGACTGTGGAAGGCGTTCTCGAACCCGGGGATGTTCGGCACGGTGATTTCGGAGGCGACGGTCGGCTCGTGGAACGAGTTCACCGGTCAGTGGGTCAAGAGCCAAGGCCACGCCTACCTCCCCTTCCTCGAACACTTCATCACCGTCCTCGAACAGGGTGCGCTCGTCGTCGTCGTCCTCTCCGTTCTCGGCTTTATCGCGGCACGATACGTTGATGATCGCCCGCGCGACCTCGTTTCGTTCGCGTTCTACTGGGGCGTGGTGAGCATCCTCGGCTACCCGCTCGTGACCGACATCCAGGCCGGGTGGGTGACGGTGCACGCCATCGTCCCGCTCATGATCCCCGCAGCTGTCGGTGCGGGAATCATCTACCGCTGGGGACGGGAAGCGTACGAGGACGGCGACCGGATCGGAACGAGCGCGACGGGCGTCATATCCCTCGTTCTCGTCGTACTGATCCTCTTTCCGGCGACGACCGTCGTCTACATGCATCCCCAAGACCCCGACACGCCGAGCGTGTTCGGCGGACAACGCCACAACGACATCGTCCAGTGGGGACAACCGGCCGCCGGTATCAAACCGACAATGGAGAAGGTACAGCAGGTGTCGAAAGCGAACGAGAGAGGGACCGACGTGCTGTACTACGGCTACGTGGACGATCAGAGTAACAACGTGTTCTACGTCCCGGACGAGGGTAACATCGATAGCGTGCGCGGCCAAGGCGGCTGGTACAACCGCCTCCCGCTCCCGTGGTACACCGAGATGGTGGACGCGAACGTTGACAGCACGTTGAAGAACGAAACCTTCCAAACCCGCCAACCGCCGGTCGTCATCACGCGGACGTCACACAAGAAGGACGTCGAGAAGTACCTCGACGGCTACCGCGTCTACGACCACAAACTCACGCTCTGGGGCGCGCCGACGACGATTTACATCAAGGAAAGCGCGCTTCGGAAGGCGAACCGAGCCGCATAATCCATCCGCGAACCGATACACGTTCGTGCCTATTCTCCGTCCGAGTTGGCAAATCTTATGCACCCACAGGGATAGCTTCCGGACAACATGGTTACGGCATCACCGCTTACCCTCGGCGTCGTCGGCGGCGGTCAACTCGGTCGGATGCTCGCGGAGGCGGCGTCCCCGCTCGGCGTCGAACTGATAGTTCTCGATCCGACACCCGATTGCCCGGCATCGCTCGTCGCCCGCGACCAGATCGTCGGCGACTTCGACGACGAGGAGTCGATTCGAGAACTGGCCGAGCGAAGCGACGCGTTGACCTTCGAAATCGAACTCGCGGACCCCGACGTGCTCGAAGCGGTCGGCGAGGAGTACGACGTGCCGGTCCACCCGGACCCGGCGACGCTCCGGACCATTCAGGACAAACTCGTCCAGAAGCGCGCGCTACAGGACCGCGAGATTCCGGTGCCTGACTTCCGGCCCGTCGATTCCCGCGAGGACCTCCTCGAAGCGGGCGAGGAGTTCGGTTACCCGATGATGTTGAAAGCCCGCCGCGGCGGCTACGACGGCCGCGGAAACGTCCCCGTCGAGGACGAGGACGACGTGGACGACGCGCTCTCGCAGGTCTCGGGCGAGTTGATGGTCGAGGAGTTCGTCCCCTTCGAGCGCGAACTCTCGGTCATCGCCGTCAAGGGCGACGACGAGGTGGCGACGTTCCCGGTCGGCGAGAACGTCCACGAGGAAGAAATCCTCCGGCAAACCGTCGTTCCCGCTCGGACCTCCGACGAGGTCCGAGAACGCGCCGAAGACGTCGCCCACGAGGTGCTTTCGGCCCTCTCTGGGCGCGGAACGTACGGAATCGAACTGTTCGAAGGGGAAGACGGGTCGATTTCGGTCAACGAAATCGCACCGCGGCCGCACAACTCCGGCCACTACACCATCGAGGGTGCGCTAACCTCGCAGTTCGAACAGCACGCCCGCGGCGTCCTCGGCTATCCGCTCGGGGCGACGGACCTCCGCAGTCCGGTCGTGAGTTCGAACGTCCTCGGCGACGTCGACGAACCCGAATTCGCCGACCTCTCCGGAGTCGAGGGCGTACTCTCGACCGACGGCGCTGCCTTCCACTGGTACGGCAAACGCGAGGTTCGCCCGCTCCGGAAGATGGGTCACGTCACGCTCGTCGGCGACGACCTCGATGCGGACGACGAATCGACGCTCACCGACCTGCTCGAAACCACGCGCGAACTCACCGACTCACTCACGTTCCAATGACCACCGCAGAATCAGTCACCACGCTCATCGAACAGTTCAAAGCCGAAGCGAACCGCAACCGACCGACGGAGGAGACGCCCGAGGTCGGCATCGTCATGGGAAGCGACTCCGACTTGGACGTGATGTCGGGAGCCTACGACGCGCTCACCGAACTCGGCTTCGAGGAAGTGACCGACGACGAGAACCCGCCGGACGCGCGATTCACGTTCGAGACCTACGTCGTCTCGGCCCACCGAACCCCGGAGTTGATGTACAGTTACGCGAAGACGGCCGAGGCGCGCGGTTTGGACGTCATTATCGCCGGAGCGGGCGGCAAGTCCGCCGACCTGCCGAATATGACCGCATCGCTGGCGTACCCGCTCCCCGTCATCGGCGTTCCAGTGCAGGAGAAATCCGTCTCGTCGGTCATCGGGATGCCGACCGGCGCGCCCATCGTCGCCGTGGACGCGGGCAAGTCGTTCAACGCCGCTCTCTCGGCCGTGCAAATCCTCGCGCGCGAACACGACGACCTCCGGAAACGATTGGTTTCCTACCACGACGACTTGCAGACGGACGTGGGAACCGTCTCACGCCGGCTCCACGAGGCGGGAACGCCCGCGTTCCGCGACGACGACTAACCGATATTTTTCGATTAATTCAGCTCGATTTGACTGTCCGTTCGTCGGGGAGAAAGGTGGCGTTTCTGAATAGAAAGCGTTAGTTACCCGAATGCGGGCGATAGCGGCGCTGTCCGGCTATAATCTCAAGAATCAATGCTTATAGGGGTGCGCTCACAAAACACCGCCTGCTAGGAGAAAATCGGTAATGAATCCATGGGTAGCCATTGGCGCGCTAGTGCTCGTGGGACTCGCCATACCATTCAGTATGATGGCTGTGTCGAGTCTCCTCAGACCGAGCGTGCCTGAACAGGGAAAATCCGCCACCTACGAGAGCGGTGAGATTCCAACCGGGACGACGCGCATTCGGTTCAACATTCAGTACTACATGGTTGCGCTGCTGTTCGTCGTCTTCGACATCGAGACGGTCCTCATCTTCCCTTGGACCGTCATCTATCGCAACGCTATCGACAGCGGTGTCAGCCTTGCGACGGTGCTCGTCCCGATGTTGGTCTTCATCGCGGTTCTCGTCGTCGGCCTCGCGTGGGCTTGGCGCAACGGAGCGGTGCGGTGGGTTCGTAGCCCCCGCGGAACGCAACGGAGTATGGAACAATGAGCAACGAACCACGGGAATACATACACGGTAGTACAGCACCCCAAACCAAAACCCGCGAGGCTCGGATGGGCGGGGGTGTCGATGACCGCTTCAACTCGAAACTTCGGGAGGCGTTCGGCGCGTCGCCGTTCATCCTCACGAAGTTCGACAAGTTCATGAACTGGGTGCGGGGGTCGTCGATGTTCATGCTACAGTTCGGTATCGCCTGCTGTAGCATCGAGATGATGCACACGTATGCGGTCAAACACGACTTGGACCGCTTCGGGTCCGGCGTCCCGCGTGCGTCGCCGCGGCAGGCCGACGTGATGATCGTCCCCGGGACGATCGTCTCGAAGTTCGCGCCGCGGATGAAGCGCGTCTACGACCAGATGCCCGAACCCAAGTTCGTCGTGAACATGGGATCGTGCGCCATCAGCGGTGGCCCGTTCCAGGAGGGGTACAACGTCATCAAGGGCGCGGAGGAGGTCATCCCGATCGACATTCACGTTCCGGGATGCCCGCCGCGACCGGAGGCGCTCGTCTACGGCGTCGTCAAGCTTCAGGAGCGCGTCGCCAACGGCGAGACCAGTCCGGTGACGGTCAAGCCCTACGAACTGGAACAGTTCAAGGACCTGGAACAGGACGAGTTGGTGGACACGCTCGCGGACCAGATCGACGAGGACTCGCTGGTCATGCGCTACAACTGGGCTGATTCACCATGAGTTCGCAACACGAAGTGCCGGCGGCGCGGGAACTCGACGGCGACCAACTCGCCGCCCTGCTCGGCGACCACGTCATCGGCCGCGACGAGCATCTCAACGCGCCCGGATTCGTGGTTCGACCCGACGAAGTGCAGGACGCACTCACCATCCTGCGCGACGAGGCCGGATTCGACCACCTCTCGATGGTCACGGCACAGGACTACGAGGACCGCTACGAGAGCATCTACCATCTGAAGAAGTACGACGACCCGACGCAGGAAGCCAGCGTCGTCGTCCCGTCGCCGCGAGGTGCCCCGGCAAACCAGTCGGCCGAACCCGTCTACCGGGCCGCCGACTGGCACGAGCGGGAAGCATACGACCTCGTCGGTATCGACTACGAGGGTCATCCCGACCTTCGTCGTATCCTCCTCCCCGAGACGTGGCAGGGCCACCCCTTGGCGCGGAACTACGACCAGGACCGGCCACAGATCGTCTCGTTCAACGAGTACGAGAACCCGATTCAGGACGACCACTACGACCAGGAATCGGACACGATGTTCCTCAACATCGGGCCGCACCACCCGGCGACGCACGGTGTGTTGCACCTGAAGACGACGCTCGACGGCGAACAGGTCGCGGATGTCGATCCCGACATCGGCTACCTCCACCGCTGCGAGGAGCAGATGGCCCAGAACGGAACGTACCGGCATCAAATCATGCCGTACCCCGACCGCTGGGACTACGCGTCCGCCGGCCTGCTCAACGAGTGGGCCTACGCGCGCGTGGCCGAAGACCTGAACGACATCGACGTGCCGGAGTACGCACAGATAATCCGGACGATGGGGGCGGAACTCTGCCGCATCGCGTCGCACATGCTGGCGCTCGGGACGTTTTGTCTCGACATCTACGGCGATTTCACTGCGATCTTCATGTACGCGATGCGCGACCGGGAAATCGTCCAGAACATACTGGAGGACCTCACCGGCCAGCGCATGATGTTCAACTACTTCCGCCTCGGCGGCGTCGTCTGGGACATCCCGGAACCGCGAGAGGAGTTCTTCGACAAGACCCGGGACTTCCTCGACGGCCTCCCGGAGGCTCTGGAGGAGTACCACGACCTCATCACGGGCAACGAACTGTTCCAGATTCGGACCATCGGAACCGGAGAACTCGCCCCCGAGGTCGCCAAACAGTACGGCGTGACGGGGCCAGTCGCTCGGGGTTCCGGAATCGACTACGACCTGCGCCGCGACGACCCGTACGGCTACTACGACCAACTCGACTGGAACGTCGTCACCGAGGACGGCTGTGACAACTACGCGCGCCTCCTCGTTCGGATGCGCGAAGTCGAGGAGTCGGCGAAGATCATCGAACAGTGCATCGAACTGCTCGAGGACTGGCCCGAGGACGAACGCGAGATTCAGTCGAACGTCCCCCGGACCCTCAAACCGGACGCAGACACGGAGACGTACCGCGCGGTGGAGGGCGCGAAAGGGGAACTCGGCATCTACATCCGCTCGGACGGGACGGACAAGCCCGGCCGATTCAAGATCCGGAGCCCGTGTTTCTGTAACCTCGCGGCGCTCGGCGAGATGTCCAACGGGGAGTACATCCCCGACCTCGTCGCCACGCTCGGCAGCCTCGACGTGATTCTCGGGGAGGTCGACCGATGAATCCGGTCCCGCTACAGGGGTCGAGTCCGGTCCTCCTGCCCGAACAGATAGCACGCGCGCTGGGTGGCAACAACCCCGGTGCGCCGATAGAGCTCCTCTCGGCGCTCATCGCGGCGGCCGTCATCGGCACAATCATGCTGACGATGACGGCGTTCGCGGGTCCGTGGGCGAAGCGGAAGATCACCGCGGCGTTCACCGACCGTATCGCGGTCAATCGTGTCGGGCCGTTCGGCCTGTTCATCATCGTGGCCGACGCGGTGCGGCTGCTGTCGAAGGAACTCATCATCCCGGAGGGTGCGGACCGTCCGGCGTTCGACCTCGCGCCCGTCATCATGGCGGGTTCGGCGCTGCTCGGTTTCGCGGTCATTCCGATGGGTTCCCTTTTCGGCATCAATCTGCAACTCGCTGACCCCGAGACGGGGCTGGCGTACGTGTTCGCCGTCGCCTCCATCGCCACGCTCGGACTGGCGATGGGCGGCTACGCGTCGAACAACAAATACTCGCTCCTCGGCGGTCTTCGCGCGGTGGCACAGAACATCGCGTACGAGATTCCGCTCGTCGTGACGGCCGCATCGGTCGTCCTCTTCACGGGGACGCTCCAGATGAGCCAAATCGTCGCTCAACAGCAGGAGACGCTCATCTCCATCGGCGGCATCGCGATACCGTCGTGGTACGCGTTCGTGAACCCGTTCGCGTTCGTGTTGTTCCTCGCGGCGAACCTCGCGGAGGTCGGGCGTAACCCGTTCGACACGCCGGAAGCGCCGACGGAAATCGTCGCCGGATATCAGACGGAGTACTCCAGCGTGTACTTCGTGCTGTTCTACCTCGGCGAGTTCATCCACATCTTCCTCGGCGGTGCGATAATCGCCACGCTGTTCCTCGGCGGTCCGGACGGCCCCGCGTCGGGTTCCATCGGATTCGTCTGGTTCACGGTGAAGATCTGGGCGGTGTTCCTGTTCACGCAGTGGGCGCGCTCCGCGCTCCCGCGTGTCCGCATCGACCAACTCATCGAAATCGGTTGGAAGGGCATGCTGGTGCTCTCGTTCGCCAACCTGGTTCTCACGGCCATCATCGTGGGGGTGGTGCTATGATCGGACTACTCAAATCGATGGCAACGACGATGAAGCACGCGTTGGACGGGTCGACGTTCACGGTCGAATACCCGGACGTCCCGCCCGAAGTAAGCCCACGCTTCCGTGGGATTCACAAGTTCAGCCAAGAGCGCTGTATCTGGTGTCGCCAGTGCGAGAACGTCTGTCCGAACGACACGATTCAGATCGTTCAGGACGACCAGCGCAACGGCGAACAGTACAACCTCCACGTCGGCCAGTGCATCTACTGCCGACTCTGCGAGGAAGTGTGCCCGGTCGACGCCATTCTGCTCACCCAGAACTTCGAGTTCACGGGTGACACGAAGGACGACTTGGTGTACAACAAAGAACAGTTGAAGAACGTCCCCTGGTACAAAGACATCGACCCACTCGAATCGCGTGAACCGGATCGGAGCGCGTGGATAGGAGAGGGCGAAGGAGCGGTCGATTACCAGTAATTACGCCCGTCTCGAAATCTTGAAAGGGCGTTTACCCGAACCCAAAGGTGACTGAAATGGCATATGAAATGATCGCGTTCGCGTTGTTCGCCATCCTGACGGTGGCGAGTAGCGTGGGCGCCGTCCTGGTGCGGGACGTGTGGCATTCGGCGTTGTTGCTCGGCCTTTCGTTGCTGAGCTTCGCCATCCATTACGTTATGTTACAGGCGGAATTCGTTGCGGCGATGCAGATCCTCGTCTACGTGGGCGGGGTCCTCATCCTGATAACGTTCGCCATCATGCTCACACGTCAATCAAGTACAGAGGAGGTGACTAACGCATGACATCACGGCCACGAATGCGCGACCCCAGCACGATGCTTCCCGGCGTCGTCGCGGTGGCGCTGTTCGCCATCCTCGCCGTGGTGTTCCTCGGCGCGTCGTTCGGCGACGCCCAAGGCTTCGCGAACGGAGCCAACATCACGGCGAGCATCGGCTATGCGATGTTCAACATCGGAAACGTCGGCGGTGACGCGCTCGTTCAGAGCGAGGGATTCCTCGTCGCGTTCGAGATAATCGACCTCGTGCTCGTCGCGGCGCTGGTGGGTGCAGTGATGCTCGCCACCCGCGACGACGGCGAAAGCAGCGAGAGCGGAACTTCGACGGCGGTCATGGCTGACGGCGGTCGAAACTCCGGAGGTGACGAGGAGTAATGGTACCGGTCGAATATTACCTGTTGCTCTCCGCCGCCGTGTTCTGTTCGGGACTGTTCGGTATCCTGACCCGGAAGAACGCGCTGATGTTCCTCATCAGCGTCGAGTTGATGCTGAACGCGGCGAACATCAACCTCGTCGCGTTCTCCAGCTATCACGGCAACCTGACCGGGCAGACGTTCAGTCTGTTCACGCTGGCGCTCGCCGCCGCGGAAGTCGCAGTGGGAATCGGTATCATCCTCGTGTTGTATCGTAACTTCAACGACGTGGACGTGTCCCAAGCGACGACTATGAGGTGGTAACAATGGCGGCAACAGCATTCCAACTGGCACCGGTAATCGCACTCCTGCCGTTCGTATCGTTCCTGATCGCACTGTTCGGCGGCGAGTACGCCCGCAAGATGCTGCCGAAGGGCGGCGCGATTCCGGGCATCGTCGCGACCGCCGGGTCGCTCCTCCTGTCGCTGTGGGTCTTCCTCACGGTGTCGGGCGGCGAAACGTACCACGAGACCATCGTGTGGGTCGAAGGCCTCGATACCTTCAACCTGCACTTCGGCATCTTCCTCGACCCGCTGTCGGCGCTGATGCTCGTTATCGTCTCGCTGGTCGCGTGTCTCGTCCACATCTTCAGCCTCGGATACATGAACGACGAGGGCGAAACCGGACTGCCGCGGTACTACGCCGGTCTCGGCCTGTTCACCTTCAGCATGCTCGCGTTCGTCTTCTCGGACAACCTGCTGATGGCGTTCATGTTCTTCGAACTCGTCGGCCTGTGTTCGTACCTGCTCATCGGGTTCTGGTTCCGCGAACCCGGCCCGCCGAGCGCCGCGAAGAAGGCGTTCCTCGTCACCCGGTTCGGTGACTACTTCTTCCTCATCGGCGTGGTGGCGGTGTTCGCCACCTTCGGTACGGCCCAGTTCGCGGGCGACCACTCGTTCGTGCACATGGCCGAGCAGGCGCTCGCTCACGGCGAGGGCGGTGCGGGCGAGCTAACCACCCTCTTCGGACTCGGTCCGGAGGCGTGGCTCAACATCGTCGGCCTGCTCGTGCTGGGCGGCGTCATCGGCAAGTCCGCGCAGTTCCCGCTCCACACGTGGCTTCCGGACGCGATGGAAGGTCCGACGCCCGTCTCCGCACTGATTCACGCGGCGACCATGGTCGCGGCGGGTGTCTACCTCGTCGCGCGGATGTACGGCTTCTACGCCGTGCTTCCACAGGTGCTCACCATCATCGCGCTCATCGGCGGCTTCACGGCGCTGTTCGCGGCGACGATGGGCGTCGTCAAGCGCGAAATCAAACAGGTGCTCGCGTACTCCACCATCTCCCAGTACGGGTACATGATGCTCGCGCTGGGTTCGGGCGGGTACGTCGCGGGAACCTTCCACCTGATGACCCACGCCTTCTTCAAGGCGCTCCTGTTCCTCGGAGCGGGGTCGGTCATCATCGCCATGCACCACAACGAGAACATGTGGGACATGGGCGGTCTCAAGGACCGGATGCCCGTGACCTACTGGACGTTCCTCGCCGGTTCCCTCGCGCTCGCGGGCATCTTCCCGTTCGCCGGGTTCTGGTCGAAGGACGAGGTGCTCTACGCGGCGCTCAGTCACGGGCTTGGCGGTAATCCTGCCCTGCTGGTCGCCTACGCGATGGGTCTCATCGCCGTGTTCTTCACCGGCTTTTACACCTTCCGGATGGTCTTCCTGACCTTCCACGGTGAACCCAGGAGTGACACGGCACGGAAACCACACGGCGTGCACTGGAACGTGAAGTTCCCGCTCGTCGTCCTCGGCATCCTCGCCACCGTCATCGGATTCACCAACATGACCGTCCTGGCGGAGGCGCTCCACATCGAAAACATCGAGTTCCTCCACATGTGGCTCAACGGTCCGATTCCCGGAACCGCTGCACACCACTACGAGGAACTCGTCGTCGGGTCCTACGGCGAAGCACAGGCGTTCTCGGCGCTGGTCTCCGGCGGCGTGTCGCTCGCGTTCGCACTCGCCGGTCTCGGATTGGCGTGGGCGCTGTACAACGTCCCGGAACCCGTCGAACACACGGACAAGTTGGGCAGCGCGAAGACGCTCCTGTTCAACAACTACTACCAGGACGAGTATCAGGTCTGGCTCGCGAATGGGGTCACGCTCCCCATTTCGCGTGCGGCGGACAAGTTCGACCAAGGCGTCATCGACGGCGTGGTCAACGGCGTCTCCAGCGTGAGCCTGTTCGGCGGAAGCCGAGTGAAGCGCATCCAGAGCGGTGTCGTGACGAACTACGCGCTCTTGCTCACGCTGTCGTTCGTCGTCCTGCTTCTCGTCCTCGGCTTCACGGGAGGTTGGTTCTAGATGATAGTCGAAGCACTTCTCGCGGTAACCTTGGTGAGCGCGTTCGCGGTGTTCCTTGCGCCGGACAAGATCGCAGGGAAACTCGCGTTCGTGCTGAGCCTGCTCCCCGCGGCCGGGAGCATCTGGATGTACAGTGCCTTCGACGGCAGCGGGAACGCCCTGCTGGGCGGAACCCTCGCCTTCGAAGAGACGTTCAAGTGGGTCACGTTCGGCCCCTACGCGCTGAACTGGCACGTCGGACTCGACGGCATCAGCATGCCGTTGTTGGTGTTGACGACGGTGCTCACGCCGCTCGCGATTCTCGCGGCGTGGACGCCGATTCAGTCCCGCCAGAGCCAGTTCTTCGGTCTGATGCTCTTCATGGAGATGAGCCTCCTCGGCGTCTTCTCGGCGCTCGACTTCTTCATCTGGTTCATCTTCTGGGAGATGGTGCTGGTCCCGATGTACTTCCTCATCGGTATCTGGGGCGGCCCGCGGCGCAAGTACGCGGCGATCAAGTTCTTCGTGTACACCAACGTCGCCTCGCTGCTGATGTTCATCGGGTTCATCGGCCTCGTCTTCGGACTGGGCGACTCCATCACGTCGCTCGATATGCCCGCCATCGCGATGGCGTTGAACGGCGGGGAGTTGGGAAGCCTCGGCGGCATCAGCGCTGGCACGCTGAAGGCCCTCGCGTTCTTCGCGATGTTCATCGGCTTCGGCGTGAAAGTCCCGATAGTCCCGTTCCACACGTGGCTGCCGGACGCTCACGTCGAAGCACCGACGCCGGTGTCCATCATGCTGGCGGGCGTCATGCTGAAGATGGGTACCTACGCGCTGCTCCGATTCAACTTCACCATGCTTCCCGGCGTGGCGAAGGACTACGCGTTCATCATCGCCCTCGTGGCGGTCGTGAGCGTCATCTACGGTGCGCTGCTCGCGTTGGCCCAGTCCGACCTGAAGCGTATCGTGGCGTACTCCTCGGTTTCCTCGATGGGGTACGTCATCCTCGGACTCGTCGCGTTCAACATGTACGGCGTCGGCGGTGCGACCTTCCAGATGGTCGCCCACGGTCTCATCTCGGGACTGATGTTCATGGCGGTCGGCGTCATCTACAACACGACACACACCCGGATGGTCTCGGACATGTCCGGTCTCGCGGACAAGATGCCGGTGACGGTCGCGGTGTTCGTGGCGGGCGCGTTCGGCTACATGGGCCTGCCGCTGATGGCAGGGTTCGCGGCGGAGTTCTTCATCTTCGTCGGGGCCTTCAACTCGACGGTACTCGCGGGCAACGCGCTCGCGCTGTTCACGGCGGCGGCGATGTTCGGCATCGTCATCGTGGCGGGCTACCTGCTGTTCGCCATGCAGAGAACGCTGTTCGGACCGTTCCGGCTCGAAACCGACTACGAGGTCGGCCGCGCGGCGTTCCACGACGTCGCGCCCCTCGTCGTCCTCATCCTGCTGGTCATCCTGCTGGGTGTTCAACCGAACATCTTCTACCACATGATTCAGGACGCCGTGGGTGAAATGGCGCTCCTCGCCGGAGGTGGTGCCTGATGGCGGCACTCGCGTGGCCCGACTGGGCCGCACTCGCGCCCGCCATCGTCCTCGGCCTGACGGCGCTGCTGTTGCTGGTCGTGGACAGTATCTACCCGAACACGCGGGACAACCCGATTCTCGCGGGTATCTCGACGCTCGGCGCGGTCGTCGCGGGCGGTCTGGCGGCGTGGTTCCTCGCCTCCGGTACGGGCGAGAACCCGATCTCGCTCTACGGGAGCGCGATGGTCGTCGACACGATGAGCCTGTTCTTCGTGCTCATCTTCACCAGCGTCACGGCGCTGGTCAGCGTCGCGAGCTACGATTACCTGAAGGGCAACTCCTATCAGGCGGAGTACTACTCGCTGGTCGTCCTCGCGGCGACCGGGATGACGCTGATGGCGAGTTCGAACAGCCTCGCCACGGTGTTCATCAGCCTCGAACTGGCCAGCCTCCCGTCCTACGCGCTCGTCGCGGTGCTGAAGAAGAACCGCGGAAGCGTCGAGGCGGGTCTCAAGTACTTCCTCATCGGAGCGCTCTCGTCGGCCATCTTCGCCTACGGTATCAGCCTCGTATACGGCGTCACCGGACACCTGCAACTGGACCTCATCGCGTCCACGCTCGGAAGCGGTTTCGAAGGTCTGGGCGGCGTCCTCGGTGTCGGCGTGCTGATGGTGCTCGGCGGCTTCGCGTTCAAGACGGCCTCCGTGCCGTTCCACTTCTGGGCACCGGAAGCGTACGAAGGCGCGCCCGCGCCGATTTCGGGCTTCCTCTCGTCGGCCTCGAAGGCCGCCGGGTTCGCCGTCGCCTTCCGCGTGTTCGTCACCGCGTTCCCGATCGGCGAGGTCGGCTCCACCATCGACTGGGTGTTGGCCTTCCAGATCCTCGCCCTCGTCACGATGACGCTCGGGAACTTCGCGGCCGCCACGCAGGACAAGGTGAAACGGATGCTCGCGTACTCCTCGATCGGACACGCGGGCTACGTGCTCATCGGACTGGCCGCGCTCACGGGCGGTAACAACGACTGGGTGATGGGCGGTGCGATGCTCCACCTGCTCGTCTACGGCTTCATGAACACGGGTGCGTTCCTGTTCATCGCGCTGGTCGAACACTGGGGCGTCGGCAGGACGTTCGAGGATTACAACGGACTGTCGGAGAAGGCTCCCGTCGCCTGCCTCGCCATGACCGTCTTCCTGTTCAACCTCGCCGGTCTCCCGGTCGGTGCAGGGTTCATGAGCAAGTACATCCTGTTCGGTGCCGCGGTCGGTGCCGGATTCTGGTGGCTCGCCGCGGTCGGCGCGATCAACAGCGCACTGTCGCTGTTCTACTACAGTCGCGTCGTGAAGGCGATGTGGATAGAGGACCCGGAGGGCGACTTCACGATTCGAAGCACGCCGACCGGCCTCTACGTGGCCGTCGTCGCGGCCGCGGTCATGACGGTCGCGTTGCTGTTCGCGTTCGGGCCCGTGGCGGACACGGCGTACAACGCCGCCGCCGCGCTGTTCGCCTGAACGCCGCGGAAATTCGTTTTCGCTCGCGATTTTTGCGTTTCGACGTTTCCCTACGCCTGCCGAGCGACAGCGGAAGGAATTTATCCGGGTCCTCGAAATGCGGTCCATGAACGTCCCTTCGCCCCATGAATCGGCAACGATAGTGAGAGCGCGGGCCCCATGAACCGACGGAACGGACTGCCGCCGTGGTTCGTCTGCAAATACTATCTGTACCGTGCCACCGTCACGTTCGGATTGATTTGGCCGATTCTCATCCTGTACCTTCGGAACGAGGGTCTCTCGTTCGCACAGATAGCGCTCCTCAACACCGTCGCTATGGTCGTGACGCTCGTCGGCGAACTTCCGGCGGGATACGTCGGCGACCGAATCGGCCATCGAAACAGCCTGCTGACCGGTTCCCTCCTCCTGTGCGCCGCCTGCGTCGGCTTCGTTCTCGCGGATTCGTTCGCGACGTTCGCCGTCGTCTGGACCCTGTGGTCGTTTTCGAACGTGTTCCAGTCCGGGAACGGGGACGCGTGGCTCTACGACATGCTCGACGCGCATGGAGACGGAGACCTGTACACGCACGTCCACGGCAGGGGCGGTGCGGTCAACCTGTGGACGATGGCCGGAACGTCGCTCGTCGCGGGCGGACTGTACGCCATCGACGCGAGCTATCCGTTTCTCGCCAGCGCGGTGCTCATCGGATTCGGGGTTCCGGTCCTCCTCTCCTTTCCAGGCGAGAACTCCCATGCCGCCGATGTCGAACCGTTCACCGTCATCGACGCGGTGCCGGTCATCCGTGAGCAACTCCTCTCGCCGTCGCTCCGGTCGTTCGTCCTCTACATGGGCGTCTTCGTCGGTATCTCGATGACCGCCGAGAACTTCATCCAGCCGATAGCGGTGACGCGGTTGTCGATTTCCGCGTCGGGTCTCGGACCCCTGTATGCGGGGTTCGCGGTCGTCGGGGCGGTGGCCAGTTCGTACGCCGGTCGAATCGAGACGCGGTTGACGACGCGGGTCGCCCTCATCGCGTTCCCGCTGGTGACGGCCGTGGCGTTCCTGCTTCCCCTCGCAGTTCCGTTGTTAGCACTCCCCGTGTTCTTCCTCGTGCGAGGGACTCGGATCCTCGCGAATCCGATCGCGAGCGGCTACATCAATCACCGTATCGAGTCGCGCGGCCGGGCGACGGTCCTGAGCGCCGTCGCGATGGTGTACGCGCTGGTTCGAATCCCCATCGAGTTGGCGACCGGTCGGATCGCGGACGGGACGAGTCCCCTGCTCGCCCTCGCGGCGCTCGGCGTGATATTCCTCGGTGGTGCCGTCGGTCTTCGACTGTGGCCCTCGCCGATCGTCGCATCGAACCCGGACGATGGCGGTGCGACGGACGGATAGTCCGGTCGTCCGCCCGCTGAATCGGCGGCCGAACGCGCTCCCTTCGCCGCTCGAAATCCGACGGAAGCGCGCTATAGTGGCGGATTTTCACTCTTTTGAGCTGTAAGCGGATTCCCAACAAGTTTTAGGTGTCCGACTATGAATCGGGGGTAAGATGGTTTCGCGGCTCATGCTCGGCTGTGGTTCCGTCGGGCATGCCATCGTTGAATCGGTGGCCGATTGGTCCGGGGGTCTCGTCGTCGTCGACGAGAGCGAAAATAGAGTCGAAACGCTCCGCACGGAAGGCGTCTCGGCGACGCAGGGCGACCCCACGGACCCGGACGTCGTCGCGCAACGACCCGAAGTCGATCTCGCCTTCGTTTGTGGGGACGACCCCGAGCGAAACTGGCGGGCCGCACGTGCGGTACGGGAGGTCCATCCCGACACCTATCTTCTCGTCTATACGGGCGAAGGGCCGTCGAGGGAGAGACGAGCGGACCTCGCCGACATCGCCGACGAGTTGATCGACCCCGGCGCGGCGCTCGTCGACCACTTGCTACCGCTGACCGCCGGAGACACCGCGTTTCGAACGCACGAACTCCAGCGGACCCTTCGCGACATCGATGGCAAACTCGGCATTTTCATGCACGACAACCCCGATCCGGACGCCATCGCCAGCGCGGTTGCGCTGGAGGGAATGGCGGAATCGGTCGGCACCGAGGCCGAAACCTGCTACTTCGGGGCGATATCACATCAGGAAAACCGCGCGTTCGTCAACCTCCTCGATTTGAACCTTCGAAACGTCGACGAGGGTGCCGACCTCTCGGAGTTCGGCGGAATCGCGCTGGTGGACCACTCCAGTCCGGGCGTCAACGACCAACTTCCCGAGGAGATGCCGGTCGACGTCGTCATCGACCACCACCCGCCGAACCATCCGGTCGAAGCGCGCTTCGTCGACCTTCGAAGCGGTGTGGGGGCGACGAGTTCGTTGCTGGCGGGCCACCTGGAGCGACTCGATATCTGCCCCGACGAACGGGTCGCGACCGGGTTGCTGTACGGTATTCGCGTCGATACGAAGGATTTCACACGCGAGGTGTCCGTCTCGGACTTCGAGGCGGCGGCGTTCCTGCTTCCCCACGCCGATACGAGCATCTTGGAGCGCGTCGAGACGCCCTCCGTCAGCGCCGACACGTTCGAGACGATTTCCCGGGCGATTCGGAACCGGGAACTCGACGGGACGGTACTCGCGAGTTGTGTCGGGGCACTCTCCGACCGCGACGCCCTCGCACAGGCCGCAGACCGGTTGCTCAACATGGACGGCGTGACGGTCACGCTCGTGTTCGGGTTCATGGACGGGACGGTATACGTCTCCGCGCGCGCACGCGGCACGGACGTGGACCTCGGGGAAACCATGCGCGCCGCGTTCGGACAGATCGGGAGCGCGGGCGGGCACGCCGACATGGCGGGGGCACAGATTCCGTTGGGTCTCCTCGGCGAAGTCGAGGACGACGAGGAGGAGTCGCTTTCGACCATCGTGGGGGAAATCATCACCGACCGGTTCTTCGAGACGGTTCGGTCGCGGCCGGGACCCAACGATTTCGACGCCGAGCGCGAGCGGGTCGCGGCGTTCGACATCCAACTGGCCGACGACGAGTGACAGGCGGGAACTTTTTGCCCCACGGGGGCATCGGTACGTTGCATGGACGAGGGCGAGGAGGAAGCGGACCGAAGTGCGGTGTCGCGCGTTCGCATCGCTTCCGACGGCGGAACCGAGGGTATCAAAGCGAAAGTCAAGGAGTACATGACTCGCGACGTGGCGACGGTTTCCCCCGATGCGACCGTCGAAGAGGTCGCCCGAAGGATCGCCGAAAGCGACGGACACAACGGATTTCCGGTGTGTGATGGCCGACGCGTCGAGGGGTTCGTCAGCGCGCGCGACCTTCTGCTCGCGGACGACCGCGAACCGATTTTCAAGGTGATGACGCAGGAACTCATCGTCGCCCATCCGGACATGGTGGTCAACGACGCGGCGCGCGTCATCCTCCGGTCCGGCATCCAGAAACTGCCGGTCGTGGACGACGCGGGCAACCTCGTCGGTATCATCACCAACACGGACTTCATCCGGAGCCAAATCGAGCGCGTGACGCCGGAGAAGGTGGGCAAACTCATGCGGACCCTCGAATCCATCCACGACACGGAGGTGACACAGAGCCGCCGGAAGGTTCGACTCGCCGACCTCGTGCCGACGCAAGGCAAAGTTTACGCCGACGAACTGGAGGGTCGGGTGTACGAGATGGAGCGCGGACTGGCCGAACCGCTGGTCGTCATCGAGAACGGCAACACCCTCCTGTTGGCGGACGGCCACCACCGCGCGAAAGCGGCGGACAGGCTCGACATCGAGGAGATGGACGCGTACATCATCATCACCGACCACCGAGTCGAACTGGGGATGGCCGAGACGGCGCGCAAGGAGGGCCTCGAAACCATCGACGATATTCAGGTCGTGGACTACGCCCGCCATCCGCTGATGGAGACGACGAAGCGGTTGCAGTAGTTATTCGACGTTTACAACGTTCAACTCCCTGTCGAGCGTCAGCGTCGGCGCGTCGGCCACCTCGCCGACGTCAACGCGAATCCGGTACGGTTCTTCGGACACGACCTCCGTCAGGTCGTCCCAAACGAAGTCGAACGAGAGGACCGGAACCGTCCGAACGTCGATTCCACGCTCGTAGAAGTACGAGACGACGGCGGGATGGCGGATGACGGATGCGGTGACGGGAAGGTGCATTTGTAGCCAACACGACTCACAGCCGAGTTCGGTGACGAGTTGGTCGCTACTGTTTCGGTGTGGTTTCTCGATGCACATCGGCCCGCTACAGATGAAACACGTTCCGTCTATCGCCTTCTGTATGTGGTGTTGGGTTTCCTCGTTGGCGAACGAGACTATCTCCGACACCGACCGACCCGTGGCGGCCTGCGGCGGGACGCTCGTTTGGAACAGCATGTCGTGTTCGTCGCACTCCATTTTCACGAACCCGTCCTCGTAGGTTCCCATCAACGACCGATCGCACCCCGGGCAGTCGTATTCGAGTGTTTCCGACCGCAGTTCCGTTCGTTCGGTGAACGACCCTTCGCGTATCGCGCCGACGAGACGGAGAACCGCGTAACGCGGGTAGTACTTTTCGTCGCGTTTCACGACGAATCGGTCGCGGAGCTTTGAGAGGTGGTAATTGAACTGTCCGGCGTCGCGGACGCCGACTGCCCGCCTGAGTTCGGTGAACGAGAGTCCATCGTTCCCCTCGTCGGTCGTCCGTTCGGCGAGCGCCTCGACGATGGCGACGCGCGTTTCGTCGGCGAACAGCGCGAACGCCTCGGACGGGGGGAGGGTGTTGGGGTCGTCATCGGTCATGCTTGTCGGTTTCCGGTATCGTCGCATAACGCTTTCGTGTCAATTGGGAAACTGAAAGGACGTTCGGGAAACCGTTATCCCTTCTATCGAACTGATAGGAGTATGAGCGTCGAATCTCCCCGTCCCGAGTCGAAGGCAGACGAGGGATCGGAGACGGACGACAGGACGGAAACGAGGACGAAGGGGAAATCGGACCCTATCCTCCGCGTTCGAAACCTCCGGAAGCGATACGGAGGCGAGTCGGATGGAGTGACCGCCGTGGACGGCGTCTCATTCGACGTCGACCGCGGTTCCGTCGTGGGACTGCTCGGGCCGAACGGCGCGGGAAAGACGACGATCATCAAGTCGATTCTCGGCCTGATACTGCCCACGGACGGGCGAGTGATGATCGACGGCATCGACGTTCACGCCGACACGAAGCGCGCCTATCGGCACGTCGGCGCGATGTTGGAGGGCGCGCGGAACGTCTACTGGCGGTTGACCGTCCGTGAAAACCTCCAGTTCTTCGCGGCGCTGGCCGGACAGCGTCCCGCCGCGACCCGCGAGCGCCACGACGAACTCCTCGAACAGTTCGATCTCGCGGACAAGGCCGACACGCCGGTTCGGGAACTGTCCCGCGGAATGAAAGGGAAGGTGTCGCTCGCCTGTACGCTGGCGCGGAACGTGGACGTCGTCTTCCTCGACGAACCGACCCTCGGGTTGGACGTGGAGAGTTCACTGGAGTTGCGAGCGGAACTCCGGACGCTGGCGGACGAGACGGGCACGACGGTCCTCCTGTCGAGCCACGACATGGACGTCATCGAGGACCTCTGCGACCGCGTCGTCATCATGAGCGACGGCCACATCGTTGCCGACGACAGTCTGGACAACCTCCTCGACCTGTTTCGCACGCAGTCCTACGGCGTACAGGTCGCGGGGGGGATACCGTCCGAGTCGCGACGGGACCTCGAACGGCGGTTCGACGCCGCGGACTTCGAGCAGCGCGCCGACCGGGAGCGGTTCGTGGTCTCCGTGACCGGCGACGGGTTCTACGAGTTGACCGACTTCCTCCGCGCGAACGACCTCCGCCTCGCGTCGATAACGTCCGTCGAACCGGATTTGGAGGAGGTGTTCCTCAGCATTACTGACGGTGCCGAGGAGGGAGCAAAGGACGGTGACGACCGGTGAGCTATCGGTCTGACGATTCGATCGCCCGGTCGGGGATGGCCGGGACGACGACGCTCTTCGCGGCCGTCCTTCGAAAGCGGGCGTATCTGCTGGCCCGCTATCCCATGAACACGCTCGCGCAGATCGTGACGGTCTACCTCTTTTTCGCCGTCATCTTCTTCGGCGGGAAGGCGGCCGCCGGGAGCATCGGCGGCGCGGGCGCGCTCTCGGACACGTTCGGCGGCCTCATCGTCGGGTGGTTCCTCTGGACGATGGCGCTCACGGCGTACTTCAGCCTCGCATCGAGCGTCACGCGGGAAGCGCAGTGGGGGACGTTGGAGCAATTGTACATGTCTCCCTACGGATTCGGGTCGGTCATGGCCGCGAGCGTCGTCGCGTACCTGCTGGAGAGCATGCTGTGGGGGGCGATCATCCTCCCGCTGATGCTCGTGACGACCGGCCAATCCCTCGCCGTGGACCTGTTGACGGTCGTTCCGATAGTCGTGTTGACGCTCCTGCCCGTCGTCGGTATCGGGTTCGTTTTCGCCGGTCTCGCGCTGTTGTACAAGCGCATCGAAAACCTCTCGCAGTTGATGCAGTTCGTCCTCATCGGCCTCATCGCGGCACCCATCGCCGACTCCGAACCGCTCCGCTACCTGCCGTTAGTGCAGGGGAGTTCGATGCTTCAGCGGGCGATGCAGGGCGGCGTCCACCTGTGGCAGTTCCCGGCGAGCGACCTCGCCGTACTCGTCGTGACCGCCGTCGGGTACTGTCTGATCGGGTTCTACGCGTTCAAGCGTGCCGCCCGGCGCGCCCGGCGGATGGGCGTGTTGGGTCATTACTGAACTCTCTTCTTTCCCGCGGTTGCCGACACCTACAACTCGCTCCGCCACCCATCGAAACCCATGCCCGGCGAGAGCAGCGACCCGACGGTCATCCGCGTCGTCGTGGTTCACGCGGACGACGTGGCGACCGCGCTCGAAGCCAGCCAACGGGGCGGGAACGTCGTGCTTCGAATCACGACCCCGTTCGCCGGACGAGTTCGCGCGCGTCTGCACGCGGTGCAGACGGCCGAACCGGCCGACGACGGACGCGGCGGTCCCGCTCCGATTCGTATTCCGCCGCGGGACCTCGTTACCGAGGGGGTTCCGGCCTATCCGCGGGTCGACGACACCGACCCGAGCGTGACCGACTCGGCGGGAGACTACGACGTGGAGACCCATCACGAGCGGCACACGGCGGCGGTGACGGCGTGGCGCGACGGGATTCGTGACAGCGTCGTCGATGCGGTCGAACTGGATACGACGGCGGGACCGCATCGGGTTGCCGTCTCCGTTCTGGGGTGAGACACGGCAGAAATCGCTCATCGAATCCTTAATGGATTGTCCGGCAGAAACTACTCACATGTACGACGAGGACGACCTGCGGGAGATTCGGCAGGCCAGAGAGGAGTGGGAGGAAGAAACCCACTCGCCCGTTTTGGAGCGATTCGGGGAGCGGAAGGACCGCTTTGCGACCGTTTCCAACCTGGAAGTCGAGGACCTGTACGACCCGACGGACGTGGGCGACGTGGACTACGAGGCTGACCTCGGCTATCCGGGCGAGGACCCCTACACACGGGGCGTCTACCCGACGATGTACCGCGGACGAACGTGGACGATGCGGCAGTTCGCGGGATTCGGTACGGCGGAGGAGACCAACGAGCGGTTCCACTACCTCATCGACAACGGCCAGACGGGCCTCTCGACGGCGTTCGACATGCCGAGCCTGATGGGTAAGGACTCCGACGACCCGCTGTCGGACGGCGAAGTCGGCAAGGAGGGCGTGGCGGTGGACACCCTTCGCGACATGGAAATCCTCTTCGACGGCATCGATCTAAACGAGGTTTCGACCAGTTTCACCATCAACCCGAGCGCGCCCGTCGTCTTCGCGATGTACGTCGCGCTGGCCGACCAACAGGGCGTCCCCCGCGACGAAATCCGCGGCACGTTCCAGAACGACATGCTGAAGGAGTTCATCGCACAGAAGGAGTGGGTCATCCCGCCCGCACCGTCGCTCCACACCGTCACCGACACCGTGGAGTTCGCGGTGGAGGAGACGCCGAACATCAAGCCCATCTCGATTTCGGGCTATCACATCCGCGAAGCGGGTTCGACGGCGGTACAGGAACTCGCGTTCACCCTCGCCGACGGATTCGCCTACGTCGAGGACGCCATGGAGCGCGGACTGGACGTGGACGAATTCGCGCCCCAACTCTCCTTTTTCTTCAACTCGCACAACTCCCTCTTCGAGGAGGTGGCGAAGTTCCGGGCCGCACGCCGCATCTACGCCACCGTGATGGACGAGTGGTACGGGGCGGAGTCCGAGAAGTCGAAACAGCTCAAGTTCCACACCCAGACGGCCGGGCAGTCCTTGACCGCACAGCAACCGCTGAACAACATCGTTCGCGTGACGATTCAGGCGCTCGCGGGCGTCCTCGGCGGTACCCAGAGCCTCCATACGAACAGTTTCGACGAGGCGCTCGCCCTCCCGAGCGAGCAGTCCGTTCGCGTCGCCCTGCGGACCCAGCAGATAATCGCGGAGGAGAGCGGTGCGGCGGACATCATCGACCCGCTCGGCGGCAGTTTCGCCGTCGAATCCCTCACCGAGGAAGTCGAGGAGAAGACGATGGCGTACATCGAGGAGATCAAGGAGATGGGCGACGGTTCAGTGCGCGACGGCGTCCTCGAAGGCATCGACCGCGGCTACTTCCACCGCGAGATTCAGGAGGCCTCCTACGAGTACCAAGAGCGCGTCGAGGACGGCGAGGAAATCGTCGTCGGCGTCAACAAGTACGATATCGAGGAGGACACGAAGCCGGAAATCCTGAAGGTGGACGAGGAGACCCAAGAGCGGCAACTCGCCCGATTGGAAGCGGTCAAGGAGGAACGCGACGACGAGGCGGTCGAAGCGGCGCTCTCCGACCTGCAAACCGCAATCGACGACGACGAGAACGTCATGCCAGCCATCGTGGACGCGGTGAAAGCCTACGCGACGATGGGCGAAATCATGGACGTGTTCGAGGCCGAACACGGGACGTATCAGGAGAAGATCGGACTGGCCTGAGTCGGAAAGCGACTGAAGCAGTTCAGTAGGATTATTTTATTCGGTTCGTATTGCGAACTATGGACGCCGCAGACGAACTTCGAGCGCCGATTATCGGGCTGCAGTGTACGCTGCTCGCCGTCTTTCTCGTGATAGCCGTTCCACACACGTCGTGGGTACTCCTCGCCTTCCTCCTCGTTGGCGTCGGGACGCTGTTTACCGTCGGATGGGCGGTGGCTCCGAAGGAAATGGACGCGAAATAGCCGGAGGGGAAAATCCGGCGGAGCGCCTTTATCCGTCGGGCACAATAGCTCGAATCCATGGAAGTGGCTATCCTCACCGTCGGTGACGAAATCCTCGCGGGCGACACGGTGAACACGAACGCGACGTGGCTGGCGGCGGAAATTCACGACCGAGGCGGGTCGGTTCGGCGAATCATGACCGTTCCCGACGAAGCGGAAATCATCGCACGCAGAGTCCGGGAGTGGCACGACTCGTTCGATGCGGTGGTCGTGACCGGCGGACTCGGCGGGACGCCGGACGATGTGACGATGGACGCGGTGGCGATGGCACTCGACGAACCACGGACCGTCGATACCGAGGTTCGGGAGCGTCTGGAAGCGAAGGCGCGCCGGTTCGCGGAGGAGAACCCCGAGTTGACCGACGAGTACGACCTCGATTTGGACCTCGACGAGGCGGCGACGCTGCCCGTCGGGGGGAGACCCCTCCTCACGGACGCGGGGTGGGCACCGGGTTATGCGGTCGAAAACGTCTACGTCCTCCCCGGAATCCCACAGGAGATGAAAGCCATGTTCGGACTCGTCGCCGACGAGTTCGGCGGCGAAGTCGTCTCCGAAACGATGTACACCCCGGCGCCGGAAGGTGCACTCGGCAGCGTTCTCAGGGAGGTCAGGGAGCGGTTCGACGTCGCCGTCGGAAGCTATCCGGGTCGGGGGGACGATCCGGGTCGATTGAAGGTCACGTCAACCGATGCGGATGAGGTCGCCGCCGCGACGGAGTGGTTGCGCGATAATGTCGAGGAAGAGACACCAGTCGCGGATCGGGGTGCGGTCTCGAATGGGCACGCCGAGTCGAGTGGGGAAAACGAGGAGAGATCGAGGGAGACGACCGAGTCAAGGGACGCCTAATTTTTATCTCCTCCTCACAAGGGGAACCTAACCTCGATTTCGGGAATGGTCGGCGAACATAGCATATCTTTATACACCTCGTTAAAGCATGTTAGTATGGACATATGACAGACGATACCGTGGAACTCGAAGCGCGGCTCGAAGAGGCAGAATCGTTTGAGCCACCGGAATCGTTCGTCGAGCAGGCGAACGTCTCGGACCCGGAAATTTACGATGAGTTCGAGGAAAACTGGCCGGAGTGTTGGGAGCGCGCGGCCGACCTGCTCGATTGGTACGACGACTACGACACCGTTTTGGAAGACGACGACGCGCCATTTTACAAGTGGTTCACGGGTGGGTCGTTGAACGCCTCGTACAACTGTCTCGACCGACACCTCGACGACAGGGGGGACGAGGTCGCCATCGAATGGATCGGTGAACTGGGAGAGACGCGGACGTTTACGTACGAGGAACTCCACCGCAAGGTGAACGAGTTCGCGGCGGCACTGCAAGGGATGGGAGTCGGCGAGGACGACGTGGTGACGATGTATATGCCGATGATTCCGGAACTCCCCATCGCCATGTTGGCCTGTGCGCGAATCGGCGCACCCCACAGCGTCGTCTTCGCCGGTTTTTCGGCCGACGCGCTCGCGACCCGGATGGAGAGTGCGGCGTCCGAGTTCCTCATCACCTGCGACGGCTACTACCGACGCGGCGATCCGCTCCAGCACAAGGAGAAGGCGGACAAGGGCCTCTCGCAGGTGGACCACGACGTGGAAACGGTCGTCGTGGACCGCCTCGGCGACGAGTACGACCACCCGATGGGCGATGACGAATACGATTACGCCGACATCGTGGCCGAACAGGAGGGTGCCGAAGTCGAACCCGTCGAGCGCGACGCGGAGGACATGCTGTTCCTGATGTACACCTCCGGGACGACGGGCGAACCGAAGGGTGTCAAACACACGACGGCGGGGTATCTGTCCTACGTGTCGTGGACCTCACACGCCGTCCTCGACATCAAACCCGAGGACACCTACTGGTGTGCGGCCGACATCGGATGGATCACCGGCCACTCGTACATCGTCTACGGGCCGCTCTCACTCGGGACGACCAGCGTCATGTACGAAGGAACGCCCGACTACCCCGAGAAGGACCGCCTCTGGGAGATCGTCGAAGACTACGGCGTGGACGTTTACTACACCGCGCCGACGGCGATTCGGGCGTACATGAAGTGGGGGCGCGAACATCCCGAAGCACACGACCTTTCGAGCCTTCGACTGCTCGGAACGGTGGGCGAACCCATCAACCCGCGGGCGTGGAAGTGGTACTACAAACACATCGGCCACGAGGACTGCCCCATCGTGGACACGTGGTGGCAGACCGAGACGGGCGGTATGATGGTCACGACACTTCCGGCCATCGGCACCATGAAACCCGGCAGTGCCGGGCCGCCGCTTCCGGGCATCGACGCCCAAATCGTGGACACGAAGGGCGAACCGGTCGGTGCGGGTCGGGCGGGGTATCTCACGGTCCAGAAGCCGTGGCCGGGGATGCTCCGCACCGTCTACAAGAACGACGACCGCTACATCAGCGAGTACTGGACCGAGTACTCCGACCCCGACGCGGACGAGTGGGTGTACTTCCCCGAGGACGGCGCGAAACTGGACGAAGACGGCTACATCACCGTTCTCGGCCGCGTGGACGACGTTCTCAACGTCTCCGGCCACCGTCTCGGAACGATGGAAATCGAGAGCGCCATCGTCGGCGTGAAGGGCGTCGCGGAGGCGGCCGTCGTCGGCGGACACCACGACGTCAAGGGCGAGGCGGTTTACGCCTACGTCATCACCGAGGAGGGGTACGACGGAGACGAAGAACTCCACGACCGCATCGTGCAAGGCGTCGAGGACGGTATCGGACCCATCGCTCGTCCCGAGGAAATCGTCTTCACGCCGGAACTGCCGAAGACGCGGTCCGGAAAGATCATGCGGCGTCTGCTGGAGGACATCGCCAACGAGGAGGAACTGGGCGACACCTCCACGCTCCGTAACCCGGACGTCGTCGAAGACATTCAGGAGAAGGTCAAGAAGGATTAACGATAGATACCTGTTCTGAATTTTTCTCGTTTCTTGAGGTAATATTTTGTCCGTTGGACAAATACTATATGTTGACGCCAGGTAACAAACACGAGGAGAGTATAACGAATGTCGATTGAAAATCGGACACAGGCAACGGTCTACGGGGGAGTCGACGGACGATTACGTGGAGCGGACACGCTTCGGGAGGGGAGCTAGATGCCCGCGAACACGAAAACCGGTAATCCGGCACCGCTCGGACTCGTCGGCTTCGGGTTGACGACGGTGTTGCTGAGCATGATAAACGCAGAGCTGCTTCCCGCGGCCGGGGAAGTCATCGTCATTCCGCTCGCGTTGGCGTTCGGCGGAACGATACAACTGTTGGCGGGAATGCTCGAGTATCGTGAGGGTAACACCTTCGGTACCGTCGCGTTCACCAGTTACGGCGCGTTCTGGTGGTGGTTCGGGTTGCTCCTCGTTTTCAGCGGCAACGGCTGGATAAGCTTGGAAGGCGCGACGACGACCCTCGGAGTGGCGCTCATCCTCTGGGGCGTCTTCACGACGTACATGTGGGTCGCCACGTTCAAACTCAACTGGGCGCTCTGGAGCGTGTTCCTCCTGCTGTCGGTCACGTTCTACCTGCTCGGCTTCGGCGACTACCTCGGCATCGGTTGGCTGGGCGTCGCCGGTGGCTGGGTCGGCATCCTCACTGGCCTCGACGCGATGTTCGTCAGCTTCGCCGAGGTATTGAACTGGGCGTACGACAGGGAAGTAATCCCGCTCGGAAGCCCGCCGCTCAAATCGAAATCGGGTCGGAAGACGCAACCGGCGGACTGACTCACCGTCGCAAAATCGAGACGGTCGCCTTTTTTGTCGCCTGCCAAACTTCCAGGGTCGCCCGACCACCCCGACTTACCAATCGAGCAACTAGCACGCGAGGATGAATGAGATGCTATTAGAACCCGTGTCGGCGTCCTTCCCGAACTCGATGCGGTGTACGTCGATTTCGTCGAAGTGACCAACTGGTGTTTCGATCGGGGAGTCGTGCCACCGGGGCACCCATCGAATCGAGTTCGAGCCAGCGGACCGGTCCACCGACCGAGGGTCCCGAAATGTCTCTTTTCGAACCGTGTCGCGGCACCGAGACGCGCCAGTCGCACGTTCTTTCGAAGCGGCGGGAACGTACACTTTTCTCGTCGCGCCATTTATAATGGCATTTATAATACCATTTTTCAGTCCTGAAATAATACGTTAACTATTATTACGGATTGATCGGTGGGTGTTAGTATGGCATACGATAAAGATGAGCTAACACGTCGAGATGTCGTCAAGGTCGCCGGAGCGGCTGGCACAGCAGGAATCGCGGGATTAACTGGCTGTCTGAGCGACGACGGTAGCGGCGGTGATGGCGGCGGCGGCGACGGCGACGGCGGTGGTAACGAGGAGTATCCGTCACTCGGCAACTATCCCGTCGAGGGTGACAAGGTGATGTTGGGGTTCAACGTTCCGCAGTCCGGTCCGTATTCGTCGGAGGGAAAGGACGAACTTCGGGCGTACAAGCTGGCGGTGAAGCATCTGAACAACGGCGGCGGCTGGGTCGATAGCTGGGACGACTTGTCGGGAGACGGCGTTCTCGACAAACAAGTCGATTACGTGACCGGCGACACCGGAACCGACGCCGACCAAGCCCGCAAGCAAGCATCGCGGATGATAAGCCGTGACAACGTCATGATGATCTCCGGTGGCTCGTCGAGTGCGGTGGCCATCGCTGTCCAAGGCCTCTGTCAGAAGGAGAAGGTGATGTTCATGGCCTGTCTCACTCACTCCAACGATACGACGGGGAAGGACTGCAACCGATACGGTTTCCGCGAGATGTTCAACGCGTACATGACGGGGCAGGCGCTCGCTCCCGTGGTGACGAAGGAGTACGGAAAGGACCTCAAATTCTACCAGCTGTACGCCGACTACAGTTGGGGGAAGACCCAGCAGGCCTCGATGAAGAAGTTCTTCGAGGAGGCGGGATGGTCACAGGTCAAGAGCGTCGCCACGCCGCTGGGAACCAAGGATTTCTCCTCGTACCTCTCGGAAGCGGCCAACTCCGGAGCCGACGCCCTGTTCCTGAACCACTACGGGCTGGACGGTGCGAACTCCCTCAAAGGTGCTATCCAAGCGGGACTGGACCAGGACATGGAAATCGTGATGCCCCTCTACAACCGTCCGATGGCGCAGGCCGCGGGCGGAGCGATCGACGGTATCTACGGTACCGTCGCATGGGACTCACAAATCGACAACGAACCCTCGAACTCGTTCACGAAGTTCTTCGGGGAGGAGTACAACGGACGGGTTCCGTCGGGTCCGGCACAGCTCGCCTACGCCCAAACGCTCCAGTACGCGGCGGCGGCCGAGCGAGCCGGGACGTTCTATCCCCCGGAGGTCATCAAACAGCTTGAGGGTCACGAGTACAGCAATCTCGGGATGGAGCAGGAGACGATGCGAAAGTGCGACCACCAAGCCCAGCGCGCGGTGCCAGTCGTGAAGGGACTGCCGAAATCGGAGCAAAAATCCGGGAAGTACTTCGAAATCGTCCAAGTCACCTCCCGCGACAAACTCGGTTACGAGTGCGGGCAGGGTCCGGCCTCGAAGTGTGACCTCGGTTCCTACAAATAATCGACCCGGTCACGATGCACACCGACGTTATCGTTCGGAGGCACGTGACCACCATGCTTGAGAATGATTTCCATTATTGATACAAACGACAGAGAAATGACATCCAAACACCGCGAGGAGGGAAAGACGTGAGCATCGTTTCGCAACTGGCGACGATCCTGTTAAACGGACTTCAGCAGGGGGCCATCTACGTGTTGGTCGCCATGGGGCTATCGATCATCCTGGGTACCCTGAAGTTCGTCAACTTCGCTCACGGGGCGCTGTATTTGCTCGGGACGTATCTCGGACTCCTCATCACGCTCAACATCAGCATCTCCGACGGAAAGTTGGCCGAGTGGGGATACGGACAGGTCGGCCTCGGGTTGGGATTCCTTCCGGCGCTCGTTATCGTCCCGATAATCGTCTTCGGGGTCGGTCTCCTCATGGAGCGATTCATCGCCAGACCGTTCTACGACCGCCCAGATACCGACCAAATCCTGCTGACGTTCGGCCTCGCCATCGTCGTCCAAGAGGCGTTCAAAATCCTGTTCGGCGGTCAGAGCTACAATTTCACTCGCCCCTCCCAGTTCACCGGCCCTGTTTCGCTCCCGCTGGTGGGAACTATCGGGAAGTGGCGACTCTACGTCATCGCTATCACCGCCATTTTGGTCGTGGCCGTGTATCTGCTCATCGAGTACACGGACTTCGGCCTCGTCGTCCGTGCGGGCACCCGTGACGCCGAGATGGTTCGCCTGCTCGGCGTGAAAATCACCCGCCCGTATCTCATGGTATTCGGGGTCGGCGCGGCGCTCGCGGGTATCGCCGGTGTCGTCGGTGGCACGCTCTACGCGGTAAACCCGAATATAGGGATGGATGTACTCGTCCCGTCCTTCCTCGTCGTCGTCATCGGCGGCGTGGGAAGCATTCGGGGCGCTGTCGTCGGCGGAGTTCTCATCGGACTCACCCTTTCGTCGTTGGTCGCAGTCGCACCACAGTGGTCACAGGTCGGCATCTACGTTCTCGCCGCCGTCATCCTGCTGGCGCGGCCACAGGGCCTGCTCGGTAGCGAGGAGGTTGCACCATGAACGACGAAACGTCCGAGCGGACGACCGAAGACGGCCCCTCGATGATCGAGTCGGACGTCGCTTCGACGCTGGACCGGTTCGGCAGCAGCGAACGTTCCATCGTTGGCCTCACCGTGCTCGCCGTCGCGCTCTTCCCGTGGCTCTTCGTTCGCGCGCCCGTCATCAGCGACGTATTTCGTGGCTGGCAGGGGCTGACGTCCCTCATCCTCATCTGGGGTATCTTCGCGCTCGGATTCAACCTGCTCCTCGGTTACACGGGGCTGCTGTCGTTCGGTCACGCCGCCTTCTGGGGCGGTGCGGCCTACGCCGCCGGAATATTCAGCGCCAGCGTGAACGGCAGTCCGATCCTCATGGTGGTGGTCGGAACCCTGTTCGCCGTGCTGTTGGCGTGGATACTTGGCTTCGTCTCGCTCCGGCGCGGTGGCATCTACTTCTCCATCCTGACGCTCGCGTTCGGCCAGATGGCGTACTACCTCGCCCTTTCTCCCCTCCAGGGGTTGACGAACGGGGAGAACGGGTTCACCGACGTGAACGTGGGGAACCTCTTCGGGTTCCTCGACGCGTTTTCGGCGACGGAGTCGATTCCGCTCAGCACGTCCGTTCCGCTGGTCGGCGACTGGCTCTACGTGTTCGTCGGTGCAATCACCGTTCTCTGTGTGGCCGCCGTCGTTCGAATCCTCCATTCGCCGTACGGACTCGTGTTCAAGGCGATTCGGGAGAACGAACAGCGCGCCTCGTTCGTCGGGTTGAACGTCTGGCGTTACAAGCTAATGGCGTTCATCCTCTCGGGCGCGTTCGCTGGCGTCGCCGGGAGCCTCTTCGTCGTTCACGGCTCGTACGTTCCCGTCGAATCGCTGTACTGGACGACGAGCGGTGAAATCGTCGTCATGACCGTCCTCGGCGGCGTCGGGTCGATGGTCGGTCCGATGCTCGGTGCTGGCCTCTATCTCTACGTGGAGAACGTCGTCAGCAGCAACCTCGCAATTCAGCCGTACTGGCATCTCATCCTCGGTCTCATCTTCGTCGCCGTCATCGCGCTCTTCCCGACGGGTATCTGGGGAATCGTCGAATGGTTTCGGGAGTTCCTCTCCGGATCAGCCGACGCCGAGCAGGGAGGTGAGAACTGATGACGCTCTTGAATACCGAGGGCCTCACCAAGGAGTTCGGCGGCCTCGTCGCCGTCGACGACGTGGACCTCGAAATTCACGAAAACGAGAGCGTCAGCGTCATCGGCCCGAACGGGGCCGGGAAGTCCACGCTCATCAACCTCATCACGCGGATGCTCGACCCGACGACGGGTGATATTCGGTTCAAAGGTGAATCGATAACCGGCCTCGAACCTCACGACGTCGTTCAGTCCGGAATCAGTAAATCGTTCCAAACCGCGTCCATCTTCCCCGACCTGACCGTCGAGGAGAACGCCCGTATCGCCGCGCTCGCCGCCGAACACGGATCGTTCAGGTTCAACTTCTTCCGTCATCAGCGACGGTATTCCGAGGTGGACACGCTGACCCGCCGGACCCTGGATTCGGTCGGCTTACTCGGTCAGCGAGAGGTTCCCGCCGCCGACCTGCCGTACGGGGATAAACGCCGCCTCGAAATCGGTATCGCGCTGGCGAGCGAACCCGACCTGCTGTTGATGGACGAACCCACGGCGGGAATGTCACCGGAGGAGACACACGCCACCGTGGACCTCATCGAGCGCGTCAAGGAGGAACTCGGCCTCACCATCCTACTGGTCGAACACGACATGGAGATCGTGTTCAACGTCTCCGATCGAATTGTCGTGCTGAACCGCGGGCGCGTCATCACGGAAGGGACGCCGGACGAGGTTCAGGGCCATCCGGAGGTTCAGGAGGCGTATCTCGGAGGTGTCGAGCTATGAGTCTGCTCGGCCTCGAAGGCGTGAACGCCTACTACGGCGAAAGCCACATCTTGCGGGACGTGACCATGCGGGTCGAGGAGGGCGAGGTGTGTGCGCTCCTCGGGCGTAACGGCGCGGGCAAGACGACGACGCTCCGGAGTATCGCTGGCGCACGTCCGCCGGACGTGCGCGGCGGGTCGGTTCGATTCAGGGACGAGGACATCACCACGATGGAACCGGAGGACATCTCCACGAGAGGCATCTCGCTCGTCCCCGAGGAGCGTCGTGTCTTTCCCAACCTCACAGTCGAGGAGAACCTCCACCTCGCGGAGGTCGTTCACAACAAGTCGAACACGGTCGGACGGTCGATACCGAAGGTCGAACACGTCGGCATGACGACCGAGGACGTGTACGACGAGTTCGAGCGCCTACGGGAGCGACAGACGCAGAAAGCCGGGACGCTGTCCGGCGGCGAACAACAGATGCTCGCCATCGCCAGGGCGCTGAAACAGAACACCGACCTGTTGATGTTGGACGAACCGTACGAGGGGTTGGCGCCGCAGATAATCGCCAACGTTGAGGACGCCATTCGGCGCATCAGCGAGACCGGAACGACAATCCTGCTGGTCGAACAGAACGCGGCGGCCGCCATCAAACTCGCCGACCGATGCTACGTGGTAGACCAAGGCGAAATCGTCTTCGATGGTACCGCGGTCGAACTCCGCGATGACGACGAAACGAGGGAGCGATATCTTGGCGTCTGAAACCGATAGTCCGGATGCGCTGTTCGACGCCCTCGTCGAGGAGGGCGTCGTTATCGAGAACGGTACCGTCGCGCTCGCGGACGACTTCGAACATCGCTGGTCGATATATTACGACACCTACGCGAGCATCACGCCGGAGGCGTTCGAGGAGAGCGTCGCCGAGACGTTCCGGGTTTCGCGTGACGAGGCTCGGAAGAGCGACGTAACCCGCGCCGGGTTCAGCTACTACCTCGCGCTCCGCGCGCATTTGGATAGCGAATACTCGGACGCGGAACTGGGACTGATGGCCGAAATGGTCGCCGGAGTCGGTCCGTCGTCGCCGGTTCCCGACGACGTTGACCAGCTCACCGACGAGACGTATCCGGACTTCCTGTCGGAACATCCCGCATGTATCGTCTCGGTCTGGAAACGGGACTGCGAACCGTGTGAGGCGATTGCCGCCGAACTACCCGAACTCCGGGCCGGAATCCCCGACGACGTAGCGTTCGCCGGTATCGACGGCGACGACGTCGTGGCGTTTCGACGCGAGTTCGACGTGACGGCGGCCCCGTCGTTCCTCTGTTTCCGCGACGGTGAGCGGCGGGAGACGGTGGCGGGGGGCGTCGGAACTGACGTGTTGCTGGAGTCGTTTCGGGCGGTTTACGACTGAGTTCATCGTTTCGAACACCGGTCGTTTTCGACGCATCCGCCTCGACCGCTCCGCTGTTTCGGTATGCCGTGCCCTCGCCGTCTACTGTTGGCCTTCGCCCGCGACGAGTACGGGACGTTTCGCGGTCAGGATTACCGACTGGGCGACGCTGCCGAAGAGAGCTTTTCCCGCCGGCGAGCGCTTGCGCCCGCCGACGCAGATACAATCGACATCGTGCTCTTCGGCGACATCGAGGATGGTGTCCGCCGGATTTCCGCTCTCTTCGACGATGTCCGTGTCGATTCCGGCGGCTTCGAGGGCGTCCTTCGCCCGTCGAACGCCCGTTACCTGTGGTGCGGAGGCACCGCTCGGATTGTCGGTAAAGGAATGGAGAAGCGTGACCCGCACTTCGGCCTTCGCCTCCGGGAGGTCGATGATAGCGTTCGCCTGTGCCACCGCGCGTGATTCGGTTTCGTCCACCGCGAGTAGGACGTGATACATGGTGACAAATCAAAGTCAATCATCTTATCCCTTCGGGTGCGCCTCGTCGTACCGCCCGGAGACGAACACGACCAACGAGAGGAGGACGCCGAGCAGCAGGCCGATGGTCACCATCCCGAAGATGGCGAGTCCGACCGGCGTCGGTTGCAACTCGATAACGCCGAGCAGTTTGACCGCGCGCAAGTCGTCCGGACCGAACGCACCGAGGAGAACGCCCACGAACCCCGCGAACGAGACGATGAGGACGTACAGACCGACGACGAGCGAGCGACCCTGAAGTCGAGAGGACACGAAAAACCGTTTCGACAGGGCAAGGATTAGCCTTTTCATCCAGACGCGCTAAGTCCGAGTATGTCCGAAAAAGAACTGCTCCTGCTCGTCCTCTCCGGCATGGTCGTACTGATGTTCGCAATGGGTATCATACTCGCATCGACGTGAGCGACCGAATGCCGTAATCAAAAAAGCGCCGTTCGAATCGGTTCTCGCCAGCGTTCTTCCGAAAGTCGTTCATCAACGGAAGAGAGGATCTTCCGAGGTTCGAAACTACTCCGACTCCTCACTACCGAAAGACGGGAGTCTTTCGAGGCTCGCAATCATTCTGATTCCTCGCCGCCGTCCGTAAGCGCGGTTTCCTGCTTCTTCGCGAACCAGGACCACTCCTTCGAGAGCATACCGTCCTCGCCGAGTTTCCACGGGTCGGCGGGGGCCGGTGGGCCTTCGAGCCACGATTGGACGACGTTCCAGACGAAGATGAACTGGCCGATACCGATGATGAACGCACCGACGGTGGCGACCTGGTGCCACGTGGTGATGAGGCTGATGTCGGCGACGGTGAACTGGTACGTCGCGTATCGGCGTGGCATGCCGCCGTAACCGAGGAACAGCATGGCGAAGAACGTCACGTTCGTCCCGATCATCGTGAGCCAGAAGTGTGCGTGTGCGAGCGACTTCTGGTACATCTTGCCGGTGTAGATGGGGAACCAGTAGTAGAAGCCGGCGAAGGCAGCCACGGCGATGGCACCCATCACGATGTAGTGGAAGTGACCCACGACGTAGTACGTGTCGTGGAGCACGAGGTCCACCGGAATCGACGCGAGGAAGACGCCCGTCACGCCGCCGATGATGAAGTTCGAGACGAAGCCGATACAGAACAGCATCGGCGCGGTCAGCCGTAGCCGACCGTTCCACATCGTCGTAATCCAGTTGAACGTCTTCACCGCACTCGGTATCGCGATCGCCATCGACACCGCCATGAAGCTCGCGCGAAGGCGTGGGTCGATACCGGTCGCGAACATGTGGTGTGCCCAGACGCCGAACGAGAGCACGCCGATCGCAAGCGTGGAGTAGACGACGAACTTGAACCCGAACAGTTTCCGGCCCGCGAAGCGCGGGAGGATGAGGCTGACGAGCCCCATCGGCGGCAGGACGAGGATGTACACCTCGGGATGGCCGAAGAACCAGAACAGGTGTTGCCACATTACCGGTCCGCCACCGGCCGCCGTGAAGAACGTCGTGCCGAAGTTTCGGTCGAACAGGAGCATGATGAGCGCGCTCCCGAGGAGCGGGAACGCGAACAGGATGAGTCCCGACTGCGTGAGGATGGTCCACGAGAAGATGTCGAGGTCCGGCCATCCGACGTCGTCACCGCGCTCGGTGAAGATGGTCGCGATGAAGTTGATGGCACCCATCGTGGCACTGACACCGGAGAGGTGCAGGCCGAGGAGCATCATGTCAACTGCGGGACTAACCTGCGCCTGACAACTGTAACTGGCCGTTTCGACTGCTCGGCCACACGACGACAGCGGCGTGTACATCGTCCAGCTCGTCTGTGCCGGTTCGATACCGGCGAACATGAAGAGCGGGAAGCCGATCCAGATGAGGATTGCCGCAGGTGGCAGCAACCAGAATGCGATGGCGTTGATGCGCGGGAACGCCATGTCGTCCGCGCCGATGAGGAGCGGAATGAAGTAGTTCGAGAACGCCGCGATGACGGGCGTCCCGAACAGGAAGAGCATCGTGATGCCGTGTGTCGTCAGTAGGCTGTTGTAGATGTTCGCATTGAACAGGTTTGTGCCCGCCGTCAGCAGTTCCGTGCGCATGATGAGCACCGCGATGCCACCCCACGCGAAGGAAAAGAGACCGAACGTCCCGTACAGTATTCCGATGTCCTTGTGGTCCACCGTCGTGAACCACCGAATGATTCCGGCAGGCTTCTCGTTATGTGCCTGCCCGGTCGATTCTGCATACCCGTAGCCCCCGCCGCTGAGAGGTGTATAAGACCGCCAGTCCTCGATCCGTGCGAGGAACGAAGCGACCGCCAGCAAAAACACTCCCATGACTACGGTGAGAGCTATCTGCCCAGTAGCTGCCATGGAAGAGCGTGTGAACTACAAGGTAAAGAAAGGTTAGGTTCCGGTCGTGGCCTCGATTTTCAGTGCCGCGACATACGTTAACAGAGCGAGGCCGACGAATGGGACGACGACGAGTCCCCAGCTGATGACTTCGATGAGAGTGCTACCGCCCCACGCACCGAATCCCACGAAGAGGATCAGAAAGAACCCCATTATCCCGAGCGGGATGATGTTGACGGTGAGGTCGAGGAGTGTTTCTTTGTCGAAGACGCTTTCTGCCATGATACGTGAACGTAGCGAACACGAGGTAAAATAGGTTAGTGGTTCGCGTTCGGTCCGATACCGGTTTCAGATGGGTTCCGGTTGCCAGAGCGAACCGGCGATGCCGCCGACGAAGAGAACGGCCGCGCCGACGAGAATCGCCGTTCCACGGAGTTGAATGGACCCTTGCGTCGTGATCCAAATGACGCCTCCGACCCCGAACGAGACCACGGCGGCGGCGACGAGTCCTTTCCACGGGTCGCTTATGTACTCGGACTCGCGAAGGATACCGACGATACTGCCAACGAACATTAACATGCCACCGACGGCGATGGGGAAGAG
This sequence comes from Haladaptatus sp. CMAA 1909, assembly GCF_043952005.1. Taxonomy (NCBI): domain Archaea; kingdom Methanobacteriati; phylum Methanobacteriota; class Halobacteria; order Halobacteriales; family Haladaptataceae; genus Haladaptatus; species Haladaptatus sp. CMAA 1909. Next base: position 1,490,021 of record NZ_JBIOAV010000001.1, on the reverse strand, counting down.
AAAGTGCGCCATCACGATACCAGTCTCGAACAGCGCGAGACCGAACGCGACGAACAGCGGCCACGGACTGGATTTTCGGTACTGATCGGAAAGTCCCGGTTGCTCGTCCATGCACGGACTTCGTGCTTCAGTGCTTTCACGGTTGCGTCTTCGTCCGTTCGTCAGTCCCCGCCGACCGCATCGACGCGCTCGCCGGGTGCGGGGTCGGTGCTGTAGAGCAGGGCGAAGACGGCCGACGAGACGACGATGAATCCCGATGCCGTCCAGAACGCGACGAACACGCTCGTCGCGTCCCAAATCGCGCCGATGAACACTGGGCCGCCGACCTGCCCGATCTTCCACGCGATGGAGCGAAGCGAGAGGCTGGACGCGACGGCGTCGAACTGTTCGCCCTCCTCGACGAACAGCGCCATGCTCGCGGGGAGGCGGAGGCTGTCGCCGACGCCCAACACGGCGTACGCCGCGAAGAGGACGAAGAACGCCGGTGGGAGCGCCATCTCCCCGCCGAGGGCGGCGACGGTCACGCCCGGAATGAAGTCGTGTGCTAACCCGGCGATCGGAATCAGCGCCGTCCCGAGCGCGTACACGAGCGCGCCCGCGAGAATGAAGTAATACTTCTTGCCGACGCGGTCGGTCCAGTCGCCGACCTTGCCCTGAGTGAGCGACTTCGTCAGCTTCCCGCCCGCCATGATACCGCCGACGACGAAGACGTTGATGTCGAACACGGTATGGGCGTAAATCGGCAGGAACGTGATAACGGCCATCTTCCCGACGCTGAACGAGAGGCGGAAGAACACGAGCGCCTTGATGGCCGAGCGACCGAGGAGCGTTTCGAACGTCTCGCGGCTACTCGACTCCTCGGGGTCCTTCCGTCCGCCGGGGTTGTCCCGGAGGAAGAAGAAGATGGAGAGAAACGCGCCGATGGTGATGAGGCTCAGGGCGGCGTAGGTGATTTCGAAGCCGTACAGGTACAACAGCAGGCCTCCGAAGATGTCGCCGAACAGGCTGGAGAACGCGCCGACCTGATTGTACGACCCGATCCACAGTCCGCGGGAGTCGTCGTCGCTGATCTCGCCGACGACGGTCGTTCCGGTGAGCCACAGGATGCTCGCGGCGGTCCCCTGAAACACGCGCATCAGGATGACCTGATTGACCGTCTCGACGAAGCTGAATCCGACGAAAACGAGGATGTTGAGGAACAGCCCGAACAGCAGGACGCGTTTCGAGTTGCGGATGTCGATGTACCGCCCGAGCGGGAGGACGATGAGGAGTTGGACCACCGCGAACGCCGTCCCGAACATGCCCTCCATGGTACTCGACGTGTGGAACATGTTGGCGTACATCGCCAGCGCGATGAGGATCGTCGAGTACGCCTGACTCCGGGCGAACGCAGTGCTCGCCAACGCGACGAACTCGCGGTTCCGATAGAGGCGGCGCGACCCGCCACTCGTCTCTCCCGACACGGTTACGAATCGAAATAGTGGGGGAGGTATAAGAACCTCTGCCTTCGTTCGGTGAATTGCCGAAAGATTAGACGACGATTACTCTTCGAGCGCGTCCGCGATGCGCTGAAGCTGTCGAGTGGCGTCCCGAACTTCGTCGCGAAGTTGACGCACTTCGCGAACGAGGTCCTCGTCTCCGCCCTGCTCGCTTCCGCGGCCGCCGCCCATGCCGCCGGCACCGGGACCGCCGCCCATCATACCGCCCATCATCTGTGCGAACGGATTACCGCCCATGCCGCCGGCACCGGGACCGCCGCCGCCCATGGCCTCTTTCAATCGTTCTTCTCGGTCTTCATCGCCCTCTTCCGCGCGTTTTTCTCTGATTTCCTCGACCCGCTCTTGGAACGTCTTTTCCTCCTCGTCCGCGTTATCGTTGGCTTCCTCGTCTGCCATACCCACCCGTTCTTTCGCACACCCGAAAAGGGTTGTGTCCCGTGGAACGTCCAGTCACCCGGAGCGGTTCTTCTCGTCGTTCGAGGACGAATTCCGAAGTCGCCCGCCGAGGGCGGCGAACGGATGCTTATCCGCCGGAATCCGTCGTTACCGGCGGGTCGCCGTCGGTGAAAGGGTCACATCCCGAGTCGGAACTAAAACAACCGGGAAGAACTCCCGCTAACCCGATACTGGGTACCCGTTACGCCGGCTGAACGATGGAAACGGTTGGCGGGCTTGAGATTCATCGGCCTCGATACTGCAAGCGAGTCGATGCCTCGGGGAACACTCGGTTCGGTGCTCGCCAGCCTGCCCGAGCGTCGCAACCGACTCGTCCTCTACTCGCTCGCCCGACACGCCGAAACCGCGCCGGTCGAGTTGGAAGTGCTCGCCAGGGATGTTGCGGCGTGGGAGCGCGAGGAAACTCCAGATGACGTTTCCGACCGCGCATTCGAAACGACGCTCGAAGACCTCACCGAGACGCGGTTGCCGACGCTCTCCTATCGTGGTCTGGTCGAGTTCGACCCCCTGAGCGGACTGGTCGGACGTCCCGCTTATTCCTCACCGGCGAACTCGCTCCTCGATTGGCTGGCCCGCGTCGAACTCCCGTCCCGTTTCTGAACCCTTAAACGCGAGGAGGGACTTACGACGTGTATGACCGAGGAGGAGGCCGCCCAAGCGGTAGATGAAGCACCAGCCGACGAGGAATCCCCGGCCGAAGGAGGCGCGCCGGCGGAGGAGACTCCGGACGAGGAACTCCTTGGACCGGAGATGACCACCCTCGTCGCGCGCGTCGCCAACGAGGACGAAAGCCTCGCTGCCGACGTGGAGGAGCGCCTCGCCGCCATCGAATCGGAACGACGGGAACTGGACGCGGAGGTCGAAGACCTCGAGGCGCGCCTGCGACGCAACCGTGCGGATTTCAAGAACTACAAGAAGCGCGCGAAAAAGCGCCAGAAACAGCTCGAAAAGCGCGCGACCGAGGACCTCATCGAGCGCCTCATCGACGTTCGGGACAACCTCCGACGGGCGGTGGAAGCCGAACACGAGGACGTCGAAAGCCTGCGTGACGGGGTGGAGATCACCCTGCGCGAACTCGACCGCGTGTTCGAGGACGAGAACGTCTCGCAAATCCATCCGGAATCCGGCGACGAAGTGGACCCGCAACGCCACGAGGTGATGCTCCGGGTCGAGAGCGACCACCCCGAGGACACCATCGCCGACGTGTACCAACCCGGCTACGAGATGGCCGACAAAGTCCTTCAGGCCGCGCAGGTGACGGTGAGCGACGGCAGCGGCGACGAGTAACTCGGACGCTATTCTCGACGATTTGCGCCACCGTGGCGGGCGACCTGCACCCGAAACGACGAGCGTGAGCAATGGACGACGGCGGATGTCGGGTCACGACTATTCACGTCATCACGTCACCGTGTGTGAGCGCTGGGTTGTGTATCGGTTCGATATAAAGGCCTCGAAGCGTAGAGACGATGAAATCCCAAATCGCACGACTGAAGAGGGGCGGAGTTCCACGCATCCTCGTCACGTCTAGTAACCTTTAACCGGCGCAAACGGGTAGGTTGGCCCAACAATGACGAGCAACAAGATACTGGGCATCGACCTCGGAACCACGAACAGCGCGTTCGCGGTTATGGAGGGTGGCGACCCGGAAATCATCGTCAACGGCGAAGGGGACCGGACCACGCCGTCCATCGTCGCGTTCTCCGACGACGGTGAGCGTCTGGTCGGGAAACCGGCGAAAAATCAGGCGGTTCAGAACCCCGAAAAGACGATTCAGTCTATCAAACGGCACATGGGCGACGACGGTTACACCGTCGAAATCGAGGACGAGGAGTACACGCCCGAACAGATTTCGGCGATGATCCTCCAGAAGATCAAGCGCGACGCGGAGGAGTACCTCGGCGACGACATCGCGAAGGCGGTCATCACCGTTCCCGCGTACTTCAACGACAAACAGCGGCAGGCGACGAAGGACGCCGGTGAAATCGCCGGCTTCGACGTGGAGCGCATCGTCAACGAACCGACGGCGGCGTCCATGGCGTACGGACTGGACGACGATACGGACCAGACCGTCCTCGTGTACGACCTCGGCGGCGGAACGTTCGACGTTTCCATCCTCGACCTCGGCGGCGGCGTCTACGAAGTGGTCGCCACGAACGGGGACAACGACCTCGGTGGCGACGACTGGGATCATGCCATCATCGACTACCTCGCCGACGACTTCGAGTCGAACCACGGCATCGACCTCCGCGACGACCGGCAGGCGCTCCAGCGTCTGAAGGACGCGGCAGAAGAGGCGAAGATCGAACTGTCGAGCCGAAAGGAGACGGACATCAACCTCCCGTTCATCACGGCGACCGACAACGGCCCGGTCCACCTCGAAAACAGCCTGACCCGCGCCAAGTTCGAATCGCTGACCGCCGACCTCATCGACCGCACGGTCGAACCGACCGAGCAGGCCCTCTCGGACGCTGGCTACGAGAAGAGCGACATCGACGAGGTCATTCTCGTCGGCGGGTCCACCCGCATGCCGCAGGTCTCCGAGAAGGTCGAAGAGCTCACCGACCAGGAGCCGAAGAAGAACGTCAACCCCGACGAGGCCGTCGCGCTCGGCGCGGCGATTCAGGGCGGCGTCCTCTCCGGCGACGTGGACGACATCGTGTTGCTCGACGTGACGCCGCTGTCACTCGGTATCGAGGTGAAGGGTGGCCTGTTCGAGCGCCTCATCGACAAGAACACGACCATCCCGACGGAGGAGTCGAAGGTGTTCACCACGGCGGCGGCCAACCAGACCTCGGTGCAGGTCCGCGTCTTCCAGGGTGAGCGCGAAATCGCGAACGAGAACGAACTGCTCGGCGAGTTCCACCTCGCGGGCATCCCGCCGGCACCCGCCGGAACCCCGCAGATCGAGGTGTCGTTCAACATCGACGAGAACGGCATCGTCAACGTCTCCGCCGAGGACCACGGCTCCGGCAACAGCGAGGAAATCACCATCGAGGGCGGTGCCGGCCTCTCGGACGAGGAAATCGAACACATGCAGGAAGAGGCAGAACAGCACGCCGAGGAGGACAAGGAACGGCGCGAACTCATCGAGGCGCGTAACGCCGCCGAAGGATCCATCCAGCGCGCGGAAACGCTCCTGGAGGAGAACGAGGAGAACATCGACGACGACCTCGAATCCGACATCCGCGACGAAATCGAGACGGTTCAGGAGACGCTCGAAGACGACGACGCGTCGAAGGACGACCTCGAAGACGCGACCGAAAACCTGAGCAAGTCGCTGCAGGAGATCGGCAAGCAGATGTACCAGCAACAGGAGCAAGCCCAGCAGGCCGGTGCCGCAGGTCCCGGCGGAATGGGTGGCGGCATGGGCGGCGGCCCGAACCCCGGCGCGGGCGCAGAGGGCGGTGCCGACGACGCGGACGAGTACGTCGATGCCGACTTCGAAGACGTTGACGACGACGGAGAGTCGTCGTGAGCCAACCAGAACGCGAAGCGTTCTGGTGACGTTGACGATTCCGACGAGGACGACGACTAAGCGTACCACGCCGAACCCCCGTACGTCCGTCGCTTTCGGGCGCGACGGGCGGTAGACGGACGATTCAAATACCATCCGACATTAGAAACGATAACTGATGAGCGAGGACTTCTACGACGTACTCGGTGTAAGTCGAGACGCCGACGAGGACGAAATCAAGAGGGCGTATCGCAAGAAAGCCGCCGAGTATCACCCGGACGTGAGCGACGAACCGGACGCCGAGGAGAAGTTCAAGAAGGTGAAAAAGGCAAAGGAAGTGCTCTCGGACGACGAGAAGCGCCGAGCCTACGACCAGATGGGTCACGACCGGTTCGAACAGGCCGAAAAGCGCGGCGGGTTCGACGGCGGGGCCGGTGGCGCTGGCGGTGCCGGGCGCGGCAACCCGTTCGGCGGTGGCGGCATGGGCGACATCTTCAACGAGTTCTTCGGCGGTGGCAGCGGCCGCCGCAACCCGAACCGCCCGAGACAGGGGTCGAACCTTCGAACGAGCATGGAAATCGACCTCGAAGAGGCCTACGAGGGCGCACAAAAGCAGATCACGGTGCGCCGGCCCGAGCGCTGTGACGCTTGTGACGGCGAGGGCCACCCGCCGGGCGCGGACGTGAACACCTGTCCCCAGTGTAACGGACAGGGGCAGGTCACGCAGGTCCAACAGACGCCGTTCGGACGCGTCCAGCAGTCCCAGACCTGTCCGCGCTGTAACGGCGACGGGCAGCAGTATTCGGAAACGTGTGACCAGTGTGGCGGCGACGGCATCGTCCAGCGGGAGGCGAAACTGAAGGTGGACGTTCCGGCGGGTATCGCCGACGGCCAGACGCTACAGATGGAACGCGAGGGCGCGCCCGGCGAGAACGGCGGCCCGAAGGGCGATCTCCTCATCGAGGTGTCGGTGCGCGAGCACCCCGACTTCGAGCGCGACGGGTCCGACCTGTTCTACCGGACGGCGCTCTCGTTCCCACAGGTCGTCTTCGGCGACACAATCGAGGTGCCGACGCTCGCCGGATCGGTCGAGATGGACGTTCCGCAGGGAACCCAGAGCGGCGAGACGTTCCGCCTGCGCGGCAAGGGAATGCCGCACCTTCGACGCCGCGGTGACGGTGACCTGTTCGTCAAGGTGCAAGTCGTCACCCCGGATTCGCTGAACGAGGAGCAGCGCGAGGCGCTGAAGGAGTTCGCTGAAGCGGGCGGCGAAGAGGTGAACGTCGAAAAGGGATTTTTCGAGCGGATCAAGAGCAGTTTCTGAGCGGCTGACCGAACAAGCTAAGCCGCTTTATGGTGATATATAGATAACACGTACTCGAATGACTGGCCCGAAACTCTCCCGTCGGCAGTTCGCGCAGGCACTCCTCGGAACCACCACGTTCGTCGCGTTCGCCGCCCCCGCACGCGGGCAGGCCGCGACGTTCGAACTCAGCGGACAGGTATCCGGATGGGTTGGACAATCACCCCCGCCCATCGAGGGGAACACGAATCCGACCCTCCAGATGATCGCCGGAAAGGAGTACGTCATCGCGTGGGAGAACATGGACGGCCACTCCCACAACGTCGCCATCGGCGACGGGGAGGGCAACGTCCTCGAACGAACCGAAGTCGTGGAGACGATGGGGACGACCCAGACGCTCGAATTCACGGCGACTCCGAAGATGGAGACCTACTTTTCGGAGTTCGACCCGGAGACGATGCGCGGGAAGATCGAAATCGTTCAACCGACGACGACCGGAACCGCGAACAGCTCCAACGCGACCAACGGAACCGTCACGGGGACCACCGGGAAAACGACGGCGAGTTCGACGAAGACGACGGCGACGTCCGGCACCTCGGAATCCACGGAGACGACGGGAACGACGGAAATGAACGGTTCGACGGATGGGGAGACCACCTCGACCACGGACGGTGGCGACCTGCTCGGATTCGGCTGGCTCGCGGCGCTCGGGAGCATCGCCAGCCTCGGCTACCTCGTCTATCGAAACGAGTGACGCGCACGCGACGAACAGCGTGAGTCGCGTGCAGTAGGCCGGCGACACGGCCGCCGGAAATCGGCAAGCGACACGGCCGCTAGTTGCCAGCGTAACTACCGAAAAATCTCCGATTTTCCGGGCCATGACTGAACGGAGAGCACGAAAAACGCGGAGCGCCTTCCGAAGCCACGCGAAGGAGGAGTGTTTTGATGAACCTTTTTCCAGGGAACGGGAGAGAGCGAAGCTCCCTCGTTCCTTCACGGCGAAGCCGTGAAGAAGATTGTCAGCGTCGCGCGCTACGGCACGCGAGCGCTGGCTCCCGACCGCAGAAAACGGTTCTACATCGGCAGGAACAGCAGTCCAGCGCCGATGATGAGACCGCTTCCGATGAGAACCAGCACGCAGTAGCCCATGATGTCGCGAACCGAGAGGCCGCTGATGGCGAGGAGCGGGATGGCCCAGAAGGGCTGAATCATGTTCGTCCACGCATCGCCCCACGCGGCGGCCATGGCGATGCGGGGGACGCTCGCGCCGCTGGAATGGGCGGCTTTGACGAGGGTTTCGCCGACGACCGCCCACTCGCCGCCGCCGCTGGGGACGAAGACGTTGACGATGCCCGCCGTGAGGAACGCGACGACCGGGAGCGTTCCGTCGGGCGAGACGTGAACCATTCCCTGTGCGATTTGGGTGGCGAGGCTGGTCGACCCCTCCGGCGCGTAGCCCATGATGCCCATGATGCCCGCGTAGAAGGGGAACTGGAGGATGATTCCCCAGACGTTCTCCACGCCCTCCTTCATCGCGCCGATGTACGCGGAAGGGGTCCCGTGGAGCGTGATGCCGAGGAAGAGGAAGGTGAAGTTGACGATGTTCAGGTCGAGGTTGTTCCACGGCATCGTTCCGTCCGCGATTCCGCGGCCGAAGTAGCCCGCGACGGCCAACAGTCCCGAAAATCCGATGGCGTACGCGACGAACGAGGAGTGTTCGATTCGCTCCGCGAACGTCATCCCGTCGGACGTTGACGATGGCGTGACCACGGGATCGGCTTCCGTCCCGCCGTCGGTCGCTGCATCGAGTTTCGCGGGGTCGATGGGGCGTTTCTTCTCGTCGCTCTCGGGGTACATCAGCAGGAACAGAAGCGGGAGGAACACGAGGCCGACGAGGACGAAGACGACGATGTTGGCGACCGTGAAGATGGTCTGGCCGGTCGAAATCGTCGAGTTCAACACGCCGTTCGCAAGCAGGAAGTTGTCCTCACCGGACGAGTTGAGTACCAGCGGAATCGACCCCGCGAGGCCGCCGTGCCACACGACGAATCCGGAGTACGCCCCGGCGACGATGATGGGGAAGTCGATGGTTCGGATCTCCTCCGCGATTTTCCGCGCGAAGATGGCACCCACGACGAGGCCGAGCCCCCAGTGAACGAACGAGGCGACGGCGGCGACGACCGGAACCAACGCGGCCGCGCTCCGTTCGCTCGACGGAATCGACGCCATGCGCGAGAGAAGCCTATCCACGACGGCCGACTGTGCGAGGGCGTACCCCGTCATCAGGATGAGCGTCATCTGCATCGCAAAGGAAAGAAGCCCCCAAAAGCCGCCGTACCAGCCATCGACGAGGATGTTCTCCGCGTGTGTCACCGTTCCGCCCTGTGGGGTGACGAACGCGAGTGCCAACCCGAACGCCACGAACGAGAGGATGATCGCGAACAGAAACGCGTCCGGGAGATACCGTTCCACGAGCCGTGAACTGCCCTCCGCCATCCGCCTGATTACGTTTGCCATGATTGCGTGTGTGCGTCCCTAGCAAACTATTATAAACGTTCGTCAGACGCGTCAGTGGTGAACTATCGGCCGCGGACCGCTCGAATCGGCGGGCTTTTGCACGCACCGCGAGGAGAACCGATATGAACACTCTGGGCGACCTCGTTGCCCGAAAACGGCGGAGCGACGAACCGGCGCTTGCGGTTCCGGACTCGCGGGGGTACGACTACCACCGACTGTGTACGACGGCGTGGAAGACGGGGAACTTCCTTCGACATCTCGGCGTGCGGGAGGGCGTGACGGTAGCCATCCGCACCGCTCCCGCCGCGCAACCCATCCTCGGGTTCTTCGGCGCGGTGCTGCTCGGGGCGGGCGTTCGATTCGACCCGCCGACGGAAATCGACGCGCGGGTACTCCTCGCGCCGGGTGAATCGGTCGAGGAGTACGAACTCCCGCCGGGCGGACAGTATGTTTCCTACGGCGACTCCGTCCCGGACCCGACGGTTTCGCACTTCGAAACGGACGTCTGGAGCGAGAATCCGGTGTTCCCCGAGACGACACTTCCCCCCGAGACTGTCGCCCTTTCCCGTTCGGATGGCCGGGAGGTCTCCCACGCCGAACTCCTCGACGCCGGAAACGCGGCCGCATCGGAGTGGGGTCTCGAACCCGGGGAGTCGGTCGCGGTTCGCGCGCCGTTCGCGGACCCGCGAACGGTCGCCGTTGGACTCGTCGCGCCGCTCCTCGCCGGTGCCGAAATTTCCCTCGACGCCGACCGAACCGCCGATTTTGCCGTCTCCGATTCCGCTGCACCCGAGCCGTCGGTTCTCGCTTTGGACGAGATTCCGCTGTAGCTACCGAATTTGAAACGGATTTTCCGACCGCCGCAACCACACCCATTAGGTTCCCGGCCTGAAAACCGACCTCCATGACCGACGAGTTTCCGCCCATCGGTTTGGGAACGATGGGAGTCGACGACCCCGACCGAATCGCCGCCGCAATCGAGATGGGGTATCGCCACCTCGATACCGCACAAATTTACGACAACGAGGAAGCGGTCGGCGAAGCCATCGAACGCGCCGACGTTCCCCGCTCGGAGCTGTTCGTCGCCACGAAGGTGTGGGCCGACTGCCTCGCACCCGACGACGTCCTCGAAACGACCGCGGAGAGTCTGGACAAACTCGGAGTGGACGCCGCGGACTTGCTCTACGTCCACCGTCCGATAGAGGCCTACGACCCCGAGGAGACGCTTCCGGCCTTCGACCGACTCCGCGACGACGGGCGAATCCGGCACGTCGGCGTCAGCAACTTCACGGTCGACGAAATCGCCACCGCACGCGACGTCCTCGATGCACCCGTCTTCGCCCATCAGGTCGAGATGCACCCGCTCTACGGCCGGACCGAACTCCTCGTCGACGCTCGGGAGAACGACACGCACCTCGTCGCGTACTCGCCGATAGCGCAGGGCGAGGTGTTCGACCTGCCCGTCCTGAACGACCTCGCGGAGGACCACGACGCGACGGAAGCACAAATCGCGCTCGCGTGGCTTATCGAGAAGGGTGCGGTCCCGATTCCGCGCTCCGCGAGCGAAGGCCATCTGCGTGAAAACCTCGCCGCCGCTGAGATCCGGCTCACTCCCGAGGTGGTCGAGCGAATCGATGTCATCGAGCGCGAGGAGAAGTTGTTCGAGTAGTCCGATAGCATCGGCCGACCGTCGATAGGGACCCACGAAGGGTGTTAGCCTCGGAATGTCCGTCGTTAAGGGGCGATTGAAAGCCACCGGAAGTTCGACGACGCGACCGAGAAAAGCGTTTTACAGAGATACAACGGAATTCACGAAGCGTCAGTTCGCGTCTTCGAGTCTGTCCAGCGCGTCGGGGTTCTCGATGCTGGACATGTCGCCCAACTCCTCGCCGGTGTACGCCGCCTCGATGGCCCGGCGGATGATCTTGCCCGACTGGGTTTTCGGGAACTCGTCCACGAAGAGGACTTCGCGCGGCCGGAACGGTTTGCCGAGTTCCGCGCCGACTTGCTCGCGCAGTTCGGCGCGGAGGCCGTCCGACACCTCGACGTCCGGTTCGAGAATGACGTAGGCGACGACGGCCTGTCCGGTCGTGTCGTCCGGGACGCCGACCGCGGCGGCCTGATTCACCGCCTCGTGGTCCATCATCGCGCCCTCGACTTCCGCGGGACCCACCTTCCGCCCGGCCACGTTGATCGCGTCGTCGGAACGGCCGTGCAGGAACCAGAAGCCGTCCTCGTCCTTCTGCGCCCAGTCGCCATGGTTCCACATGTCCTCGAACCGCGACCAGTAGGTGTCCAGATAGCGTTCGTCGCCCGACCAGAGCGACTTCGTCATCGACGGGCAGGAGTCGCGGGCGACGAGGTACCCGCGCTCGTGCGAGTCGGCGATGGACTCGCCCTTCGCGTTCACGATGTCGATGTTCATGCCGAGTCCCGGGCCGCCCAGCGTGCACGGTTTGAGCGACTGAATCGGCATCGGCATGAGGAAACACCCGCAGATTTCGGTGCCGCCCGAGATGTTGATGATGGGTGCCTCGCCCCCGCCGACGTTCTCGTAGAACCAGAGCCACGATTCGGGGTCCCACGGTTCGCCGGTCGACCCGAGTAGGCGGAGCGAGGAGAGGTCGTAGTCGTCCACCCACTCGTCCCCGTACTGCCGGAGCGCTCGAATCGCGGTGGGCGAGATGCCGAAGACGGTCAGACCGTGTCGGTCGATCATGTCCCAGAAGCGGTCGGGGTCGGGGTAGTCCGGCGCGCCTTCGTACATGAAGACCGTTCCGCCGAAGGCGTGGTTGCCGATGAGCGTCCACGGTCCCATCATCCACCCGATGTCGGACACCCAGAAGTAGCGGTCCGAGTCCTTGTGGTCGAAGCCGAAGTAAATCTCCTTCGCACACTGCATCAGTTGCCCGGCGTGCGTGTGGACGATGCCTTTCGGTTTGCCGGTCGTCCCGGAGGAGTAGAGGAGCATGGACTCGTCGCTCGAATCTAGTTCCTTCGTCTCGTACTCGTCGTCCTGTTCGAGGACGGCCTCGGACCACTTCTCGTCCCGTTCGTCGTCCCAAGGGATATCCGCGCCGAGTCGGTCGTAGACGATGGTGTGTTCGACGTGGCCCGCCTCCTCGATGGCCTCGTCGGCCGTGTCCTTCAGCACGACCTCGCTTCCGCGGCGGTAAAAGCCGTCACCGGTGAACAGCACGGAACACTCCGAATCCTCGATTCGGGTCGCGGTGGCGTCGGTTCCGAACCCGGAAAAGATGGGGACCGCGATCGCGCCGACCTTGAGGACGCCGTACAGAATCGAGATGACTTCGGGGACCATGGGCATGTACAGGCCCACCGTATCGCCAGTCGCGATGCCTCGTTCTTCGAGCGCGTTGGCGACCTTGTTCGCCTCGCGATACAGTTCGTGGTACGTGATTTCGCGCACGTCGCCGGGTTCACCCTCCCAGATGCAGGCGACGCGATTACGGTTCGGGCTATCGACCTGCGCGTGTCGGTCAAGGGTGTTATGGGCGACGTTGATCTTTCCGCCGGGGTACCAGTCGGAGAACTGCGGTCCTTCGGTGTCGTCCCGAACCGTGTCGTACTCCTCGTAGAAATCGATATCGAGGTAGCCGACCATCTCGTCCCAGAACCAATCGACACCGGAAGACGCGTCTTCCGAGCCATCCCCACACGTGCGTTCGATGAGTTCCTCGTAGTCGTCGATGCCGTGTTCCTGCATGAACTCCCAGACGTTCGTCGATTCCACGAATTCTCGGGTCGGTTCGTGGATTATTTCGTCCACATCAGCAAGCGTATCCATAGTATGACCTCCGTGTGGCAAACCTTACGCACCAGCCTCAAAATAGTTTATTACATTCCTAGGGGAGTTCGCTCCCCGTCAGGTCGAGACGGGAGACGATGCCCTTGAGGTCCGCGGACTCCTCGATTTCGTCGCGGATCCGTTCCCGCGCGCGAACGTCGCTCGAATCCGCGTCGTAGGCGCGCACGTACTCCGCGCGGGAGTGTTCCTCGAAGGCGTGGCGGATGGCGAAGTAGCCGTCCGGGACGACCGCCCCGCAGACCTTGCACTCCCGGCGTTCGTGCTCCGCGGTCTGGTGGACGATGGCGTCTTCGACGCTTCCGAACCGTTCTCCGCAGCCATCGATATCACATTCCCAAGCGCTCATAGTCGTGTGTGAATTCTCTAATTCCGATGATATAACTGTTTCTTGCTCGTCAAGCGAACGCGGGTCGAACCGACGAAAGCGACCGGATACGCGTCTCGTCCGTTCTGATTCGGTGATCGCGTCGGCGAATCATCTCACGAGTATCGAACATTATCGTTCGTTCCATTAATCGCGAACTTCCGAAACCAGAACCACTATCGTTCGACCCGCGAAACGAACGGGTGTGACCGACCGCGACGAGTTCAGGGTAGACATGCACGTCAAAGTGCTGGACGAAAAGGTCGTCCGCCGGGCGAAGCAACGCGGCCTCGACGCGCTGGTGTACGCGCCGCACTTCGTCCGCCTCCCGGAGATTCGTCGCCGGGCCGAACGGTTCTCCGACGACGATCTCCTCGTCGTCCCCGCCCGAGAGGTGTTCACCGGGACGTGGCGGAACCGAAAACACGTCCTCGCCATCGGACTCGACGAACCGGTTCCGGATTTCGTCTCGCTCACGGGGGCGATAGCGGAGTTCGACCGACAGGACGCCGCCGTCCTGATTCCCCACCCCGAATTCCTGAACGTGGGCGTCACGGAGGCCGACATCCGCGTTCACGGCGACGTGATTCACGCCGTGGAGACGTACAACCCGAAACACTTGGACCGACACAACCGTCGGGCGAAGGCCATCGTCGAAGCCACGAACAAACAAGCGTTCGGATCGTCGTACGCACACCTCCGAGGAACCATCGGGGAGGTGTGGACGGCGTTCGATGCGTCCATCCGAACGGAAGTCGAATTGGTCGAGGGACTCCGGGCGGGGAACGTGACGCGCGTCGTTCACCGCACGGGAAGACACCACGAACTCCGACGACGGATGGAGTTCGCACATCTCGGATGGGAGAACTCGTGGGGGAAAATCGACCGACTCGTTCTCTCGGGGATGGAACCGACACACCCCGACCACGACACCTACGACGGATGGTTCGACGACATCAGCGTTTACTGAATCCCGACGGCCGTCAACCCGGCGTGGACGAGGAACTGCCGATTGACGAAGAGCGCCGCGACGGCCAGTTCGAAGGCTGTGACGGCGAGCGTGACCATCGTCGCGTAGTTGCTGCTCACGGGGACGCCGAACGGCGCGCCGAACTCCCGTTCGTACGGGTAAAACAGCGCGAGGCCGCGCTTGCTCCCGAGCATGTCGAGGGCGTAGTGCGTGAGGATACCGATCCAGACGAACTGCAAGTTCCCGAACACCATGGGAAAGGCGTAGAACAGTGCGAGCACCGGAAGGTTGTGCAGCGTCTTCCGGTGTTTGCCGAACGCGGTGTCCACGTCGGGAAAGAGCGCGCCGAGGATGACCGGAACGCCGACTTCCACGATGGTGTAGAACGTGGTCGTGTCCCCCGACGGATGCAGGACGTATCCGAGTCCGATACCGAGAAGTGCCGCGTTCATGACGTGTTCCTTGCGATTCATTCGATTGCAGGTCCCACCCCGCAGTATCAAGGTTTTCCTTTTCTTTCCCGACTCACCGCAGTTCGTCTAAGAGGTTCAACAACGCCTGTCGAGCGATTTGTGCCTTTATTTCCTGTCTGGACCCATCGTACTCGTGACGCGCGACCACGGAATAACTTTCGCCGCTCGTCCACTTCCCGGCGTAGGCGACGCCGATGAAGACGGTACCGACCGGTTTCTCCTCGGTGCCGCCGCTCGGCCCCGCGATGCCCGTCGTGGCGACGCCCCACGTCGTTCCCGCGACGTCGCGGACGCCGCGAGCCATTTGGCGGGCGACTGGTTCGCTCACGGCCCCGTGTTCGTCCAGCGCCTCCCGCGTGACGCCGACGTGTTCCATCTTCGCGTCGTAGGAGTAGGTGATGAGTCCCCTGTCGAAGTAGTCGCTCGACCCCGGAACGTCCGTCAGTAGCGATCCGATGAGACCGCCGGTGCAGGACTCGGCGGTTGCGACCGTCGCGTCCGACTCCCGGAGCGCGTCTCCGACCCGCTTTTCGATGGCTTCCTCGTCCGTGTTCATGACGGAGTGGACGCGTCGAACGAGAAAGAAAGTGCGGGTCGAGGAGAGCGGACGGACACCGATACCGGGTTCACGATTCCTACCGAGTCGAGATCTCCTCCAACATTCCGGCCTGTACTCCCCACAGGTCGGCGTACAGGCCGTCCTCCGCGAGGAGTTCGCCGTGCGTTCCGCGTTCCACGACTCGTCCGTCTTCGAGGACGAGGATGGTTTCGGCGTTCTTGATGGTCGAGAGGCGGTGTGCGATGGCGAGGACGGTCCGGTCGGCCAACAGCGCGTCGAGGCTCTCCTGTATACGGAGTTCGGTCTCCGTATCCACGTCTCCGAAAACTACTCCCGGAACTGCACTCGATTCAGGCGAAAGAAAGACTTGGCAGTGCTACGACCTTGGGGTATGGACTACGACACGCCCCTGTTCTTTCACGTGATGACGTACGCCACGGACGCGGACCGCGACGTCATCGACATGGTCAGCGGAAACCCGGACTGGGGGTCGCCGCCCGGCATTGCCGACGGACTGCACGAGTATGCCGACCTCGGCGGCGCGGATTTTCAGTACCCCCCGAGCGAAGGGCTGCTCGAACTACGCGAGGAGATCGCAGCACGGCGCGACGTCGATATCTCGCAGGTGGTCGTGACCGCTGGTGGTGGAGAAGCGAACTACCTCGCCATGGCACGGGCGATGGAGCGTGAGGCGGGCGACGAGTTCATCCTGACCGATCCGGTGTATCCGTACTACCCCGGCAAGACGACGATGTTGGATGCCAAACAGCGCTTCGTCGCCACCGCCGAGGACGGAACGCTCGACCCCGACGACGTTCGGGAAGCGGCAAGCGAGGACACCGCCGGAATCGTCGTCAACTCGCCGAATAACCCGACCGGCGCTGTGTACGACGAGGAAACGATGCGCGAACTCGTGGAGATAGCGGAGGAGTACGACGCGCTCCTCGTGAGCGACGAGGTGTACGACCACTTCGACTTCTCCGGCAAGTTCACCAGCGCGCTGACGTTCGACTCGGATCACCGAGTCGTCACGAACTCGTTTTCCAAGTCGCTGGCTATCACCGGCTTCCGCGTCGGCTACGCCGTCTTCCCGCCGGACCTCGTGGACGTGGCGAAGACGCGCCACATGCTGACGAACGTGGCCGGCAGCAGGCCGTCGCAGTACGCGGTTCTCCATGCCCTTCGCGAGACGACGCGGGAGTACTACGAGGGAAACCGAACGCTCCTCGAATCGCGTGTCGAGACGTTCACCGACGCGCTCGATGCGGCGGGCGCGGACTACACCACGCCGGACGGTGCTTTCTACGTCATGGCGCGGTTCCCCGACTTCCCTGGCACGCTCTCGAACGTCGAGCGACTCATCGACGAAGGGGGCGTGGCCGGTATGCCCGGCGAAGCCTTCGGCTCTTCGCGCGATGACTGGATTCGGTTCGCGCTCGTCACCCCGCGCGTCGAGGAGGCGGCCGAGCGACTCGCGGACTACTTCAGCGACCGCTGACCCTCCGATTGGCGCACCCGTGTCGGGTTAGGCAGACTGTCGGTTACGATCCGATTGGAACTCCGCAACCCGAACTCGTCCATCGGGATTGGTTTCGGATTCGTATTTAAATTCTCGTGAACAGCGAGGCCGTTCGACCCCGATACGCGGACAACAGAAGGTACGTAAGCCTTCACCCGATAGCTCCGGGTATGGCTGAAATCGACGTCGAACCCGTTGAGCGAATCGAGGAGGATGTCGTTCCGACGGGTATCGACGCACCCGAGTACGTTCTCTACGGTGGGAAAGGCGGTGTGGGAAAGACGACGATGGCCGCCGCGACCGCGCTGGCGAGCGCGCGCGACGGGACGCGAACGTTGGTCGTCTCGACCGACCCGGCACACTCGCTTTCGGACACGTTCGAGCGCGATATCCCGGCGGCGGCGACGCGGATTCGTGAGGACGTTCCGCTGTACGCCGCCGAAATCGACCCGGACGCCGCACTGGAAGAACAGGCCGGGATGCTCGGCGGGGAGAACCCCCTCGGCGGAATGCTCGGCGACGAGGACGACGGCCCCATGGCCTCGCTCTTGGGCGGGGCGATGCCCGGCGCGGACGAGGCCGCGGCGATGCAGAAGCTGCTGGAGTTCCTGGACGACGAGCGGTTCGATAGGGTCGTGGTGGACACCGCACCGACGGGGCACACGCTTCGACTGCTCGAACTGCCCGAACTGATGGACACGATGGTCGGCCGGATGATGAGCCTTCGCCAGCGATTCCAGGGCATGATGGACGGCGTCAAGGGGGTGTTCGGTGGCGAAACAGGCGATCCCGAGGAGGGAATGGACGACTTGGACGCGTTCAAGGAGCGAATTCAGGAACTCCGGCGGACGCTCCGTGACCCGTCGAAGACGGACTTCCGCGTCGTCATGATTCCGGAGGAGATGAGCGTGTTCGAATCCAAACGCCTGCTTGCGCAACTCGACGAGTTCGGGATTCCCGTCGGGACGGTCATCGTCAACCGCGTGATGGAGAACCTCGCCGAGGTGACGGAGTCGGTCGATTCGACCCGGTTCGCGACGCCGAACCTGGACGACTGTGAGTTCTGCCAACAGCGATGGGAGGTCCAGCAAGGCGCGCTTCGGGAGGCACAGGACGTGTTCCGCGGCCACACCATCAAACGGGTTCCGTTGTTCGCCGACGAGGTTCGCGGCGAGGAGATGCTGCGCGTCGTCGCTGCCTGTTTGGACTGATTCGACGGGAACGACCGTGATTTCGAGTGTATTCGGTTGTAGCACCTATGAGGAAGGAGTAGAAACTTCCCCGAGCGTTCGCTACGCGCAGAAGTGTTTGATTTCATCGTGACTCCAGTAACCGAGCGGGTGGGTCTTTCGAGGCGGTCTTGCTCCCAGCACCTGCGATCATAAAGCAATCAAACGCGTCTCTTCGTCGCCCCGGTTCTACTAGTCGAAAAACTTCTTGACCCAGTCGTTGGTGGAGAGTTCCGAAATCGTCCCGTACAGTTTGTCGAGCCATTTGGCGGGAAGGATTCGCGCGTAGTCGGTCAGGTGAGCGACCGTTCCGACCGGATACCGGGCGTCCGGGTGTTGGACGTTCGCGGCATCGAGAATGGTGTCGGCGACTTCCTTGGGGTGGACCGCACCCGGCATGCCGCCGTCGATGGCCTGCCGGTCGTCGTACATCTGGTAGAAGCGTTCGTAGCCGCCCGAACGCTCCACGCCTTCGACTTCGTCGCTGGCCCGGTCGTGGAACTCGGTGTCGACCGGACCGGGTTCGACCAGCACGACGTCGACGTCGTACTCCGCGACTTCGCCTCGGAGCGAGTCCGAGACCCCTTCGAGGGCGAACTTCGACCCGCTGTAGATTCCCATGCCGGGGACGGCCACGCGGCCGACGGCGCTGGAGACGTTGATGATAGTTCCCTTTCCGCGCTCCCGCATGTGGGACAGCGCGGCCCGCGCCAACCGGAGCGGTCCGTAGACGTTCACGTCGAACTGCGCGTGAACCTGCTCTATCGGAACGTCCTCGACCGGTCCCGGTTGTGCGTAGCCAGCGTTGTTGACGAGGCAGTCCAAGTGGCCGTGTTCGTCGATGATTTCGTCGATGACGCGTTCCACGTGGTCGTCGTCGGTGACGTCGAGCGTCGAGATGCGACATCCCTTCTCCCCGAGCGTCTCGATGTCGGCCGGATTTCGGGCGGTCGCGTACACCTCCCAACCGTCCGCGAGGAACGATAGGGCGGTTTCCCGTCCGATTCCAGACGAACAGCCGGTTATCAGCACAGTCTCATCCATGGGGTTTCCTTCGGACGGGGGTGGCTAAGTATCAACGGTTTCCTTCACTTCATCAGCGTACGCATCGGCCCGCCGCGTCGGTTCGGGAAGCTTGTAGCCGGCACAGAGTTGCCAGACGAGGTCCGCGGCCGTCTCCGCGCTCACGCGATGCCCGGGACTGACGTACAGCGGGTTGACGTGGCGCTTCTCGGGGTTCGGATACTGACGGGACTGGAGCGCGTAGCCGATGACGGTCCCGTCGGGCGCGCTGACCCGCGAGTTCGACACCACGGGAACGCGTTCCCCTTCGGACAGATATCCCTGCGGTGGGTCACGGAGAGCACCGCAGAGGAGTTTCTTGGCGACGCCGACGGCGGGAACGTCGAGCATCACGCCGATGTGCGTGGCGATTCCGGCCTCCCGAAAGTGGATCCGCCCGCTCCCGTCCACGATGGCGAGGTCCGGTTCGACCGTCAGTTCCTCGAAGGCGCGCAAAATCGCGGTTCCTTCCCGGAACGACAGCAGGCCGGGGATGTACGGAATCTCCGTCTCGACGGCGGCGTGGGCGCGCTCGATGACGTCGCCGTCCCGCGACGCGACGAGTGCGCTCACCGCGAGGTCGCCGAGAAACGCTTGGTCCACGCCGACGACGACGGGGGATTCGGAAGGCTCGATGGACGCGGCGATGTCCGAATCATCGTCCTTGCCCTCGCCCGTCGGGAGACGGGTCTGTGCGTCGTCCGTCGGTTCGGTGCGGACGCTCTCGGGGTCGAAGTCAAACGCGTCCTCGAAGATCGCCGTATCGGCCACCTCGTACTGGAGTTCCTCCATCTCCTCGCGCGACAGCGAGGCGTCCGGCGCGAATTCCGGATGGGCGAGGTGCATTAGAACCGTCTACGCCCGCCCATGCCGCCGCCCCGTCGCCCGCCGATGTCCAGTTCCGAGGGGCCGCGTTTTCCTTCCCGCTTCAGTTTCGCGCCGTACAGCAGCCCGATTCCCAGACCGGTGAGGTGAGCGAGTTGCGCGACCCCGCCCGCACCCGCACCGCCGATGACGCTGGCGAACCCGGAGTAGACGGCGAACAGGGCCGTCGCGAGCCAGAGCGGCATCGGGATGATGAAGTAGATGAGAATCTTCATGTTCGGGTTCAGCACCGTGAGGACGCCCATGACCGCCATGATAGCGCCGCTCGCGCCGAGAACGGCGGAGGTACTTCCCATCATCGCGACGATACCGACCTGTGCCAACCCGGCGAGGATACCGCTCCCGAGGAACAGCGCGGTGAACTTCTTGCTCCCGATGCGCCGTTCCAACACGGGGCCGAAGAAGTACAGCGCGATGCCGTTGAAGAGGATGTGCGAGAAGCCCCGCGGGTCGTGAGAGAAGATGGACGTGACCCACGTCCAGACCCGCCCGATGTGATTCGATTGGAGGACGAACAGTTCGGAGAACAACTGGGCGTCGCCCATGACGTTGAGAACGACGAACTCCGCGACGAACGTCCCCACCATCAGCGCGAGGAACACGAACGTCATGTTCCCGCGGAAGTAGCTCAGCGGTCCGCCGGGACTCGTGTCCACGCTGAACCGGCCACCGCCCTGATTGTTCGCGCTATCGTCGAAACCGCTGTCGAACACTCCCTTCGGGTCGTTCCATTGGTTCAACCCCGGACAGGAGTGGTTTTCCGGTAGCCGGTGTTCGGCGCAGAACGTCCCGCCGCACATTCGGCACTGGTACGGCATGTTCTCGTCCTGCCCACACACGTCGCATTGCGCCATTGCTGCATGATTTGAACCGATAGGCCAAATGGGTTTGGGTGAACTGACACGCGAAAAACGGCCGCGACCGATGCGACGGACGAATCCGAAATCACGCGGGGTTTCGCGCGCTGTAGACCGCGAAGTTGTAGTACTGCCACACCGACGTCACCGATTCGAATCCGGCCTCCCGAAGCCAGATGAGTTGGTCGGTCAGCGTGTCCGGGTCGTCGTACTCGTCGCTCGCCTGCCAGCGGTTCATGAACGCCTCTTCCTCCCACCCCTTCGAACGCACCCAGTTCTCTATCATCGCGGAGGACAGCGTTTCGAGGTGCTGCGCGTCGAAGCGAATCACGTCGCCGTTGACGAACCACCCGCCGGGGACGAGGGCGTCGGCGAGCGAGTCGAAGAGGCGACGCTTTTCGTCCGACGGGAGATGATGGACCGCGAGCGAGGAGATGACGAGATCGTATTCGTCGGTCGATGTCGGATAGTCGTCGGGGAAGGCACCTTGCGCGATGTCGGCACGGTCGCCGAACGTCTCCAATTTGCGCTGGGCCTCGGTCAGCATATTCTCGCTGTGGTCCACCGCGAGGACCGTGCTCTCGGGAAAGCGGGTCAACAGCTTCGCCGTGAGTTCGCCCGTCCCCGCACCGAGTTCGAGGACGCGAATCTCGTCCGTCCGATCCTGCGGCGGGGAGTTCAAAATCGCGTCGTGAAGCTCGTCGTACCGCGGAACGATGGCTTCGATACCGGGGTCGTAGAGGCGAGAATCCGCGAACACTTCGCCGGGCTTTTTCATGCCACCAGTACTCGGCGGACCGAGTAATGCTTTTTTCGGCCTCATTCGGACGCGGCCGATTATGACCGAAATGCATAGGGCATGAGGTTTTTGCCCTCAGGACGAGGAGTATGGTGTGTGAAGGGGTACGAACGCAAGGGATTGCTGGAACGGGTCGAACGGGAGGGCGCGACGATTGGCGCATCGATCCCCGAGACAATCTCGGTGCAGGGACGGGACATCGACCTCCGGGAATTCGTCTTCGAAATCAAACGGCGAGACACGGTTCCCGCCGGGGAACGGGACCGCGTGGAGCAGGCGAAGACGAACCTCCGTCGCGAACGGCTCCAGCGCAAAGAACGCCTCGAAGAGGCCGACATCAGCTTCGAGGAGGGAGAACGGTTGGTCGAGAGCATTATCGGCATCGACCGGGCGCTGAACGCGCTCGAAAGCCTCGGCCGGACGAACCTCGAAGCAGAAGAACGGGCGAAGGAGGCCGCCGACCAGAAACGGTGGGTGTCGTTCCTCCAGAAAGCACTCGGAAAGGAGAACAGCGGGAAACGATCACGACTATGAGCAGAAACGCCGAAATAGCGGAGTTACTCGAGGAGTACGCCGATTTGGTCGAAGCACAGGACGTCCAGTACAAGCCACAGGCCTACCGCCGGGCCGCGGACAACATCCGCGACTATCCCGAGGCCGTAGAGGAGTTGGCCGCGGAGGGACCGGATGCAGTCGGGGAAATCCCGCAAGTCGGCGACTCGATAGCGAGCAAGGTCGTCGAGTACTTCGAGACGGGGGAAATCGAGGAACTCGAAGAAGAGCGGGCGAACCTCCCCGTGCAGATGATGGAACTGACGCGGGTCGAGGGCGTTGGTCCGAAGACGGTCGGCGACCTGTACGAGGAACTCGACGTGCGGACGCTGGACGACTTGGAGGAGGCCGCTCGCGAGGGGAAGATTCGGGAGATAAAGGGCTACGGCCCCAAATCCGAGGAGAACATCCTCGGCGGTATCGAGTTCGCTCGGACGGTCCGCGGACGGGAACTGCTCGGCGACGCCCGCCCGGTCGGCGAGCAGGTGCTCGCGTTCTTCGACGACGTGCCGACCGTCGGCCGCCACGAACTCGCCGGATCGCTCCGCCGCTGGCGCGAAACCATCGGCGACATCGACATCCTCGCCGAAAGCGAGGAGAAGGAAGCGGTCATCGACACCTTCACCGACTGGGAGCGGGCGACGGAGGTCATCGAGGCGGGAACGGACAAAGCGTCCATTCGCGTCTCCGACATGCGCATCGACCTTCGGGTCGTCGTTCCCGAGGAGTTCGGCAGCGCCCTCCAGTACTTCACGGGCGGCAAGAACCACAACATAACCCTGCGAAACTACGCCATCGATCGGGGATACAAGGTGAACGAGTACGGGGTGTTCGATGTGAGTGATGTCGAGGATCCCGACGCGGGACAGCGCGTCGGGGAGCGGGTCGCGGGCGAGACGGAGGCGAGCATGTACGAGGCGCTCGGCTTGCCCCTGATCGCCCCCGAAATGCGCGAGGACAACGGCGAAATCGACGCCGCGCTCGCCGGGGACCTGCCGGATCTCATCGAGGTGGACGACGTCCGCGGCGACTTGCATCTGCACACGAACTGGTCGGACGGGAACAACACCATCGAGGAGATGGTGGAGGGGGCGGCCGACTTCGGCCACGACTACATCGTCATCTCCGACCACGCGACGGGGTCGGGAATGGTCGGCGGCGTCGGGTTGGACGACGACGAACTCGAAGCGCAGATAGACGAGGTTCGGGCGGTCGCCGAGGACGCCCCGATAGACGTGTTCACCGGCGTCGAGGCGAACATCGACCCGAACGGGGGAATCAGCGTCGGCGACGAGGTGCTCGCCGACTTGGATATCGTCGTCGCCTCGCCACACAGCGGTCTCGACGGCGACGCGACCGAACGCCTGATTCGGGCGATAGAACACCCGAGCGTCGATATTCTCGGCCATCCGAGCGGTCGGCTCATCAACCAGCGTCCCGGCCACGATTTCGACGTGCGCGAGGTGGCACGCGCCGCCGCGGACGACGGCGTCGCGTTGGAGATAAACAGCAATACCCACCGACTCGACCTCTGGGGCGCGGCGGTACAGGTCGCAATCGAGGAGGGGGCGACCGTCGCCATCGACACCGACGCCCACAGTCCCGACGAGTACCGAAACGTCAGATACGGAGTTCATACGGCGCGACGAGGATGGGCGGAGGCGGCGGACGTGCTCAACGCCCGCGACGCGGCCGGCGTCAGAGAGTTCCTTCACTGATGGATAGCCGGTTCTTTCTCGACGTGATGTTGGGTCGGCTCTCGACGTATCTCCGCATGTGCGGGTACGATGCGGCCTACGCGCTCGACAGGGGCGTCGAGGCGGACGATGCGATTCTCGAACTGGCCGGATCGGAGGACAGGACGGTAGTGACGCGGGACGTGCAACTCGCCGAGCGTGCTGACGACGCTATTCTCATCGAATCGCTCGACGTGCGCGACCAACTCCGCGAACTCCGGAACGCCGGGGTGAAACTCTCGCTTACCGAACCCACACGATGTTCCGATTGTAACGGGGAACTCGTTCGGGACGACGGGGCAACGCCCGACCATGCACCGGACGGCAAAGCTGTCTGGCGGTGTACCGACTGTGGAAAACGGTTCTGGAAGGGGAGCCACTGGGAATCGGTCGAAACGACGCTATCGGAGTTGTAGAACGGAATCGAGCCTTACCGGTTCGATTGCCACCGCTCGCAGGCGTCCATATCGGTCATCCGCTCGTCGTGCAGGCCGCAGTACGGGGTCATCCCCGAGTCGGTGCGGACGTAATCGAAGTGGGCGCAGTTGCCGCAGTAGGCGTCCGTCTGCGTCGGTGTGGGAGGCACGGCAGCGGTCTCCTCGGTGTCCAGCGGCGAGGTGATGTCGTCGGTCGCCGCACCGCCGTCACCGAGCGTTTCGATGCCGGGTTCGCCCATGCCGGTCGGTTCGTCGCCGAAGACGCCGATGCCGCCGAACCCGCGGGATTTCTCGACTTCGACGATTTTGGTCTCGCCCTTGCGCGTGACCTCCATCGTGACCGTTCCGCCGGGGTCGTTTCGGGTCTTGAAGTTCACGACAGCGGTGAACAGGCACCAGAAGGTCGTGATGAGGCCGACGAAGTACACCGCGACGACGGGAAGGGTGAGGTGTTGGCCGTATCCGCGCCAGTGTTGCGGGTAGGCGTACCAGAACAGGGCGACGCCGAGAATCGTGATGCTCGACCCGATGGCGGCCGCCGCTCGAACGCGGTCGCTCGTCGCGGGGAGGACAGCGAACACGCCGACGAAGACGGCGGGAACGCCTAACCCGGCGGCGATGCCCGCGATTTTGTACGACCCGTACTCGCTCACCCCGAGCGCCGCGAAACTATTCGTCGTCGCCGCGAGGATACCCACGACGACGAGCAACGACCCGACGAGAAACAGGCCGACGCCGAGATAGAGGCGTCGGGGGCGTTTTTTCACGCCGCCGTGCCCTTCGTACGTTTCCCCGAGGCTTGTCATGTGTCTGCCATTGTAGTGGGGGTACTAAACTACTGCGTCAGACAGCTATCACTATCGTTTGATTTCGGTCGCGATAGCGAGAAAAGTCGTGTACACAAACGCGGTTAATTAGAAATCCCAACTAAAATGTTTCCGACAAAACGACGGACGGGAGGACTCCGGATGAAAATTCAGATGCCATCACGACAGCGACCGAAGGGAGCAATAGGCCGGTGACACAACCGCCGGGAATCCGGGATTTTCACAAACAACGGGAGTCCGCCGGTGACACAACCGCGGAAACCTGTCGCTCACCGAAACACCGGCGGTCTTTCGAGCCATCACAATCGCGGTGCGACTGTAAGCCACCGGAAAATCGGAGATTTTCCGGGCCGACGACCGAGCGGAGCGAGGCGCGTAGCGCCTCGGGAAACGAACGGCGAACGGTAGTGAGCCGTGAGTTGAAGCGAGGGAGGAGCGCTTTTGGTCCAGCTTTTGCAAGGGAGGTAGGCCGAATCCGGCGCGAATCGCGCCGGATTCGGCTCCCGACCGCAGCAAAAGGTGGTTCGAAAAACCTAATCCCCACCCTGCCAAACGCCCCAGTATGGCTGACGATACCGAAGACGAAGGGCCCGCTGTGGAACTCGGTGACCGCGAGCCGGTCGATGGCGCACCGCTCGCACGAGTCTCCTCGCGGTTGTTCTGGCCCATCCAGAAGAGCGAAGTCGCACGGAAAGAGGGCGAAGAGACGATTCGAACCCCCGACGGACCCCGTGAACTCGCGTCCGTGTTGGACGAGGTGGAGGACACGTACTTCCAGAGCGAACAGGAGTTCACCAACGCCGTCGAGGACGCAGTCGGAACGGGTCCGATTCCGACCGCCGACGATTCGTGAGCCTCTCCCGGAGCATCGAAGAACGGACGTTCGGCTTGACGTGGGTACAGTTGTCGCTCCTCATCGGGGCGCTCATCGCGGTTGCGTGGTCGTACTGGCCGAGTACCGGCGGCAGTCTAAACCGCCGCGTTTTCCGCGACGTGACCCTGTATATGGTACTTCCCGGCACGCTCGCGTTGACGCACGGCCGCCACCTCGGCTATCGGGTGGACCGGAAAGCGATACGCAACACGCTCGTTCTCGCGGCCTTCGTCGTTCCGATTTACGTCGTCGGGTCGTCGCTTCCGTCGATCCGTACCTACTATCCGATGTGGGAGACGAACGCCGCACTCGGGAACTTCCTCCCCCACGCGGTGAAGCAGTTCATCGTCGTTCTCGCCGCCGAAACGTACTATCGCGGGTTTCTCTGTGTCGGCGTTCGGAGGATCGGCTTCAAGAGCGTGTTCGTGAGCCCGATAATTTATGCGTTTCACCACCTGGGTAAACCGCCCGTCGAGGTCATCCTCTCGGGACCGACCGACGTGCTGTTCGGCGCGGTGGATTACAACTGTGATTCGATTCTGCCGTCCGTCGTGGCCCACGGTATCGGACTGATGCTCCTCGATTGGTTGGTGCTTCACGACCCGCTCATTCCCTCGGAAACGGTGTTGCACTGGCTGGCGTGGCTCCCGGTGCATCTGTGATGTTCGAAGCGGTCGAGCGGGTCGAGGAGGAGGTGTCCCCGATGACGGCGCTCGCCGTCGCCATCGTCGCGGTGAGCACGAGCGCCATCCTCATCGAACTCAGCAGCGCCCCGAGTATCATCAAGGCGCTGTACCGGTCGCTGTTCACGACGCTGTTGCTCGCGCCGCTCGCCGTTACGCGCTATCGGGACGACCTCCGGACGTTCTCGCCGCGGGATTTGTTCATCGCGGTCATCACCGGATGCGCCCTCGCTGGACACTTCATCGCGTGGTTCGAGAGTCTGGACTGGACGTCGGTCGCCGCGTCGGTGACGCTCGTGCAGTCACAACCCCTCTTCGTCGCGTTCGGCGCGTGGGCGCTGTTGGACGAACGAGTCTCTCGAAAAACGATGGTCGGCATCTTCATCGCACTGCTCGGGATGGTCGCCATGTCGTTCGGTGACCTCCTCACGAACGCGGCCGTCGGGAACCGCGCGCTCTACGGAAACGGGCTCGCCGTCGTCGGCGCGATCGCGGCGGCGGGATACGTCCTCGCCGGTCGGTCGCTCCGACAACGGGTGTCCCTCATACCCTACGTGACCGTCGTGTACGGCGTCTCCACGGTCGTCCTGTTCGGTGCCGCGCTGGTGAGCGACGCAACGGTTTCCCCCGCCGCGTACGGTCCGACGGAGTGGCTTCTGTTCCTCGGCATGGCCGTCGGCCCCGGAATCTTCGGCCACACCGTCATCAACTGGGCGCTGAAGTACGTCGAATCGAGCGTCGTGAGCGTCTCGCTCCTCGGCGAACCCGTCGGTAGCACGGTTCTCGCGTTGGTCATCCTCGGGCAAGTCCCGGGGGTCGCGACGATAGTTGGCGGTGCCGTCGTGCTCGGCGGCATCTACGTCGCCTCGATCGGACGGGACGGTCAGTAAGTCGATAGCGGATCGGTAATTCGACGGACGATCAGTAGCTGGGCCGCTCCTCGTACTCGATGGGGTCGCGCACGCCGACGTTGCCGAACGCCTGCAGGCGGAGCGCACAGGAATCACAGGTACCACAGGCGGGTTCTTCGGCGCGGTAGCAACTCCACGTCAGTTCGTACGGAACGTCGAGTTCGACGCCGCGTTCGGCGATATCCGTCTTGCTGAACTCGACGAACGGCGCGACGAGTTCGATATTCGTATCGTCCTTCGTTCCGGTGGCGACGACGGCCTGAAACGCCTCGAAGAACTGCGGGCGGCAGTCGGGATACCCCGAGAAGTCCTCGCTGTGTGCGCCGATGAACACGGCGTCGCAGTCGTTCGCTTCGGCGCAGGAAACCGCCATCGAGAGCAGATTGGCGTTTCTGAACGGGACGTAGGTGTCCGGCACCTCGTCGCTCTCCAAGTCGGCGTCCTCCACGTCGATGTCGTCGTCGGTGAGGCTTGACCCCCCGATCGTGGCGAGGTGGCTCGTCTCGACGTGGAGGAACCCTGCGTCCAGTTCCTCGGCCTGTCTCTTCGCACAGTCGAACTCCTTGCTCTCGGTTCGCTGGCCGTACGACGTGTGCAGAAAGAAGGGTTCGTACCCCCGTTCGCGCGCTTCGTAGGCGGCGGTGGCGCTGTCCATCCCGCCGGAGGCGAGGACGACGGCGCGCTTCTCGTTCGATTCGTCGTCGGTCGATTCGTCGTCGATCATCTCGTTGTCGGTCGGTTCGTCGCCGGTCGTCTCGTCGTCAATCATTTTGCTGTCAGTTATCGCATTCTCGTTCGCTTCGTCGGATGCGTCGTTTCGTGTCATATCGGTGTTCGTGCTAGCGTCGGTTGGTCGTTCAGGTTCCCGGTGCGTCGTTCCACAGGTCCACGTGCAGTCGCGGCGTGTAGCGGTAGCCGTACTCCATCGCCAGTTCCGCGACTCGCTCGCGGCTTTCGTCCAGTTGATCGCGGGTGGCTCCCTCCGGCATCAACAGCACGTCGGTGTCCGAGAGGGGTTCCGTGGCGATCGAACGAACCTCGGAAACCAACCCCTCTATCTCTTCGAGGTCCGCCTCGTCGGTGACGACGAACTTCATCTGGGTGTCGTAGGCGTCCACGAGCCCCCCCAGCGTCTCCACGTCGATTCGCCGCTCCTCGTGGCGCTCCTCCCACTCGCCGTCGCCCTTCGGGTCGTTCTCCGGCGTCGGGGTCGAGGAGGCCAGTTTCGGGCTGACGCTCGCCAAGTCGATGGCGGCGTCGCGGAAAATCGTCCCGTTGGTCTCGACTGTCGTGTGATAGCCCATCTCGGAGAGGCGGTCGAGCAAGGTGACGGATTCCTCGTGTACCAGCGGTTCGCCGCCGGTGAGCACGACGTGGTTCGCGTCGTAGGATTCGACCTCCGCGACGATTTCGTCCACCGTCATACCGGCGTGTGTCGGTTCCCACGACGTGTGATACGAATCGCAGAACCAACAGCGCAGGTTACAACCGCTCGTCCGCACGAACACGCTCGGCGTCCCCGCGAGCGTTCCCTCCCCCTGTAGCGAGTAGAACAACTCGTTGATGGGAAGCGACGGCTCGGAGTTCGACCCCGAGGAGTCGGCGTCGTCGCGTTCTCCCTCGCTCGGTTCGG
Organism: Haladaptatus sp. CMAA 1909; assembly: GCF_043952005.1. NCBI lineage: Archaea > Methanobacteriati > Methanobacteriota > Halobacteria > Halobacteriales > Haladaptataceae > Haladaptatus > Haladaptatus sp. CMAA 1909. The sequence goes on along the minus strand of NZ_JBIOAV010000001.1, from coordinate 1,460,593 downwards.
TCGCGTTCACGGGCATGATTAGACGTGGCCGCCACAGAGTTCCGCGGTTTCGCTCACTTCGACCGCCACCGCGGAGACGTTGTCCGGCAGTTCTTCGCGAAATCGGCGTTCGAGTTCGAGGCTCATCACCTCCGCCGTCGGCGGGTCCTCGAAGAGGACGACCGCCGACCCGTCGCCGCTCTCCTCGAAGGCCTCCACGAGCGGATCTCCCTCCTCCAGGAGGAACATGTGGTCCCACTCGGAGAGTATCGCAGTAATATCTCCCTTATCGACGACCCACCCCTCCTCGGTGAGTTCGCCGGTGACGGTCACCTCGATCTCGTAATTGTGGCCGTGCGGACGGCTACATTTTCCGTCGTGGTGCAACAGGCGATGTCCCGCGCTGATGCGAATCGGACGGTCACGTCCGATGTGAAGCGTTCGTTCCGGAGACGATTCGAGTAATGACTTGGGCATACTCGGAGATTATCGAGCGAATACTTAAAATGAATCGCTCCGGGGTGACCACCGTCATAGAGTGACACGGATGTGGTGCTGATTGTGGGATAATCGGCGCGTTGGTGACGCGCCGAGTGGAGAAAAATTGGACCCGAGATGGTCGTTCGATGCGTCTCGTGCTGTAGGCCCAAACCTGAAGACGTCGGAAAGAAGAGTGCTCCGTCAGGGATTCGAACCCTGGTCCTTGCCGTGAGAGGGCAAGATGATTGGCCGGACTACACCAACGGAGCGTGCGTACTCTTCGTAATCACACGGACTGTTTAACAGTTGCGTTTCGGGGGCGCTGTGGCGGTGACTCACACATTCGGAACCGCAAACAGGCACGGCTTTTCGACGTGCCTATCGGGAAAGCGATGGTGAAATTATCTGTCGAGCGGGGAACCGGCGGCGTCCGGTTCGTGACCGTCGAGGCTGATGATGTTCTCGCGGCCGACGCGAAGTTTGCTGATTTCTCCGTCGTCCTCCATCTCCGAGAGGAGCATGCTGACCTTGGATTTCGACCAACCGGTTTCGTCCACGATGTTGACCTGCTTCATTCGGCCGCCGTTCTCGCGGAGGAGTTTCTTCACCCGCGCCTCGTCAGTGAGCAACTCCTCGTCGCTGACCGCCGGTTCGGCGGGACTGGTCGGTGATTCGGTGGCGGCGGATCCGCTGCTGCCACCGCCTCCGCCGCCTGGGGTACTTCGGCCGGAGGACAGCGACCCGAGGCTTCCCTGTCGCCAGACGAACACGGCGGCCAACCCAATGAGGAGGACGACGGCGGCGACGAACCACATCGTGGGCGAGTTCGAACCCGGTTTTTCGCCACCGCTTCCCGGTGGTGCGCTCGCATTATCGGTCGTCGACGAGGGGGCGTCCGTCGTGGAACTGGACTGCGGTGGTGAGGAGAACCTCACCATCGGTCGTTGGTCGTTGAACTCCCGTTCCCCGGACCACGAAACGGAATCGCTTTCGGCGAGCGTACTGCCCGCTATACTCCGTCCCTTCACCGGTCGTGCGGATTTGAAGGACATTCCGTCGGCCGGTTTGATGACGAGTTTTTGGTTGTCTCCGAGATAGAGTCCGCCTTTGAAGACGTCTCCCATAACTGTGGTATTGCCGCTGCCGTACGCGAACGCGGTCCAGCGAAAGGACATCTCGACCACGCCCCGGTCCGTATCGTCCGTCATCCCGGGGTGGTCGATGAAGGCCCGCTTGGAGAAGTTACCGGCGGTCATCTTCCGTTTCGTTTGGTTGTTCGCCGCCGATGTCAGTTCGACAGCGTTCTCCCTGAAATTCGTGTACAATTCCGTATCCGAGCTGTTGAAACTGTTTGCAAACTCCTTGAATTGCTCGTGTTCCTGTTTTGTTTCCAACGTCTTCTCGTAACGGAACGTCCAGAGGGCGTCACCGTCACTGTTGACGAGAATGATGAATTCGACGTCATCGAACTCCTGGGAGGTGGTGATCTTCTGCGGAGTCGTCGGAGCATTGCTCTGTGCCGTTCCGAACGCGGGAAACGACGCGATGAGCAACACCGTGATGAGGCCGACAGCCAGGAGCCGTCTCATGTACCATATCGTCCATGGCCGGATATAAAAGACCTTGTGACGTGCGGCCGTCAACGAACCATGTTACCATTGAACACGATATGTTCGGGCGACTGCCACGTCGTCACGTCCTCACGAGGATCGGAATCGAGGACGACGAGGTCGGCACGATACCCCTCTTCGACCAGTCCGACGTCCGATAGACCGAGGAGGTCGGCCGCGTTGACCGTCCCCGCCTCCAGTGCTTCCTCCGGCGAGAGCCCGTACTCGGCCATCAGTTCGAGTTCCTCGGGGATATCGGCGTGGAAGTTGAACGGCGTTCCGGCGTCGGTTCCCATCGCGACGGTCACACCCGCATCGAGCGCGTACTCGAAGGCGTCTTCGAAGGCCCCTGCCGCCTCCTCTGCCTTCTCGACCACGTAGGGCGGAATACCGGCCTCCGTTCCCTGTTCGACGATTCCGTGAAGCGCCTTCGCGGTGGGAACCCAGTACGTCCCCCGGTCGGCCATCATCTCCGCCGCTTCGCGGTCCATGAACGTTCCGTGTTCGATGCTCGAAATACCGGCCCGGACGGCGTTCTTGATACCTTCCGTTCCGTGTGCGTGGGCGGCCGTCGGGGTGTGTTTCGCGGCGGCGGTTTCGACGAGCGTGTTCAATTCCGCTCGGTCCAGTTCCGGCGACCCCGTGACCGCACCCTCCGTGAGAACGCCGCCGGTCGCCATGCACTTGATCACACCTGCACCGCGCTTGAGCTGTTCTCGCACCGCCTTTTTCACCTCCGCCTCGCCGTCCGCTTCGCGTCCCATCCAGTGACCGTGTCCGCCGGTCATCACGACGTTCTGGCCGCAGGCGACGATGCGCGGCCCCTCGATGAGCCCCGATTCGACCGCGGTCGCCGCGTCGAGCGCGAGCGTCGTCGGCGAACCGAGGTCACGAACGGTCGTCACGCCAGCGTGGAGCGCATCACGGAGGTTCACCGTCGCGCGATAGGACAGCATCATATCGCTGTCGTGGTTCAACGAGGTCACGTCCGGCCGCCCGTCCATCGAGGCGTGGATGTGGGAGTCGATGAGGCCCGGCGCGACGAACTTCCCGCTCACGTCTATCTCTTCGTCCGCGTCGGGAACGTCCCCCACCGAGACGATGGTTCCGTCTTCGATTGCAACGTCCGCCTCCCGAACCCCGGCCATATCTACGATATCCGCACCGTGAAGTACCAGCATGAGCGGTGTGAGACGCGCTGCCGTGATAACCCTCCGGGTCCCGGCAGGGTGAGACGGGACGGCGACGCTATCCGTACCCTTCGTACTGCACGTGGTCCTCGGGGACGCCGAGGTCCTTCGCCGCACCGGCGAGCATCGACACCATCGCGTTGACGCCGCAGGCGTACACTTCGAGGTTGTCCGGGTCGATTCGCGCGTCGATGTCGTTGGCCGGTTCGGTCGCGTACCGCGCGAGGTCGTCGGAGAGGTTTCCTTCCACCGTCTTATCGAGGTATTTCACGAGCGTCTGCTGGACGTAATCGGTTTCGCCCGGCCAGTCCGAGAGGTACTCCTCGCGAGAGCAGGTGGGGACGAAGTGGAAGTTCTCGTGTTCGTCGTCCAACGCTCGGAACTCCTCGCGATAGGCCAGGTCGTCCTTCCACGACGCGCCCAAAAAGAGCCACAAGTCGCGTCGTTCGCCCTCGTACTCGTCGCGCCCCTCCTCGAAGGTGTACTTGATCATGCTCCGGAGCGGCGCGACGCCCGTCCCAGTGGCGAGAAACGCCATGTCCCGACCGGAGGGTTCTTCGAGGACGAAGTCGCCGTTCGGCCCGCGAACCGTCACCCGGTCGCCCTCCGAGAGGTCCTCGAACAGCTTCGACGTGAGTCGTCCGTGTGGAACCCGTCGAACGCAGAGTTCGATGCCCTCCGCGTTCGGCGAACTGGCGATGGAGTAGGGGCGGGGCGTGTGCTCGTAGCGCATCGTGGCGTACTGGCCGGGAACGAAGTCGAACTCCTCGTCCATCTCGACGACGACGCTCATCAGCGAGGAGAAGGGTCGCTGGTAGCGGTCCTTCAGCGACGAGAGTTCAGTCAGCAAGTTCTCGTGCCCGCGCTCTTCGTCCTCTATCACGGATATCATTTCGTCCCAGTCGGCGTCCTCGGTTTCGACTTTCTCCGCCCACTCCTCCCGCCCGTGGACGTCGAGGAGTTCGGCGGCACGTTCGACCACGCGCTCGGTTCGGTCCTCGTCGAGGGCGCGAACCTCCGCTACCCTCGCGGAATCCGTCACCAACGGAAGCTCTTCGGCCCGTCTGTGCTGTGAATGCTGTGATGGAATCTCCATGGCCGCACTGTGTACGGCGACGCGAGCGAGCGGTAAAACGTTTCTCGCTGTTCCACAGTCCGGTGAAAGCATCCGCACACCGTCCATCTCCCGGAACGACGCGTTCGCCTCTCGGAGCGCCGCGGCGATTTCCCCGGCGCACGTCGGCGACTATCGAAGCGCCTCGGAGACCTTCTGAATGGGATGGGGCGGTTCCTCGCCCTGCCAATCGCCGAGCTGTGTACGACAGGAGGCACCGGGCGCGACGACTTCCGCTCCGTCGCTTTCCTCCACCTGCTCGAACAGAATCGACCCGACCGCCTTGCTCATCGAGTAGTGTTCGGCCTCGTAGCCGAAACTGCCCGCCATGCCGCAACAGCCGCTGTCGAGGGCGTCCACCTCGTACCCCGCCGAGCGGAGGAGGTTCACCGCGTGACCGTCCTTCTTCGTCGCCTTCTGGTGACAGTGGCCGTGGTAGGTCAGCGACCCCTCGCCTGAGAGCGGCACGTCGAGGTCAAACGTGTCGAAATATTCACAAATTCCGAAGGTGTTGGCGGCCAAACGTTCAGCCTCGGTACGGAGTCCGCCAGCCTCGGGGTCGGCGGAGCGCGGTTCGGTGTACTGGCCGCTCGACGACCCAGACGCCTCGTTCACGGGAAGCAGGTCGAGATAATCCGATTGGAACATGACCGCGTCGGACGGTTCGACCACCACGACGTCCCAGCCGTCACGGACGAACGAGGAGAGCGCGTTTACGTTCGTCTCGGCCTGTTCGCGGGCCCTATCGAGCATTCCCTTCGAGTGCGCCGGTCGTCCGCTTCCGGCCACATCGTTCGGAATCCGAACGTGGACGTTCGCCGCTTCGAGGACGCGAATCGCCGCCTTCCCGGCCTCTGGGTGGTTGTGATTTGTGTATGTGTCGGGAAACAGGAGGACGCGGCGGGTCGCGTCCTCCTCCGAAACGCGGGTCCCCCGCTCCGCGAACCAGTCTTCGAGGGTTTCGCGGTGGAACGTCGGCAGGGTTCGCTCGCTCGCGATGCCGAGCAGTTCCTCCGCGACAAACCTCGCACCGGGGAGTTCCGTCGCCCAGTTCGAGACGGGCGCGAAGGTGCTGCCGAGCGAGGAGAGGCGGTCGATGTTGCCGAAGATGCGGTCGCGGACGGTTTTTCCGTGTCGCTTCTGATACTCGTGTTCGACTTCGGCCTTGAGTTTCGCCATGTCCACCTCCGACGGGCAGTCCTTCGCACAGCCCTTACAGCCGATACAGAGGTCCATCACCTCGTGCATGAACTCCACGTCGAACTGTTCCTCGTCCGTCTCCGCGGTCGAAGCCCGCTCCGAGGAGGCGGCGTTCGCCGCCTTCAACTCTCCGCTCATAGCCTGCCGGAGCATGTTCGCCCGCCCTCGGGTACTCGTGATCTCCTCGTCCGCCGCGCGATAGGTCGGACACATCACGCCGCCGGTGGTCTCCTGCCCGCCGCGACAGCCGCCACAGCCGTGACAGAGTTCGACCATCCCCTCGAACCCGTTCTCGTTCTCCCAGTTGAGGACGGGGTCGAACCCGGAATCGAACTCGTAGTCGGGGTCGAACCGGAGGTTTTCGGTCATGTCCACGGCCTTCGCGCGCGACGGCGAATCCTCCGATTTATCGTACCCACAGACCTGTCCGGGGTTGAGGAGCCAATCGGGATCGAAGGCCGACTTCAGGTCGCGAAAGACATTCCAGACGTGGTCGCCGTACAGTTTGTGGTTCCACTGGGTTCGGGCGCGGCCGTCGCCGTGTTCGCCCGAGACGCTTCCCCCGTATTCGACCACGAGGTCGGTAACGGCGTCCGCGATGGCTTCCATCTGGTTCACCCCGGCGGGACTCTTCGTGTTGATGAGCGGACGAACGTGTAGACACCCCGGTCCGGCGTGGGCGTAGACGCTGGCGAACGTGTCGTTGTCCTCCAACACCTGCTGGAAGTCGGCGACGTACTCGGGGAGGTTCTCCGGCGGAACCGCGCTGTCCTCGATGAACGAGATGTGCTTCGCGTCGGTCGTCCGCGAGAGGAGAATCGGCATGCCGGATTTGCGCAGTTTCCAGAAGCGAGCGCGCTCGTCGTCGTCGTGGGCTTCCATCGCGTTCAGCGACCGAACACCCTCGCGGTCCGCCCGAAGCTTCGAGACCTTTTCCCGGCCGTCCTCGTCGTCCGTCGCGTAGAACTCCACGAGGAGGACCGAATCGGTTCCGTCGGGAAGCATCGCCACGACGTCGTTGAACTCCTCCGTGTCCTCGGCGAGCGAGATGAGCACGTTGTCGAGCACTTCGACCGCCGACGGATCGTGATCGAGAATCGGCGCGACGTCCTCCATCGCGTCGTTCAGGCTCCCGTAGGTCAACAGCGCCATGGCCTTCGTCTCGGGGATTGGTTCGAGGCTCACCGTCGCCTCCGTGACGATAGCGAGCGTCCCCTCGCTTCCGGCGAGCAGGCGCGCGAGGTTGACGTGTCCCTCCTCGGCTTCCTCCACGAGTCTGTCGAGGTTGTATCCCGAGACGTTCCGCTTGAGGTTCGGGAACACCTCCTCGATGGCGTCCGTCTCGTTCTCCACGATGTGGAGCACTTCCGCGTAAATGCGGCCTTCCAGTGAATCGTCCTCCGCGCCCTCGCGGAGTTCCTCCAGCGTCACGTCGCCGAACGTCGTCACGGTGCCGTCCGCGAGGACGACTTCACACTCCTCGACGTAGGCGTCTGTCTTCCCGTACTTCAGCGAGTGTGACCCCGTGGAGTTGTTCCCGATGGCCCCGCCGAGGGCGCTCTTGTCGCCCCACGCCGGGTCGGGTGCGAACTTCAAATCGCGGTCGGCCAGCGCGTGGTTCAACTCCCCGAGAACGATTCCGGGTTGGGCGCGGGCGGTCTTCCCGTCCGGGTCGAAATCGAGCAGTGCGTCCATGTGCCGGGTGAAATCCAGCACGACGGCCTCGTTGACGGTTTGGCCGGCGAGGCTGGTCCCGCCGCCGCGCGGGAGGACGGGAATCTCGCGGTCGGCACAGTACTCCATCACCGCCGCCACGTCGTCCGTCGACGTGGGGAAGACGACGCCGATGGGCGTCACCTGGTAGGCGCTCGCGTCCGTCGCGTACAACTGTCGGGAGTATTCGTCGAAGCGGACCTCGCCGTCGATCAGCGTCACGAGGTCGGAGACCAATCCCGTGCGCGCTACGGTATCCGAACCGGAGTGATAGTCGTAGTTCGCGCGTTCGTCGCGGCCCGGGTCGCCCGCGTCACGTGTTGCCATAGGGTGACGTAAGGAAGGGGGACCGAAAAGTCATGTGGGGTCGGGGCAACGGAGGGGGTAAGCGTACGACACACGAACGCCGCGATGTCTCGTGGTCGCCCGTCCCCTTACGCCCGCCCGACGTTCGGCGACGACGTGCGAACGAAGTCGAAGAGGACGTCGCGTTTCAGCAGTGCAAAGCCGGTGAAGATGGCGGCGAAGCCGATGACCGTCGTGCTGGCGACGAGTTCGCCGAGAACCACCCAACTGAGGAGCGTGGCGACGACCGGTTCGAGGTAGCCGACGAGGTTGAGTTCGGTCGCGCCGATGGCGTCCAGCAGGTGGAAGTAGATGAGGAACGCGATGACGCCCGAGACGAGTACCAAGTACGTCAGGGAGGCGACGGCGGGCAGCGACCAATCGATCGCCATGGGGGATTCGCCCGTACCGAGACTGACCGCGTGTATCAGGACGGACCCGAACAGCATGGACCAACCCTGTAGCGCGGGTACCGAGATGCCGGTTTCGAACGGTTGGCTCAGGACCGATCCGAGGGCGAAACTCGCGGCCGCGAGGAAGACGAGGCCGATACCGACCGCGTCGGTCGAGAGGAGGTTCGCTGGCGTCGGGTTGGCGACGATTGCGACGCCGACGACGCCACAGAGCAGGCCGACGGCACTGAGCGGGGTGACGTGTTCGTCGGCGAAGAGGGTGCTCGCGAAGACCGCGGTGAGAACCGGAGAGAGGCTGACGACGACAGCGGCGAGCGCGCCGGGGACGTGTTCCTGTCCGAGATAGAGGAAGCTGTGATGACCGGCGATGACGAACGCGCCGATGGTGAGAATCGCGAGCACGTCGCCTTTGCGCTTCGGTTTCCAGCGGTCCGTCGTGGCGGCCGCGTAGCCGAGGATGAGGAGGCCGGCCACGTCGTAGCGAACCGCGGCGAACAGGAGCGGCGGGAAGTGGTGAAGCCCCACGTCGATGGAGACGAACGAGCCGCCCCAGAACAGCGCCAATAATGCAAACATTACGCCATTTATCGGTAGGTATCTACCAAGTTTCGTCTGAATCATAGATTTCTATCCAACCCTATCAGGCGCACACTGTTAAATCCTTCTACAAACATCTCCACTGATACTGATTCTCAAGCAAAAGAACGTAGATTGATTAGACTAGATTCCTATTATTGAATCGTGAAGGACTTTCCTTTCGAATAGATATCTTCCCGGCTTTCGACGAACTCCAGACGTTAAGTATGACCGACGTATAGTTCGGAATCAATGGACGAACGCGACGTCACCCTGCTCAAGGCGATTTCGGACCTGGAAACCGGCAGTCCCGAGAAACTACACGAGGAGACGGACATCCCCGTCTCGACCATCCACTACCGCCTGAACAACCTTCGGGAGGCGGGCGTCATCGAAAACGACCTCTACGACATCGACCTGGAGGAGTTCGGCCTCGGCGTCACCGTCGTCGTGGAGGTGTTCGCCGACTACACGGGCTCGTACCGCGATTTCGGCGAGAAGATACTCGACATCGAGGGCGTCACGCAGGCGTACTTCACGATGGGGGAAACCGACTTCATCGTCGTCGCACACCTCACCGGACGCGAGATGGTCGAACGACTCATCGGCGATTTCGAGAGCATCGAGGAAGTGGACAGGACGAACTCCACGTTCGTCATCTCCACGCTGCGTGACTCCCATCGCGTCCTCCAAAGCTACAGTCTGGACACGCTCCTCGACGAACTCGCCGAGGAATGAACCGGCGACACGCCGCACGCCTTTCGCCGAACGAAAACACGAAACCCCTGCCACTCCTACGCCGCGACATGATTCGAAACATCGCGGCGGGCGTGCAGGCGTTCACCAGCAACGCGTTCCTCGTGGACGGCGACCGAACCGTCCTCGTGGACACCGGGTCGAACTTCGACGCCGTGGCGCGGGTCGAAGACGCAGTTGACGACCTCGACGCGGTCATCGTCACGCACACCCACCCCGACCACGTCGGCAATCTCGAAGCGATCAAAGACGCCTACGACGTCGAAGCGTTCGGTTTCGACACGTCCCAACCCGGCATCGACGTCGCAATCGAGGACGGGGACGTCGTGACCATCGGCGACGACGAGTACCGCGCGCTCCACACGCCGGGCCACAAGAACGACCACCTCTGTTTCTACTCGGAATCGGCGGACGTCCTCTTCGCCGGCGACCTCGTCTTCCCGAACGGCGGGTTCGGGAGAACCGACCTCGAAGAGGGGGACCGCTCGGCGCTCATCGAGAGCATCGACCGCGTCTTGGACGCCGTGGACGAGGACCTGCGCGAGATGCACGTCGGCCACGGGGCGAGCGTGACGACGGACCCGTACCACGACGTCGAACTGGCGTCACAGGCCGCGCGGATGCGATAGCCGTCGGCGCTACAACAACGCCTCGTAGGCGTCTCCGTACACCTCGGCTATCTCCTCCGGATCGTCACGCTCCGCCTTCGGCAGCGGTTCGAGCGTCGTCGTCTCCGCGGGGTCGAGGAATTCCACCACGTCCTCCACGCGCTTTTCCATCGTTCCGTCGTGGACGCTGTTGTCCGCGACCTCACACGCCTTCGCGTAGCGCGCGCCGTCGTACACCCGAACGCGGCGGGGTTCGACCACGGCCACGGCCTCGAACTCGACGCCCTGAATAGGTCGTGCAATATCGCTGTAGGACTCCACGACCGCGTGGTCCTCGCTTCGGATGCGTTCGGCGACCGCTCGAAAGTGCGGGAGGTACCGACGCTCGGTCCGGTCGTTCAGTTCCGCGAGGGAATCGACGACCACGGCGTCCGAAAGCGGAAGCCGTTCGCGCACGATGTCGGGGAGCGAGACGGTTCCGTTGACGACGAAGCCGTCTCCGACGCGGTCCACGAGGAACTCGCGTCCCGACTGACCGAGGAGGCCCTTTCCCTTGCCGGGCGCGGGCCGCCAGAGTCGATGCACCGGATTCAGCGCTTCGAGCGCGACGTCCTCCCCGCTCGCGTGCGCGAGTCGTTTCGCGTCCTTGCCGTACAGTCGCCCGTCGCGGAGCGCGCCGGTGGCGTCGTCGTGGTCGAACCAGAAGTCGTTGCCGGCGCGCGGTTTGAACCCGATACCGTCCATGTACGCGAGAAGACCGACCGTGAACGTCGTCTTCCCGGCGTCCACGCGGTCCCCGCCGGCCACGAGGAGCGTCATGTCTTCAGACCGTAGTAGCCCGGTTCCTCGTCGCTCGGCGGTTCGCCGACCACGAGTTTTTCGGAGTTTCGCATCACCCACGGAATCGCCCAATCGAGCAGGATGTCTTCCGTCTCGACGTCGATTTCGGCGTCCGCGTCGAGCCCCTGAAGGAGGCGTGCGATTTCGTAGACCGAGTACATCGTGTCCTCGTCGAGCAGTTCGTCCGGTTCGTAGAAGTCACAGGGATACAACTGCTCGAACTCGTCCTTTGGTTTCGGCATGGCTCAACGTAGGACCGGCCGGGCGTAAAACCTCCCGAATCGTCCGACGGTGCCCGAGATACGTTCTTTACCTCGCGTGTTAAATATAACGAACGAAAATTATAACCGAGTTTTTATAATAGAGCGTTCAAGATAGAAAACGACATGGATGAGGAATCGGGAAGCGAGACAAAAGAGGCCCTCGTCTCCGCCTTTGCTGAATTCGGCGGGAACTCCCTCCGGGATATTTGGCTGTTCGACCAATCCGACTACGAGATGCTATTTCTCCGGGAAGATGTCGCGGACAAACTCGAAGCGGTGGATGTGGCGAAGTTCATCGACAACGAGCGGTTCGGGTTCATCACGCAGGACACCTACGACCAACTGTACTACGCCACCTACCAGTACACCGTTAGGGGGTTCGACGACTTCGAGCAGTTCCGGATGTTCTTCGACGACGACGCCGACGACGACCGACACGTCGGCGTGTTCGCCAGCCTCGACCAGCAACCCAACGGATACGATTACGAATCGCTTTACAAACACGTCACGGATATCGCGTCCGGCTACACGGTCCCCGTGATCTCGTCGGACACCGAATAGCACCCGCTGTTCGGAGATCGGTTACTCGAAAGAAAATCGGTGCGTTCGGGCTTATTCGAACCGCGATACGACGTTGTCGTACTGTTCTGCGACGTTGTCCCAGTCGATGACTTCGAAGACGTTCTCCACGAAGTCACCGCGGTCCGGCCCGTAGTCGTAGTAGTAGGAGTGCTCCCACACGTCCACCGCGAGAATCGGGTGGCTACCCCAGAGTGCGCCCTGGTCGTGCTTGTCGACTTTGACGTTGCGTAGCTGTTTGGCCACCGGGTCGTAGACGAGGAGTGCCCAGCCGCCCGCGGCGCTCGCGGCGGCCTCGAACTCGCCCTTCCAGCCCTCGTAGGAACCGAAGTCCTCCTCGATGCGGTCGGCGAGTTCTCCCTCGGGTTCGCCGCCGCCGTTCGGGTCCATGTTCTCCCAGAAGAGGGTGTGGAGGTAGTGACCACAGCCGTTGTGGGTCACGTTACCCAGCGCACCCGCCGTGCCGGAGTAGTCGCCGGACTCACGGTTCTCCGCGAGAGTCTCTTCGGCACTGTTGAGGCCGTTTACGTAGCCCTGATGGTGCGTGTCGTGGTGCCACGTGAGGACCTGCTCGGAGATGTGCGGTTCCAGCGCGTCGTAGTCGTACGGGAGCGGTGGTAGTTCCGCGTTCGATTTTTCTGCCATATATGTATTACCTCCACTAACTATATCTCCCCTTGGCCTGTTAAACCTTGAGGAGAAGTTAGCTAACATACGACACGATACGGCGGCAAAATATTCCGATTTCGGACGGCCTCTCGGCCGTTACATCCCGCTCGCTTCGTCGTAGCGCTCTTCCACGTCGTCCCAGTTGACGACGTCCCAGAAGTTGTCCACGTACTCGCCGCGGTTGTTCTCGTACTGGAGGTAGTACGCGTGTTCCCATACGTCCAGAACGAGCAACGGGGTCGCGGATGGATACTGGTTCTGGTGGTTCTCGGCCATGCTCACGATGGGAATGTCGGCGACGTGGTCGTAGAGCAACATCCCCCATCCCGAGCCTTCGACGCCCTTCGCGGCCTCCGAGAAGTGCGTCTTGAATTCCTCGAACGACCCGAACTGGTCGTCGAGGGCGTCAGCGAGGTCGCCGCCGGGTTTCCCGCCCCCGTCCGGGGACATGTTCTCCCAGAAGACTGAGTGGTTGATGTGGCCGGCGAGGTTGAACGCGAGGTTGCGTTCGACGCCCTTGACGTCGCCCCACTCGTCGTTCTCGCGCATCTCTTCGAGTGTATCGAGCGCCGCGTTCGCACCGTTGACGTAGCCCTGATGGTGTTTGTCGTGGTGCAGTTCCATGATGTGTGCGTCGATACTCGGCTCCAGTGCGTCGTAGCTATACGGTAGTTCCGGTAGTTCGTAGGTTGCCATTGGTAACCCCCGAAAGGTGGTCAACGGTCGTCGTGTTAAGTGTTGAGGCGAAGGATAGACATTCGTCGAAGCGGTCTCCGTTGTGGCGACAATAGGATACTGCGGACGCGACCGAACGTTCCCGTCCGTCGACACTCATCGGCGGACGTCGCACGAAAAATAGGGTGTCGTCAGGTAGACCGAACGAATTCCGGACGATTTAGTCCTCTACTTCTTGCTCGTTTTCGTTCTCGGCGTTCGAATACGCGAACTGCGAGTTCTCGTTGCTCTGTGCGCTCGCTTGGATGGCGACCGCGTCGCCGGACTCGGCGCCACTGTCACCGCCGTCAACGAGGTCATTCGCCGGGGCGTTCCGCGGGTTCGCGCTAAACGCTCCCGAGAACGCGACGTTGTCGTCCTGATAGTTGCGGTTGTACTGGAGGACACCTTGGTCTTGGTCCACGTGTGAAACTGCGACTTGGTCGCTTTCCTGTGAATCCGCCGCTGCGTTCCCCGCGAAACCGACCGCGAACAGGCTACCCACAATCGTCAGCGTGAGCAGGATTTTGATGGTCTTTTTCATGGTAGTCTCTTGGGCACGTGCCCCACCTTCCGTTGCACGAAGCGGGTGTGACCCTGTCGTTGCCTGTCGGGAAGTTCCTACTTCAACCCCGACCATCGTTGTGCGAAGTCCGTCGACTGTGGATGGCCGTTTTCACGATTAATATGCGAGTAGCGAGGATTATCCTACCACCAACGAACGCGCCACTCCACACTCAACAACGGATGATGTCGTCGATAAGGGATACGTTCACGATAACCGGAGATACTTCACCGCCGTTCAGAACGTGTTCCGTGCGGTTGTGAGCGCTACCGTAGCCATACGTCGCTTACTCGCCTTACCCCCTTGCGTTTTCGAACATCGTGATGGCCATCTCGCGGCGCTCCGAGTGGTCCACGAGTGGGTCGGGATACTCGGGTGCGAGGTCCTCCCGTTCGTCCGGTTCGAGTTCGTTCCACTCGTGAACCTTCTCCGGGGGAACGTCCGACAGTTCGGGGACGAACCGTTTGATGTACTCGGCGTCGGAATCGAAGCGTTCGCCCTGCGTCATGGGGTTGAAGATGCGGAAGTACGGTTGGGCGTCCGTGCCGGTGGACCCCGCCCACTGCCATCCGCCGTTGTCGTTCGCGGTGTCGTGATCCACGAGTTTCCGCCGATACCAGTCGTAGCCCTCGCGCCAGTCCACGAGCAGATCCTTCGTCAGGAAGGAGGCGACTATCATGCGAACGCGGTTGTGGACCCACGCCTCCTCGCGGAGTTGGCGCATACCAGCGTCCACGATGGGATAGCCGGTTTCGCCGTCCTTCCACGCCTGCACGCCGTCGGGGTCGTCGCGCCACGCGATGTCGTACCGGTAATCCTTGTAGTTCTCCACGACCACGGACGGATCGTCGTCGAGGACGTGCGCGTAGAACTCCCGCCACGCGAGTTGACCCTGAAACTCCTCGACGGATTCGGCCTCGTCCTCGTTCCCCGCGTCGTTTTTCGCCCGCTCGGTCGTCTCCCACACTTCCCGGATACCGACGGTGCCGAACTTCAGATGCGGCGAAAGCCGGGACGTCGCTTCGCGGGCGGGGTAATCGCGCGCCTCGTCGTATCGATATGCGTCGCGCTCGCAGAACTTCGAGAGCAGGTCGCGTGCCGCCTCGGTCCCGGCGGGCGGAATCGTCCCTTCCGGTTCCTCGAACCCGAGGTCGGCGAGCGTCGGAATTTCGATTCCGTCCTCCGCGACTTCGTCCGGAACGACGATTTCGTCGGGCGCGTCGAACGGCGCGTCCTTCTCCCGGTCGCGCCACTTCTTCCAGAAGTAGGTGTAGACGGAGTAGTAGTCGCCCTGATTCGTCGTGATGGTCCCCGGCGTGTGTAACAGCGCGTCGTGGTACGCCCGTCGTTCGATGCCCGCATCCGCCAGCGCGTCCCGAACGTCGGCGTCGCGTGCCTTCGCCAACCCGGAGTAATCCCGGTTCCAGACCACGCACTCCGCGTCGCACGCCGTCGCGATTCGGGGTATCTCCTCGCGCGGGTCGCCCCGGAGAAACAGGAGACCGCCACCGCGTTCTCGATACTCCTCACGGAGCGATTCGAGGGCGGACAGCATGAACGACACACGAGGCGGGGCCGCGTGGGAGAGGACTTCCTCGTCGAAGACGAACACCGGAAGCACGGGGTCGCTCGACGAGAGCGCCCGGTTGTCTTCGACCCGGAGGTCGCGGCGGTGCCAGTGAACGTACATACCGGACGGATGGGGTGCGTTCACTTAACCGTCGAACCCACTCTGTGTGGTTTCGGTTCCGGGTCGACGACCTTTCAACAATCAAACACGGTTCTTCGGTGATGTTTTATAATGAGGGTCCCCGTTATACACAACCATGGTAAATCTTACCGAGTCGGTTGCGGACACGGTTTCCGACTACGCGGACGCCCCGGCCATCGTCACTGAGGCGCGAACGCTGACGTACGACGACCTCTGGGCGCAGGTCGGCGGTTTCGCCGCCGGGTTGGAGGAGCGCGGTATCGGCGAGGACGACAGGGTCGCGGTCTACCTGCCCAACGTCCCGGAGTTCGTCCTGACGTTCCACGGGACGCTCGCGGCGGGCGGCGTCGTGGTCCCGATGAACCCGCAGTATCGGACGCGAGAGATCAGCCACCTCCTCTCCGACAGCGGCGCGAAGGTTGTCGTCACCCTCCCGGACCTCGTTCCCGTCGTGGAGGCCGTCCGCGAAGATTCGGACGTGGAGTACGTCGTCTCCGTCGGCGAAAGCGATGCGGAGGGCGTAACGTCCTTCGGCGACTTCCTCGCCGAGGGTGGCGACGAAATCGTACCGCGGGAGGACGACGACCTCGCCGTCCAACCCTACACCAGCGGGACGACCGGAACGCCGAAAGGGGTGAAACTGACCCACCACAACCTCACCTCCAACGCGCACGGGTCCGCGGCCCTCGCGCCGGGTGGAATCGACTCGGGCGACTCCCTTCTGGGCGTCCTCCCGCTCTTCCACATCTACGGGATGACGGTCTGTATGAACGGGACCCTGTTCAGCGGCGGGGCCTTCTACCCGCTCCCGACGTGGGACGCCCAGCAAGCCCTGTCACTCATCGAGGATGCGGAACTGACGCTGATGCACGGCGTCCCCGCGATGTACAACGACATCATCAACCAACCGAACGCCGCCGACTTCGACCTCTCGTCCCTCCGACTCGCCGGCGTGGGCGGCGGTGGCATTCCCATCGAAGTGCTCCGACGGTTCGAGGAACTGTACGACGCGAAGATCTACGAGGGCTACGGCCTGACCGAGACGAGTCCCGTCACGCACTTCAACACGCCCGACAAGGGCCGCCGGGTCGGCAGTATCGGGACGACCATCGACGGCGTCAGCGCCCAAATCGTGGACGACGACTTCGAGGAGTTACCGCCGGTGGAGAAGGGACCGCTCGCCGAGGACGACGCCGAACTGGACGACGTGACCGGCGAAATCGTCATCGCCGGACCGAACGTGATGGCCGGATACGCTGGCCTCCCGGACGCGACGGCGGCGGCGTTCACCGAGAAAGACGGGGAGCGCTGGTTCCACACGGGCGACATCGGCTACTGGGACGAGGACGGTTTCTTCTACGTCGTGGACCGCAAGAAACACATGATCAACACGGCGGGCTACAACGTCTACCCACGCGAAGTCGAAGAACTCCTCTTCGAACATCCCGCCGTGGCCGACGCCGCCGTCGTCGGGATTCCCGACGAACGACGGAACGAGACGGTCAAAGCCTTCGTCGTCCTCACGCCGGACGCGGACGCGACCGAGGACGAGATTCAGGAGTACTGCCTCGAACGACTCGCGGCGTACAAACACCCCCGCGAAGTCGCGTTCGTGGACGAACTGCCGCGGACGACGACGGGAAAAGTGCAGAAGTTCGAACTGCAACAACAGTAGCGAAGCACTGATAGAAAATTTGATAGTACTGTGGTCTGATAGTTAGGGTGGCTGGCGTTCACCAGCCCTATCGTGACCGTTCACGTACGAACGGTTTCGTTGTTCATGGTTTCGGAAAGCGGGTCCGCTCCTCCTCTCGGCGACCCGCTCCTCCGACGCGACCTATCTCTCGATAACTGTATCGGCGACCATCCCCATCTTCTCGTGTGGTTGATACCAGTAGCGGTACGGGCCCGTGACCTCGAACGAGTAGTGATGGCGATAGTCCGCGTTCCTCGTCGTACACGTCGCTTCGTCACGAGAATACGGCTACGAGGAGGTGTCGCTTTTCGGCGCGACGGAATCGTCGCCCGCTTCCTCCGCGGGGACGCGCCAGCGGAGCGTCACGAAGCGCTCCGTCCCGTCGTCCGTGGAAACCTCCCCCTCGGTCACGTCGATGTGGCCCGTCGGTCGGGTGAATTCCTTCCGGTCGTCGGTCGCGGCCGGACGCATCCGCTCGTAACGCCCTGTGACTCCCTCGCGGAGGTCACGGAGGTAGACCGCGAGTTCGTCGCGGGTCAACGACGCTTCGCGTTCGGTCCCATCCTTGACCTCCTCGTCCGCCCCGGAGTACCCGCCGAGGACGGCGTTGATGACCGCACCGAGCAGGAGGACGAGCCCCGAGAAGTACAGCCACGTGACGACGACGATGACGCCGCCGAACAGGCTGGCGGAGCTATCGCCCTTGGACGTTAAATACACCTGAAAGAGCGCTTGGAGTGCGGCCCATCCAACCGCCGCGAAGACGGTTCCCGGCAGGACCTGTCGCCACTCCAGTTCGGCGTCCGGAAAGACGTAGTACATCGGAAAGAACGCGAGGACCAGCCCGGCGACGAGCACCAACGGGGTGACGAAACCGAGGTACGGGACGGTGTCCGCGAACGCACTGAACACCGCGCTGACGGCCACGGTTGCGACGATGGCGACCGTGAGTGCGACGAGGACGACGAGCGCGTCCTTCACTTGGTCGAGAAAGGAGTTCCCGGTCTCGGTGTCGTAAATCTCCGAGAAGGCCGTGTCGAGACCGCGGAATATCTTCAACGACCCCCACACGAGGACGACGAGTCCGATGAGCGACGCGCCGCCCGCGGACGCATTCGATTGGAACACCCGTCTGATGACGTCGGCGATGGGTCCGGGAAGCGACCCCCCGGCGAGTTCGAGGATTCTGTCTTCGAGTCCCCCGCCGACGACGCCGACGACGATGAGCAATAAGAGGAGTATCGGTGCGAGCGAGACGAACGCGTTGTAGGCGATACCCGCCGCCATGAGCGTCACATTCTTCTCCGAAAATTCCGAGGCGACCCGTTTTCCGGTTCCCGTCATTCCGCCGAGGCTGACCATGGACGATGGAACACGATGACGGTAAAGAGCGGTGCGGCCGATGACGCGTCGCCCGCTACAGCCATCCCAACCGCATTTGGTCCTCGTAGTACTCCCTCGCGCGCCGAATCTTCCGGAACAGGTAGGTCGCCACCAACCCCGAGAAGACGAGGACGTACACGAGCAACCAGAGCAACACGTCACCGCCGAAGACCGCGGAGAGGACGTTCGTCACGAACCCGGCGGTCGAGTTGTAAAACCCGTGCAGTAACGCCGGGAGGGCGATTCCCTTGACGATTATCGGTCCGCGGTTCGTGGGGACGATCTTCGCCAAACCGAGGTAGTAGCCGGAGATGGCCGCCCAGAGGACGTGGTTCGGGCCGACGATGGCGCGCGTAACCGCGACGCCGGAGACGGTGACGGCGGTGCCGCCGTGGACGCCGACCGACCCGACGACGTAGGTCAGGTTTTCGATGGTCGCAAAGCCCAACCCTGCCATCGCGCCGTAGACGGCACCGTCCACCGCCGTCTGGAAGTGCGGCGTCCGATACGCGTGGAACCGGACCGCGAGCCACTTCACTGTCTCCTCGACCGGTCCGACGACGAGGAAGAAGAACGGCACGATGGCGAGGGTTTCCACGCCGACGCCGGACAACACGCCCAATCCGACGGTATTGATTATGGCGGCGAACGCGGCGAACACCACTCCGAGGAGGAAAGTGGCGACGAGCGTCGGGATCGGTTCGCGTTCGGTCGGGTCGACACGCCAGATGTACACCGCGAGGAGCAGTGCGGGCACGATGGAGAGAAACGAGAGCACCCCGAGAAGGGGACGTCGTGCGAGCGTCGTCGTCACCAATCCGAGTTCGATGAGGACGAACGTCAGGGCGAGCAGGAGCGTGACGACGCGGGTCGCCTCGGAAAGGATGTGGTACAACCGAAGCGAGAGCCTGTCCATCCGCGTTCGTGGCTCCCACGACTCGATGTCGTAGGAATCCTCTCCCTTCATCACCGTCCGTGTCCCGCCGTCGGCCGTTTCCTTCCGGTCGTTTTCCCCCATACCCGTGGTGGCTACGGGCGCGACCCTCAAAGGGTTTCCTCGGTCGCTGATCACTCCTTGCTTTCGCGCAGGATCGCGCGGGACACGTCCTCGAAGGAGGTGTGTCCCGACAGCGCAAGCGTCAAATCGAGGTCCGCGAGGAAGTTCCGCAGCACTTCCCGCACGCCCTTGCGTCCCGCGATCGCGAGACCGTAGACGTAGGGACGCCCGAGCAGGACCGCGTCGGCACCGAGCGCGATCGCGCGGAACGCGTCCGCCCCGCGACGGATCCCGCTGTCGAAGAGGACCGGAACATCGTCGGCGACGACGTCCACGACGCCGGGCAAGGCATCGAGCGCGCCGATCGCGCCGTCCACCTGTCGCCCCCCGTGGTTCGAGACGACGAGGCCGTCGACGCCGCGTTCGACCGCTTCGCGGGCGTCGTCGGGGTGGAGGATTCCCTTCAACAGTATCGGCAGGTCGGTGTGTTCTCGGAGGAAATCGAGGTCGTCCCACGACAGCGACGGGTCCTCGAAGGTTTCGGTGAACCGCCAGAGCGCGGAACTCATGTCCTCCTCGGGCGGCGAGTCGAGCGCGTCGCGGAACGCCGGATCCGAGAGGTAGTTCGCCACGCCCTCGCCGTCGAGGAACGGGAGGTAGGCGTGGTCCACGTCGCGTTCGCGCCACCCCATCATCGGCGTGTCGAGCGTGACGACGACGGCCTCGTAGCCCGCGTCTTCGGCCCGCGAAAGGAAACTCGCGGTCACGTCCCGGTCGGCGCTCCAGTAGAGTTGGAACCAGCCGAGCGTGTCGCCCAACTCGTCGGTCACGTCCTCCATCGTCTCGGACGACGCCGAACTCAACACGAGCGGCACGTCGAGGTCGGCGGCGGCCCGCGCAGTGGCGAGTTCACCCTCCTCGTGGATGATGGACTGGACGCCTATCGGCGCGAGCATGACCGGGACGGGAAGCGTTCGTCCCAAAATTTCGACCGACAGGTCGCGTTCCGACACGTCGCGGAGCATCCGCGAGACGATTCGCCAGCGGTCGAAGGCGCGGCGGTTCTCGTCCTTCGTACTTTCGGACCCGGCGGACCCCGCGACGTAGGCGTGGGCCTCCGGGGAGAGATGTTCCCGTGCCAGGTCGGCGAGTTCGTCGGGAGAGGCCGGGAGGTCCGGGGTTTGGTCGGCGAGCATCCCGCCCGCGTACACCTCTCGCTGGCGGTCCGGTCCGAACGGTTTCGAGGGTTTGTCCATACGGACCTGACAGACCGTGAGGAATTATACTTTGTTCCGGGCGGCATGCCGGTGACGGCGTCGGATCGAACGGATTCGAACCGAGCGTCCCGACGGGCGAGTCGTCCCGTCAGAACCGCCCCGGCGTCAGATGGACGTGGAACAACTTTTCGTAGTCCTCCTCTCCGCAGACCGGGCACGTATCGTCCTCCTCGCCCTCGAACTCGTCCGTCGCCACCGGGGTCGCCGCCGAGATGACCCGCGTTCCGGCGTGGCCCAACTCGTACCCCGACTCGGTTTGCCGGACGAAGTACTCACAGAGCTTCGTCAGGTGGTAGTTGAACTTTCCCGTGTCGCGCACCCCGACCCGCTCGCGCAGTTCGGTGAACGAAAGCGTCTCCGAGGCGTCGGCGAGTTCCCGCAGGATGGACATCCGAATCTCGTTGCCCAGCACGGAGAGCGCGTCCATGGAGGGTTCCGTCCCGTTCGTCATGTCGGTGACGTTCGATGGGATCGCCCATCAATCCCCCGAAAACGTATTTATATGCTTACAGAACTGGCGTTCACCGAACCCTCATCACCCTCGCGCCGGGACGGTGTGTATGGCTGAAATCGACTCGTCGGCCAAATCGGTGGGATGGCGCGACCGGTTCGGCGCGTCGAAAACCGGAACGCTCCTCGCCAACACGGGGTTCCGACGGCTGTACCTCGCCCGCACGGTCAGCGGCGTCGGCGACGAACTGTACTTCATCGCCGCGATGTGGCTGGTGTATCAGTTGACCGGTTCGACGCTGTACACCGGCGTCGCCGGGTTCCTCTCGCGACTCCCGCAAATCGTCGGATTCCTCTTCGGCCCGCTCGTGGACCGTTCGCGCCTCTCCCGCCTGCTCGTCCTCGTCGCGGCGGCCCAAGGCGTCGTCGTCCTCGCCGTTCCGTTCGCGTCCCACGTGGGCGCGATGAGCGTTCCCCTCGTCCTCGCCGTCGTCGCGCTCCTCTCCCTCCTCGGACGGGTCAACACACCGGCGGAACAAGCCGCCCTCCCGCGACTCGTGGACGACGAACTGCTCCCCCGCGCGAACTCGCTCGACTCGTCGACACAGCAGACGCTCGGTGCGCTGGCACAGGCGTTCTCGGGCGCGCTCATCGCCGCGTTGGGTGCCGTCGCACTGTTCGTCTTCGACGCGATGACGTTCGCCGTCGGCGGGTTCTTTTTCCTCCTCCTTTCGGTCCCCGCCACGGAGAAGACAGGCACGTCCCCGTCGGCTGGGGAGTACGCCGCGGACATCCGCGAGGGGTTCGACCTGATTCGAGGTTCCGTCGTCGGCCACATGGTCGTCGCGGCGGGTATCGCGACCGCGTTCACCGGCATGTCGGCGTCGGTTCTCCCCGCGTTCGCCGACACGTTCGGCGGGGCGGAGACGTACGGCCTCCTGATCGCTGCATCGACCGTCGGACTCCTCCTCGGGTCGCTCGTCGCATCGCAGTTCGAGTCCGTCCGGTTCGGGTGCGTCACGATCGTCGGATTTCTCGTTGCAACGGTCGGACGGGTCGCTGCCGTCAGTACCGGATGGTTTCCCGCGGTACTCCTCGTCTACGGCGTCGCAGCCGTTCCGCTCGGCATCTACAACGTCCTCGTCAGCGCGACGATTCAGACCGGCGTCCCGAACGACCTGCTCGCTCGCGTGAGTTCGACCATCGGCAGCCTCATCGCCGTCGTCGGTCCGGTCGGCTACCTCCTCGGCGGCTATCTCGGGGACGTCGTCGGAAGCCCCGCCGTCGTCGGACTGTCCGGCTTGGGGTACTGTCTGCTCGCGGTCTACTGGTCGGCGGTTCCCTCGCTCCGCGGGTTCCCGCCCGTTTCCGGCGTGGAACCGAACTCCTTCGGCGCGTGAATCGGTTGGCCTCTCCGGCGGGATAAACGCCGTTCGAAAAACCGCGCGTTCAACTCCCGGAAACTCCCGAATCGTGAACATCGACACTGATAGGTGTCCACACGAATCATTCGTACAGAATGGCTGCAACGAGAGCAATTCATCTCCCGGTCGCGGCGCAACCGAGCGTGGAGACGCTCGTGGACTTGACACAGCGGGCGGAGGAGTTGGGGTACGACCACGTGTGGCTTCCCGAGACGTGGGGCCGCGACGCGGTGACGAGCCTGACGGCGATGGCGCTCGGGACGGACGAAATCGGCCTCGGCCCGTCCATCGTGAACGTCTACTCGCGGTCGCCAGCGCTCATCGGGCAAACCGCTGCCACGCTCCAGGAGGTGTCCGACGGGCGGTTTCGCGTCGGCATCGGCCCGAGCGGTCCGGTCGTCATCCAAGGCTGGCACGGCGAGGAGTTCGACCGCCCGCTCCGACGAACCCGCGAAACAATCGACATCGTTCGGACGGTGCTGTCGGGCGAGACGGTGAACTACGACGGCGACTGCTTCACGCTGGGCGGCTTCCGACTGCGATGTGACCCGCCGGAGACGCCGCCGCCGATAGACGCCGCGGGGATGGGACCGAAATCGGTCGAACTCGCGGGACGGTTCGCCGACGGGTGGCACGCGACGCTGTTCACGCCGGACGGCATGGAGGACCGCCTCGACGACCTGAGGAGGGGCGCGGACCTCGGAAACCGCGACGTGGACGACGTGGAAGTGACGCTCTCGCTGACCTGCTGTGCGCTGGACGACGGCGAACGCGCTCGGACCCTCGCCCGCCAGCACGCGGCGTTCTATATCGGCGGCATGGGCACGTACTACCGGGATTCGTTGGCCCGGCAGGGCCACGAGGAGGTCGCCTACGATATCTCGGCCGCGTGGGCGAACGGCGACAAGGAGCGGGCGACCGAACTGGTGAACGACGACCTTCTGGACCGACTCGGGGCATCGGGCACGCCAGAACGCGCACGCGAGGAGTTCCGGAAGTTCGCCGACATCGACGGCGTCGATGCTGTCGCGGTCGGCTTTCCCCGCGGAGCGACGGTCGAGGAGGCGCGCGAGACGATGACCGCGTTGTCTCCGTAAGTCCGAACTGGTTGGGGAACAGTACCTTTTACCTCGCGTGACAATCACATGCTGGGACGAATTTCCGGCGTCCCAAACGTGCCTCATAGACACTGCAACCTTGCACGGGTGGCCTACCATGGGCCATCCCTGTATTGCCCGAACCGTTCCCTTATACTGCCGACGTACTCGCGTCTCGGAGACCCTTCTCCCGAAAGGAGCAAATCGAAGAGGGACCTACTATCCGGTATGCCGAGCGTTTGCGCCCACGGTCGGAAACGCGACGGCATGGGGGTAACGATGACCGACGCAATCGACGCAATCGTGACGGAGGTATCGGAGTGGGACGGCGTGAACGCGGGGGAACACCGCTACGGGGGGACGGAGTTCGCCATCGGACCGCGTGAAATCGGCCACGTCCATCGATGGGGAATCCTCGACATAGCGTTCCCTCGACGGGTACGTAACGAACTCGTCGCCGAGGGGAAGACGGGGCCCCATCACATCTATCCCGAATCGGGGTGGACGACCTTTCGCGTCGAGGGGCCGGACGACGTGGACGAGGCGCTCTGGCTCTTGCGACTGTCCTACCTCTCACACGTTGCGGCGATGTCGGATGTCGCCGACGCGGAAATCCCCACGTCGCTCGACGTTGACGCGGAGTTCGACGCCCTCGAACCGAGCGGCGAACTACGGGCGCTCCTCTAACTCGTCGCCCACTCCGTCGCCGCTTCGACCGCCTCGGCCCGCGAATCGGTTTCGGTGATGGTCCGCCACTCGTCCTCGTCCACGTCGTAGGTGTAGACGGCGTACCCCGAGTCGCGGTAGGTCAGGTTTTCCACGTACAGTTCCCGGTCTTCGTCGTCACTCAGCCAGATTCGAATCTGTTTGCCGCCTTCCAAATCCTCCCGACGGCGCCAACCTTCCAGTGGCACTACGCGGCCCCCCAGTCCGTGATGCCGAGGACGCGGTCACAGTCGGGACACGTCCAGACTTTCGGCGTACTCGCGGCGGCCCCCCGTTCGAGGCGCTGTGCCCAGTCGGTGATATCCTCCTCGCAGTATGGACAAATCGCCATACAACGGGACACGACGGCGTTCGACTTGTACGTTCGGGCGAGTTGAAGTGTATGTGTTTTTAACATCTCGACGTCTCTCGAAACGAGGGATAGCGGACATCCCTTCGTATCTCCACGAGAACCACGTTGCACCCACGGTGACGCCGGGAGCAGAATGGAGAACCACGCCGAAGCTGTATTCGGTTCGTTCTACCGCTTACCCACGATAGTAGACGTTCCCGGAAACGACGACGGTTTCGGCGGATGTCGCGCCGGGAGGCGAACGAGACGGTCGACGCGCCGCGACGACGCCGCGTTTGAGGGCCGCCCACTTCAACAGGACGAACCCGGCGACGATGACGAGGAAGCCCGTAATCGTGGCGTCGGTGATTGGTTCGCCGAGCAGGAGCGCCCCGAACACCGTGGCGACCACCGGAACGGCGTAGTTCACGAGGTTGACCTCGTTCGCGCCGATTCGACCGAGCAGGTCGAAGTAGATGAGGTACCCGCCGATGCTGGCGACGACCGCGAGGTACACCAGCGAGACGGCGGCGGACCGGGTGAGCGAGACGCTCGGCCAGCCTCGAACCGCGGCGCTCGTCGCGTGCAGGACGAGCGCGCCGACGGCCATCATCCACGCCTGCTGGGAGAGCGCCGGGAGCGTCGTCCGCAGGCGCTGGGTCACCACCGACGCGAACGCGAAGACGAGGGAACCGACGAGCAGCAACCCGACGCCGACGGTGGACCCGCCGAGCGACGTCGGGTCGGCGACGACGACCACGCCGAGGAGCGCCAGCAAGATGCCCCCGATTTCGAGCGCGTCGAACCGCTCGTTCGGCAGGAGCGCCAGCGCGAACACCGGCGTGGCGACCGGTTTCAGACTGAGCACGACGGCACCGACGCCGCTCGTGACGTACTGTTGTCCGGTGAAGAAGAGCGCGAGGTAGAGGCCGAACATGAAGACGCCGCCGACGCCGACGAGTGTCCAATCGGTTCGCGTGGCCGGCCGCCACTGAAAGTCGTCCCGGCGGAATCCGAGGACGGCGACGACGGTCAACAGTATCCCGCCCGCGATGTCGTAGCGAAGCGCCGCGAACAACACCGGGGGGAGCGTCCGCAACCCGGTTTCGATGGCGACGAACGACGAACCCCAGACTACCGCGAGCAGCGCGAACAGCACCGCATTTCGATATCGTGATGGAATCATGGTAACTTCGTAAACACCTGTGTTCAGTTGGTGACGGCGGTAGTAGGCCCTCACACTTGAAAATTCCCGCAGAGACGATACCGTGTCACACGGGGACTCGCGTCGGATAGTAAAAAATAGTTACATATCTCCAGAACTCCTTTGGTCGCTCGCAACCAGTCACCGCCATGGCAGAATCACGGACGGGAGCCGAGTTGTTCACCGACGCGCTCGAATCCTACGGCGTTCGGCACGTGTTCGGCAACCCCGGAACGACCGAACTTCCCGTCATGGAAGCGCTGGGGGGAAGCGAGTTGGAATACGTCCTCGCCCCCCACGAGGACATCGCGGTCGGCATGGCGGCCGGATACGCCAGCACGAAGAACTACCGCGCCGGCGAGGACAGCAGTCCGGTCGGTGTCGTCAACCTTCACGTCGCGCCGGGCGTGGCCCACGGCCTCGGAAACCTCTACGGCGCGTCGGTGACGGGCGCGCCACTCGTCGTCACGGCGGGGGCACACAGCCTCGATTTCCGCCACGAGGAACCCATCCTCTCGGGCGACACGGTGGCTATGACCGACCAGTTCACGAAGTGGAGCGCGGAGGTCACGGACGTCGAGGCGCTTCCGACGATGCTCCGGCGGGCGTTTCGCGTGGCCCAGACGCCGCCCACGGGACCGGTCTTCCTCTCGCTTCCGCTCGACGTGATGATGGCGGAAACCGACGCCGAACCCGAACGACTCGGCCGGATTCAGAATCCGGGTGCGGGCGACCCGGCCGCAATCGAACGCGCCGCGGATCTGCTCGCCGAGGCCGACGACCCGGTTCTCGTCGTCGGCGACCACGTCCCGCGACACGACGCGTACTCCGACGTCGACGCGCTGGACGCGGCGGTGAGACTGGCCGAAGCGACCGGCGCACGCGTTCACGCCGAAATTCTGTCCTGCGAGGTGGCCTTCCCCGGCGGTCACGACCAATGGGTGTCGCACGTCCCGCCTGACGAGGACATCGCCGCCGCGACGATGAACAGCGATACCGTCGTGTTCGCGGGGTGTTCGACCAACACGACGCTCACGCGCCACGACCGGGACCTCGTACCCGAGGAGGCCACGGTCATCGACCTGAACGACGAACCGTGGCAGGTCGGCAAGAACGTACCCGCCGACGTGGCCGTGACCGGCGATTTGGGTCTCGTACTGGACGAACTCGCCGAAGCGGTCGAAATCGAGGACGACGAACTCGCAGGGCGGTTGGAACGGGTCCAACAATTCAAGGAGTTCGCCCGACAGCAGATGGCGTCCATGGGCGAGGGGGACGCGGAGGATCCGCGCGCGTCGAAAGCAGAACTCGTGGACGCCCTCCGCGAGACGCTGTCCGCGCCGTACATCGTCGACGAGGGCGTCACCTCGAAGTATGTCATGCTCCTGCGTTGGCCCTTCGAACGTGAGTCCTACATCTCGAACAAGGGCGGCGGCCTCGGCTACGGCCTCCCCGCCGCGGTCGGGGCCGCGATGGCCGAAGCGGAGACGGACGACCCGCGACAGGTCGTCGGATTCGTCGGCGACGGGTCGTACCTCTACTACCCACACACGCTCTACTCGGCGGCGCGGTACGACGTGGACGTGACCGTCGTCGTTCCGGACAACCGCAACTACCGCATCCTGAAGGACAACACACTGAAACTGTTCGGCGGCGAGGACGGGGACCACGAGTACGTCGGCATGGACTTCGAACCGCCGGTCGACATTCCGAAGAACGCGGAGAGCCACGGCGCGTCCGGCTATCTCGTGGAGTCACCCGCAGACATCGCGGGGACGCTGGAAACGGCATTGGCGGAGGACGGCCCGAGCGTCGTGGACGTGTTGGTTCACGACTGAGACGCGGAATCGGCGGCGGACTCGACCGGTCGAAACACCCGAAACGTGTCCCGGTCGAGCGTTTCGGAGTCGATTTCGGCGAACCCCCGCTCGGTGAAAATGCGGTTCCAGTTCCGGTAGTACAGCGGGAACTCGTCGCGGACGTAGTTCACGTCGGTCTCGCTTCCGTCCGATTCGTCCGTTTCCCCCGATTCCCCCGATTCAGATTCGTCGCTTACCTCGTTTTCGACGGTGATCAGGCGGTCACCGGTTATCCGCGCCACCTCGTCGAACACCCACTCATCGTCCGGGTGGAGGTGCTGGAGCGTTTCGACCGAAAACACCACGTCGAACTGACCGTCGTCGAACTCGGGAACCGTCTCCTCGATGGCGTCGATGTGGAACGTTCCCGCCGCGGCGAGGTCCGGATACGTCTCCTCCATCACGGAGAGCGCTTCGTCGTTGATTTCGATGCCGTGGAGGTCCTCGTAACCCGCCTCGTGGAGGCGGGCGAGGTGCCGACCCGAACTACACCCGAGTTCGAGAACGGACGCGTCCGACGCGACGGCTAAATCAAGGCGAGCGCGGAGCAGTTCGCTCGTCTCGTCGGGTCCGTAGTAGGCGTAGTAGTCCGGCGAGTACTCTCCCGACCGTTCCTCCCACTGTTGACGGACGCTGTTTGGGTCCATCTATCCCCCTATGCGGTCCACCCATAAACTCCCTGTCGTTCCGAACGCACTCGACTTTTCGTCGGTCCAATGCCGATATCGTTTTATCACCGACTATCATTCGATGTGATATGGATTTGCGTGGGGAATGGCACAACGGCGCACGATCACCTGAAGCGTCCTCCTCCGCGGCGTGCGGAACCCCGATCAGTTGGCACCTCGGCGACCACCTCTCGAACTCCGCCGACGTTTCGCGCGTGACGGAGCGAAGCACGGCGGGACGGACGGAGACGGTGTACGACCTCACCGAGGAGACGTACCTCGTGCAAACGCGAACGCCCGTCGGACGCGAACGCTACCGCGAAGTGCCGAAACGCGACCTCGAACTCGACCACGAACCTTAATTCGACGTTCGGTCATCGATTCGCCCGCCACCGACCGTTTCGGGGAACATCTTTCCCGGATTGAGCGTGTCGTTCGGGTCGAGCGCGCGTTTTATCCGTCGCATCGTTTCGACGCTTTCGGCCCCGTGTTCCAATTCGAGATACTCCCGTTTTCCCCGCCCGATGCCGTGTTCGCCCGTGCAGGTACCGCCCCACTCGATTGCGGTGTGGACGATTTCGGTCTGTGCCTCGCGCGCGCGCTCGATGTGTCCCTCGTCGGATTCGTCCACCAGCACGGAGTAGTGGAGGTTGCCGTCCCCGGCGTGACCGAAGCAGGGAATCAGCAGGTCGTATTCGTCGGCGAGTCGCCGGACGAGGCGAACCATGTCGGGATACCTGCTGATGGGAACCGTCACGTCGCCGAGGTGGAGCGGCGAGAGGTCGGGGTCGTAGGCGTCGACTGCGAAGGCCATCTCCCGTCGGATCTGCCAGAGGTCGTCCATCTCGTTCCCGTCGGCGACCTCGAACCGGGAGACGTCGTGTGCTTCGAATACCGAGCGACAGAACTCGATTTCGTCCTCGACGCCGTGGTTCGCGTGGAACTCGAGGAACACCATGGGAACGTCGGGCAGCGACGACCCGGTGTACGCGTTCGCCATCGTCGCGCTCGTCTCGTCCACGAGTTCTATCTTCGCCACGTCCACGCCGGACCGAACCGCATCGGAAATCGCGTCCACCGCGTCGGAGAGGGAGTCGAAGACGGCGCGCCCGCCGCGAATCTGTTCCGGCCGCCCGGCGAGTTCGAGGGTCGCGCGGGTGACGACCGCGAGCGTTCCCTCGCTTCCCACGATGAGGTCCTTCAGGTTGTACCCGCTCGACGTCTTGACCGCCTTGCTCCCCGCCGTGATGACCGACCCGTCCGCGAGGACGGCTTCCAGTTCGAGAACCCAGTCGCGAACCTCGCCGTACTTCACCGTCTGCATCCCGCTCGCGTCGGTGGCTATCATCCCGCCGACCGTCGAGATGTCGCCCGACGACGGGAGCGGCGGGAAGAACAACCCGTGCTTGGCGACGGATTCGTCCACCTCGGCACCCAGAATTCCCGGTTCGACGTCGACCTGAAAGTCGTCGGGTCGAACGTCGAGTACCCCGTCCATCCGCGTCGTGTCGAGGCTGATGCCGCCGCGGGTCGGTGCCGCGTTGCCTTCCAGTCCCGTCCCGGCGGCGTAGGGCGTGACCGGAACGCCGCGCTCGTCCGCCGCTGCGAGTATCGCCGACACTTCCTCCGTCGATTCCGGCCAGACGACGGCGTCGGGTTCCACTTCCTCCGCTTCTCGCGTTCCCCAATCGCCCGCGTGCCCGGCGCGGTGTGAGTCGCCGAAGGAGTATCGGTCGTCGGGGAGCGACAGGTCGCGGAGAAACGAACAATCGTGCGCCATGCGGTAGCACTCGGCGCGCTGTGAAATAAACCTGTTCGAACCGCGGACGAGGACGGAACCCGCACCCGAACTCAGTCGTCCAGTTCCCTGATAACGGTCGCCGGATTTCCACCGACGACCGTATTTTGCGGAACGTCCTCGGTGACGACCGCTCCGGCGGCGACGACGGCTCCGTCTCCGATTTCGACGCCCGGATCGACGACGGCCCTGCCGCCGACCCACACGTCGTCGCCCATCGTCACCGGTTTCCCGTACTCCGGTCCCTCGACGCGAGTTTCCGCATCGAGCGGGTGCGTCGCGGTATAGACGTGGACGCCCGGGCCGAGCCAACAGTTCCGGCCCATTTCGACACGACAAACGTCCAGAATCACGCAGTCGAAGTTCGCGTAAAAGCCGTCCCCGACGTGGACGTTGTAGCCGTAATCGCAGCGAAACGGCGGTTCGACGTGCGGGTCTTCGCCCGTCGAACCGAACAGTTCCTCCAACAGCGACCGTCGTACCTCCGTCTCCGTTTCGTCCGTCCGGTTGAACCGTCGGGTGTACTCCCTCGCCCGTCGTCGCTCCTCCGCGAGTTCCGGGTCGGCAGGGTCGTACAGTTCGCCGGCCAGCATCTTCTCCTTCTCGGAAACCATCGTGGGTTCGATTTCCCGGCCGAACGCAAAAAGCATCTGACGGAGCGGTATCACCACGGCGTGTCGGTGTCGAGAGCGTCCCGCCGACCGTCGAGAACCGGGAACCGCTCGTCGCGCCGTCGTTCCAACCAGCGGAGGAGGCGCTCGGCCCAGTCGAGTTTCTTCGCCTTCATCGAATCGACGGTCGCGTCGTCGAAATCCCATCCGGGGAAGACCAGTTCGCCCGCGCCGAAGTGGTCTGCGAGGAACGCCGCCCGGTCGCCGTCGGTGAACCCGCCGAAGTTCTCGACCGCTCCGCGGGGTTCCGCCTGCGTCGTCGCAAGCACGTGGTCGGCGTCGAACGTCGCGACGTACGCTCGAATCGCCGGGATGTTGTCCCCGTGGGCGTGTGCCACGACCGGAACGCCCGCTTCGCTCAACTTTCGGGCGGTCTCCGGGTTCTTGTCGAGGTCCGTCACCATGCAGTCCACGTCGATTCCGCCGTCGAGGAGGACGTCGGCGGCCGTCGAGGCGGCGACGACGAACTCCGCTTCGCGCGCGAGGTTCAGTTCCTCCGAAAGCGACGGGGCCGCGCCCGCGATGGCGACGGTGCTTCCCGCAATCGTGTCGAGACGAGCGTGGTCGAACGGAACGGCGATGTCGGCGAGCACGTCGCGGGCGCGCTCGTCGTCTTCCCGTGGAAATCCGAAATCCGAGAGGATGGCGCGATATGCGGGTTCCCACTCGTCGAAGTTCACGAGGACCTCCCGAACGAAAGCCGTCCCCTCATTGCCGCTCCCGGCCGAAGGCGTGGCCGATGATCGCGGCGTCGCGCGTCTCCGCCACGTCGTGCGTTCGAATCACGTCCGCTCCGCGTTCGACGGCCAGCGACGTCGCGGCGAGACTGGCCGGAAGGCGGTCCTCGGTGTCCCTCCCCACCACGTCGCCGAGGAAGTTCTTCCGGTTGATTGAGACGAGGATGGGCCGCTCCAGTTGCCGGAACTCGCCGAGTCGGTGGAACGTCTCCCGGTCGTCCGCGAGCGTCTTCTCCTCGCTCCATCCGCCGAACGCCGGGTCGAGGATGGTCTTGTCCGTCAGCGGTTCGGACGCCAGCGTGTCGTAGATGTCGTCCACGCGTTCTATCGCGCCCGGTCGTTTCAGGTCCGGCGGACTCGCCATCTTGACGACGGCGGCGTCGTGGCGCTCACAGGTCGCGGCCATCTTCGGATCCGCGAAGCCACAGATGTCGTTCACCATGTCGAAACCGCCCGACAGCGCTTCGTCCGCCACGTCCGCGTAGCGCGTTTCGATGGAGAAGACGGGGTCCCCTTCGACGTGTTCTATCGTTTCGAGGGCGGTTCCCAGTCGGTCGAGTTCCTCCTCGGCCGAGAGCACGTCGAAGCGTTTGTTCGCCGATTCCAGCCCGATATCCACGATGTCCACACCCTCGGCGACCAGTTTCTCGTCCACGTACTCCGCGGCGTCCGCGGGGTCGTCGTACACGCTCGGGTCGTACGGCGACTCCTCGCTGACGTTCAACACACCCATGATTCGCGGTGGGTGTTCCGGCCCGATGCCAAGTCCCGCGGCGACAACGTTCTGCATGTCCGAAACTGGGAGGGCGAAGGGATAAAAATCGGCCCTTTCAGTGCAGGTCAGCGGCGGTAATTTCAGCACTCCAGTACAGTTCGCCCCCGTACTCGACCGGGGCGGGTTCCAGTTCGAACAGTTCGTCGAGTTCGTCCGCCGTCAGTTCGGACGTCGCATCCGTTCCCGGAATCAAGTAGTAGCGGTCGCTTTCGTCCCGTGTGACCTCCGCGTACGACCCGATTTGCGACTTGTTGACGTGCATCTTGAGCGTGACCGGAAACGTATCGCCGATCCGTTCGTCCACCGTGACCGACGTGGTACTCGTGACGAACGTCTGACAGAGTATCGTTTCCCCGTCTCCGAGGACGACGTACTGGTCTCCGCCGAGCGTGGACGTTCGTGCCACCGAAAGCGCGTTTCGAAGCGTGTATCCCCGCCCGAGCAATCGAGCGAGCCACGAACCGATTTCGGTTGCGGGGGCGTTCGAGACGTCGGATAGGGTCGCGATTCCGCCCCGACTTCCCTTCTCGATGAGGGCCATGCTCTGGT
This sequence comes from Haladaptatus sp. CMAA 1909, assembly GCF_043952005.1. Lineage (NCBI taxonomy): Archaea > Methanobacteriati > Methanobacteriota > Halobacteria > Halobacteriales > Haladaptataceae > Haladaptatus > Haladaptatus sp. CMAA 1909. Next base: position 1,427,626 of record NZ_JBIOAV010000001.1, on the reverse strand, counting down.
GGTACGACCGGCAGGCGTTGAGGAGAAAGGACCGCACGCGAACCTCGTCCAGCGTAGTCGTATCCAAGACGCCGTCACGACATTCGATACCGCGGCCGTCGACGTGTCCGATGTAGTGGAGGAAATCGATATCCGCGGCGAACAAGGACCGAAGTTCATCGACGGAGAGGTCATAGCGGATGTCGATGTCGTGGTCGGTCGTTTCGCGGAACTCGTACAACTCCGTCACACGGCCCTCAGCCGCCATTTTGGGGTCGTTGCAGACGATTCTGACGTCGATGGTCGACGACTCCGATCCGGAATCCTCGATACGGCGGCGATACGAGTCGAGCGTCACCTTGTTGCTACCGATCGGAACGCCGTCACCCAGCCACTCGTGATGGAGCGTCTCCGACTCCTCGGGGCTCACGAACGTTTCCGAGGGTTCGGGCACCGAAACCGCCCCGCTTCGACAGAAATCGGCGATTTCCTGCGGCGGCCCGCTCGTAGGCGTTCGCCCGCTGGTCTCGGGACACCGAACGAGTGCGAGGTCGTTCGAAACGTACGGAAGCGCCTCGGCGTTCCGTTTCGTCGGCTCTACGTCCACCACGAGGTTCCAGACCGGACGGTGGGGTTCGAGGCGGTCGAAGGGGACCGAGAGATAGGCTTCGAGTTGCTCCGACAACGACCGATCGTAGAGGTCGGCGAAGTCGAAATCGACCAACGATTCGACGTCGGAACGGACGTGGAGCGGCGCGGGGTAAAACCCCTCCTCGCGGAGCAAGCAGTCACAGAAGAAGACGTGCTGGAGGAGTTCGGAGACGGTCCACTCGAACCCCGCGGAACCGTCGAGCGAGTGTTCGGAGTTCGGAGTTTCGAGCCGTGGTGTGCATCCGGGAACCACCTCGGCACCGAGATAGTACGCCAGCGATGCCGCGGGGTAGACGTATTTTCGTTTGGGAGGAACCACCAACCGAACGCCGGTGTCCGGACGTTCGAGGGTCGGTGGCAGGGAGAACTCCTCTCCGCGTTCGACCAGCGGCGGATGGCCCCTGAGCGTCGGAAACGACCGTTCAGGGGAGAGCGTCTTCAGCGCCGATCCGAACCGCGAGACGGCCCGCATCACGTCCTCGACGTCGTCCGTAACCGTAATCGACCCCGCGGGCGATTCGTGGTACGACCGGACGCCGAGACGGACCGTGGACTCTTCGGCCAACTCGACGGTGGCCGACACCCCGTCGGTACGAGTCGTTACGGGACGACCGACGGCGATGTACAATCGAATCGGGGCGCTCACGACTTCGAGGAAACCGACTGGCTGCGACGAGGTCCACACACCGCCGTCCGTATGGATCGATTCGAGGACCGTTCCGGATTCGTCCCACGCGTTGAACATGGTCCCGCAGGGGACGTCGAGGCGGTCCGTTCGAAATTCGACCGCCGTATCGATGGGGAACGGAAACCCCTCCGTCGAACCCCGTCGCGGTTCGATTCGTGACGGCGTCCGAAAGACGAAACTAACCTTCTCGATGGGGTCCCAGATTCGAACGCCACGACCTCCGGAGAGGCGTTCGAACGTCGGAACGGAAGCGTTCCGATTCGATGGGCCCTCATTCCGGGGCATTCAGCGCCCCGTTTGCCGTGTTGACGGCGGGTCGGCCAGATGGATCGTGGTTTGGCGTATACATGTCGATCGCGGCGGGCGAAGACGGTTGCATACGCCGACTACGAAGGGGAATGATAAAAACGACGGTACTCAGTCGAAATCTGCGGCCGTGACGTCTTCGCTCCAATACAGTTCCCCCTCGTATTTGACCGGCATCAACTGCTCGTTCAATCCGACTTCGAGTTCGTCCGCGGTCACTTCACACGTGACCCACGATTCGGGTTCCAAGTACAGTTCAGCGTACTCCTCCCAGAGGGGCGACCCCGTCGAACCAGCGCTGTAACGCGGGGTTTTGTACGGCTTCATTCGAACGAAGTAGGTGCCGTTTCGAACGTCGTCGATGAGTATCATCGGGGTGGTTCCGGAAAACGGTAGACAGAGACACATCCCACCGTCGCCGATGACGGTGTACTGGGTCCCCGAAAGTGTCTGGGTCTGGGCGATCGAGAGCGCGGTTCGAAACGAGAGACCCGCTCCGAGTCCGCGTGCGAGGAGACACCCCATCTCCGTGGCCGGTTCGTTCGAAACGTCGGAGAGCGTCGCGACACCCGCACGACTCCCTTTCTCGACCAACGTTGCGCCCTGTTCGCACGAGCGACACGCGTTGAGCAGGAACGATTCGACCGTCACCGTGTCGAGGGTTCGTGTATCGAGGACGCCGTCCGCACATTCCATTCCACCGTGGTCCACGTGACCGATGTAATGCAAGAAATCGATGTCCGACGCGAACAGGGACCGAAGTTCCTCCGTCGTCAGGTCGTACGCGATATCGACCTCGTGTTCCGTCGAATCCCTGAAACGGTAGCGTTCCCGTACCGTTCCCTCGGCTTGCATCATCGGGTCGTTACAGACGATTTGGACGCGAATCGCTCCACGATTCGCGGTCTCAGTATCGAGACGGCGACGGTAGGACTCCACCGTCGCTTTGGTACTTCCTATCGGAACGCCGTCGCCGACCCAGACGTGCTCCTCCGTCGTCGTCGCATCGGGGCTTATGGGCCGCATTTCGACCGATTCGTCCCCGTCCGCGCGGCCGCTTCGACAGAAGTCGGTAATCGTCACCGGTTGCCGCTCGACGCGTGGAACGGTTCTCGGTGTCGGACAGCGAATCAACGGGAGTTCGACCGCGGCGAACGGAAGCATGGAGACGTTCTCCGCCGACGGAACGATGTCCATCGTCAGATGCCACGACGGGCGGACGGGTTCGAGAAGGTCGAACGGCACATCGAGGTAGGTATCGAGCCGCTCCGAAGACGACTGTCGGTAGAGCGCGGCGAAATCGAAATCGACCAGCGGTTCGACCCGTCGGCGCTCGTGGACCGGAACGTCGTAGAAACCCTCCTCCCGGAGGACACAATCGAGGAAGAAGACGTGTTGAAATGTGTTAGAAATCCCGTCAACGTACGAATCGAACGTTCCATCACCCAGTGCGTGCTCGCTCGTCGGGGTTTCGAGCCGTGGTTCGTCGCCGGGGACGATATCCGCAGCCAGATAGTACGCGAGCGAGGTGGCGGCATAAACGTAGTTTCGCTTCGGCGGGAGTACCAACCGAACCCCCGACTCCGGTCGATCGATGTTCGATGGGACGGCGAACTTTTCGCCGCGTTCGATGAGCGGCGGATGGCCGCGAAGCGTGGGGTACGACCGTTCCGGGGAGAGCGTCTTCAGACCCGCTCCGAGCGCGGAGACAGCCCGCATCACGTCCTCGATATCGTCGGTGACGGTTATCGTCCCCGCGGGCGATTCGCTGTGTGATCGACAACCGATGGATACGGTTCGTTCGGTGTCGAGTTCGATGGATACCGACCCGTCGATGACCCGGATAGTGACGTCCGCTCCGATTCGAAGGTAGAGCTTTATCGGGGCGACCGGGCATTCGAGATATTCGATGGGTTCCGAGGAGCGCCACTCGCCTTCGGTCAGTGAGATTCGGTCGGAAATTCCCTCCTCGGTCGACCAGACGTTGAAATTCACTCGTTCGGGGACGACGAGTTCGCGGGTTCGAAATTCGACCGCGGAGTCTATCGGAACGAAAAAATCGTCCGTCTCTCCCGGTCGGAGTGAAACGGGAGACGGGGTCCGAAAGACGAAGCTCGCTTTGTCGACGGGGTCCCAGATTCGGACTCCCGGTTCGTCCGGATTCGCTTCGAACGTCGGGACGCTGAGCGGGTCATCGGTCTCCCACTCGAAGCTCATAGCTGAACCCAGTTCGTCGTCTGGTCGTACTCCGGGACGTGCCAGCGCTGTTCCGGGACCAACCCGTTCGTTTGTCGAAGTTCGACGCGCGCGTCGAACAGCGGCGTCAACTCCCGTACGATCGGGTTCGAATCCGGAACCGGGAGGTGGTAGTGTGCCATCCCGGACACGCCGCGGACGAGTGCCCTGACCGTTCTGAGAAATCGTTCGACGGCTTCCTGTTCACAGTGTTCAAGCGGCTTGATGAGCGAGTCGAACGAGAGGCGCAGTTCCGACGGGGAAAGCCCATCCGCCCACTCGTCGAAGAAACTGACCGCCGTGACGATATCGCTTCGGAGCGCTCGAAGCGACTCCTCGGGCGAGTTCGTCTCGCCCGGTTTCGATGGCGTCGCCACCGACCGTGAAACGGCACGCTCGTCGTCGCCCCAGTCGATGACCCACACGTCCGGGTCGTCGGCGTTCGTCCCGCCGGGTAGTTTCGAGTTCGCGTATCTGGCCAGCGTGTCGGTGAGGACGAGGACGCGCTTTCGCTCCTGTGTCGTCGCGCCCAAAAGCTGCATCGTCGTTCGGTTCGTCGTCGTCTCGGAGACCCGGCCCGTGACGAGGATGTTACAGCCTTGTCGCTTGAAATCGGAGAGCACTTCGTGGAACGTCGGCGAGCGACCCCCACCACGGAACGAAATCCCTGCAGAACGCATCGTTTGATGCAAAATTTCCGCGACTGATGATAAAAATTCTGATGGACCAGTGGTGCGGTCACTCGGTCATTTCGTCCATCGCCTCGTTCACGTCTCGAATCGCCATCGTTTGCTGCTCGACGGCCGCGGCGACCTCACCCGTTTCGTCCCCGATGGTGCTCGCGTTCTGTGCGGTCTGGTCGACCATCGACGCCACCTCCTCGGCGGTCGCCGCTTGCTCGTCGGTCGCGTCCGCGACCTCCTCGATGCCGAACGTCGCTTCCTCGACCGCTTCGCTGATTTCGTCCAGACTGTCCATCGCGGTTCCGACCCGTTCGAGACCGGACTCTATCCGCTCTTCGCCCTCGTCCAAGCGCTCGACGGCGTTTTCGGCGTCCGCCTGGATGTCGAACACCATCCCCTCGATGTCCCCCGCTTGCTCCTGTGACTGCGTCGCCAACTCCTTGATTTCGTCGGCGACTACCGCGAACCCGCTTCCGGCTTCACCGGCCCGAGCGGCCTCGATGGACGCGTTCAGCGCCAACAGGTTCGTCTGGTCGGCGATGTTGTTGATGATTTCGGTTACTTCGCCTATCTCCTCGATCTCCCTCCGAATCGTGTACATATCGTCGATTATGTTCGTGGTCAGTTCCTGTATCGACTCCATCGCCGCGACGACCTCGCCCGCCGAGGATTGGCCGTCGTTCGCCTGCCGTCGTGCTTGTGCGCTCGCTGCCGATACCTGTTCCGCCGACGCAGCGATCTCCTGAATCGCGGCGCTCAGTTCCGACACTTCCGTCGCAACGGTTTCCATTCCGCTCGACTGTTCGTCCGAAAGCGCCGCGATTTCACCGATACTTTCGGCGATTTCCTCGGACGATTCGTACAGTTCCAACAACCCCTCCCGTGCCTCGTTGACCCCTTCCTCGTTGGCCTCTTCCTCGTCCGCCGTTTCGAGGAGTTCCTCTTCGATGTCTTCGTCCAAGCTGACGTCTACCGCTTCCTCCACTGATTTCTCCATGAATCAAAATATTTCCGCAAACATATATAATTTATCAGATATATTCTCAATTCATTCATGTTCGGTTACAATAACGATCAATATCGTCTTTGGAACTTCATCTACGCATACGGAATCGCAGACACGCTCTTTTTGTCCCTCCGGTCGCTACGGGAAGGTGATGGGTAAAGTGAGCATCGGACTTCGCGGGTGGCGATTCGACGAGGCGGAGGTGTTCACCGAAAACGGTGAATACCGACCGATGGACGAGATGGACGACGACACGCAAACACGGCTCTTTCGCCTGTCGGCGCTCGTCGGGTCCCCGTGCCACGCCTGCTGGTTGATTCACGGCGACGAGAACATCGGCATGTGCAACGAGATGGACGTCGTGTACGGCGAACCGCTGGCGGAGGTGGGCATCTGCTCGGAACACGAGACGGACTTCCTCTTCTGGTATTTCGAGGAAGGCGGCGACCGATTCCGCGGCGAGGAGCGACTACAGGACGAGTTCCTCGAATGGTTCGCCGACGGCGGACGCGCACCCGAGGGGTACGCCGGAGTGGAACACGTCGATACCGACCCGGACGACCTCCCGGAACCGCCCGAGTCCGACCCGAGCGAACTGAACGTGGAACTCCCCGAGGACGAACAGGAGCGTATCGACCTGCGAGACGTCGATATGTCCCGCGACTACCCCTCATGAAACCCGCCGTCGCCGTCGTCGAACCGAAAACCCCCGGCAACATCGGGACCATCGCGCGAGCGATGAAGAACTTCGGGATGGACGACTTGAAACTCGTGAACCCGCCAGAGTTCGACCGGGACAGCGAGGCCTACGGCTTCGCCGGACAGGCCCGCGAGGACGTGTTGCCGAACTACGACGAGGTGACGTTCGACGAGTTGGTCGAGAACTACCACACCGTCGGCATGACGGCGACGACGAACGAGGACGCGAGCCATCACGTGCGGTTTCCGTTCACGACGCCGCGCGAACTCGCCGATAGTCTTCGGGAGGTAAAAACCGAGACGGTCCTCGTCTTCGGCCGCGAGGCGAACGGGTTGACGAACGAGGAACTCTCCCGTATCGACGAGGTGTGCTCGATTCCCGCCAGCGCGGCGTATCCGGCGCTGAACCTCGGACAGGCGGCGACCGTCACCCTCTACGAACTCCGGACGCTGACGGTCGAGGAGTCCCAACTCCCGGACGTCTCGCGGGAACGAGCGGACGAGGCGGAAATCGAGGGGTTCTACGGCGCGTTCGCCGACCTGCTCGACACCGTCGGCCAACCGACCGAGAAACGCGACAAGAACATGCGAATGATTCGCCGGGTGTTCGGCCGTGCACATCCCACTGGCCGGGAAATCGCAACGTTGCGAGGAATCGTTCGACGGGCGAGCGAACGCACGTCGCGGTCGAACACGCCCGAACCTGCGCGAAACGATAAGTAACTTCTTTATATTCTGTTGCTTAACTACGGTGTAGCGATGCTTCCCGCCCTCCAATTTCATTCCCTCCCGCCTGGGACGCAGTTTACCCTCATCGTCGCCGTCCCGAGCGTCCTCGTGATGTTCGTCGGCAAGCAGGTGTTCCTGCCGGAGGAGCGACTCACGACACTCCTCAAGGAATTCCTCAAGACCGACTGGAAGTACCTCGGCGTCGCGTGGGTCGTCACGCAAGTCGTGAACACAGTTGCCCTCCACTTCCACGTCGGCCGGACCTTCACCGGGTTCGTCTACGCCATCGAAGGCGCGACCGTCGCCACGTTCCAAGTGGTCGCCTCGCAACCGTTGACGATCGCGTTTACCGCGGTGTACCTCGTCGGATTCCCGTTCGCCGTGCTGTTCACGTACTTCAAACTCAAGGCACACGACGAGGAGGAGGCCCACCGCTACGCGCTGGCGTACGTCATCCTCGTCACGCTGGCGGTTCCGTTCTTCGTCCTCTTCCCGGTGAAGGTGTCGTCGCTGTATCTCACCTCGGTACAGCCGCTGATGTACCAACTCAGCCCGGCCATCCAGTACGGCATCTTCTCCACGGACACGCTGGTGAAGGCGTTCCCGAGCCTCCACACCGGTCTGTCGGTACTCGCGGCGGTGTACGCCCGGAAAGCGGACACGGCGTATGCGTATACCATGGCGGTTCTCTCGGGCGCAATCGTCGTGTCCACGCTTTATCTGGGCGTCCACTGGCTGACCGACGCGGCGTTCGCCCTCGTCCTGGTCGCCTGCGCGTACACCCTTTCGCGCCAGTTCAGCGAACCGCGCTGGTCGGTCGTCTCGAAGGAGGCGGTCGCGGCGGTTCGTCGGGCATCCAACCGATAGCCGCGGTCCAGGGAGTTTTCACACACCCGACGACAGCGTGATTGAAGTGAACCGAGGAGTATTGTTTAGCGGATGTACGACGACGTCTTGATTCCAACCGACGGAACCGATGCCGTCGAGGCCGCCATCGAACACGGTTTCGGCTTGGCTCGAACGTACGACGCCACCGTTCACGCGCTGTACGTCGTCGATGAGACCGAGAGCGGTGCCGAAATCGTCGGCACCGGAGCGGGAAGCGACACCCGAACTCGGTACGAATCGGACGGGCGAGACGCCTTGGACGCCCTCGTCGAGGAAGGGGACCGTCGAGACGTACCCGTCTCTACGACACTCGTGGAGGGAACACCCCACAAACTCATCGCGGAGTACGCCACGGAATACGACGTCGACGTCGTCGTGATGGGAACGCACGGGCGCTCGGGGTTGAGTCGATTTCTCTCCGGGAGCGTCACCGAACGCGTGATTCGAACGACCGATGTCCCCGTGTTCGCCGTCCAGCGATGACCGAGGGCGTTACGAAACGAAAATCACCACTCCGTAGGGGTTCCTAGCGCTCAGCAGTCATGGAGCAACGACGGTTCAACAGACTGCTGCTCGTCGCCATCGGCCTCGGCATCTGCGTCGGTCTCTTCGCGGCGGGGTTTCGTGTCGCGTGGAAGTTCGCCTTTCACCACCTCTGGGGAACGTTCACCGCCGGGTACCACCGAATCGTCATCAGTACGATCGCGGGCGTCGTCATCGGAGGGATTCTCTATCTGACGTTCTACCCTGGTACGCTCTCGACGCTGATTCGCCGATTCCATCGCGACGGGTCGGTTCCGCTGTCCGAGAACGTCCCCATCATCCCGTCCGGATTCATCGGTCTGCTCGCGGGACAGAGCGCCGGACCGGAGGGCGTGATGAGCGCCGTCGGCGGATCGCTGGGGACGAGAATCGCCCACGCGTCGGGGGAGCGGAACGCGGAGAAAATCCTCACGCTGGCGGGGATGGGTGCCGGGTTCGGCGCGATTCTGGGCGCGCCCATCGGCGGGGGTCTGCTCTGGTTGGAACTGCCGCACGAACGGGGGATGGAGTACTACGAAGCCATCGTCCCGACGCTGGTCGCCAGCTTCGCCGGCTATCTCACGATGGTGAGCCTCGGTGGCGTCTCCTTCTTCCCGGCGTGGCACGCGAGCGCCATCGGCGAGTTCACCACCCGACACCTCGTCACCGCGTTGGGGATCGGTCTCGTCTGCGTCGTTTTCGCCGTCGTGTACACGCGATTGTTTGCCCTCGTCGGAACGCTGTTCAATCGCTGGTCCCCGCGGGTGTACGTCCGAACGACCGTCGCGGGACTGGGAATCGGTCTCCTCGGGTACGCGCTCCCGCTCACCTACTTCTACGGCGGGAAACACATCAACGACGTGCTGACCGGTTCGTTCCCGTTCTGGGTCCTCATCCTCGCACTGTTCGGGAAGATGCTCGCCGCCGCCCTCACGATAAACGGCAACTGGCAGGGCGGCCTCATCGTCCCGCAGATGTTCATGGGTGCGCTCGTCGGGCGCGCCGTCGCCACCGCGATTCCCGGCGTCGAACCCGTCCTCGCGATGCTCACCGGGATGGCGGCCTTCAACGCCGCAGTGACAGGAACGCCCCTCTCCTCGGCGCTCATCGCCATCGCGTTGACCGACGGGGCCAGCATCGTTCCGGTCTTCTTGGCGAGTCTGACGGCCTTCGTCGCGAGCCCGCTCATTCGTTTCATCGAAACGACCGCCGCGCGGACCGAACCGCCGTCGTTCCACGTTCGGGACTGAGACGACCCTCGTCACGACGCGTCGAGACTATCGACGACGAAAACGGGGGAGAAACGACCGGTCAGGCTTCGAAGACGACCGGCGCGCCGTCGCGAACGTCGAAGGCGGCGCGCTCACCGCGTGAGACCGGCGACTCGCGGCCCTGCATCACGATGCGAACGTCCGACAGGGACTCGGAGTCGGGGTCGACGATGTAGTTCGTCTGGTCGCCTTGGAAGTACCGTTCGACGATTTCGCCCTCGACGGACCCGCTCCCGTTCGCGAGGACGAACTCCTCGGGGCGAATGGAGACCGTTACCGGCCCGTCGCGGACCTCCTCGTCGGCCACGAACGAGAAGGTCCCGCCGTCGATGTCGACCGTCGTGGTACCGTTCTCGACCCGCGCCTCACCCTCGAACAGGTTTGTGTCGCCGATGAAGTCGGCGACGAAGGTACTGTTCGGGTCGCGGTAGATGTCCTCGGGTTTGCCGACCTGTTCGATGCGGCCGTCGTTCATCACGGCCATCCGGTCGGAGAGGGTCATGGCGACTTCCTGATCGTGGGTGACGTAGAAAAAGGAGCCCTGGGTCTTCTCGTGAATCTTCCTGAGTTCGACCTGCATCTGCTTGCGGAGTTTCCGGTCGAGGCTCGACAGGGGTTCGTCGAACAGGAGGACGCTGGGTTCGTTGACCAGCGCGCGGGCGAGCGCGACCCGCTGTTGTTGCCCGCCGGACAGTTCGTCGGGACGGCGGTCCTCGTAGCCGCCCAAATCCACGAGTTCGAGGTACTCGCTCACTTTCTGCTCCCGCGTCGCCGAATCGACGCCGGACTTCTTCAGGCCGTACGCCACGTTCTTCCCGACGGTCATGTGAGGGAACAGCGAGAGGTGCTGAAAGACGAGGTTGGTGTCCCGCGCGTTCGGCGGGACGCCGGCCATGTTCTCCCCGTTGAGCGAGACGGTTCCCGCCGTCGGCGTCTCGAACCCGCTGATCATACGAAGCGTCGTCGTCTTCCCGCACCCCGACGGGCCGACGAGCGAGAAGAACTCCCCGCGCCGGATGGTAAAGTCGATATTCTTGACCGCCGTCACCTCGTCGTACTCCTTTCTGATCCCGTGTAAATCGATGAGGACATCGTTATCGTCTACCATGAGATATGTACTCTCAGGACTTAGTATAAATGTACTGGAGAAATTTAGGTATTTTCAGGAGTAGTATTAATTAGTGGCCACGGAGTAACGGTATTCCGCCAAAGATTTAATATCATATGGGTTCGTGACTTTCTCATGTGTATGGATGACAAAGACATGGGTAGCGGAGACATGAGTAAATATAGCGCGGGAGATAGTCGCAGGACGTTTCTGAAGGCCGCCGGGTCGGCCGGTGCGGTCGGAATGACGGGACTTTCGGGCTGTCTCTTCAGCGGCGGTGGCGGCGGAAGCGGCGGAAACAAGACCATCAACATCCTCACGTGGGAGGAGTACGCCGACCTGAAAAAACAGATAGAGGACCGTCTCGACGTGACCGTCAAGTTCACCAAATCCACGTCCTCCTCGAACATGTTTACCGGGTGGAAATCCGGCAAGGACGAGCAGTTCGACATCGCCGTTCCGAACAACAACTACGTGCCCAAGATGATGGAGGCGGACCTCGTGGACCCGGTTCCCGAGGACATCGTGAAAAACCAGTCCGAAATCTACGACACCTTCAAGCAGTTCAGCAAGAACCAGTTCACGAAGGACGGCAAAAAGTACGGCGTTCCCATTCGATTCGGATGGTACGGCTACTCCTACGACTCGCGCAAGATTCCGGAGGATCACGACCAGAGCTACGAGATACTGTTCAGCGACAAGTACAAGGGGACCAACCTGAAGGGGAAAGTCATCATGTACGACAACCACTTCAAGGCGATGAGCGCGACGGCGCTGTATCTCGGATACAAGAAGGCCTTCGAGGGGGACAAGGTCTCCCTCTCGGAGAAGCAGATAAAGAAGGTGAAACAGACCCTCATCGACCAGAAGCCGAACCTACAGGGGTACATCGCCGCCGACCCGACGTATATCAAGTCGTTCAAGCAGGGTAACTTCCTCGTCGGACAGTCCGGCCGCAACGAGATCGTGGAAATGTGGGCGAACGGCACGGACTGGCCGAAGATGGCGACGCCGAAGGAGGGGTCGCTCGCGTGGTTCGAATCCGCCGTCGTCTCGAAGAAGTCCGAGAACAAGGACCTCGCGTGGAAGGTGATAAACGAGTTCATCGCGCCGAAACTCGGCGCGGACCTCGCCAAGGCGGGTTACTCGCCGAGCTGCAACCCGAAGACCCAGAAACACCTCTCGAAGGAACAGAACGAGATGTACGGGTCCATCAAACCGTCGCGGTTGGAGGACTTCATCCCGTTCAAGGCCGTCGAGAACGAGGACGCATGGCAGAACGCGTGGGACCAAGTGAAAACGGCATAACCACATCCAATGTCTTCCGATACTTTAGCGTCGGTTCGGGGAACCATCATCGGTATCCGGCGAGCCATCATCGGTGCATTCGCATCGCGTGAGGCCACGCTCGGCCTCACGCTCAGTCCCAGCCTCCTCTGGCTGTTGCTCCTGCTGATGGCACCGCTGACGTTCATGGTCGTCATCAGCTTCATGAGCATCAACGACGCCTACGAGATCGTCTGGAAACCGACGATGACCAACTACTCGGGGCTGTTCGCCGGTCCCGGCCCGTTCTGGGAGACGCCCTTCTTCCACTCGCTCCTGCTCTCGTACGCGATCGCGGGCATCACCACGATCCTCTGTCTGGTGATGGCGTTCCCGCTCGCGTACTTCCTTGCGAAGCGTGGCGGCCGGACGTTCAAGGTGGTCATCTTCCTCGTGCTGTTGCCGTTCTTCACGATGTACCTCGTGCGGGCGTACTCGTGGTACCTCATGTTCGGCCCGAGCGGCGTCATCAACCGAACGCTGTTGAAGATCGGCATCGTGAACGGCCCGGTGGGCCTGTTCAGTTACGGCGTTCCGGCCATCATCGTCGGGCTTACGCACGCCTACTTCCCCTACATGCTCCTCTCGCTGTACGCGAGCATGGAGGGGTTGGACTTCTCGCTCGTCGAGGCGGCCCGCGATTTGGGGGCGTCCCGGACGGGAACGCTCCGTGACGTCATTCTACCGCTGACCCTGCCGGGAATCATCAGCGGGAGCCTGTTCGTGTTCGTTCCCGCGCTCGGCGCGTTCATCACGCCCCGGTTCCTCGGACAGGGGAAGGTGTTGATGGTCGGGCAACTCATCGAGGGACGAATCACGGGACAGTACGCTATCGATTACGGAAGCGCGGCGTCGATGTTCATCGTCGTCTCCATCGTGGTCGCCTTCGCGCTCGCGTTCCGTTACGTCAGCATCGAAGAGTTGGGAGGTGTCTGAGATGGCGGCCGAAACCGGAACGACGACGGAACGAGCGGACGAACCGAGCGAATCGCCGACGTTCGGGCACGAGCGGAGACAACAACTGCTCCGCCGCGGCCTCTACGTCGTCGTGGGACTGCTGTTGGTGTTCCTCTGGATACCGTTGGTCGCCATGATGTTCCTCTCGTTCGCGGTCAATTCGAGCACGTTCTTCCCGTTTCAGGGGTTCACGTTTGCCCACTACTCGGCGACGTTCGCCGACGGGTCGTTGATGATCGCGCTGTTGAACAGCGTCCAAGTGGCGACGTTCTCGGCGCTCATCGCGACGGTCCTCGGCGTGTTGGCGAGCTTTGCGCTCGCACGCTACGACTTCCCGTTCAAGGAACTGTACCGGACGTTCGGCATCCTCCCGATGGTCATTCCGGGCGTCGTGCTGGGCATCGCGCTCATCATCTACTTCCAGACGATCCTCGGGATGACCATGGGACCCGTCACGCTCATCCTCACCCACAGCATCTACGGCTTCCCGTTCGTCCTACTGATGGTGTCGGCCCGCCTCTACACCTTCGACAGGTCGCTTGAGGACGCGGCCCGGGATTTGGGGGCCGACCCGCTCACGACGTTCTGGGACGTGACGCTCCCCATCGTCGCGCCGGCCATCGGTGCCGGGTTCCTCTTCGCGTGGATTCGGTCGTTCGAGGACTTCATTCGAGCGCACTTCGTCGGCGGGACGATGAACGTGATAACCATCTCGATGTACTCGATGATAAAGTACGGAACCGCGCCGAAGATGAACGCCATCTCGACGTTCATCGTCTTCGTCATCGCCGTCGCGCTGGCGGTGGCGATGAACCTCGGCAACGTCACCGGCTACGTGGCCGGGACGGGCGACGAAGAAGAGTCGTAATCGCCGCTCACTCTCCCCCGTCGGAATCGCTCGTGGTATACTCCTCCGAGAGGATGATGTGTTCGTAGTTGATCAGTGCGACGAAGACGGTTCCGCCGACCACGTTTCCGAGCGTCGTCCAGACGAGGAAGTGTCCGAACTCGCCGAGCGTGACTCCCTGTCCCATGAACATCGCGGACAGCACTTCGGTCGTCCCGAGCAGACAGTGGTGGAACGGGCCGAACCCGATTCCGGTCGTGACGATTACCACGAACAGGATACGGCTCGCCGTGTCCCGACTCGCGGCGACCAGCCACGTGACGAGTCCCATGAGCCAGCCCGCGATGACGCCGGAACCGAAGATGGTCCACGACGGAAGCGGGAGCAGCGCGTTCGCGAGCGTTCCGAACGCGGCGGGTTCCGCGATGTGAAGGGACGGCCCGAGCAGCGTAACGAGTCCCGCGAACAGCACGCAGCCGACGAGGTTCGCGACGTAGACCACGCCCCACAGTTCGCCCAGTTCGGACGCCGACGCGCGGCCGTCGAGCACCGGAAGCAAACCCATCGTGGTGTGCGCGGTGAACAGTTCCGTCTGCCCGAGCACGACGAAAAGGAAGCCGATCGACGACGCGAGCGCGAGGGAAAACTGCTTGACGAGAGGCGAGGGAAACGACGGCGAGAACGTCAACACCATACCCATGAACAGCGCGCCGAAACTGACGTTGAGTCCCGCGGCCAGCCCCGAGAGGAAGAGGCCCTTCGACGGGCGGTCGATCTCCTTTAACGCGTTCTTTATCTCGCGGTCGAGGATGTTTCCGTACGAGAGCGATCCTCCCGACGGATCGACATCCGGTTTGGTGCTCACGTGTCCCCTCTCCACCGACGAACGAACGTGCTGTTCGATTTCATCGTTCTCGGGGAAATTTTCACCGACGCTCGTGAAAAGATTGCTGGCGGAGGGTATTAGGCCCGTTTCTGGATTTCCTCGCGCAAAAGCTCACTGACGAGGTCGCCGTCAGCCTTCCCGCGGAGGCTTCCCATGCACTCGCCCATCAGGCCGGAGAAGGCACCCATTCCCTCCTCTTCGACCTGTTCGTCGTTTCGTTCGACGACTTCGACCACCGCTTCGCGGACCTCCTCGTCGTCCACACCGGAGAGTCCCGCCTCTTCGACGGCCTCCGCGGCGGACAGGCCGGGGTTCTCGGCCAGCAGCGTCATCACGTCGTTGACGCCCTCCTTCGCCAATTCGCCGTCGGTGACGAGCGCGATGACGCCGAGGAAGTGGTCGTCGTCGAGGTTCTCGACCGGCACGTCGTCGCGCCGGAGTTCCGTCACCGTGCTCTCGACCAGTCCGGCGACGAACGTCGGGTCGGCACCGGTTTCGACGGCGCGCTCGAACAGCGGCATCCGGCGACCGTAGGCGACCTGTTTGGCGAGTCCCGCCCCGAGCGAGAACTCGGACTGGTAGCGTTCGACCTTCTCGGTCAACAGTTCGGGCGTTTCGACCTCCGTCGGGTCCAAATCGACCGGCGGAACGTCGGTTTCGGGGTACATCCGCGCCGCGCCTGGGAGCGGACGGAGATAGCCGGAGGTGCCGTCCTCGTTCGCGCCGCGGGTCTCCTCGGGAACCTCCTCGATGGCGACTGCCGCGCGTTTCGCGGCGGCCTCGATCGCCCCGTCCGCGACGTCGGGACTGGCGGCGACGATGGCGACCGCGTCCCCGTCGTCCGCATCGACCGCGTCCCGGAGCGCATCGACTTCCTCCTCGGTGACGCCGTAGGCGGGCAGTTCGTCGGTGTGGAAGATGCCGCCCGCGCCGTGGCGCTTGGCGTGGTCCGAGAGTTCCGTCCCGAGGCGACGGTCGGGTTGAATCTCCTGACCGACGAGGCCGTCGAAACCGAACAGCGGGACGGCGGTGACTTTTCCGCCATTGTCGAGCGCGCCCCCGATGACGCCGCTCTCGGTTCCCTCGAACACGTCCGTCACGTCCTGCACCTCGCCTACCTCGGCGTCGCGGGAGCGGAGTTCGTCGCGGATGTCGAGGAGTTCGACCTGCCGACCGACCTCGAACCGAACGAGGTCGTCGATGTCGTCCAGGCTCTGGACGCCCTTCATCTCCACGCGTGCGCCGTCCGCGATGGAGACGTTCACGTCCTGTCGGATGGTGCCGAGGCCGCGTTTGACGTGACCCGTCGAACGGAGGAGCATTCCGATGCGTTCGGCGGCCTCGCGGGCCTGTTCGGGTGAACTGATGTCCGGGCTGGTGCCGATTTCGACCAACGGGATGCCGAGTCGGTCGAGGCTGAAGGTGACGCCGTCCTCACGCTCCTCGACGCGCTGGGCGCTCTCCTCTTCGAGCATCAGGTCCTCGACGCCGACAGGACCGTCACTGGTCCGTATTTCCCCGCCGGTTGCGACGAGCGTGGACCGCTGGAACCCCGACGTGTTCGACCCGTCCACGACGATTTTTCGCATGACGTTGGCTTGGTCCACGACGGTCATGTCGAGGAGCTGTGCGATCTCGAGGACGACCTGTTCGGCCTCCGCGTCCAGTCGATGTGGCGGTTCGTCGTCGGCTTCCACGAGACAGGTGGTGTCGTAGGCGAGATACTCGAACTCGCGGTCGATTTGGCTTTCTTCGAGCGCGGCGTCGTCTATTTCGCCGAGTTCGCTTCGCGTCGGATGGAGATAGCGGGTGAACGTTCGGGACGACTCGTCGGGGTCGCGTAGTTCGGTCGGACAGCCACAGAACAACTTCTCCTCGGTGTCGAGTTGCTGGTGTATCTCCAGCCCCGCCACGAGACCGAGGTCCTCGTAGTCGTACTCACTCATTGGGCGGACATGGGAGGTGGAGGGGTAAAAAACCGACCAGTTCGGGCGAGTTTGTCCCCCGAGGAACGGGGCCGCCGTTCGGGTTCACCGACGGGTTTTGCGGCCGTGAACTCCGTCACGGTCGCCGGTCCATAGATATAAAAATGATAGCGACAGTATCGACTGTATGTACGATTTCCTCGCGTCGAGGAATCCCGGCGAGGACGCGCCGATTCGTATTCTCCACGTCGATGACGACCCGGCACGGGTGCGCCTCTCCGACCCGTTGCTGTCCGAACACATCCCCGATATCGTCGTTCACACCGAAACGGCACCTACCGAGGCCATCGAACGGCTCGATGCCGTCTCGGTCGATTGTATCGTCAGCGACTTCGACATGGGTTCGATGGACGGCCTCGAATTCCTCGAAGCGGTTCGGGACCGCGAACCGGAGTTGCCGTTCATCCTCTTCACCGGCAAGGGAAGCGAGGAGATAGCGAGCGAAGCCATCTCCGCGGGCGTGACCGAATATCTCCAGAAAGGCGGCCCCGATAGGTACGCCGTGCTGGCGAACCGCATCGAGAACGTCGTCGAGCGCTATCGCGCCGAGCGGGAGACGGAAGCGTATCGGCGGCACATGAGCGCCGTCTACGACCGGGTGACGGACGCGTTCTTCGCCTTGGACACCGACTGGCGGTTCACGTTCCTCAACGCTCGCGGGGAGGAACTCCTCGACCGTCCGGAACCGGATCTCCTCGGAAACGTCGTTTGGGAGGCGTTTCCCGAATCGGTCGGTTCGACGTTCGAAGCGGAGTATCGGGGAGCGATGGAACGACAGGAGCCGACGACGTTCGAAGCCTACTTCGAACCGCTCGAAACGCTGTTCGAAGTACACGCCTATCCCTCGACCGAAGGACTGTCGGTGTACTTCCGCGACGTCACCGACGAGAACAGGCTTCGGGAAGAACACCGCCGCGAGCGGAAACTGCTCGAACGCGTGTTCGAGACGAGTCCCGTCGGCATCCTCATCCTCGACACCGACGGGAACATCGAACGGGTCAACGAGCGGATGGTCGAAATGTTGGGGCTTCCGGAGGAAGAAATCACGGGACGAAGCTACGATTCCCGCGAATGGACGGTGACGGACGAGAACGGTACTCCTCTTGGAGAGAACGGACATCCGCTGGGGGCCGTCTTCGAGGACGGAACGACCGTTCGCGGTGTTCGAATGCGGTACCGAACACCGACGGGTGAGTGGCGTCGTCTCTCGGTCAACGGAGGACCCGTCAACGCCGAGGACGGCGCCGGAGAACGTATCGTCTTCATCGTCGAGGATCTGACGGACTCGGGGACCGACGTCGAGCGATAGCGGATCGCAGTCAATCGTTCTCGGAACGCGAGTCCACGCCGTCCGCCACTGTTTCCGCTCGACGTCGGTCCGTTCCTCTCCGTCGCTCGCTTCGTCTGCGTTTGACCTGCCTGCTCAGCCGACGGGCGACCAGTTCCCGGAGTTCGTCGGCATAGTCCCCGTCAACGTCCGCGGCGTGGCCGTCCGTGCTTCGAAGGCCGGTGGAACTCGCTGTATCGACGATGACCGTGGCCAACGACCACCGACGCTGAAAGAGCGTTTCCCGCTGGATGACCGTCTGAACTCGGTAGTAGGGGACGATGCGCGTCGTCCGTCGCCAGAACCCGTTTCGCGTCGTGACGTGTTCGTCGCCGACGTGGTAGCCGCGGTGTTTCCACCGAAAGTGTCCGGCCACGGGCGCGAGGAGCAAAAGCGCGAGCGGCGCGTACCAAAAATCGACGAATCCCGTGAACCGGTCCACGCCGTAGACGATGCCCGTGAGAACCACGGCCACGAGAGCGTAGCGGACGACGTAGCGGCGTCGCGCTCGACGGGGCGGACGCTCGAACGTCGGGTCGTCGAACGGTTCGAGCGAGTGGGCGAGCGAGCGAACGCGGCTTCGGACGGCGAGTGGAACCGCCGCCTCGGACCCGCCCGATGGTCCCTGCCCGGGCGCGTAGCCCGCCGTCTCGACGGAGAGCGAGGCGTACCCCGCGAGTCGCATAACGGGGTTTTCCCGCACCGTGAGCGTCTGTATCTTGTCGAGCGGGATGCTCCCGTCGTAGCGCTGGAGCAGGCCGCGTTCGTACCGCAGTTCGTCGCCGACGCGCGTCAGCCGAAACCCGTAGTGGCGCGCGAAGGTTATCATCGCGCTGCTCACCCAGAGGACGAGTGCGGAAAACAGGACGCGCGAGAATCCGATGAAGAACGACACGCTTGCGAGGTCCGTCGTGCCCATGACGAAGGGAACGACGAGGAACACCAACCCGACGGCACGCGGTTCGACCGAAACGGCCGAAAGCAACAGCAGATCCTCCGAACTGATCTCGTACAACACTTCCTCGTCGGGCGTTTCGGATTCCGCTTCCGTTCCCGTCGATGCCGGCGCACCGTTCTTCCGGCGTTGAATCTCCCGCTGGAGCCGTCGTGCCTCCTCGTAGGCGACGTATTCGAGATTCGCTTCGGTTTCGCCACCGCCCGCCGTCTCCAGTCCGAGGGAGGCGATACCGGCGACGCGTTGGACGACGTTACGATGGATGTCCACGTTCTGAATCCGCCGGAGCGGAATCTCCCGCCGTCGTCGCGAGACGACGCCTGACTCGATGTCGAGCGACGAGTCGGTGAGTTCGTACTCGAACCGTCGGTGGTAGGCGAACTCCCACCCTATCACGGCGAGCAGAACGACGACGAGGAGGACCGCGAGGGTTCGGAGCGTCAACCACTCTATCGCCCCGGCGGCGGCGACCCCGACGAACAGGACGGTGGAAACGACGCGGCCCCCTCGAACCACCATTCGATACGGAAGCGAGAGCGGATGTAACTTCATACCGCGTCCTCGTACTCGCTTTCGACCGCGAGGTTCCGAAGACGACCCTGTAGTTCGCTCGCCCGTTCCGGCGTGAGTCCGGGAATCGTCACGTCCGCCCCGCGTGACCCGGCAGTGTAGACGACGACGCTTCCGAGGCCGAGGAGTCGCTCCACGGGGCCGCGTTGGGTATCGACGTGCTGCACCCGAACGAAGGGGACGACGGTCGTGACGCGGGTGAAGACGCCGCGTTCGAGGTAGAGGTCGTCGTCCCGGATTTCGAACCGCCACGCTCGGAATTTGAACGCGATGTACGCGATACCGAGGAGTACGGCGACGGCGACGGCGGCGACGACGAAGGTGAGCGCGAACTCGACGAGAAACCGACGAACCCCGGCGAGTGCGCCGCCGACGAGCGTCGCGACGACGAGGACGCTCACGAACCAGACGAGGCGAATTCGGGGGTTGAGTGTCTCCATACGTACACGACGGGGAGGACGTGGTATAAAAGTAGGCGTGGGGTACTGGTCGGTTTGCCGGCGAACGCACGCCCCGGTCGGGGTCGATCCCCGTCAGAGAATGACTACCCTACTGTGTCCGAATATCACCCTTACCGGGGGAGTACGGCCGTCCTACCGTTTCGTTCGGCTGGCGCTGATTTCAGTCAGTCGGCGTGGAACAAAGGTCCCAGGAAATCGTACCTTTCGTGGACAGCATGACCGAGAACTCGCCCACTATCAACCGTCGCCGATTCGTTCAGGCGACTGCCGCCTCGACCGCCATACTCGGAGGCGTCTCGTCGGTAGGTGCACAATCCGGGAGCAACGCCCAGTTCTCCATCGAACAAGACGGCAAATGTATCCCCATCGAACCGCTGTCGATGTCGGGGCTGCCGATCCAAGAGTATTACGACTACCGAACGCCGGACACCGACCCGTCGTCGTACAAGTACGCCTCTTTCGGAACGGAAAACCTCCAACGAAAGGACACCAGCATCCTCTTCCTCTACAAGGGGCCGAAGGGACTCAGCCTCGTCATGATCCACGACAAGATCGACGCGGGGAAGGGAGGCGCAGTGACGTTCCGCATGACCAACCTTCCCGTCAAAGGGAAGTTCGTCATCAAAGACGACTCCTACGACGCCTCGACGAACCGCGATACGTTCGACTACTCGAAACATCGCAACTGGAACGGCAAGGAAACCGCGAGCGCGAACATCAGTTGGACGTGGCAGGAAGGCCGCGCCGACGGTGCCGTCTATCGCGGACTGGGGAACGACTTCGAGTTCACCATCCACCCGCAGTTCAACAAACAGGCCGTGTTGGCGGGTGAGGGTGGCGTGTACGACGGCAAAATCAAGAAATGGGAGGTGTTGTCGGGGGACGTAAACAACCCGACGCGGACGAAACTGAACATGAACAAGGGCATCACGATCTCTTCGAAAGGGTGTCAAGCGGAGACAACCACCCAGACCACCCAGCAGACGACGGAGGGGAAGGGACAAAAGGGACAGACGACCACCTCGATGAAGGAGACGACGACGACCCCGCCGTCCGACGGGAGCCAAGGCTTCTTCGGAAAGCTCTGGAGCGGGTTCATCTCCCTCATCGAAGGCGTCGTGTCCTTTTTCACCAGCCTGTTCTAACCCGGTTCGACCTTTTTCGGACCGACTCCGACCGACCGTTTATCATGCGAATACGCCGACAGCGCCGTCGCTCGCATCGTTCCCACCTCGCCGATGCCGACGGTTGCGCCGCGCAAGCCCGTAGAACGGCGTTCACGGGGAGATAAACGGCCGAAAGACTACTCGTCCTGTCCGAGGATGCCGCGGTGCGTCATCGCTTCGGGGTCGATGATTTCGTTCGCTTCCTCCTCGCCGAGGTAGCCCTTCTCGATGACGACCTGTCGAACGGTCTTCCCTTCCTTGAGCGCCTCCTTCGCGGCTTTCGACGCCTTGTCGTAGCCGATGTGCGGGTTGAGCGCCGTGGCGAGCGCCATGCTCTGTTCGACCTGCTCCTCGCAGTGTTCCGCGTTCACGTCGAGTTTCCGAACGAACTTGTCACCGAACGTCTCGCTGACGTTCGAGAGGAGTTCCGCCGATTCGAGGAAATTGTGTGCGAGGACGGGCTTGTACAGGTTGAGGTCGATCTGACCCTCAGCAGCGCCGTACTCGACGGTGGTATCGTTGCCGACGACCTGCTTGTGGACCTGATTGACGGCCTCGGCGACGACGGGGTTGACCTTGCCGGGCATGATGGAACTGCCGGGCTGATTTTCGGGTTGGTCGATTTCGCCGAGTCCGTTACGCGGCCCCGACGCCAGCAGGCGAAGGTCGTTCGCGATCTTGTTGAGCGACCCAGCGACGGTGCGGAGCGCGCCGTGTGCTTCCGCCATCGCGTCGTGGGCGGCCTGCGCCTCGAAGTGGTTGTCCGCCTCGCGGAACTCGATACCCGTCTCCTCGCTGATGTAGTCGGCGGCGAGCGCGGGGAAGTCGGGGTGGGTGTTCAGTCCCGTCCCGACCGCCGTGCCGCCCAGCGCGAGTTCGCTCAGGTGTGCTCGCACGTCGTCGACGCGCGCGAGACCTTTCTCGATTTGTGCGCGGTAGCCGCCGAACTCCTGTCCGACGCGAACGGGGGTGGCGTCTTGCAGGTGCGTGCGGCCCGTCTTCACCACGCCGTCGTACTCCTCTTCTTTCTCCGCGAGCGCCTCACGGAGGGTGTCGAGTGCGGGAAGCACGTCCTTCTCGAGGGCTTCGAGCGCGGAGACGTGCATCGCGGTCGGAATCACGTCGTTGCTCGACTGGCCGAAGTTGACGTGGTCGTTCGGGTGGATGACGCGGTCCCCGATTTCTTCCCCGTAGATTTCGGCGGCGCGGTTGGCGATGACCTCGTTCGCGTTCATGTTCGAGGAAGTGCCGGATCCCGTTTGGAAGATGTCAACCGGGAACTGGTCGTCGTGTTCGCCCGCGATGACCTCGTCCGCGGCCTCGACGATGGCCGCTGCCTCGTCCTCCTCTATCATCCCGAGTTCCTCGTTCGCCTGCGCGGCGGCCTTCTTCACGATTCCGAGCGCGCGGATGAACCGCCGCCCGAACGTGATTCCCGAGATGGGGAAGTTCTCGACCGCGCGCTGGGTCTGTGCGCCCCAGTAGGCGTCGGCCGGTACTTGCATCTCCCCGAGGCTGTCCTCCTCGATTCGATAATCCTCGTCGCTCATGCGTGTGGAAGGTGGAAGTGGGCGGGCGTAAAACCCATCGAAACGGGGCCGATTTCGCCTCGTTTCATCGGAGAGGGATTAATGCGGAAAAGTACGACATGAGATATTCACTCGGTAGAGAAGTAATAGAAAAATGGTTAAGTACCCCGTGGCAAATGATAAACGTAGGCGTGGATGATAGTTACGTATGAAAGGTAATGAATCAGATACTTTGTCACGGCGTAGTTATATGAAAACGACCGGTCTCATCGGTGCGGCGGGTATGGCCGGATTCGCAGGATGTCTCGGCGGTGGAAGCGGTGGAAGCGGCGATGAATCGACCGACAAACCGCTCGAAGTGATGCACGGATGGACGGGCGGTGACGGGAAAAAAGCGGTCAACAACCTCACAAGTACCTTCAAAGACAGTCATTCTGACATGGAGACGAACTTCCGTCCCATCGGGGGCGGTGGTAACGAGAACCTCGACGCCGTCGTCGCCAAACGTCTCCGGAACGACAACCCGCCGAGTGCGTTCGCCAACTGGCCGGGCAAGAACCTCATCAAGTACGAGGGTGCCCTCGGCAACATCGAGAAGGACGTGTGGGAGGAAGCCGACCTGAAATCGTCACATGTCAAGGAAGCCGTGGATAAATGTAAATATAACGATAAGATGAGCGCGGTTCCCATCGGTTCCCACCGCCTCAACTGTCTCTTCTACAACGTTAACGTCGTCGAAAAGGCGGGTGTCGACCCGAAATCGCTCGACAGCCCGAAAGCGCTCGTCGACGCGATGGACAAGGTCAAACAGAAGACCGACGCCGCACCGATGGCGCTCGGCGGAAAGAACACGTGGCCGACGCTTCAGCTCTGGGCCGTGAACATGCTCGGACAGAGCGGCTACTCGAAGTACATGGATTACGTCAACGGAAAGGGCCCCAAATCCGCCGTCAAAAGCTCCTTCGAAACGACGAAGGAGATGATAACGGGGTACACCAACGAGGATGCCTCCACCATCGGCTTCACCGAGGCGAACCAGAAGATCATGAGCGGCGACGCTGCGTTCATCCACCAAGGTAACTGGGTCGCCGGCGCGTACAAGTCCGAGGACCTGAAGTACAACGAGGACTGGGGATTCGTCCCGTACCCGGGCACGAAAGGGATGTACACGCTGCACATCGACGCGTTCCTCTACCCGAGCAACAATCCGTCCCCGAAGAAGTCCAAGGAGTGGATGCGCTTCGTCGGCGGCAAGGATGCGCAAGTCGCGTACAACAAGTGGAAAGGGTCCATCCCGACCCGGAAGGACGTCAGTACCGACGAGTTCGGACCGTATCTCACGGAGACCATCGAGGACTTCAAGAACGCGAAACACCGGCCACCCACCATTGCACACGGTCTCGCCGTCGAACCGGAGACGCTCACTAGCCTCAAGGAGGTCATCTCCAGCAACTTCTCCGGGCCGTACAACGTCGACGCCGCGACGAACGCAATGATCGACAAGGTTCAGGGCTAATCAGCCGACCACTCTTTCCATGCGTAACACAATACGACGCGTCAAACGACGGGTAACTGGTGATACCGGGACCGTCCGAACCGACGGTGGTACCGCAACCGCGACCGAGTCGAGTTCGCGGTCGGGTCTCCGTGCGTACCTCGGCGAGGATTTCGTCGGGTCGCTTCCGTTCTGGCTCCCGCCGTTCCTGCTGATGGGGTTTTTCGTGTACGGCGCTATCGGTTGGAACTTCATCATTTCCCTCACCGACTACCAGGGGTTCGGTTCGGTCGACTACGGCCATCTCGACTTCGAGATGTACACGCAGGCGTTCAACGACCCCGGATTCATCTCCGCGACGGTACACACGTTCGTGTTGCTGCTCGCGTTCACCGGGGCCTGTCTCGTCGTCGGCCTCGTGATGGCGATCCTGGTGGATCGGAAGATTCGATTCGAGAACACGTTCCGAACCATCTACCTGTTGCCGTTCAGCCTCTCGTTCGTCGTGACCGCGCAGTTCTGGCTGTGGATGTACAACTACCAGAACGGCATCGTCAACATCGTCCTCCGAACGTTCGGCCTCGGGCAGTACCAGTGGATCGGCGACCCGCAACTCGTTCTCGGGGCCGTCGTCTTTGCGTTGGTCTGGCAGTTCAGCGGCTACGCCATGGTGGTGTACCTGGCGGCGCTCCGCGCGATTCCGACCGAGCACTACGAGGCCGCCAAAGTCGACGGCGCGAGTACGTTGCGGATGTACTGGCGGGTCATCATCCCGCAGTTGAAGAACGCGGTCATCAGCGCTGCCGTCGTCCTGATGGTGTTCGCGCTGAAGGCCTTCGACTTCCTCTACTCGCTCGTCGGCGGCTTTCTGCCCCCGAACGGGTCGGACATTCTGGCGACGAAGATGGTCCGGGAAGCGTTCCGAAACCAACACTGGGCGTACGGGTCCGCCATCGCCATCATGTTGTTCCTGTTGGCGCTCGGCATCATCGGTCCGTACCTCATCAACCAATACAGACACGGTAACCTATGAGCAATCAATCACACACAACCGAATCGCGCCGGGGAGATATCGCGGCGTGGCTGTTCGATCTGGACGTGCGGCGAGTTCTGCTGTACGGCGTTCTCGTCTCTCTGGTAGCGTTCTTCCTCGTCCCGATAGAGACGGGACTCGTCACCTCGTTGAAGACGAACTCGGCCGTCTCTCGGACGGTTCCGTTCCTCCCGCCCGGACCGGACGGATTCACCACCAAGTACTGGTCGGTCGCTATCTCGGCGCTGGGTCGCGGTCTCGTGAACAGCTTCCTGTTCGCCGTTCCGGCGACCGTTCTCTCGGCGCTGCTCGGAAGCCTGGCGGCGTACGGGATGACCCAGATAAACTGGAAGGGGCAGGCGGGAATTCTCGCGCTGTTCATCGCGGGAATCTTCATCCCCTATCAGGCGGTGCTCGTTCCGCTCTCGGAGTTCTGGAACTACATCCCCGTCGAGGAGATGCTCGCGCCGATGTGGTCGCTTCCGTTCCTCACGTCCGAACACTCGGCGCTCGTCAAACTGATCGTCACGCACGTGGCCTACGGGATCCCCATCTGTACGCTGCTGTTCCGCGGCTACTATCAGGGAATGTCCACCGAGATGATAGAGTCCGCCCGACTCGACGGCGCGAGTTTCGGACGCATCTATCTGCGAATCGTGTTGCCGCTCTCGACGCCGATGTTCGCGGTGACGCTCATCTACCAGTTCACGCAGATATGGAACGACCTGCTGTTCGCGCTCATCCTCGTGTCGAGTTCGAGTAGTTCCGCGGCACCGGTCGTCCTCATCCTTTCGGGTCTCGGGGAATCGCTGTCCGGGACGGTATTCCCGCTCCGAATGGCTGGTGCGCTCATCGCCGCGATTCCGACGCTCCTCGTCTACATCGCGTTCGGCGAGGAGTTCGCCAAGGGGGTCGCAACGTAATGACGATCGATACGCAAACGAACACGATGGAGGAAATATGTCAAAGTTAACGCTCGATGGATTGACGAAGGTGTTTGGACAGTCCGGCGGGGACGACGTCGTCGCGGTCGACGACCTCTCGATAGACGTCGACGACGGGAAGTTTCTCGTCCTCGTCGGCCCGTCTGGCTGCGGCAAATCGACGACGCTCCGCATGATCGCCGGATTGGAGAGTATTACGGACGGTCGCCTCTCGATCGGCGAGACGACGGTGAACGACGTTCCGCCGCAGGAGCGCAACATCGCGATGGTGTTCCAGTCCTACGCGCTCTATCCGCACATGACGGTACGGGAGAACATGAGTTTCGGGCTGGAAGAATCGACGAACATGCCCGATAGCGAGATCGAACGAACGGTCGACGACGCCGCCGAGATGTTGGGAATCTCGGACCTGCTGGACCGCAAGCCGGGTGAGCTCTCGGGCGGTCAGCAACAGCGCGTCGCGCTCGGCCGGGCCATCGTCCGCGACCCCGAGGTGTTCCTGATGGACGAACCGCTGTCGAACCTCGACGCGAAGCTTCGGTCGCAGATGCGCACCGAACTCCAGCGGTTGCAGGAGGACCTCGGCGTGACGACGGTGTACGTCACGCACGACCAGACGGAGGCCATGACGATGGGCGACCGAATCGCCATCCTGAACGACGGGAAACTCCAACAGGTCGCAACGCCCATCGAGGCGTACCACCAACCGGCGAACCGGTTCGTCGCCGGGTTCATCGGGGAACCGTCGATGAACTTCTTCGAAACGACTCGGAACGGGGACGTACTCGTCGGCGAGCGATTCGAGTATCCGCTGTCATCCGAGACGGCGGACGAACTCGGCGACGCGGAGCACGTCACGTTCGGCGTCCGCCCCGAGGACGTCGAACTCGTCGCCAGCGGGAGCGGTGACCACGAATTCCAAACGATCGTGGACGTGGTCGAACCGATGGGCAACGAAAACAACGTCTACCTCCAGTTCGTGGGCGAGGGCGAAGCGAAATTGATGGAGGAGCGAGAGCCGTTCGTCGCCACGCTGAGCGGCATGCGAACCATCGAAGCGGGAGACGAAGTCGTCGCTCGGATTCCCGAGGACGCGATTCACCTCTTCGACTCCGACACGGGAATCGCGCTTCGGAATCGACGTCTCGACCGCGAAGCGGCGCTTCCGAGCCACTGAACTGGCTCGCCGGTTCCGGACCCGTATTCGCTCGGGCTACTTTATCGCGCGTCGTACTCTTCTGGCGTGTAGGTCTTCAGTTCAAGCGCGTGGATGTCCGTCGTCATGTGATCGCCGAGCGTGTCGTACACCATCTGGTGCTGTTCGACCAGCGTCTTGTCGTCGAACGCGGGCGAGACGACGGTCGCGGCGAGGTGGTCTTCGTCGTGAACGCCGCGCGGATGGCTCACGGTCACGTCGGCGTCGTCCAATCCGGATTCGATGAGTTCGGCGACTTCGTTCGCGTTCATGGGAACCCGTTTCCCGTGCGCGACCAAAAGACGAGGGGTTCGAGGACGGCTGCGGTTCGACTTAAGAGCGAGCGATTTCGTCCAGTCGCCCGACCGTCTCGGCGTCCGGTTCGGTATCGCCGTCTCCCGACAGGTCGATGCGTTCGACCGGCGGGCGACGGTATTCGGTGTAGACGTTCCACACCGTTTCGTCGTCCTCCTCGACCGTGAACTCCTGAACGTCGTTTTCCGGTCGCCACACGCGCGTTATTTTCCCTTCGACGGTTCCGCCGCTCCCCGATTTTTCCGGGGACCAGTCGAACGTGACTACCATCCCTTCCGCTATCTCGTTCGGTTCGAGCATCCTGTCGGCCATCATCGACCGTACCTTCTCGAACTCCCTGAACGTACCGGCCCTACGTCCACTGGTCGAGGCCGG
This sequence comes from Haladaptatus sp. CMAA 1909, assembly GCF_043952005.1. Classification (NCBI taxonomy): domain Archaea; kingdom Methanobacteriati; phylum Methanobacteriota; class Halobacteria; order Halobacteriales; family Haladaptataceae; genus Haladaptatus; species Haladaptatus sp. CMAA 1909. The sequence continues at coordinate 1,399,495 of NZ_JBIOAV010000001.1, read as the reverse complement.
TCTGGGTGATGCTCTCCTCGATTCGTTCGAACCCGCGTTCTACCTCCTCCCCGTGGACCTTCCACTCCTCGGTGACGTACTCGCGCGCCGCGTCGATGTCCGGGTCCATCTCCGGATCGAACTCGTACTCGTCGGTCACGTCGGGGTCGAGGAACATGCCCCGGATGACGTCCACGTTCTCGATGTAGGCGTCCCGCTCTTCGAGGACGCCGAAGAGGTCCCCGTGTTCCTTGACGCCTTTGAGCGCCGTCTTCGGGCCGACGCCCGAGACGCCCTCGTTGAAGTCGGTGCCACAGAGGATGGCGATGTCGACCAACTGTTCCCACGTGACGTCGTGTTCTTTCAGCGTCGCGTCGAAGTCCATCAGTTCGGGGTCCCCCTTGCTGGTCAATTGGCGAAGCGTGAGCGGTGCGCCCAACAGGAGCGCGTCGTAATCCTCCGTCCCGGCATAATCGACGGTTCCCGTCCGGGCCATGTGTGCCGCCTGAGCCTCACCCTCCGCCGGTGCCTCGATGACCGGCACGTCCAACAGGTCGAGGAGTTCCCGCGTCGTTTCCTGAATGACCGGCGTGAGTCGCTGGGTGTGTGCGTCGAGGCGTGCGACTTCGATGGCGTCGCCCTCCTCGCGAGCCTCCTCCAATCGCTCCTCCAGTTTCTCGCGCTGTTCGCGCCGGTCCTCGATTTCGTCGCTTTTCAAATCCGCGACGTGTCCGTCGAAGACGAACACCGGCGTCAATTCGTGTTCGAAGAACTTCGGCAGGCCTTGGACGATGCCGACCAAGTTGGCGACTTCGGTGCCGTCATCCGTGGTGTACACCTCGTCGCGCGTCCATTTGACCGTCGTCGTGAGATACCGATAGAGCCAGTTGTGCGCGTCGATGGCGACGAGCGACCCCTCGATGTCGTCGAAGCTGATCTCTTCGAGGGACGCCAGCTGTCGAAGTGCGGAGTTTCCCATTTGCCGATGCTACGGGAGGAGAGGGTTTAAGCCTCCGTCTTCGATGCCGCGGGCGGGGACAAAACCGGACGAAATCGAGAACCTGTGGAGCGGTATCGGTTTTGGACTAGTCGCTAGAATCCGTCGTCGTGGTAGTCGTTTCGTCGCTCGTCGTGGTCGTCCCGTCGCTCGTCGTGGTCGTCCCGTCACTCGTCGTGGTTGTCTCGTTGCTCGTCGTCGTGCTCCCGTCGTCGCTCGTGGTCGTCGTCGAGGTGGTTCCGTCGGTCGTTGTATTGGTCGTCGTATCGGAACCGCCGTCATCGCTCGTCGTGGTGGAGGTGGTTCCGTCCTCGTCCGTCGTGGTGTCGGACCCGTCGTCCGTCGTCTCCGTGGTCGTGGTCGTTTCGGAGTCCGAATCCGACCCCTTTCCGAGCGCGTCGTCGAGTTGTGCTTTCGTCTTCTTCGGTTTGACCGTCGGCGCCGTCACCGTGTCGCCGACGACGATTCGCGGGACGTGCGAAATCCCGAGTCCGTGGAATTGGTCCATCGTCTTCTCGATTTGGGACTGGTAGTCCCCCGCCTCGATTTGCGAGGCGATCTCGGAGAGGTTGCTCACCTTCGCTTTCTTTGCGATACGAGCGAGCGTCTCCATCGACGCCCACCCCGACGAACGGTCCTGGTTTTTGAACATGGTGCCGAAGAACGTCCAGTAGGCCTTCGGGTCCTCGTTCCAGATGGCCAGTCCGGTGCGCGCTGCGCGCGGTTCGTCCGGGCCGTGGAACCCCTCGCCGTCTTCGTATGCGACGGCGTGGAACTCGATGGCGACGTCGCCGGGTTCGACGTACTCCTCGATGAGGGTCGGTAGGAAGTTCATGACGAAATCGTGCGTGTACGGGCATTTCCACGCGCCGTAAAACTCCGCCGTCACCGATGCATCGTCCGATCCCATCGTCGCGTACGCGTGTTCGCTCGGCTCGCTCGGAAGCGGAACGGACCGATACGCCTCGGGCGACGGTTCGATTTTCTCCGGAAGGGTCTTCTCCGAGTCGGTCCCGTTTTCGCCTTCGTCCTCGGTCGAAGTCGTCGGGGCAAACCGATCCGTGGTCGTTTCTGCTTCATCGCCGGTTCGTTCACTCGTCGAACCGGAGCCGTCGTCCATCGAAAACGCCGAACAACCGGCGACCCCGACCGACAGCCCCGCCCCGATGACGCCGAGTATTCGTCTTCTATCGTCTCTCATTGCGATACGAGAAGGGATACACTATCTTCGTTAATTGGTCGTTAACGACTGAATGAATACGGCAAGGGGCGTGAGAACTGTGGCCGACCGAATCAGGCACGGTCTACCCATTTCAGCCCCGCGGGGGACGCTCGTTTTCCTTCATCGCCAGAAACGCTTCCTCCCCCGGCGACAGGTCACGCTCCCGGTAGTGATTCAACCCGTCTTGATAGCGCTCTTCGTCCGGTTTCGGATGTTCGAGGACGAGTTCGGCCAGGCCGGTCTCCTCGCCCGTGAAGCCGAACCCCGCACGATAGAGCGCCTGATACGCGTAGGGGTTGTTTACCGCTATTTTCACCCGAGAGAATCCTCGGTCGTGAACGCGCTCCGTCGTGAACCGAGCGAGTTCGGAGCCGATTCCCTCGCCGCGCCGGTCGGCGTGGACCGTCACGTAGCGAATCCACACCGTCCCGTCGTCGGTGCGGTCCACGTTGAACGCGGTGGCCGCGACGACCGATTCGTCGCCGAAGTCGACGGACGGGCGTTCCTCGGGCCGTGACGCGCGGGCGACTGCCTTCCCCGTGTTCGACATCACGAACTTGCCCGCGTAGCTGAACCGTTCGTAGTCGAGGCGCAGTTTCGGCCCGTCGTCCGGCCACCCCAGTACCGCGTACTCCATGCCCCGTGGTTTCGACGCGACACATATCCATCCATCGGGCCGGTCGGGGCGAACGGGTGTCGGTTCCCGCCGGATTTTATGCGGTAGCGCGCGTTCGTCCGGTATGTCCTACGCCGACGGCGATATCGCACACTTCGACCGTATCGCACGGTTTTACGATTACTTCTCGTCGGACTCCGACTCCGACGTCCTCCGCGAAGGACTCGCTCAGGCCGAACGTCCGATAGTACGAGTCGCCGATATCGCGGGCGGCACCGGCCGCGCGGTTCGAGCGTTCGACGTGGACGAGGGGTTCGTGGTCGATGCGTCGGCGGGAATGCTCGCACAGGCCCACGCTCGGGGTCTGGCCTGCGTTCGCGGCGACGCGACGAGGCTTCCGCTGGCGAGCGAATCCGTCGATGCCGCCGTCATCTCCGACGCCCTGCATCACATCGGCGACCCGGACGCGACGCTCGCGGAAGTCGAGCGAATCCTTCGTCCGGGCGGCGTGGTCGTCGTCCGCGAATACAATCCGGCGACGATTCGCGGGTGGTTCGTCGTCCGCGGCGAACACCTGATGGGCATGGACTCGACGTTCTTCACGCCCGAGGCGCTGGTGGGAAAGTTGGACGCGGCGGGCCTCGTCCCGCGCGTTCGGAACCGCGGATTCGATTACACCGTGGCCGGCGTGAAGCGCACATCGGGAACGCCATAACCCCGGCGGTCCAATTCGAGGGCATGAGCAGTGCCTTCGGCACCCGACGGTTCGACCGCTCGTCAACCACGGCAGGACTGGTCATCGGCGACGTGATCGTGTTGGTGGTCCTCCTCGGAATCGGAGCGATGCGACACAACGAGAACATCCTCGCGAGTCCGGCCCACTTCGCCGGGACGGTCGCGCCGTTCCTCATCGGGTGGATAATCGCGTCGCTCGTCGTCGGACTGTACAGTTCACGCGCGCGCCAGTCGGTCCGCAGTTCGGTGCTGTTCGCGGACGGGACGTGGGTCATCGCCGCGCTCATCGGGGCGGGCCTCCGTGCGACGTCGTTCTTCCACGGCGATTCGCCGCTCACCTTCGTTCTCGTCGTGCTCGGCTTCGGATTGCTCTTCATGACCGTCTGGCGACTCGTGGCGGGCGTCGCCTCCGACGCGCTGTAACTCGGACTTCCCTGTTCTACGAGTCGTACTCACCTCTCCTCTCCCGTGGCCCGTAGCGTGAAGTGCTTCCCGACTGTGGGTTCCGTGATGTCATCCATCCCAGCGGAATTTCAGGAGTTGTTCGAGAAACCGGTGTTCGCGTACTTCGCCACGCTCACGCCGGAGGGACTGCCGCACGTGACGCCGGTGTGGGTCGATTACGACGCCGACGAGGACAGGGTGTTGGTCAACACCGAGCGCGGCCGGCGGAAGGAGAAAAACGTACGGGAGAACCCGAAGGTCGGAATGGGGATGACGGACCCCGACGACCGCTATCGTGCGCTCTCCGTTCTGGGCGAGGTGGACGAGATAACCGAAGACGACGCCCGCGAACACATCGACGAACTCTCGCGACGATACGTCGGCGACGAGTATCAACCCGAGATTCAAACGGCGCGAGTCCTCCTCAAAATCCGCCCCGACGAGGTCATCGCCCACGGCGGCGACTGAGGAGTTGCGTTCAGGCGGTGACGCGTCGATACTCGACGTAGGAGTATAGCGTGAGGCAGACGGAGATGAGGAGAACCGGCCCGACCATCAAGTAGATGGCGTAACGCGGGACGAAGGCGGCGAGGACGGCGATGACGCCCGCCAGTTTGAACAGCGGCCCCGCGCGTCTGTGTGTCCTCTTCCACACGTCGTCGTTCGAGAGCGTCCACGGGGTTTTGACCCCGATAAACCAGTTGCGCTGGACGTGGCTCATCAGCGCGCCGACGAAGTAAAACAGCACGCCGATGGCCGGCGAGAGGACCATCGTGAAGTCGAACCGGTAGCCGAGGTTCCACAGGATGACCAGCAGGTGGACGTAGAGCATGAAGGCCGTGAACAGGACGATGAACAGGTCGTAGTACTCACGGAACGCCGCGATGTTCTCCCGGAGCGGGTCGATTCGCGGAATCGCGGCGAGCAGGACGAGGAGTCCGGCGGTCAGCGTCGGGAGGAACAATAGGCCCCACAGTTTCGGCATCGTCCCGTCGGCGACGCCGTTCGCGTTCCAGTGGGTCGCCATCTGTCCGGGCATCCGAGGGTAGTAGTACGCGCTGAGGACGAACGAAACGAGGACGAGCGCGCACGCAACGAAATACGATTTTCTCGCCTCCATAGCCGATAATTGTTCGCATTCCATTATAAACCTACGCGGGTTTCCTCAAACACAACCCTGATTGACCTCCGGTCGGTCCGTTTCGCCATGAGTACTACCGATATCGATTATTCTGCACGTGCAAAAGACGTGCTCGGCTTCTCCAGATGGTGGCAGGTTGCCGCCGCCGTCGTGATGATGGGGCTCGTCAGCCCCTACCAGTACGTCTGGTCGTCTATCCGCTCGCCCATGGCGGACAATCTCTCGATCGAACCAGCGGCGCTCGGTGCGGTGTTCACCCTCTTCGTCATCTTTCAGGCGGGGTCGCAGTTTCCGGTCGGATGGTGGCGCGACAGACACGGCCCGCGCGCGTTGACGTTGCTCGCCGGAATCCTCGCCGGCGGGGGGTATATCGGCCTGTCGCGTGCGACGAGCGTCTGGCAGTTGTACGTCCTCTATTCGCTGGGCGCGATAGGTGTCGGCATCGTCTACACCGTCGCGGTCAACACCGCGCTCAAGTGGTTCCCGGACCGGCGCGGTCTGACGACCGGACTCGGGACGATGGCCTTCGCGGGCGGGAGCGCGTTGGTCGTTCCCTACGTCCGGGCGAACGCGACGGCGTCGAGTTACTCCGGCGTCCTCCGGAACATGGGTCTGCTCATCGGTATCGGAATTCTCGTCGGCGCGGTGGTGCTTCGGGACCCGCCGAAGGGATGGCTGGAAGCGACCGCCGACGGGGGCGACGAGGATTCGGAGTCGAACGTGGCCACGGGGAAGCAGTACACGTGGCGCGAGATGGCAGGGACGTGGCAGTTCTGGGTGATGTACGTCATGTTCGTCTGCGCTAGCGGGGCGGGGTTGATGCTGACCGCGAAGGTGGTCTCCTTCGCCGAGAACCTCGATTTGGCCGCGATAATCGCGACGGTCTCCGCGACGGTGTTGCCGGTCGCGGGCGGCGTCGGTCGCCTGCTCGTCGGGGACGCCTCCGACCGCCTCGACCGCGAGAAGGCGATGGCGGCGTCCTTTTTCCTCTGTGGGGTCGGCCTGTTCGCGGTCGTCTGGTTCGCACGCGCAGGGTCGAACATCGGATTTATCTTCGCCGTCATCGTGGCCACGTTCTTCTGGAGTCCGCAGTACACGCTGTTTCCGAGTGTCGTGGGCGACTACTACGGCCGGGAACACTCCTCGGCGAACTACGCGCTCCTCTACTCGGGGAAGATGTGGGGCGGGCTGTTCGGCGGGGCGGTGGCGGGCTTCCTCGTCACGGCGACGAGTTGGACGGTCGCCTTCCTCGTCGGCGGCGTTCTCGCCATCGTGGCGGCGGTCGGTGCGCTGTTCCTCCGCCCACCGTCGGACGCGAGCGCCTGATTATTCAGGGTAATTTCACCCCGGAATATTCTGTCAACCGGTATCACGGTTGCCGTTGACACGATTCGCTCCGATCGAAGGATTACTACTGGGCATTATCTCTTCCGTTTATCGTGGCGTATTCGTGCGTTTCAGACCCTGTATCCCGAATGGATCCTCATAAGTTATGGGTATTTAATCCGTAGATTCCCGAGAGCATTCTCAAGTCATACAGGAAACAGCTGCTTTTCCTATGGGAAACAGTTATATACCTACCCCGCATATTATAGAATACATTATGACTGGATACTACGACCTCATTCTTGGACTGATCCCGCTCGCACTCGTCGGCGTCACCGGAGCGTTCAGTGTTGCCGGACTCGCACTGACCACCGCAGTTCCGCTCGGAGCGATCGTTTCGGTCCTCCTCATCGGACATGCGCTGTTCGTGAACGGACCCGTCGACGAAGCGCCCGCACCGAATCCACAGTCGTCCACGCCAGTCAACTCCGCTGACTAATTCGGCTTCCACTCTTCTCCACTCCTTTCCACTCTTCTCCTTTCGCTCTTCGTTCCGTTTTCGACCCTTCGACACACTCCCTCTACCGTCGGGTCCGTTTTCCCGCGTCCCGTCATCCGTTTCTCACTTTCCTCCGTTCCGTCCCTCAACGGTTTTGTCGCTGGCATCCGTTGTGTGAGTCATGACCGAGACGCTGGTTTTGACGAGCGACGACGTTGCTGGATTGGCCGAGATGGACGAATTCGTCGACGCCGTCCGTGACGGCTATCGCCAGCGAGGACAGGGCGCGCCCGCGAAACCCCGAACGACGCTGGTGAACGACGACCCGGCGGGGATGCTGACCGGCTACTCCGCGATTCTCCCGGAAACCGGCGCGATGGGGGGGTACATGTACTCCGCAGGCTTCGGCGCGGGCGACGCGTGGTTCATGACGCCGCTGTTCGACGCCGCGAGCGGGCGACCGCTCGCGCTCATCGACGGGGCGAGCATGAATCCCTTCAAGACGGGCGCGGCGGGGGCCGTCGGCCTCGACGCCCTCGCCCGCGAGGACGCGACGTCCCTCGCCATCATCGGCAGCGGCGCACAGGCACGCGGGCAACTCAAGGCCGCCGTGACCGTCCGCGACATCGAAACCGTCTCCGTCTTCTCGCCGACGAAGGAAAGCCGCGAGTCGTTCGCCGCCGAGATGAACGAGGCGCTCTCGGCGTCCGTCGCCGCCGTCGCCAGCAGCGCCGCGGCCGTCGAGGATTCGGACATCGTCATCACCGCGACGACGGCCAGCAAACCGGTGTTCGACGGGGACCTCCTCGAAGACGGAACGCACGTCACCGCGATGGGCCAATATCACCCGAAAAAGCGCGAACTCGACGCGAAGACGGTCGAACGCGCCACGTACGTTCCCGACCTCCGCGAGCGAGCGACGCGGGACGCCGGGTCGTTCCTCGCCGCGATGGAAGACGGCGCGGTGGACGAAGATCACATCCACGCCGAACTCGGCGAGGTTGTCGCGGGCGAGAAACCGGGACGGGAATCCGAAGACGAAATCACCGTCTTCGACAGCGGCGGAACCGGCATCGAAACCGTCGCCGCGGCGTACATGCTCTACGAGAAGGCACGCGATGAGGGACTCGGCTCGACGATTTCGCTCTCACCGGCGAGCGAAGCGCTGACCGGAGAGTAGCGGTGCAGTTCCGTTCACGACCGTGAGCCGATCCACGCGCCGAGCGCGAGGCCGTACATCGCGTGCCCGGCGTGGAATATCGTGGATTCGTCCTCTTCGAGCGAGACGCCCACCAACCGGCCGAGCATGACTCGCTCGCCGAACACCGAGAGCAGGAGTCCGTAGCCGAGACCGGCGATGAGGCCCTCCGTCTCGGTGTCGAGTGCCGAGTTGGACCCTTCACCGAACGGAACCGAGAAGAGGCATCCGGCGAAGCCGCCGTACAGCAGGTGGAGCGCTATCGCACCGATCGTGTGGTCGTTCGGTTCGCCGCCGAGATATTTCGCGAGGAACTTCCCCGTCGGCGGATACGACAGGGAGACCGATTCCCGAAACGCCGTCATGACGACGGTGCTGAAAAGTCCGCCTATAAATCCGTTTTTCACGCTCGAAAGCATACGACAAACCCACGAGGGCCGTATCGATAGGTGTGGTGGCAGGGGTTAGACCGACCACCCGAACTGCTCTTTCGCCTTCTCGACGGCGCTCTCGACCTTCTTTTCGAGTTCGTCGATGGAGCGCTCGACGTAGTGGACCCGCTCGCGCGGAACCCGTCGAACGATGTCGTCGCCCTCGTCGTTTACGCCGACTTTGAGGAGCCAATGGTCGTCGAAGTAGACGATGTCGTCGTTCTCGACTTCTCGTTCGATTACCTCTCCATCCGGGTCGTCGTAAACGATGGTCGCGGTACCGGTGTCTGGCATCGTTCGTTCGTGAGTCGAGTAAACGGAAACCTCCTTCGGCCGGAAACGAACTCACTCCTCCTTCGCACGGCGACGGATATCGACGCGATAGTCGGCGAGCACGTCACGCCCGAGAATGATGTGATGGCGCATGTGACTTCGGTCCTCGACGCTGGCGGTGACCCGGTGCCAGTTCCTTCCGATTCCGATGTCGACGTCGACTAACGGCCGCGTTCGGCGCGTCTTCGCGCTCCCGAACTTCACGGCGGCGCTGCTCCTGATGGGACCCGCGCCGATCCGCGACGCGAGGTCGATGCCGATGCTGGTTCGGGTCGCGCCGGTGTCCGCCTTGGCGATGGTCGACTCCGCGTCGCGGGTTCCGTTGACCGTCACCCACTCCGTGTAGCCGACCGTTCGCCGTGCGTCGGCCGCGTTCGAATCGTCGGGCTTACAACCGGGAATCGAGTCGTCCAGCGTCCGCGAAACCTCGTCGACCCGCTCGGACGAAACGTCACCCCCGGCCCGTTCGATTGCGTAGCGGGCGATGAACGGGGCCGCGCTTTTCCCGGTCGCACGGAAGAGTCCGGTAAACCCTGCGGTCGGGTTGACTTCGAGGACGTACCAGTCCCCGTTCCACTCCATCACGTCCACGCCGGCGACGTCGAGTCCGAGGACGCGCGTCGCGTCCCGAGCGATGGACCGAACTTCCTTCGGGAGGTCGTCCGTCACGTCCTCGGGCGTCCCGCCCCGTGCGACGTTCGTTCGCCAGTCGCCGTTCGGGGCCGACCGACGCATCGCGCCCGCGATCTCGTCGCCGATGACGTACACCCGAACGTCGGACTGTCTCCCGTCCTGGTCGAGAAACCGCTGGAGGAACGTGTGTCTGTTGCCGACGACGGGCGTCGGGTGCTTGCTCTTCTCCATCTTCCACGCGGTTTCGCCGTGCGTACCGATTCCGGCCTTCTGGAGCATCGGGCCACCGATATAGCGCCGACCCTCGGCGAACGTGGCGGCGGACAGGCCGAGGTACGAATCCGGCGTTTTGACGCCGTGGTTCGACAGTCTGACTGCAGTCGCGTACTTGTGAATCGCGGTCAGCACGGCGTCCGGCGGGTTGACAATCGGGCGAAGTCCGGCGACCGTGTTGGCGATTTCGAGGAGTTCGAGCGGATGCTCCGCGGTCGTCAACAGCAGTCGATTGACGACGATATCCACGTCCGGTTCGAGTCGCGGTTCGTCGCCGATTATCTGAATCCGGGTGTTTCGCTTTCGAAGCCAAACGGGCGTGTAGCCGAGGTCCTCCACCGCGTTCAAAATCGCCTTCGTCTCCTTGCTGTTGTGAAAGCTCAGGACGCCGACCCGAACCGTGGTGTCGAGCGTGCGTGTCATGGGCGACCTAGGAACGGTGTGAGCCTGTCCGTTTCGTCGGTCGGAAAGCGTGAGAAGTCCGAAAACGGTCCTGTTACAGCCCGAGCGCTTTCAACAACGGAATCCCGCTCGCCAACGCGCCGAGGAGGTAGCCGCCGATAGCGCCGCCGTTCAGAAGGGGCAGTCCGGCGTGTGCTCGACCCTTCATGACCATCCAGAGGAGGACGACCAGTCCGACGAGGGTCCCGACCATCGCGGTCAGGGCGGGCAGGTTGAGCGCGAGACCCGAAACGAGCGGTTCGGCGGGAGAGAAGAAGGCCGCGCTGGCGACCATCACGGTCGGCATGACGGCGTCGCCGAGGCCGATGAAGAATGCGTCTCGACTGTGGTCTTCGGCGACCGCTTCGCGTTCCGCGTTCTCGCCGCCGTCCATCGCTTCTTGGTTCACCTCGTCCTCGTTCACCGCTCCTTCGCTCGTGGCCTGTACCGTGTCCTCGATGAAGGAGTACGAAAGCGACAGCGGAATCACGAGGATGACGGGTATCTTCAGGTCCATCACGCCCGAGGCGAGCGTCAGCATGTGTTCCGTCCCGTAGACGCTGATGGCGTCGTACACCGCGAGCACCGCGAGCAGGAGGATTGCGGGGAGCAGGCCGAAACTGATGCCGAACAGACCTGCCGCCCCGGCCCCCATCACGACGCCCGCCGAGTCGATGACGTACCACTCGGGATAGAGCAGGAGGGCGACCGAAACGAGCGCGGCGGCACCCCACGCGACAACGTTGAACGCCGTTCCGCCGAGCGTCACGGTTACGACGTCCGGCATCACCACGCTGAACACGTAGAGCGAGAGCATCCCGCTCGTGACGATGATGATGGCGCGGAGAATCCACTCCACGCCGAGTTTGATGACCAACAACATTCCCGCCGTGAAGACGAGGATGACGCCGATGTAGACGAGGCTGTTCGTCGGGTTCGACGGGTCCTCCACCGTCTGGTAGCCCGCCGATTTGAACGGCTCTACCAGCGCCAACGCGCCGAGTTGCACCGCCAGAAAGATGGCGACGGTGAACCCGGAGGCGACGAACTCCCGCGTTCGAGTATCCATACGCGGAGAAGGAAGTGCCCCCTCTTTGCGGTTTTGGGTTCGTCGGGCGACTGGTAGGTCACGAACCGTACACGAAACCGCTAGCGGGCGTACAGTTTCGATCCGACGAGTGTCGCGAGTTGGGTTTCCTCGTCCGGCGACACCGCCACGTACGGTCGCGAAACGGGGCCGAACACGTCGACGACTCGACCGACCGTCGACAGTCCCTCGTCAACCACGTTCGTTCCGATGTTCGGATACTCCTCGCTCGGCGACCGAACGATGGCGAGTCCTTGGGCCGTCCGAACGACCTGTCCGAGTCGCTGCATCAGTTTCGCATGGCCGTGACGTACGCGGCGACGGCCTGAATGAGGTCGTTCTTCGAGGAGTCGTCGGCGTTTTGCACCAAGACCCGGCCACGCGCTTCCCATCCCTCGCGGGAGTAGGCCTTGTCGCGTTCGATGACCGTATCGTAGCCGACTTGTTGTACTGCTCGGGCTATCTCGTCCACCGTCGGGTCCTCGACGGCGGACCGCTCGGGCACCCGCCGCCCCTCGCCGCGGGTCAACGCCGCGTCGATGTAGGCGGGCCAGATGACTATCTCGACCATACCTACCTCTCCACAGTCCCGCGTTAAACGCCTTTTCGTGTCACGCCGAGGGTGGTTCGTCCGTTGATACGGGGCACTCCCATCACTCGGTCGAGCCCCTGCCGAACTGGAACCCTTGCAGCGGACTGCAACCGTGAATTCGATGATTCCGATTTCGGGAACGGGCCTCGGTAGTGGCGAAACGTAGATTTAAGTGGAAAAGACGAATCGATGACTGGTAGAAGAATGGACATTATTTCACACCGGGCGGTTCGCGTGAGCTCATACGTGCTCGCCGGATTGGTACTCGTCGTCGCCGTCCTCGTCGTCGGTATTCTCGATCCGATTCCCGTTCCGGCGGTGCTCTCGTCTCTGGCGAGTGGTACATTGATGAGCGATGATTCCCTTTCGCTAGCTGTTCTCGTCGGATTGCCGTTCGTTCTCGCACTGGTCGTTCTACTACGGTCAGCGTCCCGAACGCCGGTAGAAATCGTTCTCGGCCTGCTCGCCGTCCCGTGTCTACTCGTCGGTCTGTGGGTGGTTTACGACTACGCCGTATCCGCTTCGGGTGTGTATTGGGGCGGTCCGTTTACCATCGCATCCGGGTCGATACTGGCGTTCGTGGTCCTCGTCGATGCTGGACTCTCGTACTTCGTCTGAACGACGATTTCGACGCCACGGTTCCGTTCGAGGGACCTGTAGAAGTAAAAATGGAGGTTGAAAATTTAAACGAACCCTAATTCAGTCGCGACGCGTCAGCAGTCCGACCAGCGCGACGGCGACGATGGCGACGGGAACGCCGAAACCGGGTTGGCCGGAGGACTGCGTCGTCGTGGCGGCGTGCGTGGTCGTGGTCGTCTTCGAGTCCATCGCGTCCGTGGTCGTTTCCGTTTCGTCTGCCGCCGTCGTGGTGACGTTGGCCTGCGCGTACGCCTCCGGGTGGAGCGTCTTCGCCAGTTTCGTGATCGGCGTGACGATTTGCGGGGCGGGTTGGCTCACGTAGTTCGGGTTCAGCGCGACCGTGTTGTTCCCCGTCGCGGCCGGGGTGTCACTGTAGTCCTCGGGGACCTTCGCGCCCGCCGAGACGATGAACCACTCGGGTTGCTGTTCGACGACGACTTCGCTGCTTATCTGCTGATACCCCTCGATTCCGGCTTCCGCGGCGACGTTCGTCCCGCCGGCTTGCGTGATGATGGTGTCCATGAACGTGTCCTTCCCGGCGGTGAACCCGCCGCTCATGACGTACATGACCTTCGGGCTGTCCTCGCCCTCGACGGCCTGATGGATGGTGTCGATACGCTCTTTCATCCACGAGACGGTTTCCTTCGCGCCGCCGCACTCGCCGGTGAGTCGGCCGATGCGTTCGGTCTTCGCGTAGATGTCGTCGATGGACTTCGACTCGCGGAACTTGTACACCGTCAGCCCGGCATTCCGGAGCTTTTTCACCGTCTCGTCGGAGATGACGTTCGGCGCGAGAACGAGGTCCGGGTTCAGCGAGACGACCTTCTCGGGAACGACCGCCGTCATTCCGGCACCCGAGACGTTCGTTTTCGCGCTCGCCCCGTCGAGGTACGCGGAGTATTTGGAGACGCCGACGACCTTCGATTTCCCGCCGATCTTCCACATCGTCTGGGCCGCGCTCGGCGAGAGCGTGACGATTCGGCTCGGTTCCTCTTCTATCGTGACCTTCGTGCCCGTCGCGTCGGTCTTCGTGACCGGGAACGAGCAGGTCTCCTGCGCACCGGCGACGCCCGCGCCGACGCCAACCCCGAGGGAGCCGACGGTCGCGGCGAGGAGCACCAGTGCGGACAGCAGTAGGTGTCGCATACATCGGGCGTCGGCCGTATTCAATAAATATTTATCTAAAGCAACTTCACTTTCAGAGAGATGCGATACGGGACGCGCGTGACGACGTGGTGTGCGGGATTGGCGGCGGCGCTCGTCGCCGTCGTGTTGGTGAGCGCGGCCATCGGTCCGACGTCGCTCTCGCCCCTCGTCGTCGGGAAGGCCATCCTCAACGCGATCGCGATACCGACCGGTCTTCGGTTGGGAACGCGGGCGCTCGTCGTACCCGGTGGATTGACGGTCGGCGTTCCCACCTTCGACTTTCGGTACGGACACCTCTTCTCCTTCGCGGTTCCCCACACCGCACAAATCATCGTCGTTCGGCTTCGACTGCCGCGAATCGCCCTCGCCGGGGTCGTCGGGTTCGCCCTCGCCACCGCGGGCGTCGTGATGCAGGGGTTCTTCCGCAATCCGATGGCTGACCCGTCCATCATCGGCGTCTCCTCCGGGGCGGCCGTCGGCGCGGTTGCGACCATCGCGCTCTCGATTTCGATACCCTTCGCGCTCCCGATCTTCTCGTTCGGCGGCGCTATCGTCGCGGCATTCGCGGTGTACCTGCTGGCGACGCAGAACGGGCGAACGCCCGTCGCCACCCTGCTCCTCGCGGGTATCGCCGTACAGACCCTCCTCGGGGCCGTCGTGTCTTTCCTCCTTCTGCGAAGCGGGCGAAGCCTCCGCGAGGCCGTGTTGTGGCTGATGGGCCACCTCCACAACGCGTCGTGGACGAAAGTCTGGATCGCACTCCCCGTCGCCGTCCTCGGCTTCTGTGTCCTCCTCGCGTTCGCCGCCGACCTCAACGTGCTCCTGTTGGGCGAGGAGGACGCCCACAACCTCGGCGTCGAAGTCGAGCGGACGAAGCGCCTGCTGCTGACCGTCGCCAGCGTCGTCACCGCCGCCGCAGTCGCGGTGTCGGGCGTCATCGGTTTCGTCGGCCTCGTCGTTCCGCACGTCATGCGCCTGTTGGTCGGCCCGGACCACCGGATCCTGCTCCCCACCAGCGCGCTCGCCGGGGCCGTCTTTCTCGTCGCAACCGACACCGTCGCCCGCTCGGCCGTCGGCGCGGCCGAACTCCCCGTCGGCATCGTCACCGCCTTCCTCGGCGCGCCCTTCTTCCTCTACCTGCTCCGCAAACGCGAGGTGCGCTCGCTGTGATTCGAATCGAGGACGTCTCGGTAACGCTCGGCGGCACCGAAATCTTCGACGGCGTGTCGTCCGAGGTCGACGACGGACGGTTCGTCGGCCTGGTCGGACCGAACGGTGCTGGAAAAACGACGCTCCTCCGCGCGATGAACGGCGTTCTGTCTCCCGACTCGGGTCGCGTCCTCGTGGACGGCGAGGCCGTCGGTTCCCTCTCCTCGAAGGCCGCGAGTCGCCGCGTGGCGACGGTGCCACAGGACACCTCGCTCTCGTTCGACTTCGACGTGCGCGACGTGGTCGCGATGGGTCGAAACCCGTACCGAACCCGCTTCGGAAGCGAAATCAGGGAAGCGGGGACCCGAAACGACGGAACGAACGGGAAAGCGGAGACGGACGGGGAAACGGGAACGGACGGGGAAGCGAGAATAGACATGGGAACGGGAACGGACATCGTGGAGCGCGCGATGGACCGAACCGAGGTGTCCTCGTTCGCCGACCGCTCCATCACCGAGGTCAGCGGCGGCGAGCGCCAGCGCGTGTTGCTGGCGCGAGCGCTCGCACAGGACACCCCGGTCCTCCTGTTGGACGAACCGACGGCCAGCCTCGACATCAATCACCAAGTCCGAACGTTCGAACTCGTCCGCGAACTCGTCGCGGACGGGAAAACCGTCGTCGCCGCGATTCACGATTTGAACCTCGCCGCCCACTACTGCGACGAACTCCTGCTCCTCGCGGGCGGGTCGGTACTCGCCAGCGGTTCGCCCACGACCGTCCTCGAAGAGGAAACGCTCCGCGAAGCGTTCGACGCCCGCGCAGTCGTCTCCCGACACCCTGTCACCGGTTCGACGTACGTGACGGCACTGCCCGAGCGACCTGCCGGAAGCAACGGTGAGGACGGTGCGGACGCCAGTAGCGGTCGAGTTCACGTCGTCGGGGGCGGCGGAACGGTCTCGCGTCTCCTCTATCTGCTTTCCGCGGCGGGGTACGAGGTGTCCGTCGGCGTGCTGAACGAGGGCGATTCCGACCTCGAAACCGCACGGCTACTCGGACTCGATACGGTGACGGAGGAACCCTTCGCACCCATCGGGGCGGACGCGCATGCCGCCGTGGAACGCCGGATCCGTTCGGCCGACGTGACCGTCCTCGCCGACGTGGAAATCGGGGCGGGCAACGTGGCGAATCTGGAAGCCGTCGCCGACGCCGAATCGGTCGTCGTCGTGGAAGAACGTCCCTTCGAGGAGCGAAACTACGCCGGGAGCGATGCGGCGGTGCGGTACCGGGCGCTCTGTGAGCGAGCGACGGTCGTCTCCCCGGACGATTTGCTCTCCGCGGTTTCCGACGCTGTGTGACTCTCTGTGCCCAAGCGGGATGGGTTTGCGTCGGAAGTCAGGTTCGATTCGCGTGGCGTCGCTGAACCAGTTCGAACAGCATCAGGGCGGCGAAGGTGCTCGCCGCGAGCATGACGATGGCCGCGACGCCGACCGGAACGGACGGCGCGATGACCGCCGCGGTTCCGAGGAGGGCACCCGAAAGGAGCGCCGTGAAAAACCGTTTGATGCCGCTGAGCGAGGCGAACGTCTGTGCGACCGTCGGGTCCAGACCGACGATTCGCGACCAGACGACGTACAATGAAACGACGGCGAGAAACGAGAGCGCGGCGACACCCAACAACAGAAAGAATGCGTCTAACTCCACGTGGGATTGACCCTGTTGATACTCATGGCGGAGCGTCAACACATAAGTCTATCGAAGGTTTTCACGGAAAGCAAGTGAGAGAGTGCCGTGTGGGTCTACGATCTCCCGGGATGAGAACTTACGTGGGAGGATTGGTGACACTTTGGGAGGAAGCCAACCTCCCGCCAGAGCCTCCGGCGCCGCCGAGATTCACGTTCACACTGACACCTGAACGCGCCCGAGTCAGGAAGGGGCGCATCTTACCGTAGGATACTCGCCACCTTTGTTATACGCCGACTAAACGGTCGAAAATCCGATCGTTTTCGCGCGAAACCCAACACGTCCGGGAGTCGTTTTTATCTGACTCGAACCCTGACGTCCGGTATGAACCTCGCGGACAGCGCCGTGATCGTCGTCGGAAGTGGCTTCGGTGGGCTTTCGACCGCGTGTTATCTCGCCGATGCGGGCGCGGACGTGACGGTCCTCGAAAAGAACGAACAGCTCGGCGGGCGCGCGAGCAGGCTGGAGGCGGACGGGTTTCGGTTCGACATGGGACCCTCGTGGTACCTCATGCCCGACGTGTTCGAGCGGTTCTTCGGGCACTTCGACCGCACGCCGGGCGACTACTACCGTCTCGAACGACTCGACCCGCACTATCGCATCTTCTTCAAAACCGACGGCGAGGAAACCGACGCCGTCGATATCCTCCCCGAACTGGAGAAGAACAAGGAACTGTTCGAGTCCATCGAACCGGGCGCTGGCGAGGCGTTGCAACGCTATCTCGACCAGTCCGAGCGGAACTACGGCGTCGGGATGGAACACTTCGTCTACACCGACCGCTCCCGGTTTCGTGATTACGTCTCGATGGACGTCGCGAGAAACGCCCGCGGCCTGAACCTCCTCGGTTCGATGCAGGACCACGTGGAGGGGTACTTCGATAACCCGCGACTCCAGCAGATAATGCAGTACACGCTGGTCTTCCTCGGCGGGTCGCCGAACAACACGCCCGCGATTTACAACTTAATGAGCCACGTGGACTTCAACCTCGGCGTCTACTACCCCGAAGACGGCCTCGGCGGCGTCGTGGACGGCATCGTCGAACTCGCCGAGGAGTTGGGCGTCGAGTTCCGAACCGACTACGAGGTGACGGACATCACGGGCAACGAGGGGGACTTCTTCGTCCACAGCGGCGACGAACGACTCGCCGCAGACCTCGTGGTGAGCGACGCGGATTACGCTCACACGGAACAGGAACTCCTCCCGCCGGAGTCCCGGCAGTACGACGCCGACTACTGGGAGTCACGGACGTACGCGCCGTCGGCGTTCCTCCTGTATCTCGGCGTCGAGGGAGACGTGGAACCGCTCGCCCACCACACGCTCGTCCTGCCCGAGAACTGGAACGACCACTTCGAGGAGATATTCGACGACCCGTCGTGGCCGGACGACCCCGCCTACTACCTCTGCGTGCCGAGCAAAACCGACGAAACGGTGGCACCCGAGGGCCACAGCAACCTGTTCGCGCTCGTTCCCATCGCGCCCGGACTCCCCGACGGCCCGGCGATACGCGAGCAGTTCCGCGAAAAGCTGTTGGACGACATCGAGGCAAACACGGGCGTTTCGCTCCGCGACCGCATCGTCTTCGAGAAGTCCTTCTCCGTCTCGGAGTTCGCCGACCGCTACAACAGCACGAAGGGAACCGCGCTCGGACTCGCCCACACGCTCCTGCAGACCGGGCCGATGCGTCCCGGCCATCGCTCGCCGAAGGTCGACGGCCTGTACTTCACCGGATCGTACACGACGCCCGGCATCGGCGTCCCGATGTGTCTCATCGGCGGTCAGCACACCGCAGACGCCATGGTCGAGGATTACTAACTTCCACCGTGCTCCGTTCCCTCCTCACGCTGTCGCGGCCGCGCTTCTGGCTCTATCTCGCCGGGCCGGTACTGGTAGGCCTCACCTACGGCGCGTCCACCGTCAGCGATCTGCTCTCCCCCATCTCGGTCGCCCTCTTCGTCTACTTCCTCCTCCCGGCCAACGTCTTCCTCTACGGCATCAACGACGTGTTCGACGCCGACGTCGACGAGGGGAACCCGAAGAAAGCGGAGCGGGAATCGCGGTATCGCGGCGACAGGGCGGTTCCGATTGCGGTCACGGTTTGTGCCGCCCTCGGCGTCGGATTCCTGCTCGTCACGCCGTCCGCGGCGTGGCCGTGGCTCGTCGGCTTTCTCGTCCTCGGTGCGGAGTACTCCGCGCCGCCACTCCGGTTCAAGACGACGCCGTTCCTCGATTCGATCTCGAACGGACTGTACGTCCTTCCGGGTGCGGCGGCTTACGCCGCGCTGTCCGGGACGCAACCGCCGTTCCTCGCCGTGACCGGCGGATGGCTCTGGGCGATGGGGATGCACACGTTCTCCGCGATTCCCGATATCGACCCCGACCATCGCGCCGGGATTCGAACGACGGCGACGGTTTTGGGCGAGTCCCGAACCCTCGCCTACTGTGCGAGTTGCTGGCTCCTCGCGGCGGGCCTGTTCGCGCTCCTCGACGTTCGCGCCGGAGCGCTTCTGCTGGCGTATCCCCTCCTCGTCGTCGTGTGGGTCGCCCGCGACGTGAACATCACGCGCGCTTACTGGTGGTATCCGGCCATCAACACCGCCGTCGGGGCCGCCCTGACCGTAGGCGGTCTGTGGGGTGTCCTCCGTGGATAGACGCGCTGCGGAGGCGCGGTTTTCCGCGCTCGTCCGCGAGAACCGTTTCACCATCGCCGTCGTCTTCCCGCTCATCGGTGCCCTGCTGTTCGTGGTGGGTTACGAAGCGTGGGTTCCCGCGTGGCTCGCGCGAAACCCCTTCCTCATCATCTTCGGGACGCTCGTCATGCGCTCGCCGCTCGTCGCCGGGTTCGCGCCGCTCGTGGACCGGCGGGCGGGTATCGCGCTCATCCTGCTCACGGCGTACACCTATCTCATCGAGTTCGTCGGCGTGACGACGGGCTACCCCTACGGCGATTTCCACTACGTCCTCGAACTCGGGCCGATGCTGTTCGGGACGGTTCCGGCGGGACTACCCGTGTTCTTCTTCCCGCTCGTGCTGAACAGCTACCTGCTCTGTCTCCTTCTCCTCGGTCCGCGGGCGGACTCGCGGTTCGCCCGATTCGCGGCCTCGCTCGCCGTCGTCGTGGTCATCGACCTCGTGTTGGACCCGGCGGCCGTCGCGCTCGGTTTCTGGGCGTACGCGGACGGCGGGGCGTACTACGGCGTCCCGCTCATGAACTATCTCGGCTGGATCGTCAGCGGTGCCGTCGCGGTCGGGTTGGTCGAACTCGGCTTCGACTGGCGGGCGCTCCGCGACAGGCTCGACGACTGCGAGTTCATGCTGGACGACATGGTGAGCTTCGTCATCCTCTGGGGCGCGATGAACGCCTACTTCGGAAACTGGATTCCGGCGGGTATCGCCGTCCTGTTGTTCGTCGGTCTCAGGAGAATCGACCGGTTCGACTTCGCCGTCTTCCGACCGACTGGAACGTCCCGCTGAGCGCGAAATAGAGGAATGAGGGAACCCGTTCAGTTTCGATAGCCGACGAGGAGGCCGAGGGCGATTCCGACGCCGAGGGCCGCGAGCGTCCGCCGCGAATCGGAAAACCGCACGAATCGCGTTCCCTCGGGCGATACTTCGAGCGCGCCGACCGGCCCTGCCCCCGCGCCGCCGCCCATTCGACTGCCGTTCGTGCCCCCGACCCCACCGAACCCGTAGCCGACCTTCGCGACGGGGATGATCGTTCGATTGCCGATCTGTATCGGTGTTCCGTACACCGTTTCGACCCCCACGTTTCGACGGAGTTGCCGGAGCAGGGCTTCGAGTCGTTCGAATGCGTCCATATTTCCCCGAAAACGAAGGAGGGACAAATGATTTCGGATGCCATACTATCCATTCCGAACAACATCTGACTAATGTGGACAATATGGCACAAATAGGTACATATATGTTCTATCACCACCATCGGTGAATTGTGGCGAGGTCAGCGTTGTCGTGACATATCACACGTCATCCATCAACTACCCACACATCAACACATCGCACAACACGTTTCCTTGCCACTTATCGGTTAGTTTTTTTGTGCCGCTCGGCGCGACCCTGTACCCATAGTCCGACGCCGAGCGACCAGCATCCGACTCCGAGACCGAGAAGCCCCACCGAGAGCTGCTTCCGTGGATTTCCGAGTGCCTCCTCGACCGGCACAACGTGAACCAGCACGTCCACTGCCGCCGCAACCGACGTCGCGCGTCCGAAAACGGTAGCGATCCCGACGATGACGAGCGGGAGTGAGACGACGATCGTCGCCGCTCCGAAAACGATGGCGATCGCTCCGGCCCGGTGGGTCGCTTCTGGGTCGAGCATCGGCCGTCCCGGGAGACGACGCCGATTACCTTAGAGACGACGCCAAGTCCGTTACGTTGCCCGCTCACCCTCGCCGATACCAGACGAGGACGGCGAGGACGAGAATCAGCGCGCCGCCCGCGAAAAAGAGTACACCGGGCGGAATTCCGGCACCCGACGCGCTTTCGGCGACGGTTCGCGTCGTGGTCGTGGCCGTGTGCACCGTCGTCGTCACATCGTGTGCCGCCGTCGTCGCGGCTTCAGCGGTGGTTCGGGCCGCTTCGTGGGTGGTTCCCCCGTCTCCGCCCGCCGCGTGGGTCGTCGTTGCCCCATTTCCGGCGCTACCTCCCGAGCCAGCATCCGCCGCGGTCGTCGCCGCCTTGTCCCCGCTGTCGGAGCTCCCACCGAACTTTGGGAATATTGGGCCGATGAGCGGCTTGTTCGTGGCGAGTCGCTGCACGACGAGGCTCGCCAGTCCGAGGATTCCGAGGCCGCCGAACAGGTTCGAGAGGGCGGATTTCA
The DNA here is from genome assembly GCF_043952005.1 of Haladaptatus sp. CMAA 1909. Lineage (NCBI taxonomy): Archaea > Methanobacteriati > Methanobacteriota > Halobacteria > Halobacteriales > Haladaptataceae > Haladaptatus > Haladaptatus sp. CMAA 1909. Next base: position 1,378,038 of record NZ_JBIOAV010000001.1, on the reverse strand, counting down.
ACCCGACCGTGTCCGATTCGTTTCCCGCAAAGAGGACGAGCGGTTCCGCCGTCGGCGCGTACACCTTCATCTCCCGACCCTTGCTGGAGTAGGCCGTGTCCGCGACTTCCACGAGATTTCCCTCTTCCAACTTTCCGAGGTGGTACTGGACGTTCTGGAGCGACGTCTCGACGCGGTCCGCGATGGTCGCCGGCGTCGCCGGCTCTTCGTACAGTGCAGCGAGGATGTCGCGGCCGGTCTGTGAGGAGAGCGCCGCGACCAGCGCGTCCGCCTCGTCGCTGTCGACGCCGACGACTCGCGGGTCGCGGTCCTCGTCCGCGACGGAATCGACGGTGGAGGGCAGGAAGTCGACCATACCCTACCATCCCAACCGGGGATTATAACCTTGCCCGACGAAGCCGTTCCACGTATTTTATTACGACCCGCTGGAAACGCATGTGTCGGTAAGCGAAGAAATGGACGGCGACGACAACTCGTTACGAGTGCTGTTGCAGATACTCTCGGAACCTCGCCGACGCTACGCGTTGTACCATCTCCGGCGGCACGAGGAGACCACCGTCACCCGTCTCGCCGACAACGTCGCGGGGTGGATGGACGCGGAGCGGAGCGAACCCCTTTCGGGACAGGAACAGGTTCACATCTACACGGAACTCCACCACACGGACATCCCACGGTTCACCGCCGCCGGAATCGTCCGCCTTCACGAGCAGGAAGAACGGGTGGAGGTCGTCTCGTTCCCCGACGTTCTCTCCGACCTCCTCGACGTGACGCTCGAATTCGACGACGGCGCGATGTGAACGCCGCCCGCCGTTTTATACGCGGTCTAAACCCGCCGCCGGGGGGGGGATTTTCAGACGGCAGTCCGTAGACAGGGGGATTGAAGGACCGTTTTCGCCTCGATAGGGATATGAGAGCGTTCGCTCCTGGAAGCGTGACGGCGGTGTTCGCACCGGCCGAGTCAGCCGACGAATCGAGAGGCGCGAGCATGGCCATCGAGGACGGTATCGTCGCGTCGGTACGGTCCGCGGACGAAACCGAGATACGACTCGACGGCGAGACGACGGAGTTCGACCCCGTCTCCGGCGTCCTCGACGGGTTGGGGCTCTCCGCCCGCGTGGACCTCGAAGCCGAGATTCCCATCGGATGCGGCTTTGGCGCGAGCGGGGCGGCCACCCTCGCAACCGCGCTGGCGGCGAACGAGGAGTTCGACCTCGGGCGTTCGCGGGAGGACCTCGTCCAGGCGTCGCACGTCGCCGAAGTGAACGCCGGAACCGGACTGGGCGACGTGTTCATCCAGACGGCCGGCGGCGCGTTGATGAACAAGGGGTCGGGCCGCCGCCGCTGGGAACCGTCCGACGTCATCGAGTACGTCTCCTTCGGCGGGATGGCGACCAGCGAGACGTTGGGCGACGCCGACCTGATGGCGCGAATCGGACGCGTCGGCGGAAAGACGCTCGACGGACTTCCCCACGAACCGTCCTTGGAACGCCTCACGCGGGACGCGTGGGCGTTCGCGCGGGAAATCGAACTGCCGACGGAGCGGATCCGGGACACCGTGGCCGAGGTGGAGGCCGCGGGCGGTGCGGCGAGCATGGCCATGCTCGGGGAAACCGTCTTCGCCGTCGGCGTCGAGGACGCCCTTCCGAACCGAACGAACGTCTCCTTCGACGGCGCACACTTGCTATAAATTCGCCGTCGAATTTTTGCCGTTCGACGGCGTGTCTCTATCGGCTATGGCCGACACAGCGGCGTCCGATGCGTCCGCGCACGACGACGAATCGGCACATCACGAACGGAGTCGATGGCCCATCGTCGGCGCGGCCGGTGCAGGAGCCCTGTACCTCGGCATCGCGCTCGCGATACTGGGTACCGTCTCGGACGTATTTCCGCAAATCGCCGGCGTCGCCCTCTCAGTCGTCGGATTCGTCGTCCTCGTCGTCGGACTCGCCGGGTGGCTCGACCAAGCCTATCTCCGGAACTACTGGCAACGGGGGACGAGCAAGCGGAAGAAATACTCCTACGAGGCGACGATGGTGACGTTCCTGTTCACCGACCTCGGAACGTTCGGCGCGGTGTTCACCTACTACTTCTTCGTTCGCGCCGGGACCTGGCCGCCGACGGAACTTCCCGACGTGCTGACCTCGCTCCTCCTCGTCAACACGACGATTCTCGTCCTGAGCAGTTTCACGCTCCACTTCTCGCACATCGCGCTTCGAAAGGGGAAGCGAAACCGCTTCCTCGCGCTCCTCGGCGTCACCGTCGTCCTCGGGGTCGGTTTCGTCGCCGGGCAGGCCTACGAGTACTACGACTTCATCGTCGGAGAGGGTTTTTCGCTGACCTCGGGACTGTTCGGCAGCGCGTTTTACGGCCTGACGGGGCTGCACGGCCTTCACGTCACGCTCGGCGTGATTCTGTTGTTCGTCCTCCTCGGGCGGGCGTTGCGCGGCCAGTACGATTCGGAGCGGGACACGTCGGTCAGCACCGTCTCGATGTACTGGCACTTCGTGGACGCCGTCTGGATCTTCCTCGTCGTCGTGTTGTACGTCGGGTCGAGCGTGACGGGGTGAACTCTCAGTTCCGCGCCGGTTCGACGAAGAGGAGTTCGTTCCCCTCCGGGTCGAGCGCGATGACTTCGACGCCGTACTCCCGTTCCTGCGGTTCGGACGCGAACTCGACGCCGCGAGCGTGTAACTCCTTATAGGTCGCGTGACAGTCGTCCACCTCCAAGCCGATCATCGGGTTGTGGCCGACCACGCGTTCGTATCGGTCGGCGTCCCGGCCGTCGAACCAGTCCGGCGACCTGAGGATGATGTGGACGCCCTCGCGTCCGGCGGGCGCGACGGTGAGCCATCTGTCCTCGCCCATCTCGCTGTCCTCCTTCTTCTCGAAGCCGAGCGTCTCGGTGTAGAAGCCGAGGGCTTTTTCCTGGTCTCCGACTATCAGCGCGAAATGCGTCACCCGGGAAACGTGCCCGGTCGATTCCTGTGTCATGGTTCCCCCGGTGAACGAACGACGGGTACCACGATATACGCGAGCCTCGGGTCGAAATTCGACCCCGAGCGAGGTCAGCGATTCGCCTCGCGTGCGCGCTCCTCGCGTTCGAGGAGCTTTCGGTACAGCGGCGGCGTGAGAATCCCGAGCGCGCCGAGGAGGATGGACACCACGCCGAGCGGAAACAGGAGTGGGTCCACGGTGAGACACGGGTTCGCGGAGGAGATGGTCACGTACCGGGTCGTCCCGCCGGACGTGATCAGAACGCCCCGCTCGAACGCTTGCCGATGGACGAACCGGCCGTTGACCTCGCCGATGTCCCGCGGATTTTCGAGCGCGTCCTCGAACGCCCGACGTTCCGCGGGCGAAAGCTCCTCGATTCCGAACCGTCGGAGGGGATCCTCCCGCGTCGCCGCCGTCAACTGCTCCGTCGCGCCGGGTGAGTAAACGACGATGGACGGGCTTCCACAGAGGTTCAACTGGGATTGGACGACTGCGTAGCCCCCCAGCGTCCCGCCGGCGATGCCGACGGCGACGAGGAGCGTTCCGAAAAACGGCGCGCCGTAGGTCAACAGCGTCTCGGAGAGCGGACTCTCGTCGTCGATGGGTTCCGCGTGGCGCTCGCCGTCGCTCATCAGCTAACCCCCCAGCGTTCGGCGAGGTACTCGAACGTGGCGGACAGTCCGAAGCCGTAGAACCAGTGAGCAATGAGGACGAACACACCGTACGCGAGGAGTTGAAGCCCGGTCTGGCCGGTGTAGAATGCCAATCCGAACCCGGCGGAGATTATCGTGGCGAACGCCAATCCGGTGACGATGCGCGGACCGCCCGGAAGGTACTCGGCCAAGACGGCGAACAGGAGCGCCCACGTCGTCATACCCCCGATGAGAAAGAGGAGGTAGCCGACCACGACGCTCTGCTCGCCGATGAATCCCGCGAGGTCCGAGAAGGAAGAGAGGTCGAAGACGCCGAGAATCGTCGCGGTGAACAGCACGCCCGACATGAGCATGGTCCCGACGAGCCCGCCGATGGCCGCCGCGCCCGCGATGCGCGGAAGCGTGTTGACCAGCGGTTCGACGCCGACGAGGATGTTCGGACTCCCTTCGCCGGGGACGCTCGTCGAGGAGGGTCGGGTCGTCTCGGGTTCGGTCGGTTCGATGCCGTATTTGGCCTCCAACCGCCGTTCGAACCACTGCCACTCGCGGGTAAACTGGTGGGTGCGTTTCAGGCCCCACACGTCGGCGGTTTGGACCGGCGTGCCGTTCCAGTACGACCAGAGCATGTTGTAGAGCCACAACAGCACCGAGATGCCGATGAGGTACGCCCCGATGGTGGCGACCTGCTGGAACGGCACGAACTCGGGCGGGTAGACGGCGTAGCGTCGCGGGAGACTCAACAGGCCCATGATGATGAGCGTCCCGAAGGTGACGACGGACCCGACGACGAACAACAGGGACTGAAACAGCGCGAGTTGTCGGTCGTACATCCGCCCCGTCAGGATGGGGTACCAGAAGTAGCTCGCGGCGACCATCATGAACGGGATGATACCCATCAGAATCATGTGGAAGTGACCGACCACGTAGTAGGTGCCGTGGAAGACGATGTCGACGGGGATGGCCGCGAGGAAGACGCCCGTCACGCCGCCGACGACGAAGGTGCCGATGCTGCTGATACAGAGCACCATCGGTGCCGTGAGCCGAACCCGCCCCGACCAGATCGTCGTTATCCAGTTGAACGTCTTGATGGCGCTCGGCACCGCGATGGCGATGGAGACGGCCATGAAACTCGCGCGAAGGCGCGGGTCGATGCCCGTCGTGAACATGTGGTGTGCCCAGACGCCGAACGACAGGACGCCGATACCCATCGTGGAGTAGACGATGAACTTGAACCCGAACAGCTTCCGGCCCGCGAACTTCGGGAGGATGAAGCTCATCAGGCCCGCCGCCGGGAGGAAGATGATGTACACCTCCGGGTGGCCGAAGAACCAGAACAGGTGTTGCCAGAGGAGCGGTCCGCCGCCCTGCGGCGCGTAGAACGTGGTTCCCAACACCCGGTCGAACAGGAGCATGATGGCGGCGCTGCCGAGCAGCGGGAAGGCGAAGATGATTATCCCGCTCGTCACGAGGATGTTCCAGACGAAGATATCGAGGGAGTCGAACCCGATGTCCTCGGCGCGTTCGTAGAAGATGGTGACGATGAAGTTGATGGCCCCGAGGGTGGTCGCGATGCCGGACAGGTGCAGGCCGAGGAGCAGGAAGTCGACCTGCGGGTTCGTACTCTGGGTGGAAAGCGGCGTGTACAGCGTCCACCCGAGTTCCGGGTCCCGGAGCGTCCAGAAGAATTCGAAGAGGGGTCCGTGAACGCCGAACAGTCGGAGGAACTGCCCGACGACCTGTGCGGGAAGGCCGCCGCGAACCAGGAGTAACGCGGGCGGCAGGAGCCAGAACCCGATGGCGTTCAGGCGTGGGAACGCCATGTCGTCCGCGCCGATGAGCAGCGGGAGAAAGTAGTTGGCGATGCCGAAGAACACCGGCGTGACGAAGAAAAACAGCATCGTGAGACCGTGTGAGGTGAACAGCGCGTTGTACGTCTCGGTGGACCAGATGCTCGCGGTGGGCGTCAGCAGTTCCGTCCGCATCATCATGGCTTCGATGCCGCCCCAGAGCGCCGCGAACGTCCCGAAGACGATGTACAACGTGCCGATTTCGCGGTGATTCGTCGTCGTCGTCCAGTGGGTGATCCCTCGCCACACCGAAGCGAGGTCGAAATCGAACTCGCGCTGCGCGGGATAGCCGCCGTCCGGTTCCGCGGCCCGTCGGTGCGACCGTCGCGCGAGCAGCCAACACCCGGCGACGACGAGGAAGAGCGCGGTGAACTCGACCAACGCTCGATTCACCATCGGAACCCCTCCCGGTAGCGTTCGCTCGTCCCCCTCCCCTCGTGCATACTCATTCGTGTCAATGGCGATCACGATAAAGGCGCAGGGCGCGTTCGCCATTTCTGACACATAAAATACAGTTCACCGAGCGCACGATAGCTATATCCGCACGTCTGTTGACTCGGGAACGATGCGAGTTCGTCGCAGGGGTGCATCTCGGTGGGGGACGCTGGTGTGCCTGTTCGTCGTCTCCGGAATCGCCGCCATCGAACCAGCGGCCGCACAGTCGGTCAACAAACGGCTCATCGACTCGCTCAACTTCCAGCTCGCCTACGTGGCGCTGCCGCTGACGCTCTTCGTCGAAATCATTCTGGTCTACGCGGTCTTCCGGTTTCGGAACAACGACGATCCGCTTCCGACGGCGGAAGACCCGCCGCTGGAAATCACGTGGACGATCGCAACCGCCATCATCCTGCTATTCGTCGGCGTCGCCGCGTTCACCGTGCTGACGAGTCCGTACATCACGCCGACCCAACCGTCGGGCGGCGCGGGGGCGGACGGCGGCGCGAGGGCGGGCCTCGCCGACGCCGCGAACGGGAACGACGCCGTGACGGTTCGCGGCCTCGCCTACCAGTGGGGATGGCAGTTCGACTATCCGGGGACGAACGTCACGACGCACGACGAACTCGTCCTCCCGGCACACACCGACGTCTACGTTCGAATGACCTCGGCGGACGTGATTCACTCCCTGTTCGTCCCGCAACTCGGGGTCAAACAGGACGTGTTCCCCAGTAAAACGACGGTGATTCACACGCGCGTCTTCGAACCCGGAACGTACCGCGGTTACTGCGCCGAGTTCTGTGGGACCGGTCACGCCCGCATGCGAACGGAGGTTCGCGTCCTCCCGAGGGACGAGTATCGGCAGTGGCTCGAAAATTCGACGGGGAACGACAACACGACGGCGAACGACAGTTCGACGACGAACGGCAACGCGACCGAATAAAAGGATTCTCGGCGGTCGAGTTACGCTTCGTCGCTGTCCGAGATGTGAACGTTTTCGAGCGTCAGGCCGATGTTCTTCAGCGTCACGTTCACGTGGCCGACCTCGTAAGTCTTCCCGTCGAAGGAGACGTGGAGGCCGTCGATGGACATCGTGGAGCAATCGAGCGTGTACTGTTGCTGGTCGATGTCGAGGTTCGGGAATCCCGGCCCGGACAGGGTCGTGTCCGCGACGGTTATCGTGGCGTCGCTGATGGTGATGTCCTGTCCACCCACTTTCGTGACGGTGCTGTCGGTGGCCTGTCCATCGGCGAGCGCGACGCCCGCGCTTGCGCTGAGGAGGAGGGCGACTATCGACATGGTTGCGAGGAGTCTCCGTGGTGTGACTCTCATGGTACTCCCTCCTCCGACGCCAAGGGGAAAAAACGGCGCAGATAGTTGCGACGGTTCTGTCGAGTCCACGGTCGTTCATTGACGCACCGAAACGTTTGAAAGAACCGTCAAAATGCCTGGTAATGCCTTTCTGAGCGTTTTAGCGTCCGATTTCGAACGACCGAGAATCGACGAAAAATCGTGCGGTCGTAGAGTATTCGTTCCCCGAGTATAGGGTCGTCCTACCCGAAAAGCACCGGACGCCCCCAATCGGAGTGCACTCACTGTCGGCGGTGGGCGACCCGTCGACTCTTCGTTCCCCTCTCGACTGACAGCGATTCACCGTGCAACTGCGTCTTTCGGTAGGACGCCGTGGAACTCAATCGTCCGCCTGTCCACCGAGTTCGAATCGCTGGACCTTCCCACTCGTCGTCCGCGGGAGCGTCCCGACGAACTCGATTTCGCGCGGATGTTTGTAGGCCGCCATCGTCTCCAAACAGTGCTCGCGCAGTCGGTTCGCGTCCGGTGTCACGCCGGTGGTCGGAACGACGTACGCCACGATGGTTTCGCCGCGTCGCTCGTCCGGTTTCCCGACCACGGCCACCTCGGACACGTCGGGATGGTCGTAGAGCACTTCCTCAACTTCCTGCGGATAGACGTTGTAGCCCGCGGTCACGATGCGGTCCGATTTCCGTCCCAGAACCTCGTAGTAGTTGTCCTCGTCGCGGCGCACGATGTCGCCGGTCTTGAAGTAGCCGCCGTCGGTGAACGCTTCCTCGGTCGCCTTCGGTCGCTCGTGATAGCCGGCCATGACGTGTGGCCCGCGGACGAGCAGTTCTCCCGCCTCGCCCGGCGAAACCTCCTCGCCCCCCTCGTCGACCACCAAACAGTCCGTCGCGCGAAACGGCTGTCCGATGGTGCCCGAGCGCGGCCCGAACGTCGCGTTGATTCCGGCGTGCGTGCCGCCACCCGTCTCGGTCAATCCGTACGCCTCGAACAGTTCCACGCCGACGCCGTCCTCGAACGTCTTTTGAACCGGCGTCGGCATCGTCGCGCCACCCTCCATCGACTCCTTCAGGCTCGACAGGTCGTACTCGCCGAAGGACTCGTGTTCGACGATATCGACGTACATCGCGGCGACTGCTCCGAACTTCGTGATCCGTTCGGCCTCGATGGTCGCCATCGCATCCTCGGGATCCCACGACTCGGAATCGCGGAGAAACACGCTGGCACCCCGAACGAGGGGTTGCCACGTCCGGTTGATGAACCCCGCGATGTGCGACAACGGCAGAACCGACAGAAACCGCTCCTCGTCGGCGTCGAGGACCGTTCGCTCGAAACCCATGAACGACTGCGCCCGGAGGTTTCGATGGGTCAACAGGACGCCTTTCGGTCGCCCCGTCGTGCCGCTGGTGTACGGTTGCATCGCCACGTCGTCGGACGTTCGCTCGGCGACGAACGGGTCGTCGTCCACCGCTTCGAAGGGGACTTCCTCGCTCTTCACCTCATCGTCCCTCCCCGTCTCATCGTCCTCTCTTCCCACCTTCTCGTCCTCTCTTTCGTCTCCCGCCTGTCGCCCGACGACCAGCGGGTCGGTATCGACCTGCCGTATCGCATCGAAGGCGGTCCCGCGGAGCGATTCGTCCACGACGACGGCCTTTGCGTCGCTGTCCTCCAATCGGTAGGCGACTTCCCGCGTTCGATACTGGGGGTTCATTGGGACGAACGGCGTCCCCGCCTTCAACGCGCCGAGGGCCGCGACGACGAACTCCGGACAGTTGGGGAGAAAGAGCGCGATTCGGTCGCCGGGGCGAAACCCACGAGCGCGTAATCCGCCCGCAAAGCGCGCGGAACGGTCCCGAAGTTCGGCGTGCGTGTACCGTTCTCCGTCCGTTTCAAGCGCGAGTTTTTCGAGGTGGCGCTCCGCCGTTTCGTCGTACAGTCGCGCGACGTTCCCCGTCCGGGACGCGACCGAAAACGAGTCTGCCTTCATGCGAACAGGCCCGGTACACGCCATAAAAAGCGCGGAGCATCGTTCATCCGAGGGAGCCGTTTTGGACCGATTTACGCCCACTCTTCCATCAAAGCAGGGGACCCGTATCCTCCGTTCGTCGCCGAAGCGGGAACCTACGGATCTGAACGACCGGACCGATTTACGTCGGTCGTGGTCGTTCACTCCCCGATGCCCGACGAGATGGCAACGACCGAGGCGGGAACGAACGGATCGTACGTCGTCCGGCAGTACGAACCGGACGACCGCTCGGGAGTGTTGGCGCTGTACGAGACGGTGTTCGGCGACCGTCGAGGCCGCGGCGAGTGGTTCGATTGGAAGTTCCGGGACAACCCGTATCTGTCACACGTCCCGATCTGCGTCGCGGAGCGGAACGGGGACATCGTCGGTGCCCGGCCAAGCCTTCCGATTCCCCTCTCGGTCGGCGGAACGCGCGAACTCGCGTTAGTGCAGGTGGACCCGATGGTTCACCCGGACCACCGCCGACAGGGGTTGTTCACCCGGATGGCGAGACACGTCTACGACTACTACGGCCCGCGAGAACCGTCCATCGTCGTCGGATTTCCGAACGAAGCCGTGAAATCGGGATTGGAGAAGTTGGCCGACAAACTATCCCTCCGAGACGGCGTTCTCACGGACTTCACCGAACACTACCGCGTCCAGAACCCCGCTGCCCTGACCGATTCGCCGATTGCGAACGCCGCGCTCCCCGCGATTCGAGGCTACCTCGCCACCTGCGATCGGTTGTTTTCGTCGGTACCGGACGCGATCATCGACCGCTACGACGACCTCCATCCGACCATGCTCGCCGACATCGCCGCCACGCAACGAACCTCCCTCGCCCACGCCGTGCGCGACGAGGAGTTCTTCGCGTGGCGATTCCGAAACCCCCGCTACGAGTACACCACCTACGTCCACCGTGGGGAGGGCGGCCCGGTTGCCATCGTCGTCGGCGAACAGCAGGGGACGGACCAGACCATCGTTCACATCTCGGACGTGCTCCCGGTTTTCGGAGGTACGCCGCGAAATCGGGCTCTCTCCGCGCTCCTCGGACACGTCCTCTCGGTGTACCGCGACGCCGACGTCATCGTCGCGGCGGGAACCACGCTCCCCCGGTCCGTACTGGCGGAACACGGATTCCTGCCGACCGACCGGTTCCCGCTCTCGCGGTTGACCTCCGCCTACTGGTTCTCGGCCCGCCCCGTCGGCGGTTCCGGCGAGGAGTGGACGGTCAACGGACGACGACTGGCCGATGAGGAAAATTGGAACTTATCGTTCTGCGAGTTGGAAGTCGGGTGAAACTACCGTTTACACCGTTGTTCAACTCCTCCAAAAACTCACCGTTCACCAAGTAGTTCGTCGAAAAGTAAGCCGGTGGAGGGATTTGAACCACGGTCGTTCCACTCACTTCGTTCGCTTCACTCCCTGATTCCAATCCCTCCAAAAACTTACCGTTCACCAAGTAGTTCGTCGAAAAGTAAGCCGGTGGAGGGATTTGAACCCTCGGCCTATTCCTTACGAAGGAATCGCTCTAGCCAGTCTGAGCTACACCGGCACGCTCACTACGTTCGCGTGCGTGGGGCGTCTAACTGCATTACAACGTAGACACCACGGAGTGCATAAGGGTTGCGAAACGCCCGCGCCGTGTAGCGTTAATTCATCCCGCTACCGCGTCAATCGCACGTCCAGACAGACGTTGAGTTCGTGCGGCGCGTACGATCGCACCGACTGCCGCGTCTCGACCGAGACGTCGTACTCCGACTCCGCTGCCGCGCGAATCGCCTCCTCGCCCGGTCCGAACGGGTCGTCCTCGTGTTGAATGTCGTAGTAGTGAACGATGCAGTCATCGCCCGCGAGGCGAACCGCCGTGTCGAGGAACTCGTCCGCACTGTGCGGGAGGTTCATCACGAGGCGGTCGGCCCAGTTTTCGTACTCCACCGCCGTCTCCTGAACGTCTCCGCAGATCGCCGTCACACGGTCTTCCACCCCGTTCCGGCGAGCGTTCTCGCGGAGGTACTCGATGGCAACGTCGTTCACGTCCGCGCCGACAACCGTCGCGCCGCGTTTCGCGAACGGAACCACGAACGGCCCTACGCCCGCGAACATGTCGAAGGCGCGTTCGTCCGGTTCGACCTGCTCGGCGACGCGATGGCGCTCCGTGGCGAGTCGGGGGGAAAAGTACACCCGCGCGACGTCCAACAGGAATTCGCAGCCATATTCGCGGTGAACGGTTTCGGTACCGTTCCCGGCCAGCACGTCCCAGTCGCGCACGCGAGTCTCGCCTTTCACCTTCGACGCGCGGTTGAGCACCGTCCCGACCGGGAGGGAGGAGGAAACCACCGCTTCCGCGATTTCGCTCGCCCGTTCGGGGTCCTCCTCGTCGATGAGGACGATTTCGCCCAGTCGCTCATAGCTCGGTTCGAAGCCGAGGATGTCCGCGGGCATCTGCTGCGTCGTCCGCGTGGGGAGGTCGTGACTGACCACCTCGAACTTCTCCGACACCGCGTCGGGGTCCGTGACCGGGATGTAGAGCCAGCCGTCCTCGACGACGATTTCCACCTCGTCCACTATCAGATCCGACTCCGCGAGTTCGCGGCGCGTCGCTTCCCCCCGTTCTCGTTCGACGCGCACGCACGGTACGTCCATACGTCATGGTTGCCGGAACCGGGCGTTAACGCTGACGCTTCGGGTCGCACCGCTTAAACGTCCCTCATTCCAACACCCTGCATGCTCACCTTCATCGGACTCGGCCTGTACGACGAGCGCTCGATAACCGTCGAGGGCCGCGAAGCGGTCGCGGACGCCGACGGCGTCTTCGCCGAATTCTACACCAGCAAACTCATCGGTGCCGACGTGACCGACCTCGAAGCGTTCCACGACACGGCCATCGAGGTTCGAGACCGCGCCGGCGTCGAACAGGACCCCGAGGACATCCTCGCCGCCGCCGAGTCGGGCCACGCCGCCTTCCTCACCGCCGGCGACACGATGATCTCCACTACGCACGTCGACCTCAGACTCCGCGCCGAGGACCGCGGTATCGACACCCGTGTGATCCACGCGCCGACCGCCGAATCCGCGGCCAGCGGCCTCACCGGATTGCAGAACTATCGCTTCGGAAAAGCCACCACGCTGCCGTTCGAGTACGCACACGGCGCGGACGGCCTCCCTGCCAGCGTGACCGACGTGCTGGACGACAACCGCGAGCGAGGCCTGCACACGCTCGTCTACCTCGACATCAAAGTCGGTTGGAATCCGAGAAACGGAGAGGAAACCGAAGACGAGTACATGACGGCGAGCCACGCGGCGGAACTCCTCGCCGACGGCTACGACGACGTCCTCGCCGTCGTCGTCGCGCGTGCGGGAAGCCCCGACCCGCTGGTCCACGCTGACCGACTCTCGGAACTCGCGGCCGGCGATTTCGGCGACCCGCTACACCTCCTCGTCGTTCCGGGCGACCTCCATCACATCGAAGCGGACGCGTTGGGATCGCTCGCGGACGCACCGAGCGACTTGCTCGACGTCGCGTAGAACGGTTCGTTTTCTCAATTTCGGCGCGTTCGGTAGCGCCGCCGCTCACGGATTGAGTGCGCGAAAAATGAATTAGTTTTCGTCAGTCGAAATCAGACTCGGTGTCCGATTTAGTTCTCTCGGCGGAGCGCGAGGAGCGCGGCCGCGAGGAGTGCAACGACGGAGATTGCGACGCCGAATCCGGGCTGACCATCGTCGTTCGAGGTCGTGGTGGATTCTTCCGTGGACGAGGTGGTCGTCTTTTCGGAGGACGAGGTGGTCGTCTTTTCGGAGGACGAGGTGGTCGTCTCCGAGGACGAGGTGGTCGTCTCCGAGGACGACGTAGTCGTCGTGGTCGTGGTCGTCGTGGTCGTGGTCGTCGTGGTCGGCTCGTTCATGTCAGCATTCACGGTGCCGCTGACTTTGGAGTCGTCGTAGCCGGACACTTGGACGTCGAATTCCGTGGCGTTGTCGTACTCGCTGAAGTCGAACGCAGCCGTGAACGTACCGTCACTGTTGACGGTGACGTCGTTGTTGCTGTAGAACACGCCGGGGCTGTTAGCGACGAGCGTCAGTTCCGTACCGGGTGCGAGGTTCGTCTCACCGGAGATGTTGTACTCGCCCTGCGGAACGGAGAGGTCGCTGCCGCCGTTGACGCTAATTTCCGTGTCTTCGACCGTGAAGCTGGTCGAGACGGACTCGCTTCCGCTGACGAGTTTGTAGCTCTTCGAGATGGTGAAGGTGGCTTTCCAGTCGCCGGTGCCGTCTCCTTCCTCGTCAGCGCCCGTGAGCGTGCTAACCGGGATGACAGCGTAGAACGTCTCGTTCTGGCCGTCCTTCTCGATCGTGAAGTCGCTCGCGTTGAGCGTCGTCGCTTCGCGGTTGGCTTCTGCGTTGCTGCCCGTCTCCTTGACCGTCAGTTCCATCGACGTGACGTTGTTGGTGCCGTCAGCGTCGAGCGGAGTATCCTCAAGGATACCGTAGATACCGTTCGTGTCCTTGATCTGGACGACAACGGTGTCTTCCGTCGAGACAGTGTCTCGCTGGCTGACCGAATCGATCAGGTCGCTGAGGTCGTCGTAACTTCCGCTGGGGCGGATCCACGTCTGAGCGCTGCCGGTGCTTCGGGCACCGATCGAAAGCGATGCGACACTCTTCTCGTCTTTCTTACCGTCGATCCACGTGCTGATTTCGTAGGAACCCTGGCCGAGTGGGCCTGGGAGTGCCTCGTTGTCGTTCGAGACAGTAACCGTGTCGTCACTGTCTTCGGCCGTATAGAGGACCTCGTCAGTGTTGTCAAGGACTCCGTCGTCGTTAGCGTCGTTGTCAGTTTTGTACGTGTTAAGGTAGAGCTTCACCATACCATCGCCATCTTCGTCAGTGACGGTGGCGTTGATCTGGAAGAAGTCCGAGGAGTTCTCACCGATCTGAACCTGTGCCGTGTCGGTATTGTCGAGTTTCACCGGGATGACTGCGATGTCACCCTGCGGGACATTGACGACGCTCGAATCGAACGAGGATTCTGCGTCACCAACGTCCTTGACGGTGAGGTCGGACTCGGCGGTGATGCCCGTTGCAATGTCCTTCACTTCGACGGTGTACGAACCGGCTTCGTACGTCTCGAACGTGAAGGAAACCTCACCATCGCTACCGATTTTGTCGTCCATCGTCTGAAGTTCCTTGCCGTTGTCGTTATACAGCGTGGCCATGACGTCACGGCCGCTCTGGTACGCCGACACGGTGGCGGTAACGTTCTTGAGGTTCGTGGAGTTGTCAGCGCTGACGTCGAGACCGAGGTTGTCGAGGCTGACTTCAGCTTGGCTTCCACCGCCGATGGTGAAGTTGTAGCTCGACCCCGTGTTCAGACCTTCGGTGTCGAAGACAGCGACCTTGCTGCTGGCACCCGTGCCGAGGCGTCGGGTGTTGAAGTCATCGTCGTCGGAGGAGACTTCATAGCTCTGGTCGGTCGAATCGGCTAGAACTGCTATTTTCTCACCAGCGTACGCATTGAGCGTCGAGGTACCATTCTGGACCGTGGCGGATGTCGTCGTGATGGAGAAGTTCGTTCCATCCACTTCGAGCTTCGCGTCGCCGCTCAGGTCTGCGTTAGCGCCCGAGAGACTGAAGTTAACCATGTTGCCCGAGACGGAGGACGTGTTGGACACTTCAGCTCCCGTACGGTCGTAAACCTTGAACGAATAGGAACTCGGATCATTCTTGAACAATACCTCAACGTAGTTGTTACCATTGGTTGAGAACTCCACAGGTCCTTGTTCGACGCTGGGAGATGCAGCAGCAGCCGAGCCTGCGAACGCCATGGTGCCGGCGAAGACCGACAGCACGAGCATCGCGGTCAGCGCGAGGCTGCGAACCTTGTTATTATTTCCTGTCATGCTTTCTCTTTGTTTGTTTCTCGTACGGCGACACGTTCTTTCCCACGACCGTGTAGACATTCCGTCCGACCCGAACCGACCCGGGAGGAAGTGGTACTCCATTTGCCACCATGGGTAGGGGTACAGGAAGAACGTTAGTCCCTTGTTATAAATGCTTTGTGGTATAAAATCCACACTTGGACGCTCATATGCCCGAATTCGGGCAATAGCAGCTCTAATGAGGATTTTACGGAAAGGTAATATATTGGACTACTACCGGCGTTTCTATCGTGTCTGAACGAGAACAACACCTCATCAATGAAACGATTCACCATTCCAGTCTTTAAGTGTGCATGCCGGACCGCATCGAGTGGAAACGGGATGGATCGCAAGGATATGAAATCGAACGATGATTACAACCTCGATTAAATTTTCATCAGTCAGTATATTTTTACTCTGAAAACAGACGTTCGCGAGAATACAGTGATCGTCGGCGAGCGTTCTATTACTGCTCGACGATCTCGATCTCGTGGCCGTCTTGATCCGTCGTAAACGCGTACCTGTCGTCGCACGATTCCGGGTTGCGGTAGTCGTCCGCCTCGCGCTCCATCAGGGACTCCCACGTCTCGTGGAGGTCGTCGGCA
The DNA here is from genome assembly GCF_043952005.1 of Haladaptatus sp. CMAA 1909. NCBI lineage: Archaea > Methanobacteriati > Methanobacteriota > Halobacteria > Halobacteriales > Haladaptataceae > Haladaptatus > Haladaptatus sp. CMAA 1909. Next base: position 1,362,264 of record NZ_JBIOAV010000001.1, on the reverse strand, counting down.
CGCACCGCGAGGTGCCCCCACGCGTCTCCCATCTCGTAGGATCGGCCGTCGTAGTTGTACGTGAGTTCGACCGCCATCGCTTCCTCGGCGGCCTCCTCGGGTTTCATGAAGTAGTTCGCGAACGTGTCCGACTCCCAGCGGCCGGTGTGTTCGTACTCGAACTTCCGCGTCCAGAAGCCGAGCGCCTCGTCGGCGTCCTCGACGCGCATCATCGTGTGGTCGATGCTCCACTTCTCGCCGTAATCGCGCTTTACGATCTCTATCTCGTGGCCGTCGGGGTCTTTGACGAAGGCGTAGCGTCCGCCACAGGATTCGGGGTCGCGGTAGTCCTCGACGCCCTCGTCCATCAGTTGCTGGTACGACGATTCGAGTTCGTCTTCGGGGACGCGTACCGCGATGTGTCCCCACGCGTCGCCCATCTCGTACGACCGGCCGTCGTGGTTGTACGTGAGTTCGAGGACGGCACCGTCGTCGTGGACGTCCTCCGGGCCGAGAAAGACGTTCGTGAACGTGTCCGCCTCCCAGCGCCCCTTCTCCTCGTAACCGAGGTGCGTTTCGTACCAGTCGAGCGATTCGTCCAAGTCCTCTACACGCATCATCACGTGATCGAATGTCCCGCTCATACGTCCGAAACCACCCGCTCCGAAGCGAAAAGGGTACCGCTCGCGGAACTTCGAGAGGAAATTAATCGTTACTCGCGCGCCTCACGCATGCACGCATGCGGACTACTCTATAATTTTTCCGAGGTCGGATCGATGGAACCACCACGCACACGACCAGAGACAGACCGGCCCGAGCGGGACGACGTAACCGGTCCGATGAACGAACCGGAGCGAAAAACTCACGTGCGTGATTCCCGCTAACACGAGCAACCAACCGGTCACCCGCTTGTCTTCGAACCGTCCGGCGAACGAACTCAAGACGGCGAGGAGATACAGACACACGCTCAACGGCCACGCGAGGAGTTGCCGGGGGAGGCCGGACGTGAGGACGAACAGGTAGTCGGGAAGCGGCGTGACGTGGTAGGTCGTCGGATTCAACAGCCCCCACGGAAAGACGAGCGTCGTGCCGCCGGGCGCGACGAGAACCGTCCACGGAACGAAAAACAGCGCGAGAAGGACGAGTCGCCGACGCCGTTCCGGGGAGAGCGGTGCGTGCGGAACGGTGGGGCTCACTTTCGAAGGATGAGTCGGAGGACGTCTTCGTCCGCGAGTTCGTGTTCCACGCCGACCTGCTGTTCGTCGTGTTTCGCGCTCGGTCCGCTGACGCGGGCGAACCGGAACCGCTGTTGCATCTCGCCACCGAGGTAGTTACAGGCGTCCTCGATGGTGCTTCCCTTCGGAAGGACGAGCGGTTCCTCGTAATCGACGCCGCGTCCCGGCTTGTCCATGTATATCCGCATCAGGCCGAGTTCGTCCCAGATTTTCTCCCGCAGTACGTCGAGTCCTTTCTCCTTTTCCGCGCTGATGAACACGGCCTCGTCGGGGTCGATGTCGTGATCACGCAGTCGTTCGCGGACGGTTTCCGCGTAGTCGTGTTCGATGAGGTCGACCTTGTTCACCGTGACCATCGAGGGGATGTAGACGCGGTTGTCCATGATGCCGTCGATGAGGCGGTCGATGTCCACCTTCTCGCGGAGGGTAACGTTGGCGTTCACGTACCCGCGCTCGCGGAGGACTTCCTTGATGACGTTCTCGGAGATGTCCTGGTCAGCGCTAGACGTCACCCTGATTCCGCCCCGGCCTTTCTTCGCGATGGAGATGCTGGGCGGCGTGGAGTCGAGTCGAATCTTGTTCTCGTACAGTTCCTCTCGAAGCCGCTCGTACTGGTCGATTTCGAAGACCGAAAGCACGAACACCACGAGGTCCGCGGCCCGGACGACCGACAGGACTTCCTGTCCACCCCCGCGGCCGTGGGCCGCACCCTCGATGAGGCCGGGGACGTCGAGGAGTTGGATGTTCCCGCCGTTGTACTGTAACATCCCCGGGTTCACATTGAGCGTGGTGAAATCGTAGGAACCGACTTCGCTATCCGCGGCAGTGAGCGAGTTCAACAGCGTCGATTTGCCGACGCTCGGGAAGCCGACGAACGCGACAGTTGCGTCGCCCGTCTTCTCGACGGCGTAGCCCTCTCCACCACCGGCGGAGGACTGGTTCTGTAGCTTCTCCTTTTTCTCCGCGAGTTTCGCCTTCAGCCGACCGATGTGGCTCTCGGTGGACTTGTTGTACGGCGTGTCCGAGATTTCCTCGCGGAGTGCTTCGATTTCCTCCTCCAGTCCCATTAGCAACACGTCGGCCGTGACCGCCGAAAAACTTGTTCCTTCTGGTCAGTGAGATTCCGTCGCGTATTTCGACACGTTAATAGGTTGCGCCCTGCGAACCCACACATACGTAAATGCCGAATCCGGTTCATCTCCGCGATAGCACGCAGATCGTCCTCCACCGAAGCGCTCTTAGCGGGATTCGTAGCGAACTCGAATGCAAGTTCATGCTGACCATCGTCCAGATGGACGACGAATGGTTCCGGCTCATCGGGAGTCCGGTCGAGATAAAGAACGCGAGCCAGTTCTTGGGACGACACGGCGTGAGTCTGCCGTAGTCGAATCCGATTTTCCGCTCGATTTTTCCGCCGTTTTCGCGGAGACCGCCGAGTGAACGGTTGACACTCTCGGCGGCGAAATCCACCGTTCGGCGACGCGGCAAAAGAAAATCCTTAAAACTCCGGCGAGGTTTCGGTTACGTATGGTAGATACGATCGAAGTACTCGTCCCCGGCGGACAGGCCAATCCCGGCCCACCACTCGGCCCGGAACTCGGCCCGACCGCGGTCAACGTACAGGAAGTCGTCAACGAGATCAACGAGCAGACGGCGGCGTTCGACGGGACGGAAGTCCCCGTCACCGTCTTCGTCGAGGACGACGGCGGTTTCAGCCTCGAAATCGGTGTCCCGCCGACGGCGGCGCTCATCAAGGACGAGGCCGGATTCGAGACGGGCAGCGGCGAACCCCAGAAGGACTTCGTCGCCGACCTCTCCATCGACCAGGTGAAGAAAATCGCGGAGCAGAAGAAACCCGACCTCCTCGCCTACGACACGAAGAACGCGGCGAAGGAAGTCGTCGGGACGTGTGCCTCGCTCGGCGTCACCGTCGAAGGCGACGACGCACGTGAGTTCAAAGCCAAGGTAGACGGCGGCGAGTACGACGACGCTCTCTCCGCGTAACTCGGTTCTTCTTCCACTATACCAACAGCAGTATCGCCGAGTAGCCGCCGGCACCGGCGGCGAACGACCAGAAGCGACTCTGGCGTTCCTCCGGTAACTCCTCTTTGATGACGTTCAGAATCACGCCGCCAGCGAGGAACGCAAAGAGCGTGTTCACGACGGCTTCGTCGACATGCGTGGTGATGCCGATACCCCATCCGGCCACGACGGCGACGGCCAGCACCCAGCGTCCGATGCGGTCGTATATCTCCCGGTGATGCGCTCGGAAGCCGTAATCGTTGACGACGAAGTGCAATCCCATGGCGACGGCGTACAGCACCAACCCCGCGATACCCGGCTGTTCCCGATGGACGAGGAGATAGCCGATGAGCGCGTTGTACGCCGTGAACGCGCCGATGTGAATCCAGAAGACGGTCGTGTTCACCTCCGGACGGACGTCCGAATCGCGGCCCGATTCCTGTGCGAGGCGTTCCAATCCGTAGAACAGGGCGAACCCGGTGAGCGCGACGAGGAAGACGTGGCGTTCGAGGAATCCCGCGAAGAGGGGGACCGATTCGAGTATCGTCCCACCCCGAAGTTCGGGGAGGACGTGGACGAAGACGTAGGCCACCGACGCGCCGCCGGCGGCCGAGAGCCACATACTCCGCGGAATCACTCGAAACGCCCGGACTCGCCCTGCTCCCACGTGAACGAGCGCGAGCGCGACTGCCACGATGCCCGTGAACGGCGTCATCGTCGTCATCGTTCGTGCCTGCGATGCGACCCCAAACCGCAAACCAGTGACGGCTCTGCCGGCCGTTCGGGCCGAAATGGTTCGACGGGTTTAAGTTCCGCATCCGTTAAATTCGGGTGAGACAGGCATGGCCTGTTTCACTGACCCGTAGGAGCATTCCTGCGTACTACGGAGGTGAACGATGGCAAATAATGAGATAGAGCAAGCAGTCTCTCGCGCACTCGAGGACTCCCCCCAGCGGAATTTCCGCGAAACGGTGGACCTCGCAATCAACCTGCGCGACCTCGATTTAAACGATCCGTCGAATCGTGTAGACGAGAGTATCGTACTCCCGTCCGGAACCGGCCAAGACACCAAAATCGTCGTTTTCGCGGAGGGTGAAACCGCCCTTCGTGCCGAGGACGTCGCGGACGACGTTCTCTCGGGCGACGACTTGGAGGACCTTGGCGACGACGACGACGCGGCAAAAGACCTCGCGGGCGACACGGACTTCTTCATCGCCGAGGCGTCGATGATGCAAGACATCGGTCGCTACCTCGGTACCGTCCTCGGCCCGCGCGGTAAGATGCCGACGCCGTTGCAACCCGACGACGATGTCGTCGAAACCGTCAACCGGATGAAAAACACCGTCCAGCTTCGGAGCGGCGACCGACGAACGTTCCACACGCTCGTCGGCGCAGAGGACATGTCCGCGGAGGATATCTCCGAGAACATCGACGTTATCGTTCGACGTCTGCACTCCAACTTGGAGAAAGGACCGCTCAACGTGGATACTATCTACGTGAAAACGACGATGGGACCGTCGGTGGAGGTAGCCTAGAATGTCCGCAGAAGCCGAGCGCAAGACGGAAACGATTCCGGAGTGGAAGCGTGAGGAAGTCGATGAGCTGACGGACTTCGTCGAGAACTACAACAGTGTCGGCGTCGTCAACATCACCGGCATTCCGAGCCGACAGCTCCAGAACATGCGTCGCGGCCTTCACGGAAGCGCGGAACTCCGCGTCAGCCGTAACACGCTGGTGAGGCGCGCGCTCGATTCGGTCGGCGATGGCTTCGAGGACCTCGAAGAGTACGTTTCCGGCCAAATCGGCCTCATCGGCACGAACGACAACCCGTTCGGGCTGTACAAGGAACTGGAAGCCTCGAAGAGCCCGGCACCCATCTCGGCCGGCGAGACTTCCCCGAACGACATCCTCATCCCCGAGGGTGACACGGGTGTCGACCCCGGACCGTTCGTCGGCGAACTCCAACAGGCCGGCGCATCCGCACGGATCATGGACGGCTCCATCCACGTGACCGAGGACAGCCTCGTCGCGGAGGAAGGTGACGAGGTTTCGGAGGAACTCGCGAACGTTCTCTCCGAACTCGGCATGGAGCCGAAAGAGGTCGGTCTCGACCTGCGCGCCGTCTACTCCGACGGCGTCATGTTCGAGTCGGACGAACTCGCCATCGACGTGGACGAGTACCGCGCGGACATCGAGACGGCTGCGGCCTTTGCCCGCAACCTCTCCGTCAACGCGGAGTACCCGACCGAGCGGACCGCGCCGCTGCTCATCTCGAAGGCGACCAGCGAGGCCAAGAGCCTCGGTCTGCAGGCCGCCATCGAGAGCCCGGACGTCGTGCCGGACCTCGTGAGCAAGGCGGACGCGCAACTGCGCGCACTTGCCGCACAAATCGACGACGAGGACGCGCTGCCCGAGGAGCTTCGCGGTGTCGAAGCACCGGCGACTGGTGGCGCGGCCGAGGAAGAAGAAGAATCGACTGACGAAGAAGCAACTGAAGCCGAGCCTGAAGACGATGACGACGATGACGACGACGAAGACGCAGGAGCAGGCCTCGGCGCTATGTTCGGATAACTAACAATGGAATACGTTTACGCTGCACTCATCCTGAACGAATCGGGCGAAGAGATCAACGAAGAAAACCTCACGGACGTCCTCGACGCTGCCGGCGTCGATGTCGAAGAATCCCGCGTCAAGGCGCTCGTCGCCGCACTCGAAGACGTGGACATCGAGGAGGCCGTCGAACAGGCCGCCGCCGTCCCCGCCGGTGGAGCGTCCGCCGCTCCTGCCGGAGGCGACGACGAAGGCGCTGAAGAGGCCGAAGAAGAGGAAGCCGCAGAGGAAGAAGAAGAGGACGACGAGGACGAGGACGCCGGTGGCGAGGGCCTCGGCGAACTCTTCGGCTAAACACGGCACTCTCAACTCGGAATTTTCTTTCGCATACTTCCCGACCAGCGGCTGCCAACGTTTAAATACGAAACCGGGACCACTCCGTCCCGATGGAGGTGTTCGGAACGCGGTTGCTGTTGGACCCGGCGGCGACGGGGACGACGCTGGCGTTCGTCCTCGGTGGCGTCGGAATCGGGACGATAAGCGGGTTGACGCCGGGGGTTCACGTCAACAACCTCGCGCTGTTGCTGGCGTCCGTGGCGACGTCGATAACCGGCCCGCCGAAACTCGTCGGCGCGGCCATCATCGCCGCGGGCGTCGTCCACTCGTTTCTCGACGTGGTTCCGGCGCTCGCGCTCGGGGTTCCGGACCCCGTGATGGCGGCGAGCGCACTTCCCGGCCATCGGCTCGTCATCGAGGGACGGGGGCGCGAAGCGATTCGACTCTCAGCGTTAGGAAGCGGGCTCGCGGTCGCCATCGCGGTGCCGCTCGCGCTCCCCGTGACGACGGTCATGACGGGCGCGTATCCGCTGCTTCGGGACCATCTTCCGCTCCTCCTCCTCGGCACCGCGGGATTTCTGGTGCTTACGGAACCGACGACACGGGGGAAAGTCGGGGGCGTCGTGGCGTTTTCCGCGAGTGCAGTCCTCGGCATCCTCGCGCTGCCGCTGTCGCCGAGCGCACCGCTCGGCGTCGGAAGCGTCCTCACGCCGCTGTTCGCGGGGCTGTTCGGCGCACCCGTTCTCGTGGACGCGATGGGCGGAACCGGTGTCCCGGAACAGGAGGGGTCGACTCTCACGATGCCGCGAACCATGATACTAATCACCGCGCTCGCGGGTGCGTTCGCCGGAGCAATCGTCGGGTATCTCCCCGGTGTTTCGAGCGCGATTGCAGCGGTTCTCGCGCTCGCGCTCGTCCCGAACCGAACCGAAGCACGGGGCTTCATCGTCGCGAGCAGCGGTGTCAACACAGCCAACACGATTTTTGCGCTCTTCGCCCTCGTCTCGCTCGGCACCCCGCGGACCGGCGTGATGGTCGCGCTCCGGGAGACGAACGCGCCGCTCGACCTTCCGATGCTCCTCGTCAGCGCGGCCATCGCCGGAATCGTCGGATTCGTTCTCGTGCTTCTGCTCGGCGACACGTATCTCGAAACGGTGGGTCGAATGGATTACCGACGGCTTTCCGTGGGAGTCCTCTGTCTGCTGGTCGCGGCGTCGTTTCTGTTCGCGAACCTCCTCGGCGTCGGGTTGTTCGTTTGTAGCGCCGTTCTCGGGGTGCTCCCGCCGCGATTGGGCTGTCGGCGCGTACATTTGATGGGGGTGTTGATGGGACCGCTCGTGGTGGGGGCGTGACCACGAGACTTTTGCCGTTTCGTTATCAACCGAGCGGTATGATTCCCCTGTTCGGTCCCGTTCCGGGTGGCGCGGAACTGGTAGTCATCTTCATCACAGCGCTCATGCTGTTCGGCATACCGTTGACCATCTTCGGGGGCATGTTCCTGCTCTATCGTCGGATGAACGGGAGTACAGCCACGAAGGAGGATGTGGACGAACTCAAAAACGAGGTGGAGGAACTACGAACAGAACTGGAAGGGAGAGAGGGAACCGAACAGCAACGGGAGCGAGAGTAGGAAATCAGGGCCGAAGTTCATCGACGAGGCGGTCCTGAAGCCCTTCCCGAATCCGGTGGCTCGTTTCGGCGGTCGTTCGGACTTCGATGACTTGCGTCCCCGAACTGTCGAGGGAGTTCGAAAACGCATCCCGAAACGCCGAAAGCGTTTCCACGCGCTCGAAGTCCAAGCCATAGAGGTCCCCCGTCGCCTCGTAATCGAGGCCGTGCGGCGTTCTGAACTGCCCGGTGAACGGAGGGTCGAACGATTCGATGGGGAGCATGTGGAAGATGCCGCCGCCGTCGTTGTTGATTTCGACGATTGTCGCGTCCACGCTACAGCGGTCGAGCGCGAGCAAGCCGTTCATGTCGTGATAGTACGCGAGGTCCCCGGTGACGAGGACGAGGGGGTCGTCCGTCGCGCTCCCGGCACCCAACGACGAACTGATGATGCCGTCGATACCGCTCGCCCCGCGGTTGCCGAGCACCGTCACGTCGGCGGACCGGGGAGCGGCGAAGCGGTCCAAATCCCGGACCGGCATGCTGTTGGAGACGAACACGGTCGCCGGGTCCGGAAGCCTTCGTGCGACGACCGCGAGGAGGTTGCCCTCGAAGTGTTCCTCGGCGTCCGCGACCAGCGACCAGTGTTCGGACTCGGCGCGTTCGAACCGCGCCGCCCACGTTTCGTTTTCGGCCTTCTCGGACCCGATTTCGTCGGCGAGTCGCCGGGCCAACCGCGTCGGGTCGGCCACGAGAAGGTCCGTCGCGGTGAAACTCGCTTCGCGCCAACCGCCGGCCGAGTCAACGACGAACTGGCGGCTTTCGACGCGTTCGAGGTACTGACGCAGGGTTTTCGAGGTCGGCGACGCGCCGAATCGAATCACGACGTCGGGGTCGGGCCACTCCTCGGTGACGTCGGGAACGAGGTACGAGTCGTAGCCACCGACGATGGTTCGGTCGTGACCGAACCGATGGCCCGAAAGCGGGTCCGCGAGGACGGGAAATCCGGTCGCGTCGGCCAGCGCCGCCAACGCGGAACGTCCGGGCGTCGGCGCGTCGGCGGGACCGGCCACGAGCATTCCGCGTTCGGCGTCGGTCACGGCATCGACGACCCGTGAGAACGCGGTGGAGTCCAGTTCCGGGACGCCGTTCGAGACGGAGACGAACGGACCGTCGCGCCCCCGTGCCGCGAGCGGGTTCTCTGCCGCGAACGACTCGGGGACGTCGCCCTCGACTTCGACGGGTCCGAGCGGCTTTCGGAACGGAAAGTTCAGGTGAACCGGCCCCGGCGGGGTTCCCGTCGCCGACCCAAGCGCTCGGGCGGCGGTCGTCCGAAGATAGCGGAGTTTTCTCCCGGTCGCCTCCGGTTCGGCCACGTCGGCATACCAGCGAACCGCGCTTCCGTACAGTTTCTCCTGATCGACGGTCTGATTCGCGCCGCTGTCGCGGAGTTCCGGCGGTCGGTCGGCCGTGCAAACGAGCATCGGAACCCGTGCCCTGTCCGCCTCGATGACGGCGGGATGGAAGTTCGCAGCCGCCGTCCCGGAGGTGCAGACGAGGGGAGTGGGTTTTCCCGTTCGTTTCGCTCGGCCGAGCGCGAAGAAGGCCGCCGAGCGTTCGTCCAGATGGGAGAACACCTCGATATCGTCGTGCAGGGCGAACGCGACGGTTAGCGGCGTCGAGCGACTGCCGGGGGCGAGACAGACGGCGTCGACGCCCCCCGCGACCAACTCGTCTACGAACGTTTCGGCCCACTGCGTGTTTCGGTTGGGATACGTCATTCGAGTTCGTTCAGAATCGGCAGGAACTTTAACTGTACCTCGTCCCATTCCGCCACCGGGTCGCTGTCGGCGACGATGCCGTTCCCGGCGAAGAGGGTCACGCGGTCGTCGGACGCCACGCCCGATCGGATGCCGACCGCGAACTCCCCGTCGCCGTCGGCGTCGAACCATCCGACCGGCGAGGCGTACCAGCCGCGGTCGAACCGTTCCGTCTCTCGGATGGTTCGCATGGCGTCCTCCGGCGGAAGGCCGCCGACCGCGGGAGTCGGATGCAACGCTTCGACCACCGTGAGGACGTGTTCGGTTTCGTCGAGTTCGGCCGAAATCGGCGTCTGTAGGTGTTGAATGGTGGACAGTCGCTTGAGTCGCCGCTCGCCGACCGTGACCGAGGAGGCGAGCGGTTCGAGTCCGTCGCGAATCGTTTGGGCGACGAGTTCGTGTTCCTCCCGAACCTTCTCGCTGTCGGCGAGTTCCGCGGCGAGTTCGTCGTCCTCTTCGGGGGTTTCTCCCCGACCGACCGACCCGGCGAGCGCCTCCGTCTCGACCGTCTGGCCGCGGAGCGAGACGAGTCGTTCCGGGGGTGCACCGAAAAACCCGCCCGACGAGGTGGGTTGAACGAGAAAACGATAGCATTCGGGATAGGACGTCCGTAGGCGTTCGAGGATGTCGGGGACGACGACGGACTCGTCGAGTTCGACCTCCAACGCGGTTGCGATGACGACTTTCTTCAACTCACCGTCCCGAATCCGGTCGGTCACGTTGCGAATCTGTGAACACCACTCGTCCCGCACCGTGACGGGATGGGTCGATTCGATACCCGGCGAGTCGCTGCGGGGTCGCATCGTGGGCAGGGTTTCTATCTCCGTGCGCGTCTCGCCGAGGAAATCCTCGACGCTCTCCTCGGTCGTCTCACGGGCCGAGACGGAGAGCCACGTTCCGGTTTCCGTCCGCGTCAGTTGGACGCGTGGCAGAACGAACTCCGCTCCGGGAAACCCGTCCCACGGCGGCGTCGGTTCGTGTTCCGCATCGAACGAAAATCCCCCGAACAGACGGGGACGAGCCTGACGCGGTCCGTCGTCCCACGTCACGGACTCGAAGAGTTCCGCGGCGTCCTCCCGAATCTCGTCGAATCGCCGTCCGCCGCCCGCGGAAAGGTGTGCGGCCGCGCCGCTTGCGGCGATTTCGAGGCCATCGGGCGACGTCCAGTAGAGACGCGGTGCCGCCCGCTCGGCGAGAAACGAGCGAAACGAAACGTCGGGTACCCTGCACGTCCTCGTTACGAGCGGAGAACCCGCCGACAGTTGACCGTCACGATGCGGTGGCATTGGATGATAACTCGGGAACGCTGACCCTTCAGCCTAACTATATCGCTCCTCGTTCCACGGATTTGCGGTGTTGGAGTACCCGCGCTTTTCCCAGTATCCCCGTTCGGGCTCGGTGAGGAACTCGACACCGTTCACCCACTTCGATCCTTTATAAGCATACTTGTGGGGTGTGACGACGCGAAGCGGTCCGCCGTGTTCGCGGGGAAGCGAATCGCCGTCGTACTCCCGGACGAATAGCACGTCGTCGCGCATGCAGTCTTCGAGCGGGAGGTTCGTCGTGTAGCCGTCGAGCGCGGAGAACATCACGTGAACCACGTCGTCGCGCAGGCCCGCGCGCTCCGCGAGCGTCGGGAAGGTGACGCCCGTGAACTCGCAGTCGAACTTGCTCCACCCGGTGACGCAGTGGAAGTCCTGTTTCTGCGTCTCGCTCGGCAGGTCACGGAATGCCTCCCACGAGAAGGTCAGTTCGTTCTCGACCGCACCAGTGACCGAAAACTCCCACGATTCGGGGTCCCATTCGGGCGTACTCCCCTTCGAGAGGACGGGGAACTTGCTCGTCTCCCGTTGTCCGGGCGGGAGTCGCTCTCCGTCGAACTCGCGATGGATGTTCGTCCTGTCCATAACGCTCATACTCGAACGCAGGGAGGCCGGAAACGTAGATGTACCGAACGCGGTCAGCGCGGGGAAAGGTCGTGTTAGCGTCGGGGTAACGATCGTATCGACGTCTAACACGACCCTATCGTTGGGTACCTCCTGAATAACAAAGAACGGCGTGCCACAATCGACTGACGCATGTCCGAATCAGAGCAACAAACCAGCACCCGAGAGCGTCCGGCGATGGACGCAGCACAGGAGTCGACGACTGATATCGCGATACTCGCATCCGCGGCGTCGGTGCTCCTGTCGTGGCACCAGTTCTTCATCAGGGGGAACCGCGAGCGCGGCCTCTTCATCGGTCTGTGGCCGCCGACCATCCTCGCGTTCGCCAGCTATTTCAACCAGAAGAAGATGGAGCAGAGATTGGAGTCGATGAAGCCGAGCAGCATCATCAACTCGCTCGACCAGATGTTCGGCAACCGGTGAGCGGACGGATACGTCTTCATTTCTTCGGTTCCATAGCCGGTCACTATTCGCAGCTATCAAGATTTTATTGAGAATACGAGAACCAAAGCTCTCGGTTAAAAAACTTGAGTTCGCAATACCGGTAGCATCTCCCCGTCAGACTTAAGAACACCCCTCCCGAAGCCCACAACTGTTCCAATGCCAAAGGTAGAGATTACCGTCCCCGAGCACCTCGAAATGCAAATCGCCCAGATGGTTGACCAGGGAGAATTCGTCAACCGTGAGGAGGCCATCGAGGACTTGCTCGCAACTGGTCTCAAGGCATACAAGACCAGCGGACCGATGGACAACGATCGAGAACCGGGACTCGAAGACGAGGGGATGATGGGTCACGAAGACGAGTACGTCTTCTAACGACGCTCTCCCTAACGTGTGAATAGTTCTCAGAAACTCTTAAACCGACAAACTTCCAATGGCTGTGCATGCATAAGGACGAGCTTTTGGAGCTACACGAGCAGATGGTGACGATTATGGAATACTTCCGTGAACAGGACGGCGTCCCGACCGGCGCGTTCGACGCGTACGACCAGCTCGACGTCGACCCGTCCCACGTTCACAAGTCCAAGAGCGAACACAAACACGCCGTCTTCGTGCTCGGAAACTCGCTCGCCGACGTCATGAGCGAAGACGAGTTCAGCGAGGCCGGACGTATCGGAAAGCGAATGGAAGAACTCGCCGACGACGCCGAGCAGAAAATCTGATTTTTGAGCGACACTGTCGTCCGTTCGAAAGCTCGAACGGGCACGAAGCGCCTCCTGAAGAGCCGCTCGTGCAATCGTCGTCCCTCGAAAGCTCTCCCACGTACTTGATACGTGGACCCAGCTAACCCGAAAGTATTTGAGGAGGATTCCGTTTTGACGTAATATGGATGCGCGCATAGTCGAGCAGATAACCGAGTGGAGCTCCCGCCCCTTCTCCGGTGGGTTGGAGACGCTCCACGCGCTCGCCGACGAGGAGTTTTCCGGGGCGGTCAAAGCGGGTGGCGCGTGGCTGTTCATGTTGAACGGCCGCGTCATCGGCGTTTTCGACGGCTCCCTCGATACGTTCGAGGAGTCCGATGGGACGCAGTTCGAGGTCCCACACCCCTCGCTTCCGCTGTTGTTCAGCATGCAGGAACGAGGTGGGACGACCCAGGCGAAATATTACACGAACGACACGCCGCTGAAGGAGGCCAGCGAAACGCTCGCTTCGAACGGTTTCACGGGATACATTGAGCTCAGCGAGAACGTCCTCAGCGGCGATTACTATGTGGTCTACCACGGTGGGCGGTCGATGAGCACCGCCTACGTCGGGCAGAGCGAACAACTGATCTCCGGAGACGAGGCGTTTTCGCGTGCGAACGACGAGGTGGGTATCTACGAAGTCGTCGCGGCGGATGTGGACATCATCGACCTCCCGGAACCGGAAACGCAGGAGCCGGAACCGACCCCCGAACCGGCCGCACCCGAGTCGGATTCGATATCGGCAGCGGAAGCGTCCGATTCGGACGAGCAGGACCGGGATGAAGACCAATCGTCCACGCCGATCGCTCCATCGTCGGCCGAAACGGCGGCTGCGGGCCAGTCGGAGGCGGCGGACGCCCGGCAACCGACGTCAGCGCCGACAACGGAACCGACCCCCGAACGGCGAGCGGCCGAACGGAACGCGCAAGCATCGGAAGCCGCGACCCCGAGCGAGGGTGAGTCCAACGGTGACGACGGAACGGGAGCGTCGGACCCTCTTTCGGACGAACAGCAGTGGCGGGAAACCACGAGAATTCCGTCGCTCGACCCCGAAAATAGCAGTTCTGCGAAGTCGCGGGATGCGGGCGTCAAACAGCGACGAACGCAAGGACAGACGCCACAACGGCAGTCAGCGGGGCGACAGTCGACACAACAAGATACCCCCCGGCGCGGACAGTCGAACCGAGCGAAGGAGATAGAGGCCGAACTCACCGCACGAGCGGAGAAGATAGAGGCGCTTCAGTCGAAACTCACACAGACGGAGGCCGAGCGTGACGAACTGAAGGCGGAACGTGACCGGCTATCGGCGCGGGTCGAGGAGCTACAGGACGAACTCGAAACGGTTCGGGAGCGGAGTCCGGGCGTCTCCGCGAAGCGCCAACTGCCCGCCGAACAGGCGCTTACGCAGACGAACCTCTTCGTCCGCTACGGGTCGAAAGGGAAGGGAACGCTGGCCGACGCGACGGCGGGCGAAGCCAGCCGTGACACCGTCGAGTCGAACCTGCAACTCGAACACCACACGCAGTTCGACACGGCGGGTGTCGCGGTGGACGGTCGGGAGTTCGAGGCGTTCCTTCACGATTCGATGGAGTACAAGTTCGTCTCGTGGCTCGTCGTCGACCTCCTGTACGAAATTCTGGAGACGGGCCATCAACGCGGCTTGAAGGACCTGTTCGAAGCGATACAGCGAATCGACCGTGTCGAACTTCACGGGTCGCTGGTCACGGAAACCGAGGAGGACGGGACGACGGAACTACCGTTTGACGTCATCCTTCGGGACCGGATGGGCAACCCGCTCGTCGTGGCGAATATCAACGACTCGCGGGACCCCGCGACGGGGGAGATGATGGGGTCACTCGTGGACGCGGCGACGGCCGTGTCGAGCGCGAACGACGAACTCAGCGCGGCCTTTCAGGTCACGAAGAGCTTCTTCGAACCGGCCGCTCTGGAGACGACGGAGGACGCTACCAGCGGTGGACTGTTGACGCGAGAAAAAAGGGAGAGTTTCGTCAAGCTATCCCGCAAACGAGGATACCATCTGTGTCTGGTCGAATCACGCAACGGTGAATTCCACTTGACGGTCCCAGAACTCTAGTTTTCCGCTTCGGCTTTCTCGCCGATCTTCATCGTGTCGAGTTTGTTCGTGATCTCGGAGAGTTTCTCATCGAGTTCGGAAACGAACTCCTCGGTGCGGTCGGTCGTGATCGCACCCTGATTGGAGGGCGAGATGAGGTTTTCTTCTTCGAGTACTCGCAGGGAGTAGCGAACCTTGTGATGGGGGTACCCCGTCTCGTTCGACATCTTGACGATGCCGATAGGTTCGTTCTCAATGACCATTTTCAGGACCTGCAAGTGGCGTTCCAGCATATCGACTTCCTTCTCCAGTCGATCTATCATGGCATGTGTTAACTTGTCTTTGAACCTTTTAAAGGTTATTGTCCGCATCGCAAGCAGAAACGTAGAACGTAAGTTTCTATTGAGACGAGTTAACACTTCCGAATTGCGCCGCAGAATGTCGTCAAAATTGCTAGAATCCACCTCTCGACACCACCGAAATGCGCACGTTCGTGCATCATCTTGCTCTCAAGACCGTAATCTGTTTACGAGGTGCGCGAGAAACCACCTCCGGTATGACCATAACTATCGTCGGTTCGCAACTCGGCGACGAAGGCAAAGGACGCGTCGTAGACCTCTACGGCGAGTCCGCTGACGTTGTCGCTCGCTATCAGGGCGGCGACAACGCAGGCCACACCGTCGTCGAGGGTGGCAACGAATACAAGCTCTCTCTCGTTCCGAGCGGCGCCGTCCGCGGGAAGGTCGGCGTCCTCGGAAACGGCTGTGTCATCAATCCCGACACGCTGTTCGACGAGATAGACACGCTCCGAGAACGCGGACTCGACCCCGACGTTCGACTGGCACGCCGCGCGCACGTCATCCTCCCGTATCACCGCGTCCTCGACGGTATCGAGGAGGACGCGAAGAGCGACTCCGACCGCAAAGTGGGAACGACCGGACGGGGAATCGGTCCGACATACGAGGACAAAGCCGGTCGGCGCGGCATCCGCGTCGGCGACCTGCTCGACTCCGAACTCCTCCGCGAGAAGCTCGAATACGTCGTCCCGCAAAAGCGCGCGCTCGCCGAGAACGTCTTCGGCGTCTCCATGAGCGACACGATTGGAGGCTCGTCGGACGGCGTCGAAATCGGCGAGGCGTTCGATATCGATGCGCTCCACGAGCAGTACGAACGCTACGGCGAGCGCCTCAAGGAGGAGGACATGACCGTCGAATCCGGGGAGTTCCTCGCATCGCGCCTCGACGCCGGTGACGAAGTGATCTTCGAGGGGGCACAGGGAACCCTCATCGACATCGACCACGGGAACTATCCGTACGTCACCTCCTCGAACCCGACCGCGGGCGGTGCCGCCACCGGGACCGGTCTCAGCCCCGGCGTCGTCGGCGACGGCGACATAATCGGTATCGTGAAGGCGTACCTCACGCGGGTCGGCAGCGGTCCGCTCCCGACCGAACTCGGCGGCGTCGTCGGTGACACACCCGACTACGACGAGCAAGGAGCGGGCGAAAACGAGGACCTCGCCGGGTACATCCGCGAGGAAGGCGGCGAGTACGGAACCGTCACCGGTCGGCCGCGCCGAGTCGGATGGCTGGACATGCCGATGCTCCGCCACGCCGCCCGCACGAGCGGCTTCACCGGTCTCGCCGTCAATCACGTCGACGTGCTGGCGGGCCTCGATGAGGTGAAGGTGGGCTACAGCTACGACGTCGACGGCGAGGAGATATTCACGATACCCGCCACGACCGAACGCTGGGGTCGCTGTGAGCCGAACCTCCGCTCGTTCGACGGGTGGCCGGAAGTGGACTGGAGCGAGGTCGCTGACGAGGGCTACGAGGCGATTCCCGAGAACGCACGGACCTACCTCGAATACATCAGCGACGAACTCGACGCACCAATCTACGCCGTCGGTATCGGCCCGAGCAGGGAGGATACCGTCGTGATAGAACACCCGTTCGAATAACCGAAATCGAATATTTTCGGCTCTCCTCTCCCGATTTCCGTCTTCTCCCGACCGCTACTCGACCGCTACTCAACCGCTGTGAGATAGATCGCGACCAGTGCGAACCCGATTCCGGCGGCCTTTCGCGCCGTGAGCGGTTCGTCGAGGAACGCGATACCGAGAATCGAACTCGTGGCGATGAACAGGCCGAAAATCGGAACCACGACGCTGACCGGTCCGATCGCCAGTGCGCGATAGTAGGCGAGGATTCCGATAGCGAGGAACACACCCGCGAGGTACATGTACGGCGCTTTGTCGCTCGTGAGATAGGGGACGACTTGCTCTCCCTCGTACATGGTCACCGCGAGGGCCGCGACGACGAGCATGCCGTTAGCCACCAGTGCGGCGACGGTGTCCGGGATGTCCTGCGTTGCGATGCTGACGAGCGGCGGCAGTGCCGTATAACCGATGAGGGCGACGATGGCCCATCCGACGTAGTTCATGGGTATCCATATCACGCAGGGATGAGAGTCGTTTCGGAATCGGAAACCGCCGAACCGCCCAACCCGTCACGCTTTTGGCCCACCCCTTCGTGCACCCGACTATGAAGAAATCCCTGATGGACATCATCTGCTGTCCACTGGACAAACAGGAACTCGAACTCGACGTACGGCAGGAGGAAGCGGAGGAGGTCATCTTCGGGACGCTCACCTGCACCGAGTGCGGCGAGGAGTATCCCATCGAGGACGGCATCCCCAATCTTCTGCCCCCGGACATGCGAGAGGCCTGAATCTTTTAATAGCTGAGCAATTTACTCCAACTTAACAGGAAAGAGCACCGTGCCAGAATCGTTGTCAACACACATCAATCGTGGCGGTCTGCACGACATCGACGTAGCACCGTCGTTCGAAACGGACGATTCGTTCGTCGTCTCTCTCGTCAACCACGGTGCGCCGATTCACGTACACCTCAATCTGGACGACGACCTGTCGGATGCGGCATCGTTGTCCGCGACGAACCACTACATCGAAGCGGACTCCACGGAGGTAGTCCGCGTCCGGGTTCACGACGGTCCCGCGAGCGGAAAGTTGAAAGTCGTCACGGGCTATGGGGCCGAGTCGGCGTACGTCGACGTCGATATCGCGGAAAAGAATCCCGAACCGGACTCGATACCGATAGACGAGTCCCTCTCGAAGCCGAAGCGGCGGCCGACCAAAGGAACCGACGAGCCGTCGGAGTTTGCACGAAACCTTCCACTGTTCGTCCTCGGGGCGCTCGCCTTGGTCCTCGTCCTCGGCGTCGGGATTCTCGTCGATTGGGTCGTCGCGCTGTTCGGCGCGATTATGGTATTCGTCGGCCTCGGCGCGGCCGGATACTTCCTCACCAGCTAACCGCATTCCTTTTTCCCGCTCTGGTCGTGGTGGTCGGTAATGTCACTCGCAAAGGCCACCCGAGAGGCCGTTCGGCGACGGCCCTTCCTCGTCGCGGCGCTCCGTGCTGACGTGGTGAACTACACCGCCGCCGCGCGGTTTCTCGCCGACGAGATCACGGTCGGCGACGATACGGACGCGGTTTCGACCGCACTGTCTCGGTTCGCCGACGAACTGGGGAGCTACGGAACCGAGTCGCGGGACGCACGCGTCACCATGCAAAGCGGATTGGGTCGGACGGAGGAAACGGACGACGCCCTCCTCGTCGTCGGCGATTCCGGATTCGCCCCCGATTCCGGGTCACTGACCGCGGTCGTGGCCGCCGGAGACGTGGACGCCGTGGCGTTCTCCGCCGTCCTCTCCAGACTCGTTGCCGAAGACGTGGACCCCATCGCGGCCGCCGTAGCGGAGTCGCTGGTCGTCGTCGTCAAGCGCCGCGACGGAGCGAACGCGGTTCGGTTCGTCGAGGACGCGCTCGACGCCGTGCCGGAACGCGAAGATTGAGGCGGTTGGTGTCGGTTCCGACGATTTAAAACGGTTGGTGACACTACCGTGCCCTATGACACTCTTCGTAACCAACACGCTCACGGGTGAGCGGGAGCCGTTCGAACCCGGCGACCCGGATTCCGTCCTCCTCTACTACTGCGGGTTGACCGTCTCGGACTACGCGCACCTCGGCCACGCACGAGGGTGGGTTCACACCGACGTGATGCACCGCTGGCTGGAACACCTCGGCTACGACGTTCATCACGTCGAAAACTTCACCGACGTGAACGAGAAGATCGCCGCCCGCGTGGGCGAGGACGACCTGGGAGACAGCGAGGCCGACGTCGCCCGCACCTTCATCACGCAGGTCATCCGCGACATGCGCGACCTGAACCTGAAGCGCGCCGACGTGTACCCCCGCGTCAGCGAACACGTCCCCGACATCGTCGACCTCATCGAAACGCTGGTCGAGAAGGGGTACGCCTACGAGTCCAACGGCTCCGTCTACTTCGACGTGACGACCTTCGAGGACTACGGCAAGCTCTCGAACCAGAAGGTCGAGGAGATGGAAGCACAGGGAGAGAGCGACGAACGCGGAGAGAAGCGCCATCCCGGCGATTTCGCGCTGTGGAAGGCCGACGGCGTGAGCGAGCGTTCCATCGAAGAACACCGCGACTCCGAGACGGAGTACTCCGTGTCGCATCCGTCGGGCGAGACGTGGGAGTCACCGTGGGGCGAGGGACGCCCCGGATGGCACATCGAGTGCTCGGCGATGAGCATGAAACACCTCGGCGAAACCATCGACATCCACGTCGGCGGGCAGGACCTCGTGTTCCCGCACCACGAAAACGAGGTGGCACAGAGCGAGGCGGCGACCGGCCACCAGTTCGCCCGATACTGGCTTCACGTCCGCCTGCTCGAAACGGACGGCGAGAAGATGAGTTCGAGCCTCGGCAACTACTCGACCGTTCGCGGCGCGATTTCCGAAATCGGCGCGAACGCCGTGCGGATGTTCCTCCTCTCGACCTCCTACGCCAACCGACAGACGTTCAGCGACGAGACGGTGAGCGAGGCCGAAGAGCGCTGGGACCGGCTTTCGGACGGCTACGACCGGGCCGTCGATGCCCTCGACGGCCCCGACGCCCGGACCACGGTCGAAGACGACGAACTGCGCGGAGCGGTGGACGGGACACGCGAGGAGTTCACCGACGCGATGAACGACGACTTCAACACCCGTCGGGCGCTGGCCGCCCTCCTCGACCTCGTGACGGCGGTCAACCGCCACGCGGACGACCGCGAGGAGTACGACTACGACGGCCTCAAATCCGCCGTCGAGACCTTCGAGGAACTCGGCGGCGACGTGCTCGGATTCTCGCTCGGCGGGGAGACCGGCGGCGACGTGCGACTCGCGGAGGACCTCGTGGCGCTCGTCCTCGAACTTCGGGAGGGCGAGCGGGACGCCGGAAACTACGAACGCGCCGACGCGCTCCGCGACGACTTACAGGAACTCGGTGTGGACGTTCAGGATTCCGACTCCGGCCCTTCGTTCAAGCTCCCGTAGCCATCGGGTTTATAGCAGGTGCTTGAGTATCGGGGGTAGACATGAACCGGAAACTGATCGCAGGCGCATTTCTGACGACCCTCGTTCTCACGAGCGGTTGTCTCGGGTTCATTCTCGGCGACGCACTGGAGTTCAGCGCTTCGAAGGCGACGGTGAACGACAACGCACTGTCGGAGACCGGATATCAACAGTCGAAGGTCGAGTCCATCGAAGCTAACCGGACGTTCGAGGCGGGGGGACAGAGCCGTGAAGTGGAGGTGACGAACTGGGTCGCACAGTACGACAAGTCCATCGGCATCGACGGCGTCGGTGAAGGAACGGTTGCGAAGTTCGTCGTGGTGAGCAGTCCGGAGGTGGAGGTCGCGTCCAAATCGTTCAATCCGCTGGCGAAGTTCGACAACGCGGAGTTGGTCCGGAGGTTCGTCTCCGGGTACGGGAACGTGAACGACATCCGGGCGGTCGGGTCGCGGAACGTGACGATGTTGGGGACCGAGACGAAGGTCAGCGAGTTCACGGCGACGGCCCGTACTCACGGCGTGAATGTCGACGTGACGATACAGGCCACGAAAGTGAAACACGGGAGCGACTGGATAGTCGTGCTGGCCGTGTATCCGGACCGACTCGACCAGTCGGACGACGTGACTCGGCTGATGAAGGGTGTCCAGCATCAGGGCTGACCGGGCAACGTTTTTTCTACTCCCTGTCGGTACGAAGCGTATGAACCGAACCCTCGTTTCGGGACTCGGCCTCACCGTCCTCGGCGTGGTCGGCTACGTCATCGGCCTCTTCGCGCCGTATCCGGGGCGCGCGTTCTCGATTACGGGAATCATGGTCGGCATCACGCTCGCCGCCGTCGCCAACGCGGCCGAACCGGAGGAGGTACAGTGACCGTCAAATCGCTCCGATTTTCGGACGGCGAGGTCGAACGGGTCGACGACTTTCACGCCGCGCGTGCCGAACCCGGAACCGTCTGGGTGCGTGCGAGCGACGCGACGCCGCTCGAACTCGAACGCGTCGCCGAATCGTTCGACATCCACCACCTCTCCGTCGAGGACATCAGAAACGGAGTTCGCCCGAAGACGGAGGAGTTCACGGGCTACACGTTCGTCCTGCTGAAAACCGTGGAGCTCTCGCGGGGTGAAACCACCTTCGAGGAGGAAACCCGCGTGAAATCCGTCGGCATGTTCGTCGGCGAGGATTGGCTCGTCACCCTCTCGGAGCACGAAATCGACGCCGTTCAGCGTATCTGGGAGGCCGCACTCGCGGGGGACCGACGAATCATCGGACGCGGGCCGGACTTCACGGCGTACCGCGTCTGCGACGGCATCGTGGACGGCTACTTCGCCGTCCTCGACCAGATAGAGGACCAGATAGAGATCGTCGAGGAGGCCGTCATCAGCGACACGAGCATCGAAACGCTGGAGTCGATAAACGGCGTCCGGCGGGAGTTGCTCGCATTCAGAAAACTCGCGTGGCCGACCCGCGAGGCCGTGGGCTACCTCGCCCGAGGCGACCCCGAGGAGGTGCGCTCGGAAACGGAGAAGTACTTCCGCGACGTGTACGATCACCTCGTCCAACTGGTGGACTTGACCGAGACGTACCGCGAGTTGGCGGGCGGCGCGCGCGACATCTACCTCAACATGCTCTCGGTGTCGACCAACGAGGTGATGAAGAAGTTGACCGTCGTCGCCACCATCGTCCTGCCCCTGACGCTCATCGTGGGCGTCTACGGGATGAACTTCGGGGACGGCCCGTTGAACATGCCGGAACTCCACTGGGCGTACGGCTATCCGGCGGTGATGCTCGGCATGTTCTTCATGAGCGCGATTCTGGTCGTCTACTTCCGCGAAGCGGGGTGGTTGTAGACTGAAACATCGATACAGGATCGACGAACACAGCTATTACGAGTCGTTTCTCGTGAAGGCGCCCCCTCGAACGTCACCGGAGGGTTCGATAGTAAACCGAATTTGATACCGTTGTTCCGGGTCTCCCTTGCTATCGATAGCGACGATTCCGTAGTTGTTGAACCTCTTCGACATTCCCGTTGCGGCGAACGAATGTGCGCTTTCCTTCCAGTTGGGATTGATAGCCGCTTCGTCGCCGCTCTCCAACCGGAGCTGACCTTGATAGACATGTTCTCCTTCTCGAACGAGGGACACGTTGAACCGGGAACTGGAGTCGTTCTCGTTTTTCACGACGATACCGGTGACGGAGATATCACGAACGTCCTCCGACCGGTTTTTCGTTCGCATGAATTTCGACGAACAGCCAGCAGTGCTCACACCGGCGATTGCTGTGAGGAAGGCTCGACGACGCATGAATATTATCCGAATAGGTGTTGTAAAAGTTTTGTGCTGTGTCGGAGATAAAATCGGTGCCACAGAGTATTTCCACGGGATATCTCGTGACAGTCCTCCACTTTCACTGTCGTCGTCCTTCGCCTGACCCCTCTCGGATTAACGCCCGAAATCCGAGAGGTTGGCCTGCACGCCGGAGACCATCTCGGACTTCCGTCGGAGGGAGTTCATCGAGATCGGGAGTTGGGGAACGATTTCCCGGACCGCGGCGTGGAGCGATTCGGACTCGCCGAATCGGCCATCAAAAGCGTTTCTGACGCTTTCGCGCACCTGCCAAACGCCGACGGGTGCCCAGTAGTCGTCGCTGACCTCGCGGAGGACGAGGGCCTTGGCCTGTCGGCCGATGTCTTCGAGATGTTCGAGCACGCCGAGTCGGGAGGCGTAGTACGCTCCGGCGGTTTCATCGACGTAATTCGTTCTGCCTTCGAACCCCTCGTGGGCGCTTCCCATCCAGATGTCGCCGGTCGGCGAGGGGTTCCAGATGCTACCGGGCGCTTTCATCTCCACGAGTTCGAACTCCCACTGTCCCGGCGCGAGGATCACCCAGTACCGGTTGCCCATGTACTCGTTCACCCATACCTGCGTCTCGTCGATGCTCGGCGCGTTCCGGATGCGTCCGCGGAGGTACTGGCCGACGGTGTCGTCCACCGCCGTTATCGACCAGCGCGTCGGAACGAGCTTTCGGTTTTGCCCCCGTCCGAGCGCTCCCGCCGAGAGGATGGTGTTGATGTCGTACACGTCGAACCCCCGGCGGTAGAGGTAGTTCATCGCGCCTTGGGCCTGCCAGTCGTCGTCTTCGAGCGTCTTCTTCACGGCGCGCGGGACGTGCGGGTTTTCAGTCAGATCCGCCGAGGACGCGCGGGCCGTCGGGCCGGTGGGCGTGGCGATGTCGTCCACGTTCACGTCCAAATCGAGTTTCTCGGTCAGGCCGATTTCCACGTCCACCGGCCGGTCGGCGATGGCGATTTCGCGCTGAACCCCCACAAAACCGTCCCACACGTCGTCCACGTTCACCTTCGCGGAGCGGTTCGAGTTCAGCAGGCCGGTTCGGTACTGGAGGACGTTGTCGATGTCGAGGCCGCGTTGGTACCAGTCGCCGCTCGTGGCGAACTCGGAGGCGTTCTCCTCGGCGCCAACCGGCGAGAGGATGCCCGTCGAGACGTTCGGGTAGGACGACCGACCGACGAACACCGATGGCGACGTACTGCCGAACAGCGAGTCACCCTGTGCCACCTCGGAAAACCGCTCCTGGAAATCGTCCACGTAGTCCAGAATCTCGTAGGACTTCTCCTCGGCGAGACGGCGGCGGCGCTCCTCCTCGTCCGGGCGCAAGTCGTCGATGTACTCGTCCAACCGCATTCACGAATCGTAGGTGTGCGAGGTGCTTCAACGTTCGGCAATCGGGTGGAAATCGCCACGGGATGCGGGCTGGCGGTCGCTCGAAAGGGACGAAAACAGAAGGAAACGCGGTTAGCTGTGGATACCCATCGCTTCGATCTGTTCCTGATAGCGGTTTCGGATGGTGACTTCCGTCACCTGTGCCACGTCGGCGACTTCGCGCTGTGTCTTCTTCTCGTTGCAGAGAAGCGACGCGGCGTAAATCGCGGCGGCGGCGTAGCCGGTGGGGGATTTCCCCGACAGCAATCCCTTTTCGGCGGTGGTTTCGATGATGTTGTTCGCTTTCGACTGCACCTCTTCGCTGAGTTCGAGTTCGGAACAGAACCGCGGAACGTACTTCTTCGGGTCGACCGGTTTCATCTCCAGACCGAGTTCTTGGGAGATGTACCGATACGTCCGGCCGATCTCCTTTCGTTCGACCCGGGAAACCTCGGAAATCTCTTCCAGACTTCGCGGAATCCCCTCCTTTCGACAGGCGGCGTACAGCGCGCTCGTTGCGACGCCCTCGATGGAGCGGCCCCGGATGAGGTCCTCCTTGAGCGCCCGTCGATAGATGACCGATGCGACTTCGCGTACCGACCGTGGAACGCCGAGCGCCGACGCCATGCGGTCGATTTCGGACAGGGCGAACTGGAGGTTCCGCTCGCCCGCGTCCTTCGTTCGGATGCGTTCCTGCCACTTTCGCAGGCGGTGCATCTGACTTCGTTTCTTGGAAGAAATGGACCGACCGTAGGCGTCTTTGTCCTTCCAGTCGATAGTGGTCGTCAACCCCTTATCGTGCATCGTCTGCGTCGTCGGCGCTCCCACGCGCGACTTCTGCTGTCGTTCCTGATGGTTAAAAGCACGCCACTCCGGACCGGGGTCTATTCGCTCCTCCTCGACGACCAACCCACAGTCGTCACAGACCAGTTCGGCCCGGTCGGTACTCTTGACCAACGTTTCGGACCCGCATTCAGGACAAGCACGCTCTCCCTCTCGTTCGTTCGCCGTTTGCTCCCCTTCGAGTTGGCGCTCCCGCTGACGAGTGGACCGTGTCATCGCACTTTTATAGTAGTAACTCCCAAACATTTAAACCCTTGGGCAAAACCTATATGTATCTGACACCCTGTCACACACCACCTCGGTAGACCGGAATCTGTTTACTCGCAGGAGCACGACTGTGGGCAATGCCAGTCATCGAGTGTGACGTGGACGAGGCACGCCGGACGCTCGCCGACGCCGGAATCATCGTCTCGGACGGCAAGTCCGAGTACGAGAAGTGGCGGGTTCGACACGGCGATGCCGTCGCCATCGCATACGACGACAAACTCGTGATTCAAGGGGCGAACCCGCAGGACATCGAGGCGATATTGCGCGACGCAGGGGGGCACGCTTATCTCTACTTCGACGGTGCCAGTCGCGGAAATCCCGGTCCGGCGGCAACCGGGTGGACCATCGTCACCAGCGACGGAATCGCGGCGGAGGGCGGAACGAAAATCGGCCGGGCGACGAACAACCAAGCCGAGTACGAGGCGCTCATCGAGGCACTCGAAACCGCGAGCGACTACGGGTTCGACTCCGTGGACGTGAAGGGTGACTCCCAGCTCATCGTCAAGCAGGTGACGGGGGCGTGGAAGACGAACAATCCCGAACTCCGCGAGCGGCGGGTC
The DNA here is from genome assembly GCF_043952005.1 of Haladaptatus sp. CMAA 1909. Taxonomy (NCBI): domain Archaea; kingdom Methanobacteriati; phylum Methanobacteriota; class Halobacteria; order Halobacteriales; family Haladaptataceae; genus Haladaptatus; species Haladaptatus sp. CMAA 1909. The sequence goes on along the minus strand of NZ_JBIOAV010000001.1, from coordinate 1,336,690 downwards.
CGTGCGCGGGAACTGTTGGACCGGTTCGACAAGTGGTCCCTGAAACACGTACCGCGGGAGGTAAACGAGCGCGCCGACAAGTTGGCAAACGAGGCGTTAGACGATGGCTGAACTGCCGGACGACACCATTTCGGAGGCGGAACGACTGACTCACCTCGCCCGTGACCGGGAGGATGGGGGAGAGAAAGCGGAAGCGGAGGCGTACCGAAAGGAACGGGAACGACTCCTCGACGAACACGGCTTCGTGGCGCGAATCCGCGAGGAGGACACGCGAACCGTGCTGGTCCTTCATCCCGACGAGTGGGTCGAAGACGGGACCATCCGCGTCGAACGAATCGAGGATACGGATCGAGCGGTCGAAATCCCGCTCACCGGCGCGGGCGACCCCGACGATTGGGACGAAATCGACGAACACAACCGCGCCGTCGCGGCGCGCGTCCGTGACGAACACGGCGATATCCACGGCGCGAACGCGGAGGCCTTCGCGGACTTCATGGGAAACCACTACGCTCGGCCGGTCGAGTCGGCGACGGACGTCGAGGTGGACGAGTTCCTGACGGAGTATTTCCCGCGGAACGCGTGGCCGAATGAGGAGCAGAAAAAATCGGTACGGGAGTCGATCGAACTCGTGTTCGACTGCGTTAGTCGTACTTCTCGATGAGCGCACGGACCTTCTCCGCGCGCGCGTCATCCGTGATGAACTTCGAGAGCGACCACGCGAACGCATCCTCGACCGCTTCGAGTCCGCTTTGGGTCAGACCGTACTGGTTGGTCCGCTTGTCGAGTTCGCTCTTTTCGACCAGTCCGCGCTCGACCAGCGTGTCGAGGTTGGGGTACAGGCGGCCGTGGTTCACTTCCTCGTCGTAGTAATTCTCCAGTTCTCGCTTGATAGCGAGTCCGTACATCGGTTCCTCGGTGAGGACGATGAGGATGTTGCGCTGGAACGCAGTGAGGTCGCGGGCGGTACTGCTTTCGGTGAGTGTTTGTGCCTCTGACATTGGCTTTGACACGACGGAATATGTAACCGAGATATTTAACCCTTCTCAAGTTTCTTGGTGTTTCTCCGTTCTTTCAGTCGATTTTAATGCTCTGCACCCACCCATCGACTGCGGAAGGGTGTCACAGTTATGAGTGGTTTCACGAGCACAAATCGCTGTTTACGCCCATCCCGAAAGGACTTTTTGGTCTTCCCGTCGAGTCCAAAGCGACCCATGACGAACCTCTGGGAAGACCTCGAGACGGGGCCGAACGCTCCCGAAGAGATCTACGCAGTTGTTGAGTGTCTCAAAGGCGACCGCAACAAGTACGAATACGACAAGGACATCCCCGGTGTCATGCTCGACCGAGTCCTCCACAGCAACGTCCACTATCCCGGCGACTACGGGTTCATTCCGCGGTCGTACTACGACGACGAGGACCCGTTCGACGTCCTCGTCCTCGTCGAGGACTCGACGTTCCCCGGCTGCGTCATCGAAGCCCGCCCCGTCGGCATGATGAAGATGGACGACGACGGCGAGCAGGACGACAAAGTCATCGCCGTCCCCATCGAGGACCCGCGTTTCGACCACATCGAGGACGTGGACGATATCACGCAGCAGACGAAGGACGAGATAGACGAGTTCTTCTCCACCTACAAGAACCTCGAAGCCGGTAAGGAAGTCGAGACGCTGGGCTGGGAGGACAAACAGGCCGCGTACGACGCCATCGAACACTCACAGGAGCTGTACGACGAGAAATTCGACTGAATATCAACTACGTTTCATATTTCGTTCGGTTTTCCGGATATTATTCGATTTTTTGAAGTCGGGCTATTCCGGCAAATCGTGCACTCTTCGTGGGGTATCCAATTCTGGACCGTCGAAAATCACATAAAGGTGCCATCCAATACACCCGAAATTTTATACGATTGGAGGGGGCTATGCGTTAGCAATGCTCGCCGGACTCGTCGCAGATAACGTACCCGTCGTCGTCACGGCGCTCTTCCTGCTCGTCTCCGGTGGCGGCGTCCTGTACGCGACCCAGTTTCGGTCGTTGGGTCGCTCTCGGACCCCGGAGTCGGCCGAAGCGCTCCGCGACGTCGTCGCCGGACAGAACCGCGTCGCGCTCGTCGTCCCGGAAAGCCCGAGTATCGACTCGTTGGCGGCGGCGGTCGGCATCCAATCCCTCTGCAAGGACTGGGGTGTCGCGGCGCGGCTCGCCGCGGAAGGCGAGATAACCGGCGAGGACAGCAAGGCGTTTTGCAACATCTTCGACATCGACGTGACCGTCCTCGATGAACACGGAGAGGGACTGCCGAACTGCGACGGTGGAATCGCTATCGGCGGCGGCGGTGCAGTTCCTCGCCTGTCGAACAACCCGCCGGTGGTCGCCGTCGTTCGTCACCGACCGGCCGCCGAGGAGAACATTCTCACGATCACACGCACCGACGATGGCGCGACGTCGACCGTCGTGACCGAACTCGTCCGCGAAATCGACTTCGTTCCCGACCAGCGCGTGGCGACCGCACTCCTCTACGGGATTCGTGCCGGAACTCGCGAGTTCCGCCGGGCGAACGGGTTGAACGACTACGATGCCGCCGGGTTTCTCCACACCTACGCCGACCTCGGACGAATCGAGGAGTTGCGTTCGCCGGGCGTCAGCAGCGACACGTTCGACGTCCTCGGGGAGGCCATCGCGAGTCGGGAACGCCGGGCGAGCTTCGCCGTGGCGAACGTCGGCCTCGTTCCGTCGGTGAGCGCACTGGAGGAGGCCGCGGACTCCCTTCTCAGGCTCGAAGGCGTCTCGACGGCCGCGGTGTTCGGACTCCACGAGGAGACCATCGTCATCTCCTGTCGGGCGGAAGACGTTCGGACCAACGCGGCGGACATACTGACGGGTGCCTTCGACCCGAGCGAGACGACGGGCGGGAACGCGGATGCCGCGACGGCGCGGGTTTCGCTCGGCATCTTCGCGCGGGTCGATTCGGAGCATGCGAACACGTTGGACTCGCTCATCGACACGAGTACGCGGAAGGCGTTGTTCACCGCGTTCGAGAGTTCGTAGACGAAAACTTGAGAGGTTGTAGCATGGAAACGAAGGTTCTTGTAGCCGCCTGTGGTAGAGCGGCGTATGGGTCTATTCGATAGGCTTCGTGGAGACGACGCTCCGCGGGTAGCCTTCTTCGGCATCGACGGCGTGCCGTACAGTTTCCTGAAGGAAAACGCCTCGGAGTTCCCCAACATCGCATCCCTCGCGAGCGAGGGGAGCGCCGGTGCGATCAACAGCATCGTTCCGCCGGAGTCCTCCGCCTGCTGGCCGACGCTCACGACCGGGACCAACCCCGGCCAAACGGGTGTGTACGGTTTCCAAGACCGTGAAGTCGGCTCGTACGACACGTACGTTCCGATGGGTCGTGACGTGCAATCGACGCGCATCTGGGATCGTGTGACCGATGCGGGTCGGGACGCCACGGTGATGAACGTCCCCGTCACGTTCCCGCCACAGCGCAACGTCCAGCGGATGGTTTCGGGATTCCTCTCGCCCGGCGTGGACAAGGGTGCCTACCCCGACGAGATGCGGGATTACCTGAACTCCATCGACTACCCCATCGACGCGAACGCGAAGTTGGGACACAAGGAGGACAAATCCGAGTTCATCCAGAACGCACACGACACGCTCGAAGCCCGCTACCAGTCCTTCCAGCACTATATCGACGAGGACGACTGGGACCTCTTCTTCGGCGTCTTCATGACGACCGACCGCGTGAACCACTTCCTGTTCAAACACTACGAGGAGGACGGCGAGTACAAAGAGGAGTTCATCGAGTTCTACAAAAAACTCGACGAGTACCTCGGAAAGCTTCGTGACTCGCTCCCGGACGACGTGACGATGGTCGTCGCCAGCGATCACGGCTTTACCAGCCTCAATCACGAGGTTCACTTCAACTCGTGGCTCGAACAGGAGGGTTGGCTCTCCTACGAGGACGACGACCACGAGGAACTGGGCGACATCAGCGACGACACCGAAGCCTACTCGCTCATTCCCGGCCGATTTTACATCAACCTCGAAGGCCGCGAACCGCGCGGCAGCGTCCCGCAGGACGAGTACGAGGAGAAGCGCGCCGAACTCAAGGAGGAACTCGAAAACCTCGAAGGACCGGACGGCGAGAAGGTCTGCTGGCGCGTCGTGGAGAAAGAGGAGGCGTTCGACGGCGATCACGAGGACATCGCCCCCGACCTCGTCGCCGTTCCGAACCACGGTTTCGATTTGAAGGCCGGATTCAAGGGTCACGACGACGTGTTCGGCGTCGGCCCGCGAAACGGCATGCACAGCTTCGACAACGCGACGCTGTTCGTGGACGACCCGAACGCGAACGTCCCGGAGGACACCGACCTCCTCGACATCGCCCCGACCATCCTCGACCTGATGGAAGTCGACTACCCGTCGAGCGAACTCGAAGGCCGCAGTCTGGTCTGAGACTGGTCGGCCGTCTTCGTTATCGGTTATACAACGTCCTTTTTCAGTAAACCACTAACCTCGCTCGAACCAGCGGCGGCCTCGGAACCGCTCGTGACCGTCACCCTCGCCGAACAGGGTCGAATCGGTGTGCGAACGACGCTCCACCGGGTATTTCGTTCGGTGAGTCAACAGCTAATACCCCAAAGGACGAATTCCCGCGAAATGAACCGTGGTGCGATGTTCCTCGGCCTCGTTCTCGTGATGATAGGTAGCTTCTTCGTCTATCGACCGATGTCGCTTCGCAGCCTCGTTTCGACCCGCGAATGGAGCGCGGACCCGGACGCCGCGGAGCGAAAACACAGAACGCGTGCGGACTATTTCGGAAAATCCATCGTCGTCATCGGTGCCGCGATCATCGTGTACGGGTCGTTCTAAGTCGCATCGAACGAAGAACGAAACTCAGACCGAGTTCGGTTTGCTGTGGATTTCGAGGTTCACGTCCCGTGGTTGCCCTTCCAGATCCGCGACGATGCGTTCGACGACCTTCTCGGCTTCCGTGAGCACGAGCGGTTTCACCTTGTTCACGACCCATCCGAGCGAGACGAACGCCGGAAGGTTGAGCATTCCCGAACTCGCCGAGTCGGCGTCGAAGTGGATGGAGAGCCAGACCCGCGAGGCGGTTTCCTCGCCGTCGGGTGCCTCCTCGGGGACTTCCTCCACCTGCCAACTGCCGTGAGCGTTGATGTCCTTGATTATCTTCCAGTCGATGCGGTTCGGGCGGTCCAGTTCCGTCACCTCGGAGCGGACGGTGTACTGGATTTTCCACCACTTGAGATGAATGTCGTACTCGGTTCCCGGCCCGCCGTCACCCTCGTGCGTGACCCGCGTGAGATGTTCCGAGTAGTTGGCGTACCCCGGAAAGTCGAGCAGGAACTCGTAGGCCTCCTCCGGCGGCACGTAGACGACGGTACTGAGTTCGAGGTGGTCCACGCGTTTCGATTTCGTTCGACTGAAAGTAAACATTCCGGCGAGGGACCTGCACGGACTACCAATCCAGTCGTTTATACCACCCCGCCGACAACCACCGACCATGACGGACTACGACGTGCTCATCATCGGCGGTGGCGTCGCGGGACTCTCCGCGACCACGTTCACCGCGCGCGCCGATCTCGACACGCTGGTCGTGAACGACGGCGTTTCCATCCTGTACCGCAACGCGATCCTGGAGAACTTCCCCGGATTCCCCGCGGGAATCGACTCGCGGTTGTTCTCCCTGATGCTCCAAGAACAGGCCGAGCGCGCCGGAGGCGAGCGTCTCGATGCGAAAGTCACGGGCGTGGACCACGCGGACGGCGGCGGGTTCACCGCCGAAACGAACGGTGGCGAGGACGACGGCGAAACGATTTCCGCGGAACGGGTCGTCATCACCTCGTGGTCGGACGCCTCGTACCTCGACGGGTTGGACCTCGACCTCGAAGACTCGGGAAGCAAGCGGTACGTCCCGGTGGATGACGACGGTCGAACCGACATCGACGGCCTCTACGCCGCCGGTCGAATCGCGAAGCAGTACCACCAAGCCATCGTCTCGGCGGGCCACGGGTCGCAGGTCGGTATCACGGTGGTACACGACGCCGACCCCGACTTCTACCACGACTGGGTCGTTCCGGAGGGCTATTTCACCAACCGCGACCGCGACGTTCCGGAGGGCTGTGAGGAGATTTCGGAGGACGAACGCCAGCGCCGCGCGCGGAAGGCCCACGACCGCCTGCGAGACTATCTGGAGGAGTGGGAGGACGAGCGCCCGGTTCCCCATCCCAGTTTCGTCGAAAACATGAACTAACAGGACGATAAACGGGGATTTTGGCGGAAATTCGACCGTGAATACGTCTCCGAGGACTGCCACCCCCACGAGACGAATTCGATTTTGAGAACACTACAGAGAGGTGATTCCGTCTTCGAAAGCCCCCCTCCGCTCGCTACGACCTATTGTATTTGAACGAACCGAAGTTACAGCGAAACGGTTTTCGAAAGCCCCCGCCACGCTCGCGGTCGCTGTGCGAGATATCCGCGCTCTCCGCACCAGTCGCACGGATAATAGCCCGCACAGCAGACCACGCAAGCGCGAGCGGACGGCCCCTTTCAGTCCTCCCTGCGACCGCACCTCGCTCACGGCGTTGCCGTTCGCATTCGAGGTTTCTACGAAACCTCGCAAGCCACACCCTCCCCAACCGACTCCCTCCCCCGCTTCGCTCCTCCGGTCGTCCCTCGCACGACTTCAGCGAGGCGACTCGGACGAACAGTCCTCGTTGCCTCGCTAGCGCGCGCCACTGTGGTTCGGTTCCTCTCGATAAACTCCTCTCAGTGCCCGCCGGAGGAGAGGTGCAGGCCGACGATGCCGACGACGATGACGCCGATGAAGGCGACCCGGAGGAGGTCAGCGGGTTCGTCGAAGAGGACGATGCCGAGCGTCGCGGTTCCCACCGCGCCGATGCCGGTCCAGACGGCGTAGGCGGTGCCGACGGGGAGCGTCTGGAGGGATTTCGCCAACAGCACCATGCTGACCGCGAGCGCGACGACGGTGGCGACGGAGGGCCAGAACTTCGAGAAGCCGTCCGAGTACTCCAACCCGATGGCCCACGCGACTTCGAACACCCCGGCGACGATCAGCACCTTCCACGACATACCGAATTCTCGGGACGGACGACGGCTATGTCTTGCGTTCCCAGCCTGCCGAAACCCGTGGCTCTTTATGAATCCCTTTTGAAGCGTTTAGGGAATGAGTGCCGACGAGGTCGACCCGGAGGAGTTGGGAGAGTCAGTGGAGCGGCCGATGTTGCGGCTGTTTACGGAGTACGGCGGCGACCACCTCCATTGGTTCGTCATCGGATTGGTGACGAGCATGGGTACCCGATTCCTCTCGCTCGTGCCGCCCCTCGTCCTCGGCGTCGCGCTGGACGCGGTGTTCTACAGCACACGGCCCTACGAACTGCCGCTCCTGCCGGACGCGTGGATTCCGACGACGCAGATGGGACAGTTCTGGTTCTCGGCCGAAATCATGGGAGTCGCGATGGTTCTCGCGGCGGTCTGCAACTTCGCCCGGGCGTCCAGCCTGAACCTGTTCTCCCACCGCGTGAAACACGAGGTTCGGACGTCGACGTATCAGTGGATGCAACGCCTCGATATGCGGTTCTTCGACGACCACAAGACCGGGGAACTCATGAGCATCCTGAACAACGACGCCAACCGCCTCGAACTGTTCCTCGACAACATGATGGGGAGCGCCATCCAACTCCTCGTCCTCATCATCGGCATCGGGTGGTTGCTGTTCGATATCAACGCGCAGTTGGCCCTCGTCACGCTCTCCATCATCCCCGTCGCCGCCCTGTTCACGTGGTGGTTCATGAAGCGCATCGAGGCGTTTTACGCGGACGTTCGGTCGTCCGTCGGGGATTTGAACACGCGATTGGAGAACAACCTCGCGGGAATCGAGGTCATCAAAACTGCCGGAACCGAGTCGTTCGAGGACGAACGCGTCCGGAAGTCCTCCTACGAGTATTTCAAACGGGACTGGCAGGCGCTTCGGATGAACTTCGTCTATCGCCCCGGCATGCAGTTGCTCACGTCCGTCGCCTTCGCCGCCACGTTCGTCGTGGGCGGGTTGTGGTTCCTCGCCGACCCGCCGCTCGGCATTTCGGGTTCGGCACCCACCGTCGGGGATCTCGTCACGTTCCTCATCCTCACCCAGCGCATGGTCGAACCGCTCACCCAGATGAGCGAGGTGGTGGATCGATACGAGGACGCGAAGGCGTCGACCAAGCGTATCTTCGGACTGCTGTCGATTCCTCCGGCCATCACGAGCAGGCCGGACGCCGTCGAACTGGATTCGATTCGGGGCCGCGTCGAGTACGATCATGTGGACTTCGCCTACGAGGACGGCGAAGAGGTCCTCTCCGACGTGACGTTCACGGCAGAACCCGGAGAGACGGTCGGACTCGTCGGTCCGACGGGGGCCGGGAAGTCCACCATCTGCAAACTCCTCCCGCGCCTCTACGACGTGACGGGCGGCGAGATTCGCGTGGACGACTACGACGTACGCGACATCACGGTCGAGTGCCTTCGGGAACACATCGGCTACGTCGGACAGGACACCTTCCTGTTCGACGGCACCGTCGAGGAGAACATCGCGTACGGCGCGTTCGACGCGACGCGGGACGAGATCGAGGAGGCCGCGAAGGTCGCCGAGGCACACGAGTTCGTCAGCAACCTTCCGGACGGCTACGACACGCGGGTCGGCGAGCGCGGCGTCAAACTCTCGGGCGGCCAACGCCAGCGGGTTTCCATCGCGCGGACGATTCTCGCGGATCCCAAACTCCTCGTGCTGGACGAAGCGACGAGCGCGGTGGACACGGAGACGGAGATGCTCATCCAGCGCAGTCTCGATAGGCTCACCGAGGACCGAACGACCTTCATCATCGCCCACCGACTCTCGACGGTGAAAGGCGCGGACAGCATCCTCTCGGTCGAAGACGGCGAAATCGTGGAGCGCGGAACTCACGAGCAACTCCTCGACGGAGACGGCCTTTACGCGGACCTCTGGCGCGTGCAGGCCGGGGAAATCGACGCGCTCTCCGAGGAGTTCGTGATGGAGGCATCCCGGCGTGCCAGTGCGAGTCAGCTGCGCCACGAGTCGAACCAGTGACTTTTTTCGGGGTACACCACCCAGTACCGGGTAATGTTGACCGGAGTGAACGTGGCGTTGGGGGTGACGGGAAGTATCGCGGCGGTGAAAGTGGTCGAACTGGCACACGAACTGCGCAGACGGGGCGCGAACGTCCGTGCGGTGGTGTCGCCGAGCGCGACGGGTATCATCAACCCGTGGGCCGTCGAGTTCGCCACGGACAATCCGGTCGTCAACGAAATCACCGGACGGGTCGAACACGTCGAACTCTGCGGCCGCGAGGGCTGGGCCGACGTGTTCCTCGTCGCACCCGCCACGGCGAACACGGTCGGGAAGATCGCCGCCGCGGTGGACGACACGCCGGTGACGACGTGCGCGACGACGGCGCTCGGAGCGGACGTTCCGGTCGTCATCGCGCCCGCCATGCACGAACCGATGTACGACCATCCGGGCGTCCTCGACGCCATCGAACGCGTCGAATCGTGGGGCGTCGAGTTCGTCTCCCCGAGAATCGAGGAGGGAAAGGCGAAAATCGCCACCGAGGACGCCATCGCGCTCGACGTCGCCCGCGCCACGACGCCCGACCTCCTCGACGGAAAGCACGTCGTCGTCACCAGCGGCGCGACGAGCGAGGCCATCGACCCGGTTCGGATTTTGACGAGTCGTTCCTCCGGGAAGATGGGACGGGCGGTCGCCCGCGCTTGCTACGTCTACGGGGCGAACGTCACCTTGGTTCACGACGGCCCCGGCGTTCCCTACGCGACGGTGGAGGAAGTCGAAACGAGCGCCGAGATGCTCGACGCCGTGGAAGGCCACGTTGCGGGACTTCCCGCGGACGCCCTCGTCTCCGTCGCCGCCGTCAGCGACTACACGGTCGACGATGCCGACGAAAAGATTCGCTCCGGACGGGAACTCTCCCTCGACTTGCATCCGACGCCGAAGCTCATCGACACGGTTCGTGACGACCACCCCGATCTCCCCATCGTCGGGTTCAAGGCCGAGACGAGCGGGGACGACGACGCGATGGTCGCCGCCGCACGCGAGACGCTCGAACGGGCGAACCTCTCGTTCGTCGTCGCGAACGACGCCAGCGTGATGGGCGACGACGAGACGAGAACGCTGTTCGTCCGCGAGAACAGCGTCCGCGAACACGGCGGAAGCAAAGCCGAACTCGGATTCCACGTCGTGGAGGAACTCGCCCGAGAGGTTACGGGCGACGCGTAGCAACCGCGGAACGGTTCCGCTCGTGAAATCCATCGACTGCTTTGGTCGGAAGAACCATGAGAACCCCGTTCATGGAGGAGAACGTCTTCCAATGTCACGGCTCTCGACACCGCTCACCGATGCGCTCGGAACCGACGTTCCAATCGTGCAAGCCCCCATCGGGAGCGCGACGTGCCCACCTCTCGCCGCCAGCGTCGCCGACGCTGGTGCACTTGGGATGGTGGCGGTGACGTGGTGTGACGAATCGACCACCCGAAGGCTCCTCTCCGAACTCGAAGACCGAACCGACGGTCGGTTCGGAGTCAATATCGTGATGGACGAATCGGCCACGGCGTTTTCCGCGGCGACGCACGTCGATGTCTGCCTCGATGCTGGCGTGGACGTGTTCTCCTTCTCGTTCGGCGAGGCCGCCCCGTTCGTGGACCGAGTTCACGCCGAGGGCGGGACGGTTCTTCAGTCGGTTGGCAGCGCCGAAGAGGCGCGGGAAGCCGTCGAATCGGGCGTCGATATCGTCGTTGCACAGGGCTGGGAAGCGGGTGGACACGTACAGAGCGACGTCGCGACGATGCCGTTGGTACCCCGTGTCGCGGACGCGGTTTCCGACACTCCGATAGTCGCCGCCGGTGGTATCGCGGATGGACGGGGCATCGCGGCCACCCTCTCGCTCGGTGCGGACGGTGCGTGGCTCGGAACGCGGTTTCTCGCTACCGAGGAGGCACACGTCCACAGACTATATCGACGGCGAGTCCTCGAAGCGAGCGAGACGGAAACCGTTCGCTCGACCCTATTCGACGATGGCTGGCCGAACGTCCCGCATCGAGTCATCGAAAATTCGACCGTCGATGAGTGGGCGTCCGCGGGAGCACCCGAGCACGACCGACCGGGGGACGGAGATGTCGTCGCAAAAACACGGGACGGTGAACCCATCCGGCGATACGAGGACTCGCTTGCGGTCCCCGGAATGGAGGGTGACGTGGAAGCATTACCGCTTTATGCGGGTCAGAGCGTCGGATTGACCGAATCCGCTCTCTCCGCGGGGGAACTGGTATCGGTGTTGATCGACGAGACGATGGACGCCCTCGAACGGGCAAGTGACTACCGAACGGCGGACGAGCGAAAAGAACAGGACAGCGGGTGAAAGACCGCTAGTCGTCGCCGGGCCAGTCGGCGTCGCCGAAAAACTCGATGCCCATCTTCTGGGCCGAGCGCGAAATCATGTGGGCACCGGTCGGCGCGGTGAGGAACAGAAACACGATACCCACCAGCGAGGTGAGTCCCGCACCCTCCGGGCCGAAGTAGACCAAACCGGCGAGGAAGAGCGAGGCCGTGCCGAGCGTCGTCGCCTTGCTGGTCGCGTGCATTCTGTTGTACACGTCGGGAAGCCTGAGGAGGCCGACGGTGCCGACCACGAGGAAGAAACTCCCGACGGCGATGAGCAACGTGATGACGATCTGTTGAACGATGTTCATTCGATGATGTCCCCTTCGATGACGTACTGCGAGACCGCGATAGTGCTGATGAACCCGATGATGGCGAGAACGAGGCTCACCGTGACGAACAACCCTTCGCCCGTTTGGAGCGCGTACAGGACCGCGATGGCGACCACGTTCGTCCCGATGGTGTCGAGCGCGACCACCCGATCGGGAACCGTCGGTCCCTTGATGACGCGGTAGCCGGCGAGCAGGGTCAACCCGCTCGCGATGACCAGTCCGACCTGCACCGCGAGGGAGAACATCGCGGCGTCAGTTGCCACGCTTGACACCTCCCTCGGCCGGTTCGCCGCTCGCGTGGGCCATCGGAAGCTCCGGCACCGGGTCGCCGGGTTTGCCCTCCTCGTCGAAGATGACGAGGGCGTAATCCTCCCACGTCCGAATCGGGTCGACGATGTCGTCGACGTCCGTGGCGTCGATGCTGTGTACGTAGAGCGCGTTCGTCTCCTCGTCGTAATCCATGGTTATCGTCCCCGGCGTGAGGGTGATGCTGTTCGCAATGGTTGTTATCGCCCCGTCCGTCCGCACTCGAAGCGGGACGACGACGACGCCCGGTTCGATGGGCATGCTCGGCAGGAGGACGCGGTAGGCGACGTCGAGGTTCGCCATGATGAGGTCCTTGATGAACACGACGAGGTACAATCCGGCGTATGGGAGCGCCTGCACGCTCCGCGTGACGTTCGTTTCCGGCGTGTAGAATCGCCGGAGCATGAACGCGATGAGCATACCGAAGGCGAGCCCGATGAGGAACTCGCCGAGTATCCTGTTCGGGTCGAGCGTGACACCCCTGACGAACAGCCAGAGGATGGCGAGAACGAACCCGATGACGGGCCACTTCTTCATGCCGCCCCACCTCCGAGGACCGCTTGGACGTACTCCTGTCTGTGAAGCGCGGCCCCGGCCGCGGCCTCCGCCGCTCGATACACCGGATCGAATCCGATACCGACGAGGAGGACGAGGGCGGCGAGTCCGACGAGGACGAGAACGCCGGTCGGTGCGCTGCCGTTCTCGACCATCGGATTCACCTCGCCCCAGAAACCGCGGTTCCACGCCCGCGAGAAGTACGCGATGGTGAGAATCGCGCCGAACAGCGCGATTCCGAGCGCGACGTACGCGCCCGGTTCACCCGCGGCACCCGCGTCGCCCGCGGTGCGGAAGACGAGGAACTTCCCGAAGAAGCCCGAGAGTGGCGGAATCCCGATGAGCGAGAGCGCCCCGACGAAGAACACGGCCGACAGGACCGGTTCCTTGCGGGTCAGGCCGCCGAGGTCGGCAAAGCGCGTCGAACCGACCGAGGAGAACACCGACCCCGAGGCGAGAAAGAGGAGTCCCTTCGCCAGCGCGTGGTTCAGCGCGTAGATGAGCGCCGCCGTGACCGCGAGGATTCGTATCCCCTCGCTTCCCGCAGTCGCGCCGACGGCGAGCGGCAGGACGATGAACCCGACCTGTCCGATGCTGGAGTAGGACAGCAGGCCGTCGATGTCGTCGCGCCCGACCGCGCCGAGGCCCCCGAGCAGGATGCTCGCGCTCGCCATGAGGAACATGACCGGACCGAAGAAGTCGAGTAATGAGGTGCCGGACAGGCCGGGGAGACTCAATCCGGCCGGAATCGACATCGCCGAGAAGACGGTGAAGTACAGCCTGATGATGGCGTAAATTCCGACCTTCTTCACGACGCCCGCGAGCATCGCGGAAACGGGAGCGGGTGCGGCGCTGTACGCCGGTGGCACCCAGAACTGGAACGGTGCCAGCCCGGATTTCAGCGCGAACACCGTGAACAGGAGCGCCGACAGACCCAACACGGGAAGCGGGGTGATGCTGTTCGCCGCCGGGTTGGCGAGTCGTTGTGCCAAATCGGCCATGTTGAGCGTCCCAGTCGTCGAGTAGATGCCGCCGATGGCGAGGAGCATGACCGCGCTCCCGATGAGGTTGAGGACGACGTACTGGAGCGCCGCCCGGGTGTGCTGTGGCCCGCTGTAGAACACCACGAGGATGTAACTCGACATGAGCATCACCTCGAACCAGACGAAGAGGTTGAAGATGTCGCCCGTGAGGAACGCGCCGCTCACCCCGACCAGCATGAAGTGATACAGCGGGTGGTAGGACAGTCGTTGGCCGAACTCGTCCACGTACTGCACCGAGAAGACCATCGCGGCGAACGAGACGACGGCGGCGAGTCCGAGCATGAACACCGACAGCGGGTCGGCGACGAGCGTGATGCCGAACGGTGCGGGCCAGTTGCCGAGCTGATACGGGATGGTTCTCGCCGCGCCCAACGGGTCCACGTCAGTCCAGAGCAAGGCGACGACGACGACGTACCCCGCGCTGCCGATGAGGCTGATGCCGCGTTGGACGGCCGAATACCGCCGGAAGACGAGCGTCAGAATCGCCGTCACGAGCGGAACGAGGAGCGGTTCGATGACGAGTTGATTCATGTGGAGTCACCCAATTCGTTGAGATCGATGGTGCCGTGTTCTTGGTAGACGCGATACGTCAGGACGAGCGAAAACGCCGTCGTCCCGAACCCGATGACGATGGCGGTCAGGACGAGCGCCTGCACGACCGGGTCGGTGATGTGGCCGCCGCCGTGACTCCCGTGGCCGAAGATGGGGACGCTTCCGCCGAGTTTGCCCATCGTGACGAGATAGACGTTCGCGGCCTGGCTGATGATGGTGACGCCCCAGATGACGCGAATCACGTCCCGCCGGAGGACGAGGAACGTCCCGAGGGTGAACAACACCCCGAGGACTATCGCGAGTACCAACTGGGGGTTCGCCGCTTCGCTCATTCGGAACCCACCACCGAGAGTATCGTCAGGAGCGCGCCAACGACGACGAAGTAGACCCCCGTGTCGAAGGCGAGCGCGCTCGCCACCTCGAAGTCGGTGTAAATCGGGAAGTGGAACACCTCGTACGTTTGGTTCATGAAGGCGTCACCGAATCCCATCGCCACCAAACCGCTTCCGGCGGCGAGGGCCAGTCCGAACGCGAACATGGTCCGATAGTTCTCCACGATGCCGTGTTGGAGGTGTTCGACCGGTCCACGAACCATCCGGTGGAAAATCTCCTCTTCGAGGAAGTCCAAGCCGTAGATGATGTAGATGAGGGCAAACGCCGTCGTCGTCAGGACCCCCGCGATGAACCCGCCGCCGGGGTGGTTGTGTCCCTGCAGCATCAACGCGACCGCTGTGAGGAAGATGAGCGGGACAACGGTGCGTGTGACCGTTCGTGTGATTATGGTCGTCATTGGGTTTCACCTCGTTCCCGCATGGCGATCAGCGTCAACACCGAGAGGGCGGCCATCGCGACGACTGAGATCTCGCCCATGGTATCGAAGCCACGGAAGTCCACGAGGATGACGTTGACGATGTTGTGGCCGCCCGCCTCCTTCACCGTGAAGTCGTATTCGAGGAACTTCGAGGCGATGGAGTTCGGGTTCGCCACCGTCGTCACCAGAACCGTGACGAACACGGTTGCGCCGACGGCGACGGAAAGAACGCCGTCGCGGATGGCGCGACTGCGCTTTATCTCGCCGTAGAACGTCGGTAGACGGTCCAAGACGAGGAGGAAGATGACGAGCGAGAGCGTCTCGACGACGAGTTGGGTGAGCGCGAGGTCCGGCGCGTCGGCCAGAATGTAGAATATCGCCACCATGAATCCGAGGATCGAGAGCGTCAGCACGCCCGAGACGTGTGACGGTGCGATGCTGACCGCGAACGCGCCGACCACGGCGACGCCGAGGACGAGCGCGAGGGAGGGCGTCATCCCCGGCGCGAGACCCAGACTGGGAAGCGCGACGCCCGCCGCCGCGTATCCGCCGAGGGCGAGGAGCGTCACCGCCGTCAGCGACCACGTCGCGTAGGTTCGGAGGAGGCCGGTCTGAATGTGCGGAATCGCCCCGACGCTCGCGTCGTTCAGGCCGTACACCGCGTTGTCGTACCACCAGTTCGCGCGAAGCGGGTTGACCGTGAGCAGGCGGTTGATGCCTTGGTGTAAGTCGTCGTAGTACTGATAGGCGACCAACCCGACGCCGATGGTTATCGCGCTCATGGTCGCGGCGGGCGTGAGCGACTTCGGAAGGTGGTAGCTGAAGTGAATCGCTTCGGCGGCCTCGGCGGTTACCGCGGGCGGAAGGGTGCTTTCGACCACGCTTCCCACGAAGCCGTTGAGCGCCGACGGTGCGACGCCGAACGTGTCCGTCACGCCGCCGAGTCCGATGAGCGCCGCGATAGTTCCGAGAATCGCCGGCGGAACCAACATGGTCAGCGGCGGGCGATGAACGTGACCCAATCCCTTCGGCTTCTCGCCGAAGAAGAGCATCAGGAAGCGTATCGAGTAGAGGAACGTGAAGATGCTCCCGAAGACGGCGACGACGGGAAACAGCCACGCGAGTCCGCCGTGGATCTCGGCCGCGTGGTAGGCCGACTCGAAGAGGAACTCCTTCGAGTAGAAGCCGTTGAACGGCGGCACGCCGGCCATCCCGAGCGCCGCGACGACGGTGATGGCCGCCGTGATGGGCAAATCGCGCCACAGTCCGCCGAGATGCTTTATCTTCCGCGTTCCCGCCTCGTGAGCGATGATTCCGGCGACGAGGAACAGCGCGGCCTTGAACATCGCGTGATTCAGGATGTGGAACGCACCCGTCTTGGCACCGTACTCGGAGGCGAATCCGAACCCGGCGACGATGAGTCCGAGGTGGCTCGCCGTCGAGTAGGCCAGCAGTTCCTTGATGTCCGTCGCCGCGACGGCGAGGATGGCCGTAATCGTCATCGTCGCCAAGCCGAGCACCGCGAACAGCAACATCCAGTCGGGGATGGCGTGTACCCCCTCAGGGAGGAACAGCGGCCGGAACCGCCCGATGAGATAGACGCCCGCTTTGACCATCGTCGCGGAGTGAAGAAACGCGGAAACCGGCGTCGGCGCTTCCATCGCGTTCGGCAACCAGATGTGAAGCGGGACCTGTGCCGACTTCGCCGCCGCACCGACGGCGATGAGCGCGAGCGCGGGAACGAACAGGCCCGCCGCGTGGAGTTGCTCGTTCGTCATCGCCGCGTTTTCGGGAGAGAGGATTCCGCCCGGCCCGAACATCGCGAACGTCCCCGCGACGTGGTTGATGAGGAGGAACCCGATGAGCATGAACAGCCCGCCGGACACCGTGATGAGCATGGACTTCCGGGCGGCGTACTGCGACGACCGCCGGTCCGTGTAGTGGCCGATGAGGATGAACGACGAGAGGCTCGTCAGTTCCCAGAAGACGAACAGCGAGATGAGGTCCGCCGAGAACGCCACGCCCAGCATCGACCCCATGAAGGCCAACAGCGCGGTGTAGTACTTCGCCTTGCCCGGTTCGCCGTGCATGTATCCACCGGAGTAGGTGAGGATGAGTACGCCGACCCCGCTGGCGAGGAAGCCGATGAGCAAGGAGAGTCCGTCCACGTAAAACTGGAGCGAAACCCCGAGCGAGGGAATCCACTGGTAGGAAACCGAGTAGGGAGCCGTGCCGAGTTGGCTTGCGACCATCCCGAAACACGCGAGCGCGACCGCCGCCGCGTAGTAGGCGGTCCGCTCGCGGAGGACGCGGTAGACGAGTGGGGTCACCACCGCCGCCGCGAAGGGAAGCATCACCAGCGCAAGCACAACTACGGCTGTCGGGTTCGATGGTGATTGCACACACGAGAATGGCGATGGACGTACCTTAACAGTTCTCAAAACTGTGTGCTATTTGTGGCTGATTTCGAATCAAACTGTCAGATTTAACCGAGATTACGAACCGTTCGGCGGATAATCTACCTTTTATGACGTCAATCGGTACGTTCTGCAGGTGAAATGCCAACGTTGCACCAGATATACGTCGGTAATGAGCAGTTGGCTTCGGGAGTCTCTCTTCAGTCATACATTTAATTTCAATAAACATATCATCTACTTTTGAGTAATCATATACAGCCATATCTTTATTAGGCATTAGTGGTAAGTCGTCTTATAACGCGCATACCATCCGGAAACAGCAAATATGGATCAGGTTCGAAGATATCCTGTTTCGAGTATTTGGGATCAACTGTCGGAACGCTTACCGACAACGGAGCGTTCGGATGGTGCGACCGCGCGTCGAAGGAGAAAACAAAACATGACACTCAGAGAAAAAGTAGCCTCGAAGTTATCCGAAACGCGAGCAGTGAGTCCCGTCATCGGCGTGATTCTGATGGTTGCCATCACGGTCATTCTGGCGGCCGTCATCGGAACGTTCGTGATGGGATTGGGGAATAGTGTGGGCAAGAACGCGCAAGCAGGTATCTCGTTTACGCAGAACAATAGTACAGGAGTCAACGTTCAACTCACTTCTCTTGGAAACGTAGACAATGCTACCAACATATACACTCGAAGTTGTGTCACTGGGCAAGTTTCGTTCAAAAGCGATGGAGACACAATTAAGCTTAATTGCGACGGTGTAGACCAAGTCACAATTATTGCAAATATGAGTGGAAAAGAAAACGTCGTTGCAACGCATCAGATTAACTAAATCTACAGCTCAATTTAATCATTTGGACCTTATCGCGTGTTGAATAACTGAATGACAACATAAAATTATCCTTCTCAAAGAATATACTCCCACTCTTCCACACGAAAGGATGGAAACAAATCGAACCCTGCTGGGTTAGGGTAGGGGTGTTGGCAATCGATTTGTCGCGGGTCTCTCCCACCCGCGTTTCTTTGTAGGCGAAGGAGCGTAAAAGTCGTGAGCCTTACCCGCGGCGAAAGTGAACGGAGCGATGGAAACCCGTTCACCCCGAAACGGTGTTCGATCGTCGATACCGGCGGGAACCGACGCGAGCGAACTCGCCGGTAGTCACGGACGGACACGGTACCGCACCGACGAACGCGATACCGGCATCTTTTACTGATGGACTGAATACCCCCAGCATGGACCAGTTGAAGGAGTCGCTCTTGGACGCCCCGATCATCGAGAAAGAAGGCTATCACTACTTCGTACATCCCATCAGCGACGGGATTCCGATGCTCGAACCGACGCTCCTGCGCGAAATCGTCATCAAGATCATCCGCAAGACGGATTTGGAGAACGTCGACAAAATCGTCACCCCCGCCGCGATGGGGATTCACCTCTCCACCGCCGTGTCGCTGATGACCGACATTCCGCTGGTGGTTATCCGCAAGCGTCAGTACGGACTCGACGGCGAAGTCTCGCTGTCCCAGCAGACGGGCTATTCGGAGAACGAGATGTTCATCAACAACGTGGACGAGGGCGACCGCGTGCTGCTCTTGGACGACGTGTTGAGCACGGGCGGGACGATGAAGGCCGTCACGCAGGCGCTCGAATACATCGGCGCGGACGTGGTGGACGTGTGTGCCGTCATCAAGAAGGTGGGCGCGAACGAGTTGGACGACACCGACTATCGGGTGAAGACGCTCATCAACGTGGACGTACAGGACGGAGAGGTCGTCATCATCGACGAACACGGCGACGGGTGAGATGTTCTCCCGCCAGTTCCTGTCGATGGCCTCGACGACCACGCTCGTAATCGGAGCGCTCCTCGTCGGTGACGCCATCCACGGGTCGGTGGTGGTGGGCACTTACGGAGTGACGTCACCCGCGTTCGTCCTCCGGTTACTGCCCGGTCTCGCGTTCATCTGGATCGGATACACCCTGCGGGAACACCACGAGATGTTCCTCGAGTCGTACTTCGCGGGACGGGAAGCGGCGGCGAGGCCCGACGATTCGGGCGAGGAGTTCGACCAGCGGATGTCCCCGCTGTCGGACGAGAGCATGGAGAACCTCGAATCTCGCGAACGAAAACGGGATAAAAGCGAGTGAACTCGTTGCAGAACGTTTATGCTTGTGCCCCATTAGCACAAAGCATGGCGTTGAAGACTAGCGTCCCGAAATCGCTTCGCGGTCCGATCGGGCTGCTATCGATAATCGTTGCCCTGCTTGGAGCGGCTATCGGCTACATTTTCCTCCTGTTCGGGCTGTCGCTGTACTTTAAGCTGATTCCGCAGATGAACGATACGATGACCCACGGCGAATCGCTCGTCGTAATCGTGACCGGCATCGCCGTCATCGCGGTCGGCTACGGCGGCTGGAAGGGATTCCACTACTTCGCGTACTGACGTATGGATGTTCGAAATCACCCTGACGCCCCCGATTTCGAGGAACTCCAAGACGTTCTCGTCGAACCCGTCCGGCGGGAGGAAATCGAGGAGCGAAGGACCGAAGGCGACGTACTCGTCGAGGACAACGTTCGGGAACGGGAGGACTTGAACGTCGTCGCCTACCTCGGCAGCGACCCTACCGCGGCCGAAACCGACAACATCGGCGTTCCGCTGTACCGTCTCATCCAGTTGTTCGGAACCCCACAGCTACCCGAACTACAGGCCGGAGAGGACATCAGCGGCCGGGAAGATGCTACGTTCAAATATCTCTTTCGGGTGACGCATAAGGGGTCTCCCGATGAACTGCCAACGAAGTGGCTCATGACGATTCACGATTCACACGTCAGGTTCGCTGCCAGCGTCGCCGAATGGCGCGACGAGGAGTCGGCGTTTATCGCCGACTCGAAACTCGCGCTGACGACCTATACGCTCGCACTCCAACTCGTCCTCGAACCGGTCGAGTGCGTTTACGAGGGGTTGCGCTTCTAACAACACCATGGACGACCTCGGAAACCGGTTATTCTACTGGGTGAGCGACGAGGCTAATTTCTCGTTGCTGTTGTTCCTCGTCGTCGCGCTCCTCGGGGGGGCGAGTCTCGTCCTGTTCGTGGTTTCGAGCCAGCGGTCGGCGACTCGGTTGGAGTTCGTCCTCCTCGTCTCGGCGATGGTCGTCATGTTCTACATGACGCTTCGCAACAGCACGTTCTAACGCGTGAGGACGTGCATGATGGCGAAGACGAGCGTAATCGAAGCGACGAGCAGCCCCGCAAACACCGGAACGATGGCGCTGTAGGAATAGAACCCGTACCAATATCCACCGTAGGTCAGCACGATGAGTGCTGGCACCGAGAGGACAAAAAACAGCGACGAGAGATAACTAGCCAGCGTCGGGTCATCGCCGTGCTTTGCGAAGGTTCCGCGCTCACGAACCGACCGCTCCCGGGTTGGTACGTCTTTCGACACGAACGAGGGTACCGATGGGCGAACCAAAACCCTCCCGGTTTTAGCCCGACACGTATGCGCTCACTAGCAGTGTGGAGAGATACGCGCCGAGATACACCGCCCCGTGGACGATGATGGCGGCGACGATGGCCGTTCCGGTCAGTTTCGGAATCAGGATGTCACGGGCACCGGACGTGTACGGGAGAATCCAGAGCGGTGCGACCCACGCCAGAACCAAGGCAACACAGCCGACGAAGAACCCGACGAGTCCGACGCGGATGCTCTCGTGCAAATCGTACGCCACGAGATGGGCAAACACGCCCGCGAGAGCGAGCGGGACGAGTACGTACGTCGGATCTATCGAAACCACCATCAGCTCCGACAGGTTGTACGTAAACGCCGCCATTCCGCCGATGAGGCCGACCACCGCTCCTTTTACGATGAGCGCAAACCGTCGGCGATGGACGCTTTCCTGACGGTGATCAGTCGACCACCCTGTTTCCACCTCGGAGTTCGTGTTCCCGTTCGTCTTCGTTCCCGTCATCAGTTTGACCCTCCCGCATGTAGGGGAACGTGTATGCCTTCCCGTCCGATTCTACCGCGCAGACTCCCCGAGAACGACGCGGACCCCGAGCGTACCGCACGTTTCGTCCGGGAAACCCGGTCAGGGTTGAGGTCGATTCCGACCCGTAACGTCACCGTCTCCCTCGCGGGAATCGTCGTCTCGCCGAACGGCGTCGTCGTCCCGTCCGATAACTGCGTTTCGCCATCGTACACGTGTATCAACCCGCTGTAGAACACGATATCTCGTCCCGTCGGATTACGAATGGAAAGCGTCGTCGTGAGATACTCACCGCCGTCGGTCACGGCCGAATTCGAAGTCGTCACGTCGACTGAACCGACATTCATCATCGCAACGTGTCCCTGCATGGTCGGAACGAACAACCACGCGGTGACGAGCGCCGTAACGACGATTGCGGCGACGAGGAGCGGCCGTTCTGGACGGAGGACGGAGCGAACGGTCGAACCTGGCATTCAATGACATTGTCTATGCGTGTCATTACCGTAAGAGTTTCCTTTTTCACAAAAAAGAGCGGCGAGCCGATCGTGGTGCTCAGTCCGAAGCGTCCGGCGCAATCGTTTCCCTGTTCGCGGCGGACGAACCGTAGAGGTGACACGCCGTTACTTGGTCGCCGGACTGACGGAGTTCCGGGGACTGGCGCTCACAGATCGAGTTGAACATTCGGTCGAGTTGTTCCATCGCGTCCTCCTCGTTTCCTTCCAAGAGGTCACGCGTGGCCGACCGAAGGGCGTTTTCGGCCTGTCTCGGCAGATCGAGCGAATCGACGTCGACCGTTCCCCTTCCGTCGCCGGCGATTTGGTGTTCATCGGGTAGCTCCAGCGAGAGACCCGTTTCGAGAACGGCATCGACCGCCCTCCGCTGCTCTGCGTACTCCTCTGCGATCTCTTCCACTGGAATGTCGTCGGTCTGAACGCGCCGTTTGAAATTGCATCCTCGGCGGAACGAGTCCTGACTCCCGCTCCAATCCTCCGGAGGAATTATTTTGGCACATCGGGGGTGGAACCGGCACCCGGACGGTGGGTTTCTCGGGTTCGGCACTTCGCCGGTCACGTTCGCTCGTCGGCGTTGTGCGCCGGGTTCGATTTCCGGTACTGCGTCGAACAGCGCTTCCGTGTAGGGATGTTTCGGGTTATTGACCACGTCATCCGTCGGCCCTTGCTCGACGATGCTCCCGAGATACATGATGGCGGTACTGTCGCACATGTAGCGAATCAGCGAGAGGTCGTGGCTGATGAACACGTAGGTCAACCCGTACTCGTCCTGTAACTCCTTCATCAGGTTCAACACGCCCGCACGAATCGACACGTCGAGCATCGACACGGGTTCGTCGCAGACGATGAAGTCGGGGTTGACGACCAGCGCACGCGCGATGGCGACGCGTTGGCGCTCGCCACCGGATAGTTCCTTCGGGAACTCGTTCAGGTAGGCCTCCGCAGGGGCGAGCCCGACGTCGTTCAACACCTGAACGACCCGTTCACGACGGTCTTGGTAGCCGTCCCCGATGTCGTTTATTTTGAGTGGTTCGACGACCGACTGGAACACCGTCATTCGAGGGTTCAGACTCTCGAACGGGTCCTGAAAGATCATTTGGACCCGCTCGCGGAACTCCTGTTGGTCCTCGCGCAGCAGCTCGGACATGTCCCGTCCGTCGAACATGATTCTCCCCTCCGTCGGTTCGTACAGCTTGACCAGCAACTTTCCGAGCGTGGTCTTCCCACAGCCCGATTCGCCGGCGATACCCATGATGTCGCCCCGATTGATGGTCAAATCGACGTTCTGGACGGCCCGGACTGGCTGTGCCTCCCGACCGAGTAGTTGGTCGATGGCGCTCTGCGACAGGTCGAACAACTTCGAGACGTTCTGTATCTCTACTAGTGAGTCTGCGTTGTTTGTTGCCATTTTTCCTCCTTACGCGCCTCGGTGCGCATCGTTTCGAGTTCGTTGACGCGATAACACGCCGACCGGTGGACGTGCGGTGAACTCGCCTCGGTTCGTTTTCCCGTTTCCGCCTGCTCCGTGTCGTACATCGGTGGATGTACCGAATGACATTCGTCCACGACGAACGGACACCGAGGAGCGAAGCGGCATCCGTCGCTGGGGTCGAGTAACGTTGGCGGCGACCCGGGTATCGAGATGAGGTTTTGATCCACCTCCTCGACCGTCGGGAACGAGTTCTTCAAACCGAGCGTGTACGGGTTCGCGGAATCGACGAGAACGTCCTGCATCGGACCGCTCTCCATCATTTTTCCACCGTACATGACCGCGAGTTGGTCACATATCTCGGCCATGACGCTGATGTCGTGACTGACGACGAGAATAGCGATGTTGAACTCCTCTTGGAGTTCTTCTAACTCCTCCAGGATGCGGTCCTGGATGATGACGTCCAGTGCCGTCGTCGGTTCGTCCGCGATGAGCATGTCCGGGTTACACGCCATCGCCATCGCGATGACTGCACGCTGTTTCATCCCGCCGCTGTACTGGTGAGCGTAGTCGTCGGCGCGGTCGGGATCGATACCGACCCGTTCGATGAGGTCGCGCGCACGGTCGTGAGCCTTCTCCGGCGGCGTGTCCGGTTCGTGGCGCAAGATGGCCTCAACGATTTGGTCGCCGACCTTGTACACCGGGTTGAGCGCGTTCATCGCACTCTGCGGAATCAGTGCGATGTTTCGCCATCGTATGTCCCGAATCTGTTGGTTGTCCAACTGTGCGAGGTCCGTCATCCCGTCCGCTCGAACCGGATATCGGTCGTCGTCGATTATCTCGCGACGTGCGTTCCCGCGTTCGTCTTCCCACTCGGGAAGGGTTCCGTCGAACCAAATCTCGCCGCTTTCGACGTACCCGTTCGAGTCGAGTAAGTGAATGAGCGACTTCGCCAGCGTGGTCTTCCCACAGCCCGATTCACCGACGAGACCGTACGTCTCGCCGTGTTCGACGTTGAAACTGACGCCATCGACGGCGTGAACTTGCTTGTCCCCGGCGTCGTAACGAACACTGAGATCGTTTACTTCTAGTAGTGACATGGTTTACTCCTGTGGGTTTGCGAGGTCCTCAACCGAGAAGCCGATGAAGTAGAACGCCGCCGCGATGGACGTGATCGCCAGTCCCGGCGGGATGAGCCACCACGGTGCTTCGAAGACGTAGTTCTCGGATTTGATGTTCTGAATCATGATTCCCCACGAGTTGTTCGTGAAGTCGCCCAGACCGAGGTACGCGAGCGCTGCCTGTGCGAGTATCGCGCCCGCCGCGTCCTGAGCGAGAAACACGAACGCGAGCGGAATGACGTTCGGCAGGATGTGTCGGAACACGATTCGGGTGTCGCTCGCACCCGCGACCCGTGCCGACTCGACGTACGCCCGTTCCTTGAGCGACAACGTCTCCCCCCGGATGAGGATACAGTTGTTGAGCCACGACGTGATCGCGATACCGAGGATGATGTTCGTCTGGCTGACACCGCGGATCGAGACGAGAACGATGAGGAACGGCAGGAACGGCATTCCGTACATAACGTCCACGATTCGTTGAATGGTCTCGTCGATCCACGTGTTTCCGTAGAATCCACTTATGAGGCCGAGCGGAACGCCGACGAGACTGGAGAGGATTCCGGCCGCAAACCCAATGTAGAGTGCGTCTTTTGCAGCGTACACCAGGAGGGTGAAAATCCCTTGCCCCGCCCTGTTCGTGCCGAATGGGATGAAGGCTGGGTCACCGAACGCGGGTGGATGTGGCAACTGTTTGGTCTGCTGAAGTGACATTCGGGCGTACGGGTCGTTACCAACGAAGAGACGCCACGCGGGGTTGTGCGGCGCGAATACCGACGGAAACAGCGCCCAGAGGACGTAGATGACGAGGATGAGGAGTCCGATGACACCCATCTTGTGGTGTGTGTACCGGCTCCATCCCCGTTTGAAGCGTTCGATTCGTGGCTCCCATCGTTCCTTGAGCGTGTTCGTCGTGGATGTGTTTTCGGATTGTGTTGACATTAGTTACTCACCCCCAAACTTGATCCGCGGGTCGAGGAAGGTGTACGCGACGTCCGTGAGTAGCCGCATCGTGATTATCATGACGGCGAGCAGGAAGAACGCCGCTTGCGTGATGGGATAGTCACGGCCGAAGACCGCACCGATCATTAACTGACCGATACCGGGCCAACTGAACACCTGTTCGATGATGACACTCCCGTCCACGAGGAACGCGAGGCCGACGATTGCCTGCGTCGCGACCGGAATCAGCGCGTTCCGGGCCGCGTGTTTCATCATCACGGTCCGTTCGCTGAGACCCTTCGCCCGCGCGAGGAAGACGTAATCCTCCCCGGTGACGTTGTTCATCGACGGTCGCATGACGAGCATCGACCCGACCCACCCCACGAACGCGATGCTGAACAGCGGAAGTGCGATGTGATGTAAGATGCTGCCCATCGCCACTAGTGGTGTCCAATCTTGCACCCCGAACTGGTCGACCATGTACGCGCTCTTCAACCAACTCAGCTTGTAGTCGAACAGCCAGATGAAGAGCCACGCGATCCAGAACGCGGGCATGGAGTACATCGTGAGCCCCGACGTGTAGATGAACTTGTCCTTGTTCGTCCCTCGCCACCAGCCCAGATACATGCCGACGAGCGGGCCGACCGTGTACGCGATGACGAACCCGGCACCGAACAGGATGATCGTTCGCGGGAACCGTCGAATCATGATGTCCCAGACGGGGACCTGCTTGGTCGGCGACCGACCGAAGTTACCGGTCTGATAGTTTATCATGTAGTCCACGTACTGACGCCACAGCGGTTCGTTGAGCCCCCACTGCTCCTGAAGACGTGCGATCTGTGCCGGCTTCATTTCCGGCGTTATCATACTCGAAATGAACGTTCCGGGCATGCTCCGAATGAGCACGAACAGAATCGTCATTATGACCAGTAACGTCAGATAGGAGACTACCAGCCGTTTCGCGATATATCTGGTACTAATCCTTGTCATTTTCTGTTGTCCGTTGATTGTGGTATCCTGATTACCATATCATCTTACTCTTGCGTAACTATGCCATTCATGGCATACATTCATTATCAATGTGGTGATTCTCGTGTCGGTTGGGTATTAAATTCAACCACCGGTCTACTATCCCATAGCGCGAAAAAACCACCCCTCGACGGTCGAAGACGTGGTTACTTCTTCAGGTTCTCTTTGAGGAAGATACTGCTGTACTCCGTGTCCCAGTTCGCGTACCCGGGGTCGACGATGTTCTCGACGAACCCGTCGAACTTCGCCGAGTTGACCGGCCAGCGGTATTTCGCGTAATCACGGAGCATGTACGGCATGTCGAGATAGATTCGCTCCATCGCCTTTGCGTACTTCTTGGAGCGCTTCTCGGGGTCGGTCTCCTTGTACGCTGCAGAGAGCAGTTTGTCTGCACTGCCACCCGAGATACCGTATCCCGTGGAGTTGTACGCGAATTTTTCCGTATCTTCGCCGGCGTTCTCGGAGTGGAAGAACGAGTAAAGCGACGTTCCGTACGGACTGGTTCCGCCCCAACCCATCGGGTAGACGTCGAACTCTTCGGTTTCGTACACCTTTCCGGACATGGTGTTGAACGCGACGGGTTCTGTTTTGACCGGGATGCCGACCTGCTGCATGTTCTTTTTCCACTGTTCGATGGCTTTCGCCTCCTGTGGCTGTTCGCTCGGCGGGTCGATGAAGAGGTTGATGGCGTCGCCGTCCATCATCTCCGGGATGGTCTTCCCATCCACTCGGATCTCCTTATCGACATCGACCTTCGCGTTCTTGAGGTTGTCAGATTTGACCGAACCGAACGTGTACTCGTACTTCGCTTTCGATTGGCTGGACTTGGCACCGGAGAACGTACCGGGGAAGTCCTTCCCGACGTAGGTCCCTTTCGAACCGTCGATGACGGTTCCGTCCTTCAGGAATTTGCGAATCTCTTCGACTTTGGGTTGCTTACTTCCCTTCTTTCCGCGGAAGTCGAACGCGTTCGTTCGCGGGTCCGTCAGCAGGTCGCCGCCGTAGATGGTCTCCGGTCGAACGCCTTTGTAACCCGGGGACTGGGCGTAGTCGCCCTTGATGACGTAGTTCCCTTTGAGCGTCTTCACCCAGAACACGTCGTCGTACAGGAACGACATCGCCTGTCGGAGCGCCACGTCGTCGAGCGGGGCGCGGCGACAGTTGAACCCGTAGTAGGAAAAGCCGCTGTCGTAACCCTTCACGAGACCCTTGTCGTCCGACTTCTTGACCTTCGAGATCTTCGAGGTTTCGAGGCTTCCGTAGTGGGTGTCGACCTTGCCGTTCAGGAACGCCTGCGTGAGTGGCGACGTTCCGCCGTACACCTTGAAGTTCACGCCGTCGAGGAACGGACCGCCGTGGATGAGCGAGTCGTGTTCTTTCTTCCAGTCGAGTTTGTTGAGCGCGTAGGTGTTCTCGATGTAATCGCGGCGGAACTTGATCTGCATCGAGGTGTCCGGATTCCACTGAACGAGTTTCCCCGGTCCGGTTCCGACCGGACCCTCCTCGTTCTCCTTCGTCGGGTCGTAGTTCTTGTAATCGACGCCTTCCCACTTGTGTTTGGGAATCAGCGGCGGCGCACCGAGAATGTCGGCATCCCACGTGCCGACCTGTCGGGACAGTTTGACGTGGAAGTCCCAGTCGTTTTTGGCCTCCTCGATCATCTCGTAATCGTTCCAGATCGAGAACTGCCCCGGTTCGTTGTCGAGTTGGAACTGGTAGGAGTACAGGATGTCTTCCGTCTTGAACTTCTCTCCGTCGTTCCATTCGAGACCGTCTTTGCGCGCGTTGAAGTAGACGTCCGGTTTCTCCTTGTCGGCGTTTTTGATCGTCCAGTCCGTGAAGACGCTCGGTTTGACTTCGAACGTCACCGGGTCCTGTTCGATACCGTAATCGTAGACCGGGGAGAGAGCAACCGCGGAGTACACGCTGCCGGACAGCATGATGTTCGGGCTGTCGGGCGCTTCCGCCATCCCGTATCGAAGCGTTCCACCGGGTTCGATGTCGTCGGGGTTCAGACTGTTCTTGCTTGGAGCTTGAGTTGTTTCAGTAGTGTCACCACCGTCGTCAGTACTCCCGTCATCGGTGGTCTCTTTGTCTCCATTGCTGGAACACCCTGCGAGGGAGAGGGCGACAGCACCGGCCCCGCTCGCTTTTAGAAAGTTCCTTCGGGTATCGTCAGCACCACTCGGGTTGCGTCGCCGTGGCATACCAAACACTTGTAGAAGATGTATTTAAAACTACTGGTTAGATGAAGCTTTTAGTTTTTCGGACGTTATAGAAGCCCGCTTCGGCGGAAAAGTAGTCCTCGTTATCGATACAAAGAGCCCTCAAGTCGCTCGACTCGGACCGGTTATTCGCCCGCCGCTTCTCGGGCCAACATCCCGTAATAGATCGTCCCGGCGAGTGCCGTCGAACCGAGGAGGATGTGTGAATCGAAGGACAGCATTCCCGAATTGTTCCGTGTCCAAGCGATACTCAGCCCGGACCAGATGGTGGCGATGAAAAACCCTGCGGTCAGCAACCAGAGTCCCGTCGACTTTCGGCCGGAGTGCAAGGCAACGATAGCGGTTATCATGACGCCACCGGCCATCACTGCCAGAACGCTACGCGTGCCTATCATCTACGTGTCAACTGGGAACGAATCGGGTATAAATCACGCGCTTTTTGTTCACCCGTTATTCGATACCGAGCGCGGAGAGGAGAGTCTTCGCTGCCGCGTGAGATGATCCCGGACCGCGAGCGGTCAACAGGTCACCGTCGGTTCGTACGCTCGTCTCGGCGTCGAGTTCCGCATCCCAAACGCCGCCCGCCGCTTTCACCTCGTCCTCGACCCAGTACGGGAGCTTCCGTCCGTCGGGCATGCGGTCGTTCTCGTCCACGATTCCCTCCTCCCAGTCGTTCGGGAAGCCGGTGACGTTTCGACCGTCCACGAGGAACTCACCGTCACTATCGCGGGTGAACGCCAGCAGTCCCACGGCGTGACAGACGACGAGCGCTTTCGTGTCTCCCGCTTCCACCGCATCGCGGAGCAGTGCCCGGGCGTGGCGGTCCTGATTCACGTCCCATTCCGTTCCGTGTCCACCGGGAAACACGACGGTATCGTACTCGTCGGCGCTCGTCGCCGCCAACGGAATCGGGTTTTGAAGTCGCGGATCCGATTCGTGCGCTTCGCGGACCCGCTCCGCGGTTTCCTCGCCGACGTTCTCCGGATCGACGGACCGTTCGTCGACGACCGGTCTCCCGCCGCTCGGGGTCGTGACCGTTACGTCGACCCCCGCCCCGTCCAGCGTCTGTAGCGGTTCGATACATTCCTCTCCCCAGTATCCTTCCTCGCTAACGACGAACAGTGCGGATGCCATGGGTGGGACTACCGGTTCGCGGGGAATAAGTGGGGCGGCACCGGCCGTATTTGAAGGAACGAGAAACGTCGTCGATGTCGAAACGAATCGTGTAAAAATAGCGGGAGGTAGATTTGAACTACCGATCTGCGGGTTATGAGCCCGCCGGAATCTCCTGGCTATCCCATCCCGCTATCAGTTTGTACTGCCGTCGGCTAGTTAAGGGTTATGATTCGACCGCCGTATGTGATTTTGCAAAACGAGAGACCGGGTGGATGTCGAGACGACTCGCGTGAAAATAGCGGGAGGTAGATTTGAACTACCGATCTGCGGGTTATGAGCCCGCCGGAATCTCCTGGCTATCCCATCCCGCTACCAGTTTGTACTGCCGTCGGCTAGTTATGGGTTGTGATTCGGTCGCCGTATGTCATTTTGTGTCGCGGCATCACCGCGTGTGATACATGTTCAATGATAGACAACACCGCAAGAAGTATATCACTGTAGTACCCGGACTGACTCAGAAATGGAGTTCTTGCTCGTTGGCTTCTGGCTAATCCTCTACTACCTCCTTGCAATCGCGGGATTACCGGTCGCAACGACGCTCTTTCGACGATTCCCGGACCGGGGAGCGACGTTCGCGCTTCCGGTGAGCCTCACGGTCGTTACCATCGTGACGTACTGGTTCGGCCAGTTCGTCTTCTCGAACATTACGGTTCTCGTCGCGGTCCTGTTTCTCGCTTCCCTGTCGATACTGCTGACTCGACGTGATATCGAAATCGACCTACAGGAATACGCGGAAGCCATGACTGTCTTCACGGTCGCGTTCTGTTTTCTCGTCATCGTCCGCGCGATAGACCCGGGCATCATCGCGACCGGCGGCGAGAAGTTTCTCGACTTCGGCCTGTTGCAGTCGCTCATGCGAGCACCCGCGCTCCCGCCCGAGGACATGTGGTTCGCGGGAGAACCGGTTCGGTACTACTACGGCGGCCATCTCATCGCAGCGATTCTGACAAAACTGTCGGGCACGCCACCACAGTACAGCTACAACCTCTCGCTCGCGGGATTCTACGGCATGCTCATCACCACCGCCTACGGATTGGCGGGTGCAATCGCCGACCGACACGGAGGTTCACGACGCCTCGCGGGCGTTTGCGCCGCCTTCCTCGTCGGTGTCGCCGGGAACCTGTTTACGCCGTTGCGCTTGCTCGCGGGGAGCTTTCCGGGATGGCTTCTCGACGCAATCGCGAAACCGCTGGAGATGAACCCGTCCGCGATTCCCCTCGTGCCGGCGGATTTTTTCTACTGGGACGCCAGTCGCGTGATGGTCGGAACGATAAACGAGTTCCCCTTCTTCGCGTATCTGAACGGCGACCTTCACGCCCACATGATGGGACAGCCGTTTCTGCTGTTCGTCGCGGCCCTCGGCTACGCCATCTATCGATCCGACGCCCGGCGGCAACGGCTTCTGGTCTTCGGAGTTCTTCCGCCCGTCGTCGCCTTCGTCAGCACCATCAGCTTCTGGAGTTTTCCGACCGCCCTCGGCGTCGTCTGGCTGTCGCTCGTGTTCGCGGAAACGCACCCGGCGAGGCTCGTTCCGGGCGGCAAACGCGTCGTTTCGATGACCGACGGGTCGCCGTTCGCCGACGAACTCGGACGAATCGTGGTTTCGCTGCTCCTCGTCGTTGCCGTCGGGGGCCTCGCCTTCGTCTGGGCGGCCCCGTTCGTGGTCAACGTGTTGTTCGGGGCAGCGGGCACCCGGGGACTCGGCTTCCTCCCCGACCACAGTAGCGCCGTCGAGTTGCTCATCGTCCACGGTGGATTCCTCGGCCTGTTCGCGCTGTATCTCGCGGCGAACACCCGTTGGCACACGGACGACCTCGCACGCACGGGAGTACTTGTACTCCTGCTAGCGGCGATCAGTTGGCAAACCGGAATCGCCGCCCTGTTGCTCGTCGCGCCCTTCCTCGTCGGCGGATGGCTGTTGCTCCGTCGTGACTCCGACTTCGGCTTCGAAACGGTGTTGCTGGTGGCCGGTGCGGGCCTCGTCCTCCTCGTCGAGTTCGCGTACGTACGGGACAACGCTATTTCCGGACGATTCAACACGGTGTTCAAGGTGTACATGCAGGTGTGGGTCCTCTGGGGAGTCGCCGGAGGCGTCGGGCTTTCCCGACTGCTCGCGGGTGCGGTACCGAGGCTTTCCAGCGGCCGTCACGAGCAACTCCCGCTGTCGATCCGGCGTGGAGTCGCACTCGTTGCGGCCGTCCTCGTGTTGTCCACGTCGGTGTACGGTGCCTTCGGGTTCGCTGAACACGTCGGCTCCGAAAACCCGATACATCGTGCCGACGACCCGACTCTCGATGGACTCGCCTTCGTCTCGACGGTCCACTCCGACGAAGCCGGCGCGATCGAATGGCTCGGTTCGAGGGAGGGACGCCCGCACATCGTTTCCGCACCCGGGGACCCCTACGCTTGGGGGAGTCCGGCTTCCTCGCTTACGGGACTTCCGACCGTCGTCGGATGGTATCAGGAACGGATTTACCGCGGCGACTCGGCCTACTTGGAACGAAAACACGACGTCGAGCTGATATTCAGTCCGAATACGGCGTGGGAGACCCGTGCCAGCCGGCTCGACAAGTACGACGTTCGGTACATCTACTACGGTCCGCGGGAACGAGATAGATACGGTCGGACGGGATTCGAACGGTTTCCCGGAATCCACCGCGTCCACCACTCGGGTTCGGTTTCGATTTACCGCGTCAATCAGACCGTCATCGGGTCGGAGGCGGCGGCAAATTAATCGAGCGAGAGACCCGGATGCCAGCGGTCGACGTCGGCTTCCGCTTTTACGGCATCCATTCGAGCCAGTAGTTTCACCGCGAGGCTCGCCGTCTCCGCCGCGCGGTGTTCACCCTCCGTCCTGAACTCGCCCGTCTCGCGGTTCGCGTACACCGAACAGACCGCCCCCGCACGAAGGTCGTAGACGTTCGCTATCGTCAGAATCGCGCTCGCTTCCATCTCGATGTTCTTGACGTTCGCGTCCTTCAGATGGGAAACCAACTCCTCGCCGCCTTCCGCGAGGAACCCCTCGAATCCGGGACGGCCCTGTCCCGCGTAGAAACTGTCCGCGCTCATCGTGATTCCCGTGTGATAGTCGTACTCCAGTCGCTCGGCGGCGGCGACCAACGCCGCGACGACTTCGTAGTCCGCGACCGCCGGATAATCCTCGCGCACGTACTCGCCGCTCGTCCCCTCCTGTCTGACGCCGCCGGTCGTGATGACGAGGTCGCCGACGTCCATCTCGGGTTGAATCGCACCGCACGACCCCACTCGGATGAACGTGTCCACGCCGATTCGCGCCAACTCTTCCACCGCGATGGCCGCCGATGGACTGCCGATACCGGTCGACGTGACGCTGATGGGCGTGCCGTCGTAGTCCCCCGTTACGGTTCGGTATTCGCGGTGGAACGCCTTTTCGTCCGCGGAATCCCAGAACTGCGTGATCTTCTCGACTCGCTCCGGGTTCCCCGGCAGGAGAACGGCGTTCGCGACGTCCTCTTCCCTCACTTCGATGTGGTATTGCACGTCCGCGTTCGGGTCTTCGCTGTCTTCCATACCACTCACGATTGCCGCCGCAAAAATAGGTGCTTCGCGTTCGGGACGGTGAATTTCGTCTCCCGCCGTTCAGTCCAGCATCTCCTCGGTTATCGTGTCCGGAAGCAACTCGCCGAGCGTATACCCGGTCACGCCGTCGCCGTGGTCGCACACGACCACCAAATCGTCGTCACAGAACTCCGCGAGCGTCTGCCTGCACATCCCGCACGGCGTGACGCCGTCGCGCCGCTGGGAACTGACCGCGAGACGGTCGAACTCCCGATGCCCCGACTTTATCGCCTCCGCGATGGCGACTTCCTCCGCGTGAAGCGAGTTGCTGAAGTTCGCGTTCTCGATGTTACAACCGACGTACACGGTTCCGTCCGCCGTCCGGAGCGCCGCACCGACCGGATAGTCGGAGTACGGAACGTGCGCGCGGTCCTGTATCTGGCGTGCCTGCTCGACGAGTTCGTCCATAGCGAAGGTGCGATTTCGCGGGTCAAATAACAACCGACACCCACCGGGGAGCGAATCTTTTTATAGCGAAACGAAACCAACCCCGTCGTGTTTCGCCGCTTCGTCGGATCCGCGGTTTGCATTTTCCTCGGCGAGTTACTCGAACTCGTCCCATCACGGGAACACGCGGCCACGACCGGCGGAAAACCAGAATCGAAACACGTCGGAAGCGAACAGTGCCAAAAGTCGGTCGTGCCGAACGACCGGCCGCCCCCGTTACTCCTCGCCGGACTCGTAGGGTTCGCCCGCGGCGTCCGGGGTTCGAGTGTGCCCGACGAACACCAGTACGATGATGACCGTCACGTACGGGATGATGCCGATGAGTTCGTTGGGAACGCTGAAGCCGACCTGCTGGAGTCGCAACTGAAGCGCATCGAGGCTGGCGAAGAGGAACGACGCGCCGAACGCCCCGAGCGGGTTGTAGTTCCCGAACAGGTAGGCGGTGATACCGATCCATCCGCGTCCGTCGACCATCGTGGTGCCGCTGCCGTTGAACAGGCCCGCCTGTCCCAGCGACAGTCCAGCGCCGCCGATTCCGGCGAGAATCCCGGAGAGAAGGACGCTCGCATAGCGAACGCGCTGGACATCGACGCCGACCGTATCGAGCGCCATCGGGTTCTCCCCGCTGGCTTTCACCCAGCGGCCGAACGCCGTCTCGTTCAGCACGAACCACGTCAACGGCACGGCGACGAGAAGCATGTACACGGTCGGATTCGCGTCGAACAGGATCGGACCGACGACGGGTATCTTCGCGAGGAGCGGAATCCGCCAGTTCGAGAGCGTTCCGACGCTCGGACTGTTGATGCCGCCCCAGAGGATCTTGCTGGCGAACGGCGCGAGTCCCAGCGCGATGAGCCAAACGGCGAGTCCGGCGATGATCTGGTCGGCCTTGAACTCGATACAGACGATGGCGAACACGAGCGCGAAGAGCGCGCTTGCGAGCACCGCCGCGAGGAATCCGAGCCAAAGCGTCGTCTGTGTCGTGCCTCCGGACCCGGCCAGCGCGTCCGCAACCGCGACGCCGGTGAACGCCGAAATGATGAGGTGGCCTTCGAGTCCGATGTTGATGACGCCGCTCTTCTCAGCGAAGATTCCGCCGAGCGCGGCGAAGCCGATCGGAACCGTAAATCGGAGTGCGGCACTCACGTAGCTCGTGTTGATGGTCCCGACGATCTTCCCGAGCGCGCTGTTCGGGAACACGAGGCCGAGAACGGCAAGCACCCCCGTGATAGCGACGGAGATGCCGGCGATTCGAAGGCGCTTATTCATCCTCCTCACCTCCCTCGATTCGGGAGCCACCGTCCGCGGCGACGGCACCCCTCGATTCCGGTGTCGTCACCCGTTTTCCGATCATCCGGAAGAACTCCGGCATGGCGACGAAGAGGATGATGAGCCCGCGGAGGACGCCGACGAGTTGCTTCGGAACCCCGAGCGCGAAGTCGATGGCCAGACTTCCGCTCTTGAGCATGCCGAACAACAACGCGGCCAACGGAACGCCGAGCGGGTTGTTGCCCGCGAGAATCGTCACCGTGATGCCGTCGAACCCGTAGGACGGGACGCCCTGTTGCCAGCGGCCGAGGATCATGAGGACGTAGACTGTCCCGCCGATACCGGCGATGGCACCGGAGAGCGCCATGCTCGACACCATCGTTCGCTTCGCATCCACGCCGCCGTATTCGGCGGCTTCCGGTTGAATCCCGCTCGTCCTGAGGTCGTATCCGAACGAGGTTCGATGCAGGAGGAGATAGATTCCGGCAGCGAGGGCGAGCGCGCCGATGAGGACGAGTATCGAGAACGACGCCTGACTCGGGAACACGATGGGAGAAAGCACCGCGGCCCCCGGGACCGGTCGCGTCTCGACGGTCTGGCTCGCGGGATTCTTGAAGTACTCGGAGACGAGGACGAACGCGACGCCCGTCGCGATGAAGTTGAGCATGATGGTCGTGATGACCTCGTTCGCGTCCGCGTACGCCTTCATTGCCCCCGGAATCGCGCCGTACGCACCGCCGACGAGCGCCCCGACGACCAAGCCGAACGGAATGAGGACGAGACTGCCGACGAGTCCGCCGGGAACGTACGGGGCGACCCACAGCACCGAAAGCGCCGAACCGAGCGCGCCGAGCACGAGTTGCCCTTGCGTCCCGATGTTGAACATCCCCGCGCGGAACGCGACCGCGGCGGCCAGTCCCGCGAAGAGGAGCATGCTCGTCTGCCGAAGCGTCACCGCGAGGCTGAACTTGTCGAGGACGAAGTCCGGCGGCAGCAGGGTGGACGTCTGCGGATTGGCGAACGACCCGACGAAGAGATACTTGTACACCTGAATCGGGTTGTAGCAGAACGACCCCGGAATCGGGAACTGGACGCCCCAGCCACCGGTTCCCGGAATCGTGATGAGCACTTGTCGTGCGAGGAAGGGGTCGGAACACGTCGCGACCCACCCGGAGATGAGGATGACGAACCCGCCGACGAAGATCGACATGACGAGCGCCGCGATGCTGATGAGTACCCGTTCGACCGCCGACGCTTCGACGAGCCGGGCCAAACCTCGTTCCGCTTGATCTCGCCACGAACTCACTGCGCCTCACCTCTGGGACTCTCCGTTTCCTCCGGATACTCGCCCGCCATCAGCAGGCCGAGTTCCTCTTCTGTTACACGGTCCGGGTCGACGACGTCCATGATTTCACCTTCGTACATGACTGCGAGTCGGTCCGAGAGCTGCTGCACTTCGTCGAGTTTCGAGGAGACGAGGACGATCGCCTTCCCCTCGGCCCGCAGTTCGAGCAGTCGGTCGTGAATGAACTCGATGCTGCCGACGTCCACACCGCGGGTCGGGTGGGCGGCGACGACGAGGGACGGGTCGCGCGCGAACTCCCGACCGACGATGAACTTCTGTTGGTTGCCGCCGGAGAGCGACTCCGCCGATGCGTCCGCGTCCGGTGGGCGAACGTCGTACTCCTCGATTATCTCCTCGGCGTGGATTCGCGTGCCGCCCCAGTCGATTCTCCCGTCCTTCGCGTACGGCTCCGAATGTTGGCTTCCGAGGAGGCCGTTCTCGACGAGGTCGAACTCCATGACCAATCCTCGAACTTGGCGGTCTTCGGGGATATAGGCCATCCCGGCCTCGATGCGCTCGCGGCGGGAGAGCTTCGTCACGTCCGTCCCGCCGAACGAAATCGACCCCTCGTCGGGCGAGGTGAGACCGGTGATGGATTCGATGAGTTCGGACTGACCGTTTCCGTCGACGCCCGCGATGCCGAACACCTCTCCCTCTCGGGCAACGACGTCGACGCCTGACACCTGGTCGACACCGCGTTCGTCCGTGACGCGAAGCCCGGAGACGTTGAGCATCACGTCGCCCGGGTCCGCCGGTTCCGTTTCGGTTTCGAGCAACACTTCGCGGCCGACCATGAGTTCCGCGAGTTCCTCGCGGGTCGTCCCGTCGGTATCGACCGACCCGACGTTTTTCCCGTCCCGAAGGACCGTGATCTGGTCCGCGGCCTCCATGGCCTCGCCGAGTTTGTGCGTGATGAAGATGATGCTCTTTCCCTGCGCCGTGAGTTCGTCGAGGACCGAGAGGAGGTCCCCGATTTCCTGTGGCGTCAGCACCGCGG
Source organism: Haladaptatus sp. CMAA 1909 (assembly GCF_043952005.1). Lineage (NCBI taxonomy): Archaea > Methanobacteriati > Methanobacteriota > Halobacteria > Halobacteriales > Haladaptataceae > Haladaptatus > Haladaptatus sp. CMAA 1909. Next base: position 1,299,106 of record NZ_JBIOAV010000001.1, on the reverse strand, counting down.
TCGGTTCGTCCAAGATGAGGACGTCCGCGCCGCGATACAGGGCTTTCAGGATTTCGACGCGCTGTTGAACTCCGACGCTCACGTCCTCGACGAGCGCGTTCGGGTCCACGTCGAACCCGTACCTGTCGCTTAGTTCTCGCACCTCGCGTACGGCGCGGTCGCTGTCCATCGACAATCCACCCCACTTTCTGGGTTCGTTTCCGAGAACGATGTTTTCCGCGATCGAGAGGGTATCGACCAGCATGAAGTGTTGGTGAATCATGCCGATTCCGTTCTCGATGGCGTCGCGTGGCGAGTCGAACTCACACGGTTGGCCGTCGACGACGACGCGGCCCTCCGTCGGTTCGTACAAACCGTAGAGGACGTTCATCAGCGTCGTCTTTCCGGCCCCGTTCTCCCCTAAAAGTGCGTGAATCGATCCCGGTTCTATCGTTAGATCGACGTTGTCGTTTGCGACGACACCCGGGAATCGTTTCGTAATGCCGTCGAGATGTACCGCCCGGCTCATTCTAAATCTGGATTTCCGCCCTACTTGTTTAAGCGCGCGGGTTTGCGCTCACTGCTGGGGTTTGGTCGGCACTTCGATGTCGCCGTCGATGATCGCCTGCTTCGATTCCTTGACCTTCGACTTCACGTCGTCCGGAATCTCCGAACCGAGGTCGGCACCGTAGACCGCTTCGATGCCGCCCTGTTCCAAGCCGAGGGTGTTGACCGAGCCACCCTTGAAGTTGCCGTCGATGACGTTCTTCGTGGAGCGGTACACCGCCTTGTTCACCTTCTTCACCATGCTGGCGAGGATGACGTTGCTGAACTTCGCCGTCCCCTTCGCCTTGGACTGGTCGCTGTCCACGCCGATGGCGAACCGACCCTTCTGATTCGCGGCCTTGAACACACCGGTACCGGTGCCACCCGCCGCGTGATACACGATGTCCGCGCCTTGATCGTACATCGAAATCGCCGCTTCCTTCCCCTTGACGGGGTCGCTGTACGTTCCGGCGTACGCGGTTTTGACCTCGATATCCTCGCTCGCGTGTGCGACACCGGCTTTAAAACCCGCCTCGAACTTCTTGATGAGCGGCACTTCCATGCCACCGACGAAGCCGACGGTCTTCTCGTCCGGGTTCGTCGAACCCTTGCCGGCGCTGAAGTCCATCTGGGTCAGTTGTCCCGCGAGATGGCCGACGAGGAACGAACCCTGTTGCTCCTTGAACGTGTAATTCGCGACGTTCTTCACGAGGTCGCCGCTTTCCTTCTCCGCCACGCTGTCCACGAGCATGAAGTTCTGATCCGGGAACTGACCGGCGTTCTTGACGAGGGAGTTCGTCTGGACGTAGCCGATACAGCAGATCAGGTCGTAGCTCGGACTGCTGGACTGGGCGAACTGCCGCTGGAGGCTCTCCACGTCCGTCGCGGAGTCGGGTTCCGCATTCTGGTACTGGACGTTGAACTCCTTTTTCGCCTGTTCGATGCCCATGTGGGCCATGTCGTTGAACGAGTTGTCACCGAGGCCACCGGTCGCATACACCATTCCGACGTTCGTCGTCTCCTCGCCGGAGCTGCCGTCGTCCGTCCCCTCGGATGACCTGTTCTCGGTTTCGTCACCGGAGCCGTCTCCACTGCCGTCCCCGCCGTCGTTTCCGCTGTCACTTGGGCTGCTGATACACCCCGCAAGACCGGCGATACCGACCGCACCGCCGGTTTTCATCAATGTTCGACGCCGTTTGTCAATGTTCGTCATCTATGAGTAATCAGACGGGTAATTTGTGATAAACGCGTCGCTTCACGCTCGAAACCCAGAAAGATAGTCCACAGAAGTGCGTTGTTGGTTATTTTTCAGCGGCTGAAACGGCGTCCGTTACGACGGTTTTCGTCTCGGCCACGAGTTCGTCCACGGTTTCGCTCTCGGCGTAGATTCGGACGTAGGGCTCGGTGCCGCTCGGTCGAACGAGGACCCACGAACCGTCGGGTCGCTCCGCACGGACTCCGTGCTCCGTTTCGACCGTGGCGTCCGGGAACCGCTCCGGAATCGACGTCTCGACGCGTTCCATCGTCTCGGTTTTCGCCGCGTCGGGACAGTCGACGCTCACCTTTCGGTACGGTCGCTCGGTCACCTCCGCCCGGAGCGTCTCCACGCCGCCGGCGTCGGCGATGAGTCTGGAGAGGACCGCCGCGCTCACCACGCCGTCTATCCAGCCGCCGAACTGGGTGTGAATGTGTTTCCACGGTTCGGCGGCGAACACGACTTTGGTGCCGTCGTCGCCGTCTTCGAGCGCCGCTGCGATGCCCTCGTGAAGCGCACCGAGGCGCACGCGCTCGACGCGGCCGCCTGCGGCCCGGACGCGCTCGTCGATTCGGGCCGAAGCGTTCGGCGTCGTCACCACGACGGGGTCTTCGGCGTCGCTCGAACTCGTGTAGTGTTCCGCGAGGATGGCGACGACGGTGTCCTCGTGGACAACGTCGCCGTCCCCGTTGACCACGACGATTCGGTCGGCATCGCCGTCGTGGGCGAGGCCGAACTCGAAGTCGCCGTCGGCGACGAACGAGCGCAGGTCGGTCAAGGTTTCCGGCGTCGGCTTGCTCGGCCGACCGGGGAAGTGTCCGTCGACGTTCGCGTTGAGCGCGATGACCCCCGCACCGAGCGCCCGGAGTACCTGCGGCGTCGCCACGCTTCCCATCCCGTTTCCACAATCGACGGCGACGCGGACGCCGTTCAACGGTGCACCGTACTCGCGTGCGTACTCCATGACGGCTTTGCGATACGCGTCGAGAACGCCCTCGTCGGTGCTCTTGCCCCACTCGTCCCACGCCAACGGCGGGAGTTCGTCTTCGACGCCGGTTTCCACGCTTCGTTCCGCCGTTCGGTCGTACTCCTGCCCGTCGTCGAACAGTTTGATGCCGTTGTCGGTCGACGGGTTGTGACTCGCGGTGAGCATGACGCCACGGCGACCCCGTGATGCGAACGCGAGCGCCGGGGTCGGAAGTTTTCCCGCCCGGCGAACCGTCGCACCCGAACTTTCGAGTCCGGCCTCCATCGCGGCGGCGAGCGCCGCCCCCGTTTCGCGTCCGTCGCGGGCGACGACGAACTCCTCTGCCTGCCGCCCCGCGGCCCGTCCGACGGCGAGAGCGAGTTCGGGCGTCACTCGCTCGACGACGTCACCACGGATACCCGCAGTTCCGAACAAGTTCATACGGGGTGGGTTCGCACGCTGGTACTTAGGTACCCGCGATTCCGTATGGCTCCCCAATAACGATATGCCGACCAAGGTCGTAGTGGTTGACATGAACGCGCCAAAGTTCACGACACCGAACGGGTTGTTCGACTACCTCATCGGGCTCATCATCCTGCTCGCAGCGATTGCGGGAATTTACATCGTGGCGGTGACGACCGGCGTCATGGCTCCGTGGTTCTGAAGGCGCGAAAAGAGGCGGTGGGACTACAGTTCGACGCCGCTCGGGATGAGACTGTGTTGGCGCAACAGGTTGCCCTCGCTGTTGTAGACGAGAAACGTACTCTTGTCGTACTCGACCACGTGGTCGCCGTTGATGGCGATGTCGACGTGATAGCGACCGTTCGATTCGTCCGTTTCGTCGCCGTAGGCACGCGCCGCCCGGATGAACCGAAGCACGTCGTCCGCGTCCTCGTTGAGTTCGAGGATGAAATCGCCCGTCGTTCGGTTCGTCACGCTCACGACGCCCGTTGCGCTCGGGTCGTCCAGGTTGGCCTGTAACCGAAAGGTAACGTCCGTTTCGCTCGCATCGAGGAGTTCGTCGGATGGACCGGTAAGTCGCTCACGGAGCGTTCCCGACGGTCCCTCGAAATCGATGATTACCGTCGGCTTGCTGGGTGTCCCGTCCGCTTCGACCCAATCGATGTTTTCGACGTTCAGTGTGAAATAATCGCGCCTCATTCCGTACGCGGACCTACGTTCTCGCGTCTCATGAACGTAACGCCATATCCCGAAACCTGACGGGCCGTTCGGAAGTCATCGTCTCTCCTCACTGATACCTATCCCCGATGAAAATATCCAGCCATTGATTTAAGTATCCGCACTCCAATGAGCGGGACGAACACGCTCTCGCGTGAAGGTTCGGGTCGAACGAGGTCCGGTATCGGAACGCTTACACGAGGGGCAGAGAACAAACATGTCGGAGTTACAGTTTGACGACTTGACAATTCGGGTGCGGGAGTGGGGACGGACGATTCGGCGCACCGCAGAGATGCTTGGGGGTTCGACGATCTCCGTCGGAGAGTACGATCCGACGAGCCACGGGTCGCTCATCGCGTTCACCGGGATACCGGAATACGAGGAAGTGGACCGGTACTGGGTGAACGCGCCGTTCGCGTTCGTCTCGATCAACTACGACGCGGAGGCGAACGAGCACCTGTATCACGTCGTCGAACCCGAACTGGACGAGTTCGAGGTCGAACTGCTGGAACGGCTGTTTTCGGACCTCCGCGAGTCGCTCATCTACCGCCGCGAGATGGGGAACGAGACGGCGGAAACGGTTCTCCGGGACGAACTGCGCGAACTCCTCGAAGTGTACGGCGTCGAGGTGGACGCCGCGACCTTCTACCGCCTGTTTTACTACCTCTTTCGGTCGTTTCGGGGCTTCGGCAAACTCGACCCGCTCATCAACGACCCCCGCATCGAGGACATCTCCTGTGACGGTTACGACCTTCCCATCTTCGTCTACCACGACGAATTCAACGACATCGAGACGAGCGTCGTCTACGCCCAAGCGGAACTCGACAGCCTCGTGGTTCGCCTCGCCCAACAGTCCGGTCAGCACGTCAGCGTCGGCGAACCGGTCGTCGAGGCGACCCTGCCGGACGGCAGTCGTGCTGAACTCGCCCTCGGCGAGGAAGTGACGCCTCGCGGGTCGGCGTTTACCATTCGAAAATACGCCGAAGAACCGTTCACTCCCGTCGATTTGGTGAACTACGGGACCTTCTCGCTCGACCAGATGGCCTACCTCTGGCTCGCCATCGAGAACAACAAGTCGCTCATCTTCGCGGGCGGGACGGCCTCCGGGAAGACGACCTCGATGAACGCTATTTCGATGTTCATCCCCCCGCGCTCGAAAGTACTTACGATCGAGGACACGCGGGAGCTGACGCTCTATCACGACAACTGGCTGTCGTCCGTAACCCGCGACCGATTGGACGAGGGGACCGACATCACGATGTACGACCTCCTCCGGTCCGCTCTCCGCCATCGGCCCGAATACATCGTCGTCGGCGAGGTCCGTGGCGAGGAGGCCATGACGCTCTTTCAGGCGATGAACACGGGGCACACGACCTACTCCACGATGCACGCCGATTCGGTACAGACGGTAATCAACCGCCTCGAAAACGAACCCATCAACGTGCCGCGTGCCATGATACAGTCGCTCGACATCCTCTCGATTCAGTCGCTGACGTACGTCGGCGAGGAGCGCCTGCGCCGCAATCGGACGGTCGCTGAAATAAACGGTATCGACCAGCGAACCGGTGACCTGGACTACACGACCGCATTCTCGTGGGACGCTGGCGACGACTCGTTCCGACGGCGCGACAGCGACGTACTGGACGAGATTCGGCGCGATCACGGCTGGTCGCAGTCCGAACTCCTCACCGAACTCCGAGACCGGAAGCTCGTGCTGCAGTACCTCCGCGAGAACGGCATCTCGGACTATCGCCGGTTCACCGCGATGATAAACGAGTACTACGCCGACTCGGAGGCCGTCGTTGCGAACGTCCGACGAACCATCGAATCGACCGTCGCGGAGTTCGACTGATGGGGGTGTCGAACTTCCTTCCCCTCGTCATCGCGCTCGTTCTCCTCGTGCCCGTCGCCCTCTCGCCGCTCAGCACGACGGCCTACCGAACCGTCACTCGGGTTTCCCTGCAGACGTTCGGATCGTACGTTAGCGAGAGCGGGCGGCGACGGAAACGCCGCGAGGAGACCCTACGGGCGGCACACGTCGGCGAGACGTACCGCCTGTACGCGTCGAAGACGTGGGTGTACGCCACGCTCGCTGCGGTTTCCGGCAGCATCATTGGCGTCTACGTCGCGGGATTGGCCTTGGCCGTCCTCTCCGTCTCGCCCGAGACGCTCCGTGCGACCCTTCCGGCGCAGGTGGACTTCCTCGCCAACCTCGTCGCCGTCCCCTCGCTCACCCTCGGCCAACTGTTCTTCCTCCTGATGTTCAGCAGCGGGACGGTCGGCCTCCTCGGCGGACTGATGACGTACTGGCTTCGATGGGAGCTACCCTCCTACCGCGGGAACGAACGCGCCCGGAGGATAGACAACAATCTCTCGCGAACGGTCGCGTTCATCTACGCGCTCTCCCGAAGCGGCATGGGAATGCCGGCCATACTGCGAACGCTGGCGCGAAACCGCGACGTGTACGGCGAGGCGGCCGAGGAAATCGCGGTCGGCGTCAAAGCCATGGACCTGTTCGGTCTCGACGTGCTGACCGCCATCGAACAGATGTCGCGGCAGTCGCCGAGTGAGAAGTTCGAGGATTTCGGCGAGAACTTGGCGAGCGTCCTCCAGAGCGGTCGGAGCCTTCCGGCGTATCTGAGCGAGCAGTACGAACGCTACCGGCGGGACGCGAAGGCCGAACAGGAGGCGTTCCTCGAACTCCTCTCCGTTCTCGCCGAGGGGTACGTCTCGCTGTTCGTCGTCGGTCCCCTCCTGCTCATCACGGTTCTCGTCATCACGGGGCTGATGGGCGTCGCAGACACGCTCTCGTTCCTCTACCTGCTCACCTATCTCCTCATCCCGCTCGGAAACGTCGGCTTCGTCGTGTATCTCGACAGCATCACGGAGTCGCTTCGCATCAGCCGTGAGTCGAGGGTCGTCCCCGAAATCACCCCTCCGGCGGTTCGCCGGGTTGGCGACCCGGACGCCGGACGAACGGTGAGTGACGGTGGCACCACGTTCACGAACACGGATCGACTGGACGCCTACGACCGGTTTCGGGGCGTTCGAACCGTACTCACGGAACCGTTCCGAACCGTGCGAGAGAATCCGGATACGCTACTCCTCGTGACGGTTCCGCTCGCGCTCCTCTCCGTCGTGATTCGCCTCTTCCCGAACCTCGCGGCGGGAACGCCGGCGCTCACGTCCGCGGACGACGTGGTCGTCCAGGCCACGCTGTTCGTGCTGGGGACGTACGCCGTCGTCCGAGAGGTTCGCCGCCGTCGCCTCGAAGCGATAGAGAGGGCCATTCCGGACATGCTCGACCGCCTCGCCAGCGTCAACGAGGCGGGGATGACGGTCATCGAAAGCTTCCGACGGGTGACGACCGGCGACCTCGGCGCGTTGAACCCCGAATTGGAGCGGCTGTCGCGCGACATCGAGTGGGGGACCGACACGGCGACCGCGCTCCGGCGCTTCGAGGACAGAATCGACACGCCGACCGTCACGCGGGTCGTCTCGCTCGTGACGAACGCGATGCACGCGAGCGGCGACATCGGGCGCGTCCTTCGAATCGCGGCCGACGATGCACAGGAGTCGCGACGCCTCCAACGCCAACGCGAGGACGAGATGATGACCTACCTCGTCATCATCTACCTCTCGTTTTTCATCTTCCTCGTCATCATCGGGACGCTCGCTTCCATCCTCGTTCCCGCGCTTCGAGACCTTCCCACCGGGAACGGAGCGGGTGGGCCGGTCGGCGTCGGCGGCCTCGGAAACATCGCCGCGGTGGATATTCACGCGTACACCGTCGTCTTCTTCCACACCGCGCTCGTCCAAGCCGTCGTCTCCGGATTCGTCGCGGGGAAGATGGGCGAGGGGAAGCTACGCGACGGCGCGAAACACGCGACGGTCATGCTCGCCATCGCCTACGTCGTCTTCCTGTTCATCGAGTACACGATTCATCCGTAGGAGATTTACCCTCCGGAGCGAGAGTTCGAGTGTGAAACCGACGAGCCACGACGTCCGGGCGACCTACGACCGCATCGCGGGTCACTTCGCCAAGACGCGGGAGTACGCGTGGCCCGAGGTCGAATCGTTTCTCGACGGCCGGTCTGGCACCACAGCCCTCGACCTCGGCTGTGCCAACGGCAGACACGCCGAACTGCTGACCGGTCACGCCGACCGAGTCGTCGGTGCGGACGTGAGCGCGGGCCTCCTCGCCGAGGCTCGCGAACGAGCGACGGAACGCGGCTTCGACCTCGAACTGGTGCAGTGTGACGCGGCCCGGATTCCGCTCGCCGACGCGACCATCGACCTCGGGGTGTACGTCGCCACGCTTCACCACCTTCCCTCGCGGCAGGCCCGCATCGCCAGCCTGGACGAACTCGCCCGCGTGCTCTCTCCCGACGGAACCGCGCTGGTCAGCGCGTGGAGTACGACCCACGACAAGTTCGACCGCGAGGAGGCCTTCGATACGACCGTCGATTGGACGCTTCCGGGCGGGGAAACGGTCCCGCGATTCTACCACATCTACTCGCCCGAGGAGTTCCGTTCGGACCTCGACGAGAGCATGCTCGTTCCAGACGACGTATCGGTTTCGAGCGGGAACTGTTACGCCGTCGTCCGCGGACGAAAACAGTAACACCCTTAAGCCGGGATGCACAATTCGGAGATGCGCACCGGTGGTCTAGTGGCAGGACCTGAGCCTTCCAAGCTCATGGCACGGGTTCAAATCCCGTCCGGTGCATTTTCCGAGCGCTACTTCCCGAGCGACCGGTTTTCCGTGTCGCTCGGCTTTGGAGCGAGGAAAGGAACGAGGGATTTGAATTAGACCGGACACAGCCCGCACAGGGTGTGTGCGAGTGGCGAAGTTGCCGAGTAACGCTCGGCAGTCAGCCGGACTTCGTCCGGCGAAGCTACGAGCAGGACTGTCCAGACGTTGTTCAAATCCCGTCCGGTGCATTCTACGACGATCGATCTCCGAGTCGCAACTATCGTGTCAGATGATTCAGCCCGTTTAGCAGTGACAATTAAACCGGTACACTCCGTCGTTCGAACTGAACGATGACGGACCCGGACACGATTTCGACCTACCAGTCCGCGGTCGAGGAGTATCGGGAACTGCACGCCGATCGAACGGGCGTCGAGCCGTTGGTTGAGCGATTTCTGGCGGCAGTGGAGGAAACGGCGGGAGCGAACGCCCGCATCGCGGACGTCGGCTGTGGGCCGGGGTGGGAGTCCGCGACGTTCGGGGAGCACGGTCACGACGTGGTCGGTATCGACCTCACGCCGAACTTCCTCCGTGCGGCCCGGGACGTCGCCCCTGAAGCGATGTTTGCACGGATGGACATGCGCCGCCTCGCTTTCGAATCGCGGTCGTTCGACGGACTGTGGGCCTGTGCGTCGTTTCTCCACGTCCCGCGGGAGGATGCCCCCGAAACGCTGGCGGCGTTTCGCCGGATACTCGAACTTGGAGGGGTGTGTCTGCTCTCGGTCAAGCACGGCGACGGCGAAACGAGCGGCGACGTGTACGATGCGGACGAACGGCGGTTCACGCTCTATCGGCCCGACGAGTTGCGAACGATGGTGGACGGTGCCGATTTCACGGTCGAATCGGTCGATTTGGACCCAAGCGGGTCGTGGGTCCAACTGCTGGCTCGGGCCTGAGAATGGGTTTCTACACCAGCGTTCGCGCCAGTCCGCCGACGGTTCCGAAGACCAACGGAATCGCCACCGCGAGGGCGGTTATCCGTCCCATGCCGAGGGTGGGGGAGAGCGACCCATGGAGCGCGAGGAGGCCCGAAAAGACGAGCAGGGAGAGGACACCGAACCCGAATCCGGTGAGGACGCCGCGTTTCGGGGTCAGTGCGGGGAGGCTGACCAGCGCGCCACCGACCAACAGGCCGAGCCAGTGGGTCCACGCGAGGCCGAGGCCGATGGCACCCCCGGCAACAACGGCTGGTATGCGGTAGGTCGGATTTGCCCGAAGTTCGTCGAGTCGTCTCATTCGTCCCCTCCGAATTCGACGGCGACGTCGCCGCGAATCTCGTGTGACATCGGCTTGTACTCCGTGTTCGCCCACCGTCGCAGTTGGTCGTGGTAGTGGTCCGAGAAGTAATCACCCGAGTTGCCGCCGGGGAGGATGGCCCGTGAGTCGCCCGCTATCGGACAGATCATCCGCCAACTGCTGCCCACCGCCGAGTTCTTTCTGTAGTTGTTCACGGTGTGGCTCGACCCGTCCGTGACGAGGACGGGATAGTTCAGAAACGACTGGTCGAAGGGGTGCGTGATGGCTTCCGTCGTGTTGTAGTCGCCGTAGGTCTCGTTTTCTCCTTCTTCGACTCGTTTCCGTGCCGTTCGGAGGGCTTGGACCATCGTCTCCTCGCGTCCCCCGCTTCCGAACCAGCGCTCCCCGTCGAGGTGTGCGAGCACCCAATCGCGGGGATGGTACCCCTCGCCCAACCCGGCCTCATCGAACGTGTCGGCGAGAACCGCCTCGCGGTAGGCGTCGAACCAGCGGACGAACAGCAAAGCGGCCTTCGAATCGCGTTCCATCCTGTAATCCCAGCCCGAGAGCGTTTCGACCGCCGATTCGAGGCCGTCCTTCCCTCGTGCCGCATCGAGGAGGGTCGGAACGAGCGCTTCCGCCCGCTTGTCGAGCGTGTCGTCCTGTATCCGCTCCATCGTATTCACGTCCACGTCGCCGTCGTTCGTCGCCTCGTCCAGCAGTTCGTAGATTCGCTGGCCGCGATAGGGACTGGCGTACCCTTCGGAGAGAAACGGGTCGTCCGTGATTCGCTGGTTCGCGGTCGCGATCACGGCCGGGTCGGTGACGTGCGGTTTCTCGTCGAACGGAACGAACCCCTCCCACGTCGAGACGCCGAAGGGTTCGAATCCCTTCCACTCTCCCTCGCCCGCGGAACCGTCGAAAATACGGCCGCCGCGGACCTCCTCGCCGTCGACCGTCCGCCGAGGGATCCGCCCGGTGACGTAGTAGAGCGTGTTGCCGTCCCGGTCGGCGTAGACGAGGTTCTGCGTCGGTTCGTCGAAGCGCTCGGTCGCGGCGCGGAAGTCCTCCATCCCGTCGCTCGTCGCGTACTCGCGGATCGCTATCGTGGACTCCGTCGCCGTGTGCCCCGTCCACGCGACGCCGACCCGATAGCCTTCGCGTTCGAGGACCGGCCCGTGGACCGTCTTCCGCACCGTCGTCGTCCTGTTCTCGCCGTCGGCGACCTCGATTTCCCGTTCCTCGACCCCGAACTCGCGCCAGTCACCCCCGTAGCGATACCGATTGCCGTCGGTTTCGTACCGGTAGAAGTCGATGACGTCCGCACCGGCGTTCGTGAACCCCCACGCTCCGGCGTGGTTCTCGCCGATGATGACGAACGGGACGCCCGGAAACGTCACCCCGCGGACGCGCATGTCCCCTCGCTTCAGGTTCATCTCGTACCAAACCGGTGGGGCCATCAGGGACAGGTGCGGGTCGTTCGACACGATGGGCTTCCCGCTTTTCGTGTGTTTCCCCGAGACGAGCCAACTGTTCGACCCGATACCGCGGACGCGTTCGAACCCGCCGAGCCAATCGAGCAACGGCGCGCCGACGACTTCTGACTCGGTCGCGCCGCGTTCTCGACGCACGTCGTTCGCCGTCGTTCCCTCGCTCGATTTTCCCTCGTCCTTTCCTCGGATGACCGGAGAGTCGTGGCCGAGTCGCTCGGGATAGAGGTCCGTCGCGGCTTCCGGGCCGAGTACGGAGGCGACCTTCGCGCGACGGAGGGTGAGAAAGCTTCCCGTCAGCGTCCACGAGATCTGTTTTTCCATCAGCATCGTATCCTCGGGCGTCCACCTCTCGGGGTCGTACTCCAAGAGGCCGAACTCCAGCGGGAGCGGTTCGTTCTCGATAAAAGCGTTCACGCCTGCCGAAAACGCCCGGACGAGTTCCGCGGCGTCCGGGTCCGCATCGACGACGTGGCTCCACGTCGTCTCGGCCGCCCCGGCGAAATCCATCTGCACGTGGAACTCGTCGGAGTCGGCCGCTAATTCGCCGACGACGGCCGCCACCCGTCCGCGCATCAATCGACGCTGCAAATCGAGTTGGAACAACCGGTCCCGCGCTTGTGCATAGCCGACCGCAAAGTAGAGCGCCGCCTCGTTCTCGGCCGTGATGTCCGGCACGCCATCCCCGTCGTAGCGGAGTTTCGCGGACCCGTAGTCGCTCTCGACGGACCCGTTGACGTCGTTCGTCGCGCTCGCCCACGCCGACCCGCTCAGGGGAGCGAACCGCCGGAGGTAGCTCCGGACGGGCGAGAGGGACGCGCCGACGGCGGTCCCCCCGATTATCGCGCCGACGAGGGTACGGCGCGTGATGTCGTCGTCCATACCATGAAATGTGACTTCGCCGAGATAAATATCACCGCCCCCTGCCCTCAATTATAAACGAATAACGCGTTTTATCCCGTTGTAATCGCCGTAAGCGGACGCCGAACGTTCCGTTTTCCTCACGACCGAATCCGAAATCGCCAAAAAATTCCCCCGAATCCGCTATCCAGCTAGCAGACGTAGCCGGTGCGCCAGCGTTCGACCGAAACGCTGTGCATGGGGATGCCGTGTTTCTCGAACAGGTCGTGGATCTCGACCAATAATTCCTCGCTCACATCCTCGGGGGAAACCGCGCCGAGGCGGAGGAGCGTCTGTTCGGTGGCGATACGTTTTTCCGGAGAAGGTTCGTTGTCGGACATGCTTCAGGCCTCTGAAGCAAACGGGGTCAGTGCTACTACACTGGCCTTTCGGCGGATACCCCGGTTTGCTTCGTCCGATATATCAGATTCCGGTGAGTTAATTCTATTGGTTCGGAGGGTCGCGGAAGACAGCGCGAACACACCGTCTCAATAATCGAACGCGGTGCGAGTACCCATCTCCGGTCCCGACACAGCCACCCGCTACAGCTCCGCCACGGCCCCGCCACACCCTACTTCCACGGGTTCGACGTGAGGTCGGTCTGCACCGCGGTTCCCACTTCGATTCGGCAGTCGGTTCGCGGGTAGGCGATACAGAGCAGGACGTAGCCGTCCGCCAACGAATCCGGTTTCAGCGCCCGTGGTTCGCGTTCGTGTTCGACTTCGCCGGACAGCAGGCGACCGGTGCAGGTCGCACACGCTCCCGTCCGACAGCCGAAGGGAAGGCCGACGTTCTCTCGTTCGGCCGCCTCCAGCACCGATTCGGCGTCGGTCGCGCGAATCGTTTCCGTCCCGCCGTTGCGCCAGTGGAGTTCGACGCGATGTGCGTTCTCCCGTTTCACTGCCACACGTCGCTCGTGGTGTCGCCGTCGGGCCACCGGATTTCGTGCGCCCGAGCGGGACCGTTCGGCATCTCTCCGAAGTCCACGAGGAAGTCCTCGTCCAGCGTCATCGTCCCCTTTCGTGGGTCCACGTCGGCTTTGAGCATCACGGACCCCTTTTCGGCCTCCTCCGGGTAGAACTGGTTGTCCCACGTGGAGAACAGCGAGGTGGTCCAGTACAGCCGTTCGCCGTCGATGCTGAGTTGGAGCATCTGCGGTCCCGCGACGACGGGCCTATCGTCCTCGCCGGTGGGGTGGCGCGGGCCGTACAACCCGCCCGCCCAGAGTTGGTCGGCGAGGCGCGGGTTCGACGGGTCGCTCACGTCGTACATCCGAACGTCGCCGTGGAGCCAGTTCGAGAAGAACAGGTAGCGATCGTCCATCGAGACGAGAAGGTCGGTGATGAGACCCGGCACGGGCATGTCCCAGTCATCGTGTTCGCGCGGTTCGATGTCGATGACCTTCTCCGCGAACCACTCCTTCTCGCGCTCGTAGAAGTGGAAGATGTTGGACGAGAGCGCCGCGCCGACGTAGCCGTGGGCCGACTCGGGGCTGTGCAGGAATCGGACTTCCAGCGGGATCATTCCCTCCTCGCCGAGGTCGATGGTCTGTTGAAGCTGTCGTTCCTGCCAGTCCCAGAAGTGGAGTTTGTGGCCGTACTTGCCCGCCTCCACGTCCTCCAAGTCGAAACCCGGATAGTAGGTCTTCGGCGCGGCCCACTCCGAGGAGACCATCACGTTGTGGCGTGGCTGATACCAGAAGTCGTAGTTCATCCCGATTTCGCCCGGCGGATCCCACCGTCCCTCGATTTCGAAGTCGTCGTTCAGTTCGAGGAAGCCGCCCGGCAGGTCGCCGTCCTTGTCGCCCAGCATCGAGATGAGGATCTCCCCGTCGGGAATACAGTGGACGGTGTGCGGTGCCGAGAGGTCGTACTCGTACACATCCTCCGGTTCGATGACCTTGACGATTTCCGGGTTCTCGCGGTCCTTCGTGTCGATGATGTGCAACCGCGAGGAGCGCTGGCCCGGAACCACGAGGTGGCGTCGTTCCAACCCCTCGACGTGGCAGGACGACGAACAGGCGTTCCACCCGAAGTGGTGTAGTTCGTCGCCCTTGTTCGGCATCTCCACCCGGTCTATGACCTCCGTGTACGTGTCGGAGTCGGGATTCACGTCCACGACCGACAGGAAGTCGGGCGCGTCCACGTCGGTTCCGACGTACAGCGACGGGACGTAGGCTATCTCCTCGCGTTCGCTCTCCTCGATGGCGGCCTGCGGCGTGGCGTATCCGGGCCCCTCCACGTCGTGGTGGTGTTCGTGGTGCTCGTGTGCTCCGCTTTCGGATGATTCGGTATCGCTCATTGTTCCCCAATGTCCTTCGGTAGCAGTCGTCGTGACGAGGGGCTTTGCGGCAAAAATTGCCCATTTGTCGGCACACACCGTTTTCGTCACACCGGAAACCACACCATCTTTCCAACATTCGCAGACGATCGTATCGATTAATATCTATCCCGTGTTATTTCCCACGACTTCGAGAAGGACCGTCGTACGCGATACACAGATCATACATCGTCATTTCTGTCCCTAAATATATATTTTATGACTATTTGGGCACCGGTGAAATATTTTCGAAAGGCCAGAACCACTAACGGTTTCGGTTGAGAACGACACGACGTGCTGTTCCCTACATCGGTCATCGTCGGCGTGCTGGCTTCCAGCGCGTTGGTGATAGGGAGTTCCCTCGGCGCATTTTGGACACCGCCGGACGACATCGTCGCGGCCGCGCTGGCGTTTTCGAGCGGGGCACTCATCACGGCGTTGACCTTCGACTTGTTTCAAGAGGCGTTCGAGATGGGCGGCCCGTGGTGGGCCGGGGGCGGACTGATGGCCGGTGCGGCGGTTTTCGTCGGCACGGATGAGCTCATAGACCGTTTCGCTTCGAGCCAGTCGGGATTCGCGCTGTTGGCCGGCGTCACCCTCGACGGCGTCCCCGAGAACACCGCCCTCGGCGTCACGATAGCAGGCGGTGGGAACGTCCACTATCTCACCCTGCTGGTCGCCATCTTTGCCTCGAACCTCCCCGAGTCGCTCAACGGCGCGACCGACATGCGCGGACAGGACTACTCGAAGTACGAAATCATCGGCCTCTGGGCGCTCGTGGCCGGACTGTTGACCGCCGCGGTCGTTATCGGCAGCATCGTCTCGGCCGGATTCGAGGACAGACTCCTCGCCGCGGTTCGCGCCTTCGCCGGCGGTGCAGTGCTCGCGTCGCTGGCCGCGACCGTCATGCCGGAAGCGTTCGACGAGGGCGGACCGCTCGTGGCGCTGGCGACGGCCGCCGGGTTCCTCCTCACGTTCGTTTTGACGGCCTAAAAGCCGGTCGCACCGCTCATCGTCGTCGTTCTCCGAAAAATACCGTACCGCGTCAGTGGCTTATTCGTACAGCCACTCGGCGTCGACCGCTTCGTAGTCGACCAGTTCGTCCTCGTCGAAGAACAGGTCGATTTCGCGTTCGTTCGCTCCCTCGTCCTCGTGGTCCGAACCGTGAATCACGTTTCGGCCGAGGTCGAGACCGAAGTCGCCGCGGATGGTTCCCGGGGCGGATTCGGCTGGGTCGGTTTCGCCCATCATGCGGCGAACCTGTCGTGTCGCGTCCTGCCCTTCCCAGACCATCGCAAAGACCGGTCCGGAGGTGATGAACTCGACGAGGCCGTCGAAGAACGGCTTGCCCTCGTGTTCACCGTAGTGGTCGTGGGCGAGTTCCTCGCTGATCTGCATGAACTTGCCGCTGACCATTTTCAGACCGCGGTCCTCGAATCGGGAGACTATCTCGCCGATGAGGCCGCGCTGAACGCCGTCGGGCTTGACCATCACGAAGGTCCGTTCGCTCATTCGTTACCACTCTCTGCTTGGCCTTGCTCGGTCCATTCGAGGTCGCGCGGTTCGCGACCGAGGTCGGCGTTCTTCTCACACTTCGCCGAGCAGTAGTGGATGGTCGTTCCGTCTACGCGGACGAACATCGTTCCCGTTCCGGGTTCGATGTCGCTTCCGCAGTAATCACACTCTCGCGTCTGTGGCATTATTGTCCTCCGATGGAGTCTGCCTCGCGTGCGGTCTCTCGCAACTGGAGCACGTCGCCCTCTCGGACTGGTCCGAGACAGTTGCGAGTGATGATGCGCCCTTGGTTACCGCCTTCGCGGATGCGGCATTTGACCTGCATGGCCTCGCCGTGCATCCCCGTCTTACCGACGATTTCGATGACTTCGGCGGAGGTGGAGTCCTCGTTTCCGGTCTCTTCAGCACTCATCGTCTACCACCTCACCGAAGTTCCTCGACCTTCGAGGCGATGTCGTCCACGTCGTCGCTGGCTTCGCCAGCGTCAACGATGGCGGCGGCAGCGCTGCCGACTTCGAGTCCGGCCGCGTGACCGACATCGTCCTGCGTCTCGACGAAGATGAAGGAGATTCCCTTCTCGTCGGCGAGTTCGGGCAGGTGCATGACGATTTCCTCGGGCTGGACGTCTTCTGCAACGTAGATGAGGTCGGCGTTGCCACGCTCGACAGCCTTGGTCGTCTCGTTCGTTCCTTTCTTTACACTTCCTGTGTCCCGTGCGACTTCGAGCGCGTCGAGCGCTCGGTCCTGCAAGTCGGCTGGGACGTCGTAGTTGACGTATACTGGCATAGGTTGTTCACCTCCCTACGCGCTGGCTCAGGCTCCCCTGCCGGATGAGTCCTGTGCGGCTAGGAGCATCATCAACCCCGCGTAGGTTGTACCCTCCAGTAGAGTATGCCCCCATAAAAACGCTTTCAAATCATCGACGGGGTGGCACGGTTGCGCACACGCTTCTGTCCCCCGATTTCGACCGATTATTGATGCGAGTCGAACTCGGGTTTCCATTCGTCGCGGAGGAGTCCGTCAAACAGCGTGTCGTGGTACGTCCCCCGAAAAAACACGTGTTCGCGTAGTCGGCCCTCGCGTTCGAACCCGAGGCGCTCCGCGAGCGTTCGTGATCCGTCGTTGAAATTACCGATTTCAAGGCAGAGGATGACAAAAGGTTTCAATTTATCGGAAGAGGGGACAAAATCCCGTCCGAAACGTTTCCGACGAATCCGAACACCCGTTTTGTGGCTTCGGCACGTACGTTCGTCCATGAATGGGGGGCGGACATGAGTACCGAAACCGCGACGGAGGAACAGGACCATCATCTTCCGGCACCCGACGATTGGCCGAAGGGGTTCGGTGAAGCGTCGTGGTGGCCCTTCGTCTCCGCGGTGGGCATCGTCGGACTGTACGTCGGCGCGGGACTGTACGTGTTGAGCCACGGCGGAAACTCCTACGTCCCGCAAATCTCCAGCCCGATTCTCTTCGTCCTCGGGACGGCGGTGTTCCTCGTCGGCATCTACGGCTGGCTGTACCACGGCTTCGTGGACCACTACTGGCACGAGGAGGGACACGGACAGACGAAGCTTCGATGGGCGATGACGCTATTTCTCGGGACCGAAGTGGCGACGTTCGGCGCGGGGTTCGTCTACTACTTCTTCATCCGCGTGGGGACGTGGCCGCCGGCAGGACAGGCGCTCCCGGACGTGCTGACTTCACTCGTCCTCGTCAACACGCTCATCCTGATTTCGAGCAGTTTTACGCTCCACTATTCGCACATGTCTCTCCTTCGTGGAAACCGGGAACGGTTCATCGTCTTCCTCGGCCTGACGATTTTGCTGGCGCTCGTCTTCCTCGGCGGCCAGATTTACGAATACAACCTGTTCATCATACACGAGGGGTTCACCATCACGTCTGGCGTCTTCGGGAGCGCCTTCTTCGGCTTGACCGGACTCCACGGACTTCACGTGACGCTGGGTATCGTCCTCATGAGCGTTCTGTTCATTCGGGCGGCGTACGGACAGTTCTCGTCGGAACGCGATACCTCCGTCACCACCGTCACGATGTACTGGCACTTCGTGGACGCCGTCTGGATCTTCCTCGTCGTGGCGCTGTACGTCGGGTCCACGCTTTCCGGGTGACTAACGACCATGACACTCTTTGTCATGGCCAAAAAACATATACGGAACGCGCGCATCCGTTTAGATGGCGAGGTCCCCGCATTAAATGCGAGTGGGTTGACGCCATCACGTAACCCCACCTCGCCCGACTCCTGGCTTTTGTCCGACCGAAGAGAAACATCCATGCGACGGACCGACCAAGGTCCGCTGTGAACGTCTCGTCACTGGTGACATCGCTTCTCGAAGAGGCCCGACGGTCGAACGAGCGACGGCTACTCGTCCTCGCGGGAAACCGCGAAAAGGGGTACGAAACCGCTCGGAGCGCGCTCGCCGGTGCGGGAATCGCCGACGAAACGACCACGCAGGTCGGCCCGCGACGGGTCCTCGACTGTGAGCAAGTGAGCCAGCGTCGCGCCGGAACCCTCCTCGGAACGACTCACGAGGCCATCGTCTTCGACGCCCACGACGAACTCCAACCGAACGCGCTGGGCCGAGTCGTCGGCGCGGTCGACGGCGGCGGCCTGTTCGTTCTCCTTACGCCTCCCCTCGATTCGTGGCCGACCCGCAGGGACGACTTCGACGCGACGCTCGCGGTGCCGCCGTTCGAAGTCGAGGACGTAACCGGACATTTCCGACGACGATTCGTCTCCCTCCTCCGCGCACACCGCGGTATCGCCATCGCGGACGTGGATTCGGAAACCGTCGAGGACGACGGTCTGACGCACCCCGCGCCCCGACTCGACGACCGGGAAAGGGGGGAGGCACCCCCGACGGCGACTGTCGCGTTTCCGCAGGCCGCCGTCGAGGCCTGTCTGACCGACGACCAAGCCTCGGTGGTCGGCGCCTTCGAGGCGCTCCGCGACCCGAACACCGCCGTCGTCGTCGAGGCCGACAGGGGTCGGGGAAAGTCGAGCGCCGCCGGAATCGCCGCCGGGAGTCTCGCCGCCCAGGGCCAGAACGTGCTAGTGACGGCGCGAACCTACCGGAGCGCCCGCGAGGTGTTCGTCCGCGCTGCCGCGCTGCTCGATTCGATGGACGAACTGGCGGACACGGACCACGAGCCACCGACGCGAATCGCGGCGAAATCGGGCGGTACGGTCCGATTCGAGAAGCCGACCGACGCAATCGACCGCGTTGGGTCTTCGAGCCAACGGAATGACCGCGTTGGGTCGGGAGATGAACGAGACGAAACCCCCGACGTCGTGTTCGTGGACGAGGCTGCCGCCTTCTCGGTGCGTCTGCTGGAGCGGTTTTTGAACTTCTCCCGTGTCGCGTTCACCACGACGATTCACGGCTACGAGGGTGCCGGACGGGGATTTTCAGTGCGATTCCGAGACCGACTCGACGGGAGCGACCACGACGTGACCGACGTGACGCTGGACGAACCGATACGGTACGCGGCGGGCGACCCGATAGAGGTCTGGGCGTTTCGCGCGCTCGCCCTCGACGCCCGCCCCGCGGTGGACCCGCTCGTGGCCGACGCGACGCCCGAGGAATCGGAGTACCGGATGCTCGACGCGGACGATTTGCTCGCCGACGAGAACCTGCTCCGGGAGGCGTTCGGTCTGCTCGTCCTCGCACACTACCGGACCGAACCGGCGGACCTCGCCCGACTGCTCGACGCCCCGAACGTTTCGGTGCGGGCACTCCGCTGGAACGGTCATGTCGTCAGCGTCGCCCTGCTGGCACGTGAAGGAGGCCTCCCCGAAAACGTCCGCGAACACATGTACGACGGCGGGCGCGTGAAGGGCAACATGCTTCCCGACGTGCTGACGACGCAACTCCGTGACTTCGAGGCGGGAATCCCCGTCGGGATGCGAATCATGCGTATCGCCACCCACCACGCCGTGCGCTCGTCGGGGTTGGGGTCAAAACTCCTCGCGTCCATTCGCCGGGAGTTCTCCGGCCTCGATTGGCTCGGAACGGGGTTCGGTGCGACCCCCGAACTGCTTCGCTTCTGGCGGGACAACGGCTATCGAACGGTACAACTCTCGACCACGCGCAACGACGCCAGCGGGGAGTACTCCGCGCTCATGTTCGACCCGATTTCCGACGCCGGATACGACCTGTACGACCGTCACGCGCGTCGGTTCGTGGGACGGATTCCCTCGGTGCTTTCGGACGTGCTCGCCGACATGGATCCGGACGTCGTTCGCGAAGCCCTCCGGGCGACGGACGCCGAGGTTTCCCCGTCGCTCACCGACTGGGAGTGGCGACTCGTCGCCGCCAGCGCCTACGGACCGGGGCAGTTCGACCACGGTCCCGCCCCGTTCCGAACGCTGGTCGTGAAACACCTCGTCGACCCCGACGACACCGGCGACCTCGACGACACCGAGGCGCTTTCGCCGCGACAGGAGCGGTTGCTGGTGCGGAAAGTCCTCCAAGCCCATCGCTGGCCCGCGGTGGCCGACGAACTCGGCTTCCACTCGGCCGGCGAAGCGATGCGAGCGTTGGGTGCGGCGTTTCGGCCGCTCGTCGACCTGTACGGAAAGGAGGCGGCGGTGGAAGAGAAACGACGCTATTCGGACTAATCGAGTCGGTTGTCGCCGACGATTTCGTCGGGTCCGGTCGTGAGGATGTGACGGCTCACCGTTCTGTGGGCGCGTCGAAGTCGCTTGGACAACGCTTGCTGGCTGATATCGAGTTGTTCCGCGAGTTCGCTCAGATTCGTCTTTCGGGGTACTTCGAAGTAGCCCGCGTCGAGTGCGGCGTTCAACGACGCACGCTGTTTCGCCGTGAGGAGGAACTGCCCGTCGACGGTCGGCGTTTCGGGCGTGTGCAACCGCTTCAGTTCGATCGTCACGTCGTGGTGGGTCAGGTCGGCTTGGAGTTTCGAGATGTGGTCCCGGTGTTCGAACCGCATTTGGAAGTCCCAGCCCTGCTTTGCGGCGGTTCCCGTGAGGATGACCGGGTCGCTTTCCAGCACGTCCTCGACGGTCGATTTCGTCTCATCGGCCCACTCGATTCGATACAACGAACCGTACGGAATCTCCGTGAGTTTCGTCACCGACACCGTCGTCGGATCGGCACGGAGTTCCTTCTCGACGGCGGCCGCCGCTCCCCCACACACCCAGATGTACGGAAGGACACGACTGGCGGGATGGGCGACCATCCGCTCGATTTCGACGGCCAAGTTCGGAATCGCGTCGAAGGTCGCGGAGAGCGCGAACTCCTCCGTTGGGATCGTGAACTCTGCAATGACGCTCATTCCTTTGATTCCCTCCAATGCCTGAGACGAGCGGCCATATCAAGGATTTGCCTCGATAAGGATGCGACCGTCGCTGAGAACGACCACTTCACACTCACAGTAGGTAAAGGTAACTCGCCCGGTATCTCTCATGCGACCACCCCAACTGTTCGCGAACAGTTCGTCGAGTGCGTCGGCGTTGACGGTCTCGAAAAGCGGCGGCATCTCGTTCGTTTTCGTGTTCGTCACCGCCGCCGTCGCGGTGACGACACCTTCCGTGACTGTCTCGTTGGGATCGATGTCGTACACAAAATCGGCATCGTTCTCCAACTCGGCAACGTCCATAGCAAATGCAATCGCGCGGCGTCCCTGAAACGCGGGGTTATTCTTGAAACCCATTTATAACGCACGTTTCAATCCGTCCAAAAAACCGGCGGTACCGCCATGTGGCTTCAATCCGTGATTCCACTCGATGGAGTGTACAGAAGACGGTTGTGAAAACGAAGCAGCAGTTAGACTCCACGTTCCGTGGAACGAAAACCGCGTCGTCTGTACGGGCCACGCGAGAGTGCTGGCACGACAGGACGGCGTGGTCGCCGAACCGTTGGACGGCGTCGACTGGGAGTGACGAAGGGACGGGACGAATGCGTGCCGACGGTATCTTCGATTCCTCCGGCGGATGACGCAGACTTCGTGTTTCCCACCCGTAGTTGACGACGGTGACGACGGAAACGATACCGTCGGAATCAGCAGGGAATACGAAGCCCTCCTTCGGCGACGCCTCAGTCGCCCTTCATCCGCCAGGCCCGCACCTGCCCTTCCCCGCCGAGGACGTCGCTCGCCGAACTGGCTCGCTTCGTCCTCGTGGCTGTATGGACGGTGAAAATGCGAGAAACAGGGACGGGAAATCCCTTATTCGTGGGCGAAGTAGGTCAGCGTCTCGCCGTCGTCTTCGTTGTCTCGCGCCACGCTATCGACTCGCGCGAATCCGACGCGTTCGAACTGCACGATGTCGTCCACGTCCGCCTCCGCGAAGTCGGGTTCCGCCTTGCCCTCCACGTCGCCGTCCATGGTTGGCATCCGGACCGGGACGTTCGCCCCGGCGGGCACCCAGTGAATCACGTCCACGCCCTCCTCGCGGACGGCGCTGATGTCGTCGCCCGTGTACTGGAGCGCATCGCGGGTGTGCTGGAAACAGCCCAATCCCTTCAGCCAGACGCGCTCGCCGTGGTCCGGGATGTCGTCGGTTTCGATGAGCACGGCCTCGCCCGCCGGGATGTGACGCGTGCCCCTGTCCTCGTGGTCCGGGTGAACCGGCGGTTCCGCCGCCTCGGGGTAGTCGCCGATGAGCGGGTATTCCACTCCCCCGCGGACGAAGAAGAAACGCGGCGCGTCGTCGTCCACCAACTCTCGGTTGTTGGCGTAGATGGTGCTCATCGCCAAATCGACGTTGCTGGTGGAGGTGCCGAGGCCGACCATCGCCTCGCGGATGGCTTCGCCGCGAATCCCGCGCCTGCGAACGCTCTGGAGCGTCGGCGCGTGCGGGTCGTCCCACCCGTCGAGTTCGCCCTTCTCGATGAGTTCCTTGATGGTCGAGGTGGACATCTTCACGTCGTACTCGTCCACCTGCACGTGCCCCCAGTGGATGGTCTCGGGATACTCCCAGTCGAAGTAGTCGTAGACGAACCGCTGGCGTTTCGCCGAGTCCTGCAGGTCGATGCCGCGGATGATGTGGGTCACGCCCGTCAGGTGGTCGTCCACGCCGGACTGGAAGTCGAGCATGGGCCAGCAGCGGTAGTCGGCAGCCTCCGGACGCGGGTGGGGCGTGTCGATGATTCGGAACGCCACCCAGTCGCGCAGGGCGGGGTTCTTGTGTTCGATGTCCGTCTTGACGCGGAGCACCATCTCCCCGGACGAATACTCACCGTCGATCATGTCCTCGAACTCGGAAAGCGTCGTTTCGGGGTCCTTGTCGCGGTGTGGACACGGCTTCGCGTCGTTTTTGAGGTTCGAGAACTCCTCGCCGGAACAGGAGCAGGTGTACGCACCGCCCTTCTCGATGAGGTCGCGCGCGTGGTCGTAATAGATTTCGAGGCGGTCGCTGGCCTTTATCACCTCGTCCGGCTCGAAGCCGAGGTAGTCGATATCCTCCAGAATCGCGTCGTAGGCGTCCATGTCCGGGCGCTTCGTTTCCGGGTCGGTGTCGTCGAAGCGCACCAACATCTCCCCGTCGTAGAGGTCCTTGTAGGTGCCAATGACGGCGGGCATCCGACCGTGGCCGATGTGCCACGGTCCGTTGGGGTTCGGCGCACAACGCATCCGAACCTCGTCGTACTCCTCCGCGTTCGGCAGGTCGGGAAGCACCTGGTCGTCCTCCTCGTCCTCGGCCTCCAACTCCGCCACGAGTTCGGCGTCGAGTTCTTCGAGTCGATCGCGGCGACCCTCGGCGTCCAACTGGTTCACCTGCGCGACGACCTTCCCCGCGATTCCCGGCACTTCGCCCCCGTGTTCGCGGAAATCGGGATTCTCGCCCATCAGCGACCCCATGATGGCACCGACGTCCGCGTCGCTGTCGTGTTTCAACGCGTTGAACAACGCGTGTTTCTCCGCCTCCGTCTCGATTCGCGTCCGCAACTCGTCGTCCATTACGGGGTTCTATTCCCGCCCGTCTCAAAACTCCCGCGAATCGCACGTGGTCGGAAACGACACTGCTGGCGCTCATCGACCTTCGTCTCGGAAAAACCGACGGTACCTCAGTAGCCGCGTTCGATGAGGTAGTCGGCTATCTGTTCGAGCAGGAAGCGGGACTCGTTGTCCGGCAGGACGCTCAAATGGTCCTTGCCGCGTTGGACGAGTTCCTGTGCCTTTTCGGTGGCGTAGTCGATGCTTCCGGCCGCTTCGAGGCGCTGTACCGCCGCATCGATTTCGGCTTCCGTCACGTCGCCGACATCGTCGGTTTCGACCAGCGAATCCACGTCCACACCCTGACTGCGGGCGTGAAGCGTGATGATGGTCTGTTTGTTCTCCACAAGGTCGCTTCCCCGCTGTTTGCCGAGTTTGTCGCTCGGAACGGTCAGGTCGAGCACGTCGTCCTGAATCTGGAACGCCCGTCCGACGTCGATACCGTATCGATACAGCGCTTCCGTCGTTTCCTCGTCTGCACCGAGGAGGACCGCCGGAACCTTCGCCGCAGCACCGTAGAGCACCGCCGTCTTGTTCTCGATCATTTCGAGATACTCGTCCGGGAGGACGTCGGGACGCTCCTCGAAGGCGACGTCGAGCGCCTGTCCCTCACAGATTTTCGTACAGGTTGATGCGAGTACGTCGAGCGCGGTGACACAGCGGTCCGGCGTGGCGTCCGTCTCCAGCATGATTTCGAACGCCTTGGAGTAGAGCGTGTCACCGGCCAGAATCGCCGTCTCGGTGTCGTAGGCGCGGTGAACGGACGGAACGCCGCGGCGCAGGTCGTCGTCGTCCATGATGTCGTCGTGGATGAGCGTGAAGGATTGTATGACCTCGATGCTCACCGCGGCGGCCATCACGTTCAGTTCGGTTCCGTCGAGCGCCGGGAACTTCCGGTACGCCTCCGACATCGGTTCGACGTCGGCGAGCGCGTCCGCGACGAGCAGGAGAACCGTCGGACGAAGCCGCTTTCCGCCCGCGTCGAGCAGATAGCGGGACGCCTCGTAGAGACGCTCCGGTTCGACGATCGGAAGTTCCTCCTCGATGGCCGCGTTGACCAGTTCGCGGCGCTGTTCGACCGTCTCCATGACGAGTTCTTCGCGTGACTCCGTACTCGCGTCAGTCATTTCACTCCACCAGCTGGATGAGGTTGCCGTTTCGCGTCGCGTGAAGGTCCCGACCGAGGCGGTAGCCCTGGGATTCACAGAGGTCCACGTACGGCGCGTAGCCCTTCATGTCTTGGTGAGCTGGGATGACGTTTTGCGGTTGGAGCGCGTCGAGCATCTCGTAGTGGCCTTCCTCGCGGAGGTGGCCCGAAACGTGCACGTCGTCATAAATCCGTGCGCCCTGCATCTTCAGGAGGCGCTCGGACTGGTAGCGCTGTCCTTCGTTCGTCGGTTCCGGGATGACGCGGGCCGAGAAGACGACCTTGTCGCCGTTGTCCAACTGGTACGGCGTCTCGCCGCGACCCATCCGCGTCAGCATCGCGCGCGGCTCACCTTGGTGGCCGGTCACGATGGGGAGGTAGTTCTCCTTGCCCTCCTTCATGATGCGTTTGAACGTCCGGTCGACGGATTTTCGGTGGCCGAACATGCCGAGTTCCTCCGGGAAGTCGACGAAGTTCAGGCGTTCTGCGGTGCCCGAGTACTTCTCCATCGAGCGTCCGAGGAGGACGGGCGTCCGTCCGATGTCCTGTGCGAACTCGACGAGGCTCGTCACGCGGGCGATGTGGCTGGAGAACGTCGTCGCCACGATACCGCCGTGGTAGTCCTGCATGCTGTACAGTACGTCTTTGAGGTGACGACGAGCCACGGATTCGCTCGGCGTGCGACCCTTGCGGCCCGCGTTCGTACAGTCCTCGATGTAGGCGAGGACGCCGGGGCCTTCGCGTCCGATTTCGCGGAAGCGCTTCATGTCGATGGGGTCGCCGAGGACCGGCGTGTGGTCCATGCGCTTGTCGAGGCCGTAGACGATGGCACCCTCGGGGGTGTGAACCACCGGGTTGATGGCGTCGATGATGGAGTGAGTGACGTTGACGAACTCGAGTTCGACATCGTCGCCCAGCTGCATCGTCTCGCCCGCTTCCATCTTGATGAGGTCGTTTTCGACCCCGAACTTCTCCTCGCCCTGAATCTGCTGTTTCACCAGTTCGATGGTGAACGGGGACGCGACGACGGGCGCGTTGTACCGGTGGGCCAGTTTGCTTATGGCCCCGATGTGGTCCAAGTGACCGTGTGTCGGAACGATGGCCTTCACGTCGCCCTCCAGATCGGACATGACGCGGTCGTCCGGGATCGCGCCCATGTCGATGAGGTCGAGGCTGTGGAGTTTCTCTGTCTCGACGTTATCGTGGAGAAGCACCTTCGACAGGTTCAGTCCCATGTCGAAGATGACCACTTCGTCGCCCGCGCGCACGGCAGTCATCTGCCGTCCGACTTCTTCGTAGCCGCCAATTGTTGCGATTTCGATTTCCATAGTTTGCTTTCCTCAAGCATTGAAACGCCACGCGGCGTGGCGATTGCGTTGCTCACTGAAATCCTCGCGGGGGCCGCGAGCGTCAGACCCCGGCGTCTTACAGCACGTCGGTCTGGCACTCGCGCGCGGCGGGGTGCCGCACACCCGCGAGTTGCCCAGTCTGCTAGCGCCTACGCCCCGGGGTAATAAAAACTGCCGGGATTGTGTTCGTCGGGAGCCAATACCACGGGACACCACCGTCGCTTTCGGCGTCTATACGCGGTGCGAGGTTTGGTAACCGAAGAAAATGAGTGGAACGATTCATTTCGTTCGGCGGACTGACTAGCCGGAACGCGAGGATACGACGGCACTGTTTCGGCTCGCTGGTGGACTCCGAACGAAGTTCTACTTCGGTATACGTTCGATAACTATAGTAATATATTAGATTAAATAATTCAGTTAAGTGTGGCAATAATTATGTAGATAGAGTTAACATAAAATATCGGATGAAATTAAAAGCGGTGCTGTTGAGTTTAGTAGTCGTACTGTCCACGTCGGCCGTCTGGGTCGGCGGCGCTGTCGCAACGCAACCGAGCACGAGCGATAGCCTTCAACCGACCGTCTTCGAACCGAAGACGAACGTAAACAACTCCACGAACGGCGACGGTCCTCAGCGGGCCGAACCGTCACAGGAGTCGCTCGACAAACCCGTCGATTTCGACTCGGCACCCGAGTCGTTCACGACGACCGACGAAGGGAGCGGGGCGTCCGGTGGGTTCTCCATCCTCGCGCAGGACTCCTCGTCCATCGTCATGGACCCGTCCGACGACGAGACGGACCCTGACCTCATCGGGACGACGAAACAGTACCTCGGTTCCGACAACGACAGCTACTACTTCAAGAACTTCACGCTGCTGTCCCTCGGCGACCACGTCGAGATATGGGTCGCCCGCGACCTGACGTGGCCCGAGAACGACTCGCGGACCGACCCGACCATCTCGGAACAGCAGGCCGAAGCGCTCCGCACGCAGTTCGAGGAGAACATGTACGAGACCGAATCGGACGTGTTCGGCACGCCCGACGCCCGCAACGGAACGGAGGGTCTGTTGGAGGAGATCGGTGCCGTTCCCGACGACTACTACCACACCGAGAACGGGACCG
Organism: Haladaptatus sp. CMAA 1909; assembly: GCF_043952005.1. NCBI lineage: Archaea > Methanobacteriati > Methanobacteriota > Halobacteria > Halobacteriales > Haladaptataceae > Haladaptatus > Haladaptatus sp. CMAA 1909. The sequence continues at coordinate 1,271,378 of NZ_JBIOAV010000001.1, read as the reverse complement.
GGAAGACCGTCCTCCTGGTGGACAACGTTCGCGACGAGAACTACTACAACGCGTCGTATCCCATCTACACGGCCGGGTTCTACTCGCCGACCATCCAGCAGTACACCGACCGCAACGTCGTCACCCTCGACGCTAAGGGATGGAACGAGGTCAACGAGACGAACGACGAGGTCGGCTACGAGGGAACGCTCGCACACGAGTACCAACACCTCATCCACAACGACCTCGACGGCGACGAGACCACGTGGGTGAACGAAGGCATGTCCGACTACGCCGAGGTCGTCACCGGCTACGGCGTCTCGGAGGGACACGTCCAGGCCTACGAGGAGATGCCTTCGAACTCCCTGACCAACTGGGAGGACCAAGGGGCCATCAACGTCCTCTCGGACTACGGCATCGCGTTCAGCTTCCAGATGTACTTGAGAGACAGGTACGGCACCGACTTCATCAGTAACCTCGCACACGAGGAGGCGAACGGCATCGAGGGCGTCGAGAAGACCCTCGACGAGACCGGCGCGAACACGGACTTCTACGACCTGTATCAGGACTTCTCGACCGCGGCGGTGCTCGATTCGTCCGAGCGCCACGTGCGGGACGAGTACGACATCGACGGCCTCGACCTCAACCTCAACACGTCGAACGACGTCGGCACCGCGGGTGCGTGGGGGACCAACTACAAGGAGGTCGACACGTCCGACAAGGGGCCGATAACGGACGTGACGCTCTCGGGAACCGACTACATCGGCACCCAGTGGCAGAACGCGACCGACCCGGTCACCGGCGAGGGGCAGGTGCTGTACTCCGGGTCAGGCACCCTCCTCGACCGGTTCGCCATCACGAAAGCCAACCCCTCGAACGGCGATTCGACGCTGTCGTTCGAGACCTACTACGACATCGAGGAGAACTGGGATTACGGCTTCGTGCAGGTCTCGACCGACGGCGGCGAGACGTGGGAGAGCCTCGAATCGAACCGAACCGACGACTCGCCGAACCCGGACGCGCATCCGACGATCAAGGAGAACGCGCCGGGATACACCGGCAACACCAGCGGCAAGTGGGTCGAACAGTCGTTCGACCTCTCCGAGTACGAAGGGGAGGGCGAGGTCCTCATCGCGTTCCGCTACGCGACGGACTGGGCGACCACCCACCCGGGAATGTACGTCCGTAACGTCGAGGTCGGCGGCGAGAGCGTCCCGACCGACACGACGGACTCGTTCATGAGCCTTCGCGAGGCGACCGCCGACGAAATCGAGTACCAGTTCACCTTCATCGGTATCAAGGAGAACGGCAGGGCCAAAGTCAAACAACTCGACATGCGGACCTTCTCCGACGACGAGGAACAGGAACTCCACCATTTCCTCCGCAACGGCAACTTCGAGAAGGTCATCGCCGCGTCGACCTGGGCGGCCCACCCCGGCGAAGGGGGCCGCGTCCCGGTTAGCGTCGAGTTCGAATACGCCCGTGACGGCCACGGCGGACACGGACACCACGGCGGCCATGGTCATCACGGCGGTCACGGTCATGGTCATCACGGTGGGCACCACGGCGGCCACGGCCATCACGGAGGACACGGTCACGGCCATCACGGCGACGACGACCACCACGGACACGACGGACGCCACGGGGGTCACGGACACCGCGGCGGCCACCACGGCCACGGCTGGTAGAATCGCGAACGTATCGTTCGGCACTTTTTTCGAGGAGGCAGAACGGAAACGCGAGTAAAATCGAACCGCGGATCGGCTTCGAAACGGGTGTTCGGTCGTCAGTCGTCGGCCGAGACGGGCGACGCGGAGACGTCGATTTCGCCGGAGTCGAGTTCGGCTTCGACTTCGCGCGCCGCCTGCACCATGTTCGCCATCTTGCCGTACGCGACCTCGCGCGGGAGGAGTTTCAGGCCGCAGTCGGGGCTGACGGTCAGTTGTTCCGGCGGGACGATTTCCAGCCCTTTCTGGATGTTCTCCTTTATCTCCTCGACGCTCTCGACTTCGGCGGTGTGGGCGTCGGTGACGCCGAGCGCGAGGTTCGCGGTGAACTCGGGGTCGCGGAACACGTCGAGTTGGTCGTAGTCGCCGTTGGCGAGTTCGAGGTCGAACTCGTCCACCGGGTAGTCGAGCATCTCGGGGTAGATGCGCGAGTAGTCGCCGTAACAGACGTGCAAACCGAGGTAGACGTCCTCCGGGATGCCGTCCGCGATGCGTTCCAGACACTCGCCGACGATGGCGTGGTCGTCCGGGGTCGTCGCCAGCGCCGGTTCGTCGATTTGGATGTAGCGCGCGCCCGAATCGACCAGTTTCTCTATCTCCTCGTTCACGAGGTCCGCGAGGTCGTAGGCCAACGACTCCTCGTCGTCGTAGGCCTCGTTGAAGCTCCAACTCGCCAGCGTGTAGGGGCCGGTGATGGGAACCTTGACCGGGCGTTCGGCCACCTCGCTCGTGAACTCGTACTCGTCGACGAGCCACGTGTCGTCGTACTCGACTTCCGTGACGACGCTTGGTTTGTCGAAGTAGTTGTGTCCCCACACCTTCACCGGACCGTTGAACTCGTAGCCCGAGATTCGGTGGGCGAAGTACTCGACCATCTCGTTGCGCCGCATCTCGCCGTCCACGACGACGTCTAATCCGGCGCGTTCGTGCTCCTCGGTGATGAGACGCGACGCGTCGATCTGTGCCTCCTCCCACGCGTCTTCGTCGAAGTCGGCGTCCGAGTCCTCGTAGAGTTCTCGCGAGCGGTCCACCCACTTCGGCTTGGGATAGCTTCCGACGATGGTCGTCAGGATGAAGTGGTCGTTGTCGTGGTCGTCGGGCTTGAATTGGTTTCGAGCATCGTTCCGCGACTCGCGGGTCGTTCCTCCCCGCTCGTTTTTCGAGTCGCGTGGCGACTCGCCACTCATATTTGCACCTCCTCCAACCGCGCGGCCTCGCCGAGGACGGCAATTTTCTCCTCGAACTTGTTGTACGGCAGGTAGAACGGTTCCGTGTTCGTCGTCAGATACTCCTTCTCGAACCCGTTGACCGGCGTGTTCTCCTCGAACCAGTCGACCCGCTCGGCGACGGTTTCCGGCGATTCAACCAGCGTGTTCTGTCCGTCGACCAGTCCGAGCGACACCGAATCAGTCGTCCCGAACTCGTTGATGTTGGAGAGACAGCCCTCGTGGTCCGTCACGAGGTCGTACCCGAGCGCGTCGATGTCGGCGTCGAGGACGTGTGCGTGAACCTTCTCGGTGAGCGACCCGAAGTAGGGCTGAACCACCACGTCGGCGTCCGTCGCGTTCGCAACCGCGTCGATGGCCTCGCTGGCGCGGGCGTCCTCGCCGTCCTCCGGCGGGTTCACCACGAGCGAGGGTTCGAGGAGGAACAGGGTTTCGACGCTCGGGAACGCGTCGACTTCCCCCGCGAGGAACTCCGCGACGGCGGCGAGGAACTCCTCGTCGTCGCCGTAGTACTCGTCGGTGGCGAGGTCGGCGAGCGAGTACGGGCCGGGGAGGACGGCCTGTACGTCGGTGGCGAGTTCGGCGGCGGATTCCAGTTCACCGGCTACGTCGCCGTCGAAACCGAGTTCGTCCACGACGACCGGGTCACGGTAGAAGTTGTTGTTGTCGTAGTACCGCACGATACCGCCCGTTTCGACGGCGTCGTGGACCGTCAGCGGATGGGCGAGCATGTCGTCCCAGCGCAGTTGTCCTTCGACGATTCGGTCGAGTCCGGCGTCCTGCTGGACCGCGATGACTTCCGAACGAGCGTCGTCGTACACCGCGGTCAACTCGGGTCCTTCGTCGCCCGAGATGAGGTCGTGTTTCTGGTGGCCTTTCAGGTCCGAGAGGTCGTCCTTCGCCCAATCGGGGAGCGGGAACAACCCCGTCGTCGTGGCGATTCGCTCAGTCATGTACCCAGGGCTAAGATATGCCGGCGTTTAATATTTTCCGTTCGGGAAAATAACCGCGGATAATCATCGGAGGAGTTTCAGTATCGTCAGCGTCTCGAACGGGAACGACTCGTCGCGGAGCGCGACGGCGCTGAACCCGTTCTCGCCCGCCCGCGAGACGACCTCTTCGACGCCGGAGAGACTGCTGACGAGGAGGAAAACCCGACCGTCCGGCGCGAGGACCCGACCGACCGCATCGAGGAACGGGTTGATGACTTCACGCCCCGATTCGCCACCGGACAGGGCACGCTCCATCCAATCGTCCCGCTCTTCATCGGGGTCGGTCGGCAGATACGGCGGATTGAACACCACCGCGTCGAACGCCCCGTCGCGGAACGGGGACACCAAATCCGCTCGCACCGCCTCGACGCCGCGCTCGCGTGCGCGCTCGCAGGCGTATGGATTTACGTCCGCCCCCACGACACGGGCACCGGTTTCCCCGGCCACGTACTCCGAGACGTACCCCGACCCCGTTCCGACTTCGAGAACCAACTCGTCCCGCGCTATCTCTGCCGCCGCCGTTTCGGCGAGGAGGTGTGAGTCCTCAGCCGGTTGGTACACCTTCGTTTCCGTGCCACGTCGTTCCGCGAGGTCCGTCATTCGTTCTCTCCTCCGTCGGTCGGTTCCGTACCGCCATCGGTCGCGCCGTCGTCGGTCGTTTCCCCGCCGTCGGCCGTCGGGTTGCGCTCACGCACTCGCTCGCGTTGCCCGGCGACCTGAAAGCCGTTCGTCTCCGCGCGACCGGAGAGTTCGCGCTGCGGGTACGGAATCTTGATTCCCTCGCTGTCGAAGGCTTCCTTTACCTCGTTGATGACCGCCGTCTTCGCCCGCCACTTCCGGCGCGCGCTCGGCTTGTCTATCCAGAAGCGAAGGCCGAGGACGATGGCCGAATCGCCGAACTCCTTCGAGACAACCTGGGGCGACGGCACGGCCAACACGTCGTCCTGTTCGCTCATCACCTCCTTCGCCAGGTCGGCGGCCCGTTCGACGTCCGCGTCGTAATCGACGCCGACGTCCACTTCCAACCGCAACCGGCCCTTCCGACTGCGGTTGATGATGGTGCTCCCGCCGACCATATCGTTCGGAATCATCACGTACTCGCCGTCAAACGTCTGGATTCGCGTGTTGACGATGGAGATGTCCGTCACGATTCCTTCCTCCTCCTCGATTATCACCCAGTCGCCGATTTCGAACGGACGGGCGAACATCAGCATGAATCCCGCCAATAGCGACCCGAGCGTCTGTCGGGCGGCCATACCGACCACGATTCCCAGGAACCCCGCACCGACGAGGAGGCCGGTGATATCGACCTCCCAAACTCCGAGGACGGCGGTGAACGCGACCACGTACACGCAGACCTGCGCGACGCGGACCATCACCTGCGTCTGGTGTTTCGAAAGCGCCTCGCGTCCCCGGACCAGCCGCTGGATTCCTTGCCGGATGAATCCAGCGACGACGTACGCAGTTGCGAGCAACGCAGCTGACGACCCGACTTGGAGGGCCGTCGCCATTTCGACGCCAAAGTCCGCCGTAGTGATGACTGCGGCGTTGATCAGTTTCCACGTGAACGCGAGCGTCGTGGCCGCGAGCAACAGGAAGAAGCAGGCGAAGGCGACGGTGATGACGTTCGCCAGCGCGTTCGGCACCCGCTCTTGCAACCGCGGACGGGCGTACCATGCGACTGCGAGAAAAGCGAAGACCGCGAGAACGACGAACGCGGTGGTGAACAGTCGCATGTCGAACCAACTGAGTCGGCCGATTTGCCTGAACCATCCCTCCGTTTGGGCGAGCGGCAGTCCTCCCATCAACCACCACCCCGTCCGTACTCGTCGGCGACCCGTGCCATCGCGGCGAACTCCACGGGAGACACCTTCCCGGCGCGCTTCCGGAGGATGTCCTCGTCCAACACGTCGTCATCGGGCGATTCGAGTGCATCGACGACGGCGTCCGGGTCGTCCAGTCCCGAGATGTGGGCCGTGTTCCGAATCCCGTTTCGAATCGTCTTCCGACGCTGGGTGAACACCGCTTTCACGAAGTCGAGGAAGAATTCCTCGTCGTCCACCTCGTACTCCGGTTCCCGGGGAATCGTCCTCACGATTGCGCTCTCGACCTCGGGTTGCGGCGCGAACGCCTCCCGTGGCACCGTCTCCACAACGCTCACGTCGGCGTAGTGTTGTGCCGTCACGGAGAGTCGGCCGTAGTCGTCGCTCCCGGCCTCCGCGGCCATGCGTTCGGCGAACTCCTTTTGGAACATGAGGAGCATCGGTTTTCCGAGCGGGAGGAGTCGAAACGCGATTTCGCTCGAAATCCCATATGGAAGGTTGGCGATACAGGCCGACAAGTCGGGGAGTTCGACCGACAACGCGTCGCCCTCCACGACCGTCAGGCGACCCGCGTCGCGCTCCGCCCGAAACTCCCGCTGGATGAACTCCGCGAACGTCGGGTCGCGTTCGATGACCGTCACGCGGTCCGCGACCGCGAGCAAGCGGTCGGTCAGAACGCCCGGTCCGCCGCCGATTTCGAGGACGTGTTCGAGGTTCCAGCCGTCGGCGTACGTCGGTATTCTATCCACGACGCGGTCGTCCACGAGGAAGTGCTGGTCGCGATTCGGGTCGGCCCGTGCGCCTGCACGGCGAATCAGCGCGTCGGGGTCCCGCGTACCGGGTTCCTCGGGTGGCGAGCGTTCCATCGTTGCCCCCCTCTATCGGTGCGAGCGGCGTAAACCCACCGAGTTCCGACCGACGTTAGTCGGCACTCTTCGGGTGGAAACGGAAAGCAAGCGAAAACGACCGAGCGCACGCGTCAGTCGTAGCGAACGAACGTCCGATACTTCAAATCGTCCTCGCGTATCTCTTCGAGGATTCGATCCACGAGCACGTCCTTCGGGTTGTGAAGCCCCGAAACGCGGTCTTCGAGGTCGTCGAAGCTCTCGAACGGCTTTCGCTTTCGCGTTTCGAGGACGTGATTGCGCAGTTTCTTCCCGATACCGGGAAGGAGGTTCAACTGGTGGAGTCGGAGGGTTATCGGTTGGGCGTCGTTGTAGAAGTCGACGAATCGGCGCTCGTGACGGTTCACGACGTCCGTGACGGCGTGTTCGAGTTCCGATTGCGCCGCGGACGTGAGGTCGCCGTATGCGACCTCTCGAACGTTGGTCACGTTCTCGCGGGCGGCGGGCGGTTCGATGGGAATGCTGTCGCCGATACCGACGCTCGCTTCCTGTTCGAGCGTGAGTTCGAGCAGATGGAAATCGGATTCCGTCAAGACGTACGCGAGCGGTTCCTTCTGGTACTGGGGACGGTCGTCCTCCGCACGACCGTTCGGCAGGAAGTCGAGTACAACAGCCGACGCTTCGCTGTCAGTCTCGGATTCACTCATTGCAACCAAATACGGCGACGAGCAACTTAAAGAATCGGTGAAGTTACTCGTACTTCGCCACGACGTTCAGTATCTCGTCTAGCTCGTCGCCCGAGAGGGTAAACCGCTCCTGAGCGTAAATCGCCCGCAGTTCGTCGCGGTCCTGGGGCAGGAGGTCGGCAATTTTGTACGCCGTCGCGCCGTTCACTTTTTCGAGTTCGAGCAGTTCCTCGACCAGTTCGCGCGACTCCTCGGCATCGAGGACGGCGAATCGGTTGACATGCTCGATGGCACGGGAGAGGTTGTAGGGCATCTCGCGGTCCTCGTCGAGCGCGCGTTCGCGTTCGATGTCCGCGAGGAGTTCCTTCGCCTCCGGCGTCGTGAGATACTCCTCGTCGAGCTTTTCCTTGAAGATGGTCATGACTTACTTCTGTGCGCGGAGGTGTGCGGGCTGGGTGATGAGCGTCTTTTCCTTGCCGCCGTCGTTGATGATGACTTTGTACGCTTTGCCCTGCTGACCGACGACCTCACCCGTTCGGCCGTTGAATCGCGGGTGGAAGCGACCTTTGCGGACGCTCGGGTCGATTTTGAGGTGGACTTTCTGTCCGTTCTCGTACTGCTGGACTGCACGCTGTGGTGGCGAGGTGCCACGGTCGCGGGGATTGTTCGACAGTTTCTCTCGGGTGGTGTTGTACGGTCCGTTCGAGCTCGGCATAGTCGTATGACGCTCTTGTTCAGTGACGGTTATAAAAGATACGTTCCTCATCGCCGAGCGTTCACCGCCGCGGGTCGGTTTCGCACGGATCCGGCCGAAACGTCACGTCGCGGGGAGGCAAATCGCGCCACCACCGCTGGTGGACCGCGTCCGCCACGTGCTCCTCGTGGATTTCCTCGACGCGCTCTATCCTCGCGTCCGTTCGCGGCGGGAGCGAGGCCGCAATGGCCCGCTCGCTTCGTCCGTCGCCGTACACGTCGGCCGATACGAGGAACGTGATTCCCGCGTCGATGGCAGCGCGAACCGCCTCGTGAGCCTCTCCGTCCGACACGTCGCCCGGTACGTGCCTCTTCGTTCCGACCGCGAGACGAAAGGATAACCCTTCTCGGGTTCGTCCCCTCGCGCATGACCGACAGCGACGATTTCGAGTTCGAAACGCGTTCCATCCACGCCGGACAGGAACCCGACGAGGAGACGGGCGCGCTGATGACGCCGATTTACGCCAACTCGACGTACGTGCAGGACGGGCCGGGCGACCACCGCGGCTACGAGTACTCCCGCACGGGCAACCCGACGCGAACCGACCTCGAAGCGAACCTCGCCAGCCTCGAAGGGGGCGAGTACGGCCGCGCCTTCTCCAGCGGAATGGGGTCCATCAACACCGTGCTCAACCTCCTCTCTTCGGGCGACCACGTCATCGCCAGCGAGGACGTGTACGGCGGCACCCACCGAATCTTCACGCAGGTGTACGCCGACTACGATATCGAGTTCTCCTTCGTGGACATGACCGACCCGAGCGAGGTGTCCGACGCGGTGCGCGAGAACACCGAACTGCTCTGGGTCGAGACGCCGACGAACCCGCTCCTCAACATCGTGGACATCGCCGCGATGGTCGATATCGCGGCGGAAGCGGATGCGCTGTGTGCGGTGGACAACACCTTCGCAACGCCGTATCTCCAGCGTCCGCTCGAAATCGGCGCGGACATCGTGTCCCACTCCCTGACGAAGTACCTCGGCGGTCACTCGGACGTGGTCGGCGGCGCGCTGGTCACGGACGACGCCGACTTGGACGAGCGAATCGGCTTCTACCAGAACAGCGTCGGCGCGACCCCCGGCCCGCACGACAGTTTCCTCGTCCTGCGCGGGACGAAAACGCTCGGCGTGCGGATGGACCGCCACTGCGACAACGCCCGCGACATCGCGGAATGGTTGGACGAACACGAAGCCGTGGACACCGTGTACTATCCCGGTTTGGAATCACACCCGAACCACGAACTCGCGGCCGAGCAGATGACCGACTTCGGCGGCATGGTCAGTTTCGAACTCGACGCCTCGCTCGAAGAGGCCGCCGACGTGGTGAGCGAGACGGAGGTGTTCACCCTCGCTGAAAGCCTCGGCGGCGTCGAATCGCTCATCGAGCAACCCGCGACGATGACCCACGCCGCCATTCCGAAAGAAGAGCGACTGGCCGCCGGACTCACCGACGGCCTCATCCGCGCCAGCATCGGCATCGAACACGTCGATGACCTGAAAGCGGACCTTCAGCAGGCGTTCGACGCCGCGCTGCACTGAACCGAGACGGGGTTCAACTCCCGGAACCGAATTCCGGAGCCGAATAGTACACCCCGTTGAAACCCGTAGCGTTCCCCATGGAACTAAGCGACCACGTGTACGCGTTTCCACTGACCTTCGAGCGCGGCGACCACGAAGCTGTCATCAACCCCGCGGGCGTCGAAACCGAGGACGGACTGATTCTCCTCGACGCGGGCTTTCCCGGCCAAATAGACGACTTGGCCGACGCGCTCGCCGAACACGACTTCACGTTGGACGACGTGGAAACGCTGCTTCTGACCCATCAGGACGGCGACCACGCGGGCGGGGCCGAGGACCTCCTCTCCCGAACCGACGCCACCGTCGTCGCTTCGACGGGGGACACGCCCGCCATCGAGGGCGACGAGGAACTCGTCAAGTCGAACCGCTACCCGCCCGTTTCGGTCGACGTACAGGTGGTCGACGGCGTCACCTTCCGAACCGAGGCCGGACCGATGCGTATCGTCGAAACGCCGGGTCACACGCCGGGCCACCTCTCGGTCGTGTTGCCCGAAGCGGACCTCCTTATCGCCGCCGACGCCACCGTCGCCGACGAGGACGGACTCGTCGGCCCGAACGAGGAGTTCACGCCCGAGATGGAGCGAGCGGTCGATTCCGTCGGCAAACTCGCCGCCTTCGACGCGAATCACGTCCTCTGCTATCACGGCGGATTCGTCGAAGACGCCGACGTCGGGGCGACGTACCAGTCGCTCACGGAGTAAGCGCGGACCGAAAACGAAACCGCGGAGTTATATCCGACCGACGTTCTGCACTTCGACGCTCTCGACGCCGTCGACGTTCGAGAACGACTCCTCGACGGCTTCCGTGCCACCGGCATCGTCGGGGACGATGACCGTCGGCAGGAGCGCAACGAGACCGAACGCGACGTCGTCGCGTTCGAAGCCGTTGATTTTCGCACCCTCGGGGAGCGAATCTTCGAGTTTCTCTTGGAGGTCGTCCAAGTCGATTTCCGGGCTCTGCGGCATCACTTTGACTTTGGCTGCTACTTTTCCCATGATTACGGTCCGAGGAACCCACAGTCGGGGCACTCGTAGAGGTTGCTCTGTTTTCGGCACTTCGCACAGCGGTAGATGGTCTGCCCACAGTCGGGGCACTTGAACGACGCGGCGTTCGTGCCGGAGATATTGATCCCGCACGAGACGCATTTTCGCGCTTGTTTTTGGGTCTGACTCATACACCCACGTTCCGCCGCGCGACTTTTAACGCTTCCCTTTCGGGGTTCGAGGAGGGCGTTAGAACGCGCCCGTCTCGACGGTCGTGTCGGCGTGCAGGTCCGCCTTCACCGCGTCGTGAACCTTGCAGAGTTCGAAGGCGCGGTCGATGACGTCCTGTGCCGTCTCGTCGTCCGTCTCGGTTTCCCACTTGATGTCGAACGCGACGGCTTCGAGTTTGTCGTCGTCGTTCAGGTCGCCGGTCACGTCGATTTCGATTTTGCCGAGGTCGCCAGCACCGCGCTGTTCGCCACCCACGCGGAGGGCGGGAACGTAGCACGAACCGTACGCGGCCAGCAGTGTTTCGAGCGTGTCCGGGGCGTCCTCGCCCGTCGCGTCGATGGTGACGGAGAAGTCGCGAATGTCGTTCTCTGCGCTGTATCCCTCTTCCGACGTGGTAGTGACTTCTGGCATTGCAGTTGTCACCTTATCCGCGACACTCCTAAGGTTTGTTCTTCCGGTCGGGATTGTCGGAGTGAACGTGTAGAACCGTGGAAGATAGTTGCGACGAGTCGGCCGGGATCGGCTCGATACGGTTGGGAATGTAACAGCCGAGAAGGAAACCTCGAAAGGCCTGCTTACTCGTTCGCGACCCGTGGTTGGTATTGCCGTGACCCCAAATACAGACGTCAATGAAACCGCCACGCCACCGCACCGCACAGACCACACGCCTCCCCAGCCGACTCCTTCGCATGCGCTCAGTCGTCCCTCGCGCTTGCCAGCAGCCCTCGGATGTGAAATCCTCGGACCTGCTGACGCACGCGCCATGGCGATTGGTCGGTACCGCGCACCACTGGTTTTCAGAGTGGCGCGCGCTGGTGGGGCGGTTCGGCCAGCGAGGTTTCGAAGAAACCTCTGGGTGAGCGGTGTAACCGAGAGCACGCGGTGCAGTGGCGGGACGGTTGCCGTGTCTGGGTGGATTTTTGAAAGACTCCGTCTTTCAGCTCCCCGCTCGTTCCTCGCGGGGGCTTTCTGGGCCTTCTTCGTAGTTCCTGAAATCGTAAAACTGGTAATCGCGTCTGTTCGCAGCCTATCACCGACTCGAACTCGCCGAAGAAAACGAAAAACTGTCCCGTCTGCGTTCGATTCCCGTTACCAGAGTTGGTCGGAAAGGTCGAACGTCTCGCCGCCCTCCAAGACGTGGACCTCGGCGTCGTTGCCGGTGGCGTCGACTTCGCGCACGAAGTCCTCGGGGTCCTGCTCGATGGCCGGGAACGTGTCGTAGTGCATCGGGAACGCGTAGTCGGCGTCCAGCCAATCCACCGCGATGGCGGCCTGCCACGGTCCCATGGTGTAATGGTCGCCGATGGGAATCGCGACGGCGTCGGGTTCGAGGAACGGGCCGATGACGTCGCGCATCTCGGTCATCAACGAGGTGTCTCCCGCGTGGTAGAACGTCTCGCTGTCCTCGTCGGAGACTTGGGTGGGCTTCGTGTCGCTGATGACGAAGCCGGCGGGCATGCCGCCGGACGCGCCGTAGCCCGTGTCGAGGCCGTTGGTGTGGTCCGCGCGGACCATCGTGACGTAGGCGTCCTCGGCTTCGAAGGTCCCACCCATGTTCATCCCGGTGCCGTCCTCGATGCCGTACTCGTCCGTCACGTAGCCGATGACCTCCGGCGTGGCGACGAAGTGTGCGTCGCGGAAACGGTCCGAGTCCGCGATATGATCGGCGTGTCCGTGCGTGAGCAGGACGTAATCCGGATCCAACTCCTCCGGGTCCGTGTCCGTCTTCGGGTTGTCGAAGAAGGGGTCGATGAGGAGTTCAGTGTCGCCGACGGCGACGTGCCATGTCGAGTGTCCGTACCAAGTAAGCTCCATGGTGTGGGTTCCGATAGGGCGCAAACGGCCTTAAAGGATGTTGACGACGAGTGGGGTGTTACCGGAGTCCGAACGGTTTAGGCGCGGGAATACGACACCCAGCGTATGCATCGAGTTAGATTCCGTGATCCGGCAGGGTCGGTCCGAACCGGCGAATGGCACGACGGCGAACTTCTATTTGCGGACGACAGCTACGACCCTGAGGAGGTCGATATTCTCGCGCCGACGGAGCCGACGAAAATCGTCTGCGTGGGCCGAAACTACGCGGAACACGCGGCCGAGCGAAACGAGGACGTTCCCGAGCGCCCGCTCCTGTTCCTCAAACCGCCGAACGCCGTCGCGTCCCACGGCGATACGATCACGCTTCCCGCCGGAAAGGAGCGAATCGACCACGAGGCCGAGCTCGGGGTCGTCATCGGCGAACAGTGTCGCCACGTCGCCGAGGAAGACGCGATGGACGTCGTCGCAGGCTTCACGTGTGCCGACGACATCTCGAACCGCGACGATCAGGATTTGGAGCAGAACTGGGTCCGCGGCAAGGCGTTCGACAACTCCTGCCCGCTGGGACCGGTCGTGGCGACACCCGACGAAGTGCCGGACGACGCCAGCGTCCGACTCCGCGTCAACGGCGAGGTTCGACAGGAGTCCTCGCGCGACCTGTTCATCTTCTCCATCCCGGAACTCATCGCGGAAATCACGACCTACCTCACGCTGGAACCGGGCGACGTCGTCATCACCGGCACGCCGTCGGGGGTCGGACCGCTCGAAGACGGCGATTCGGTCGAAGTCGAGATAGAGGGAATCGGAACGCTCGCACACGATGTTCGGATCCCGTAGAAGCGGGGGACTCGTAGGAGCAGGAAACCAATAGAAGCGGGAACGGTAGATAGGAGACGAATTTTCGGAACGACGGTCGCGCTTAGAGGACGCTCCACGCCTTGACGGCGCGGTTGTACGACGAAATGTCGGCGATCCAGCGCGCCGCGATCATCTTCTTCAGCGTCTCCGCCGCACGGGAGTTGAAGGTGCTGATGGGGAAGTCCATGCCGGCGACTTTGACGCCGTGAGCGACGGCCTCGTCGCCGATGGAGATGACGGTCCCCTTGTCGTCGAAGGTCCACGTTTTGAGCGGTTGGCCGTAGATGGAGCGGGCGACGTTCTCGCCGACGACTTCGGCGGCCTGCCACGCGGCCTGTGCGGTGGGCGGTGCCGGGTTCTCGCCCTGGTCGATGATGGCACAGTCGCCGATGGCGAACACGCGGTCGTCGCTGGTCTGGAAGTCGGACTCGGCGGTGACGCGGTTGTGCTGGTTGTCGAGTCCGCAGTCGTCCATGGCGTCGCGGCCCGTCACGCCGCCGGTCCAGACGAACACATCGTAGTCGAGGGGTTCGCCCTCGTCGAACTGGATTTCGTTCTCGGTCGCTTCCGTGATCGGGTCCCCGGTCAGGATGTTGATGTCCTTTTCGAGGACGTACTTCTTGACCGTCCCCTGCAGTTCGGGGTCCATGCCGGGCATGATCTCGTCGAGTGCCTCGACGAGGTAGATGTCGATGGGTGCGCGGTGCTTGTCGCGGTACTCCGCGATTTCACCGGCGCTCTGGATGCCGGACAGTCCGGCACCGCCGATGACGACCTTCGCGGGGTCGTTCCGGGAGGCGGTCTTGGCGGCCTCCTTGACCTGCTCGTGGATTTCGAGCGCGTCGTCCAGACTCTTCAGCGTGAGGGCGTTCTCCGCCATGCCGGGGATACCGTAGTAGGCCGTCTTGCTGCCGAGTCCGACGACGAGGTAGTCGTAGTCGAGGTCGGAGCCGTCTTCGAGTTCAACCGTTCGGTCGTCGGTGTCGATGCCCGTCACGGTGTCCTGGACGAACCGCGTGCTCGGGGCTTTGATCTCGTGAATCGGAATCGTGACCTTGTCCTGCGCTCGCGGGTCGCGGATGACGCGGTGGGACTCGTGCAGGACCAGATGGTAGTCCTTGTCCGACACCCACGTGATGTCGGCGTCGTCGAGTTCATCTTCGAGTTGCTGTATCGCGCCAGCACCAGCGTAGCCAGCACCGAGCACGACGACCTTCGTAGTCATACCCGACCATCTGGATTCATTCGATACAAAGGTGTTGAAACCCGCAAGCGGGTGTGAGATATTGTCTCCCTCGATGAAACCGTACGAGTTGGTTGCAAGCTTTAAAGGTAATAGGGCCAAACTATCCCCTACTTATGAGTAATCAAGAGTTGCGAAAGGAGGCACACGACCTGGACGTAACCGTGTGGGTCGGCAAAAGCGGCATCGGTGCCGTCACCGAGGAGTTGAAGAATCAACTGCAAAACGAGAAACTCGTCAAGGTGAAGTTCCTGCGGGCGGCCCGCGGCGGCACCTCCACCGACGAACTCGCGGAGGAACTCGCTGACGAGGTGAACGCACAGTTGGTCGAGACACGCGGAAATACGGCGGTGTACCACTGATGGTAAATCCGTTGCCGGGTCTTGAGAATGCTGTCGGTACGGATTACGCGATGTTCTTAACACAGGCGATTTACTTCGTCGTCTCGTTCGTCGTTCTCTACCTGCTCGGCCGCATCTTCGTCATCCCATTGGCCAAGCGACTGCTTAATAGGAAAGAGTACGACGAGAGCCTCACAATTCCGCTCACGAAGGTGACCCAACTGGTCGTCCTGTTTGCGGCGGTGGCGCTAGCGTTCGCCTTCGCGGGATACGGAAACATCCTGACCGCGTTTGCAACCGTCGGTGCTGCGGCGACGTTGGCGGTCGGTTTCGCGTTGCAGGACCTTCTCGCCAACTTCGTCGCCGGGGTGTTCATCTTCACCGACAAGCCGTTCAAAATCGGCGACTGGATAGAGTGGGACGGCGGCAGTTACTCCGGCATCGTGGAAGACATCGACCTCCGCGTGACCCGCGTTCGTACCTTCGACAACGAGATGCTGACGGTGCCGAACTCGGTGCTGACCGACGACGTCATCAAGAACCCCGTCGCCAAGGACAAACTCCGCATCCAGTTCCTCTTCGGCATCGGCTACGACGACGACATTCAGCGGGCGACCGAAATCATCATCGAGGAGGCCGAGAGGCACGCTGACATCCTCGATAACCCCGAACCGTCGGTTCGACTCACCGAACTCGGCGACTCCTCGGTCGGTCTCAAATCCCGTTTCTGGATAGCCGACCCGGCGCGTGGGGACTTCGTGAAGACGCGCGGCGAGTACGTCACCGCGGTCAAAGAACGCTTCGACGAGGAAGGAATCGACATTCCGTACCCCTACCGAAACCTCGCGGGTGGCATCGAGATTTCGAACCCGTCCGAAATGGCGGTCCTGACGGACGACTAACACCTGAATTACGGGTATTCGTTTCAACAATTCTGAAACAGCATTGAAGTAGGGGTACCGCTACGGTTTTACCATGGATGGGAGTCGAAGAGCGTTCCTTTCGACCGTCGGGTCGGTTTTGACCGGTAGTGCTGTTTTCCTCGCGGGCTGCGCCGGAAGCGGTTCGGATGCGGCGGCAAACGCCGAAACCACGGAGGAATCGGGGGGAGAAGCGCCCGAAGCGACTTCGACGGACGGAGTGGAGACGACCACATCGAACGGAAAAGGGGGCGTCTCGACCACGACGATACGGGACGGGATGGAACAGGAAACGACCATCTACGAGATTCGTTCCAGGAAACCCGGCCCGACAGCGTTCGTGGAGGGCGGCATGCACGGTAACGAGGAGAGCGGATATTGGGCCGCCGATGCCATCAGGAAGTGGGACATCGACGCCGGAACGCTCGTCGTCCTCCCCGAGGCGAACAGTCAGGGGATCGAACACCAGCGGCGGAAGTGGCCGCCCGGAATGGATTTGAACAGGCAATTTCCCATCGGCGAACCGCCGAAAAACGCGCTCGCGACCGCCATCTGGAACGCCATCGGCGAGTACGACCCGGACGTGTTCATCGACCTCCACAGTTCGAAGGGAATTTTGCGACGGGAGGGAGACGAGGGCGTCGGACAGAACGTGTTTCGCTCGAAGCACGACGAAATCGTCCGGACCGTGGAGACGGCGGTCGAGCGACTGAACGACGGATACGTCACCGGCTACGACCCGATCTACGACTTCGTTCACACGCCGGTCAGCGAGACGAAGTACGCCGCCGAACCCATGCTCGTCAACAAGATGCGAGTGGACCGCGACGTGCCGTCGTGTCTCTTCGAGGTCACGCAGGACGACGTGAAACCCGAAAAACGCGCCCACTGGACGCGGGTGTTCGTCGATAGCATGCTCGACTCGTGGAACATCCGGTCGTCACGGCTGGACGGGTGAGGTTCGGTGTCGGGCCGATGCGGCCGCTCGATTCGAGACGGCGTTTCGACTCGACGATGAGAATGCGGTATGAATGTGGACGGCCGGGGTTGCCCGGCGTTCCGGGCCGGGGAATCCCGGTTGCCTCCTCCACCCCGCGATCCGACGAGCGACAGCTGTTCGGCGGTCCGCTGCTCACTTCCGTGCCTGACGGATTGCCACCGACTAACTGCGACGGCACACTCCTGCGAGTGTTCGCCACAGACCGCTGGCCCCGTCGGACGAGGCTTCTGCGTTGGCTTTCGGGGCCCGACCCGGTCTGACCGGACGTGCCCGGAGTTCGGTTCCCGCTCAAGACCATAGCGCGGGCGGAGAGCAGGGCCTAACTGCCCAACCTAGTCCACTTCCTTCTACTCCACTCCGACTTAAGGGCCTTTCGGGTTCGTAATCGCATCGCGGGTTCGATTTCCGTTCGACGTTCACCCGACGGTGGCGATGGCCATCACGTTCGACGCGACGACGAGCAGGCCGACGACAAGATAGACGATGCTCCCGAGCCGAAACGTCCGACGGGACCGCTGTGTCCACCCCGAGAGGACGACGAGGAGGACGACGGTGACCCCTTTGAGAAGAAGCAATCCCACGATACCCATCTCGGCGAGGAGGTGGGCCACGAACGGGTTCCCCTCGTTCAGTCCGAGTTCGAGACCGATGCCGGTCGTTATCACGTCGCCGAGCATCACCCCTAGCACGGCTACCAGTAACGGAGGAGAGACGTGCGACCATAGTCGGGGGAAAGCGTTCGACGACACGAAACCACCTGCATCGCCATGTCACTTTGTTATAGGCCCACTGTCACGGAGTAACACTTCGCTGTGGGTACCAAGGAAGAGACTATAGGACGGTTCGGGCGTACCAACCCGCGCTTGTGGGGACGCCAATCGTCACAAGGAACAACACCCACTGGTAGCCGTTCAACGAATCCATGCGTGCGGCCTCGACCAACGTCGAAGCCGGTGTTACGAGCGCCCACCAGAGCGTGATACCGACCAGAAAACCACCGAGAACGACGGTAACGCCCGCAACCGTCGCGGGGTCCGACCGCCCCCGAAGCGCGGATCCGAACGCGATGAACGCGACGAGCGAGAGGAGAACGTCGATCAGTTCGACGGGGACCGGAATGGTGTCGTAGTAGACGCTCACTGCGACCGCTGGGGCGAGGAAATAGGGGAGGGAAACGAGGGCGACGACGGCCAGACACGACACCATACCTGCTTTTAGCGCCTTGCTCATGCGCGTATCCAGCCACGCAGCCGAGTTAAGCGTCCCGCTTGAGTCGGAAAACCCACATTACTCGGGAACGAACGGGGGTGTATGGGACTTGGAAGCACGGCAAAGAAGATTCAGAAAGTGGCCGACACCGCGGAGAAACTGTACGCTAAACTGAACGAGATGCGCGAACAGTTGGTCGAAATGCGCGACACGCTGGAGACGACGAACGAGCGCGTCGAACGACTGGAAGCCGAAAACGCACACCAGAAGGCGCTCATCGAGGCGCTGGCGCGCGAGGAAGGAATCGACATCGACGAAGTGCTCGCCGACGTCGAATCCGACGAGACGGCCGGCGATTCCGACGAAACGACCGACGAGACGGTCGAAGCGAGTTCGTGAGTTACCGAGTCGGAAGACATAACAACGACTAACAGCCCTCCCGTCAATTTTTGCGACATGACGACACATCGGGAACCGCTCGACTCGGTCCTCGACACGGTGGGGCAAACCCCGCTCGTCCGTGTTCAAGCCGCGCCCGACGACGTTCCAGTGTATGCGAAGTTGGAGTCGTTCAATCCCGGCGCGAGCGTGAAGGACCGCATCGGGAAGTACATGATAGAGGCGATGCTCGACAGCGGCGAACTCCGTCCCGGTGGGACGGTCATCGAACCGACCGCCGGAAACACGGGTATCGGCTTCGCCGTCGCGGCGGGCCAACTCGGCGTGAACGCCGTGTTCGTCGTCCCCGAGCGGTTCAGCAAGGAGAAACAACAGCTCATGGCCGCGCTCGGCGCGGAAGTCATCAACACGCCCACGTCGGACGGGATGGGTGGCGCGATCGAACGCGCTCACCGACTCGCGGAGGAGACGGAGAACGCGGTCGTGCCACAGCAGTTCGCCAACCCGCTGAACGTCGAGGCACATTACGAAACGACGGGACCGGAACTCTACGAGGCGTTGGACGGCGACATCGGTGCTGTCGTCGCGGGATGTGGCACCGCGGGCACCCTGATGGGAATGGCGAAGTACGCCCGCGACCAGCACCCGGACACCTACGTCGCCGCCGTCGAACCGGAAGGGTCGCTCTACTCCACGACGAAGGGGGCCGACGTGCCCGAAGAGGAGTACAAAATCGAAGGAATCGGGACGCACGACCCCACGACCAACGAACTGTTCGAACCGGACCTCGTGGACGAAATCATCCAAGTACCGGACGAAACCGCTCACGACGAACTCAAACGCCTCGCACGCGAGGAAGGACACCTCGTCGGTTCCTCGGCCGGTGCGGCGAGCATCGCGGCCCGACAGGTCGCGGAACAGATTCGAAACGGCGAGATAGACGCGCCGGGCAATGCGGTCGTCACCGTCTTCCCCGACTCCAGCGAGCGCTACCTCTCCAAGGGAATCTATCGCTCGTTCACGGAGTGGGACGGATAGCCGCGCGAACTCTTTCTCCGAAGTACCGGCGGTGCGTACCGATAATACGGAGCGATATATAGTGAAATTATCAAACTACTAATCGACGCTCCGCAAGGGCCTCTACATCCGAGGCTGACGACCGCCGGTTTCGGTGGCGGTCGCACTGCCACGGGCAACTATCCATGTCACAGACCGACCGAAATACCGCTCCCGCAAAGGCGGTGTATAAGGAGTACATACTGGGAGTCCGAATCGTCACGATACCATCGGAGGAGGGAAGCCCCCGCTACCGATTCGAAGCGCCGAACCACGAGGGGGTTCGGTTCGAGGATCCCGAGTTGGCGGAACTGTACGCCGACGTGTACTTCGACGTGAACGGGTTCGAGGAGGCGGGGACCGGTGAACGCGGCGTCCCGCCGGAAATAATACAGGCGGGTCGGGATACGCTTTCGGCGTACTTCCTCACGCAACCGTACACCGATCTCAATTGGGTCGCGTCGTTCTACGGCAAAACGCCCCCGGAGATAGAACGATACGTCGCGACGGTTCGGAAGCGGGCAGAAGAGATCCGCATCGGTGCGGAAGGGATGGGGATGGAGTAGGACCGGTTCGCTCGCCGCCGGGAATGGTGGTTCGGTTTTTCGGCACGTAGCTCCGCGGAAGTTCGTCCCAAACGCCATCTCATTACGCTCCGAAATTGTTGGATAGAATATTCGTAAACGGACTATAGTTGGGGGAGAAGGAAACGGACGGACGAACGCCCGCCCATCCCCGCAGGAAAGCCGTTCTCTCGGAGATATGTCCGAACGTTTTGTCTTTTCGACACTGTCGAGAAAATCGGTACATAGACGTCGTATCGAACCAATATCCCCCATATGGATATTATAAATTTACATATTGTACTCCTGTAAATCATCGTTCGCATGGTCGAGTTCACCCGACGCAAACTGATGGCCACATCGGTCGCCGCCACCCTCGGTGCGAGCGTTTCCTCGAACGTCATCGGAATCGAGAGTACCGAACCGCCGGAGGACGACGATACCCCGAGCGCCCCCTACGTGAAGGGGAACCTCAAGCGCTTTTCGTCCACCGCGTTCGGCGCGGAAGTGACGGGACCGTTCGTCTTCGAGGACGGAACGCCCCTGTACAGCCTCCAACACCCGAGCCGAGACAACCCCGCACCGTACAACACGTCCGGCATCGGCTACTTCGAGGGCTTCCAGTTCTCCATGGACGGAAGCAACGACGACTTCTCCGGGCTTTCGACGCCGCAGACGAACGAGGAGAAGGGAATGATACGGAGCGCGAGCGGCGATTTCACGTTCATCGCGCAGGAAGAAGACCGCATCAACGGCGGCACCGAACGACTCGGCATCACCCAGACGCCGGACGGGTGGAACATCACGCCCGACAACTTCGCCGGAACGCAGTACGGCGACCCCGCTTCCAATCCCGACTGCAACCAGTTCGTCCCGACTAACGAGGAGGGTACCGAAGGCTACCTTTTCACCAACTGGGAGAACAGCCCCGGGAACGTCTCGCAAATCCCCATCAGTCAGGACGGAGACGGTGGCTGGACCGCCGACTTGGAGAACGCCATCAACCTCGCGAACACCGAGCCGATGCGCGAGTTGGGTGGGACGCGGATCAACTGCTACGGCGACCTCTCCCCGTGGAACACGATGATATCCGCCGAGGAGAACTACGCACAGCCCCGCGTCTCCCTGACCGCAAAGGTGAGCGATATCGTCGAGCAGGGGACCGGGAAGGACCTCATCGGCGGCTGTCAGTTCTGGAACCGACCGAATCCGAACGGAATTCAGGAGGCCATCGACGGCTACTACGGCGACGAATCGTGGGGCGTCCAAGGCTACTGGGCACTTACGGGCCTCGAATTCCTCGCGTACTACCTCGGTGCCGAACGGGTCGACCAGACGTCGTTGCCGGTCGACCAATCCTCCGATGACGCGAGCAACACGACGAAACCGATAGGGGACGTCTACCCGAACCCGTACCGCTACGGCTACTTCGTCGATTTCCGCGATCCGATGGCGGAGACGCCACAACCCATCAAGTACTACGTGATGGGCCGAGCCTCGTGGGAGTCGCCCGACATACAGAGCGACAAACGAACCGTGTACGGCTGTTCCGACGGCGACAGCAAGGGCATCTACAAGTTCGTCGCCGACGAGGAAATCGACGGCTACTGCGACCCGATGAACGTCGCAGGAACGCTCTACGCGCCGAAAGTGACCAACGAGGAAGCGGCGAAGAAGAACCCGCCCGCCGACGTGAACCTCGAATTCGAGTGGCTGGAACTGGGCCACGCCGCGAACGACGAGGTCGAAAAGTGGATTTCGAAATACGATGACGTCACGCAGGTCGATTACCTCGAAACCCACGCCGACACCGACTGGGAGGACGACCTCGAAACGGCACTCGAAGAAGCCGACAAGGAAATCGTCGAAAACGGCAACCGGAAC
The DNA here is from genome assembly GCF_043952005.1 of Haladaptatus sp. CMAA 1909. Taxonomy (NCBI): domain Archaea; kingdom Methanobacteriati; phylum Methanobacteriota; class Halobacteria; order Halobacteriales; family Haladaptataceae; genus Haladaptatus; species Haladaptatus sp. CMAA 1909. The sequence goes on along the minus strand of NZ_JBIOAV010000001.1, from coordinate 1,249,272 downwards.
TACATCACGAACGAGGAAATCGTCGAGTGGGCCGAGCAGTACGAAAGCGACGGTCCGGACGGCGTCGACGAGGAACTCAGGAAGGTTCCCTTCCTCGAAACCCGCGCGGCCGCCAAGGAGATCGGTGCGACCATCGAGTTCAACAAAGCCGAAGGCGTGGACAGCGTCGACGGCGCTAGACCCGGTGACTACGTCTACTTCGCCATCTCGGCACTGAACGACGCGCTCGCCGACACGCTCGGTGATATCCGACTCGACCGCGTGGACGGCGGCGTCGTCTACCGCGCCGAACTCGAGGACGATTACAACGTCTCGACGCTCGAACCGGTCATCGTCGGCCCCGACGCGAGCGACCCGGCGGACATCGCGGACGACGCGCTCATCAACGTCGACAACATCTACGTGATGGACGACGGCCGCGTCCTCTGCTGTGAGGACGCCGACAAGTTCGGTCGGTCGTACAGCAACGACTGCCTGTACGTGTACGAACCCGAAGAGTAGAAACGAGCGACGCGTCGCATTTTTCGACGGTTAGCGGGGAGATTGCCCCATCAGCCGACCGTGTTCGACCTTCATACAGCGGTCCTGCACTACGCGCTTTCCGGCGTCCTCCGCCCGTTTCGCGGCGTCGTCGTCACGGATTCCCAACTGCATCCACACCACATCCACGTCGTCGCGTTCGAGGACGGCATCGACGATTTCGGACACCTCCTCGCTCGGCCGAAACACGTCCACGATGTCTATCTCCTCGTCCACGTCGTCGAGGGAATCGGCGGCCTCGCGTCCGAAGATTTCGTCCGCGAAGGGGTTCACCGGGATGACCTCGTAGCCATGATCCCGGAGATATTTCGGTATCTCGTGGGCGTCCTTTCCGGGCGTCGAAGAGCAGCCAACGACCGCGACCGTATCGAGTTCGAGAACGTCTCGAAGTTCCTCGTCTCCTTCGATTGGCATGCCGGAACGAACGCTACGAGCGCGCAAAAGCGTTGGCCCTCCGGGCACAAGGCGTCGATAGGTATCGAGTCAGAGCGGTTGCCAATCGGTCGTCGGGCCGACGCCCTTCAACCGAACCTCGGACCCGCCGTCTTCCGCTTCGCGAACCTCTATCTCGCCGTCGAACAGCTGCCTGAGCGTACTCATCGTCTGGGCATCGTGGGCCGACGAGTCGATGACGAACAAACCGAAGGCTTCCGCGCTCTGTACTCGACCGGTGAAAACGTGAAGGAACCGAAACACGGTCTGGAGGTTCGAGTACATGAGAAGCGTCGAGAGCGAGTCGAAGGCGATTCGATTGGAACGGACGCCCGAATCGTAAAACCGCTGGAGGAACTCGGAGAGCTTGATACCGATTCCGGTCATGTCCACCGGCGAAGAGGCGAATTCGACGCTTTCGACCCGCTGTGGACTCATCCCCTGCTGTTTCGAAACGCAATCGACCACCCCGATGAAGGAGTCCCGGCCGTCGAGCCGGGATTCGTAGTCCGAGAGCACCTGCTCACCCGTGCTTTTCGTCGTTACGATGATTATTCCGTCGCCATCACCGTGTGCGAGCACGTCGAACGCGAGCCGCCGCTTTCCCGTCATCGGCGGTCCCGCAACGAGCAGATTCGTTCCCGGGTTGAGTTCCGTCTCGGGAAACGGCTCACCTATACTGTACATGATACCTCATCACCGTGCACGGTCGCACCGCATTGTTCGATACTGAGCCCGGGAGAGAGCCGACGAAGTGCCAGTTTTCTCCCCCTTTCTCATCTGGGATTAATATCTGGGGAACCGCTTATATTCTTTTTGATTGCTATCTATTCATCCGAAGACACTCAAATGAGAACGGCTATGCGACCGATTACGAACGCGATCGCAGCCAGGAACATACCATATTTTAAGTGGTTTTGTCCAGCTGTCGGATCGTCGAAACTCTCGGCGGCTGCATAAAGCATGATGGCATCCGCCGGGAGGAGGACCGCGAGATAGGCACCTCCGAACACGCCCCACAGAAACGGGAGCGGGCTCGCGGCTATCGCGACGAGAAGCAGCACCACCCCGAACGCGGTTGCAGGGCGGGCACCGATGGCCAGCGGAAGCGTGTTCAGTCCCTCCTCGCGATCACCCGCCATGTCCTCGACATCTTTGATGATTTCGCGCGTGAACGTCGAGAGCGCGGCGAGGAGAAAGAGGATACCCGCCGTTCGAATTCCCTCGACCGGAACGGCGTGGCTTCCGGCGTCGGCCGCGACCGCGGCGCTCCCGAACAGAAACGTGCTGCCGCCGAGGTAGGCGACCACGGCGTTCCCCACCCCCGGCAGTCCCTTGAACAGCCTCGTATAGGCCACCAGCGCGAGGAGGTTGAGCGCCGCGATGGCGATCGCGAAGACGGGCAGTGCGAGCGCAGCGACGATGGCACCGACGAACAGCACGACGCTGAAAATCAGCCCGCCTCTCGGTGAGACCGCGCCGCGCGGTATGGGTCGGTCCGGCGCGTTGATCCGGTCTATTTCGCGGTCGAAGTAGTCGTTGATCGCGTTGCCCGCCCCCGTCGCCAGCCACGTAGCCATCACGGCCGCCGCGACCTGAACCGGCTGTGAGTCGGTGAAGACGCCACCCGCGACGAACGCCCCGATGAACGTGAGCACGCCCGCCGCGAAGGTGTTCCCCGGACGTGTGAGTTCGAACAGCCCCTTCGCACGTCCGTCTGTACTCATACGGCGACGTACTCGGGCCACGCCGTATAAATGGTCGGAATGCGATTTCCACGAGACGAAACCACGACGTTTAAAAAGAAGGGGCCAGTATCGTTGAGTACGGGCGCTTAGCTCAGTCTGGACAGAGTGCTTGGCTTCGGACCAAGTTGCCGCGGGTTCAAATCCTGCAGCGCCCACTTGCTTCCGCGAACAACTTCGTGAGCGGGAGCAACGTGACGCGCGAAGGATTGAACTAGACCGAGGTTCTGCGCTTTGCGCAGGTTCTCGGACGTAGTTCACAATCCTGCAGCGCCCATCATTCTGCGAGAGACTCCGTTGCGAACCGTGGAGAGCGGTAAATGCCGACGACGGGGTCGATAATCGGCGTTGCTCGGCAGCAACGAGCGAGAACGCACCGATTAACAAAGATTCGGTGCCCCGTCTGGCTGGTGAGATGTCCCACGACACTGCCGGACGCTTGTTTATCGGAGTATTCGTACTCATGCTCGTCATCGCAGGGGGTTCCGGAGCAGCAGTGCGTCAAGACGCGCGAACGACATCTTCGACCGCGGCAGTTGGAAGCGACGAGCGTGTTACGGACCGTCCTCAAGTAACCGAGTGCAACTATACGGGGCTGTCCAGCAGTGTTTCGACCGGAGTCGTGGAAGTGGCAGCTCACAATGGGGTTTCCGCGTGGGAGGCTTCGGGATGGATATACGAAATAAACGACTCGGGCGCGTACATCGTCACAAACTGGCACGTGGCTGAATTGGACGATCCGACGGACATCGACGTCGGATTCGAAGGCGGTCGATGGGCGGAGGCGACCGTTGTCGGGGCGAACGAACCCACCGACATCGCCGTAATTCGAGTAGAGAACGTCCCAGAATCAGCCACTACGGTACCGATTAGCCGCGATTCGATCGAACGTGGGCAAGAGATAGCCGTCTTCGGTTCGCCGTTATTTTACGAGGAGTCGATTACAGGGGGCATTGTGAGCGGCGTCAACCGATCTCTGACGTACCAGAACGCGGACGGCGTCACGATTTCGACGGCACCGATGATACAGACGGACGCGAGTATCGAATTCGGGAGCAGCGGCGGCCCGTGGATGAACTGTCGGGGTGAAGTCGTCGGCATGACCGTTGCCGGTCCCACGTCCGTAACGAACTTCGGAATCTCGTCGAGGGCACTTCGCGTGATCGTTCCAGCCATCATCGCCGACGGATCCTACCCGCTCTCGTACATCGGCGCTGGAACGATCGATGTCGACGCAACCGTCGCCGAAGCGAACGACATCGACACTACGCGAGGAGTGATGGTGGCCAATCTGACCGCGGATAGTCCGGCACGGAACAAGCTACGACCGGCCACCGCTGTTTCGAAGGAGATCCGGCAGTATTCGATTCCCGTCGGCGGCGACGTTATCCTCGCCGTCGATGGCGTCCCCGTCGAAGATACAGCGGATCTCTACACGTATCTCTACTTGGAAACCCGTCCGAACGAAACGGTGACGTTCACCGTTCTCCGTAACGGAGAGCAGAAAAACGTACAGGTAACTGTGGGTGAGTATCCACCGCCGCCACCGCGAACATCGACGACACCACGAGCGACCGTTACTGAAACGGCGAACGGCCGCGAGTGATACTGGATACTGGAAAGCAAAAATCGCTCATCGCGTGAATGAGCGCCTGCAGCGCACGCGGTTCTGACGCGAACGAAGTGAGGTGCCGAACTCATGAAATTTGTCGGGTAGTATCTCCCACGCATCAACAGCCACCCAATTTATTCGAAAGGAGAACTCGATTCCAACGTCGTACGCGCGATCAATCTCGACGAAAGCGAATGAAATAGGCGAATACGATCAGCACGGTGATGGCAGCTAGAAGGCCAAACGAAGGGATACCATCTGTGGCATCTGCTGGCGCATTGTCGGTGGTCCTCGTGGAGGTGGAACCAGTGGTGCCAGCGGTCCCCGATGACGTGGAGCCAGTGGTGTTGGAGGTTCCCGGCGATGTGGTGTCAGTGATGTCAGGTGACGTGGAATCGGCGTCGACGGTGAGGGGTCCGGGGGCGACTTCCACGTCGTTGACGGAAAGGGTGTAATCTCCGGGTGCATCGGGATCGTACGCAAACGCGACGGTTTCCGATGCCCCTCCGTCGAGGGTCACCGTTTCGGAGGCGATGGGCTGTCCGTTCGAATGTAGATACACGGTCTTCTCTGCTTGGAACTGGCCTCGGTTCTCGATGGTAACTGTAACGGTGGCCGTTTCGGTGTCGGTGATCCGGGTTTCGTCGAGTGAGGCCTCGACTACCCGGGCCGTTGGTGCGCTTGTACCGAGTGCAAAGACGGAGAAACCGGGGACGTCGGCTTTGAACTGGTAGTACGATCCGTCGCTGTCAACGTATTCGGTGGGACGTTCGTTCCAGTTGCCGGGTTCGTCTCGGCGGTACAATGTAACGTCACCAGGGTCGACGCCGAGTGCGTCGAGAGAAGTCTTGTTGATACTGAACTCGAACGTCGCGTTTCTCACCAGTTGGTTGTCGAACGTATGATCGACGTGAATGTAGCCGACTGAGACGGTGTGTAATTCGCTCTCGAAGCTCTCAGCGGCGGTTTGAACGTCCTCGTTGGTCGTACCGTCGTCGGTGCGAGCAAAGCTCGGCGTAAGGTCGGCTTCGTACGTCGTGACGTCGATGTTGAAGTCGTCATCCGAATCAACTCGGAGGGTCAGACGGTCGAGTTGGAAGTTCCCGACGTGCGAGAGAGGCGCTCTCTCCGTGTCCGCGTGATCCGAGTTGGTGACGTCTACGGGTGGCCCCTCGATGATGATTGGCACATCAGGTCGTGGGTTCTCGACCGTTACTCGCTGGTCAGTGGTGTCTTCGCCGTCGACATCATCGGTTCTGACGGACGTACCCGGCTCGGGAGACGGGGATGGTGGTTCGGGAGCCTCGTCGATCGTGAACCCGTTCGTAGTTGCGTTCTCGGCGACGCCTTCCGCGTCGAACGTCAGGTTGTACACGCCTGGGGTATCGATTATCAGATCGTCGAACGCGACGTGACCAGTTTCGTTCGTCGACGCGGTGGTGTTCCCGTCACTGAACGCGGTGGAGTTTGCAGACACTGTAACGTTGTCATCGACGATCGCGTTGCCGAACTCGTCGGTCACGACGGCGGTCGGTGGTCCGCCGATCACGTGGCCCTCGGTCGTATTCCCGGGGTCGATGTACACAAAGACGGTATCGGGGTCGGAGGGGAAGATAGTAATCGGGTCGGCGGTTGCGTTCACACCACTTTCGACGGCTTCGATGTCGATCTCGTAGATTCCTGCGGTTTCGATAACGATGTCGGTGAACTCTGCATGGCCGGTTTCGTTCGTCTGAATGACCGTTGTTCCGTTGTCGATACCCGACCCGTTCGTCTCCACGGTTACGTCGACGTTTGCGATCGAATTGTTGAATTCGTCGAGGACGGTGACGACGAGCGGGCCAGCAATTTCGTCGCCTGCCACCGTATCCGCTGGTTGTGTCTCGATGACGACTGAACTCGAGTTCGCTGGGCCGACGGTGACCGAAGTACTGTTCGAGACGATTTTAGCGTGCTCGGCCGTGACGTCGTACGTTCCCGCGGTCGTGTTCCCGAATACTCCCTCGTCGGTCGTGTTCGACCACGTGAACTCGCTATCGTTGGTTTCGGCGACGTTGCCGTACTCGTCGTATGCCGTCGCGTCGAAATCCACCGTCTCACCCGCGGTTATCTCCCGATCCAATTCGGGGTTAATCTCCACAGAATCGACGGGAGACGGGTCGACAGTCACCGTCGTGGGGTCTGCAGCGACGTCGTCGAGCGACGCCGTCACGGCGTACGTTCCCGCGCCCGTGATATCGAACAGTCCCTCGCCGGTCGAGTTCGTCCACGTGAACGCGTTGTCCGCATCTTCGACGATATTATCGTTGGCGTCGTACGCGGTTGCGTTGAACGTTATCGTATCTCCAGCGTTAATGGTCGTATTTTCCGTCGGTTCGACAACCACCGTCTCGACAGCACCGGGCACGAACGTGGCGGTCGCGGTATCGGTTCCCGCGTCCGTTTCGCCGAATTCGACCGCGTATTCGCCCGCGTTCGTCGATGTAGCAATGAATGTCGCTCGGCCCGCTGCGTCCGTGGTTCGAGTGTCCTTCGGGCCGATTCCATCGAGGTCGTCGCTATCTTCGGTGTCCTCGATTCCGACGGTCGTTCCGTTGACCGGATTGTCGAACTCGTCCGTTATCGTCACGGTGAACGTGACGGTGTCCGTTCCGTTCGCCGTCGCTTTATGGGTGGTGACCGTGGCGTTTATCCGGGCCGGTGTCGCTGTTTCGACGTCGAACGGACCGGTTTCTGTCGAGTTCGACGTGGACACGTTCGTTTCCCCCTTGGTGATCGAAAATTCGAATCGATAGTCGTCGCTGGCGTTTTCGATCACCAGATCATCGAACGTGGCAACGCCGCCACTGTCGGTCGCGACGCTCGTGCTTCCGCCGGTGATCGATCCATCGCCAACTCCTTCGACGGCGACAGGGACACCGGGGATCGGATTCTCGAACTGGTCGGTGACCGTCGCCGCAGGAGGACCGGTGATGGTTTCGCCCGCGGTCTGAGTCACGCCTGGTTGTGTTTCGACGGCGACGGTAGTCGCACCTGCAGGTACGATGGTGAACTCGTTCGATTCGTTCGAAGTCACACCGACTGCGGAGGCGTCGAGGGAGTACGTATCGGCCTCGGTGAGGCTGATGTCGCCGAACGACGCGACGCCTGCTGTGGCAGGAACGCTTATATCCCCTCTCAGCGTCCCTTCCCCGGTTACTACCGAGAGCGAGATTTCGTCCGTCGCGTCCCCAACGAGGTTCCCGTACTCGTCGCGTAACTCGACGGTGACGTCTCGTCCCTGCCCGTCAGTGATCGTTTCGCCAGCGACCGTGTCGGCGGGCTGGTGGGCGAATTCGAGGGTTGCTGCATCGCCGCGTTCGACGGTCAGTGTTTCCATGTCGCCGGTGACGTCATCGGCGGTGACGGTCAGTTCGTGGGCGTCATCGCTGGTCGTTAACGTGTCAGCGTCGATGGTTGCCTCGTACGTTCCGTTTGCATCGAGTGTTACCGTCGTTGGCCCGAAGACGGTGTCGTCGTGTTCGGACGTCATCTCGAAATCGGTGAGCGTCTGGTCAGCGGCGGGATTGCCGTACTCGTCGGTGGCCTCGATAGCGACGGTAGCGCCGTCACCGGCCTGAATCGTGCCGGGAATCGCGGTGATGGTGAGCGAATCCGCGTCGGCAGCGTTCAGGGTGAACGCGTTCGTTTGGACGGTGTCCGATGCCGAAACCCCCTGCACGGTGCTGTCGATGGAGAACGTCAGCGAGTACGTGTCGGCGGTCTCGATGACCAGATCATCGAACGCAGCGACGCCGTTGGCGTTCGTAGTGACCGACGTCGACCCGTCCACGACGCTGCCCGCACCACCTCCCGCTTCGACGTCCACGGTAACGCCAGGAACCGGGTTTCCGTACTGGTCAGTGACCGTCGCCGCGGGCGACCCCGCAATCACCTCGCCAGAGGTGGACGTGGTTGGCTGTGTATCGACGGCCACGGAGTTCGCAGCGTCGGACTCGACGGTGACAGTCGTCGAATCGGTGACAGCGGCGTCGTCGGCCCACGCGAATTCGAGGCTGTAGTCGTCGGCCGTCTCCTCGTCGAACGTGAAGGTGGCGACGCCGTTCCCGTCCGTCGTCGCCGTATCTCCGGCGGTGAGACCGGTCAATCCGTCGGCACTCGTAACCTCGATGACTGCGCCATCACCGGAATCGATCGTTTGTGCGCCGTCCTCGTAGGCCGTGACGGTGATCTGGCCGGATTCGCCGGCGACTGCGGTGACGTCTCTCGCGTCGAGCGTTGCGACCGTGAGTTCCTTCCAGATCCCCTGGTGCTGGAGTTGCGTCTCACGGTCGAGTGCTGTCAGGACTGGATAGCCGTCTGCAGTCGCATCGGAGTCCCCTGCGCCGACAGTCTCCCAGTTCGTGTTGGAGACGATGTCTCCGTTGAAATTATCATCGAGAGTCGTTCCCTGCATCTCGGTCGTGGTTAGGCCGTGGAATGAGTCAGAGCCCCTCGAATAGGTGAATCCGGTCGTTTCAGTGTCCCAGTACGTCGTCGCGACGGTCCCCTGGTTCCTCCCGACGGCTCCCCCTTTGTAGAGCGTATTACCGCCCGTGACGGTGCCCGTCGCATACGCCCGGTGGATACTGCCGTCTTCAACGAAGCCGACCAGTCCGCCGACGTCGCCATCACTGGTACTGGTCACGTCACCCATGGCGTACGTGTCAGTGACCGTACCGCTTCTCTGGTACCCGATCAACCCACCGACTGCGTCGGCGCCTTCGACGGTTCCCGTCGCATACGCTTCGTCGACGTCTGCGTTGTTCTGCCCGATCAGACCTCCCACGTCATCGTTACCTGTAACGTCCGCTGTCGCGTACGAATCGGACACTGACGCGCCTGTTAGGGCACCCACCCAACTGTTGCTGCCGATCAACCCGCCGATCAAGTTATCACCGGTCACCTCTCCTGTCACGTACGACTCGTTCACCGTCCCTCCTTGCATGTCTCCGGCCAGTCCACCGACCAGATTATCACCGGAGATGTCGACGTCTTCCAGGCCGACGCTTTCCAGACGCGCGCTGTCGGCAGCTCCGAACAGTCCGACGTAGCTTGCACCGCTTCGGTCGATGGTGAGATTCGAAATCACGTGCCCTCGCCCGTCGAACTCGCCCGTGAACTTCGTTGAGGAATCGCCGATCGGGTCGAACCCACCGGCCCAGTTTTCGGTGTCGCTCGCGTCGATGTCGTTTTGGAGTTCGTAGTGGTCGCTCAGCGTCGTTCCGTCCGTCTGCCCGACACACTGCAACTCCGCGAGCGTGCTCACTCGGTACGGGTCCTGAACCGTGCCCACCCCTGCAAACGTGACCGCGCCGCAATCCGGCGCGGCGGCCTGTGCTGTGCCCACGATTCCGGTCCCTGCGAGCATCGAGAACCCGACGACGACGGCCATGGAGAGTACGATTGTACGGGTTAGCGGACGGTGGCCTATCCCAGGACGACCACCGAACGTCACATCGACCACCCGCTATTCGGAGCTGCACCCGAGTCGCTGTTGGTGCATCCGTGACGATCAGCGAGCGTGTTCGTTCTCAGTTCGATAAGTGTATCCGATCTTGAACAGGTCATAGTCGTGGAAAGAGTGTATGGATGTGGTCAATGAACGACGCTTCGATAAGTGAAACCCCTTCATGTGAAGGTATAATTGGCTCTACCGAGCGGATGACATCCGAACTCGATCGGGTATCCGCCACGAAAATACCTTCATATGTTGGGAACATATATGTAAACGGACATTGAAACCCAGTTTATGAATATCAATGATCACATCCCGGCACGTTTTCACCGTGCGCCTTCGACTCGCGGATATCGCCACGTCATCGGAGGTGAATGGTAGTGAGCGAGGAGCCGATCAACGTCCTGTTCGTCGACGACGACGAGCAGTGGGCGAAGTACATCGCCAGTGAGTTAGAGTACGAGGACCCCGCGTTCGCGGTGTCGGTCGCCCTGAGCGTGAACGAGACGATCCTCTCTCTCGCCGACGACTATTCGATAGATTGTGTCGTTAGCGACTTCCGAATGCCCGAAATCGACGGCATTCAGATGCTCGAACGCGTTCAAGAGTCGCGACCGAACCTCCCATTCATTCTCGTGACCGGGGAGGGGAGCGAGGACGTCGCGGCCCGAGCGATCAACGCGGGAGTTACCGATTATCTCCGAAAAGACCCTCGGGCGAACCAAGCGCCGGTATTCGTGAATCGCATTCGGCAGGCCGTCGAAGGCGCGAGACTGCGGGCGGAAATCAGAGAAAGCGAACGTCGGTATCGGACCGTCATCGAACAGACCCGTGATGCGATCGTGATTCTCCGAGACGAGGACATCGTTTTCGCAAATGATCGGTTCGAAACGTTGTGTGAATCGAGCGTCGATACCGCAACACCTCGCTCGATTCTCCGCTATGTTCAAGGGGACGATCACCAACTCGTCAGGGATCTCGTAAGAGCGACTCGCTCCGGTGACGACCCCGGATTACGCGAGGTTCGTCTCGTCAGGTCGACCGGTGAGGTTCGCCACTGTGAACTCCTCGGAGACGCGATCACCTACGAGAACGAATTTGCGACGTTACTTTCGATTCGTGACGTCACCCTCCGCCGGTCACGCGAGCGCACCCTCAAGCGAGAGCGGGAGTTCAACCAAGCGGTACAGAAGCGACTGGTCAGCGCCCAAACCCGGGACGAACTCGAATCGGAGATTACAGGCATTCTCTCCTCCTACGGATATGACTTGGTTTGGATCGGAACCGCGGACAAAAGAGGCGTTCGAACCAGGACGACAGCGGGCGAGAATGAGTACATCACCGATCTGAGCGACGATGCAACCGACGTGGACCACGGTGGGGACCCAATCCTCTGGTGCGGTCGAACCGGTGACGCGCAACTCGTTCCGGACTTCGAAGCCCTCATGCCGACAAAACGACGAAACGACGCCCTCGAAAACGGCTTTCGGACCGGATATGCGATCCCTCTTCGCCACGAGGACATCTCCTATGGAATTCTCGCCGTCTATCGCAAGGAGCCTTACCGGATCGATGAAGCCGAGCGCTCGCTCTTGGCCGAGGTAGCGGAGACGGTCAGCTTCGCGATTCACCACATCGAGACACGACAGACCCTGACCAGCGCGGAGGGAGTCATCGTCGAGGCCGAGGTCGAGTCGGACGCCTACTACCTTCCGCGCATTCTCTCCGAGCGGTTCGATCACCCCGCCTTCGAAGTGATAGTCAACGGAACGCAAGTCATCGACGGGGACACGCACGTTCAATATCTGGCGTGTTCGGCCGACACCCCCGAAACCTTCGTCGACGTACTCGATGACCACCGATCGATTCGTACCCTGGAAGTCGATAGCGGCGAACCAACCATTTATCGAGTCATCGTCGAAGATGACACACCCGAATCACACCTCGGATCCGTCGGTGCGCTCGTTCGATCCACGACCGTAACCCCCGGTCGCGCAACCATCACCTTCGAACTCTCCAGTAGGGAGTACCTGCAACCCGCGATGGACCGATTGAACGAGCACTATGCCCCCGTCGTCGTGCGTTCGGTCGTCCAGCAGACAGTGGGTCATAGGGAAGATAGATCCACGCGGATGGAAATCGATTCCCTGACCAAGAAACAACTGTTTGCGCTCGAAGCGGCCTATCATCAGGGATACTTCGACCGCCCCCGACGACACTCTGCGATCGACATCGCCAACTCGCTCGGAATAACCCACACGACGTATCTCCAGCACCTCCGAGTGGCACAACGGAAGTTGTTCCGACAGATCTTCGGCGGCCTGAACGATTCCCCGGACGGCCGGAGACGATAAGGATGGCTACAGGATAGAAGGGCGAGCGTTTACGGAATGGATATCTCGAACTTCGCCCCGCCGTCCTCGGAGTCTGCAATCGTCAGTTCCCATCCGTGTGCCTCGACGAACTCGCTGACGATAGTGAGACCCACGCCGGTTCCCTCACCTGCCGTCGAATAGCCGTACTCCAAGACGTCATCGACTCGTTCCGATGGTATCCCGGTGCCGTCATCCGCTACGTAGAAGCCGGCCCGGCCCGCAAGCGAACCGACGGTTACCGTCACTGGTTCCCGATTGTGGTTGACGGCGTTCCGAAACAGGTTCTCGAAGATGTGATCGAGCAACCCGAGATCGGCCTCGTACTGGGTCCGCCGATCGATCAGGACGTGGAGTTCACTGTCGCCCGTGTCGGTCGTCGCCCACGCGGTTTCGGCACGAGAGCCGATCGACACGGGCGTGGTTTTCGTGGTTCGACGTTGGCTCATCGTGAGCGTTCGCAGTTCGTCGATCATTCTGGCCATTCGGTCGATTGGTTCCACCATCGCATCGAGATACTTGCTGTCGTGCTCTTTGCGGGCACGTCTGAGCCGCCCATTAGCGATGCTCAGCGGATTCCGGAAGTCGTGGGAGACGACGGAAGCGAATCGATCGAGACGGCGGTTCTGTCGCCGTAATTTTTCGTTCGACTGTTCCAGTTCCGTTTGCGTCGCTTTCAACTTCTGTTCCCGTCGTTTGCGCTCCGTGACATCACGCGTCACCGTCACGACACCGTCGAGGTCGTACTCGGACGGGATCGGGGAAGCGCTGCTCTCTATCCAAATCCAGTGTCCATCGCCGTGTCGAAACTGGAGTTCGACCGTACTCGGGGCCGTACCGGCCAGCGCCGACTCGAAGCACTCGATCGCGCGCGCTTTGTCTTCCGGATGGATAAACTCCTCAAGAGGCGTTTCGAGAAATTCCTGCCTACTTCGACCCAGCATCGCTTCCGTGTTCGTAACGTAGGTCATCTCTCCGTCCGGCCTGATGTGCGTGAAGATGTCCGTCGTGCTATCGACGAATGCATAACACCGCTCTGCCACGGTGGCGTCCGTGAGCCAAGTGGCCAGTGTGTTTTCGCCAGTGTCATCCGGCCCCCTCATACGACTGCAATTATAGTGAAACGCTATATAAGAATATGCTTACAAGAACATCCCTGTCGTCCGTCAGAAACCCACAAACGAGTCCCAACGGTGCGTTCTAAAATTGTCGGGGTTCGTACAAAAATCCGTTCAGATAAAGAGCGGACAACGGGTTCGCATCGGTTTGGCTGTCGCTGACTATTCCCGCCGTTCCCTGCCCATCGTGTGGAACTCGTCGTTCGGTCGCCAGTCGGCGAACAGCGCCATCCTGTTCGAGAGGTTGAAGAAGGCCGTCACGCTCCCGATGTCCCATATCTCCTCGTCGCTGTAGCCGACGTCGGACAGCAGTTGAAGGTCGCCCTCGGACACCTCCGTCGGCCGTTCGGTGAGTTTCACCGCCACGTCGAGCATGGCCATCCGTTTCTCGCTCACGTCGGCCTGTCGGTAGTTCGCCACCAACTGGTCGGCGAGGGTGGGGTGTTTCGCATAGATTCGGACGAGCGCGCCGTGGGCGACGTTACAGTAATAACAGTGGTTGACGCCGGAGACGGCGACCACTATCATCACCACCTCCTCGCGGTCGAGCGACGTGTCGTCCACGAGGGCGTCGTGAAACGCCATGAACGCGCGGAAGTGCGAGGGCTTGTACGCGAGCGCCGCGAACACGTTGGGCGTGAACCCGGCGCGTTCCGTCTCCTCGTCGATGCGCTCGCGGAGGTCGTCGGGAATATCCTCGTAATCGGGAACCGGAAATCGTCGCTGTGCCTCGTCGGAGAGTGTCGGTTCGGGCATGACGCCGAATTCGGCGCGTCGCCACTTAACGAGGCTCTCCGAAGCGAAAGTGAACGCTAACCGGTATCCTCCGCACGTTCACCGCATCACTGCGGGAGGATCGTTCCCGAGGCGAACCCGAAGGGACCGGTGTCGATTTAACAGTCCTCTTCGGAGTCGTCGTCGCTCGATTCGGAATCGTTCGATTCGTCTTCGCTTCCCGATTCCTCGTCGCTCGTCCCGTCCGACGAACCGCTATCGCTGGGCTCGCTGTCGGTCGACTCACTGTCGGTCGATTCTTCGTTCGTATCGTCCGATCGGTCCTCCGTCTCGGTCGACGTCGTCCCATCGTCACCGCCGTCGGATTCTTCGTCACCGTCGTCGGACCCCTCGTCTTCGGTGTTCGTTGTCGTCGTCGTCGAGTCCGCCGACCCGTCGCTCTTGGCGATGACGGTCGATTCGTCCGGCGTGAGGAGGGCGACGACATCCTTTTCGTCGTTGTTCAACATACCCCTCTCGTAATCGAATTTCACGTCCGCTATCGGGACTTCCTTCGCGCCGGTCGCGATGATGAGGGATTGACCGCCACCGATGACCGTTCCCTCGGGCAGTTTCCTTCGTTGGTCGGTGCCCGAGTTGCCGTATTCGAACGCGACGACGTAGCCCGAAACGTCCACGTCGTCCATCTCCGTGTTCTCGAACACGACGTACTCCTCCTCGGACGCGACTTGCGTGACTTCGATGGGGAGACTCTCCTGTGCGATGACCTGACTTGCACCTGCGCCGACGGTTGCGAGCGTTGCGACTGCACCCAGTACCGAGCGTCGTGTAGTATCCATGTACAGAACGGTAGATACGTTCGAACGACAAGAAACGCAGTTAAATAATACGGTCATGTCTGGTAACGTATTGTGGTGTACTTTTTACAGTAACGAATGTTCGGATAGATGTTTCCGGCGAGCTGTCGAAGACCGCGACCGAGTGACATCGATGATAGCGAACGATTATGATTCTCGTTCGCATCCATCGTAGTATGGTTTGTCCGTATCTCGACTATCGGAACGGGGGGAACGAACCGACCGACCAGGCGAACGCCACGGAACGGGTCTTCGACGAACCGCGAGCGTTCTGCACCGTCGCCGGGGAGTTCGTCCAACCGATGCGTGCCGACATCTGCAACGACCGATACGGACTGGAACACGACCGCCACTGCGAGATATACCGGGGACACGATGCGGGCGGGGAAGACGAATGAGCTATGCGAATTACCTCGCGGGCGATCCGGTCATCATCACGGCGGCGCTGACGGGCGGCGTCCACGGAAAGGAGGCGAACCCGAACCTGCCGGAAACACCGGCGGAAATCGGTCGCGCGGCGGCCGCCGTCGAGGAGGCGGGTGCCGCCGTCGTCCACGTCCACGCTCGCACCGAAAACGGCGAGCGGTCGTTCGAAACGGAGCGGTTTCAGGCGATAGACGACGCCATCAGGGAGCGAACGGACGACCTTATCATCCAACACTCGACGGGCGGCACCGCCGCACCCGCTACGGACCGTCACCTCCCGCTGCGAACCGACCCGCCGCCCGAGATGGCGTCACTCGACATGGGACCGCTGAACCGGTACGACCATCTCACCAGCGAGAACACGCGGGCGACGGTCGATTCGCTCCACGAGGAGATGCGAGAGCGGGAAATCAAACCGGAACTTGAGGTGTTCAACGACGGCCACCGAAACGAGGTGTACGGCCTCCTTGACCGGCGGAATCTCGCCGAACCGGTGTACGCGACGCTCATCTTCGGGCCGGGAACCCTCACGCGCCCGACGCCGCAAAACTTCCGAAACGCCATCGAGGATTTGCCCGACGGCGTGTTGTTCAACACGCTCGGGTTCGGACGACATCAGTTGCCGTTCGCGACGATGGGCATCCTGTTCGGCGGCCACGTGCGCGTCGGATTGGAGGACAACGTGTACTACCGTCGCGGGGAACTCGCGGAGAGCAACGCACAACTCGTCCGGCGGGTCGTCCGTCTCGCGGACGAACTCCAACGGCCGGTCGCGACGCCGTCGGAGGCGCGCGAGATTCTCGGCCTGCACTGAAAGCCGAACAGGCGAATCGACTCGGAATTCGCCGGTAGAGTAACGCACCGAGGACGCGAACGTTCTATCGACAATGACGACGCCCGAAGAACACGAAACGCGAATTCGTCGCCTCTACGACGGGGTGTGGAACGGGAACGGTCCGGAAATCGCCGACGAACTCGTCCATCCCGAGTACGTCATCCACGACCGGGAACTCGCCGAGGAACTCCGCGGCCCGGAGTTGTACAAGGCGCTCGCGGATTCGACCCGGGAGATATTTCCGGACATGGAGTTCGCCATCGAGGACTCGTTCGCCGCGGGCGACGAGGTGGCAGTTCGCTGGACGATGGTCGGCACGCAGGAGGGCGCGATGGTCGGCGTCGAACCGACCGGAGAGCGGGTGACGCTTCGTGCCATCGAAATCAATCGATTCGAGGGCGGCCTCCTCGCCGAAACGTGGACGCAGAGCGACATGCTCTCGCTGCTGGAGCAACTCGATGCGGTCTGAGTTCGGAGAAAGAACTTACACACCCACACCCCGTTTTTTCGGGTATCGAAGATGGGTTCAGAAGACACGTCCGACGCGGCGACGGCCTTCGGCACGCTGAGCGACCCGACACGGGTGGAAATCGTTCGGGAACTCTCGGCCCGCCAGCGGGAGCAACCGGGCAGTCCGGCCCTCTCGTTCGCGGAGCTGCGAAAGGGCGTCGGCGTCCGTGATTCCGGGCGATTTCTGTATCACCTGAAGAAACTCCGTGGCCACTTCATCGAGAAGACCGAGGAGGGATATCGGCTCAACTACGCCGGCAGCGAGATGGCCGCGTCCATCCTCGCCGGAACCTACACCGAGCGCGAAACGCTCGGCCCGGTCGAACTCGACAGCACGTGCATCGACTGCGACGGAACCGCCAGCGGTCGGTACGAGGACGGGATCCTCACCGTCGCCTGCGAGAACGACCACCTGCTGTTTCAGTGGGGACTGCCGCCTAACGCCGCGGCGGACGCGACGGTCGAGAAACTGATCGAACTGGCGACGACGCTCCTCTTTCACGCCGTCGAACTGTCGCTGGTCGGGACGTGTCCGAAGTGTTACGACGCGATGACGACGGTCGCCGAACCCGTCGAACCCGAACACCTCGCCCCGCGGTTTCGTGCGACCTGCGGGACGTGCGGGTGTCTGATTCTCGGTCCGCTCGGCTTCTGCCTGCTCGGTCAGACGGACGTGAATGCGTTTTATCATCGACACGGACGGTCGGCGGAGACTGCCTACCTGTGGGAACTCGAATTCGCGGGGAACGACGCGTCCCTCGTCTCGGAGGGGGACGACGGACGATACGTGCTGTCCTTCCGACTCGACGACGAGGAGCTATCCGTCGCCATCGACGACACCGGCCACGTCGTGGAAACGACTCGTCGAACGGTGGAGTAAGTGTCGGGTTTCCAATCGAAGAATCGTTCGCCAAACACTGAAACGACTGACCGACCCATCTATCCCCGATGTCCAGCACACGCAGTCTGGCCGAGTCCGGTGACGGAGACGAGTCGAATCGACGCGAGGGAATCCTCGCGCGTCTCCCCGACCCGACGAACCTCTTCCTCCTCGGCTTTATCTCGATTCCCGGCTATCTGTTCCCCAAGCTTCGGCCCCTCCAACGGTTCGCCCTGTTCTTCCTCTTCGGAATGTGGCCGTTCGTCCGCGGCGTCCTTCCCTCGTTCGGCGGAGACGAGGAAGACCCGACCGACTGGATCGCCATCGGCGGAAAATCGTACACTCGACGATCACGGTTGTCCCTCCTCCTGTTACAATTGAATCCGTTCGTGTTCGTACAGGGCGTGCTCCAGTTCGCCGGACACGTCCCGATACTCCTCAGATACCGCGGTCGGTTGCCGAACCCCGACCGGTTCGAGCAGTCGGGGTCCTATCGATTGCCGTTCGGCGATGCCTCGGTGCGGGACGAGTCCACTGACGACGGGGGTGCGGCGGTGACGGACGGCGGAACGTGGACGGTCATCAACGGCGGCCCCACCCGCGAGCACTCCCACTCGTGGAGCATCCTCACCCAGCGGTACGCCTACGACTTCGTGATAACGGACGATAAGGGACGCACTCACGTCGGCGACGGGTCGCGCCCGGAGCAGTACTTCTGCTACGGCGAACCGATACTCGCACCCGCGGACGGCGTCGTCGTCGAGGCGCACGACGGCCATCGAGACGGACCTCGCGCCGGCGGCTGGCTCGACCTGCGCCAGCGCAACATCCTCGGTAACCACGTCACCATCGAACACGCGGACGGCGAGTACAGCGTCTCGGCACACCTCCAGCGCGGGAGCGTCACGGTCACGGAGGGCGATCGCGTAGAGCGCGGACAGCGGGTCGGTCGCTGTGGTCACTCCGGTAATTCGACGGAACCGCACCTCCACTTCCACGTCCAAGACCGCCCGAACTTCTATCTCGGTATGGGGCTGCCGATTCGGTTCGACGGGGTTCGCACGACGACCGAAAACCCCACCGACGGAGGACGGACGGTGAACGACGAAGAGGCCGCGAATGGGAGGTACATATCCGCCGGACAGCGCGTGGTTTCGAACCCGGAGTGAGCTTACTCCTCCCCACGCAGTCGATGGAGGGAGAGTCCCGTTCCGATGAAACCCGAAATCGCCGTCAACACCCCTAATCCGTCCTGTCCCTCGGGCGACGTGGTTTTCGTTCCCGCGCCGCTCGCCCCCGACTCGGTCGTCGTGTCGCGGGTCGATTCGCTCGTCGTGTCCGTCGTCGGTTTCGAATCCGACGTGGTGACCGTGGCCCCTGTCGATCGTGTGTCGGTCGTGGTTCGTGAGTTGGTCGTCGTCCGCGTACCGGCCGTTTCCGTCGTTTTTCGTGCCGTCGTTTGCGTGCTAGCCGACCCACGACAGCGACCCGCCCGAATGACGACCGGCCGTTCCATATCGAGCGACTGCCAGCGATGTCCCGACGAATCGACGGCGAGGGCGTACCATCCCTCGACCGGCCCGACGTAGTTTCGGTTCACGTGCTGTCCGTACAACCGCGCCACCTCGTTGAACGCGGGGTCAATTGTCACCACGTCGTCCCGGGTGAGTCCCCGGAACGCGCCGCCGTCCGCACCGCCGCCGTGGTAGGAATCGCCCGCCCACGTCCAATCGACCTGCCATCCGTCGTCCGATTCCGCGAAGGTGTCGTAGTTGGTCGAAGCGTCGTACTGGTCGTCCGTCACCGCCCACGTCCCGTCCTCCGGAAGTCCCGAGAACCGAAACGTGACGGCTCCCCCGTCCTCGCTGCCGCGCTTTCCGTGCATGAAGACGAGGCTCGTCCCCTCCGGACCGCGGTAGAGATAGAGGACGCTGCTTTTCGCCCGTTCGAATGCGGTCGCGGGACCGTACGCGCTGTACCAGCCTTCGGGGTCGGTGTCCGACGAGCGGTAATCGTAGAACTCCTCGACCGGAGTGTCGGACGCGACTATCCCGAGCGGGACGCAGGTGTCGCCCTGTTCGAGGACGAACTTCGAAGGGCGGATGAACCCGTTCGAGAAGGACCAATCGCGGTCCGCTTCGCTTCCCGTCGAAGCGTCGCTGGTTGCGCCTACCGTGCCGATTGCGCTTCCCGCTCCGACGACGCCGGCGGTTGCGAGGAGGAACGTCCGCCGATCGAGTCCGTCCCGTGTCGGTTCTGTCATGCTGCGTGGCGGGTCGTCTTCGTCGGGAAGGGAGGGCGGGCGGGCAAGTCCGAGGGAGATGCCGAGTGCACCGTCATTCCGACACCACCCTGAGGGCGGACGGAAGCCGCCGGTACACCCCGGTCACGGCCTGCATGCGGGCGGCCTTCCGCTGAACCGTGTGGTAGGCGACCGGTTCCGGACCGAACTTCGATTTGTACCGGCAGAGGCGGGGCAAGTTCGCGCCGACGAGGTCGTACCGGGACAGCCCTCTATCCCGTGCATCCCGAATGATGTGCCAGTCGAGCAGGTCGTTGATGGGTACGTCGAGGTCGTGTTTCGCGCCGCCCTGCCACCGGTAGATGGTGTCCCCGCCTTCGAGCGTGACCATACCGCCGAGGATTTCCCCGTCGCGCTCGCAGACGTAGGGGCGGACGCACCCCTCCGGCAGTCGCTCGTAGAGTTCGGTCACGAACGCGGAATCGATGCGGTACTCCTTCCCCTGTGCCGCGTGGCGGTCCTGAATCTGGCCGATGACCGCTTCGATTCCTTCGACGCCCGCCTCCCGAATGGTGCAGTCGTCGTCACGATTCCTGACGTTGCTCCTGGCGTCCCGGCTGAACCCCATCAGCAAATCTTCCTCCGTCAAATCGAGGATGTAGGTGTACGACGGCGAGACGTCGAACCCGTTCCACGAGAACGGCCGGAGGTCGGTGTAGCCGTCCACCGTTCGAACGTCCACGTAGTGCGGGTCGATTTCGTCGTCTATCCACGATAGACAGCCGTCGATGAACGACCGGTGTCGTCGTTCCGCCTTCCGCTGTTTCAGCTTCGAGAAGTTGAGCAGGGCCGGGCCGAGGTAGTACACTTCGAGGTGCGGCGGCGGCGAGTACACCATCCGAAACGGCCCCTTCGTCGTTTCGAAGAGCGGGAAGATGCCGACCGGTTCCTGTCCCTTGTAGCCGACGAGGAGCCGTAACTCCGCGTTCGCCGTTTCCGCGAGGTGCGTGAGCGCCTCATGTCGGTGAAACGGGGTCGTTTCGTCCGATCTGTCCACGAACGAGTTCCATCGTTCGAGCGTGCTGTCGTCCGCTTCCTTTACGTCTATCGTCATGTTTTCATTCCAAGTAGCCGAGTGCCGCGAGTCGGTTCTCCATCCGCTCCTCGGATGTGGTCGATTCGTCCGGTTCGGTCGCGCGGGTCGATTCGGTCGCGCGTTCGGAGTCCCCCGCTTCCTGCCGCCGCGTCGAGTACGACCGCTTCCCGACGAACTCGACGGGCGACAACACCTCGCCGTCCATTTCGGTGCTCATCGGGACGCCGAACAGGGCGAGGAGCGTCGGCGTCACGTCGAAGATGTGGGCGTTTTCGAGGGGGCCACCGACGCCGTCGCCTGCCATCGCGACGACGCCGTTTCGCTTGTGGTTCCACGGTTGGCCCGGTTCGGCGAACTCGTCCCCCGAAAGCTCCGCCGAGAGGAAGTGGTCGAAGTCGGCAGGAACGGTCACGATATCGACCGCGCGGTCTGCCTCCGGCCCGTCGAAGTACGCTTCCCGGCGGGCGACGTCCTCGAACAGCGGTTCCCCGTCCGGCGTCTCGATGCCTTCGAGGAGGGAGATGAGGTCCGTCCGAAGCGATTCGTATCGCTCCGACGGGACCACGCCGTCCGGGTCGCGGCCTTCCAAATTGATGCGGACGCCGCACTCGATTCTGGCCCGCATGTACGCCTCCGAGGCCGGGAAGTCAACCTGCCTGCCGCTGGCCCGGACGACGCCCGAAGGAACGTGTTCGGAGGCGAACTCCCTGAGTCCGACCGCCGATAACAGTCTCCCCGCCCGACTGGTCGTGATGCCGTAGTCGGCGGCGACGGCGGTCAGACGGCGGAGCAGGCTTCGGTTTTTCGCGCCCTCGTCGTCCGCGTCCGACCCGTTGCGAAGCCGCGATTCCCGCGTCGGAACCCACGAGGGCATCCCGTCGCCGCCCTGCGTCACCGCCGCGTAACCGTGCTTCGCGAGGAATTCGTTGACGTAGAAGCCGGTGCCCGTCATCTCGCCCATTCCGTGATCGCTGACGACGAGAACGGTGTCCGGGTCCGTCGCGTCGAGGACGCGTCCGACCTGTTCGTCCACCGCTTCGTACACCGCCCGAACCGTCCCCCGCTCTCCGGGGAACTCGTGGAACACCGTGTCCGTCTGCTGGAACTGGAGGAACCCGAAGTCGGGGTCGTACCGATCCGCGAGCAAGCAGAACGCCTCCCCGCGCATCTCCACCACGTCGCGATACTCGTCCGCGGCCTCCTCGGGCGAAGCGTCCGTCGTTTCGGGGTACACCCGATACTCCCCCATCTCCTCTCGGAGGTCGGAGAGCAGGTCCGGCGGGTGACATCGCGGGGAATCGGGAGCCATGTATCCCGGCACGAGCGCACCGTCGAACTCCCGCGGCGGATGCGTGACCGGGACGTTGACGACGACGCTCGTGAGTCCCTGTCGGGAGAGGTGTTCCCAAACCGGCACGGCGCGAACGTCCGACCCGTCGACGACGCTCCAGTCGTAGCCGTCGTAGTCCAGAAAGCTGAACACGCCGTGCTTGCCGGGGTTGACGCCCGTGAACAGCGACGGCCACGCGCTCGGCGTCCACGGCGGGAGTTGCGACTCCAACGGCCCGGAAACCCCGTCGTCGAAAACCGAACGGAGGTTCGGCAGTCTCCCCGCCGAAAACAGCGGGTCGAGTATCGGCAGACAGGCACCGTCCAGACCGAGCACCAGCGTCCGCAGGCCGTCGCCGTCGTCGCTCATTCAGTCGTCACCCCCGTTTTCGGTCGACGGGAGCCTGATGAGCGCGTCGTCCGACGACTGTGCGGGAGGCCCGTCGGATTCCTGACCGTCGGTTTCCGTGACGTCACACAGTCGCTTCGTGACCGGCATCTCCAGCAGGGTCAACAGCGTGTAGAGTTCGACGGTGTTGTCCTCGCCGTCCAGATGGTCGCGGTAGCTTCGCCGCACGCCGTCCCAATCGAGGTGCGGATGGGAGTCGATGAGTTCACGGTTTTCGACGAGTGCGTCCCGAACGAACCCGTTGCTCCGGACGAACTCCTCGTCGTTCGGCCACGGGCCGTGCGTACACCACGGCGTCGGCGGCGTCTCCGAATCGAGATGCTTCCACCGGAGCGCGTTCAGGTGCTTCCCGAGGTACTCGACCGGGAACGAGCGGTTCGTCGGAACGCCGGATTCCGAATGGGGAACCTCGGCGAGGCTCGGATCGAGTCGCTGGATCGCCCGGTGAACGATGTTGCGCCGGAGTTGGTATTTGACCGGCATCGAGAGATGCAGGTCGATGAGCCGGTTGTCGAGGAACGGCGTTCGGTACGGACCAAGCTGTCTGAGGCTGTTCGTGTAGATGAGTTCGGTGTCGTTCGACAGCGGGTAGTAGTCGCTACAGAGGACGAGTTCCCGAATCGACGGATATCGAACACCGTGGTGGTCGATTTCGCCGTCCGCAGTCGCGGAGATGTTCTCCCGGAGGACGGATTCGAGGTCGACCTCTCCGACGAGATACTCCGGTGCTTCGGCCGCTCGTCGTTCGATGAACTCGTCTATCGTCCGTATCGGCGTTTCGAACGGCAGCGTCACCTTCCCCAGCGAACCGAGCGACAGTTTCGGCGACGGAATCGAGTAACCCTTGAACAGCGTGTCCGCGTACAGTCCGGACATGAGGGTGTCCACCGATCCCGTGATTTCGTCGGCGAACGCCGTCGGGTAGCCCTGTTTGTACCACCCATCGAAGTTCGAGAGGGAGGGGTTTTCCGCGAGCGAGCGTCGTCGGTACTCCTCGTCCCGGTGAAGGGGGTGGAACTCGCTTCCGGCGGCGGTGGCGACCCCCTTCGCGACTCGCGCCTCGCGGTTCGGCCAATCGTTCATGTGAAAGCCGACGACCGGACGGTCCATCGCAGCCATGAGAAGCCGCGAATCGCTTCCCCCGCTCAACAACAGCCCGTACTTCCGGTCGTCGCGTACCCACTCGGAGAGCACCCGCCGAAACCGTTCGACGAACTCCTCGACGAAGTACTCGAACGGTTCGTCCTTCGGCCTGTACCGGGGACACCAATATCGCCGTGACTCCGTCGATAGCCCGTCGAGGTCGATGGCCGTGACGCTCGCGGGCGGAAGCCGTTCGATGCCCGAAAGCGGCGTCGTCACGCCGAAGGACCGTTTGAACGCGAGAAATTCGGCGAGGTAGTCGCGGTCGAACTCCGATTCGACGCCGGGACATCGGGCGAGCGCCTGTATATCGGTCGAACACAGTAGCGTGTCGTCCGTGCGCGCGTGGAAGACCGGATACGATCCCAATCTGTCGGTGATCAGGAAGACGGTTCGTTCCTCCCGGTCGTATATCACTCCGGCAAAATCACCGTTTAGCCCGTGGACGAAGTCGATGCCGTACGATTCGTACAGGTTCGCACAGTACGTCGGGGTGTCGATGCCCGCCGGTCGGGGGCGATATGCGCCGTTTCGCTCGAAGCCGTACACCTCGCCGAGAACCCACACCAGCGCGTCGTTCGCGACGGTTTCGACCGGCTGTTCGTCCGCCAGCGCCGGATGAAACCCGGCGTTCACCGCGACGGTCTCGTCGGCGAACGACTCGGTTCGTTCGCCGTCACCTCCGTACACGCTCGGAAACGCGTCTAAGCTCGCCGTACGGTCGCCGAAGGCACCGAGCAACCCGATCACGTGTCAGTGCCTCCCGGCTCACACCGGATTCCGTTCTCTCCGACAACACTCGCGTAGCCGTCGGTAGCCCGTCCGTTCGACGGCGGCGGATGGGCGACCCGTTTACCGGAACGGCAGCCTAACTCGATTCGGCGAGGACTTTCCTTCATCCGTTCTCACTGAAATGCAACTGGCGACGCCGAACCATTGTTATTCGCGGCCTGCATGGATGTCCGCGATTAAAGCGTTCGAGTAGCCCCGTCGAACCGAGGAGAAGAAGGTGCCTACTCGCGCAGTAGGGTGTCTCTTAGGACCCGTCGTTCATCCCCAAATCGAACGACAGGCACTGGCTAAACGGTCGGTAGCCGGACGTTTAACCGGTCTATAGCTATACGTACCGTCCGTGTTCGGTCGGGTGGGGAGACACAATGCCCCAACCACAACAAAGCGGAGATGACCGAAACGACGGACGTCACCGAACCGAACGGAAGAAAACGACCGAACGGAACGGTGCGGACCAGCGAACCGAGACCGGTCGTCGGACGAACGACGCACGGACGTCGAGTTGGCTCGCACGGACCGGTCTCATGACCGGCCTGATTGCGATCGGATTCGTGTTGTTGCTGTTCGCACTCGGCCAAGCAGTCGGTTTCGACCTGCTGGGACTGTTCGCTGACGCGATCAGTTCCCGGACGGGGCGATGGCTCGTCGTGGCCTTCTTCGCCCTACTCCTCATCGGAGTAGCGGAGCGGGGACTTCGTGGCAAGTTGCGCCACATCTAACGATCCCGGCTCTTTTTGTAAAAACGTGAACGTCGTGGCACGCGGTTCTCCGCAGTCGGTTCTGAAGTTCTCCTCAGTCCGTTCTGATGTTGCTCGTCGCACACGCGCAGGTGACTGTCGGGTCGAGAACGTCACCTATCGGCATCGCCTCGCCACAGTCAGTGCAAACGACGTGCGGCGTCGAACGACGCTGACGCTCTCGATAGTATTCCAATGCCCGCGTGCCGATCATCGCCGCCGCACCGGCCCCGACCGCGCCGATCAGTATCGTGTCCAGTGTGGGTTCGCGTGCCATGGTGAGCCAAGGATGGGCCAGTACCTTAAAGTTGATGCCGGGTTCGGTTCCGATAACCATTTCGGCCGACACGTTTGGACGGGTCTCAAGCGGTTCTTATAAAAACAGGTTCGTCGTAGGGATATTCACGATGTTATCCCTCACGGGTTCCGTCGTCGGCTTCATCGTGAACCTGCTCATCGGTGCCCTCGGCATCTACATCGGTGCGCGGGTCGTCACGGGAACGGACGACTACGGCTACGCACTCATCACGGCAATAGTCGGTACAGTCATCGGTGGAATCGTCGCAGTACTCGTCGGGTGGTTGTTCGGATGGCTCATCGTCCTCGTCGCGTGGATTTGGGTCATCAACTGGCGCTACCCCGGCGGATGGGGCAACGCCATCGGAATCGGCCTCATCGCATGGCTCTCGGTGGTCGTCATCACCTACGCGTTGGTCTTCCTCGGCGTCCTGACGTCCACCGCGCTCGGTATCCCGGCGATCTAATCGCCCAACTCTTCTCCGATCAAATCGACCGCGTTTCTGACGGCGCCGACCGACGAGAGGTAGCCGGCGCCGACCGTCGCTTTGAGCGCCTTCGCCGCCGTCCCCGTGAGGACGGTCGGCCCGATTTGTGCGACCGCACCGTCGCCCACCGAAACGAGCCATCCCGGCGAGTCGAAAGTGAACTGATCGAGACGGGGGTCGAACACGTCCTCGCCGCCCTTGACCGATCGGGCGATGTTCTTCGCCACGACGCGGGCTTCCCGGATGGCGGACTGTGCGCTCGCCGGGACCGCCTCGCCGTCGCCGTCGACCACTCGTGCAGCGTCCCCGACGACGAAGGTTCCGTCGCCGAGTCGGAGCGTGCTATCGACGGTGGGCCGGTCGCCTCCCATCGCATCGGGGCCGCGAATTCCACCTGTCCAGACGAACTCGTCGTAGGCGAGGGTTTCGCCGCGTTCCAGCGTAATCGCCTCGTCGTCCGCGCGGGAGACGGCCGTTCCGGTGCGAATCTCGATGTCCCGTTTTTCGAGTTGGTTTCGAACAGCATCCTGAAAGTTCGCCGGGAACGCGGGTGCCACGCGGTCGAACTGTTCGAGCAGGACGATTTCGACGTTCATCTCCTCCTCGTCCGCGAGGGCGGCCAGTTCCCCGGCGACTTGCACCCCCGAGAGTCCCGCGCCGCCGACCACGACGCGGCCCCCGTCGGCCGAAAGAAAGCCCTCCCGAATCTCGCGGGCGTGTTCGAGTCGTTTCAGGGGGAGCGCGTGTTCCTCGACGCCGGGGAGGTCGTAGAAGGCGGTTTCGGCACCGAGACAGACGGCCGCGTAGTCGTATTCCAGTTCGCCGTCTTCGAGGAAAACGCGCTTTTCGTCCGGGTCCACGGATTCGACGCGGGTTTCCCGAACCTCGCAGTCGAGGACGTCGGTCAGCGGAATCGAGATTTGGTCCGCGAGCGAGGGCCGACGGATGACGCGATGGAGTTCGTGTTGAACGAGGTGTTCGCCCGTCTCCTCGACCACGACGACGTTCTCGTCCGCGGACAGCTCCGTTTCGAGTTTTCGGGCGAGGGACAGACCGGCATAGCCAGCGCCGAGCACTGCGATGTCCATGGGAGAACAACGGACGGAGGGGCTAAAGGCCTACTCCCCGCTTAAACAGGGGTTCGGGATCTCAGAACAGCGCGTCGTCTTCGGGGAGGATTTCAGCCGGGCCGCCGACCTTCCAGCTCATGGTCTCGACGCCACAATCGGCGACGACTTCCTCGACGTATTCGGCGTGCTCGGCGGTCGTGTTGACGTACACGCTGGCACCCGTGTCCGTGGAGTAGTAGACCGGGATTCCCTCGTCCTCGCGGAGCGACCGAACCGCGTCGAAGATTTCGAGCGTTTCGGGCTTCCAGTACACCCACCCTGCCGGGCCGGTCATCGTCGTCGCGGCGAGCGAGAGGGAGTCGTGTTCGGCCGTCTCGAACACGCGGTCGAAGTCGCCGACGCGAAGGGCGTCGCGCATCTCCACGAGTTGGTCGTGGATGTGCGCCAACCGTGCGTCGAACATGTGGCTGTCGGCGGCCTCGCGGTGGGCTTCCTCGGTTTCCTTGTAGGCCGGGACGAGTCCCGCAACGATCCGCACGTCGTCTTCGAGCGGCGATTCGAGTCGCTCCGAACGGCAGTCGTGGTCGTTCAGGCCCATGTGCAGGTCCGAAAAGCCGCCCGTCACGGCGCGAGCGGCGGACGAGGACCCGAGGCGCGCGATGGTCGAGATGTCCGAGTGCGACAAGTCGAGTCCGGCGGCTTCGACGGCGGCCGTCGCGGCGGCGGCGAACCCGGACGACGACGATCCGAGGCCGACGTTCGACGGAAAGCTGTTCTCGCTCTCCAGTCGGACGCGGGTGTCGACTTCCGCCAGTTCCCGAACGCGCGAGACGACTTTGCGAACGCGGTCGGCCGCGTGGCCCGTCAGTTCCTCGCCGTCGACGACGAAGGTGTCCGATTCGAACGACTCGTCGAACTCGACGGTCGTCGTGGTGTTGCTCGGCGCGGTACAGACGCTGATGCTGTCGTGGTACGGGTATCGCTGCTCCTCGTCGCGCATCCCGTGGTACTTGACCAACCCCTGAATCGGGTGGGCCTTCGCGGTCGCTTTCATACGGAGATGGCTGTGTGACTGGCGTTTAAACTCTCTGGAATTCGAGTCGGACGGTGGACGGTTTTCGGGTCGGCCATCTCAGAACCGCCGAGCGACTTCGTACGCTATCGTCATCGGGAGCAGCACCGCGAGCAAGACGACCGTTATTTCGACCGTGGTCGGTCCCCAATTCGCCCACGCGCTGTAAAAGTAGAGCGCGGCGGCGGCGAGAACGCCGACGACTGTCGAGACGTAGTCGGGATCCGTCCACGAAGCCGAGTGACCATCGAGGGACATGTTCGCCACTACGAACACCGGGTGTAAGATTCTTTTTCCACGCTGACTAGTTTCCCGCTCTCCCAAAACATCGAATCACTCAAACCGACGCCCTCCGAGAACTGTGACATGGGCGTCCCACTCGACACGCGGGAGGAACAATTGGACGAAATCGTAGACCGACTGTACGACGAGTATCCCGACGCGACCATCTCGCTGAACTTCTCGAACCGCCTCGAACTCCTCATCGCAGTCATGCTCTCGGCCCAGTGCACCGACGAGCGCGTGAACGAGGAGACGGAACACCTGTTCGAAAAGTACCGGTCGCCGGAGGACTACGCGAACGCCGACGTGGACGAGTTGGCCGAGGACTTGAACTCCATCACGTACTACAACAACAAGGCAAAGTGGATCAACAGCGCCTGTGCGACCATCATCGAGGAACACAACGGCGAGGTTCCCGACACGATGAGCGAACTGACCAACCTCACCGGCGTCGGGCGGAAAACCGCCAACGTCGTGTTGCAACACGGCCACGACGTGGTGGAAGGTATCGTCGTGGATACCCACGTTCAGCGTCTCTCGCGGCGGTTGGGGTTGACCGAGGAGAAGACGCCGGGGAAAATCGAGTCCGACCTGATGACGTTCGTCCCGGAGGAGGACTGGCAGTGGCTGACCCATCTGTTCATCAGTCACGGCAGGGCGACCTGCACCGCTCGGAATCCCGACTGTACGGACTGCATCCTCGAAGACATCTGTCCGTCCTCGAAACTCGACAACGAAATCGACCTCGCCAACGACGAGGCGTGGAGCTGAACGGAATTCGGATCAGAGATAGTCCGTGTGCAGAACGAAAAAGCGTGCGACCCCGAGCGTCCACGCGAGCAGCCAAAAGACGATGTAGCCGGCGACACCGGCGCGCAGACGCCACCGCCACGCGTCCATGTTTTCGTGAAGTTCGCTGATGTCCATCTCGGGATTCGGTGTGCCGTACAAATCGTGGGCGCGTTTGACCTGAAATATCCTGATGATGCCGGTGAGCGCCAGTATCAACATCGCGTAGGCCTGCAACCCGAGGAACGCGTGAACCGCGGCGAGTCCGCCGCCGAAATGGTCGATGAACCGGGGAAGCATCCACATGAGGAAGGGCACCGTGGTCAACAGCAGTCCGACGACGATGAACTTCAGGTGGCGGGTGAGTACCGCCCACGTCACCGGGTCCGATTCGATGATTATCCACGCGCCGTAGAGATAGAACGGAAAACTCGCCGTCACGACTAGTGCGACCACGGTCGCAATCGCCGCGTCGGATACCATACTGGATGGTTAGACCGGGGAGCGTTAAACCGTCCGAAACGCCGGGCAGGTCAGAAGACGTTTTAGCCGTCGAAGTGTAAGGTCCGGGTAATGGCTGACTCCGACAGTGGGACGGAGGGTGTGGACGAGACACCAGAGAAATCCCGCGAGGAACTCCGCCGCGAGGTCGACGAGAAGTACGATTTCGAGAACTTCGGCCCCGAGGACATGGCCGAGATGTCGCTCGAAGAGTGGGAGGTCGCCTTCGACCCCGACTCGTGGATAACCGGAACGGAACTCCTCGACCGCGTGGAGGCTGACCTGAAACACCGAGTCGCCGTCAGGGAGGTGTTCGCCGTCGTCGAGCGCATCACCCGTGACGGCGAACCACAACTGGCCGCGTATTCGGACGAGGGATACGCCATCGTCTACCCCGACGGAAGCGTCGAAGGGCGGGGAACCGTTCTCCGCGACGTGAAACCCACCGTCGCACTGGCGTCGATGGAGGAGTACGACGTTCCCGAGATGTCGGAGGGCGACCAACTGCCTCAACCCGACGATGTCACGGAAGGAAGCGGCGAACTCGGCAACAAATTGATGCAGACCATCGGCGTGATTCACGTCCTCGGCGGCATCGGCATGTCGTTGGCGTGGCTTCTCATCGTCCTCGGCATCCTTTCCGTCCCCGAATCGGTTCGGGACGGTGCACCCCTTCTAGCACTCGTCGGCGGTGCCTTCTTCGTGTTCGGACTGTTCGTCCTTCTCATCGTCGCGAACGCCCGGCTTTCCGACAGATTTCGGTCGGAGGAGTACCGAAACAGACTGCGTTCGGCGGGCGTCGAATCGGGCTCACGACCCGACTTTCTCCCCCTCGATGAGAACGAGCAGGACGACTGAACACGGCCGAGGCGGCCCCAAACTATCGATGGCGGCAATCCATCGTCATCGGTGGGTTTAAGCAAGTCCCATCCTGACCAACACATGTATGAAGAGGCGGGACTTTCTACTGGCGGCCAGCGGTGTTGCTGGCGGAACTGCCGCGGCTGCGGCACCCGCTGGTGCGCAACAAACGACGACGTCAGGAGGCGGAAACGAGTCCGGTGGGAACGGGACTAGTGGAGGCCAAACGACGGCGGCGGGTGCTGGCAACCAGTCGAGTGGAAACCAGTCCAGCGGGAACCAATCGAGCGGAAACCAATCACAAGGCGGTGGGGGCGGCGGCGGTCCGACGAAACAGGTAATCGTCGGGCCGGGTGGCGACCTCGTGTTCGACCCGGACAAGCTGTCGATAACCCCCGGCACGACGGTGAAGTGGGTGTGGGAGTCCGACGGCCACAACGTCGTGCCCGAAAGCCAACCCGAAGGCGCTGGCTGGAAAGGGACGGGAAGCGCGAGCGAGTTGTTCGACACGGGCTACACCTACTCGCACACGTTCAGCACCCCCGGCGAGTACGCGTATCACTGTTCGCCGCACAAGAGCGCCGGGATGACCGGTACCATCACCGTCGGTGCTGCCGGCGGTGGCGGTGCCGCCGCGGAAGCGGACCCCGAGGAGATGGGCGTTCCGTTCCAGGCACACTACGTCGGTATCGCGACGATTCTGATGGTCATAATGTCGCTGCTCTACACGTTCTTCTTCCTGAAGTACGGCGAGTCGGCACACACCAGCGGAGGGAACAGATAGATGTCCTCATCAGGAAGCACCTACGGTGACATTCATCGGTACGAACCAGCACGCGAAAGTACGACGGCCGCCATCGCAATCGTCCTGTTGACGGTTATCGAAGTCGTGTTCGTCGGTTTGTTCACGTACGGCCTCCTCAACGGATGGGGCCTCGCGGAAAGCGGCAACATGTTCCTCGGAGGAATCCTCGCGATAATTTTCATCGACCTCGCGTTCGTCCTCATGCTGTACCGCAAGGAGTTCCTCCCCGACGTGATGATCGTCAAGAAGCGTCGTCGCAAATGGGAAGACCTCTACGTGCGCGAGAACCAAGAGGAAGGTATCGAGTCGTTCGGCAACGCATGGGACCAGTTCAAACGAGCAGTGTACCCTTACTACAAACGATAAACAATGGCAGGAGACGACAAATATCCGGAAAGCACAGGTCGCCGCCGCTTCGTCAAAGGCGTGGTCGGCAGTGCAACGCTCAGCGGCGTCGGTGTCGGCGCCGGTGCCGCGTTGAAGACTGCTACTTCACCATCCGGTGAGGGTGGCGGTACCACGCAGTACATGGCCGTCGAGAACATCGCAGGACCCGCTCCGCGGGGAATGCCACAGATACCCATCAAAATCGACAGCGAAGGGTACCTCAAGGGGCAGTTCCCCGAGGCGAAGAAAGTCACACAGAACGGAAAGGAAACCGTCGTCGCCGAGATGAAGATCGGCGGCATGACGTACTCGCCCGAGTGGTTCCAGTACTGTGGTGTCCAGACGTACAAGGGCGTCGACCCCGAATCGGACCAGGACAACTACTTCCGATACAAGGAAGGGGCGAGCTACGAGTGGCAGGCGGACGTCGAGGCGGGAGGAAAGGTCCACGTCGACGATTTCGACGACTATGAGACGTGGGGCAACGGAATCGGGAAGTCCGGTCTCGGCAAACCCGGGACGGTCACGTGGCGCTCACAGGACGTGGACAGCTCGCAGACCCTGACGGTACAGGTCCTGCGGAGTCCGCTCATCGAGAAGAAGGACAACCAGTGGGTCAACGCCAGTACGGACAAAGGGTTCGTCGCGTGGCTCAACAAGTGTACCCACTTCTGTTGCGTTCCCAAATTCAAGGGAATAGCCGGGTCGGCAAAGTTTAACGCTCAGGACGATGTCTACTGTCCGTGCCATCAGTCGGTGTACGACCCGTTCAGCCTCGTAAAGAAATCCTTCGTGGCGCTACCACGCCCGGAGGGGGACAGCTAGGATGAGTCTTGAACCAAAAGACGACTACGACCACGGCGAGTGGCTCCGCGAGAAGGATCTCACTCCCATCGAGAGTACGTTCCTCACGACGTTGATGTGGTTCGACAAGCGCTTCCGCATCGTGGACTACCTCGAAATTCTGGAGACGTTGTACTACCGCGTCAACCTCCAGATGCCGAAAAGCCACACCGAACAGTACGGCCTCGACAACAAGTTCTGGTACTGGTATCCGCTGTACGCGCTGGGGAGTTTCTCCACCCTCGCCTACGTCGTCGCCGCGCTGAGTGGCGCGTTGCTCGGATTCTACTACTCGCCCTCGACCGCCGGCGATCCGTCGGCCGCGTACAACCAGCTCGCGTTCATCATGACCGACCTGAACTTCGGGTTCATGCTCCGGTCGATTCACCGGTGGTCGGCACAGGTGATGGTCGCGGCAGTGTTCCTCCACATGCTCCGCGTGTACTTCACGGGTGCGTACAAGGAACCGCGCGAAGTCAACTGGATTCTCGGTATCATCCTCATCAGCCTGACGCTGGTGTTCGGGTACACCGGTTACCTGCTCCCGTGGGACCAGCTCGCGTTCTGGGCGGGACAGATCGGCGTCGAGATGAGTCTCTCCGTACCGCTGATAGGCGAATGGGTTGCGAACCTCCTGTTCGGTGGGTTCAGTCTGAGCCAATCGACGCTGCAGCGCATGTACATCCTGCACGTGTTCTTGCTCCCGTTCGTCGTGACCACGCTCATCGCGGTCCACATCGGCATCGTCTGGATGCAGGGCATCGCGGAACCACACTGATACAATGACCGACGAAAACGAATCTCAACCCCGAACCGACGGAAGTGGTACCGGCATCGTCCCGCCGGACGACGAGACCCCGACGTGGCTCGAACGGAAACAGCGCACGCAAGGGCTCTCCCGGCTGACGTACGAATACTTCGAGCGCTCCCGGCGCGAGGACCAGGACCTCCGACAGGAGTCCAGTTACGTCGAACGTGACGTACTGGCGTTCCCGACGTGGCCCCACGAGATGATTCGAAATCTCTCCATCGGGAGCTTCTTTATCGGAATGATCCTGTTCCTCGCGGCAACGCTCCCGCCGCACCTCGGTCCACCGGCGGACCCGAGTTCGACGCCGGCCATCATCCTGCCCGACTGGTATCTCTACTGGTCGTTTGGCCTGCTGAAGCTCGGTCCGCTCAACCCCGAACTCGCCATCCTCGGCGGACAGAAGCTGATGGCGGACCGGACGTACGGTGTCGTCGCCAACGTCGTCGTGGTCGGCTTCATCGCCATCGTTCCCTTCCTCAACAAGGGGAGCGCACGACGGCCGGTCGAACAACCGTTCTGGTCCGCGGTCGGCGTCGGTGGCGTCACGTTCGCCACCACCATCAGCGCGCTGTCCATCAAGAACCTGCTTCCCATCTCGGCGCACCTGACGTTCGACTTGGCGTTCTTCGTGCCCGTCATCGCGGGAACGATAACCTACACGGTGTTGAAGTCGATGCGCGAAGGGTACATGTTCAGCCTGAACCGCCGGTACTACCGACTTCGCCCGCCGAAGTAATTCACTCACCACTCCAATTCCATGTCTTCATCTCGGGACGACGACGAAGAGCGGCGTTACTCGGCCTCCACCCGCGAATCGGAGGACGACGCGACTGACGACCCCGGCGGAATCCGGTCGCGCGACGTCGTCGTCCCGCTCCGCGTCTACAAGGCGGTCACCGTCTTCTCGACGATGTTCGCCGTCTTCGGCGTCGTCTTCGGCTTCATCCTTCTCGATTCGGCAACCGACCGAGCGACCGCACCGCTCCCGCAGGTGGACTTCCCGCTCGCCATCTTCGGCCTGTTCCTCATCGCCGCCGGTGCCGTGGTGTACGCCTTTTCGACCCGGTTCCGTACCGAGGGAATGGGAAAGTCTAAAGACGACTCCGACGAACCGTCTAACAATGGCTGACGAATTCGCAAAGGGACTCGGCATCGCGGCCACCGCAGGACTTGCATGGATGACTCTCTCGGGATGGTACACGACCCCCGGCTTCGAGGATACGCAACTTATCGGGGAGGTTCCCACCGGACTGGACATGTACGGAAACCTCGCGCTCATCCTTCGCGAAGCGACCTTCTGGCTCACCATCTTCGGCATGGTGTTCTTCTGGCTGGTCATCCCGGCCGTACGCCAGATTCGCCAGTCCCGCGCGTAAAACGAGTCCTTTCCGCTGTTATCTCCTCTCGATTTTTCTTTTCCCCTTCTCCTATCCGTCGATTTTCGTCCCCGGATTCTTCCCGGCGAGGAACGCCGTCACGTCGTCCGGCCCGAAAATCGACGCGGGTGCGCCGAGTTCGAGCAGTGCGGCCACTTTTCCGGCCATGCCTCCGGTCACGTCGGTCGATTCGCTCTCACCGAGGACATCTTCGACGGCTTCGTAGGAGGTGATTTCGGGAATCACAGCGTCAGCTTCGTCGAGGACGCCGGGTACCGTCGAGCAGAAACCGACGCGGTCCGCATCGAGTTGGCTGGCAACCGACGTGACGAGTTCGTCGCCGCTGACGATGGTGACTCCCTTGCCTTCGTGAACGACGACGTCGCCGTACAGCACCGGAACGAATCCCTCGCCGAGCATCGTGGCTATCTGTTGAACGGGGAGCGTGAGGGTTGCGTTCGAATCGCGCGACGCGACGGAGAAGGGATGGACGGGAACGGCGGGGACGCCGCGTTCGTGAAGGCGGCTGAGAACGAACCGGTTGAGCGTCTCCATCGCGCCGTGGATGTCGATTACCGCTTCGACATCGCCGCTTCCGACCGTCTTCGACACGCCGTGCTGGCTCGCGTGATGGTGGCCGAAACTACCGGCACCGTGGACGAGCACGAGGTCGTCCGTTCGCGCGTCGGCCACCGCATCCGCGAGGAAGTCCAATCGTTTACCGTCCAACGTATCGGGACGGTCCTTGTCCGTGATGACGCTTCCGCCGAGTTTGAGAACGGTCAGGCTCATTCGACGCGCACCCCCTCGGTGTCGAGTTCCGCACGGAAGGCGTCCTCACATCCGGGCGTGAATCGAAGCGCCGTCTTCGTCTCGTCCGTCGGGTCGAGGGCGACGATACAGCCGCCGCCACCGGCACCCGTCAGTTTCGCCCCGAGCGCACCCGCATCGCGGGCCGCCCAGACCATGTTGTCGAGCGAGCGTGAGGAGACGCCGAGTGCCTCCAACAGGCCGTGATTGAAGTTCATCAGCATCCCGAGTTTCTCGACGTCGCCTTCGGCGAGTACCTGTTCACCCCGACGAACGATATCGCCGATGCTTTCCACGGTCTCTGCGGCGAAATCGTACTCCTCGCGTAACGCCCGGACGCCCGCGACGAGCTTTCCGGTGTCGCCCGCACCGCCGTCGAAGCCGACGACGATGGGAAGGTCGGGGGCCTCGATCTTTCGGCAGTCGTCGCCCTCGACGCGAACCGCGCCGCCGGTCGCACAGCAGAAGGTATCGGCGCGCGACGCTTCGCCGTCCTGTACCGCGAGTTCGGCCTGATACGCCCTGTCGGCGAGTTCGTCGCTCGACAGTGAGACGCCGAGTTCGCGGGTCGCGGCGTCGATCGCCGCGACGGTGACGGCGGCGGAAGAGCCGAGTCCCGCACCGAGCGGAATATCGCTCTCGACGGTGATATCGAACCCCGCATCCGGCATCCCGGTTGCTTCGCGGACTTGCTCGACGGACGCGTCGATGTACCCCGTCGCCGCGCGAACGAGCGATTCCGAGACGTCCACGTCCGGGGTTTCGTCGGTACCACGACCGTACTCGATGGTAAACCCGTCGAGGCTCAAATCCTCCGCATTGACGCGAAGGCGGTCGTCGTCGCGTGATTCGACGGTCACTGTCGCTCGGCGTTCGATGGCGCACGGAACGGCGGGTTCGCCGTACACGACGGCGTGTTCCCCGAAAAGATACACTTTCCCCGGGG
Source organism: Haladaptatus sp. CMAA 1909 (assembly GCF_043952005.1). Lineage (NCBI taxonomy): Archaea > Methanobacteriati > Methanobacteriota > Halobacteria > Halobacteriales > Haladaptataceae > Haladaptatus > Haladaptatus sp. CMAA 1909. The sequence goes on along the minus strand of NZ_JBIOAV010000001.1, from coordinate 1,212,627 downwards.
CGCTGGAAACGGTCATGTTCGTGGCTCCGCACCGGGACGTAACAGGGTTTTCGGACTGCGGTCCGCTCGGCGTCGAACCGGTCGCAACCAGTGACTGTCTCCGACGTTTCGAGTGTCCTCGCCCGTTCTCGGAGTCGTTTCTCCCAGTGAAAAATTATATATCTATCGATCGTTTCGATTTGAACACATAATCTACCAATGGAAACAGAACACTCGATACAAAACGGTATTCACCCCGGTGACGACGACGCCGGCGCGTTTTGGCAGCATGCGTTCGAAAGCCTCGTGACGCAACTCCCCGAACCCGTGTTCGCCATCGACGAAGGCGGGAAGATAACCCACTGGAATGAGGCGTCGGAGGACCTCACGGGGTACGACGCGAGTCGTGCGATCGGTATGCCCGCCTACGAACTGTTCGGCACGGACGGGGAGAGCGAAACGCTCGCGGAAGCCGTCGTCCGAACCGGCGAAGTAATCCGCGAGACGGACATTCGATCGGCCGCCTCGGCGAACGGGGAGACGTTCCACGGCCGTGCACTCGGCGTCCCGATTACCACGCCGAGCGGCGACTGTGTCGGTGCCGTCGAGGTCATCACCCGCGTCACCGAAATCATCGAACAGCGGGAAACCGTGCAAAACCTGCAAGAACGGATGACGGATGAAGTGGAAAGCACCGCGACTGAACTCCGGGATTCCGCGTCGGAGGTCGCCGACGACTCCCAAGCGATTCAGGAGTTGGCACGCGACCAGTCGCAAAACCTCGACGACGTCCAATCCGAGGTCGCAACGTTCAGCGCGACCATCGAGGAGATCGCCTCCAGCGCGGAGGAAGTCAGCAGTCAGAGTACGGAGACGAAAACCCTCGCGGAAACGTCCGCCGACGCCGCGGTCGGGACGCTTGCCACCGTCGATGACGTATCCGAGAGCGCCGGGGAAGTCGTCACCGACGCGAACGAACTCGAAAATCGTATCGACGAAATCGACGAAATCGTGGAGGTCATCGACAACATCGCCAAACAGACCAACCTCCTCGCGCTGAACGCGAACATCGAAGCGGCACGCGCCGGGGCGGAAGGCGACGGTTTCGCCGTCGTGGCGAACGAGATCAAGGATCTCGCCGAGCAGTCCAAAAAACGCGTCGAACAGATAGAAACCATCGTGGACGACATCAGGGACACCGCACTGAACACGGTCGAGAGCGTCGAAGCCACCAACGACGGCATCGTTGCGGCCACCGAGGAGATAGAGACCGTCGTCGAAAACCAACAATCCATCGTCACCGCCGTTCAGGAAACCGACGTGGGAATCACGGAAATCGCGGACGCGACGGACGAACAAGCCGCGAGCGCGGAGGAGATCGCAAGCATCGTCGACGACAGCGTTCGCCGAAGCGGACGGGTGGCGAGTTCGGTCGAAAACATCGCCGACGCCAACGAACACCAGACGGAACTCGTCGCGGAACTCGAAGCCAGCATTCGGGCCGTCAAAGCGGAGATGCAGAAGTCACTCGACTGAGACGCGAGGAAATCCGTTTTTAGGTCATCATTCGGAGGGTTCAAAATCGTATCACGACCGGAAGCGGTCGCTATCCGGCGAGCGAATCGGAAAACGGCGCAGTTCGAGCCGAAAACTCGACGGTTAAATCTCGCTCTCGAAGTCGTCGAGCGAGTAGGCGGGTTCGGCACCGCGGCGGTCGAGCGTCTCGTTGGCGAGCAGCCAGTAGACGACCGACAGCGCTTTGCGACCTTTGTTGTTCGTCGGGACGACGAGGTCGACGTTGCTCGTGCTGTTGTTGGAGTCACACATGGCGATGACGGGGATGCCGACCGTGATGGCCTCCTTGACCGCCTGTGCGTCTCCGATGGGGTCGGTGACGACGACGACGTCGGGTTCGATGTAGCCGTCGTACTTCGGGTTCGTCAGCGTGCCCGGGATGAATCGACCCGTACGAGCGCGAGCGCCGACCGCGTCGGCGAACTTCTCGGCCGGGAAACGACCGTACTGGCGCGAGGACGTGACCAGAATCTGCTCGGGGTTGTAGTCGGCGAGGAAGTTCGCCGCCGTGCGGATTCGCTGGTCCGTCTTGCTCACGTCGAGGACGTACAGGCCGTCCGTTCGAACGCGGTGGATGAACCGCTCCATGTCCTCGGTCTTCTGCTGCGTACCGATGTGGACACCGGCGCCGAGGTAGTCCTCGACGGGGATGAGGAGGTCCGCCTCCTCGTCGCCGAGAACGTCCTCGTCGAACTGTGGTTCGTCTTCTTCTTCGGTCTCGTCCGCCTGTGCGGCGACGTCTTCGTCAGGGTCGACTTCGGGTTCCGCACCGGACTCGCCGGTCGGTTCCGCGTCGATCTCCTCTTCCGCGGCGTCGAGACCGTCCGTTTCTTCTTCTACCTGTTCGGAATCGTTATCGCTCATAATCGTGATACGTTCTGCTCGATTCGGATGAGTTCGTTGAGTTTGGCGGTTCGCTCGCCACCGACCGCACCCGTCTTGATGAACGGCGCGTCGGTCGCTACGGCGAGGTGTGCAATCGTCGTATCCTCGGTCTCCCCGCTTCGATGCGAGATGACCGGGTCGTACCCGTTCTCGACCGCGAGTTCGACGGCGTCGAACGCGTCCGAAAGCGTGCCGATCTGATTCGGCTTGATGAGGATGCTGTTTCCGGCACCCTTCTCGATGCCGTCGGAGAGTCGCTCGACGTTGGTGACGAACAGGTCGTCACCACAGATGAGGGTCCTGTCACCCACCTTGTCGGTGAGTTTCGCGAATCCCTCGTAGTCGTTCTCGTCCAACGGGTCCTCGACGTATGCGAGGTCGTACTCGTTCACGAGGTCGGCGATGTACTCGATCTGTTCGTCGGTCGAGCGCGTCCGGTCGCGGTACTGATACTCGTCGGCGTCGGCATCGTACATCTCGGCCGCGGCCACGTCGAGACCGAATCGAATCTCGAATCCGAACTCGTCGGAGACGGTCGAGACGGCTTCCTGCATGACTTCGAACGCATCGTCGTCGTCGATGGACGGTGCCCACGCGCCTTCGTCGCCCTTCGCCGAGGGAATACCGCGTTCATCGAGGATGTCCGCGACTTCCTGATGGACGGCGGCGTTGGCGAACACCGCGTCTTGGACGCTCGGTGCGCCGACCGGCGCGGAGAGGAACTCCTGGATCGCCGTGGCGTCGGCGGCGTGTTCGCCACCCCCGATAACGTTCCCGAACGGAATCGGGAAGTTGTCGCCGCGGAACGCACCGCCGAGGTGCTGGTAGAGCGGTGCGCCGAGCACGTCGGCCGCGGCCTTCGCGGCCGCCATGCTGATGGCGACGGCGCTGTTCGCGCCGATTTCGGAGAAGTTGTCCGTTCCGTCCGCGGCACGCAGGGTCCGGTCCACGTCGCGCTGGTCGCCGACGTAGACGCTCCCTTCGAGGCGCGGAACCGCGAGTTCACGGGCGGATGCGATCGCCTCGTTCGTGTCGAGTTCGATGGCTTCGTACTCGCCCGTGCTCGCGCCGCTCGGCGCGGCAGCACGGCCGAAGCCGCCGCTCTCGGTCAGCACGTCCGCCTCGACGGTCGTGTTGCCACGGGAGTCGAGTATCTCACGCAAACGAACGGCTTCGATGCGCGTCATTCCGCCTCCTCACGCCGAACGGAGAACGGCAGTGCGCCAGCGTCGTACTCCTCCGCCGCGATGAGTATCGGCTGGGACTCGTCCGTCTCGATGAGGACGGGTGCGCCATACGAAACCTGCAGTGCGCGTGCACCGAGGATTCGTGCTTTTTCGTATCGGGAGTATCGTTGTTGAGCCATTACTGGTATGGTGCGACGATGTCCACGAGGTCTTTGTGAGCGACGATCATCCGCCGGCAGCAGTGGCGTTCGACACCGAGGTCGTCGAGGACCTTACCGGGGTCTTCGTTGCCCATCTGTGTCTCGGCGCGCGCCTTGTACTCCTGCCAGTGTTCGCTCACTACGTTGCCACACGTGAAACACCGGACTGGGATCATCATGGGGTAATCACCTTAGCGGTAGGATTTCTGGTAGCGGGCGCGGGCACCGGGGCCGCCCCACTTCTTCGGTTCGGACTGGCGGACGTCGTTGACCAGCAGGGAACGGTCGAACTCCATGAACGCATCACGGAGTTCGGCGTCACCCATGTACTGGACGAGACCGCGCGCGATGGCGGTGCGGACGGCGTCTGCCTGTCCGGTGATTCCGCCACCCGAAACGCTCACTTCAACGTCGACTTCCTCTCGCTCGTCGTCCGCGATGCGGAACGGTTCGAGCATCTTGAGGCGAGCCATCTCCGGCTCCACCAGTTCGACTGGCTTCGAGTTGATCCGTACGCGACCCTCGCCGTCCGTAACCGTGGCGCGAGCGATGGCCGTCTTCTTCTTCCCGCTCGTGTTCGTTACCATGTGACGTTAGCACCTAGGTATTCGCTGACTTCGCCCAGCTGGACGAAGCGGATGTTCGAGAGTCGGTCCAGCGACGTTCCGTCGAGGATTTCGCCGTCCTCGTCGTACGGGTTACCGACGTAGACACGCACGTTCTCGAAGGCTTCGCGCCCCCGTGGCTTCTTGTACGGGACCATTCCCCGAATCGAGCGCTTTGCGAGCATGTCCGGGCGCTTCGGATAGTACGGCCCCTGATCGGAGCTGAGATTGAAGCGCGTCTCGAATTTGTTCAATACGTCCTGTTTGCCGCCCGTGATGATAGCTTGCTCGGCGTTGACGACGGCGATCGTCTCGCCGTCCATCGCACGCTGTGCAACCTTGCTCGCGACGCGACCGAGGATACAGTCGCGCGCGTCGACGACGACATCTGCGTCAAATTCTGCGATGCTCATCGAATCACCCGCACGTCGGAACCGCTGGGATTTTGTTCGATTGCCTGTTCGAGTTGGATCGGTTCGCCGTTTGCCTGCTGGATCTTCGTTTCCGCAGTCGACGAGAAGTCGACCGCAGCAACAGTGACGTTCTTCTGCAGGACGCCGCTACCGAGAACCTTGCCGGGTACGATGACGGTCTCGTCTTCCTGTGCATACCGCTCGATGCGGCCCAGGTTGACCTCCGCGTGCGTACTCCGTGGTTTCTCGAGGCGTGCTGCAACGTCGGTCCACACGTCGGCGTCCGAATCACGGGACACCGACTTGAGTTCGGCGATGAGACTACTGAGCCTCGGGTTAGTTTTACTCATGCTACTTCCTCCAAGTACTGAGAACTGAAGTGCAGGGAGCAGGATTTGAACCTGCGGACTCCTACGAGACAGCGCCCTGAACGCTGCGCCGTTGGCCAGACTTGGCTATCCCTGCACGCTGAGAACACGTGCGTACCCTCGCGGGCAACACAGTGTTGTCCGTGGCCCTTAAAACCACTTTCGATTGCCGAGGCGGACGCCTCGGCTTCCACGAACGTCCATCGTCCGCGGGTCCGGCGATTCCGGGAGTCGAAACTCTCCGTCGAATCGGCGGACTCGTCAGGGAGGTTGTAAGGGCCGGTCATGGTTATAGTTGAATTGCCTGTTCGAGTTCGTCCGCACGTTCGGTGAGCGAATCGACGGCCTGCGTCACCAGCTCTTCGACGGTGAACGAGCCGTCGCTTTCCACGTCGAACACGAAGGCGTTCGGAACGTCGTGAACCTCGACTTCCTTACCGGGGAACCGCTGAGTGAGGTCGTGGTCGAACGTCTCCGTCGGAACGAGTTCGCCATCGTCTTCGATGGTTCCGCGAAGGATTTGGGGTTCCTCTTCCCCGAACTCGTCCCGGTCGCCGACGACTTCGACGCGCTGCAGGTGACGATAGCCGACCGCGACGCCACCTTGGTGTTTGGCGTGGTCCTTCCCCGAACCGAGAATCGCGTCGGCTTCGAGTTCGAGACGCTGACCCTCTTTCAGGTCGATGATCGGAACGTTATCGTCGGCGGGCTGCACCATCTCGTCTGAGCTGATGAGGTCGCCCGAGAACGCGGTTCCCGGCCCGGAAACGTCGAGGCTGAGCGTTACCGTGTCGCCCTCCTCGAACTCCCCGGGCGGCGTCGTCAGCGGAACGAGTCCGAGACGCAGTCCGATCTGCTCGTCGAACATCACCGAGGAGTTCTCGATGACTCGGAGCGTGTCGATGGACAGCGTCGGAACGTCCGCTATCATCGCTCGGCGAATCCCGTTCGCGAACGCCGGAGTGACGTTGCGGACGAGGAATCGCGCCTTGCGTTCGCCGCGGTCGATGAACTCTACGTCGAAGTCTTCGGTCATGGTTTAGAATCCACTACCTTTCGGTGCGCGGGTACCGTCGTGCGGAATCGGTGTCACGTCCTCGATACGACCGATTTCGATGCCGGCACGGGCGAGCGCTCGAATCGTCGCCTGCGCACCGGGACCGGGATTCTGCTGCAGGTTGCCACCGGGGCCGCGCACGCGAATGTGCAGGCCGTCGATGCCAGCCGCTTTGACCTCTTCGGCGACCGTCTCGGCCATCTGCATGGCCGCGTACGGCGAGGACTCATCACGGTTCTGCTTGACGACCGTCCCGCCGGACGACTTCGCGATCGTCTCGGCACCGGTCTGGTCCGTGATGGTGATGATGGTATTGTTGAACGATGCGTGCACGTGGGCGATGCCCCATTTCTCGTCGTTGTCGCTCATTCGTTACCCTCCGACCGTTCGGGGTGCAGTTCGTCCGCAAGCGGGCTGTGCTCGTCGAAGGAGATGTCGGCCTCCTCGTCGATCTCGACCTTGTACGACGGAACCGACACGCGCTGACCGTTCACCGTCACGTGACCGTGGGTGATGAACTGACGCGCCTGTTTCGGCGTGTGGGCGAGACCCTTTCGGTACGCGACGGTCTGGAGACGGCGCTCCAGCACGTCGGTGATGTCGAGGAGCAGAACGTCGCCGAGTTCGTCGCCATCGCCGAGGATGCCGAGTCGCTTCAGGCGCGACAGGAACTCGTCGCTTTCGCTCTCTTCGTCGCCGGAGATGTCCCCGAGAAGGGACCGTGCCTCGCGGCGGTAGTTGCGAAGTTCACTCTGGGTTCGCCAGAGCTCTTCCTTGTTCTTCAAGCCGTATCGGTCCATCAGACCGTGTTCCTCGGCGATGCGCTCGCCCTGGAACGGGTGATTCGGCGTCTCGTAGAACTTGGTGTTCTCACCGGGAAGGGACATTATTCGTCACCCTCTTCCTCGGCCGCCGCGGCCTCTTTGATCTCCTCGACGTTGACACCGATCGTACCCTCGGTACGACCCGTGGACTTGGTTCGCTGACCGCGAACTTTCTGTCCACGCTTGTGTCGGACGCCTTTGTAGGAGTCGATCATCTGCATCCTGTTGAGGTCCCGACGTCGGGACATCGACAGGTCGTTACCAGTCTCGTGGGTCGTCTCGCCGGAGAAGTATTCCTTTCGGTGGTTCGTGAGCCACTCAGGAACTTCGTCGGCGTAATTTTCGACGGCCTCGACGACGCGCTCGATGTCGTCCTCGTCGAGTCGGCCGAACGTCGCCGTTCGGTCGACGTCCGCCTCCTCGGCGACGATTCGGGCCGTTCGACGACCGATCCCGTTCATTCCGGAGAGGGACCGCTCTACGGTCTTCGTCCCATCGAGGTCAGTTTGCCCGATGCGGACGAAGTACCGAAGGTCGTCGTCTTCGTCCTGTGGTTGTTCGCTACTCATAGTTGATAGTTTGGAGCGTCGAGGGAGGGATTCGAACCCTCGAGGCTTGACGCCACAGAGTTAGCAACCCTGCGCCGTGGGCCAGACTAGGCTACCTCGACACACTCGTTCGTGTATGTTCGCCCTTCCGGACTCGGGACGCGTGCCCCTACAGGTGTCTGCACTGCAATCTACCGGTGGTTACTATTTAAACGCAACGAATGTCTCCCGAACCGCATGAGAGGCCGCCGCAAGCGCCACGGATACGAAATAGGCACCGACGAGAAGCGGCCCCCAGAACACCCACAGTTCGAGCGTCGGAAACAGGCGACTCCCGAACGAGCTTCCGATGGTGAGCGCGACGTACCCCGGCAGGGCGAGTGGCGTCATCAATCGAGTGTCGAACGCTCCGAGGGCGACCGGACCGACCAACAGGAGATACCATCCCCAGACGGCCCGCCCGCCGAACAATCGACGCACGTTCACGGTTCCATTCATGAGTCCCCTCGCTGTTCGATACCGTGACGAGATAGGAGGTCGGTCGCCGCCGCACGCTCCCATCGAACGCGCGTGTCGGCATCGAGGAAGAACTCCGTCGTCTCCACGATGTACCCGGGGCAATCGAGTTCGCCCGCCACCTTGTGCACCAACATCGGTCTCGACCCGTCGAGTTCGCCGCCGCGACGATACTCGTGAAACGGCATGTACCACGGGACGACGCTCCCGTTCAACTCCTTCGTCGTCCGGTTCGCGTACTCGCTCGCGTTTCCGGCGTCCGTCGGCCAAATCACCTGCCCGACCGACGACTCGTGATAGCCGTAGATGCCGACCGACCGGTGTAAATCGAGAACCACGTCCGGGTCGTGTCGCTCGACCATGTTCCAGATGGCACGGGCCAACTCCGTCTCCGGTTCCTCGCCGGTCGGAAACTGGCGGTTCAAGTCACCGTGTTCGCCCTCGCGTCGGTTTTTCCGAATCGCCACCCGATTCGCCTTCGGTAGCACCACTAACTTCCCCCGGTCGATTTGCCACCGCGCGATATCGTTCGCGGCACGATAGCCACACTGTTCGTCCCCGTGTATCCCTCCGACGACAATAGCCGTCGGTCCGTCGTCCGTCCCCTCCCGAACGAATACACCCGTTTCGTACTTCGTCTCCGGGAGGATTCGATACGACGGTTCGGGACCCTCCAGTCCACTTCCGGCGACGGACATAGCCGTACTTCCGGCGAGAAATACGCCCGCCTTCGAAAGCAGTGAGCGGCGTCGCATACGAAAATCCCCGCAAGCGAGTACTATCAACCTTGTCGCCCTCGCGTGCGTGGCGAGTATGAACATCGATAGCGAAGGAAACCGGAACGAGAACGGAACGAGAACGGAGCGAGAACGGAACGAAACCCGAACAAAAACACCCTCAGGCGTCGATGTACTGGTCGTCGATGTATCGGTCGTTTATCTCCCACTCCCCGTCGTCGTTTCGGACCATGTACTCACCGTAGTACGGGACCCGGTTCGCCACCGTCTCACGGAACGCCGACCGGATTTCGGATTTCGTCATTTCGCCCATCGGCCGCAAGTCGTCGTTGCGGTTGAGACATCCCTTGAGGAATCCTTCGTGCGTGACGCGCACGCGATGGCAATTCGAACAAAAACTCGGGTTCTCCACCGGATCGACGATTTCTACCATTCCGTCTCCGACCCAGTATCGCTTCCGCCCGTGCATCTCGCGGATTTCTATCTCGTCCGCCTGTTCTTCGAGCCAATCGTGAACCCGCTGGATGTCGATGGCCCACTCGGGGTTACCGGTCAACTCGGGCATGTACTCGATGAGTTGCAACTGCAACCCATCGTTCTCCGCGACGTGGTCGACCATCTTGGGAACGTACCCTGCCGTCGCCTCGAAGACGACCATGTTGAGCTTCACCGGGTCGAGTCCGGCATCGAGGGCGGCCTCAACCCCTTGGAGCACTTTGTCGTACGCCCCGCTTTTGGTCACTTCCGCGAAATCTTGCGGGTCGAGCGCGTCCTGTGAGACGTTTACCCGTGATAGACCCGCTTCCCGAAGTTCCTCCGCCCGTCCTGGAAGGAACGTCCCGTTCGTCGTCAGGGACGTTTCCATGCCGTCCGGCGTCCGACGGATTATCTCCTCCAAATCCTCGCGAAGCATCGGCTCGCCGCCGGTAAACTTCACCTTTCCGACGTCGAACTCGCGGGCGACCTCCAGAAACCGAACTACGTCGTCGGTACCCATCTCGTCGTCACCCGGTTCCATCGGTCCCCGCGTGTCTCCCAACCCCTCATTGTGGCAGTAGACGCAGTCGAAATTACACCGGTCGGTCAGCGAAACGCGTACCCCCGTAACTTCGCGCCCGAACGAATCTTCGAGCATCATCCCAATTTATTCCCGCTGATTCTTAAAGTCGTGGGCGAAAGTGCCCCGAATGTAACCGAATTCGATTACGTATCGTCTCAGAGCTAGTGGAAACCGATCCCATTATTTGGAGAGTCACGTCCTTCGCCTTCACAAGCCTTATCGACAAATCGAACCGTAACGTCATCACATGGATGAAACTGACGTTCGAACCGTTCTCCGAACGGTCGAGGATCCCGACCTCGGCGAAGATATCGTCTCTCTCGGCCTCGTAAACGACGTGACGGTCGAAGAGTGGACAGCACGGATTTCACTCGCGCTCGGTGCGCCGTACGCACCCCACGAATCCGAGATCGCCAGTCGCGTCCGCGAAGCGCTCGGCGACGAGGGGATCGATACCGAACTCTCGGCGCGCGTCGATACCCAACTCTCGCCGGAAGAGCAAGTGCTTCCCGGCGTCAAAAACATCATCGCGGTCGCATCCGGAAAGGGTGGCGTCGGAAAAAGCACCGTCGCGGTCAACCTCGCCGCGGGACTCGCTAACCTCGGCGCTCGCGTCGGTCTGTTCGACGCCGACGTTTACGGTCCCAACGTTCCTCGAATGGTCGATGCCAACGAACGACCACGAGCCACCGAGGAACAACAACTCGTCCCGCCGGTGAAGTTCGGCGTGAAACTGATGAGCATGGCGTTCCTCACCGGGAAGGATGACCCCGTGATTTGGCGCGGCCCTATGGTTCACAAAGTCCTCACTCAACTCTGGGAAGACGTCGAATGGGGCCAGTTAGACTACATGGTCGTCGACTTGCCGCCCGGGACCGGCGATACACAGCTCACGCTCCTTCAGAGCGTCCCCGTCACGGGTGCCGTCATCGTCACGACACCCCAACAGGTCGCGATCGACGACGCGAACAAGGGGCTGCAAATGTTCGGCAAGCACGACACCCCTGTTCTCGGAATCGCCGAAAACATGAGTACCTTCAAATGCCCGGACTGCGGCAGCGAACACGACATCTTCGGTCACGGCGGCGGAGTCGAGTTCGCCGAGGACCACGACATGCCCTTCCTCGGTTCGATTCCGCTCGACCCCTCCGTCCGAAGTGGCGGCGACGAAGGAACCCCCATCGTCCTCGACGACGACAGTGACACCGGAGGTGCGTTCCGCACCCTGACCGAAAACGTCGCCAACAACGTCGGTATCATCAACCGCCGCCGACAGCAAGGGGAGTAAACGATGGCAGGCGAATCCGAACCGTTCGCCCCCGACAAAGAGCGAATGGAAACGCTCCGCGACATCGGCGACGACATCCGCGGCGAGTCGAGCGAGAGCAAACTGGTCGCCGCGATGCTCTACCGGGTCAGCGACCTGTTCGACCCGAACGAGGAGACGACGCCGCGTGACATCTTCCTCAACATGCGCCAAATCATTCGGACGAAGGAAGAGACCGGTCGATAGACCAGTCGATAACCCACTCCGGAGGTTCTATCGCCAGCGTCGAATGAAAAACACACCGACGAGGACGATCATCCCGAGGTAGAACACCGGAATCCCAGCAACTTCGCGGTTCCCACTCAGCTTTTCACCGAGACTTTGGGAGTACGTGTCGTTTTCGTACTCGTAGTGGTTGTTCATCCACGTTGGACGAACCGGCTGGAACGATTCGTTCCACTGTTTCGTCCCCTCTCCTGCTTTCCCGACGAATCCGACCTGGTCGAGTCCACCCTGCTTGTTCGTGAGGTTGCCGGTGTACAGACGAACTTCGCCCGCAATCTTCGACCCACGCTCATCGAGCAGTTCGACCTTCACTGTCGTCGAATTGTTGGGTTGTGGTGACGGTGTATAGTAACTGCCGTCCGTTCCAATAGTGTGGACGAACAACTTCGTCGGATATCGTCGTATAGATGGATTGACCAGCGTCACGTAGGCCACAGCGGACGGTTCGCCATCGATCATTCCATCAGCTACCGTGACGTTTTCGATATATGGAGTCGGAATTTCCTGTGTTGATGATGCGTTGATCTTCTTGGTGAAGTTGTAGGTGGTATACTTTCCCACGGTTGAAATTGTCACGGTATGGTTGTTCTTGACGGCATCTAATCCATCTGTTATCTGGATATGCTTGGAGACATTTTCACCTGATTGAAGATCGAAGAAGCTCCGAGTGTACCGCGTATCATCAACATAAATGACGAACCCAGCATTCTGTAAATATCTGGATGAGGGATTCCGAACTGAAACATGAAATACCTCCCCAACCATTATTGATTTGACACAAATGCCTCGAGGAGATTGTAGTGTTCTCTCCTTTCCGACCTTCGATACTGAACAGTCAGAGGCGTTTATTGTGTCAGAGCCAGCAGCAACTACTGAAACTGATACCAACAGTAGAAGTAGCATTAAACCAACGAAAGTTTTCACTTCACATCTCATATAGCAGATTGGATCTTGAAAATATATAAAATTAATGTGTCAGGTGATGCAGTGCGTTTCTCCATTACAGCTATTCTTCGTCTCCTCATCATGAATCAACAATTGATATTTCATTTCACTTTTAGTCAACAATCCATAATATGATTGACTGATGACTTTATCACCTACCGTATCATTCCGAATCTCTCCACCTTGGGTGACGTACTGCTGAACGACATTTACTTTTGCAGTCACATAGGTCATCACGACGGTATCCTTTTCCAGATAATGGTCAACAGTTGCAGTTTTAGTACCGGTCGGTTTCTTCAGACTCCATGTTATTTTCGGACGATAGCTTCCGATTCGCCAGTTGTCAGCTTGAGTGAGCGACATCGCGACGTCCCGCTTCGCCGTGGTGGACTTTTGTTGCCACTCGTACTGAGCATCTCGAACCTTTTCTCGAGTTTGTACACCGTAGGTGTAGTCGACGCGGGTATGCCGTTCCGAATACTCGAACCGATACTGCGTCTTGTATTCGGCGTCCTCGACCTTCACTCGTTTTCGATTCCCCGTGGCCCAATCATCGAAATGGAACTTTTGGTACGACCAGTAGGTGCTCGTCCTGGGCACCGTATACGTGTACTCCTCTGTCGTCGTGTAGGTTCTCGTGACCGTCGTCGTGTACGTGTACTCCTCCGGGACTTCGAGGCAGATTCCGTACGGACTGCACTGCATCACGTACTTCGTATCCGTTTTCGTCACTTCGACTTGCTTTGTCTTCCGGACCGTTCTCGTTCCCGTTTTCTCCACTCTGTACTCGTGAGCATATTCCTTCAACGTTCGATACTCGGGTGGGTGCGTTTGTACCCGGCGCGTTCTTCCAGTGAATGTTCCTCTGCCCGATTTCGAATCGCGCCATTCGTGTTCGGTGGTCGTGTAAGTGTGTTTTTCCGCTTCACGACCCGTGGACCACCAGTCCGGATGTCCTTGTAGGAATGCGGACTGCTGTAGTTCATTCGAGAATGAACGATCTACATCCTCGTATTTCGCATCCTCCACCTTTTTGCGCTCTTCAAGAGTATATTCGAAGCCGTCACGACTCTTCGAGTCAATCGTGTACCCCTTCGAAAGGTAGTTGTCGCGTTTCGAGGGCGACGTTGCGAGTTTCCACTTATAAGTCGGTCGTTTGACCAGATACTCCGTACTCTTTATTCGAGGATTCTTCCAGACTGTTCCGTATGCCCGTAACACCTCAACCTCCGGGATCTCGACCTCTTTATTCGTCTCCGGTTTGTCTTGATTATAGACTCGGAGTTTCGGACGCTCACTCGGGTCAAAAAGTTCAGACGCAGGGATTTCCACGACACCAGTGTAGAATCGCGGGTCGCTAATGTTAATCTCATCCGGAGAGATCACTCTTTTCTGCCAATTATCAACAGTCCCCGTGGCACCTTCGATAGACAGCCCCAGTTTGTAGTATAGATGATAGCTGTTTTTACTGAATTGATACTGATCCGTAGTAACTCGCAAACGTACTGTATCGTTCGGTTTGTAGGGTCCTTCCGATAGGACAGTAACGTCTTGGACGTTCGGTACGTAGTCATCGAGGAAATTATACTGGCGACGAGAGGTGAGGCCATATTCATCCTCTACTTCTAGCTCAGCAAACTCGACCGATCGAAATTTCGCAGTCATGTTATCGGGTGTAATCGGTTCGGCACCCTTTTTCCAAGTGAATTTTAACTCTGAACCATCCGGGTCAAAAGAATCGCTCGCATCAACAACCATTCCCCAATCTGATGGGTTGTAACCGGTTGTCCCATCGTTGATAACTGTCAGACGGATTTCAGGAGAGCTCGGTTTTACACGAAGTGTGAACTCTTTTGTAAATGATTTTTCGAGATTCCCTGTCTTTCCATTCACTATGTTATAATCTCTACTCATTCTGTAATTTTTTGGGAATTTCCCTGAAAAATGAGAATCTATAATCAAATCACCGTCTTTTTGTCTCCGAGATTGATCTATTTTCTTCACATAGCGACGTTCTCCAACCGGTACAATTCGAACATCCTCCGGATCAACTCCATTCAGATCTATCTTCGTGACGTGGTGTGCAGTGTACCGCTTCGGATCGATCCGCTCGTCGTACGAGTCGACATTGTTTTTCACGAAGCCTGACTGGATGATCTCCGGCATTTTTGCGGGAGTTAGCGTTCGTTCAAGCGTACTCGTTTGCCCTCGTGTGTCGACGGCGGTCACGGTGAGCGTGTACTGCTTCCCTGCTTCGAACTTTTGGGAGTCGAACGACACCGTCCGATAGCGCTGCATTCTCCCGGGAGAAGTGGCATCCATCTTGGTATGGCCGATCTCCGTTCCGCCGAGTCGGACGTGTACCGACCGAAGGTTATCGTACGGATCCGACCCAGTAGCGCGGCCGGAAACTGCACCGTAACTGTCCAGCGATGGCAACTCGACGCTGGGTTTGGGGTCGGCGACAACGGTCGTTGACCCGTCTGAAAAGCGGGCGATGTCGTTGGATCCATCCGAATATGTGACCATCGCATACAAGGAATGGTCCCCCGTTTCCCAATCGGTCGTGATCGATCTCCCGCTTCCAAGTCGAGCGCCATCCCCGAACCAACTAACGGAACGAACGTGGCTCGAACTGGGTGCGGATTGCACACTGTAGGACCCTCGAAGCGGCCGCGTCCCTGTAACTACCTCGTCGCCGGTAATCGTCGGCAAGTATTCCTCAGCGATTGGGGTAGATGAGGGAGAATCGGGCGTCGGTTGAGGTTGTTTTCGACTCCGTCGAATAGACAGGTCGAACGATTCGGTATCGGTTTGCCCGTCCGAATCGTAAACGGTGGCGGTAATGGTTCGTGTACCGGTGTTCGGAAACGATCTCGTGATGGTGTCGACATCGTTTGCTTCCGAAAGCGAATCGGTTGCGATCGTCGTCCCGTCGAGCGACCAAACGATGTGGTCGAGCGGAGCGGAACCGGCATCGACGGTCGCGGAGTAGACGGCTTGCTCTCCTACCCGAGGAGTTTCCGGACCCGAGACATCCACCTCCGGGTTCGCTCCCGGGGAGACGGTGACGTAGAGTGTGTCCTGACTTTTTGCGCCGTCCTCGTCGGTAACCGTCACGGAAACGATGTACGTCCCGACGGCGTTCGGTCGGAATCGGGTTCGAGAGCAATTCGGGCAATTCGGTGTGATGGTTCGCCCGCCGCGGGTTTCTATCGACCAGTCGTATCGCTCGATAGTTCCGTCCGGGTCGTGAGAGCCGGTTGCGTCGAGGAGAACTGTGCTTCCGCGCGAGACGTGCTGGTCGAGTCCAGCGTCTGCGAGGGGCGGTTCGTTTGCCGTCGTTACTGGCGGGAGAACCGACGTGGCGAGAAGTAGTAGCACGAGGGTGCTTGAAACGACTCGATTCATTCGTTCGACGGACTTTGTATCCTTTTACTTTAAAAAGTTATTTGATTTATCCTATTTCTTATATTGAAATAGTAGAAAGAGAAAACAACGCAACGAGTAAGTTATCCGCAATAGCCTCCTAATTGACGTTCAGTTATCCATTAATAAATAGGAAGTTTTTTCACGCGAAACGCCCGAAATCAGCCGCTACGGGGCATCTATCACAATAGTTCCTTGCTAATCTATGGCAAAGGCTTTACCACCTAGCGACTCAACTCTTATCCACCAGGCCGGGAGGCCAGGAGCTTCAATTATGACGGATGACGAACTCATCTGGCGAATCGCAGGCGGTTCCGGAGACGGAATCGACTCGACGAGTCAGAACTTTGCAAAAGCCCTCATGCGAGCAGGGTTACACGTATTCACGCACCGGCACTATCCGTCGCGTATTCGCGGCGGCCACACCTACGTGGAGATTCGCGCGGGAGACCACGAAGTCAAATCGCGCGGGGACAACTACAACTTCCTCCTCGCGCTCGGAGACAGCTTCGCGCGGAATCCACAGGAAGAAGCCTACTACGGCAACGAAGAGATAAAACCCCTGACGGAGAACTTGGACGAACTCCGCGAAGGCGGCGTTATCATCTACGATTCGGGACTGCTCGACACGGACGACGTCCCGGACTTCGAAGAACGTGTCGAGGAGAACAACTGGCACGTCTTCGACTTGGACCTTCGCGGACTCGCCAAGGAGTACGGCCGTGAAATCATGCGGAACACGGCTGGTATCGGCGCGACGTGCGCCATCATCGGTCTCGACCTCGATATCGTGGAAGAGCTGATGAGCGAAGCCATGCCGGAGAAGATCCTCGAGCCGAACCTCGAGGTTCTCCGCGCGTCGTACGAGGACCTCCAGGAGAACTACGACACGGACGTCGGCGTCACGGTCCCCGAGAGCGACTACGACGACGACCAAGTTCTGGTCTCCGGCAGTCACGGTATCGCCTACGGTGCCATCGACGAGGGATGCCGGTTCATCGCCGGATATCCCATGACACCGTGGACCGACGTGTTCACCATCATGACCCAGCACCTCCCCGACCTCGGCGGAATCTCCGAACAGGTCGAGGACGAAATCGCCGCCGCCTCGCTCGCAATCGGTGCGAGCCACGCGGGCGCAAAGGCGATGAGCGGGTCGTCCGGTGGCGGATTCGCGCTGATGTCCGAACCGCTCGGACTCGCGGAAATCACTGAGACGCCCATCGTGTTGGTCGAATCGATGCGCGCAGGCCCCTCCACGGGGATGCCGACGAAGCCGGAACAGGGCGACCTCGAACACGTCCTGTACACGAGTCAAGGCGACTCGAACCGCGTCGTCTTCGCGCCGGGTGATGCGCGTGAATCGTACATTCAGACGCGAAAGGCGTTCGAACTCGCGTACAACTACCAGATTCCGAGCATCATCCTCTACGACCAGAAACTCTCCGGCGGTCACGAGACGGTTCCGGAATCCACGTTCGACCGCGAGCCGAATCCGGACATCGGCGAAGTCGTAACCGAGGAGGAAATCGAGCAAGGCGAGCGCCTCGCCGGTCGGTTCAAGCGCTACCGCTACGACGGCGAGAACGGCGTCAGCCCGCGGTCCCTTCCGGGACAGAAGGGCGGCAACTTCCTCGCGTCCGGTAACGAACACAACGAGGCCGGTCACATCAGCGAGGATGCGGACAACCGCGTCACGCAGATGGACCGACGGATGGAGAAGCTCACCGCGATCCGCGATGATCTCGACTCGATGGATGAGTCCCACCAGACCGCTTACGGCGAGGACGACGCTGACTACGCCATCCTCAACTTCGGTAGCACGAAGGGTGCCGTCGAAGAGGCAGTCGACATGCTGAACGAGGACGGCCACTCGGTCAAGGCCATGAACGTCAGCGACATGGTGCCGTTCCCGAAGAACGAGGTCAACGCGTTCCTCGAAGACGTCGACGAGGCACTCGTCGTCGAGATGAACGCCACGGCACAGTTCCGCCGCCACATTCAGGCGGCGACCGGCAAGCACGGCGACAAACTGTACAGCCTGCTGAAATACGACGGCAACCCGTTCGAGCCGACCGACATCGTAGACGGCTTCGAAGCACGACTCGACGGCAGTGCCGAGCCAGCGCACAACACGCGCATCGAATCCGCAACGGGTGACTGAAAATGAGTGTATTCAACGCAATCGAAGAAGAACGAGAAATCGACGTGAACGAGTTCACGCCCAGCCTCGAACCGCAGGCGACGTGGTGTCCGGGCTGTGGTGACTTCGGCGTCCTCAAGGCGCTGAAACAGGCGATGCCCGAGGTGGGCCGAACGCCAGACGAAACGCTCCTCGTCACGGGTATCGGCTGTTCCGGGAAGCTTTCGAGCTACTTCCAGAGCTACGGCTTCCACTCCATCCACGGGCGGTCCCTGCCGGTCGCGCGCGCGGCCAAACTCGCCAACCCCGACCTCGAAGTCATCGCCGCCGGCGGTGACGGAGACGGCTACGGAATCGGCGGGAACCACTTCATGCACACGGCTCGTGAGAACCACGACATGACCTACATCGTCTTCGACAACGAGATCTTCGGACTGACGAAGGGGCAGACGTCGCCCACGTCGCCGAAAGGTCACAAGTCGAAGACCCAACCGCGCGGAAACGCGAAGAGCCCGATTCGACCGCTCTCGCTCTCGCTGACCTCGGGTGCGACGTACGTCGCGCGAACGGCGGCCGTCAATCCGAATCAGGCGAAGGAAATCCTCGCCGAGGCCATGGAACACGACGGGTTCGCACACGTGGACTTCCTCACGCAGTGTCCGACGTGGAACAAGGACGCAAAGCAGTACGTCCCGTACATCGACGTGCAGGACAGCGACGACTACGACTTCGACATCCACGACCGCCGTGAGGCGATGGAAGCGATGCACGACGCCGAGGACGCGCTCTACGAGGGCAAGGTCCTTACCGGTCGCTTCTACGTGGACGACGAGCGCCCCTCCTACCAGCAGGAGAAACAGTCGACGGGCGACATGCCGGAAACGCCGCTCGCGGAGCGGTACTTCGACGACGATTACGAGTGGGAGCGTAGCTACGACCTGCTCGACCGGCACAAGTAATCTCGTTTCACCGTTCTCGACGTTTCGAACAAGGTTTTCGTGGCCGTCAATGTGTTTTTCACTTCGCAAGGTATTTTTTCCTGTGCGGGAAACATACCGGTAACATGAGCACGGAATCGACCGAAGACCGGATTCTCCGCGTGTTAGAGGACGATGCACAGGCGTCGTACTCGGAGATAGCGGATCGGGCCGGTGTTTCGAAACCGACCGTTCGAAAATACATCGAGAAGCTCGAAGACGAGGGCGTCATCGTCGGCTATTCGGCGGAGATAGACCCCAAAAAGCTGTCCAGCCAGAGCATCGCGCTCGTCGGTATCGACGTCGAAAGCGAACGCTACGTCGAGGCGACCCGAGCGCTACAGGAGTTGGCGGACATCGACACGCTCTACACCTGCAGCGGCGACCACATGCTGATGGCCGAAGTGCGTGCGCCGAACGGCGGCGCCGTCGGGAGCGTCATCAGCGACGAAATTCTCACCATCGATGGCGTGACCGCGGCCCATCCGTCGTTCCTTCAAGAGCGCCTCAAGTAACTCGTATCGGTTCTCGACCATCGTTCGACGCATCAGTCACGGCTTTCTCCGGGAGTTCCGTAACGGGACGCGGTGGCTCGGGGCTTTCGTCGTGAGATCGTAGCGTCCGTTGCCACCAGCCGACGCTCCGCCACGCGTCGTTTTTGTACCCCACGTCCTCGTACGTTCCGACGTGTTCGAAGCCGAGCGATTCGTGCAGGCCGACGCTGGCCGCGTTCGGGAGCGCGATTCCTGCGTACGCGTTGTAGAATCCTTGCGCTTCGAGAAGCGAGAACAACGCCCGATAGAGTCCCTTTCCGACCCCCGACCGGCGATACTCGGAGTGGATGTACACGGAAACGTCCACCGACCACTGATACGCCTCGCGCGAGCGATGGGACCCGGCGTAGGCGTATCCGAGGAGGTCCCCGTCCAGTTCACAGACGAGCCACGGATAGGTCGGGAGTGTCGCTCGGATCCGGTCCGCTATCTCCTCGGAATCCGGTGGCGTCGTCTCGAACGAGATGACCGTCTCGCGGACGATGGGTGCGTAGATGGCCGCGATTTCGGCGGCATCGGTGATTTCGGCGAGTCGAAGGCTGAGCATGCAGGGAGTAGAACGCGGACCGAAATAAATCGCTGTCGGACTGGTTGCGCATAAGACGTTTAAGCCGAGGGACGGAATCCGAAACGATGGCCACGTATCAGCGCGAAGTGTGGGTCGATGCGCCGTTCGATGAGGTCTGGCGGTTCTACTCGACCGTGGACGGCTTGGAAGCGTTGACACCGGAGTGGATGAACCTCCGCGTGGAGGAGGTCCGCGGACCGGACGGGGACTCTGACCCGGACGTGCTGGAAGCGGGAACGGAAATCCGAATGTCGCTCCGACCGTTCGGAACGGGGCCGCGCCAGCGATGGACCTCGACAATCGTCCAGCGGACGGAGGAGGACGGGGCCGCGATGTTTCGAGACGAGATGGACGGGGGACCGTTTCCCGAGTGGCAACACACCCACCAGTTCTACGCCGGAGACGGGAAAACGCTGGTTCGAGACGTGGTGGACTACCGATTCCCGGCGCTCGGCGAAACGGGAAGTCCGTTCGCGAAGGTGGGCTTCGAACCCATGTTCGCATATCGACATCGAAAGACGAAGGACTTGCTGGAGCGATGAAGTTTATCCCCGTTAGGGTGGTAGCTGTCACCGTATGTCAGACGTAGCTGTTATCGGCGGCGGCCCAGCCGGATTGAGTGGGGCACTGTTCACCGCGAAAAACGGTCTCGACACGGTCGTTTTCGATACGGATGACACCGCGATGCACGCAGCCCACCTGTTCAACTACCTCGGAATCAAGAGCATCGACGGCGGCGAGTTCATGGAAACAGCCCGCGAGCAGGTGGACGAACAGGGTGTCGAACGAAAGCAGGGCGAGGAGGTAACGGGCGTCGAACGGTCGGAGGACGGATTTACCGTTATAACGGACGACGGCGAGTACGACGCCGCCTACGTCATCTTCTCTACCGGGCGGTCACGCGACATGGCCGAGGACCTCGGCTGTGAACTGAACGACGACGGCACGGTGAAGACGGACATGGACAACGAAACGACGGTCGAAAACGCCTACGCCGCCGGGTGGTCGGCCCGCTCCGATAAGATTCAGGCGGCGATCTCCGTCGGCGGCGGTGCGGCCGCTGGCTTGGACATCCTGAGCACGGAAAAGGGACGTGCCTTCCACGACTTCGACACACCGGAGGACGCGGAGTAGGCTACTCGATGGACTCGCCGTAGTCCCCGCCGAACTTCATGAAGAAGTAGCCCAGCGAGAGGGTGAACGCTAGCGCACCGGAGGTGGCGAGGCCGAGCGTCTTCGCGTTGCCCGGAATCGCCGGTTCCGACGAACCGCCGCCGGCAGCACCAACGGTGATGGTGCCGGTCATCCCGGCGCTCTTGTGCGGCGAACAGTGATACGCGTACTCGCCGGCCGTACTGAACGTGTGCGAGTAGGTGTAGCCCGTGTCGAACAACTCGCTCGCGCTTCCCGTCCCTTCCCAGCCAGCGCCTTCGGGTTGGCTTTCGGGCACGACGTTGTGGCCGTCCGATTTCCAGACGAACTTCACGGTCGTTCCGGGCGTCACCGTCAGCTTGTCCGGGTCGAACGTGAGGTCGCCGCCCGGCCCGACGATCACTTGTTTCGTCGCTCCACCGCCGCCGCCGGAACTACTGTTCGAGCTGCTATTTCCACCGGAACTCGTCGTCCCGCTTTCCTGTGCAGCCGCCGTTCCGGCTGCACCAGCCGCGACGACGCCCGCAGAACCGAGGAGAAATCCACGTCGAGTAACCGATTCGTCCGCTTCCCCATCTGTCATGGCCGGGGGTTAGTACCGGTGGGTACTGAATACTTTGGTTTGCCTACGACCTTTTTCTACGGTCGAACGTTCGTGGCGGGTCGGATCGACCCGCCACGAACCGTCTCCCTGAAAAAGCTCGACCAAAAGCACCACGTCACCCCACTTCCGTCGCTCCTTCCAGTCGCTCCGTCGGGGGTTCCTCGGCCCGTTCGCTCGCTTCGCTCGCTCACGGTGAGTACGCTTGTCGTGGAATTTCATCCAGCCTATCGCTCCCTCCGGTCGCTCACCGAGAAATAGCGACCGTAGGGAGCGGTTGGCCATTGAGACGACCGCCAGAAATCGGCTATCGACGCAAATCCCGGGGATGAGCAAGCGATGGAACTTCTCGAACGCTTGGAGACACAGTCGCTTGTCCCTAGCGTCTTCACCGGAAAATCTCCGATTTTCCGGGCCGACGATCGAGCGGAACGTAGTGGAGCGAGGGAGGAGTGCTTTTGGTCCAGCTTTTACAGGGAGCCAGCAAGAGCGATGGCATTCGCCATCGCTCTTCCCGCGACCGTCGTAAAAGGTGGTGGCTGAAAGGTGGGGTTTATAATGCGTAATCGTGGCTGCCGTCCTCGGTTTCGAGGAAAGCGGTGAGGAGGTCGATGGTCGCCGACACGTCGTCGCCGTTGGCGCTCTCGGTGACGGTGTGGAGGTAGCGCGTCGGAATCGAAATCGCGCCGACCGGTTTCGCGCCGTAGGTGTTCTGGAATCCAGCGGTGTCGGTGCCACCCGAGGGAAGGACTTCGAGTTGGTACGGGATGTCGCGTTCCTCGGCCACCGAGCGCATCCGGCGGTGGACTTTCGGCGTCGTGACGACGCTTCCGTCCTTGAGTTTTATCGCGGTTCCGTCGCCGAGAGTGGTCACGTAGTCACGCTCCTTGCTGACCGCGGGAAAGTCGTTGGCGACGGTCACGTCGAGGGCGACGGCGAGATCGGGATCCACGTCGACGCCCAACGCGGTGGCACCGCGGAGGCCGACTTCCTCCTGTACAGTGGCACAGAAGTGAATCGTCGCGTCAGGGTTTTCGATCCGCTTTGCCGCCTCCAGCATGGCGAAGAGACAGATCCGGTCGTCGAGCGCCTTGCCGGAGACGTTCTGACCCACCTGCACCGTCGTCTGTTCCATCGTGACGATATCGCCGACGGAGACGCGCTCGTTCGCCTCGTCCGCCGGAAGGCCGAGGTCGACGTAAACGTCCTCGACGTCCTCTTCCCCCTCGTCGCCGTCGAGCAGGTGCGGCGGGACCGATCCGATGACGCCCCGGAGGTCGTCGTCCGCGGTGTGGACGACGACGCGCTGCGCTCGCAGCACGCGGGAGTCCCATCCGCCGAGCGCGTCGAGCGAAACGAACCCGTCGTCGTTCACGTGCCGAACCATGAACCCGATTTCGTCCATGTGGGCAGCGACTGCGACGTCGTAGTCCGCAGACCCCTCTATCGTCCCGACGACGTTCCCCATCGCGTCAGTGTGGAGTTCGTCGACTTCGCCCTCCAACTCCCGCCGAACGATGTCTCGAATTCGGTCCTCGTACCCCGCCGCACCGTTCGTTTCGGTCAGTTCACATAGAAGTTCGAAATCGAAGTCGAATGCCATACCGAACCTCCTTCCTATCCCCGTATAAACCTCTCTGAACCGGAGAATAAACTCACAACGAGTGTATCGTGGTTCCGGAACGTTTTTGCCGTTTACTCACACAATGGCGGACATGGCTGACAAAGAAACGGAATTCCGACAGCAGTTTCACGACGCATTCGAAGGCGCAGACTACCCCGTCAGCAACCCGATGGAACTCGTTCCGGCGCTGCCGAACGGTCCCGGAACGCGTTTCGAAGCAGGCGACACCAGTTTTACCGCGATGGAACTGGCGACGAAGATGAACGATGCACAGGATTTCCCCTACGCCGACGTCGACGCCCTCGTCGATGACCTCATCGAGGGGCTGAAACAGAAGGACATGCTGTAACTACGATTCTTCTTCCTTGTCCGGGAGTGCAAGGAGCAGTACCTCCCACAAGTCGTGTTGCTCGTTGAACCGACTGTCGAGGATCCTGTCGTTTTCTCCGAGCGGAATCGGCTGTTGTGGCTGTGAGACTTCGAGCCACGTCAGGGTTGGCTCCGTGATTTCCATTTCCGCGATGTCCGCGGTTCGTTCGGTCTCCGCCCCGTACTCACCCATCTCTCGTTCGTGACGTTCCATCGTAGACCCCGTGCCGGATACCACAGCACTGCACATAACTGTGCTGGCGACGCTCAAACCGAGGGACGAAGTGACCGAAAAACATCGGCGTTCCGGCGTCAGCGGTCCACGTCTGGGTTTTCAGGGACCGCGGCGCGCTGGTCCGGATGGCGCGGGTGTCCGTTCGCGTACACGTGGTCGAAAATGGCGTCCACGTCGTAGCCGTCGTGTGCTTCGGCAGCATTCACGGCTTCCGCCACTTTCTCTTTTGCCTCCTCGCGAAGCGCGGCGTCGTCCTCGTCGGTCCAGCCGTGTTCGGTTTCGAGGTACTCCCGAGTCCGGTCGAGCGGGTCCTTCTCGGCCCACGCATCGACTTCGGCGTCGTCGCGGTACTTCGTCGGGTCGTCGGTCGTCGTGTGGGCACCCTGTCGATACGTGACCGCTTCGACGAGAATGGGTTCGCCGTCCTTCGCGCGTTGGAGTGCGTCCGAGACGGTTCGATAGACGGCGAGTACGTCGTTTCCGTCCACTCGAACGCCTTCGAAGCCGTAGGCATGTGCCTTCTGGGCGATGGTGGCGCTCGCGGTTTGGCGCTCCCACGGCACCGAAATCGCCCACTGGTTGTTCTGACAGAAGAACACCGTCGGCGTCTCGAACACCCCCGCGAAGTTCATCGCCTCGTGGAAGTCGCCCTCGCTCGTCGCTCCGTCGCCAAAGCTCGCGAGAACGGCACAATCGTCGGCCTTGTAGTTCGCGCCCATGCCGACGCCGACGGCGTGGGGCAACTGGGTGGCGATGGGTATCGTCGGCGGGAAGGTTCGCAATCCCTCCGCTTCCTCACGGTCCACGTAGTTTCCCGCCCCCGAGAGGTGGAGCAGGATGTCCCGAATCGCGTGTCCGCGGGTGATGTATATCCCGTGGTCGCGGTAGGTCGGGAAGCAGAAGTCGTCCGGCGAAAGCGCGTATGCCGCTCCGACTTGTGCTGCTTCCTGTCCCTGCAAGGGCGCGTAGGTCCCGATTCGCCCCTGCCGGTGGAGCGAGACGGCTTTCTCGTCGAATGTGCGGGCGAGTACCTGTAATCGGTACATCTTTTTCACGTCCGCCGAGGAGAGATTCACGTCCCCTTCGACATTGCCATCGAGTCCGACCACGCGCGCCATATCGGGTGCTTGTGAAGCCATATCTTGGAATCACCGACTGTCTATCGGTCAAACGCCATCGTTCGTTATAAAGCATCGGCTTGAACGGTATATTGGGAACAATCGGGAGGTGGTTTAAGTATCCGAATTATAAATCGTCGGAGATTATCCCGAAAGTGACGGAATAACCGACGATTTGTCAGGATGTTACGTTTCGAAACATTTAGGCGGGGGCTGAGAGATGTGTAGGCGTATGTCACAGTGGATCGGGCGGACGTTCACGAGCGACGCGGGATGGAATTTCCTCGAAACGATAGTCGATATCGGGAACCGTATGACGGGAAGCGACGGCGAACGAGCGGCCGCGGAAGTCACCCGCGACGCGCTCGCCGAGGCCGGCGCACGGAACGCCCGGTTGGAAGAGTTCGGCGTACAGGGCTGGACGCGGGGATCCAGTTCCATCGAAGCTGGCGAGACGACGCAGGACAGCATCGCGCTCCCGCGCAGTCCCGCCGGAAGCGTCGACGGTGAGTTGGTAGACCTCGGCTACGGACTCCCGGACGACTTCGAGAAACACGACATCGAGGGGAAGGTCGTGATGGTCGCCTCGAACGTCCCGAGCTACTTCGACCGGTTCATCCACCGACGGGAGAAGTACTACTACGCCGTCGACGGCGGTGCGGCCGCCTTCGTCTTCCGAAACCACGTCGAGGGCTGTCTCCCGCCGACCGGCAGCGTCGGCACCGAAGCGGACCCCATCGGCGACATCCCAGCAGTCGGCGTGAGCAAAGAAGTCGGCGCACGGCTCTCCCGGCGTTGGGAAGGCGACGACGTGACGGTTACCGTCGACGCCGATGCGTACGACGCGACCAGCCAGAACGTCCACGCCGAACTCGGTCCGGACACCGAGCAGGAAGTCCTCGTCACCAGCCACATCGACGCCCACGATATCGCCGAAGGTGCGATGGACAACGGCGCGGGGACGGCCATGGTCGTCGAGATGGCGAACGCGCTCGCGGAGCGCGAGGACGAACTCGACACGAAGGTCCACTTCGTCGCCTTCGGTGCCGAGGAGGTCGGACTCGACGGGTCGTCGCACATGGCGAGCGTCACCGACTTCGACGGCATCAAGGCCATCCTGAACAACGACGGCGTGGCCCGAGGGCGAACGCTCACGTTCACCACGCACGGGTTCGACGAACTGGACGACGCGGCCCACGAAATCGCGGACCGGTACGGCCACCCCGTCTCGACGATTCCCGAACAGGGACCACACAGCGACCACTGGCCCTTCGTCCAGTGGGGCGTTCCGGGCTACCACGTCATGAGCGAGACGGGCGACGAGGGCCGAGGGTGGGGCCACACCTTCGCCGACACGTTGGACAAGGTCGAAGTACGTAATCTCCGCGAACAGGCCATCCTCCTCACCGAACTCGCGGTTCTCCTCGCGAGCGACGAGTTTGAGGTCGAACACAAGGCGCCCGCGGAAATCGCCGACGCGCTCGAAGCCGAGGACCAAGCGGCGGGGATGAAAATCATCGGCGACTGGCCGTACGACGAGTAACCCGTCACGCGTTTTTACGCCACGAGTTTACTCGAAGCGCGGTATCCTTTTCAGGTCGGGGTGAGACTGTTCAGGTAATGACCGAACCACACGACCACCACGAACGGAGGCCAGAATGCGTGTAGGTGTCGTACCGAGCGCGGACGGCGATTCCATCGAGAAAATCGACGCCGCACTCGGCGACGACGCCGAGTGGACGGTGAGCGAGGACGCGAGGACCGTCCTCGATGCGAACCCGACCGTCGTCGTCGCGGTGGGCGAGCGGGCGATCACGGACCTCGTGCGTGCCGATGCGTCGGTTCCCATTCTCCCGGTCGATGCGGGACCGGGACTCGAAAGCGTCCCGCTGACCGACGTCGAATCCGCCATCGAGGACCTTCTCGCGGGAAAGTGGACGACGACGGGTCGCCCCCTCCTCTCGGCGACGGTCGACGGCGAGTACGTGGCCGATGCGCTGTTCGAAATGACACTCGTCACGAGCGAACCCGCACGAATCTCCGAATACAGCGTCAACGTCGAGGACGAACGTGTGTCCCAGTTCAGGGCGGACGCCGTGGTCGTCGCCACGCCGACCGGGAGTTTAGGGTACGCACGCGACGCGGGTGGGCCGGTGGTCGAACAGGGCGCGGGCGTCGTCTCGGTGGTCCCCGTCGCGCCGTTCGCCATCCACGTGGACGACTGGATACTCCGCGGCCCGGTGACGCTGGCCGTCGAACGGGACGAGGACGCGGTGGAACTCCTCGCCGACGACCAATCGGTCCGTGCCGTCGAACCGCACGAACCGGTCGAAATCACGTTCGGCGGCGTGCTGGAACTCGTCAGCGTGGAATCGAGTCGGCGGTTTTTCGCCGAGTGACGGAGCGGCCCAATTGGAAAGAATATAATACGCTGTCGCACAGAGTTTCGAGCATGCAACCCCTATCATTACTCGGGCCCATCGATGTGCTCGAACCTTACGCGGGTTTCGTCGTTTTCGGACTCGTGTTGGTCAACATGTTGACGCGCATCCTCGCGTCGCGTAACTACGAGAAACAGGCGAAAGACGACGACACGGAGACACTGAGTCGCTGGATTCCGCACGAGGTCAGCAACGTCCTGCTGGTCCTCTCGGCGTTCTACTTCCTGACGCTGCACCACCACGGCGGTATCGTCCTCTCGACGCTCGTCCTCGGTCTCGTCATCACGGACTTCTTCGAAATCGAAGCCCGTTCCGTCGAGCTTCGCCGGGGCCTCCCGCTCGAAAAGCCCAAAGCCGCCGTCTTGGCGTCCGTCATCGTCCTCATGTATATCGGCTACGAGACGGTCTTCTTCATCATCAAACCGCTCTGGGACACCGTTATCTGAAACGGTCCCGTCGCTCCCGTTTTTCTTCTCGTCTCCGAGTCCCGAGTCGTGGGATTTCGATTATTGATGGACGCTTGGCTTCGAGTACGTACTCTCGCACTCGTTGTCTCACCACGCGCCGAGAATCAGAAAAAAGCGAAAGACAGGGTCGCCGGATTCAGTCCTTGCGCTTCACGACATCGCCCAGCGTGTAACTGCCGGTCGAACTGCCGCCGCTCCACTCCTCGTCGTCAGCCCCGGCGCTACCGACGGTGAGGCTGATGTCGAGTTTCTTCTCCAGTTTCTTCTGCACGCTGTCGCTGGGCAGGATGTCGCCGTGTTCGAGTTTGCGGATGAGGCTCGCCTTCTCGTTGAGGTCCTTGGCGAGGTCCTCCTGACTCAGACCGGTCGATTCGCGCGCGTTGCGGATTCTGTCGTCGTAATCCTGCGCTATCTCCTCCATATCGTCGAACATGTCCTTCCGGCGCGAACGCGACCCGCCGGACGACCCTGAACTGCCAGTGCTGGTGTTCGAGTTACCCGAAGACGAGGACGTCGAATACTTGGTCGAGGTGGAAGAGGACTGCTGAGTCTTCACCTCGGTCCCGAAGTCGGCGCAGTTGTCGCACACGTCGAGCTCCGCGCCTTCGACTTTGATAGTCTTGGGAGACGCCGTTTCGGCACCGCACATCTCACACTGAACCATACGTGCTATTTACCGTCTCGACTCATAAATGGCACGCCACGTCAGGCCAAGGCGCGCCACGAATAGTAGAAGCGCTGGAGCGCCGTGAAGTGGCCGACGACGGCGAACAGGACGAGGAGGAGCGCCACGACGGAATAGCCGCCGACGGATTGGACGAACGCTGCCAACGCACCGACGACGCCGATGAGCGCCAACCGGTCGGCACGGCCGAGGAGGCCGCCGTAGACGCGGTCCAGTCCGACCGCCTGTGCCTGCGTGCCGAGGTACGATGTCATCAGCACGCCAGTTATAGCCGCTAACCCGAGGGCGTACTCGCCGATTCCCGCCGCGAACCCGACGATGAGGATGATGTCGGCGTAGCGGTCGAGGACGTGGTCGAGCAGGTCGCCAGCGGGCGAGTCGGTACCGAGTTCGCGGGCGAGCGCGCCGTCCAAGATGTCGAGCCAACCGTTCAGGAAGACGAGAACGCCGCCGACGAGATACCAGACGGGGTCGTCCGGGGCGACGTAGAACGCCACCCCGGCACCACCCGCGAGGACGAACGCGACGATACTCACCGCGTTGGGCGTCAATCCGAGGGTTCTCGACGCCGAGACGAACGGTCGAAGCGCGCGGTTCGCGACGGGACGAAGTTGGTCGAGCATTAGAGGTACTCCAGATAATCGACTGTTCCGGCGGACGGTTCTCTCTCGCCGCGAATAACCGCCTCGATATCCGACGCGACGGCCTCGGGCGTTCGGTCGGTCGTGTCGATTTCGTAAACCGACTCCGCGCCGTGTTCCGCGACGGATTCGGACAGAATCACGTCGAGGGCTTCGCTCTCGGCGTTCTCGTCGGCTTTCGCCGCCGTTTCGCCGCGTTCGAGCAGTCGCTCGCGCAACTGCTCGGGCTGACAGCGCAGCACGACGACCTTCTCCGCGTCGAAGTGGTGTGCGAGGTGCGAGTCGAGGAGCAACCCGTCGCCGCCGTCGCCCCGTTCGTCCAACCACTCCCGAATCGCGTCGAAGTTCGCATAGAGGCTTCCGCGCTCCTCGTCCGTCCCGTCGTGGAGTTCCTCCTCCCGAATCGCGTCGTTCAGGTGGACGGTTTCGAGGTCGGATTCGACCAGTCCGGTCGCCGTCGTCTTGCCCGTGCCCGGCGTCCCGGTGACGGCGACCCTCACGTGGACAGCACCTCGTTGAGTTCGCGCACCGCGCGGCGCGTTTCCTCCTCAGTCCCGCAGGTGATGCGCACGCAGTCGGGAAGCCCGAAACTCGTGCAGTCCCGAAGGATGACGCCGCGCTCTTGGACCGCCTCTGCGACCCTGTCCGCGTCCCCGACATCCGCGAGGACGAAGTTTCCGTGGCTCTCCCACGTCGGCGCATCGAGGTTCTCGTAGATGTACTCTCGCGCCCAGCGAGCCGTCTCGACGGATTTCTCGACGTGGTCGTCGTCCGTGAGCGCCGCGAGGCCGCCCCGGCAGGCGAGTTCGCTGGCCGCGAAGGGCGTGTTCACGCGTGCGTACGCGTCGGCCCACGCCTCGGGGACGACGGCGTAGCCGAGACGGATCCCCGCCAATCCGTACGCCTTGGAGAAGGTACGCAGGACGGCGACGTCATCACGCAGTGCGTGATTGCCAGATGCGCCGACAGGTGCGTCGCTGTCATCGCGCGGAGAGGGATTGCCAGACACGCCCTCTGGCGTGTCGTTGTCATCGCGCTCCGACAACAGGGAAATCGCGCTCGGCGCGTCGGCGTACTCGCCGTAGGCTTCGTCCACGACGACGAGCGTCTCCTCGTCGGTTTCCTCGGCGATTTCAGTCACAGCGTCGAGCGAGAACCGGCCGCCAGAGGGATTGTGCGGACTGGTCAGGTAAACGATTCGCTCGCCGTCGTACCCCGAGAGTACGGTGTCGGCGGTCAGCGAAAAACCGTCCTCCGGGGAGAGGTGATACTCGTTCACCTCGCCGTGGTGGTAGCGAGCGCTCATCCCGTAGTAAGCGAATCCGGGGGTGGGGACGAGGACGGAGTTGCCCGGGTCGAGCATGGCGCGCGCGAGGTAATCCAGCGCGCCGTCGCCGCCGTTCGCCAGCCAAACTTGCTCGTCCGAGACGTTCCAGCGGTCGGCGAGGCGTGCGGTGAGGTCCGTATGTGACGCTTTCGGGTACGTGCTCGCGTTTCGGGCGGCGTCTCGAATGGCCTCGACGGCCGCCGGACTCGGACCGAAGGGGTTCTCGTTGGATGCGAGTTTCACGAGGTCGTCCGGGTCGATTCCGAGTTCCCGAGCGACCTCCTCGATGCCCCGTCCGGCCTGATACGCGACGTGCGCGGAGAGGTCTCGTGGTTCCATGTCGGGAGGTGTCACCGACCGGTCTTAAGCGTGGCCACCCGCGGCCAGCACGACTAAGCGATTTCCGACCGACTCAGCCGTGAGGTACAATGACACACCATCTGCATCGCGAGAGCCAACGCAATCAGGAGGGCGAATCCGAGACGCAACGGTACGGCGGCCCGCGGGAGCAAGGACAGGGACGGGTGGGGAACGGGGGACAGACGAGACAAGGACGAGGGGAGCGGCGAAAACGAACGAACCAGCAACGGCGATACGGATCGAAAGCCGGCCATCGTCGAGGCGGCAACGAACGAGGACAGCGACACGAACACCGGCAGCGACAGCAAGAGCGGAAACGCTACGGCCGTCATCGACGGAGCGAACGGCGGGGCGGGTCCGAACGGGACCTGAGCGACGTCGAGCGAACCGTGATTCGTGGCGGCAGACAGGAGCGAAAGCAACGGCAGGAACGCCTACAGCGGGAACGGCGATACGGGAAACGACGGCAGCGCGGCGACCATCGCCAGCAGCAACGACACCAGCAAGAACGCGAACCGGAACGGCGATGGCAGCAACAGCACCGACAGCAGCGACAACGACGCGAGCAGCAACGTTCGCACGAACCCAGTCCGAAGCGGTTCGAGCGTCTTCAACGCTAATAACCGTCCTTGCGTTTTCAGCCAGAGACCTCATGCGGGGGAACGATGTAGCGCTGATAGCATGACATTCGATTCGTCCGCTGACGGGGGAGCACAATGACGCAGATCGGCTACACCATCTCGAGCGAGGAGCACGGGCCGAACGAACTGGTAGACCACGCCGTCCGCGCTGAGGAGGTGGGCTTCGAGTTCGCGTCCATCTCGGACCACTACCACCCGTGGATAAGCCAGCAGGGGAACGCGCCGTTCGTCTGGTCCACGTTGGGTGGGGTCGCACGGGCGACGGACGATTTGCCGGTCGGAATCGGCGTGAACTGCCCCATCATGCGAATCCATCCGGCCGTCGTCGCACAGGCCGCCGCCACCGCCGCCACGATGTTCGAGGGGAAGTTCTTCCTCGGCGTCGGAACGGGCGAGCGACTGAACGAACACGTCACCGGCGAACACTGGCCGGAACACGCGGTTCGGACCGAGATGCTCGAAGAAGCCATCGAAATCATCCGCAAACTGTGGCAGGGCGGACAGCAGAGCTACTACGGCGACCACTTCACCGTCGAAAACGCGCGTCTCTACACGCTCCCCGAGGAACCACCCGACATCATCGTCTCCGCCTACGGGAAGCGGGCGGCGCGGGCCGCCGCGGAACTCGGAGACGGGTTCTGGAGCGTCGGCCCGCAGGACACCGTGGAGACGTGGGAGGAGGCCGGCGGCGAGGGACCGCGGTATAGCCAAATGACCGTCTGTTACGCGGAGGACGAGGAGGAGGCCATCGACACTGCTCACGAATGGTGGCCGAACAGCGCACTCGCCGGCGAACTCAACTCGCAACTACCGACGCCGACGCACTTCGAGCAGGCCTGCCAGATGGTCACCCGCGAGGACATCGCGGAGGGAAGCATCGTGACCGACCCGGACCCGGAGACGCACATCGAGAATTTAGAGCAGTTCGCCGACGCGGGGTACGACCACGTCTACGTTCACCAGATCGGCCCCGACCAAGACTCCTTCTTCCGATTCTACGAGGAGGAAGTGTTGCCGGACGTGCAGTGAACGGCAGAAGAAACGCCCGAAAACTCGAAACGCCGTACGGTGCCGAGGGGATGGGATCGGGACCGTTCCCGACGACCACTTGCGCTGCCCGTACGCTCACTCGTCGGTCTCTTCGTCCACGTTCGCCTTTTCGTCCACGTCCGCCGCTTCGTTCTCATCCGCTTCCGTCACATGCGTAACCGACGACGCGTTCGACTTCGACCGACGGCGCACGAGCAGTACCGCCCCGACAGGAATCCCGAGGACGGCCAGATATGGGAGAAGGTACGCGATGCCGACGACGAACGCCCTAAGCATGACGACGACGCCATCGACCGAATCGAGGAACGCGGAGACGACGCCCGTGTCGTACCACGATTTCTCGGCGGGGGTTTCCGCCTCGGAATCCGGTTGCGGTTCCTGCATCCGCACCGTCACCGTCGAGTAGGCGACCCGTCCTTCGAGCGATTGCTGTTTCGCTTCCAGTCGCTCGATGTCGGACTGGACGGCGGAGAGACGCTTTTGGACGGCGAGAACGTCCTCCGTGTCGCTCGCGTTCTCGTAAAGCGCCCGGAGTTTGTCGCGTTGTGATTGGAGGTTATCGAGGCGAGCCTTCAAATCGACCAACTGGTCGGTCACGTCCTCGGTCCCCGTGTTCGACTCCTGGACTTCCCCCGCCTGCTTGGCCCGTTCGAAGAACGCCGAGAAGTCGTCCTTCGGGATACGGAAGACGACTTTTCCGGTGGTCCACGTGTCGTTGCCGCGTCGATGGACGCGCTGGGAGGAGTCGCTGACGAATCCGCCGCGTTCGCTGGCAAACTCGGTCAGCACCCGGCTCGCGTTGTCGAAGCTCTCCACCGACAGCGAGAGGTCGCCGGTTCGGATGAGCATCCGTTGCTGGACGACCAGCGCGGATTGTGCCGGCGACCCTCCGTCGGCTTGTCCGTCTCCCGCGTTGCCGCCGCCCGAACCGCCGCCGTCGGAACGACCGGTATCGTAGTTCCCGTTCTCCTTTGCAGCGTCGTCCCCGCCCATGCCGGAGCAGCCGGCGAGCGCGACGAGGAGGACCAGCGAAAGGACGGCCAGTTTTCGAGTCCGTGTTGTCATGGGAGATACTGGTAAACCTACAAACAAAACCGTTGTGTAGAGTGAAAGAGACGTTTCACCCATCCGTTCGTCCGTTTCCACGTCGTTCCAGGGGACCGTTCCTCGTTCCGCTTTCGTCCCGGTTTCCGTCGTTCTCGTCTCCATTTTTCACCGTCTCCACCCTTCACTTTCGAATGACGCAACCTATTTGGGGCCGCCGACAGTCGCTTCGGATATGTTCGTACTCGTCAACCTGAAAGCCTACCCCTGCGACCCGGTAGAAATCGCGGAGGCGGCCCGCAACGTGAGCGACGACTACGGCGTCGATATCGCCGTGGCACCGCAGACCGCCCACCTCTCGCGCGTCGCCGACACGGGCGTCGAGACGTGGGGACAACACGTCAGCCCGGTCGAACACGGAAGCCACACCGGAAGCGCCCTCGCGGAGGCCGTCGCCGACGCGGGTGCGACCGGAACCATGCTCAACCACTCCGAGTGCAGACTCAAACTCGCGGACATCGACGCCGGACTCGACGCCGCGGAGCGCGTCGGCTTCGACACCACGGTCTGTGCGAACAACCCCGAACAGGTCGGTGCCGTCGCCGCGCTCGGCCCCGACGCCGTGGCCGTCGAACCGCCGGAACTCATCGGGAGCGGCACCCCCGTCAGCAAGGCCGACCCGGACATCGTCACCGACGCGGTGACGGCCGCGGAAGCGGTCGATGAGGACGTGAGCGTCTACTGCGGTGCGGGCATCAGCACCGGCGAGGACCTCGTGGCGGCCCGTGACCTCGGCGCGGAGGGCGTCCTGTTGGCGAGCGGCGTCGCGAAAGCCGACGACCCGAAAGCCGCGTTGGAAAACCTCGTCGAACCGCTCTAATCGGTTCGAACTATTCGTCTGAAACGATGACGAAGTGGTCCTTCTCTTGTCGCTCTAACACTGATTCCTCGCGCATGCTGACGATGTAGCCCGTGACCGTCCGCTCCAGTTCGTGGTCCGCCCGGACGCGAACGAGGTTGCCGATTAGCTGGGCCGACGGCGGTTTTTGGGCCGCGCCGCAGTCGTAGATGGTGAGGAGTTCGTCGCCGCCCTCCGCCTCGTAGACGATGATGTGGGCGTGTTGCGGGAGACGCCAACGACCGTCCGCTTCGCCCGCCACGGCCAACTTGTTCATGTACCGGTGTACACAGGCGAGGGTAATCAGCGGTCCGGATGAAGCGACGTTCGAAACTCGGAGGACCGAACGTCAGAAGTCGGTGAGCGACACCTGTCCGTCGCGGGAACGCGTCTCACCGTCGTTCTCCTCGTCCGGTTCGTCCGGCGGTTCGGTCTCCGCCGTCGAACCGGAATCGGCGCCGACCGTCGATTTTTCGGACGATTCCCCTTCATCCCCCGACTGCGATGGCCGTGGTCGGTTTTCCGTCGTTTCCGGCGCGTCGAACCCGTCGAGACTCGTCTGGTCGCTCTCCGTGAACTGGAGGTTCGATACGCGCACGCCGACCTTTCGAACCCTGTCGTCGTCGAACTCGGTGAGCAAGTCGAGGGCCACCTCCTCGACCAGTCCGGGGTCGTCAACCGGCCCCGAAAGCGATCGTGCGCGGGTGTGAACGTCGAACGGTGGAGTCACGACCTTCACGCCGATGGTCCGATACATCGCGTTTCGGTCGCGGGCGCGTTCGGCGACGGCCTCCGCGAGGGTACTGACGCGTTCGCGTTTCTCCGCGGAATCGGTCGTCGGGTCGGTGAACGCCGATTCGCGCGAGAGGCTCTTCGGGCGGCCGGTCGGCGTCACCCGCCTGTCGTCATCGCCGCGTGCCCGATGGTAGAGTTCCCGGCCGCGTTCCCCGAACCGGTCCGAGAGGACGCGCGGGTCGGCGTCCGCGAGGTCCCCTGCCGTCTCGATACCCATCTCGCGGAGCGTTCGCGCCGTCACCGGCCCGATTCCGTGTATCTCGGCGACGTCGAGCGGGGCGAGGAATTCGCTCACCGTTCCCGGTTCGACGACGACCAAGCCGTCCGGTTTGTCGTGGTCGCTCGCTATCTTCGCCGCGCTCATGTTCGGCGCGACGCCGACGCTCGCCGTGACGCCGACTTCGCGCTCGATTCGGTTTTTGACGTGGCGAGCGAACCCCTCGGCGACGTTCCACGCGGTTCGGTCCGTGACGTCGAGGTAGGCCTCGTCGATGCTCACTTCGCGCACGGTGGCCGCGCAGTCGTGGAGGATGGCGCGAACGTCCGCGCTGACCGATTTGTAGAACTCGATATCGACAGGGCGGTAGTAGCCCAATTCGTTCTCCTCGTCCACCTCGTCAGCGTCGTCTTCTCCCTCATTACCGTCGTCACTGCCAGTAGCAGTTGCGTCATCCTCCGCCTTCCGCGGCAGTCGTTCGAGAGCCTTTCCAATCGCTTGGGCGCTCTCTACGCCGTGTTCCCGCGCCTCGTAACTCGCGGTAGCGACGGCACCGTGTTCTTCGCCCTCCTCGTATCCCATCCCGACGACGACCGGTTCGCCGCGAAGCGCCGGTTCGCGGAGTCGCTCGCAGGACGCGTAGAAACAGTCCATATCGACGTGAAGGACGATACGCTCCTCGCGTTCCTCTCCGACGCCGGGCAAGCGTGAACCGCCGCGGTTCGACATTGTGAGGGAGTTGGTGGGCGATCGGAATGAAGGTGTGCAAACCACGCCGAAAGTGAAAGATGGTTTGAAATATACATTGACATTTTTTACAGCCACTGGCGATTAATACGTTTCTCAAGCCATCTACATGAGATTTCGCTATGTTTATACACCGATATGTGGTAGCGGTTCCTACGATGGTCGCGCCCCACGAAGGACGTTCGAATGCCGATGAGCGACTGAGTATCCGGGTAATCAATGCAATCGCCGAACACGAGGGAACGACCCCCACGGAGATCAGGCCCGTACTGTACGATATCATCGACCCTGATGCACTCGACTCGCTCTTCTCCGCGACGTATCGCGGGGAGACCCGAGCGAACGGGAACGTCGAGTTTCAGTACGGTCCCCACAAAGTGACAGTCCACAGTGACGGACGGATCGAGATCGAGCACGTTCGGGATTCCCAACCCTTCTCTTCGGCATCCGAGACCGCATCGGGAGACAACTGACGCCGACAACGTCCCCCACGCGACCCTCCAACGGTTCGACATGACGGTTGCTAACCGTTTTCTCTATTTCGGGAACCGCCGATAGCTATATTACCGCCTCACCTCTGAGAGTGAAGTAGTATACCTGTGGTCAATACACCCAGTGATGATCGTATGGAGATCGAAATAGAGAACGTTAACGACGACAACCCCGCCGAAACGTCTTCGACCTACGTCTTCAACATCGAACGCGAGATGGCGAACGGACACACGTGCGCCGGTCTCGTCCGCGCCCTCGCAACAGTCATGGATGCGGAACCGAACCGGATGCAACCGCTCCACGCCGTCGTCAACTGCGACGCCATCGACGCGCTGTTCCGAACCCGCCGTTACGGGGATGCACGGGACAACGTCTCCATCACCTTCCACTACGACGTGTACGAAGTGACCGTCGACGCGAACGGCAAAGTCGTCGTGAAAGAGTAGACGGCCGCCATCTCACACGGTTCAACCCGCTGACAGCGACAGTCATCGAGTTTTCTGACGCATCGGTATCTCCCACGTTCATCGGCAGTTCGACGAACGGACGGCTAGTTCTCCGAACTTTTTAACCCTCGACTTACTACCTACAGGGTGATGAGATATTCAGACAGGGAGTCGATACGAACGTCCGGTTCGTCCCGTCCGTTCCGTCGCATCCACGCCCGCCGGGCGGTGATAACTCCATGATGCCGTGGGGACACGCCGCGTTCGGGTACACCCTGTATTCGCTCGGCCACCGCGTGTGGACGCGCGCACCGCCGTCCGCACAGGCAGTACTCGCCCTCCTCTTCGGAACCCAGTTGCCCGACCTCGTGGATAAACCCCTCTCGTGGGGACTCCACCTGTTCCCGCAGGGGTACTCCGTCGCCCACTCGGTGTTCGTGGCGATTCCGATCGGACTGTTAGTACTCGCCGTCGGCCTGTACAAAAACCGCGCCGCCGTCGCCGCCGCCTTCGCCGTCGGCTACTGGTCCCACCTCGTCGGCGACATCCTCATGGCCATGATGGAGCACCACGGGTCGCCGTTCGACCGCGTGCTGTGGCCCGTCGTGACCCTTCCGCCCTACGGCCACGAAGTGTCGCTGTTCGACCGGGCGTTCCACATCATCGGCGCGTTCTTCCACTCGCTCTCGACGGAAAAACAGCTGATGATAATCGGCATCTACCTCGCCCCGTACTTCTGCGTGTTCCTCCTATGGCTGATCGACGGCGCGCCGGTCGTCGCGGAACTGAAAAGGGCCGTCGTCGGGCGATAACTCCCGCCGACCGAAACCGAAGACGTCGGTCACTTTCTCGCAGCTAGTACACCTTCCGGGCGACTCATTTCAACGCTGGCGTCAGTTCGAACGTGTAGAGGCCGGTGAAGACATCGCTCACGACGACGAGATCTCGTGCGTCGTTGTAAACGGCCTTCCACGCCATCGGCGGCGACCCGAGTTGTTTGACTTCGTCGTTGAGCGCGATGTCGTTCACGCCATCGTCAGTGGGATACCGGTCCACGGGCTGTGGGTTCGTCGGATCGGTGATGTCGTACACTACGGTCCCCTCGTGCCAATCAGCGGCAACCACCAGCGTCGCCGCTTCGCCGGAAACGATATCGAAGTGGTGACCCGTCCAATCGAAGCGGCTCGCGTAGTCGCCGGTCATGTGCTGTGCGTTCGGCGAGACGGTAAACCCGACCGGAATCGGGTTTTCCGGTGAACCGTCTTTCCATCCGATATCGAAGACGTGTTTGCCGCCCGGGATTCCCTGCGGGCGTTCGTCACCGAACACGAGCAACTCGCGCTGCGGGTCGAAATGGCCGTGGTGTGCCGCCCCGAACGCCTCCTCGCCGAGCTGTGCGTCGTCGTACGGCTTTCGCTTCTCGTAGTCGAAGCGACCGATTTCCTCCGGATGCCGGGGCTCGCTCACGTCGTAGATGATGAATCCGATGAACTGCCCCGACTGGTAGGCACAACAGAGCAACTCCCGTTTCGAATCCACGTTGATGTCGTGACCCGCTCCCTGCGGACCGTGCGAACCGATCTTCCGAGGAGTCGTCGGATCCGAAACGTCGTACACGTCGAACCCGTTCGTCTCCAGTCCGTAGTTCATCGTGTAAAGAACCGGCTCCGTCGGGTGCGGTTTCACGTTGTGTGACTTGCCGTCCGAAACGGTGCCGACGACGGTGGGGTTCGTCGGCGTTCCGGCGGAGTGGCCGTAATCGACGACCTCGAAGTTCCCCGGCCACGTCTCCTCTATCGCCCGGTGATACAATCCGTCTCGGGCGTCGAACTTCACGTCCAGATTCGGCGCGTCGTCCGCGTTCCCCAAAAAGTGTACCCGCTTCGGCGCGCTTCTGTCGCCGAGATCGACGAGAAAGGTCCCGCTCGTGCCCCACTTGGTGCCGACGACGGCGTACTTACCGTCCTCCCGAACCGAAACTTCCGAAAATCCCCCACCGGGAGGAGGACCCGCCGAGAGGTACGTCTGTCCCAGTTTTCGCAGCGATACGTCACTGGGATCGACCGGTGAGTCGTGGTCCGTCGACGAAGTCGTTGTCGTCGTGGATTGGCGCTCACGAGATGCGTCTTTCACTTGAGAGCACCCCGCGAGCGACGAACCCGCGAGC
This sequence comes from Haladaptatus sp. CMAA 1909, assembly GCF_043952005.1. Taxonomy (NCBI): domain Archaea; kingdom Methanobacteriati; phylum Methanobacteriota; class Halobacteria; order Halobacteriales; family Haladaptataceae; genus Haladaptatus; species Haladaptatus sp. CMAA 1909. Next base: position 1,172,988 of record NZ_JBIOAV010000001.1, on the reverse strand, counting down.
AGCGCACCGAACTGCCGAAGCATTCGACGACGCGTCCATGAATCGTCGGTTGGTATCATCGTGAATCATCCACAACGGCGACCGCGTCCTTTGTTATGGGTCGTCTGAAACGAAAACGAACCCCGGATGCAGTCTCCTTCGACCGACCGACTCCGACGCGTTTCCGCTTACGGGTTATCCGTCCAGTTCTCGACCGATGGGTCATTTTATCTGCCCAAAAGAGGTGGCCTCATAGTCACGAAGAATCCCATTCGAATCCGCACGGACAAGAGCAGTAAGTGGCATTGAAGTGGACACTAGCTGGCGTCTTCGGCCATCATTCCGAGTTCATCAAATATCTCCTCGATCTATCGTGTAATCTTTCGAAGTACCTTTGTTTCCGATCCATGAGTCCAATTGAGGAGTCCGCTCGCCCCCCACCCACGGTCAGCTTTACCAAACAAGAGTTCTCGGAGAGAGATTCGAGAATTATTGTGACTTGCATGTTTGAGTTTGTCCGCCAAAATTCATACTTCTCAATCATCAGCACCGCGAATCCGTCTCCAGTGTGGGATTCTTCCGGAGTAAACCGCTCGGTGAGTGCTGCTTCGAGCTCCGAAAATTGTGGACCTGTGGCGGTATAGCTTTTCACCTGCATAAGCATTTCTTTGACCGGTCAGATAAAAAATAACCGTCTATTGGCACACTATACGCTAAATAAAGACAATGATGATCGAATCGTTGACTGGTGGAACCAGTAAAATAGCGACGATATTCCGTACTCGGTTCATGCTCGTTCCAGCACACCTATTTGACAGAAGAGATAAATCCGATAAACGTAATTGTGTACCAGATGGTTTCAACACCGCTGAAAATAGCGGGAGTTTGCATCGGTCTAGCCTTCTCTTTTAAGCTTGCTACTCGTGAAACACCTGGTTCAGGCCTCCAAATGGTATTCCTCGGCATAAGTATCCTTTTTGGAATAGCACTCATTCGAATTCTCCAGCAAAACCACACACTGTGAGAATATATTCGATTTACTCGATTCCGACTGACTAGCTCGTTTGGACTTCGACAGGCAATTCGTCCGTGTGGAGCAGCTCCGCGATTTCCTCCGCCGTCACGCTTCCTTGCCGCTCGGCTTTCTCCATCAGCTCGACGAACGCACCGTTCGGGACTGCAGCAGTGTCACCTCGCATCTGGAGATAGAACTCGGCGGCGCGATCGAGCGCCTTGCTCTTGGTCTTCTCGCCGGTCGCCTTGAGGAAGTATTCCACTCGCAGTTCCCGTGAATCGGTCATTCGAAGGCGTATATTATTGCACACGTCCCCTAGAAACCTAGCTTTGTCGGGTGACTGAAATACTGACCATATATAAAGAACGCCGAGAACCGCTCGATCAACTCGATTGAACCGGTGCCGAGTTACTCGTGATCGTTTCGATTTGCACACGGCGCTCACGATGGATGTGTGCAATTTCGCGGATTCGTTTCTCGCAGTCTACAACCCCAAGATGAGACGGGAAGATCAGTTCCTTAACTATTCAAATACTCTTTCTTACAATTGTAGGAAGCACGTCTCAAAGACGAAACTCAAATGTACCTCTGACAATTAACTTTTAATAATGAACCGCCGAGCATATCTCAAAACCATTTCTTCGATTTCAGCTGTAGGTATGGTTTCGTTCTCGGGGTGTCTCCAAGAGACTCAGATAGATGTAGACCTTAACAATACTACACCTCTTTCCGCGGAAATAGTCGACCATTGGTCATCCGGCTCTTTGCTCGAGGCGAATACCAAATATGTAGTTGTAGGGAAGGTTACAAACACCACTAACGGAAAAGCTACGATGCCATCTGTCGTTGCGAAACTCTTCGGCGAGAACAACAAGCAAACAACAGCAGAGCCAGCTTTCTATAAGATAGGACAAAAAAAGATCGAAGGAGATAATCCGCCAAAGAAGATCTCGGCAGGAGAGTCTGTGAAATTCAGATTTATTATTGAAAATAGTGGACTGCAAAATATTATAACAAATGTCGAAGAGTAAACTATGATTAGTAGACGTTAGATAAATCCGCATCCAAGGTCCGTATCGACCGGAAACCATTATCGAAGTTGAGTTCCCAATCATGCACGATGCCTTCCCAACGTGAATAAACTTCGAGTGAAATCGGTGAACCAAGGTATTCACGGATCTAGAATCCCATATGATGACTTCCTTTTTTAAATCCGGCCGAATCGATCTGTTGCCAGTCGTGGACCGCATTGTTCTGTGAATCTGGAATCGCCATATCTGCCAATGTCGTTGCGAGCTGTGCAGCCCCCAAAAGGTATCCAATACGGTGGACCGACTGGAAAAATTACCAGAGTCAGAACGAGGATCGTTCCGATTCGTCTCAGACAGCTGACGAAGGTGAGCGATGAAACGACTGGGTGTTCTCCTGATCGTGCTGCTCGCGAACTCCACGCTCCGCTCGTCGATTTGCGTCGAAATAAGAATGGGGTCGGAGGGATTTAAATCAAAGCAACGAGCAGCAGAGACAAGGCTATACGAGCAGGATTTCATCTTAAATATCCCCCTCATTATCGATTGAAAGGCTATCGAGAAACTTTCGCCGACGCTGTTCAAGTTTCTCGTCACCCGTCGCTACGTCGTAGTGTCGACGAATGACCTCCGGAGACGAATTTACACGTTCCGCCACGTCCTCGATAGGCATGCCGCAGTTGAGTTGCCACGTAATCGAGCCAGTGCGAACCTGGTGTGGAGAGCGAGACGAGGGGCATTTGCTGGAGTAATTCCGGTGGCGATAGTCGCACTTCTCCCGGTTCTGGCCGTGAGGACATCGGACGTGAACACAGGGCTGGGTTGCCAGATACGTCCAGCATCGAACCGTCGAATCGGAGGGACGCGCCTGCCGACAGGAGAACAGTGGCTTTCGACCGTTGTCATCCCGTTTGTCGATCCGTTCCCGAGCGATGTACGTATCCAGCACCGAAACGACGTTGGCGGGAAGACCGACCGGACGTTCACCACTAGAACCGTTCTTCAGCCGAGTTCCTGTTTGTGGCCGGTTCACGAATCGAAGCGTACCGGTGTCCGGATCGTAGTCATCGAGGTCGAGCGCACGAAGTCCGCTCATCCGACAGCCGGTGAACCAGAACACTTCGAGAACCGCGTGACGTGATGTCCCGCGATATGCCACCGAACTTCGATAGAACGAGAGGAGCATCTTGGCATCATTCGGGGGCAGCTGCACCTCGCTCCGTTCGTCCTCGGCGGAGAGTTTCGGTGACGGAACCTTCTTTTCGAGACCATCGTCAACCGCCTCGATTCGTTCAAGGTAGCCAATCAGTTGCTTCACCGCCATCATCTTCCCTTTCACTGTTACCGGAGCGTCTTCGGAAAGTGACCGTCGGTACTCGTCGAGGAGCCAGCCGGAGAGATCGCCGACTCGCTCGATGCCGTATTCTTCGCACCACTCGCAGAAACGGGTGAGTCGATTCGAGTAACTTCGAACCGTTCTCTCCGTGGAGTCGATTCGGCACTCGTCGAGGAATCGGTCACGAGCGTCACGGGGAGTGAGGTCGGCGGGCGAATGAGGCGATGTCATCCCAACCACCGCCAGCGGGCCAATTTCGGACCCATGTAGTTTTTACAGAGCGATTCCTCCGTCCTTATGTGGGGCGGGTGCCCCACGCTGGTTCCATCGAACATAGCATTTCCCGGAACCACCTTTTCAGGGACGGCGTACCAGCGCCGTCCCGAGTCCTGACTTAAACAGAATCATTCTCAGCGATTTGGTAGTTCCTGTATTATGGTGAAACCCAATATTGCATAAATGTTATCATCTCCCCAATATGGCAAATCTTTACTAAAATGTCCTAGTCGGCACATATACGGGTTTTCCTCACAGATACGAATTATATGAGAAAGTCGGGGAAGTGGATGACTATCTGGGACGACAGAATTCTTGAATATATCATAACGAATGAATCTGCGTCAGTGGGAGAGCTGGCAAATAGTGGTTATGTGAGGGTTTCAAACACACACGTTTCGCGGCGGTGTAAGAAACTGGCAGAGCACGGGATGCTGAAGCCACTCGGAAATGGCGTGTACATCATCACCGAGCGCGGAGAAGCGTACCTCGATGGGGAACTCGACACTTCGGAGGAGTCTCAAGACGACTCTCCCAGTATATCGAGCGAGATCAATGGAGATGGGGTGGAGTCTCAGGAAGAGGGGTAATTGTCAATGCCACTACGAAAATCGGCGCTGTGGATGGAACAACTCGACGACCGAATCCTCGAACACCTGAGCGAGGAATCGTGGTCGTCCCCTTCAGTGATGGAGTCAATGCCGGAGTTTCGCGCTTCTAAAGATCGAATCAACGAACGTTGTCGAGTGTTGGCCGACGCGGAATTAGTTGCCATCGTCGTCGGTGATATGGTCGAAATCACCCAGTGGGGTATGTTGTATCTGGACGGAGGAATCGACGCGGAACATCAGCCATGCCCGACGAAGCGAGCCTTTCGAGGTGTAACGAACTCCGAAATTCACGTGGCATGTGATAGCCCACTTAGATAACTGAACTGTAGACGTTAATGTAGAGAAGCGAGACGCGCTCACCCCCATTGAGGGGGACTCGCGCGCTCGCGCGCTCGTCTGCTTAAGTCGGAGAGCAGCCCGACAGCATGACCGACGCGCACGAGCGGCGTGACAACTCACGAGTAGCGAGGAGGAACGCGAGGATAGCAGGGAGGCGGCAGAAGGACGCGAGGAGAGTCATGCTGAGGCGTGCCAGACTTTCGGGATGGACGAGGCGGCAAGATCGATTGGGACCTTCTCGCCGGAGATTTCGTCTACCCCGCACACCTCATAGCCTGTGTCAGATAGGTGTCCGAACAGGTCAGATTCAGACCCCCCGTGTTCGTGCAGCCGGTCGAGGTACTGGCCCGCATGTTGGGTATGGACTTCAAGCAGCAAATCGGGGCGGGCGTCACACGCAGATAGTCCTTCGATGATTTTCTGTTCCGCTCCTTCAACGTCGATTTTCACAAGGTCGGGGGGGCCAAACTCATTGATAAGGGCGGCGAGTGTGACGACAGGTACCGTCACGGATTCTCCTTTGAGAAACTTCGAGTTTTCAGCAAGCGAATGAATCGCCTGGTTTTCTCCGTGGCTGCGGTAGAGTTCCATCTCACCCGGGGAATCGTACACTGCGGTTTGCCGGGCAGTTATCGGTAGGCCGTTGATTCCGATGTTTGCGGCGAGCGTACGATAGGCGTATGGTTCAGGTTCGCACGCGACGACTGTTGCGCCTGCACTCGCGGCGAGGAGTGAGTAAAAGCCGATGTTTGCGCCAATATCGAAGACGAGAGAGTCGTGGTTGATTTCCTCGCGAACGTAGGTTCGCATGCCGCTTTCGTGGCCGGAGAGGATCGAGTGATGATGGCGGTAATCAGGATCGAGGAACATGTCGAAATCTTCGATGGAATAGCGGTCGAGGTCGAAGAGTGGCGAGCGGGTGAGTCGTCGGATTGTTGATTTGAGCATAGTTATTGGCAATTGAAGATGAGGCCGATCAAGCCGCTTTGTTTATCGGCGGTGAGTGTCGTTAGTGATTTTACACATTCATTATTGAGGTCTGATTCTCTTTCTATCATGTTTTATGTAGCTTATAGGCCTGTGTTTGTGAATCAAATTACCAGATATTAAATATTGTCTAATTCCACTACAGTATTTATAATTTGATATTTTCGAGCCCTGCTTTGCCTCTATCATACTATTGATAAAAGAAAATCAGCCATTGAATAGCTTGTAGGCAACAGCGTCCGGATCGTACTTGGCGCTTGCTTCTGGCATTTTCCCGAGTATCGCCCCGTCTGTCCCGTCCACTCCAACCCCATCGCGGAGGATCACACGATACTCCTCGATGGTTCCATCCTCAGCCGGGACAGACGAACACGCCAGTTGCTGGGTATCTGGCATTGTGCGGATGTGCTTGGCGACGCCTTTGCCGTCGTCTCGATGCGCGAGATACGCAATCCGCGCATGGCGTTTCGCCGCAAGCCGAACCAATTCGCCCATCTTCTCGCGCACCACGTGAGAATTAGATTGCCCTTCGGCGTGATCGAGCGAGGCATCATCAACGAGGATGATTTTCTCACGTTTTGGTTCGTCCTCGACGAGGCCCACGAGTTCCTCGAAGTCCCGAACTGCCGAGTATCGGTCTATCCACTCGGCCGTGAACGCATCGCGTGGAATGTTCCCGATAATCTGGAGGCCGGGAAACAACTTGTCCGCAACATCGATACAGAGAAAACCAACGTTGGTTTTCCCGCTGTTGGTCGCTCCCGTGAGGACCATCACGCGCCCCTGTGGACGCAGCAGTTTCAGCAGACGAGTCAGTGCCGCAACGGGGCTTGTATCGAGGTCGCGCTGGGTCACGCCCGACAGGAATGCCATCAGTGAATCGTGCCCCTCGTGGACCGCGCGCGTCGCGAGGCCCGGTACCGCGAGGGCCACAGATTCAGCAACCCGTTCGCGAGTTTCGCTTCCGAGGTCGTAGTCGTCCCCAGCCACTTGCAGGTGAGCAAGTAACCGCGCGTGTTCGGGTTTGACCCGACCAACGAACGCGGGCAGGTCCACATCGCCACGGAGGTCACCATGAATACGTTCTCCGAACTCTCCATAGGCGAACCCGCGGTCAGTCATCAGCTACCCCGCTGGTTTCCGTGCCACCGAGCAAGTCGTCAAGGAGGTCGCGCGCCTGCTCTTCGTCGGCGTGGCCGTCATCGAGCAGACCATCGTCGTCGGTCTCCTCTTCGCGCTCCTCCTGATCACGAGTGACCGACTCCGGCTTTTCGGGTCGAACGCGTTCCCACGCTTCACCGAACGAATCCGTACCGAGTTCGAACTCGGCCAGTCGCGCCGTGTCCTCAGCGTGAAGCTGGGTCACGCCACGTCTGACGAGCGTACGCCCAATGCTCTGAAGCTTCGACACTTTCGCCGCTTCCTCTTCAAGTTCACCGTAGATTTCATCGGTTTTCCACAGAGTCGCCTCCAGTTCATCCGGCGGCAACACACTCCGATGAGTCCCATGTGCGGCATGCTCCTCTTCGTCGTACGACAGACACAGCCACGCCGGAACCGAGGTTCCCGCGAGTCGGTGCAACTCGCCCCATCGCATGTCGATCGCACGGAACTCCTCCGGGTCGAAGAACCGAACCGAGAGGTCAACCTCCGCGGGACGCGGGTCGAGAACGACGAGCGCACGTTGTTCGGGCAACCGTTCATTGAGCAGCACGTGCAGCAGCGAGACCGGGAAAGCCACGAGCGACGCGAGGAGCGCCGTGGACGCGAAGACGCCAACGAGGACCAGACCGGGCATCCCGAGGTAGATGTAGCCACCGAGCAGGACAATGGAGCCACCAAGGAGCCACCACCGCCAGCGGTAGAGTTCATCAAGCCACGTCCGGTCATCCGATCGCGCAGGGAGGTCCGAATCAGCAGTCACCGGCAGGTCCTCTTCCGCTGTCATAGGTCCTCCCGTTGCCAGACGATTCCGGCAATCCACTGACGTGAGCGGAGCGCAACGAACGCGGCCACCATCGGCCCGAGGGCTGCCGCGAGCCAATACGTTCCCTTTGAGTACGTATCCGGCAGCAGCGAGTCATCCGATGCGGGTGTCCCATCGTCGGAAAACCAGTACACGTTCTCGGACGTGCCGACGGTAAACGTCTGGTCGCCCCCACGTACCGTCGCCGGTACTTTGAGGCGATACTGCCCACGCGGGACGACGTAGTTTTGGCTACGGACTTTGCCCGAGCCACCACTCCGACGGATGCTATTGGAGTCCACAACGCCGAGCTCCACGGGGTCGAGGCCCGCATTCGTGATGGTCACGAACGCGTACCCGTCGCGGTACTCCACGCTGTTGACGAACACGCGCCCGCCGAGCGTTTGGGTGTACTCCGGGATGTTGTCATCATCAATCGCCTTTTGCAGTCGGTCGATGACACCGAACGGAAGGTCAGAACCGCCGTGCGTGCCGTTGACGGTCGTGGTCGAGGCGGTCGTGGTCACGGTCGAAGTGGTCGGCGCAGTCGTCCCGGTCGAGGCGGTCGTGGTGGGTTGGGCCACCGCAGCCCCACTCAGCATGACAGGTAGCAGGACGAGCAAGACCACGGTGGCCGACCGCATTACGAGCGGCCTCCCGTGAAGACGCGCACGACTGCCGCGACGTTTCCAAGTGTCATCTGGAGGTATACGAGGCCCACGCCACCAGCGACGAGCGCGACGGCACCGAGCAGGACACCTTCAGACGAGACAGTCCCGAGGAAGGGGAGATCGAGCGAGAGGTCAGGCAGCAAGCCATCAGGTAGCCACGGACCGTCGCCACCGAGGTTCCCCCAGTCGATATTGATACCGCCGAACGTCGGGTCATCGTCAGCGAGTTCTTCGCGGAGGCGTTCGTTCGCCTCTGCCAACTCTTCGAGTTGCCGCGAAATCTCGGTCACATTGGTCGTTTGCGGGTCACGGTCATCATGGTCGATAGTGTCCACGTTCTCGCCGTCTTCGGTGGTAATGGATTCGACCGTGAACGACCCGCTCTGAATGCTGACCATCTGGGAGGTGGTGTCGGTCACCAACTGACCATCTTCCCAATGCGAATCAGTCGCTTCGTAGTTGAGGCCAACCACACCACCGAGGTTGTCCACGCTGTACGTGGTCGATGTGTTCCACGACCCCGACGCGGGTGGGGTCGAGGCCCAAATCGTTGCGGCCTCAAACGTCCGCTCACTTTCGATAGTGTCGCCGTCGATTTCTGCCCCTTCGTGGACGGTGATCGTGAGCCGACTGTGCGCCTCGGCGGTTCCGAGGCCCATCTGTTCGCGCATCCAGTTAGCGTAGGCCGCTTGATCTACGTCATCCGGCGTCATCCGAACGCGGTCGTAGCCGTTTGCTACGTCCGTTATGTTCACGTCGCCACTCTGGATAGCATCGAACGCATCCGAGAGGTAACCGCTATTCGAGTCCCCGAGGCCCGAGAGGACATCGTTGTCGATGCCTTCGAGGGCGTCGTGTTTCTGGGCGAACGTATTCGTGTACGAAGTCGAGACGAGCGACGAGTACGGCGTAACGCTCACCACGTCGCTGTTCGGGGTGCCGTTGAGTTCCAACGTCCCGCCCGTGCCATCGAACGTTTCGCTGCCAGACGGCCCGGAAATCGTCGTCGAGCCATCGTCGTTGACGACGACCGAGACGGTAATCGTGTCCGACCCCCAGCCGTTGCCCGCGATGCGAGTCCACGAGCCGCTGTTTTCGAACGATTCACCGGGAGCAACGAACTGGATGTACGGAACTCCACCACTGCTATCAGCATCATACCAGAGTTCACCGCCCGATACGTCGGCGAATTTGCGGTCCTCTTCTGCACCAAAGTTACCCGCCGTTTCGAGGTCCAAGTCCAGTTGGTGGACTTGGGCGAGTTCCCAACTACCCGTCTGTGAGACGTTCGTTTGGGTATCGTCAGCGAGGTAGTCGAACGACCCGGTATTCATCAGGTCGATCCACGCCCCGGCACCGTTCGCACCCTCAGGATTCCACACCCGGACGAGGAGATCGTCCGTGAGTGGATTCACGGTATCCGAACTGTTGTCCGGGTTCGAGGCGACCGGCACCGAGAAGTTCGAGCCATCGGAGAGGGTCAAATTCTCCGTTTGGTTCGTGTCGAAGCTGTAGCCCGTCACGAACGACCCAGATTCGTTGACCTTGCCGATGCGAAGCGATTCACCACGAATCCCTTTATCCTCGGCGAGGCGTTCGAAGCGCCCGATACTGTCCGCCATCGAGCCGTAGTAAATCCAGAGTTCGCGCTGCTGGGCGGTGGTCCGGTTGTGGACCGCGCGCCGTGCATCGGTCACCGCTGCCACACGGTCGCTTCCGTTCGCAACCGACTCCATGAACGCGATACGAGCATCACTATACGCCGGATTCTTCATCTCCGACTGATACGTATTGAACTGGGTGAGGTACGTCTCCCAGTAGCGTTTGTCTTCGAGCGCTTCCTGTGCAAGGACGCGTTTCGCTTCTTCAGTCGTGTCCACGTCCGCAATGTCCTCTGTTCTGATGCAGGGATTCGGTGATTGTGCAACCCCCGAGATACCGCCACGAGTGAAGCCAATAAGCGCCCCGAATGCTTGTTGAATCGGGTCGTTACAGACGTTCAGTTGTGGGGTGTTCTCGGCGGCCGCGACAGTCCCGACCCCGGCAGTCGAACCAACGACCACTTGCAGGAGGACGAGTAGCACCAACACCAACGAGTTACGTTTCCGAGCCATCATTTTACCGAGCGATGACTGCGGAGCAGGCGAGGAACAACAAGAAGAGCAGCACCTGACTCACGGGTTCAGTTGACTGGACGAACGAGCCGACTTCATCCACCAAGGCGTAGCTTGCCATGATGAGCATCGAACTCACTACGACGGTCCATTCTGCCGGGTGGTAGTTGCGGGCATCGCGGGTCGAGGACGACGCGAAGACCAGCGACAGGGACGCGAACGAGACGAACGCGGGGAACAGGGGCCGTGATTGGAGCCACGTGGTCACGTCGGTCGCAATCCCGAGCATCACTGCCGAGGCGAACGCGAAGACCGCAAGGGCCAATGCGGTCAGCAGTGAGAGCGACTGAAAGGCATGTGCGACGCTTTGGTTCCGCGCCATCAGTTGTCACCCTTCTTGAACCGGAGTTCACGGGGGTAATACGTCTGCTCTTCGCCGTCTTCGTCGGTAAACGACTCTTCATCCGAGGATTTCAGGTGTGCCACCGGAGCGCCCACGAGCAGCGCAGCCTCAAGCTGTTTCCGCATGGTCGCATTCAGCCACAGTTCTTGACCGTCGATCTCGATCACACCGTTGTGTCCAGCCGACAGGTTCGCACCCGTGATCCGGCCCGTGAGAGCATTGCCCGGGTCGAGGTTTATCGTGTTGTCGTTTTGATCAATTGCCTCAGCATCGACAGATTCGAAGTCTTCGACATCGAAGCCATCTTCCGTTTCCTTTTCTGCTTTTGCCATCGCAAGAGATAGGTCTAGAGATTGGTACTTAAACCTCCAACTACAGAAGAAGGTCAGTACCGAGAAAGCTCTACCTGCCCCGCTGGAGGTTGAGGTGGCTTCGGACTACACTGTTTCGGCGGATCAAGTGACTCGGCTCCATCGATTTCTTCGAAAATAACTCCTTGATGTTTCACGGCGAAATCCTCTTCTCCGTCTCGATCAATGCGACAAACACTTTTCAGGTCCCATTTACCGTTTGCATCTACCATGACCGAACCACCGTCACCATCGTCGTCCGGACGAACGTCGAAGTGGGGAACGCGGTCAAGCATATTGTCACCGTCGTCTCCACAATCAGCGCGGATCAACTCGTTGGCACGAGTCGAAAAACGCACCATCTGCGAGCCAGTAGCCCACGCGACAGCACGAAACGCGATTTCCTCAGTCGGTCGATTGAACAACTCATCACCGTACGCACCGATGTACTCCCCGAGATACGAACCGAGGTTGTTCACGGCATCAGAATCCACCTCATCAGCATTCGCATTTTTCTTTGGAGAGACCTTTTTAACCGAAATCGGTCGTTTCTCCTTTTTCTCGTGAAAGTAATTGTGAGCGTCTCGATGGGCCGAATCACAGAGTTTCACGTGTCGATCCATCGCAGCGTGAAAGTCCGACTCCGAAATCTCGCCATCGACGAAGACAGCGACGTGAACGTGACCGTAGCAGGATTTGTGTTTCTCGATAACGGCAGAGTAACACCAATCCTTGCCGCCAAGGGCATCTCGCACAGCGTGATAGACACCGCGACCACGATCAGGTCGCCACGTCGATACCACGTCGCGGAGGTGGTCAGCAGGACAACGCCAACCTCCGTTTTCATTGCGTGACGAGGCCGAAAACGTCAGCATCGCCGTGAACGGATTGTCGAATTCTTCGACCATCTGACGTTCGAGGGCCTTCAGACGAGCATAGTACTTTGAACCGTACCGAGGCTGATGGGAATTCGGCATTTGGGTACGTACAGTTTCACCTTCCGGATTCACAAATTTCAAATGGGCGTGTCGATAGCCATTGTACCAGTTGAGAAATTCATTCATCACCAGAGACCACGACCGAGATCGAAAGCCTGAATCGTATTTCTCCATGACAGCTTCGTCTCGGAGTTTCGTATTCTCCTGAACAGAGACCGGACGAGCAGCACGAGCAGGCATCTCCGCAACGAACGAATCAACAATTCTATTCTTCTGTTTCCACCACTGAGCAACGAGTGAAAGCCGTTCATCGGCCGTTTCAGCTTTTGAACGGTCGGTTGTACAGTTAGTCTTGGAAGGCCGAGAGACCGCAGAGTCCTCAGTCGCCATTTGCGACCCCCGAACCGAAGTCGGCCAGCTGATACTGACGAATGGAAGTTGTGTTCGAAGGAACGTCACTCACTCCAGAACGAGGCTGGTCGCTCCCTTCGGTCCGCTCCCTGCATTCCGGGCTTGCGCTCGCTTCGCTGCGCGTTCCGGGCCTCTGCCCATCCTCTGTTCGTGACGACGCTGGAGGGAACCGCCTGCTCGTCCCCGCACCGATGACGCTGTGACAGCGGTGGTCGAGCAGCCTGAAGAAGTCGGAGATCGACGAGGCGAGATGATCGACTTCGAGCCGATGCGCTCGATAGCAGTCAACACAAGAGGAAGCGAAAAACTCGGGCGAATCTGCCGGACGCAAGCACTGAGAACGGCAATCTGGATACTTGCAACGATAGCTACCGTAACCGGATAGATCGACACCAGAACGCCGAACGCTCATCGAAAAACCTCCGAAAGAGCGTTAGCTACGGTTGATAATACTCCGAATAAATGGGATAATATTAAAGTCGTTATGGGGTCGGAGGGATTTGAACCCCCGATCGACTGATATCTCCGGTGCGCCTCGGAACTCCAGAGGGTCGTCAACGCGAGCGATGATCAGTCACTCGCTCGGTATATCAGCTGGAGTTTCGTCCCGGGCGCGTAGCCTCTGGAGTCAGTCGCCATCCCTGGCTTGGCCACGACCCCGCGAACTGTGATTGGTCGAAACGACCTAAAGGGGTTTCGATTTCTACTCCTCTCGCGTCCCCCATTCGCAGTCTTGGCATTTGTACCCCGTAACGAAGGCCGTCACGCTCGGCATGTACCCGACCTTGAGCACGTCGCCGCCGCAGTCGGGGCACTTGCGCTCCGCGTCCTCGATTCGGTCGGCTTCCATCACGGTATCGTCCTCTATCAGTTCCGCCAGTCGCTTCGGCGTCACCATCCGTCCTTGTACGACGCGATTATCCGGCATGTGAAAACCACGGAGAGGAGAAGGGAAAAACGTTACAGCCGCGAGTCGAGGTGGGCCGACCCTACAGCCACGGGCGGCGTTCGTCGCCGTCCTCCTCGCCGGGGTAACCGTAGGCGGCCGAGGAGTCCTCGCCCTCGGTGAGGTCGGCGTTCTCGCCGCCGTCCGTCACCGCGGTGTTGCTGTCGGCAGGTTGAGGGCGGGGTTCTTCGACCGGTTCCGGGTTGGCAACGGACTGTTCGGCCGCTTCGACGGCCGATTCCATGTGGTCGCCGGGTTCGAGCGCCAGCAGGCACGTGACCGCGAGGACGGCCAACGGGGCGCGACCCGGTGCGAAGCCGAGTATCGACAGGGGCAGGACGCCCAGTGCGACCGCGCTACCGAAGCGGAAGCGGTCGATGTCGACGATACCGCGAAGCCACGGTGCGGTGAGGGCGACGATGAGTGCGAAGCCGACGCCGGTTGCGGCCGCCGCGACGGCGGGGAAGACGTGGGCCGCGTCTATCGTCGTCTTCAGTTCGAAGCCGGACGGTTGCAGGCTGGCGAGCATCCCCAGTCCGATGATGATTCCGGGGCTGGGCAGGTACTCACCGATGCGGGCACTCGCGGTCTTCGCGGCGATGGCGACGATGACCAGCGCCGCGAATCGCTCGAATATCCCCATGTTGAGCGCACTCTCGATGGTCGGTGCGAACGCCGCTTCCACCGCCGCGAGCGCGATGATACCGACGCCGACCGCGAGAACGCTCGTCGCCTGTTCGACGGGCGTTCCGTCCATCTCGGCGAGGATGACCGCGACGGTCGCGCTTCCGCCGAAGACGAGCAGGCCGACTTGGATGATTCCGACCGGAGAACTCAACGCACCGGCGAGCACCATCGCCGGGAAGATACCGTCCACGAGGGGAAGTCCCATGACGGTCGCCAGCAGCTTCGTTGCGCCACCTACTTGTCGCTCTAAGCGGTAGGCGACTGGGTGTTGGGAACTGCTCATCGACTAGTGACTATGACCCTGACCCGTGGGCGAAGGGTGATGGTACCTGCGGTGCGACCGGTGATGTGAGTTCGGTCGGAAATTCCCCGCAAGCGGTTTTCCTACCAGTGTTGTGCACAGTTTTGCAAAAATTGCAATCGGAGCGAAAGAGTCGCCGCTCGTCCGACCTGCAATACACTGTGCCATGAGACTGGTAGAGTCCATATCTACAAATATTGTCGATTATTGCTTAAGTGTTGCGTGAGAGATGACCCCATGCGACGTGAAATGGATGTGAAAACCGGAATCATACCTGCTGTTTTTCGCCGAATAGAGTCGTTCACCGACTGTCCCTCAGTGGCAATATTTGCCTCTTTCGGCGTAAATCGGCGAGATACGCATATGTGTGTATACAATCCAACGATTACCACGTCAGCCAAGCACAATCTCGCAACGTTTTTCAGTGGCCGCTTCGTTCGGATTACATGGCGAACGATTCTCACAACGACGGGCCGTTTTCCGAAAAACTCCGGGTACCTGAGGCACTCACCTTCGACGACGTACTCCTGCGTCCGAAGGAAAGCCGCGTCGAACCGGACGACGCCGACGTGAAGTCTCGCGTTTCGAAGAACATCGAACTCAACGTGCCGGTCCTGTCCGCGGCGATGGACACCGTCACGGAGAGCGAAATGGCGATAGAGATGGCGCGACAGGGTGGACTGGGCGTTCTCCATCGAAACATGGACGTCGAGGCGATGGTCGAAGAGATCGAACGCGTCAAACACGCGGACGAACTCATCATCCGCGACGTCGTGACGGCGAGCCCCGAACAGACCGTTCGAGAGGTGGACACGATGATGGCGCGGAAAGGAGTCAGCGGCGCACCCGTCGTGGACGAGGACGACGAAGTTCTCGGCATCATCTCCGGCACCGACATCCGCCCGTACCTCGAAGTCGGCGATAAGGACGAAGTGCAGGAGGCGATGACGGACGAGGTCATCACCGCGACGGAGGAAGTCACCGCCCGCGAGGCGCTCGAACTGATGTACGAACACAAAATCGAGCGCGTCCCCATCGTGGACGACGAAAACCACCTCACCGGCCTCGTCACGATGCAGGGCGTCCTCCAGCGCCGTGAGTACGGCGAGGCGGTCCGTGACGACGACGGCCACCTCCGCGTCGGGGCCGCCGTCGGACCGTTCGAAACCGACCGTGCAATCGCCGCCGACGAGGCGGGTGCCGACGTGCTGTTCATCGATTGTGCGCACGCGCACAACCTGAACGTCATCGACGGCGCGCGGGAAATCAAGGAGTCGGTTGATGCCGACGTCGTCGTCGGAAACATCGGGACGGAGGAAGCGGCAGAAGACATCGTGGACTTCGCCGACGGCCTGAAGGTCGGTATCGGCCCCGGAAGCATCTGTACGACCCGCGTCGTCAGCGGGTCCGGCATGCCCCAAATCACCGCCATCTCGCAGGTGGCCGACGTGGCGACCCGACACGACGTTCCCGTCATCGCGGACGGCGGCATCCGCTATTCCGGCGACGCCATCAAGTCCATCGCGGCGGGCGCTGACGCGGTGATGCTCGGGTCGTATTTCGCGGGGACGGACGAGGCCCCGGGCCGCGTCATCACCATCGAGGGCAAGAAGTACAAACAGTACCGCGGCATGGGCAGCGTCGGCGCGATGAAGAGCGGCGACGGAAGCCGCTACCTCAAGGACGACCCGCAGGACGAAGAGGAGTACGTCCCCGAGGGCGTCGAAGCGGCCAAACCGTACAAGGGGACCCTCGAAAGCGAACTCCACCAACTCGTCGGCGGCATGCAGTCCGGTATGGGCTACGTCGGCGCGGAGACGATTCCGGTGTTCAAAGAGCGCTCGGAGTTCGTCCGCCTCTCCTCCGCCGGACAGCAGGAGAGCCACGCCCACGACGTGATGATCACCGACGAAGCGCCGAACTACAGCCCCGGCGAGTAATCGGGTTTCGTCCCGGTAATTGACCTATCTGCCGACACTTTCCACTATTTTCTGTATCCACAGATTCCAAGCTGGCTAGCGTTCGCAAGTGAGCGGTTCGGAGAACCCGAACGAAGCGATTCACCGCGAGCGAAGCGAGGCGCGAAGCGCCTCGTAAAGCGAGCGGGCCAAGGAACCGTCGAAGACGGTGACGCCGTGCTTTTCATCAACGTTTTGCCAGGGAACGAACTGCGAACCGACGGCTCGCAGTTCGTGAGTGCAGCAAAAGGTTGTACGGGCCGGGCGCGATTTGAACGACGCCCAGACGTTCCGGGTCACTCACGTTCGTTCGTTTCCCGGGCATGCGACTGGTTTACTTCAAATCGCTAATGCCGTTTTGCCACTCACGAAGTAGTTCGTGGCAAAAGCGGGCCGGGCGCGATTTGAACACGCGACCGTCTGATTAAGAGTCAGACGCTCTGCCTAACTGAGCTACCGGCCCAACGCATTCTGAAAAAGTCGGGTGTGACGTAAATACGTTTCCTTTCGGATTGCGGTCAGCCGGTTTGCCGGGAAACGGGAGGGGAAATATGGGTCGAAAACGGAGGGATTCTCCGTCGAAAACCCGCATAAATATCAGGTTATTTTCACTGGACGCTTCTTTCTCCCGTGATCGAAGCAGTCGAAGAAGGGCGTCGGATACTCGTTCGCTCCACGGACGTTTGACGTTCACATCGGCTCGTAGTGACATTCTTTTTGGACTATTTTGAACGAATACGAGTCCGCGTTTGCGTGAGTAAAACGGTCCGCTGGGCTGGTTTCAGCGTCGCTCCGGGAGGATTAAGTACCGGCCGGGGTAACGCCCCAGTAGTAATGAGCGCCGGGATAACTATCTCTTCGATGTCTTCGTACGCAATTCTCGGTTGTGGGAGCGTCGGCTACGCTGTCGCCGAAGAACTCGTCGCACAGGGGAAGGAGGTTCTCATCGTCGACCGGGACAGCGACCGTGTTGAGGCGCTCCGTGATCAGGACCTGAACGCGCAGGGGGGCGATATTCGAGAGGAATCGGTGGCGGACGAAGTCTCCGACCGGGACGTCGTCCTCATCCTCTCCTCGGACGTCGCGGCGAACAAGGAAGCCGTCTCGAACCTTCAGTCCGGTGGAGGCGAGCGGTTCACCGTCGTCCGAGCGAGCGATCCGGTGTCGGCGGACGAACTCACCGAGATGGGGGCGGACGTGGTCATCAACCCCTCGACGGTCATCGCCAACTCCGCGCTTCGCTCGCTCGAAGCGGGCGAGTTGGAGTACAAGGCCCGGCAACTGTCCGGCGTCATCGAGGACACGTCGGGCAAACTCGCGGTTCTCACCCACGACAATCCCGACCCCGACTCCATCGCCAGCGCCGCCGCGCTCCAGACCATCGCCGAAAGCCTCGGCGTCGAAGCGGACATCCTCTATCACGGCGAAATCGGCCATCAGGAAAACCGCGCGTTCGTCAACCTGTTGGGCATCGAACTCCTCCAGCGCGACGAGGTGGACATCGAGAGCTACGACACGTTCGCCCTCGTGGACCACATGCGGGCGACCCAACCCGAACTCGACCACCCGGTCGACATCCTCATCGACCATTACGAACCGGATTCGGAGTACGAGGCGGAGTTCTCGGACGTTCGACCGAACGTCAGTTCCACCTCGACCATCATGACGAAGTACGTACAGGAGTTCGACATCAACCTCAGCGAGGAAGTCGCGACGGCGCTCCTGTACGGAATCCGCGCGGAAACGCTCGACTTCAAGCGCGACACGACGCCCGCCGACCTCACCGCGGCGGCGTATCTGTACCCGTTCGCCAACCACGACACGCTCGAACAGGTCGAGTCGCCGTCGATGTCGCCCGAAACGTTGGACGTGCTCGCGGAGGCCATCACGAACCGGGAAGTGCAGGGCAGTCACCTCGTCAGCAATGCGGGCTTCATCCGTGACCGCGACGCGCTGACACAGGCGGCACAACATCTCCTCAACCTGGAAGGAATCACTACTTCTGCCGTTTTCGGCATCGCGGACGACACCATCTACCTCGCCGCTCGCTCGAAGGACATCAGGATGAACATCGGCAACGTCCTGCAGGACGCCTTTGACACCATCGGCGAGGCGGCGGGCCACTCCACGCAGGCCAGCGCCGAAATCCCGCTCGGCATCTTCACCGGCATCGAGACGAACGAGGACAACCGCGATACGCTCCTGTCGCTCACCGAGGAAGCCGTCAAGAAGAAACTGTTCGACGCGATGGGCGTCGATGGAGAGACGAACGGAAACTAGACGACCGCTTCTTCTTCTCCGCCCTCTTCCGATTGTTTCAGTCGTTCCACGACGTCGTTGACGAGGATGACGTCGCCGACCGCACGGACCCACCGATACGGGATGATGACGCCACGTCCCGTCGAGATTCGGTTGCCGAACAGTTCGTCGTTGATTCCGCCGAGCGCGAGACCCGTCACGGCGATTTCGTTCAAATCGAGTCGAAGATCATCTACCTCGCCGACGAAGACACCGTTGTTGGAGTAAACCTCGCGACCGACGAGCGTTGTAATTTCCGCTGGGCTTCCGTCCATATGCAGGAGTGATGGTATGCGCGGGCCTTAACTCTTGGCAGATACCGAATCGAGGACAGTTCCGAACTCGTCCAGTCCCTCCCGAACCGTCTCGGTATCGAGGCCCAGACTTAGTCGAAATCGCTCGTCGTCGTCGAAGAATCGACCCGGAACGACGAGGATTCCCTCCTCCCACGCGGCCTCCGAAATCTCGTCGCCGTCGGCCGACTCGTGGGTGAAAAAGCCGTATGTACATCCCGGGGCGACCGACCCCGAGAGGTCGTCGCGTTCGGCGACGAACGCCGCGAGCAGGTCCCGGTTCGCCTCGATTCGGTCGCGCGACCCGTCGGCGAGGTCCGACTCGTCGTACAGCGCACGGCGGGTCAGCGCCATTGCGGGACCCGAAACCGCCGGGACGTGAAACATGACCGACTGCGCGCGTGAGACGAACTCCGCGTCGGCGACCAGCCATCCCACCCGAACCGGACCGAACCCGAGGAACTTGGTCACGGAGTTGGTGATGACGGTGTTGGGGAGGTTCACGGCGGTCGGACCGCCGAACACGCTGGCTTCGTCATCGGTACAGAAGGGCGCGTACACCTCGTCCACGAGGAGGCTCGCGTCGTTGTCGGCAACGGTACGACTGACCTCCGCGAGCGTCTCACGACTCGCTCTGCTCCCGCTCGGGTTGTGGCGGTTCGTCACGACCACGCAGCACGTTTCGTCGCTCAGCGCCCCCTCGATTCGTGTCGGGTCCAGTTCGTAGCCCGTTTCTTCCAGTCGTCGGAATCGGTCCACCGTGGCACCGAGTCCGTCGGGCGTCGAAACCAGCGGTTCGTAGCCGGGCTTTTCTACCAATACGCGGGGAGTTCCGTTCCCGTCGTCCTCATCGTCCTCGCCGTTGGATTCCGCCGCGCCGATCGCGGTGGCCATCGCGACGAAGTTTGCGTGCGTCGCTCCGGCAGTGACGAGGACGTTCTCCGTCCCCACGTCGTACGCGTCGGCGATGATGGTTTCGAGGTCGAGGTCGTCCGGCGGGGACGGCAGGTCGCCGAGGTCCGGCGGGACGATACCGTCCGGTTCCGGCACCGCCCGGCGAAGGTCGCTCGACCCGAGGTCGTGAGTTGCGGCGTCGGGCCGTCCGGTGATCCAATCGAGATAGTCGATAGTTGAGAACATGACGGAGGGTACGAGAACGAGGCTTTTAACGTTCGGGAAGGGTGCAAAGCGCGTCGGACGGCTCAGTCCTTCGATATCGCGAGCGGCATCGACCCCGCGTCCGCGGCGAGCGAATCGAACCGCTCGCGGGCCGCTTCGGCCATCGGATAGACGCCGTGGTACGGGTCCGGGTCCCCGGCGACCCCCGTGACCGTTCGAACGGCGTCCGCGATGGGTTCGTAGTTGTCGCCGACGATATCGCCGACCAACGTCGGCATCCCGGCCCGCTCACAGAGTTCGCGGGCCGCGTCCCGCCCGACGTACACCCGTCCTTCCTCGCGCTCGGCGAACACCAACGCGAACGGCGTCCCGTCGAACTGCGCGTCGAGGAACGACTGGGCGGCGTCGTTACCCCACGGAATCGCGCCCACGCCGCGTACCCGGCGAAGGGCGGACGCGGCGGCCGAGCAAAACGGGCAGTCGCCGTCGAAGACGAGGACCGCGTGATACTCGCTCATACGATTCTTCGTACGCGATTTTCGCGGAAAAGTGTTCTCACAGAGTGCGGAAACGTCCGTCTATCGCTTCGAACGTCCGGGCGGCTGGTCGTGTTCGGCTCGGAGGTCCAGCATCTCCTCGTACTGACAGGCCTCGAACGTGACGTCCGAACGGGGTTTCGCAGTGCAGGGAAGAATCATGTCCGCTTCCCTGTCCTCCTCGTAGTAGCGCCGCGAATCCGACTGGTCGACATCGCCGGAGAGGAGTTCGGCGGCGCAGGTCGTACACCACCCCTGCTGGCAGTCGGCGGGGAGCCATACTCCGCGGTCCCGCGCGGCGGCGAGGAGGTACTCGTCCTCGGGAACGTCCATCTCGACCGTCTCGCCCGCCTGTTCGATGTCGCACTCTTCGGGGACCTCTATCTCGACGGTGTGGGGACTCACGGGCGTCGTAATGACCACGAAGAAATGAGACTGTTGGCCGGAATCTGTTACGCGGATTCGTTGAAGTCGTGGTTCTTGGAGTACGGCGCGTCGCCGGGTTCGCCCCGGACGAAGTGGCCCGCCGGGTTGGCTTCGTCGTCGCGTTCGCGCGAGAGGAGTTCGATGAACCACGCCTCGTGGTCCACTTCCTCGTTGTAGATGCGCGACGCCAGGTCGTAGGTTCGCGGGTCACAGTCGCGGGTCATGTCGCACACTTCGGCCCACGTTCGGATGGCACAGCGTTCCGCTTCGAGGAGCGTTTCGAGGATGTTCTCCGGCGTCGGGTCCTCGGGCAGTTCGGCGTCCGGGCAGGACGCACGGTCGGCGAAGGCCCGGATGTCGTTAGGGAGCTGTCCGCCGAGTTCGTAGACGCGCGGCATCACGAGTTCGAAGTGCGCGCGGTCTTCGAGACGGGCGTCCTCCGTTATCTCCTTGTAGTCCTCCTCGCCCGCCAACCAGCAGCGGAGATTCGTGTAGTAGTAGTACGTCGTGAACTCCGCGCCGATGGCGTCGATGAGCGTCTCCTTTATTTCCTCGGGTTCTCCACCACGTCGCCGGACGGCTTCCATCCCCACTCGTTGGCTTGTGTCCCCCGGTGAAACGTTTCCAGAGCCGTGTTTTTTGTCGTCTGACATAGTTTCTGACCTCTTTATGGCACATGATTTTCGTTTCCTTAAAATTTTCTTCGTTGTTTCGGCCGATGTTTTCAAGTACCAAAAAATCCGTTGTGTGATAGGTGTTTTGGCTGGCTATCCCTCCTCGGACGTTTCCGAGCGGTAGCGCGGTGTGGAACAGCGAATTGCTCGCGTTGAACGCGTTCGAGTCGAACGGTAGACGATAGCATACGGGCTCGTAACCGGTGATTACTCAAGGGGATAGCCTACATTGAACGACGTACTTTCACGGGAACGACACGTTGACGCGAATAACCCACCCGTTCTGGGACCACTTTGGAGGCAACGTCTCCATACCGTCTGCTTTCTCTTGGGAGGAAAAGAGAAATTCCAATTTATTTCCTCTAATTATCATTTAGAAAAAGCTATCTCTACCGGGTACCACGGAACGGATGCGATGTCCGAAAGTAATGACACGTTGTCGACGTACCTCGAAGAGAACCCACGAATGATCGGCGTGCTGTTCGCCATCTGCCTGCTGCTCACCCAGACGGGTAACGTAGCGGCGGCGGCGGGCGGAACGATTCGATAACCGACGTTTTTTACAGCAGTTCCGGATTTACTTCGGTCGACCACGAGAGTTCGCCATCGACGATTACCGGAATCCGTTCGAGGCGGAGGAACCGGACCAGCGTCTCCTCGTCCACCGAGAACGTGTTCACTTCTCCACCGCTCAGGAAGTACGTCTCGATATCGCTGATGAACGGGGTGAACAGGGCACCCATCCCGGATTCGATGGTCGGGTACGTCGTTATCCCCAACTCGTAGCGCCCGTCACCCGCCCGCCCCAGATGACAGACGAACGGGGTTCCGCTTTCGCTTTGGGCGATTTCTATGCTGCCATCGCCGACGGTGATGTACTGATTGCCGACCATCTGTTGCTCCCGAACGACGGTGAGCGCGGATCGAAGCGAGAACCCTCGGTTCAGGAGATGAGCGATGGTCCGTCCGATCTCTATCGCGCTCTTGTTCGTGATTTCGCTGTAGGTGACGACGCCGCCGATACTTCCGGAGTCGACGAGCGCGATTCCCTGTTCGTACGACCGACACCCGTTCAATAGGAAGGTATCGACCGCGACGTCGTCGATGGATTCGACGTCGAGTTTCCCGTCCCGACAGATGAAATGCCCATCCTCGATGTGACCGATGTAGTGAAGGAAATCGGTGGGCGTAGTGAGGACCGACGCGAGTTCGTCCACCGAGAGGTTCCGATGAACGTCGATGTCGAACGCGAGTTCATCCCGCTTCCCGTAGAGCGCGTCACCCGCGTCGTACTCCGGACTCATCTCCGGTTCGTTACACACCACCGTGATGTCGATACCCTCAGTCGAGGAGGAGCGCTCCAACCTGTTCTCGAACGCGCGTTCGATCAGTTTGTTCGCGCCGATGGGCATCCCCCGACCGAGCCACGCGTGTTCCAGCGAATCCGTCACGGTCGGCGCGACGTACGGGTCGGATTCCGCCCGTTGTTCACCCCGTCGCACCTCCGCACCACGAAGAAAACTGTCGATCGGATCGGGAGTTTCCGGCACTGGTTCGTGACGGTTGTGCTCCCTCGGCGTCGTGACGAGCGAGAGGTTGTTCGCCAGATACGGAATCGCCCCGACGTTGGTGATATCGTCCGTGACCGTCGTCGACAACAGCCACGTCGGGACGTGTTCCCGAACGGCGTCGAACGGCACGTCGAGATACGTTTCGACCTGCTCTGCGAGGTCCAGTTCGTACAACTCGTCGAGCGGGATGTCGAGGAGGGGTTCGATCGCGCGCCGCTCGTGGAGCGGTATCTGATAGAGCCCTTCAGTTCGCGTTACACAGTCGAACAGCAACGATTGGCGAAGTATTCGTTCGATTTCGCCCTCATATCCGCGTTCGGGGTGGTCGAGAGGGTGGACGAACCCGCGGTCAGTCACCAGCCTCGGGTCGTCGCCCGGAACCAGGGTCCCACCGAGATAGTACGCGAGGGTACTGGCCGAGTATATCATCGGGAGTTCCGGCGGAAGCTCGATTCGAACGCCCGTTTCCGGTGGCGCGATTTCGGCGGGAACGTGCAGTTCGTCCCCGAGTTCGATTCGAGGAGGATGGCCCCTGAGCGACGGAAGCGACCGCTCACAGCTCACCGTCTTCAGTGCCGACCCGAACGTCGAGACGGCGGCCATCACGTCGCGTGGCGACGACGTCGTCGTCACCGTCGCTGCTGGCTGTTCGTGATAGGAGCGCGCCCCCATACGAACCCGCGTTTCCGTATCGAACTCGAACGCCATGTGTTCGGCCGACGAAGCGAGGGTCAACGCACCGCTAACGCGCAGGTAAATCCGAATGGGCGCGTTCAGTTCGAGGAGATACTCCCCCTGGGGGAACTGTTCGTACGAAAAATCCTCGGCCTTCGTCAGGAACGTCCCGTCCACGGTGCGGACGTGCGTGATGACGACGTAGGGGAGTACGAGGGTGTCCGTCGTGAATTCGGTCGCGTTGTCGACCGGAAAGTAAAACTGGTCGACATCGGACGGACGCGGGTCGACTGCGTCCGACGTTCGAATCGGGAACTGCCGTCGGTGAATCGGGTCGACGACGGTAATCCCGTCGAACTCGGAACTGGGGCGAAATATCGGCTTCATTTCAATTCTGTGGGCTGGCTCGTCGAGGGCGTTCCGTAACCGCCGCGATGAGATTGGTCGGTCGAAAACCGAGCGCGGAAATCGTCAGAGCGGAAACCACGTAGTCGTGTATTCCGTGTCGTGAAGGTGCCATCGCTGCGTCGGCCCGTCCTCGTCGATTTTCAGCTCGATAGTTACGTCGAACAGCGGTTCGACGGCTTGGACCGAAGCGGATTCGTATGCCCCCGGGAAGACGTACTGGCCCAGTCCGGCCACCTCCTCGACGGTTTCGGTAACGTTTCGAACGAACTCCTCCACGGCGTCCGCTCCTTCCTCGTCCGAAAGGAACTGTAACGAATCTAAACAGAACCGTAGCTGCCCCGGTTCGAACCCCTTTCGCTGATACTGGAGTTCGAATATCTCGTCCAGAATCTCGGTTTGGAAGTCGTCGAGCGACCCCACGACCGACGATACGGACGGTCGGGTCGGTCGATTCCCCGTTCGCACGTCCGTCGCAGACCGCACCGCCGCCTCGTGGGAGAGGACCCGTGCGTTGTCGAGGTTCGCGTTCGCCCGGTCGAGTCGCGTCCGGGCCACGCCCGTATCGCGTCCGTAAAGCGCGAACAGATGCGTTCTTCCGTAGTTCGGTTCTCCCAAGAACTGCACGCTCAACTCCTCGAAAACGTCCGCCGGAACGTCGCCGGTGAGCAGTAGATTTCCGCCGGTTCGCTTCAATCGCCCAAGTTCGGACTCGATTTCTATCGTTCCGTCGCTGTTCGCGGTAACGTAGTGGCCCGCGAACGTGAACGTTACTTCACCGTTCCGTCGGGGGGTTCCGTCGACGAGCGGTCGGAACAAGTCCTCCAGCGCATCGGGGTCGATGCACCCGTACAGCGATTCCGGGACGCCGGTGGAGTCAACCTGCGCACGCTCGGCCATCCGCTGGACGATGTACGTACCTAACGGTTCCTCGCTCCCCCAGTCGTACTGCAACCGCGTCGGTTCCTCTACGCCGCACATGAACGGCAAGGTAGAACCATCCTGCGTCGTGCCCATAGTCTCGTAGCGGTAGTATCCGCACGGCAAAAAGCCCTCGTACCGGTTTTGCGTTATATCAAATAACGGTATCGAAACACCACCCGATGATAACTCGAATTTCGCGGTGATATCGGCTCAAATGACCGTTCGTGACTATATCGTCATCCTCCACAGGGCGGCCTTCGCCGACTGGTGACGGGGGAGGACGGGCAACTGTCGAGACATATCGCCACCATCGGGTGATTCATGCTCGTCACTGCACTAGAACGGGTATGGGTGATAGGTCGACCCGCGGGGAGGGGAAACTCATGGAGTTGCTGCGGTTCTTGGATACGGTCGGAGCCGAGTCACTCACCGCAACGTCGGATTGGGTCTACGAACTGCTCAAGGACGAACAACGACGACACCTCGTCCTATACCTCAGCGAGCAGGAAACCGAGACGCCGATCTCGCGGGTGGCGGCGGACGTGGCGAGCCGATGTAACGAAACGCCCGTGACGAACGTAACGCAGTCCGAACAGGAGCGGTTACGCTTTCGACTCGAACAGGAACACCTGCCGCGACTGGCCGACTACGGAATCATCTCGTGGTCGTACGGGGAGGACGTCGTGGAACCGATTCCGTCGGTATTGCACTCCGACGAGGGGTAGTTCCCGTGATTTTCCCGACACCTGCCACGGACGAAACCGGTTAGGTCACCCGAACCCAACCCCCGCACAGTGCAGGACACCATCGACTGGCTTCGCGGGCGACCGTACTACGAGGGCCAAATCGCCCGTCACGAGACGGTTGCGGGGAACGACGGCGAGTTTCGCGACCTCTCGCTCGAATCGCGGCTGGTATCGGCCCTCGAAGGGCGCGGCATCGAGCGACTCTACCGGCACCAAGCCGAAACCGTCGAAGCGATTCGCGGCGGCGAGAACGCCGTCGTCGCCACGCGGACCGCGAGCGGGAAGAGCCTCGCGTACACGATTCCGGCGTTCGAACGCGCCATGGACCACGGCGGTCGGACCCTCTACGTCGCGCCGCAGAACGCCCTCATCAACGACCAGGAGGAGACGCTCTCCGAACTCGCCCGCGACTTGGGGTTCGGCAGCCGCGTCTCGGTGGCCCAGTACACCGGGCGACTCGACAAGAACGAAAAGCGGGCCGTCCGTGACCGACGGCCGACCGTCGTCCTCACGACGCCCGACATGCTCCACTACGCCCTGCTCCCGTACGCCCACCGCCTCTGGGACTGGTTTTTCAAGGGGTTGGAGACGGTCGTCATCGACGAAGTGCACGAGTATCGCGGCGTCTTCGGCAGCCACGTCGCGCTCGTCCTCCGCAGACTCGCGCGAATCTGCGACCGATTCGATTCCGCCCCGCAGTTCGTCTGCTGTTCCGCGACCATCGGCAACCCCGTCGAACACGCGAGCGCCGTGACGGGTCAGCCGGAATCGTCCTTCGCCCTCGTGGACGAGGACACCAGTCGCACCGGCCCGACCCACTGGCTCCTCTGGAACCCGCCGGAGTACGAGGACGACCGCTACGGCGGTGCGAAACGCCGGAAGTCGAACCACGGCGAGACGAAGCGACTCTTCGCCGACCTCGTGGGAAACGACTACCAGACGTTGGCCTTCACCCGCGCCCGGCAGGCCGCCGAACGGTACGCGATGGAGAGCGCGGACGAACTCAGGCGGCGCGGCGAGCGTTCGCTCGCCGACGATATCGCGGCGTATCAGGCGGCCCTGCGCAACGACCGCCGCCGGGAACTGGAAGAAGGCTTGCACTCCGGAACTGTTCAGGGCGCGTGGAGCACGAACGCGCTGGAACTTGGCGTCGATATCGGCGGCCTCGACGCCGTCCTGCTCGACGGTTATCCCGGCACGCGCATGGCGGCGTTCCAACAGGCCGGGCGGGCGGGACGCGGCACGGACCCCAGCCTCGTCGCGCTCGTCGCAGGCGAGGACCAGTTGGACCAGTACCTGATGGCGAACCCGGACGAGTTCTTCTCGGGCGACCCCGAGCGGGCGGTCGTCAACCCGGAAAACGAGGAGTTACTGCCATCGCACGTCACCTCCGCCGCGCGCGAGACGTGGCTTTCCCCGGAGGACGAGACGTATTTCGGGTCGACGTTCCCCGGACTCGTCGCCGAACTCGAAGCACGGGAAGAACTCGAACGACGGCAAACGAGCGGCGGGGTCCGTTGGGTGTACGACGGCGACGGCAGTCCCCAGCACGAGATGAGCCTTCGAACCATCGACGACCGCGAAATCGACCTCCTCGACAGGTCGCGCGGCGACGTCATCGCTTCCCTCCCGTTCAGCGACGCGCTGAACGACGCCCATCCCGGCGCGATATACCACCAGCAGGGTCAGTCCTACGAGGTGGTCGACCTCGACCTGTCGCGGGACGTGGCCGAACTCTCCCCGACGTGGGCCGACTATCACACGAAGACGCTGACCGACAAGGAGATCACCGTCGAGGAGGATTTGTCCGAAAAGGCGCTCTCGAATCGCGGGGACTGTCTCATCCGCTTCGCCGACGTGACCATGCGAAAGCGAATCACCGGGTTCGAACGCCGGGACGCGAAACGCGGCGAGACGCTCGGACAGGAATCGCTCTCCCTTCCGGAACTCACCCTTCGGACCAAGGCGCTCTACTTCACGATTCCCGACGATCTGGAGCGCGAATTGCGGGCGATGGACGGCGATTTCAACGGCGCGATTCACGCCGCCGAACACGGGATGATTTCGCTCTTCCCGCTCGAACTCCTCTGTGATCGCGGCGACATCGGCGGCCTCTCCACGCCGCTGCATCCGCACACGGGTACGAGCACGATTTTTATCTACGACGGATATCCCGGCGGCGTCGGCCTGACGCGCAACGGGTACGAAACCGTCGAATCGCTCATGGTGAACACGCGGGAGATGCTTCGCGCCTGCGACTGCGAGTCGGGGTGTCCCTCCTGCGTACAGTCGCCTCAGTGTGGTAACGCGAACGACCCGCTCGACAAACGCCTCGCCGAACACCTCCTCGCCGACCTTACGGACTGAGTCGCAACGCTTTTAGGCTATCCTAAACCTAAATTAGGTTAGCCTAAACATGGACGACATCCTTCGCCGAACCCGACGCGAAATCGAAGAGTTGGCAGTCGAGTCCGGACCCTTCTCCGTCGTCGCCGCCGAATCCGGCGAATGTCCGACGCCGATAACCGGCACGCGCTTCGAATCCCACGACGACGCGATGCGCGCCGCCGACCTCGCGCGCGAGTACCGAAACGCCCTCCGCGAACACGACCCCGATCTACCGACGCACCGGTTCGTCGTCACCGAACTCGCGAGCGAACACCTCCAGATGGTCGGCGTCCGCGAGCGAACCGACGGCGTTCGAGCGAACGGTCTCCCGCGAACCCAACGCTCCGTCACCGTCACCAGCGACCGTGACGGCGCGTGGCTACGGATGGAAAACGCCCCGCTCGTTCACCTCGCTCGGGACTGCGGACCGGTCGGCGACGACGCCGTGGGTCGACAACTCGACGCGAAACTCTAAGGCCGAGTCGAGTCACCGTCGCGGATTTTCTCCCGAAGCGCCGGGATGAGGTCGAACTTGTCCTCCGTGTCTCCCAGCACGAACAGCGAGAAGTAACCGAGATACGTCCGAATCGGTACGCGGACGACGGCGAGCGTCACGAGGAGGCAGACGACGTACGCGAGGACGAGCAGACCGAACAGAGCCAGCGCCAGCGGGTTCGCGAGCGTCGTCCCGACGGCGGATAATCCGCCGAACGCGACGACCACGAGGAGGCCGATGACGGCGAACGGAATCAACAGGAGAACCGCGAGGATGCCCGCCGCGATGGAGACGAGAAATCCCACCGCGATGGCGAGGAAGAACTTGAGGACGAGGTAGATACCGAACTGTTTCCACTCGCGACGGAGCGTCGGCCAGAAGGCCCGCCATCCGGCCACCACGCCGCGCTCCTGAAGCCGCGAGTCCTGCCACCCCGTCGATTCGCTGTGTTCGCGAGCGACCATCACGGGAACGACGAAATTCGTCGTCAATCCATCGACGAGCGCGACGAAAAAGACGAGGACGGCGAAGACGGGAAGGAACACCAGCAGCGTTCCGAAGGCGATGGTCGGCGGTCCGGACGAGAACGCCGAAAGGGCGAACAGGACGAAGCCGAGGACCGGCAGAAAGACGACGAGAAAGAGAACCAGTCGAAACGCGAACAGGCGAAGTCCCTGCCCGAAATACTCCCCTGCATATCTCCTGACGTGAACCTCCCGCGTCCGAAGCGACTCGATGAAGACGAACTCCATCACCGACCCGACGAGGAGGAAGAGTATCGCTATAGAGACGGCGATGACGATGAGGACGGCCACCAGCGTCAGGATATCGACGGGAATCGAGACGTTACTCGGCGGTGACGGAACCGGTTGGTCCGAACCGGTCGAGAACTGCGTGCCGCCTTGGAACGGAGACGCCGTACCAAACCCCCCGAGGAAGAACACCACGACGGCGAGTCGGAGCCACGTTTTCACATCGAACGGAAAGAGGAACTCCCGCGTCCCCTCGATGGCGTCCCCCAACGCGTCAACGGCGTACCATGCCATGTGAAATCATCGTTCGTCCCGATAGTTAAACTACCGGACAGACTCACTCATCAGGTGGGCCACGTACTCCTCGGGCAGGAGGAGGACGTTGTAGGTGAACGTGGTCTGTGCTCCCACGACGAGGAACGCGACGAGTCCGTGAAGCACGAACGTCAGGAGGTAGCTGACGAAAAGGTTTCCGAGGGTCGCGACGACGTGAACGAACGACGTCGCCCGTATCTCCCTCGTCATGTCTGGTTCGACCATGAATTCGCCGAACGTGAAGAGCGCGAGGAGCGCGAACGCGACGATTGCACCGCCGACGTAGGCGAACACCTCCGCCGCGGAGGGGGTACCAAACCGGGTCATCAGAAGCCCGCCACCCCCCCAAATCGAAAGCGTGTAGCCGTACGCCCGTGACTCCGAGAGCAGATTTCTGCCGAGCCGTCGTCTCGGGTTCATACCCGACGTTCAGCGGACCGAAAGAAATGCGTGTCGGGTTATTCGCCTATCGAGTCCTTGATTCGCGAGTCGACGGTTTGGGACAGGATGGCCGCAAATCCCGTCTGGGAACTCCAGATGGCGCTTTCGTGGTCGCCAAGGATGCTGATGAGAATGGTATCGTCGTCTACGATGAGCATGCGTCCCGCGGGTTCGGCTTGCGGCTTGTCGTGGCGGATGACGACCTGCAAATCGTCGAAGTGGTCCTGCATCGATGGATCTTGGGAGATGATGAGGACGTCGACACCCGCTTCCGCCCGCTCCTGTAGCATCACCTCGATGCGTTCCGTGTAGAGGGATACGTCGTGAAGACCGAAGACGATTCTCGATTCGGCTTCCACCACCAACTGTTCGATTCGACTGGTAATGGCCTCCTCACCATCGATGGACCACACATCTTCGCGTTCGTTGTCGGTATCGACGAACTCGTTCTCCACCGATTCGAGGTAGTCGAACGCCTGTTCCTGTGTGCGTTCGAACCGCTTTCGGAGGTGCGATTTCGCGGCCTCCAAACTCACGGGACGGTACTGAATCGGCTTCGACTGTTTGACCTCCACGAGGCTGCGTTCCTGGAGGTCTTCGGCCGCGCCGTACACCTGTGACCGCGGCACGTCGGTGACGCCATGGATGTCCCGCGCGGTGCCGGTACCCAACTTCTGGAGCGCGACGAACACCTTGGCCTCGTAGTTGGAGAGGCCGAGGTCGGTCAGCGCGTCGATGGCGTCAGCTTCGTCCATTTCAGTCCTCACTCGGGGTTGCGGTCGTTTCGGACTTAGTTTCGATGGTTCCGCGCGCACCCGGTCCGAAGTAGCGCGTCCAGACGACGAGCAAACTCGGGAGGACCAGCACGCTTGCGACGAACGCGTAGATGATGGTCAGCCCGGTGATGATACCGAACTGCTGGAGCGCGGGCAGGATGGCGAAGGCGAGGACGCCGAAACCACCCACCGTCGTCGCCGCACTGCCCAGCAGCGCACCGCCGGTTCCGGTGAGGCTGACGTGGAGCGCGTCCCACACCGAGCCCTGTCGTTCGAGTTCCACATTGTACCGCTCGGAGAGGTGGATGCTGTACGCAACGCCCAACCCGACAGTGAGGCTCGTAATCATGCCCGTCAGGATGTTGAACGGCATTCCGAGGAGGTACATCGTCCCCAGAATCCACGCCACGCTGAACACGACGGGGAGCAGGGTGACCGCTCCGAGGGTCGCGCTGCCTTCCGTGATGCGGTAGATGAGCATCAGGAACGCGAACACTGCGACCATCGTGATGACGAGGCTCTCGATGACCGTGTTGAGCAGGTCGTCCTGCACGATTTCGAAGACGATGGACTGTCCCGTCGCCGTCGCGGTGAGACCCTCGAAGGAGTCGGCCACGTCACGCATCTGCGTCGTGACCGCCGAACTCGACGCGCCGCCTTTCAACGAGATGGCGACGCGGAGTGCGTCGTAGTCGCCGTCATCGCGGTGGATGACGCCCGCGGCTTGGCCGGGGGCGGCGGCGAACAACCCGTCGTAGACCTTCTTCAGGTCCTTGTCGGGAACGCCGTCACCGTCCGTGTCCGCCGCGGTGAACGTCTGATTGAACGTTTGGTTCTGTGCGGCGACTTGGTTCATCACCGTTAGCGGCCCCTGTACCTGTGGCTCGCCGTTCGAGAGGGTGAGCGTGACGTCCTTTTCCGCCGCTTGCTCCCGTGCCCGATGCACCTGTTCGAGCGTATCATCGCGGGTGATATCGCCCTGTATCAGTAGTTGGGCCTGTGAGTCCTGCCTGACGAAGTTGTCGTTTACGTAATCGAGGTTCTGCTTCGCGGAGTACTCGCCGGGCTTGAACGGTTCCGGGAGCTGTTTCGTCCAGTGTGGCGGACTGTCCGCGAGGAAGTCCTCCTGCGAGAAGCTCGTGTCCACTTTCGTCGCCCCGTAGCCGCCCGCCGCGCTGACGAGGAGGGTGAGGACGATGACCGCGAGCGGCGCTTTCCGCGCCGCGGTTGCGCCGACCGTCAAGAGGCGACCGATAGCACCGCCGCCGGTCCCGAACGCGCGCTTCTTGCGGTTGTATCCCCGCGATTCGAGGAGCGCATCGAGTTCCAGTTTGAGGGCGGGAATCAACCCGCCGAAGATTATCAGCGCCGCGATGATACCGACCGAACTCACGATACCGAAGTCCTGAATCGGCGGAAGCGGACTGACCAGATTCGAGAGGAAGCCGATGACCGTCGTCGCGGTCACCCACGTCAGGGCCGCACCGACGCTGACGAGCGCGACGCGCATCGACCCCCGAACGTCCTCGTCGGGGTTCGTCTCCCGTTCCTCGCGGTGGCGCATGAAGACGTGAATCGCGTAGTCGATGGCTAACCCGATGAGGAGGACGGGAACCGCGATGAACATCTGGTTGAACGTGATTCCGGCCCAGCCCATGAAGCCGAACGTCCAGACGAGGACGAAAACGATACCGAGGACGCCGAGCAGGATGTCGAGGAGGTCGCGGTAGGCGACGATGAGCGTCAGGACGACGAACAACAGCGCCAGCGGCCCGACGATGGCGAGGCTGTCAGCCATCGACTGGTTGATCTCCTCGCTGATAATGCCGCTCCCGAAGACGAGGGCTTCGTCGAACTCCTCGTTCGCGATGGTTTTGATTCCCTTTTGGGTGGTGACGAGCGTGTCGGAGGCTTGGCCCTCCATCGACGACTGGCTCTCCTGTTTCTGGAAGATGACCAACATCGTCGCGTTCGCCTCGGTGGAACCGGTGTCGTAGGACGTCGGCATGAACGCCAGTGCCTGACTCGACATGCCGCCCGAACCGCCCCCGTCACCGGAGAGAACGGCCGACGTCAACGAGTCTATCTGCGACTGGTTCATCGAGCGCAACTGGTCGAGTTGCTCGGCGATGGTCGGCATCGAGCCGTTTTGGAGCGCGTTCCGCTTTTGCTGCAGTTTTTCGCTCCGCTCGCCGAGTTTCTCGTACTCGTCCGCCAGCACGCCTTGTGTACCGAGTTTGTACACCTTGCCGAACTGGGACTGGATTTCGCCTGCCCGCTGCTCATAGGTCGATTGGTTGATGTCTCCCGACCGGTAGGAGGCGTTCAGCCCGTCGAGTTTGGCCTGCAGGCCGCGTGCCTGCTGTGCGGATTTGTTGAACGTCGCGGACTGCTCCGTCGAGAGGTTCGCCGTCGCCGACGCCCGCACCCGTGCGAGTTGGGTTTCGAGCGTCGCCGACTGCGTCCGGTAGGACTCGTTGTCCACCTCGCCCGACTGGTAGGAGGCGTTCAACTTGTCGTACTTCACCTGCAACGCACGCGTCCGATTGAGCGCGTCGCTCAGCCCGGCGGCCGTCCGGTTGAGTTGCTGGCTCCGCCGCTGGAGTTCCGCACCCGACGCCTTGAGCTCCGCGACCTTTCCCTGTTGAATCGCGGAGATGGCGATGACGTTTGCGACGCCGCTGGTGGCGGTGTCCTCCGCCAACGTGTCGTTGATGGTTTGGTTGTCCCGAAGGCGCTGTTGGAACTCTAACGAGTTGACCATCGCCTCCTTCGACAGGACGTTATCGCCCTTCACGATGACCTGAACGGTGGTCGTGTTCTCGTTGCCCGTCGTGAAGTTCGAGTTGATGTAGTTCAGTTTCTTCGCGGCCGGGCTGTCGCTTTGGAACTGGTCGAGCGACGAGGATTGCTCTATCATCGGCGCACCGGCCCCGACGAGGACCGTCAGGACGACGAGCACAGCGATGATTGCCCGACTGTGCTTGGTTACGTTTTCGAAAAGCCGGTCGAGGAGCGTCACGGACGCCCTCCACGGCTATGAAGCTGTATTGCCATAGCTGTTGTTAGAATACTACTGACAGCCCTACCAAAAAGATGGAGGTTTCGGTTTCTAGTATGACATATGTTCACTAGCACATCTCCCGTCGAAACGGAGAAACGATCTACACAGGGCGTGTTCTGCTCCTTCCGGCGGTTTACGCGGGACGAAAGTAGAGTCCGACCGAAAGCGGTGCATCCTGAAACGGGGATGGGACGATTTCTTCGGGACGTGTCGCCCGATATTTTTATTCTTACCGATGGTAGATGGAATTTTCATCGACTTGCCATCAACGTTACCACCCTGCCCGATGGAGAGGGACCTAATGGTAGATCTGCTCACTGGACTCCACTTGCTCGGTGGGGTGTTTCTCCTGTTGATGAACGCCTACTTCGTCGTCACGGAGTTCGCCATGACGCGGGTACGGCAGTTCGACAAATCCGAGTTCGAGAATTCGAAGGGACTACAACGCGCGTGGGACATGACCGACCGCCTCGAAATCTATCTCTCCGGGTGCCAGGTCGGCATCACCATCGCCAGCGTCGGACTGGGTGTCGTTGCCGAACCCGCAGTCGTGGCGCTGTTCCACCCGGTCATCAACGCCATCGGCCTCGGTAATGGGTCCACCGAAGCCCTTTCCGTGATTTTTGCACTCGCCCTCATCAACCTCCTCCACGTCATCGTCGGCGAACAGGCACCGACCTACTTCGGCATCGAACGGACGAAGTTCGCGGCGCGGTACGGGTCGGGAATCCTCTACTGGTGGACGAAACTCATGTCCCCCGTCATCATCCTCGCGGACAAGATCGCAAAGAGCCTCCTCGCTTTGTTCGGCGTCGAAATCGAACGCTCGTGGACGGAGGCCGAAGAAGGCGAGGACGGCGAGCGGCAGATAGCCAGTCGAGCGGACCTCCATCGCGAGATGGGCGACGTTCTCGGCGAGGTCGAAGACCTCCCCGCGGAGCGCGAAGAGGAGATCCTGTCCGCGCTCAAAATCGAGCGCGTCCCGGTTCGTGACGTCATGATTCCGCGGGAGGACATCATCGCCCTCTCGACCGAGGACTCCATCGAGGAGAACATCGAACGGATGCGGGAGAACCCGGTCGTCCGGTTCCCGCTCATCGACGGGTCGTTCGACGAATTTCGGGGAATCGTCTACACGCCGACGGTCATCGGACGGTACGACGACCTCATGTCGGGCGACGTTTCGCTGACCGACATCGCACACGACCCGATGACGGTCGCGGGTGATACGACCGTGGCCGACGCTATCGACCTGTTTCAGGCCCAAAATCAGGAACTCGCGCTGGTGTTGGACGGGAGCGACGTCATCGGGTTGCTGACGGTGACGGACGCCTTCGAAGTCGTCCTCGGTGATTTGGAGGACCCGACGGACAGGGAACTGCGTGCCTAAGGTTCGCCTACTCCTCGTGGAACTCCCGCGCCTGCTCGCGCGTCATCGTCTTCCACTCGCCGTTCTCGGTTCGCACCTGCACGTGCCCGTCAGGAATCTCCGTTTCGACCGTCTCGACGTGCGCTCCGAGGAGATGCGATTCGTACTGTTTCCACGCGACCCGCTCGGACGGCGCGATGGCGACCCATCCGCACCCGTCCTGACTGCACCGAATCATTGAGTGTCGTCACTCGCGACGAGGGATATAAGCCTTGAGAAACGCGTCCGCCGTGTCTCCGTGTTGATACGACGAGCGTTACCCTTTGACGACCCGCGAAGACAGTTGGGAGAGCGTCCCCGACACCTCGTAGTCGGGCGTTCGAATCCGGATCTCCGATTCCGGGGTCACGTCGTAGAACGTGAGATGGAGCGAATAGGAACCGTCTTCTTTGATATCCGTCGCCTCCATCTGCCCCGATTCGAGGTGTCGCGCCCACGCCGTCCCGCCGATTGACGCGGCGTCGATTCCGTTGATTTCGTACGTCGGAGGTGTATACGACGTGTTCTCGCCGCTCACCGGGTAGCCCTTCTCGTGCCACGCCCAGTATCCTTCGTCGATGACGTAGACGTTCGTATACCCGTTGTTGAGCAGAGTTGCGGCGCGCATCGACGAGAGGTGGTGGGGACAGCCACAGTAACAGACGATTTTCTGGTCCTTGGACCACGAGGCGACAGGGTCATCCTTGGACAGGCCGTCGGGTGCCGTACTCAGTGCCGCTCCCTTGATGTGCGACGTCGTGTACTGCTTTCTCCCTCGTGCGTCCGCGAACTTCGCGGAATCGTTTTTGTACCACTTGTACGTGTCCGAAAGCGGGGCAAGCGGGACGTACGTGCCGTCTACTTCCTTCGTATCGTACCCTTCCTCGGACTTGTGTTTCGAGTCGCCGGAACCGCCCCCCAATCCGAGACAGCCGCTCAATCCGGCAATCGAAACCGCACCCGCCGCGAGAAAGGAACGTCTGTTCATTGTTATTCCCCCCTAGCGACTACCCGACTATCAATTTTATTATCCGTGGACATTCATCATCCGAAGAATTATCGAAAGCAGACAGGTTGTTTCGGAGAGTGCCTAACAGGTTTGGCATCGTCTTTTTTCAGAATAACAGCGTACCAACTGGTATTCTCGGGGCTCGACGCCATGAAGGACACACACATAGAGGCGGGGAAGGCGATACAGCAGCAAACCGGGAAAACGTTCCATCTCGCGACTCGGCTGTTGCCCGAGCGAGTGCGCCACCCGACGTATGTGTTGTACGGCTTCTTTCGAATCTGCGACGAGGTGGTGGACGACGCCGCAGACGTCCCACCCGACGAGCAAGCCGAGCGGCTGGAATCGCTCCGAAAACAGGCACTCGGAGAAGAACCCCCCGAAGACCCGGTTCTGGAGGCGTTTCACGACCTCTGTGAATCACACGGTATCGAGGACGAGGAGGTCATCGTCTTCATCGACGCGATGGCGTCGGACATCGAGACGTCGCGCTACGAGACCTACGAGGAACTGGAGACGTACATGCGAGGGTCCGCCGCCGCCGTCGGACAGATGATGACGTCGGTGATGAACCCCGCCAACCCGGAGCGGGCACGTCCCCACGCGACGTCGCTCGGCGAGGCGTTCCAACTCACGAACTTCCTCCGGGACGTGCGCGAGGACATCGTGGACAGGAATCGAATCTACCTGCCGCGAACGACCCGCTCGCGGTACGGCGTGAGCGACGAACAGATACGACGCCTCGAATTCGACGACGGATTCGCCGAAGTCATGCAGGACGAGCTCCGACGCGCCGAAGCCCTGTATCGGGAGGGCGTCGCCGGAATCCGCTACCTCCCCGAGGACTGCCAGTTCGCGGTGTTGCTCGCGGCGGTGCTCTACGCGGAGTACCACCGCGAGATTCGAGCGCAGGGCTACGACGTTCTCTCCCGAGGACCGTCGCTGGGAACGGTTCGAAAACTCGTACTCCTCGCGAAGACGCGGTGGCACTGGCGGAAGACCCGCGACCCCGAGACCGTCTTCCGGGCCGTGAGTCCGGTCGGGACGCCGGAACACCGTGGCTCGGACGTGGAGCGTCGGGATACGCTTCCGACTCGCTAGCTCTCCACGCTCCTCGCCCCGCTTCAATCGTCGCCGTGGCCTTCGCTGGCGTGCTCCGCGAACGACGGTAGGTCCGGAACCGAACGCGTGTCGTGTGTCCCCGTCGGCGGCAGGTTCGCCGCCGCCGCGGACGAGTCCGTCAGGTCCGTCTCTCCGTCTATCGATTCCATGTCGCCGTCGACGTCCCGCGCGTCCTGGTCGATGCGCATCGAACAGAACTCCACGCCGCACATCGAGCAGTAGCGCGCTTTCTTGTAGTTATCGCCGGGGAGAGACTGGTCGTGGTACGTTCGTGCCCGTTTCGGGTCGAGGGCGAGTTCGAACTGTCGTGACCAGTCGAACTCGTAGCGGGCCTCCGAGAGCGCGTCGTCCCAGTCGCGGGCACCCGGTTGGCCGGTTGCGACGTCCGCCGCGTGGGCCGCGATTCGGTACGCCGCGAGGCCGTCTCGAACGTCCTCCTCCTCGGGGAGTCCGAGGTGCTCTTTCGGCGTCACGTAACACAGCATGGCCGCTCCGGCCCGGGCGGCCTCGGTGGCACCGATGGCGCTCGTGATGTGGTCGTACCCGGGCGCGATGTCGGTCACCAACGGGCCGAGGACGTAGAACGGAGCGCCGTCACAGACCTCCTGCTGGCGTTCGACGTTCGTTTCGATGTCGTCCATCGGGACGTGGCCCGGCCCTTCGACCATCACCTGTACGCCGTGATCCCGTGCCGTTCGGGTCAATTCGCCCAACGTCTCCAGTTCGGCGAACTGCGCGTCGTCGCACGCGTCGGCGAGGCAACCGGGCCGAAGGCCGTCGCCGAGGCTGAACGTCACGTCGTACTCGGCGAAAATCGCACAAATTCGCTCGAAGTGCGTGTACAGCGGGTTTTGGGCCTCGTTCTCCTCCATCCACTTGGCGAGAATCGACCCGCCGCGCGAGACGATGCCGGTCTTCCGACCGTTGGTGAGCGGGACGTGTTCCAGCAACACGCCCGCGTGGACGGTCATGTAATCGACGCCCTGCCGGGCCTGTTTCTCGATGACGTCGAGCAGTAACTCGGGCGTGAGGTCGGCGACGTCGTCGACGCGCGTGACCGCCTCGTAAATCGGAACGGTTCCGACCGGAACCGGAGAGTGTTCGACGTTCGTCTCACGAATCGAATCGAGGTTCGCACCGGTGCTCAAGTCCATCACGGTATCCGCGCCGTAGTGAACCGCCGCGTGGAGCTTTCGGAGTTCTTCCTCGGGGTTGCTCGTCGTCTCGCTGTTGCCGATGTTCGCGTTGACCTTCGTGGCGAACTCTCGTCCGATTATCATCGGGTCGAGCACGTCGTGTTCGTGGTTGTTCGGGATGACCGCCTGTCCCTCGGCGACCGCGCGCCGAATCGTCTCTGGGTCCCTGCTCTCCCGCTCCACCACCCGTTTCATCGCCGCGGTCAGTTCGCCGGAACGAGCGCGTTGGAGTTGTGTTTCCGACATCGATTACTCAGTTATATTACTAGGTAATAATTCTTGCCGAGCGAAACCGACACCAACGTTCACCATCGTCCGGCACGAACGTGGCGTATGCGAGTTGCAGTCCTCGAAGAACCCGGTTCCTTCGTCGTCGAAGAGCGTGACAAACCAGCCCCCGGTTCGGACGAGGTAGTCGTCGAAATCGGCCAGGTAGGCATCTGCGGGTCCGACGTCCACTACTACGAACACGGCCGCATCGGCGACTACGTGGTCGAATCGCCGCTCATCCTCGGGCACGAGAGCGCGGGCGAAGTCGTCTCGGTCGGCGAAAACGCCGAAGGCGATTTCGACGTCGGCGACCGCGTGACTCTGGAACCCGGCGTCCCCTGTCGGCGCTGTGCCCACTGCAAGCGCGGCGAGTACAACCTCTGTCCCGACGTGACGTTCATGGCGACGCCGCCGGACGACGGCGCGTTCGCGGAGTTCGTCGCCTGGCCCGCCGACTTCGCGTACCGACTCCCCGACTCCGTTTCGACCCGCGAGGGCGCGCTGTGTGAACCCTTGAGCGTCGGCATCCACGCCGCCCGGCGCGGGGACGTCGGCGTCGGTGACTCCGTCCTCGTCAGCGGGTGCGGTCCCATCGGCCTGCTGGCGATGGAGGCCGCGAAGGCCGCCGGTGCGACGGAAGTGTTCATCTCGGACGTCGTCCCCGAAAAACTCGCCTTAGCCGAGGAACGGGGCGCGGATGCGACCATCGACGTGAGCGAAACGGACCTCGCGGGGGCCGTCTCCGACCTCACCGACGGAGCGGGCGTGGACGTGGTCATCGAAGCGTCCGGTGCCGTTCCCGCGATTCGAACGACCATCGACGCGGTTCGGCGCGGCGGAACCGTCGTCCTCGTCGGCCTCGCACAGGACGCTGAAATCCCGCTGGATACGGGCGACATTATCGACAACGAACTCGACGTCCACGGGTCGTTTCGCTACCGGAACACGTACCCTGCGGCGATCCAACTGCTGGCGGACGGTGCGGTCGACGTCGAAGGTATCGTGGATTTCGAGACGACACTGACCGATGTCGATGCGGCCTTCGAACGGGCGAAGGAGTCCGGAACCGTGAAAGGGATGATTTCGGTTTCCGAGTGAGCGGCCCAAGAAAGCGACCGACCGCGCTCTCGTTTCTCGATGGCAACCCCTCGTGTATGAGAAGGTATGACGAGTCCAGCGATAGCACGGTCCTTAGAGAGAGATTAGCGTGGTAAACTCTGTCGAAATATTTACTCGGCAATGAGTAAACTATATCAACAGCGGTCAACTACGCTGTGTCGATGAGCGAAATGACCTACAAAGCAAACACAGTGGAGGTCGAACGATAATGTGGCAAGACATCGTATTCCTCTGTGGGAGCGTCTTCTCCCTCGTCGTTCTCGTGCCGACCCTCCGCGATTCGATGGCGAACGTCCCGCTCGGAACGTCCCTCCCATCGGCCGTTATCGGTATCGTCTACGGAACCGCTTTCCTCACGCTCGGGATGAGCCTCTCCGCCACCGGTTCCCTGCTCACGGGAATCATGTGGAGCCTCATCGCGGCGCTTCGGTCCCCGAACCCGCTCGGACCCGACTCGGACGACGAACGGGAAACGACGTTCTCGAAGTACGTCCCCACGCAGTACGCGGACTGACCGACGAAACGACGCGGGGGAACTGACCCACCTCCACGAAAACGGAACGAACCATTTCTCGATTTTCGACGCCCGAAACGGGCCGTTTCCAGAAGCGCGACGCGTCGTGGGACTTCGGTTTGTCGTCGAGTTGGGGGTGTGCCCGTCGCACTTGGCAGTAGTTCTCTGATAGATGCGGTGGTCAACGTCCTGCGCCTGCCGGACGCCCGGCACGTCGATTTGCATCCAGTCCGTGACGTCGTCGTAACTGCCCGGTCTACTCGCGGGTGTGCGTGGAACCGACGTGTGAGAGTACGAGAAAACCGCTCGATAACGCGGGTCGGGATTCCTGACTCCCTCGATAGTGTTATCGGGACGAAGACTCCGGCGTGAACGCCGCCGTATCCACCGAAATCGGGTTCGGACCGAGGGCGAACGTCCGCCACGTTCGTCTGACGAACGGTAACTTCGGCGCGACCGTAAACAGCCCCTTCCCCGCCGGGGGGATCACCCGATCGGGGACCGATTCGCCGTTCCGTACGTACCACGTGATGGCACGCTCGCCGCGTCGTTGGAGGCGAAGGACTTCCTCGATAGCGGGCCTGCGAATCGATTCGAACCGGTTGAGACGATCCGCCGGGAGCGATTCGGTCGTCGCATCGAGGGCGCTCACGACCGTCGAATGGGCGACCACGGCGTCCTGAATCGCGAGTCCGTTTCCCTGTCCGCCGACCGGCGAGGCGACGTGCGCCGCGTCGCCGAGCAGGAGGAGGCCGTCGTCCACCCACCGCTCGGTCAGACCGGGTTCGATGTGGAGCAGCGAACACTGGTCGAAGCTCTTCAGACGGCGGGCGATTCCCGGGTCCACCGCGGCGATTTCCCGGCGAAAACGTTCGATTCCGCGTTCTCTGACCTCGGGATACGTCCCCTTCTCGATGAACCACCCAGCCTGTGCCTCCTCCCTTCCGAGGCCGAAGTAGAGGAGGATTCCGTCGCCCTCGATACGACCCTGTGCGGGCGAGTGGACGGCGTCGGATGGAAGTTTGAACCAGAGGAGTTCGACCCCGGAGTCGAACAGACCGGCGTCGAGACTCGCCGCCTTCCGAACCGTCGAGAAGCGACCGTCTGCGCCGACGACGAGACGGCTTCGAAGTTCGAGGTCCTCGTCGCGCTCCCGGTCCGTCGCCCGCACGCCGACGACGCGGTCACCCTCGCGAACGAGGTCCGAAACGGCCGTCGACGGGCGAAATTCGAAGTTCTCGAACTCGTCGGCACGGTCGATGA
Source organism: Haladaptatus sp. CMAA 1909 (assembly GCF_043952005.1). Classification (NCBI taxonomy): domain Archaea; kingdom Methanobacteriati; phylum Methanobacteriota; class Halobacteria; order Halobacteriales; family Haladaptataceae; genus Haladaptatus; species Haladaptatus sp. CMAA 1909. The sequence continues at coordinate 1,130,872 of NZ_JBIOAV010000001.1, read as the reverse complement.
GCAGGCGGAGCAACGCCGGTTGCTCCATCAGCAGTCCGTAGTCGTACGGTTTCGGCAGTTCCGAGAAGTCCACCACCTCGTAGGAACGGCCGAAGGCCGTCACTTCGGGCCGCTGCACTTCGTCGTGGTCGAGGGCCAAAACGTCGTCCAGCACCCCCATCTCCGCGAACAACCTGACCGCGAGGGGTTGGAAGAAGTAGCCGCGAAACTCGCGGTCCAGGTCCGCGTGTCGTTCCAACAGGACGGTATCGACGCCGCTTCTGGCGAGGAGGTAGCTCAACACGCACCCGCCCGGCCCGGCACCGACGACCGCGACGGCCGTTTCGCGGGTCGTCGGAGACCCCCGGCTGTCGGGCATGCTGGATTCCTCCCGTTACTCCTCGTCCGTGTCGGTGTCGGAATCGGTATCGGAGTCCGTCTCCCCGTCGCCGAGGAGCGCGTCCACGTCCGCGTGGTCGTGGAGGAGTTCGCCCATCCGCTCGACCGTCGCCTCGTCGCGGGTGCGACCGCTTCGCACCACGTCCTCGGCGCGTTCGATGGTCGTCAGCGTGTCCGCCTGCACGAGGAGGACGGGGACCCCCTTCCCCTCGGCCTTGCCGATGACGGCACCCGGCGGGCGGAACCCGCCGGTCAGAATCAGACACTTCACGCCGGGCGCTTCCAGCGCGACGGTCTGGAGGTCGGGCCGGTCGCCGCCCGTGACGAGGGCGGCGTCCCGCGTCCGGCGGAGGTAGCGAAGCGCCTTGTCGCCGCTCATCGCGCCGACGAGGAAGCGTTCGACGAACTCGTCCGTGTCCGCATTCGTGAGGAGTTCGGCGTTGAGTTCCGCCGCGAGGTCGCCGACGCTGATGCCCGCGAGATCCTGTTGTCGCGGGATGACGCCGAGAACGGGGATGCCTTCGCCTTCGAGGAACGGTACCACGTCCGTGTCGAGCGGATCGAAGTTCGTGTTCGAGACGGCGTTGAACAGCACGCCGGACAGTCGGTCGCCGATGTCGTCCACGGCGGCGAGGAGGCCGTCGACGTCGCCAGCCGTCTCGTAGCCCGAGAGGAGAAGGACCTCCGCGTCCAGCAGTTCGGCGACTTCCGGGTCCGTCAGTCCGACGATACCGCCGGTCGTGAGATCGCCGCCGCCCTCGATTATCATCAGATCGTGGTCCGCCGACATCGAGTCGAAACTCGCCCGGATCTGCTCGCGGAGTTCCTCCGGGTCTTCGCGGCCTCGAATCGCCTGCTCGATGAACGTCGGCGAGTACACGACGGGTTCCATCTCGTGCATTTCGGCGTCCAGACCGAGCAGTTCGCGAGCTAACATCGGGTCCTCGTCCAGCGTCTTGCCGACGTTGCTCTGGAGTCGGGTTCCCTTCGGTTTCATGTAACCCACCGACAGCCCGCGCTCCTGTGCGAGTCGCGCCAGCGCGAGGGCGACGGCGGTTTTGCCTGTACTTTCTTCGGTTGCGGTGACGAGTATCGTGTTCATAGTTCGTCCGTGTCCACGGTCAGTCGGATGTCTATCGCTCGCGCGCCGTCCGGGGTGGCGACGAGTGGGTTCACGTCCAATTCGAGAATCGCGGGGAAGTCGGTCACGAGTTGCGAGAGGCGTTGTAGGCTCTCGATGACGCCGTCGATGTCGGCGGGTTCGCGGCCCCTCGCCCCGCGGAGCAGGGGTGCCGCCTCGATGTCGTTCACCATCTCGCTCGCCTCGCGCTCGCTTATCGGCGCGACGCGGAAGGTGGTGTCCTCGATGATTTCGACGAAGATGCCGCCCAGTCCGAACAGCAGGAGTGGACCGAACTGCGGGTCGCGGTTCATCCCGATGATGGTTTCCGTTCCCGAATCGAGGTCCACCATCTCCTGTACCTGCACGCCGAGAATCGTTGCGTCCGGTTGGTAGTTCCGCGCCCGCGTCACGAGGTCCTCGTACGCGTCGTACACGTCCTCGTTTTCGACGCCGACTTTGACGCCGCCGATGTCGGACTTGTGCAGGATGTCGGGACTGACGATTTTCATGACGACGTTCCCGTCGATGTCCTGTGCGGCGGCGACGGCGTCCTCGGGCGTCTCGGCGATGGCGCTTTCCGGCGTCGGAATCCCGTACGCCGACAGCAGGTCCATCGCTTCCACACCGAGGCGGTTGTCCCCGCGCTCCTTCGCACGGGAGAGGATTTCCGATGCTCGCTCCCTGTCGACGTCGAACTCGGTCGGTTCCTCGTACTCGCGCTGGCTGATGTCACGGTACGTCGTGAGCGCGTCCAGACTCCGCACCGCGCGGGCCGGGTCGAAGTAGTTCGGAATCCCCCCCTCGCGGAGGCGGTCCGCCGCCGCCGCGGTCCGTTCGCCGCCCATCATCGCCGCGGCGACCGGTTTCCCGTGTTTCGCCTGTAGTTCCACGACCACCTGGGCGAGGTCGTCGTAGTCGATGACGGCCGTCGGCGCGGCCAACACGACGGCGGTCCCGACGTTCTCGTCCCCGAGCGCGATGTCAATGGCGTCGCGGAACCGGGCGATGTCGGCGTCCCCGATGGTGTCTATCGGGTTGTAGATGTTCGCCTCCTCGGGCAGGGCCTCGGCCAGTTCCGAGAGCGTCCCCTCGGAGAAGGAGGCCAACGAGAGCGTCGAATCGCCCACCGCGTCGGTCGTCATCACGCCCGGACCGCCCGCGTTCGTGACGATTGCCACGTCGTCCCGCTCCGGAAGCGGTTGTCCCGCAAGAATCTGGGCGAAGTCGAACAGTTCTTGGACGGAATCGACGCGCAGCACGCCCGCTTGTTCGAGTCCGGCCTCGTACGCCCGGTCGCTCCCCGCGAGGGTTCCGGTGTGCGAGGAGACGGCCTGCGCCCCGGCGTCGGTGCGACCCGATTTCACCATCACGATAGGCGTATCGTCGGTCACTTCGCGGGCCGTGTCGATAAACGTCGCGCCGTCCTCGACGCCTTCGAGGTAGCCGAGGATGACGTCCGTGTCGGGGTCTTTGCCCCACGCGCGGACGAAATCCGTCTCGTCCAGTACGGCCTTGTTTCCGAGCGACACCACGTCCTTGAACCCGAGTCCTTCGTCGTTGGCCCAGTCGAGGACGGCCGTGATGAACGCCCCCGATTGGCTCATGAACGACATCGACCCCGGCAGGGCGCTCTCCGGGCCGAACGTCGCGTTCATGCCGACCGGGGTACTCATCACCCCGAGGCTGTTGGGACCGACGAGGTTCAGGTCGTACTCGGCCGCGATGTCCTGCAGTTCTCGTTCGCGCTCCGCACCTTCGCTCCCCGTCTCGCCGAACCCGGCGGTGATGACGACGACGTTCCGGACGCCCGCTTCGCCCGCCCCGCGAACCACGTCCACGGCGATGTGGGGCGGAACGACGACCACGGCGAGGTCGATGTCCGGCGCGGACGCGAGGTCGGGGTAGCAGTGCAATCCGAACACCTCGTCGTAGTTCGGGTTCACGGGCACCGTCTCGCCGTTGAACTCGTCGCGGAGGTTGGTCACGATGGCGCGACCGATGGAGCCCTCGTTCTCCGTGGCTCCCACGACGGCGACACGAGACGGCGCGAAAAGGTCAGTAAGTACGGTGTCACCCATCGTTTCGGAGATTGGGCGAGCGCGGGATTAAAACTAGTGTCCCGTTTCCGGTGAGGGAGAATCGGCCGACGATTCGTGCGCCCGCCGAACCGCCGTTTCGATGGTTTGTCGCCCCGCCACGAAGTGGAGATGCGTGCCGCAGTCACAGTCCGACGCGCCGATTCCGGGAATCGACTCGATTTCCCCGTCGAGTCGGTCCGCGACGGCACATTCCACGTCCTCGTTCTCGGTTCGCATGTCGTCCGTGAGTTCCGTGTCGGGATGACCGAGCAGGTAATCGACGTGCCAGTGACGAGCGTCGTTTTCGCCCGATGCGACTCGCGCGTGGCGTTCGATACGCGAGAAGCCGCCCCGCCCGAACGCGCTTCCCGTGTAGGCGTACCAGCCCGAATCGAGCGTTCGAGTCCCCTTCGCGCCGAACTCGATTTCGGCTGGAGCGGCAAGCGAGACGAGGAGCGTGTAGGTTCCCTTCATATGTGTGAAAGCACCAGCGCACCCGCAACCGCGAGCATCGCGACGCCGTTCAGCACGACCGACTGTTTGTGGTACCGTGCGAAGCCGTCGTCGCCCGCCGCCTCCATCTTCGGAAGGAGTCGTGCCTGCGCGTAGATGGTCGCCGCCAGCGCTATCAGGATGAGCGGTTGGATGAACAGCGTGGCCGTCGGATCGAGGACGTCTCGATTCCACGCGACGATGGCGGCACCAAACGCGGTGAATCCGAGGATGCTTCCGAACTCGTAATACTTCGGGAAGATGGCGTTGACCACCTGCCCCGCGGCGTCACCCAACACGTCGAACGTGGTCGGCGCGCCGACAAACGAGAAGAACACCATTCCGCCGAGCCACATGCCGAGGGTAACGTCCAGCACCAACAACAGCGCCGTTCCGAGGAGGGTCATGACGGAAAAGAAGATTCATCGGATAATCATTCTTTCCAACACAGGTTTCGGCTCTTCCACTGACATCCGCTCCTACTCACTCGCTCACGTGGGCGGGCGTCGCGTCCGCGTACCGCGCGAGTTCGTCGGGAGAAATCGGGAAGACGGCTTTCGGCGTCCCGGCGGCGGCCCAGACGGTTTCGAACTCGGTAAGGGTCTCGTCCAGATAGACGGGGAGGTCGCTCTCGTGGCAGAACGGCGGGACGCCGCCGATGGACCACCCGAGCGTCTCCCGAATCTCGTCGGCGTCGGCCATGCCGACCGCGGACGGGGACGTATCGCGCAGTTCGGCCAGTTCCGCCTCGCTCACGCGGTTCGCCCCGCTGGTCACGACGACCACGAGGTCCTCGTCCGCGCGGAAGACGAGGCTGCTGGCGATCTGTGCTACCTCACAACCGATGGCGTTCGCGGCGGCGGCGGCGGTTTTCGTCCCCTCTGGGAACTCGTGAACGTCCACGTCGAAGTCGTATCTGTCCGCGGCGTGGGTTTCGAACTCCTTCGCTCGCTCGTGCATGGTGGTCACGTCTCCTCGACGGGATAAATCGGTGGTGGTGGCGACAATGCTGAAACCGAACCGAAGTCAGCGTCCGTCCTTCGAACCGTCGCGATGGCTGACCGTGAAATCGTCCACGGTGGCGGCCAGCGATTCGGCCTGTTCGGCGAGCGCATCGGCGCTCCGGGCGACTTCGCTGACCGAGGCTGTCTGTTCTTCGGCCGCAGCGGCCACGTCTTCGGCCTCCTCGGCCGTCTCGTCGCTAATTCTACTCACCTCGTCCACCGCGGCGACGACTTCCTCCGTCGTGGTCGCCTGCTCCGCGGTCACGTCGTTTATCCCCTCGATACCGCTCGTCGTCTCCTCGACGTTCGAAACGATGGCTTGGAGCGATTCCTGTGCGTCGCGCACCGTTTCGGACCCCTCGATGACCGCTTCGTGTGTCTCCCGAACGTCCGAGACGGTCACGTCTGCCTGTCCTTTCACCGTGTCGATGCGACGCTCGATGTCGACCACCGCTTCCTTCGTCTCGTTCGCCAGTTCCTTGACCTCGTCCGCGACGACTTCGAACCCTTCCGTGGACCCGTCCGCACTGGCCGCCTCGATGCTCGCATTCAGCGCGAGCATGTTCGTTTGGTCCGCGATTGAACGGATGAGTTCGACGACGTCGCCGATGCGGTCGATTTCGTCGGCCAAGTCCGTCACCTGTTCGACCGTCTCGTCCGTCCCCGATTCGATGGCGTCCATCTTCTCGATGGCGTCCGACGCCGCCTCCCGGCCGTCCTGTCCGAGTGCTTCCGTGTCGTGGGCCGCATCCGCAACTTGGTCCGCGGCGGCGGCGACTTCCTCGATGGTCGCCGAGAGTTCGCTCATCTCCCCGGCGGTCTCTTCGAGGCGTTCGGACTGTTCCACCGTCCCGGACGACATCACCTGCGTCGATTCGGTCACTTGCTCGCTCGCCCGCTCGATTTCGGCGGTACTCGCGGTGACTTCCTGACTCGCGGCCGCGACGTGCTCCGCGAACTCGTTCACGTCGCGTATCGTCGCTTCGAGTTCGGCGATCATCTCGTTGAATCCGCGCGCGATTTCCGTCATTGATTCCGTCGGGCTATCGGTCGCCATGCGCCGGGTGAGGTCGCCGTCCGCCGCTTCCTCCATCACGACGCTGAACTCCGCGGCCTTCCGCTCCAACGCCGCGTTGAGTTCCTCCGCTTCCGCCTGCGCCGCTTCCGCCTCGTCTTGTGCCATTTCGGCGTCCGCCTGTGCCTCCTCCGCTTCGGCGCGGGCCTGTTGGACGTCTTCGACCATCACCTGAAGGTCGTCGCGCATCTGTTCGAGGGCCTGACCGAACGACCCCGGAACGGATTCGTCGAACACCGGTGCGTCGAACTCCTGTCGCGCGAGGGCGTCGGCTTGGTCGGCAACCGTGTTCAGGTATCCGTGCATGGACTCGAACGAGCCGTATAGTTCGCCCATCTCGTCCTGCCGACCCGTTTCCGGCAGTTCGATGTCGAGTTCACCGGCCGCGATTCGGTCGGCCGTGCCGGAAACCGAGGAAAGGGATTTCGCGGTTCCGCGACCGATGGTCAGGCCGACGGCCGCGAGCGCGAGAACCGCCATCAACACGAGAATTCCGATGTTCTTCGTGACGTTCGTCTGCAGCGCGAACGCAGTCTCGTGGGGAACGTTGTACAGCAACACCCAGTCCGTACCGACGACCGGGGTGTAGGCCATCATCGTCGTCCCGTTCGCCCCGGACACTTGTTTGACATCGCTCTCGCCGGACAGTACGCGTTCGACGGTCGTTCCCACGCCGTTCGAGTAGGTGCTCATCAGTCCGACGTTTCGGTTGTCGAGGACGACGGTTCCGTCGCCGTCGATAACCGTGACGTCACCGGTCGTGGTCGGCGACGAAAGGACGTGGGAATGTTCGGCGAGGGACGCCGTAACGACGACCAGATGGTCGTCCTCGGTCGGCGTGACGAACGCGGCGACGGGGACGCCGTTCGTTTCGTACGGCGACGTTATCGTAACCCTGCCGGACGAGAGCGAGAGCGAATCGTTCTCCCACGCCGCGCCGGCCGGTGCCCCGCCGACCACCGAATCGGACGTGCTTGCGAGGACGATTCCGCTTCGTCGGTCCACGTAATGGATCGCCTGCACGTCGTTCGGCATGTTGATCAACTGACGTTCAAGGAACGCCTGCCGTTCGGCGTTCGACTCGTTTCCTTCGAGCGACGAGGAGAGGAACTGCGTCGTCGATCGCTTCTGGTTCACCCACTCGTGGAGGGATTCCGCTTCGATGTTCGCGGCGCTTTGTAACTCCTCGCTCGTGTTCCGTTCGACGAGTTGCTTCGTGTCGAAGTGGATGAACGCCCCGACACCGCCGATGAGGACGAGGATGGCGAGCAACACGGTGCCGAATTTCGCCGCGTAGCTCCGTCTGATTCTACTCGGAACGAACCGCGCGAGACGTGCGCTGACCCGCGAACGCACGGAGGCACTTCCGTCGGTCATTACGCCACCACCCCTCGGAAGAAGGACGCACGAAGCAGTTCCAGTTGGGTCATCCCGCCGCCGTCGACACGTTCGATGATGTACGCGTTGAGGGGTTCGAGGTTCTCGCTCAAATCGACCGAACTCGATGCGCCCTGATAGTTCATCGTACGGTCAGCGTCGAGAATCGTCTTCGCGCGTGCGAACTCGCCGACTGAAATCGTCTGACCCGTCCCGCCAGAAACGGAGACGAGGTTCTCGCTGATGGTGGTCCCGGTCGCGTTACCTGCCTGTTGTATCGCGAGTCCCAGCAGAAACATCGCGTCGTAGGCGTGCTGGGTGTACGGTGCGAGCGGCGTGATATCGTCCAGTTTCTGTCGGAGTTCGATGGCACCCGTGGTTTGTTCGACCGCCACCGAGGCGCTGTACATTCCATCCATATGCGAGGGGATCTCGGCCGGAATGACGCCTTCGCTCAACACGAAGTCGCCGTCGTACGAACTCTTCGCGAGTCGTTCGAGGATTTTCGCGTTTCCGGGTTCGGTCACGAACGCCACCGCGTCCGGATCGGACTGTACCACCCGGTTTACGCGCCCGGAGTACGTCTCCCGTCCGGTCGGAAACGGGATGGTTTCGACAGTCGTTCCGATGGCGTTTTCGTCGATTATCTCCGCCAATCCCGCGCCGAAACTGTTGTCCACGTGGACGATGGCGACGGTTTTGGCCCCCACGTATCGGTCGATGTTGAGTATCTTCGCCATCACGAGCGCTTGCTGAATGTCGTTTGCGGCAGTCCGAGCGAAGTACTTCGTCCCGTCTTTCATTCCCGCCGACGCGAGTGCCGGGTGCGTGCTCGATGGACTCACCCCGATGACCTCTCGTTTGGCGAGTCCGTCCGTAATCGCCATCGAGATGTCCGTGACCACCGGGCCGACGAGGCCGACGACGCCCGAATCGACGAGGGAGGCGAACGCCCTCTTCGCCACCTCCGGGTCGAGCGCGGTGTCCTCCACCGTGAGTTCCAGTTCGCGGCCGAGCGGACCCCCGGCGTCGTTGATGTCCGTGATTGCTTGCTCGATGGCGCGCTGATGGTGGTCCGCCACCGTTTTGAGGAAGCCGGACGCCGAAAGCGGCAGGAGGGCACCGATGTGAATCGGTTTCGTCTCGATTTCCCCACCGAGACATCCCGCGATGGCACTGGTTGCGGCGAGAGAACCACCGGAGAGACACATATATCCTCTCCTAGATAGGTAATCGTTCATATGTTATTGTGGATAGTGAAAACACGCATAGGAGTTTCGGTCCACGCACCAACTCTGATAATTGGGACAAAATATTGACGCACACCTGTAGGAATTCACGTAAACAATCCGCTCCTCGCAATTATATTCCGGTTATGTTCCACGGGGAACTTAGTTCTCTGCCGTCGAAGCGGGACCATGGAGTTCGAAGTGGAAACCTCGAATCGCGTTGCTATCGTGGATATAACGGACACGGTGAGCGAAGCCGTTTCCGACTCCGCCGACACGTGCACCGTCTTCGTTCCCCACACGACGGCCGGGGTCGTCGTCAACGAAAACGAACGCCTGCTGCGCTCGGACTTCAAAACCCTCCTGTCGCGCCTCGTTCCGCGGGGGGACGACTACGGACACGACCAACTAGATGGCAACGCCGACGCGCATCTCCGTGCGATGATTCTCGGGGAACACGTCACCGTTCCCGTCGAGGACGGCGAATTGGCGCTCGGGACGTGGCAGTCAGTCCTCTTCGTGGACTGCGACGGGCCACGAACGCGCCGAGTCGTGGTCAGATGAGGCGCGCACCGCAGTTGGAACATTCGACCTTCTTCTTTCCGGTGGCGGTTCGTTCGACGCCGAGCGACCCGTTCGAGTTGCAGTCCGGACAGACGCTCTTTCCGGTTTCGACGGCCTGATGCTGGGCCATCCACTTGAGGTTCTTCTCGACCGTTTGCAGTCGCTCCCTGGTTTCTTCGAGTTCCTCACGGAGCCGTTCCACTTCCGATTGGTAAGACGCTTCGTGAGGGGACGATTCCGTCGTGGACTCCGATTCATTCGTCGTCATGGGGGAATCAACACATGCGATGTGCTATCGTTCTTCACGACGGCGGGGAACAAAAGGTTGTGGGCAGTTTTTCGTGTACTTTCGAGTTAGTCCGCCTTCGTGGGGTCCGGACGGTTCTCCGACCCGAAGCGTTCGAGGGCGCTCTGGAAGTCGCCTTCATCCTCCGTGATCGTCTCCCACGCTTCGAGGCCTCGTTCCTCACGGGTTCCCTCGATGGTATTGTCGAGGACGAACGCCACGAGGCCGCCGACGGCCATCCCGGTTCCGAGGACGACGTACAGCGTGTTCGAGACGATGTCGGAGCCGAGAACCGGGCCGACGACGGCCACGCTGTGCATTCCCTGTTGGAACAGTTCGGCACCGCTTTGCTCCACACCGGCACCGAGATTTCCGATGTACGCCGGAATGGCGAGGCCGGAGAACGTGGCGAGGCCGACGATGAACAGGTTGCGCGAGGAGTCCAAGTCCACGTACTTCAGGTTCGACAGGCCGACGGCGGCGATTTGGCCGAACATGGCGATGAACAGGCCGCCGACGATGGGGCTCGGAATCGTCGCCACGAGTTGGCCGAAGTAGCCGACGAACCCGACGACGAGCATGACCACCGCGCCGATTTGGACGACGTAGCGCGAGGCGACGCCGGTCAGGCCGATGGCTCCGATGTTCTCGGAGTAGGAGGTGGAACCGTTGCCGGTTCCCATGAGTCCGGCGAAGACGCTGGCGAGGCCCTCCATTCCGATGCCGTGGTCGATGCGCTTTCTGCTCGGGGCACCGACGCCGGAGAGGCGCGCCACCGCGTGATAGTCGCCGAAACTCTCTATCATCGAGGCGACGACGCCCGCAAACATGCCGATGATGTACGGAAGCGTGAACCGCGGCATTCCCCACTGGAGCGGCATGACGGGTTGGAAGAGGTTCGCGTTGACGACGCTCATGTAATCGACGTAGCCGGGATTCGCGGGCGTGTAGAAACCGGCGTAGGACAGCACGAACGCGATGGCCCACGCCGTCACGACGCCGAGGAGAACCGGAAAGAGGCGGAAGGCGCGATGGTTGTCGAGGTACTGCGAGAAGAGGACGATGAGACCGAGCGTGAGACCGACGAGCCACCAGTTCTGATCGGCGGCCGTTATCTGTGGAACGCTGAACAGCGAGAGGCCGATGAGCGCGATGGTCGGCGCGATGACGACGGGCGAGAGGTGCTTTTTCAGCCTCCCCATCAACCCGAGATAGCCGACCAACACCTCGACGGCGCTGGCCGCGATGACCGCGCCTTGCAGTTCGAGCAAGGTCACGCGCCACCCGGCACCGATGACCCCGATGATTGCCAGCGCGGGCGCGAGCATCGAGAACGTCGCGCCCTGTACGATGGGGTAGCGGTTGCCGAACGTCGTCTGTGCCAGCGTCGCGACCCCGGAGACGACGAAAAACGTCCCGATGAACTGGGCCGTCTGCGCCGGCGGCATCTTCATCGCGCCCGCCAACGCCAACGGCACCGCGATGTTCGCGCCGATCATCGTCAGGTAGTGCTGAAAGCCCAATAGGACCGATTCACCGACCGGTGGTTTGTCTTCGATACCGTACTCCACGAACGACGCCTCCTCCAGCGCCGCGTCCCCGTCCGTACTGCCTGTGCTCTCACTCATTCTCGATGATTCTCTGTTCTTCGATTCCACGTGAGAGGCTTAAAAGTGACGTTACGAATCCCGAAGTCGAAGTTACGTATCTCGTAATTCGTCGACCGCATCTCGGTCGGGGAGCGCCGTCATCGCACCCGGTTCGGTCGTCGTCAGGGCGGCAACGGCGTTGGCGAACCCGAGGACGGAGTCCAGGGACTTCCCGTCGGCCAACGCCGCCAACGCACCCGCGGTGAAGGCATCGCCCGCGCCGGTCGTATCTACGACGGACACGTCGTACCCGGAATGATTCGCCGAACCCGCGTTCCACGGGGCCTCGTCCGTCGCGTATGCGTACGCGCCGTCTCCTCCCATCGTCAGCAAGCAGGTGTGCGGACCGGCCTCGCAGACGCTCGCCGCGAGTCGCGTCGTCTCATTATCGTCGAACCCGGCCATTTCGAGGTCCTCGGGCGTCGCTTTCACCACGTCGACGAGTCCGAACATCTCGTCCACCGCCTCCGCGAACCCGTCCTCCGGCCAGAGTTCCGGTCGCGCGTTCGGGTCGAAGACGACGGAGCAGTCCGCCGCGCGGGCGCGTTCCACGAGGTCGAACGTCGCGGTTCGCGCCGGGTCGCTCGCCAGCATCACGCCGCCGACGTACACCCATTCGAGTTCGGCGAGCGCCTCGTCCGGGACGCCGCCGGGTTCCAGTCGCGTGTCCGCCGTCCCGTCGCGGTAGAAGGTGAACGCCCGGTCGTTCGCCTCGTCGTGGGTCACGAACGCCAGCGTCGTCTTCGCGTCCGCGTCGCGCTCGACGAATCGGTCCGGCAAATCGGCATCGAGCGTCTCAGCGAGGAAATCGCCGAACGGGTCGCGCGCGATTCGCGTCCAGAACCACGGCGTCTCGTTTAGCCGGGAGAGCGCCACGGCGACGTTCGCGGGCGCGCCGCCGGGACGGCGCTCGAACGTCGGCACCTCCGAGAGCGGCCCGGGTCGCTCCGGCAGGAAATCTATCAGCGTCTCGCCCGAAACGAGAATCCGCGGTGTCGATTGCGTCATGATTTCCCGTGGGAGGGCGAGCAGGAAAGGATTTGCCTCCGCGATTCGGTCCCAGGACACTACCGAGTCACAGCAGTTCGTCAAGATACGCCTTGCTCGTCTCGATGTAGCCGTAATCGAGGGTGAACACTTCGAGCGAGAGCGTCCCCTCCCAGTCGTCGGGGAGCGCTTCGAAGATGGTCCGGAAATCGAGGGTTCCCGCGCCGAACGGGAGATGTTCGTCCGACGGTCCGCGGGTGTCGTTCAGGTGGAAGTGGGAGATTCGATCGCCGTGTCGCCCGACGAACGCGGCGATGTCGTCGGAGTCAAATCCGTCGATTCGTGCGTGACCCGTATCGAGCGTCATCGACGCGTCCGTTTCCGCGGACAGGCGGTCGAATTTTCGGGTCGAAAGCCACCCGTCCGGGATGTTCTCGACGCAGAGTTCGAACCCGCGTTCGTCGGCGAACTCGTCGAGCGTCGTCACCGATTCGACGATGTTGTCCCGGATTTTCTCCTCGTCGCATGCCGGTTTCCACGCGTTCGAGCTCGCGTGCACGACGCCCTTCGTCGCGCCGAACGAACGCGCCGTCTCGATTGCGGCCTGTACTTCCCGAACCGACCCTTCGCGGACGTGTTCGAACGGGGATCCGATGTCCAGCGCGAACGGCAGGTGGACCGCGAGGGAGACGTCACACTCCTCCGCTCGTGCTCGTACCGCGTCGGGGTCAACGCGGGTGCGCTCGTTCGCGCCGTCCATCATCAACTCCACGTAGTCGAACCCGAGGTCCCCCGCCACCTCGAACGCTTTCTCGTACTCCATTCCCACCTGCGTGACGAACCCCGTCTTCGCGTTCATACCTCCAGTTGGACCGGCCGTCGGTTAGTTCTAGTTGCCGCTTCCGCGGAAAACGAGGAGGTCGCTACTTGCGGTCAGTTACCGTCGTTTCCACCGTGGTCACCGTTGTCCCCACTGTGGTTACCGTTTCCGCCCATGTGGTCACCATTTCCACCGTTGGACCCTCCTTTGCCGCTCGTCTCCACCTTCCCTTTCATCGTCGTCGGATGGACCGTACAGATGTAATGTTCGACGTCCTCCGTGGCGACGAACCGGAGCGTCTGGGTCGCGCCCTTCTTGCTGACGATTTTCGTCTTCGCGATGGCGTTATTGGGTGGACTCGTGTTGCCGCCACCGTTTCCGCCGCCCATGTTTCCGCCGCCGTTCGTGTTCGTCTGAACGTTCGGGTAGATGACCTTCAGGTTCTTTCCGTCCGAGTTTTGGAGGGCGAAGTCGTGCGGTTGCCCGTCGAGGTTCTTCCACGTCACCTGATACGCCTGTCCGGTCTGTAGCGAGAGCGTGGGGTTCTTCTTCCCCTCGATGGAGTTCGGCGCTTGCCCTTGCCAGCCCTGCACGCGCCCGCCGAGTTGGAACGATTCGGACTGCGATCCGTTCTGCCGGGCGGACCCGATGGCCGTCATGCCGACGAGCGTTCCGCCAGCGACCGTCAGAAACCGTCGTCGCGACTGCGTCTTTTGGTCGTCTCTCATGCCACGAAAGCCTTGCCGAGGAGGCGGATAAACGACGGCTATCGTTTACATCTCGAACGGCACGAAGGCCGGGAATGAATCGCCTCCGTTCGGTAGTAACCCAGACAACTCGATTTCCAACCGGGAAGGCGCTCGTTACCCGGTCGTTCCCTCGTTTCGGGAACCACCCGTTCCGTACGTTTATCGGACCGACTCGCGGGTCGTCGATATCGTATGCGTTCTGATACTCGGGCGGTACTATTGAGACAGTGGAATACGATGGGTAATATATGGCGTCCGAAAAGATCGGGTTGACCGAGTCGATATCGATGGCGGTCGGTGGGATGGTCGGCGGCGGTATTTTCGCCGTTCTGGGCGTCGTCGCGTCCGCTGCGGACACGCTCGCGTGGCTCGCGTTCATCGTCGCGGGGATCATCGCACTGGCAGCGGGGTACTCGTTCATCCGGCTCGGAGACCTCTCGAAGGATGACGACGATGGACCGCTCACCTACATTGAGCGATTCACCGGGAGTACGAAATTGGCGGGAATGACCGGGTGGACGTTCGTCGTCGGGTACATCGGAACGATGGCGATGTACGCATTCGCGTTCGGCGGCTACTTCACCGAACTCCTCGGCGTCAGGACGGTCGGCGGCGTTCCCGCCCGTCCGTTCATCTCGGCGCTCGTCATCGTCCTGTTCGTCGGTCTCAACGTCCTCGGCGCACACGCGTCGGGCCGAACCGAAGACGTGCTCGTCGGGTTGAAGGTCGCCATTCTCCTCGTGTTCGGTTTCGGCGGCATCTACTACGGCTTCAAAAACGGAAAACTCCGCTCCGGATTGGCCCAGTTCGGCGTCGGTCCCGTCATCGCGGCGGCGCTCTCGTTCGTCGCGTTCGAAGGCTGGGAACTCCTGTTGTTCGACCGCAACAGCATCAAAAATCCCGCCGAAACGATACGAAAGGCGATATACATCTCGATCGTCGGCGTCACCGGCCTGTACATCATCGTCGCTGTCGTGACGACTGACCTCGTCTCGCCACAGGTCATCCAGCAGAACGCGGAAACCGCGCTGGCCGTCGCGGCGAAACCGTTCCTCGGTCAGGCCGGATTCGTCCTCATCTCGATAGCCGCGCTGTTCTCGACGGGAAGCGCGATCAACGCGACGCTGTTCAGTTCCTCCCGACTGCTGAACAAGATGGTGTCCGAGGACTACCTCCCAACACAGGTGGGCGGCAAAGGCGACGGCGAACCCGTTCGTGCGTTGGTGATCCTCGGTACCCTGACGGCGGCGTTCACCGTTCTCGGAAGTTTGGACGGGATCTCCTCGTTCGCCTCGCTCGCGTTCATCACCATCTTCGGCGCCGCGAGCTATTTGGCGTTCAGAAACCGGAGCGGCGACGACGTGAAAACGAGCGTCGTCCCCGCGGTCGGAACGGTCGGCGCAATAGCGACCATCGCGGCACTCCTCTGGCATCTCTACACGAGCGAAAACCCGGTTTTCTGGACGGTCGCTAGCATCACAGTCGCCGTCGTCGCCGCCGAGGTGCTCTACTTCGAACGAAAATCGATAGAGAACGGGGTGTCTTCGATGGAATCGGAACTCGAAGACATCGTGTGAGAGGTCGTATCCGTCGAACGCGAACTCAGACGTAGCCCTTGACGCTCGTGTGAACCCCCATGGCTTCGAGCGTCTCTTCGAGCGCGTCGAGAACCACGGCGAGGTCCTGTTGGAGCGCGTACTCCCGATACTTTCCACCGGCGGACCCCTCGTTTATCTCGGACACGGAAAGGATGCCGAGCATGGCGAGGTCGTCCAGATGTTCCCGAAGCCATCGGGCGGTCAGGGCTTCGCGCTGGGCCGTCACCGAGAGCGCCTTGTATCGGGAGTAAATTTCGCGCGACCGGGCGGGCGTCTCGCCCTCCGCTTCGAGCGTCGCGAGGGCGTAGACGACCAGTCGCTCGTGGTCGTTCAGGTCCGCGATGCCGCGGGCCACCTGCTCGCGTTCGAGGAGGTCTCGGCCCCGGCGGACGTGCTCTTCGGACACCCGTTCCGCGTTCTCCTCGCGTGCGAGGTCCCCCGCCTTGAGGAGCAAGTCGAGGGCTTTGCGCGCGTCGCCTGATTCCTGCGCGCCGAACGCGGCACAGAGGGGGATCACGTCCTCGGTCAGCACGTCGTTTTTGAACGCGACTTCCCGCCGCTGGTCGAGGACGGCGCGGAGTTCGTTGGCGTCGTAGGTCGAAAAGGAGATGGACCGTTCACAGAGGGAGGAACGAACTTTGGGCGAGAGACCGTCGCGAAAGGTGAGGTCGTTGCTGATACCGATGAGGCCGATTCTGGCTTCCGTCAAGTTGCCGTTCTCGCGTGCGCGCGAAAGTTGATACAGGATGCTGTCGTCCTTGAGGTGGTCGATTTCGTCCAGTACGAGGAGGATGATGCCGCCGTGGCTGTCAAGTTCGTCCCACATCAACTCGTACACCTGCGAGCGCGAATAGCCGGTTTCGCTGATGCGGTTGGCGGGGTCACGGAGCGTGTTCACCAGATGGCTCGCCACGCGGTAACTGGAGTTGAGGCCGTCGCAGTTGACCAGTTCGGTGAAGATGTCGAGGTCGTCGTAGTCGTCGGCGTTGTTCTCCAACTTGTCGAGCAGAAATCGCGTCGCGGCGGTTTTCCCCACACCGGCCTTCCCGTAGAGAAAGATGTTGTCCGGTTGTTCGCCGTAAATCGCGGGTTGAAGCGCCCCGTGGTACTCCTCCAACTCGGAATCACGGCCCACCAGCGTATCGGGCGTATAATCGTCCAGCAGCGCCTCGCGATTTTTGTACGGAGAATGTTCGCGAACGAACTCGAATGTACCCATTGTTTTTTCGCAAACGGAGGAGTACCATAACGCTTCCGAACCACCCGTTCCTGTGATTCCTGAGTTTCATCTGTATCGGGGGTATCCCGCAAGAGTGTTCGAGACCGTCGGTTTCACGCCGTAACTGCGAATTTGAACCGACCGGGAGTCACGATCTGGGCGGCGATACCGGACGTTCCTCTGATTCCTCTGTTTCTTCTGTCTCGATTATTTAAATACCACCCCCACCCCTCGATTCCGCTGAGTTGGTGGGAAATGGGTGGGTGGGGGGTGGAAGCGATTTCTAGAAAGGAAACGTTCAAGAGACGGCCATCACAACAATATCCGCAAACCAGTCAAAAAAGACTATTTCGACGAAATAGTCGCCGTATTATTCCCCACCGTTCGACTTTCCAACCGGTCGTGTTTTCTACCACTGACCTTCGAGCGCGGATACAGCGGAACAGAGGGGTGGGGGTCATCATAAATCAAACTCGACATCGGAAACAACGGAAACACCACCACGCCATCCGACTCCACACGACTATAGAGAACAGGGGAACGGTAAGGCGGGGAAGAACTACCGTTCGAGTCGGTAATGCGCGGAGCGAGCGAGCCATTTCGAACAAAAGACAGCGGAACGGCGGTGTATGTCCTATGTCAATCAGTGGCGTGGGACGAAGCGTGCATTCACCCCGTGTGAGCCACGTGGAGTATTCGGACAACGGCTCCCGAGCGGACCGACCGGCATTCCATACTGACCGATATCTCACACCGACCGATATCTCACACCGACCGGCATTCCGCATTCATTCGTGGATTCCTTTCGACGGAGTATAACGAACGACGGCTATCATAATAACAGAGGAACGACGGGGTACTGAAACAAACTCACCACCTTTCAAAAGTTTTTATCCTACTTGATTACCCGCGGGAATACCAAAAACAGCGGAACGATGGGGTGGTTTGACCGCTCCGGCGGCACGCACGTCCCCTGCGAGGAATCTGCCGACCAATGCGAACAGCGGAACGGCGGGGTCTCGTGAGTGACGGGTTTCACGATCGACATCGTTTCATGACCGGCAGAACTCTACCACTCGGTTGTGGTCGCTCGCGACCACTCTTCGGTCATGAATTCGGCGGGTCGTCCTTCGTCGTTCAAAGATATCGACGTCTTTTCTCGAAGATGTACGTTCCACCATAAAATCGGTTTTTTCTCGAAAAGCACAAGAAACAGCGGAACGACGGTGGTGGGTCAACGCCGCGGATCCGACGTACTGAAAGACAGCGGAACGGCGGGGTTCGAACGAAGAACGGGTCCCTGTCCCGAAAATCCCAAGCACGTAATAAACCGGCATCGTAGCGTGAAAAAGGAGTTCGTACCGATCACGACTCGGCGAAACCGCAGGCCACTTCTCGACCGTCCGGCCCGTCAGACACAGAGGAACGACGGGGTACGTTGGTATGGAACCGTGTGACAGGAATCACGAGACGGAAACCACGAGACAGAGATCACGAGACGAAAACCACGAGACGAAAACCACGAAACGGAAACCAAGAGACGGAATCTATGACGGAGCGATGAAAAGTCAACCTGAACGAATGCATTGCTGACGAATCGGACGACAAAAGTTGGAAAGAGTTCGACTTAAAGGATGATGCTCTTCTGCCGAACCATCTCCTCGATGGTCAGGTGGAGACCCTGCCGACCGATTCCCGAGCCTTTGTTGCCGCCGAACGGGATGTCTCCCAGTCCGTGACTCGGCGCGCCGTTGATGCGAACCGCGCCGGCGTCGAGTTTGTCGGCCATCCGGCGCGCACGGTCGTAATCGTCCGTGAAGACGGCGGCGTCGAGCGCCAAATCGCCGCCGTTCGAGATTTCGAGGGCTTCCTCCTCGGTTTCGAAGGCCGTCACCGCCGCGACAGGGCCGAACTGTTCCTCGTGAATGATTCGGGCGTCGTGCGGGACGTTCGCCAACAGCGTCGGTTCGAAGAACTGCCCGTCGCGGTCGCCGCCGCGAACCAAGTCGGCACCCTTCTCCACCGCGTCCTCGACGAGTTCCTCGACCCATTCGGCTTGGTCTTCACTGATGAGGGGACCCATCTGCGTGTCCTCGTCGAAGAGGTCGCCGACGGTCCAGTCGTCCATGGCGGCGTCGATTCGGTCGACGACTTCGTCGTGGACGCTCTCGTGGGCGAGTACCCTGCTGACGGCGGAACATCGCTGACCGGCGTATTTGAACGAGCCTTTCGTGCAGGCACCGGCGACCTCCGAGAGGTCCGCGTCCGGGAAGATGACGGCGGGCGCGTTGCCGCCGAGTTCCATGTGCAGGTTGACCATGCCGCTCTTGTGCGCGACGTGTTTCCCGGCCGCGCTGCTGCCGGTCATGGTTATCATGTTGATGCGGTCGTCGCCGACGAGCAGGTCCCCGATTTCGCTGCCGTGACCCGGCGTGAAGTTGAACGCCCCTTTCGGGAGTCCGACCTCGGAAATCACCTCGGCGAGGATAGCCGCACTCACCGGCGTCTTGCTGGCCGGTTTGAGGATGACGCAGTTACCCGCCGCGAGCGCCGGAGCGACCTCCAGCGCGGTCGTCGCGAGGGGGTAGTTGTACGGCGTAATCGCCAGAATGGTTCCCACGGGTTCGGGCTTGAGGATGGCCTCCCATCCCTCGTGGCCGCTCGTCGTCCCTTGGCGGAACTCGCCCTGCAGTTCGTGGGCCTCCTCGGCCGCGCGGCGGAACCGCTCGGACGCGCTTTCGACTTCGCCGCGCGCGCTCGAAATCGGCTTTCCGGCCTCCCGAACGATAACCTCGGCCAACTCCTCTTTGCGTTCGAGGAGTCCGTCCGCGATGTCTTCCATCCATTGGGCGCGCTGGGGGATGGTCGTCTCGCGCATGGCTGACTCCGCTCGCTCCGTCGCAGCGAGTGCGTTGTCCGCCTGTTCGGCATCCGCGGCGGCGACTTCGGCGAAGACGCCACCGTCGGCGAGGTCGGTCACGTCGAGCGTGCCGTCGGTGTCTAGCCATTCGCCATCGATGTAGAGTTGTTCCCGTCGATGGATCGGTTTCTGTGACATGGTTCTACCTTGGGACTCAGTAGGTAAATTATTTACTCACAACCGGATTAATGACATATGTTGGCTTTTACCACGATCTGAGCCGAACAGTATTGGCAATGATCGCCGTTACCGCGGGACATGGTATCAAACCGATCGGATATCGTCCGTCCGAAAGAATCGGCAAATCCGGCGGCGTTTGTAGCTGTTTTTGGCGTCGAATCCCAACGAAGGACGATGACCGACGACCTGTTCAGTAGTATCTCGTTTCGGGAGTCGACGGCGCGGAACCGCGTGATGGTCTCGCCGATGTGCCAGTACTCCTGTGACGGCGACGGAGTAGCAACCGAGTGGCATCGGGTTCACCTCGGAAGCCGTGCCACCGGCGGCGCTGGCATCGTGATGGCCGAAGCGACCGCCGTCGAACCGCGAGGCCGTATCTCACCTGACGACCTCGGCATCTGGAGCGACGAACACGCGGACGCGCTCGCTCCGATTACCCAGTTCATCAGGGACCGCGGCGCGCTCCCCGCGATTCAACTCGCCCACGCGGGTCGAAAGGCCAGCAAGACCAGCCCGTGGGACGGCAACCGACCGCTCCAACCCGACGAACGCGGATGGGAGGTCATTGCCCCGAGCGCGAACCCGTGGCCCTACGACGAAACGCCGCCCGAACTCCGCGAGATGACCAAAGACGACATCGCCGCGTTAGTTGACGACTTCGCGGCGGCGGCCGAACGCTCGCTCGACGCCGGGTTCGAAATCGCCGAAGTCCACGCCGCACACGGCTATCTCCTCCACGAATTCCTCTCCCCCGTAACGAACGACCGCGAGGACGAGTACGGCGGCAGTCTGGAGAACCGAACCCGAATCGTTCGAGAAGTAACCGAGGCGGTCCGCGAGGTGTGGCCCGACGACAAACCGGTCTTCGTTCGCATCTCCGCCACCGATTGGCTTCCCGACCGCGAGTCATGGACCGTCGACAATTCGGTGCTTCTCGCCGACCAACTCGCCGACGCCGGTGCCGACCTCATCGACGTGAGCGCCGGTGGACTTCACCCCGACCAGCGGATTCCGAACCCGGGACCGAACTACCAAGTCCCGTTCGCGGAGCGAATCCGCGAGGAGACCGACGCGCGTGTCGGCGCGGTCGGCGGCATCACGGAACCCGCGCAGGCCGACGCGCTCATCCGCAACGGACGCGCCGACCTCGCGATCATCGGCCGCGAACACCTCCGCGACCCCTACTTCACGCTCCACGCCGCCGCGGAACTCGACGCGGAAGAGCGCGTCGAGTGGCCGATACAGTATCGCCGCGCGGTCCAGTGACATAGGGCTTCGACACCTCCGTCTGACTGTCCATCGACATCTCCGTCTGACGGTCCATTTATGCCGTTTCTTGTCCATCTATCAGTATGGCACTCAGTCGCACGCACGGCGTCCGAGGAGGGAGGGAAAACGACCATGCCGACTGACGATGCGACCGACCGGGACGGCCGCGGGTCGTCGATCGAAATCAGGACCATGCCGGCACCGTTTTTCATCGCCGAGAAGTACGTGGCCAACCCCGTCCTGCGGCGGCTCCTGCGCTCGAAGCTCCACTGGCTCGTGAGCAACCGACTCATGCTCCTTTCCTACGTCGGGCGCCGGTCGGGAACGCGATACGCGACACCCGTCGCTTACGACCGGCGCGAGGACGTCCTCGTCGCCACCACGCTCCGTCATCACAGCAACTGGTGGAAGAACTTCCGCGAGGAACATCCGGCGACCGTCTGGCTGCGAGGCGTTCGCAGAAAAACGACCGGGCTCGCCACGACGAACGCGCGCGAAATCGCGGAGTTCGTGCGAAGTTCCCTCGTCCGCTACGGCGTCGAACGGGCGCGGTGGCTCGGATTGAACGTCGAGGGCGAGGACCCGCCGTCCGTCGAGGAACTCGAAACGGTCGCGGACGAACTCGTCGTCGTTCGGTTCTCGGTCGACGACCTCGAACCGGTGTTTCAGACGCTCCACATCAAAGAAGAGGAGTTCTCGAACCGCTTCGGCACCGAGATGCCGTCGTAGTTCGACTTCCTCGAATCCTTCGATCGCCCCTCGATCACTCGTAGCGGCTATCCTCCCGGATGTTCTCGGGTATCTCGTCGTCCCGCCCGTTGTACTGGTCGCCGAACGTCTCCACGACGTCGCGTTCGGTCCCCCATTCGACGTAGTAGTCGTCGAGGATCCCCGCCACCGTCTCTCCGAGGTCGTCCATCTCCTCGTTGATGGCCGAGACGGTGGACCACGAGTCGAGGTCCGCGTAGCGGCGACGCTCCCCCCAGTCGTCGGGAACCTCCGGCGCTTCGTATTCGACTTCCTCCATCTCCGGATTCCAATAGAAATCGAACTCCTCGATGAGCCCGAGGTCGAGGGCGACGCGATACGCGTCGTCCGAGAGTGCGGTTTCGTCCGCCCACGTCTCGAACCCCTCCTCCCACGCGTTCTCCACGCCGTCTAAATAGGTCTGTAAGTCGGCCCGCTTGTCGACATCGGATTCGTACTGGTCGTCCCGCGTCTCCTCGTAGATCGTCGGCGCGGCGGGAATGGCTACATCGAGGCTCATACAGCTAGAGACGCGTCGCACGAGAATAAGCTCTGTAGCCCCGAAGAGGCCCCGTCTCACTCGCGGTCGAACCGAATCGGGAGCGAATCGACGCCGTAGATGAACGAACTCCGCGTCGGTTCGAGCGTCGTCTCGGGAATCGTTACGTTCGACACGCGCGAGAGGAGTTCCGAGAGCGCGACTTTGGCTTCGAGGCGGGCCAGCGGCGCGCCCAAACAGTAGTGGGTTCCGTAGCCGAAGCCGAAATGCTGATTTGGGGTGCGGTCGGCGCGGAACTCGTCCGCGTCGTCGAACTGCCGTTCGTCGCGGTTTCCGGAGCCGAGCCAGACGACGATTCGGTCGCCCTCCTCGATGGTTTCGCCGTGTATCGTCACGTCCTCCATCGCGACCCGGGTCATCGCCTGCACGGGCGAGCGGTAGCGAAGCACCTCCTCGATTGCGGTGGTGAGCGCCCTGTCATCTCCAGCCAGTTCCTCGAAGGCGTCGTCCTCGTCGAAACAGCGCATCGCGTTCGTGATGAGGTTCGTCGTCGTGATGTTCCCGGCGACGAGCAGGAGGATGCACGTCCCGAGGATTTCGCGATGGTCGAGGGGTTCGCCGTCGATTTCGGCTGTGACGAGCGTCGAAATCAGGTCGTCTTGCGGGTTCTCGCGCCGGTCTTCCATCAGTTGGACGAAGTAGAACGCCATCTCCTGGCGCATCTCGTCCTGCCGTTCGTAGAACTCCTCCGTGTTCTCGTCCTCGCTCGCGGCGGAGACGATGGCGTCCGACCACTGCTTGAACTGCTCGCGGTCCTCCGGCGGGACGCCCAACAGTTCGGCGATGACGATGACGGGAAGCGGGTACGCGAACTCCTCCACGAGGTCGATTTCGCCCCCGTTGTCGAGGATGTCGTCCAACAGCTCCGTCGTCAACTCGCGGATACGTGGCTCCAGTTCCCGAATCGTACGGGGACTGAATTCCTCGTCTACGACACCTCGGAGTTCGTCGTGTCGCGGCGGGTCCTGCATGAGCATCGTATCGAGCATGACACCCGCCTCCTCGCCTTCCGGTTCCTGAAATCCGTCCGCGTTCCGCGGACTCACGGAAAAGCGCTCGTCGTCGTCCAACATCTCCTTCACGTCGTCATATCGGAACACGTCCCACACCCCCCGCGCCGGGTCGTACCGAACCGGTGCCTGCTCGCGCATCTCCCGGTACCAGTCGAACGGTTCCAGCCACGCTTTTCGTTCGGACAGTTCGTCGGGAAACGCCTGCAATCCCTGTGGGTTGGAGGAACTCATCCCTAGAAATTGATGGGCGCGTACGCATCAGCGTTTTCCCTCTCGTATCGGAAATCCCCCTCGTATCGAAAACCGATCCAAAATGACGCATGAATCGACGTAAAACCGAGACGCTGGCGAACACGTCCATCATGCCGATCTACTCTTCGGTCCGCGTCGTCGGAACGCTCCCCGCCTCTCCTCTATTCCCTGACCATTTTGATGACAAATCAATTAGAATCTCGGATACTTTGCGGGCAATAGTGTACTAATGCGAGCGTTGATGAACAGTGTTCACGGTTAAACGACGTTACTTTGCCCGGGTTTCAACCCGCATGGAACTGAGACGGAAGGCTAATATAATTGTGGTAAATGCTTTCATAGCATGGATAGACGTAACTACCTCAAGGCGAGTTCCGGCGCATTCGCTGCGTTGGCGCTTGCAGGTTGTCTCGGTGATTCTAGCGGCAGTGGCAGCGACGACGAAACTTCAGAAAGCGGTGACGGCGAGAAGACCAGTTCGGAAGGCAAGGACGATTCCGACAACGGCAAGATAATCGTCGGATCCGATATCCCGTACAAACCGTTCGAGTACCGGAAGGCGGACGGGTCGCTCGAAGGGTTTGACCCGGCTATCGCGGAAGCCGTCTTCAAAGGACAGCTCGGCCGGGAGTACGAGTTCCAGAAGACCAGCTTCGACACCATCATCCAGAGCCTGAAAAACAAGAGTTTCCGCGTCATCATGAGCGCGATGACCATCACGGACAAGCGCGCCGAGAAGGTCGATTTCTCGGACCCGTACTTCACGGCGTACCAGACCGTAGCGATTCGCAAAGGTGGCGACATCGGGAAACTCGACGATCTGAAAGGCAAAACTGTCGCCGTCCAGAAGGGGACGACGGGTGAGAGCGCGGCGGAAGACCTGAAAAAGGAATTTGGCGGCAGTCTCAGCATCGACAGCTACGACCAGATTACGGGCGCGTTCAATGCCTTGAGCAACAAGCAGGCGGTCGCGGTCATCAACGACAACACCGTCAACGCGCAGTTCGTGAACGAGAAGGACGGTATCGTGTTCCTCGAAGGCAAGGGTGAAGCCGAAAAGCAGGGTAAGAAGGCTCCGTCGTACCTCACTCTGACCGTCGAAGAGTACGGCATCGCGTTCCGCAAGGACGACGATGAACTCCGGAAGAAGGTGAACGACGCCATCAAGACGATCAAGGACGACGGCACCTACGACGAAATATACGGCGAATATTTCGAGGGCTGACCCCGGCGATAGCTTCTGAACAAAGAAATCATTTGATACACCATGGCAGAGACATACCACGAAGACACGGCCGCCGAACACCGTGCCGGTGACGGTTTCTTGACGGATACGCGGCTCAAATGGTTCGGCATCATCATCGCGGGCGTGTTCACGCTCGCCGTCGTGTACCTGCTCTACCGAATCCTGACCGAATTCGTCGATTACGAGCTGATGCGCATCATTCTCCCGCGGTTCGTCGATGCGTACATCCTCGTCCTCGAAATCGTCGTGGTTTCGAGCGTCCTCTCGCTCATCGGTGGCCTGTTCGTCGGATTAGGTCGCGTGTCGAAGACGTCGTTCACTCACGCCATCGCAACGGGGTACGTCGAATTCTTCCGCGGAACGCCGCTCCTCTTTCAGCTCCTCGTCATCTACGTCGGACTTCCGGCGTTCGGAATCGGTCAATTCTCCGAATGGAAGTACTACGCCGCGGTCATCGGACTGACGCTGAACCACGCGGCGTACTCCGGGGAGGCTATTAAGGGCGGTATCAACGCAATCCCGGACGGTCAGATGGAGGCCGCGCGGTCGCTCGGCATGTCGTACATCAGCGCGATGCGCAAAGTCGTCCTGCCACAGGCGTTCCGCAACGCGCTCGCCGCGGTGGGCAACGACCAGATTATCCTCGTCAAGGACACCTCGTTGCTGACCGTCATCGCCATCCCGGAGATCATCAGCCTGTTCAGGAACGTCAACAGCAACCAACTGGACCCGTGGACGCCCATCGTCCTCGTGGCTATCGCTTACCTCGCCATCACGCTCCCGTTGGGCAAACTCGTCCGCACGCTCGAAAGCCGAGCCGCGTGGGGTGAACAGCAATGAGGACCCCGAAAATCGAGTTCGACGGCGTTGACAAGTACTTCGGCGAAGCACACGTCCTGAAGGACGTCGACCTCGAAATCGAGGACGGCGAAGTAGTCGTCGTCATCGGTCCGAGCGGGAGCGGTAAATCGACGCTGTTGCGCTGCACGAACCGCTTGGAGGAGATTCAGGACGGCGACATCCGCATCGAGGGGCAGTCCATCACCAATCCGACGGTGGACATCAACTTCCTCCGCCAGCGCATCGGGATGGTGTTCCAGAGCTTCAACCTCTTCCCGCACAAGACCGCACTGGAAAACGTCGCGCTCGCGCCGATGGACGTGAAGGGATTCTCGCGTGCGGAAGCCGACGAACGGAGTCAGGAACTCCTCGCCGACGTCGGTCTCGCGGACCAAGCCGACTCCTACCCGAACCAGCTTTCGGGCGGGCAACAACAACGCGTCGCCATCGCCCGCGCGTTGGCGATGGATCCGCACGTCATGCTGTTCGACGAGGTGACGAGCGCGTTGGACCCCGAACTCGTCGGCGAGGTGTTGGGCGTCATGCGCGAACTCGCGGAGGGCGGCATGACGATGATGGTCGTCACCCACGAGATGGGCTTCGCCCGCGAAGTCGGCGACCGAATCGTCCTCATGGCTGACGGGCGCGTCATCGAAACCGCACCGCCCGAGGAGTTCTTCGAGAACCCGAGCACCGACCGGGCGAAGCAGTTCCTCTCGATGGTGCTGTAGCGGTTTTGGCAACGCTCCCGTAACGCCCGTCTCGACTGTCCCGTCGAATTCCTCTCGCCCGACCTGCGTTTCTCCCGACTATCCTGTACTCCCCCTCGTTTCCGTGACACGGAACCCAATTCCAAGCTTCTGGGACGAGTCGATGTCTCTTTTACACCTGCCCGGAAATGACGGGTAGATACGGGACCGATTCCGAACGTCGCATCGAGCGGTCCCGGCGACCCGAATGAGCGAACACAACGTCGACTTGAGCCGGTTGTTACTGGTTCCCGAGCAGACGGAGACGACCGAGCCGTCTACAGACATGAACAGAGAATCGTCGGACGACCGGACGTCCCCGCCGCCGTCGGTGGTCCTGCGCTCGCTCGAAGACGACAAGTGTCGAACGCTCCTCACGGCGTTGCACGAACCCACGTCCGCGACCGCGCTCCGCACCGAGTGCGACATGCCCCGCTCGACCGTGTATCGGAAACTCGAACGACTCGGCGAGGCCGGACTCGTGCGGGAGTACACCGAGGTTCGACGCGACGGACCGAACGCCACCCTCTACGAGCGCGATTTCACGGATATCTCCATCGGTATCGACGAGAACGACGAGTTTACGGTTTCAATCGAACGGCCGGACCGTGACGCCACGGACCGAATGGCGACTTTCTGGACGGAGATGAAAAAAGAATCATGATGGACGCGATAACGTGGCTCCTCGTCATCGTGAAGTTCGCCGCGCTCGGACTCGGCGGGGTCGTCACTCTACTCGCCTACCGCGCCTACGAGCGCACGCAGTTCGCGGGGCTTCGCTACTTCGCCATCGGGTTGTTCATCATCACCGTCGGGACGGTACTGGTCGGCGTCTTCCACCACTTCCTCCACGTCCAACTCACGATGGGGATGCTCCTCGAAAGCTCCATCATCTGCGTCGGATTCGGCGTCATGGTCGTCGGACTGTACGGACAATAGCGGCGTTTTCGTCCGTTCACACGCCGGTTTCCCTCCTCGTTTCGAGGTTGTCCCACGTTGTGGGACCCCACCATCGGTTCTTGTTCGATGCCTGTGGAGACTATCGTAATGAGAGTCACGACTGAAGGAACCCTCACGTTCGACGTGCCGCACCGACGACCCGTTTCGGGACCGCGTGGTGACCGATGAAGCGGACGGTAGCGGAACGGTTCGCGGACACCATCGTCGAGCGGAGTCGGCTCGTCATCGCGCTCTTGCTTCTCGTCTCGGTGGTCGTGGGTGCGGGCGCGGTCATCGGCGAAACGGGCGACGCGCCCATCGGCCAAGCCGGAACCACGTCGCAGGAACAGAAAGCCCTCGACGAAATCGGGGCGACATACGGGACGAACGACGCGATAGTAAGCCAAGTCGTCGTGAGAAACGAGGACGGAAACGTCCTCTCCCGCGAGTCCTTGATACGAAGTCTCCGTCTCCAACGCGAGGTACGTAACGACGACTCCATCAACGGGACGCTCCGCGCCGACCGCGGACTCGTCGGCATCGAGAACGTCGTCGCAACCGCCGCGTACGCCGAGGACGTGCGACGGAAACGGGCCAACTCGTCGAAGAACGGGTCCGGGACGAACGCCGGTGCTCCGGCGACCCGTCCACCGTCGCCGACGTTGGACCAACAGATACGCGCGCTCGAAACGCGCTCTCCGGCCGACGTCCGGTCCCTCGTCGGAACGGTGCTCGATTCCGACGCGGCCGCTCCGGGAACCGACCCGACGGAGTTCCTTTCCTCGAACTACGAACCGGGGACGACGAGCGCCGACGCACGGATTACGTTCGTCTTCCAGCGAGGAACGGACGACTCGGAAGCCGCGACTCAAGCTGCGTACGACGCGCAGGTGGCCATCGAGTCGCTGGTCGATTCGCGCTTCGACGACGCGTTCGTCTTCGGGCAGGGAATCGTCGATGACGCCTCGTCGCGGGCCATCGGCGACAGTTTCATCATCATCACGCCGGTCGCCCTCGTCCTGTTGCTCATCGCGCTCACCCTCGCCTACCGCGACCTCGTAGACGTGCTCATCAGCGTCTTCGGCGTCGGCATCGTGATGGTGTGGCTCAGCGGCGCGCAGGCGTGGCTCGGGATTCCGTCGAGTTCGCTCCTCATCGCGGTTCCGTTCCTCCTCATCGGGTTGAGTCTCGACTACTCGCTGCACGTCGTCATGCGGTACCGCGAAGCGCGGACCGGTGCCCTCGATACCGACAATTCGGATACCGACCGGCGGTCTCCAGCGATGGCGATGCGGTCGGGACTCTCCGGGGTCATCCTCGCGCTGGCCATCGCGGCGTTTACGACCGCCATCGGGTTCTTCTCGAACTACGTCAGTCCGCTGGCGTCCATCCGCGACTTCGCGCTCCTGAGCGGCACCGGCATCATCGCCATGCTGGTCGTTTTCGCCGCGCTCGTCCCGGCGGTCAAACTCGAAGTCGAACGCTTTTTCGACCGCCGCGGTCGTCCCCGCTTGCGTTCGGCGTTCGGCGTCGGTGACGGGCCGGTTCGGCGCGCGCTCTCGGGTACCGCGAATCTCGCCCGACGAGCACCCGTCGTCGTCCTCGTCGTCGCCGTCCTCCTCGCGTCGTCCGGCGTCTACGGCGCGACGGGCATCGATACGGAGTTCAATCAGGCCGATTTCATCCCGCAGGACGCCCCCGCGTGGATGCACTCGCTCCCCGAACCGTTCGCGCCCGACCAGTACGATGTCAGCGCGAACCTCGCGTACCTGAGCGATAACTTCCGGCAGCGCGGTGAAGGGTCGGAGGCGCAGATACTCGTCCATGGGAACGTCACCGACCCGAAATCACTCGCGACGCTCGATGCGGCGACGACGACCGCGGCGGAACGCGGCGGGCAGAACGGCACCGTCGTCTTGCGGCCGGACGGGTCGGCCGCCGTCGAAAGCCCTGCGTCGGTCCTGCGCGACGTGGCCGCCACGAACGAGACGGTGGCCGCGGCAATCGACGACCGCGACCGTGACGGCGACGGACTCCCGGACGAAGACGTCGCGGCGGTCTACGACCGGTTGTACGACGCGGCCCCCGAACGTGCAACGACGGTCCTCTATCGGGACGCGAACGGGTCGTACGCGTCCGCACGTGTTATCGTCGGAATCGCGGGCGACGCCTCGGCGCAGTCGAGCGCGAGCGATGCCCGCGCCGTCGCCACCGCGGTCGAACGAGGTGCCCCCGTCACGGCGATTGCGACCGGTCAGCCGGTCGTTACCGCCGTCGTCCAGAGCGCGCTGTTCGAGACGCTCGTCGAGGGGTTCTCCATCACGCTCGGCGTCATCCTCGTGTTCCTCGTCGGATTGTACTGGTGGCGATACCGTGCACCCGAACTCGGCGTGGTGCTCCTCGTTCCCGTCCTCATCGCGCTCGCGTGGCTGCTCGGGACGATGGCGTTGCTCGACATTCCGTTCAACAGCGAAACCGTCATCATCACCAGTCTGGCTATCGGACTCGGCGTGGACTACAGCATCCACCTCGGCGAACGCGTCGTGGACGAACGCGCTCGCCACGACACGCTCGGAGAGGCGCTCTCGGCCGCCGTCGTCGGGACCGGTGGCGCGCTCCTCGGAAGCGCGGTGACGACGGCCGCCGGGTTCGGCGTGCTCGCGTTGGCGCTCTCGCCTCCGCTCCGGCGGTTCGGGACGGTGACGGGATTGAGCATCGTTTACGCCCTCGTCGCGTGCGTCACGGTGCTTCCGTGCCTCCTCGTAATCCGCGAGCGACTTCTGGGACGACGGACGAACGTCGAATCCGGGGAAGCGGCGAACTGAAAACGCCGCTCCCTTCCACGGTACTCCACGTCGGACAACCCTTCTACTCCAACCATACATCGTTTCCCGTGCCGTCGTGATTCGAAAATCGGTAGTCCCGTGCCGTGCTGTCGAATCCTTCCGGGCCTATTCGACTACTTCGACGGTATCGCCGACGTGGAGCGTTTGATTGCGGTCCGACTCGGGTATCTGGGCGATGAGCATCGTCGCGTAGTGGTGGTCGAGCGCGCTCTCGTCAACCCATTCCGGGAGCGTTTCCCGTCGTTTTCGGATGAATCGCGTGCGGAATTCGGGCAGGGATTCGCCCGTGTCCGGGTCGCGCTGTGGGATGACGCACCGATTGCACGCCTCGACGCCCTCGAATCGAACACCGCCAACTTCGAAGTCGGGAGACCCGTCACCGATGAATCGGTCCTCCCAAAACGGGGGAACGCCTTCGATTTCGACGTTGGCGCGGAGTCGTCTCCGCGCGCTTTCGACCGTCATCCCGTCGAACCACGACGCGATGGCACGCAACGAGGCCGTGCTTATAGCCGACGGCCCCCGCTCTCGCCGGTCGACGAACCCGTTCTCCGTGTCCCGACGTAGCGTCAGGTCCATCTCGAAGAGTTCGCTGAACCACCGTTCGGCCTGTTCGCGTTGCTCGGGAAGGTCGAAGAGGCGTGTCCCTCCGTCCGGCGTTTCTATCGTCAGTTCACCCGAAGTGGGGTCGAAATCCGTCGACAGCCGTTGAAACATATCCGTTTGCTTCCCGTTGACGGCGTTGCCCGCGGCGTCGAAGAGCGCAAATTCCCTATCGTAGGCCACCGTGCCTCCCGGTACGATGTCGGTCGAATCGACTTCGATGCCGTTGAGCCCTTTTATTGGATACACCCGTATCCGTCCGAGTTTCATCGGTGGCAATGGCTCCGCGACGACCATATAGTTGACTTTCGGGCCGGCTTGCCGATTTTCTGACGAACGATACTCCCGCTCGCACTCTCGATTTTCATATGTCGTTATACGATACATGTGGCCGATGCGAACATATTTCTTGCTTCTCGTCAATCTCTAATCATACCCGCCTATCGGCCGATACCGGCCACATACGAGGACGAGTGTCGGCGGTTTTTGCGATACGCGTTCGAGCCGGAAAACGGCCTCCAAGCCGGCGATGATGACGACGCCGAAGTCGTCCCTGAACGCTCCCGTTTGTGGCAGGAATCGTCGTCGGGCAGCGCCCGTGCACAGGATGAACAGCAGACGGCGACGGCGTTTCGTTCGCACACCGCCGACGTCACGGTCGGTCGTCGTCCAGCAGTGCCCGCCAAAGGCGTATCTGGACGACCAACGTTATCGCGGCAACACCGAATTCGAACAGGGCACGCGTTCGTCGCTTAGTTATGATTCCATTCCCCCATCCGACACGATATGTTTACTGCCCACCGTTTCCGTGGGAGTCAGGTGGCTTTTCCACTGCTGAGCGACGGCTTCGGAAAAAGCGGGGAATTTCGGTGGGTTCGGACTACGCCAGTGGGAAGACCGTCGAAATAACGAGCACCGTCACGAGGCCCGTGATTGAGATGATCGTCGTCAACACGGTCCACGTCTTCAGCGTTTCCGTCTGCGTGAGTCCGCCGATTTCCTTGACGAGCCAGAACCCGGAGTCGTTGTACCACGAGCAGATGTTGCCGCCCGCTCCGATGGCCATCACCATGTACACCGGGCTGACCGATAGCTGTGCGGTCAGCGGTGCCATGATTCCCGCGGCGGTGAGCATGGCGGCCGTCGCCGACCCCTGCGCGACGCGAACGATGGCGGCGATGAGCCACGCAGTCACGAGCAGGCCGATGCCGATGCCCTTGAGGTGGCTTGCGATGTACGACCCGATTCCGGACGCGGCCAAGAGCGCGCCGAACGCGCCACCCATCGCGGTGATGGCGGCGATGTTCCCACCGCTCTTCAGCGCCTCCGTGAGTTCCTCCTCCCAGAGCGATCGTGAGAGGTCGGACCACCGGAGGTATGTGTACGCCGCCGCGATGGCGGCGATCGTCAGCGCGACGTTCTTGTCCCCGATGAACGCGACCACGGGTTGCAGGTTCCCGAGCACCGGATACGGGTCTTTGAACGTATCGACGATGGTGTACGAGGCGACCAATCCGATGGCGAGGATGATGGGGATGGCCGATTCGAGGACGCCGGGGAGGTTCTTGTTGTCCCGGTTCGCACGCTCTTCGAGTTCTTCCGTCGTCGTCCCCATCGCGTCCCGGAGCGGGATGTTCATCCGCTTGTTTATCCAGCGGCCGTACACGAGGCCGCCCATGATCGCCGAGGGAATGGCGACGACGATGCCGACCAGAATGGTCAGTCCGAGGTTGGCGATGCCGAGTTGGTCGGAGACTGCCAGCGGTCCCGGCGTCGGCGGGATGAACACGTGCGCCACCGAGGCACCCGCCCCGACGGCTATCAGATACAGCGCGTAATTCTTTCCCACGCGTGCACGCATCGAGCGTGCGAGCGGCGCGAGGAGGTAGAACACGCTGTCGAAGAACACCGGAATCGCGAGGACGGTACTGCTCCCCCACAGCGCGATGTCCGAATTTTCCTTCCCAACGACCGATTGGAACGCCCGAACGATACGCTGGGCGGAACCACTCTCGAGCATCGACTTTCCGATAACCGATGCCATCAGAATTGGAATACCGATACCTGCCATCCCGTTTCCGAACTCCGTCGCCGTACGTGCCGCTGCATCAGCGAAGGTGAAGTCGGCGACGAACGCCGCGTTGAGTAGTCCGACACCAAATGCGGAGATAGCTAGCCCGACGAACGCCGGGAGGTCCCAGACGACGAGGAGGAGGATGACTAAAATCAGCCCGGCTGCGAACGTCAACAGCGGACTCTGTGCGAATTCGATTGCCATGGATTGCGCATCCATGTCATTGATGTTCATTGAAAACATTTTCCTTTAATAGCGGTAATTTAATAAAGATGAATAATAAACAAACAGTATGTTTGAAATAGATTGTACTATTTTTTCACTATGTAAACGAACGCTGGTTTTATTATTTTTCGTTTATTTGCGGTATTTATGGATCGTATACTCGCCGTCGTCGAACCCACGGAGGCAGCCAAGGAACTCGTCCGCGAAGCAGGTATCATCGCCGAGGGATTGGACGCCGATTTGATTCTAACGCATATCACCACCGAACAGGAGTACGGCGCTCGGCGGGACGCGATGGAATCGCTCATGAGCAGTTCGGCGAGTTACACCGTCGGCGAGGCAGAGGAGGGTGCGACGCAGTTCGCCCGCGACGTCGGTGACGAAGTCCTCGCCGAACTCGACGTGGAGTACGACGTGACGGGCTATCTCGGGAACAAGTCGGAGAAAATCCTCGACGCCGCCGAGGAGTACGACTGCGACCACGTGTTCATCACGGGGCGACAACGCTCGCCGACGGGGAAGGCCCTCTTCGGCGACGCGACGCAGGAGGTCATCCTCGACTTCGACGGACCTGTCACTGTCATAACTGGCTAACCGATTCTCCACTATTTATCCAACGATAGCCCGGTTTCACACGAGTTAGTTTGCAAATAGCGACGAAACAACCGGAATAATAAAACGGCAGCGCGATAGCGCACAACTGTGACCAGTACATTGCACGACCAGACCGCCGTCGTAACGGGGTCGAGTAGTGGTATCGGGTTCGCAATCGCACAGGAGTTCGCGTCCCGGGGGGCGAACGTCGTCGTCAACTCGCGCTCACAGGAACGAGCGGCCGAGGCCGCCGAGGAGATCGCGGACGAAACCGGTTCCGAGTCCGTCGTCCCCATCGAAGCCGACGTGACGGACGCCGACTCGCTCGAATCGCTCGTCGAGGACGTCGTCGAGCGGTTCGGCTCCCTCGACGTCTGGGTGAACAACGCGGGCATCAACATCCGCGGCCCGGCCGAGGAGATGTCGCTCTCCGACTGGCAGCAGGTCATCGACGTGAACCTGACCGGCGCGTTCTCCGGGGCGCAACTCGCCGGACGGCAGATGATAGAGCAGGGAACCGGCGGAAGCATCATCAACATTTCCAGCATGATGGGCGAACAGGGTCAGACCGGCCGGACGCCGTACAACACGTCGAAGGGCGGCGTCAACAACCTTACCCGCTGTCTAGCCGTCGAGTGGGCCGAACACGACATCCACGTCAACGCCATCTCTCCCGGCTACATCCGAACCGAGATGGTGGACGACGCACAGGACCAGATCGGTTTCGACGAACAGGACGTCATCGACCGCACGCCGCTCGGCCGATTCGGTACACCCGAGGAAGTCGCCAACTGCGCCGCGTTCCTCGCGGAAGGTGAACACTTCATGACCGGCGAAATCCTTCACCCCGACGGTGGATGGCTCTCGTTCGGTTGGGGAAGCAAGTCGTAAGAACCGTTCTGTCCTGCATTCTGCATTTTATACCGATCTGATATATCTCCGTGATATCCTTTCTTTCGTATAGCGAGATACGATTCAACCGCCCGATACGAACCTATTTCTCGCTTCCAGTCAATCCCCAATCATGCCCGACTATCGGCCGATTCCCGCGAAATACAAGGACGAGTATCGGCGATTCTTGCGCTACGCGTTCCGACCCGAAGACGGTCCCGACATCGAGGATGACGACGATGACCCCGAACTCGGGGACCGCCGCGGACTCTTCGACGGCGACGATTTGCTCTGCGTGTGCAAACACCACTGGTTCACCGCGCGAATCCGCGGCGAGTGGCACGAGATGGCCGGCCTGTCCGCCGTCGCGTCGCCGCCGGAGAGTCGCCGTCGCGGACTGGTCCGCGACATGCTCGCCGAATCGCTCGCGGAGTACCGCGAGAACGAAGTGTACTTCTCGGCCCTTTGGCCCTTCTCCTACGAGTTCTACCGCAAGTACGGGTGGGCGATGGCGAACAAGTCCACCGAGTACGTGACAACCCCCGACGCGCTCGATTTGGAGGTCGAACCGACGGGCGAGTTCCGTCGACTCGACGCCGACGACTGGGAACTCCTCGTTCCCGCGTACGACGCGATGACCGAGGGATACGCCCTCAGCACCGACCGAACGGAGGACTGGTGGCGGGAGCGGGTCTTTAAAGGCTGGAAGAAAGACCCCTACGTGTACGCGTGGATGCGGGACGGCGACGCGCGCGGCTACGTCGTCTACACGATGCAAGAGGAAGACGACGGCAAACGGCTCAAGGTGTGGGAACTCACGGCCGCGGACGACGAGGCACACCGTCACCTCCTTCGGTTCGTGCAGTACCACGATTCGCAGGTCGAGACGGTCGAGTTCACCTACGTCCCCCAGAACGCGGACCTCCTCGACATCGTCGCGAACCCCCGTGACGTGGACTGCAAAATCGAAGGCGGGCCGATGTTCCGTCTCGTGGACGTTCCGCGTGCCCTCGAAAGCATCTCCTACGACGCGGACGGAACGCTCGTCCTCCGCGTCACCGACCCGTTGGCCGAGTGGAACGAGGGGACGTTCGAACTCGACGTGGGCGACGTCGTCCGCTGCGGACGTACCGACGCCGACCCGGACGTGGCGACCGACGTGAACACGCTCTCGCAGTTGGTCGTGGGATATTGCGCCGTCGAGGATGCCGAGCGGTTCGGGGAGTTGACCGTCGAAACCGACGACGCTCGTGCGCTTCTCGCCGACCTGTTCCCCGAGGAGGACGTGTTCCTCACGGAAGGGTTCTGAGTCGCACGCTTCAACCACACGTTCCGACCGACCAATACTTTTGTTCTGCGGTGCGAACGTCCGTCCATGTCGAACGACCGGGACGACCCCGACCGGGACGACCGAGCGGACCTCGAAGACCGAATCGAGGAGTTGGAAACCACCCTGCGCGGCCTCCAAACGGAACTCGGCCGACCGCCGCGCGGGCCGATGGGACTACCGCGTCCGCCGACGCCCCGCGAGGTGCTCTCGTTTACCGGCGAGTACGCCATCCCGACGCTCATCTCCATGCTGGAGGCGAACGTCCGCGCGCTCAAGGCCCTCCAGCAGATCATCCGCCTCGTGGATCCCGAGTACGACCCCACCGAAACGGCACGCTCCGACCTCAGCGCACGCGCCGGACGGGCGAGTCGGGCCACCCTCGATCGGTTGCAGGACACGCTGAACGACGTCGAAGGCGCCCTCACCGAAGGTGGCCTGCCCGAGGAACCGCGCGCCCGTCGCATCCTCGAAGACGCCCGCCGCCTCAGCGAGGACATCGGTGACGAAATCGCCGCCGGAAGCGAACGGGCCGACGAGGGACGCGAACTCGCGGACGCGGCGGACGAAGAGATGGAGGAAGAGGAGGACGAACAACCGCAAGTCGACGTGGACGCCGAACTGCGCTCCATTCGCGACGAGTTGGACGTTCGGGGCAACGGACACGGAGAAGACGACTCGGCGGACGATGGGCCGACCTCGGGGAGTACGGACGATTCGGACGACGAAAACGACGTGTAAATCTCCTTCTCCCGGTCGTACTCTCTCGCTCGTTCTCGTCGGTCAGAGAAACGGCCGCCGTCGTTCAGTCGGCCGGTTCGAACCGATAGCCGTCCCACTCTTGACTCGCCTTCTCTCGGATCCCGGCGTCGGGGTCGCGGAGGTCGTCGGCGTAGACGGGTCGCACTTCGTCGCCGATTTCCACGCCGTCGGTCGTCAGTTGCCCGATGGCCCGCACCGACTCGCCGTCCACGTCGAACTCGACGATGGCGATGTGGTTCGGTTGTCGGACGCCGGACGGCGTGGCCGTGCTGGTCGTCCACGTCACGACCTCGGCGGTCCTGTCGCTCAGGTCTACCGTCTCGTCCTGCGGCTCGGCACACGTCGGGCAGCGCGGGTGGCCCGGATACGAGAGGTGGCCGTTCGGACAGCGATGCGCGTCGAACGTTTCGTTTCCGTTCATGCTTGCTCCATGATGGTGGTGATGACGCAGTTGCCGAATCCGCCGACGTTGCACGCGAGGCCGACTTCGGCATCGACCTGCCGTTCCCCGGCGTCGCCGAGTAACTGCTGGTGGAGTTCGTACGCTTGTGCGACGCCGCTCGCGCCGAGCGGGTGGCCCTTCGATTTCAAGCCGCCG
Organism: Haladaptatus sp. CMAA 1909; assembly: GCF_043952005.1. Classification (NCBI taxonomy): domain Archaea; kingdom Methanobacteriati; phylum Methanobacteriota; class Halobacteria; order Halobacteriales; family Haladaptataceae; genus Haladaptatus; species Haladaptatus sp. CMAA 1909. The sequence continues at coordinate 1,093,610 of NZ_JBIOAV010000001.1, read as the reverse complement.
GAGGTGTTGATCGGCAGGTCGCCATCGCGGTCGGTGATTCCCTCTTCGACGGCTTTCCAGCCCTCTCCCTGCTCGAAGAAGCCGACGGCCTCGCTCTGCAGGAATTCGAGGATGGTGAACATGTCGTGGAGTTCCGCCACGTCGATGTCGTCCGGCGTTCGGTCGGCCATCTCGTAGGCGAGTTCGCTGCTCTCGACGGCCGCACCCATCACCGTCGGGTCGTCGCGTTCGTGAACGACGTGCGTGTCGGTCGCGCCGCCGATGCCCGAAACGACGGTGTACTCGTCGGTGTACTGCTTCGCCTCGGATTCGGGGCAGAACAGCAACGCCGCGCTCCCGTCCGTGATGGGACAGAAGTCGTAGAGGCGGAGCGGGTCGGCGACGATCGGCGACTCCATCACCGTCTCCAGATCGACTTCCTTTCGGAACTGCGCGTGTGGGTTGTCCACGCCGTTCCGGTGGTTCTTGACGGCAACCTTGGCCAAACTCTCGCGCGGCGCGTCGTACTCGTGGAGGTAGCGCCGGGCGGTCAACCCCGCGAAACTCGGCAACGTGAGGCCGTGTTTGTACTCGACGGGATGCGTGAGCGAGGCGATGACGTCCGTCGCCTCGGCGGTCGATTTGTGGGTCATCTTCTCGCCGCCGACGAGGAGGGTCAGGTCGCTCGCCCCCGAGGCGACCGACTGCCACGCGGCGTAGATTCCGGCCCCGCCGCTCGAACTCGTCTGGTCGATTCGTTGCGTGTACGCCGGAAGCGCGCCGAGGTCGTGTGCCAGCGCGTTCGGCACGCCGGTCTGGCCCTCGAACTCGCCGCTTGCCATGTTCGAGACGTAGAGGTGTTCCACGTCCGACGGCGAGACGTCCGCATCGTCGAGGCAGGCCGACCCCGCCTCCGCCAACAGTTCGCGTATCCACGCGTCACGCTGCCCGAACTGGGTCATCGACGCGCCGATAATTGCGACTCGTTCCATAATCGCAACAACGAGGGGATGGGTTTAGAAGCTTGAGTTTCGCGGCAGAAAACCTATGCTGGTGGATTGCTTCGCTCGGTGATATGAAACGACGGGCGCTTCTGGCCGGTCTGACCGGCCTCTCCGCGGGTTCGACCGCGGGATGCCTCCACGTCCTCGGCTCTCCTTCCGCGAGCATCGGCAACCTCGCGCTCATCAACGAAGATACGGACCCGCGCGTCTTCCACATCGAAATCGAGCGATACGGAACGACCGTCGCCACCCTTTCGAAGCGGGTCGACGGTGCGGATGACGAGAACCGCGAAGGAAACGCCGTCGTCTCCGGTGATTGGGGAAAACCGGGACGGTACGACGTCACCGTCCGAGTTGCTGACGCACGCGGTCACGTGGCGATGGATGACGACGACTGTAACGACATCGTCATATCGTACTCGTCGGGGCGTCTCGGGTTCTTCACCGATCTCTACGACGACGGATGTTCCAGCTGACGCCGTTGCTGTCCGTCGGATGACGTGAGACAGAACCAAGGTCCTTCGCCGCCTATTTTTCTGTGCCGTGGCAAACGACAAAGACGATCTGAGTTCCATAACGGGACTCCCGGAAGAACTCGGCATCGACGAAGACTTGGGGCGAACCGAACAGCGCCTCGTCATCCGGACCGAGAAACGACGCTACGACAAGCCGGTAACCATCGTCGAGGGGTTCGACCCGAGCGAGGTGGACGTAAAGGACCTCGCCTCCGAACTCAAGCGGAAGATGGCCACCGGGGGGACGGTACACGAGGGGGCGATAGAACTACAGGGCGACCACCGTAAGCGTGTCACGGACGTCCTACAGGACAAGGGATACGCAGTCGAGTAAGGAAGCGACCGGTCACGAACTTCACACCGTCAGGTATCGGTGTTCGATACACCGTATTTTCCGATCCGATAGTTTCGACCGTCCCACCGCGAAACGATCCGTTGTCGTACCCGTTGTAGTCACGCGTACGGCGGAGTCTCGATTTTCAGGCGCGGACGTTTCTATCGGGTTTCCACGAACCGAAGCACGCCTTTGCCGACTCCGAATCCGAGCAACGCGCCGCCGACGCCGAGGAGGCCGAATCCGATGGCTAGCGCCCAAATCGGGGCCTCTCCCGGAGCGGTGTGACCCATGAAGTCGAGACCGCCGAGGACGAGGGCGAACAGGACGCCGGGTGCGAGACCGACGGCGAGGCTGGCGGGGAAACCGCCGCCGCGAAACGCGCTCACGGCGGAGATGAAGGGAGGTGCGTAAAACAGCACGGCGGGGAGCAGAAACGCGTCCATGGGTCCCGATCCCTCGCCGAGCGCCGCGACGACGAGAAGGGCGAAGACGACGAGGGCGTACCCCCCGACGAAAACCCACCAGTGTTGCGTACGCTCCCCCGACCGCCCCCAGAGTTCCGAGACAGTTGTCATCCACTCGGCGTGCAACGGCGAGGAAAATAAACGTTCATCCGATATGCCATCTTTCGACCGGGATCGAGAAACAGTTTTCCCGTGGCGCTTCGAATCACGAATAAGCATGACATACAGTGACACCGAGACGTCATCTCGGGAGGAGCTGCGTGCGCTGCAGGACGAGCGACTCGCCGAAACGGTCGCTCACGCCTACGAAAACGTCCCGTTCTACCGGCAGGCTCTCGACGACGCGGGTATCTCGCCGGACGACATCGAGAGCGTCGAAGACGTGTCGGAACTGCCGTTCACGACGAAAGAGGATTTCCGCGACAACTACCCCGACGGGATGTTCGCGGTTCCGCGCGGAGAACTACGGCGAATTCACGCCTCCTCGGGAACGACGGGGAAGCCGAAAATCGTCGGCTACACCGAATCGGACCTCGGCGTCTGGCGCGAGGTGATGGCCCGTTCGCTCGCCGCCGCGGGCGTCGAACCCGAACACGTCGTCCAGAACGCCTACGGCTACGGGCTGTTCACGGGTGGTCTCGGATTCCACGACGGCGTGGAGGAACTCGGTGCCTGCGTCATCCCCGTCGGCGGCGGCAACACCGCCCGGCAAATCGACATGCTGCAGGATTTGGAAAGCGACGTCCTCTCCTGTACGCCCTCCTACTGCCTCTACATCGCGGAGGCGATGGAAGCGCGCGGTATCGACCCGCACGACCTCCCACTTTCGACCGTCATCATCGGCGCGGAACCGTTCACGGACCCGATGCGCGAGGAGATAGAGGACGCCCTCGGCGTGACCGCGGTGGACGTGTACGGCCTGTCCGAAATCATCGGGCCGGGCGTCTCCATCGAGTGCGCCGAGGCGCAGGACGGCCAGCACGTCTGGGAGGACCACTTCTATCCCGAAGTCGTGGACCCGAACACGGGCGAACCGCTCCCCGAAGGCGAGGAGGGGGAACTGGTCATCACGAGTCTGACGAAGGAAGCCCTGCCCGTCCTTCGCTACCGAACCGGCGACATGACGACGCTGAACTACGAGCGGTGTGACTGCGGACGCACGATGGTCCGGATGGGTAACGTCACCGGCCGCGCCGACGACCTGCTCATCGTTCGCGGCGTGAACGTGTACCCGAGCCAGATCGAGGAGGTGATGGTCGATTTGGACGCCGTCGCACCCCACTACCGCATCGACCTGCGGCGCGACGGCCAACTCGACAAGATGGAGATAACCGTCGAGTACCACGAGAGCTTCGAGGATTCGCCCGCTGAACTCCGCGAGCGAATCCACGCCCGACTGCGGGAGATTCTGGACGTCAAACCCGACAAACTCGAGGTGGTCGAACCCGGCGCCATCGAACGAACCGAAGTCGGGAAGGTAAAGCGCGTCTACGACCACCGCTGACGCCGCCGCTCCTCGAACCGTTCGCCCCATGGGTCCGCGTCGAGGGCGGAGGAGGCAAATTTTTGTATCGTCGTTCGGTACGGGGCGTGACGATGCAGGTCAAGATGTTCAAGACGCCCACGTGCGGGCGGTGCCCGAACCAGATAGCGATTCTCGAAGAACTGGACGCGAGAGGAGCCATCGAGTTCGACACGGAGGAAAACGTCATCGACGCGATGGAAAACATGGACGAAGCGAACCGGTACGCGGTCAGGTCGTTCCCGACGACGGTTCTCCTCGAAGATGCGGGAAGCGTCGTGCAGCGGTTCACCGGCCTGACGCCGGCCGAGAAAATCGAGGCGGAACTGTAATCCGCGGACGCCGTCATCGACGGCCCTCGACTTCGTTCAGAGCCAGTTCCCCAACAGCGAGTCGCGTCGGTCCGTCCGTTCGACGCTGACGACGGTGCTGTACGCCGAGGACCGCACGTCTGCCGTCGTCGAACCGAAGACGAACTCCCGAAGCCTGTTTTTCTGCGGTGCGCCGAGGACGGTAACGTCGTAGTACTGCGATTGGTCGACGATAGCGTCGGTGGCGTCGTCGGCTTCGAGAATCCATTCATCCACGGCGGAGAACTCGCCCAGACGCTCGCTCGCCGCGGCGATGTATCGGTTCGCGTCGGCGTGAGCGCGTTCGTCCTCGGAACAGGGGACGACGTGGAGGAGTTCGAGCCAGGCACCGTATTTCTCGGCGATGTATCTCGCCATGTCCACGGCCAACCCCGAATGCGGCCCGCCGGCGACGGGGACGAGAATCGAGGACACGTCGGGTGAGAGGTGGTTCCCGCCGACGGAGATAACGTCACAATCGACGCGGCCCCCGACGCGCGTCGCGACGCTTCGACCGAACGCCGTCGGCGTCATCGACTCCGACTCGTCGACGACGACGACGCCGGCGGAGAACTCCTCGCTCGCCTCCCGTGCGATGGTCGAGTAATTCCGGCCGACGCGGGCCGCCGCACGAGTTTCCAGGTCCAGCGACGAATCTACCGTTGTCAGGCTTCGACGGGCCATCTCTCGGCGCTCGTCCAACATACCGTTGGCGAGCGAGAGCGGCGTTCCGGACGACCTGACGGCCGCACTGACGAGTATCAACTCGCCGCCCCGGGCGTTGGCCAACGTCGCCGCGAACGAAACGGTTCGTTCGGTACCGGTCCCGTCCGACAGAACGACGACGTTCCGTCGAGGGGGCCGCACTCCACTCGGTGCGTAAAGCAGCGATGGAGTCCACGCCATGCGACTCGTGTTCATACATCATGCCATTTTCCCAAACAGCATAAATCACACCATTATCCGACCGAATTTAGAATTTAAGGCCAAACTTACGATAAAATTCTCATTTCTTTCAGGATATATTTTTAAAGGCGTTTACCGCTCGCAGTTCTCGATGTAACTATCATCTCGATAAAAATAGGCTTCGAATATCACTATCGAAGACCCAGTGACTGGGGTCGGATGTAACGGAAACCGGTAGTGGAATTCCGTCTTCCCTGTCGACACGCTCGGCGGGGAAAATGGGTATTCCCGTCACTCAGGGCTTGTACACCCTGCCGCGGAAGATGGCGATTTCCGCGCCCCTCTCGTTTTTCTCGTCCCCTCCGTTTTCGTCACTCTCCTCTCCCTCGACACGAACCCCGACTCGATACGACCCGGTACGTCGAGTTTCGTCCTCGCGTTCTGCGACCGCGACGAGCGTCTCACCCACCTTCGCCGCCGAGAGATAGGAGATGTTCGTCTCCAGCGCGAGGGCGGTGTCGCCGTCGGCGTTCGACGCGGCCGCGAACGCCGCATCCGCGAGCGAGTAGACGGCCCCGCCGTGGGGCGTCCCGTGGAAGTTCAGGAGTTCCTCCCGAACCGTGAGTTCCGTTCGCGCCGTTCCCGATTCGAGGTTCGTGAGTTCGATTCCGAGCGTGGCACAGAAGGGGTCGCTTGCGATTTCGTCGTATCTCTCGTCCGGGACATTCGCCATGTGGCGGTTCCGCACAGTAGTTACTTATATTCTTCCCGAGTGGGGTTCGACATGGCTTACAGCTACGAACCGCACTACTTCGAGGACTTCGAGGAGGGCCAGACGTTCGAGAGCGTCGGCCGGACGGTCACCGAGTACGACTTCGTAATGCATTCTGCCTTTACGGGCGATTGGACGGAACTCCACACGAACAAACACTACGCCGAGGACGAGTACTTCGGCGAGCGCGTCGCCCACGGACCGATGACGTTTTCGCTAGCGACCGGGTTCGTCTACCGCTGCGGCTTCTTGGAGCGCACCGTTCTCGCGTTCCTCGGCATGAACTACATGGATATCCCCGCCCCCGTCCACATGGACGACACCATCTCGCTCGACATGGAGGTCATCGAGACGAAGGAACTCTCCAGTCGCGACGACGCCGGACTCGTCGTCATCGACACCACGATGACCAATCAGGAGGACACCGTCGTCTTCGAGGGCGACATGAAGTTCCTCATCAAGCGTCGTGACTGAACGTTCGAAACGACCGGATTGTTTTTATTCTTCTAACAAGTGATGGGTAGTATGAAACGCCGTACGTTCCTCGGTGCCAGCACCGGACTCGGCATCGCCGCCGTTACCGGCGGGTTCCTCGGCCGCGACCTCCTCCATCACGACCTCACCATGGACTGGGGGTACGGCAAACTGCACGACAGCGACGACAGGTTCATCGAGGGTGGGTTGAGCGATTCGAATCCCAAAACGCAGTACTTCGCGGCGGTGCTGACGAGCGAACTCGGTGCCAAACGATTGAACGCCGAAACGGTCGGCGAGGGGATGTCGGACCTGATGGCAACGAACTTCGACGACCGGTTCCTCCTCGTCTCGGAGTTGCGAACCACGGCGGAGAATCCGTTCCTCGTCTCCCCCATTCCCGGTGGAGTCGCTCGAAGCGGCGTTTGGTCGATCCGTGCGGCGATGATGCGCGAACCGACCGAACGCACCGATGCGACCGAAACGAGTTCGCTCGTGTATTCGAACGTGACCGTCGTGGACCGCGATTCGCTTCCTGCCCCGAACGACGTTCGCATCGACGTGTACGACTCCATCCACGCAAATCGACGGATCGGAACGTTTCGTAGCGACTGACGCCGATTTCGGCGGTATCAGTCATCCTCCGTGGTTCCGTCCCGTCCGAACATCCTATATCTCCCCCTGGTAATAAAATCGACATGGTTTCCGACGCGTTCGTCATCGCCGTCGTCTTCTGCACCTTCGGTCTGCTGTTTTTCAATCAAATCCGCGTCTACCCCCTCAGTCGGTCGCTGACGAGCGCGACGGGTGCCGTCGTCGTCCTCGCGCTCGGAGCGATTTCGCCCGACGAGGCGCTCGCCAGCGTCGATACGAGCACGCTCCTCTTGTTGTTCGGCATGCTCGCCCACGTCGAGGCGCTCTCTCGGAGCGGCTTTTACGGGTGGGCGGGGTCGTACCTCGTGGATTTCACCGGGACGGCGAGACGGCTGACCGTGGGAACGCTCGTCGTCGCCGCCGCCTTCAGTTCCGTCGCGCTCAACGACGCGACGGTCCTGCTGTTGACGCCCATCCTCGTGCAGGTGATTCGCAACGCCGACATCGACCCCGTGCCGCCGCTCATCGCCGTCGTCCTCGGCGCGAACATCGGCAGCGCGGCGACGCCGCTCGGCAATCCGCAAAACGCCTACATCCTGAATCGAAGCGGCCTGACATCCGTCGAGTTCGTCGCTCACCTCGCGCCGGTTGCACTCGTGTGCCTCGCCATCGCGGCGGTCGTCCTCGTGCCGATTACGGCCGCCGGGACGACGCTCCCCGCGATTCCCGTCCCCGACATCGACGAGCGGTGGGCGCTGTCGAGCGTCGCGTTCCTCCTCGCCACGTTCGCCCTCCTCATTGCTTTCCCGAACTCCGACCCAGGCATCATCGCCGCATCGATGGGAATTCTCCACATCTCGTGGCTCCAGTTGTTTCGTCGGGTTCCCGGCGAGGAGATACTGCACGGGATGGACTGGAGCATCATCGTCCTGTTCGTCGGCATCTTCGTCCTCGTCGGGAGTTTGGAGGAAACGTCGCTGATGGAACTCGTCTCCGGGTTCGGCGCTGGGTGGCGGTTCGCCGGACTGACGTTCGTCCTGTCGAACCTCATCAGCAACGTTCCGGCCGTCGTCCTCCTCTCCTCGGGCGTCACGAGTCAATCCGGGTGGCTGGTCCTCTCCGCGGTCAGCACGCTCGCCGGAAACGCCACGCCCATCGCCAGCGCGGCCACGCTCATCGCGTTACAGCAGGCCGCCCGCAGAGGAGTGGACATCTCAATCTGGCGGTTGCTGTCGGTGGGTGTCCCCGTCGCAATCGTCACCAGCGCCGTCGCCGTCCTCATGCTCGGCGCGGGACTCTGACGGTCTGACGGGACCCGCACTACTGCAGCGTCACGTCGTCGATGACGACCCGTTGTCCGCAGTCGAGATACGCGTCGTAGCCGATGCCGCCGGACGACCACATCCCGTCGCTCCCGGAAACCCTCGCGACGCGATTGCCGTCGGCGTCTCGAAGCGTCGCCATGTGGTTGCCCTCCTCGCTCCAGTCCACGACGAGTTCGTACCACGCCTTCTGCGAGAGGGTGTAGCCGGACGAGTCCGAATCCAGTCGCCGTGCCGTCCCGTCCTCGTAGCGGAACAACATGAGGTCGGCGTTGGCGATGTCCACGCGGACGAAGTATCGGTTGTCGGCGTCCTGCACGCCGTAGGAGAGGTTGACGTCCGCCGCGCCGCCGTCGCCGCGAAGCCAGTAACTGACCGTTCCGCCCGCCGAGGGATACGTCGGGAGGCCGTCCGTACTCGTCATCTCCGTGGCCGTGTCGGCGATCGAGAGCGCGCTCTTTCCGGTTCGTTTGGGCGACGAAACGACGCTCGCTCCGGATTCGCCGCGGTCGAACGAGTAATTCGACAGCGTGTCGTCCTTGAACCGATCGACCGTCGTGTTCACGTCGTCAGGACAGGTCGAATTCGCGCACTCCGCGGTTCCGATCGAGTTGTTCTTTCGTATCACGTCGCTCGAATGATCGAGGGCGATGGCGTCCCCGGTCACGTCGAACGAACCGCCCTTCACCCTGCTTTCGTCACAGTACTGAAGAAGAAGGCCGTCCCGGTCGTTGCCGGTCTGTTTCACACAACAGGACCAGAAGACGGAGTTCGGACGGCCGAAGGCGCGGAGGGCGGCGCTGCCGGGATTCCCGTTGCCCGTGTGGTCCGCGTCGCCCTTCACCTCGACCTTGGAACAGACGACCGGTGCGGGCGTCGAATCCGGTTTCACGGCGTACATCGCCGCCGTGTCGTCCGTACCGATTCGAATTCGGGTGTCCCGTATTTCGGTCGTCCCGCTCCCGGCGGCGACGATTCCCCCGTCGCTCGGCGCGTCGGCGACTTGCACCACGTCGCAGTTCTCGACGGTCGCGTCGTCGGCGAACAGCCAGATGCCGCGCATGTTCGTCGGGAAGTCCGGGTCGGAATGCGCGCGGTTGACGACGACACAGCAGTCCCGAACCGTGCCGCCGGACCCGGCGAGGCGAACGTTGGCGATGTTGTTGTTCTTGTACAGACCGCCGTTCACCGTCACGGTGCCGGTGCTCTTGCTCGACTCGTAGAGTCCGTTGTTCGGGAACCCCTCTATCCAGCAGTTCCTGAGTTCGAGGCTTCCCTTCATGTACTGGTGGACGAACAGACCCACCGCGCCACTCCCGTCGGGCGCACCGTCGGGGGCGCGCAGTTCCTCGATGAGTCCGGTTCCGTCCTCGCTGAAGAGGCCGAAGACGAACGGTCCCAGCGAACCGTCGTGAACACCCCGATGGAGAACGTCCCGAACGAGCAACCCGTCGTCCACGTTGATCTGCATCCTCGGCGCTTCGGGCGCACTTCCGACGTCGTGTCGAAATCCCTCGTACTGGATGTTGTACGACTCCCTTCCGCCGAGGGACAGCCACGATGCACCGGGATTCTGGGTGGCGCTATCCGGCGTGTCGAGGACGATGGTCGCGCCCGTTTCGACGCCGACCATCCCGAAGTCGTGGAGTCCTTCCCCGTAGTCGTACACCAACTCGGTGACGCGAAAGGTTCCCTGCGGGAACTCCAGTTTCGTGTTGCTCGCCAAGTTGTCGCGGAGGACGTCGTCTATCGGTTCCTCGCCGGTTGGGTCCATCCCGAGGTCGTCCACGACGTCGTACACGTCGTCGTACTGGAAGTCGTCCGGGTCCGGAACGTCGTTCGGTGCCGTCGTTTGGTCCGATATCGTCCCGTTCGTGCCTGCCGATGACGCCATCGTCGGGGCGATCCCGGCGGCGGTCCCCCCCGCAACCACCGCACTGCCTGCGATTTTCAGATACGACCGCCGGTCGAGCATCGCCGTTCGATCGTCTCGTGTATCGGATTTCTCGGACATCTTCGACAGAGACGCGCGTATAATCCATAAAATTAATACGTGGTTTAATTACTAAAATTATTGTTCATGATGGCAGGATCGGTGACGTGACTGCACGACGCCGGTTCGGCCATCTTTTTCACCTCTCCGGCGAACTATCGCGTATGACCCTCGACGTACTCGAAGGGGAGGAGACACCGATCATCGACACGCATGCCCATCAGCCCACGAAGGAATTCCTGGAGGACGCGGGCGGGCAGATGATGGAGGACGCGGCGAGCAAGTTCGGCGCGAAGATGGAGACGGACACCTACGAATCGTTCGTTGAGGAGTACCACGAGGCAGGTATCGGGCGAACGATTCTCCTCGGGTGGGACGCGGAGACGAACACCGGCAACCCGCCGGTGCCGAACGATTACGTCGCCGAAGTCCGCGACGAGTACGACGACTTCTTCATCGGCTTCGGTAGCGTTGACCCCCTGAAAGACGACTGCGTGGAGGAGGCCGAACGCGTCGTCAACGACCTCGACCTCTCCGGGTTCAAATTTCAGCAGATCGCACAGGGTTTCGACCCGAGTGCCACCGAACACGAGGAACTGTTCTCGACCATCGAGGACCTCGGAGTCCCCGTCGTCTTCCACGGCGGTAACTCCACGCTCGGTGCGGGCGCACCCGGCGGACGCGGCCTCAAAATCAAGTACGGCAACCCGATGCTCATCGACGACGTGGCGGCGGAACACCCCGACCTGCAAATCCTCCTGGCCCACCCCGCGTTCCCGTGGGAACAGGAGCAACTCGCCATCTGCCAGCAGAAGGGGAACGTCTACATGGACCTCTCAGGATGGCTGCCGAAGTACATCGACGACCAAGTCCTCCACTACGCGAAGACGCTCCTGCAGGACAAGGTGATGTTCGGGACGGACTACCCGATGATTCGGCCGGGACAGTGGTTGGACCAGTTCGAGGACCTCGACTTCCCCGAAGCGGTCCAGCGAAAGATCCTCTGGGAGAACGCCGAGAAGTTCCTCGACCTGTAGTCGGAACCTGGGTATACGACGGTCCGGGGCCACAATTCTATTCATTCCCGTTGCCGAACCAACAATCAATGGCGAAACGAGCGACCGAGCAGTGGGAATACCACACCATCAGGCCGCCGCGGGGGAGTACGAAAAAGGAGTCAATCGACCCCGTAAACGATCTGAACGATCTCGGCGAAGAGGGTTGGGAGTTGGTGTCGACCATCGAGTACGTCGGCGGGGGGACGAAGTATCTCGTCTTCAAGCGACCGGCATGGAGGGACGACGACGATTCGGATGAGTGAGAGCGACGACAACGGCGACCAGATCAGCACCGCCAACACGATGCGTGAGCGGGCGGGTGAAAGCCGAGCGAAACTGTGGATCGTTCTCGGCGCGAGACGGTTAGTCGTAACTGGCGTGATAGTCCTGCTCTTTTTCATCGCGTTCGTCCTCGCCGGGACGTTCCTGTATCCACCGCTGAAGTCCGCGGTAGCACGGAGCGACACCATCGAGACGATGTTCTCGACCCTGTTGGGCGCGAACATCACCGCGACGACGCTCGTCGTCACCATCACCCAGTTGGTCATCTCGCAGGAGAACGGCCCGCTCGGCGACCAACGCGGGCGGATGAGCGACGCGATGGACTTCCGGAACTTTGTCGGCGAGATGATCGGTCACACGACGCCATCCGACCCGTCCGCGTTCCTGAGCGAGATCATCGACACGACCGAGCGTCGGGCGAACGAACTGCGGGATTCGGTCGGCGAGGAAGGAAACGGGGAGTTGCGCGACGAACTCGACGAGTTCATCGACAGTCTCACCGGCAACGCCGATACGGTCAAGGAGAAACTCGACGGCGCGAAGTTCGGCACGTTCGACGTGCTGTTCGCGGCGCTCGATTTCAACTACTCGTGGAAGATTTTCCACGTCGAGCGGATGCGCGACGAGTATCGGGACGAGTTGTCGGACGACCAACTCCGTCGATTCGAGCAGCTGAAAACGTCGCTGTCGATGTTCGGTCCCGCTCGTGAACACATCAAGACGCTCTACTTCCAGTGGGCGCTCATCGACCTCTCGCAGATGATACTGTACGCCGCGATTCCCGCGCTGTTCGTCGCGGGTGCGATGCTCGCCTTCGTCGGAAGCGGGACGTTCACGGGGACGACACTCGGGTTTTCCGACATTCTGTTGGTCGTCGGCGGGGCGTTCAGCGTGACGCTGATTCCGTTCATGCTGCTCGTCTCCTACATCCTGCGCATCGCAACGGTCGCAAAGCGAACGCTCGCCATCGGACCGCTCATCCTGAGGGATTCACAGCGATGACGGGGAGGGACGCGAACCAAGAGGGGAACGGACGCTCGCGCCGAGCGTTCCTCGGTGCGGCCGCCGCGGCCGGACTCGTCGGCACGAGCGGTTGTCTGACCCTCGACCCGAAAGCGAGCGTCTCGGGAATCGACGACTCGGAGGTGTTCGAGAAGGTTTCGGTCAGCGAACCGTGGGCCAGCGGTCGGGTGAGCGCGAGCGTCAGTCTCACATCGGACGCGACGACGAGATACGGCGTCAGAAAACTCGTCGTCATCAGTTCGAGCGGGAGCGAGTTCGACACCGGTACCGTCCAGAGCGGCCAAACGTCGAAGAAGGTGTTCGTGCCGGTCGGCAAGTCCACGCTTTCGGCGGTCGATTTCGACGGCAAGACGGTCGATACGGTGTCCGTGAACGTCAGCGGCAACCGGATTCTGTAGGTCGGGGTTTCCGCGGTGAAATTCTTCACTGTCCCCGTCGTATGGGAGCGGGGAGATTGGAATGGAGGAATTCGATGTGGTCGTCATCGGCGGGGGAACCGGAAACAAAGTGGCGCTCGCGGCCGCCGACCGAGGGTTGGACGCGGCGCTCGTCGAACGCGGACCGCTCGGCGGAACGTGCGTCAATCGCGGGTGTAACCCGTCGAAGACGCTGATTCATCGCGCCGATGTCGCGGAAACCGTGCGCGGTGCTGGCGAGTTCGGACTCGACGCCGAACTGGATCGAATCGACTTCCCGCGTATCGTCCACGAAGTGACCGACGCGATGGCGGTCAAATCAGACCGGATGGAACGCGCCATCAGGGAGCGCGAAAACGTCACGCTGTTCCGCGAGGACGCGCGGTTCGTCGGCGAACGAACCCTCGAAGTCGGCGACGAGCGGATTCGGGGCGACAGAGTCGTCGTGGCGGTCGGCGCGCGTCCCGCGATTCCACCCATCGACGGTATCGAGGACGTGGATTACCTCACGAGCACCGACGCGCTTCGCCTCGACAGACGGCCCGACCGACTGGTCGTCATCGGCGGCGGCTACATCGCCGCCGAACTCGGTTACTTCTACGAAGCCCTTGGAACCGCCGTCACCATCATCGGGAGAAACGACGTCCTCGTCCCGACCGAGGACCGCGAAATCGCGAAGACGTTCACGGAAGTCGCCCGCCGTCGCCACACGGTTCACGTCGGCTACGAAGCCACCGCCGTGACGCAGGAGGACGGACGGGTGACGGTGACGGCGACAGCGGACGAGGGCGAACCGATTGCGGTCACGGCCGACGAGGTGCTCGTCGCGACGGGCAGACGACCGAACACCGACCGCCTCGACCCGGAAGCGGCGGGCATCGAACTCGACGACGGGGGTTACGTCGAGACGGACGAGTACCTCGAAACGAGCGCGGAAAACGTCTGGGCACACGGCGACGTTATCGGGACCTACGAGTTCAAGCACGCCGCCGACCACGAGGTGGAATACGTCGTGAAAAACGCCCTCGACGGCGAAGGTGAGGCGGTCGATTACACCGCTATGGGCCACGCGATTTTCACGTCACCGCAGGTTGCCGGAACCGGACGGACCGAGGAGGAACTGCGGGACGACGGACGGGAGTACCTCGTCGGACGATGTGCCTACGGCGAGACGGTGATGGGGAACGCGCTCAAGGACAGGGACGGATTCGTCAAGGTCCTCGCGGACCCCGACGGGGAAATCCTCGGCTGTCACATCATCGGTACCGACGCTTCGACGCTGATTCACGAAGTCCTCCTCGCGTTGGCGAGCGGGTCCGGGACGGTCGGCGACGTCACTGGGACGATTCACATCCATCCGTCGTTGAGCAAAGTCATCCTCAAGGCCTTCGAGGACGTCGAGTAGACGACGGCTCGTCAGTGCGTCGGCCGGAGTGTGTCCGATTGCGATGTGACTTACGGCGTGTCGCTCTGGGCGACTTTCGGTGCCCGTTTTCCGGACTCCACCATCCGCGTCTGCGGAGTGGGTTCGGTACAGCGTTGCTCCTCTCCGAACTCGATGGACGTGTGATGCACGTCGGAGTGCCGCGCCCGCTCCTCGACAGTGATTGTATCGAGGACGCGACCGCCGACAGTTTTCGGGAGGGTAGACGCCTCGTAGGCGTCGTCTATCGTGGGGGCGTCGAGGGTGCGGCGGACGACGCTTCCGTCTCTGTACGTGTAGGTGACCAACCAGACGGACATGTGGTTTCAACAGTAGCTTTTGACAGCGTGGGTGAAAGCTTTGTGGTATTGGACAAGATATTGGTATGAAAACAGACCAGTAGAAAAATGGGTGGTATAAAAATACGGACCAGTCAGCGGCCGGGGGCTAACCGCCGCAACCCGACGCGTGATTTCGTCCGGCGATAGCGCCGATACTGAATCGCGATGCCCGATCCGACGAGGAGCAACCAGAGGACCTCGTTCGTTCCGAGCGTCGTCCACACGTCGGCGTGAAACACCGGCAGGACGGTTCCCCACTGGCGCGCGAGTCGTTGGAGGATGGTCGCGCCGAAGAGGCTCGTCACGATCGTCAGGAACGGGAGGTAGAACCGCCAGACGAAAATACCGATGACGGCGGCGGCGGCCAGCGACCCGACGACGGGGTCTATGGCCCCGTTGAGCATCGGGATGGCTATCGACTCCATTCCGCCCGAACCGAGCGAGGAGTAGGCCACCGACGCGGCAGTGATGACACTCACCCCGATGATGACGAACCGTTGTGCCGAGTACGCGATTCGACTTCCGATGAACCCACCGATGAGGACTCCGACGAGCGACACGAGCAGGAGGTCCGGCGATGCGATTCCGAACGAAGGAGCGAGGGTTCGCGCGGCGAAGCTCCCGAACAGGGCACCGCCGAGACCGCCGACGAGCGACGTGAGTTGCGTCACGAATGAGTAGCCGAAGTAGGTGAACGCGAGTCCGATACCGACTGCGAACACAACGACGGCGGTCGTGAAGGGATCAGGGACCATTTCGTGTGTCATATCCTAGGTCCCGATTCCGTTAAATAGTTCGGTGGATTTTTGACAACAACTCCGCTTTCACGGTGATTTATCGGCCGGTTTCAGAGGCCGCACCAGCCGTCGATGAAACGCCATTCACACCGCTCCGAGGAACGGTGTGCCGGCCGCGATAAAGGACGACCGGCGGTGACGGTGGCTGATCGTGGTCACCGTCGGACCGCATCGAGCAGGTGGTATTCGAGGAACGCGCCCTCCCGCTCCACCACTTCCTCGAACAGGTCGCCGAAGAAGGCACCGAAGTGGTCGGTGTCGTATGCGACCCAGTTCACGTCTCGGAGCTTCGAAACCGTCGCGTCGATGGCACTTCGTGGTGCGAGTTGGTCCTCGGTCCCTTCCACGACGAAGGCCGGACAGTCGACGGCGTCGGCGTATTTGATGGGTCGATAGCGTCCCGTCTGGAGAATCACACGTGCGGCACACCGATTCCACTCCGCTCGCTCCTCGGGTCCCCACTCCTCCGGAAGCATCGCTTCGTGGCCCTCCTTCGAACCGGGTGAGGGGAGCGCCACCACTTCCCCCTCCTCGGCGTCACCGATGATTGGAATGTAATACGGCTCGCGACGAGCGTATTTTCGGGCGAGGTCCTTGAACGACGCCGCCGACATGCGCAGACCGTACTCCGGTCCCTGCTGGCCGACGACGTACCGGACGGTTCGAATCCCGTCGTACACGGGCGTCTGTCCGACGTAGGCATCGGCGTCCTCCCGGGCGGCGGTGATGAGCGCTTCCCCGCCACCGAACGAAAACCCCCATACGCCAAGTCGGTCGCCGTCGATATCATCCATCGCTCTGACGTGCGAAACCGCCGCCTTCCAATCGTCGAGTTGTGCGAACGGGTCCACGACGTTTCGCGGCACCCCGTCGCTGTCGCCGAGCGACCGGTAGTCGAACGTCAGCACGGACAGTCCGCGTTCGGCGAACCGTTCGGCGATGGATGGGAGGCACATCTCCTGCGTCAGTCCGAACCCGTGGCCCATGACCACGACCGGCGGCTTTCCGACGCCGGCCGACGCCGATTCGATCGGCCGATACAGCCACGCCGCACAGCGCGTTCCGTCGCTCTCGAAGTCGGCCCGTTCGCGTCGAATCGTTTCAGTCCGGGCCATGAGTCCTCATTCGAACGTCCTTCGAAGCGCCTCGCCGGCGCGTCGGCGCACGTCCTCCGCGGCTTCGACGCCCGGGAACGGGTCGGCGAGTCGGCGCATGTTGGCGAAGTCGTGAATCATGCCGTCGTAGTTGGTGTGGTCCACGCGGACGCCCGCATCGGAGAGCGCTTCGGCGTAGGCGTACCCCTCGTCCCGAAGCGGGCCGTATCCGCACGTAACCAACGTCGTTGGGGGTAGTTGGGCGAGCGTCTCTTCCGGTGCGCGAAGCGGAGACGCGCGGGGATTGGCCCCGTCGATGTCGTCGCGCAGGTAGTGATTCCAGAACCAGACCATCCCGCGGGCGGTCAGGAAGTATCCGTCCGCGTTCTCCTCGTACGATTTGGTGTCGTACGAGTGGTCCGTCACGGGATAGAGCAACACCTGACGCTCGATTTCGGGTGCATCGACTTCCTTTTCGACGGCCATCTGTGCGACGACCGTCGCCAAGTTGCCGCCCGCGCTTTCGCCGACGACGGCCAGTCCCCTGCCCGCGCCGATTTCGTCGGCGTTGTCAGCGGTCCACTTCGTCGCGAGATACGCGTCCTCGACGGCACCCGGGAACGGGTGTTCCGGGCCGCACCGATAGTCCACGGAAACGACGACGCAGTTACCCTCGTTGGCGAGCGACCGCGCGACGCCGTCGTGGGTGTCGAGGTCGCCGACGACCCAGCCACCGCCGTGGAAGTAGACGGCCGCGGGAAGCGATTCGCCGGGGGACGGGTCGTAGATTCGAACGCGGATGTCCCGCGCGTACGCCGGGATTTTTCGCTCCTCGACCGAGGCGACCGATTCGGGTTCCACGTCGGGGGTGAAAAGCCCGCCCAACAGCGCGCGGGCCTGTTCCGGCGAGAGATGCGAAAGGTCGGGGGCACCCTCCTCGACCAATTTGTCCAACAGTGCCTGTGCGTCGGAATCGAGTTCGTGAGCGCGTCGCTCGTCGGTTACTGTACTCATCGAACGCCATATGCTACCGATGGCCATAATCTCGTTGGCCAACCAACAGGTGCGTTGGATGTCAGACCTGTCTTCGAACGTACTCGTCCTCCATCGCTCCCTCCGCACAAAACGACAGCGACCCTACTTGAATTCGTTACAGGAAATCCTCATGGTATCGCCGGACGTATCCGAATTCGGTGATATCGATGAGCGAATACGAACTACCGCCGCTCCCGTACGACTACGACGCACTAGAACCGCACATCTCCGAGCAGGTGCTGACGTGGCACCACGACACGCACCATCAAGGCTACGTCAACGGATGGAACGGTGCCGAGGAAACCCTCGCGGCGAACCGCGACGAAGGCGACTTCTCGTCCTCGGCGGGTGCCATTCGGAACGTCACCCACAACGGCAGCGGCCACGTCCTGCACGACCTGTTCTGGCAATCGATGGGTCCCGACGGCGGCGACGCTCCCGAGGGCGCGCTGGCCGACCGCATCGAGGAGGACTTCGGTAGCTACGAGGCGTGGAAGGGCGAGTTCGAGGCCGCCGCGAGCGCCGCCGGCGGCTGGGCGCTTCTCGTTTACGACTCCTTCAGCAACCGACTCCGGAACCTCGTCGTGGACAAACACGACCAGGGCGCACTTTGGGGTAGTCACCCGATTCTCGCCCTCGACGTGTGGGAACACTCCTACTACTACGACTACGGGCCGGACCGCGGCGACTTCGTCGACAACTTCTTCGAGGTCGTCGATTGGGAGGAATCCGCCGACCGCTACGAGCAGGCCGTCGAACTGTTCGAGTAACGCGACGCGACCACAACTATCGGAGTACCACTATTTTTGCCAGTGACGCGGTTCTGTCGCCCGAGACCGGAGATACCGCCGTGAACCATCGTGAAACTCCCGCCGTCTCAGCGTACGAACTCTGATCGGAGGAGTTCGGTGATGAGTTTCAACTCCGCCTTCTGGAGGTGTTCCGAAACCGTGTTCGGGGCACAGTCGAGTCGAGCGGCCACGTCCTCGTGTGTCGCGCGTCGCGGATGCTCGTAGTATCCGAGGTCGAAGGCCGCGAGCAGCGCCTCCCGTTGCCGGTCGCTGAGATCGGAGAGCGGGGTTTTACGACTCCGGTCGAACTCCCCGATAGCGCTGATTTCGAGGTTTATCTCCGGAGGAAACCCGCCGACCGCGTTCTGAAGAACCGCCGCGCTTCCCACGAGACGGGCGTGAACCTGCCCGTCGCGGTAGACCAACGGTTTTTCGACCACCAACCCCTCCTGCGTAATGGTTGCGACCATCCTCTTCAACAGCGGAACGGCGTCGGGTTCGAGTACGGCGAGAAGCGTGAATCGGTCCTCGGATACCCGCGTCGTATCCACCGACCGTATCCCGGTCACGCTGACCGCCTGGTCCCGAAATCGCTCCCTCTCTCCGTCGACTTCCAAGAGGGCAGTTACGGCGTCCTCGGAGAGGTTCCAGTCGTACAACCGCGCCTCGTCGACGAACGACGACCGCGCGAGCAGATCGAAGATCTCCGGCGTTCGCTTCGGGTCGGGCGTGCCGGTGAGCCGAGCGTACTTCATACGGGACGCTATATTCGCATACTCATATACTAGCCGACCATACCCGGGATAACGATTTACGGCTCATAACTCCAATCGTCTCCTAGATATCCGGTAGTGGCGTCCGTTACAGGGAGAACTGTCCCGGACGCCGTTACCGACTCACGAGCCAGAAAGACAATGGACTACTCACGAGCGGATTTCCACGATGCAGCCTTCACCCTCGCGTTCGGAGACGAGAGCGCGACCGACCCGTGTGTCACCGGCGGGAAGGGTGCGAACCTCGCCCGTCTCGTCGACGCGGGTATCGCCGTCCCGACGGGGTTTTGCGTGACGACGAACGCGTATCGGACCCTCGTCACCGATCCGGAAACCCGTCGAGTGATCGAAGCGGTTGACGAACTCGACCCGACGGACGCGGACCGTATCGGCGAACTGGGCGCGACCATACGGGAACGCATTCGAAACGCTTCGTTTCCAATCGACGTCCGGGACGCTATCGAAACCGCGCTGGCAGACCTCGACGCGGATACCGTGTCCGTGCGGTCGAGTGCGACCGCCGAGGACCTCCCGACAGCGTCGTTCGCCGGGCAACACGAGACGTATCTCAACGTCTCACCCGACGACGTCCTCGACAGGGTACGCGATTGCATGGCGAGCCTGTACACCGACAGAGCGGTCACGTATCGGCTTCGAAACGACGTTCCGAGTTCGGACGTCGCGCTGGCAGTCGTCGTACAAACGATGGTCGATGCGGACACGGCGGGAGTGCTCTTCACCGCGGACCCGATTACGGAGAACAGACGCGTGGCCGTCATCGAAGCGAACTACGGACTCGGCGAATCAATCGTCGCCGGGGAAGTGTCCGCCGATACGATTCGCTTCGACCGCGAGCGTGATACCGTTCTATCGTACGATATCGGTCGGAAAACGGTTCGGGTGCGATCGGGGGACGAAGGCGGTGTCGAACGCGGGACCGTTCCCGACGATTTCAGGGGCCGGCGTGCGCTCTCGGGGGAGCGGGTGCATCGACTCGTAGAGTGCGGCGAGGAAATCGAGGATCTGTTCGATGGGCCACAGGACATCGAATGGGCGTTTCGAGACGGGGAACTGTTCGTCCTCCAGTCCCGTCCCATCACGTCCCTCTTTCCGCTCGTTTCGCCCCAACCGGACGACGGCCTGTTGCACGTGTACATGAGTTTCGGACACCAGCAGGCCATGCCGGAGGCGTTGCCGCCCCTCGTCGTGGATTTCTGGCGGTCGTTCATCGACGGCGGGGTCGAACGCTTTCGACCACCGGAGTCGGGAGGATTGTCCGCGGAAGCCGGGAATCGAGTGTACGTCGATTTGACGCCCCTCGTTCGACTCGCACCGTTCCGACGGCGGGTGCCGAACGCGTTGTCGTTCCTTAGCGAACCGGCATCCGACGGACTCCGGGAAGTGTTGCGGGACCGAGGACACGACATCCCGGAACGCGGACGAATAGCAGCGTGGGTGCGGGTACTCCGAGCGATCCGACGTGCCGGGCCATCGCTCCGGCCTATCGTGTTCGAGGCGCTGTTCCGGTTCGTTCGCTCGCTCGTGTTCGGTCTTCCCGAACTCGACGAACTGTGGGCGTGGAGCGACGCGTGGGGAAACAAAGAGGCGAGCAAACTCCGCGCACCGCAAACGACGGAAGGACGCGTTCGAGCGATCTTCGGGGGCATCGATATCGTCGCCTTCTTGGGACATATCGCACCGAAAGGCGCGTCGATACTTCCGGGCGTCGTTGCAGGGCGCCTGCTCGGGAAGGTCTTCCCCGACGCGACGGACGAGATGGACGCCATCGGAAAGGGATTTCCGGACGAAGTCGTCACTCGAATGAACGGCGAACTCGGGGAGTTGGCGGCGCTCGCCGGGAACGCCCCTGAAGTGAAGGCGGCGCTCGATTCGGGCGCATCGCTGGACGAGATTCGAACTCGTTCGGGCGGCGAGGGGTTCGTGGAGGCGTTCGAGTCGTTCATCGAGCGATTCGGCCATCGAGCGACGGGTGAAATCGACCTCCGTCGGCCGCGGTGGCGGGACGACCCGTCGGTGCTCCTCTCGACGATTCGGAGCAACGTTTCCCACGGTACGGAACGCGAAACCGGAGAACATATAGACGAACTGCAACGCCGTGCGACGACGGCCCAGCGCCGACTGGAAGCGCGAGCGAATCACGGACTACTGGGACCGATTCGAAAACGCGTCGTTCGCCACTTGATTCGAAGCTACCGGAAAGCGATGCCGTTCCGCGAATTCCCGAAACAGGGGATGGCTCACGTGTTCGCGACGGTCCACGAGATTTGTGCCGAGGCCGGGGAAACGCTGGCCGAGAACGGGCGCATCGAGCGCCCGGACGACGTTTGGTTCCTTCGGCGCGACGAACTCCTTGCCTTGCTGGGCGGGACCCCGGTGGACGTGGACATCGAATGGCGGCGACGGACCCACGAACGATACTCGAACCTGACCGCGCCGCCGTTGCTGACCGGCGAAGGCGAACATCCGACGGCCGCGCATAATCGGGACGTCGACGGGGAGATGCTCGTCGGGACGGCCGTCTCCGCGGGCGTGGTCGAAGGGACAGCCCGCGTCGTCCGGGACCCGTCCGAAGGGAGCCTCGAACCCGGTGAAATTCTCGTCGCGCCATCCACCGACCCCGGTTGGACGCCGCTGTTCCTGAACGCGGCGGGACTCGTCATGGAAGTCGGCGGGCGGATGACGCACGGTGCGCTCGTCGCTCGGGAATACGGCATTCCGGCGGTAGCCTCCGTCTCGAATGCGACCGCCGAGATTCGAACCGGCGATCGGATTCGAGTCGACGGCAAAAACGGAACCGTCGGACGGTTGTGAAAATACGGATGCCGGAAAGCGATAGCGAAACGGGTCGTGATTAGTTCTCGTCGGTGCCATTGACTACACCGCCGTCCGCTGTGGCACGCATCTCGGCGCCGGACAGTTCTTTCAGTTCGTGGTCCGGCAGTGCGAGCGAGACGATCAGACTCATCCCGAGGACGACGACACCGACGAGGAAGACGACGTGAAAGGCGTCCACGGGTGCCTGGATTTTCCCTTGAAGCTGTGGCGAAAGCTGGTGGATGGTCCGTGGGCTCTGTGAGACGACGCTCGCATCGACGCCTTTCGGAAGCACGTCTGCTAGTTCGTTGATCAGTTTTCGGTCGAAGACGATACCGAACTCGGAGACCCCGAGCGCGCCGCCGAGGTCCCGTCCGAAGCTGTACAGCGAACTCACTTCGCCGATATCACTGCCGCTCACGGCGCTTATCGACATCCGAGCACAAGCGATACACGGCGCGGAGTACAGGGACCGCATGGGTCGGATCGAACGTATCCGGCGAATCGAACTTTCGGTCGTCGCGGTTGGCGGAACCGATCTACGCGACGACGTACTCTCCTCGATGGTGCGTCCTCGGTGCTGAGCGCCGCGGGTGGTCGTTCCAATCGAGCTTCGTTCGTTTTTTTTTTTGCTTATTCATCAACCAAACGTTCGGCTGGCAATTGCGTTCGACGATATCTCGGTGCAACTCGACACCGCATCGAGGGTGGCTGTCGATGGGAGCGACCCGTGTTCCTCCGAAGAGAAAAACGATCGAACGGAGAGCTACAACACCCTAATTATACAAATGATCCATTATTAAATTAATTTCTAGTATATTCAATTAATTATATTAATAGTCAAAATATAGTCTGTGCTGGAGTATGAAAGACGATTCGTCCGCGGAACACAGCAGCAAACGCACCGATAGACGAACAGTTCTCAAGGCCGGAGCAATCGGGGTGACGGGTCTCGTCGCCGGGTCCGGATTCGCCAGCGCCGAAATTTCCCCGTCCGGCACAGCCCCTCGCGGAAGTAACGTCCACGCCGCAACGGCGGTGAACGGGAAGTCGGTTTCCGAGAAGCAGCGCCACGAACTCCGGAAGCGTGCCGTTCGCGACTACGAGCGGAAAAACGGCCGCTCGTTGGACGCGATTCCAGCAGGGACGCACGAAGATTCGCCGGGAGCGGTCGTGGCGTACGCCTTCGGTTTCGATGCAAACGGGAGTGCCCACGAGTACGTCGGACTCGCCGATGAAGAGACCACGCACCTGGAAGCGCAATCGGGACGTGCCGAAGCGCTGATTCACGACCGGTTCACCCGGCGAACCGCGGAACTCGCCTCGGACATCGCTGTTTCGGAACAACGAGCGACCACGGAGTCCAACCAGACGATTACCAACACACAGAACATGTCGCAGTTCGCAAAACACCGGTTGGAGTACGCATTGGACCCTTACGGTGTGGCCGGAATGACGAACTACTGGTACACGAGCACGAAGCAGGACGAAAAGGAGGCACACGCGTTCCACACCCCTGCCGGGTTCGAACCGGGGACCAGCGCGTTCGACTCCGAATACGAGAACGATTGGGGCCGCGTGCAACACCGGTGGGACGAGGGCGAGATGAACGCGGACGTCGATTACGGGCAGTGGGAACCGTACGGAACCAAGAGCGGGTCCACGTCGAAAGGGTACTCGATAAGCGTGAGCATCGGGTACCAGACGGGCTACGTCACGGCCGGATTCTCGTGGACCTACACCCAACCGAACGTCGAAGTGGTGGACGAATCCTCCGCGTACAACGAGTACAACCAGTGGCAGTTGAAGATAAACGCCGATTGGGGCGACGATACGCGTACCAATTTCGTCGGCTTCAAACCGTCCAGTCTGGTCACGATAGACAACTGGGAACCGTCGATGGGCGAAAAACAGATCACCAAACAGGAGGTCTCCGCCCGGTTCGACAACGGCGAGGACCACTTCAAGCGATTGTACTCGTGGTACGGCCCCACGCTGTACCCCGCCTAAGCGGGAGGGGATTCCACTACCGGCGTCGATTCGCCGCGGTGTGAACAGGCTGCACCCGATTAAAGCAGCCGTCCTCCCGTGCGACGAGATTGAACCCCCGTGTGAAAGTAACCTTCGTACACTGTCCGTGGCCCTTTGACGATTGACTAACCACTGGACACGCGAAGGCGAAATATTGCTGACGGTAAACAGTTCGAGGCGGATGGTGCGGCGAGGACGTTCGAGCGGTATCGCCGGCTCCTGTCCTCTCTCCGGGAAAATCCGAGAAATTACGATGGGCTACGGTTCGAACCATGTGACGGTGATTCTATAGAGCGATATATGATTCATGAGTTCGAGATTCGACAGCCTCGGTGCAGGAACATCGCAGTATGTGAACACGAATTCGCTCGAAAGTCGCGGTTCGGGAGAAATGTAGTCCCGCGACGCCTCACTGAAAGTCCGGTTCTCTACCTTCCAAAAACGCCGAGACGCCCTCCGAGTGGGCGGGCATGTCGTACGCTTGCGACTGAATCATCGTCTCGTAATCAAGCGCTTCGCGCCAGTCCTTTCCTAAATTCTCGTGGAGAGCTTGCTTCCCGAGTGCGATGGTGTGAGTCGGCTGTTCGGCCAGCGTATCAGTGAGCTCGGTGACTCGGATGTCGAGTTGTTCGTCGGGGACGGCTTCGTTCACGATGTCCAATTCGACTGCTTCGTCGGCCGAAATCAGCTCCCCAGTGAACGCGAGTTCCTTCGCCTTCCGCAGGCCGACAAGCCGCGGGAGGATGAACGTCCCGCCCATGTCGGGAATGAGACCGACGTTGATGAACGACGCCGCGAACCGAGCGGTTTCGGTGGCGTACGCGAAATCCGACGCCGTGACGAGCGCCATCCCGGCACCGACCGCGTCGCCGTTGACCTTGGCCACGACGGGAACCGGCGCGGAGAGCACCTCCGCCACCGCGCGCGAGAGCGTGTCGGTGACGCGTTCGTAGGCATCCCTGACGTTTTCCTCGCGTTCGGCCATCGACTCGATATCGCCGCCCGCGCTGAACGCCTTGCCCTCGCCGGTCAACACCACGGCGTCGTGGACGTTCGGGTCGCTCTCCGCGAGGATTTCGGCGAGTTCGCCCGCGGCCTCGGGCGTGAAGGCGTTTCGAACCTCGGGGCGGTCGAACGTTATCGTCCGGATGCCGTCGTCGTCGGAAACGTGCATACTTGAGTGGGTCGCCCCATGCACATTTAATTACTTCCCGTGTACAGTCGTGGTATGGATATCGAAGCGTTCTTCGAGGGAATGCCGTTTGCGGACCTGCTCGGCGTCGAAGTCACGGAGGCGGCGGATGGACACGCCGAGGGGCGACTCGAAATGCGCGAGGAACTGTCGTGGAATCAGGACCGACTCATGGCCCACGGCGGAGTCACGTTCACGCTCGCGGACACCGTTGGCGGCGCGGCGCTCGTCTCACTCAACGACCAACCGGTTCCGACCATCGATATGCGAATCGACTACCTCAGCGCCGGAACGGGCGACCTCTATGCTGAGGCCGACGTAGTGCGTAACGGGAGCGACGTGGGAACCGTCAACGTGAGTGTTTACGACGAGGACGACGAACACGTTGCAGAAGCGCGCGGCGTCTACAAGACGGGGTAGCACGATGAACCGATATCGAACCGACGTTCTGACGTCGTCGGGTTCGTTTCTCCGCTCGTGTCGGTAAATCGGTCATAATCTTTTATCCATTGGCGGTGCCAGTAGTTGGGGAATGGGAACTTCTGATTCGCCTGCACTCGATGCACCGATCCTTCGCGTTTCAGCCGGGGCGGGGCGCGAGGACGCGGAAGCAGTACTCGATGGTGCACGCGACGTAGCGGAAACGGTGGCGGTCGTCGATGTCGGTCCGGTCGGAATAGAGGGGTTGACCCCCCTTGTCTCAGTCACCGACGACGGAACGACCGCGTTTCACGCGAACTGTACCCCCGAGCACGCCCGGACCCTCGCCGAATCCCTTTCGGACGGAACCGTCGTGGAGGAGGACGCTCACGCCGTCGTGAGCCACGACGAGGGGCAAACGACGTTGCCGACGCCCGAAGACGGTCCGCTGTCCGTCGGCCGACGTGACGTCCTCGAACGATGCGGGTGGGTGGACCCGACGACGGCGGCGGGATACGAGGAGTTCGTCGCGACGGAGGCCGCCGACGCTCCCGAAGCCGTCATCTCGCAGGTCGAGACGATCGGCCTGTTGGGGCGCGGACGCGGCGATGCGAGAATGGACGAACCGGTAGCCGAGGAGTGGAGAATCGCCCGCGACACCGACGGCGAACCCGTAGTTGTCGTGAACGCCGGGGAAATCGACGACACGAACGACACGGACAGGACGTTGTTGGACGCCGACCCGATAGCCGTTCTCGACGGGGCAACGGCGGTCGCCAAAGCCGTCGGTGCAGAAGACATCATCGCCTACTTCCCCGAATCGGCCGTCGGAACGCGTGAACGGGTTCGAGAGGCGATGAACGCGTTCATGGACACGGACGCCGCGGCTGACGTTACGATTCGGACGGCAACCGGCCCGGACATGTACATGGCGGCGGAACCGACGATGGCCCTCGAAGCGCTTGAGGGTAACGACCGACTGGAGGCCCGCCTTCGTCCTCCGTCACCCGGCGAACACGGCCTCTACGGTCGGCCGACCGTCATCCACACGCCGCGGACGTTCGCACAGATCCGGCGAATCCTCCGTTCCCCGGACGCGTTCGACTCGGAGGACGCCGACCCTGGAACTCGACTCGTGACCGTGACGGGCGACGTTACGGCACCCGCGACCATCGAACTGTCGACCGGCGGCAGTCTGGAAACGGTTCGAGAAGCGGTCTCGCTCGACAGCCAGTTCAAGATGGCCTGCATCGGCGGGCAGTTCGGCGGCGTCACGCGCTCGCTCGACCGAACGCCGAGCGCCCCGGCGCTGACCGGCGCACACCTCGGGACCGACGGCGTCGTCGAACTGTTCGACCAGTCACGGTGTGCCGTGGCGACCGCAGGGACTCGCGCGCGGTTCGCCGAAGAGGAGAACTGCGGACGCTGTGTTCCCTGCCGCGAGGGTTCGAAGCAGTTGACGAACCTGCTCCGGGACGTGTACTCGGGCGAGTTCAAGGACGACATGCTCCGCGAACTCGGCCGCACGATGCGCGATACGAGCATCTGTCACTTCGGTCGAACCGCCTCCCGTCCCGTAACGACCGCGATGGACGAATTCGAACCCGAGTTCCACGCGCACGCCGAGGGCCGTTGTCCGACCGGTACGTGCGAACGGATGCAGTAGCTGGAGACTCGCCGAAATATATCGCATATCGCGATATAATCTTGGGCAATTCCAACGTTTGGGAGTGACCGCAGAAACTTACTCGCTCGTCCCATACGAGAAAACATGCCCGCGGGAATCGTCGTCGCCGGCGGACGCTCGACCCGATTCGGAAAACCGGACAAAGCGGTCGCTCCGCTGGCGGGAGTGCCGATGATTCGGCGCGTCGCCGACCGGGTCGCCGATGCCGTCGACGAACTGATCGTCAACTGCCGGGAAGATCAGCGTGCGGCTATCGCCGATGCGCTGTCCGGTTACTCGCTCCCATCTCGTTTTGCCGTCGATACCGACTCGGACACCGGACCGATGGCCGGGATTCGAACCGGACTCGCGGCCTGCGACCACGAGTACGCCGTCGTCCTCGCCTGCGACATGCCGTTCGTGGACCCGGAACTGGTTTCCTATCTGCTGAATCGAGCACGCGGTCGTGACGCCGCAGTACCTCGATTCGAGGGCTGGTTGCAGACGACCCACGCGGTGTACCGAACGGACCCGATGGTCGAGGCGTGTGATGCCGCTCTCGCCCGTGGCGAGCGGCGAGTCGTGGACCCGCTGCTCGAACTCGATTACGCCGTCGTCGGAGCGGACGACCTCCCCGAACACGGGTCGCTCTCCTCGTTCGAGAACGTCAACACCCGAGAAGAGTTCGAACGCGCCGAAGCCCGACTCGAACGGACCTGAAGTTTATATACGAGATGGGGGCCAGACCCTCTATCCGCCATCGAGCGCCGTGAAGCGATCCGCGGGAGTACGGCACACCGCTTCACGAACGACCGTGCCGTCTGTTCGCCCCATTCAGAGGTGCTGTCAGCGTTTACAGTGTCAATTTCTACCCGGGCTCCTACCGCTCTACCGATACGAAAGTGCTAGACGCTGCGGCTGCCGTAACGAGGACCGTCCGACGAAACCGAATGGACGCTATTTCGAACCGTTAGCTTCCGAACGGGACTCGGCGTCGTCCAATATGAGCAGCGGAATCAACGCGAGCAAT
Organism: Haladaptatus sp. CMAA 1909; assembly: GCF_043952005.1. Classification (NCBI taxonomy): domain Archaea; kingdom Methanobacteriati; phylum Methanobacteriota; class Halobacteria; order Halobacteriales; family Haladaptataceae; genus Haladaptatus; species Haladaptatus sp. CMAA 1909. Next base: position 1,065,171 of record NZ_JBIOAV010000001.1, on the reverse strand, counting down.
AAAAATCCCGTCACGTAGCCGAGAATCTCCGCCCCGTCCGGGAGATGCTCTGCTTGCGAGATGGAGAGATAGCCGAGAGCGAGGAGGACGATTTCCGGCCGGGAGGGAACGTCTTGGAGCGACACGAGTGTGTTTCAGAGAACCGCGTATGAATCTTACTCGGAATTCGTGGCTGTTCGAAGAATCATACGGTTGCCCTCCTTCTCGTTTCATCTCTCGGTTTCCGAGTCCATTCGAACGGTGGATGTATGTCGGGTCACGCGAATATCTGCGTGAACATCGACCGTTCGGCGCGGTGGAGTCGCTCTAAAAACGCCGACTTGCTGATTCCCAGCTCGTCGGCCACACCGCTCGCGGTCGTTTCGCGTGGGACGCTGAAGTAGCCCGATTCCAATGCGGTTCTGAGCGCGCGTTCCTGTGCCGGTGTCACGTCCCACTGCTGGGCCACGACGTCCTCGTCCTCGGAACCGAGTTGGTGGACGCGTTCCAGTCGCATGCCGACCGTCTCACCGGCGGCGGCGAGGACCCCCTGGAGGACGTCGTGGCCGACGACCGCACCCGTAAACTTCGCGTTGCCGTCGTGATAGCGAACCGATTCTGCCATGAACCCGACGTTGGTCAGTTGGTGGACGACGCAGGCGTGTTTCGAGAGACAGCGGAAGTTCTGCCGGCCGTCCGTCGTGGAGACGTGTAGGTATCGGATTCTATCGTCTTCGTCGAGGACGTCGATGAGACCCCCGTTTTCTGTGGGGGCGCTAAATCGGAGGAGGGTGTAGCCGTCGTCGCGGTGTTGCGGTGGTTGACAATCGATTCGCGTCCCCGTCTTGCGTGATGCCTCGGCGAGCGGACAGTCATCGCCCGTCACGGCGAATTCGACAACGAGACACTCGTCAATCATGCCGTGATTGTAGGAGCCCTCCGTATTTAAACCCCGTCTATGGGCGGGCGAATTGGTATGGGTCGGGGTCGATAATTAACGACCATGGACATCGAGACAGTCAAGGAGCGGGCCGGACCCCGGCAGTTCAGTCCGAAGGACGACATGCCGGAGGAGTACCGGAAGGCGGCGACCCGGATGATTCAGTTCCACGCGAACTCCGAAATCATGGGCGCGTATCTCGAACGCCCCTTCATCCGACAAGCGCCGAGCCTCGACCGAAAACTCGCCTGCAGCGCGAAGGTACAGGACGAAATCGGCCACGGGCAACTCCTCTACCGGGCCGCCGAATCGCTCGGCATCAAGACCCGCGACGAAATGCTCGACGAGTTGGCGAACGGGGAGGGGAAGTTCCTGAACTGTTTCCACTACCCGATGGAGAACTGGTGGGAGACCCCGATGATCGCCTTCTTCGTGGACGGCGCGGCGATGCGCCGGCAGGCGACGCTGAAGCGTACGAGTTGGGAACCCTACGCGCACGCCATGGACAAGGTGTGCTTCGAGGAGGGCTTCCACGTCAAGCACGGCGAGGACATCATGCGCGAACTCTCCATGGGGTCGAAGAAGGAACAGGAACTCATGCAGGAGGCCTTCGAGGAGTGGTGGCCGCGCATCATCCAGTTCTTCGGGCCGACCAACGACAAGAGCACGCATCACGACTTCTCCGCCGACGTCGGACTGAAGACGATGTCGAACGACGATCTCCGCAACGCGTTCCTCAACGCCTACATCCCGAAGGCGAAGAAGTACGGACTCGAAATCCCCGACGAACCGCGTATCGAGCGCGACGAGGAGACGGGCACGTACAAGGTGCGCGAAGACGACCTCGACTGGGACGAGTTCTTCAAAATCGCGAAGAACAGCTACGAACCCGGCATCGGCCAGATAAACGGCCGCAAGAACGCACAGGACGCAGCGGAATGGGTCCGTACGGTACTGGACGACTGGGAATCGAGCGGTTCGAACACGCCGGTGGCGGCCGATTAACATGATCTGGGAAGTGTTCCGACAGGAAGAAGCGGGGAAGTATCACACCCACTGCGGAAACGTTCACGCGCCGGATCGCGACATGGCGCTCATGTTCGCCCAAATCCAACACGGGCGGCGCAAGCCGACCAACAGCCTCTGGGTCGTCCCGAAGGACGAAATCGGCGAGGTCGATGCCGACGAAACCGCCTTCGGCGGGACGACGGACAAATCCTACCGCTGGGTGATGGCGTACAATCGCATCGACTCCAGTTTCGCACAGGAAATCGAGGACTCCGAGAGCGAACAGGAGGACGCAGACCGACGACGGAGTGAGGCATAATGTCGGCACAGCTCGCGGGACCGGACGAACTGAGCGATGAGGAGCGAGCGGCCGTCGAGGATCTGCTTCGCCGACTCGCGGACGACGAACTCGTCCTCGCCGAGCGCTACACCGAATGGCAGGTTCGATCCCCGACGTTGGAATCCGACCTCGCCATCTCGAACATCGCACAGGACGAACTCGGTCACGCTCGACTCTGGTACGACCTGTTACAGGACTTCGGCTACACGGAGGCCGAACTCATCTTCGAGCGCGACCCCGCGGATTTCCGCCACTCGACGCTCGTGGAAGGACCGTTCGAAACCGGCGACTGGGCGGACGCCGTCGTGCGCGGGTACTTCTACGACGTCGCGGAAAAGCTGCGCCTCGAAGCCCTCGAAGACACGTCCTACCCGCGAATCGCTGACCGCGTGGCGAAGGTTCTCAGCGAGGAGAACTACCACCGCGAACACGCACAGAACTGGCTCGAACGGTTGACGAGCGACGACGAGGGAACGGAACGCATCCAGTCGGCCGTCGACCGACTGTTCCCGTACGCGTTGACGCTGTTCGAGGCGGGCGATTCGAGCGAGGACATCGACGAACTCGGAATCCGAACCGAGTCGCTCGACTCGATGCGTGACCAGTGGCTCGACATCGTGGTCCCGTTCCTCGCGTCGCTCGGCGTGGACCTCCCCGCCGAAGTCGAGGACGGCGACATCGACGAACTGCTCCCCGAGGACATCGGACGAGACGGAAGCCATACCGACGACTGGGCCGACCTTCACGACGAGATGACGCGGACCTACCGAGAACTCGGGCGAACCGAAGCCCACCGAATCATGCCGGACCCGGACAATGAGTAGTGACCCACAGGAGTTCGACATCGACTCCGAACCGACCGCGTGCACGTACACCGATTACTCGGAAACCGGCCGCTCGCCCGAAGACTTGCCCGCCACGGGCGAGGGAGCGACCGGCCTCGAACGACGCGTCTGGGACGCGTTGTACGACATCGAGGACCCCGAAATGCCCATCAGCATCGTCGATTTGGGGCTGATTTACGGGGTGGAGTGCGAGACACCGGAAGAGTCCCGTGACGAAGACGGCAACGCCGCCGGAATGAATGTCGCCGTCATCATGACGCTGACCTACACCGGATGCCCCGCCCGAAAGATGCTGACCGAGGAGATCGTGGACGAAGTGGCGTCCGTCGACGGCGTCGCCGACGCGGACCTCGAACTCGTCTGGAACCCGCCATGGTCCATCGAGATGGTGACCGAACAGGGCAAAGACGACCTCAGGGAGTTCGGACTGAGCATATGAGACGACTCGACCCCAGCGTCACGACGAGCGGCGAGGATAGCGGTGCGGAGTGTCCCTATTGTGGTTCGACGGACACCCACAGGGAACATCCGAAGGGGCCGTCGCTCTGTCGGTCGATGCATTACTGTAACGGCTGTGAGCAGCCGTTCGAGAAGTTCGAGTAGGGGTTTTGTTCGTCCCGACGAAAGGACGTGTTGATGGGTCCGCATCCGGGGATATGAACGGTGTTAACATAACCCTTTTCGCAGTCCGAAGAAAGGTCCCGAAAGCGGACGTATAGGAGAAGTGGCCATCACGTTTTTTCCGCCGTCCGTTGCAGTCCGTCGTATGTCCGCAGATACACCGACACGAGAGGAATTGCGCCGCGGAATGACCGTCGAAATCGAGCAGACGAACGCCGAGAACGCGGACGAGGCCGAGCCGCTTCGCGGCGACATCGCCAAGGTCCTCTCGGAGGAACACAGCGAACCCGGCGGCGTGAAGGTGGAACTGGAGTCCGGGATTACGGGCCGCGTCAAACGCATCGCTCCCGACGAGTAGCTACCGAGATTCGAGGGACAGCAACCGCTCTTTCAATCCGAGTCGATTCTCCTCGCCGCCCGAAAAACCGCCCAAACCGCTTGCACCGACGATGCGGTGGCACGGGACGACTAACGGGACCGGATTGCGGCCACAGGCCTGTCCGACCGCTATCGGTGCGGTGTCGAGGACACCGGCGATGTCGCCGTACGTTCGCGTCTCGCCGCGCGGCACCTCGGCCATCGCGGCCATAACCCGCCCGGTGAAGGAGTCGGGATACGTGACCGAGAGGTCGAACGCGTCCCGTTCGCCCGTGACGTACTCGTCCACTTGCTTCCGGATTTCCTCGGGACTTTCGGCGACGAGCGCGTCGTCGATCTCCATTTCCCAGTCCCACACGGACACGAACATCAGTGCCTCCTGAGGACCGTCACGGGTCGATGAAGCGTTCCCGGTTCGCAGTCTTCGACCGGGGCCGAGAGGTCGAAGCTATCGAACCATCCCACGTGGTCGAACTCGGTTCGTTCGAGGAGCATGCGGAACTCCTGTGGGGCGAACGTCTTTACGATGTACTCCTCGCGGAAGCGACGAGTGTCGTCGGGCGTTTCGACCCGCGTCGTCAGTGTCTGGCGAACCAACTGTTCGGTCGTGTGTATCGGTTCATGCTCGATGCCGAACCGAACCGTCGTCTCGCCTTTCCTCGTTTCCCACTCGCTCTGGGAGGAGGTTCCGCCGGCGAAGTCGATGGACCCGTCGATACAGTAGAGCGACCCCGGCGTCAGCGCGTCGGCCATCGAATCGAGGTGTGACAGTAGCGCCTCGTTCGAGTCGAGGTACAGCGACCCGAGCGCACAGAACGCGAAATCGACGTCGCTCGGGAGGATAAACTCCGCCATATCTCGTCGGAGGAACGTCGCTTCGATGTCGTTCTCGCGGGCCTTCTCGATGGAGTGTGCGATCATCTCCGTGGAGTTGTCCAACCCGGTGAAATCGTAGCCTCGGGCGTCGAATTCGAGGAGATACGGGGACGGTCCACAGGCGATTTCGAGGACGGAATCCGCTCGGTTCGAGCGCTCGCCGAATCGGTCGATACAGGCTTCGAAGAAGTCGACTTCGGCCGCCACATCGCGGAAATCGAACGCAATCTCGTAGTAGTCAGGATTCGCGTAGAGACCGGCCATAGGTTCCAACTCTGGTGACGGGTCTTAACTACTCGTATCAGGACGAAAAGGGTTGAGTGAACGGTCGAACGCCTTCGTTTTTCTCGACGAAGCGGATTCGATTGCTCCATACCGAGTCGAACAGCGACCACAGCGTCCGTAAACGTAGGTTTAAACGAGAAGGCGCACAAGCCACAGCCATGACCGAATCGGACGCCGAGGAGACGGGTGGCGAAACGGGGTGGTTCACGGGCGTCGAATCGGACGACGTGGATGCCGGAGCGCGCTCCATCCGAGAGGGACGTGCCGACGAACCGGCGGATTGGCCGGAACGGGCCGTCGAAACCGGATTCGCGGAGGACGAAGCGGACTACTACGCGATGCTTCGGGAGGCGACCATCCGTGCGACGCGAGAAGCGGTGACGGAACGCGAACGGGCGGACGACAAGCAACTCGTTCACGCGGTACGAGCGATGGACGACTGCGAGTCGGAGGCGAACGAACTCGCGGAGCGCGTCGCGGAGTGGGCGGGAACGCTGTATCCCGACGCCGGAACGGGCGTGGAATACGCCCGCGAATTGGCCGAGAGCGACCCCGAAACGCCGGTCGAAGAGCGCCTCGTTTCGCTCGCGGGGCGGGTCGCGGACCTCGCCGCGGAACGCGACGAACTCAGGTCGTTCGTCGAGCGGCAGTCACCGGCAGTCGCGCCGAACCTCGCGACGCTCGCCGACCCGGTGCTCGCCGCGCGACTCATCGCGCTGGCGGGCGGTCTCGAACCGTTGGCAAAGATGCCGGGCGGGACGGTGCAGGTGCTCGGGGCCGAAAACGCGCTGTTCGCCCACCTCCGCGGGCACGCCTCCTCGCCGAAACACGGCATCATCTACACGCACGAAGCGGTTCGAGCTGCCCCACCGAACCAGCGCGGGTCGGCGGCACGCACCCTGTCCGGGAAACTCGTCATCGCCGCGCGAATCGACCACTATTCGGGCGAACACAACCCGGACCTGAAGGAGGAACTCGACCGTCGGATGGACGCGATTCAGTCGCGGGGTGTGGAATGACGCTCCCGGATGGCGTCGAACGGCGAGAGTTCGGCGGCGGCGACCGACTGGCGACCGAGGGACTGCCGGTTTACGGCGAACCGACCGACGGCGACTGGCGCTGTTGGGACGCGCGGCGTTCGAAGTTGGCTGCGATGTTGGAACACGGCATGGACACCGGATTGGAGGGCGACGAGACGATCCTCTATCTCGGTGCTGCGAGCGGTACGACGGTGAGCCACGTCGCCGATTTCTCGGGGGCGACGTACGCAGTCGAGTTCGCACCGCGTCCGACGCGGGACCTCCTCGATGCGGTTGATACGCGTGAAAACCTCTTTCCCCTGCTGAAGGACGCTCGAAAACCCGAGACCTACGCACACGTCGTCGAATCGGACGTGGACATGCTGGTTCAGGACGTGGCGACGCGAGGACAGGCGCGCGTCGCCTGTGAAAACGCACGATTCCTCAGGGAGGACGGCCGATTGCTCCTCGCCATCAAGGCTCGAAGCGAGGACGTTGCGAGCGACCCCGATACCGTGTTCGAAGGCGCGCTCGATACGCTGCGGGAGGGATACGAAATCCTCGAAACCAGACGGCTGGAACCGTTCCACGTGGACCACCTCGGCGTCGTCGCGATTCCCCGGAAGGTGTAACCGTCACCGGAAGTATTTACGTGTCCCGTGGCTAAATCTCGAAAAATGGATTTGGGTTCGGCCGAGAATTTCACCGATATGGGGACGCTCGGCGTCGAAGAGGAGTTCTACGTCGTCGACGAACGAGGCGTCCCAACTGCTGGCACTGACGAACTCGTCTATGGGACCGACCCACCAGAACTTCTCGACGGTCGACTGGACCACGAACTGTTCAAATGCGTCATCGAGACACAGACGCCGAAGACGACGCTTTCGGACGTGGACGATGACGTCCGACGCGTTCGTGAGGCCCTTGTGGAACACGCCGGGTCACAGGGGTTCGGTATCGCGGCGGCGGGCCTTCATCCCGGCGCGAAGTGGCGGGAACTCGACCACGCCGATAAACCGCGCTACCGTGCGCAACTCGACCGGATTCAGTACCCACAACACCGCAATACGACTGCCGGGCTTCACGTTCACGTCGGCGTGGACGACGCGGACGCCGCCGTCTGGGTGGCGAACGAAATCCGTTGGTATCTCCCCGTCATGCTGGCCCTGTCGGCCAACTCGCCGTACTGGAACGGCTACGACACCGGTTTGCAGTCCGCGCGAGCCAAGATATTCGAAGCGCTGCCGAACACCGGTATGCCGACCTACTTCAAGGATTACGAGGCGTTCTCGCAGTTCGAACGGACGATGGTCGAAACGGAGTCGATAAACGATCGCGGCGAACTCTGGTACGATGTGCGCCCCCACTCGGGGCACGGAACTGTCGAAGTCAGAACCCCCGACGGACAGGCCGACCCGGAGCGCGTACTCGCCTTCGTGGAGTACACCCACGCGCTCGTGACGGACCTCGTGGAACGATACGAGGACGGCGAATCCGGCTACTGTCACCGCCGCGAACTGCTGGACGAGAACAAGTGGCGAGCACTGCGCTACGGCCACGATGCCTCGTTCATCGACCGTGACTGCGATGGCGAAATCTCGCTCGGCGACGTAGTCAACCGCGAGTGTGACCGCCTCGGCGTTACGGGCATCGGCGACATCTACGACGGGGAGAGCGGCGCGGCGTGTCAGCGGCGACTCAACGAGCAGGAGGGCTTCGAGACGCTGTGTGAGTCCCTTCTGCTGTAGGCAAGTTTTTTACCCGGCACCGACTTTTGTCCTTCTGATAACGACATGACTGGGGACGATGCCGATAACGACCGAAACGACGCCGAGGAAACGGGCGACGAGATACCCGTGGATACGGGCGGAGACGAACTGGACGAGGGAGCGACGGAGGAAGAAAAGCCGTTTTCACGCGGCCGAAAACGCATCGGAGAGGAGGCGGACCGTGCGGTCGAAGGGTTCGACCAAGGTATCGTGGATCTGCTTTCGTGGGTACTCGACACGGAGACGCGCGCGCGAATCTACGTCTATCTCCGGCAGAATCCGGGAAGTACGAGCGAGGAAATCGCGGAAGGGACGGGTCTGTATCCGAGCACGGTTCGCGAATCGCTCGCCGAACTTCACGAAGAGGAAAACGTCTCGCGCGAGAAGCGCGAGAGTTCGGGTGCCGGAAACAACCCCTACGAGTACACCGCTATCGCGCCGAGCGAACTCGTCGGCGGCATCGTTGATCAGGTCCAACAGGAACTCAACACGGTGTTCAACCTAGACAGCCACCTGAACGACGAGGTGTCCGAGACGGAACCCGTCAGTATCGAAGTCGAGGACATCTCGGACGATGTAGAAACGGGGGGAGAAGACGCAAGCGACGTGGCCGACGTGAGCGAGACCGGTGACGACGATACCGAACCGGACGCCACCGAATCGGACGAGGAGTAATCCCCCTGTCGCGTGGAAAGCTATACGGTCTTCTCACTCGACTATTCACACGATAATGACCGACATGGAGTCGGGGATATCCCCCGAAACGACCGTCGGCCGCGTCGCTCTGCGAGTGAATGCGCTCGACCGGATGAGTCGGTTTTACGAAACCGTCGTCGGACTCGAACGCCTGCGGAAAACCGACGGAACCGCCGTTCTCGGCGCTGTCGACGTCCCGTTGCTGGAACTAGTCGCGGATTCGGACGCCTCCGAACGAAAGCGGCAGGAAGCGGGGCTGTTCCATACCGCGTTTCTCGTCCCGTCACGGAGCGCGTTGGCGGACGCGCTCGTCCGTATCGAGGACGGGTGGGAGTTGTCCGGTGCGTCCGACCATCGCGTGAGCGAAGCGCTCTATCTCACGGACCCGGAGGGGAACGGAATCGAAATATATCGTGACCGTCCGCGCGCGGAGTGGCCGCTCTCCGAGGACGGACTGGTGCAAATGGAAACGCTGCCGCTCGATATCGACGAACTCCGGAGTCACGCGACGGGGGCGAAAAACGTCCCACCCGGAACCGTCGTCGGACACGTCCACCTCGAAGTGTCGTCCCTCGCGGCCGCGCGGGAGTTCTACGTCGAAACGTTGGGAATGCGGGTTCGACAGCGATTCGGCCCGTCGGCGCTCTTTCTCGCGGCCGACGACTATCATCACCACATCGGTCTGAACACGTGGAACGACCGAACGGAACCGGTCGAAGGGTGCGGGTTGCTGTGGTTCGAACTCGTCGTTCCCGACGACTCAGCACTCGACCGGATTCGGGAGCGGTTCACTGCGAGCGGTATCGACGTCACATCGGGGGAAACCGGTATCGAAGTGACAGATTCCGACGGTATAAAAGTAAATATTCTAGCCAGAGATTGATTTCTGATAGGGAATTTTTTGGTACGGCAGAAATCTGGCGACTGTGTACCTATCGATGGCGTTTCGAGCGGTAGTGACTCATCGTATCTGTTATCGAAACGGATATGTTCCGATACAAACTGGAAACAGTCACTTTTCTTGGCGCATGATTTATATATCCATTCTCGGATGTGAACAGTATGAGTGATTTCAGCAGCGGGAACGAAGTGATTTCGGGTTCGGAAGGCGGGGTTACGATAGAAAAATCGTTCGATGGAGAGGAGTTCGCGGTCCCGGCGATTCGCTTCGAACTGCAGTCCGACCACGATGACGCGGTGACGGTTCGTCTCACCGACCGAATCCCGGACGACTTTCCGATGGACAACGTGGGGTTTCACCCGGAATACGAAAACGAGAACTGGACGGCCTACAAGGACCACCGAGTGCAGTTCGAACGAACGCTCGAACCCAACGAATCGCTAACGACGGTGTACGGGATTCGACTGTCCGACTGGTCGGACGCCGAGAAGTTCCTCATCGAACCGGAACTCGAAGAGGTGACGCCGGTCACGGGCGACGCGAAAGGACAGGGCGAAGAGCGCATGGAGGAACACACAATCACCGACATCGTCTCCGAGGACAGCAGCCAGGTCGTTCGCGACGTCATCACGGGCGACAGCGGGCTTCCCGGCCTCGACGAGTCCGAAGCGAACGACGATGCGGCGGACCCACTCGCCGATGACGGAAACGACCCGCTCGCTTCCACCGTGGACGCGTCCGAAGACGACCCGCTTTCGGATGCGTCGGATGGTGACGCGGAGGGTGTAGGCGAAGTGAACGGTTCGATCGAAGTCGAACCCGAGGACGACTTCGAGGAGTCCTCGCTCGACGACGCCGACGACCTCGATGATGCGACCGGCGGTCCGTTCGACGAGCCGGTGAACGAACCCGACGCCGTGGCCGGCGGCCTTGGGGGGAGCGAGGACATCATCGAAGCACCCGAGGAGACGTCGGACGAACTGACCGTGTCGCCGCCGCGTCCCGGAAGCGTCGCGGCAGCCCTCGCGGACGAAATTCGTGCCGGGGAAGTGAACGGTGCCGACCTCAAACTCATCCAGCAGGAGCTCGATTTGGACACGCCGGAGAGTACGAACGTTCGTATCCGTCACCTCCAGTCGCGGGTGGACGACCTCGCGGCGTACACCGAGGCGCTGGAGGAGTTCATTGACGACAACGGAACGGCGAAAACCCTCATCGACGGGTTCGAAACCGAGGTCGAGTCGGTTCGCGCCGAACTCGACGAGATGGACGACGAAATCGAGAACGCGAAGGACGAGAGTTCACGGGCGCGCGCCCGCGTCGCCGACTTCGAGACGACCGTCGAGAGCCTCGAAACGGGCCTCGAAAGCGACATCGAAGCCCTCGAGGACGATATGGACGAACTGGGCGAACTCGATTCCACCCTCGACGGACTCGAATCGCAACTGGACGACTTGGAGGACCTCGTCGCGACGAACACGCAAGAAGCGTCCGCGTTGGACGACGAACTCGAAGACCTCAGGGATGACTTCGAGACGCTCGGTTCGCTCGAAGGAATGATCGGTGAGGTTTCGGACGACGTCTCCGAACTTTCGGACTCCGTCGCGGCCACGGAGACGCGCATGGACGAGAAGGTCGAAACCCTTCGAGCGGACATCGAGAACATCGAAAGCGAACTGAAGGAAGTGAACGAGTGGCGCGACCAACTCGGTTCGGTGTTCGGCGGGAACTGACCGCTTCCCCCGTTCTTCGTCGTATAGCTTTTCCGCTCCCGAACGACGGTCGAACCCTTTTCATCCGCTTGCGGTTGCAGGCAAGAGTCACCTGCGTCCGCGGACGTTTGTTTTTGGTAGAGAGAGGACTCATGACCATGACACGAGTGGGTTACACGTCGTCCGAGTCTTCGGAGTCGGACGACGAACGTCGTCTGTACGGCGACCCACAGCACGAGGTCGGTGGCGGTGCCGACCCGGAGCGATTGTACGGGAAACCACAACACGAGGGGAGAGGGCCGAAGAGCGACCTCCAACGGTTTTGGCTCGACTGTCTCGCTTTCCGAAAGAACGTCGAAGAAGAGGTCGAATTCCAATGACCGCAACACCACGACGAAATCGAACGGAGAAGGAAGAACCGCGAAACGAGCACGGGAACGAAGAGCGGAACGAGCGGGAGGCACATCGAGATGCAGCGGGGATGGAAAACGCGGACAGAATAGAGGAGTGTGACGCCTGCGTGGCCGAAACACCCCACGAAGTACGCATCGAGATCAAAACCGAGAACGAACAGGCCGAACACAGTTCGTTCTCGCGCGAACCGTACCGTGTGAGCGTCTGCATGGAGTGCGGCGAGGAAACGGTCCGTCGGATGAACGACGCCTGATTATTCGCGTCCGTCGTTCGGGGAGAGTGCGAGTGCGTTTTTCACGAGGCTCCGATGGCCGCGGCGAAGTCGCTCGGAGACCGCTTGATGGGAGATGCTGAGGTCCCCGGCGAGATCGTCCGCCGTGGAGTCCCGCGGAACGTCGTAGTAGCCCGCTTCGAGCGCCATCATCAGCGTCTCGTGCTGTTCTTCGGTCAGTCCGTACAGACCGTGGCGCGTGTCGCTTATCTCGTAGATGTTGCGCACGTCCACCGAGAGTCCCGTGTCCTGACAGAAGTCGTACGTCGCCGACAGCGAGTCGCGGTCGGGAAAGAGGATTCGAAGCCGCCACCGGTCGTCCTTGCCGTGGAGGTTTAGGATGGTCGCTTCCTCCTCGACGAGGACGTGGATGACGACGTGAATCTGTTCGACCCAGTGCATTCGATACAGTCGCTCGTCGTCGAGGTCCTCGATGAGCGCCAACTCGTCGATGCTGTTGTCCTCCCGAAGTGCCGTGTCCAGTTCCTCCAAATCGTCCGCCGACACCCACAAGTAGGGCATGACGTGGTCCGCGTCGTGTGCCGCCACGCGAACGACATCGAATTCGGCTTCCGGCACACGCTCCAAAGCTGTCCTGAGCGCGAACTCCTTCGCGGGGAGTTCTATTTCCGCGATAGTACTCATACGAAAACGAATGTCAGCGACCGTAATACGTCCTATGGCTACGTCACCCCGCCACCGCGGCGGTCGAACGTTTCGTATTCGGCCGTCTCGGCGATTTCGCGCAAGTGTTTCCCGACCCGCCACACGTCGTGAAAGCCCACGTATAGCGGTGCGGGGCACACTCTGATCACGTTCGGCGGGCGGAAATCGACGACGACGCCCCGTTCTTTGAGCGCCTCGCCGATTCGGTACGCCTCCTCGTGTTCGATGGCGACGTGCCCGCCCCGTCGTTCGGGGTCGTGTGGCGTGCCGACGCGATACTCCGGCAGGTCGTCTATCACCTCGATGAGGTACTCCGTGAGCGCCAGCGATTTTTCCCGAACGGCGTCGATACCGACCTCCTCGAACGGTTCGAGCGACCCCCACAGGGGAGCGGCGCTGAACACGGGAATCGTTCCGACCTGCCACGCTCCCGCGTCCTCGGCGGGCGTGAACGTCGTCGCCATCTCGAACTGCGTCTCCTTGTCGTGCCCCCACCACCCGGCGAGTCCGGGTTCGGTCCCGAAGTGACGCTCGTTGACGTACAACCCCGCGACCGCACCCGGTCCGGCGTTCAGGTATTTGTAGCTACACCAAACGGCGAAATCCACGTCCCACTCGGAGAGTCGGTGTGGAACCGCGCCGATGGAGTGAGCGAGGTCGAACCCGGCAAGCGCGCCGTGGTCGTGTGCGGCCTCGGTTAGTCGTTTCAGATCGAACAACTGCCCGCTCCGGTAGAGTACCGACGGCATGAACAAAATCGCGGTATCGTCCGAAAGCGCGTCGATGACGTCCTCCTCCTCGATGGTTCGCCCGTCGCGACTCTCGACCACGACGAGGCGTTCTTCCGGGTCGATTCCCGAGTTCCGCATCTGTGCGCGGATGGCGTAGTGGTCCGTCGGGAAGTCGAGTTCGTTCACGACCACGTCGCCGCCGTCGTAGAACGTCGAAAAGAGGGCGTGGATGTTGACTGTCGTGGAGTTGCCGACGACGACTTCCGACCTGTCGGCCCCGACCAACGGCGCGAGTCGGTCGCCGAGTCGTTCCCCGTAGTGGAACCAGTCCGGGTCAGCATCGGTCCAGCCGCGGATTCCGAGTTCCTTCCACTCCTCGACGGCGTCCGACAGCGCCCGTTCAGCGTCCGTCGAAGACACGCCGAGCGAGTTGCCGTCCATGTACAGTTCGCCCTCCGGAACCGAAAACCGGTCCCCGACGGCGGCGAGCGGGTCGGCCTCGTCACGTCGTCTCGCGTCGTCCGCGCCCGTATCCATACCTCCCGTTTCGGATACGGCTACTTCACTGTACGCTCCCCGGTCAGGTGTTCGGGAGCGGTGAACCGAGCGTCGAAGAAGCGAAATCGATGGCCGATTTGAGTCACGTCTCGAACCACCGTTCCGCGTGTTCCGCCACGAAATCGAGGAGATTCTCGGGCGGCGACTCGAACCAGCGGGCGTCCAGCACGTCATTTCCGGCGGCCAACTCGCCGCCGACGCAGACGCCCGAGAAGAGGACCGAGAGGGAGAACAACCGCTCGTCGGGGTTCGTTTCGAGGAAAATCTCCCGTCGTCGAACGTCCAGTACGTCGGTCAATCGACAACGAAGCCCCGTTTCTTCCCGTACCTCGCGGCGGGCCGTCTCGGAGAGTGTCTCGCCGGGTTCGTGACCGCCGCCGGGGACGCCCCACGCGTCGGGTGCGTTCGGATGGCGAATCATCACCACTCGGTCCTTCGAATCGGACGTCCAGACGGCGGCGGACCCGAGCCATCCGTTCTCGGCCTTCCGTCGTCCGCGTTCGAAATATTCGGGATCGTTTTCGACTCGTTCGTCGTGGACGGGAAACATCCCGTATGCGTTTCGAAGCCGACGGAGGCTATCCGTCGTGGCCTCGCGGGTTCGCGCTTCGAGCGACATGATTCGACGTTCGCGGGCTGAAGCTATAACTCCCTTGCCGGGCAGAAGTCGGTATGGAAGACGAGATGGCCGAGGCAGTGTCCCGAATCGAGGCGATGGGCGTTCCGCCGTGGCACGCCCTGTCCGTCGAGAGCGCGCGACGCGTCGAGGACGAAGTGTTCACCGCCGACGACCGCGCGTCCGTCGAGTTCGTGCGCGACCTCTCGATACCCGGCCCCCGCGGGGAAATCCCGATTCGGGTGTATCGTCCCGACGTGCAGGATGCGCCAGTCGTGGTGTTCTACCACGGCGGCGGGTGGACCCTCGGCACTCTCGATTCCATCGACGGCGTGTGCCGCGAACTGGCGAACCGTACCGACTGCGTCGTCGTCTCCGTGGACTATCGACTCGCGCCGGAACACCCGTTCCCGGCGGGGGTGGACGACGCCGTCGCCGCGCTCGAATGGGTCGCCGAGAACGCGGCCACGTTCGGCGGCGACCTCGAACGACTGGGCGTCGCGGGTACGAGCGCCGGAGGGAACCTCGCCGCCGTAACGGCACTCTACGCACGCGACTTCGACGGGCCGGAACTCTCCCACCAGGGCCTCCTGTATCCCATCACCGACCACGCCTTCGATACCGAATCGTACGAGGAGAACGGCGACGGCCCGCTCCTCTCGCGGGCGGACATGGAGTGGTTCTGGAACCACTACCTTCGAAGCCCGATTGACGGCGAAAATCCCTTCGCGTCGCCGCTTCGTGCGCGTGACCTCTCCGACCTCCCGCCGGCGACGGTCGTCACGTGCGGTCACGACCCGCTTCGGGACGAAGGTATCGCGTACGCCGAGCGACTCGCCGACGCCGACGTCGCGGTCGAACACGACCACTATCCCGGGATGGCACACGGCTTTCTCAGCCTCACCGGCGACGTGACGACGGCAGACGACGCGATGGACGCGGTCGCCGAGTCGCTTCGGACGATGTGAGAGGGCCGTCGTTCGGGAGCGTCAGTAGGCAAAAAAGCAAGACGGAGCGTCCGCCACAACGCTTAGGCGACTCCCTACCGAGGACGCTGAGGGGGAACTATGACCGAGAATATCTCGTTAGAAACGGCGAAACAGTTGATAGACGCAGCGGAACAGAAGGCCGACGAAATCGGCGTTCCATCCGTCATCACCGTCGCCAATCCGGACGGAAACCTCATCGCACAGCACCGGATGGACGACGCGTGGCTGGCGAGCGTCAACATCTCGCGGAATAAGGCGTACACGTCCGCCGCGCTCGAAATGCCGACGCACGAACTCGCCGAACCGTCACAACCCGGGAACTCGTTGTACGGCCTCCAGACTACCGACGACAACAGAATCGTGGTGTTCGGCGGCGGGTTCCCGCTTGAACGTGACGGCGAAATCGTCGGGACGATAGCGTCGAGCGGCGGCCAAGTGGACGAGGACATGACCGTCGCGCGGGCGGGTATCGAGCAGTTCCAGACGCTCGTCCACTGATCGTGCGGTCGATACGGCAACCGGAGTACACCGGCGAAAACCGGTGTGTTCCCTGTACCGTTCTCAACCTCGTTATCGCGGTCGCCGTCAGTTCGCTACTCGCGGCGTTCGGGTCGTTGCTCCTCGGAGCGGCGGTGCTTTTCGCGTCCTTCGCCGTCATCTACCTTCGCGGCTATCTCGTTCCCGGAACGCCGAGGCTGACGGCGAGATATCTCCCGGACGAAGCGCTTCGACTGTTCGGCAAGGAACCTCGTTCATCGTCGGGATTCCAACTGAAAGAGAGCGGCCAGTTGACCACCATGGGAATCGTCGTTCCGTGCGACGAGAAAGCGCCCGACGAAGCGGCGTGTCTCGACGCGGACTTTCGGACGGCGTGGCGCGAACGCGTCGAATCGACCCGTCCCGAAGAAGTCGAGCAGGCGGACATCGCGGACCTCTTGGGCGTCGAGGCCGATTCCATGTCGTCCCTCGGCGAACATGCCGTCGTCACCGGTTCGCTCCTCGTCCGCTGGCCCTCGGCGGCGGCGCTCGTCGCCGACGTTGCGGCAGGAACGGTGTTGGAGGACCGAAGCGAGGCGTGGCGGCACCTGTCGCCCGAACGCCGTGAGGAGACGCTCACGGGGTTGCGAGCCTTCCTATCCCGGTGTCCGGCGTGCGGGGAACCACTTTCGCGGGGAACGGAGGAAGTAGATTCCTGTTGCCAGCCGTCTCAAACCGTCTTCTCTTCGGTCTGTGACCATTGTGATACCCATCTCGTCGAACTCGAAGTTCCGAAAACGGAATGACCCGACGGGATGGCGAAACGACGTCGTGAGTGGTTAGCTCATCGTGTTGGTCGTGGTAGTCGTGCCGCCGCTTCCGCCACCACCACCGCCTTTGACGGCGATGTTCCCCTTCGCCGACGAGTAGTTCTCGGCGAAGTACGCGGACATGTTCTTCGTCGCGGTGAACGTCACCGTCTGCGAGGTGTTCTTCTTCAACAGGAAGTCCGAACGCTGTATCGCCGGACCGTTCGGGTAGTTCGACGTGAGAACGAGGTTCGGACGGTTCGCCGCCCGCGAGTAGGACCCCATGTTCGTCCACTTGATGGCGTACCGCTGGCCCTGCTGGAGGTTCAACGTCGGGTTGGTTTTGCCCTTGATGCCCGAGGATTGACCCTTCCACTTCCCGTTTTGGAAGGCGAGTTGGAATGTCTTCGACGGACTCCCTTGGGTTGTCTGCGTCGTACTGGATTGGGTCGTTCCGTTCCCGCCACCCGTGCTGATGCCGCCGCGCATCTCGACGGGGTGGACCTCACAGTAGTACTCGTTCGTGTCCTTGTTCGGCGTGAACCGAACGATTTGGGTCGCCCCCTGTTGGCCCATGATGGGTGAGCGAACCACGGTGCTTCCGTAGTCCCCCGTTTCGGGGTTGCCGTCGCCGCTCATGGCGATGAAGTTGTGGTCGAAGCCGTCCCAGTTCTGCCAGATGACTTCGTACGTCTTCCCGGCTTGCAAGTTCAAGGTCGGATTCCATTTCCCCTTTATCGACTCGGGTTCGAGGCCTTTCCATCCCGTCGAGAGCCCCCCGAGCTTGAACTGTTTCGCGGGTTTCTGCGACCCACTCCCCTGCGATTGTGTGGTGTTTCCGGACGTGGTGCTGTTACCACCGCCCCCACCGCCACCGTTACCGCTCGTGCCCACCTGGCCCTTCATCGTGGTCGGATGGACGGTACAGATGTACGTCGCCATGTTCTTCTTCGCCGTGAACGTGACCGACTGCGTCTTCCCCCGCGTGTTCATTATCTTCGTCTTGACCAACTGTTTCCCGCCCTTGTCCCGAATCACGAAGTCGTGTGGCTGGCCGTCAAGGTTCTTCCAAACGACGGTGTACTTCTTCCCCGGCTTGAGCGGCAGCGTCGGGTTCTTCTCCCCTTTGATCGAGTTCGGGGCCATCCCTTGCCACCCCGACACCTTTCCGCCGAGACGAATCGTCGTCCCGCCGCCCTGCGCGAGCGTGCCCGTGAGTCCGGCGAGCGTCCCGCCCGCCACGGTTCGTTTGAGGACGGACCGACGCGACACCGCGTCGGTCCCGCCCGATCGACTGTTCGCCCGTCGCGTTCGTGCGTTCTCGTTGTTCGAGGTAAATCCCATCCAAACTCACTCCCCCTTCATGGCGAACACGGCAACCGTGCTGCCACGGCGACCGTGACGGAGCCACCCGCTTCCGCCGATCTGCACGGCGATATACTGTTTTTTCGTTCCCGGGTCGTACCAGCCGCTCGGCGAGGAGCAGATGGGCGCGCCCAACTGCATCTGCCAGAGTCGGTCGCCCGACTTTCCGTCGTACGCGACGAAGTTCCCCTTCTGCGTCCCGAGGAAGGTCAATCCGCTTGCCGTCGTCATCGATCCGCCCCAGATGTAGTTGTCGTCCTCTATCCACTCACGCCAGACGCGTTTGCCCGTCCGTGGATTCACCGCGACGACGGCGCTCGTCTTGCCGTTCCAGCCGTCGGGTTCCTCCACGTTCGGCCAGTCGTGGAACGTACCGCCGAAGTAGCCGCCGCCGGGGCTGTACTCCTGATGTTGCCACCAGATTTCCTGCGGCGTGTTCTGTTGTTTCATGTACACGAGGCCGGTCTTCGGGCTGTAGGACGGCGGCTGCCAGTCGTTGCCTCCCTGTGCGCCGGGGACGAACGAAGTTCCCTGCTCGCCCACGTGAGGCACCTGTTCGAACGTGTTTATGTGCTGAACCGTCGGCTCGCTCCGCTTCAGCAGTTTGCCGTTCGAGGCGTCGAGCGTCTGCAACCATCCCGTCTTGCCGGGGCTGACGACGATGTCGTGCTTATTCCCCTCGACCTGTTGGTCCCGGATGAGGATCTTCGGCGAGGAGGAGTCGTAGTCCCACGTATCGTGGGGACTCTCCTGGTAGTTCCACTTCGGCTTTCCGTCGTTGGCGTCGAGCGCCAACGTCCCGACGCTGAAACGGTTCGGGCCGGGACGCACCGCGCCGTCGAAGTCCGGGCCGGGGTTGCCGACCGGCGAGAAAATCACGTCGTTTTCGGTGTCGATGGTCCGGGACATCCACGTCGTCGTCGCCCCCTGTTTCCAACTGTCGCCGACCCACTGGTCCTTCGGCCGCGTTTCGGTTTTCCAGACCTGTTTCCCGGTTTTGGCGTCGAGCGCGGTGACGAACCCTCGAACGCCGTACTCGCCGCCCGCGCTTCCCGTGATCACCTTCCCCTTGTACGGGGTCGGTGCCCACGTCGCGGAGTAGCCGTCCTGCCATTTGCCCGTGGAGGTGTACCACTTCTGCTCGCCGGTGTAGCGGTCGAGCGCCACGACGCCCGAGTCGAGTGTGGTCATGAACAGCGTGTCGCCCAAGATGCCGAACCCGCGGTTGTTCGTGTCACAGCAGAGGATGAGTCCGTCGGGGTTCGCGTAGGTGTAACTCCACAACACCTCCCCCGTGCGGGCGTTGATGGCCTTCCCGTGGTCCGGCCCGTTCGTCTGGTACATGATGGGGGGATCGCCCGGCACGATCAACGGCGTCCCTTCCATGCTGTCGGCGACGCCCGTCTCGACCAGATACTCTATTTCCAGATTTTTCACGTTGTCAGGCGTGATGACGTTCGCGTTGGAGTGGCGCTGTTGTTCGTACCCACCCCCGTAGGTCAACCAACTGGTCTGGTCGGTCGTCGTCCCGTTCAGCATCTCCTGTGTGACCTGCTTTTTCGGGATTTGGTCCACGTCGTACTGCTGTGTAATGGACTGGCTCGGCGTCCCTTGCAGTTGATACCCCTCCTCGACTTCCTTCAATTCGTGATTCTGTGCCGCTTTCACGGCGTCGTCGTTCTCTATCCGTGTCATTGTGCCTCCTCCCACGAGTGCGGTGCGCGCATCTCCTCGGTGATGCGGAACACCTCGTTGTTCAAATCCTCCTGTCCGACGATCATTGCGGCCGTTCCGGCCGTCAGCGCCGCGGTCAACTGGCTGTCGGTCACGCTCCCATCGGTCACGCCGTTGGCGGCGGTCGTCAGCAGGTGGAACCCGCCAAGCATCGTCTTC
Source organism: Haladaptatus sp. CMAA 1909 (assembly GCF_043952005.1). NCBI lineage: Archaea > Methanobacteriati > Methanobacteriota > Halobacteria > Halobacteriales > Haladaptataceae > Haladaptatus > Haladaptatus sp. CMAA 1909. The sequence continues at coordinate 1,045,013 of NZ_JBIOAV010000001.1, read as the reverse complement.
ACGTTCCAGATGCCGTCGTCCAACATCTCGTCCGTGAGGAGGACCTCGTTCTGCCAGAGGTGCGTGTCCATGTCGTCGATCCACAGCAGCGACCCCTCCGCGGCGCGGTGATGCAACGGCGCGACGTGTTCGACGTTGAACTCGACGCCTTCGGGGATGTTCTTCGTCGGCATCCACAGCGCCAACCGCCCCGTGTTGTTCACTACGTTCATCGTCAGCGCGGTTTTCTCCCGCTCGCTGAACCCGAGGTCGGACAGCGTGTTCGAAAGCAGCTCCGTCTGGATCAGTTCGCTCGCGACGTTCTCGATGTGGTTCTCGCTGAACGCCGGAAGGTGTGACTCGACGCTCTCGTAAAAGCCGACGTCGACGAGATGGTCGTTGACCGTCCACGCCGGTGCCGCGAGCTCCCGATAGAGACGCTCGTTCTCGCCGGGAATCCCGGCGGCCCGAACGTCTTCGAGGCGCTCCATCGCCGCGCCGATACTGCCGAGTTCGCTCCCCAACAGGTCGGCATCGAGTTCGCCGGTCACGTCCGCACGGATCGAGTGCCCCATCGTGGACAGTTCCTCGGTCGAGTTTTCGTGTAACTCCTCTCGAATCCCGTCGAGCGTGAGTTCGCTCCCCACGGCGGCGGCACTGGTGAGCCCCAGTACTCGTAAAAACTGTCGTCGCTCCTCGTCGTCTATCTCCGGTGCATAGTTTGTCATCTCGTGTTCTCCCCCGATCCGGGACGACAGCCCCATGTCCCGATACCGAAAATCGGTCGGGTTATTTGTTAATACTTGGATGAAAATCGCGCGACGGGTCAGTAAGATGTGAAACCGGTAGCGGGAATACCAACTCCAAAAACGGAGACGTTATCCCGAAAACCGTACCCCGAATACGGATGATAAAAATGATTTCGTGAATCATTTTTATATACACCGTGACCGACCCTTTCATCGACGTCCCACGGAAAACCATCGCTCGCCATCCGATGATTCGACGCGCACCGAAGTGGTTTCGAAATGACGTATAAAGGAACTGGAAAACTATTATGAAACTGTCCGTCGTTGGTCCCGTTCCACATGGTGGGGGAGAAAAAAGTGGGACGACGAGAAGCGATGCAACTGATGGCGACCGGACTCGGTCTCGGCGTTTCCGGAACCGTGAGCGGAAAGGGAGGAAAGGGAGGAAAGAAGCGGAGCGCCGTCCGTGTCATGCTGAACTGGAAGGCCAACGCGACCCAAGCGGGCTACTTCGTCGCCAAACGACGGGGATTCTACGACGAACAGGGGGTGACGGTTCGGGAGTTCGTTCCGGGACAGGGAGGAACGTTCGCGGCCAAACAGGTCGGGTTGAAACGGCACGCGTTCGGCCTGAGCGACGCCGCATCAGTCCTCACGGCGCGAGGGAAGGGCCTGCCGGTCCGTTCGTTCGGTACCAGCCAACAGCGAAGCGACGGCGTCGTCTACACCGTCAAAAAGGCCTTCGGCGGAACGCTGAACCGGCCCAAACAACTGAAAGGAAAGACCATCGCGGTTCCCAAGGACTCGCCGATGACCACGCTGACCAAGGCCGTATTGAAACGCGTCGGCGTCCTCGGCAGCGTGGAGTTCCTCGGCGTCGCGCCCGAACAACAGACGCCGATGTTGCTGTCGGGCAACGCCGACGCCGCGGTGGCGATATTCGACTCGCCGACCGCGCTCAAGCGGAAGGGCTACGACGCCTCGGCCATTCGCCTCGCCGACCACATGCCGACCGTCGGGCGAACGGTCGTCTCGCGCCCGAAATTCGCCCGGCAAAACCCCGAAACCGTCCGCGGATTCCTCCGGGCGACGGCGAAGGGGTGGGCGTGGGCCGCCAACAATCCCGAGAAGGCGATGGACGTGATGGTCGCGGCGAAACCGAGTCTGAAACAGGAACGAGGGATGGGCGTGTTCAAAATCAAGTACACGACGGACAACCTTATCGCGGCCGGAAAGCGGACGCGCTGGGGCTGGCAACACCCTAAATCGTGGCGTGCGGTCAGCAACGCGCTGTTCGAGACGGGCGTCGTGCCGAAAACCGACGTGGGAGCGGCGTGGACGAACCGGTTCCTCGACACCGACTACAGATACGTCGGTGACTACGCCGGTCAAGTCGTGACGAACCGATAACTCGATGGAGTTCAATCGAACCGTAGAGTCCGAGTCGGACCCGAACGCCGACTCCGACGCCGAGCGAGCGGAAATCGCTGCCAGCCTTTCGCTTCGGAGTCGTTTCCGTCTCCCGTTCGCCCTCGCGGGAAGCGTCCTCCTCGTACTCGTCACGTGGCAGGTCGCAGTCACCGTGGTGGACGTTCCAACGGTCCTCCTCCCGGCCCCGAGCGAAATCTGGGTCAGTGCCGTCGCCAACGTCGGTTCGATGTACCCGCACTTCGTCTACACCGGCACGGAAGTCCTGGCGGGGTGGACCGTCGGCGTCGGGAGCGGCATCCTTCTCGCCGCGATGATGGCGTCATCCGCGCGACTACGCGCCGTCCTCTACCCGACGCTCCTCGCGGTTCGAATCGTCCCGCTGGTGGTGTTCGCGCCGTTGCTCATCCTCGCCTTCGGCGCGACCTTCGCCACGCGCGTCGGCATCGCGGCCCTGCTGACGTTCTTCCCCGTGACGGTCGCCGCCCTCGACGGACTCCGCTCGGTGCCGAAAATGCACCTCGACCTCGGTCGTCTCGTCGGTGCGTCGCGGTGGCGGTCGTTGGTTTCCGTCCGCCTTCCGCACGCGCTCCCAGAACTGTTCACGGGGATAAAGATCGCTACACCGCTCGCCGTCGAGGGCGTCCTCATCGCCGAATTTCTGGCCGCGACGCGCGGCGTCGGGTTCGAACTCCTGGAGACGAGCCGACTACTTCGAACGCCGCTCCTGTTCGCGTACTTGGCGGTTCTCGTCCTCGGGGCGCTCGTGCTGTTCGGTGCGGTCGTGGCGGGAGAACGGTCGGTCACATCGACCGAGGAGACGGGTTCGCTCGGTGAATCCTTCGTCACTGGCCGTCCCGTCGGCGAACTCGGCCGCGAAGCCCTTCCCGGCGCGTTCGTCGCGCTGCTCGGTATTCTCGTCGCGTGGCAGGTCGGAGCCGCGGTCATCCCGAACGCGTCGGTGTTCCTGCCTCCGCCGGCAGACGTGGGCACGACGCTCCTCTCGTCACCCGGCCTGTTCGTCGCCGCCGGGTACGCGACCGGGAAAAAACTGCTCGTCGGATGGCTTCTCGGCGCGGGGGTCGGCATCGCACTTGGCGTCTGTATCCGTCTCGTGCCGGGGCTTCGAACCGTCCTGTACCCGTATCTGGTCGGTCTTCGCGTGATGCCCCAAATCGCGCTCGCGCCGCTCCTGCTCGTCTGGTTCGGCGTCTCGTTCGAAGCGGCGGCCGTCATGATCGCGCTCTCGACGTTTTTCCCGCTCACCGTCGGAACCGTGGACGGACTCGCCGCTACGCCGAACGAACACGTCGAACTCCTCCGGTCGGTCGATGCGCCCCGCTGGTGCGAGGTGCTGTTCGTCCGGTTCAGACACGCCGTGCCGTCCCTGTTCGCGGGCGTCAAACTCTCGGTCGTCACGGCGCTCGTCGGCACGGTCATCGCGGAGTGGTTCGTCGCCGAGCGCGGGTTGGGCGTCCTCGTGCTTCAGGGGATGTCGGATTTCGCGCCCGAACTGACCTTCGCGGCGGCGACCTGTCTGTTCGCCCTGGGTGGCATCGTCTTCGGTATCGCGGCCCTCCTCCAGCGATACGTCTCGTGGTGACGTGCCGATAGACGGCGACGGACGGGAACGGGGGACAGAGTTTTACCGTCGGTCATTGCATTTTTTGTGGATGCGGGTTCAGGAGTTCCCGGTGCTGGGCGAGGACGACCGACCGGTCATCGACCGACTGGCCGGCGGGCTCGGTGAGACGTCGGCGACGGTGCTCGCGTATCTACTGCTCCGAAACGAGGAATTCTCGGCCGAATCGGCGTCCCTGCTCGCAATCCGGGTCGGAACCGGCCTGAACCGAAAGGCCGTTCGGGACGCGCTTTCGAGACTTGAAGATCGGGAACTGGTCGAGACGACCACGGTTCGCGACGAGACGCCCGGCCGCCCGCCGACGGTGTGGCGGACGCCCCGCGACCGACAGGACACGGTCGAATCGGTGTACGAGGGCCACGCTCGCGGCTTGGTTAGCCGAGCACGGCGCTTTACTGATTCGGACATGTCCACGTCCACCGCTGCCGTCGCCTCGGCGTATCCGGCGAACGCCGACGTCTCGTTGGCGCTGAACTGGCGACCCAACGGGCTTCACGCGCCGCTGTTCGTCGCCGAGGAACGCGGCGCGTACGAGGAACGCGACCTCTCGCTCCGATTCGGCACCAATCGGGGGTCACGGGACGCATTGGATGCTCTCCGTTCGGACGATGCCGACATCGCCGTCAGCGGTGCGGCGACGGTCCTCCGGGCGAGGGCGAACGGGGAACCGGTCGTCCCAGTCGCGCTGTTGTTTCAACACGCCATGACGGCACTCTACGGACTCGAATCGGCGTTCGACGGCCCGTTCGAACGGGTCGACCAACTGCGGGGCTTACGAATCGGTACGCCGCCGACCTCGGAGACGGACCTCCTCGGCCGATTGTTTCTCTCGCAGGCGGACGTGTTGACGGACGTCGAACTCGTCGAACTCCGCGGCGAGGAGCGCGACGCCCTGTTGTCCGGCACCGTGGACGTCGTCACGGGATCGTTTTCCGATCCGCGCCAACTGCGTTCGGACGGCATCCCGGTCGAATCGATACTCGTCGCGGAACAGTTCCCGCTTCCCGGTCCCGCGCTGGTCACGACGGCCCGGAACCTCTCCGCGCGCGAATCCGACCTCGTCGCTTTCCTCGCCGCTACCACGGACGGGTGGACGGACGCGAGGGCGAATCCGACGCGCGTCCGTGATGCTATCGCGAAACGAAACGGAGACGATAGGGATGGTGATGACGGCGAGGGCGACGGGGTCGAACGTCGCGCCGACCGCGAACGACACACCTTCGAAGAGGCCGTCTCGGAGTTCGGCATCACCGACACGGTTCGGAAACGCGGATGGGGTCGTAACCGTATGGAGGCGTGGGACCGTCTGAAAACCGCACTCGAACAGGTGGGTCTCCTCTCGCCCGAGGAGGCCGAACGGTCATCGACCTGACGGACGCGTCCGTCCCGTTCGGATCGGCAAGACGACCCTCCTCCGAACCGTCGACGGTCGCTTCACGACCGGTCGCCCTCAGCGGACGGAAAGGTCGCCGCCCGATTTCGCTTCGGTGAATTCCACTTCGATTTCGAGTTCGCTCTCCCGCCCCCCGGTGAACTCCACCTCCACTTCGATGGGTTCGTCGAACTCGAAGGGGATTTCCCACTCGCTCGTCGAGACGGTGAGGCTCGTGTCGTCCGCGATTTGGTCCGCGAGTTCGTGGAGGAACGCCGCGGTCTGTTCGCGGGACAGTTGGACTTCCCGCTCGAAAAACCCGTCCGTCACCCTCGACCGTTCCGAACTACTGCTCGTGGGAAGTTCGACATCGTCGCCCATACGCCATCCTCAACGGGCAGGTCATTAAGTCATCGTGCCCGACACGACACGATCCGCCCCCGTGGCGTACTTCTTTGACGACCGCTGTCGTATTTCGTGTGATGTCACTGCTCGACATGCTCGGGAGCAAGCCGCGTCTCGAAATCCTTCGCCGTCTCTCGCGGGAACCGATGTACGTCTCCGAACTCGCCGAGGAGGTCGGGATGGACGGAAAGACGGCCGTCCATCACTTGACGGCGCTGGAGGAAGCGGACCTCATCGAACCGTACCGGCGGGGAAACCGCAAGTACTACCGACTGACCAAGGTCGTGACCCTCCGTGCCGCGCCGCAGCCCGAGCGGACGTTCATCGTTCAAGCCACCGACATCGACGGGACGGCGTAGCCACCGTCGCGCGATTCGTTCACCTCACAGGAGGAGGATTGTGCGGATCGAGAGCGAGATTTTATTTCCCCGAACGTCGCATGGTACGAAGTGACCGACGAATACGATGCCGTCGTGTACGACCTCGACGGAACGCTGGTTCGACTCGCCGTGGACTGGGCCGCCGCCGCGGAACCCATCAAACCGATACTTCGTGACCACGGGGCCGGTACGGACGCCGAGGCGGACGACGCCCTCGACTTGTTGCCCGTCGCGGAGTCGCTCGGTGTCGAGGGGAAGATAGAACCGCACCTCGCGGCGGCCGAACGCGCGGGTGCCCGGGAGTCCGAGCGACTGCCGCTGCTGGACGAGTTCGCCGACGCCAGCCTTCCCGTCGGCATCTGCTCGCTCAACTGCGAGAACGCGTGTCGCCTCGCGCTGGACGCCCACGACGTTCCGAACGCGACGGACGTGATCGTCGGCAGGGATTCCGTCGAGGAGCGAAAACCCCATCCGCAACCGCTGCTCGCCGCCGTCCGGGAACTCGATGTGACACCCGAACGCACCCTCTTCGTCGGCGATTCGGACAGTGACGCCGTCACAGCGGAGAGGGCTGGAACCGCGTTTCGCCGGGTATAACAGCGACCACACACGGAACTGGTTCTCCCCCGACTTCGGAAGTTCGCCTCCGTCCCACCGTAGCGTCCGTGATGATATCGCGACATAGGATATACGATTCCGCTGGTCGACGCGGCCCGTTCTCGAACTCGACCGTACACGTCCGACCGTTGCAGCGTTCGGAACACCGGAGACGCCCTTCGACGGTGAAAGCGAAGAATAACCGATTTCGTTCGGAGCGTTTGGTGAGGTTCGGTTGATACTACAGAGCTGGACGAAACGGGTGACATGACTGTTCGGAACACTTTCCCCGCCATCCGAGGGAGGTTCCGAGAATCACAGTCGATTCTCGATTCCGTCGGAAAGGAGTGCGCCCCGAAATCCACTCTACTTCTGCCGGGAACTGTTGTCGTCTCCAGTGAGATTCGGCCGTAAGCCACCACCAATCGTGACGGATGAAGTGAACAAATTAGTGTAGATACCGGTCGATTTGCACTTCCTGTTGTAAATATAATCATTACGTCTACTGCCTCCTCAGAAGAATATCGTCTTCTGCATGACTACATCGGGCGGCACTACCGTACCATTGAGAGAGATATTGTAGTAGTTGGCCGTATTCTACGGTGCTATATTCACAGATAAGTTCGCTTATCACTCTTCGTGGGACAAGTTAATGTACTCGGAGTGTGACGGGAAACCATGGCCGACGAGGGGACGGAACGAACGGTCGTCAAAACGTACATTCCGAAATTCCAGAAGGACGAGTGGCAGGCCCACGCCGACGAACTCGATATGAGCCAGAGCGAGTTCGTCAGGGCGATGGTACAGGCTGGCCGACGGGGGTTCGAGACGAACCCCGTGGAAGACCATTCTAGGGGGTCGAACCCTGGGGGGAACGACCTCGAAAGGCGGTTGCTCGAAATTCTCGCTCGGGAGGACAATCTGTCGTGGGACGAACTGGTCGAACGACTCGCCGGGAACTTCGAGGACCGGTTGGACGACGTGCTGAACGACCTCCAATCGAGGAACCGGGTTCAGTACAGCGGACGCCACGGCGGATACGTCCTCGTCGGAGGTGTCGATGGCGACGAGTAGTCCCTCTAATCCGAACCCGGACGACCCTGTGGGGTACTTCCTGCAGGACCTACTCTACCATGGGAAGAGCGAACGCACTCGCGGCGCGTACGAACGCGTGCTGCGGCGGTTCGAGGGATTCCTCTCCGACCCCGACCGAAACCCGTCGGGTCGAAGCGTCACGCCGGGAGAGGCGACCCAACGGGATTGCATGGCGTGGATTCACACGCTCCGCGGGGACAACGCCGAGAGCACGATCGCCACCTACGCCTCGTACCTTCACCGATTTTACGCGTACATGACGCAGGTCGGCGCGTTCGAATCCAACCCGATGGCGCTCGTCGTCGAGGAGATGCACGAATCCGTCGACAAGGACCCGACCCGACGCGAAATCTCTATCGAGGACATGCGCGGGTTCGTCGGGCGAGTCACCCATCCGTTAGAGCGCGCCGTCGTTTGCACGCTGTTGAAGACGGGGATGCGTGTCGGCGAGGTGAGCAACCTCGATTTGCGGGACGTGAACCTCGCCGACGAGGACGTTCGGTCGGCGTACACCCTCGGAACGCGCCCGCGTCTCGACGGCCGACCGGATTCCATCTTCGTCGCCACCGACGCGGTTCGCGGGCAGGTGATAAACGGCGAGGAACGCACCGCCTCGAACAAGCGAAAGCGCGACACCGTCGTTCCGGTGGACGACGAACTCCGACGGGTACTCGTTCGGTGGTTGGCGATTCGACCGGATTCCCCTTCCCCCGCGGAACCGTTGTTCGTCAGCACGAGCGGCGATTGGGGGCAACGACTCACGCCGAAGATGATCCGAAACGCGGTCGAGCACCACGCTCGCGACGCGGGATGGTATCGAACCGGCGGCGGCGCGGAGGAGAACGTCACACCCCACTATTTCCGGCACTTCTTCACGACGCACCTCCGCGACCGGACCGGGGACCGCGGTATCGTGAAATACCTCCGAGGCGACGTGGCGAGCGACATCATCGACACCTACACGCACAACTGGGGCGATAGGGTGCGGGAAGTGTACGAGGAGAACATCTACTCGCTTTTGTGAACTGAAGCGTTCGCCGGCAGCGGTGGTGGTTGTGCCGGGAACGCTTCTCGAACGGCGGTTTTCTCACGGGAGCTTGGAACTACGCTCTCCTGTCGTGGTGTCGTCTCGATGGTCGGGTATTCCGACCGGATTGAGCGACAATAATTATAAATTTTCAGTTATGTATGTTGTTTGGGTTGTCCCGTTTCGAATTGATGAATTCTATTTCGCTATATAGAACTGCGGCGGTATCTCCGCAATTTCGGAGGTCGATTTTCCGAACGGGTGTTTTCAGTGGGGAATTCTCACGTCCGTGTTTTCCGCAAAAACAGTCCCTGTGAAAGGGGCTTACTCGCTCTCGGAACCGAATTCGAGCTTCCGCGAGGCGACCATACCGAGGGCGATACCGATGCCGAGGACGACGAAGCGGGGCGGTCCCCGCCGCGGTTGCCGTCCGTACTGTTCTCCCGATTCGCTTCGACCGCATTCGGTGCCATTCAACTTCGACTGAATGGGGCATGATGTTCGAGCCATCGAGTAAACGAACGGGTCGATACTCCCTCAAGATTCGTTCGAACATGTTCATCACGGCGGTATTGCGGGGAGTTCGTCGGTTGGTTCGGTACGTCCACGCGCGAGAAGTCAGTCGGATTCGGCGAAGAACTCAGTTATCACCGTCTCCTCGGCGCGGTGAAGCACGACGCTCAGTGTCGATTTGCTCACGTCCAACTCGCCGGCCAACTCCGTGAGAGAACACCGCCTCGGCGTGTCGTAGTACCCTTTCTCGATAGCTCGGGTGATGAAGCGATGCTGGCGATCGGTGAGAAGGTCCTCGGGATCGGCCGACTGCCGAATCCAGTCGACGACGAAGGTGAATCCGCTGCGTTCGAGTTCGTCCTTGAACCGGGAGAGGCGCTCGTGTGTGGTCGTGAGTTCGCAGACCATCCAGCCGTCTTCGAGGACGTAGGGGAACTGCGGCAGGTTCTTGGAAGCGAAGACGGCGCGGTACGCCGACGGAACGAACGGCAACTGAAACTGGAGCAGGACGGTCCGTTCGTCGCGGTGTATCACCTCGGAGAACATCTCGACCGGAACGTCCTCGAAGAGGTGGACGATTTTCCCCGGGTCCGTCGTCGTGGCCTCCAATACGACGACCAACCCGTTCTCCCCCGGATACGCGCTGAGGATTCGAAGGTCGTCCTCCGGATGTTCGACCGAGTGGTTGAACGGTCCGCCGGGCACGCTCGTCGGCGGCTTGAACTTCACTCGTGCGTGGGGCATACGTCCCCTTCGCTGGCGACGCATATCGGTGTGGCTACGAACATGTTCGAGCGATAAGCGACGGTTCTCCCGGAGCTATTGCTGTCGAATTTCCGCTCGCTGGCCCTTCTCTATCGGCGCACCGACCGTGTTGCCCCACTCGACCCACGACCCGTAGTAGTTGCGCACGGCGTCGTAGCCGAGCAGTTCGTGGAGGACGAACCACGTCAGGGCGGAGCGCTCCCCGATACGGCAGTAGGTGATCACTTCCTCGGTTCCGTCGATGCCATCCCCTTCGTAGATGGTTCTGAGTTCAGCTTCGGATCTGAAACGACCCTCGTCATCGACGACTTGGCTCCACGGGATGTTGACCGCGCCGGGAATGTGGCCGCCGCGTTGGACCCCTTCGTTCCATCCGGGAGGCGCGAGGATTTCGCCGCGATACTCCTCCGGCGTTCGAACGTCGATGAGCGAGGCATCTTCCGGTATCGCGTCCAGGACGTCCGGTTGGTCGGCGCGGATGCTCGCGTCCGGCTCCGCCGCGTCATAGGACCGTTCCGTGAACTGTGGCACCTCGTCCGTCACCGGTACGTCACGGCCCAACCAACTTTCGCGTCCCCCGTTCAGCAATCGAACGTCGTCGTGTCCGTAGTACGTGAGGAGCCAGTAGGCGTAGGCGGCGAACCAGTTCATCATGTCGCCGTAGAGGACGACGGTGCTATCTTCGTCGATCCCGTGTCCGCCGAGCAACGCCTCGAAATCGTCCTTCGTCGGTACGTCGAACGTCGTGGAGTCCTGTAGTTCGGTCTTCCAGTCCACTTTCGTCGCACCCGGAACGTGGCCGTCGTCGTAGTTGCTCGGGTCGATATCGACCTCCAAGAGCCGAAACGAGGGGTCGTCGCGTCGAAACTCGTCGAGTCGGTCGACCACCCAGCCGACGGAAACCAGCGCGTCGGTGGTTTCGTTGGTCATCGTGCTACGTTGTGGTGGGAACCGCATTAATCCCATGCCGTCCCCGACCGTTCATTCGAGCCATCGGTTGCCCTCGTTTCCACCGACGTAACGGCGAGCGAGTTGGGCCTCGGCCTGTCGAAGCCGATAGGAGAGCGTCGATCGCGGAACGTCGAGGTCAGCGGCGATTTCGTCCAGCGTCGCTTCGCGCGGCGTCTCGTAGTAGCCCGCTTCGATGGACGCGCGGAGCGCCGCTTCCTGTTCCTCCGGCATGGCGACGGTCGCTATCGAGTCCTGTCGCCACCCGCCCGCGTCCCGGAGGTGTCCCATCCGAAACGTGAGGCCGGTCCCGAGTCGCGCCCCGAGGTCGTCGTAGAACACGCCGACGTGCTCGTCCGAGCGCATCAGGACGCGCCACCAGTGGGCGGATTCCCGACGGCGGGTTTCGAATATCAACCCCGCCGGGAGGTGTTTTCCCGCGAGCGTGTGGACCGATTCACAGCCTCGAATGTCCGTCAGATAGGTGTAGAGGACGAGTTCGTTCGAGGACCGTTCGAGGACGTCGTGATAACGGGTGGCATCGCAGTTTCGCCCGGTTATCGACTCGCCGCAACACGAATCGTCGAAGCGGACCGACTCGATGCGGTCGAGGGCGGACTGGGGGCCGGAAACGCGCTCGATTCGCCAAAACCTGTCTTCGGTCACGAACCCATCGAGCGAGTGGGCGACGGCGGACGGGTGGTCGATGAAGACGTCCGTGATGGGGTCGGCCCCTTCCTCGTACTCGATGGCGAACGTGAACTCCCGCATTCACCCCGATGAGGTCGGCACTCGGATAAAAAGACTGCCATCGGTGGACCGTGGTCGAATATTACCGAACTACGGTCAGAACAGCGCCTGTACGACCACCAGCATCGCCGTGGCCACGACGAGTAGGGCGAGGAGGACGACGAGGATCGGTTTGTACCCCGTCGAACGGAGTTCGTCGAGTCGCGTCTCCAGACCCAACCCGGCGAACGCGAGGAGGAACGCCCAGTCGGAGGCGTTCGACAGGGAGGTTCTCTGTGCCTCCGAGAGGAGGCCGAGGTTGGCGACGAGGAGGACGGCCAGAAATCCGAGGACGAACTTCGGAAACGTGCTCCAGAGGAACCGCCAATCGCCGGGCGCATCCGTGGTGGTTCCATCGCCTCCGTCGGTTTCGACGATTTTGTCGGCTCCGGCGTTTCGTGGCGGTTCGCCGGAACGGCGGGCGTAGTACACGGCGTAGGCGATGGCGGCGAGTCCGATCATCGAGTTTCGGGTGAGCTTCACGAGAAGTGCCCACTCCCCGGCGGTCTTCGAGAATGTGAACCCGGCGGCAGTCACGGGTCCGGTGCTGAACATGGTCAGTCCGGCCCAAATCCCGAAGACGGTGTTCGAAAGTCCCAACGCGTGACCCACGAGCGGGTAGACGAAGAGGGTGGTCGAGTCGAAGAGAAGGACCGTCGCCGCGGCGTACGCGACGTGCGTCTCGTCCACGTCGATGCTCTCGGCGATGGCGACGACGGCGGACACCCCACAGATTCCCGAACCGGCGGCCAACAGGGACCCGGTCTCCTCGTGGATCGAGAAGACGACTCGGGCGAGGAGTTCGACAACCAGAATCGTCATCGTGACGGTCGCGACGACGAGGAGCAGGATCGTCGGCCCGGCGGCGATAACGCGGTCCAAGGCGACGCTTGCGCCCATGACGACGATTCCGGCTTCGAGCCAGACTTTGTGGGTCTCGACGCCGGGTCGTGCCCAGTCGGGAACCCCGTAGACGTTGCCGATGAGCAACCCGAGGAGTATCGTCACGATAAGGTAGTTGAGTCCCACGGTCGACGCGACGAGACGGGCGAGGAGGCCGACACAGAGGAGGACCGCGAGTCCCGGAACGAACGTCCGTCGCATCGTCACCACGGAATCGAGACGCCGAGCGAGACGGCGAGCAGGAGAATCAGTCCGAGACAGACCGCCTGCCAGTCGTTTTCGAGGTTCGTCCACCATCGCAGCATGGCTTCGGAGGGAGGAACGGTTTCGCTCACTGTGGTCGATACTCCGGTCGGAACCGAAATACGAATTCGGTTGTCGTACGACAACTTTAGCGTGCGACAACTTTCGGAGCGAAAATCGTTCGCGATTTCGGAACGGACGAGCGGCGAACGTCGGCCGTCCGGATTCGTCCGCCGCGAAAATTCATCACGGAAAACATATTACGGGGCTTCCGAAACAGTGGTCCAATGCCCGGCGCACGCATCGACGGCGACGAACGAATCACGCTCAGGACTGTGGAAGAGGAAGACGTCTCGTTCGTCCAGCGCGAGGCGACGAACCCGGAAATCCGCTACCCGATGGGGAAACCGCTCAGGACCCGTAGGGAGGTCGAAGAATATCTGAAGGAGGAAAACGCGGACCGCTTTCTCGTCTGCCTCGACGGGGACGATGCCGGTCCGGGTTCCTCGGAGGAGGAAGACGTGCGGCGAATCGGGTGCGTTAGCGTGGAGGACGCGGCGTGGAAGCGTCCGGAACTCGTCTACTGGCTGATTCCCGAGGAACACGGAAATGGATACGGCAAAGCGGCCGTCTCGCTGGCCATCGAGTACGCGTTTCGGACGTACGACGCCCCGGCAATCGGTGCCGGAGCCTTCGCGTTCAACGACGCGTCCCGTGGCTTACTGGAATCGCTCGGTTTTACCGAGGAAGGCCGCCGACGCGAGTTCATGTTCATCGACGGGAAACACCGCGACATCGTTCAGTACGGCCTGCTCCGCGAGGAGTGGCGAACGGAAGAACGAACGTAGCGACTATTTCGATTTCGGCGGCCGTTCGCGCCGCCAGAACCCATCGACCGGTTCGAGCGGCGTCCGCCGCCGACCGGTTCGGAACCGCTCCGCGTGCAGAATTTCGGTTCCCTTCTCCGCACCCGCGGGAAACGGCCAGCGCTGACTGCCGTGTCCGATTCCCTCGTAGGACATCCCCGCGTACAGCGGGTTGATGCGCGTGAGTTCGTCGAAGACGTCGCTCGGTCGGTCGTACTCGAATCGAGCGTCGGTGAGGCGGCGACCGATTTCTACGAGGATATCGTGGTCGTGTCGAACCCCGCCCGGCGGCGTCGTTATCGGACGCATTCGCTGAACCTGCCGGTCGAGGTTCGTCACCGTGCCGCTCTTTTCGGCCCACAGGCTCACGGGAAGCACCACGTCGGCGTGTTCGACCGTTTCGGTCGGGAACGCCTCCTGTACGAGCAGGAAGTCGAGCGCTTCGAGCGACCGGGCGACGGCCTGCGTCTCCCGCTTGCTCACGGCGGGGTTCTCGCCGATGACGTACGCACCGTGAATCGAGTCGCCGAACGCGTCAACCGCGTCGAGTTCCGAGAGGCCGGGGCTCGATGGTGGGTCGATTCCCCACTCCTCGGCGACGATTGCACGCGCGTCGGGATCCGAAACGGGACGAAAGCCCGGAAGCGTCGAGGGACGACAGCCGACGTCGTTCGCCCCCTGTTCGTTGGTGAGGCCGCGGAGGAGGTTCATCCCGGTTCCCCGTTTGCCGATGTTCCCCGTCACGAGGAGGAGGTCGATGAGCGCGTCCGCCGTCGCTGTTCCCCGATGGTCGTCCTCCTCGGCCCCCGTCCCGGCGATGACGGCGGCGCGGTCGGCGCGGCCGAACGCTTCGGCGACGCCGCGAACCGTTTCGGCATCGACGCCGGTTCGGTCGGCACACGCCTCGGCGGAAAGGCCTTCGAGCGATTCCGCGAACGCATCGAAATCCGCCGTCCGTTCGGTCACGAACGTCCCGTCGATCAGTTCCATGTCGAGGAGTTCGGCGACGACGGCCCTCGCGAACAGCGCGTCGGTGCCGGGATTCGGCGCGACGTGGACGTCGGCGAGTCGCGTGGTCTCGTTCTCCCCCGGATCGATTTGAATCAGCGTCGCGCCGTTGTTGACCGCCGGGCGAACGTACGAGTTGAAGGCGATAGGCTGGCGTTTGGCAGGATCTGCACCGACGATGAAGAAGACGTCCGCCTCGGGAAGGTCGGAAAGCGTGTTCGTCATCCCCGGCGAACCCAAGCGCTCGACCATCGCCCTGACGACCGACCCGTGACAGATCCGGGCGCGGTTATCGACGTTGTTCGTTCCGAGGACGCGCGCGAGTTTCTGGAGGAGGTAGTTCTCCTCGTTGGTACAACGCGGCGCGCCGAGAAACGAGAGCGCGTCCGATCCGTATCGGTCGAGGATTCGCTCGAACTCGTCTTCGATGCGGGAGAACGCTTCGTCCCACGTCGCGGCCACGAGTTCGCCGTCCTCTCGAATCAACGGTTGTGTCAAGCGATTTTCGACGTCCAACCCGTCGAACGCCTGAATTCCGTTTCGACAGAGCCGTCCCTCGGTGTTGACGGGCGCGCCGTCACACCCGACCGCTCCGCCGCGTCGCTCGCTGTATCGAAGCCGGCAGCCCACCGAGCAGCGTGGACAGACGCTTTCGACGGGGTCGTCCGGCGCTTCTCTCCGGCTCATCCCTTTGGAACGTCACCTTCGAGGACGTTATATGCGACGCCCAATCCGGCGAGCGCCATGATGACGAGTAGGATGAACAACGCGTTTGGAACGACCGTTTTCGTCCGGAAGAGGTGGCTTCCACACTCCGGGCAGGTGATGCTCATCGTCTCGAACTGCGCCCCGCAGACGGTACACTCGTGCACGTCGTGTTCGCGGTCGTTTTGGACGCCGACGAGACCGTCGTCGATGCCGAGGAGCCGCTTGACGGTGTACGAACGGTTCATACCGATCCCATGTGTTGTTCGCTGATGTGGTCGCGGAGTTCGTCCTCCGTGTCGAACGATTCGTGACAGAATTGACACTCGTGGTCGGTCGCGGTTGGATTGTCTGGCATGGTGCTAAATTGTGATGGGATTTCGTTCAGTCGTCGTCTGCGGCGACTTTCTGTTCCTCGCTCCGTTCGCCGTCCCCGGCGGGGGACACCCGAACGTCCGTGACTTTGTACTCGGGGACGTGCGCCTGTGGATCGAGGTGTTTCTCGTCCGTGAGTTCGTTGGCGACGTCTCCTCCCAAGTAGTGCATCGGAACGAAGACGTCCTCCCGCCCCGGCCGCTCGGTGATCTGTGCGATGGCCGTAATCGAGTTCTTCCGGGACGTGATTTCGACCTCCTGTTCGTCGATGATGCCGAGTTCCTCGGCGGTGTCGGGATGGATTTCGACGAACAACTCGTCGGTGTACGAGCGGATACCGGGTTCCCGGTTGGTCATTGTCCCCGTGTGATACTGGTAGAGGACGCGACCGGTCGTCATCGCCAGCGGGAAGTCCTCGTCGTCCATGTCCGCTTCGACCGGCCCGGAGGCGGTGGTCGGGAACATGTGGGCCTTCCCGTCGTCCGTGTTGAACTCCTCCATGTAGAGGTGAGGCGTCCCCGGGTGGTCCTCGTCCCAACACGGCCACGGGATGCTCCCCTCGGTTTCGAGGCGCTCGTGGGTGATGCCGCCGTAAATCGGCGTGAGATCGTTGATCTCGTCCATTATCTCGCTCGGGTTTCGGTAGCCCCAGTCGTAGCCGAACCGCTTTGCGAGTTCTTGCGTGATGACCCAGTCGGGTTTCGCCTCTCCGGGCGGGTCGATGGCACGCTTGACGAGTTGGACGTGGCGCGTCGAACTCGTGAACGTCCCGTTCGTCTCGACGGGGGCGTTCGCGGGCAGGACGACGTCGGCGTACTTCGCGGATTCGGTGAGGAAGATGTCTTGGACCGCGAGGAACTCCAACTCGTCGACGATTTCCTCGGCGTGGCTGACGTTCGGTTCGGAGTACACCACGTTCTCGCCTTGAATGAACATGCCCCGAATCTCGCCGCGCTCGGCGGCGAGGAACTGTTCGGTGATGGTGTGGCCCTCCTCGTCCGGGAGGTGGTCCACGCCGTAGGCCTCCTCGAACTTCTCGCGCGCGTCGTCGTTCGTCACCTTCTGATAGCCAGGGAAGTTCCCGGGAACCGGCCCCATGTCGCCGCCACCGCCTTGCACGTTGTTCTGGCCGCGGAACGGCGCCAGACCGGATTTTTCGGTTCCGACGTGACCCGTCACGAGCGCGAGGTTCGCCATCGAGATGATGTTCTCCGTTCCGTGGCTGTGTTCGGTCAACCCCAGCGTCCAGCAGAACGTACACGAATCCGCCTCGGCGATGGTCTCCGCGGCGTGCTTGATTTCTTCGGGCGGCACGCCCGTCTTCTCCTCGACGAACTCGGGCGTGAAGTCCTGGACACACTCCTTTACGTCCTCGAACCCGACGGTCCGTTCCTCGATGAACTCCTCGTCGTGCAGGTCGTTTTCGAGGATGTGGTGGATCAGTCCGTTTATCCACACCGTGTCGTATCCCGGTTCGATTCGGGAATACTGCGTGGCGAACTGCGCGATCTGGACCTTCCGCGGGTCGAAGACGAACATGTCCGCGTCGTTGTCCCTCACGTTCTGTTTGATGCGGGTCGCCAGTACGGGGTGGGCCTCCGTGGTGTTCGACCCCGTGATGAGATAACAGTCCGTATTTTCGAGGGCGTCGGTGCCGACCGAACCGGCACCGAAGCCGACCGTTTGGGACAGTCCTGAGACGGTCGGGGAGTGACAGAGTCGGTTGCAGTTGTCGATGTTGTTCGTCCCGAGGGCCTGCCTGGCGAACTTCTGCATCAGGTAGTTCGCTTCGTTCGTCGTCTTGGACGAAGAGACCAGTCCCAATCCGCCCGGACCGTGTTCGTCTTTGATTTCGGAGAGGCCCTCCGCGACTCGGTCGAGTGCTTCGTCCCACGACGCTTCCCTGAACTCGCCGTCCTCCTTGATGAGCGGTTGCGTAAGCCTGTCGTCGTTGTCCGCGTACTTGTAGCCGAACTTCCCCTTTACACACGTCGAGATGCCGTTTATCGGTGCTTTCTCGGGGTTGGGGCGCACGCCGAGGATTTCGCCGTCCTTCGAGTAGATGTCGAACCGGCACCCGACCGCACAGTAGCCACACGTCGTGTCGGTGACGTCGACCTCGCTGAGTCGGTAATCGCTCAAGGCGTCCGCCATGTCGAACAGGCGGCCCTCGGACATGGTGTTCGCGGCGAAACTTTCGGCGACGTGTTCGACGGGTTCGAACGCGTTGCTTTCCCCGACTTTCTCGCCCGCGGTTTGGGCCTGCTTCTTCGCCCGCTGCATGAATCCCGCAACCCCCTTCTTCTCGCTGCCGTCCTCTGAACCCTTCGTTCCCGGTGTTTCGTCAGTCATCGTCGGATTCGGCACC
This sequence comes from Haladaptatus sp. CMAA 1909, assembly GCF_043952005.1. NCBI lineage: Archaea > Methanobacteriati > Methanobacteriota > Halobacteria > Halobacteriales > Haladaptataceae > Haladaptatus > Haladaptatus sp. CMAA 1909. The sequence goes on along the minus strand of NZ_JBIOAV010000001.1, from coordinate 1,026,856 downwards.
CCCTTTGCGACCCTTTCGGTGCTCTTTCATCGGCGTCATCTGCCGAGGTTGATGCTCGTAGTCCTCGCCGATCGCCTTGCCGATGCTGTTGTGTTGGTTGAATCCGGGCACCGGAATCGTGGCGATGTCGGTCATGTTCTGTTCGACGAGCGCCCCGGTCGGACACACCGTCGCGCAGTGACCGCAGGAGACGCAGGTCGATTCCATCATCGTCTCCGCGCCGTTCTGGAAGCCGATACGCGTCTCGCCCGCGTTCCCCTCCATACGCAGGACCCCCTCGACTTGGACGTCGTTGCAGGCCTCCACGCAACGGTTGCAGAGGATGCACTTGTTGCGGTCGATCTGTATGAACGGCGATGACTCGTCGATGGGTTCGTACTCGTCCCGGTCGTCGAACACGCCGTATCGCGGTTCCACCACGTCGTTTTCGATGGAGACGTCCTGTAGGTCACAGCGACCGTTCTTCCCGCAGGTCGTACACCTGAGGTTGTGGTCCGAGAGGAGGAGGTCCAAGTTCACGTCCCGAGCGTTCGCGGCCTCCTCGGCGTCCGTACTGATCGTTATCCCGTCCTCCGCCGGGAAACTACACGACGGGACGATACCGTGTTCCTCGGTTTCGACCATGCACGTCCGGCACTCGCTTCGGGGACCGATTCGCTCGTCCTCGTCGTACGAACAGAGCGCCGGAACATAGCCGTCCGTCTCGACCTGTTCGACCGCGTCGAGGAGCGTCGCTTCTTTCTCCACCGACACCGTCTCCCCATCGACCGTAACGGCGGCGCGGTCGGTCGATCCCACATCGGGGTCGTTCGCCGTCCCCGTGTTGATGTACTCGTTCAGCGGAAGGTCGGGGCCACCTTCGTCTCGTGAACTCTCCCAAATCGGATCGGAACTCATGTCTGCCTCGGTTTGAGGCCTTCTATGGCCGTTTTCTTATGACAAATCGTGCGACGGAACATTGAATAACACACCGCATACGCGTATCACGAGATTTTACTTAGTCCTGCTGGCTACTCCGGTCATACTACCGTCATCACCGCACCGAACGGGCAACGACGTTATATCCCAGAAGGTTGAGTTCGTAATCCATGCCTGTCGTCCGATACCCGGTTCCAGTGGGAGGTGTGGACGGATGACCGACGAGTCGACCGGCACCGGTCCGCGGTCCGTGGAACGAGAGAAGATGGAGGAGGACCCGGGCGTGTTCGAATGGCCGTACGACGTCGAGGAGACGAGCGTCTGGCCGTTCGTCTGCGCATCGGGCGTCGGAACGATGTACCTCGGCGCGTCCATCATCGTGCTGACGTTCGGGAGCGACCAACTGCTCCCGCGCTGGCCCGGCTTGATACTCTTTTTCGCCGGAATGGGTGGGTTCGTGACCGGACTCTTCGGTTGGGTGTATCAGGGGTTCATCTACCGATACTGGTTCCGCGGAACCGACCGCCACGACACCATGACGCTCCGGACGGCGATGGTACTGTTCCTTCTGACCGAAGTCGGCACCTTCGGCGGGGGATTTACCTACTACTTCTACGTCCGCGCTCATCCGTGGCCGCGGGGGACGGTTCCCGAACTGTTGAGTCCGATTCTCGTCATCAACACGGCGCTCCTCGTGACGAGCAGCGTGACGATGCATTACGCCCACCGGGCGATTCAGCAGGACCGTCACGAGCGGTTCGTTCAACTGCTCGGCATCACGGTCCTCCTCGGGGCGACGTTCCTCGCGGGACAGGTGTACGAGTACTACGACTTCATCGTCGAGAAGGGATACACGATTTCGAGCGGTATCTTCGCGAGCGGCTTTTTCGGCCTGACGGGACTGCACGGCCTTCACGTCACGCTCGGCGTCCTGCTGCTGACAATCGTCCTCGTTCGCGGACTGTTCCTGAACCAGTATTCCGCGGACAAAATGACCTCGATAAGCACCGTCTCGATGTACTGGCACTTCGTGGACGGCGTTTGGCTCGTCCTCGTCACCGCTCTGTACATCGGTGCCTCGCTCGATATGCCGTAGACTGATCGACCCCTCCCCGCCAACAGCCTATTTACGCACCACGGTGAACGGCCCGTGGAGACGTTCACATGCTCGGATTGACCCGCGAGCAGTTATCGGACAGCGTGCCAAACGTCGTTCCGTTGACCATTATCGTCGCACTGACTGCCCTCTTCATCGCGTACAACCCGTGGGGATGGGAGGACTGGTTCTTGATAACCGAAATCTTCGGCCTCCATCTCGTCCCGCTGATCGTACTCGGGCCGGTGACGTACGTCCTCGTCAAACTCGTCAGCGAGTCCACCGACGGCGAATCGGAAACCGCGAACCGGGTAAGAAAATGGTTCGCCGCGGATTCGGAGGAGGAAAGCGAGGAGTCGGAGGAGAAACACGACACGGGGGTACCGGCGAGTCGGTGACGGGTCGTACAGTTCTAATACTTCGTACAGAGGATGGTACCGACCATCTGCACGGAGTAATACGGGCAGATGTAGGTCGTCATCTCTTGGCTCGACTCGAACGTCATCGACACCGTTTCGCCCTCCTTCGAGGAGACGGGGGACTCCTCGAGCGTATCTTCCATACTGTTCTTGATGACGAGTTTGTGTCGGAGGCCGTCGAGGTTTTTGAACCGGACGCAGATGGATTTTTCCGGGCGAAACTTGAGTTCGGGGTTCAACTCGCCGTTTATCTCCTCGGGTTCGATACCACGCCATCCGGTCATCTTCGCGCCGAGCGTGTACTCCTCGTGGGAGAACGCACCCGAGGCGGGATTTTCCGGCGCGTTGAAGTTGAAACATCCGGCGAGAGAGGAAAGCGTCGCGACCGAACCGCCGCCGACGAGTCTGAGCATACCTCGCCTGCTCGTCGATGGGGACCGAACCATTGTGAGCGGTACTTCGGCGAGACGCAAAAGGACTGTGGCGATGCGGTTTCGCCGAGAGCGGTCGGACAGCGGGCGAAGGTATGATTACCCTCGATACCGTCGGTGGGTGTGACAACGGGGAGCACGGTACGGAGAACGACACCGGAGATTCACACGGACCACCGATGCACAGGATACTACGCGCGACCGGTTCTGGAGTGATAGCAACGACGGTGATGATCTTCGCGCTACTCATCATCGACGTACAAACGCGGTCGAAGCTCTCGCTGTTCGAAGCCCTCTCTCGCTTCTTCGGCGTCTCCGGGGAGGTCGGTTTGGGCGTCATCTTGTTCCTCGTCTTCGGCATCCTCGTCTGGCCGGTCGTTTTCGTCTACGTCAACGGGTATCTCCCGCCGGAAAACGACCCGGCAGTGAAGGGAATGGTGTTCGCGACGGTCCTCTGGATAGCCTTCATCCTCATCGGGAGCGCACAGATGGACGTCATCTTGGTGCTGTTCTATCTGGTCGTGACCCTCCTCGCCCATCTCGCGTACGGGTTCACACTGGGACTGCTGTACGGGTGGACCGAACCGATGACGACCGCTCGGCCCGCGAACAGCGGTGTGTGAGTTCGACGCCGCCCACCCTGCGGCCGAGCGAAATTCGCTTGCATCCACGTCGCTGCCGCTTTCACCAACCCACCTCATGTGGTAATTCATACCTGTCTTTCAACCCCGCAACAAAGTTTATGTGTGCAGTTCAGGTCATTAGGCACGTGATTTTCATGGTAATCGGAACCACTTCTGGGGGAGTGTTGTAGTGACGAGCATCCCGTTGATCCTCGTCGTCGTCGCCCTCGTCGGGGGGACGACGGTGGTCTTCCGCCGATTCGGGGGGATTTCACGCGGAGCACGGGCGGACGGTGGCAGCGTCGTCACCGAAGAGGAGATGGATATTCCGAACGTCTCGGACCTTCTCAAGTGGCTGTTGACGATCAATCACCGCCGAATCGGCGTTCTGTATCTCATCTTCGGAACCCTCGCGGGGTTGTGGGGGGCCACAGACGCGATGATGATGCGGACGGAACTGTTGAACCCGGAAGCGACCGTGTGGACGGTCGAAACGTACAACGCCCTTTTCACGACGCACGGGTTGACGATGCTGTTGTTGTTCGTCACGCCGGTTTTCACGGGTATCGGGAACTACTTCATCCCCATCCTCGTCGGTGCCGACGACATGGCGTTTCCGCGGTTGAACGCCATCGCGTTCTGGTTGCTACCCCCCTCGTTGCTCCTCGTCCGACTGGGACTCACGTCGGAAATCGTCGGACGGCTATTTCACGTCATCGGCATGGACCTCGGCTTTCTCTTCGCGATTCGACCGCCGGAACTCGGGTGGACGCTGTACCCGCCGCTCTCCACGATGACGACGAATCCCGAGACGGACATCCTTCTTCTCGGAATTCACCTGTCGGGTATCGCAACGACGTTAGCCGCCATCAACTTCATCATCACCATCCTGCTCGAACGCGACGACGACGTCCCGTGGGCGAACGTCGATATCTTCTCGTGGGGCATCCTGACGATGAGCGGCATCATCCTGTTCGCCTTCCCGTTGCTCGGAAGCGCCCTCATCATGCTGCTGCTCGACCGGAACTTCGGGACGACGTTCTACGCGATTCAAAACGGCGGGCCGATCCTGTGGCAACACCTGTTCTGGTTCTTCGGCCACCCGGAGGTGTACATCATCGTCCTCCCGGGACTCACGCTCGTCAGCCTCATCCTTCCCAAATTCACGGGGCGAAAGGTGTTCGGCTTTCGCTACATGGTGTACACGACGCTGGCCATCGGCGTGCTCTCGTTCGGCGTCTGGGCCCACCACATGTTCGCCACGGGCATCGACCCGCGCCTTCGGATGTCCTTCATGATAGTGTCCGTCGCCATCGCGGTACCGAGTTCGATAAAGACGTTCAACTGGATCGCGACCATGTGGAACGGGAACATCCGCTTTACGGCACCGATGTTGTTCTGCATCGGCGGCGTCAGTACGTTCATCGTCGGCGGGATCACCGGCGTGTTCCTCGCGTCGATTCCCGTGGACCTCCTCATGCACGACACGTGGTACGTCGTCGGTCACTTCCACCTCGTCATCATGGGCCTCATCATCTTCGCGATGTTCGCGGGAAGCTACTACTGGTTCCCGATTCTCACCGGCAAGATGTATAACCAGCGACTGGCGCTCGTCCACGTCGGATTGACGTTCGTCGGCGTCTGGACGACGTTCTTCCCCATGCTGTTCTTGGGGGCGTTCGGGTTGCCGCGGCGATACGCGACGTATCCTCCCGAGTTCACGTTCCTCCAGCAGGTCGCGACGGTCGGCGCGTACATCATCGGCCTCGGCGTCATCGTCTGGCTCTGGAACATGGTCCAGTCGTACCGGATGGGCGACCCGGTTCGTGATGCCGACGTGTGGGACCTGAAGAAGACCGACCAGTTCTCGCGCGAGTGGCAGTGGTTCGAAAGGCGACTGGAGGAACGGGAGGGAGAACGGTGAGACTGACTCGTCTGTGGGGAGTCCTCCCGATTCCGCTGTTGGTCGCCGTGGTTTCCGTCTTCGCGCCCGCCGCGGAGTACAACTCCGCCACCGAAAGACTGCTCCGTAACCTCCATCACGAACTGCTCTGGGTCGCGGTTCCGCTCGCCGTCATCGTCGAGGCCGCGCTGTTCTACGCGATGATCAAGTTCCACGACAACGACGACCCGAAGCCGACCAAACAGAACCGCCGCCTCGAAATCACGTGGACCATCGCCGTCGCCGTCGTCCTGCTGTTCGTCGGGGCGTCGTCGTACATGGTTCTCACCAGTCCGATGGTTTCGACCCAACCGGGACAGAGCCACGCGGGAAGCGACGCCGTCGACGTTCACATCGTCGGACAGAACTGGTTCTGGATGTTCGAATACCCCGACAGCAACGTGACGACGACAAACACGCTCGTCCTCCCCGCGAACCGAACGGTGTTCTTTACCATCACCTCGAAGGACGTGGTTCACTCCGTCCACATCCCCGAACTCGGGATCAAGGAGGACGCGTTTCCCGGCCGGACGAACACGTACAGAACCCACCTCACCGACACGGGTACCTATCGTCTCTACTGCGCCGAGTTCTGCGGAACGGGTCACTCGAAGATGCTCGCGACGGTCAAAGTCGTCAGCCCGGAGCGATACCAGCAGTGGCTCCGCAAGCAGAAACGAGACGGGTCGGGGAACTCCGGCAACGCGTCCTCGACGAACGCCACTACGGGTTCGGCGTGAAAGCGCCGACCCGCCGAGTATGACCGTCGGAGGAATTTTTCGAAGTGGAATACAGTACGGAGATGTCTTCCGCGCACGCAAAGCAGTACTACCGAACAGCTCCGTGGATACGGAACGGTCCGACTCCCTCCCCCGCCGTCGCTCCTCGCGGCCACCGGCAGTGGCCGCCTCGGTGGTTGTCTCGGTTCGACATCGAGGGGGACAGGTACCGAAGGATCGCCGACGGAAAGCGAAAGCGACACCCCGATGAGGAACGGTCCACCCGTCGAAGGGTCGCGGACGCAGGCAGGAACCGTCCTGCGTCCGCATGGCCGTCGACCCGAACAAAGGTGGTTCAGGCTCCTCGAAACTCCTCGTAATCACCAATATCGCCGGTGTAACGTAGAACGTTCCGGATGAACCGTCGGTAGGATATGATTGGCAAACTGAAACGTCTATGCCCTTTATCAGCGAGTCCGGCATAGACCGGAGGCGAGGTAGCAATGACCGAAAGTGACACACAAGAACACGTCGAATCGAAAGACCGACGCTCGTTCATGAAGAAAGGTGCACTCGCGACGGGTGCGCTCGCACTGGGATTGGGAAGCGCCGGAAGCGCTTCGGCGCAGTCCACCAACGTACTGGTCTACACTTACGATTACCACCCGAACGTCGAGTTCCGGGTCGTCAACACGCTGGAAGCGGCGACGACGGTTCGTCTCCTCGAACGACCCGGTGGCGGCAACGTGCCGGAGATCAGTCAGCCGGACAACTACAGCGGCTACATCATCCGCTACTTGCTCGGCGGGGGCAACGGCGGACAGGGCTCGATCACCACCTTCATGTTCAAACAAGGTGGCCAGTCCCTGAGCCAGGGCGACACGCGACGCTTCAGCGGCAACGCGTCCATCTTCAGCAGCGAACTCAACCTGCTGAGCACCAGCATCGGGAGCGGAAGTGGTGGCGGAACGACGACCACTAGCGGCAATTCGTCGGCGTAATCCCCCATCCCACAACATCGTTTTTAGTACGAGCGTATCGCGAATCGACACTTTTCCAATTTTATACGAATCGAGCCGCCGACGCCGAGAGACGTAGACGGATGAACCGCGACTTCGTCGTGTGTTCGCAGGTGCGTCGCCATTCACCGTCCTGCCGGACGAGTCCATCGTACTCCGTCGGGTCGAACGTCGCGCGACGCTACGTGTCGCCGATCCTGTAGCGCGTCTCGATCGGCGAACGTTCGGAGCGGAAGAGCGCGAAGTGAACCGCGAGCGCGACCCCGAAGAGGCCGAAGTTCCATATCGGCGAATCGTAGTAGATGACGTCGATGATTATCGGCTCGGTGTACACCGGCCAGAGCGGCGACAACGGCGGGGCGATGTCGGGTGCCGAGAGGAGGTCGGCGAACAGGTGGCTCATGCCGCCGATCAGAAATCCGGCGGTGGCGAACACGAACACGGTTTCCTCGTCGATCCTGTCGCTCCGCACCCACCGGCTCGCTTCGAAGCGTGAGGTGAGGAGGGTCGCCGTGAGTGCACCGGCCGCGACGCTGGCGACGGTGACGAACAACACCGTGTGCGTCACGCCGTGGTGGTGAACGGCCGGAATCAGGTGTCGAAGCACGAGGTCCGTATCGGGCAGCATCGCGGTCACGAGGGTGAACGCCGCGAACGCGAGACTTCCCCGCCGTTCCCACAGCAGCCACGCGGGAGCGGCGAACAACAGCGCCATCGCCAAATGTCCGCTGACGTCGACCATACCCACACAACGGGTGGTCGGCCGCTTATACGTTCTTGCCGAGAAACACGTCCGAAACGTGTGCTACGCTAGCTGGCAAGCCGACGAAGGAGAGGGTTAGGCCCGCGTTTCGTGGGGCACAGCTACGACGGCTGTGGAAAATCGGGCTAGTTACGCATCCGTTTGTACCGTTCGCCGAGGACTAACGGGAGGAAGAACCCGACGACCAACAGGACGAGCACCGATAGCGGTCGGTTGTGAAACACTCGATTCGCGAGAATGGCGGAGACGACCGCGAGAATAACGGCGAGAACGGTGATCTTCGGTGCGAAATCCATTCGTTTCGCGGTATGTCGGCCGAGGGCATATAATTTCTCACGAACGCTCGAAAAATACGGTCGGCTCTCGTCCGAAACGCACGCCTCCTCCCACCGCTCGTCGTTCCGGGTGGTCACGGGACCGAGCGTCGAAACCGGGCACCATTCGAAACCGGCGAGCGCGACTCGCCGGGGAATCGTCACCGATCACTTCCCGTCTTCGACCGGTTCCACCTGCTTTCCGGTCTCTTTGGGGACGACGCGCTGTTGGGCGTCCTCCCACTCCCTGTCGAGTTCCCGGCCGTCGAACAACCGGTCGAGGAAGACGGCGAGTCCGGCGACCTCGGAGTGGGGTTGGTTGGTAACGCCGACGTTCCAGTCCGCCGCCTCGTACACGTCGAACGTGACCTTCTCCGCGCCGACGACGACGAGGAGCGGTTCGTCGTCGTGCGCCTCTCGAACGTCTCGTTCGACGTCCTGTACGCGCTCGCCGTACATCGTGAGGTGGACGACGGTTCCCTCCCAGTTTCGGATGAGCGCCTTCTGACTGCCGGACAGTTCGACCTCGAATGGGCCGCCGAAGCGGTCGGTGATGTCGCGGATGGTCTCCCGTGACTGGCCCGCGTTGTCGGGAAGGACGACGCGGTCCGCGCCGAGCGCGCGGGCCGTGAGTCCGACGTGCGTGGTCATCCGTTCGTCGCGTCCGGGTCGGTGGCCGAGACGAACGACCGTGACCGACGGTTCGTCGTGCATGGCCGAAACTGGTGTTCGAGCGGGTTAGGAGGTTTCGAATCTCACTCGAACGTCTGTGCGACACCCAGTTCGTCGGTTACGCCGACGAACTCGGAGAGGAAGTAGGTCGTTCCGACCAACAGCGCGACGCCGAGGGCGAGCGTGACCCCCACCGGAATGCCGGTGTAGCCGCTGACGAGAAAGGCGGCGGTCGCTATCACGGCGGCCAGTACGGCGTACGGTATCTGTGTGTTGACGTGGTCGACGTGGTCGCTCGCGGCGAACATGCTCGACATGACGGTGGTGTCGCTGATGGGCGAACAGTGGTCGCCGAAGAGCGACCCCGTCAGGATAGCACCGATGGCCATCACGAGGGGAGAACCGAGCGTGTGGGCTAGCGGTACGGCGACGGGGAACAGGATTCCCATCGTTCCCCACGAGGTGCCAATGCAGAAGCTGATGATGGCGGCGCTGATGAAGATGACCGCGGGCAGCAGTTCAGGTGTGATCAGTCCCCTCGAAACGCTGACGACGTAGTCACCGACCTGCAGTTCCTGGCTGACGGACCCGATGCTCCACGCCAACGAGAGGATGGCGACGGGGAACATCACCATTTTGAACCCCTCGAAGATGGAGTCGCTTATCTCGTCGAGTTCGATGCGGGCGTGTCCGACGAGGATGGCGAGGATGGTCCCGCACCCGGCGAACGCCGCCCAGAGGATGGCGCTGGCGGTGTCGGCGTTCTTCAGCGCGTCGCTGAACGACCGACCGCCCATTCCACCGCCCGTGAACCAGAGGCTGAACACGGTGACGGCGATGAGAACGAGGATGGGTGAGACGAAGTACCACCAGCGCGGATCGACGCTGTCGGGCGTCTCGATGTCGCTCGCCTGCGTCTCCATCAGCGGGTTGGCGTCGTCGCCGAGGACCTTCCCGGTGTTCCGTGCGCGGCGTTCGGCGGCCCGCATCGGACCGAAGTCCCAGTCGGTGAGGACGATGACGAACACCAACACCAGCGCGAAGAGGCTGTAGAAGCGGAACGGGATGGACTGCACGAATACGACGAACGGACTCCTGTCGATTCCGAGCGCGTCGAACTGCTGTTTGATGAGACCGACCTCGTAGCCGAGCCACGTCGAGACCACGGCGATGCTCGCGGTCGGAGCGGTCGTGGAATCGAGGATGTAGGCCAACTTCTCTCTGCTGACATCGAAGCGGTCGGTCACGGGGCGCATCACCGAACCGGAGATCATGGTGCTGGCGTAGGAGTCGAAGAAGATGAGCATCCCGAGCACCGAGGTCCCGAGTTGGGCCTGACGGCTCGTTTTCACCCGCTTGACGATGGCGTCGGCCACCGACCCCATCCCGCCCGAGAGGAATATCATTCCCAGCATCGCGCCGATGAGGAAGGTGAACAACAGGAGTTTGACGTTGAACGTCGAGGTGACGTTCGTCACCACGAATTGCAAACTTCGAGCGGCACCGGCCACCGGGTTCCATCCGACGAGAATCGTTGCGCCGAGCCAGATACCCGCGAACAACGAGAGCAACGCTTGTCGTGAGACGAGCGTCAACACGATGGCTAGCAGTGCTGGTAACAAACATATCGGACCGTACGTCTCAGCTGGCATACTGATAAACACACCAATAGTAGAGTATAAGTATTATTGGACGTAGATGAAAAATAAAGAAAGGTTTCACTAATCGCCTTTCGGTCGAATTTCGTTCTCCCTGTAGAGGACCGGAACACACTTGCCGGGAACCGACACAGATTGGTGCATGCAACTCTCCGGTAAACGAGTTCTCGTAACCGGCGGTGCCGGTTTGGTCGGTTCCCACCTCGCTAAGCGTCTCTCCGAATCGAACGGGGTAACGGTTGTCGACGACCTCTCGAAGGGAAACCGAGAGCGTGTTCCCGACGGGGTCCGGTTCGTCCAAGCGGACATGACCGACGAGGACGACGTGGCGGACGTCGTCACCGACGAACTCGACATGGTGTTTCACTTCGCGGCGTACACGGACACGAACTACTCGCGTCCGCGTCGACTGTTCGAGGAGAACGGCGAAATGACGTACAACATCCTCGAACGAATGCACGAGGTGGGCGTCACGAACTTCGCGTTCACGTCGTCCTCGACTGTGTACGGCGAGGCACCGATGCCGACACCCGAAGATTACGCGCCGCTCGAACCCATCAGCATCTACGGTGCGAGCAAACTCGCGGACGAGGGCATCATCTCGACCTACGCCCACTCCTACGACTTCGATGTGTGGATGTATCGATTCGCCAACATCGTCGGACCACACCAACGGGGCAACGTCATCCCCGATTTCATCGAGAAACTACTCGAAGACCCCGAGTCGTTGACCATCCTCGGCGACGGACGACAGGAAAAATCCTACTTACACGTGGATGAGTGTATCGACGCGATGTGCCACATCGTCGAGAACGCGGACGACGAGTTGAACACCTACAACCTCGGCACGCGGACGACCACCTCGGTCAACGCCATCGCCGACATCGTGGCCGACGTGATGGACCTCGACCCCGAGTACGAGTACACCGGCGGCGACCGCGGGTGGACCGGTGACGTCCCGAAGATGCGCCTCTCCATCGAAAAGCTGTCCGCGCTCGGGTGGAACCCTACCCAGAGCAGCGACGAAGCGGTTCGGGCAGCGGCCGAACAGTTGTACGACGAACTGGCGAACTGACTCGAAAAGCGATCAAACGCTGAAATCCGTTCTCGCTTCCACGTCCTCTTCCACGATTTCGAGCGTCGCGACGACGGTGTACTGGCCCGGACGCGGGTCCGGCCACGCTCCCTCGAACGTCTTTTCCACGTCCGGATCGAACGATTCGGACTGGAGTGCCTGCGTGTACATTCGCCCGTCGCTCGCGCGCCAGATTTCGGCGTCGTCTTCGAGGACGGCGAAATCCGCCTTGAGTCCGCTCCTGAACGTCACGTTTCTCGAATCGGTATCCGGGTTTCGAACCGTCAGTTCGAACTCGACCGTGCCGTCCGTCGTCGCCGTCACGTCGCTTTCGAGCGTCATTGTTTCCCCTTCTCCGTCCTGTCTCGAAAAGGTTGTCCCCCGCCCGTGGCGATCAGTTGTCGGTGGAGTTGAGACCGAGCGCCGCAGCGACGTCGAGAAGACCCGACCCGCTCTCGTTGCTCGCCAGACCGATGTCCTCCGCCGTGTTCGTCAACTGGCTGCGGGCACCGGAGTTCGAGTACCCCTGTGCCATCAGTTGACCGGCGGCACCGGCAACGTGCGGGCAGGCCATCGACGTCCCCGAGTGCGTGTCGTATGCCTCGTCGGGGTACGTGGAGTAGATGCTGCTGCCGGGTGCGGCGATTTCGACTTCCGGGCCGGTGCTTGAGAAGTACGAGAGGCCGTCGGAGCTGTTCGTCGACCCGACCGCCATGACTTCGGGGTAGGCCGCCGGGTAGCCCACGCAGTCGGTACACGGCCCCGAGTTACCCGCTGCGGCGACGACGAACACGCCGTTGTTCACGGCGTACTGGCACGCGTCCCGGAGCGTCGCCGAACCGGTCGACCCGCCGAGGCTCATGCTGCCGACGTCCCAGCCTTGGTCGGCGACGTACTCGACGCCCGCCGCGATGTCGGACATGGACCCCCCTCCCTGCGAGTTGAGGACTTTCACGGCGTGGAGCGTGATGTTCGGGCCGACGCCGACGACGCCCTGAGCGTTGTCGTTCGCCGCCGCGATACCGGCGCAGTGGGTGCCGTGGCCGTTGTCGTCGTCCCAGCCCTGTTGACACTCGCCGGACGAACACGAAACCGCATACGCACCCGCCCCGAGATAGTCCTGTAGGTCGGGGTGATCGGAGTCGATACCGGTATCGATTATCGCCACGTCCGCCCCAGCGCCGAGGTAGCCGTTCGAATGTGCCACCTCGGCGTCCACGCGGTCGATCCCCCACGGGAGGTCTTCGGCGAGCGCGTGCATCGTCCCGTTTTCCTCCACGTAGCGGATGTTCGGGTTCTTTTCGAGCGCCGTCGCCGCACGCTTTCGGACGCGCATCGTCATCGCGTCGAACTCGAACTCCCGAATCACGTCCTCGGCGGCGTCACGGGCCATCGCCCGGCCGCGCTCGCTGCTGAACCCCACGTTCACCTCCACTTTGTCCGTCGGTGCCGCCGAGGCCAGTCCCGAGATCGCGAGACCCGCCGTCGCTCCGCCGGTTGCCTTGAGTACGTTACGTCGTGACACGCCACTTTCGTTGAGTCGCATTGCTTGTGGAAAAATATCACAGTACACCTTAAATTTTTCTACTAGCATTAAATAATAATATGATCTTATAGGATGGATAAATCGTCGGCGTCCGTACTTCTCAGTTGTCGCTGGAATCGAGACCGAGCGCCGCAGCCGCGTCGACGAGGCCGTACCCCTGTTCGTCGACGGCCAAGCCGAGGTCTTCCGCGGTGTCTCGCAGCCGTTGGCGTCCGCTCGTGTTCGAATATCCCGCGGCCATCACCTGCGCTGCCGCGCCAGAAACGTGTGCGGTGGCCATCGACGTCCCGGAGAGCGTCTCGTACGTGTCGTCCCAGTACGTCGATTCGACTTCCACGCCGGGTGCGGCGAGTTCGATTTCGGGACCCGTACTCGAAAAACTGGCAAGGCCGTCGTTTTCGTTCGTCGCACTGACCGCGATGACTTCAGACGCGGAGGCCGGATAGCCGACACAGCCGTCTTCTCCGCACGGCCCGGAACCGCCCGCTGCACCAACGAGGAGACAACCGTTGTTGTACGCGTATTGGACCGCGGCGTCGACCGTCGAGGAGCGAGACGACCCGCCGAGGCTCAGGTTGATGACGTCGTAACCTTGGTCGGCCGCCCACTCGATACCGGCCGCGATGTCGGAGTAGGACCCCGACCCGTAGCCGTTCAATACTTTCACGGCGTGAAGCGTCGCTTCGGGAGCGACGCCGACGACGCCTCGCGTGTCGTTCACCGCTCCGATGATGCCGGCGACGTGCGTGCCGTGACCGTTGTCGTCGCTCCACGAACTGCCGACGAACGCCTTCCCGGTTCCGAGGTTCGCCTGCAGGTCGGGGTGGTCGGCGTCGATGCCGGTATCGACGACGGCCACGTCCGCGCCAGTGCCCGTGTCGCCGTGTTCTATCGCCACGTCGGCATCGATGCGGTCGATACCGTGGGGAACATCCTGAAGGAGTGCGCGCATCCTTCCGTTCTTCTCGACGTAGGCCACGCCCGCTGCGGATTCGAGCGCGGAAATCGCCTCCGCGGGTACGCGAATCGTCGCCGCGTCGATTCCCGAGAACTCCCGAACCACGTGGTTCGCCGATTCGAGGGCCATCCGCCGACCGACGTGGTTTTCGAATCCGACGTTCACCTCCCGGAGTTCGCCCGTTCCGGCGGCGACGCCGCTCGCACCGACCCCGACGATGGATGCGCCGGTCGTTTTCAACACGCTTCGTCGCGTCGTATTCCGCATTTCTTTCGCCATCACCATATATATAAAATACCCTCGTATAATATTTACTAATAATTGTATGGAATAATACGGGCGGGTTCGGACAATCGGTCGGTGTGTCAGACCGCGATATCACCGAAAAAGCGAAAGTACCGTCGTCTGTACCCTGTTCGACATCGATTTCTCAGTTGTCGCTGGAGTCGAGGCCGAGCGCCGCGGCGACGTCGAGGAGGCCGCTGCCCTGTTCGTTGCTCGGGAGGCCGAGGTCCTCGGCCGTATCGAGGAGTCGGCTCTCCGCGTCGCGGGCCGAGTAGCCCTGTGCGATCAGCTGACCGGCGGCACCGGCGACGTGCGGCGTCGCCATCGAGGTGCCGGAGTAGGTGTCGTAGCCGCCGGGAACGGTCGAATAGATGTCCGTACCGGGCGCGATGATGTTGACCTCGGGTCCTTGACTGGAGAACGAGGACTGCTCGTCGTCGCTGTTCGAGGACGCGACCGTAACGGTCTCCTCGTACGCCGCCGGGTAGCCGACGCAGTCGGTACACTGGCCGTCGTTCCCGGCCGCCGCGACGAGGACGACGCCCGCGTCGTAGGCGTACTGAATCGCGTCGTGAAGCGCCTGCGAACCGGATGACCCGCCGAGGCTCATACTCGCGACGTCCCACCCTTGGTCCGCGACGTACTCGACGCCCGCCGCGATGTCGGAGAACGTTCCGCTGCCGGAACAGTCGAGGACCTTCACCGCGTGGAGCGTCGCTTGCGTCGAGATACCGACGACGCCCTGACCGTTGTCCACGCCGTTCGCGATACCGGCGCAGTGGGTACCGTGGTTGTTGTCGTCGGACCACGAATCGTTGCAGGAGTTGTCGTTGCCGTAGAAGAGACAGTTCCCGGTGAATCCGCCGCTCCCACAGGAGACGAACGATTTTCCTGCGCCGACGTTCGACTGCAGGTCCGGGTGGTCGTCGTCGATACCCGTGTCGATGATGGCGATATCCGCACCCGCGCCCGTGTCACCGTTGTCGTGTGCGACGTCGGCGTCCACGCGGTCGACGCCCCACGGCGTCGTCTGAGCGAGCGCTTCCATCGTTCCGTTCTCCTCCACGTAGCGGATGTTCGGGTTCTTTTCGAGCGCCGTCACCGCGCGCTTTCGGACGCGAATCGTCATCGCATCGATGGAGTCGAACTCCCGGACGACGTCGTCCGCGCTGCTTCGGGTCATCGCTCGCCCACGTGCGCTGTTGAACCCCACGTTCACCTCCACTTTGTCCGTCGGTGCCGCCGCGGCCAGTCCGGTGGCACCGACCGTTGCCACCGAGCCGCCGGTTAGTTTGAGAATGTTACGTCGTGATACGCCATTGGCTTTCCTTGCCATGCGACTGCAACAAACAATTATGTAGTAATATAATTTTCTATTTTTATTTCCGAAATAAATTGCTGCCGCGACGCTAATGGAGGTTGCGTCCACCGCCCCGGTGCCGGCTTATACCCCGGACTGGCCGTTCTCCTCGATGTACCGTATTTCGGAATGACCGTCGAGTTCCGACCACCTCGAACGCGGAATCCGAACCGTCACCACATCGAGCGACTCGAACTCCCGAACGACGTCGACTGCGGCATCCAGCGCCGCTTGCTTGCCGTCCCTGCTATCGTATCCGATATTGACTTCGACGGTGTCCCGTTCGCTACCCCCCACGTCATGATTCGACACACCACACCACTACGCGTCGCCGGTTATTAATCTGTTCTCCTTAGCTTCAAATATATTGAAATTATTCAATTTTAATTGCTTTATCGAACAAATCCAACTTGAGACACGATCTCTCGTTCCGTCGAACGATACGCCTTTTACCCGGTCCGACCCAACTAGACCCGTGCAAATTGTCGGGTACGAAACCGGTGCAGATGCGGAGGAACGACCAGCGTTGCTGGTGGACGATGGCGATTCCGTCTCGCGAGAACCGCTTCGACGCGGCGACGAACTCGAATACACGCTCGGCGACAGACACTGTGCGGGAACGTTCGACGGGTCGACACATATCGCGTGTCCCCGGCC
The DNA here is from genome assembly GCF_043952005.1 of Haladaptatus sp. CMAA 1909. Lineage (NCBI taxonomy): Archaea > Methanobacteriati > Methanobacteriota > Halobacteria > Halobacteriales > Haladaptataceae > Haladaptatus > Haladaptatus sp. CMAA 1909. The sequence continues at coordinate 1,010,401 of NZ_JBIOAV010000001.1, read as the reverse complement.
CGACGCGCCATACTGCGACGTCCACACCCATACGTGGGTGTGCGCTCGTTGTACCGGCACGTGTCTCAAGGACGAGATGGACTGCCACGAGGACCACGCAATCTACCTCGCGGCCTTCGCGCCGCGGACGTTCAAGGTCGGCGTCACGCGCGACTGGCGACTTCACACCCGACTTCGGGAACAGGGTGCCGACCGCGCCGCACACCTCAACACCGTGAAAAACGGCCGAATCGCCCGCGAACTGGAGGCGGAAATCGCGGAGACGTTCACCGACCGCGTTCGCGTCCCGACGAAGATTCGGACCCTCGACCAATCGGTGGACGACGCGGCGTGGCAGGACGCACTGTCCCGGTTCGACCCGCTCGATACCTTCGAGTTCGATTACGGATTCGAACTGGCGTCGGCACCCGTCCACGAAACCCTCGCCAGCGGCACCGTCCTCGGGACGCAAGGCCGCGTCCTCGTCCTCGAACGCGGCGGGACGACCTACGCCACCGACATGCGCGATCTCGTCGGCTACGAACTCGAACGCGGCGCGACCGACCGAAGCCTGCAGGCCAGCCTCGGCACCTTTTAGGCCGGAGACTTCCCACTTTCGGTGTGGCAGACGTGACCCTCTCGTACGAGAACGGTACCCTCCGCGTCGAGAGCGAGCGCGACGTTCCGTTCGCCGAACCCGACCCACGCTCGAAGACCCTTCGTGCGCCCGCCTACCGCTACGCCGCCATCCGTGATTCCTGTGCTGAACGCGGGCTTTCGATGGCCGATAGCGTCCTCGACGTTCCGGACCTCCCCCCGCTTTACTCCGCATACGAACTCCGGGAGTACCAGCGGGACGCGCTCGACGCGTGGGAGACCGCTGGACGGCGCGGCGTCCTCGAACTTCCCACGGGGAGCGGGAAGACGGTCATCGGCGTGAAGGCCATCGAACGGTGTCAGGCGGCGACCCTCGTCGTCGTCCCGACCATCGACTTGCTCGAACAGTGGCGACGGGTCCTCGAAACCGAGTTCGACGTGCCCATCGGCCAACTCGGCGGCGGCGAGCAGAACGTCGAAGGGTTGACCGTCTCGACGTACGACTCCGCGTATCTCCGGGCCGACGACATCGGCGACCGGTTCGGTCTCGCGATTTTCGACGAAGTTCACCACCTCGGCGGCGAGGGCTACCGCGAAATCGCGCGACTCCTCGCCGCTCCCGCGAGGATGGGGCTGACCGCGACGTTCGAGCGACCGGACGGTGCCCACGAAACCGTGAGCGAACTCGTCGGGGAGAAGGTCTTCGACGTTCACGTGGACGAACTCGCGGGAACCCACCTCGCCCCCTACGACGTGAAGCGAATGACCGTCGAACTCACGCCCGAGGAGCGCGAACGATACGAGGAGGCTCAAGGCGTGTTCACGGATTACCTCGCCCGTTCCTCCATTCAGATGCGGAGCGGCAGCGATTATCAGGAACTCGTCAAACGTTCGGGGAGCGACCCGAAGGCCCGCGAAGCCCTGCTCGCGAAACAGCGGGCACGCGACATCATGATGAACAGCGAGGGGAAAGTGACGCTCCTCGCGGACCTCCTCGACGCCCATCGAGACGACCGGATAATCGTCTTCACCGCGCACAACGACCTCGTCTACCGCCTCTCCGAACGGTTTCTCATCCCGGCCATCACCCACCGAACGTCGGCACCCGAGCGACGGGAAATTCTGGACCGTTTCCGCCACGGCGAGTACTCCCGCGTCATCACCTCGAATGTCTTGGACGAGGGGGTAGACGTTCCCGACGCCAACGTCGCTATCGTCCTCTCCGGGAGCGGGAGCGAACGCGAGTTCACCCAGCGCCTCGGGCGAATCCTCCGGGCGAAAGGCGACGGCGGACGCGCGCTCCTCTACGAGGTCGTCACCGAGGAGACGGCGGAAGTCCGCGTCGCAAATCGACGCCGGTAGCCTTCGACCGCTCGTCGGTTCGTTTCATCGTTCGCGAGATGCTGCTTTCTCACCGGTTTATCGATACTGTTTCTCCGGCATTCATGATAGTATACTCTGTTTTCATACTATCTACTGCATCTCTGTTTTTGATAGTATAGTGGCAGTACTCAATACGCCCGTTCACCTTCACTCGAATGGGGACGCCCTACTTCCCTCTGACATGGCTCTTGGGGGCGTCCCCTCTCGACGTTTCCGTTAGGAGGCCGATGATGACCGACCTATCCACCACTTCGACCGAGGAGTACGAGCTACTGACCGCGAAACAGAAGGAGCGACGGGGAAACACGGAGACGGCGACCGTACAGGACGTTCGTGTGACCCGAACGCAGGTCAACCTCTCGCTCAGCTTCGACTGGACGGCCGACTCGACCCGACTCGTGTACGATTTGGACGACGGGCGGGACGTGCGCGAACTCGAAGCGCTGGCAGACGAACACGGCTTCGAGTTCGCACAGGTCGGCCACCTCGAAGGTCTTTCAGTCCCCGTTCGGTACACGAGTCAGGGATGGGTTCCGGCCACGTACCTCGCGCACACCGAAGGAGAAGGCTCCATCTCGGAGACGTCCCGAACGAAACTCGAACCGTTCGGTCGGGAGATTGCTCGAACACCGGGTTCCCTCGGCCGGTTCGTCGCGTGGGTCAAATCCCTCTCCACGAAACAGCTCGTCATCGGCGTCATCATCGTGAAAAAACTGCTGATAGTCGCCGTCCTCGTCGCGATGGTGCTGTAGTTATATTAGGTTGATGTCGATGGAGGATTTGCCCGCACTATCGTACTTCTCGTACGTCACCTCGAACGGGACGTGCACGTCCTTCGATTCGTTTCCGGGAACGGTTATCTCCGGGTCCATTAAGTGAACGACGCCGTCCACCGTGGTCGTCACTTTCAGCGTTGCGGACTCCTTCTCGCTCCCGTGATTTTGCACCGTGACGACGACCACGAGATTACCGTCATCGTTTTCTTTGGGTCGTATTTTGACACTTTCCAAATCCCCCGATCGTTTCTTATCGCCGTCATCGGAGTTCCCGCCGCGTCCACCGAGGATGGCGGCACAACCGCTGGTCGCCGCGAGAGAGGCAACGAGGCCGAACTGTCGGAGGGCATCTCGTCTTCGCATACTCCGTACCGATTCGAGCGGCCGGAATGAATCTTCTCATTCCGTCGGCTTTTGTACACTGCACGTGTAGTGTCAGGTGTGCTTACGAAAGACCTGCTCCGGGTGTCCCGCGCCGGAGGAGGGTACCATCCGCAGTTCGCCGGTCGCGACCAGCGACCGCTCGCGGCGCGCGTCCTCGGAACGTATCAGGGTCACGTCGGCGAACCGTTCGGACACCTTCAGTCCGCCCTCTCCGAACTCGAAACGGAGGCACCCGACTTCAAACTCGTCCGCGGGTTCGCCAAGCTCCTCGACCGAGAAGCGAGGTTCGAAACGGAGGCACCCGTCGCGCCGAACCGCGCACGAACTGCCGCCTTCGAGGCGGCCGAAGGGGTCGGCGTCGCCACCGAATCGGAACGGAAGACCGCCCTCCAGCGGGCAGCAGCCTCCATCGGTTCGACGCCGGACGATGTCGCGGAGTCGCTGTACGCCGATCTCGAAGAGCGACAACCCCTCGTCTCCTTCGACTCGCGGTGGGACCCGGACGAACTCGTCTCCCAGTACAACCTGTCGCTCGCCCAAACGGCGCTGTTCGACGCGACGGAACTCCGCGTTCGGAGTTCCGACCCGCGGGCGCTCGTCTCGGCCGTCAAGCGACTTCGACTGATGTACGAAATCCACGAGACGGACGCCGGACGTGAAGTCATCGTCACCGGCCCGGACGCGCTGTTTCGCTCGACGCGACGGTACGGGACGCGCTTTGCGAGACTGCTCCGAACCGTCGTCAATGCCGATGATTGGCGACTCGTCGCCACCATCGACGACCGCGGGACCGAACGCGAGTTGGTCCTCTCCGACGACGACCCGATTCGGCCGCCGGGAACCGAACCCATCGCGGACGTGTCGTTCGACAGCGAGGTGGAGCGGTCGTTCGCGACCCGGTTCGAGGCTCTCGATTTGGACTGGGACCTCGTGCGCGAACCCGAACCATTGGCGGCGCGCGCGCGAGTGATGATACCCGACTTCGCCTTCGACTATCGGCACGCCGACTTTCGGGTGTTCTTCGAAATCATGGGCTTCTGGACGCCCGAGTACGTCGAAAAGAAGCTCTCCCAACTTGACGCCGTCTCCGACGTACAACTGCTCGTCGCCGTCGACGAAAGCCTCGGCGTCGGCGAGGAGATAACCGCCCGCGACCACCGCGCGATTCCGTACTCCGGGTCGATTCGACTCAAGGACGTTCGGGATGCCCTTCGACGGTACGAGGAGGAACTCGTCGCGGAAAGCGTTGCAGCGCTGCCCGACGAACTCGTCCCGGACGCGGACGCGATTTCGCTCGCTGACCTCGCCGCCGCACACGGCGTGAGCGAGGACGCGCTGGAAGGTGCGTCCTTCCCCGAGCATCGGCGGGTCGGAAGGACGTTGGTTCGACCAGGTGTCCTCGATGCCATCGACGACGAAATCGAGGACGGAATGGCCTACTCGGCGGCGAAGTCAGCCCTCGAAGAACGCAATATCGAGGACGACAGCGCCCTCCTCTCGGAACTGGGTTACGCCGTCGAGTGGGAGGGGTTGAGCGGCGGCGTGATTCGGACACGGGACGGAGAATAGAGAGCTCGGCCGTTTCAGAGATCCCGCTGTCGTCCCTGCGGGACGAGCGATTGGAGTTCGCCGTGGAGGAACAGTCCGACGCCGAGGGGTTCGACCCCTCCCGCGATTTCGTGTGCGGCGATGAGGTAGCCCCAATCACCCTCCCACTCGATTTCTTGATCCTCTCCGCGGGCGAACCGCCGGGCCTGTTCGTCGTCGAGTTCGATGACGTTCTTCGTCGCGTGTCGACCGAACCGCTGGGCCGCGTTCGTCGTCGGTTTCCAGTGTCGCTGTCGCGTGCGGAGGAACGTCATCCCGAGCGCCTCGATGTGGACGGGCGACTCCAAATCGCCGTCCAGTATCCAGATTTTACCCTTCCCCTTCTCCCAGAAGGACGCTCCTTCGAACGTCTCCGGTGGGATGCCGAACCGGTCTTCCCACCAGTCGAGCACTTTCCGTCTGCTCGCACGACCCGACACCTCGCGGTCGTCTTCGGTGTCCGGCAGGCGGTCGAACCGCTGGCCGTCGTTCGTCGCCAGTTCGTCCCCGTCGCCATCATCGTTCATCGACCCACCTCCAGTTTCGCACAGAAGAACCCGCCCGTGTCGTTGTGGTGCGGATAGAATCGCTTCGCTTTTCGAACGCTCCCGTCGAACTCGTCGCCCTTCCACTCGGTGAGTCCCGGTTCCGACTGAAGGCTGATGTCGTACTCGGTTAGACGGCAGTCCTCACAGGAGAGAACGTAATCGAGGACCGCCTCGTTCTCCTCCGGCGCGAACGTGCAGGTTGAGTACACCACGGTTCCGCCGTCCCGCGTGGCCTGCACGGCGCGGCGCAGGATCCCCTTCTGGACGCCGGCGACGCCCTCGATGTGGTCCAAGCCCCAATCGTCCAACGCTGTCGGGTTCTTCCGAATCGTCCCCTCGCAGGAGCACGGCACATCCACGAGCGCCGCGTCGAACGCCGAGAGGCCGAACGGTTTGAGCGAGAAGTTCCGGGCGTCCTGATTCGTCACCGCGGCGCAGGTGACGCCGAGTCGTTCCGTGTTGAATCGAAGCGCCGACAGGCGACCGAGGTTGCTGTCGTTCGCCGCGACGAGTCCCTTGTCGTCCATCAGCGCCGCGAGTTGGGTCGTCTTGCTCCCCGGCGCGGCACAGGCGTCCAACACGCGTTCGCCGGGTTCCGGGTCGAGGACGAACGCCGGAATCGAGGAGACCTCCTCCTGTCCGTGCGTCCAGCCGTGAAACGAGGGCCACGTGTTGCCGGGTTTCCCCTCGATTTCCAGCACGTTCTCGTTCCACTCGCGCGGCGTCCACTCGACGGACTCCTCGTCGAACGCCCGCGTCACCTGCTCTCGGGTCGCTTTGATGCGGTTCACCCTGACGACCGAGGGAAGCGGGCGCTCGCACGCCGCGAGAAACGTCTCGAAATCGTCGAGGATGGGTTCGTAACGCTCCAGTGCGTCCATTGCTCGGCTATGCGGGCGAGAGGTGTTTGTGGGTTTCGGAGCGCCGCTGCGAGTCGCCCTCGTTTTTAAGACGCATCCATCCGAAAACGATGGTATGACCGACATCGCCGTGGTCGCGGACGACATCGAACTCGACTCACCGACGCTGGTCGAAGGACTTCCCGGACTCGGATTGGTCGGCAAAATCGCCACCGACCACCTCATCGAGCGGTTCGACATGACCTACTACGCGGCGGTGGACTGCGAGGGCATCCCACAAATCGCGGTGTACGAGGACGGCGACCGCGATTTGCTCCCACCGGTTCGGTTGTACGCCGACGAGGAGCGCGACCTGCTGGCGCTGCGGAGCGACGTTCCCATCTCGGCGGACGCCGCTCCCCAGTTCGCGAACTGCGTCACCGCGTGGGTCGAATCGACCGACGCGACGCCGCTCTACCTCAGCGGCCTTCCCCACCAGAAACAGGCCGGGACGGTCCCCGAACTCTACGGCACCGCCACGGGCGACTTGGGACAGCTGCTCGACGAGTACGACATCGGCTCGCCCACGGAAACCGGAGCGGTCAGCGGCCCGACCGGCGCGCTCCTCCACCGCGCCAGCAGGAGCGGCGTCGGCGCAATCGGCCTCATCGTCCAGTCCGATCCGCAGTTTCCCGACCCCGCCGCGGCCAAGGTGCTCCTCGAAGACGGCATCGACCCCATCGCGGGTATCGACGTGAACACCGACGAACTGGTCGAGAGCGCCGAGGAAATCCGCGAGCAGAAAGAGCAGTTCGCCCAGCGAATGCAGGAAACCGAGGAGGCGGAGAGTTCGCAGGCTCAACCGCTTCGGATGTTCCAATGAACCTTTTACGACGGTCAGAACTCAGCGGTCGCGTGCCGTAGCGCGCGACCGCTGACAGCTTCCCTGTAAAAGGTTCATCAAAAGCACCGGAAGACGTTCCAGCTCACTTCGTTCGCGGGCTGCGACTTCCGAGCCTTCGTTCGCTTTACTCACGAAGACACTCCTCCCTCACTTCGACTCACGGCTCACTACCGTTCGCCGTTCGCTTATCGAGACGCAAAGCGTCTCGCTCCGCTCGGTCGTCGGCCGGAAAATCGAAGATTTTCCGGAAGGATTGCTAGCGACTGGCGGTTGTGACGGTTGCTGATTTCCGGCGGTCGTGTAAATTCGGTTTGGGTGGATGTGTCGCTGGCAGATAGAATTGAAGAGTTATATTCCGCCAAAGAAGATACTCAAGATATACGATTCGAATGAGTAACGTAATCCTGCGATTGTACGGTCACGCGGCCCTGTTTGCGGGCGTCGTCGGGGTCGGATTCGCGTTGATGGTGTTGACAATCAATCCGACCAAATTTGCGACGTGGGGCGCTGGATTGGTCTGTCTCCTGTTGGTTGTTCTCGGCGTCCGGACGATACAAGCGGCGTAGACGCCGCTGGCGATTTTTCACTTCTTTCGTTTTCGGTATCGTCGTTGACGTCGGTTAATTCCGGGCAAAAATTCGTCGATAGTGGACCGGCGGAGTCGTTCAGATACCGCCGTAATCCTTCGGAATCGCGGTTCCGGCGGTGACGTTCTCGCCGTCGGCACCGGGAATCGACGCGTGGCCGCTCCCGGTTTCGATTTCGAAGTGGAGGTGCGGGCCGGTCGAGTTTCCGTCCTCACCCATGCCGCCGATATAGTCGCCCTGACTCACCGTCTGACCGTCCGAGACGGCGGTGCTGTTGAGGTGGCCGTACTCGGACTGGTAGCCGCCGCCGTGGTTGATGTAGATGTACGTTCCGTAGCCGCCGGGGTCCTCGGCGGTGTAGGCAGTTCCGCCGTGGGCCGCGTAAATCGGTTCACCGATGTTACCGTTGGCTCCGATGTCCACGCCGTAGTGGTAGCCGCCGTCGCGCGGACCGTACGGCGACGTGATGTATCCCGTAATCGGCCACACGAAGTCCGAACCGCCGCCGCCACCGGACGTGGATTGGAGGTACCGTTCGACCGACCAACCCCAGACGTTCCGGTTGAGCCAGTGGACGCCCCACCACGTGTAGCCGCCTTTGTCCGTCGGCCCGTTCATGATCTCCCCGACTTCGCCGTCGTTCACCGTGGCGACGATGGGTTGGTCGGTTCCTGGTTGTTCGCGCGTGTTCAGCGCCGTGGTCGCCGCGACCCGTTCGCCGTCGGTGAACGCGCTCGCCGACCCGCTCAGCGCCGCCGTTCCGGTGAGAACCGTCGCGGTGGTGCCGAGGGATTTCAGAACTGACCGCCGCCCGAATTTTCGTGACATAGCAACACTAGTAATTCACCGCACAAAATTAAATTTTACTAATTTCTATAAGAATATTATAGTGCTCTATGGAGTTCGTGCATTCGAGCTTTGGAACCGCTGTCACCGCTTCCGTCGCTCGGTTGGCCCGGTTCGAAATGCAACCACGACGCTTTTGGGTGCCAACCGTCTTTCCTCAACCATGAGCGACACGGATAACGTTGATTTGGACCAGTTCTTCCGCGACGTGGACAAGGTGTACTCGGAGTACGACAACGGCTACATGGATGCCGACGCGGCGCTCTCGGTCATCGACGACCACCTCGAAGCGCTCCGGGCACAGGTCGAGTAACCGAAGCGAAGAATTATCCTCCCCCGTTGCGTGCTTTCGGGCGTATGACCGGCTTTTCGGACAGGGTCGAACACGTATCGATAAGCGGCATTCGGAAAGTGTTCGAAGCCGCAGGTGAGGACGCTATCAATCTCGGACTCGGGCAACCGGACTTCCCGACACCGGACCATGCTCGGGAGGCGGCGCTCGAAGCCATCGAATCGGGTGCGACGGACGCCTATACGTCGAACAAGGGGATTTCGCAACTCCGTGAGGCCATCAGTGCGAAGCACGACCGGGACAACGACCTCGTGGTCCCGCCGGAGAACGTCATCGCCACGGCGGGCGGGAGCGAGGCCCTCCACATCGCCCTCGAAGCGCACGTCAGCGCGGGCGAGGAGGTCATCTTTCCCGACCCCGGGTTCGTCGCCTACGACGCCCTGACGCACCTCGCGGGCGGGACGCCGAAACCCGTTCCCGTGCGGGAAGATTTGACCATCGACCCCGCAATCATCGAGGAGAACATCACCGAGGACACGGCCGCCTTCGTCATCAACAGCCCCGGCAACCCGACAGGCGCGGTGTCGAGCGAGGAGGACGTGCGCGAGTTCGCGCGCATCGCGGACGAACACGACGTCCTCTGCATCTCCGACGAGGTGTACGAACACATCGTCTTCGACGGCGAACACTACTCGCCGATGCAGTTCGCCGAGACGGACAACGTGGTCATCGTCAACGCCTGCTCGAAGACGTATTCGATGACCGGGTGGCGACTCGGCTGGGTCGCCGGTAGCGAGCGCAGAATCGAGCGCATGCTCCGCGTTCACCAGTACGTACAGGCCTGTGCGAGCGCGCCAGCGCAGTTCGCCGCGTTGGGTGCCCTCTCCGGCTCACAGGACCCGGTGGACGAGATGGTCGAATCGTTCGAAGAGCGCCGCGACGTGCTCCTCGACGGCCTCGCGGACATCGGACTCGAAACCCCGACGCCACAGGGTGCGTTCTACGCCATGCCCAAGGTTCCCGAAGGGTTCGTGGACGAGGTAATCGAACGCGGCGTCGTCGTCGTCCCCGGCGAGGCATTCGGCGAGCACGGCGCGGGCTACGCTCGCATCTCCTACGCGACGAACGTGGAGGAACTCGAAGCGGCGCTCGAAATCATGGGCGAGGCGGCCGACGCGGTTCGCTGAATTTTTCCGATTTTTCGCGGCCTGAGACTTTATCATGGGCGACGTTGTGGGTCGATTCGATGCCCATCTCACGCCGCGGTTCCGGCGTGGTCCCCGCAGCACGCGCAGTCACATCGCAGGTACATCCGGTGTTCATGCTCCCTCCCGTCGCCGCATCGTGGTTCGGGAGCATGTTAGCTGGACACTTCTCGCTGCTGACCGGCGGACTCCACATGGTCGCCATTTTCGCCGCCGTCTACACGGCCCACGTCAAGGACGGGTACGTCGATTTCTATCTCCGGGGCGAGGACGACGACCATCCGCTCACCGAACGCGGATGTAAACTCCTGCTCGTCGCCGCCGCCGTACTCTTCGCGGCCTGTCTCGCGGGACTGTGGCTCACCGTCGGTATCGGTGCGGTCCTCATCACGCTCCCGACGTGGTTCATCGGCTACCTGCACGCGCCGCAACTCGATACGAATCCCGTCAGCACGACCACCGGCTATCCGCTCGGTATCGCGCTTTCCATCCTCGGCGGCTACTACGTCCAGACGAGAACCCTCTCGCTCGTCGCCCTCGCGTTCGCGTTCGTCTTCCTCGTTCTCCTCTCGGGCGTGAAAGTCATCGACGACGCACAGGACTACGACTACGACCGCTCCATCTCGAAGCGGACCGTCGCCGTCGCGCTCGGCCAAAACCGGGCTCGGACAACTGCCTACGGACTCATTCTGACCGCGCTCCTCTGCGTGCTCGGATTTTCGATGACGCAGGTGTTTCCGCCGAGTTCCGCCGTCGCCGTTGTGGCCTTCGGCGTCGTCGCCGCCATCGCGTACCGAAGCGGACCGGAACTCGCCACCATGTTGCTCATTCGCGGGTCCTACGTCTTCCTCGCACTGTTGCTGACGGCGGTGTGGTTCCGGCCGTTATCGTGAAGGTGGCGACAAATTTGTCAGATAAAAATATACTTGTCCGTGGTCTGTGTGGCGAATTTCATGGAGAAAACCGTCATCGAACCCGGATTCGGCGACCTCGACTCTGAAATCGTGGATCATGCCGTCTTCTCGTGGGGTGTCGTCACCGAACATTCGAACCACCGTCGGGTCTGCCTGTCCGGCGGCGGGTGGCCCGAGGGTGACGTACAGGAGCAAACGCGGGAAATTCTCGGATACGTCGAGGAAACGCTCGTAGACCTCGGTGGGTCGATGGACGATATCGTGATGACTCGATTTTACGTCCGGTCGGATATCTTCTCGCGAGAGACCCGGGCTCGAATCCACGAAGTGCGAGCCGACTTTTTCGACTATCCGGAATACCCTGCAAGTACGATGCTTGGCGTCGCGGACCTCCTCGGCGATGATATGCTCGTAGAAATCGAAGCCGAAGCCGAGATTCCGGACGACGAGTGGAGCGCCGAAGTCGTTGATTGATAGGACAGGTGATTGAAATAACGCTTACGCCCCCGCCCCTCGTTTTGTAATTGTATCCGTGATAGACCAACCTGTAACTGAAGAAAAAGCCTATGCGTACATCACCCGCAAGGCCGCCCAGACCCCCCAGTTGCTCGTCTTCGAGCACGCCAACGAGGACGCTGGCGTGCAGGTTCCGAAAGGTACTATCGAGGACGGTGAAATCCCTCGCGAGGCAGTCGTCCGCGAAGTGCGGGAGGAAAGCGGCTTGACGGAGTTCGATTCCATCCGTCCGCTCTCGACGGACGTGTGGAACCATCACGAGAAGCCGAAGGCGTATCGTCGTCACTTCTTTCACCTCAGCGTCGACGAAACGCGGGACGAGTGGCGACACAGGGTCACGGGAAACGGCGAGGACAACGGCGTCATCTACAGCTACTTTTGGGTCCGACCCGGGTCGTGTTCGCTCGCGCGGGACATGGACGACTACATCGAGCGGATTTCCGACTGATTCGACCGAATCGTAGACCGACCCGACGAATCCTGAGGTAATCACGAGTCGAGCGACCGGCACCGATCAACCCACCGTGTTTCGAAGGTAGCGCCCGTGACGACGCGCCCCGCGAGGTCGGAGATGTCCGTGATACCTTCGTCTCGACACCACGAGACGCATCGTTCGTATTTCGACACCGGAATGTCGTCCGTATCGCGGACGACGCGGAGTTCTTCCGCGCCGGAGAGGTGGGCGACGAAGGCGCGCGTGTGTCCGTCCGTGAGCGTCCATCTGCCGTCGAATTTCCGCACCGGAAGCGGGTCGTAGTTCGGCGCGTCGAAGTCGAACCACCTCGTCACAAGCGAGAGTTTCGACCCGTTGAGATACAACTGACTGGGCTGAGCGGCGGTCTGCGGGAGGGTGAAGGGTTCCGTCACGGATATACGTCAACGCTTATCCACGAAAATACCGTGGATGAAACCATGCCCGAACTGACTCACGACGAAGCCGTCGTCAACGGGGTCCGTCTCCACTACATCCAAAGCGGGGATGGCCCGCTCGTCCTCCTCCTTCACGGTTTCCCGGAGTTCTGGTACTCGTGGCGCGAACAGATTCCCGCGCTCGCTGCGGCGGGGTATCACGTTGTCGCACCCGACATGCGCGGCTACAACGCCTCCGAGAAACCACACGGCGTCGACGCCTACCGAACCGACGAGTTGGTCGCCGACGTGACCGGCCTCATCGACCACTTCGGCGAGGAGAGCGCCCACGTCGTCGGCCACGACTGGGGCGGTGCCGTCGCGTGGCAGGTCGGAATCGAGCGCCCGGAACGCGTCGATAAACTCGCGGTCCTGAACGCACCCCACCCGGAACGATTCCGGGAGGAACTACGAACGCCGTCGCAACTCAAACGCTCGTGGTACATGTTCTTCTTCCAACTGCCATGGCTTCCCGAACTGTTCCTCTCCGCCCGCGGGTACGAGTCCATCGAGAACATCTTCAGGGACAGCGCGAAGAATCCGGAGGCGTTCGACGAAGAGGACGTCCGCCGCTACGTCGAGGCGGCCGCACAGCCCGGCGCGTTGACCGGTTCCATCAACTACTACCGGGCGCTGTTCCGGGAGAATGTCCCGGCGGCGTTTCGGTCCCTCCTCGGTAAGGAGAGAGAATCCCTCGACGTGACCGTCCCGACCATGTTAATCTGGGGAACGGAGGATTTCGCGCTCGGCAACGAACTGACCGAGGGGATGGACCGGTGGGTTTCCGACCTTCGAATCGAACGGCTATCCGACGCCAGCCACTGGGTACAAAACGACAGGCCGGAACGGGTGAACGGACTGTTGACCGAGTTCCTCGCCGAGTAAGCACGTAGCTTTTTACCGTCATCGGACCGATACACCGCTGATGCTGCTCGTACTGGAGAACGAAGTGAACCCGGATTATCGGTATTTCGTCCGCTCGATGGAGTCGTTTCTCCCGGACCACGAGGTGTACGATTACGTCGCGGCGGACGAACCGCCGTCCCTCTCGGGCGTCGACGGCGTCATCGTCGCCGGAAGCACGGCGGGCGTGTACGAGCGGGACGAAAACCCGTGGATGGACGAGGAGGCGGCGCTCGTTCGCGAACTCGTCAAGCGGGAGGTTCCGACGCTGGGCGTCTGTTTCGGGCACCAGTTGGTCAACGACGCGCTCGGCGGTTCGGTCGAACACCGCGGCTTGACGAACGAACTCGTCCGCGCCGACTTGGCGGACGACCCGCTCTTCGACGGCGTCTCACCGGTCGTTCCGGCGGTCCACGGCGACCATGTGGTCGAACTCGGCGACGGGATGGAACCCATCGGTTCGACCGAGTACAACGAGTATTTCGCCACTCGCCACCGAAACGTGCCGCTGTGGACGACGCAGTTTCATCCCGAATTCACGGACGAACTGTATCCGAAAATTGCGGCGGACTTCGGATGGGAAGAGAACGAACTGTCGTTCGATGAGGTGAACGGGGAACGGGTTTTCGAGAACTTCGTCGAACTCGTGGACGGGTCGTGACGAACGGTATTCTCACCCTCGCCGCTTTCTGGCCGCCGCGCGCGCCGCCGGTTCGTGGTCCTTGTGCCAAACCGGGACGTCGTTGATGTCCCAGTACCGAACGTCCTCGCCCTCGTGGGACACCCGGAGTTCGCCACCCGTGACGGAACAGAGGTAGGAGTGACGAACCAGACAGTGCGGGCCGTATTCCCCGGGTATTCTCGTGTAGATCCCGGCCAACTCGTCCACTTCGACCGTGAGCCCCGTCTCCTCTCGGGTTTCCCGCACGGCGGTTTCCGCCGGGGATTCGTTGGGGTCAGTGTATCCGCACGGAAAGCACCACGTTCCGTCGTCGATTCGTTTCTGAAGCAGGATACGTCCGTCGGAGTCGAAAACCACGGCCTCGGCACACACCTTCGGCGTGACGTAGCCGACTTCCTCCGCGAAGCGTTCCCGAACGTCTTTTTCCGGCAGGTCGTACGACCGGCCGTACCACTCGCTCACGAGGGTCAGGATTCGCTCGTAGCGCTCCTCGTCGTACGGGTCGTCGACGTATTCGAGGCCGACCTGTGCCATGATTCGGAGTTCGTCGAGGAAGGCAGTGAAGTCGTCTTCAGCGGCGTTAGACATCGGCCCCTCCGGCGCGAGCGCGATTTCGTTCCATAACTATTGTATGAAAGAAACCGAACCGATATCAATCAATGGGTGGCGAGCGTGGTCGAAACCGGAACGCGGACGCGAGAAAAACCGCGCGCTACCGACGGCTCACTTCGCGGTGCTGACGATTTTTATCACGTCGCCCTCTTCGAGTTCGTAATCGTCGCTGATGTCGCGCTTCGTTTTGGCGTTCACGGCGTGGAGATAGCCGTCGCCGATGTCGCTGTGGACCGCGTAGGCGAGGTCGCGCGGCGTGGAACCGCGCTGGAGGAGGAATGCGTCCGGGAGGACGTTTCCCTGCCCGTCCGTCCACTTCGATTCGTTCTGGACTGGATACGTGGTGATGCGGTCCAGAAGGTCGTAGACGGCGGCGTCGAGGCTTCCCTGCACGCCCGTGCCGCCCCACTCCCCCATCACGTCCCGTATTCGCTCCAGTCCGGCCTGCTGTTGGTCGCTCAGATCGCCGATTACCTCGAAGTCGTCGTCGCCGGGGTCGTAATCCACGACCTCCGCCTCGACGCCCTGTCGGAGCGCGAGTTCCCCCTCCGCGGTCGCGGGAATGACCATCTTCCCCGTCCCGCGGAGTCGCTCGATGTTCTCCTCGGGCGCGACGTCGGCCTTGTTCGCCACGAGGATGATGGGCTTCGTCCGGGCCCGGATGTCGCGGGCCAACTCCTCGCGGTTCTCGTCCGTCCATTTCTGCGGATCGCTGGGGTACTCCAAGCCGCGGAGACTCGTCGTCACGTCGTGTTCCGTCGCGCCGAACCCCGTCAGCATGTCCGCCAATGCTTCATCGATGTCGAACCCCGGCGAGCGTGACTGGCGCACCACGCTCTCCCAGTTCCGGTCGATGATGCCGGTCAGCCATTGGTCCATCTCCTCCTCGATGAAATCCACCTCCTCCACCGGGTCGTAGCTCCCGACTTCGACGGGTTCGCCCTCCTCGTTCGTCCCCCCGGAGGCGTCCACGACGTTGAGGATGGCGTCGGCGTTGGTCAGCGCGTCGAGGAACTGATTGCCCAACCCTCTCCCTTCGTGTGCCCCCGGCACGAGCCCGGCCACGTCCAGCAGTTCGATGGGGACGTAGCGCTTCCCATCGTGGCAGTCGTCGCTCCCGCAGCGCTCGTCGCGTTCGAGGCAGGGGCAGTCGGTTCGGACGTAGCTCACGCCGCGATTGGCGTCGATGGTCGTGAACGGGTAGTTCGCCACGTCAACGTCGGCCATCGTGGCGGCCTTGTAGAAGGTGGACTTCCCGGCGTTCGGTTTGCCCGCCAGCGCGATAGAAATCATGTCTGTCGGTAACAGGGAAACCGGCAACTGCCTTTCGGTTTTTCGGAGAAAATGTGAACCGCAGATCCGAGAGGTACGAGTACGAGCGAAGTCTGCTAAACGGCCCCGGCGCGTGCGGCAGCAACCCGAGGACGCTTCGTCCGAGGGGTTGGTTGGCTATCACGCGAGGGATGAGCGGAACGAAGTGAAGCGAATCGGCTGGGGAGGGTGTGGACGGTGCGGTCGTGCGCCGCCAGTAATCGCCCGTGGAAGCGCCTCAGAGATTCCAGTTCGACGAGACGAACGCACGAACATCGGTACCTCTTCGACGGAAATCCGATTGTCCGTTCCATCCGGCCGCAACTGGCTATATCGACCGCGGCGTAGGGCGCGTGCCATGCCAGCAGTGAAAGTCATCAAAGTGCTCGGGATCTCGGAGGAATCGTGGGAAGAGGCGGCCAAAGAGGCGTTCGAGAAGGCGAGCGAGACGGTCGAGGACATCTCGGGGATCGAAGTCGAAAGCTGGACGGCGAACGTCGAGGACGGTGAAATCAAGGAGTACCACGCGACGGTGGAGATGGCGTTCCCGGTTCACGGGATGGAATAGAAGGAGGAGAGGAAAGCGGCTACTCGTCGGCGAACGCGCCCGCGACCAGCATCGGAACGACCAACGTCGCTTCGGCCTCGACCTGCACGTAGTTTTTCGTCTCCTGCTTGATTTTCCCCCACGAGACGGCCTCGTGCGGCGGGGCACCGGACAAGGAGCCGTCGCCCTCCATTCCGGTCGAGACGTAGACGGCGTAGTCCGCGCCGCCGCGGAAGAGGTTGGTCATGATGGCGTGGTGCTTGGGGACGCCGCCGCCGAGGACGATGAGACCCGTCTTGTCCGCCAGCAGACCCTGCTCGATGAGGGTGTCGTAGTCGTCCACGATTTCGATGCCGATGTCCGAGTCGTAGCCCTGTCGATAGTAGTAGAGGAAGTTGCCGACCTCCGCGTCGGTCAGGGCGGGACAGAAGACGGGGATGTCGTTGTCCGCGGCGTTGGAGAGGATGGAATCCTCGTCGTCCAGTGTCTCGCCGAGTTCGCGCGAAAACTCCGTCGGCGTGCGAATTTTCTCCTCGGCGAAGAAGTCCTCGAAGAAGTCGTTCAGGTAGGACTCCAACCAGACGTAGCGGTCGGAGGGAACGAAGATGTTGCCGAGGCGGTTGATGCCCCGCTCGCGCATCTCGGCCTCGTCCACGTCCCACTCGCCCATCTTGAACGGCTTTTCGGTCTTGATGACGTCCTCGGTTATCGACCCGGAGGTGGTTATCATCACGTCGACGAGGTCCTCGCGGGCGAGGTAGGCCAGCGTCTCCCGAAGCCCCGAAGAAACGATGTTCGAGGTGAAAGTGAGGTTGATTTCGGCACCCTCCTCGCGCATCGCCCGAATCAGTTCGACCGCCTCGTAGAGGTGGGTCGCCTGGAACCCGGTCGTCTCGTACGACGACAGCATGTCGAAGAAGTCGAAGTCGCCCCTGAAGTCGTAGCCGGAAACGTCCTCGGAATCGAGTTCGTCCTCGCTCCCGGGAACGACGTGATCGTGGCTTTCGTCACTCATGTCCGGTTCTCATCACCGAGCGAAAATGAGTCTTCAGATTTGGCGGCGGCGTGTTGGCGAGGAATCAGAACGGTACCCGGTACGGTGACTTTCCGGCGCGCGAAAAACGCGCGAGGGACGAGGATGCGGTGAGAGCCACGCAGTGGCTCTCATGCTCGCGGATAAACCGCGAGCAAGCGACCGAGGAGGTTGGGAAGGGTGAGGTGCGGTGCGGTTTCATTGCCTCTCGGTCGTTGTTTACGCTGTAGTTACTCATGAATTCAGAAAAACGAGAACGGCTCTGCCGAAATACTATTGAGTAGACGCCATTGGTAGTGAAACATCGGAGAGGTAGTGTACGAGCGTACCGATACTCGACCAGACACCTCATCGTCGGAACTCATACTTACAAGTCAACGTAATCGATCATATGGATGGACTCGGGAGGAAAATCGTGCGTGCAGACGAATTCCTCTGGCATCTCAGCAATGTCGGTGTCGGTATCGCCGTGTTCGTTGCTACGCTCTTGTACGCCTCGCCAGGGAACTACTCCCTCGATTTAGTCGTGTTTAGTATCGACCCGTTTTATCCGCTCGTTCCGCTCTCGATCGCGTACACCGCTTGGACGGGAATCGATTTCTGGAGGTGGTGTTTCGGTACCGACGATCGATAACGCTGTTAGACGTACGCTCTGCTCCGAACGGTACGAAAACTCCCGTTCGAACAGTAACTCGGTGTGAGTTTCAACGGGGCCAAAAAATCGGAATCAATCCCCGGCGATCAAACTCGGCTACAACTTCACGGCCATCATCACTTCGTCCACGTACTCGCCGTCGATCTTGTAGTGGTTCTCCCGTACGGCCTCGGTTTCCCACCCGTGTGCTTCGAGGAAGTCGATGGCGTTCTCGTTGGTCGACGGCGCGCTCTGGTACACCTTCTCGTAGCCGTTCGCGCCAGCCCACTCCAACCCGCGTTCGAGGAGGTGGCTGCCGATGCCGTGGCCCTGATACTCGTCCAGCACGCCGACGGTCAACTCGGCGGTGTGGCTGAGTTTGTCGAGTTCGGGCGCGTTGAGGTGGACCCACCCGACCACTTCGTCGCCGACGGTCGCGACGAAGAACATCCGGGATTCGAGGTCGTTGTGGCGGAGCAGGGCGTCCTGATGGTCGATTTCGTCGGCGACGGTTTCCGCGACGATGTACGACCCCTCCTGGGCGACTTGCCGAATCGCGCCGATGATGCCCGAGAGGTCCTCCTGTCGCGCGGGGCGGATGATGAACTCCACGTCGTCGACGTCGAACTCCTCTTCTGCGCCCGTTTCGAGGGCGACGGAGAGCGTTTCCTCGTCCTCCGAAAGGTAGCCATCCCGGCGGAGGATGGCGATGTGATGGCGGAACCCGCTGGGGTCAATGCGGAGCGAGTCCTGCACATCGTTCACGTTCGCTGTTCCATGGCGCTCGACGTACTCGTAGATTCGGCGGCGGTCGTCGTGGCCGAACTCCAACTTCTCGGAGAACTCCATGCACTCTGTTACCATCCATCTATACTTATTATTACCGATGGATCTGACGCCCCGCTGGGAGTTTCCGACGCCGCCCGTCGAACCGCCGCACCGAATCCGCCGCGCGATTCTTGTAGCAAGGTGTCGTGATACCGCTGGGGGAGAATCATGGATTACAGCGATTTCATCGGACAGGTACAGCATCGACTCCAATTGGGTAAACAGGGACAGGCGGTGAGAGCGATTCGCGCCACGCTGACCACGCTCGCCGAGCGGTTGCAGGAAGGCGAAGCGAAAGACCTCGCGGGTCCGCTCCCGATGGAAGTCGACTGGTATCTACTACAGGCCGACTCGGGCCAGCGATTTCACTTCGACGAGTTCGTCTCCCGCGTCGCCGAGCGGGAGAGCATCGACGAGGGCGACGCACTCTTCCACGCGAAAGGCGTGCTGTCGCTCGTCGCCGAAGTCGTCCCGGAAGGCGAGTTGGAACAGATACGCGGTCAACTCCCCGAGGAGTACGACCCGCTCTTCGAACTCGTCGGAAACGAGGACGCGTTCGACTAAGGCCGCTCACCCTGTTTTCCTGTCGGGAACGCGCGTCAGCAACTGCACGGTGTCGTGCAGGTCGTGGGTTTTTATGACGAGTTCCGCGACTTCGCGCACCGTGAAATCCGTCTCGATTTCGTAGCCGTAACAGCGCGCGTACAGCGCCAACCAGTCGTTGAGCGCCCGCTCCATCCGTTCCATCTCGTCCCCGTCGAACCGCACGAACTCGCCGCTTCGCCCGTCGATGTACACGGAAACGACGTCCCCGACTCCCTCACGGAGGTACGACACCGCCATCTCCTCGTCCGGCGGGTCGGCGGGCGCGTCGAACGATTCGCGCTCGTCCCGCGCCCGCGTGGCGAGCGACGCGATGCACTCGCGGTACTCGCTCATCCCTCGCGGAACTCGACTCCCTTGCCGCCGCGTGGGTGTTCCCACTCCGTGTCGGCGACGAGCGCACACGTCCCGCATTCGACGCAGGGTTGCGTGTCGAGGCTGACGATTTTCTCCTCGTGGCTGTTCTCCTGTACCGTCTCCTCGCGGTAACAACCGCCGCCGAAGTCCTTCGCGCTGACCGGACAGGCCGTAACTGCCGCGCCGCTGACTTCGTAGGAGTTGTCGCGCAGTCTGATGTGCGGGTTGCCCACGTCGGTATCGTAGGTCAGGTCGCCGATTCGGTCGGCGAGGCTCTTGGGTTCGACCTCGTTTTCGTCCGTGATTTCGGTTCCCAACTCCTCGGCGATGACCGTGGGCAGCGTGACGTACGGCGTCCGCGTGTCGGGAATCATCGAGGAGAGGTACGGCGAACCGTACAGGCGTTCGAGTTGGCCCGATATCACGCCGGAACTCAGTACCGCCCGCCCGAGCGACGAGGAGAGTACGTTGTCCACGAGTTCGCTCATCCGGTCGTTCTCGGCGATGCCGCGGGTCGCGCGGTACTGATTGGGACGAAGTTTGCTCATGACGCCCTCGTCTTTGAGTTTCTGCTCGTAGAGCCGTCCGGCCTTCTCGGGGTCGCCGCGCATCCGCGCCTCCGCGAAGGCTTCGGCGGCGAGCGCCCCGGCGGTCACGGCGTGGTTCATCCCCTTGATGATGGGGCCTTGTGCCTGCATCTGTCCGCCAGCGTCGCCGACGAGGACGAGTCGCCCGCGGTGCGGTGCCGGGTGGGCGACCTTCTTCGAGTCGGGGACGAGTTTCGCGGAGTACTCCACCTCGTCGTAGTGGCCGTTCAACCACTGGGCGAGGAGCGGATGGGTGAGCAGGTTGTCGAGCAGTTCGTGCGGTTCCGCCTCCTCCGCGACGAGGCTGTCGAGGTGGAAGACGGACCCGATGGAGAGCGTTCCCTCGTTCGTGTAGAGGAACCCGCCGCCGCGGACGCCGTCGAACAGGTCCCCCGAGAAGAGGTGTGCCGCGCCCGTCTCCGGGCCGACGTCGAACCGCTCGTCGATGACGTCTTCGGGCATGTCGATGACGGCTTTAACGCCTTGGAACCACTCCTCCGGTTCGTCCCAGTCCATCAGTCCGGCTTGGCGCGCGAGTTCGCTGTTCACGCCGTCCGCCGCGACGATGAAGTCGGCTTTGATCGGGTCGAGTTCGTCGCAGGTGACGCCGACGATCTTTCCGCGTTCGCGGAGCAGTCCGTTCACCCGAACGCCGGTCAGCAGGCCGCCGCCCGTCTCGTGGGTCATCTCGTGGACCTGCTCGGCCAGCCACGAGTCCATCTCGCGTCGGAGAACCGCATCACACCACTCCGTGTCGTGGTCGTGGAGTCGGGTAATGTCGAACGATTTCACCTTGTCGCCCGCCACGTTGTGGATGTTGTAGTCCGTGATCGGCCGTTCCGTCGCCTCCTCGCGGAAGTCGGGGAACAACGAGTCGATGGTGTAGGGTGACGACTCCTCGGCGTAGAGGAGGCCGCCGGAGACGTTTTTCGACCCGGCCTCGACACCGCGTTCGAGGACGAGCGTTTCGATTCCGTTGCGTGCGAGCGTCGCGGCGGCGGCGGCCCCACCGGGGCCGGCACCGACCACGACGGCTTCGTAGTGTTCGTATTCCTCGCTCATCGTTCAGTCATCGTCCTCCGCTACGACCGCATCCAGTTCGCCCGCCTGTACCGCGTCCGTCAGACGGGGGAGCACGTCGAACATATCCCCTTCGATGAAGAAGTCGCTGAAGTCACGGATGTCCGCGTCCGTGTCGGTGTTGATGGCGATGATTGTGTCCGACTCGTCCATCCCCACCTTGTGCTGAATCGCGCCGCTGATGCCCGCAGCGATGTACAGCGGTGGTGCGACCACCTGTCCCGTCTCGCCGATCTGACGTTCCTCGGAGACGTACCGCTCGACGTGGCCTTCGACGCTGTAGGAGGCCGTCACCACGCCTCGGGACAACCCGAGGTCGGCGTCCTCGAAGGCGTCCACGAGGTCCAACGCGAGTTCGATTCCCTCCGTCGGGTCGTCGCCGATGCCGCGCCCGATCGCGACGATGACCTCCCTCCCGGTCAAATCGACGCCGGTGTCGAGCGTGTCCCACTCGGTGACTTCCACGCGGAACCAGTCGTCCGGGAGGTCGATGTCGTGGGAGACGACTTCGCCTTCTCGATCCCCGTCGGGGTCCATCGCGTCGAAACTTCCCGGAATCACCGAACAACCCTGCGGATGGAACTCCCGGTCGGGGTTGTCGATACAGAGAATGGTCGAATACTCGAACCCGGAGAAGTCCGGGCGTTGCATGTGCAGGATGCGCTCGAACTCTATCTTCTCGCCGGGTTCGCCGGTTTTCACCGGGTTCGAGATGAGTTCGTCCGTGATGGTCAGGCCGGAACAGTCGCTCGCCAGCCCCGAGTCGAGTTCGCCCTGTACCTGCGCCGAAAGGTCACGTCCGTTGTTCGTCGCCGGGAACAGGAAGTATCGCGGTTTGTCGTAGTCCTTCCACTCGGCATCCGTTCGCGCCATGTCCGCCACTATTTCCGTATACGGCTTGTGGCGGAACCGCTCCAGTCGGTCGTCGTCGTGATAGACCGCCACGTCCGCGCCGAGGGTGATGCACTCCTCGGCGAGTTCTTCCATGTCGTCGCCGACGAGGACCGCGACGACGCGCTCGTCGTCTCCGTAGTCCTCGGCGTAGCCGTCCATCAACTCGCGGGCCTTGCCGAGCATCTCCTTCGACACGTCGAGGAGTTCACCGCCCTGCGTCTCGCAGTACACCCACATGTCGCGGTAGACGCCGTTTTCGAGCGCCCGGACGTGCTTCTTGTCGGCGGTCGCCTCCCCTTCGTCGGGACTTTCGACGTCCTCCGCCGTCGCCTCGTACTCGCCTTCGGTTTCGGTGTCGTCGGTCGCTTCGTCGACGTCCGTGTCCTCGGCTACCTCGTCGATTCGGGCCTGAATCACTTCCTTGGCCGTTTTTCGGTCCTTTCCTTCCTCCTCCGCCGAGAGGAGGTCGGACAGTTCGCCGGGGTCCTCGATGGTCCGCACGTCGTCCTCTATCTCCTCGACGGTTCGGTCGCCGGGATTCGTGTCCGTCATGGTCAGTCACCCCCCGCGAACGGCTGCATCGTTTCGAGCACCTCGGACATGGCTTCCTCGTCGTCCAACGTCGCCATCGTAGCCTCGCGCTCGGCCGGTGCCTTCGGAATCGGGTCCACGGAGGAGACGATGGTCGGCGACCCGTCCAGTCCGATGTACTCGGAGTCGAGGTTCAGGTCCTCGTGGTCCCACGTCGTGAGGTACTCCTCGTACTCCTCGGCGCGCGCCTCCGTCTCGGCTTGCAGTTGCTTTTTCCGGAGTCGGTGTGAGGCCTTCCGATAACTCGCTTCGTACTCGGGGTCGGTGACGACGAACGCCGGGAGCGGGGACTCGACCGTCTCGATTTCGTCCACGTCGCCCTCCACCAGTCGCTTGGCGCGCACGGTGCCCTCGTCCTCGTCCACTTCCATTGCGATGACGTGCGTGATGATGGGATAATCGAGACACCACGCCGTCTGCGGACCGGTTTGGCCCGTCTCGCCGTCCGCCGTTTTGAATCCTGCGAACACGAGGTCCGGTTGGCCGATCTTCTCGATACCGGCGGAAAGGGTGATCGCCGTCGCCCACGTGTCGGCGGCGGCCATCTCGCGGTCTGAGAGCAGGTAGAGATCGTCGGCGTACGTCTCCATCGCCTCGCCCAGCACGTCGGCGTAGCCGGGCGGTCCCATGCTCATCGCGCTCACCTGTCCGCCGTGTTTCACCTTCGTCTGGAGGGCGGCGTTCAGTGCGAACCGGTCGTTCGGGTTCATCACCGTCGGGGTTCTCCCACGTTCGAGGTGGCCGTCTTCGTCGAAGGACACCTGCCCCTCGCGGAAGTCCGGGACGCCCTTGGTCAACACGACCGAGTGCATCGGTACCTCCTCGCGTGAGTGCGTTTAGTTTGCATACGTCAATCGTTACCAATACCGCCTGTCGTTATTATACTGTCGGAGGTCTAACAATTATCTGACATACTACCTCGATTCAACCGGCTGTTGATGGCTATCGCTCGACGGTTGTCTCCGCGAAAAGGTATCATTACTCAGGCTTGTGGCGCGGGGCCGTCGGATCCGCTTCGGTCCCGATGTGCCGTCTCGACGGCCTCCGAGGCGTTCTCGTCGTCGCTTTCGTCTTCGTACGTCTCTTCATCGGTCGGTTTCCGAGCGTCGGCACGTACCATCGTCATCTCGCCGCGGGCGCGCATGGTTCCGTCGGCGGTGGCGTTCTCGTGAAATTCGAGGTCGGTACAGGAAACGTCGCCGAGAACCTCCGCACCGTCTTCGAGGACGACGGTGCCGTTGCGCGTCGTCACGTCGCCGTGAATCCGCGTTCGTTCGCCGACCACGATGTCGCCGCGCGCACGGAGGCTTCCGAACAACTCGTCGTCCGCGCCGACGACTATCTCCTCCGCGCGGATGTTGCCGTGGAGCCGACAGCCGTCGCCCACGGTCGCTGGCGTCGAAACGCGCCACGCGTCGTCGCTGACGTGAGCGCTCCGCGGAATCGTCACCGGGTCCGCCTCGCTCTCGTCCACCATCTCGTCGATGATGCCTTGGGCGGCCTCCTCCTCGCCGAGTCGGAGGAGTTGTGACAGATAGACGAACAGGAACACGACGGTCGGCATGGGGTTGCGGATGACGATCCAGCCGTTGGCCTCGAACCCCTCGTCGATCTGAACGTCGTCGCCGATGTCGAGGTCACCGCTGACCATCAGTTGCCCAGTGACGTGGACGCGCTCGCCGAGATACGCGTCCTGTCCGACGAGTACGTCGCCGTCCACGTCACACCAGAGGTCGAGGCGACAGTCCGATTCGGCCTCGATGTGACCGCCGAAAGTCGTCCGTTCGCCCGCAATTACGTTGTTCCCGCGGACGCCGAACTCGACGGTACTCTGTGCACCGACGATGATGTCCCCGTCGGTGACGAGGTCGTGTTCTTCGACGGTGGTCCCGTCGGGAATCGAGAGTTCATCGAGTGGGTCAGAACGGAGCGGCACACATCCTACCAGCAAGTCGCTCGTAATAAAACCTCCCGAGACCGTCAGACGTTCGTCTGTCACGTTTCGGATTTCCGGCGAAAAATCCGGACGAGATCGGACACGGAACGAATCACGTGCGTCGAACTCACGGATTTCTCCTCGTCGTGTTCTGTAGCTTTTTTACCTACCCGCGGCGAACGCCGTGGTATGACTACGCTCTCGTTCGATGACGACGGTGTCGATGTCGTTTACGAAGGAACCGAATTTCGTCTCTCGAAGGACCTCATCGAGGAGGCGACGGGAAAATCCTACTACGACGTGACCGACCACCAAGTCCTGCACATCGTGGAGAAGGATCCAGCGACGGGCGGACAGGCGCGGCGAATCGGCGACATCCTTCGTTAACGGTCGGAACTCCGGTAGGGTTTAGACGAGGGAGAGAAAACGTGAGGTATGAACCTTCCCGCCGATTTCGAACACCCCGCATGGATGACCGCGACGAGTACGGTCGGCTCGTACCTCCTCGTCCTCGTGGCGATGACCGTCCTGCTGTTCGGCGTTCCCTACGTGATTTTCACCGCGCTGGCGTAATCCGAAGTTTCGACGAACGGCGACCGAATTTTTGCCCGTCGAGAATCGAGCAGCCGCGTCGCTGTCGGTGGTCGTAACGACAGTCGAACGAGAACAGACGAACGAAAAAACCGAACCGTGGTGGTTCACAGGAACCGCGTCGAGTTCGGGGTTGAAACCCGAACGAATCAGGCGAACGTCTTCGAAACCTCGTCGTTCTCCTCTTCTTCCTGCTCTATCTTCTCCTGAGCGTCGACGAAGTCCTGCATTGTGATTTCGGTGCGGTCGTCGCGGATGGCGAACATCCCGGCTTCGGTACAGATGGCCTTGATGTCCGCACCGCTCGCGTCGCCCGCTTCGACGGCGAGGTGCTCGTAGTCCACGTCGTCCGCGATGTTCATGTCGCGGGTGTGGATGCGGAAGATCTGTTCGCGGCCTTCCTCGCCGGGGTTCGGGACTTCGATGAGGCGGTCGAAGCGACCCGGGCGGAGGATGGCGCGGTCGAGCATGTCGAAGCGGTTGGTCGCCGCGATGATGCGGATTTCGCCGCGGTCCTCGAACCCGTCCATCTCCGAGAGCAGTTGCATCATCGTCCGCTGCACTTCGGCGTCGCCCGACGTCTTCGAGTCGGTACGCTTCGACGCGATGGCGTCGATTTCGTCGATGAAGAGGACGGCGGGTTCGTGCTGGCGTGCGACCTCGAACAGGTCACGGACGAGTTTCGCACCTTCGCCGATGAACTTGTGAACGAGTTCGGACCCGGCCATCTTGATGAACGTCGCGTCGGTTTGGTTCGCGACGGCCTTGGCCAGCATCGTCTTCCCGGTTCCCGGCGGGCCATAGAGGAGAACGCCGCTCGGCGGTTCGATACCAACCTGTTCGAACATGCCGGGGTTTTCGAGCGGCATCTCGACCGTCTCGCGGACCTCGTTCATCTGTTCCTCCAAGCCACCGATGTCCGAGTAGGTGACTTCGGGGCTCTTCGTGACTTGCATCACGCGAGCGCGAACGTCGGTTTCGTCGTCCAGCGTTTTCACGATAGAGAGGGAGTTGTTCACGGCGACGCGCGCGTCAGGGTCGAGTTCGTCACGCATCTCCTCGGTCACTTCCGTAACCGCCTCCTGATTGTTGCCGTGCTGTTTGATGATGACGCCTTCCTCGGTTATCTCCTGAACCGTGGCGACGAACAGCGGCGACTGTTTCAGCTTCTTGTTCTCGTGGGTGAGTCGTTCGAGCTTCTGCTGATATTTGTTGTTCTCCGCGTTCGCATCGAGAAGTTTGTCCCGCATCTCCTCGTTCTGGGATTCGAGGACATCGAGACGCTCTTGGAGAGCTTCTATCTGTTCCTGTTGTGACGTACTCTCCTCGTCGTAGGGGAGTTCTACGTCATCCACAGTATCGGTCATCAACTCGGGGATAAGGGCCTGCATCTTAAGAGGCTTCGGGTGCCCGACCTGTTGGTACGATCAAATATGCCGTGTATTTAATTCCCAGTGGTAATATGAAAGAATGGGAAATATTATTACGCTGTATTCAAAATGGGGAAGTGATGAGCGCCCCAGAGCTTTCACGAACGACCGAAAATCGGCTCCAAGACGTGGATTCGACCGCGACCATCCGCGACTTGCCGCCGAGCGCGAAGCTAGTCGCAAAGGTGTTGGAGTACAACGAGACGATGACCCAAAGCCAACTCGCCGAAGAAACGCTGTTGCCGCCGCGAACCGTTCGCTACGCTCTGACGCGTCTCGAAGAGGAAGACCTCGTCGACTCGCGATTTTCCTTCTCCGACGCGCGAAAACGCCTCTACACGCTTGACCTCTGAATTCCGACCGTTTATATCTCATGCCGCGGCCAACGACGGCCAAGCGCGGTCGTTTCCCACTCTCACGTTTCGCAGTGTTCGCTCCTCCACACCGTCCCATCACTCCGTACCTTCCTTCGCTGTCCGTTCTGCTCCCTTCCACCGCGGCTAACGTATCGGGTCGGGCGTGACCACCCGGCGGTCACGCCCGAAGACAACCGTGCTCCCGACGGAGAACGGTGGCGTGCTCTCCGTCGATTACTCGCTCTCGACCGTCTGTCGATATTTCGGTTGGACGAGACGGGAGATGATCCGCCCGCGAGCGAGCGACCGCTTCGTCAGCGCGGAGCCGAGAAATCCGGGGAGTTCGGCGAGGAAGACGTCCATCTACCGGGCCTCCTCGATTCGCTTGAACAGTCGCATCACGCCCGACATCGCGCGAGCGTACCACTTCGTCGGAACCCACCGCGGTGGTGCGAGCGAGGCGACTCGCTGTTCGGCGACCGTTTGCGATTCGGTGTACTTCCGCATTCCCTCCCGGCCGTGACGACGGCCGATTCCCGAGTCCTTCATCCCGCCCATCGGCGCATCGACGGACGCCCACGTCGCGTGATACGGGTCGTTGATTCCCACCGTTCCGCAGTCGATTCCACGGGCTATTCTCCACCCTCGGTCCGTGTCCGTCGTCCAGACGCTCGCGTTCAATCCCCGGTCGGAGTCGTTGGCAAGCGCGATTCCCTCCTCCTCCTCGGAAAACCCGGACAGGGAAACGACCGGGCCGAACGTCTCCTCGCGTGCCAGCGTCATCTACCTCCGTCACGTCCGTCAGAATCGTCGGTTCGAAGAAGTACGGCCCGACATCGGGGCGCGCGTTTCCACCGGCGACGACCGTTGCGCCCTCGTCCACCGCGTCCGCCACGTGTTCCCGAACCTTCTCGAACTGCCGTTCCGAGACGAGCGACCCGACTTCCACGTCGTAATCGAGCGACGGTGCCATCGAGAGTTCGCGGGTCCGTTCCGCGAATGTCCGCCGGAACTCATCGTACACACCGTCTTGGACGTACAACCGTTCGAACGAGAGACAGATCTGTCCGGCGTTGGTGAAACAGCCCCGAATCGCCCCTTCGACGGCAGCACCCACGTCCGCGTCATCCAGCACGAGCATGGGGTTCTTCCCCCCGAGTTCGAGCGAGCACTTCACGTTTCGCCCGCGCGTTCCGCGACGGTTCGCCCCGTCTCGGTGCTGCCGGTGAAACTCACGAAATCCACAGCGTCGATCAGCGCCGGACCGACCTCGTCGCCTCGCCCGGTGACGACCCGAAAGGCGTCCGCCGGCAGTCCCGCTTCCCGCAGCAGTTTCGCGACCAGCAACGCGGAGAACGGCGTCTCCTCGGCGGGTTTCAGCACCACCGCGTTTCCGGCGAGGAGCGCGGGAATCGCGTCCGAGGCGGCGAGCGTGAGCGGGTAGTTCCACGGTGCGATGACACCGACGACGCCCACGGGCTTCCGATATTCTATCGTCTTCGTGGCGAGCGGAATCGCCCCGTCGCGCCGTCGCGGCCGGAGCAGTTCTTCGGCGCGCGTGGCGTAGTACCGGGCATTGGTCGCCACGTCGAGGACCTCCTCGTAGCCGTCCTGCCGGACCTTTCCGCTTTCCAGACCCATCACGTCGAGGAGTTCGTCCTGTCGATCCAACACGAGGTCGTGACACCGCAGGAGGACGTCCGCCCGGCGGTTCACCGACCACGACGACCACTCGCCCTGTGCGGTTCGAGCGCGCGCAACCGCCGCGGTCACGTCCGATGGAGCGCAGGCAGGGACGTTGCCGATTCGCTCCCCCGTGAACGGCGCATCCACCGGAATCGACTCGTCGCTTTCGTCGGCGGAAACGTCGTCGGCGAGGTCGTTCAACGTACCGGAGAGAATGTAAGACGTCTGAAACGTCATGCGGATGTAAACGGGACAGTCACGGAAACAATTTATGAGGCTGGAACGTATCGCTGAATCAATGACACGGGTGATTCACACGGGCGACAC
Organism: Haladaptatus sp. CMAA 1909; assembly: GCF_043952005.1. NCBI lineage: Archaea > Methanobacteriati > Methanobacteriota > Halobacteria > Halobacteriales > Haladaptataceae > Haladaptatus > Haladaptatus sp. CMAA 1909. The sequence goes on along the minus strand of NZ_JBIOAV010000001.1, from coordinate 981,147 downwards.
TCACATCGGGTATCGTCAGTATCATTCGCCCGAGCGACGGGACGATTTTCTTGCCGCGTTCGACCGGGTCGTCGAGGACGCCATCGAGGACGAAATGGATGCGGTCGTCCACGCCGGCGACTTGTTCCACGACCGCAGACCCGGACTGGTGGACCTCCACGGGACGATTTCGGTCCTCCGAAAGCTTCGTCGGGCGGACATCCCGTTTCTCGCGATCGTCGGGAACCACGAGAGTACGCACGGCCAACAGTGGCTCGACCTCTTCGAGACGTTGGGGCTCGCGACGCGACTCGGGGCGTCCCCGGTTCTCGTCGGCGACACCGCCTTCTACGGAATGGATCACGTTCCGGTCTCGAAACGCGACGACCTCGACTACGAGTTCGAGGCACACGACGCGGACGCCGCGGCGCTCGTCGCACACGGCCTCTTTCAGCCGTTCGACTTCGGTGACTGGGACGCCGAACGCGTCCTGACCGAGGCGTCGGTCGATTTCGACGCGATGTTGCTCGGCGACAATCACCAACCTGAGAAGGAGCGGGTCGCCGACGCGTGGGTGACCTACTGCGGTTCGACCGAGCGCGCGAGCGCGAGCGAGCGCGACGACCGGGGGTACAACATCGTCCACTTCGAGGAGGACGTGACCATCACCAGGCGCGGCATTCCGACACGCGATTTCGAATACGTCTCCGTCAGCCTCGCCGAGGAGGACGGCATCGACTTCGTCCGGGAGGCGATTCGTGAACACGACGTGGGCGACGCCGTCGTCCTCGTCTCCATCGAGGGCGAAGGAACCGACGTGACTCCCGCGCGGGTCGAGGAGTTCGCCACGAACGAAGGCGCGCTCGTCGCCCGCGTGACCGACCGGCGTGAAATCGAATCCGAAACCGACGACCTCTCGATTTCGTTTGCCGACCCGGACGACGCGGTTCGCGAGCGCGTCCGTGAGATGGGACTCAGCGAGACGGCCCACGCGGTGGACGAGATCGTCCGCGCGAGCAAGGTCGCGGACGCGAACGTTCGGGATGCGGTCGAAGAACACGTTTCGACCCAGATCTCCGAAACCCTCGCGGCGTTCGAACCCGCGGAAGGGGACGACCCCGACGCAGCAGAGTCGGACGCGGACGACGGCGAAGCGGGCGAAGCGGGGGAGGCGGACGCGGAAACCCTCTCGGTTTCGGTGCGCTCGGACGGTGACGAAACGGGCGACACGGACGACGGGGACGAATCGGAGGAGTCGTCGTCCGAGGACGTTCCCGCGAAAGAGACATCACCCGAAGAAACCCAACCCACGGAGGCCGTCGCGGATTCGGAGACGGCTTCCGAGGAGGGTAGTGCCGCGGTGGACGACTCGGCCACCGCTACCGACGAGGAGGCCGACACGGCGGACACCGACGACTCCGGAATTGACGGGCAGATATCCATGGAGGACTACCTGTGAAGTTCGAACGCGTTCGGCTATCCAACTTCAAGTGTTACGAGGACGCGGACCTCTCCCTCGATTCGGGAGTCACCGTCATCCACGGACTCAACGGGAGCGGGAAATCCTCGCTCCTCGAAGCGTGCTTTTTCGCGCTGTACGGCGCACGGGCGCTCGACAGGACGCTCGAAGACGTCGTCACCATCGGCGCGGAGGACGCGGAGGTCGAACTCTGGTTCGCGCACGCGGGCGGAAATTACCACGTTCACCGGCGGATACGTGCGACGGGCGACTCGGCTCAAACCGCAAAGTGCGTCCTCGAAACCCCCGACGGAACCCTCGACGGTGCCCGCGACGTGCGTGCCCACATCGTCAACCTGTTTCGCATGGACGCGGAGGCGTTCGTCAACTGCGCATACGTCCGACAGGGCGAGGTGAACAAACTCATCAACGCCACCCCGACACAGCGCCAAGACATGATAGACGACCTCCTCCAACTCGGCAAACTGGAGGAGTACCGTGAACGCGCGAGCGACGCCCGACTCGGCGTCAAAAGCGTCCTCGACGACCGGCGGGGAAGCTACTCCGAACTCGAATCACAAATCGAGAAGAAGGAGGAAAAGAACCTCCACGGCCTGTTGAACGACCTCGAATCGAAGCGAAACGAGACGGAATCGGAAATAGAACGGTACGAAGGGAACCGTGACAATGCACGCGAAACGCTCGAAAACGCCGAAACCGTCCTCGAAACGTCCGAGGAAAAGCGGGAAGAATTGGCTTCCCTCGAAACGGACATCGAGTCGCTTCAGGACGGGATAACCGAGACGGAGAACGAACGCGAAAACTGCCGCAAGCGGGCGAGCGACGTACGGGAGACCATCGCGGAACTGGAATCGAGTGTCGAAGAACTCCTCGACGAAACGGACCTCGAAACCGCCGACGAGAAGGCCCTCGATTCACGACTCGAAACACTCGACGACGAGGACGGGTCGCTCGCAGAAGAACTCGAAGATCATCGCATGAAAGCCCAGATGTTCGACAATCAAGCGTCGAACCTCGGCGAGCGCGTGGCAGACCTCGAATCACGGGCGACGGAGAAGCGAGAGCGGGCGAACCGACTCGACGACGAAGTCGAGGAGGCGACGGCGGAACTCGAAAACCGCCGCGAAAAACTGACCGAAATCGACGACGAAATCGAATCGTACCGCGAACGCTTCGCGGACGCGCCGGTCGAGTTCGGGGCGGCCGAAGAGCACCTCGAATCGCTCCGCTCGGACCTCGCGGACTGCCGCGAGGCGGAGACGAACGCCCGTGCGAACCTTCGGACAGCGAAAGAGGGAGTCGAGGAGGCGGAGCGTCTCTTGGATGCCGGAAAGTGCCCGGAGTGTGGGCAACCCGTCGAGGAATCCCCACACGTCGATACGATAGACGAGGACCGGGAACGAGTGTCGGAACTGCGGGACGAAGTCGAAACGCTTCGTGAGAAACGGACGCGTCTCGAAGCGCGAATCGAGGACGCAGAGGAACTCCTCACGGCGGAAAACCGCGTTCGAGAGCGTCGGAACAACCGGGAGAACGTCGAACAACTGGTTGAGGACAGGGAGAACGCGATTCGGGAGAAACGAGAGGAGGCCGACCAACTCCGGGAGGAAGCGAAGACGCTCCGATCCGACGCGGCGGAGCGCAAGGAATCGGCGGCGGAACTGGAGGCGAAAGCCGAAACGCAGCGCGAGGAGGTCGAACGCTTGGAAGGGGAACGAGAAGCGGTGGCCGACCGTCGAACCCGAATCGAACGGATACGGACGATTCGGGGGAAGAAAGATGATGCCGAATCCGAACTCGAACGACTTTCCGAAAAACGAAGTCATTTGGAAGAACTCAACAACCAGCGCCGGGAGACCCTCTCGGACAAACGCGCACGTCAGTCGGAACTCCGCAACGCCTACGATGAGTCGGCGGTCGAACAGGCGCGAAACGACAAGGAGCGGGCGGAGAACTACCTCGAACGGGTGACGGACGAACTCTCGTCGCTGCGTGAACGACGGGACGACCTCATCGACCGAATCGGCGGCGTTCGCGGCGAGATCGAGGAGTTGGAGGAGCTTCGTGACCGTCGTGATGATATCGAAGAACGGGTTTCAGCGCTCGAATCGGTGTACGACGAAGCCGCCGACTTGCAGTCGATGTACGGCGACCTCAGGGCGGAACTCCGCCAACGAAACGTCGTGAGTCTGGAGCGGATGTTGAACGAGGTGTTCGACCTCATCTACCAGAACGACTCGTACGCGCGCATCGCGCTCGACGGCGAGTACCGACTCACGATTTACCAGAAGGACGGCGAACCGCTCGAACCGGAACAGCTCTCGGGCGGGGAGCGGGCGCTGTTCAATTTGAGTTTACGATGTGCGATTTACCGCCTCCTCGCGGAGGGCATCGAGGGAAGCGCACCCATGCCGCCGCTCATTCTGGACGAACCGACGGTGTTCCTCGACTCGGGGCACGTCTCGCAGTTGGTGGAACTCGTCGAATCCATGCGGGAGTTGGGCGTCGAGCAGATAATCGTGGTCAGCCACGACGACGAGTTAGTCGGCGGCGCTGACAACCTCGTGCGCGTGGAGAAAGATTCGACGACCAACCGGTCGCACGTCGAGGACAGGGAATCACTCCTCGGCGTCGCCGACTAACGACGCTACTCCGTCCGTTCCGATATCGGTCAAGCCGTAGCCGCGTTCGCCCGCGATTTTTCGCTCTTCGATGAGTCCCGCCGCGCGGAACTCGGCGAGCAATCCGTGCAGGTCGCTTTCACAGAGGTCGTATGCCGAGACTATCGAGCGCGCCGGAACGGGGCCGCGGTCGTAGAACTCGATCAACAGGCCGAGTGCCCGGTCGTTCGGGACGGCAGTGAGGATTCGTCTGACCGGCGACGAAACCCGTCGTGCCGACGTTTCGAGCGGCGACTCTCCGGAGACCGAATCGAGGCGGTCGTTTTCGAGGTAGCGTTCGTCCCCTGTCCGCGGGTCACGGACGAGGCTCGATTCGTCCGACTGCTTGACGAGCAGATACCGGCGTCCCGATTCGTCGCAGACGGTTCGCATGACTCGGAGTAGCGCTGGCGAACGGTTAGTCCTTCTGGACGGAACGGTATCGGCGGTAGCCGCGTCCGAACGCGAACAGGCCGACGGCGAGGAGGCCGCCGCCGACCGTCCATTGTCCCCGAAACACGATGAGCATGACGCCGAGGCTGAGACAGAAGAGGGCGATGTTGAAGAGGAGAACTTGCGCCCAGAACTCCTTTTGGAGTTCCGGGTCGGCGTCCACCTCGCTGTAGTCACGAACGGACGGGCCTTCGACGCGAAGCCGTTCCGATGGGTCCTCCACCGTCGGAATCATGTCGGCTTCCGGGGCGTCACCCGGGTCTTCGGATCCCTCGTCGTCGTGACCGAATCTGTCGAACACCGTGGCTCGTCGTTCGTCTGTAAAAGGGAAAAGCGTTCGGAGTCGATTCAGACGTGTTTTTCTAACGTGACCGTGCTGGACGCCTTCAGCCATCCAAGGGGGTTGTTAGCGTCGTAGAATACGACGCCGTCTTCCGTCTCATAGGCTTCGATCGAACTCATCGGTTCGTCGGGAACCGGAAGTTCGGTTTCTGCGCGGTCCAGCGTTCCGTCTTCTGTTGCACGGTCAGACATTGGCTTGACCTCATCCTGTGCTATGAGTTAACACATTAAATCTCTTTCCCTACATCCGACTGGCCCAAACGGGAGGGTTTTTACCGAGAAGCACCAAAAACAATCGACATGACTCAATCTGGGCTTGGTGACTTCGCGGGTGGAGAAAAGCGTCCCGCGGCAGAAGCCCACGCCGTTGCGGGGAACGAATCGACGACGGCGAACGTCGTGGACGCCGACAAAGATTGGCTCCCCGAATCACGGGGAATCATCGAGCTAGCGGTGACGCAGGTCGATTACACCATCGACGGCAGTGGTGACGAGGAGGAACCCATCATCCACGTGTTCGGGCGAACGTCGGACGACGAACAGCAGCACGTTCGCGTCGTCGGCTTTCGGCCGTACTTCTACGCGCCGACGGAGACGTTGGACGACGGGAAACTGGACGACGGGCGAATCACGGGGTCCGAGGAAGGCTACGAGAGCATCCGTGGCGAGCGGTTGACGAAAATATTCGGTCGGACGCCGCGTGACGTGGGGAACATCCGTGACGAGTTCGACCACTTCGAAGCGGACATCCTCTTTCCCAACCGCTTCCTCATCGATAAGGACATCAAGAGCGGGATTCGGCTTCCCGAGCGTCGCCGTGAAGACGGAGCTATCGTCGTGCAGGAGAGCGAAGTCGAAGCGGCCGACGTGCAGGCGAATCTCCGTGTTCACACCTTCGACATAGAGGTCGACGACCGCTCCGGATTCCCCGAGGATGGGGAGGAACCGATCGTCTGTCTCACCAGCCACGACTCCTATCTCGACGAGTACGTCGCGTGGGTGTTCGACGCGCCGGACGGGAATAGCACCCCACCGACCGACCTCCCCGACTACGAACCCCTCCGGGAGGAACCGACCATTGAGGTTCGAGCGTTCGAAGAAGAGGAGGCGATGCTGTCGGCGTTCCTCGACTACATCGACGAAACCGACCCGGACGTACTCACGGGGTGGAACTTCGAGGACTTCGACGCGCCGTACTTCCTCGACAGGCTCGAACGGTTGGAGGGACCGCACCACGACTACGACCTCAACTACAACCGACTTTCGCGCGTGAACGAGGTCTGGCGGAGCGACTGGGGCGGCCCGACGGTGAAAGGCCGGGTCGTCTTCGACCTGCTCTATGCGTACAAACGGACCCAGTTCAGCGAACTCGATTCGTATCGCCTCGACGCGGTCGGGGAAGTCGAACTCGGCGTCGGGAAGGAGCGCTATGCGGGGGACATCGGGGACCTCTGGGAGCAGAACCCGATGCGACTGTTGGAGTACAACGTTCGCGACGTGGAACTCTGTGTCGAACTCGACAAGAAGCAGGACATCGTCACCTTCTGGAAGGAAGTCGCGTCGTTCGTCGGGTGTAAACTCGAAGATGCGACGACGCCCGGCGACGCGGTGGACGTGTACGTCCTGCACGAAGCACACGACGAGTTCGCGCTCCCGTCCAAAGGACAAGTCGAGAGCGAGGACTACGAGGGCGGCGCGGTGTTCGACCCGATTACCGGCGTCAAGGAGAACGTGACGGTGCTGGACCTGAAGTCACTGTATCCGATGTCGATGGCGACCATCAACGCGTCGCCGGAGACGAAGGTGGACCCCGAAACGTTCGACGGGGACTCCTACGTCGCACCCAACGGCACTCACTTCAGGAAGGACGAGGACGGCATCATCCGGGACATCATCAACGAGACGCTCAGTGAACGCGAGGAGAAGAAGGCGCTTCGGAACGAGCACGACCCGAACAGCGCGGAGTACGAGATGTTCGACCGTCAACAGGCCGCCGTGAAGGTCATCATGAACTCGCTGTACGGCGTGCTGGGATGGGATCGTTTCCGCCTCTACGACAAGGAGATGGGTGCGGCCATCACCGCCACCGGTCGGGAGGTCATCGAGTTCACGGAGACCGCGGCGAACGAAATCGACTACAAAGTGGCATATGGAGACACGGACTCGGTCATGCTCGAACTCGGCGGGGACATCGAGAAGGACGACGCCATCGACCAGTCCTTCGAAATCGAGGACCACATCAACGCCCGCTACGACGAGTTCGCGCGCGAGGAGTTGAACGCGAACGAACACCGCTTCCAAATCGAGTTCGAGAAACTGTACCGTCGCTTCTTCCAAGCGGGCAAGAAAAAGCGCTACGCCGGCTACATCGTGTGGAAGGAGGGCAAGAACGTAGACGACATCGACATCACGGGCTTCGAGTACAAGCGCTCGGACATCGCGCCCATCACGAAGGAAGTCCAGCGGGAAGTCATCGAGATGATCGTCACGGGAGAGGACTTGGACGACGTAAAGGAGTACGTCCACGACATCATCGTGAACTTCCAGGACGGGAACGTCGATTTGAACGAAGTCGCCATTCCTGGCGGCATCGGGAAACGACTCGACAACTACGACACCGACACGGCACAGGTGCGCGGTGCGAAGTACGCCAACCTCCTCCTCGGAACCAACTTCCAGCGCGGGAGCAAGCCTAAACGCCTCTACCTGAAGAAGGTCCATCCGTCGTACTTCGAGAAAATCGAGCGCGAGGGGGATTTCGACGCGCGTCCGGACACGCTGTACGGCGAGTTCAAACACGAACAGGACGTCATCTGTTTCGAGTACGCGGACCAGATTCCCGAGGAGTTCGAAGTCGATTGGGACAAGATGCTCGATAAGACGCTCAAAGGTCCCATCGAACGGGTGTTGGAAGCGCTCGACATCTCGTGGGAGGAAGTGAAGACGGGCCAGCAACAGACCGGCCTCAGCAGTTTCATGTGAAAGACAGGTATCGTTTTTACCCCTGCTCGAATCTACGAAAGTAATCGCTGTGCTTTCACACTGGAAAACAATTTTTTTCTTTCCGAAAACCGATTGCACAGGAATGCGAAACGGTTATGGGACGACCTACCCTTGCTCCATATGACTTAGGTGACCCTAACAATGGCAACGCTCGAACTGAAAAATCTCCACGCAGAGGTCGTGGAAGAAGGCGAAAAGATCCTCAACGGCGTCGATCTCGAAGTCGAATCCGGCGAGATTCACGCGTTGATGGGACCGAACGGCAGCGGCAAATCGACGACATCGAAGGTTATCGCGGGGCATCCCGCGTACGAAGTCACCGAGGGAGAGGTACTGTTACACCTCGAAGAGGGTGAGTTCGGCGACATCGAGATCCCCGAGGACATGCGCACGTGGAACCTCCTCGAACTGGAACCGAACGAGCGCGCGGCGCTCGGCGTCTTCCTCGCGTTCCAGTACCCCGCCGAAATCGAGGGCGTCACGATGTCCAACTTCCTCCGCACGGCGCTCAACGCGAAGCTCGAAGAGCGCGAAGACCTCTTCAGTGAGGAGGACGAAACTGAGGACGAGGAAGAAGAGTCGGGCTACGACACGAGCCCGATGGAAGGCCCGGCGGACGAGGGCGAAGTCGGCGTCGCCGAGTTCCAGCAACTCCTCAAGGAGAAGATGGAGCTTCTCGACATGGACGAGAAGTTCGCGATGCGCTACCTCAACGCCGGGTTCTCCGGCGGTGAGAAGAAGCAGAACGAAGTGTTGCAGGCCGCCATCCTCGAACCGTCCATCGCAGTACTGGACGAGATCGACTCCGGGCTGGACATCGACCGACTGCAGGACGTATCGAACGGAATCAACGCGCTCCGCGACGAGCAGGGAACTGGCATCCTCCAGATTACCCACTACCAGCGTATCCTCGACTACGTGGAACCCGATACGGTCCACATCATGCTCGACGGCGAAATCGTCAAGGAAGGCGGCCCGGAACTCGCCGAAGAACTCGAAGACAAGGGATACGACTGGGTCCGCGACCAGGTCTACGAGACCGCATAAGGTGTTAGTATGAGTTCAGATCAGGACCACTTGAAAGAGACAGATACGGAAGAACGGTTCGAGTTCAAGAAAGAACAGCGGGCCGCGGTCAAGTCCGACAAGGGGCTGACCGAAGAGGTCGTCCGCCTCATCAGCGAGGACAAGGACGAACCGGAATGGATGCTCCAGCGGCGTCTCCGCGCACTGGAACACTACCAGAACATGCCCATGCCGACGGACTGGCCCGGCCAGCCCGACCTCTCGGGACTGGACGTCGAGGAAATCGTTCCCTACATCCGCCCCGACGTGGACAAGCGCGGCGGCGCGGACGACTGGGACGACCTCCCGGACGACATCAAGGACACCTTCGACAAACTCGGTATCCCGGAGGCGGAGCGAAACGCGCTCTCCGGCGTCGGTGCCCAGTACGAGTCCGAAGTCGTCTACCAGAACATGCAGGAACAGTGGGAGGAAAAGGGCGTCGTCTTCTGCAACATGGACCAGGCGGTCCAGGAGCACGAAGACCTCGTCCGAGAGTACTTCATGACGAAGTGCGTGCCGCCGAGCGACAACAAGTTCGCGGCGCTCCACGGTGCGGTCTGGTCCGGCGGGTCGTTCGTCTACGTCCCCGAGGACGTTACCGTGCAGATGCCGGTGCAGGCGTACTTCCGCATGAACTCCGAGGGGATGGGGCAGTTCGAGCACACGCTCATCATCGCGGAAGAGGGCAGCGAAGTCCACTACATCGAGGGCTGTTCCGCTCCCAAATACTCCGCGTTTAACCTCCACTCAGGCGGCGTCGAGGTGTTCGTCGGCGACGACGCTCACGTCCAGTACTCGACCGTGCAGAACTGGTCGAAGAACACGTACAACCTCAACACGAAGCGCGCCATCGTCGAAGCCGGTGGCCGCATGGAGTGGGTCTCGGGAAGCATGGGGTCGAAATCCACCATGCTCTACCCGTGTTCCATCCTCAAGGGTCGCGGCGCGTCCGCGAACCAGATTTCCATCGCCTTCGCGGGCGAGGGACAGAACATCGACACCGGCGCGAAGGTCTACCACAACGCGCCGAACACCAACTCGACCATCGAGTCGAAGTCCATCAGCAAGGACGGCGGCCGCACGAACTACCGCGGCCTCGTCCACATCAGCGAAGGTGCGGTGGACTCGTCCACGTCGGTCGAGTGTGACGCGCTGATGTTCGACAACGAGTCCACGTCAGACACCATGCCGTACATGGAGATCAACGAGAACCGCGTCAACGTCGCCCACGAGGCGACCGTCGGGAAGATCGGCGACGAGGACGTCTTCTACCTCCAGAGCCGCGGTCTCGACGACGACGACGCGAAACAGATGATCGTGAGCGGGTTCATCGAACCCATCACGGAGGAACTCCCCATCGAGTACGCGGTCGAACTCAACCGCCTCATCGAACTCGAAATGGAGGGCAGTCTCGGATGAGCACGCAGGTTCACAGCACCCTCTCGGAGGAGACCGTCCGCCAAATCTCGGGCGACCTCGACGAACCAGACTGGCTGCTCGAAACGCGTCTCGAAGCGCTCGATGCGCTTTCCGAACTCGACATGCCCGACGTCATCCGGACGCCGGGACGCGACTGGACGAACCTCGATGCGCTCGACTACGACAGCTTCGTCGATCCGCTGTCGGCGGCCGAGGAGAAAGAGCGCGTCGAACCCGAGGGCGTCTCCGTCCTCTCGCTGCCCGACGCGCTGGACGAACACGAAGAGATCGTCGAGGAGTACTTCGGCTCGGTCATCGACCCGCAGGAGAACTACCTGACGGCGCTCTCGGCGGCGTTGTTCACGTCCGGCACGCTCGTCTACGTCCCCGAGGGCGTCGACGCCGAAGACGTGACGATTCGGACGACGATGCAGAGCCAGTCGCTCTTCAACTACACGCTCGTCGTCACCGAGAAATCGAGTTCGGTGACGATTCTGGAGCGCCAGGAGAGCGAGGAACTGGACGGCGAGCGCTACTACAGCGGTCTGGTCGAAATCGCGGCCGGCGAGAACAGCCACGTCCAGTACGGCTCCCTGCAGGACGTCGACGAGGAGACGTACACCTACACGCTGAAACGCGGCACCGCCGCGGACCACGCGTCCGTCAACTGGATCGAGGGGAACATCGGCTCGCGTCTCACCAAGTCCTCCGTCGAAACGACCCTCGACGGCGAGGGCTCCGAGACGAAGACCGTCGGCGCGTTCTTCGGCCACGACGACCAGCACTTCGACGTCGCCGCTCGCGTCTGGCACAAGAACGAGCACACGACGGCCGACCTCGTGACGCGCGGCGTCCTCGACGACGAAGCGCGCTCCGTCTACGAGGGTGTGCAGGACGTCGGCAAGGACGCATGGGACACGAGTTCCTACCAGCGTGAGAACACGCTGATGCTCTCGGATCAGAGCGAAGCCGACGCCTCGCCGAAGCTCATCATCAACAACCACGACACCGAGGCCAGCCACTCCGCGACCGTCGGACAGGTCGACGAGGAGGACCTGTTCTACATGACCTCGCGCGGCGTGCCGGACTCGCTGGCGAAGAACATGCTCGTGGAAGGGTTCTTCGTCCCCGTCTTGGACGAAGTCGAAGTCGAGGAACTCCGCGAGGACCTCGAAGCGAAGATCGTCGAACGACTCGACTACTGACGACGGTCCTTTTCGCTCGAACTCGCTTTCGGTCTTTTTCGCGCGGTCACATCAGGGAGTGTTAAGTTTCCCCACCTCTTTTCACCAGCCATGAGTGTGAGTCAGCGCGTCTCGTCGGACCGCCAACTCGCGCGCTTGCTCCAAATCGGCGTCGTGTTGGAAGAGGTCGTCGAGGCACGGGCCGCGCGCCATTTCGAAACCCTGCCCTCCGCGGAGCGCAACGAGCTCCACGAGGATGTGCGCGAACTGCTCGAAGAAGCGCGCGAAGAATCGGCAGAACACCGAGAACGTCTCGAATCGCTCATCGACGAACTCGATGCCGAAACGATTCCGTTCGAGGAAATAGAGTTGCTGGTGGGCGAGCAGTACGCCCAGACCGCGCCCGATGATTTCGACGGCGTGCTCTACGACCAACTGCACGGCGAGGAGACGGCGTACAAGTTCTACGACGACCTCATCGTCGCCATCGAAGCGAGCGAGACGGAGTTCGGAGTCGACAACGACCGACTGCTCGAAACCCTTTCCTCGATTCGAGCGGAGGAGGCGACGGGAGTCGAAGAAGTCGCGAACCTGATGGAGGCCAGCAAATGAACACAGCAGATCAATATCTGAAGGCGATATACCTCGTCCAGCGCATCAACGACGGCCCGGCGGCAACCGGTGCCCTCGCGGACCAACTCGGCGTAAGTCCCGCCAGCGTCAACGAAATGGTCGGCAAACTCCAAGAGCGCGGGTTGGTCGAACACGAGAAGTATCGCGGCGCGACGCTCACCGAGGAAGGGGAAACGCGTGCCAGCGACGCCCTTCAGACCTACTGTATCCTGGAGCGCTTCCTCGCCAACGTCCTCGAAGTGGACGAGTTCCGGACCGAGGCGAAACAGCTAGAAAGCGTCATCGACGAGACGGTGGCGGCCCGACTCGACACCATCATCGACCGGGAGCCACAGTGTCCCGATTGCTTCCACGCCAACGAGGACATGTGTACATATCTGGTCGAAGACGGGCACGCCGACTGATCCGAGGGCAATCGAATTTCTCCGCGAGACAGTTGCGTTACGTTCAAGTAGCCGCCCGAATTACGTGACGACGTAGCCTTCCCGAGGGAGGGCAAACGAACGAAGTCCCGGGGTGTCTCGCCGAACGAAGTGAGGCGAGGCTTGGGAGCCAACAAGTCGGCTCCCGGTGGTGAGCAGTTTCGAAGAAACTGTGAATCAGACGGGACGACGAGTAAAACGAGGAGTCCCGTGGTGTAGCGGCCAATCATAATGGCCTTTGGACGTGACTGGTGTTCCAGTTGCGGAAGACAGCCATTGACGGCGGTTCGAATCCGCCCGGGACTATGCAAAATTTTGCAGTAATCTCCACAGAAACAGCGACTTCTCCCTTGGTGGAGGTCATACTGCATAAGCCGAATGCGTCCGCGCAGCGAGAAATGAGGAGGAACGATACGCGAGCGGACTACCCTCGCGAATGCAACGAGTAGGCGATGAGCAGAACGCCGAGGAACTGAAACAATCGCGTGACGAGCGTGAGCGGTTGTTGATACTGCAAACCGATATAGCCCTCGCGGAGGAGCAGCGAGCCGACGAAGGCGATGCCGAACGCGACGGCCGTGAGGAAAAACAGGCCCATGGAGAGCGCTTGCATCGTTCGACTGTCGTGGCGGCGATACCCGCGGTAGGCCTGATATCCCACGTAGCCACCGACGAGGGTGGACCCGAGGGCGAGGACGACGATAACCCAGTCGATGGCGGTGGCAATGGATGGCATTTCAGAGATCCTCCCACATCTTCTTGAAGCGGTCGGCGGTGTCGGTCTCGCCTTCTCCGGGGAACGATTCGTCGTCGGTGCGCGTCACGGCCGCCTCGAAGGACCCGGTGTCCAACTCGATAGAAACTTCCGACAGCGTGGCCGTATAAACGCTGTAGTGGTTGTTGCTGGTCCGAATCTTGGTCTGCTCTTCGAGGAGTCCGTGCGCTTGTAATCGTTCCACTCGGCGGTAGACCGTCGGCTGGGACATTTCACATTCGTCGGCAAGCTGTTTTGCGGACATTGGTTTGATACTCGTTGCTGCGAGGATTTTCCGGGCGTACTCGTCGCTAAGGACGTCGAGAAGCTCACCCAGTGCTGGATCCTCACTCACGTTTCAGTCGAATGACTATCGGTCGGATTAATAGGCTCATGGGTTTTGAGCGCGGAGGGGTTGCGACGACCGATTCCGGGAGTGTGATGTGGGCTGTCGAAGCTGTACAGCGTTACTGTGGAGGGACTGCTGCGTCAGCGGTGAACGCGATGGGGGACACCGTGCTGTCAGAGGCCACATCACCATACTTCCGGTGTGGGAGCACGTTGTCAGTTTGTCGGAGCCCATCGCATTTTAACGAACGAACCGTCGGATAATATAAAAAGGGGGCGAGTTTCCGACCCAGAAATTCGTACGATTTCAGGCTGGACAGGCCACCGAGCGGGCGACTTCGATCAACCGGTCTATTTCGACGCCGGTTCCCCGGACGGTGAAGCCGTAGCCGTTGCAGTCCCACGAGAGCGAGGTGGTCGGTCCGTGGTCGATGGTCGCCGGATGACCGTTGATCGTCACGTCACGTTCGTTGGAGTCGATGTCGAGGGTGTAGTTGAACTTCGCAACCGTGAGTTCGCGTCCGTCGGCGGCGTAGCGGAGTCCGACCCCGTTGATACGGCCGTTCGTTCGTGTGGCGTAGACCAGTTCGAACGCGGGCGGCACGGTCGGTTTCGGCACTGAAATCGAACTCCGTGCTTCCAGGTCCGCTCTGGTTCGGTACCACTCCGTCCGAGGGGTGTCCGGTCGCCGTACTTTCGTGTCGGCGTCTATGTCGGGTCGGAACGCGTCCGCCGGCACCTGCACGTCGAACGTCATGTTCGTGTACGTCGTCGTCACCGAACGCTGGGTGCCATCGGCGGTCCATGCCGTCTGCTTGCGTAGCGGATAGAACCGTTCGGAGTCGACCCACAGTCGTTGTCTGTAGTGAGCTCCGCTCTGGTTGGTCGTGGGGGTAATATCGAGCACGTACGCATCCCGCCCGCCGACGGTATCGGTCTCGACGAACTCGACGGCGTAACTACGGTTCGCGCCCATTTGCGGGGCGGTGCCGGTGTGTCGCGGCAAGACGGGTAACGGTGATACACCGACGGATTTGGGCCGACCCTCGTCGTCGGTCAACCCCGCGGCCGAGACGAGCAGTTGGAGTCGGGTGGCCGTTTGCGAATCGGTCGGTGGTCCCGTCAACTCGACGGCGGTCACTGCGTTTTGGTCGATATCGTGGAGCCAGAGCGTCGAGCCGTTCGAGACCTGTAGTTCGTACTGCCGATCCGATGCGTTCTGAAAGCGGATCCGTTTCCGGTTAGTACCCGGAACGAGCGTGACGGTGGCGACGTTTCGGGACGTGACGGTACCGTTGGTTCGCATGGTGACCGACTGCGTTCCGGTGAACGCGTCGATGGAGCGGTAGCGTTCGGTCACGTTGGCGTTGACCGAGGGACTCGCGTCTCCTATCGTACCTCCCGCAGCCCAGAGGACCGCAGGAAGCACGATGCCGAGAAGTAAGAGTACAACGAGTGTACGTCGGTTGAATCGGAATCGTGAGCGGCTCATACTAGTAGCAAGCTGAGTGAAGGTTTAATTGCGTATCGGAAAACCGGCGGGAAAACGTGTCTATCCACCCGACATCTAACTCGCAGTCGATATCCGAATTGATGGTATGAATCTCCAAAATAATAAGTGAAAACTAACATAATTGATGGAATTTACTGCTGCACGATGGACGGAGTATCACGACATCGACGGGCAACCGTCGTCACTTCGAACTGTACGTGATCGTCCCGGTCCACTTGCCGTAGATGTCGTCGTGCTGGTGGTCCTCGTCGAGCATGTAGACGGTCACTTTGAGCGTGCCGTCGTTGAACTGCTCGAAGGCACCCTCCTCGATTTCGACGGAGTAGGTTCCCTCGTCGTGCTGGAAGCGGACGCCGGTACGCCCGACGTTCTTGCCGTTGATCCGGACGAGGAAGTACGGGTCGCCGTCCACCAGCGGTTCGGGGTCGACGTTGGGCAGGCTAGTGTTGGCCACGACTTCGACGTTGAAGTCGGAGTAGCCGTTTCCGTTCTTGGCTTTGACCTTGTCCACGAGCGTGACCTTCTTCAGGCGACCCATTTTACTGCCTTTTCGCTTGTCGTCGAGCGGCGTGTTCGGGGACTTCGGCGGCGACCAAGATTCCACTGTCGTCGTAGTGGTCTCCGTGGTCGAAGCGGCCGTCGTAGTCGTTTCCGTGGTGGTCGTCGTTCCACCGTTCGACGACGTCGTTGCCGTTGTCGTCGTGCTCGTTGCTGTGGGTGCGTCCGTGGTCGTTGTCGTCGTGGTCGTATCCGTCCCACCAAGTCCGGCGCAACCGGCGAGGAGAACGGAGAGAACGAGGACGACTGCGATGGATCGATGGCGATTCATACGTGGTACGTTACTGTTGGAGCCAGAAACCATAAATAACCTTTTGCCGGTTTCAAGACCCTATTTCCTCGTATCAAGCCGTTCCACATTGAGGGTAACGCTGGAATACTACCACGAGTAATCGACCCCACGAGGTATTTTGCCGACGTTCCGAGATCCATCGATATATTCGAGAACGCTTCGAATTCGGTGATTACCCCGTCCGTGGGAGAACCTGTCGTCGAGAAATCGGACCATTCCGAGGGCAGGACGTCACCCAGACGAAACCGTTCGAATCGCTTCACGAGGTTCCGCATTTAGTATCAGTGACGTGAAACAGAGAAAACGTACTACGCCGCGAGACGGTATGTTTACATCGTCTTATGAAATGACGAATGGAAACAAGACATATACCATCCCGCCACATTTGTAATATCTACTATCAGATGAAGGACATCATGAAGTACGAGCAAGAAGGTCGGTACGACATGTCCGTAACGGATGCACATTTCGAGGAGGATGGGTCGTTATGTCTGTCGCTTCGTTTCGGACCACGTGGGTTACCGCCCCTCGACAGGTTGCTCACGAGGGGTTACGTCAAACTCAGCGTGTTCGACCGAGAGGAGTTTCCGGAGGACGGAGTACTGACGCTGTACGGCCGCTCCGAGGAATAAAAAGGTGAGACCGTAAAAACGGCTAAAATCAGAGGCGGTCGCGGCCGTTACCCCGAGAGGAAGACCGGGACACGTCGATTCGCTGAACCGCTCGTGCGACCGACCGGAGATACCGACGAATGTCGAATCCCGCTCGCCGGGTCGTTCGACCGTTCCGGGAACGGTCCGACTCCGACCGATTTGACAACCGTTTCACCTTTCGTTGGATTTCAGGCGAGATGAGCGGATCGTCGGGCGAAATCAGTCGTGACAGCACTACGCAAATGGCGGCAATAACGACCGAGTAGTAACCGAACGTGGTCAGTATACTCGACGAAAAGAACGCCACGTAAATGCCGTTGATGAAGAAAAACAGTCCCACTAGTTGCAATCCCCTATTGAGATAGGAGAATGACGACGAACCCGTCGCCGTCGTTGTTGTTCCGATTCCTTGGAGGCTTCTCGTACTCATCCTCGTCCATCGTTTCGACGTGCGACGTAATGAAAGTCAGTCAGACACGTGTATTGGACGTGACGTGACTGAAATAACACCGTTCGGGGAGAACTATATAGACTATGGTATCAAATATATACATTCGTGGTTAGACTTATAGCCGTTGCCGAAGTTTACACACGTGATGATCGAAGACGGGATACCGGCGGAATTTCAGAACGAGTCCCGCCCCATCGAGGCCGTCAGCGAACCACCGACCGAGAACGCCACTGCGGGCCCCCTTTTCGCTCAGTTCTCCTATCCGCGGAGCGAGACACGAACGACGATCGCCGTCGTCTCCGACACCCACGTTTCGACCGAAAAACGTGGCACGTGGAAGGTGTTTCACCGAACCCGTGAACGACTCCGTACCGTGATCGCGGACGCGAATACCCGCGACGTGGACGCGGTCGTGTTCGCGGGCGACCTTACTGAGGACGGTTCGGTCGAGGACTTCGAAACCGTTCGCTCGCTTTTGGCCGACCTCGACGTACCGTACGTCGCCGTCCCCGGAAACCACGACGTTCCGAAGTCCTTCGACAGCCACGAGACGCCGCCGCTCTCGTCGTTTGAGTCGGAGTTCACCCCTGGTGGATTCCCGTTCCACGAGCGCGTCGGCGACGTGGACGTCATCGGTCTGAACAGCGCCTCGACGCCCGACGGAACGCTTTCCGACTGCCACGACGGATGTATCTCCGACGACCAACTCGCGTGGCTCGACCGAACGCTTCCGAAGACGGACGCCCCCATCGTCGTCTCACATCACAACCTTCCGGGACTGTCCGATGGAAAAGACACCCACTCGTGGCGCTCGTCGTTCCCGATGCGCAACGCGACGGAACTGGCGGACGTTTTCTCCGGTCACGACGTTCCGTTGCACGTCTCCGGCCACCTGCACGTCCCCGCAGTCGCGGAAACGATGGGCGTGCGCGAACTGATCGCACCGTCGCTCTGCTCGTTCCCGCAGGCCTACCTCCTGTTCGAAACCGGACCGCTCGGGACCGCCGTTCGATTCGTTCCGACGGCCGACGAAGCGGGGACGATGGAAGCGTACATGCACGCGAAAAAGGACTCCGCACGGAGCGATGCGCTCGCGGAGATGACGCTCGACAGGATGGACTCCTTCCCGCTCGAAGACGAGCGATTGCTCGTTCCGAACCGACCCGCCTAGTGAGAATCGTCCAGGTCGCTCGTTCCGTCCACTCGGCTTTATTCGAGAACGAACTTCAGGCGCTCCTCGTCGCTTCCCTTCGTCTCCCGGCCGGTGATTCGGAACTCGCCGAGTTCGTCGGTTCGTTCGACGTGGGTACCCGCACAAGCGGTTCTATCGGTCCCCTCGATTTCCACGATGCGGATCTCGCGGATGCTTTCGGGAAGGAGGTGAATTCGGGTCCGTTCCGGATCGAGGGAGGACTCGGCCTCGTCGCGGTCCATCTCGTACCAACTGACCGCCAGTCCCGCGTCGATGCGGTCGTTCATGGCCGACTCGATGTGACCGAACTCCTCGTCGGTGAACCGCTCGTAGCCACAGTCGATTCGCGCGCGGTCGGCGTACAACTGATTGCCCGTCGTCTCCGCGTCGTACTCCTCCAACAGCACCGCCGAGAGGAGGTGTTGAGCCGTGTGATATCGCATATGGGCGTAGCGTCGGTCCCAGTCGATTCGTCCGGTGACGGTCGTTCCCTCCTCGGGCGGCGTCCCGTCGAGCGCGTGGTAGACGGTGTCTTTCTTCTGCACGTCCGTGACGTTCCACGTCTCGTCCTCGAATTCGAGAACCCCGGTGTCGTACGGTTGGCCGCCGCCTTCGGGATAGAACAGGGTTCGGTCGAGTACGACGCGGTCGCCCGCGACGCGTTCGACCGTGGCCTCGAACTCCCGCTCGTCCGTCGCGTCGAGATACAGCGCCTCGGTCATACACGGGGAGAAGAGCACCCGTCACTTAATGACCTCGTCGTAACGCTAAAGAGCGAATCGTGCGTTTGTATCAGTAATGAGTACGAACGCCGAACAATGGAGGGAGTTCTGTGGGTGTCGAGATTAAGGGGTCTCCCGTCTCCGAATCGGAATTCGAGGACATGAAGACGTTTGTGTACGAGTATCTCGCGGCAAGCGTAAAGAACGAGGAAAGCGGGGGACGCATGCGGTGGTACCCGTGGCACTCCGCCGACTACCGGTTCAATCACATTCTCAACGTCGTGAACCTCGCCGAGACCATCGCGGAACGGGAAGGTGCCGACGTGGACGTCGCTCGTGTCGCAGCGCTGTTCCACGATATCGCCAAACTCGACGCGGACCAAGAAGTCCACGCCGAGGAGGGCGCGCGCGTCGCCCGCGAGTATCTGGAATCGCACGGCGAGTTCCCCGAATCGTTCGTGGACCAAGTGTGCAAAGCCGTCGAAGATCACTCCTATCAGGGCGACCTGTCGCGCCTCTCGAAGGAGGCACAGAGCCTCATCGAGGCGGACATGCTGGACAAGGTCGGGGCGAACGGAACCGCCCTGATGTTGCTGCGGATGGGCTACGAGGCGCGGACGCACATGGCCGCCGCGGAGATGGTGGACCGGGTGCTGCAACGCGGAAAGGACGCGTCGTCCCGCGTCCAGAGCGATACGGCACAGGACATCGCCCACCGCCGGCTCAAACGCGTGAAATGGTTCCGCGAATGGCTCGAAGAGGAGGTCCCGGAGATGGACGCCGAACCGTCGGGATCGCCGCGCGGCGGCGGACGCTGACCGACGGACGTCGATTATAGGAACGTCGTCGCGGCGTCGTAGACGAAGGAGATCCCGGCGAGCGCGAGGACGCCCGCGCTCACGTACGCGACGGCGGGAGCGAACGAATCGACGCGCTTTCCGGCCGCCGACAGCGCCGCCGGAAAACCGGTTATCCAGCAGGCGATTCCCGCGAAGAATCCGACGATTATTATCGGCCCGCCGGTCGTGACCGTGAGGTTTCCCGGCAGTCCGGAGAGGACGTCCAACTTTCCGGGGTCGAGCAGGCCGACGCCCGCGGTGAGCCACCAGATTATCTGATACGGGTTCGTGATGGCGAGCGCGAACGCCTTTCTGAACCCTCTCGCCCCCTCGTCCACCGTGTCATCGGTGAACGTCGACGTGGCATCCTGTGCCGCTCCGTAGGCGAAGTACAGCATCAACAGGCCGCCGACGCCGACCATGAATCCGCGCACGGTCGGCGCTTCCCTGACGATGGCGACGACGCCCGCGAGCGCGAGGACGAAAAAACAGGCGTCCGCCGTCATCGCACCGAGTCCGGCGAAGAACCCCGACCGCCAGCCGCGGAGAACGCTCTCCTCGGCGATGACGGCGTTCATCGGTCCGGGAGGCGCGGCGAGCGAGAGACCGAGGACGACGCCCGCGAGCGCCGAGACGAGAACCTCAAGCATCTGCCGTCCGTTTTGCCCGGCACCAGTAAAAGAGCGCGGTTAGAGGAAACCCTGCCACTCGGCGAACACCAGCGCGCCGAAGGCGAGGAAGACGAATGCGGCGACGAGTTCGAGCCATTTCGTCGGCAAAATGCGCTCGAACCGTTCGCCGATGACGGCGTCGAGGCCGGTTCTGAGTCCGAGCGCCGCGATGACGCCGACGAATATCGAGAGCGGCGAGTTCGGAAACGTCGTCGCGAGGTTGATGGTCAGCAGTTGGGTTTTATCCCCGAACTCCGCGAACAGGATGAACACGAACGTCGTCAGGACGCCGCCGTAGGCCCCCATCCGGGTCAGCAGACCGTCGGGAATCACCGCGCCGGTCACGCCCACGTCCATCCCACCGGCGGTCAACAGCGGTCGGTCGTCGGACTCCTCGGTGAACTTCGAAACTGCACTCCGTAGCGTCCAGAGGCCGAAGACGACGAACAGGGCGCCGGTCAGGACCGTGATGACGGTTCCGGGCAGGACGGTAACGATGACGTGACCGAACGCGATTTCGACGGTACTCCAGAGGGTAAACGCGGCCATCGCGCCAACGAACACCCGCTTTGCGTCGTAGCGCGAAGCCAGCGTGACCACGACGAGCTGTCCCTTGTCCCCGAACGTGGCGAGGAGGTTGGCGAGGAACGCGGCCGCCACCGGCCCGTAGCCCTCGTACCGATGGATGACGTGCTGTAGACCGGTCGCTAACGGGGTCGCTGTTCCCACCATTTTACGCGAGTTCTTCGACGACCGCCCGGACGCGAATCGACCGAGCGATGGTTTCCGGAAGGCTCTGTTCCCCCTCGTTCACCGTGACCGTCACCATCCCGAACGGGGCCACGTCCACGATCTCCATCTCCGTGCCGGGCGTGATACCCGCGTCGGCCAGATAGCGCAACTCCTCGTCGTCGCGGTCACTGACCCGTGCGACGACGACACGCTGTCCCTCCTCGTGTTCGCTCAGGCGCGTCGTGTCGTCATCGTCGATGGGCGAGAGGCTCGCGTCGGGGATGGGGTCGCCGTGCGGGTCGACCGTCGGGTTCCCGAGCGCGTCGGCCACGCGCTGTTCGAACTCCTCGCTGATGTGGTGTTCCAGACGGTCGGCCTCCTCGTGGACTTCGCTCCACGAGTAGTCCAGGTGTTCGGTCAGGTAGGATTCGAGCAGTCGATGGTGTCGAAGCACTTCGAGGGCGACCGTCTCGCCCTCGGGCGTGAGCTCCACGCCCTTGTACTTCTCGCGGTCGAGAAGTCCGCGATCCGTTAGCTTCTCCACCATGCTGGTGACCGTGGGCGGCGTCACCCCGAGATACTCCGCGATTTCGGAGGTCGCGACCGGCCCCCCATCCTCCTTCTGAAGCGTATAGATGGCTTTCAAGTAGTCTTCCATCACGTCGCTTAGCATCACTGGTCGGAATTAGACACTTCTAAACCTTCAATTTGTCGTGTGCTTATGCCCGTTCGTCGACCGAATCTATCGTCGGTCGGACTCCACCAACGGGAGGAGTACGGCCGCGAGTTCCGTCATATCGACGGCCGAGACGGGGGCATCCGGTCGGGGCTCGTCGCCGACGTACACCGTCCCGAACCCCTGTTCACGGGCGGGGACGATGTCCTCCTCGAACGTGTCGCCGATGTAAATGAACTCGTCCGCGTCGAGCCGTCGTTTCGCTTCCTCGAAAATCGCGGGATCGGGTTTCCGTGCCCCGACTTCGTTCGAGATGACGACGGTATCCACGAGGGATTCGAGGCCGTGTGCGTCGATTTTCCGACGCTGTGCCCGTCCATCCCCGTTCGTGAGGATGCCGGTCGGACACCGAGCGGAGACGGCTTCGACCAGTCGCCGAACGGACGGGCGAACGCGCGTGGCTTCGGCCTCGTTTTCGATGTGCGTGGTCGCCAACGGTCCCGGATCCGCATCGAAGTCGTATCTCTCACGGACCGCGGCGAACGCGCGTTCGTACGGCTTCGATCGCAGTTCCGTAATCCCTTCCAGCACGGTTTCGGAGTACGTCACCAGCATCTCTTCCGTCGGTTCGACGGGAAATGACCGCGCAGCGATCTCGCCGAACGAATCGGTGTATTCGAGGAGCGTGTTGTCGAGGTCGAAATAAACCGCAGTCGTCATTAGTGACGGTGTCGATTCGAGTGAAAAGTATGCTTCGATCGGCGGTTTTCCACCCGTAACGACCGTTCGAAATGACGATTGCCGGCGTACGAAAGCCAATTCGTGAGAGGTCGGTTCCGCGTTCAGGGCCAGTTGCCGCTCTCGGTGTAGGCGTCGATGACGCGCTGGAGGGAGACCACGTAGGCCGCGGTTCGGAAACTCGGCAGGTCGTGTTCCTCGTAGGCGCTCGTCAGGTCGTCGAACGCGGAGACGACGATGTCTTCGAGTTCCTCGTTGACGCGCTCTTCGGACCAGTAGAAGCGCTGGCGGTTCTGTACCCACTCGAAGTACGAGACGGTGACGCCGCCCGCGTTGGCGAGAATGTCGGGGAAGACGTACACGTCGCGCTCCGTGAGGACGTCGTCCGCATCGGGCGTGAGCGGTCCATTCGCGGCTTCGACGATGACGTCGGCCTGCACCTCCCGTGCGAGTTCGCCGTCGATGGCGTTTTCGAGCGCGGCCGGAACGAGGAGGTCCACGTCCAGGGTGAGGAGGTCCTCGTTGCTGATTTCCTCCTCGGTACCCGCGTAGCCGACGACGCTTCCCGTCTCGTTCTTGTGGTCTTTCACGTCGCGGGCGTGGAGGCCGTCGGCGTTGTAGATGCCGCCGCTGGAGTCTGACACGGCGACGATTTTCGCGCCGAGGTTTTCGAGGAGCTTCGCGGAAATCCATCCGGCGTTCCCGTAGCCCTGCACGGCGACGGTCGCCCCCTCCATCTCCTTGCCGAGGTAGTCGAACGCCTCGCGGGCGGTGAGCATGGTCGAGCGACCCGTCGCCTCGACGCGACCCTCGCTGCCGCCGCTTTCGAGCGCTTTGCCGGTGATGACGCCCGGTTCCGTGGTGTTCTCGAGCTTCTCGTAGGTGTCCTTAATCCAGTTCATCTCGCGCTGGCCCGTATTGACGTCGGGTGCGGGGATGTCCTGGTCCACGCCGATGAACGGTCGGAGTTCCTTCGCGAACGAACGCGTGACGCGCTCCAATTCCGCTTCGCTGTACTCGTCGGGGTCGATGATGATGCCGCCTTTCCCGCCGCCGTAGGGGATGTCCACCACGGCGGTCTTGTACACCATCCATCCGGAGAGGGCCTTCACTTCGTCGCGGCTGACGTTGGGGTGGTAGCGGATGCCTCCTTTGTACGGGCCGCGGTCGCCGTTGAACTGCGACCGGAAGGCTTTGAACGTCTCGATCGAACCGTCGTCCATCTCGACGGAGAGGTTCGTTTCGAGTATCCGCTGGGGATGCTTGAGCCGTTCGAGGACATCGGGGGACGCGTCGAGATACTCCGCTGCGTCGTCGATCTGTTCCTGTAAGCTCTCGAACGGATTGGCTTGTTCGGACATCGTCTGTCAATGCCACCCACCCACTGTTAAGCATGACGAAATAAGGATGAGCTAATACCCCTAAATGTGATATAATGTCACGAGTCAGTTGTCAGCGCGAGCGTACTCCATCACCCGCTCGGCTTGCGCGATGAGCGGCGCATCTATCATCTCGCCGTCGACCCTGAACACCCCCCGTCCCTCCTCGTCGGCCTTCTCCTTGGCTTCGAGTACTGACTCCGCCCACTCGATCCGCTCCGGGTCGGGCGTGAACGCCTCGTTGATGGGAGCTACCTGTGCGGGATGAATCGCCATCTTCCCGTCGTAGCCGAGGCGAATCGCGAACTCCGTCTCCTCGGCCAATCCGTCCGTGTCTCCGATATCGGTGTACACCGTGTCGATGGCGTTCACGCCCTCCGCGCTCGCCGCGATGACGACGTGTTCCCGCGCGTAGAGGACCTCGGTTCCCTCGTCCGTCCGCGTCGCCCCGATGTCGGCGGAGAGGTCTTCTGCCCCGAACACGAGCGCGTCCGTCTCGTCCACGGCGGCGATTTCGGCGGCGTTGAGGACGCCGCTCGCGGTTTCGATCAGTGCGAGGATGGGCACCCGACAGTCGTGTTCGTCGAGGAGTCGGGCCAGCGTCTCCGCGTCGGTAGCCGACTCCGTCTTCGGAAGCATGACGCAATCGACCGCTTTCGCGCCGTCCGCGATTCCGCGGAGGTCGTCGTCCGCCGCGATCCCCGTCGGGTTGACGCGAACGCACACCTCGCAATCCGGGTCGAACGCCGGATTCGTGAGTACCTCACGAACCGCGGTTCGTGCCTCTCCCTTCCGCTCGGGAGAAACGGCGTCCTCCAAGTCGAACACTATCACGTCGGCCCCCGCTCCGGGCGCCTTCCACATCATCTCGGGTCGGTCG
Source organism: Haladaptatus sp. CMAA 1909 (assembly GCF_043952005.1). Classification (NCBI taxonomy): domain Archaea; kingdom Methanobacteriati; phylum Methanobacteriota; class Halobacteria; order Halobacteriales; family Haladaptataceae; genus Haladaptatus; species Haladaptatus sp. CMAA 1909. The sequence continues at coordinate 956,106 of NZ_JBIOAV010000001.1, read as the reverse complement.
CCCGGCGTGAACATGACGCTTCGTCGTGGCATGGAGGAAGCGACGCGTGGCGTCGCTTTCAAGCCACCGAAGGGGTATCCGGATGGCCTCCCGATTCCTGTCGGAACCGTTATACTGTCCGAAATATGGGTGGTAGTATGGTCGACGTCGGAACTATCGAACGAAAGCAGTTGGGGATCGCACTCCTGTTGGTCGCGAGCCTCACCCTCTCCGTGGGCGTCCCGATCGGAAACGTTCCGCTCGGGTTCGGCATCGGTGTCGCCTTCGGAGTCGCCAAACTCGTCGTCGAAGCGGTGCGCTGAGTCGGGTCCGGCCACCGCCGAGATAGGTTTATCACCTCTTCGACCAGTGTATCGTCATGACTCGAACGAAAGAGGTGGACGCGAACTCGGAAACCGATTCGGACTCCAACATGGGGATGGGTATCGGTCTCGGTGTCGCTCTCGGTGCCGCACTCGGCGTCGCACTGGACAACATCGCGCTCGGTGTGGGAATCGGAATGGCAATCGGCGTTGCAGTCGGAGCGGGACTGTCCAACCGGTAGCTATCGATTCTCTCGATAATCCTACCTGTAGACGCGTCAGTGAAACGGCTATCTTCGACCAAAAAGACGACCGCACGTTTTCCATCCGTATTCCGTTCGATACGGCCCGTTCGACCGACCTCGAATTAAGGCCAGAGTCCGCGGGCCTGATGGGCGTCCGCGATGCGGGAGAGACCGACGATGTACGCGGCGTCACGCCACGTCACGCCACGCTCCTCGACTTCGCTGCGCACGTTGTCCCACGCGTTCAACATCTCGGATTCGAGTTCCTCGTTGACGCGTTCGAGCGACCACTGACGGCGGTTGATGTCCTGCAACCATTCGAAGTACGAGACCGTGACGCCGCCCGCGTTGGCGAGGATGTCGGGGATGACGTGGATGTCGCGCTTCTCGAATATCTCGTCCGCGGTGGTCGTCGTCGGGCCGTTCGCACCCTCTACGATGATGTCCGCCTGCACGTCGCGGGCGTTCGCCTTGGTGAGGACGTTGCCGATCGCGGCGGGGATGAGGACGTCCACGTCGAGTTCGAGGAGGTCCTCGTTGGGAATCGGGTCGTGGTCGTCGAACGTTGTGACGGCTTCCGGCCTTTCCTCGTGGGTCGGAATGCGGTCGATGTCGAGGCCGTCCTCGTCGTAAATCGCGCCGTTCACGTCGGAGACGGCGACGACGTTCGCGCCCCACTCGTGAAGCGAGAGCGCCGCGTTCGCGCCGACGCTCCCGAACCCTTGAATGGCTATCGACGTGTCTTCGAGGGGGTAATCGTAGTACTCACACGCCTCGCGGGCGATGATGGCCACCGACCGACCGGGCGACTCCTCGCGGCCGTACGAACCGCCGATGACCGGCGGTTTGCCCGTGACGACGCCGGGTTGGGTTTCGCCCTCCTGCATCGAGTAGGCGTCCATGAACCACGCCATCGCCTGCGCGTCGGTTCCCATGTCGGGGGCGGGAATGTCGCGCATCGGTCCGATGAAGTCGCGCAGTTCCTCGGCGAACCGGCGGGTGAGCCGTTCTTTCTCCTCGTTGCTGAGTTCTTTCGGGTTGACGACGATGCCGCCTTTCGCTCCCCCGAACGGGAGGTCCATGACGGCGCACTTCCACGTCATCCACATCGAAAGACCGATACACTCCTCCTCGGTGACGCCGGGGTGGTAGCGCATACCGCCCTTGAACGGCCCGCGCACGCTGTCGTGCTGTGCGCGGTAGCCCGTGAATATCTCCGTGTCGCCGTCGTCCCGCTTCAGCGGAACCGAGACGCGGTGCACTTGGTCGGGGTGTTGCAGGCGCGCGATGACGCCGGGGTCGACGTCGAGGTGCGCCGCGGCGCGTTCGAGTTGTCGTCGTGCCGTTTCTACCGCCGTTTCCGGTTCGTCCGTGGTCTGCTTCCCAGTAGATGCCATGGTGTGGACGCCTCCGACAGGCTTGCCCGTTTAGTCGGGAGCGCCACGAGAAAGACCTTACCATCCGTCATCGCGTCGCCATGCAATACCACGGCACGACGGTCGCGAAAGAACACGATGAACGAGAGGGTGAAACGGGAGAGCGGGTGTGGACCGCGCGAGCGACGAAAGTAACCGAGCGAAGGGAGAGACGAGGAAACGAAGGGAACGGAGAAGGACGAAGGAAACGAAGAGGAGAAAGACAAAGGAAGTGAAGAGGAGAAGGACGGAGAGATGAAAGCAGAACCGGGAGACGGTTCAGGAGCGGATTACAGGGGAAGTGAGTACACCGTTCCGGCCACGTCACCGACGTAAACGGCGTCGCTGCCGACGGCCGGCGACCCGACCAGTGAATCCCGTGCGTGGAAATACCACCTGACGCCGCCGTCGGCGCGGTCGAGTGCGACGAGCAGTCCGTCGTCGTTGCAGACGTACACCAGTTCGTCCGTGACGGCGAGCGACCCCCACACGTGCGCACCGGTTTCGACGCGCCAGCGTTCGGTTCCGTCCGCCGCGTCGAGCGCTAGAACGTCCCCGTTCGCACAGCCGACGTAGACGGTCCCGCCGACGAAAGTGGGAGACGACCAAATCCCGGCGTCGGCCTCGTATCGCCACTCCGTCTCGCCCGTTTCGGCGTCGAGCGCGTAGACTCGGTCCCCGTCCACGGTTCCGACGTACACCGTATCGCCGACGACTGCGGGCGTACCCGCGATGGCGAGCGAGGGCGCAAAGCGGAATCGTTCGTCGCCGTCGGACAGTCGGTGGGCGAACAGACCGCCGTCGAGGCCGGTCGCATAGAGGGTGTCTCCGGCGATCTGCATCGACGTGAGCGCCCGTGCCGGACTTCTGAACGACGACGTTTTCGCCCCGGTTTCGGCGTCGAGCGTGGACATCCGTCCGTTTCGCGCCGCGACGTAGAGCGAATCGCCGAGGAGTATCGGCGACTCCTCGACGCCGGCATCGGTTCGAAAGGTCCACTCCCGCGTTCCCGTCGCCCCGTCCAGCCCGAACAGGTTTCCGCTCCGGTCGCCGACGTAGGTGAACTCCGCACCCGGAACCGGCGAACCGACCGCGTTCGGTGCTTGAAACAGCCAATTGCTGACGCCGTCCAACCGGTCGATGCTGCAGACGAATCCGTTCTCCGTTCCGACGTACACCGACCGGTTCCTGATGACGGGGGCGGTTTCGATCGGCCCGCCGACGTGAGCGTACCACCGTGCGTGAGCACGTCTGCCCTCGCCCGTTGGCATCGTCGGGGTGGTCGGTTCCCCTTCGACGCCCGGTTCGGGGGCATCGATTCGGACGTTCGGCCCGGAATCGATACCGCCGTCGGCGATGAACGTGGCGTCGTCGGGCGTCACCGCTCGATCGAACTCGTCGGTCGTGTTCGAATCGACACCGTCATTCCGTGTCCGCTCCTTTCTCTCACGACGCTTCTCCCTCGCCTGTCGCATGTTTCGTTCTTTCATATTTGTCCTGACCTGACTTTGGCCTGAGCATCACCCCGTTCGAATACTTGCCTCTTTGTTATGGGCTGCTTACGGGGGGCTATCGAACGCGCAACGATTGGGAGCGGTTGCAACAATCGACCCCAGACCGACAGGATTTTTCCCTCGCTCGACGCAGACGTTCGCATGACGGGGCTGTATTACGAGGAGTTCGAGGTCGGCGAAACCATCGAACACGAAAAGCGACGTACCATCAGCGAAAGCGACAATCAGCGGTTCTGCGATATGACGATGAATCAACAGCCGCTCCATTTGGACGCCGACTTCGCGGCGGACACCCAGTTCGGCGAGCGGTTGGTCAACGGACTGTACACCATGAGCGTCGCCGTGGGGGTGTCGATTCCCGACACCACGGACGGAACCATCGTCGCCAACCTCTCCTACGACGACGTCTCCCACCCGGAACCGGTGTTTCACGGAGATACGATTCGCGCCCAGTCTACGGTCACGGACAAGCGCAAGACGAGTGACGGCGAACGCGGCGTCGTCACGATGAAGGTCGAGGTCTTCACAGTCGATGGCGACGACGAGACGCTCGTGTGCGAGTTCGAGCGAACGGTCCTCTCGTTGAAGAAACCTTAGGGCAGGAACGCGGAGAGGTTCACGAAGACGGCGAACACCCACGGGGCGGCGAGGCTGATCGGAACGAACGCGGCGTACTCCCGCGGAACGAGGGTCCGGCCCACGAATCCGACGGCGAGTGCGAACGCCTTCAGTCCGACCAGCGAGAGGAAGCCGAACCGACTGAGCGCGTGGCGTGCGACCGGATTCGATTCGACGAGCCCCGCCCGTAACCCGACGTACGTCGTGAGCAAATCACCCACTAGCGCGAGAAGGACGACCGCCCAAAGTAGTCGCTCGATGTCGCCGAAATCGAACCAATCCGTGCGCTGATATCGAAACGAATAGGGCTGGTGACTCATGGATGCTAACGTGGGTTATTCCACGTACATCCACAGGCACGCCCGAACCGGGCTTTATTATGAACCGGATTATCCGGCTTAAACGGGGTCTAAGACGGCCGGTTTCCGTCTCTCTATAGAATCGTGCCGTGTTTCTTGTCCGGCAGGTCCTTCTCCAAGCCCGCGTAGAAATCGTAGCGTTGGACGAGTTCCTCGCGGAGGGTACTCGGCGGAACGATGTCGTCGATGACCATCTCGCTCGCCATGCGGTGGACGTCGATGTCCTCGCGGTACTCCTCGCGGAGTTCCCGCTCGCGTTGAGCGCGTTCCTCCTCGTCTTCGATGTCGTTCAGCTTGTTCGCGTAGACGGCGTTGATGGCCGCTTCCGGTCCCATGATGCCGATTTCACCCGACGGAAGTGCGATGATACTCTGTGGGTCGTAGGCCGGTCCGGACATGGCGTAGATACCCGCGCCGTAGGCCTTCCGCACGACGACGGAGAGTTTCGGGACGGTGGAGGAGGACGTTGCGTAAATCATCTTCTTCCCCTTCTCCAGAATCGCGTCCTTCTCGACCTGCGACCCGGCCATGAATCCCGGCGTGTCACAGAGGTAGAGGAGCGGAATTTCGAACGCGTCGCACTTCCAGATGAACTCGGCGGCCTTCTCGGCGGCGTCCGGGAAGATGGCCCCGGAGCGCTGTGCCGGTTGGTTGGCGACGATACCGACGGGTCGCCCGTCGATTCGCGCGAAGGCGGTGATGATTTCCCCGCCGAAGTCCGGCCTGAGTTCGAAGTAGGAGTCGGCGTCGACTACGCGCTCTATCAGGTCGGTCATGTCGTAGGCCCGGTTCGGACTGTTCGGGATGACGCCGTCGATGCCCTCCGGAGACCGTTCGGGCGCTTTCGGTTCGCTTCGCGGCGGTTTCTCGTGTGCCTTGTCGGGCAGGTACGTGATGAGGTCTGCGACGAGTTCGCGGGCGTGTTCCTCGTCGCGGGCCACGAGGTCCGCGCTTCCCGAGTGTTCGGCGTGCATGTGCGCGCCGCCGAGATCCTGCATGCTGATGTCCTCGCCCGTGACCATCTGTACCATCCGCGGGGAGGCGATGGCCATCGCCGACATTCCTTCGACCATGATGGTGAAGTCCGCGAAGACCGGGGTGTAGGCGGCCCCGGCGATGCACGGCCCGTAGAGGACGCAAATCTGTGGCACGCGTCCCGAGAGCATCGAGTGGTTGTAGTAGTACTTCCCGATGCCCTCGCGGTTGGCGAAGAACCCGGACTGCTGGTCGATGCGGCCACCCGAGGAGTCCATCAGGTAGAGGACGGGTTTCCCGTTCTGCAGCGCACGCTGTTGCATGCGGAGGAACTTCTCGACGCCCTTCGCGGCCATGCTTCCGGCTTTGACCGTGAAGTCGTTCGCCATGAAGTGTAGGTCGCGGTCCTCGAACTCCGCCGCGCCGGTGATGAGGCCGTCGGCGGGCAGTCGGTCGTCCGCGTCGAACTCGGCGAACCGGCCGTCCTCGAACTTCAGTCCTTCCTCTCCGAACCACAGGTCGAGTCGATCACGGACGAACAGTTTGCCCTTCTCCGAGAGGCGTTCTTTGTATTTTTCCTTCCCGCCCGACTCGATGTCCTCGATTTCCTGCCAGAGGAGTTCCTCGCGTTCCGTCGGTCCGAGGTCGTCTTCCGGTGGTTCGCCGGGGTCGCTCCACGTGGCCGTCGGTTCGTCCGCGTCGCCGACGAACACCTCCACCTCGCTTCCGACGTGTTTTGCGAGCGCGCTGGCGATTGCCGAGGCTTCCTCCTCGGTCGCCTCCGTTCCGATACGAACTTTCATGAATGTGAATCCGTGAGGCGATTTCAAACCGTTTTCCCTTTCCATCGCGGCAACATTTTCTCGGCGAGTGGGTGAAATAGCGGAAAAAGGAAACGAGAGGGGAGGGTTAGAAACGTCTGCGGGGAGGCAGTGCTGAGCGAATCGAGACGGATTACTGGTCGGGGAGTTCCATCGCCGCGACGTGCTCCGCGTACTCTTCGAGAACGGGTTGACCCCAGTACCGAAGTGATTCGCTCCGTGGATCGTAATCGATGATGTTCGCGTCCGCGAGTTTCGGGAGGTGCGTGTGGTGAAGCGATGCCTCGACACGCCGTCGGTAATCGTCCGGGACATCGTCGGCCGACGTTTCGGTCTCCCACGTGACGACCTGGTCAACGAGGTCGGAAAGCGTCGCTACGCCGTCCGCCGTCGTCGAGAGATAGTGGATGGCGTATCGCCGTTGCTTGTTCGACAACAGTTCGAAGATGTCATCGAACGATGGTCTGCTCACTGCCGGTTCGGCGCGAAGTACGTGGGAGGGTTGTCCCGATGGGCGGTTCCCCGTGTCATCACGGTATGGTGACTCGTTGCTCATGCGACGCTCAACAGCAGTTGACCAGCATGGATAAAGAAGGGTGAATCTAGACACCTAGAAAACTGGCAACGAAAGTGAAATCATCGGCCCCAAGAGTTTTATTTCGTATAAATGGAATACCGATTATATTCGGGTCCGTGTGCGAACAGCCACGGTCGCTCGAAACGAGGATTACCCTGTCGATGATCTTTCACTACTTCCGGTATTGGTGGTTTCGGATTCGGCAATCGAGACCGATATTGGCCGGTGATTCGGAGAACGGAATTAACGATGTACGAGGTTGACGTGTGCCATTGTCGTGTGAGTCGTATCCGATGACTCGATTCGCACGGGCCGCACTCGCCCTCTTCCTCGTACTCCTCGTCAGCACCGCAAGCATCGGCGTCGTTTCGCTTTCGAAATCGCCCGACTCGGCTTCGGCACCGTCCGCCCCACCGTCGGCATCGATGGCCACGCTTCCGCTGTTACCGGCGAGCGAGGGAAGCGGTGAACTCCTCCAGCAGACGGCGACAAATCAGTCGGCCCGTGAACGGGCCGCCACGCTCGGTGCCGTGCAGGGTGCGTCGTTGGCACAGAGACAAGGAGTCACGATCAACCAACAGCAGCGTCAAGCCGCCGTGCAGGGTGCAGTGCAGTCCGTCTCCCAGAACCAGCAGGCGAACGTCACGCAGATTCAGGCGGCGGCGCGCGGTGCGGCACACGGGACCCTCCTCCAGAGTCAGGACGCGAACGTCACGCAGATTCAGACGGCGACGCAGGGTGCGACCGCCGGTGCGACCACGCAGGTCCAGCGGGCCACGGTGACGCAGATACAGGCCGCCGCGTTCGGCGCAGCACACGGCGCGACGGCCGGGAGTCAACGAGCGACCGTCTCGCAGGTGCAGGCCGCCGCGAGAGGCGGTGCACAGGGCGCGGCAACCGGCGCGACGCAGAACCAGCAAGCGAGCGTCTCACAGATTCAGGAGGCAGGACAGGGGGCCGCGTTCGGCGCGCTCGATCAGAGACAGAGCGTCTCGGTGAAACAGATACAGGCCGCGACGCGAGGGGCCGCGAGCGGCGCGGTCCAAGCCCAGCGCGCCAACGCGAAACAGGTCCAAGTCGCCGCGATGGGAGCAGCACGGGGCGGCGTCACGCAAGTGCAGCAAGCGACCATCCAGCAAGTTCAGGCGGCGTGCCACGGTGCCGCGGCGGGGGCCGTCTCGCAGGTGCAGCAGGTGTCCGTAACGCAGATTCAGGTGGCGACACAGGGTGCCGTGACGGGTGGACTCACGCAGGTCCAGCAAGCGACTGTCGAGCAAATTCAGGCGGCCTGCCGCGGCGCGGCCGCCGGCGCGTTGAGCGTCACGCAGATTCAAGTCGTGAACATCGTCCAGATTCAGGTCGTCGCACAGGGGTCGGCACAGGGTGCGGTGCAGGGAGCCGTCCAAAAGCAGGTCGTGAACGTCGAACAGATTCAAGCCGCCGCGAAAGGGGCGTCACAGGGCGGCATCACGCAGGTTCAGACCGTCCGAATCACACAGATTCAGTCGGCCTGCGTCGGGGCGGCGTCGGGTGCCGTCACACAAAGCCAGCAGGTGAGCGTCACACAGGTCCAAGCCGCCGCCCGAGGTGCGTGTGCGGGTGGCGTCGTGGCGAGCCAACGCCAGCAAGCCTCCGTCAAACAGGTGCAGGCGGCGACGCAGGGCGCATCGAGCGGGGCGATTTCACAGAGCCAGCAAGCGTCGGTGACGCAGTTGCAGGCGGCCTCGCGCGGGGCGGCGCTCGGTGGACTCACGCAAGTGCAACGAGCGACCGTCCGGCAAGTGCAGGCGATATCGTTCGGCGCGGCCGCCGGTGCGACGCAGGGAGCGACCGCGGGAAGCGTAACCGACCCGGACCAGGTTCGACAGGCGGCCCTCTCGGGGACGTCACAGGCGTCGGATGAGTTACAACCGGGAACGACCGTTCCGCCCGAAACGCTTCGGTCGATAGCCCAGAACGAGGCGAGCGGCGGAGCGCAACCGACGGCACAACCGACGCAGACGCAACCGCCGACACCGACGACTCCATCGCAGGGTCCGACGACGACGCCGTCGCCGACGTCTACGGAAGTACCGACGCCGACACCGACTACCACGCCAAACCCAGTCACTACGACCCCGACGCCGCCCACCACGACGACGAACGTCACGGTCCCAACCACGACGACGCCGAACGGGACGACCACCGTCGCGCCGCCGACCACGACGAACGCCACGACAACGACGACCGGACCACCCACTGCACCGGCGAGCGTGAATCTGACCTGTACGCAAGTCACGGTGAACGCGACGCAACCGGACGACTATCGGGTGCAGGCGGTGTTGGTGAACGCCTCGAACCCGCAGTCGGGCGTGCTGGTGACACGGAACGTCTCGGCGGCGGACTTCGTACAGCAGCCGAACGGGACGGTGTCGTGGACGAACACGACCGCTGACTTGGACGCCGACGGGTACGTCTTCGTCAACGCGACGATATTCGACTCGAACGGCCAGCAAGTCGCGACGACGCAGCAGAGCGACCTGCAGGCGTGTATCCGCCAAGTCGGTGGTCCCGGCCAGACCACCGTACCGCAGACGACCGTCGGCGGCCCGACCGCCACCGCCGGCCCCACGACAGTTGCGACGACGGCCGGACCACAAACGACGCCGGCGACTCCCGCTCCCACGACGGTGGGAACGAACCAGTCGCTCGAAACGTGACCCGTCGCCTAACGGCCGGAAACCCGTCCACAACCCCGAAAGAAAACCGAACGGTCCGAAGAGCTATAGCGTCGATTCGAGACGGTCGATGAGGTCCTCGTTGCCGATGTGCAGCGGCACTCGCTGGTGAAGCTCCTCGGGCGTCACGTCGAGAATCGACGTCTCGCCGTCGGAGGACCGGCCGCCCGCGGACTCGATGATGTACGCCATCGGGTTGGCCTCGAACTGGAGCCGGAGCTTTCCCTCCGGGCGCGATTCCAGTCCGGGGTAGGCGAACACGCCGCCGTAGGTCAGTACTTGATTCACATCCCCGATCATCGAACCGCCGTAGCGTAGTTTGAGTTCATTCTCGACCTCGCGTGCGTAGGCCGTGAACGCCTCGGGCCAGTCCGGGACCCGGCCGCCAAATCCGTAGACGGTGGGATCGTCGGGGAGCGTCACGTCTTCGGTGACGACTCGGTATTCCCCACTCTCGATGACGTATTCCGTCACGGAATCGTCTCGGGCGACCATCATCGTCGTGATGGGGCCGAAGAGGACGAACGCCGCCGCGACGAGGTCGGTTCCCTTCGCCGGGAGCGGCGCGTCGTAGACGCCGACGACGGTTCCCATCGAGTTGTTCGATTTGAGGTTCGACGACCCGTCGAGCGGGTCGACGGCGACCGACAGACCCTCGCCACACTCGACGACGTGTTCCCGTTCCTCGCTCGCGAACTCGCCGACGCCGTCGATGGCGGTCAACTCGGCTTCGAGGTGCTCGTCGGCCCACACGTCCGCCGCCATCTGGATTTCCCCGCTTGGATTCTCCTCGTCCGCCTTCCGACGGCGGCCGGTGAGACCGCCGCGGATTTCGGGCGCGGCGGCGGCGACGGTCGCGATGATTTTTTCAACCGTATCCATCGTTAGAGCGCTTCGTCGGCGGTTGCGCCCTCGAAGATGACCTTTTCGAGCGCGTCGAGGATTCGCTCGGGGTCGTCGCGCTGCCAGACGTTGCGACCGACCGCGAGTCCGGCACCACCGGCGTCCATCACGGCTTCGACGCTGGAGAGGAAATCGTAGTCGCTGGTCTTCGAGCCACCGCTCATGACGACGGGCATGTCCGCGGCGGACTTGACCGCCCACTCCATGGATTCGCGGGAGCCGGGATATTTCACCTTCGCCATGTCAGCGCCGATTTCGAGCGCGATTCGGGTCGCGTAGGCGATGGTGCTCTCCTTGGTGTCGTTCTTGAGGCCCTGTCCGCGCGGGTACGACCACATGACGACGGGCATGTCGTATTCGCGGTGTGCCCGCTCCTGCACGTCGCGGAAGTCCTCGTACATGTTACACTCGTGGTTCGAACCGGAGTAAACGGTGTAGCCGACGGCGTCCGCGCCGAGTTCGGCGGCGTAATCGACCGTCCAGTTCTGGGGCGAGTACGGTTCGCCCATCCAGAGGTTGCTCGTCCCGTTGAGTTTGGCGAGCAGGTTCACGTCGTCCTCGTAGGAGGGGTAGTACGTCTCCGCGAGGCCTTTCTGGACAGCGAGGCACGTGACCGCGTCGTGGGTCGCGGTTTCGAACACCTTCTCGGGATCAAGCGTCTCCGGAACGGAGCCGAAGTCGGCTGACGGTCCGTGTTCCAGCCCGTGGTCGTGAGCGAGAATAAGTGCTTTGCCGTCTCGCGTGACTTGCGAGTCAGTCAGCGGAATCATCATTCCGAACTGCGCCGACGATATATAAGAGTGTACTGGTAGCGCCCGAACCTAAACGATTGATTTCAGCCTTCTCAATAGCTCTATTGTGAGAATAGAAAACTACGATAGTAGTAAATTCACAGCAGTTCGTGGGCGGAATCGCACCATTCGACAACTCGATCTTGGTCGAACGCGAGCGAGTCTGCGACTCGTTCCGGGTTGGCGATGGCGAGACTCCGAACCGAGGTGATGCCCGCCTCTGCGAGTTCCTCGGCTAGTCGCTCGTCGATTTCCGGCACGTCGGTCACGGGGTCGGGACTGCTCCGGTCGCGCCACGCCGCTTCCTCCGCCTTCGCGTCCCCGCTCCCGTCGGTCGTGGCCGTTTCGGGTGTCTCACGTTCCCAGTCGCCGGAACTGGCCGCGATCCACGCGCGCTCTTCGTCTCGAAGACCGCGGACCTGCGTGGACCGCCCTCGGAGGTCGTTGCCCGACTCGAACGACCACGAAAGGGAGTGTTCGCGCCGTAGACGCCCCGCGACGCCCGGATTGACGTCCGCTCCGCGGAGCATCTCGTAGGAGACGGTTCGGTTCCGGATGTCCTCGACGCCGAACGACACGCCTTCGAGAACCGCCGCCGTCGCTGGTCCGACGTATTTCACGTCCGTCGGTTCGGTCACGTCATCTTCGCCTGTCTCGTGTTCCCTCACTGCCCTCACCGATTCGTTTCTTTCTCCCACTCACTCATCTTGAATGTTTCGCCATGCGACCTGTTCGAATAGTTACTATATCAACAGATTTTGTCCTCCCGCTCGCGTTCCGCTATCCTTACAACCGCTCCCGGAGCAGTCGCCACCATGCGGACGCTTTCCGACATCGACAGCATCGGCGTGATCGGGGCAGGCACCATGGGCAGCGGCATCGCGCAAGTCGCCGCGACGAACGGGTTCGACGTGGTCATGCGCGACATCGAGACGGAGTTCGTGGAAAACGGGTTCGACACCATCGAGAGCAGTCTCGACCGGTTCGTCGGAAAGGAGAAGATGAGCCGTGAGGAGGCCGACGAGGTACTCTCGAATATTACGGGCACGACCGAACTCGACGACCTCTCGGACTGTGACTTCGTCGTCGAGGCCGCCGTCGAGAACATGGACATCAAACAGGACATCTTCGCGGAGTTGGACGACGCGCTTCCCGAGGACGTCGTCCTCGCCACGAACACCAGCACGCTCTCGATAACGACCATCGCCAGCGTCACCGACCGCGAAGAAAAAATCGTCGGCCTGCACTTCATGAACCCCGTCCCCATCATGAAGGGCGTCGAGTTGGTCGTCGGCGAGAAGACGGACGAGGACGTCGTCACCCTCGCCCACGACCTCGCGGAGGAACTCGGAAAGGAGACGTGGGAATCGGACGACAAACCCGGATTCGTCACCAACCGTATCCTCATGCCGTGGATCAACGAGGGAATCCGCGCCTACGACGAGGGCGTCGCGGACAAGGAGGACATCGACAAGGGAATGACGCTCGGAACGAACGTCCCCATGGGTCCGCTCACGCTCGCCGACCACATCGGTCTGGACATCTGTCTCGACGCCAGTCAGACGCTGTTCGAGGAACTCGGCGACCGGTACAAACCCGCCTACCTGCTGAAGCGCAAGGTGGACGCTGGCGACCTCGGCAAGAAGACGGGTACGGGCTTCTACGATTACTGAACCGCGACTCGCTGTTTTACCGATATCGTAGACGAACCGAGAACGGCGACGGAAAATCAGGACAGGTGGAACGGCCGTTCAGAAATCGTGCGCCGCAACTCGCCGAGCGTTTCGCGTTCGACGCCGCCCGCGAGCGAGGTGATGAGGGCGTGGACTTCCTCGCGGGACACCTTGACTCCGGCGCGGCGAAGCGCGTCTTCCGGCCGTTTTCGCACTTCACGAAGCGTGCCGACGGCGAGGAGGTAGGGAATCGTCCACGCGACGAGGCGATTGCCGCGTTCGCGCGGCATGCTCTCCAGATACGTTTGGGCGTCGTCGGTGAAACTGTGGGCGTGGTCCGCTGTTCGGGCGACGACGTCCGCGACGTCGTCGCTGTGTTCGGGATCACAGAGTTCACCCTGGGGTACGTCGGCGTCTTCGAGCCACGTCTCCGGCAGGTACACGTTGTTCTCGTCGTGGTAATCGACGTACACGTCCTTGGTGACGTTGACGAGTTGTAAGAGGAGTGCGAACGACTCGGACGTTTCGCGGAGGCGGTTCGCCTGCGCCGAGTCCGCGTCCCGACAGACGAGGTTCGTGATGAGTTCGCCGACGGTTCCGGCGACGTAGTAGCAGTACTCCTCCAGTTCGGCCCGCGTTCCGATTCGAAGGCCGCCCTCGTCGGCGTGCCGCTCGACGAACATCGCCATGCCGCCGACGAGTTCGCGGACGGGCGGTCGAACCGCCTCGCGGACGGACGGCGAACAGGCGTCGAACGTTTCGACGATTCGAGGTGCGTTCGCGACCACGGACCAGTCGGCATCGTCGTCGCCCCCGTCGTCCGGTATCCATTGGTCTACCGCCTCCCGGAACTCGTCTATCGTCGTCGAATCGGTCGGGTCGAGGACGGCGTCGTACTGATAGAGGAGACGCGTCTGTTCGGCGGGCGGAATGTGACCAGCGTCCTCGATGGTGTCGGCGACACGACAGAGGAGGTATCCGACGCAGATGGCATCGGCCATCGGCGCATCGAGGAGGTCGATGGTGATGGCAAACGTTCGGGAAACACCCTGAACGGCCTGATGGCACCATTCGAGGTCGTCCTCGGAGGGGTCGTCGGAGGTCGCGGAGGTCGGTGGGTGACTGTCCATTCTGTTACTGAACCTTTCGGCCCTTAGGGTTGCGAGGGGAAAACCGCTTGGGCTTACCTCTCCGGTGTCACTGGAACGGCTAATCAGTTCCGACTCCGGTCGGGACCCGCTGTCGACCGAACCGCGAGTCGCAAGCGCCAAGTCTCGCGGCCGCACACCCGAAGACGAGCAATGTACGAGGGCGTCCACGCCGTCCCCGATGGGGAGGGTACCGTCGCACGGTTCGCCGCCACCGCCGCGGACTACGGGTTCGACGGCATCGTCGTCCGTAATCACGGCGATTCCCGCGCCGAATTCGACGCGGAACGAATCAGCGACGCCTACGGGGTAGACGTGGTGGACGGCCTCGAAATCCGCGCGGACAATCCCTCGCAGGCGAGCGGTCACGTCGGCAACTTCCGCCCGAAAACGACGATACTCCTGTTTCACGGGGGAACGGTCAAACTCAATCGCTTCGCCGTCGAGGAGGAACGAATCGACGTGTTGGCCCACCCGATGCGCGGCCGCGGCGATTTCAACCACGTGCTGGCGAAAGCTGCCGCCGAACACGGCGTCCGGGTCGAGTTCAACCTGTCGCGTATCCTTCGCGCCGACGGCGGCCCGCGGGTGCAGGCGATACAGGATCTCCGTAAACTCCGCGAACTGGTGGTCCACTACGACGCGCCGTTCGTCGTCAGCGGCGACCCCTCCTCTCACCTCCACCTGCGAGCCCCGCGCGAACTGAAAGCAGTGGGCGAGGTCATCGGCTTTTCCCCCGAGCAAATCGAGGACGGACTCCGGGAATGGGGTCGCCTCGCCGAGCGAAATCGAACGATTCGCTCCGACGATTTCATTGCCCCCGGCGTGAAACGTGGGAGGTATGAAGAAGACGATTGAGGAACACGCCGACCGCTTTTCCGACATCGCGGGCGACTACGACGATTCACAGGACAGCGAGGAGTATCGCGCCTGCGTCTCGCTCGTCGTGGACCACGCGGACCCCGGCGGTGACGACACCGTCCTCGATTTGGGGACCGGGACGGGCGCGATCGCCCTCGCGCTCGCCCCTCACGCGAAGCGCGTCATCGGTCGCGACATCAGCGAGGGGATGATGGACGAAGCGCGAACGAAGGCCGAGGCGAACGGCATCGAGAACGTCGAGTTCGGCGAAGGGAAGTTCCGGGACCCGAACGTGGACGAGGAGATCGACATCGTCGTCTCGAACTTCGCCATGCACCACCTCTCCGACGACGAAAAGCGCGAAGCCGTCGAGGCCATCGCGGAACTCGGTCCGCGAACGTTCGTCCTCGGCGACGTCATGTTCTTCGGCCTGCCCGACCCCGACGAACCGTTTTACAGTCCTGAAGTGGACGACCCGTCCACGGTCGGGCATCTGGCCGACGTGTTGACCGACAACGGATTCTCGTTGACCGCCGTGGAGCGGGTTCACGACCAAGTCGGCGTGCTGGTCGCGGAACGGGCGTGAGTACGTCGACGGTTTCGGCTGACCGATATCGCCGAACTCCGTCGAAATAGCTGAATCCAGCCGATATCGACGAAGTTCCGCAGTTTCGATACCGTCCGCTCGTCCCGTCGCAATCGTGTCCGCTCCGAGCCGCGTACGACGCGAAAATAACGGTCATCCCCGAGCGGTTCGTGTTCCGCTCAGGGCCGGTGCGGACCCGACTGTCGGGGAACGTACGGCTTGCGCGGTTCGACGGAGATGCTGCTCACGGGCAACTCCCGTTCGTCCAGCACGGCGTGAATTGCGCCCAAAAGTTCCTTGTCCACGTCATCGGCGTCGATGCCGCGGAACCGGAGGGCGACCTGTTTGATGGCGATACTCTTTTCTTGAGAAGGTTCGTTGTCGGATATGCTTCGTAGCTGTTCGAAGCAAGCAGGGTAGGTGCTGTCACACCTGCCTTTCGGCGTAAGCCCTGTTGCTTCGTCAGACATATCATATCACAGGGAGTTAATTCTATTGGTTCGGCGTGTTCGAAATCCGAGAAGAACGCGCTCGTCCGTCGAATAGCGGCCGAACCGCTTCCCGTCCTTCCGACGCGAGAGCAAGCCATTCAAACCCATCGCCACCCAATCGACACCAGAGCTCCGAATGAAGCACCTCCCGAAGCACATCAGGCCCCACTGGCGGTATCTCGCGGTCGGACTCGAAGCGTGGCCCGACGCGGACGTCGACCGTCGGTCGTTCCAACGAAGTATCTGGTTCGCGGCACAGAACTTCCTCGGGGACGCCGGAAGCGCGGACACGGACCTGACGGTGTTTTCCTTCGAGTTCGAGGAGGGGACAGGTGAGGCGCTGGTTCGGGTTCGTCGGGGACACACCGACGAGGCCCGAGCGGTGCTGGCCTGCATCGACGACGTGGATGGCGATTCCGTCGGCGTGTTCGTCCGCGGTGTAAGCGGGACGGTGCGAGGTTGTGAAGAAAAGTATTTAGGTCGCCAAAGGGAAGTTTTGGGCGAGAGAAGCGTCGTGTTCGCGGACGAAAATCGTCCCGCCGTCATCCGTGACGGCGTATTCGACATTCAGGTCGATGACTCGTTCGTAGGCGCGACGGAACTCGATTTCGAGTGATACTATGCAGGGACAAGCCCAACAGCAGGCGTACGACCGCGGGATTACCATCTTCTCCCCGGACGGCCGTCTCTATCAAGTCGAATACGCACGAGAGGCCGTCAAACGAGGTAGCGCCAGCATCGGTGTCCGAACCGAAGGCGGCGTCGTCCTCGCGGTGGACAAACACACGCGGTCACCGCTCATGGAGCAGACCAGCGTCGAAAAGCTCCACAAGACGGACGACCACATCGGTATCGCCAGTGCGGGCCACGTCGCCGACGCCCGCCAACTCATCGACTTCGCGCGACGCCAGTCCCAGATCAACCGATTACGCTACGGCGAACCCATCGGTGTCGAGACACTGACGAAGGAAGTCACCGACCACATCCAACAGTACACGCAGGTCGGCGGCGCACGACCCTTCGGCGTCGCGCTCATCATCGGCGGCATCGAGAAGGGCGAACCGCGCCTCTACGAGACGGACCCGTCCGGGACGCCGTACGAGTGGAAGGCGCTCGCGGTCGGTGCGGACCGCGGCGAGATTCAGGATTACCTCGAATCGAACTACAGCGAGGAGATGGACTTGGACGGCGGCATCGACCTCGCCCTGAGTGCGCTCGGCACGGTCAACGACGACCAGCTTTCGGCGGGCGGCGTCGGTCTCGCCACCGTCGACGTCGAAACCGAACAGTTCCGTATGCTCGACGACGACGAGGTAGAGGGCTACCTCGACGAACTCGACCTCCTCGAATCCGAGGACGACGACGAGCAGGAAGAGTAATTTCGACGCCTTTCTCGGGAAACATCTTTTAGGTGGGCGCGTTTACCCTCGGGTATGATATCATTGGACGAGGCGGTGACGGCGCGTCTCGAATCGCACGGTGCTCGATTCGAGGTACTCGTGGACCCGGACGCGGCGCTCGCGATGAAACGCGGCGACTTCGACGGCGACATCGAGGACGTCATCGCCGCCGAGGACGTGTTCGAGAATGCGAGTCGGGGGGACCGACCGGCCGAGGAGGATCTGGAGACGGTCTTCGAGACGACGGACCCGCTCGAAATCATCCCCGAGGTCGTGAAACGAGGGGAGATCCAGATCACGGCCGAACAGCGCAAGGAGATGCAGGACCAGAAACACAAGCAGTTGGTCAACCGCATCACGCGCAACGCGGTCAACCCGCAGATGGACAACGCGCCCCACCCGCCGGAGCGCATCGAGAACGCGCTGGATCAGGCGGGCTTTTCGGTGGACCCGATGGAACCCGTGGACCAACAGGTGGACGACGCGCTCGACGCTCTCCGGCCGGTCATCCCGATTCGATTCGACGAAGTGACCATCGCGGTGCAGGTGCCCGCGAACTCCGCCGGTAGCGCACAGGCGCGAATTCGACAGTTCGGCGATTTGGAGCGCGAGGAGTGGCAAAACGACGGCTCGTGGGTCGGCGTCATGACGTTTCCCGCCGGGATGCAAAACGAGTTTTACGACCTCGTCAACGAACACACGAGCGGCGAGGCGGAGACCCGTATCGTCAAGGACGAAGACGACCTTCAGACGCGGTAACACTTTCGGGACGGCCGATTGTTTCGAGAACACGAACGGTCCGGCGGACACATCCTTTTGGGGACTGGTCGTGTATCGAAGACGATGGGGGGTTCCGAACGGCGGTCACGGCTGGGGTGGTGGGCACTCGCAATCGCGTTGGCGTTGGCGCTCGCGTTCGTCGCCTACGCCTTCGTCGGCACGCTCGTCCTCGGGTTGTTCGTCTACTACGGGTCGCGCCCCGTGTACCGGCGGGTGGCTGGGCAAATCGAATCGAAGACGCTCTCTGCGGCGGGCACGCTGTTTTTGCTCTCCCTTCCGGCGCTGTTCCTCGTCGGCTACACCGTGGCCGTCGGGGTCCGGGAACTCAGCGCGTTCACGGGAACGGGTATCGAGACGTACTACGCGCGGCTGATTCCCGGTTCGACCGACGTTCCGGGAATGCTCTCGCATCCACAACGGCTCGTCGGGTCCGACTTGGGAACCGCGTGGGGCGAGTTCATGACCGCGCTCAAATCGCTCGGAATCGTCTCCAGAAGCCTCCTCACGCTGTTCCTTTCCATCTCGTTCGCCTTCTTTGCGCTCCGTGATGGGGACCGCTTGGCGTCGTGGTTCCGCGGCGAGATGGGCGAGGAGAGCGCCGTCGTCGCCTACCTCTCGGCGGTGGACGAGGACCTCTCAATCGTGTACTTCGGAAACGTACTCACCGTCCTGCTCGTCGGCGTGGCGGCGACGATTCTGTACAACGGGTTCGCCGCAATCGCCCCCGCGGGAGTGGCGTTTCCACTGCCCACCGTCTTCGCCCTGTTGACCGGGCTTGCGACGTTCGTCCCCCTCGTCGTCGGAAAACTGGTGTACGTTCCGCTCACGATATACTTCGGCTGGCAGGCGCTCCAGGTGCGAACCCGGCTTCTCTGGTTCCCGGTGGCCTTCTTCGTCGTCTCGCTGCTGTTGTTGGACCTCCTGCCACAGACCGTCATCAGGCCCTACATTTCGGGCCGAACGACGCACACTGGGTTGGTGATGTTCGCCTACATCCTCGGCGGCGTCCTCTTCGGCTGGTACGGTATCTTCCTCGGACCGTTGGTCCTCGTTCTCGTCGTGCAGTTCGCCGACATCGTGTTCGGCGATTTGGTGCACGGGAAGCGCGTCACGCCGTCCTCCTCGCTCTCCATCGGTTCGAATCCGCCGGAAGAAAAGTGATTTCGTCGAAAAGCGACCTACGCTTGTAGTCGGATTTCGTCGTCGGTGATGGAGGATACCATCTCCTCTTGAAGCGGGTAGGTTTCCTCGTCCTTGTCTCCCCACCCGAGCTTCGATTTCACCTTGTCGGTGACACCCGGGTTCGGGTCGATGTGCGCGGTACCGTGGTCCACGTCCGAGACGATACCGACTTCGTCACCCGATTCGTCCACGACTTTCTTCCCCTCGTCGTCTTCCGTGATCTGTGTTGTTGCCATCGCGTTCGTACCTCGTCGGTCCCGCGGGTACCGCCGGTGGTTGCCCATGCAGGGACTTTATCGGTTACTCGTCGTTGGGAAGCAACGGATGGTCGTCCGGCGCGCGAGCGAGTTGCCGCTGTGCGGCGTCCCACTCCTCGAAGTAGCCGTAGTCGGTCATCGTGGACATACCTGCGAGGGCGGCCCTGAGGCTCAATCCGACGAGCGGGACGTCCGCGATGGTGATAATGACGTCCGCCTGTAGGATGACGCCGTCGCTGAGGATCACGTCGAGCAGGTCCACGACGGCGTGGTCGTCCTTCGTCGGTTTCATGCGTCCAACTCCGGTGCGAACGAGTAGGGCGGCCACGGCCCCGTAAACCTGATTTCGACGCCCGGTTCCGCCGCCACGTCGTCCAATACGCGCCCGATTTCCTCCTCGCGGTCCTCGTGTGCGAGAAACGATACCTGTACGACCTCCTCCGTTTCGTTCGATTCGAGGACGCCTCCCTGCGAATCGACCACGTCGAACTCCGCGACGAGCGGGGCCAGTTCGTTCCGAAGGCGCGTCGTCAATTCGTCCTTCCGCGCTTTCCTGAGGTCGCGGAGTCGATTGTCGTACTGTTTCTCCAGCAGGAAGGCGGTTCCTTCGCTCGCGTCGTCGATCCGTTCGCGGAGGTCGGCCAACTCCTCGTCTTCGGCCCGCAGTTCGTCCCGAACGCGTTCTTCATCCCACGTCACGCCGACGCGGTACTCCCAGTGGCCCGCCAACTGGTCCAAATGGGAGTCGAGCATCTCCGACTGGTCCGCGAGCCACTCGCGAACCGCGTCGTCGTCCCCCTTCAGAATCGTATCGAAGCGGAACGGAAGCGGGGTCCCGAACGCTTCCCCCGCGGCGTCGATGACCGACTGATGGGTCACCAACCACTCGCGAACCGTTTCGAGGTCGTCGGAATCGTAGGGCGAATCGCAGGGCTGGACGACCGCACCGAGGCCGTTCCGTACGAGGACGGAAATCGGTTCACCGTCGATGCCGTTCTCCGATAGCTCCGCGTCGTCTTCGTTTTCCACGACGCAGTAGAGATACCGTCCCTCCTCGAAGGTCGGGTCACCCATCGAAGCCCTCCACGCCGGGTTCGCGATCGGACATATCGACCAACGCGTCCGATATCAGGTCGTCCAAATCGCCGCGAAGGTTTTCGACGCCCTCCTCGATTCCCTCGGACTCCTTCAGGCGCTCCAACTCGTCCTCGATGGCCGCCAATTGCGCCCCGAGTCGCTCGATTTCGTCGGGCGACAGGTTGCCGCTTTCCATCCGTCGAATCGCCTCGCGCTCCATGGCCTCGACGAGCAGTTCGACCACCGTGATGACGAGCGCGACGAGTCCCTTTCCGGCGTCGTCGCCGTCGACTTCAATCGCCGTCATGCTCGGCCTCCGCCGTCTGAGCGTCCTCCTCGGCCACCTCTTCGTCGACCGATTCCGCTTCGGGTTCCCCTTCCTCATTCCCTTCTTCGGCTTCGACGCCGACGGTCACGGTCTCCGATTCCGGGAGTTCCTCGACGCCGGCCGCCTCTTGGACACGCTTCATGTCGGTCCCCTCCGGGAACTCCAAGCCGTACTGTGCGGCCGTCTCGAACGACGCGAGGGCGGCTCGGAGTTTCACGCCGAGGAGTTCCGTCTCGCCGACCGTCACCACGATGTCGGCGTTGATGACGACGCCCTTGTCGAGGAGGAGTTCCAACATCTCGGCGAGGTCGGACTGACTTCGGGTGGGGCCGGTTTCACCCATCCTCTTCCTCCTCGAATCGGTCGCCGTAGATTCGTTTGGAACCGCCACCCGACGAGTGCCACCCGCTCTTCGGAATCGTCGAGTGTCGGCCGACGCCTCCCATGTCCGACCGCGACCCCGCCGCCGTGGAGTACGCGGACGGGTTGTCGGACGACGGTTGTCCCGCACCGCCCATCGACTCGTTTTCCTCCTTGACCTCCTTCAGGTCGTTTCGGGTGTCCATGAGCTTATCGCGGAACTCGTCGACGCTCTCCTGTAGCTGAGCTTGTAGCTTCGACTCGTACAGTTCGGACTGCACCTCGTTTTTGAGGTCGCTCCGCATCACGCCGTCGCCGTCCTCGTCCTCGTCCTCGTCCGAAGCGACCATACTGGTTTCTTCGAGAGCGTCAGTGAACTCGTCGCTCTCGTTCCACAGGCTTCGAACGTCCGTGGACGACCACAGTTCGCGGAACTCGATGGCGCGTATCAGGCTTCGAACGTCGATGAGTTCGCCGGGGTCGCCTTCGTCCACCGCGTCCGGGGTGTCCTCCAACTCGATGATGTCCGGGAGTTCGGAGAGGTCGACGACCTCGGGAACGTCGGCGAGGTCGAGTTCGTCGAGGACGTCCTCGCCCTCGTCCAGCACGTTCCAGAGCTTCTCGGCTTCCCCCGAGACGTCATCGAACGACTCGGCTGATTCGAGCGCCTCCGTGAGTCCGTCGAGTCCCGATTGCACCTCCTCCGTGAACGATTTGACTCGGTCACTATTCATCCGGTAACTCCCGTTCGATGCGTAGTTCGAGTACATGGTTGTTGTACGATGCGTTCGTGACGGTCGCATCCTCCCATTCGAGTCCGAGTCGTTTTATCGGCCGCTCGCCGTCCCGGATCTCGACCGTCCCCGTTTCGGCGTCGAACGTAACCCCGATATCCTCCTTCGAAACACCGAGGAGGTCGACCGTGACGACTAGTTCATCCTCCTCCGTCCGGGTATTCGTCAGGTATTCCTGCCGACGTTGACGCGATTGACTCCGTTGTTCTTTCGATCGACCCGAGTCGATGGGGCCGACGGAAACCCCGTAGTTGATTCTGCTTCGTGGCGTCTCGTGGTCGCCGGCGTACGTTCGCTTCGCGTCGTCGTCCGAGAGTTCGTTCGCCAGTCTGACCAATCGTTCGATGAGTCCCATTATCGTTTCACCTCGACTTTCCCGCTTCGCAGCCGTTCGTGGGCCGTCTCCGCGACGTCGAGCCGTGTTTCGAGGGTCGTCTTTCGCTCCTCGTACTCCTCGTCCGACAACTCTCCGAGTTCGTACAGCATGTGCGTCTCCTTGAGTTCGTCCTGAATGCCCGCGATGTCGTACATTTCCTCCACCGCCAGCGAGTGAAGCACGTCCACCATCGACACCAGCGGTTTGAACAGCAGGTCGTCGACGATGATCATCGCTGGGCCCCGATGTGGATGTCCACGAAGTTGTACGGTGCCCACGGTCCCGTAAACTGGACGGTCACCTCGTCGTACTCGTCGCGTATCTCGCCCACCACGTCCGCGAACGTCTCGCGATCCTCGGTCGCCACGAGATACGACCGGTTGAGGACGAGTCTGTCGCTGAACAGGTCGTCGTCCGTCTCGCTCTCGGCGACGGCCGCCAGTCGCTCGCCGATGTCCTCCCGAATCTCCTCGCGCGGCAGGTCGTCGTCCTCACCGGCCACTATCTTGACGCCGAGTTCGACGTGGCCTTCCACTTCGTTGAGTGCCTTCGTGAACGCGCGGCGGGCGCTCCTGAGGACGGTCTTCAGGGTTCTGTTGTCCTTGAACGCCATGCCGAACTGCATCGGCACTACGGCGTCGACGTCGTCGCGTTCGAGGACCTCCCGAAGTACCTCGTCGTGCGTCTTACTATCCTCGTCGGTTCGTTCGGGGTCCGTCGTGTCGATGTCCGAGACGACGGCGGAGAGCGACCGGTACGTTACCGTGTACACCTTGTCCGCGTCACCAACCGTGTCCGTGTCGAACTCGAAATCGTTCTTTTCGACGACCCCATAGACGTATCGATTCGAACTCATCGTTTCATGGAGACGGTGCTCCTACGACTGGAAATCGACGTGACGTGCGTTAATAAGTCGTGTGGCGGAGAGTGCAAGCAAACGCCGCGAAAGCGGCGTATCGGTGGTCGTTTCCGACTCTTCTCGTCCCCCCGGCGACTCCACGAGAGACGTCGGAGTTTCGTCACTGTGCGGCTTTTCGTTGGTCCAGTTCGTCCATCAGGTCGTTCGCCAACGATTCGAGGTCCTCGTTCGAGAGTTGGTCGAGTTCGATTTTCGAATCCTCGGAGTCCGTCTCCCCCTCATCTTCGGCTTCGCTTTCCGACTCTTCCGACTCATCTTCGGCTTCGCTTTCCGACTGTTCGCTTTCGGATTCTTCGTCTTCGGACGACTGCTCGTTTTCGTCTTCACCGCCGTCAGCGGACTGTTCCGCTTCATCCTCGTCTTCGTCTTCGCCTCCACCGATGCTGCTCGCAGTGGCGATTATCTCCTTTGCCTCCTCCTTGCTCACTTCGAAGGCGTCTTGCACCCGTTCGCGGACGAGTTGTTCGCGGGTTTTCTCCCCCTCTTCGTCGCCCGTTTCCTCGCCTTCCTCGACCTCTCGCTCGGCCTCCAATCGGGCTTCGAGACGGTTCCCGAGCGACTCGCCGACCTTCCGACCCACGAGCATTCCGAGCCCGCAGCCGACGAGACGACCGAGGTCCCGGCCGACGGTTCCTCCGTTCTCCGTTTCCATCTCGGTGAGTTCGTCCACTAACTGCTCGGCGGTCAGTTCCTCGCCCACGTTCTGTTCCACCAGCTTTCGTACCGTTCCTGATTCTTCTTCGGTCATATCGTCCCCCAGTTACCGCTCCTCGACGTCGAAAATCTCGTTCTGCGTTTCGACACGGCCGCGCCGGTATCGACCGGCGCGGCCGTAGCCTCGGACCTCGCCGTCCGGTCCGAGGCTGATGACGTACCGTCCGAGGATGTCTTGGGTGTCCGGAATCGAGTTTCGTTCGACGACTTCGGCGACGACCCGCCACCCGTCTTCGTCCTGTTCCTCGACTTCGACGACGTTGTCGAGCGGGGACCCGATGAGGTCCCCGGCGACGGCTCGTCCGACGTCCCTCGCATCGTAGAGGTCGATCCCGCCCTCCGAATCGATGATCTCCTCTACGTCGACCGATCCCTCCGACCCCGCATCGCCCGTCGAACCGTCGTCCTCCCGCTCTTCGACTGCCGCCGACAGGCGGTCGAGCACGTCGTCGAACTCGCGCGTTTCGGAACCGCTCGTTTGTTCGGTCATCGTTCCCCCGCAAGCGAATCGGGACCGAGTGCCATAATACGTGTGCCTGCAAACCCGTCTTCCGGTTCGGTGCCGTTCCCGGCGAAAACCGCTAGCCGATTCGTTGCCGGTTAAAAGTAACTTGCAGTGTCGGCCCTAAGCGTGAAATATCGTCCACCTGCACTTTCCATCCTAGGGATTCGGTTCCCGTGAACAACCATGGTACAAGCAGACCCAAACTCATCCAGTCTCGCGGACGTACTCGACCGCATCCTCGACAAAGGCGTGGTCATCGACGTATGGGCGCGTATCTCCGTCGTGGGTATCGAAGTGCTGACCGTCGAGGCGCGCGTCGTAGTCGCGTCGGTCGACACGTTCCTCCACTACGCAAAGGAGATGGCGAAGTTAGAACGAGCCTCCTCGGACGACGAGGTCGACTTCGAGCAGGTCGAAGTCGCGTCGCCCGAGGCCAGTACGTCATAAGCACCGACTGAGAAAGCATGTCCGAAGCAGAACAGTGCCGGGCGCTCACGGAGGACGGAGAGCGATGCTCCCGCCCGGCACAGAACGACGGTTTTTGCCACCAGCACGGTCCGGATAACGAGACGATAGACGATGCTCCCGAGGACGGGAACGACTCGGAAAACGACGATGAGAGTAGCCAGGAGGAGAACGTGAGCGAAAACGAAACCGAACACCAAGAGGACGAAGAAGAAAATCCCGCGGAGAACGGTGAATTCGACGTGATGGACGTCCGTGAGACGGTCGAGAACGTCGCCGACGATTTGGTCGGGCATCCGCTCGACGGTATCATCGAAATAATGGACGACGGTGACGGCTGGGAAGTCGTGGTCGAAATGGTAGAACGGAGCGCGATTCCGGACACCCAGGACATCCTCGGACAGTACGAAATTTCGCTCTCCGAGTCGGGTGACGTAACCGGCTACCGTCTCCGGGAGCGATACCGCCGGGGCGACAGTCAGGAGTGGTGAGCTATCCCTTTCGGAATCCGATCATGAAACCGCCGACGAATCCGGCGCTCACCGAGAGCGTCGAAAGGAGCGTCGTGATCCACGACGGCGGCGTACCGTTTCCGGCCGCTTGACCGGTTTTCAGCATACCGGCTGAGAGTTTCTCCCAGTCTACCGACAGTATTCCGCGCGATTCGAGGAACTTGAACAGGGCGAGTTCGAGGCCGACGATGACCGCGATGAGCTTCGCGATTTTCTTCGCGGCGAACCCGATGATACCGCCGATGACGGCACCGCTTCCCAGTTGGAGTCCGAGTTGTTGAGGGTCTATCCCGACTTGCATCGTCACACCCAGAACACTGATAGGTTAAGTTTCTTGTGGTTTTCGTCCAATTCCAAACGAGGAATCGACAGGAAGAACGGCTCGCGTCGAGCGTGACGGTTGTAACAGAAACAAAACTGTTCTGCGACAGTCCCAACGAAACGATATCCCGCGACCCGCTCCCGATGGTTTTAAACAGATGAACGACCCGATATAACATATCAATGGCTTTCGAGGACCTGTTAAGCGACCCGGTGATTCAGAAATATCTTCACGAACTGGTTGGGCCGAAGGGAATGCCGGTGGCCGCCGCGCCGCCGGACGGCGAGGTGACCGACGAGGAACTCGCCGAAGAACTCGACCTGGAACTCAACGACGTTCGACGGGCGCTGTTCATCCTGTACGAGAACGACTTGGCGACGTATCGACGCCTCCGTGACGAGGATTCGGGCTGGCTCACCTACCTCTGGACCTTCGAGTACGACAAGATACCGGAGAACTTGGAGGACGAGATGTATCGCCTGCTCGACGCGCTGAAACAGCGCCAGGAGTACGAACGAAACCACGAGTTTTACCTCTGTGAGATCTGCTCGCTTCGCTTCGAGTTCGGCGAAGCGATGGACTTCGGTTTCGAATGTCCCGAATGCGGATCCCCGCTCGAATCCATGGAAAACTCGATGCTCGTCGAATCCATGGAGGACCGGATCGACGGCCTCGAAGACGAACTCAATATCGAGACGCTCGGTGCATAATGGTCGTTCTCGCAACCAAAGTGTACGTCCGCGGCGACGCGAAACGACGCGCGCTCGACGGACTCCGATCGCTCATTCAGAACGCGCTCGGCGACCTCGACGTCGAATACGACATCGGCGTTCGTCACGACGACTTCGTCTCGGTGACGGTCGAAGGCGAGGACGAGGTCATCGCCCGGAACCTCCTCTCAGAGGAGTGGGGTGAAATCACGCCGACCCTCCGGGACGGCGAACCCTACGTCGGAACGCTCGAATCGTGGGACGACGACGGATTCGTCCTCGACGCCGGACAGGAGGTTCGGATTCCGGCGGCCGAACTCGGTCTCGGTCCGGGTAAACCGGAACAGGTGGTCGAGCGGTTCGCTCTCGTTCAGCACTTGGCGATGGAGTTCGTCTACGACGAGGGCGGTTCGTCGCGCCTCTCGGACGACGAGCGCGACCGCCTGTTCGACTGGACGCGCGGAAACGGTCGCGTGAACGTCAACAGCGCGACGCGGGGTGAGGTCCGGGCGACGGTCAACCGCGCCGGACACGCACAGGACATCGTGACCGTCGAGCGACTCGGCGTGTTGGAACAGAGCATCGTCTGCACGGAGAACACCGACCCACCGGGACTGCTCGCCAGCATCGGCGGCTACATCCCGGCGGAAATCCGTTGTGTAATTCCATGAGGAAACGGTTCGCCCTCGCGATCGGTCTGCTCTTCCTCCTCGCGGCCAGCGCCGGTTGTACCTCGATGTTCGGGCCGGGCGAAATCAGCCAACAGCAACTCTCGAAGAACGCGACGTACGACTGGGACACGTCACAGAACGTGACGTACAACGTCACGAGCCACCAGTATCAGGCGATATACGAACTGAACAAGAAGGGGACCCTCGAAATCCACCAAGAGGAGTCCTTCGGCGAGGAGGCACCCGTCGATATTTCGGCCGTGCAGTTCCGGTATCCGAACGGAACGGTCGTCGGGGCCAACCAAATCACGGTGAAGAAGACGAAGTCATCGACCATCATCAAGCCGCCACAAGGGGAAGGAACGCTCGCGTACACGGCATCGAGACAGGGGAAGACGTTCTACGTCCCGACCTACCTGAAGGACAAGACGTACGAGGTCACCATCCCCCGCGGTATGCGCGTCGATACGTTCCTGCTGAGCGACGTTCGACCCGGCAGCTACGATACGACGATGGAAGACGGTCGGGAACACATAATCTGGTCCTCCCCGGTATCGTCGGACGGCATCTCGGTCCGGTACTATCTCGGCCGCGATAAGTGGATATTCGCGGGCATCGTGGGACTGGCGCTCATCATCGGCGTCATCGGGTTGGCCTACTACCGCTACCAGATCCGACAACTCGAACGCGAACGGGAGGAGATGGGCCTGAACATGGACATCTCCGACGACGACATGGGCGACGGGCCGCCGCCCGGAATGTGAGAGTACTTTTCTTTATCGCGGCCAACGGGTTCGTATGAACGTTGCGCTGGTAACAGTCGGAGACGAGATTCTCTCCGGGGATACCGTCAACACGAACGCCGCATGGTTGGGCGAGCGACTGACCGAACGCGGTGTGGCCGTGGAGAGAGTGTTCGTCGTCCCGGACCGAATAGCCGACATCGCCCGCGTCGTGAACGAGGCCCGCGCCGAGTACGACGCCGTCCTCGTCACCGGCGGGCTCGGCCCGACGCACGACGATTTGACGATGGAGGGTATCGCGGCGGCCGTCGGCGTTCCCGTCGAGGAACACGAGGAAGCCGTCCAGTGGATAGAGGAGCACTCGGACTACTCGCACGCCGACCTGACGAGCGGAACGACCCACCTGCCGAAGGGGTCGCGCATGCTTCCGAACGAGGTGGGCGTCGCTCCCGGCGCGGAGATAGAGAACATCTACGTCCTGCCGGGCGTGCCGAGCGAGATGCACGCCATGTTCGACCGCATCGCCGACGAGTTCGACGGCGACCCGTACTACACGGGGACCGTTTCGGCGGGCGAACCCGAGAGCGCGCTCCTCGACCGGTTCGAGACCCTCCGCGAGCGGTTCGACGTGAAAGTCGGGAGCTATCCGGGAGATTACGTGCGCGTCAAAATCGAGGGGACGGACGAGGAAACCGTCCGAGAGGCGGTCGAATGGCTAGGCGAGCGGGTCGAAGCGCCGGACGAGGACGCCTAACGGTAGAAGTAGGCGAGCCACGCCACGGTGAACGCGAGTCCGACGACGAGAACGACGATACCTGCCGCGTTTGCTGGAACGGTTTCGAGTGGGGTCATACCCGGCGGTTGTCTGCGCTCTCTCTTAAGGTTTGAGAACTTCACTCGGTGGACCAGTGTCCGATGAGATAACGTCACCTATCCTGTCGATACCCACACGCCTTTCCTCCGCGCACGCCAAGACCCGGTCATGCGAATCGGCGTGGTCGTCAACCCAATCGCGGGGATGGGCGGGCGAGTCGGCCTGAAGGGTACCGACGGAAAAGTAGCGGAAGCCCGGGACCGCGGGGCGGAGCAACGCGCACCCGAGCGGGCCGTGGACGCCCTGTCGGCCCTGTACGACCGGTCGCCGGACGTCGAACTGTTGACCTACGGCGGTGAGATGGGAGCGGAGGAGGCACGCGCCGCGGGGTTCGACCCAGAAATCGTCGGCGAACCCGGAAAAGGGGACACGAGCGCGGCGGACACCCGCGAGGCCGTTCGCAAACTGGTCGCAGGAGAGGTCGACCTGATTTTGTTCGTCGGCGGGGACGGAACCGCCGTGGACGTGGCAGAGACGATTGCCGAGTCCGAGGAGGACGTCCCGATGCTCGGCGTCCCCGGCGGGGTGAAGATCTACTCCTCTGTGTTCGCGGTGACGCCGAAGGCGGCGGGACGGGTCGCGGCGTCGTTCGACCGCGTGGAGGAGCGCGAGGTGAACGACATCGACGAGGAGGCCTACCGTGCGGGCGAGGTGCGGGCCGAACTGAAGGCCATCGCCCGCGTTCCGGTAGCCGAGTCGCTCCAGTCTGGAAAGCAACTCGGCGGCGGAACCGTCGAAAGCCTCGCGGCCGGCGTCGCGGACGACGTGAAACCGGGCGTCACCTACGTTCTCGGGCCGGGAAGCACCGTCGAAGCCATCAAGTCCGAGTTGGGATTCGACGGGTCGCCGCTCGGGGTGGACGTGTGGCGCGACGGGGAGGTGGTCGCCCGCGACGCGAACGAGGAGGAACTCCTCGCCGCGCTCGGCGACGAAAACGTCATCGTCGTCTCGCCCATCGGCGGACAGGGGTTCGTCTTCGGGCGCGGAAACCACCAGATTTCGCCGGACGTGATTCGTCGTTCGGACGTGGAAATCGTCGCCTCGAAGACGAAACTGGACGGAATCGGCGTGCTTCGAACTGACACCGGGGACGAGGACGTGGACGAGTCCCTCCGCGGATGGCGGAAAGTACGCGTCGGACGGTTCGAACGAAGAATGTTGAAACTATCGTGAGGCATTTAGTGGCATACGGTGAAGTTTAAGGCTTCTGACGCGGATGAAAGGATATGGAAACACGGAAGGTACAACGATTAGGGCCGTCGACGTTGGCGATGACCCTCCCGGCGGAGTGGGCACAACAACACGGGGTGGAGAAGGGTGACGAGGTGTCGCTTCGCATCAGCGGCAAGGGAACGCTCACCGTCCTCCCCGAGTCGGCCCACGACGAGGAGTCGGAGGCGACGATTCACACCGAGCAGTTGGACGCGGATGCGGTCGAACGCGCCATCGTCGCCCAGTACGTTTTGGGACGGCGCGTCATTCATGTCGTGAGCGACGAAACGCTCGAAAGCAGCCACATCAACGCCGTCTACAACGCGGAGACGCAGTTGATGGGTCTCGGCGTCATCGAGGAGACGCCGGAAAGCATCGCCATTCGATGTTCCGTCGACCCCGAGGATTTCGACTTGGACAACCTGCTCGAACGGTTGGAGAACACGGGCAGCACCATGCGCGGCGAGGCCGTGAAGGCGCTCGCCCACGGAAACCCGGACCTCGCACAGCGGGCGCTCAACCGGGAGCGACAGGCAAACAAAATCTTCGTCCTCCTCCTCCGCCTCATCTTCACGGCACACGAAAACCCCGCCATCGCACGCGCCATCGGATTGGACAGCGGTTTCCCGCTCATCGGCTACCGTTCCATCGCGAAGAACCTCGAACTCACGGCGGACAACGCGGAAGACATCGCAGATATCGTCCTCGAAGCGGAAGGACACTCCCTCGAAGTCGATAGCTCGACCATGCGTCGAATCCGTGAGTTCACGGATCAAGTGGACGAGATGACCGCGCTGGCGGTGCAGGCCGGCGTCGAACGCGACTACGACCTGACGCTCGAAGTCAGACACAAGTTCCACGACCTCGGCGACCGGGAGTCGGATATCCTGTCCGACCTGCCCGAGATGTCGAACGACGACCTCCTCGAAGTCCGTGACGTGCTCGTCAGTCTCCAACACACCGCCCAGTACGCGATGCGAAACGCTGAAATCGCCGCGAATCTGGCGCTCAACGAGGAGAGCGAGCACACGACCATCAACTGAGGCCCTCCCCGACTATCCCGATTATTTCTCCCATTTTCGACCCGTAGTCGGAAGAATCAATATCCGCGACAGACTCGGTGGGAACACGATAGAGCGTAGTCGAGATAATGATAGAGCGAACGTATTCTGACGACATCACGGAAGAACAGGACGGCGAGACGGTATCGATTGCGGGACACGTCCACGACATTCGGGACCTCGGTGGACTCTCCTTCGTCATCGTCCGCGACCGGGAAGGACAGACGCAGGTCGTGTTCAAGGAGGGGGACGACGAGGACCTCTTCGAGGCGTCGAACGACCTCGGCAAGGAGGACGTCGTGCGCATTACCGGGTCGGTGAAGGCGAGCGACCAAGCGCCCGGCGGCGTCGAACTCATGCCGTCCGCGCTGGAGGTCATCAGCGAGGCCGACTCCCCGCTTCCGATGGAAGTGGCGAAGGACATCGAATCGGACCTCTCGACGCGACTCGACAACCGGAGCATCGACCTCCGAACGTCCGAAACGTACGCGGTGTTCTCGCTCCGCTCGAAACTCGTCAACGCGATGGAGGAGTGGTTCGACGGCGAGGGATTCCGCAACGTCGATACGCCCCTCCTCTCGCAGGAAGGTGCGGAAGGCGGCGCGGAACTGTTCCCCGTCGTCTACTACGGCGAGGAAGTGTTCCTCTCCCAGAGCCCCCAACTGTACAAGCAGATGCTCATGGCGGCCGGGTTCGACAAAATCTACGAGACGGGTACCGCGTTTCGCGCGGAAGCGTTCGCCACCTCCCGTCACGTCTCCGAAATCTCGATGTTCGACGTCGAGTTGGCGTACATCGACGACCACCACGACGTGATGGACATTCAGGAGGAGTCGCTTCGCCACACGCTCGAACGGGTCAGCGAGAACGCGGCGGACGAACTGGAGACGCTGAGCGTCGAACTCACCGTCCCGACCGACCCGTTCCCGCGCGTCACGTTCGAGGAGGCCCGCGACATCCTCGCCGCCGAGTTCGACCATGTCCCGGAGGACGAAACCGACCTCGACACGAAGGGCGAGAAACTGCTCGGCGAGTACTTCGAGGAGCGGGGCCATCCCGCCTTCTTCGTCGTCGGCTACCCGGACGAGAAGTTCTACTACAAACAGGACGTTCCGGCGGACGACATCGCTTCCCGGAAGTTCGACCTCATCTACAAGGGTCAGGAACTCTCCTCGGGCGGGCAGCGTGAACACGACATCGAGACGATGAGCGAGTACATGGAAGACCAAGGGGCCGACCCGGAGAACTTCCACTTCTATCTGGAAGCGTTCCGGTTCGGCATCCCGCCGCACGGGGGCTACGGTCTCGGCATCGACCGACTCGTCCAGAAGGTCGGCGAACTGGACAACATCAAGGAGGCCATCCTCTTCCCGCGCGACCCCGACCGCGTGACGCCGTAGACGGGACTCGCGTCGTTTCCGTTTCTCGTGCGCTTTTTACACCGTTCGAGACGTACCGCGCCGTCGCCGTCAGTCGGCACCGACCTCCGTTTTGTCCATGGAGACGGCCGTTTCCTCCTCTTTCTCCGCGGTCAGCGGGTTCCGCGAGGAGATTCGGCACGGGAAGTCGGGGTGTTCGCCGAAGTGTCTGACGAGCAGGTGACGACGCGACCCGGTGATTCCGGTCCGACCCACGTCCTCCGCGGTGAACGTCTCCGGGAGGCGAGCGAAAAGGCGGGCCATCGCGTCGAACGTTCGGAACACCTTGGCGTTACCGGCGGAGTCGGCACTCCGTCGGGAAACCTCGTAGCTGCCGTCCTCGCGGAACGTTCCCGCGGTGCGGAAGAACTCGCGGCGCTCGGTCAGCGCGTCGCCGACCGCGTCCTGCAGGTCAGTGGCGGTTTCGCGCGATAGCTCGAAGGTTTCGCCATCGATGTCCACTCGAATCGATTCACCGTCCCGCGTTGCGGTTACGGTATTCTCATCACGGGAGAAGAACTCGACCAGGAGAGTGAGTACTCCGTGTCATACACCCATCTGCTCGCGCTGGAATAAAAACTCTATCGGTGGTGGTGATTTCTACGTCAGTCGAAGCGGTTCCCGATGGCGAGGACGTCGCCGAGTATACCGCCGTCGTCCGTGGTCGTGCCGGTCGCGGTCGAATCGGTCGTCGTCGCGGATTCCGTGTCGGTACTCGTCGCGGCCGCCCCAGTCGTATCGTCGTCCGCCGCAGACGTCCCGGTCTTCCCTGCGGTGGTCGTCATCGGCGTCGACGTTTCGTCGCCGACGGGACCCGCCGA
Organism: Haladaptatus sp. CMAA 1909; assembly: GCF_043952005.1. NCBI lineage: Archaea > Methanobacteriati > Methanobacteriota > Halobacteria > Halobacteriales > Haladaptataceae > Haladaptatus > Haladaptatus sp. CMAA 1909. Next base: position 922,609 of record NZ_JBIOAV010000001.1, on the reverse strand, counting down.
CGCGTTTCCGGTCGCTTCGAGCGCTCCTTCGGCCGAGTCGTTCTCGAAGATGTGGGTCTCGATCCGTTTTTCGTAGGTGAGTTGCCGAAGCGGGACGCGAATCGTATCGCCGTTTGGGAGTTCGATGTTCGCGTAAAACGAGATTTTCAGGTCCGTCTTCTGCCCGTTTTCCAGGTGACTGACCCACCAGTCGTCGAGACGGTCGTTCCGGATGATCGTCCGCATCCGGAGCGTCTTCTCCGATTTTCCGGGAATCGTGTACGGTCGGTCGGTCGTTCCGTTGCCGACGGCGATGCCGTTCATCGTCATGTCGTATCCGATTTCGCTCACCGTGTACGCCACCGATTTCGGGTTGTACACTCGCATCCGCATCCGAATCGGCGTCTCCTCGCTCGTTACGGCTCCCCAGTTCGCGCTCGTCTCGTTCACGTAGAGAACGGGGTCGGAAACGAGCGGTACGCTCGCGTTCACGGGACGCGTCTCCGTGGAGTTGAACTCGCCGATGATGTCCGTCTCTATCGGCTGACTGTACGGGACGCGAACCGACCTGCCCACCAGCGAGGAGTGAACCGTCGATTGAAGCCGAAGTGTGGTCTGCTCGCCGTTACGGATGTGTGTTACCCACCACTCGGGTATCTTGTCGTTTCGCATCCGCGTCGAGAACCGAAGCGTCGTGTTGCCCTTGCCGAGGGCGAGGTTCCCCCTGCTCCCGTTCGCCATCGTCACGTCGTTCATCCGGACCGTGTATTCCACCGACGTATTGCCCGCGCTGATGCCGACGGGGTTCGGGTTGTCGACCACGAGCGCGGTTTCGATGCCAGTCATTTGATCTGTTACGCTGGCAAACCCGTTGTCGACACCCGCGACGCTTGGAACGCCCAGAACGCCGTACAGGACGCCTGCACCGACGAGCGCGACGACGAGTACGATGACGAGAAATCCTCGCTTTCCGAGACGTAAGAGTACCTTACTGTTTCCCAGACCCATACGCCGTTCCTAGAGAGCGGGGTCAAAAAGCTCCCGAATCGACGGCGTAACGGTGTGGCCATCGTAGTGAGTAGAATGAACTAAGTCATCGCTCTAGAAAATGGAACGTATGGCAGGAACACAGACGGTGACGACGGATATGGGAATGGGACTTTCCGTGCTGTTCGTCCTCCTCGCATTCGTCGGCGCAGCGGTAATGTTTGTTACACCGGGAACGGAAACGGCCGCGTGGGGCTTTGCAACAGCGATAGTTTCGGGTGTCCTCGCAGTGGCGGCGAGTCACCTCTATCAGAACTGATCCGCAATCGACACTTGTTCGGCGGAGGATAATGGTTAAGGCCGTCAGGCGCGTAGTGGGGCTGAGGATGACAGAGTTCAGCAACGAGGAGCAGCGTATCCTCGAGTTCCTGCGCGAGAGCGTGGCAGGTGGTGAGCGCTACTTCCGCGCAAAGAACATCGCCAAGCACCTCGGACTCTCATCGAAGCAGGTCGGGTCTCGGCTCCCTCGATTGGCGGAAAAGTCCGAAGACGTGGATATCGAGAAGTGGGGTCGCGCCCGTTCGACGACGTGGAAAGTAAGTCCGAGTTAAGTGGCTGGCTTTTTACCGCTACAGCCTAATCTAGTCGTATGACTGTCCGGGTAGAGCGGACCTTCGACCTTCCGGTTCCGCCGGAAGAAGTGTGGGAGTTCATCGCCGACCCAAAACGCCGAGCGGAGGCTATCAGCGTGGTTGCGGACTACGATGCCGAGGCCGGCGGGAGAAAGGCGACGTGGCACATCGAGCTTCCGATTCCGTTCGTGAACAGAACGATTCCGGTCGAGACCGAGGACGTGACCCGCGAGGAACCGCGATACGTGAAGTTCGTCGGTCGCTCCTCGGCGATGCGCGTCACGGGGGAACACAAGATAGAGGAGACGGAAGCCGGGTGCAAACTTCACAACCGGTTCGTCGTCGAGGGAAGCGTACCGGGCATCGAACGCTACTTCAAAAAGCATCTCGACGAGGAGCTGACGAACTTGGAGTCCGCGCTGCGCGAAGAGGTCGGTGTCGTCTCGTGAAACTCGCGCTCGCACAGATCGCCATCGAAGGGGGTGATGTGGCGGAGAACGTTCGTCACGCGACCGAGGCCATCGAATCGGCGGCGGAACGCGGTGCGGACCTCGTCGCACTCCCCGAGATATTCAACGTCGGCTACTTCGCCTTCGAGACGTATCAGCGAAACGCGGAACCGCTCCACGGTCCGACGCTCACGCGCATCTCCGACCTCGCGGACGAACACGATATCGGCGTCCTCGCGGGAAGCATCGTGGAGGATCTCTCCGAGACTACGGACGAGACGCCCGCCGAGGAGGGCCTCGCCAACACCTCCGTCTTTTTCGACCGTGATGGAAACCGAGCGGCCGTGTATCGAAAACATCACTTGTTCGGCTACGAGTCGGCCGAAGCGGAGATGCTCGTCCCCGGCGAATCGCTCGGCATCGCCGAGTTCGAAGACGTGACCGTCGGGATGACGACCTGCTACGACCTTCGATTCCCCGAACTCTATCGTTCCATCGCTGAGGCCGGCGCGACGCTGGTACTCGTCCCGAGCGCGTGGCCGTATCCGCGCGTCGATCACTGGCGGATACTCACACAAGCGCGTGCGATCGAGAACCAGTGTTTCGTCGCGGCGATCAACGGGTCCGGGTCGTACGAGGATGCGACCCTCCTCGGGCGATCGTCGGTGTACGATCCGTGGGGGACGTTGCTCGCTGGAACGGGCGACGAGCCGGAAATCGTGATCCGGGATATCGATCCGGAGCGGGTAACGCGGGTCCGCGAGGAGTTCCCCGCGTGGCACGATAGGCGACGCTAGCCGGGTGAAAAAATGACAAAGGGGTGTGGTTATAGCGCGATTGCGTGACTATCCGACAGCGTTTCGGGAATGCTGTGGTGGTACGTCACCGCGCCGGCGTTCGTGACGATCTTGAGGGTGAACTCCTGGCGTTCCTGGAGGCCGTTGGTCATCTTTCCAGTGTTGAGGACGATTCGGAATCGGTCGGCCTGATTGACGAGGACGGGAAGCGTGTCGTCGTTGTCGCGAATCGCTTCGATGGTGAAATTCTTCTTGTCCGGCGTGCTTCCGTTCACCAAAATCAGTCCGTCGTCCGGTCCGAGCCATTCGATCGTCGCCGTTGAGAGGTTGATGTCGCCCGAACCGGACCCTTTCATCACCGTGAGATTGACGTAATCAACTACGTGTTGATTTATCGAGGAGTTATACGTCACGTTCCCGGTCGTGCTGATCACGTGGACACGATTTGTGACCTGTGCTGTACTCTGCGTTCCTGTTCGCTCGGATTTCGACTGAAGGAAGCCTGCTGTGTTGATGAGGACACCGGCCGCGATAGCCGCGACCAGCACCATCGCGATGAACACGATGAGCGTCCCGATGCCGACTTGACCTCGTTCCGAACGAAAGATATCTATCTTTTTACTAGTCATGTTTGTTGTCTTTCGGTTTTTGTTTGATATTTGTCAGTCCACTACTGGACGAGTACGGTCAGGAAGATATTATAACCCACAGGCTGTTATCATGTTTGATAACCCTACAAAGTTGGGAATTTTTCACTTTTCGTCCGGAACGTCGGAAGGGAAGAAAGCGTCGCCACTAGAAGTTCAATTATCGTCGAGAATCGGCACTTCGTCGCTTAGTCTGCTTGGGGTGCGACCGCTTCGCGTTCGGTCGCACGCATGCCGGACGTGATAGCCTCGGACAGCGCAAAAACAGCCGCTTTGTGGTCTGTTTTTGATTTATGAATGGACGTCGGTCGTACACCGAGAGAGTCGTAATCGTCCAGCGAAATCTGTTTTCCGTCCTGTACTTCGAAATGATTGCCAACTTCCGCAAGCAGGCCGTGAAGGTGGATGAGCTCCTGCTTCTTCATAAGCACACGAACGTAACGGTTGCAGGGTTATATTATTATCTTGAGTCCCGTTAGCACGGCGTATAGTCAGTGATTCGGTGGTTTCCGAACGGTATCGAAGTCATTTTCGATACCGTCCACTCCCCGAACGGCGTACCCTCGACTACGGGGAAAGTGGGAGGCTGAGTAAAAGCGGCTTGTCGGTCGAAATCGGCCTTTGACCGAGTATAATCGCAGCTTACTGGAGCTGTTTGAGCGTCTGGAGGTCGCGCTCGGTCCGGGTGAACTCCGATGTTCGTCGGGTCGCATGACAGTTCGGGCAGTGGAACTGTCGCTGAGGTTCCGGCAACTCGTCAGGGCTTGATTCCCAGTGTTTTCCGCATTCTGGACAGAGCAACCGAACATAGGTTTCCACCATACTCCTATATCGGTCGGATAGGAGAAAAATCTTGTTGGTCCCCCCGTGAATAGAGCATCCGCTATGCGTGGTTCGTCGAGCGAAACCCGTTCAGAGCCGTTCGAGATTCGTCGCTCGTGGTCCTTTGTCCGCCTGTTCGATGTCGAATTCGACTTCCTGTCCCTCCTCTAAGTCCGGGCCGCCGACATCTTCCATGTGGAAGAACACGTCGTCGTCCGCGTCGTCAGTTTCGATGAAACCGTAGCCGCCGGTGTCGTTAAAGAAGGTTACCGTACCTTTCGCCATTGCAGGTAGACAGAACGGGGTGACGGGCATAAAAATTACGGCTATTGCTATCGTGTACCACGCGTTACCGTCCCAACCCCCAACAATTAGCTAGGGCAAAGATATATAGGGTTATAGGCTAAACCTTGTTTTAGAGATGTCTAAAACGTCTGTATTGCCGGTTGTGAAAGCGTAGTAACCATGAACGAGATAATAGAGATACTCCTCGCATCCGTGCGGGACGGCTACGTGCAGGTGAGCGCGTTCGTCGCGGTTACGGTTCTTCTCTTCAGCCTCGTCCAGTACCGGACGAACGGCGCGCTCGTCGAACGGCTCTCCGAAAACGAGCGTCTCCAACCGCTGTTCGGCGCGCTCATGGGACTCACTCCGGGCTGTGGCGGTGCGATCGTGATGATGCCGTTGTACGTCCGCGGCACGGTCAGCTTCGGCACCGTCGTCGCGACGCTCATCGCAACCGCCGGTGATTCGGCGTTCGTCATCCTCGCCCTCGCCCCGAAAGCGGGACTGTACGCCTACGCCGTCGCGTTCGTCACGGCTATCCTATCCGGCTACGCCATCGACCGCTTCGGAATGGGTGTGGGCCGAATCGACCGTGCCGTTGCGTCCTTCGGACGAACCGCGACCGACGGCGGGTTCGCCGCGGACGGCCCAGGAAACCCAGGCGGCAACCCGTCACACGATTACGAGGCCGGGTGTGAAACCGGAACCGCACGAACCTCGTCCGTTTTGACCCCGTTCAGCCACGCGGTCCACGCCGTATGGTGGGTTTCCGCTGCCGCCGCGCTCGTCTTGGGAGTCATGTACCTCCTCGCGAGTGCACCGGACGTCCCGCTCGCGCTGAGTCCCACCTACGCCGGGGCGTTCACCGTCGTCGGCGTGACGGGAACGATACTCTCGTTCTACCTCTACTTCGTCGGGCGACACTACCTCGGCAACGGACACGTCGGACGCGCCCCCGAATCGTTCGCCGACGGCTACGCGACGCTCACGCACGCCGCGATGGAGACCAGTTTCGTCACCGTCTGGGTGCTCGCCGCGTACCTCCTCTACGAGTACGGTATCCTCGTCTTCGGCATCGACGTCGGTGCGCTCGCCACGGCGGCGGGCCTCCTCGCACCGATTGCAGGGGCCGTCGTCGGACTGATTCCCGGTTGTGGCCCACAAATCGTGCTTGCCAGCGTGTACGCCGAAGGTGCGATTCCGTTCTCCGCGCTCACCGCGAACGCCATCAGCCAGGACGGCGACGCGCTCTTTCCCCTCATCGCCATCGACAAGAAGGCCGCAATCGTCGCGTCCATCTACACGACGGTACCCGCACTCATCGTCGGCGTCCTGCTCCACATCCTCTTCGGACCGATGACCGGGTTCGGCGTCCTCGGGTGAAGCGCTCGGCGATTCAGAATCTTTTTATGAGTTTGTGGTACCACTAGGTAATAGAATGGGTTCGAATCGGAGGCAGAGATGACGGTTTCCACGACGCAAGCGCTCGCGGTCACGGCGGGAACGCTCGCGCTGTCGGCGGTTCTCGGTGGGTGGTACAGTCGCGGAAAAATCCCGTCCGCCGAGGCGTTCGTCACCGCACGGAACACGACCAGCCACGGAGCGACGACGGCCACGCTCATCGCGTCGAGCATGGGCGCGTGGATACTGTTCAGTCCGGCGGAGGCGGGCGCGGCCTTCGGTGGCATCACGGCCGTCGCCGGGTACGCGCTCGGTAGCGCCGTCCCGACGGTCGTTTTCGTCCGTCTCGGACCGCGCATCCGCCGTCTCATCCCGGAGGGACACACACTCACCGAGTACGCCTACGCCCGATACGGGACTCCGATGTACGCCTACGTCCTGCTGGTCAGCGTGTCGTACATGTTCGTCTTCCTCGCCGCCGAGATGACCGGAATCGCGGGAGCGTTGTCGTTCCTCGCCGCCGTCCCCGAGTGGCAAACCGCCGGACTCGTCGGGGTGGGCGTCCTCGCATACGCCGGATACGGCGGCTTGCGCGCCAGCATCTTCACCGACACGATACAGACGTTGCTCGTTCTGCCGCTGCTGGCGGTCTGTTTCGGCGGCGCGGTCCTCTCGCTCGGCGGAACGGGCGCGCTCTATCAATCCATCACGGCGACGAATCCGACGCTCCTCCACCCCGGATTCCTCCCCGGCCTCCGGTTCGGGGCGTACATCGTCGTCGCGGTACTCGGCGCGGAGATGCTGAATCAGACCTGGTGGCAGCGAATCTACGCCGCTCGGGACGAGGCGACGGTTCGCCGGTCGTTCGCGGTGGCGGCCGTCGCCGTCCTTCCCGTGCTCACGCTGGCAGGCGTCTTCGGCATCGCGGCCTCGGGCATGAACCTCGTCGTCGCGGATTCGACCGCCGCCGGATACAACGCCGACGTGGCCCTGTTCGTCCTCGTCTCGAACGCGCTCCCCGACTGGGTCGCGCTCGTGGTCGTCCTCCTCGCCGTGCTGCTCGTCGCCAGCACGGTCGATACCCTGTTCAACGCGCTGTCGAGCGTCGTCACCGCCGACCTGCCGCTGGTCCTGAACGACCCCGAGGAGCGGACGTTGACTCGGGCCGCGCGGCTCAGTACCGTCGTCGTCGCGCTCGCCGCGACCGCCATCGGCGCGCAGGGATACAGCGTCCTCCAACTGTTCCTCACCGCCGACCTCCTCGCGGCGGCGACCTTCGTTCCGCTCCTCGCCGGGTTGTACTCCCCCGGACTCACGGGGCGCGGCGCGCTCGCGGCGAGCCTCTCCGGTCTGACGCTCGGCGCGGCGTTCATGCCGACGATTCGTGGACCCCTTCGGCTCTCGTTCCTCCCTGAACCGTCGTTCCTCGCCGCCTTCGGCACCGCGGCGCTCGTCTCGACGGGCATGACGCTCTGCGCCGCCGAACTCTCCGAGGAGTCGTACGACCTACGCGACCTCTCGACGCGTATCAGCCGACTGGACGACCGCGTGAGTGACGGCGGTGAACGACGATGACGCCCGCGACACCCCCCGTCGTCCCGTTGACCGTCGAATCGACGGCGTTCGCCGTCCTCGTCTGGGGGTCGATACTGCTCGTGCTGATGACAGCACTCTACGTCTCGGTCGTGACGCTCGCCGAAAAATAGAGGGGTAAACCGAACGCGTCGTGCCGATTACTGAACGATGAACTGACCGGCGATCTCCTTCACTTCCTCCATCGACTTCGCCTCGTCGAAGGCGTTCGGGTACGGCGAAACGCCGTTGAGCGCGTTGAACGACGCCGCGTGGCGCGCTTCGACGCTGTGAATCGAGAGCGCCGCCGACAGGAGGTCGCCGTTTTGAATGGACGGGGCCGCACCCGCGTAAGCGGCGACGCCCGTGTTTTCGAGTGCCTTCGCGACGCCGAGGAACTCTGCGGGCGTCTCGTAGCCGAAGTCGTATTCGGCCGCTTCGACGGGGTCGCCGCCGAGTTGCTCGATGACTTTCGTAAGCTGGTCGACGTGTGCCGCTTCGTGTTCGCCGACGACCTTCACCTGGTCGGGAATCATCATACGGATGTCGTCACAGACGCCACATCCGAGGTCCGCGTTCACGAAGTCGTCGTCCGAGAAGTCCTCAAGCCCCTTCGCGTAAAACGTCGCTTCGAGGTGTTCGAGGGTGAGCGCATAGTTCAGGATGTCTACGTCGGTGGTTTCGTCCTTCATGGTGTCTCCGTTGCTCATAGAATCATCATCTCCCTTGTCGCTGTCACCGTCTTCCGCGCCGACAACGCTGATACCTGCCCCGGTCAGCCCCACCGCCCCGACCGCCGCCGACCCCGCGAGGAACCCACGCCGTGACGTGAGTTGTTCCCGCGCCGTTTCACCGATATTTCCGACCGCATCTCGACTATCATCTGGCATGGTTGGAACGTGCGCTTCGACGCACGCTTTCACCGAGGACGAGTCGTTAAAAGAAAATTTTCCGGACTGTCACCCAAATTCATCTGAAATCCGTTTTCGAGCCCCGTTCCGTGGATACGCGTATTGGCCAGCGGGCATTTTCGTGCTCGATGGACTCTCCCTCGTCACGACACCGTTCGAATGATTCGTTCAACTTCTTCCCAGTTCCGTTCCGTCTCCGCTGATGGGGCGTACCTCGACCCGTACTCCTCCGTCTCGATTTCGATCAGTTCGTGTTTGACGAGGACGTCGAGGTGGTGTCTGACGGTGCTGTAGTCGATGTCGAGGTCGGTCGCCAACTGGTTCGGGTTGCGCGGTTTCTCGGCGAGTTCAGCCAACAGGGACGCCCGCCGAGCACCACCACGACTACCCGAGAGGACGTACCACAGCTTTCCGCTCTCGGTCATTGCGGATACTCCGCTTCACGTGGGAACTGACGCGTTCGAGCTGTCACGGACGTTCGATACGGACGCCACGACCCTTGCTATGGAGTGGCTAAACGCGCATAAACGGTCAGTTCGTCCGAGAGGAAACGGTCGAAATCGGGAAAATCAGTCCCACGTCACCCACGTGAGAAACACCAGCGCGAGGAGTTCGAGGACGTGAAGCGCGAGCATCGCTTTCCACGCGGGGGCGGGAACCTTGGTTGCGAACCAAACGGACAGCACGTTATCCCACGAGTAGATGTAGAACGCCAGCGCGTTCTGTGCGAGGAGCAGGACGGAGAACACCGACAGGCCGAGCGTGTGCTTGGACTGGAACTGGCGGTAGTTGTCGAGCCAGACGTAGCTCAAGCCGAGGAGTAATACCACGTTGAGCGCCGTGGAAACCCGCGCGACGTCTATCCAGATTCCCATCCGTCGTACCTCCCTTGTAATCGCTCTCGCATATATGCTTTCCCAGATTCGACCATACTCATTCCACCTGTTCGATGATTTCTTCGACCGTTTCCCAGTGTCGCCGCGTTCGGTCGGTCAACAAGTACACCGCACCGTAATCGTCACCGCTGCTTTCGACGATACCGTTGTCCATGAGAACGTCGAGGTGATGACGGACCGTCTTGTAATCGAGGTCCAACCCCTCGGCGAGTTGGTTGGCGTTCCGTGGTCGCTCGTCGATGGCTCGAACCAACCGAACGCGGTTGGCTCCGCCACGGGTGCCGGTGAGCACGTACCAGAGGACGCCCTCCATCACCCCCAACCGAAACACCCCGCCCACGTAAGCGCATCGCCCTACTAATTCAACGAACGGGCTATACCGTGAACAGGTGTCCCTCGCGGGGAACGTCGAACACGCCGATGCGCGCCCCGGCGTCGAGCCACGCGTGACCGTAGGAAAACGAGGCGAGCGCGTTGACGAAGTCGTCTTCCTCCTTGAAGTGCCGCCCGTCGTCCAAGTACGACTGGGCCATCTCCCGACAGTCCACCGCCGCCTCGCCCATCGGCGTGTCGGTCGGCGCGGCGATTTCGGCGGCGTCGAGGGCCTCGGACAACAGGCGTTCGTAACGGTTCGTCTTCTCGATCAAATCTGCGGGCATACGGTCGAATCGTGGCGGAGCGGAGGTAAGCGCTTCGAGCCATCCCGTCCGCGAAACCGGAAAGCACGGGAGACAGCGCAAGGTAAATACACGACGACGAGTGATATTGCACCATGAGCGAAGAGCCTCGCGTCGAGATGTATACAAAGGAGAACTGTTCGTATTGCGAGAAGGCAAAAGACCTCCTCGACGAGAAGGGAGTAGAGTACGAGACGTACAACGTAACGGGCGACGAGGAACTGTTCGACGAGATGGTCGAGCGCGCCGACGGGCGCAAGACGGCACCGGAAGTGTTCGTCGACGACGAACTCGTCGGCGGGTGGGACGAAACCAGCGCGCTCGAACGGGACGGAAAACTTGACGAGAAGTTGGGATTGGCCGTCGCCGACGGCGGGGAAACAAACGTGGAACACCGCAAACTCATCGTCTCGGGGAGCGGAATCGCGGGACTGACCGCCGCCATCTACTCCGCGCGGTCGAACAACGACCCGCTCGTCCTCCAGGGCGACGAACCCGGCGGACAGTTGACGCTGACGACCGACGTGGAGAACTACCCCGGGTTCCCCGACGGCATCAGCGGGCCGGAACTCATCAACAACATGCAGGAACAGGCCGAGCGATTCGGTGCCGAAGTGAAGACGGGAATCATCGAGGACGTCGACGACACCTCGCGTCCGTTCCGCGTCGAACTCACGAACGGCGACGTGTACACGACCGACGCGCTCATCGCGGCCAGCGGCGCGAGCGCTCGAACGCTGTCGATTCCGGGCGAGGACGAACTGATGGGCTACGGCGTCTCGACCTGTGCGACCTGCGACGGCGCGTTCTTCCGCGACGAGGAGATGATCGTTATCGGCGGCGGCGACGCCGCCTTCGAGGAGGCCACCTTCCTGACGAAGTTCGCGAAGAAGGTGTACCTCGTCCACCGCCGCGAGGAGTTCCGCGCGGAGGACTACTGGCAGGACCGCCTACAGGAGAAGGTCGATGACGGCGAGATCGAGATCATGAAAAACACCGAGGTGACCGAGATTCGCGGTTCGCCGGAGGAGGGCGTGGACCACGTCACGTTAGTGTCGAACCCGAAAGGGAAACCGTCCCAGAAACTCGACGACCCCGAAACCGAGGAGTCCCACTTCGACGTGGGTGCGGTGTTCCTCGCCATCGGCCACACGCCGAACACGGGCTACCTCGAAGACACGGCCGTCGAACTGGACGAGGAAGGATATATCCGGACGGAAGGCGGCAAGGGGGGCGGCCAGACGAAGACGGACGTGCCCGGCATCTTCGGTGCGGGCGACGTGGTGGATTTCCACTACCAGCAGGCCGTGACCGCCGCCGGGATGGGTTGTAAGGCCGCCCTCGACGCGGACGACTATCTGGAGACGGCCGAACTCGGCGAAACGAGCGCCGTCCAAGAGGGCGCGGCGGCCTCCGACGACTGACGAGGGCATTCCGTTTTTCGAGCGGCAGTGCAGCCACAGCGCTTAGTGTATCGACGCGAGTAGTGACCCGCATGGACTTCGACCTTCGCGTTTCAGAATTGGACCCGTTTCGGGGACGACTCGAAAAAGCGCAGGAACGGGTGTTCGAACTACAGGCGGGAACGAGGGTCGACTCGGACGAGTTCTTTTCGGAGGAGTTCATGCGGGGTCACACGCAGTTCGATTCGTTTCACGCCTTCCACCGGGAGAGTCCGTGGAACATCGACGAGGCGAGTTCCATGGACGAACTCCCGGAGGAACGTCTCGACGGCTACGTCGCGGAGACGACGGCGTTCGAGACGTGGGAGGAGATGAAAACGATGGCCGCACAGGAAGAGATACTCGACCAACTGCGTTCCTGATCGAAACCGGTCACGTGAATCCGGGGATCATCGTCAGCACGCGATACAGGCCGAAACTGATGAATCCGGCACCGACCATCGAGAACACCCACGCGCCGAGCGTGTAGCCCGCTTTCGACGCCGAAACGCCGCCGCCGGACCCCGAGGAACGGACCACTAACCCGGCACCGACGATGCTCGAGATCATCACCTTGTTGAACGAGATGGGAATTCCGAGAACGATGGCGAGTTGGGCGATGAGGAACGCGGGGATGAGCGCAGCGATGGACCGGCGCGGTCCGAGGGACGCGTACTCCTGCGAGACGGCCTGAATCAGGCGCGGTGCGCGGGTCCACGCGCCGACGAGGATTCCGAGGCCGCCGAGCGCGAGGAGGTACACCGCCGACAGGTGGAGGTCGGTTTCGAAGATCGCTTCGAGCGGTCCGGTCGCCAGTCCGACCTGCGTCCCGCCGCTCGTGAACACGACCATGAGGCCGAGAACGACCAGAAATCGGTTGATTCCCTTCTCCTCGTTGTCCACGAGAGCCCATCGGGTGACGAGAACCGAGAGCAATCCGACCACGACGCTGATGACGACCATCCCGAGGGTGTAGCTCCCGAAGACGTGGTCGGGAAGCAGGTGCCAATCGGTCGAGAGCGCGCGGGCGATGGACCCCGGCGCGCCGTTCGCTTTCGGCGTCACCGTCAGTTGGATGTTGGCGACGGCGTAGCCGACCAACCCGGCCAACAGGGGAATGCCGATGGATTCCGGCATCGACTCGCTTCTGAGCGTCCGAGCGACGCTGTAAGCGATGATGGCGTTCGCGACCGGAATCGTGAACCAGAAGGCGAGGATTCTGACGTACTCGTCCGTCGCGAATCCGCCGCCGAGGGAGATTCCAGCGCCGACCATCGCGCCGGTGACGGCGAACGCCGAGGGAATCGGATAGCCGCGCGTGTTCCCGATGGTGATGAGCGTCGCGGCCGTCAACAGGGCCGCCGCCGCGGCGACTGGCGTTATCGTCACGCCGGTCACGAGATCCTTGCCGATGGTTTCGGAGATGCTTCCCCCTTGGACGATGGCACCGAGTCCGGCGACGAGGCCCACCAAAAGCGCGGCGCGGAGAACCGACAGCGCGTTCGCTCCAACCGCCGGTGCGACGGGGGCCGAGTTGCTGTTCGCGCCGACCGTCCACGACATGAACAGCGACGCCGTCAGTGCGACGGCGACCACGAGAATGAGTGACGCCATTATGACTGTTGGGTGGATTCAGCGACCAGTATTTTCACTAACCTGATACAGTGATTTCTCTCGCTCGAATTCATCGCTACTGCCTACCGATTACAGCGTTAAGTGGCCTTTGGTACGAATTCCCGCGAATTGGTTCGACAAAAGTTACGGATGGCTTGTACCGATACGGACACAAATTTGAACCCGAGGTCGCCCGCAATCGGCATCCACAGACCCTTAACGCTTCACGTCAAAACGAGGGGTATGGTAGATACCGACTCGGTCGAAACGGAAACGTACACCATCGAAGGACCGGACGGAAACAGCGACGAAATCGAACTTCCGCCGGGACTCATCGACCTCCTCCGCGAAGAGGACGAGTCCCGAGAGACCGTCGTCGGCGACATGGCGATCGTCTCGTTCGTCCAGCAGGCCCACGCGGCGGTTCACCACACGCAGGGCGAACCCAGCGATGACGTCGCCGCCATCGAGGAGAAGGCACGGGAACTGTTCGAGGAGCGAATCGGCATCACGTTCGAGCAGGCGACCGGACACTCGCACTGACCCACCGAAGACTCGACGGTTCGCCGTTTTTATCGCATGTTGTCGGGAAGAGCGATAGCTTCGAAAACGATACGTCGAAACGAAGGCGGCTTACGGCAGGTCGACCCGGTCGCCGATCTCCACGATTTCGATCGAGTCGGGGTAGTCGTAACTCCGCGTGTGGTCGAAGAGCGCGGTCGGGTCCGCCGTCAGCCCCTTCCACATGTCCCAGTGGGTCGGCAGTAGGCAGTCCAGTTGCAGGGAGTCCGCCGCGTCGACAATTTCGTTCTCGTCGCTGTACCACTTCGTGTACTTCGGCTCGCCGGTCTCCTTCTCGGGAATCCACCCGTCCGACCCGAAGGCCAACGCGCCGAGGTCGATGTCGTACTTTTCTCCGATGGTGTCGAGTTCGTCGCCGGGTTTGGTGTCGCCACCGTGGAAGAACGTGGCCGACCCGTGTTCGATGACGTACGAGACGGGGTGTGTCGCATCGGCGTCGTGGGCGGGTTCGACATGAATCGTGAACTCGCCGACATCGAAGGTGTCCCCCTCTTCTATCTCCACGAGTTGGTCGTCCGACACGTCCCACCCGTCCAACCATCGCTGGTCGTCGTACGCGACGGCGAGGCTGTCGTCGGGTGCGTAAAACGACGCGCCCGTCGATTCGAGAATCGGCGCCTGACTCTCCCCGTCGACGTGGTCGGAGTGTTCGTGGGTCGCCAACACCGCATCTGCTTGCGTCACGTCGTCCGGGTCGAACGGAACGGGAACCATGCGGACGGTTCGCGGCGGGTCGCCGGTTCCGAGGTAGGGGTCGATGAACAGCGTCGTCCCGTCGCTCCCTTTCAACGCGAACCCGTTACAGCCGAGATACCAGAGCGAGATGCCTTCCGGCGTCGCGTCTTCGATCGCACGTGGAAGCCAGTCTCCCCAGTCGCTGTGAGTCGCCATACGAACACTGTTCGGCAAGCGCGCGTAAACCTTGCGTTCGTTTCCGCCGTGAGAGCGATGATATGTTCAAATCGAAACAAGATTAATCGACGACACTGAATTATTAACCAAAGACATATGTCCAACCAGTCACATTCCGAGAACGCCTGCGGACGGTGTTTCACTGTCACAGCAGGCAGTCGGTACTGCAATGTGTCTCTGACGGGTGCGGCCTCTACCGCCGCACCTCACATTCACGCGTTCGAATCGGTGGCAAGTTCGAAGAGGCTTCGTAACGCGCCGTCGTCGAACACCTGCTCTACGGTGTTCGTTTCGACGTCGTACCTGAGACACCCGTAGTCGGCGAGGCGCGGCAGGTGGTTGTGATGGAGTTCGACGGACAACCGACGTCGGTCGTTCGCCGAGACGGATTCGTGTTCGATGAGATACATGACGATCGCGTCCAACGAAACCGGACAGTTGTGGTCGAGGAGGTACTGGAGGGCGAGACGTCGATGCTGCTGTTCGAGGAGCGAAAACAGTTTGGAAGGCGACGGTACGCACGTATCGTCGGCGTCGTCGATAGGGGATGAATTGGAAACCATAGTTCTCCTCTGATAGTTGGTCGGCGCAGGGCGGAAAGTGTCGGGCCTCTGCGTAGCGGGACGTTCGAACGAAGTCCGAACACGAGTACCGTCGAACCATGGCATTATTACTTTAGTTAACCGAACGCCGTTCGAAACGGGAACGCCGTCTCGAAGACAAAACAATATACATAACTGTTGCTGTTTTTTAAAACACCTTTATAAGGGGCGAGGAGAGATTGACAGCTAGCGTATGACTGACGCCGGAGACCATCCGGACGCCCTGATTTCCACGGTCGTCAAGCGTTCCGGATTACTGGCCGCCCTCTCGTCGGGGCCGATACCCAAACGTCGTCTCGGCGACGAGCTCGGCGTGTCCCGTTCGACGGTTTATAAGTCGGTTCGGGAACTCCAGGAGTATGAGCTCGTCGAACGGACCGAGGACGGTCTCGCACTCACCCTCGCCGGTCGGATACTCGAATCCGAGTACCGCTCGTTTCGAACCGTCGCCAAGGACGTTCGTCAGACCAGTACCCTCCTCTCGATTCTCCCCGCCGAGTCCGAGCTATCCACCGCGCTCATCGAGGACGCCACAGTCGTCTTCGCCGAGCGACACGCGCCGAACCACCCCCTCCAGTATTTCGAGGAGTTGGTCGAAAACGCGGACCGGGTTCACGGCATATCACCCGTCGCACTCCCACAATACGTCGAACTGTTTCACGACCGCGCAACCGTCGATGGGATGACGGCGGAACTGGTGCTCGAACGACCCGTCGTCGAATATCTCGTCACCGACTACGGCCAGCAGTTGGACGAGGCGTTGGCATCGGACCGCGTTTCGATCCGGGAATCCGACGACACGCTCCCGTTCGGACTCATCGTCGCCGAAGGAGGCAGCGATAGCGTCGGCGTCGTCGTCTACGACGACCGCGGCGAACTCCGCGGTCTCATCACGAACGATACCCCCGCCGCGGTGGCGTGGGGGAAAGACGTGTTCGACGCGTACCACGAGCGCTCAACCCTCGTCGGCAAGCGTCCTTAGCGATCCTGCCATTCGGGGTCGCGGTCTTCGAGGAACGCATCGATCCCCTCGTTTTTGTCCGCCGATGCGAACAGCAGGGCGAACAGTTCGGCCTCGTACTCGATTCCGGATTCGAGGTCCGTCCGACTGCTCGCTTTGACGGCCTTCTTCGCCAGTTCGAGAGCCGTCGGGCTTTTGTCCGCCATGCGCCCCGCGAGTTCGTACACGCGGTCCTCGAACTCGTCGTCCGAACACACTTGGTCCACGAGGCCGATGTCGCGAGCCTCCTCGGCGTCGATGATTTCACCCGAGAGAATCAACCGCATGGCCTGCCCTTCGCCGACCAATCGGGTCAGGCGTTGCGTGCCGCCGCCGCCGGGCATGATACCGAGGTTGATTTCGGGTTGCCCGAGTTTCGCGCGTTCGTGTGCGATGCGCACGTCACACCCCTGTGCGAGTTCACAGCCCCCGCCGAGCGCGTGGCCGTTGATGGCCGCGATGACGGGTTTTCCGAGGTCGTCCACGTACTCGTACACGCGCGGTCGCTTGCTCGCTTCGCGCTGTTCGAGCGCGTCGCGTTCCCGGAGTTCCTTCACGTCGGCTCCGGCGACGAACGCCTTCGCCTCCGGCGCACCCGTGAGGACGACGACGCGCACGTCCGAGGACGCCTCGACGGCGTCGAGAACGTCCTTCAGCTCGGCGCGCAGTTGCGCGTTCAGCGCGTTGCGGGCGTCGGGGCGATTCAGCATAATCGTCCCGACGTACTCCTCAACGTCGAAATCGACCGTCTCGCACTCTCGGGCGACCTGTTCGGGGCTGCCGGGCACCTCGTCGCTCATCGGGGGACCTCGCTGTTCTCGTTCGAAACGTCGTCGCTGGAAGACCCACGAGCCGTTCGGCCTTCACCGGACACGCCTACGATTTCGCCGTCCTCCCACACGTAGAACCCTTCGCCGGTCTTCTTGCCCAGCTTTCCGGCGCGTACCTTCTGGCGGAGAATCTGCGGCGGACGGAACCGTTCGCCCAACTCCTCGCGGAGGTGTTCGAGGATGCCGAGACGGACGTCCAGCCCGACCACGTCGCCGAGTTCGATGGGACCCATCGGGTGGTTGTAGCCGAGTTCCATCGCCGTATCGATGTCCCTCGGACTCGCCACGCCCTCCTGTAGCATGCGGATGGCTTCGACGCCGAGCGCGACGCCGAGGCGCGAGGAGGCGAAGCCGGGCGAGTCGTTGACCTCGACACCCACTTTGTCGATTCCCTCCACGAACTCCGCCGCGAAATCGACCGTCTCGCGGCTGGCTTGCTCGGGAATCACGATTTCGACCAGTTTCATGATGTGGACCGGATTGAAGAAGTGCAGTCCGATCGCCCGCGTGGGGTCCTCCAGCGCGCTGGCGATTTCGGTGAGCGAGAGCGAGGAGGTGTTGGACGCGATGATTGCGTCGTCCGAAACGAACTCCTCCACGTCCTCGAACGTGCTGCGCTTGATTTCCATCTTCTCGGGAACCGCCTCGACCACCACGTCGGCGTCGCCGACGGCGGTTTCGAGGTCGGTCGTGCCGGAAATCCGGTCGAGCGTCTCCGTCTTTTCGGCCTCCGAAACCTTGTCGCGTTCGACGCCGCCTTGGAGGTTTGCCTCGATGCTCTCGATACCGTTCTCCACGAACTCCCGTTCGATGTCGCGCAAGGTCACGTCGTGGCCGGCCATCGCCGTCACCTGTGCGATTCCGTGCCCCATCGTCCCTGCTCCGAGTACGCCTACCTTCATCTCGTGAGAAACCGCGTGCGGACGCACGAAAAGCGTTTTTCTCCGTCCTCGAATCGGAACGTCGCAGCGGTGGGCCGATTTGGTTCGATGCCGGACAGATCCGAAAACATATCCTCGTTCCGACCGTTTACAGAAAGCTTTTATCGTGCCCGCGAAATCGATTAATTGTCTCGGGTAGGGGTACACGAGACAGCATTTCTTTCGAAGCAACGGACGAGCAGAACGAGCGCTTGGAATGCAGAAACGGGATTCCGCAGTCAGTAGTGTGACAAACGTATCGCTAGCCACACATCAGTATGAATCACACTAAACCAGGAGGAGACGTGTTTCCCCGTTAGAATTTCATTCTATCGGCCAAGTCCGACTCTCCGTAGATAGCGGAGCGTTTCACACCGTCACAATCCCGGAATCGGCGGATTTCGAACTACCGTCGGAACGTAGTTCCGACGTTCTTCAAAATTCAGCCGACGACTGAATTTTGAACCGCTTCCAGAGCGTTGCTCTGGCTTACTTCAAAATTGGCCCGCGTGCGGGCCAATTTTGAACCCATACCTCGTCACGCCTTCCTGCGTGTAGATGCGGCGCATCGTCGTCGCCACCGGGTCGCCGATTTCGAGGGTTCCGGGTTCGGTACCCGCCACCTGTGCGGGAACGCTCGCCTCGCCGCCGTCCGGCCCGGTGAGGGAGACGACCGCCACGTCGAAGTCGCCCGACTCGGCCTGTTGTTCCGCGAACTCCGGCGGCGCACCGCCCTGCGAGATGGTCGTCACGGCTTCGACGGTTCCCTCGCCGGTGAGTTTCACCGACTCGTACTCGACCAGCGAGTTACAGTCGTTGCACGCGCCCTCCGGGGGGAAGTTCAGCGCGCCGCAGTCGGGGCACTTTCCGGCGATGAGTCGGTGCCGTTGGTCGAGCGTGCGTTGCCACGACGGCACGCTGACGTAGGCCCCGCCGCCGCTCGGCGGCCCGGACGTGAGGTCGCCGCGCAGTCGGAGATACTCGGCGTAGGAAACCGGTTCGTCGCCGTCGATTTCCAGCGAGACGGGAACGTCGTCGTTTCGGGAGACGAGAAGGGCGTCCGCGCCCGCCCCGCTTCCGAACGAGGCGGCGAGGATTCGCTCGTGGCCGTCCGCGAGGGCTTTCGCGAGGCTCAACGGGACGCTCGCCGCGCCCGTATCGCCGAGTTCGTGGACGAGCGCACCCGCCCGAATCTCGTCGATGCCGACGCCGAGCGCGCCCGCGGCCCGGTAAGGCAGTTTTCCGTTGGGTGCTTGTACCGCCGCGGCATCGACCGCCTCGACGTCCGCTTCGAGTCCCCCGACCGCTCCGGCGAGCGTCTCGGAGAACGCTTCCCTATCGTAGCTCGTGACGCCCAATCCCTCGACGTTCGCATCGCCCGTTTCCCGGAATCGCGTGCCGGGGAATTCGGTCGTGTACTCGGCCTGCCCGTCGATACTCACTGGGCCGTCGTCGGAGAGGACGAACGCCGCCGCGCCAGCACCCGCCGCGTGATCCTCGGCGGAGTCGGGTTCACCGCGCGGGCAGTCGGCGGCGACGACTACTCCGACGCCGTCGTCCCACGGCCCCGCCGCGAGTCCGGCGATGAGCGCCCGCGTTCCGGCGCGGGTGCTTCCGGTGAAGACGTGTCGCGTCGCGTCGTCCGGGACGTCGAGCATCCCGCCGAGTCGGGCGGTCACGTCCTCTTCTGCCATCGGCGGGGTGGTCGAAGCGAACGCGAGGAAGGAAACGTCGGGAGTTCCGGCGGCGTCGAGCGCCCGCGTTGCGGCCTCGTAGGCCATCGTCAGTGCGTCCTCGTCGGCGTCGGGAACCGCCTTTTCGTTCACTCCGGCGGCGTGGAACTGCCCCCACGCCTCGGTGAACTCCTCGGCCGAAATTCGGAATCGCGGGGCGTAGGCACCGACGGCGGCAATGTTCGGCGTGCGTTCGTCCCTCGTCGTCCGTCCGTCTCCCGTCATGTCTCCACCTCCGATTCCCTCTCCAGCACGTGGACGACCGCGGCACCGCCGCTTCCGCCAACGTTGTGGGTCAGCCCGCGGACCGCGCCTTCGACCTGTCGCTCGCCCGCGGCTCCGGAGAGTTGTTTGTACGCTTCGACCATCTGTCCAGCCCCGGTCGCGCCGATGGGATGGCCCTTCGACTTGAGGCCGCCGGAGGTGTTGACGGGGCGCTCGCCGCCGAGTTCCGTCGCGCCGGACGCGATGAATTCGCCCGCTTCACCGGGTTCACAGAAGCCGAGGTCCTCGTAGGCAAGCAGTTCCGCGATGGCGAAACAATCGTGCACCTCGGCGAAGTCGATATCCTCGGCCGTCACACCGGCCATCTCGTAGGCGGATTGGGCGGCCTCGCGCGACGCCGGAACGGAGGTGTAAGTGTCGCGCTGGAAGAGTCCCACCCGGTCGCTCGCCGCGCCGACACCCGCGATGCGGATGGGGTCGTCGGTGTACTCGTCCACCACGTCTTCGCTCACGACGACGGCGCACGCCGCGCCGTCGGTCGTCGGACAGCAGTGATAGAGCGTGAGGGGGTTCGCGACGACTTGGGCGTTGGTCGCGTCCTCCAAGGTGCATTCGAACCCGAGGTGTGCGTGCGGGTTTTTCGCGCCGTTGGCGTGGTTTTTCACGGCCACGCGGGAGAGGTCCTCGACCGTCGTCCCGTACCGCTCCATGTGCGCGTCGGCCATCTGGGCGTAGACGCCCGCGAAGGTGGTTCCCGACAGTCGTTCCCACTCGGTTTCCCCGGAGACGCCGAGCCAGTACTTCGTCGCGTCGCTCGACGTGTCGGTCATGACTTCGACGCCGCCCGCGAGCACGACGTCCGCCATGCCGCTTTTCACGGCTTGCACGGCCTGCCGCACAGCGTAACCGCTCGCTGCGCAGGCGTTCTCGACGCGGGTACACGGGATTCCGTCGAGTCCGACGTGTTCCGTCACCGCCGGACCGGACAGACCGAGTTGACGACCGCCGACGCCGAGCGTGCCGACGACCGCCTCGTCCACGTCGTCCGGATCGATGCCCGCCGGTACGCTGTCGCAGGCCGCCTCGAAAGCGGTGCGGAACAGCGATCGGTAGCTTTCGTCGGGGAACGACCCGAAATCAGTTTGGGCCGCGCCGACCAGATACGCATCTCGCATGTCTCGAACTGTCGTTCGCGGGAAGAAATAACTGCCGTCCTCCCACGCGATGGACGGGAATTTTCGCCGCCGAATCGACGGTGAATCTCGGCGGGAGATTCAAGAACCTCGGCGGCTTACGGGCGGACGTGCACGGAAACGCGGCACGAATCAAGGTGAAGGGCCGGCGTGGCTGACGTGGTGGGTATCGACATCAGCGGTCGCCACGAGGAGGAGGGCGAGTACCTGATGGTCGCCGCCGCCATCCACGCGATGGTCGGGACGACACGGCTTCACAGCGTCGAGGGGATAGGGTTCGCGATCAGTCGCGACGAACCGACGCTTTCGGCGACGACCGCCGTCGTCGCCGACGCGGTGTGTGATCTCCCGGATCCGTCCGCGAAACCGATAGTCGCCGAGCGGGGAGAATTCTACGAGGAACCGGTGTGGATGGTAGAACAGTATCTCGAACCTGATTTTAAGTACGTCGAGAGCATAGCTGAACGTGAAACCGTGCAGGCCGCACACCACGCCGCGTACGCCGCCCGAAAACTACTCCTATGAAAGCGATACTTGCAAAACGGGTAGACGACGGAACAGCCTCGATGGACGAACTGACCGAGTTGGCTCGCGCCGCTGGTTACGACGTCGCCGCGACGGTCACACAATCCAGAGAGGAAGACGCCGCGTTCCAGTTCGGCGAGGGGAAAGTCACCGAGTTGACGGCCGCCGTCACGGAACGGGACGCCGGGGTGGTCGTCTTCGACAACCAACTCGGCCCGTATCAGACGTACAATCTGGGCCAGCGACTGCCCGACGGGACGAAGGTCATCGACCGGTTCAGGTTGATCCTCGAAATCTTTGGCCAGCGCGCCCAAACCCGGAAAGCACAGTTACAGGTCGAACTGGCGGAACTGCGCTACGAACTGCCGCGCGTCGAGGCGAAGACGAGTCTCGCGAAGCGCGACGAGCGGCCGGGGTTCATGGGTCTCGGCGAGTACGACGAGAGCCACGAACAGGACATCAAAGACCAGATAAGCCGCATCAAGGACGAACTCGACGCCATCGCCGACAAGGAGGCGGACCGGCGACAGAAGCGGCGCGAGTCGGGGTTCGACCTCGTGGCGCTCGCGGGGTACACGAACGCGGGGAAGTCGACGCTCCTCCAGCGACTCGCGGAGGAGTTGGAAATCGGCGCGAACGACGAGTTGCATCCCGATCTGGACCCGACGGCGGAGGCCGAAGACCGCCTGTTCACGACGCTCGGCACCACGACGCGGAAGGCCGACATCGAGCGGCGAGACGTGCTGTTGACCGACACGGTCGGGTTCATCAGCGACCTGCCGCACTGGCTCGTGGAATCGTTCAAATCGACGCTGGACGCGGTGTACTACGCCGACCTCGTCCTGTTGGTCGTTGACGTGAGCGAACCGATAGACGACATCCGAGAGAAACTCGTCACGTGCCACGACACGCTGTACGAACGCAATCAAGCGCCCATCGTCACGGTACTGAACAAAATCGACGCCGTTAGCGACGAGGAACTCGAGGAAAAGCGAACGGCATTATCGGCGCTCGCGCCGAACCCGGTCGCTATCAGCGGCAAGGAGGATCTGAACGTCGAGGAACTGAAACGGCGTATCGATATCGAACTGCCGGAGTGGGAGTTCGAACGGTTGGTGATGCCGATGACGGACGAAACGATGAGCGTGGTTTCGTGGGTACACGACCACGCCCGCGTGGAGGACGTGACCTACACCGACGACGAGGTGGTCGTCGAGTTCGAAGCACGCCCCGCCATCGTCCAGCAGTCTCGGTCGAAAGCGAGCGACTTGACTGCCGTACCATCGGCTTAAAGCATCGAATATAACGATACTGCCCCGTTAGAACGAATCCACGCGGTGTGGTTCTTCAAGTCGTAAATGAGGACTGCGTCGTCCTGCACTTCGAGTTCGGCGTATCGGTCGTCGTCCCGAGTTCGTCGGGAATCGTCTGCTTCGTGCGTGCTCGTAGTCATGCGATTCGGTTGGTTGTCGTTGTCGACTTTCTCTCCACTATCGGGTAGCAACCGCCGAGTGATAAGTGTTACCCAATACCA
The DNA here is from genome assembly GCF_043952005.1 of Haladaptatus sp. CMAA 1909. Taxonomy (NCBI): domain Archaea; kingdom Methanobacteriati; phylum Methanobacteriota; class Halobacteria; order Halobacteriales; family Haladaptataceae; genus Haladaptatus; species Haladaptatus sp. CMAA 1909. Next base: position 899,442 of record NZ_JBIOAV010000001.1, on the reverse strand, counting down.
TGATTCCTCACTGTTCGATAGGCGACGTGCGAACGAGAACCTTTCGGTTATTCGTACATTCTATCTGTGAAACCGTTGTGTGAGAGGAATCTACCCCCGATGCTCACACAAGCGCGTTTCCCCTGCGAAAAAGCCGTCAAACGGTTACTATCGGTAAGTTGATTTCGTGACGTAACTTTTTATCGTCGGCTCCCCTACTCCGTTCCATGACAGAGAAACCGGAGCGGCTGACCATGTGGTGTTCAGGCGAGGAGTGGTGTCCCATCACCGCCACAGCGACGCTCGTCGGGAAGAAGTGGCATCCCGTCATCGTGCATCGACTGCTCGTGAGCGGTCCGCTCGGCTTCAACGCGCTCAAGGAAGAAGTGGACGGCATTTCGAGCAAGGTTCTGTCGGACAGTTTGGACGACTTGGGCGAAAAGCAACTGGTGAACCGCGAAATCGTGAGCGACAAACCGGTTCGAGTGGAGTATTCGCTGACATCGACCGGCGAGTCGCTCGAACCCGTCATCCTCTCGATGCGCGATTGGGGCATCGAGTACATCTCCCCCGCCGAGGACCCGGACTCGGCTACCGTGTGAGTTCCCTCTTTTCCTTTTCGACCACTCGAACGTTTCGAATCGCGGTGTCGGGATACCCGCCGTCATCGTCCTTTTCGACCGCTTTCACCATGTCCCAAACGACGTTCAAGCCCGTCGTGACGCCCTCCAAGGCCTCCATCTCACACCCGGTCTTGCCCGTCGTCTCGACGGCGACGAACAGGAGTACCCGGTCGTCACGAACGTCGAAGTCGGTATCGACGTTCGTGATGGGTATCTGGTGGCACATCGGAATCGTCTCCCACGTGTGTTTCACCGCCTGAACCGCCCCGATTCGAGCGGTCGCCAGCACGTCGCCCTTCTTCAGGTCGTTCGCCCGAATCGCCTCGATGGTGGAGGATTGCAACCGAATTTCACCGCCGGCAACCGCGCGGCGGGCCGTGTCCGGCTTTTCGCCGACGTTTACCATCTGCACCTCGCCGGACTCGTCCGTGTGGGTCAATCCTTCGTCGTCCATCGTGTCGCCCTTCTTCGTTCCATCCCTCTTCGTTCCGTCCGTCGTCTGCGCTCCGTCGTCGTTCGCTCCCTTCTCAGTCATCGTCGTCACCCCATATCGCGGTCGGAATGGCTTCGAGCATGTCGGATGCGAGGAGGCCCTCGTATCGCTCGTCGTACACCAAGTCGCCCGCGCGTCCGTTGACGAACGACCCGACGCACGCGGCGTCGAAGGCGTCCATCGTGCCGAACAGCCCCGCCACGATTCCGGCCAGCAGGTCCCCCGTACCGCCCACTTTCATTCCCGTGTTGCCCGTCCGAACGACGCGCGTCCGTTCGCCGTCCGAAATCACGTCGGTCACCCCCTTCGCCAACACGACGTGGCCGATGTCGCTCGCGAGGGCCTCGATTTCGTCCGTCACCTCGCGGAGGTCGTCCACGTCCGGGCCGCCCATCTCGGCCAACTCCTTGCGGTTCGGCGTACAGACCAGCGTCGCATCCGTGTCGAGGTCGGGAATCGCCGGGAGCGCGTCGGCGTCGACGACCGCCCGCCCGTCGAACGATTCGAGGAAGTCCGTCGCCGCGTCGATGGTCTCGTCGGCGTTGCCGAGCCCCGGCCCGATGACGACCGTGTCGTCGTACGACTCGGCCGTCTCGACCAATCCGTCCACCTGTTCGGGCGTCAACCGGTCGCCGTCGTAGGGTTGGACGATGAGATCCTCCGCGTAGCCCTGAATCTCCCCCGAGACGGCCTTCGGCGCGGCGACGAACGAGAGTTCGGCACCCGCCCGCAGTGCCGACTGCGCGGCGAGCGCGGGCGCGCCGGTGAACGGCCCTCCACCGATGACGAACACTCGTCCCCCGACGCTCCCGCGAACGCTGCGAAGGTCGCCCGGCCCGACGAATCGCTCCGCGGCGACGGGGATGCCGATGTCGGCGACGGTCACGTCCCCGTCGTAGTTGGCGAGGCCGGGTTTTATGTCGTGGAACGTGACGACCGAATCGGCTTCGACGGCCACCGTTTCTTCCCCGTCTCCTCCGACTTCCCCCGTGTCAGCGTTCACCCCCGAGGGAACGTCCACGGCGAGGACGGCGGCATCGGCGTCGTTTATCGCCCGCGCCGCCGTCGCGGCGGGTTCCCGAAGCGCCCCCGTCACGCCGGTTCCGAGCATGGCGTCGATCACGAGGTCACAGTCCGGCAGTTCGAACGCGCGCGAGTCCTTCACCTCCGCCGTGTCGTACTCGGCGCGTCGAAGCGCGTCCCAGTTCTCCCGCGCGATGTCGGTCCCGATGGTTTCGGCCCGCCCGAGCAAACGAACCGAGACGTCGTATTCGTCCAGAAACCGCGCGGCGACGAAGGCGTCGCCGCCGTTGTTCCCCCGTCCGGCGACGATGCAGATTCGCGCGCCCGGCGGGACCATTTCACGGACCTGTCTGGCGATGGCGTTCCCGCTCGATTCCATCAACTGCTTGCGTGGAACGCCGAGATACTCCGCGTTCTCGTCCACGGCGGCCATCCGCTCTGCGGTTATCATACACGGGCGTTCGGTCGGATTCCGGGTTAACGTTGTGGGCTAGGGCGTGGAGGGAGTTCGGCGAGCGTGTTGGGGATCGTTCGAGTGGTGGGCGATAGGAATCATCGGTTTCCGCGTCTCAGTCCCGCCCAGACGATGACGAGTCCTACGAACAGGGAAATCACGCCCGTAACCGCCCATTGTGTTGATTTCCCGGTGATCGGTTCGCAGTTTGCGACGCACAAGACGGGACCGATATGAACGAGTCCGAGACCTTGGACGAGCCATAACGTCCCAAGAAGCGCGACGACGACACCGAAGATCGTCGATGCGGCCGCTTTCGCGTTCACGATTCACCTCGACTCCTGCAACCTGTCCTCGTTTGCGGATTTCGGTGTGGTCGAAACGCCGGACTCACTCCTACCGCTTCGGCCGTCGGTCTCCGTTCGGCCGTTCGGCGTGGCAGTTCCGCGCACGAAGGGTCTGGACGGGTTAACGCCGAGACGTAGCGTTTCGATATCGTCGAGAGCGAACGGACCGGCCGCGATCCACTCGTCCGTTCGACGGTCGAGATGGCAACCGTCGTCGATACGTTTCCAGAGCGGTGTCACGGCGTCTTGGAGGTAGCCACGGGGACCGTCGGACCGAACGCGTTCGAGAAATCGGAATTCCCCATCCGGCTTCAGAACGCGGTGGACCTCTCCGAGGGCCAAAGACGGGTCTTGTACCGTACAGAACACCGCGGAGGCGATGACCACGTCGAACGTATCGTCCGCGTAGGGCAGGGATTCGGCCCGTCCTGCTCGTACGTTGATATCCAGATCGTGTGCGCTGGCCGTACGCTTTGCTTGCCTCCGCCTGTCGGGATTCGGTTCGATCGCATGCAGGTCGAGAGACGGCTCACGCCGGACTGCCGTTTGCAGGTACGGAACCATCGCACCGCTCCCCGCGCCGAGATCGAGTACTGTTCCTTCGAGATTCCGTGCGAGATACCGCCGATGCTCGGTGGGGTCGAAGCGCTCGGAGAGTGCAGCGATGATCGACTGACCGAAAGTGGCTCGTTTCCGTTCCATTCGGTTCGTGGTGCCTCCGTTCGTGGTGCCCGTTTCAGTTTTTCTGGTCGGCATGCGTCGATGATATGGACGGCTCACCGATGCATGCGAATACCGCCGCACATCTGAGGTGGGTTTATATCCGTTTGCGGCATATTCACCCGCTGATGCGTTACGGCCAGCGACGGAGACAGTCCGAGCGATTCGTTACTAAACGGAGTCCGGATTCGTTCGCTTTGGGCGCTCTGGACGCGAAACGCTGGTCGATAGTATGAGATATATCACGTTCGTCATTCCCCAGGTCGAGGATGAACGCTGTCCTAACGGCGAGTGCGACGGCGATTCGGCAGTGGAAGGTGAAGCGATTCACTACATCAACCTCCTGGACGACGGAACCGGCGTCGGGCTGTATCAACTCCGCGGTGACTTCGAACGAGCCACGGAAGTGCTGGAGGCGAACCCGGACGTGCTGACGTGCGAACAGTCCGCGGCGTCGGACGGCCTCGTCTATCTTCATTTTCGAGCGAACTCCCTCATGACCGACCTCCTCGGTATCTTCCGACGGTACGAAACCGTCGTGGACTGGCCGATGGAGTACACCGACCGGGGTGATCTTCGAGTGACCATGCTCGGAGAGGATGAAGGGATCAGAGAGGCGATAGCGGAACTCCCCGACGGAATTCGGATTACGCTCGAAGGCATGGGCGAGTATCGCCCGGATATGCGCCAACTCGCGTCGCTGTTGACCGACCGCCAGCGAGAACTGTTGGAACTGGCGATCGACGAGGGCTATTACGAGATACCGCGGCGTGCGACCCTCCGCGACCTCGCAGAGCGAGCGGATATCTCCGTGGGAACGGTCGGTGAGCACCTTCGGAAAATCGAGATCAAAGTCATCATGGAACTGGTTTGAATTCGATACTGTTCAATGGGACGGATGATCGCGACCGTCTCAAAGGCGAAGAGATCGAACGCGAAACCCGTCGGAGACGGGAGGGATGGATTGCGCGAGAAGCCTATTGTTCTCGGTCGTACGTGTCTGCGGGACTCACCATCTGTCTCGAACAAGTGTTCACCGCTCTCCGAGCGACGCGTCGCCATCACGTTCAGATACGTGAAGTACAGGAAATAGAACATCCCCAATCCACAAATGATAATGGCCAAGCCATCCGAATCCGCACGGATGCTCTACGATAGGCTACTTAAACCAGCTTGCATATTAGCATAGGACTCAGGCCAACAGACGAACTTCGATCAGAGTATGGAAGCGTCAACACAATCGAACTGGACTGCGAGGAACATGCCCGACCAATCCGGCCGTACGGTCATCGTCACGGGGGCGAACAGCGGGCTCGGGTTCGAAGCGACCAAAGCATTCGCGCGGAAGGGCGCGCACGTCGTCATGGCGTGCCGAAGCCTCGACAGGGCAACCCGTGCACGGCGAGAAATCGAATCGATGGTCACCGACGCATCGTTGACAGTTCTCGAGCTCGACCTCGGAAGCCACGCATCCATCCGACAGTTCGTAACCGAGTTCGAGTCCGAATTCGACCGCCTCGATGTACTCCTCAACAATGCTGGAATTATGATGACGCCGTATTCGACGACGGAAGATGGATTCGAACGACAGCTCGGCGTCAACCATCTCGGACACTTTGCACTCACTGGACTCCTCCTCGATCGCCTCATTGAGACCGACGGAGAAACCCGTGTCGTCACGCAGAGTAGTATCGCCCACAAGTCCGGGTCTGGCGAGATCCACTTCGACGACCTCAATGGAAAACAGTCCTACGGCCGGTTCGAGGCGTACGCACAGAGCAAACTCGCAAATCTGTTGTTCACCTACGAACTGGACCGCCGACTTCGCTCTATTGGGGCCGACACGATTGCTGTCGCCGCTCATCCGGGCTCGTCAGCGACCGAACTTACAAGCGGCGACACGGAGATGGATACGTCCATCGTTCAACAAATCGTTAGGAAATTCGTGAACACCTTCCTCACACAATCTGCAGGCGCTGGTGTGCTTCCAGTGCTCTACGCGGCGACAGCGGCGAACGTTGACGGCGGTCACTACATAGGCCCCGATGGGCTCTTTGAAATGCGAGGGAACCCGACCCACGTCATCTCGAACGCGACGTCGTACGACCACGCTACTGCACGCCGACTGTGGGAGGTTTCTGAAGAGATGACCGGAGTCACGTTCGAGGTCGAGGAACCTCAGCCCGCATAGCTACTGGGTGTGTAGGCTTACTGATTGCTCCGGTCCGAGCGTCTGGCTGATGAGTTGATTCTCGGCCCGGCGGAGAAGGTCAGACGCGGACGGGCCAGAGATCCCGAGCTCGTCAGCGAGTTCCTTCGTCGAAAGTGTGCGCGGAGAGTCGTAATATCCACGGGCGAACGCGAGTGAGATTGCCCGATGCTGTTTCTCCGTGAGTCCAAACTGGTCTCGTTCTCCGGGATTTTCGGGATCGGCTGCGATGTTCAACAATTTGAACGGGATGTCTTGAGCCGCACACAGATCTCGGTGGGTTTTGAACGCTTCGTAGTCAGAGAACACCTTCTGATGTCGCAATCCTTCGGGGGTAACCGCCGCGTTCATCAGTACGCCCTTGAACGCCTCGTGATCGTGTGACGCAGCGAGGCCGGATTCGTCGTCGATGGTCAATCGATAGAACCACCCTTCTGCTGTCCGCCCGATCTCCACCACGTCAACGACCTCTGGCTGTACGTCTACTTCCCGCTCAAACGCTTCTCGCGAGTCGTCGGTCATGGTCACCGCGACGAGAAGCCGCTCATTTTCGAGCGGGACGATATTGGAAATCGATATTTCATTACTTGAAATTGAACTCGCGAGATCAACTAACGGGAGCGCTCGATCCGCGAGGAGAATCTCCGCGACGATTGCCATAGTGAGTAGTCGGAGTCGGACCGCTTTATCTACATTGCTCGCTACACACAGAGCGCCTGCTTAACTGAACGCACTACGAAAGAGGCAGCCTATGCCTTCTGTAGCCGCTTAGACAGATAATATACCACACGTCTTTCATAGCATCCGATGTTTCAGTAACCGGAGAATACGAGGAAATTCAAGTCGTGTTCACGAGTATGGCTCAGCAACGGAGCAAACTCGAAGCTCGAGAAATTACCCTAACATACAATTTAGGAAGAAATAAGGTAGCCAATTAGTCTGAAACACTTCCAAATCGCATATATACACGTCGGTCGACCAACCATTGGTCAGTATGACCCGAATCGAAGTTGAGGAAGGGGTGGAATTGTTCGTTCAGGACTGGGGATCGGGTACTCCAATCGTGTTCGTTCACGGGTGGCCGCTGAGCCACCGGATGTTCGAATATCAGTACATTCAGCTTCCCAGAGAAGATATCCGATGTATCGGTATTGACCTTCGTGGCTACGGACAGTCAAGTAAACCGTGGAGCGAGTATGACTTCGACATGTTTGCTGACGATCTGAAGGCGGTTCTCGACGAACTCGACGTCGATGATGTGACACTCGCAGGGTTTTCGATGGGCGGTGGAGTCGTCACCCGATATATGAGCCGCCATAACGAAGAGTATGTAGCAAAATTGGCGCTACTTGGTGCTGCGAGCCCCGTTTTAGCCGAAAAACCTGACTTCCCGGAAGGCGTCGATGGAGCCGCATTTACGGGACTCGCCGAAGGATGCTATGAGGATCGGGCGAAGGTCAGTAGTGACTTCGGCGACTCGATGTTTCACTCCGCACCGAGTCCCGAATTGAAAGATTGGCTCCAGAATATGAGCATGGAATCGTCGCCACAGGCCATGGCCGATTCGATCGAAGCGGTCGGCGAGATGGATCTTCGGTCCGACCTCGCGGACATCTCCGTTCCGACACTCATCTGTCACGGTGTGCACGACGAAGCCTGTCCGTTTGAACTGACGGCAGAGAAGCTCCAGGATGGGATCGAAAACACAGAGCTCGTTCGCTTCGAGGAGAGTGGTCACGCGCTCTTCTACGAGGAAAAAGAGAAGCTCAACCGAGAATTGGCGGAATTTAGCAAATAGACAGGATCTGTGTCGAAATCAGCCCTCTCGTATTTTATCACCGAGGCCGATATTTCTGCACACATCTCTTGGAAACCTACTCTCACCAGGTAACTGAAGCAGTGATCATATATAGAACGCCGAGAACCGTTCGATCAGTCCCATCGAACCAGTGCCAAGTCACTCGTAACCGGCTCGATTTGTACATGACGGCCGCGATGGATATGTGCAATTTCGCGGGGTCGCTTCTCACGCTCTACAACCCCCAGATGAACCACGAAAACACTCTCGCATGGGGTCAGCCTACAAACTTCGGTCGTACACATTTCGCCGATGGCCGACCGCCAACACGTATAACACATCGTTGTCTTTGTCCCAGTCGATGATGGCCCGGTAGTCCCCGGCACGAAGTTTATAGTACGGGTAGTTTGTCAGTGGGTCAACGCGGTGTTCCGTCCATTCGGTCGCTTCTCGGAGTTTCTTCTTGATTCGGTCTTGGACATCTGTTTCGAGACTCGTTAGCTGCTCTGCGGCGTGTGCCGACAGTTCGACGTCAGTCACCTGTGGTCACTCCAAATCGTCAAGTGAGATGGTTTCGCCTTCCTTGATCTGTCGTTCGCTAATTTCGATATCTCGGAGCGTCTGTTCCGAGAGTTTGATGGGATGTTCACGGAAGAGAGTCCGAATCGCATCACGAACCACTTCACTCTTATTCATGTATTGGCCGGTTTCTTCGACGTATTCGTCGAGGTCATCGTCCATGCCGTCTGGGATTTTGATGTTGAGTGTGGACATCGTACTACCTGTGTATTACTCTTGTAGCGCAGTGGTATTATAGATGATGGTGTGGAGCAGCGCCGGGTCCGCACGGTGGAGTGCGTCAGTGCCGTCCGAGTCGGCGAAGGACTTGTGCGAGAAGCCGGTTGTTCTCGGTTGTATGTATCTGCGAGACTCGCCATCGGTCTCGAACCAGTGTGTCAGACATCGAATAATTTCCAGATACCGGGACTGCGTTCATGGCCGAAGATTCATACTCTCGTATACGCTTGTATACACTATGAGCAAGTCCATCCGAGTGAGCGACGAGGTTCACTCGATGATAGAAGCCCACAAGCACGACGACGAGACGTTTTCCGAAGCTATCGAACGTCTCATCGGTGGTCCGTCGCTTCGCGGGCTCGCGGGAATCCTCTCCGACGACGAGGCCGACACATTCCGTGAGGCCATCGAGCAGAGCCACGCCGATCACGACCAGGAGATCAGTCGTAGGGTCGAATGATTCTGGATACCTCGTTTCTCATCGACGTGATGAACAGCGATGCGGACGCCCTCGAGAAAGTGGACGAACTCGAAACCGACGGTCACACCCAGAAAATCCCGGCCATGACGCTACAGGAACTCTTCATCGGCGTCGGCGCGAGCAACCTCCCGAAGTCCGAACGGCAAAAGATCGAGACCATCGTCGAATCCCGACCCGTCCTCGAAACCACCGAAGCCATCGCACGGCAGGCCGGACTGATCGACGGTGAGTTACGCCGAGACGGAAATCGGATCGACATCGGCGACGCGACGATCGGCGCAACCGCGCTCCGAGAGGACGAACCGGTCGTTACGGGTAACAGCGAGCATTTCGAGCGTATCGACGGCATCGACGTGGAATCCTACTGAGAGCATCTCGTTTTTACCGTTCGACGGATAGCCGACCGAGCAACAGCGATGTCCTTTGTTTCTCTTGTCTATTTCGAATTGTCAGAAATGGGTCGGGGCAGATTCGAACTGCCGATCTGCTCCGTGTGAAGGAGCTGTCATAACCGGACTAGACTACCGACCCGTACGCAGTTCATCGTTTTCCTGCACCGGACTTAAGACTTGCTTTCGAGGGCGGTCGGCCACTACGACCAAGTTCGACCGATGCCGACCCCCAACCATGACCGACTGGACCGTGGTGAACGTCGCCGAGACGAATCCGGACGTTCTGGACGGCGAAATCCCGCTGAACGAGGCTCTATCGGCTCACACGGGCGCGAGAGTGAAGTTCGTGTTACCCGAGGGACGCTACCACCTCGACGGGCGGTTCGAACGCAACGACTGCGAGGCGATTGCGGTGGTCGGCGACCCGCACGCAACGCTGGTCGTGACCGACCCCGACCAGCAGTACGGCCTCGATGTCGGCGGTGGATGGGGCGCGTCGCCGGACTCCTCGGCGACGAGGGTCGAGATTCGGAACCTCACGTTCGACATGACGGCGAACGGCGTGGGCGCGCAGGCCGTCTCGGCGCGGGCGAGTCACGATTTACGAATCGAGGACGTGAGCGTCGAAGGCGAATGTGCCTCCGCGGGGAAGAAGGCCCTCGGTGCGATCTACGCGGCGGTCACGCACCCCGAGGGGTCGGGCGTAGTGACCGTTTCGCTCCCGGACGGGTGCGCTTTCGAACCCGAGAGCTATCCCGACCAATCGTCCACGGAATCCCAGACCAGCCATCCCATCGGGGTCAGCGTAACCGACGACCATCGCGGCGAGTTGACGTTTCGGGATTGTCACGTCGAGGGCTGGGTGAACAACGGCGGCTACCTCGCCGGAGGGGATGGTCCGTGTCTCGTGACGGGGGGCCTGTGGAAGGACAACGGGAACGCGAACCTCCGGTTGGGCGACGGCGACGAGGCCCGAGACGTGCGGATCGAGATGGACGAGACGACATACACCGGGTGCGGACTGTGGTTACAGGAGGGCGACTGCCGCGTCTTCGGCGGCGAACTCCGCTTGCCGAACTGCGACAACGACGGCCTCCGCGTTTCCAGTCGCTCCGCACGCGTGCGCGACCTGAAAATTGAATGTACTTCGTCCGCACGACCCGTCAAGATCAACGATGGCGACGGACCGGTCGTACTGGAGAACGTCGAACTCGCGGATTTGGGCGACGGGTCGAAACACAACTACGCCGTCGAGCTGTGGCGCGACGGGACCGAACTTCGAAACTGCCGGTTCGCGTTCCGAAACGGAGACGAGAACCGCAACGGCATCAACGTCCTCGGAGCGCGAGTCGCCTTCGACGGGGTGACGGCGACCCACGATGCCGACGGGACGACGGTACTCATCAAGGCCGATGACGCGGCGTTTCGGAACTCGACGTTCCGTGGCCGTGTGGACGTGGACAGAAAGAATGCGTCGGTACCGCGCGTCGAGGACTGCGATTTCGCAGATTGCGAGCGTATCGGCTTCGACGGCTAACTCATTCGCATCCGCTTTTTCGCGTCCCGCATCGCGGTCCGTGACCGTTTCTTCGCTCTGTGTTCGACGTCTCGAAGGTTATCACGCATCTTCTCCCGTCGTGACGGCTCGGGCGTTCGCTCCCTCCCGGTCATCTCGCGGGCTTTTCGCTCGGCGGGTCGGAGTTCCTCGCGGACACCACGTCCGAGATGACTCCCGGCATGTCGGAGGTGGTACCACGCGTCTTTGAAGTGGGTGTTCATCGTTCTCCCAATTATGTCCTTACGCACGGGTCAGATATAATCGTTCCGTCGGTATTCGACGTGAACGTCGGTTCAAAAACGGTTTTACGGCGGGCAAAGAAAGGGAAACTGTATGTTTACGCGGCTTTCGATTCCGACGCCGTTCCAAATCGGTCCGGTGAACGCCTACCTTTCGGGGCGAACGCTGGTCGACCCGGGTCCGGGAAGCGAAGAGGCATGGACTGTCCTGTTCGAAGAGTTGGACGAACGGGACCTCGCCCCGTCGGACATCGAACAAGTTCTCATCACGCACCCTCATCCCGACCACTTCGGATTGGCAAAACGGCTCCGAGAATCGGGTGCCAGCGTCGTCGCCAGTGCGGAAGCGGCCGACATCGTTCGTGACTTCGGCGACCGACTGGCGTACGAACAGGAGTACTTCGCCGATTTCTTCGACCGCTGTGGGATGGCGGAGACCACCGCCCAAACCGTCACCAACCTGCCGGAAGCCTACCTCTCGGTCGCCCCCGACGTCGAAACCGATATCGAACTCGACGACGGCGAATCGGTCACCGTCGAAGGGGTCGAACTGACGGCGGAGACGGTGCTGGGCCACTCCTCGGGTGAGACCCTGTTCACGTTCGAAGACGACGGAAAATCGAAAGCCATCGTCGGGGACCACGTTCTCGGCGACATCACGCCGAACCCGTTCCTCCAACCGCCGACCGAGGAGGGCGGCCCTCGCCCGCGCGTCCTCCCCTCGTTCAACCGCTCGCTCGCCGAACTGCGGGACCGCGACTTCGATCTCCTCCTCCCGGGCCACCGTGAGGAGATAACGGACCCGTCGGCCCGAATCGACGAAATCCTCGCCGCCCACGAGGAGCGTACCGAAAACGTGCGTGCGCTCGTGGACCGGCCGACGACGGCGTTCGACGTGATGTGCGAACTGTTCGAGGATCTGCCCGCGACCGAGTACTTCCCCGGGATGAGCGAGGCCGTCGGCCACCTCGACGTCCTCGAAGCGCGCGAGGAAGTGAACCGACACGAACAAGGTGGCGTCGTCGTGTACGAAGGAGTAACTCAATGAACGAACTGCAACCCGTCACGCTCGGCGACGAACCCGCCGACCTCGTGATTCGAAACGGTCGCGTCCTCATGCCGGAGCCCTGCGAGTTTCAGGCGCGCGACGTCGTGGTCAAAAACAATCGCGTCGCGGCGCTGCCGGAGGACGGTAGCGATTCCATTGGCGACGAGACGAACGTCATCAACGCCAGCGACCGGGTCGTCACGCCCGGGTTCATCGACGCCCACACCCACATCGACCTCCACCAAACGTTCGAGAACGCCTATCACTACGCCCTCGAAGGGGGCACGACGACCGTCGTGACCGAGGTTTCCGGGTTCGGCCCGGCCTTCGGCGCGGAGGGCGTCGAGCAGTTGCTCGCCGCGACCTCCTACCTCCCGATTCGGGTGTTCGCCACGGTCCCGCCCCAACCGCTCGTCGATACGTTCGAACCGGCGCGTGGGGACGCCGAATCGCTCACGAACCTCCTCGGCGACGCCCGAGTCATCGGGGTCGGCGAAACCGACTGGATTCACGCCGTCGGCCGCGACTCGTCGACGGAGGAACTGTACGAACGCGCCCACCTCGAAGGGAAGACGGTCACGGGCCACGGCGCTGGCTGTTCCGGCGAGAAACTCCAAGCGTTCGCCACCATCGTCGACGACGACCACGAGTCGATAACCGGCGAGGACATCATCGAGCGCGTCGAAAACGGCATCCACGCCGTCGGCCGCTGCGGATCGATTCGCGACGACATGGCCGCGGTCGGCGAGGCGTACGAGGCGATCGGCGCGGCCGAAATCTCCCTCTCGACCGACGGCATGTGGCCCCGGGAACTCATCGGGGAGGGGTACATGGACGTGGTGGTCCGCCGGGCCATCGAGGAGGGCGTCGCGCCCGCCGATGCGATTCGCATGGCGACGCTCAACCCCGCCCGTCACTTCGGCCTGCCGAATCTCGGATCGCTCGCGCCGGGCAACGTCGCGGACATCCTCCTCATCGACGACTTGGAAACCGTCAACGTCACCACGGTCATCAACGGCGGTGAAGTCGTCTACAACAACCACGAGACGACCGTCGCGCCGCGTTCCTACGAGTATCCGAGCCACTTCTACGACAGCGTGAACGTCAGCACCGACCCGGCCGAGTTCAGCGTCCCGGCCGACGTCGCGACCGACGGAACGGTGCGCGCCATCGAGTACCGCGAGGGCCTCATCTCGGGCGAAACGCGAGTTCGTCCGCCGGTCGAAGGCGGCGAACTCGTCGCCGCGCCGGAAGAGGGCCTGCTGAAAGCCACCCTCCTCGACCGACACCCTGACGGCGACGGAACCGGATTCACCGGGTTCGTCACCGGGTTTGGTCCGTTGGAGGGCGCGGTTGCGACCAGCCTCGTCTGGGAGACGCCCGGCGTGTTGGCGCTCGGAAGCGGCGAGGACCTCAGGGAGGCCGTCGCCCACGTCAACGAGATGGGCGGCGGATGGGCCGTCGTCAGGGACGGCGACGTGGTCGCGGAACTCCCGACGCGAGTCGCCGGCGTCTGTTCGGACCTCGAAGTCGAGGAGACGGCGAAACTGTACACCGCCATCGAGAGCGCGTTCCGAAGCCTCGGAACGGACGTCGAGCGACCGATGATCGGAATCCAGACGCTGACCTTCCCCGGCGTCCCCTCGCTAAAACTGTCGTTCTCGGGCTACGCCGACATCTTCTCGCGCGAAATCGTCGGGTTGACGCCCGAATAACGGGCGTCTAATCGCCCGCAGACTCGCTCTCTACGTCGTCTCCGTGCTCTCGAATCGTCCGAATCTGCTCGTACGGGAAGAAGTTTCTCCCGCCTTTCCGTCGCAGCCAAACCCCCGTTTCGTAGAACTCCAGGTCGTCGCCTTCGACCGGGGACACGATGTTCTGTTCTCCACCCCGTTTGCCAGTCGGCACGAGGTACACGTCGTACTCGTTATCAGGCATGGGGCTAGTACGCCGAACACGGCGAAAAGCGTACTGGCCCGTCGTTTTCGAGACGGCGACTATCCCGCCTCGTAAATCACGACCCGTCCGGTTCGGAAGACGACGACTGCGAACCCCTTGTGGACGAATTCGACCCGCCTCGGGACCCGCTGTTCGGACTGACGGCCGAACAGGTCTTCGAGTGCATCGGGGTCGATACTCTCGTAGAGCGGCTCTATCTCCGTCGAACTGCTGTCGGTAACTTCGGCGATGGCCTCGATAACCGTCTCGGCTAACGGTCCTCCCTCGTGACTCGTTTCGTGAAGAATTGTCTGATTATCGCTCGACTCTCGAACCACGTTATATCCCTCCCGAGGGTCGAACGAAAAGCGCTGTGGCCGGCATTGCTTCGTCAGAGGCGTACCATGGATGGAATGTTTGGGGTTTAGTGGTTCATGCGTTTATTACCCCTCGGATGATTCGGTCGATTCGTTCCGGGGGAACAGGGTGGTCTCGAGCATCCGTTCCAATCCTCGTCGAAGGCGGCCGGACGCGGCCTGTGGCGAGATGTCGAGGGTTTCGGCGAGTTCGGAGAGCGACGTTTTGCGAGGGACGTGAAAATACCCGGAGGCGAACGCGGTCGAAAGGGCTTCCCGTTGTTCGGCGGTCAGCCCGTACTCTTTCGAGGGGAATTCGTCCACGGAATAGATGCGCCGGACCTCGTACGAGATGGATCGCTCGTCACACGCCTCCCGGAACCGAGTGGTCGAATCGTGGTCCGGGAATCGAATTCGGAACTGCCATCCGTCGCTGTTTCCGATGGCGTCGAGAAGCGTCACGTCCTGTTCCGTTAGTATGCCTTGGATTCCATCGGCGGCGCTGGACCAGCGGATCTCACACAGCGCACCGGTTGTAGTTTCGCTCAGGACCGCGATGGAATCGACCGAAGCGGATTCGAGCGAGACGTCGGCGAGAAACGACGGGTCGGCCGTGGCGACCCAGATAAACGGCATCGAACACTCCCGCGTCGGGACGAGACGCTCCAACTCGATTCGGATATCGGAGCGATAGGGAAACAACTCCCCGAGGGCGAACTCGTCAGGTGGGAGCCGAAGTTCGACGACGACGTTCACGACGGTCCATAGGGCGTGCCGTGCGTCAATCCTTTCGGCCATTCCGGGAATTCGTCGCGCACGAGACGATGATGATGCGCATAACTTACGCATATTGACGGCGTTGGAATGCCGTGACCATGGGGATCCTCGCTGCCGAACCCATCTCGAATTGTACAGTATACAACCTCGGTTGAATCGCAAGAGGGCGACGGTCTGATTCCGATGATATAGATTGTTATGAAATCGAACTAGCAACAAACGATATATAGGGTGGTGTCACAGGCTCGGGTGAAGTTGCAATGTTCGCACCGATACGACGCGCGACACTGTTTGCCCTGTACCAGCTCAGCGTTCTGGCCGGAATCTGCCTGCTTCCGGTCGCCCTCGTCGCCCGGCGGGCCGGAGTACCGTTTCCCGTACACCGCATCGTGGAATCCCTGGGGGCGTCCTACGAGAAGACGAAGAAAGACTAACCCCGACCGACGCTCGTTTTGCGTGATCTCACGGTGAATACCCCGAGGTTCGGCTCCGAGGGCTTCACCTCGTCACACCCCGGAAGGGTTGGTTTTATCAGTGCTGATGGACTACGTCCGGGTAATGCGTAGCCCAATGCACGGTTCCGACTTCTCGCGTAACAAGGAGCGCCTGAGCGGTAACGACGCCAACCCGTACGAGCCGGAGATCGGCTCGCTCCCCGACAACGAGTTCTCACAGGAGGACATGAAAAACGTCAACAAAACCGGAACGACGACCATCGGCATGACGACCGCGGACGGCGTCGTCATGGCGACGGACATGCGTGCCAGCCTCGCCGGCCGCTTCGTCTCCAACAAGAACGTCCAGAAGGTCGAACAGATTCACCCGACGGCCGCCCTGACGATGGCCGGGTCCGTCGGCGGCGCACAGTCGTTCATCCGAACGATGCGCATCGAATCCAACCTCTATGAATCCCGACGCGGCGAACAGATGAGCATGCAGGCGCTCTCGACGCTCGCGGGCAACATGCTTCGCGGCGGCCCGTTCTTCATGGTCTCTCCCATCCTCGGCGGTATCGACGAGGAGGGCTCGCACATCTACAGCCTCGACCCCGCCGGTGGCGTCATGGCCGACGACTACACCGTCACGGGTAGCGGGATGCAACTCGCCTACGGTGTCCTCGAACAGGATTACGAGGAAGGCCTCTCGAACGAGGAAGCGAAGGCCGTCGCCGCCCGCGGTATCAAGAGCGCCGTCGAGCGCGACACGGGCAGCGGTAACGGCGTGTTCCTCGCCGAAATCACCGAGGAAGGCGTCGATATCACCGGTCACAAGGACTTCGACGACGTACTCTAATTCCAGTCGGTGAAACTGCCGTCGAGCAACGTCTCCTTTTGCTGGTCGATGTAGGCGTGTTGCATGCCCGTAATCGCATCAGCCAGCGTCTCGCCTGCTTCCAGTCGGTCGCGCACCTCACGCTTCTTCCAGTCGGCGGGCGTCACGCCGTGGCGTGCGCGTTGCCGCAGCGGGTAGAGATACTTCGCGGCCTGTTCGTCGGACAGTCCGCGCGCTTGGAGGCCGTCCTTCGCGTGTGCGAAGAGGTCGGCGAACAGTTCGTCCGCTTCGGTCGTCTCCTTGCCGTCGTTCGTGATCCAGTACAGTTCCGCGTCGAGTCCGTCGTGCATGGCGGCGTAGAAGTTGTCGCGCGCGACCACCCAATCGAGATGGTGAACCGGATGCTCCCGGCGGAAGGTGCTCTCCAGCAACCCCGCGAACGCGGCCTGAAACGCGATGGAGTCCCGAACCGTCGGTTGGGCGGCTATGGGCCGGAACTCGATGCGGGCGTTCGCGTCGGCGCGCGTCGCGCCGCCGAACACCGGGCGCACCCACCGCCAGTAGGTGCCGTGTTTCAACCGGAAGTGGGCGAACTCGTCGTCGAAGCGATCCGACCGCGAGACGGGCATCGGGACGATGGTTCGGTCCGCCACGACGTCGTCGATGGCCGCTTCCGCGGATTCGATGTCCTCGGGGAAGCGCACCTTTCCGGGGTCGACGGCGTTCAACACGGACTCGAAGACGTGGATGCGGTTTTCCATCCACGCGTCGTCCACTATCTCCGCCGCCGGTGCGTCGTCGTACAGGTCCGGCGGGAAGAACGGCGAGTTGACGCCGAGCGCCAACAGCGGGGCCGCGATTCGAACTGCGTACTGGAAGTACGTCGGCAGGTCGCGGGCGTGTGGCACCTGGTAGTGCGGTTGAATGGACGTTATCAGGCTCTCCGGCATCACGGTATTCGCGGACAAGGTGACGTTGGGTGCGTCGAGTTCCATCCCGATGGACTCCCCCGTGTTCGCCATCGCGTGATAGCGTACCGAGTTGCTCATGTTCGACGCGATTTGAACCCCGTCGTCATCGACGCCGTCGGTGAGGTATCGGGTGGCCGTTTCCCCCGTCGGTGGAATCGTCCACAGGCCGTCGCTGACGAGGCGCATTCCCTCCGCCCCCGTCCGCTCCTCCGCCGCCGAAAGTCTGGCTTTCACTTCCTCCTCCTGTGCGGCCAACCCGTGTTCGTTCAGCGGTTGCGGACTCGTTGACATCTCGGCGTTGTGGAGGCCGAGTTCCTTCTCGAAGCCGATGAGCGAAAGGAGTCGTCGCGGAACCCGCGAGAGCGCTTTGGTCTCCGCGTCCACCGCGTAGAACTCGTACTCGAATCCGACGATGGATTGGGGATTGTCGAACGTACCGTCCGCGAGTTCCCGCTTGATGACCTCTGCGTCCTCCTCGACATGGCTCTGAAACTCCTCCCGGTCGACCGTCAACACGTCCCGTACCTGCGACGCAAGGTCGGAAGTCATGCGAGGGGGTGAGCGTGCCAGATGCTTCAATCCACGGGCTTCACGGTCAGCAATGGCGTGTTTTCGTCGGGTATCGCCGGTTTCCACCTCACCGCTCGGACCGCGGCGGCGACAGATGGTTCGCCAAGAAGTCGTACACGGTTTCCCGTGACTCGCGGGCGAACCGGGACTCGGTGAGTTCGAAGCGATGACCGCCGGGGGCGTCGTCGTAGAGTTCGTACTCGAAGTCGGCACCCGCATCGCGTAAGGATTCCACGAGCGATTCGATTTCGCGGCGGTGAACGTCTCCGTCGTTTGTCGCCGCGTGGATTCGAAGCGGAACGTCGGTGGCGACGGCTTGGTGGGCGGGCGAGCGCTCGCGGTACAGTTCGGGGTCGGCGACCGGCGACGTACCGAGGTGGTAACTCGCGGTGTAGAGCCGTCGATACCCCTCCCCCTTGTACTTCCAGCGCTCCAACAGGTCCGAGACGGGTGCGCCAGCGTAGGCGGTGGCAAAGGAGTCGGGATACCGAAAGATGGAGAGCAGAGCGTGTAAGCCGCCGTGGCTCCATCCGACGACGCCGATTCGCTCCTCGTCCACGTCGCTTCTGTCCGCGACCCAGTTCCGGGCGGCGAGCGTGTCTGCGATCTCGTCGCCGCCGTAGTCGATGGCCTCGTAGTGTTCACGGCCGTAGCCGGTGCTTCCTCGATATTCGGGAGCCACGACGACGTACCCCCGTTCGATGAGTTCCCGGACGACGCTCACGTAGTCCGTGGAGAAGTTGTCGTGGATGCCGCCGTGGGCGAGGACGATTGCGGGGCGGGGACGGTCGCTTTCAGTGGTGGGAAAAAACGCGTACGTCGGAATTTCGAGTTCGACATCGAAATCTGAAGCCGGCGGTCCGAGCAGGCTGAACTGACGGACGTGCGCGTTCCGCAACTCGTGACGCCAGCGGTTGTCGTCCGACCGCCGTTCGAGGATGTCGAGGCGGTGGTCCAAGCGGTTGTCGAATTCGTTTTCCTCGGTACCGGCGAACCATCGACGCAGGTCGTCGGCATTTGTGTGCATTAATGATATATCATTCTCTGTATGGATAAGTCCTGTGCGAACGCTGCCGCAGCAATGTCCATGTCCAAACCACGACCTCGTCTATCTCGCCCGTCGGACACGTCTCACGCGTCCGTTTCCGACGCCGTTCCCCGTTCGCGCCGTCGTTTCCGGACTTCGTTCGCCAACGCGCCGACGCCGATGGCCAATACGCCGAGGGCGAGCACCCACGGCCCCGTTTGTCGGTCGTTCGTCCGTCGATCCATCTCGTTCACTTCCGAATCGGATTGTGCGTGCCGTTGATGTCCCACTCGTGGATGCAAAAGGGTCTGCCCTTCTCGCCGGCGATTCGCCAGTTGTGGGTCTCCTCGTCCCACGTGTCTTCTCGTCCGCAGGCGACACACTGCCGCCGGTCGGGTAGGTTGAGTTGCGTCATCGAACCGAGGGAAGGACGTGCAGGCACTTAAACCGACGGCAACAGGGCATTTTACCGCACGTCACGAACCCCCGTGTGATGCTCCGAAGACGAACCTTCCTCGTGGCACTGGGTGGGGGAGGAATCGCACTGTCGGGGTGTACGGGCGTTCGCCGCGACGGGAGCGACCGAACGACGGGAGCGAAATCAACGACGACCACGGAACGGGCAAACACCGCGACGGGGTTCGCGACGAACGCGTTCGGGGAGGGCAGAAGCGTTCCGGCCCGGTTCACCTGTAGCGGGACGGACGTTTCGCCGCCGCTCGAAATCGCGTCGGTGCCGGACGATGCGAACTCGCTCGCGATCGTCGTGGACGACCCGGACGCGCCGAGCGGGACGTTCACCCACTGGTTGCTGTGGAACCTCCCGCCGGGGACGACGACGGTGCCGAAAGCCGTCCCGCAGGAGAGGACGGTCGGGTCCCTCGACGGTGCGCTGCAAGGAACCAATGACTTCGGCGAAATCGGCTATCGCGGCCCTTGTCCGCCGACGGACGACGGACCGCACACCTACCGATTCACGCTGCACGTCCTCGAACGCGACCTCGAACTCGACGCCGGGGCGAAGCGAAGCGCGCTGTTCGGCGCGATGGACGGCGTTCGACTCGGACGGGCGCGGTTCACGGCGGAGTTCGGGCGGAACTGACCTCCGACAGCGACCGACAGTCGATACACCGAAGTCGTCGGGCCACCGATGTCGGGTACCATGATGAAGATGGTCGATCTGCTGGTGCGCAAGGACGGCACGACCCACGAGGAGTTCGAGGAGTACTGGCTCGAAGAACACTCCTCGCTCGCGAAGGAACTGCCCGGCCTGAAGAAGTACGTCACCTCCGTCTCGAAGGACCCCGAGAAGGCGGGCTACGACGGCGTCCTCGAACTGTACTTCGACTCGACCGCGGACATGAAGGCCGCATTCGACTCCGAGAAGGGAAAAGAGGTCATGGCGGACGCCGCCGAGTTCATCGACATGGAGCAGGGACCGACGCTGATCCTCGACGAGACGGTGCAGATGGACGACCTCGACTAGCCGAGCCAACATAGTTCGGCAAAAGGAACTCGCTTTTCGGTGTGGTAGCAACCCCATGGAGACAGCACAGCGTCCGTCGTTCTCGCTCCGCGACGTGCCCGCACTCCTCGTCAGCATCGTCGTCTGCGAGTTGGCGGGCATCGTCCCGTCGTTCCTGACTGCGAACGACGTCGCGACGTGGTACACCACGCTCCAGAAGCCCGGATTCACGCCGCCGAGTTGGGTGTTCGGTCCCGTCTGGACCACGCTCTACCTGCTGATGGGCGTCGCGCTCTATCTCGTCTGGCGACGCGGGGACAACCGATTCGCACTGGCGATTTTCGCGGTCCAACTCGTCCTGAACGCGGGATGGACCCTCGTCTTCTTCGGCATGCGCTGGCCCGCGGGCGGCCTCGCGGTCATCCTCGCCCTCCTCGTCGCTATCGTCGCCACGATGGTCGCCTTCGCGCGAATCGACCGACGGGCCGCACTCCTCCTTGTCCCGTACCTCTGTTGGGTCGGGTTCGCCACCCTGTTGAACTACGAACTCTGGCGGCTGAACTGAGTCGTCACTCGCCGCCGTCGATGTAAAAGAGCGAAGAAATCGAGGCTGAGTACGGATTCGGATTACTCGTCCTGACAGCAACCGCCGGCCTGCTGGCCGAAGTCGACGGCGAGCGGGTCGGAGACGGCACGGTTCAGTTCCTCCAGTCGCGCCGTGAGTTCGTCCTGCACGTCGAGGTACTCCTTCATGACCGGGAGCGTGTGGAGGTCTTGTTGGGCCTTCTGGACCTTCGCCACGTCGTCTTGTGTCGCCTCGCCGGTCTGCCGCGCAAGCATGAACTCCTGTCGGAGCTGTTCGAACTCCTTGATCTGCTCTTGGGCCTCCTCGTCCGCCTCGACGGCCGCTTTCGCCTCCTCGAATCGTTGGTACAGCGGCGTCTCGGCGATAGCCTCGCCGAGTTCGGTCGCCAGCCGGTCGATGTCTTCGTGCTCCGTGGTCTCCGTGGTCGTATCGACGCTCATGTATCTCGATTCGGGTTGAAGGACTTTAGGCCTGCCGACTCCCGAGACCGACGTGCGTCGCGAAAACCGAGAACGCCGGGGTTAAAAGTTCTCGCCCGCAATGAGGGAGTAATGAGCAACGAAAGCGAGTACAGCGAGGGAGACCTCCGAAACACCGGAATGGCTCTCAAACACGACCGGGAGTGGGACTACGAACTCGACCGCATCATCGAAGCGGTCGAGGAGCGCGACGCCGAAAAAGTCGGACTGCAGTTCCCCGAAGGTCTCAAACGCCGCGGCCCGCAGGTGGCCGACGACTTACGCGAACTTCTCCCCGACGACGTGACGATTCTCCTCTCCGGTCAACCTTGCTACGGCGCCTGCGACTTGGACACCTACCTGATGAAGCGAACGGACGTGTTCGTCCACTTCGGCCACTCGCCGATGAAGAACACGGACAAGGTCATCTACGTCCCGCTGTTCTCCAACGTCGACGTCTTCCCCATCATGGAACAGTCCCTGGAGGAACTCGACGTCGGCGATGTCGGCCTCGTCACCACGGCTCAGCACATGAACCACTTCGACAAGATGCGCGAGTGGTTGGAAGAGCGCGGCTTCGACGTTCACACCCGGCGCGGCGACGACCGACTGACCCACGAAGGCCAAGTGCTCGGCTGTAACTACGCCTCGGCGGACATCGACGCAGACCAAGTGCTCTACGTCGGCGGCGGGAAGTTCCACCCGCTCGGCTTGGCGATGGAACACCCCGACAAGACCGTCGTCATCGCCGACCCCGTCAACAACGTCGTCACCGTGGCGGACACCGAAAAGTTCCTCAAACAGCGCTACGGCGCGGTCCACCGCGCGATGGACGCCGAGAAGTGGGGCGTCATCTTCTGCACCAAAATCGGCCAGGGGCGCTGGGACGTCGCACAGGACATCCTCGACGGCAACGACGACGCCTACCTCATCACGATGGACGAGGTAACGCCCGACCGACTGCGAAACTTCGACATGGACGCCTTCGTCAACACGGGGTGCCCGCGCATCACCACCGACGACGGCCCGCGGTTCCACAAACCCATGCTCACCCCCGGCGAGTACGAAATCGCCGTCGGCAACGAGCCCCTCGACTCGCTCGAATTCGACACCTTCCACGGCACGTGGTGAGGTTCTCTCGCTGGTTTTCTGCGGTTTCTCTTCTCTCCAACTCCCACTCGTTTCGCTCGTCAAAGCTACATCAGAGCAAAGCTCTGACTTGCTTCAGTTCGCTCGGGAAGACAAACTGCGTCTTCCCTGCCCTCGTTCACTCCGTTCACAAGGACTACGCTCACTGGAACCGCGTCGGAACGGGTTCCGACTAGCTCCAGTTCGCTTCGCTCACCGAAACTCCGGAAGACAAACCGCGTCTTCCGTGCTTTCGTTCGCTCCTTCGTCGATCACGAAAACTCCCCAACGACCTCCGCCATACACCCGTCGCCGGGTTCGTGATACGAGAAGTGGTCGGGGACGTAATCGACGTTGTGGTCCTCGTAGTTCGCGGGCGGGGTCCCCTCACACCCCTCCTCGCCGACTGCCGAATCGAACTCGCCGGTCGAGTACGCCCAGTTCAACACGTCGTCGTCGGACTTCCAGAAGTTGTCGAACTCGCCGACGACGTTCGCGATTGCGGGGCCGTACTCGCCGTCCACCGCCACCGAATCGTTATCTGCGGCCCCGCCGAGTAGGGTCGCGGACGCGACGTAATCGCTGTAACCGAGCGAATCGAGCGCCTCGATGGTCGCCGGGACGACCCGTCCGCCGAGCGAGTGGCCGATGAGGCGCACGTCGGCACCGGTTCGGGCGCGGTAGTCGGTGATGAAGGTGGCGAGTTTCGCGCCGTTTCGCTCCGCGATGTCCGTCGCGGGCCACCACTGGTCTACACGCGTGTCCGAATCGTAGCTGAACCCGATGACGGGATGGGTATAGCCGTTGTTCCGAAGCGAGGTCTTGACCGTCTCGAAATGGTCGGGCGCGTCGTCCGGGCCGACCAACCACCCGTGGACCGAGATGACGACCTCCTCGGGATTCGCGCCTCCGTAGCCCGGTATATCGCCGACGGTCCCGTAATCCCACTTCGTGTGCCCGTCGGTCAACTCCTCTTGGTATAACCAGTTGATGTCGAAGTGACCGCGCGTCGTCGCGCGGGGGAAGTCCGCCGGTCCGACGATGTCCCCGTCGTCTCCCTCGAACCCGGCGACGCTCCCGGTGAATCCGGCCACTCCGACCGCCGCCGTGGCAGTTCCTTTCAGCACGCTTCGGCGGCTCGTTCGTGTCGTTTCGTCGTTTTTGTCTGTGCCGTACGGCATGAATTCAGAAACACTGGTTGTGGATTTAATTCTATTGAAAAGATGATTATAGTTACTTGGGCCGGTCGGTTCACCGGTGTCACCCTTCAGCTTGAGTTCTCGATTCGGTACACCTGTCCCTCGAATTCGATGACCTGCGGGTCCGATACGTAGATCGCCGTCCGATCTATGTCGAGAGTGACGCGGCGAACGCCTGGTTCGAACGACGCCAGCAGGTTTCGAAGCGGGGAACGGACGACCTGTTCGGGAATCATTCGCTTCGTATCCGTCGACGGGGTTTCGACCCGAGTTGCGACCATCGTCCTCCGTTTCTCGTCGCCGACTCGAACGTGTTTTTCGTCGCCGTTTCGACTCACTACTTCGAGGTCTGATGTCGGCGTCAGTTCGAGCGGGTCGCCCGACAGTTCGAAACGGGCGGCGACCGCGATTCCGTTCTCGTAGCCCTGACCCTTAAACCAACCACCGATTCCGAAGGCGTAGGTACCTCCCCCCAGTCCCGCGAGTGTAACGTCTTCCGTTCCTTCTGCCCCAACGACGGCGGCATCGGGGTCCCTGTTATCGACGGTCAGGTTCCACGTGTGCGAGCCCCCGGATTCGAGCATCATCGCGGGTTCGGGGACGACTTGCGGTGCGATGTGGAACCACTCGCCGTCCACCCGTTTCCACACCGACCAGTCGTAGTAGTTCGTCGTGAAGGTCACGCCCGTCTCGTTTCGGAGGGTGAACGAGAGGTTCGCTTTCGGCAGGGACGCGCTCGTTTTCGAGGGCACCATCCGCAACGTCGTCCCGTCGTCGGCGTCCACGGAACAGACGACTTGCGAGTCGCCGAACGCCGGACAGTGGTTTTCGCTCGGGATTTCGAGCGTCGGCGAGGGCGTTTCGGTTCCGGTGGCGGTATTGGCGATACTGGTCTTCGTCCCAGTCGTCGTTGTCGTTCCGTTCGTCGTGTCCGATGACGGTCCCGACCCGCCCGGCGTCGACTCGGAGAGACACCCGGCGAAGATGGCGGAACCGACACACGCGAGGGCGCGTCGGCGGTCCATGGAGTCGCGTTTACCCCCACTCGGTAAGTACTTTCAGATGAGTGAAACGGCCATTTGACCATTCGAAATTACTACTGGACATACACAAACCTTTTTGTATTCCCAGTAGGTATTGTGTGATAGCCATGAGCGTAACTCGTCCCTCGACGATCGAAACCGCCATCGAACGCTGCCGACCCACCGACAAAACCCCCGTGACGCTCGATGCGGCCGCGCTTCCGTCCTCGCGTGACGACCTGCGCGACCTACAGACCGAACTCGCCGCGAAGGATTTCGTCCCCGCCGGCGTGACGGTTGACGCCTGTTTCGACGCCGATTGCTCGTTCGCCACGCAGGACGAGGCCGACCGCATCCGCGAGTACATCCGAACCGCCGCGTTCATCGGCGCGGGAACCGTTACCGTCGAGTTCGACACGGTCGAAGACGAGTCCAAAGTGCGCCCGTCCCTCGCCGCACTCGAAGAGCGTGCCCGTCGCGAAGGCGTTACGCTCGAACTGGACGGGCCGCTGGCGCTGTAACGCTCGCTTCCTGGTCGAATCCAAACCCCGCTTCTTACGTCTCCCTATCGCGTTTCTTCGACCATGGGGAAACGCGCCTTGGAACGACGACTCTCCGCCGTCGACGAGTTCGAGGAGCCACGGGTCGAGTTGGAACAGTACCCGACACCGGCGGACCTCGCGGCGCATCTCGTCCACATCGCCGACATTCACGGAGACATCGGAGGGAAGACCGTCCTCGACCTCGGGACGGGGACGGGCGTGCTTGCCATCGGCGCGGCGACGCGCTCTCCGACACGCGTCATCGGACTCGACCGCGATTCGGCGGCGTTGCGGCAGGCGACGGGAAACGAGCGTCGAGTCGACCCGGCGCGCTCCATCGATTGGGTTCTCGGCGACGGAACCGACGTCCCCCTCTGCTCGGACGGCCCAGTGACCGTCCTGATGAACCCACCGTTCGGCGCACAACGGGGTAACGAACACGCGGATAGGGCGTTTCTCGAAACGACCGCCGCGCTGGCGGACGTGTCCTACTCGATTCACAACGAGGACAGCATGGCGTTCGTCGAATCGTTCGCCGCGGACGAGGGCGGCGAGGTGACACACGCGTTCCGCGCGGAGTTGCCGCTCTCGCGGCAGTTCGAGTTTCAGCGACGGGAACGGACGGTTCTCGACGCCGAAGTCTTCAGAATCGAGTGGCGTTAGTTGCCGTACTGCTCCTTCGCGGCCACCTGAACCCGAGTCTCGTTGACAGCGGCGACGATGCGGCGTTTCTCGCGGGTGAACTCCACGCCGCCGATGGTGACCGTCGAGTTCTTCGTCGGCATCGGCGCGACGCCGACCGTGGAGTTGTTCCGCGAGAGGCGAAGCACGAACTCGCCCGTTCGCGGGACGACGGAGACGTTGTTTCCGGCGAGGACGGGTCCCGCGGTTGCCGGCGGCGACGAGAAGGCGTGTTTCCACTGCCCGTCCGGCGGGTGAAGCCACACCTGATACGCCGTTCCGCCGCCGGTGACGGTCCACCCGGTACGGCGTACCGTTACCGCCCTTTGCCACCCGACGCCGCCGACCCTGACCGTCGCACGTCCGGAGTACGCGAGTTGCCCCTTCGATATTTCGCGCGACCATATCTCCCTACTCGGGTTGACGACGATGACGCCGCTCGTGTTCACCTGCGTCGTCTCGCCGCCGACCGATACGTCGACGACGGATACCTTTTGATTCGGCACGTTCTCGGCGTACGTCACCGTGTAGTCGCGCACCGAGACGCCGGAGAGCGCGTTCGGACCCTCTTGTTGGACGGACGTGAGGTTGACGGGAACCGCGACGCCGGCCATGGCGACGACCGGGATCAACAGCATGACGGAACCCACTTGGCGAGCGCTCGGTGAAAAAGAGCGTTCGTCGGTGGTGCGGACGGCAATCGCAACGAGCGTCGCCAGCGCGAGGACGAACACGACGCCTAGGCCGCGAAAGAGGACGAACTTCTCCAGTCCGCGATACCACCACAGCGCCCACAGGGACGAGGAGACGAGGACGATGAACCCGCCCGCCCACATCCGAAGGGCGCTCGACCGAACGTCACGCTTTCGGAGGAGATAGACGCCCGCGACCACGCCGAGGAAAAAGCCCAGCGTGTGACCCTGCACCGCGATGCCGAACCACCAGGGACGCGAGAAGTGCGTCGTCGCTTCGCCGACTGTCTGTGGACTTTGAAACGCCACGTACAGCGTTTGAATCACGTCTTGGGCCGAGAGGGCGATGACGGTTCCGAGCGGGTAGCGGACGAGTGCGAACCCGACGAAGGCGAAGAAGACGCCGGAGAAACCGATGACCGGTCCCCACGAGAACAGGCCCGTACAGAGCGCGATGACGACGACGCCGAGCGGAAACAGGACGAACGCCCGGACCCACGGGTTCGTCCGCCACGAGGAAAACGAGGTTTCGCCCCTGTCGGGAGGGAAGTGTCCGAAATAGTACTCCGCCAGCGGCGCGACGGCGAGCGTGCTAGTCATGTTGCCCATCAGGTGATTCGGGCCGACGTGTGAGAACGGGCCCGCAACCATGCCGAGCGGGTACAGATACGACCACGACGCGAACGCCACCGTAACGGGGTTGTACCAGTGATACCACCCGTCCTGCACGAACAGGTACACAGCGAAGACGCCCGTGACGCAGACGAGCGTCCCCCATGGCACGCCGAACAGCAGTCGTTTTCTGAGGGCCGCTCCCCACCGTCCGTGAGGGCGGTCCAATCTCCAGATGACGAGTACGGATACCAACAGGCCGAGCGACATCCCGAGTCGCATCGGCCACCCGGCGAGCGGCGACACCATGTCGGGAGTGTGTAACTGCGATACCATAAAACGAACACGTCTCGATTTTCCGCCCATCGCGCTGCACGCTCGGAGAAAGGATTAGGTGGGTTCGTGTGAACGAATAGGCATGACAGACACGCCGACGGAGGGCGATACGCGGTCCTTCTCGCGAACGTTCACGACCGAGGACGTCGCGGCGTTCGCCGACCTCTCGGGAGACCGGGGAAGCCACCACGTCGAGGAGGAAACCCCCATGGTTCACGGACTGCTGACGGCGACGCTCCCCACGAAAATCGGCGGCGACATGGACTTCATCGCGCGGACGATGACGTTCGAGTTCCGACGACCGGTGTACGTCGGCGAGGAGATTACCTGCAAGACCACGGTCGAAGCGGTCGACTTGCACCCGGAACGCCACGAGATGGTCGTCTCCTTTTCCTGTACGAACGAGTCGGACAACGTCGTCCTCGCCGGCGACATCGACGGCGTGATTTTCCGCGGGTCGGCGCGTTAGAAATCGGGCAGGTCGTCGGGCGCTTCGAACTCCGCCTCCCAGTCCACGTACTCCGATTCGAGCACGTCACAGACTACCTGTCCGAGTTCGGTCAGCGACGCGTTGATGGACGAGACGGCGTTCCACGAGTCGATATCGGGGTGGATGTCCCTGACCTTCCAGTCCTCGGGGATGCCCGGCGCGTGGTAGCCGACTCGGTCCGCGAAGTCGTCCCAGAAGAAGTCGAACTCCGCGAACAGGTCCAAATCGAGCGCGGTTTCGAACTCGCGCTCGTCCAACCCGGTGTCCTCGGCCCACCGGTCGAACGACTCTTCCCACGCGCCCTCGTGGAGGAACGCCTCCAGTTCCTCGCGGTGGTAATCGTTCTCACCGGAAACCGACACGTCGTCGTACTCCTGCACGTCCGCCTCCGCTCGAAGCGTCGGGGAGTCCGGAGCGGATACGTCGAGTCCCATGAATCCGGATAGAACGGGGTTCCGGATAAGCGTTCCTTCGGGTCGACGTCAGGGGAACGCTGCCCGCATTAGGTGACGATTTCGACACGACGATTCCACCAGAAACGGGAGTTACCGCCCGCGAAAACCGCCATTACGCGGATGGACGGTGTAAATGGTTTATCCTCGCCCTTGCCGATGATGGCATCGGAATGAGGAGAACAACACGTACACTCGGAGTCGGATTGGTAGTACTGATGGTTACACTCAGCGTCGGATTTGCAGGAATGGGGGTGATGGCCGACGGACCGACTCAAACGACGAATCAGACGACCGCGGTAAACGAAACGACCGCGATGGAGGAAACGACGACCGCGGCGGTGAACGAGACATCGACTACGACGAACGAAACGACCACCGCTACGAACGAGACGACGGCGGCAACTGAAACGACGACCGCGAACGAGACGACGACCGCCGCGGCGAACGAGACGACGACCGCGAACGAGACGGGTGATGCACAGGTTCGCATCGCGCACATGTCGCCCGACGCGCCGCCGGTCGACGTGCTGGTGGACAACGAGACGGTCGTCTCGAACCTGTCCTACGGAAACGTCACCGATTACGCCAGCCTTTCGGCGGGCGAACACGAGGTTTCGATCACGGCCGCGGGCGACCCGAGCACCGTCGTCTTCTCGGGTAACGAGACGTTCGACGCCGATACGAACTACACCGTCGCGGCGACCGGTCTGATTTCGGGGAGCGGCGATACCGCCTTCGAACCGGTCGTCTACGAGGACAACTTCACCGCGCCCGAACAAGGCAACGCCTCGGTGCGACTCGTCCACGTCTCGCCCGACGCGGGACCGGTCGATGTGACGGTTGCTGGCAGCAACACCACGCTGTTCGACAACGTCTCGTTCCGACAGGCGACGGCGTACGAGCAGGTTCCGGCGGGCGACTACACGCTCGAAGTCCGTCCCGCGACGGCGAACGATTCCGGCGAAGTTCTCAAGACGTTCGACGTGTCGCTGAACGACCGCACGGCCTACTCGGCGTTCGCGGCGGGATACGCCAACCAGAGCAGCGTTCCGGCCGGAAGCCCCGACAGGCCGCTCGACCTCATCCTCGTGACCGACTTCGTGGCGTCGGGTAACGCGACGGGTGCGGCGAACGAAACGACGACGGCGAACGCGACTTCGACTCCGGCACCGGAAACGACCACGCCGCCCAACGAGACGACTTCGACGGGTGCGACCACCACGTCGATGAATGCGACGGCCACCGAAGCACCGACTTCCACGACGAGCACGTCCGCAAACGTGACGAGTACGGAAACGGCGACGGCGGCGATGAACGAGACGGTGGCTGAAACCACCGCTGCGGAGATGACGACAACGACGGCGAATCAGACCACCACCAACAAATAGACGAACAGTCGACCTTTCGAACGACGACTTTTTTCGTGCTCAGTCGATTCGATCCACCACGTCTTGGAGTTGTTCGATACGTTCTTCGCGGGCCGAATCGCGGAGCGCCTGCTGATTTTCGTCCGGACAGTCGAGGTCCGGGACGGGCGTCGGCTTGCCGTTCTCGTCCAACGCGACGAAGGTGAAAAACGAGGTGGTCGTCTCGCGCTGGTCGCCCTTCTTCGGGTCCTCGGCGCGAACGTTCACCTTCACGTCGATGCTCGTTCGTCCAGTTTCGAAGACGAACGCCTCCACGACGGCGACCTCTCCCCTGTCGATGGGCGAGATGAAATCCACGTGGTCCATCGACGCGGTGACGCACTGATTGCCACAGAACCGCATCGCCGCGACGGCCCCGCAGATGTCCATCCAGTGGAGAACGACGCCTCCGAGCGCCCTGTCGAGGTTGTTCGTGTCGTTCGGAAGGAGCAGTTCGGTCATCTCGGTGTACGAATCCATCAACGTCGCCGTCTCTGCCATGTTCGTCCCTTCTCGGGCGGCGTATTTAGTTCGCCGCGGTTCGCGCGCGCCAGAGTTATCGTCGTTGCTGACCGCTAGTGTCACATGAGCGAGGAGCGGGCGAAGCAGGATTCTCGACTGCTGGCCACGGAAAAAGTCATCTCCGCCATCGGGGATGGAACCTATCAACTCGACCCCGAGGGCCACTTCGTCGCGGTCAACGACGCCATCGTCGAGGGGACCGGATACGACCGTGAGGAACTCCTCGGCGCACACGCCTCGCTCATCCTCGACGACCTCGACATGGAGCGAATCGGTGCCGAGATACAGGATTTGCTGAAGAACGACCCGGACGGAATTCGAGCGATGGAGGTCCTCGTGCGAAGCAAGGCCGGGGAACGAATTCCGTGCGAACTCCGATTTTCGGTGGTGCGGTCGGAGGGACGATTCGACGGAACGGTCGGCGTCGCCCGCGATATCACGGGGAAAAAGGAACGAGACGCGGCGTTACGGGCACAACGCGACGAACTCGAACAGTTGCGTCACATCAACGCCGTCGTTCGGAGCATCGACCGCGCGGTCGTTCGCGCGAACACGACGGAAGGGATAGAACAAACCGTCTGCGACCGACTCGCCGATGCCGACCCCTACCGATTCGTTCTTTTGGCCCGTTTCGACCGGGAGTTGAACGCGTTGACCATCGAGGCGTGGGCAGGCATCGACGAGGGACACGCGACGCAGTTAGCGGCGGATTTCGACGTCGCCGCGGGACCGGGCACGACCGCGATTCGCGGTCGGACGGTAGAGGTCGTTCAAGACGTAAAGCTCGACGATGAGGACTGGGGAGTTCAGACGGACGACTCCGGTCACTGGTCGATGGCGTTCGTCCCGCTCCGGTACAACGACACCACCTACGGCGTCCTCGGCGTCTACGCCGACCGCGCGTTCGCGTTCGAGGGCCCGGAGCGTGAGGTGTTGGACGAACTCGGGGAGATGGTCGGATACGCGTTGTCGGCGGTCAAGACCCGGCAAGCGCTCGTTTCGGAGCGAGCCATCGAACTGACGTTCGAGTTCACGGACGAGGAGTACCTGTTCACGGCGCTCACCGAGGAAGTCGGCTGTACGGCCCGATTCGAGGACGCGATACTCCATCCCGACGGGTCGTTTCTGTTGTACGTCTCGACGCGTGGAAGCGACCCCGATCGAGTCCTCGAATTCTGCCGGGAGTTCGACGTCTCGCATCTCCGTGCCATTAACAAGCGGGACGACGAATGTCTGCTCGAAATCCGCTACAGCGAACCGATGGCGTTTTCGACGCTCTCGAACCACGGCGGTATCATCCGCTCTGCGGTGGCGGAGGACGGGGTTGCCAGAGTCACCATCGACATGCCGGAAACGGGAGACGTTCGTGAAGTCGCCAACGCCATGTCTGGAGTGTTCGAGGATGCGGAACTCGTCTCCCGGCAGACCGTCGAACGACCGACCGAAACGCGTGTAGGGTTCCGCGATTCGCTCGATGATCGACTCACCGAGCGCCAACGAACCGTCCTCATGACGGCGTACCGTGCCGGGTACTACGATTGGCCGCGTGGGAGTACGGGCGAAGAACTCGCCGAATCGCTCGATATCGCCCCGCCGACGCTCCACAAGCACCTCCGTCTCGCCGAGCGAAAGGTCCTAAGCGCCATCTTCGACGAGGCGGATCGGGACTAATCCTTTAGCCCACCCACTCAATGCGTTTCGGTGGCTGGTTTCCGGTATGACGATCGAGACACTCCCGGAAGACGGTTCCCGGTGGGACGATACCGCGCCGCCCTCCTTGAACGCGATGTTCAAGGTGTTCTCGGAACCGATTCGCCGAGAGGTGTTGGTTCTCCTCCGTGAAGAGGGGAACCCCCTTTCGGTGACGACGCTCGCCGACCGACTCGACGGCGAAACTGACCAGTTGCGAACCGCACTCGTTCACGTCCACCTCCCGATGCTCGCCAACACGGGCAGCGTGGAATGGGACCCCGAACGCGATTCGGTCGAATTTGGCAGTATTCCCGACGAATACGACGGATTGTTCGATGTCGTCGAAGCATCGGTTCGATAGAAATTCCACCCGCTCCCGGCCCTATTTAAAGACTCAACTATTGAACGCACAATCGCATGTGAGTTCGAACCGTATCACCGGGTAATGAGTGACCCCATAATACAGAGAACCTCCGAACCGGTCGCCTCGGCGCAGTACTCGTGGGGAGGCGAGATGACCCTCGTCCAGACCATCGTCGAGACGTTTTCGTCCGCGAGCGGTTTGGCCCCCGAAGAACTTCCCCCGCTTCATCACGTCGTGGACGTCGATGCCCTCGAATCCATCTTCGGCCCCCGATGCGACGGGCAACTCCGTTCCGTCACCGGAGAAGTATCGTTCAACTACCAGGACCACGAAGTCGTCGTCAAGAGCCACGGCCGCGTTCTCGTCCATCGGGCCGATTAGTTCAATTCCACGTTGAACGGGTGGAAATTTTGCCGTGTCATCGATACTGGTAAAAATGGAGGGAGAGTAACGTCACTGATGACCGACCAGCACCCGCCGTCATCCGGTGGCGGCGAGGGAGACGTACGAGTCGTGGGAACGGCCCACGTTTCGGAAACGAGCGTCGAGCGAGTCGAAGAAGCCATCGAGGAGGACAATCCGGAAATCGTCGCCGTCGAACTCGACGAGGGGCGTTTCCGGCAGATGCAAGGCGAAGTGGCCGACGACCTCGATCCGTCCGACCTCCTTCACGGCAACACCGTCTTTCAGTTTTTGGCGTATTGGATGCTGTCGTACGTGCAGACACGCATGGGCGAGGAGTTCGACATCCAACCCGGTGCGGACATGAAAGCCGCGATCGACGCCGCCGAACGACACGGGAGCGGCGTCGCGCTGGTGGACCGCGACATCCAGATGACGATCCAGCGATTCTGGGCGCGGATGAGCCTTCGCGAGAAGTTACGGATGGTGGGCAGTCTCGCCATCGGCGTGACCGACCCGCTCACGATAGGACTCCTCTTCGGCGCTCTCTTCGGCGTCTTCTTCGCGATGATATTCGGCATCTTTCTCTCGCCGCTTCTCGGGTTGAACGCGACGCTTACCCTCGGCGCGGGTGCCGGAATCTTCCAACTCGTCGGCGGCCTCGCGGGCGGTGCCTTCGCCGGACTCGCCCTCGGAAGCCTCGTGCTTTCGGGCGGTCTGACGAGGCGCATCGACGTCGCCCTCGGCGGCGGGTTGGTACTCGGAATCGCCGCGGGCCTCGCGGCAGGTACGGGTACCATCGGCGTCGTGGACGCGGGGACGCTCGCCGGAATCGGCGCGGTCGTACTCCGAATCCTCTCCTCGCTCGTCATCGGCGTCGGCGTCGGCATGGTACTCGGCGTCCTCGGCGGGTTCTTCCTCGGAAGCGGGACGGTAGAGGAGGAGGAACTGGACGAGGAGTTCGACATCGAGGACCTCACCGACGGCGACGTCATCACGGCGATGATGGAGGAGTTCCGGCGCTTTTCCCCCGGCGGCGCGGAGGCCCTCATCGACGAGCGTGACGCGTTCATCGCACACAAACTCGTGTCGCTTCGGGAAGCGGGCCACAGCGTTATCGCCGTCGTCGGCGCGGGCCACCGCGCGGGTATCGAAGGATATCTCGACGACCCGAGTACGCTCCCGCCGATGGAGTCGCTGGTCGGCACCGAGAAGGGGAGCCGATTCTCGTTTTTCAAACTGTTCGGCTACTTCATCACGGTGGCCTTCTTCGCCTTCTTCATCCTGTTGGCGATGGCCGGGGTCAGAAACACGTTCCTCATTCAGGTGTTCGCGGCGTGGTTCCTGTTCAACGGCATCTTCGCCTTCGGACTGGCGAAACTCGCCGGGGCACACTGGATAAGCGCCCTCGTCGGCGGCGCGATCGCGTGGCTGACGAGCATCAACCCGCTGCTCGCGCCCGGGTGGTTCGCCGGTTACATGGAACTCAAGTACACGCAGGTCAACATCGGCGATATCGCCAAACTCAACGACATCATGAGCGACGAGGAACTCCCCCTCGCCGACATCATGTCCCGAATGCTCGACGTGCCGCTGTTCCGACTCATCGCCGTCGTCGCCATGACGAACATCGGGAGCATGATAGCGACGTTCCTGTTCCCCTTCGTCGTCCTGCCGTTCCTCGGTCCACAGGTCGGCGGCGTCGGTGAAATCACGCGGCTGATGGTCGAGGGCGCACACAACAGCGCCGACGTCATCTGGGGTGCGCTGACGTGAACATCCGGTTCAGCACGCGCGAACTCCGCGACCTGCTGGTCGCGTGGGCCGCACTCGGCCTCGCCTTCACGCTCTTCCTCCAACCGGGATTCGGAGAGGCGCTCCTCCAACCCGGCAGGGGCGTTTCGTCCGCAACGTTCGTCGGAGCACTGGTCGTCTCGCTGTTCACGGCGGGTGTCGGGTTTCTCCTCCACGAATTGGCCCACAAGGTGGTGGCGATTCGCTTCGGCCAAATCGCCGAGTTCCGCGCCGACTACGGCATGTTGCTGTTGGCCATCGCCGGCGGACTCGCCGGATTCCTCTTCGCGGCACCCGGCGCGGTGTATCACCGCGGGATGATCACGGAGCGGGAAAACGGCCTCATCGCGCTGGCGGGGCCGATGACGAACGTCGTCCTCGGCGTCCTGTTCTTCCCGTTCATCTTCGTCGGGCCGTCGATCGTCACGGAAATCGGCTACCGCGGCGCGCAGATAAACTTCCTCCTCGCCGGATTCAACATGCTCCCGTGGGGGCCGCTGGACGGCAAGAAGGTCCAACAGTGGAGCATGACCGTCTTCTTCGCCACGCTCGTCCCCTGCGTGTTGCTCGCGCTGTACGCGCTGTTGGTGCTGTAGCAACCCGCGCGAACGCGCGATATTTCGGTTTCGAAATTTTTTCGGAACGGACCACCACGTCTGCTTCGTGAGAGCGGTTTTTTGGAATCGGTTACTGCGAAGCACTCTTCGAAAGCCCTCATCATGCTCACGGTCGCTACGAGTTCCATCTAAATCGGGGAGAGATAGAAATGAGATTGTCAGGAAGACGGTTTCGAAAGCCCCCGTTCGCTCGCTACGAGTTGCAGTTGGGAGCAACTGATGTGCGACTACCGGGAAGCAACCCTCGAAAGCCCCCGCCCGCTCGCGGCCGCTGTGCAGGATATTCTGGCCTCTCCGCCACGTTTGGCCAGAATAGTGGCCCGCACAGCAACCACGCAAGCCCGAGCGGACGGCCCCTTTCAGTCCCACCCGCACCGCTTCCGCACAGCAACCGCCACCGCGCCACATCCTCCCCAACCGACTCCTTCGCATTTGCTCAGTCGTCCCTCGCGCTTGCCAACAGCCCTCGGATGTGAAATCCTCAGGGCTGCTTGCGCACGCGCCGCGCGGCTAGTTCGTCGTGTGTGTAATCGAAATCGAATTCCTATGGCGCGTGCTGACGGGACGGCGAGGACTTCACGTCCGAGCCGTCTCGCCTCAGCTCGCGCGAGGGATGAGTATCGCAGCGAACGAATGTGAGCGAGAAACGCAATCGGTTGGGGAGGGAGTGGTTGTTGCGGTGCGGTGGCGGTATGTGATGGTATGTGGTGGGACTGAAAGGGGCCACTCGCTCGCGTTCATTTTAGTCGTCTCGACGACCCCTCTCGGTGAAGACGAACGAACTGAGTCGAGCCGAGATGTCGCCGAGCGGTTCACGCGAACGCAGTGAGTGTGAGCACGGAAGCACATGCCCGCGAACGAAGTGAGCTGGAACGTCTTCCGGTGCCGCGAGCTGGCGGGGGCTTTCGAGGTCAACTCCCCAGCAGTTGTGATCATACGAAAACAAAAAGCAACTCGTAGCGAACGTACCCGTTCGTAGCGACCAATTTATCGAAACCGAATATGCGGTCGAACATGAGATGGGCAAACCTTTACTCACCCGGAACACGCGTTTCACCATGACTGAGGAAGAGGAACTGACGTATTCCGACGCGGGGGTAGACATCGACGCGAGCGAAGCGGCGACGGCGGCCCTCGTCGGCGCGGTTTCGGACATCGACAACACGACAGACTACGCCGGACTGCTCGATATCGGCGACCAGTATCTCGCGCTGGCGACGGACGGCGTGGGGACGAAACTGCTCGTCGCGGAGGCCCTCGGCGACTACTCGACGGTCGGCATCGACTGCATCGCCATGAACGCGAACGACCTCGTGGCGAGCGGCGTCGAACCCGTCGCCTTCGTGGACTACCTCGCCGTGGACGAACCCACCGAGGAGTTCTCCGAACAGGTCGGCGAGGGACTCGCGGCGGGCGCGGAAGAGGCGGGCGTCGCCCTCGTCGGCGGCGAAACCGCGGTGATGCCGGAAGTCATCTCCGGCCTGGACCTCGCGGGTGCCTGCGCCGGGCTCGCGCCGAAGGACGCCATCTTTCCCGGCGAGGCCGAGGTGGGCGACGTTCTCGTCGGCTTCGAATCGAACGGAATTCACTCGAACGGCCTCACGCTGGCCCGCAAGGCCGCGACGAAGGATCACGACTACGACGACGACTTTCCGCTCGGCGAGGGGACCGTCGGCGAAGCGCTCCTCGAACCGACGCGCCTCTACACCTACCTGCTTCCCGCACTCCGCGAGCGGGACGTTCACGCCGCGGCGCACGTGACGGGCGGCGGATGGACGAACCTTTTGCGGATGGGCGACCGCCGCTACGAGATCGACGACCCGTTCGACGCACAACCGGTGTTCGACTTCGTGCAGGACGGCGGTAACGTCTCCGACGAGGAGATGCACCGCACGTTCAACATGGGAACCGGGTTCGTCGTCGCGCTCCCTGAGGGCGATGCCGAAACGCTCGTTGCGGAGACGGACGGACGGGTTATCGGTACCGTCGAGGAGGGCGAGAGCGTGGGGATTCGCGGATTGAGTCTGAACTGACCTCCGGACGGTTTTCGAGCGGAAACGGGTGATGGGGAGGACGAACGGTCGTAAATTTCCCAATTATTCCCTTTCGGCGTGAAACCGGCACATCCCCGAGGCGTATTTTCAGAATATTTATTTAAGAAGGGTGTGGGGTTTGTGTCATGTCCGGCCTGACCCGTCGCGCCCTGCTCGGCTCCGTCGGCACGTTCGCCGTCACGGGGTGCGTTTTCGAGTCCAAGACGAGTTCGTTCGACTCGGACCACACCATCTGGCTCGAAAACGGGTACGATGAGGAGCGAACGATTCACGTCTGGGTCGTTCGAAAGGTGACGGACGAAACGGTCTTCACGGTCACTCGGCCGGTAGGGCCGGGGGATACGGCCGCACTGTACAATCTCGAACGATCGGAGGGGACCGAGGTGGAGACGTTCCGCGTCTGTGCGCAACTCCTCCACGCCAGTTCGAGCAACGCGGGGTACAAACAGTGTACGACCGTCGAGACGAACCAGTGCTACGGGAACGTCCACATACGGATACAGAAGGATGGGTCGCTCGGTATCACCTACGCGATCTGTTGATTCCACCTCGCCAAAATTCTCTACAACTCCTTCACGTACAGGTATCCGGACGTGTGGATCCGCTCGTCGTAGAACTCCTCGTCGCGTCGGTAGCCCGCCGACTCGTAGAACTCGACGGCGCGTTCGTTCTCGGTCATGACGCCGAGTTGGATTCGCTCGCCGCCGCGTCGTTCGACGGTTCGCTCGACGTGGGAGAGCAGTCGTCCGCCGATTCCCTCGCGCCACCGACCGGGGAGGACGTAGATGCGACCCAAATCGAACGTCGCGGACCCTTCGACGGGATTCGCACCGACGAATCCCACGACCCCGGCGTCGTCATCGACGGCGACGTCGAGGATGGACTCCTCGGTTTCGATGAGCGAGCAGAAGGTCTCGGCGTCGTAGTACCGTTCGAGGAAGTCGTTCGTCGCCTCCGTGCCGATGATCGGTGCGTGAGCCGAGTGCCACGCCCGCTCCGCGACGTGTCGTATCGCCTCCGTGTTGCTCGGCCTCGCCGGACGAATCCCGATTCCCATGAACGAATGTCAACGGGGCACGTGAAAAAGATGTCGTGAAATTGTGATTTGAGCGGTCATTCCGACCGAACGACCCGCCGGTCCTCGGAGCGAACCGTCTCGTATCCGGCCAGCGCGACGAACAACGCGGTGAGGAGTAAGAGCGCGACGACGGACGGGACGACGACGGCGACCGGAATCAACAGGACCGCGATGATCGCCACGACGGCTCGCGCGACGCTGATGGTGCCGTGGTCGCGGAACCGGTAGGCGTTGTGACCGCAGAGGTAGAGCGTTCCGCCGCCACACAGTGCGACGGCGGGGATTACGCCGAGCGCCGTTCCGACGTGCGCTACCGTCTGTTCGATGCCGAGCGCGACGAAGATGATGCCGCCGATGACGAGGAGGTGGATGTAACTGTAGGAGTCGCGGGCCAGCACCGACCGTTCGCGGTCGGACGCCCGGACGAGTCGTCGTTCGGCGGCGAGCGTGACGTAATCGAAGTAGAGCCACCACAGCGTCGCGATGAGGACGAACCCGGCGAGGACGCCGAGAAGGAGACGGTTCCCGAGGGGGAGTCCGGCCATGCCGACGCCGATGGCGACGATCGACTCCCCGAGGGCGATGATGACGATGAGTCTGTGACGCTCGACGAAGTGGCTCGCCTGAACGTGAAACCCCTCGACGCCGCGAACCCGCGCGACGCCGTAATCCAACGCGATCGCGGCGATCCAAAACACGCTCTGGAGCGTCTCACCCACGAACCCGGAGGCGATGAGGAGGACGGGTGCGCCGAGGAATCCCGGCGCGAGGCGGAGGACCGCATCCCGCGTTTCCGGCGGCGTGGCGAGTCCGTAGAGGACGACGTGCAACCCGCGAACGACGAAGTACGCCGCGGCGAACGTAACCGCGTCGGCGTCGAACGCCCGTGGAATCGTCAGTGCGACCACCAACATGGCCGCCATCGCCAGTAGGATGACCGAGCGCTGGAAGAGGACCTCCTCCGCCGGGATGGCGTTCGTCAGCCACGAGTACCCGACCCACGCCCACCACACTACCGCGAGCAGTGCGATGCCGCGCACGACACCCGCCCACGTCAGATGCGTGGTGAGAAACCGCGTGATTTGGGTGATGGCGAACACGAACACGAGATCGAAAAACAGTTCTAAAGGAGTCACTTCCGACTCCTCCTCGCCCGTATCCATGGGGAACGAATCGGTTACGCTCATTCGGACTCACGACGTTTCGGCTTGCTGTCCGGCATATCGATCGCTATTCGAGAAGACATTGTCGCCCTCCCCCATCAATGGACTGGTAAAAATCCGGGACGACACCCCGAACCGGTTACGAAAGCCGAGCCGCGATGTCCGCTTCCGTGACGATGCCGATGGTTTCGCCCTCCTCCGTCACCATCACGGCCTTGTAGTGGTCGAGGAGGTTGCTGATCTCGTTGAGCGTCGCCGACTTCGAGACCGTCGGGAAGCTCTCGTCCATGAACTCGCGAACCGCCTCGTCGCGGGCGTCTTCGCTGACGTGAACGAGATCGCTCTCGCTTATCGAGCCGACGGGAACGCCCTGTTTGATGACCGGCAGTTGGGAGTAGCCCGCATCCTGCATGTTCTGTACCGCTTCGCTCACGGTATCGGTGGGTGCGACGCTGACGACGGATTCGTGCAGGAGGTCACCCGCGCGCACGATGTCACCTTCCGATTCCTCCAACGCGTTCACGATTCGCCGGAGCGTCGAAAGCCTGGGGTCCACGTCGTCGCCCTCGATTCGAGCGATGAGCGGCTGTGAAACGCCCGCCCGCTCCGCGAGTTCGCTCTGTGTGAGTCCCAAGTCGGTTCGGTGTTCCCGAAGGTCTTGGGGTGTCGGAAGTTCCATACGTAGAAATTACCAACGGTTATGGTATAAATTGTTCGGACCGTTCAGGCGTCGCCGAAGTCGATCTCCTCGTCCTCGTCGAACTCGATGGTTTCGACGATCGAGAGCGGCACGTCGCGAAGTGCGCCGCCGACTTCGCTCTTGGCGATGCGTTGGGCGTGCTCTTCGTTCTCGGCGTTGAACACCTTCATTTCGAGGACGAGGCCGACGAGCGCGGTGTGGGCCGCGATGAACGCCGAATCGAACGGTTCGCCGCAGGCCGGACACCCCGTCGCGCCCACTTCGACTTCGACGTAGTCCATGTTCTTCTGGTTCAGCCGTTTCCCGGCTTCGCTGACCGCAACGCCTATCGCATCGTCGATATCGCCGACATCGCGTACCAACCATGCCGCCTCCATCGCAACGAGGTAATTGCTCATACTCGACCCAGACACCGGAGGGTTTCGTGTCTTTTGGTTTGCGGCCCGGAAATCGACGTTCTGCTGCTTTCAGGCGACCGATATGTTACGCGCCATCTCCACGCACGCCAGTTCGACGCCGCCGGTCACTTCGTGTAGTACCGTGGAAATCCGCTCGTACCCGCGTGCCTCGTAGAACGGGACCGCGTTCAGGGAGGCGTGAAGCGTTACCGAATCGACTCCCGCGCTCCTCGCCCGCGACTCGAGGTGGGAAAGCAGCTCCGACCCGACCCTGTTCCGTGCGTGGTCGGGATGGACGTACACCGCCGAGACCACGCCGGTATCCTGTTCGACGCGGCCGAATCCCGCAAGCTCGCCGCTCACCTCGGCGACGAGGACGGATTCCGATTCGTTCCGTATCGACTCTATATAGGGGGCACTCCCGAGCGGCTGTTCGGCCCAGCGTTCGACCTGCTCTTCGTGGTATCGCTCCACGCCGAACGCGCGGATGGCCGCACACCGAAGGTCGAGAATCGGCTCGGCGTCGGCTTCCGTCGCGCGACGAATCGAGGGCATGGAGTTCGAGACGACGGAGGAAGCCCTAACCGTATCGGCGGGGCGGAGCCAGTCATCGGCGGAACTACGAGATGCCGATGATGGCGTAGATGAACAGGAACCCGAAGTACAGCAGGACGAGGATTCCGAGCGCCTTCAGACGGAAGTGTTTCAGATCCTCCGTCTCCTCCTCGTACGTGTCGTAGAAGGCCGCAACCTCGTCCTCGGGGAGTTCGTCGCCGTGTTCCAACCCGCGGTGGAGCACGAGGTACTCCTCCTCGCGGAACGGGTCGCCGCAGTAGGCACACACGTGGGGCGATTCGCCGGACGGAACGCGGTAGTCTGTCGTGGTCATGGTGGTGTGAGTGTCGGTTGCGAAACGATCCACAGGCTGGTCATCGTGTACAGAATCATCACCGCGACGAGCGGATATTGGCTCCGTATCGCCTGCATTCGACTCGGAAACACGTCGTACGCCGTGGCGTGGGCCACCCACACCGCGAGGAGGTGGCCGAGCAGAACGAACGCCATGTTGAGGCCGCCGAACCACGCCGGTAGGATGAGAATCACCGCCTGCGGCGGATCGAGCGGACTCGACAGCACGCCCAGCAGGGTCGGCGAGAGCGAGAGGAAGTAGCTCACGTAGTGAGCGAGGTGGTAGCCGACCGCGATGGGCAACAGCGACGGCGCGAAGCGCCGGGCGATAGCGGACGGTGTGAGGTACGTGTCCGCTGTGTCGCGGGAGAGCCGCGTCGCCACCCTGTACGCGCCGAGGAACAGACCATAGCCGCCGAGGAGTGCCGCGAGGTACGCGACGTTCAGCGGAACGCCGGCGTCGGCGACGGGCCGGACGACGTCGGACCAGAGCGGCGTGGAGACGAAGCCGTCGTAGGTCGTCACCCAGAGGATGGCGACGACGAACCCGACTTCATCGAATCCCGTGACGAGTTTCGTCTCGGTCAGGCGCGCACCGGGCAGTTGAAACTCGAAGCCCGAGTCGGTCCGGCGGAGCGGGGCGACCCGTCCGTAGTACCGAAACACGCGGGCGATGGGGTCCACCGTCCCGAACCAGCGTTCGGTGCCGTACAGCAGGATTCCCGCCAGCGTAACGACGGTGTAGACCGCGATAACGTCCGCCAGCATCTCGGGTTTGTCCGCGAGCGGGCTGATGACTTCGAGCCAAACGAGCGCGAGGAGGCCGACGACGCTCGGCCACGCTCCCAACCGCTCGGGATAGTTCGCTTCACGGGAGGGCAGGAGTTCCCCGACCGTTCGCCACGGATTGAACGCGGGCCACGTGTTCCCGACGACGTACACCGATATCGTGTACGCCGCCCACCACCCCACCCAGACGGCGAGGATGGCGAGGTTTTCCCGGGCGGTTTGCGGACCGAACCATCCGGCCGCGACGATGGCGAGGAGGGCGAAAACGCCGACGACTTTCGTCACGAATACGGCTCCGTCGGCGGACCGCGACGTGAACCGTTGCCACTGGTGTATCGTCCGGATGAACGACCGGTCGGTGATGAAACTGGCGAGCAGGAACGACGCGCTCACGACGCCGCCGCCCGTGAGGATGAACAGCCAGAGCGGGACGGCCAGGGATTTCGAGTCCCCCTGCAAACTCGCACCGTGTGCCAGTGCATGGCCGGAAACGGCTATGAGGAACCACAACACGGCGACCAGACGGGTCGAAAACCGAATCGGAGTTCGACGGTGCATCGGTGGAAGTTGGAGCGTCCGTCGATAATACTTTCCGAAAGCGAACGACAAGCGTCGGAGAGTCAAAAAAAAAACGAAACGCGACCGGAGTCGATATCAGTGGTTCGGCTCTTCGGTCGGTGCTTCCATCCCCTCGATTTTCAGGATGAGGATGTTACGGGTGTCGTCCTTGCCGTCTACCGTACCCTCAACGACGAGTTTCGAGAGGGGCGTCGGACCGACCTTCACAGAGTCGCCCTCGTGGAAGTCGCGGACGGATCCGCGAAGGTGAATCTCGGCGCGGCAGAGTTCGGGGTGGTGAACGCTCGTGAGGTCGATCTCCTCGATGTTGCTCTGTTCGACCGGTTCGCCGTTGTGTTCGAGGGGGACCTCGGCGGCGGTGTCCAAGTTCTGGATGTCGAGCGCTTCGAACGCCGTCGCGGTCGGTTTGTACCCGCCTTTCGGGCCGGGGACACCTTCCACGAGTTGGAGCGCTTTGAGGCTCTGCATCTGGTTTCGGATCGTTCCGGGGTTGCGGTCGACCTCTTCGGCGATGTCCTCGCCCTTGACTGCATCTTCGGTCTCGCGGTGCAAGTTTACCAATGCCGTCAGTATCGTCTCCTGACTAGGCGTCAACTCAATGCTAGACATTACACGAATCTTGGTAATTGATTTCCTTAAATCCGCCGAATATCCCAGGAGAATCGCGGTACCTTGTCCGTCGGAACTCCTCGGTTAAATAGAGTTTCATCCGGTCGAAAGGGAGCGTTTGAAACCCCCCCGACCCGTCCGTTCAATCATGACGAAACCCGTCCAGATAATCGGAGCACCGGTGGACTACGGCGCGAACCGACGTGGCGTGGACATGGGACCATCCGCCATCCGCTACGCCGGACTGGCCGAGGAACTCGCCAACTCGGACGTGACCGCGATCGACGCCGGCGACCTGACCGTTCCGCGCGCGGAGGAGCGCGACCCGGAAACCGAAGAACCGAGGGACGGTAAGGCCAAGTTCCTCCGCGAGACGGCGGACGTGTGTTCCCGCCTCGCCGACACGGTGGCGGACGCCATCGACGACGATG
Source organism: Haladaptatus sp. CMAA 1909 (assembly GCF_043952005.1). NCBI lineage: Archaea > Methanobacteriati > Methanobacteriota > Halobacteria > Halobacteriales > Haladaptataceae > Haladaptatus > Haladaptatus sp. CMAA 1909. Next base: position 855,196 of record NZ_JBIOAV010000001.1, on the reverse strand, counting down.
CCTTTCCGCTCGTCCTCGGCGGCGACCACTCCATCGCCATGGGGACGCTCGGCGGTGCGGCCCGCGACGCCGAAATCGGGGCCATCTGGTTCGACGCGCACAGCGACTTCAACACCCCGAAGACCTCGCCGAGCGGTAACGTCCACGGGATGCCGCTCGCGGGCGCGCTCGGTATCGACGACTTCGCGGATACCGACTGGGCGAACGCCCCCGGTCTGCGCGCCGAAAACGTCGTCCTCGTCGGTCTTCGAAGCGTGGACGACTCCGAAGTCGACGCCATCCGCGAGAGCGGCGTCACGACCTTCACCATGTCCGACATCGACGAACACGGAATCACGGAAATCGTGGAGGAGGCCCTCGATATCGCCACCGACGGCGTGGACGGGATCCACGTCAGCTTCGACATGGACTGGCTCGACCCCAAGGAAGCGCCCGGCGTCGGGACGCCCGTTCGCGGCGGCGTCAGCTATCGCGAGGCCCACTCCGCCCTCGAAACCGTCGCCACGCGCAACCGGGACGAAGGCATCCTCCGGTCGCTCGAATTCGTGGAAGTGAACCCGATCCTGGACGAACACAACGAAACCGCCGCGCTCGCCACCGAACTCGCAGCGAGCGCGCTGGGCAAGCGCATCCTATAGCACCTTTTGCTGCGTGAGTGCGGCAAAGCTGCACTCACTGGCAAAATCTGCACCAAAAGCCTCCTCACCCCCGTCCGGGGGTTCGTCGGCCCGGAAAATCGGAGATTTTCCGGAGGGGCGGCTAGCGACGAACGGTAGTGTCAATTTTGCGGCCTCGGTAGCTGTTCAAATTCCGATTTCTGTGAACGCGAAAATTCCGCTGATTCGACGGTAGTGCCGACGAGCGACCCGAACGTTAGAAGGGAGAAAAAAGAGAGAACAAGCAGAAATCGCACCGTAATCGTTACTCGTCGGCGACCGGTTCCGATTCCTCGTCTACCGTCTCGGCATCGTCCGGCATCGCGTCCGCGGCCTCGGCGGGAATCATGTCCACGCTCGCCACGCGGTCGTCCTCGTCCACGTCCATCACGGTGACGCCCATCGTGTTCCGGCCGACCTCCGAGATGTCCGCCGCCCGGATGCGCATGATTTGGCCCCGCTCGCTCATCAGGACGAGGTGATCGTCCTCGATGACGGTTTTCACTTCGGTGACCGATCCGTTGCGGTCGCCCGTCTTGATGTCGATGAGACCCTTCCCGTTGCGGGATTGGGCGCGGTACTCCGCGAGTTTCGTCCGCTTTCCGTACCCCCGCCGGGTGACGGTGAGGAGGTCATCGACGTCGCCGTTCGCGGCGACCATGCCGACGACTTCGTCATTCTCGCCCAATCGGATGCCGTGGACACCGCGAGCGTTGCGGCCCATCTCGCGGGCCTCGGTTTCGTCGAAGCGGATGGTCATTCCGTTCTTCGTGGAGATGAGGAGGTCCTTCGTTCCGTCCGTCACCTTCACGTCCACGAGCTTGTCGTCGTCTTCGAGTCGCGCGGCGATCTTCCCCGTCGAGTGGATGTTTTCGAACTCCTTCGCGGCGGTTCGTTTGACGTACCCCTGCTGGGTGACCATGCTCAGCGACTCGTCGTCCTCGAACTCGTCCGTCGTGATGACGGCGGTGATGTCTTCGTCGCGCTCCAAATCGAGGATGTTGACCGCAGATTTGCCGCGCGCCGTGCGCGACATCTCGGGTATCTCGTACGTTTTCAGGCGATAGACCTGCCCGTGATTCGTGAAGCAGAGGAGGTAATCGTGGGTGTTCGCGCGGAACACCTTCGAAATCTTGTCGCCCTCTTTGACGTCCGCGCCGATGATACCCTTACCGCCGCGACCCTGCGCGTCGAACCGGTCGATGGGCATGCGCTTGACGTAGTCCTGCTCGGTGACGACGACGAACACGTTCTCCTCGGCGATGAGGTCCTCGCGGGTGACTTCCGACGTGTCCTCCACGATTTTCGTCCGTCGATCGTCGGCGTACTTCTCCTTCATTTCGAGGAGTTCCTCCTTGATGACGCCGAGGAGTTCCGACTCGTCGCCGAGGATGGTTTCGAGGCGCTCGATGCGCGCCGTCACGTCCTCGTACTCGGATTCGATTTCCTCGGATTCGAGTGATGTGAGGCTCCCGAGTTGCATCCGAACGATGTGTTCGGCCTGCTTCTCCGAGAAGTCGAACGTCGCCTGCAACCCGCTCCGTGCGCCGTCCCGGTCCTCCGCGTTGCGGATGAGTTCGACCACGTCGTCGATGTTGTCGAGCGCGCGCAGTCGTCCTTCAAGGATGTGTGCCCGTTCTTCCGCCTCGTCGAGTTCGAACTCGCTACGCCGCCTGACGACGTCGCGGCGGTGGTCCAAATAGTGCTGGAGCAGTTCCTTCAGCGTCAGGACTTTCGGCTGGCCGTCCACCAGCGCCAGCGAGATGATGCTGAAGGTTCGTTCGAGGCGGTGGTTCAGCAGTTGGTTCTCGACGACTTCCGGAATCGCGTTCTGCTTGAGTTCCACCACGACGCGGATGCCGTCGCGGTCGGACTCGTCGCGCAGGTCGCGGATGCCGTCGATGGTGCCGTCGTTGACGTGGTCGGCGATGCGCTCGATGAGTCGCGCCTTGTTCGTCTGGAACGGCAGTTCCGTGATGACGATGCGGTCGTCCTGCACCTCGTACTCGGCGCGGACGCGAAGGCGTCCCCGTCCGGTTTTGTACGCCTGATGGATGTCGTTCCGACCGACGATGTTCGCACCGGTCGGGAAGTCCGGTCCCTTGACGTACTCCATCAGGTCCTCTATCGTCGCATCCGGGTTGTCGATGAGTTCGACCGTCGCGTCGATGACCTCGCCCAGATTGTGCGGCGGGATGTTCGTGGACATCCCGACGGCGATGCCGGACGACCCGTTGATGAGGAGGTTCGGCACCGCCGAGGGGAGGACTTCGGGTTCCTCCAAGCGTCCGTCGTAGTTGGGTTTGAAGTCCACCGTGTCCATCTCGATGTCGGCCAGCATCTCCTCGGACAGCGAGTCCATCCGGGCCTCGGTGTACCGCATCGCCGCCGGCGGGTCGCCGTCCACGCTGCCGAAGTTCCCCTGCCCGTCGATAAGGGGATAGCGCATGGAGAACGTCTGTGCCATCCGGGCGAGCGCGTCGTAAATCGACTGGTCGCCGTGCGGGTGGAAGTCGCCCATGGTGTCCCCGACGATGTTCGAGGATTTGCGGTGACTCGCGTTGCTCGTCACGCCCGACCGGTGCATCGCGTAGAGGATACGCTTGTGGACGGGTTTCAACCCGTCGCGCACGTCGGGGAGCGCACGACCCGCGATGACCGACATCGCGTAGTCGATGTAGCTCTGTTCCATCTCGTCCTCGACGCGGACGTTTCGTACCTTTTCCGCTACCTCGTCCGGGAGATCCGGATTGTCCGGTGTGTCTGAACTCATATATCGACCCACTCCGCTTCGGTGGCGTGGTCCTGAATGAACTGCTTTCGCGGCCCGACGGCGTCACCCATCAGCACCGAGAACATCTTGTCCGCCGCCGCGGCGTCCTCGATGGTTATCTGTTTGAGGATGCGGTTTTCGGGGTTCATCGTCGTCTCCCACAGCTGTTCGGGGTTCATCTCGCCCAGTCCCTTGAACCGCTGGACCTGCGAGGGGTTCCCGTTACACTTCTCCTCGATTATCCGGTCGCGTTCCTCCTCGGTCATCGCGTCGTACGTCTTGCCCCGGTAGCGAACGCGGTACAGCGGCGGTTGGGCGGCGTACACGTAGCCGGCCTCCAACAGCGGTTGCATGTAGCGATAGAGGAGCGTCAGGTAGAGCGTCCTGATGTGCGCTCCGTCCACGTCCGCATCCGTCATGATGATGATCTTGTGATAGCGCGTCTCGTCTATGTCGAACTCCTCGCCGACGCCGGACCCGATGGCCGTGATGAAGTTTCGAATCTTCTCGTTCTCCAGCACGCGGTCGAGTCGGTGTTTCTCGACGTTCAACACCTTGCCGAACAGCGGCAGGATGGCTTGGAATTCGCGGTCACGGGCCTGTTTGGCTGAGCCCCCGGCCGAATCGCCTTCCACCACGAACAGTTCGGACTTCTTCGGGTCGCGCGACTGGCAGTCGGCGAGTTTGCCCGGCAACGCGCTCGATTCGAGCGCGCTCTTCCGGCGGGTGAGTTCCTCGGCCTTCTTCGCGGCTTTTCGGGCCTTCGCGGCCTCAACCGCCTTGAGGACGACGGCCTGTGCGGTGTCCGGGTGTTCTTCGAAGTAGACCGACAGTCCCTCGTGGACGGCGCTTTCGACGATGCCGCGGACCTCGCTGTTGCCGAGTTTCGTCTTGGTCTGTCCCTCGAACTGCGGGTCGGGGTGCTTGACCGAGATGACGGCGGTCAACCCTTCGCGGATGTCCTCGCCGCGGAGGTTCTCCTCGATGTCGCCAAGCATGTCGTTGTCGTTCGCGTAGTCGTTGACGATGCGGGTGAGGGCGGTTTTGAACCCGGTCAGGTGGGTGCCACCTTCGCGGGTGTTGATGTTGTTGGCGAAGGCGTGGATCGAACCTTGCAGTTCGTCGGTGGCCTGCATCGCCACTTCGACTTGGATGTTATCGTCCTCGTTCTCGAAGTATATGACCTCGTTGTGGAGGGCTGTTTTCGTTTCGTTCAGGTATTCGACGAACTCGCGGATGCCGCCGTCGTAGCGGAACGTATCGCCTTTCTCCTCGTCGCGTTCGTCGTCGAGGACGATTTCGACGCCGGAGTTGAGGAAGGCGAGTTCTCGCAGGCGGTTTTCGAGCGTGGAGTAGGTGAACTCCGTCGTCTCGAAGATCTCCGTGTCGGGCCAGAACCGCTGGTACGTGCCGGTTTCCTCGTCGTCGCGCATGTCTCGAACGCGCTCCATCTCCCCTGCGGGGTTACCGCGCTCGAACGTCTGTCGCCAGACGGCACCGTCGCGTTTCACCTCGACTTCGAACTTCTCCGAGAGGGCGTTCACCACGGAGATACCGACGCCATGGAGGCCGCCGGACACTTGGTAGGACTTGTTGTCGAACTTCCCGCCGGCGTGGAGGACGGTCAGGATGACCTCCAGTGCGGGCATATCGTACTCCTCGTGGCGGTCCACGGGAATCCCGCGTCCGTCGTCCGCGATGCTGACGGAGTCGTCTTCGTGAATCGTTACGTCGATACTGTCACAGTAACCGGCTAACGCCTCGTCGATGGAGTTGTCCACCACTTCGTAGACGAGGTGATGTAACCCACGAGAGTCGGTAGAACCGATATACATTGCCGGTCGTTTTTGAACGGCCTCGAGCCCTTCAAGAACCTGTATCTGCCCGGCGCTATACTCATTTCCGTCGCTCATAAATTCTGATTTTTAGTAGGAAGGCACCACTGATAAAGCTCACGCACGCGCGCGCGGTGGCAATTAAAATTAGCTTCCCCCGACCCTTTCCTCCTTCCCCTCCTCGAAGAGAGAAAGGCCCGCCCGCCGCGTCGACTCCGGACCGGTTTGTCGGACGTGAACAGTACCTTCGACCGCCCCTACCCCGTCAAAGGGGTTCCGAGACGTAAGCACACCGATAGTTCGAAGGACGACTCGGTACGTCGCGAATGGGTCCGACGAGCGGAGGTAAAATCGCGTTTCCGAACCGTGAGACGTCATTATCGGTCGAGAGAGATCCCATCGACGTCACTTTCACTTTCACTCCGCTTCATCGGCGCAGTTTTAACGTCCGCGAGGATAAATACGCCCGAAGAATGCCTTCGATGCAGTCTACGCTCGGCGAGGAGGGGATCGCCGAAGAGTTGGCGGAAAGTCAACGTCAGATCTCCATCGCCGAGTTCTTTGAGAAGAACAAGCATATGCTCGGCTTCGACAGCGGTGCCCGGGGGTTGGTCACCGCCGTCAAGGAGGCGGTCGACAACGCCCTCGACGCCTCCGAAGAAGCCCGATTGAAACCGTTCGTCCGCGTGAAAATCGAGGAGGTCGGCGACTACTACCGACTCATCGTCGAGGACGAGGGGCCGGGAATCACCCGCGAGCAGATTCCGAAAGTGTTCGGGAAACTCCTCTACGGGTCGCGGTTCCACAAGCGCGAGCAGTCCCGCGGTCAGCAGGGTATCGGCATCTCCGCCGCCGTCCTGTACTCCCAACTGACGAGCGGGAAGCCCGCGAAAATCACGAGTAAACCGAAGGGAAGCGACGGACAGCGCTACTTCGAACTCATCATCGACACCGACGAGAACGAACCCGAAATTCAGAACGAGTCCGACACGCCGCCCGTCGGCCGCGAACTCGTCGGGACGCACGGCACGCGCATCGAACTCGAAATGGAGGCGAACATGCGCGCGCGCCAGCAACTCCTTCGGTACATCAAACACACCGCCGTCGTCAATCCGCACGCGAAGATCGTCTTCGAGGAACCGGGAATGGAAGAGGGCGACGAGATGGTGTTCGAACGCGCCGAGGGTGCGAGCCTCCCCGCCGAAACCGAGGAGATTCGCCCGCACCCGCACGGCGTCGAACTCGGGACGGTCCTGAAGATGCTCGGAAGCACCGATTCACACAGCATCTCCGGATTCCTGCAGGGGGAGTTCACCCGCGTCGGCAAGAAAACGTCAGAGAACGTCATCGAGAACTTCCGCGACCGACACTTCGGTCGGGAGGCCGCGTGGCGACCGCCACAGACCCACGAAGAGGTCGACATCGAGTCGGCCGTCGAAGGGGCAGTGGCGAACAAGGGTGCGGACGCGACGAGCGCATTCGCGGAAACGGTCGCCGAACGGGCCGGGGAGAGCGACCGAATATCGCACCACCAACTGCGTGGGATCATCGCCGTCGCCGCCGACGAAACGGAGGACGCGTTCGGAACCTCGTTCGGCGCGACGGTACGGGAAAACGCCCTCGATGCGGCGTGGGACGCGATAACCGACGACCGCGTGACCGACCTGTACGAACTCGTTGACGACGCGACGAGCGTCCGAAAGGACGACGAGACGGTTCGTGCCCTCGCCGAACGAATCGCCGCGAAGTTCGACGGCGAGGAGGGTCACGACCGCGCGACGAAAAAGCAGCTCTCGGAGTACGTCAACCGCGCGGCCGACATGACCGAGGAGCGCGAGGACGCCACGATAGGCGAGACGGCCCGTGAGAACGTCGCCGAGGCCATCTGGAAGTCGATGGTGACGGTCACGGACGATGTCCCGAGTGTTCCCCCCCCCCCCCCCCCCCCCCACCCCCCCCCCCCCCCCCCCCCCCCCCCCCCCCCCCCCCCCCCCCCCCCCCCCCCCCCCGCCCCCCCCCCCCCCCCCGCCCCCCCCCCCCCCCCCCCACACCCGGGACACCGCGAGCGAACTCCTCGATGCGATGAAGGAGACGGACATCATCTCGCCGCCGACCAACTGCCTGTCGCCCATCACCGCGGACCTCGTGGAGGCCGGACTCCGGAAGGAGTACGACGCGGACTTCTACGCGGCGGCGACCCGCGACGCGGACGTTCACGGCGGCGACCCGTTCATCGTGGAGGCCGGAATCGCCTACGGCGGCGACTTGCAGGCCGAGGGGTCGGCCGAACTCCTCCGCTTTGCGAACCGCGTACCGCTGGTCTACCAGCGCGGTGCCTGTGCGACGACGGACGTGGTGAAGTCCATCGGCTGGCGCAACTACAACCTCGACCAACCCGGCGGCCGCGGCGTGCCGAACGGACCGGTCGTCATCATGATCCACGTGGCGTCCACGAACGTCCCGTTCACGAGCGAATCCAAGGACGCCATCGCGAACGTCCCCGCCATCGAGGACGAGATCGAGTTGGCGATCCGGGAGGCGGCCCGCGAACTCAAATCGTACCTCAACAAGCGCCAGTCCCTCAAGAAACGCCAGAAGAAACAGAACGTCATCGCCACCATCCTGCCCGAAATGGCCGAAAAGCTCTCGGCCGTGACCGGGCGGCAGGAACTCGAAATCGGCGACTCGCTGGCGCGCATCATGAACAACGTGCTGGTCGAGCGCGAAGTCGAGGAGGACACGGTGAAACTCATCGTGGAGAACCACGGTTCGACCAACGAATCGCCGAAGTTGACCGAAATCGTGGCGACGGAACCCCGGAACCTCTCGGACGGCGCGACCGCCGTCGAGATGGACGGCGAGTGGTTCGTGACGTGGGAACCGACCGTCGAGAGCGGTGACGAGTCCGTTCTCGAATACACCGTCGCGGAAGACGTATCGTTCGACGCCGTAACGGTCGAAGGAATCGAAGACGAGCGACTGACCAACAACACATGAGTACGGACAACGACAACGCAGAAGCCCAAGCGAAACTCATCGACCTCGCCGCGGAGTTCTACGACCAGTTCGCGGGCGGACAGATACCCGAGATGTCCATCCCGACCCGGACGAAGAGCAACATCGAGTACGACGAAGACGACCACGTCTGGGTGTACGGCGACCGGAAGAGTACCCGGAGCGCGAACAGCGTTCGCGGGGCGAGAAAACTGCTGAAGGCGGTGTACACCATCGATTTCCTCGCGAATCAGTTGGAGGAAGACCGCTCCTCCACCCTTCGTGAGTTGTACTATCTCTCCGAGTCGTGGGACGCGGAGGAAGCGCAGTTTTCCACCCAAGACGAGTCGAATCAGTTGATAGAGGACCTCGAAATCGTCTCGGACGTGACCCGCGAGGACTTCCACATGCGACCCGAGGAGTCCGGTGCGAAGGTGATGGGTCCGCTACTCCTCCGGGAACAGACCAATCGGGGCGACCGGGAGATTCACTGCCAGGACGACGTGGGGCAAGGTGGCTACCAGATTCCGAACAACCCCGACACCATCGAGTTCCTCGACCACGACGCGGACTTCGTCCTCTGTGTTGAAACCGGTGGGATGCGCGACCGACTCGTCGAGAACGGGTTCGACGAGGAGTACAACACCATCATCGTCCACCTCGGCGGCCAACCGGCACGGGCGACCCGCCGCCTGACCAAGCGCCTGCACGAGGAGTTGGATCTGCCGGTCACGGTCTTCACCGACGGTGACCCGTGGAGTTATCGCATCTACGGTTCGGTCGCCTACGGGTCCATCAAGAGCGCGCACCTGAGCGACTATCTCGCCACACCCGAGGCGAAGTTCATCGGCATCCAACCGAAGGACATCGTGGAGTACGACCTGCCGACCGACCCGCTCAGTGATTCGGACAAGAACGCGCTCGAAAGCGAACTCGAAGACCCGCGCTACCAGACCGACTACTGGCGGGAGCAGATAGAACTCCAACTCGACATCGAGAAGAAGTCCGAACAGCAGGCGCTCGCCTCCCACGGTCTCGATTTCGTGACCGACACCTATCTTCCGGAGCGGCTTTCGGACATGGGTATCATCTGAACCGACTTCGCGTTTTCCGATTACCCGTGGGGATGGGAGTTCACCGCAAGCAGTAGATACTCTCATGACGGAAGGGTGCGTACGAAAGCAGTATGCCGAACTGGCTGAACCTGAAACTGACGGGCGTCGGCGCGATGATTTGCGGGTTGGTCTGGGTGTTGACGACCTATTCGGTGCGCGTCTCGAATCCGTCCCTGTCTTGGCTCGCCGGCGTGGCGGGTATCTTTCTCGCCGTTCTCGCCGTCGCCGACGCGCTGGACGGCGGCCTCTCGGATTGAATGCACCTCAGACGAACTCGGTTTCGCCGGTCCCGGCCGAATCGGTTTCGAACCCGGCGACCCCGTCGGCAAAGTCCCCGCGAGCGCACGACCGGCAGTAGTGATTGTCGCCCTCGTTGAGCGTCTTCACCGGGATTCCGGCGAGGTACGTGCGCTCGTGGTAGGTCCGCTTCACGCCGTTGCCGACCGGTTCGGCACAGACGGAGCAGGGCGTGGCCGGTTCGAAGACCGTCTTTTGGTCCGTCGAACGCACACGGCCGAACGTCGTGAGGGATTCGAATCCGGGGACATACTTGGGGGTGAGCAAGAGTAAAAACGACCCCAGCAGGAGCGAGGCGGTCCCGAAGACCAATCCCGCACCTGCCCAGTTGGTCAAGAGGAGGAACAACCCGAACAGGACGCCAAAGGCACCGAAGACGGAGCTCACGGCGAACCCGAGGGCGCTCTTGGCCGTCCAATCGGTGGACAACCCCTCGTCATCGAGATACTCCTCCGAGCCATCCGCGCGCAGTTCGATTCGTTCCGCGCCCGGCGAGTAACAGTACCACGCATAGAGCAGGTTTCCGACGCCGCTCGTCGTCATGAGCAGGAGGATGTGGAGGGGAATCGACCCGAACCCGCGATTTATCATCACCACTCGGTCGCCGTAATCGTGTTTCACGTCCCACCCTTCGACCGTGAGGTCTTCCACCCGGCGGCGAAATCCGAGGTCCCGCGGGTGGTGGTCGGTAGTGTAGCGGCTACTACCGCTTTCCCCCGGGCCGACCGCGCGACCGCATTGCGAACAGAACGAATCGCTAGGGGAGAGCGCCGAGCCGCACTGCGAACAGAAGTTGGAGGAACCGTGGGGACGCATGCGTGAACAATCTCGCCCTCACCTCAAGAAGATTGTGTTGCAGTGAAGGGTTCGGTCGTGTGAACAAATCCCTCCGCGTTCAGTTTTCGTCCAACGTGACCGCGAGACCCCTGTTCTCGACGTCCTCGGCGAACGCCGTCGAGTCCGCTTCGAGCGCCGCGAACGTGTTGTAGTGAATCGGCACGACGAGGTCCGGGTCGAGGTCCGTGGCCAGCGCGGCCGCACTGTGTCTGTCCATGGTGAAACTGCGGCCGATCGGTGGAAGGAACAGCGACACGTCGAGCGCCCGGTGGCCCTCCAAGGCGTCCGAGTCGCCCGGCCAGAAGGCCGTCGTCCCGTCGAGCGACAGCAGGTAGCCGACGCCGAATCCCTTCGGGTGGTGTGGTTCGCCGTTCTCCCGGCAGTTCGGGCCGTTCTCCTCGTTGTACGCCGGAACCGACCACGCTTCGCAGTCCCCGACCGTCAGGTGGTCCTCCTCGCCGATTTCCACGACGTCGTAGGGGAGTTCCGCGGGCGGCGTCACGTCCCGGTCGATTTCGTTCGCGTCGACGCCCTCGTACACGACGACCGTGGCGTCCTCGCTCGCGACGCGCTCGATGCCGTCGGAATCGTAGTGATGGTTGTGGGTGACGAACACCGCGTCCCCGTCCTTCGCCCGATAATCTACGGGTTCCGGATGGCCGACGTCCGGGGTGTCCGGTTCCCACTCTCCGGTCAAAACGCCGTACCGTCCGGGGTCGAGGTATGCGACGAAGCCGTCCTCGGTTTCGAGGCGCACGGTCGCATAGCCGAGCCAATCCACCGTCACGCCGTCGTGTCGAACCGTCATGCATTTCGTAGGGACGGTCGCGAACAAAAGCGTTCGGGAAGCGGTCGGATCAGGTAAGGAGGTGCCAGACGAGGAGCCCCACCGCGGCCCAGCACAGGAGAATCAGGAGGGCGACTCCCCACCCGATTGCACCGTCGTCGACGTCACGATTTTTGGCCTGCTCGCGGGCGTCGACTATCACTTCCTCCGGAATCCCTCGCCGGGCGAGATACACGCCGAGTGGGATGAATATCATGTCATCGGCGTAGCCGAGAACTGGAATGAAGTCCGGAATCGGGTCGATGGGGCTGACCGCGAGGCCGACGGTCACGAGCACGATGCCCTTCGAATACCACGGCGTTCGCGGGTCCCGACCCGCGATCGCTATCGCCGTGACTTCGTGCCGGAGGTCCCGTGCTCGCTCGCGCCAGTTCGCCATCGCTCACGTCGTCGTGACGGGTGAAAATAATCGTTCCGCCCGTGGCAGTGAGACGAACCGACGCGTCGCGGAATTTCGGCCGTTACTGCATCTCCGCCAGCCGCTCGATTCGTTCCAACGAATCCGCGGCGTCAGGCGTCTTGTCGTCGCGCACGCCGAGGAACCGCGGGAATCGGAGCGCGAACCCGGACGAGTACGTCGGCGATTCCTGTATCTCCTCGTACCCCACCTCAAAGACGACTTCGGGCGATAGCTCGACCGTTTGACCGTCCTGTGTTGCGATGTACGGTTCGAGGAGTTCCGTCAACTCCGCCAACTCCTCGTCGGTGATGCCCGTCGCCACCTTGCCGAGGGTTTCGAACCCGCCTTCGTCAGTCCGCGCGGAGAGGAGAAACGTGCCGAGGAAACTCGCACGTCTGCCTTCTCCCCACTCCGCGCCCGTGACCACGAGGTCCACCGTCTCCACGTCGGGTTTCCGCTTCCGCCAGTTCTTCCCGCGCCGTCCCGGCGAGTACGTCGAGTCGGGACGTTTGAGCATGATTCCCTCGTGGCCCGCGTCGAGCGCGTTCGCCTCGATGTCGGCGATTTCGTCCTCGTCGCCGGTGATGGATAGCGCGGACACGCCGCCGGAGAGGATTTCCTGCAATCGGTCGTGACGTTCCGCGAGCGGTGCGGTCAGCAAGTCCTCGCCGTCGACGTGCAAGCAGTCGAACGCCCGGAGTTCCACTGCGACTTCCTCCCGGGCACGCGCCACGTCGTGTTTGCGGCGGAACCGCCGGAGAACCTCCTGAAACGGCAGGGGTTCCCCGTCGTCCATCGCCACGACTTCTCCGTCGACGATGGCCGGGACGGCGAGATTCTCCTCGGCGTACTCGGCGATTTCCGGCAGCGGGTTCGTCACCTCCTCCATGTTCCGCGAGAAGATTCGGACGTCCTCGCCGTCGTAGTGCAGTTGCACCCGCGCGCCGTCGAACTTCCATTCGACGCCCGCCTCTTCCCAGTCTTCCAGCGCGTCCGTGACGGTGCCCGCCTGTGCCAGCATCGCCTGTACCGGCCTGCCGACTTCGAGTTGCAGTTCGTCCAATCCGTTCTCGCCCTCCGCTTCGGCCACGCGGGCGACCCGTCCGTAGTCGTTCGACACTTGCAAGGCCCGCTGGACCGACTCGACCGGTACGTCGAACGCCGCCGCGATGGCGTCTCGAACCGTCCCCTCGCCGACGCCGATTCGCATCTCCGAGAGGACGAGGCGGGCCAGATACCGCGCTTCCCGCGACTCCGTGCGGTTGAACAGCCCGAAGAGGATGTCGATTTTCGTGTCCTGGCTCCCCGACCCTTCGACGTTCGCCAAGTCGTCGAGTTGCGTCGCGACGTCCGCGACGGTCAACTCGTCCCGACCACCGCCGAAGGCGGCGAGTCCCTGCTGTCCCCCGAACTCGTAACTCGCCGCGACCGCGCCGATGTCGCCCATCTCGGCCAATCGGTCCTCCACGTCGTCCGCCGAAACGTTCCGCCCCGCGGCGCGGGCGATGGCGGTGTAACACAGGTTCGGCCCGATGTCGAGCGTCGTGGAGTCCCACGCGGGAAACACGCGCCCCTGAACGAACCGGGCCAGCACTTCGAGGTCGTCGTTCGCCGACGAGAGGAGGTCGGTGACGGCGTCGATGATATCGCTATCCGCGCTCAACTCCTCGATTTCAGCGGCCGTATCGGCGAACTCCCCGAACTCCATTATCGGGCGTTACCCTCGGTCGGAGTTAAGCCTACGGCTTTCGATTTATGGGGGTCTGGGTGGGCGCACGGCGGAGAATTTGATTCCACTCGATAATCCGGAAACGAACCGCGTTCGAATCCAGTCGGTCAGAGTTCGACGAGTTCGACGTTTTCGGCCGCTTCCTCCGCGAGTTCGAACAATCCGTCGGGTTCTGCGTTTTGGGCGATTTCGTGGGTCGCGTTCGTCTCGGGGTAGTCGGGCGCGAGGCGGTTACACCCCGCCGGAATCGTGGACTCGGTGTAGGTGTCGATTCGACGGGCGCGGGCCACGATGTCGCTCTTGTCCATCGTGAGGAGCGGTCGGTGGATGGGCATGGACGTGGCGGTGCTCACGACGCCTAAATTGCGGGCGGTCTGGCTGGATTTCTGCCCGATCGCTTCACCCGTGACGATGCCGTGGGCGGACTCCTCGCGGGCGACGTGTTCGGCGACGCGGTACATGAACCGCCGGAAGACGAGCATTCGGGCCGGTCCGACCTCCTCCCCGAGCAGGGTCATCGCCTCGCCCGCCGGAACCTTTCGGACGCGCATGTCCCGTTCGGGTGCGTACCTCGCCAGTTTCCGAACCGTCTCGATGGCGCGGGCTCGGTGGTCGATGCCGCCGTAATCGCCGAGGTCGAGGTAGACCGGGATGACGGGACTGCCGCGCTTCATGACCTCCCACGTGGCGACGGGCGAGTCGATGCCGCCGCTGACGAGCGAGACGAGTTTCGTCTGCGTTCCGAGCGGGAGTCCCCCCGGCCCGTCTCGTTTTTCGAGGAAGACGAAGGCGTCATCGTCGCGCACTTCGACGGAGAAGGTAATGTCGGGGTCGTCCAGATCGACGTTCGGGTTCTCGACGGCGTTCCAGACGGCGGTGCCACCCTCGCGTTCGAGTTCCGCGCTGGTGAACGGGTGGTCCTTCGAGGACCGTCGGGCGCGCACGGCGAAGGTTCCCCCGTGGTAGTGTTCGCGGGCGGCGTCGGCCAGCGTCTCCTCGATGACCGACTGCTCGGGCGAGACGACGGCGGCCGGACTCGCCGACTGCACGCCGAAGGTGTCGGCCGCCGCGGTCGTCGCTTCCTCGATATCATTCTCGTTCGCGTGGATGAAGAGGCGCGACCAGCGGCGTTCGACCTCGGCATCGATATCGCGGTCCGCGAGTATCGCGGCGATGTTGTCCCGGAGCCGTCGCTCCATCTCGGTCTGCACTTTCCCACTCTTCACGCCCACGTCACCGTGCCGAACGAGGACGGTATCGGCTCCCGACGGATGCATAGCCGGGCATAACAGTGGCCGGGATAAACGACTGTCGAACGCGCGCGGGAATTAAAACGTCGTCACGTCGCCGTCGATGGCGCGCTTCGTGATGGTCGAGACGTTCGCCAACTCCTCGTCCACGAGTTCGACGATGTCGGCTTCGATATCGCTCAGTTCGACGCCTTCTTCCGTGACGACGTGTGCGTCGGCCACGTGCGGTTCGTCGATGGGACGGCCGATTTGCGAGAGGAGGCGAACCCGCATGTCGCGGATGCCGTCCACTTCGGCGACGACGGTTTCGGCGATTTCCGTGCTCAGCAGGTTGTATATCTTCCCGATGTGGTTGACGGGGTTCTTTCCGCTGGTGGCTTCCATGCTCATCGAGCGGTTCGGGGTGATGAGGCCGTTCGCGCGGTTGCCGCGCCCCACCGACCCGTCGTCGCCCATCTCGGCGCTGGTGCCGGTCGTGGTCAGGTAGATGCTCTCCTCGTCGTCGGCGGTGTTGACGTAGACGTTCACCTCGCGGTCCGTGTACTCGCTCGCGACCTGATGAACGTAGTCGCGCACCTCCTCGACCATCGCGTCGTAGTCGTCACGGCTCTCGACGTATGTATCCACCATCGCTGCGGCGACGGTCACGTCGATGGTGTCGCGTTCGCGCTTGCCCATGATCTTCACGTCCGGGCCGAGCGCGGGGTGGTCCGCGGCGAACTCGCCGTTGAGTCGGTGTTCCGCGTTCAACACGATTTCTTCAGTTTCCGAGAGCGGCGCGTGGCCGACGCCGAAACTCGTGTCGTTCGCCATCGGAACCGTCGCGCCCTCCTCGGAGAACACGTCCTGCAGGTCGCCGCTTCCCTCGCCGAGTTTCACGTCGATGATGACGTCCCGTCCCACGTCGAGTTCCGGGATGTTCTCGTTGAGATACTCGCGGGCGGCGTCGAGTGCGACGGTGTCGGTCGGGATTTTCGTTCCTTCGTACTCCTTCGTTGCGCGGCCGACGAGGAGGATGTAGATGGGTTCGACGAGTTCGCCGCCGCCGAACCTCGGGTTCGAATTACCGGCGACGAGTTGCGTCTCGTCCGTGTTGTAGTGGAGGACCTTTCCCACTCGGTCGAGATACAGTTGCGAGAGTTCGCTAGAGACCGCTTCCGCGATACCGTCACAGATAGAGTCGGGGTGGCCGATTCCCTTCCGCTCCACGATTTCGATGTCCTGGTCTTCGACTGCCCGACGATCGATCGGTTCGACCTGAATGTTCCGCTCGGTCATTATCTCGGGTTAGCAGTCACGGATTCTATAACTTGCGGAAACGCTTTGCCCCTCGATTATTACCATTACTCATCTTCGAGTAGTAATCCGAGGTACGAGGTTCGTATCTGGTCGTTCGGGTTCAAGCCGAGTTCCGAGAGCACGTCGTAGGCACCGATACGGGCGCGTTCGACGTCCGACTCGTCCGCCTCCGTTTCGACTTCGACGAACTCGCCGAGTCCCACCACGGCGTCCAGGGTGACGACGTAGCCGTCGAGTTCGTAGCGTTCGCGCTCCTTGGTCACCGTCGCCGCCGCTTCGAACCCGAGCGCGGAGAAAAGTCGGTCCACGGTCTCCCCGTCGCCGACGACGGTTTCGTGTTCCTTTCGCGTCTTCGACTCCCGTTCGACCAGCGGGCCTTTGTAGGTCACGACTTCCTCGGCGTCGTCGTCGTCGGATTCCCGGCGAATGCGAAGTGCTTCGTCCGTTTCCGCGAAGTCGCGGTGCGGTGCGTCGTAGTAGAAATCCTCCTGCGTTACCGTCCCGAGTGAGCGGGCGTCGAGTTCGTGAAGGCGTTCCCGAACCGCCTCGTGGTCGGCCCGGACCTTCACTTCGACTTCGTACATGCTCGGGGGAAAGAGAGCGGGGGTCAAAAACACACCGCGTCCGCGGAGTCAGGCCGCTCGCGTCGCCGCTTTATCGCTCTCCGCCTCCCCCGCTTCATCCGAAACGCCGAGGTAGTCCGCGAGGGTTCGCAATTCCTCCGGCGTTCGGCCGAACGTCCCGACGTCGTTGTCCGAAACCGTGTTGTCGAACTTCAAGGAGCGGTACTGGTCCGCGCCCATCGGGACGAACGGAATCGCGCCCGCGATCGTCAACCCGATTCCGGCGAGCGGCATCGGAATCGGCAGGACGGCGACCGACTTTCCGTCCGCTCGATAGGCCAGTTTCGCCACGTCGGCGAGCGTGAGAACCTCGGGACCGCCGAGGTCGTAGGCGTGCCCGAGGTGCGAGTCGTCCTCCACGCAGTCCGCCAGCATCGGCGCGAGGTCGCCGACCCAAATCGGCTGGAATCGCGTCTTTCCGCCGCCCGGAAGCCCCGTCACGTACGGCGTGGTGAGAACCTTGGTGAACGAGACGAACTCGCCGCCGTCGCCGAAGACGACCGACGGGCGGACGATGACCCACTCCAGCGACGACTCGCGGACGACGTTCTCGGCTTCCCCCTTCGCTCGAATGTAGGCGGTCGTTCCGTTCGGGTCCGCCCCCAGCGCGCTCATCTGGACGAGTTTCGGGACGCCGTGTTCCTCCGCCGCTCGAACCACGTTTTCCGTCCCGCCGAGGTGAATTTCCTCGTGGCTCGTTCCACTGGGCGGTTTGAACAGCGGCGAGAGCGCGACGAGGTTGACCACGGCGTCCCGTCCCGAAAACACACCCTCGATGCTCTCGTAATCGGTCACGTCGCCCGAAACCGTCTCGACGCCGCTCGGGAAATCGGCGTCCGACGGCGACCGTGAAAGCACCGCCACGTCGTGTCCCCGTCCGTGCAGTTCCTCCGTGAGCGCCGTCCCGACGAACCCGCTCCCGCCGACGATGAGTACTCGCATACCCGTTCTTGGTGCGTCACGGACTTGACGACACCCCCTGACGTGTTCGCCACGGGTCGTCGTGGATGATGGAGCGACCGCATCGGCACCGATTTCCCGTCGTCTCAGTCGCTCGGCCACTCGCGTATCTCCTCCAGAATCGAAATCGTCCCCTCCGAGTACGATCCCTCGATGACCGTTTCCGCTGCGCGCTTCGCCTTCTCGTCGGCGTTCGCCACCGCGTAGCTCTCGCCGACGACGCCGAAGGTGGAGACGTCGTTTTCCGAGTCACCGATGGCGACGAACTCCTCGGTATCGCGGCCGAGCAGTTCCGCGACGGATTTGATACCCATTCCCTTGCTGACGCCGGACGACTTGACGTGATAGGCGAAGCCGGTGTCCACGATTTCCTGCCCGTACTCGCTCGCGAGTTCCGAAAGGGGGCCGAGTGGTTGGTCGCGTTGAACGGCGATTTCCGTCTCGCGCCAGCGGTTGGTCAGGTCGCTCTTTCCCCACCCGAGTTCGTAGCCCGCATCCTCGTACGCTTCCGCGACGCGTCGGGCGGCGTCCCCGTCCCCGTTTCGCGTGATTTCGTCGTTCACGAGGACGACGCCGCCGTTCTCGGCGATGACGAGTTCGGGAATTTGAAGGAAGTGACAGAGGGCGACGGGATAGGGAAACGCCTTCCCGGTGGCGATGACGACGGGAGCGTCCCACTGGGGAAGGAGGTCGAAAAATCGCGGGTCGATGGAGTCGTCCGGGCGGGTCATCGTGCCGTCGATATCGAGGACCAGGGGTGAAGCCATGGCGGCGATTCGACGGTTCGACACTTAGTTTCGGCGTTCGCGTCACCCCCGGTGCTGGCCTTCGATTTCGTCGAACAGCGACCCGACGCGCTCGCTGATTTCGTCCCGAATCCCGCGTACCGACACGGCGTCGGTTCCGTCGGGATCGTCGAGGTCCCAATCGCGGTTTTCGCCCGCCCACGACGCCGGACACACGTCTTTCGCCGAACAGCCCATCGTAATTACGTAATCACACGCCTGTAACTCCTCGAACGTGACCTCTCGCGGGGTTCGGTCCGCGATGTCGAACCCGCACTCCGCCATCGACTCGACCACCGACTCGTGGACGTGTTCGGCCGGGTCGGTGCCGCCGGTGACGAGTTCGACATCGACACCTCTCATTTCGCGTTCGCGCTCCGCGAACGCCGTCGCCATCTGGCTTCGACCGGCGTTCTGTACGCACACGAAAGCCACGCGGGTTGGTTCGCTCATCGGCGGACGATTCGCGGAAAAGGGCAAGTACGTTTCGAAAGCTCAAAAAACGGAATCCGAATCAGAACGCGGGAACCCACGCGCTCTGCGGGAAGACGCCGAGCATGGCGCACACCGCGACGAGGAAGGTTCCGAAGACGATGGTGGCTGCGGGCGGGTCCATGTGCGTGTCGGCGTGGGAGTAGAAGACGCGCTGGAACGCCTCGCCGAACAGGGCACAGACGAGGCCGAAAACGGCCCCGACGGCGAGCGCGGTCAGGAGCGGAATCTCGGCCTGAATCGCGGCCGGTGAAGCCGTCGTGATGTTCATACCTGCCGGAGCGAGCGCCAACGCGGCGGTGCTCGCCGGGAGACTCATGTGGTGGGTGACGGGCATCTTCTCGACGCCGCAGTTGAGGAAGACGAGGCTGGCGGCGCTGATACCGAACGCGAGGAACGGACTGCCGGTCGAGTAAGCGGTGTACGCACCGAGAATGCCGACAACGAGGCCGAGCGTCGCCACGTTCGCCCATTTGTACTGGTGGGGAAGCCACGGTTCGACGAGGAATCGGCCGCTCGCCGTCCCGCCGTCGGCTTTCGCGGACCCGCCGTCCGCCGTCGCCGGTTCGCCGATGACGCGGCGCTCCTCGGACTCGAACGGTGACATGTTCAACAGGCCCTGTTTGGCGTTGCCGATGATGCTGTAGCCGAACGCGAGTCGGTGGAGCACGGCCGAGAGGACGACACCCATCGCGATGGGGTCGTAGGGCATCCCGTAAATCGTGGACAACTGGGTGAACCAGTAGCCGAAGATTCCGAAGACGCCGCCGACGACGAGCACGTCGGGTTTCGTCCCCTGCGCGAAGGCGATGTTCTTCGCCTCGTGGAAGTCGAAGCCGGTTTCCATGTAGCCGCGCTTGGCGGCGTAGGCGGCCGCCGCCGCACCAGCAGCGAAACTGATGGCGGGCGAGAACACGGGACCGAACGCGATGGATCCGGTGATTCCCAGCGCGCCGAGTTCGCTCGCGCTACCCGGACCGGCGGCGGCGGTGTACCGTCCCACGATATTGGCCGCCTCCCCGGCGATGACCATGAAGCCGGTGAAGATGAACGCCGGGAGCGCGCCGACCGCCGCGCCGAACGCGCCGCCCGCGAAGGCGGCGATGAGCATCTCGATCGCCCAGAGTGATTCGAGGTTCGCCATCTCAGGCACCACCCTCGTCGGCCCAGTCGAGCGACCGTTCAACGGCGTCCTGCCAGCGGCCGTACTTCGCGTCGGCCGCGTCGCTTTCCATGTTCACTTCGAACTCGCGGTCGACCTGCCAGTTCTGACGGAGTTCGTCCACGGTTTCCCAATAGCCGACGGCGAGTCCGGCGGCGTAAGCCGACCCGAGCGCCGTCGTCTCGTCCACGACGGGCCGAACGATGTCCGTTCCGAGGATGTCGGCTTGCAGTTGACAGAGGAAGTTGTTCTTCACCGCGCCGCCGTCCACGCGCAGCGATTCGACTTCGATGCCGCTGTCGGCCTCCATCGCTTCGGCCACGTCACGGGTCTGATACGCGATGGATTCGAGCGTCGCTCGGACGACGTGTTCCTTCCGCGTTCCGCGGGTCATTCCGACGAGGGTACCCCGGGCGCGCTGGTTCCAGTGGGGTGCACCGAGTCCCGTGAACGCCGGAACCATGTACACGCCGTCGGTCGAATCGACGCTCCGAGCGAGGTTCTCGGTCTTCCCGGCGTCCTCGATGAGGTCCATGTCCACGAGCCATTCGATGGCCGCGCCGGTGACGAAGATGGACCCTTCGAGCGCGTACTGTACGGGTTCTCCCGAACGCTGGAATCCGACCGTCGTGAGGAGGCCGTGTTCGCTTTCGACGGCCTCGTTACCCGTGTTCAGGAGGAAGAAACTGCCCGTCCCGTAGGTATTCTTCGCGTCCCCTGCGTCGAAGCAGGTCTGGCCGAACAACGCCGCCTGCTGGTCGCCGAGCGCGCCTGCGACGGGGATTTCCGCACCGAGGAATCCCTCGGGGTCGGTCGAACCGTAGGTTTCGTCGTCGCTCGACGGTCGTACCTCGGGCAGCATTTCGCGCGGAACGTCGAACTCCTCGCAGAGGCCGCCGTCCCAGTCCATCTCGTGGATGTCGAACAGCATCGTCCGCGAGGCGTTCGTCACGTCCGTGATGTGTTCGCCGGTCAGGTTGTAAATCAGCCAGGTATCGATGGTCCCGAAGAGGATTTCGCCGGTATCGGCGCGGTCACGCAAGTCCGCCGGGCGGGCGCGTTGGGTTTTGATGGGTTCGGCGTTGTCGAGCAACCACTCGGCCTTCGTCGCCGCGAAGTATGCGTCCGGTTGGAGGCCCGTCTTCGCGCGAACCCCGTCCGCTTTGCCGTCCTCCTCCAGGCGCTCGATGCGGTCGGTCGTCCGACGGTCCTGCCAGACGATGGCGTTGTGAACCGGTTTGCCGGTGTCCGCGTCCCACAGCAGAGTCGTCTCGCGCTGGTTGGTGACGCCGAGCGCGGCGAGTTGGTCGGCCTCGATGCCCGCCTCCGCGAGCGCGGATTCGATGACCGACTGCGTGTTCTCCCAGATTTCGAGCGGGTCGTGTTCGACCCATCCCGGTTCCGGGTATATCTGTTCGTGTTTCTCGTAGGCGTTCGCGACCACCGTTCCCGCGTGGTCGAACACCATGAACCGAGTACCTGTCGTTCCTTGGTCGATTGACCCGACGTATGTTCCGTTCGTTGACATATGGGTAGCCTCTTGAATTCGTTGCTGGCGGACGAGGTCCGCTCAGCGTGGCCTCATCCATTTTTACTGGCTGTAGGCCATTGGCTGTAAACATCAAACACTTTCGTTATAAATGTTCCCCCTTCATCCATGCTCGTGAAGCATGCTGATAAATCGGGGTAGACGTTTCCGGTCGTGATTGCCGGAAACCGTTCAGTTCTCCTGCAACGCCCGAAACGCGAGCGTCGGAAATCGCGGTTCGAGCCTGCTCGGTTTCCGTCCGCTTCGTCGCCCGTTCGTGGTCGTAACGCGTTCGAGGACGCCCGCTTCGGCGAGTTCGTAGAGGTAGCGGGTGACGGTCCCCGACGAGAGGTCCGTCTCGGCCGCGATGGCGGCCGCGCTGGTTTCGACCGTCGTTCGTTCGTCCGCGTCGAGTTCCAGCAGTTCGGCGAGTACTCCCCGACGATTCTCCGGGAGCGAAAGCACGATGCCGAGCGATACGCCGTCGGACGGCACCGCGTCCATCGCGACCCTCAAATCGTCGTCCCGAACCCGGTCCGCGTCGGCATCGACGGCGAGCGTCACCGCACCGAACAACGCCGCGAGCGCGTCGTGAGCGTCACCGTCGGCCCACTCCGCGAGCGTCTTCACCTGCGTGTGGTCGAGGACGCCCTGTTGTAACCCGCGAGATGCTCGTTCGGTGATGACATCGGCGAGTTCGTGCGTACTGTAGGCCGGAATTTCGAGCGTGCGCGTCGCGCTTTCACGGGTCCGCCCGACGGTAAGCACGGACAGCGATTCGTCCATGTCGTCGAAGAGCGCCGTCGCTTCCTCGGCGGAAAGCATCTCCTCCTCGTTCACGTGGTCCACCGCGACGACGACGGCCCGGTTCGACCGGCGTACCGCGGTCTCCAACTTCTCTTCCAGAACGCCGGTGCCGACGCCGCGTTCCGGGACGTGGTCGTCGGTGAGCGAATCGAGAACCGAACGATACAGTCGGAAAGGCGTACACGCCCGCCGGGAATCGATGTACACGAAGTCGAACCCGCGTTGGTTGACCGCCCGAGTGGTCGTCAGTATCGTCCCTTGCCCGGGCGACAGCTGTTTTCCGAGTTGGCTGAACAGCGCGGACACGAGCGCCGATTTTCCAGCGCCGGGCGGCCCGTAGAGATGGACGTTCGGCGGGAGCCGGTCGGAAAAGAGCGCATCGAGTGCGTCGAGCAGTCGTTCCAACGTGGACCCCCGACCGACCGGATTCGCGACGTGCGTTACCGGACTCAAGGCACTCCATTCGACGACGAGGTTGGCGGCGGGGGACGTCGCGCGTCGTCGTTCGATGCGCTCTCCAATATCCATTATCGCGGTCTAACCGGGCGAATATAGATAACAGTTGTCTCTCCGCTGTATGTTTCGACCCGCATTTTTCGAAAAGGAACGTGAAATCAAGCGCGGATGTCGCCGGACGGCCCGTATTTTATCACTACTACCCTCGCTGGCGGTAAACTAAAGTACGTTCCAACCAACCCCCACCCATGGCAACAGACGCTGACGTGCTCGTCGTCGGGGGTGGTTCGACGGGCACAGGTATCGCCCGGGACCTCGCGATGCGGGGACTCGACGTGACGTTGGTCGAGAAGGGAAACCTCACCCACGGGACGACGGGCCGAATGCACGGCCTGCTCCACAGCGGCGGCCGATACGCCGTCTCCGACCAAGCCAGCGCCGAGGAGTGTATCGAGGAGAATCGCGTCCTCCGGGACATCGCCAGCCACTGCGTCGAGATGACTGGCGGTCAGTTCGTGCAACTGGAGGGCGACGACGACGACTATTTCGAGGAGAAGCTACAGGGCTGCCGGGACTGCGGCATTCCGGCGGAGGAACTGACCGCGAAGGAGGCGCGCGCACAGGAACCGTACCTGACCGACGACGTGAAACGCGCGATTTCGGTCCCCGACGGCGCTATCGACCCGTTTCGGCTCTGCGTCGCAAACGCCGCCGACGCCGAGATGCACGGGGCGCGAATCGAGACGCACGCCGAAGTGACGGACGTGTTGGTCGAGGGAAGCGACGTGGTGGGCGTCGAAGTCCGCCACGCGAGCGGGCCGGGCAAGCGAAACCACGCGAAACCCGGAACGATGGAGGATATTCGCGCCGAGTACGTCGTCAACGCGACGGGCGCGTGGGCGGGACAACTCGGCGACATGGCGGGCGTCGACGTCGAGGTTCGGCCGTCCAAGGGCGCGATGGTGGTCATGAACTGCCGACAGGTGGACACCGTCATCAACCGCTGCCGACCGAAGGGGGACGCCGACATCATCGTCCCGCACGAAGTGACGGCGATTCTCGGAACCACGGACGAGGAAGTGGAAGATCCCGAGAACTACCCCGAGGAGGGATGGGAGGTCGATTTGATGATAGACGAACTGTCGAAACTGGTCCCCATCCTCCGCGAGTCCCGAACGATTCGCACCTTCTGGGGGGTCCGCCCGCTGTACGAACCGCCGGGGACAGGAACGACCGACCCGACGGACATCACTCGCGACTTCTTCCTGTTGGACCACGAGGACCGCGACGGCCTCGACGGCATGGCGAGCATCGTCGGGGGGAAGTTCACCACCTATCGGATGATGGCCGAGAAGATTTCCGACCACGTCTGCGACAAACTCGGCGTCAGGGCGACGTGCCACACCGCCGACGAACCGCTCCCCGGAAGCCACGATTTCACCCTCCTGCACGACTACATGGACGAGTTCGGTCTTCGTTCGCCGGTCGGCCGACGGAGCGTCCAGCGGCTCGGCAGTCGCGCCGAAGGCGTCCTCACGAGCACCGACCCGAACCCCGTCATCTGCGAGTGCGAGGCCGTCACCCGCGCGGAGATTCACGACGCCATCGACGGGTCCGGGTCCGACCTGAACGCGGTCCGCATCCGCACCCGGTCCTCGATGGGCAACTGTCAGGGGGGGATCTGCTGTCATCGGATGGCGAACGAACTGTATCCGGGGTACGACGAACCCACATCTCGAAAAGCGCTGGACGAACTGTTTCAGGAGCGCTGGAAGGGCGAACGGCACGGCCTCTGGGGCGAACAGCTCTCACAGGCCGCGCTGAACTACGCGCTCCACGCGACGACGATGAACCGCGACGAGAGTACCGACAACATCGACTTCGCGGCGTTCGACGGGGGTCAGCGTGGCGATTGAGGACGACGTGGTCGTCATTGGCGGCGGCATCGCCGGAATGGCCACCGCGCTT
This sequence comes from Haladaptatus sp. CMAA 1909, assembly GCF_043952005.1. Lineage (NCBI taxonomy): Archaea > Methanobacteriati > Methanobacteriota > Halobacteria > Halobacteriales > Haladaptataceae > Haladaptatus > Haladaptatus sp. CMAA 1909. Next base: position 830,383 of record NZ_JBIOAV010000001.1, on the reverse strand, counting down.
TCCGCGGCCCGCGAGGGAGTACGGGTCAGACTGCTCTCGCACAAGGAGAGCACGCTCCGCCACGCGAGCGGCCTCATCGACGTGTTGGGATACGCGGACGGACTGGTTTCCGACCCGTTCGACGCGCTCTCCGCGCTCCCCGAGGAGCATCCCTATCGAACGGTCGGCGAGGATGGAATCCGCGACGGCCTCGCCCTCCTCGATACCGTGACCGACTACGCGGGGGGTCACACGGACCGGAACGCCCTCGTGCCGACGTTCGGCGGGCGCGTCAAACCGACCGCTCGGTATCCCGAAACGAGCGCGAACGGACTGGCGAGCGACGAGCGGGACACCTTGTTGGTCGGCTTCGAGACGGTGGTCGATTTCGACGCGCCGCTCGCGGCCGACCGACTGTCGGCGGACGTGCCGTTCGACGCACACGGGGTCACCGTCGCGTTCCCCGGCGACTTTCGGACCGACGCCCGAATCACCCGACTCGCCCACGCGCTGGACGAGAACGAACGAATCGAACGGGAACAAAGCGGAATTTCGACGTCCCTCCCCGTTCGCACCGCGCTCGCCGAACTGGTCGAACCCCACCTCGGCGACGCCGAGCGCGTGGGCTTTCCGGCGATGCTCGGCGAGGACCGACCCGCGGAGGTGATTTCGACCCTCGAATCCCAACTCGGCGTCGACGTGTTCGAAGTGCCGATGGGGCCGCCGAGCCTTCCCGGCATGCGCCTCGAAACCGCGTTTCACGACGCCCTTCAGGACGAAGGCGTCCGAACGACCACCGGGAATCCCGTCGTGGATTTCGAGGGAGAGGACGAAATCGAGGCGGTCGTCGTGGAGCGAAACGGCGCGGAGATTCCGTTCTACGGCGACCAGTTTGTGCTGGCGACCGGGGGTTTGGTCGGAAAGGGAATCGAATCGACGCGCGCGAGCGTGTACGAACCGATATTCGACTGTCACATCGCCGCACCCGAGGACCGCTACGACTGGTCGGACCCGGCGGCGTTCGGCGACCACGCCTTCGCCCGGTTCGGCGTGGCGACGGACGACGAACTTCGAGTCCTCGACGCGGCGGGCGAACCGGCGTTCGACAACCTCCGTGCCGCCGGCGGCGTTCTCGGTGGCTACGATTTCGCGGCGGAGAAGTCAGGAAGCGGCGTCTCGCTCTCGACCGGCGTCGTGGCGGGACGGATTGCGGGCGAACAGGTGAATGTGAATCCATGAGCGAGAAGCAATCAGATCGACGAGACGCGGCCGAACTGCGCGACGTGTTTACGGGCGAACCGCTCGACCTCAGACCGGGGTCCGACGACTGTTACAAATGCTCGACGTGCGATACGGAGTGTCCCGTCGCCGAAGTGGACGACGAGTTTCCGGGACCGAAGTTCCAAGGTCCCGAGCAGTGGCGACTCAAGCGCAAGGAGGACCACGACATCGACGACTCCGTCATGTCGTGTTCGAACTGCATGCGCTGTGATAGCGCCTGTCCCTCCGACGTGCCGCTGTCGGGGATGCACAACACGGCCCGGGGGGAGTACGTCGAGGAGGAGATGTCGAAGTTCTCGCGGGAGTATATCCGTAACCGAATCCTGGCGAACTACGGACGACTCGCGCCGCTCGGCGCGAAGTTCCCCCGCCTCGCCAACTTCGTGATGGGCCTCTCGGTGACGAAGATGGCCTACGAGAAACTCCTCGGTATCGCGGGCGAACGGGAGTTTCCGGCCTTCGCCGAGCAGACGTTCACCGACTGGTGGGAGGAGCGAGGCGGCAACGCCGCCTCGAAGAGACGAGCGCGGGAGGCACGAGAAGAACGAGGCGGCGACGAGGACGCCGATAAAAAGGTCGCCTACTTCCACGGCGATTACTCGAACTTCAACACGCCGGAAGTCGCCAAATCGATGGTTCGCGTGTACGAGGAGTTCGGCTACGAAGTCGTCGTGCCGGAGCAGCGCTGTTCGGGGACGCCGATGTTCGCGAACGGGATGCTGGACGATGCGAAGCGCTCCGCGAAGTTCAACATCGAGACGTTCGCCGCGCTGGTCGAACAAGGCTACGACGTCATCTGTTCGTGTACGTCCTGTTCGATGGCGCTCCGGCAGGAGTATCCCGAACTCTACTCGTTCGACGGCACCGCGAAAGTCGCCGCGAACACCTTCGAAGCCCTCGAATATCTCCGGGTCAACGAGGACTTGGACGGCGCGCTCGCGAATTCCTCCGTCCCCGAGTCCGAGTTCGGAACCCTCGCCTACCACGCGCCGTGTCACGCCAGAAATCAGGGACTCGACGGGCAGGCCGTCGAACTGCTGTCGGCGCTCGACGGCACCGACCCGGTGGACGTGGGCGACTCCTGTTCCGGTATCAGCGGCACGTACGGGTGGAAGGAGGAGAAGTACGACACGTCGATGAAGATCGGCGAGGAGATGTTCGATCACATGGAGGAGTCGGGCGGCGAAACGGGCATGACCGAGTGTCCGACCTGCGCGATGCAGATGAACCACGGGACGGGGTACGACATCCGACACCCGCTGGAAGTGCTGGACGCCGCGTTAGTCAGTTGAACTCCCGTTGAATCCGCTCGGCGGGTCCCTGAATCTCTTCGGCGGTTTCTTTCGTCTCGGTTCCCTTTTCCGTGCTGTTCGGTCGATGGCGCTCGATTCGGCCGCGCACGTCCGCCAACAACTCGTCGGGTCGGTCGTTCGCGTAGTATCGAATCGCCGTCCCGCCGGTGAGTTCGAGGCGCACGTACGGTTTCTCGTACCGGATCGAGGAGAGCCACTCGTACCGAATCTCCGTCGTCGTGTCCTTGAAGTATGGAACCCTGTCGACCATATCGATCCCGACGCCCTCGTGAAACGTGATCGCCTCATCGCCGACGAAGACGGTCGTGGTGAAGTAGCGCTCGTCGGGACTCACGAGGAGCGAGGACCCGGAACCGTAGTTCAGCGTGTACGCCGATTCGTGGGGCGTGGTTTCCGCCACGGTTCGGCGAACCCGCTTGGTGTACTCGGCGTGGGATTCGAGGAGCGTCCAGTACGCGCGGTCTATCTCCTCGGTCCCGAGATACCAGAGGCCGAGTCCGGCGGCGATGCCGGCGAGATATCCGGTTCCCGTTTCGGTCGTCACACCGAACAGAATCGAGAGCGCAACCGCGAGCGCGACTCCGACCTTGAACCGCCATCCGAGCCACCAGAGGAACGTGCTCACGTCGCCAACCGTGTCGTCCGTTCCCATGTCGTGGACTGCGGTCCCGTCGGTTGAATAGTTTTTTATCGGGACACTTTCGCGTCGAGAACTTCCGTATCGACCTGTACCTTCTTGGCGATTCCCGTCGTGTGACCTCCGGGGGTACGATGTCAGAACTGCAAACGGGGAGCACAACGAGGCGGGGCTTTCTCACGACGATGGCAGCGGGGTCGCTCGTCGCCGCGAGCGGGCGCGCCGACGCACAGACGGAAACGTTCCGACTGGGTGGAGAGGTACAGGCGTGGCAGGGCCAGAAACCGTCCAGCATCGCCGGGAAGTCGAACCCGACGTTGGAACTGAAGCCCGGACAGAAATACCGCGTCGTCTGGGAGAACCTAGACGGACAACCACACAACTTCGTGCTTCTGGATTCGTCGGGGAACGCGCTCGAATCGAGTGACATCATGTCCCAGAAGGGAGCGACCCAGACGGTAACGTTCACCGCCACGTCCAAAATGGCGAAATATCACTGTCAAGTCCATCCGACGACCATGGTCGGCACGATTCAACTGCCGGGAGGCGGCCAAGAGGCCGACGCCAATAGCGGTATTTCGACCGATTCGTACATCTTCGCCGCCGCAATCGTACTCGCGGCCATTTCACCGCTGTTGTTCGCGTTCCTGTTGATGGTGGTCGGCACCGGTGACCGAGTCCGGCCGTCCGGGTAAGGGAGTTACGGACGTCACCGTTCGTCACGGGTGAGTTCCAAAGAAACGCTTTAGCCCGACGGGTGGATCGGTTCAGTCGTGTTCGATACTCTCACCCGCGAAATCGATCTGATAGAGCGAACGCTCGAAGTTCTTCTACTCGTTCAAGAGAACGAACCGATCGGGATTCGTCGTCTTTCACGGCTCTCCGGTACGGAACACCACAGAATCCGCTCGTCCCTTCGCGTCCTCGAAGAGGACGGATACATCGAATCGACGCCGAACGGAGCGACGACGACCCCCGAAGCGGGGACGTCTCTCGCCGAGATGGACGATACTATCGACGGTGTGACGGCACAAATCGACTCACTCCCCATCCCCCTGTCTATCCCTACTCACGCGGAACGCTGACGTTTCGCATCTCAGCACCGCACTCGGGACACTCGCCCGGGTGCTGGAGCGCGCTCACGCGGTTTCCACAGCTTTCACATTCGTATGTTGCGGTCATCGAGGAGAGTACGCCGTGCGATGAGTTAACAATATCTCTTGTCAGTAATCCAAATCGTCGGTGGTGTAATCTAGCAGTAACACCGCACCGCCACCGACGAGGACGGCGACGAGTGCGCCGCCGACGACCGTCGGCGTCCACGCGAACGTCGGTGCCGCGACGGTCTTCTCGACGGGATAGCGAAGCGCCCCGACCATCAGGCTGACGAGGAATGTCAACGTCGCCGCTCGATAGTGTTCGAACGCCCACGAAACGATTTTCGAGATCGTCAACACGCCGACGAGAGCACCGACCATGAACGTCACGACGACCGTTCCGTGAGTGACGACGGCGTCCAGAGCCCCGCCATCAACGAGTCCGACGAGCGCGTCCTTAAACCCGTGCAGGTTCTCGGAGAGATAATTGTACTGACCGAGGAGCATGAGGATGAGCGCTCCGGACACACCCGGGAGGATCATCGCGCTGATGGCGACCATCCCGGTCAGGAAAACGAGCGGGAGCGGAGTCGAACCGGTCGCCGATTCGGTCGCACCGGCGATAAGGAAGGCGATGGCGAACCCCGCGATGGCGGCACCGACCTGCCCCGGCGTACTCACTGACACCTCGTCGTAGAGGACGATGGCCGACGCGGCGATGAGTCCGAAGAAGAATCCGTACAGGAGGACGGGGTACTGTTTGCTTCCCCACGTGACGAGTCCCGTGACCGCCACGAGCGCCGTTGCGATTCCGGCACCGAGGGCAAGCAGAAATGGGATGTCCATCTTCGAAAGCTTCCTTCGTGCAAGCGCGCGTTCGTCGGGGTCGTACGCTCGGAGGATATTCAAAACGATTCGGGGGTCGAACGACGCGACGGCGGAGATGAGGCGTTCGTAGATGCCCGTGATGAGAGCAATCGTCCCGCCGGAGACGCCGGGGACCGCATCGGCGGACCCCATACAGACGCCCTTCAGGTATATCGTCAGCAGGCCACGCATTGCTCCGAGGTTCCCTGTCGAATCAAAAAACGATTCCCATCCGCGGTCGACGCCGGCAGGCTCTCGCTCGTCACCAGTCACGGCAGGTACTACGAAGTACTCGAACATGAGGATGTGGGCTGACTGTCGACCAGACTACAACAAAAACGAACCAAAATACGAAACCGAAAACCGCGCTCGAAAATCGAAGCGTTTCAGTCGCGGCGCGCAACGACCATCGCGGCCGCGAACGTGCCGACGAGGCCTGCACGGGTTGACGGGGCGGCGGGACTCGGCAACGAACTGCTGTTCGTCGAGTCGTTCGCTCCGGCCGTGCCGTTGCCGTTCGTCGTGTTACCGCTCGTCCCGTCGCCGTTCGTCGAATTGCCCATCGCTGGACCCGACGAGGTGTTGCCGGTCGAGTTGTTTGCGCCCTCGACCGGAACCGTCTGCTGTTGGTCCACGGAGACCGTCACCGGACTCGTGTCCTCGCCGATGACTTGACCTTCAGTCACCTGTGCCGTCGCGTTCTTGAACGTGAATCCGTTCTCCCCGGCCGTCTCCGGCGTCTTGAACTCGTACGGACCGGCGGCGCGGACGTCGACGTTCGTGTAGCCCTCGTCGGTTCCCCACTTATCGTAGCCGGTCGTGGAGTACGGGAGTGTCATCGTGAACTTCCCGTTCCCGTCGGTCTTGGCCTTCTGCGTGTAGGTGAACGTGCCGCCGCTCGCGGAGTTCAGTTTCACCGAAGCGGTGATGGTAGTGTCTGCGGGGCCGGTTCCCTGCACCGTCGCACCGGGCACGCGCTCGAACGTCTTGACCCACGAGGGCGATGTGCGCAGGAAGTCCTGTCCCGTCGCGCCGCCCTGTTGGAGCAGTTGGAGTCGCTGGACGAGCACCTGGTAGTGCGAGGAGACGTACGTCGATTTCGACTGGCTCTCCTTGACGACGCGGTAGTGTTGCAACGCCGGAATCCGTTCGCTCGGATACGGGCCGATGCCGCCGATTTGCGAACTACCGTCCTCCTCGACGAAGGCGCGCGCCTCCTTCATCGTGTCGAACGTCCGAACGACCGTCTCGTTCGTTCCCTGTGGCTCGACCTTGGACGACACCTGCTGGCCGTTCTGGGTCCCACTGACGACGTCCCAATCGAGGACGATGGGTTTCGGTTCGACCGAACTGCCGCCGTACATGTACAGGCGGACCATCTGCGTCTCGTAGTATGCCTGTTTGTGCTGAACGACGTACTGGTTGTTCCCGAGGAGGATGTAATCCATGAACGTCGATTGCGAGACGTTCTCGTTGAACACCGTCGGCGCGAAGAACTTGACGTTGCCCTGTCGCCCCTTCGTCTCGATCATCTTCCAATCGACCATCACGTAGCGCGTCTCCTCGTCCTTGTCGCCGAGCGAATCGAGGACGTCGTTCGCCTGTGACTCGCTCCGTGCGAGGAGGTAGTTCGCGGCGGTCCGGGCACCTTCCTGGAAGGGGTTGGCGTTCGGGATTCGCTTCCCTTCGACCGTAATCCAGTGGCCGTAGTCCCACCACGACATGACGCCGTACGACCCGTCCGGATAGTCGTAATCGCCGTCGCCTTGCGTGTACGTGCCGTCGTAATCCATCGCGTTGTTGGCCCCGCCGTAGGTTCCCTCATGCGGGGTGTTCGCCTGCATCCACTGGAGCGACCCTTCCCACTGCGTTACCGCGCCGGGACCGGTGCTGTTCCCGACGCGCTGTGCGGTGTACGTCTGCGTGCCGCCGACTTGCACCGGAACCACGAGTGCCGGAACGACGAGCAGGACGACGAAGACCACCGCCAGCACCTGATACGCTTCGACGTTTCGAATCGTTTCGCTGGCCGAGCCGCCGATACCGACGAAGCCGAGAACCCCACCCAGAAGATACGCGTTCAGCACCGCAACCGGCACAGCGAGATAGTAGTTGAATCGAACCTGCGTGAACGCCGCGGCCACGATGAACGCCGACCAGACGAGCACGAGGAGCTTTTCGCCCCCGTGTTCGTCCGCGGAGAGCGCCCGCCAGACCATCAACAGCGCGCCGACGATGGCGGTGAAGAACATCAACCCGTACTGCGGAAGGACGGCCGCCGTGAGGGACTGACCGCCACTGAGGAAGGGCTTTGCTTCGCCGATGGTTCGTTGTTCCGCGCCTGCACCGAATCCGACGAAACGAACGAGGTTCGTCTGTATCAGGTTGAACAGTCCCGGCAGCGCGACGTAGACGACGAGTGTTCCGACCGCGAGAATGCCGAAGACGGCGACCGGATAACCGGCCGTCGTGAGGTCGCGGTCGTCCCATTCGCGCGCCAACCACACCATAAAGACGGACCCGACGGCGATGGCGAACGCCATGAGCGGTTGGAGGAGCGAGAACTTCGTCGCGCTGAACGAGAGCGTCCCCAGCGGAACGAACAGGAGGAGTCCCGCGACGCCCATGCTGACCGACGCGACGAACGCGAGGTGGTCGGGACTGATACCGCGCACGTAGTCCGCGGTCAGTTTCAGCAGGAAGAACACGCCGAAGATGCCGATGAGGAGGACCCCCGGTGGCCACACCCACAGATAGAGCGCGGTTGCGATACCCGCGAGGATGCCGTAGCCGAGCGGTCGGCGGACGGACGCGAAGTCGCGGTCCACGAGCAGTTCGAAGACGGGACGCTCGCGTTCCGCCACCGAAACCGTGACCATCATCGCCAGCACGGCGAACGACTGGAAGAACGGTTCGACGACGTTGTGGTCCGAGAATCCGACCAATCCGCGATTGAGGAAGACGCCCGGAACGAGTGCCAACACGAGAACGCCGAAGACGCCGCCGAGTCGCCCGCCCAACCGTTTCCCGATGAAGTAGGTCGGAACGGCGACGAGCGTACCGAACACCGCCGGTGCGACCAACAGCGTCAGTGCGACCGTCTTCTGGGACGGATCGCCCAATCCGACGATCAGCGCGGCCGTGGCGACGATTTGGTCGTAAAGCGTTCCGAACTGGCCGACACTCGTCCCGAACGGATAGTACGTCCACGGGTCGAACGGCATCGTCGCTGGCCAGTGACTGACAGTATACTGTACTTGCCGAAGGTGATACCACGCGTCGTTACCCGAGAAAAACACTTCGCCGTTTCTGACAAAGTTGTTGTAGGACTGCAACCGAACCCACAACATGAATCCCAGCAACACCGCGAGTACGGGGACGTGGTACCACTCTTCTATCTGGTCGAGGACTGAATCGGTAGGATTAGAGGAGTCCTCGACCTGTTCGGTGCCTTGGCTCATCGAGTGAAACGTCTGGGAAAGTGGGGATAAGCCTTATGATAGTAGACTAATATAGCTCCGAATGCCATTTTGGTTCGAGACGAAATCCGCATATACATATACCTCACAGTCTGGAATATCGAACAGTAGTGACTCGAAACGCGCTGAACAGTCTATCAGATGACAAATCGTCGTACGCCGTATTACTGCCGGAGTCGGTAGTATTCGGTTTACCACGTGAGAAGAAGGCAGCAGGCGAATATCGGCAATCAATATGAACATCCTCTGGCTTGCACAGAATCGACCCGACAACATCAGTATCGGCCGCCAAATCCTCGCGGACTATCTCCGCCAGAACGGCTTCGATGTCACGATTACGAGTACGACGCCGAAGGCAGTTGCCACCGAAGCCACGCGTCTCCGCAGTTACGATCTGATAATCGGGACGACCCGTGCGGGTGCTATCGCCGGGATGGTATTGAAGCGGCTGGGAAACCTCCCGCTCGTCGTGGATAACATCGACCCGATGCGGCAGTTCGAGGAACAATCGCCGTTGTTGGCACCACCTGTCCGAGCACTCGAAAACAGAGCCCTGCGTGTTGCTGACCACGTACTGTACGTCTATCCCGAAGAAGAAGAGCGAATCAACAGATACGCGTCTAGCTACTCCCAGACGGATTTCGGCGTCGAATACGAAATGTTTGCGAACCCCGATCCGGCTTCGATTGAACGAGCTTCGTTACGGCTCGACTCCCTCGATTTGAACGACAACGTTGCGATTTATGTGGGTGGTTTGGACCCGATATATCATATCGAGGAGATGATCGAGAGCATGGAATATCTCGATGGTTGGAGCCTCGTGATTATTGGAACTGGTTCGTTGAACGAATTCACGCGTACTGCTGCGGAGCAGATGGAGAATGTCGAGTTCTTGGGAACCGTCCCGCACGAGGACGTGCCGGGATATCTCTACCTCTCTGACGTTGGTCTGTGTCTCGTTGACGACGCTCGAACGCTCAAAGTGCTGGAATATATGGCTGCGGGATTGCCTGTAGTGCAGTTGGACGGAGCAGCCAGACAACGGTTTGATGCGAGGGTTGCGTTTTCTACAGCTAATCCAGAAGATATTGCCGACAACATTGAACAATCCATAGTTTTTTCCCACCCCAATAGATTACAAGAAGACATTCAGGAACTCTCATGGGAACAGATCGCAGAGGATTATCGAAATGCAATCGAAACCATAGCCAGTTACGTAGACGATTGATGAAGTTACACGTTATCGTCGTCGGCATAGCCAAGCGCATGAAGATTTGATTTGATTTCCTTCATATCCGTCTCGTCGATAGAGCGACTCCGGTTTTGTGACGGATCGGTCGCCTGCTCCTGTTCGTTCAATTCTTCTTCGAGCTTTCTTGTGAGAATCCTCACTACATCTCGATTTTCACTGGCAACATTTCGGCTCTCATCGGGATCATTTTGAATATCATATAATTCCACGACACCGTTACCGTCATACCAATACTGCTGTTGAAGATACTCCGTTTTCTCCGGAACTATGAGTTTCCACTCCTTAGTTCGGATTGTTCGCATACGATGTTCAATGGCTTCCGAGAAGACGTATTCTCGCTCGGTTTCTGGTAGGCTTCCCCCGCGAATATCGTCCGGTATTTCTATGTCGGCAAAATCTAGCACCGTTGGCAACAGATCCGTATGTTGGACTAACCTATCTATTCGTTTACCCGGTTGAGTTGGATCATCGATTATCAACGGGATGTGGATACTCGTGTCGTATAGACTGCAATTGTCGGAGAATATATTATGTTCACCGAAGTTGTGGCCATGGTCCGCCGTTATTATTAACATCGTCTCGTCGGCGATTCCTTCCTTTTCGAGTGTGTCGTACATTCGTCCGATTTGCTCATCTACCCAAGCCAATGCGCCATCGTAGGCGATTTTGCTGTCAGCAACAGTTTGATGTTTCCCAGTCGCATAGGCTTTATACTCTGCCGATCGAGGGCCTTTCGCATCCGGGTTGAAATAGCTCGAAAGGTGTTTATTTCTACCATCATAGGTGAATTTATCCTCGTATTCCTTTGGAGGTAGGTATGGTGGATGGACGTCCCAATAATGCATAAACATAAAGAATGGCTCAGTCGTCTTCTCTATCTTCTTGATCGACAGATCAGTGAGATCCTCACAGTTTATAATCGAATCGCTGATCCCAGTTCGTTGCCAGTACTTGGTCGCGACATATTTGTAGATGGGATCAGGCAACTCCATTGCTAAATCTTTGAACTTGTCCAGTAGGTCGTCGGCCGAGATATTTTTTGATTCATTTTTGGTTGATTTAATCCCGTACTCGTCGTATCCCCACTGGTGCCAGCGGCCCATCCAATCCATTCCAATTGTCTCAAACCCTTCGTCTGAAAGAAACTCTGGGAGAAATTTAGTATTCTGCTGCTGCAATCGTTTCAAATTCTCTTCGGTGTGTGCGGTACCGTGGTGAGTCACCCCGTGTTCACGCGGTGCTTTCCCCGAGAAAATCGAAGAGAGACAAACATCAGTATAGTTGGATTGAGAAAACGCATTTTCGAAAACAAACGAATCGGCGGCGAGATCATCGATATTTGGGGTCGTGTTCTCTTTCCTTCCATAACACCCAACGTCAGATGCACGGAGGGCATCTACCACAATAATAATAACGTTCATATGAAATGGTTCTGTTTTGGCAACTTAAAAAGCTTATCAGATAATTTGTCATTTGATAGATGACTTCTCATCACTCCGAACTCCAAACCTATATACTACCAATTATCATATCGATATTTAATGGATCTCAGCCGGTTCAAATCGATTTACAACGAAACTCCTCTTGCTGAATTGGGTTGGGAAGCTGCCTCTCGACTCGACTACCTGTTACGAATAACTAATGTTGTGGATAATGGTTTGAATGCTGTTTTGATGTATCACTCAGTCGGAGAAACAAACGGCTCCTACTATGGGAATATTTCGACACACGTCTTTAGACGTCAACTCAAGACACTTCACGAGGAGTTTGAATTCGTTGACCTCTCTGAAGTTGTTCACGACAATACAAGTGAAAAAAAGATTGCCGTTACGTTCGATGATGGGTTTAAAAATTTCCATACTAATGCTGTCCCGATACTACGTGAATTCGAGATACCGGCAACCGTATTTATCACGTCCGAGTTTATCGATAATGGAAATCGAGAACGGATAATTGAACGACACTCCCTTATCGATGTTGATTCGAAAGTTATAATGGATAGCTCAGAGATTCGTGACTTAATTGACGACGACCTCATTACTATTGGAAACCATACTAAGACGCACCCAGTTCTATCTGAGGAACTCTCCCGAAAGGAGCTTTTCGATGAAATCATCGGTGCAAAAGAGGAGTTAGAATCTCGTTTCGGGATTTCAGTTAACCGATTTAGTTACCCTCACGGAGAGCACAACCAACTTAGTGATGAACTAGTGCGAGAATCTCATTCACTTGCAGTGACCGGCCAACCAGGAGTGCTTGACTCATCTATCGACCCCTACCTCCTTCCACGAATCGACGTAGTCCAATCAGCACTCGCTCTACGCCTCGAAACCACCGATGCAGGACAGCAATTGAAAAGTTTTTCTCGGCGACTATTAACCGAGTGACCTATTCGAAGCATTGACAACCTTTGAACGAATTTCCGGTGATAGATGAACGATGTACTGCTGATATCAAATCGTCGTTTAGATGAGAATGTTGGTAGATCTGAGAAGTTCAGAACGAGAGTGAGGCTACTAGAAGAACGCGGTTGGAATGTCACGGTAGGATATGTAGAGAAAACTACAATCCTGGGAATAGTTCCGAACGCTATCCGTCTCGCACGGCTCGCCCATCGGGAAGATATCGATATAATAAATTCCGTAAGTAGTCCATTTCATCTCCAACTCATTGGGTATCTTGTTAGTTTGCTCACTAGTTGCCCTTGGCTCGCCGAGTTTCGGGATCCATTAATCACGAATCCAAATGTAGACCCAAATTCCCTCCCTTGGTATTTCCGACGTGCCGTCGAACGACTCATTATAACAAAATCTGACAAGGTGGTCTGGTTTGACGGAATTCAATTGCCAGAAGACTATTTCACAACTAGATATTCGACAAATGTTAGTAAAAAGTGTGAGAAGTTGCCTTTCATGGGTTTCGAACGTGAGCAATTAGAACCGATTGATGCAAACAAGAAAGATGAATTTACGATAACATACGCTGGTTCATTTTACAGCGGTTGGATTGAGCCATACTCATTTCTTCAGGGTGTTGCCATATATGCGGAAAGATACGATACAAATGACTTCAAAATCCAATTTTTCGGTGATTGGGCTGACGAATATTCCGAGTTTGCCGCTTATCTTGGGATTGATCATCTTATTGATCCTCACGGCTATATCTCTCATGAAAAAGTGATCGCGGAGTTGAAGGGGTCGGACATCGTCGTTCATATTGGCGGTTCGAAGCCTCGAAATAGACTTAATATCCCATCCAAATTATGGGATTATATTGGCGTTCAAAAGCCCATCTTGGCAGTCGTTGACCCATCATTTCGTGTCGCAAAGTTAATCCATGACAACGAAATTGGTATTATAGCACCACCCAACTCCCCTGATTCCACTGCTAAAGCACTTGAAAAACTACACTCCGATGAATTCCAATATAATACCGACATCGCATCAGAGAGTCGGTTCAGCCGCGAGCAAACGGTAAATGAGTTTGCTCGGGTACTTGATGAACTTCATGAGAATAAAAATTTAGTTGATTAATATCAAAATAATGTCGGGTATGCGAATCGGACAAACTTCGGTGATACACTTCCTTTCCCAAGTAGCTGCCTCTGTCCTCGGTTTCTTAGCAACTCTCTACTTTGCACATACACTCGGTAAGAGCGTATTGGGAACGTACTTCCTAGCCATCGCAGTCTTGAGTTGGTTGAAGATAATTGGCGATTTTGGAATCCGGGAATCAATCACAAAGAGATTAACTGAAGAAGAGGGTAATAACGGAGCATATCTTTCTGCAGGAATCATAATGCAATTAATTCTTTTAACGACATTATCTTGTCTATTAATCCTCGTTCGTAATCCTCTCAATAACTATCTCGGATTCTATGGAACGAAGTACATTATACTTGCTCTCATCGGTATTCTTCTGTTTTCCTTCTTGCTGGGTGTGTTACGAGGACAACATATGGTACATATTACTGCTCTTTTACAACCAGTAGACCGGTCTTTTAGAACAGGTTTGCAGTTCTGTTTTGTCGCTATTTTTGGGTGGGGAATTTCGGGACTTCTCGTTGGTCACGCCGTTGCATCAATAATAACAGTATTGGTGACGGTGACTTTCGTTTCAATTCGATTGCATCCCCCTGACCGGCAGCAATTTAGGGACTTGTTTTCGTATGCTCGCTATTCTTGGCTTGGAGGAATTAGCGGATTGACTCTTGACTCGATGGATACGATCATTCTTGGATTTTTTGTTGCTACAGGATACATAGGAATCTACGAAGTTTCGTGGAATCTCGCTTCTATACTTGCAGTATTCGGTCTCTCGATTAGTCAGGCTATGTTTCCAGAAATGAGTCGGCTGGCAGACACAAAGCGCGAAACGGTTTCAAAGCTTGCAAACGAAGCGTTCGCATATACCGGTATATTACTCATTCCTGGTTTCATTGGCAGTTTACTGATCGGGGACTCTCTTTTAGCAATCTATGGTACTGAGTTCAGAATCGGGGGGACGATACTAACCATTCTTATTTTTGCGCGGTTGATATACGCATATGCTTCACAGATTCTCAATACGTTAAATGCAATTGATCGTCCAGACATCGCATTTCGGATCAATGGAGTGTTTGTCGCCACAAATATCATTCTCAATATCACACTAATATATTCATACGGATGGATCGGGGCAGCGACGGCCACTTCGATTGCTGCATTTCTTACGCTTATAATCAGCTACAGGGCGATCTCTGAACAATTGTCTGTTTCTATACCATTAAAAGAGATAAGTCGTCAGTGGATTGCCGCAATTATCATGGGAATTGTCCTATTTATTCTCCAACCACGTTTGGAAAACACCACGCTATGGATTCTTGCACTCATATTGATCAGTTCGGCGGTCTATTTTGGGGTACTATATGTGATTTCAAGCCGTATCCGGACTATAGTTCAAGACAATATGGTATACTAATTTTAATATACGATTATTCGAACGCCTCCCGCAACTCCTCATCTATCTCCCACGTTCCATCGTCCTCACCACGCAACAACTCCACGCTGGCTCGGAACAGCGACACCTGCGTATCGAAGATGGCGTACACCGGCTGCAATGAACCCAATCGGTCACTGCCACCGAGCCGAACGAACAACCAAAGCCCCGCAGGAACGACCAGTCCAAACGGTCCGGCAGCAACGAGCGCACCACCCGTCATTAACCCCACCCCAAGCGCCACCAACCACGGCGAGACAATCATGAACCACCAGTTGAACGGCAACACGACGCCTCCGTACTTCCCGTGTCGCCCGAGTGCATCCCGATGTTGCACTAGCAACCGAATCAAGCCCATTCCGCGCCGGTCTTTCTGCAATCTGCGTTTTCCGAAATCGGAGTGGGAAGCCTCGCTGTAGCGAATCTCGGGGTCGAAGATTACCCGCTTTCCGTTGCGTCGAATCTTCAACGCGAGCTCGGTGTCGTCGGCGAGCGATTCGGGGTCGATGGGGACGATGGCGTCGTTTTCGAACGCCGAGAACGGGCCGTGGAAGATGAGGGTGGAGTCGAGATGCGATTCGAACGTTTGAATATGGGCTTGGACGCCGCGATACCCCTCCTCGACTTCGCTCCCGCCGAGAACGTCGGCGTTTTGTCCGGTCACGGCCGCAACCTCCGGGTCGGCAAGGTTTGCCGCCGCGACGCGGAGGACGTCGTTCGCGGTGTAAGAGTCACAGTCGGTTTTGACCACCATCTCGTTCTCGGCGGCCGCGTACGCGTCGTTGAGCGCGGGTGCGAGCCCGCGCCGTTCCTCCTCCTCGATGAGGTTCAGCGATGGGTGTTCGCGGTTGGCGAAGTACTCTCGAATGAGGTCGGGCGTCTCGTCGTCGCTCGAATCCACGACGACGAGTTCGACCTTCTCCATGGGATAGTCGAGTTCGAGCAGGTCGTCGAGCTTCTTCTCGATGATGTCCGACTCGTTGTACGTGGGTAGTATGACACTTACCGTCGGCTCCGATTCCCGCTTTCGGGCGGGCGAGCCGTCGGGGCGAATCAGTCCGTACAACGCGAGAAAGCAGAGATACGGAATTGCGGCCACAGCGATGACGACAGCGGCGGCCTTTGCGAGCCGGTTCATGTCCGGTCGTTTGTCGTTTTGTTTTAAACATCTATGGATTGACCGGCAGTCGGTGGGCGGTGAGGGTCGGTACCTCTCCCATCCCTGACAGACTCAAAAGGTTGGGCTTTTACACCCCGGTGTCCATTTCCCCGACAATGCCCGACAAAGAGGACGTGTGCGTGCTCATTCCGACGCTCGACGAGGCCGAGACGATTGGCGAAGTCATCGACGGGTTTCGTGAGCAGGGATTCTCGAACGTTCTCGTGGTGGATGGCGATTCCGAAGACGACACCCGCGACGTGGCGACGGACCACGGCGCACGCGTCATCACGCAGAGCGGCGTCGGGAAGGGACAGGCCGTTCGAGAGGGGTTAGAACACATCAATACGGAGTACGTGTTGATGTTGGACGGGGATGGAACGTACGACCCGGCGGACGCCGGGACGATGTTGGAACCGCTCGACGACGGCTACAATCACGTCATCGGAAATCGGTTTGCGGAGATGAACGACGGGTCGATGCCGCGGCTGAACCACTTCGGCAACCGCGTCATCAATCGTGCGTTCTCCATCATACACGGGTCGGATTTTAAGGACATCCTGAGCGGCTACCGTGCGTTCACGCGCAAATCCGCGGAGCGTGCGTATCTCACCTCGGACGGTTTCGGCGTCGAGACGGAACTGGCGGTCGAATGCGTCAAACACGGCGTTCCAACGGTCGTCGTCCCGATTCAGTACGAGGAGCGCCCGGACGATTCGGAGACGAACCTCCACCCGCTCTGGGACGGCGGGGACATCATCATGACGCTCTATCAACTGGCCAAGACGAACAACCCGCTGTTTTACTTCGGAAGCGTGGGGATGTTGAGCGGCCTCTTCGGTGTTTTTCTGGGGGTTTACGTGGGAGTCGAATGGGTCACTCGAAACATCTCACACGAAGTACTCGCGGTCGTCGCCGGTATCTCCATCGTCTTCGGCTTGCAGTTGCTCATGTTCGGCGTCCTCTCGGATATGATCGTCACGCTCCACCGGGAACAGATGCGTCGAATCGACGAACGACGATAGGTGCGCGGACGGTGAACACTGGCCGTGAGAATCGTGACGAGAGCGACGTGCCCGAACGATTTATGCGATGTCGCGGCTGGTGTCGATGGAAACCGACTCCGTGAGTTCGAGTTTGATCGTTTCGGAAAGCGCCCGTCCGCCGCGGAACTTCGGTACGGCGAGCCGATTTTCGACGCGGTCTCCCGTTACTTCTGTTCTGAGTTGAAACACCACGTCGACGGCATGTTCCGTGATATCCCGCTGGGCGGGGACCTGTCGACCGTCGAGACAGTGGAGGAGTGCGAGGCTATTGGTTCCCCGGAGGTGGGCCTGCAAGTCGTTGAGGAAGTTCCGATACCGGGTCGGGTCCTCCCGCTCCAAGGGATTCATCTGGTCGATGATGAGCGTCGAATCGCTTCGAAGACGCTGAAACAACCGCCGAGCGTGGTCGAGCGGCGCATCGCCCGGGATATATCTGACCTCCGGCGTTCGACGGCTGGATTCCCGTCGAAACTCGGCACTAACGGCCTCTTCGTCCCGATCGGTCGTCAAGTAAAGCGTCGGGCGACTCGCGGTGAACTCGGTCAGGAGAAGTTCCGCCTGACTGGCCGGTGGGGCACAGAGTGCGACGGTGCTTCCCGGTGGAAGTCCCCCGTCGAGTTTCCGGTCGAGAACCGGGACACCGGTCGAAAGCCGCGCTACCATACGATTGACAACTCAAACGGCGTTCATAAGTGTTTGGACAGAAGCGCGGACGCGAGGCGGTCGTACCCCCGACGAACGGACTCATCGACGAGGGCTGCGACGCCGCCGTCGGGAATCGACGAGAGCATCGGACAGTCGAACAGTCGCTCGATTTTCGATGGAGGATGATCCGCTCGGGTCGTGACGACTCCGATAATGGTCGTTCCAAGCGCACGGGCCATCGCGGCGGTTTTCGCCGTGTCGCGGAGACACGCCGGGTCGGGCGTCGTTACCAGCAGGACATGGTCCGCGATTCGGAGCGGCGTCGCCGCGTCGGGACCCGCCCCCGCCGGACAGTCCACGAGGACATGGTCGGCCGCACAGGAAAGGCGAGGGAGCGCGGTCGGTAGGTGAACGGACACCGCTACCGATTGCGGTGCCGGAACCACTCCGACGCCGGTAAGGGAGGGGGGAGGATGGGTCGCCGACTCGACCGGCTCGCCGTCCGCGACGGCCGAGAGGTTTGGGGAGTCTGTGACTCCCGCAAGCAGGTGTAGGTCCGGCATGTCAACGTCCGCGTCCACGGCTACGACCGACCGGCGCATCCGCCCGAGCGCCCCCGCGAGTCCGAGCGTCGTCGTCGTCTTTCCACAGCCTCCCTTTCCACCGGCGATGGCGAGCATGCCGGGTGTGGTTCCGCCATCCGATTTAAATTTCGGGGACGACCCGTGCCTTTCAAGGCGCGTGACAACCCCTCTTCGAACGATGCGGCACGACCACCTCATCGACACGAAACAACTTTCGCGGCGGGATATCGAGGACGTCCTCGACCGCGCCGCCGAAATCGACGCCGACCCGGCGGCGTTCGGGGACCGACACGCGGGAAAACTCCTCGGGTTGCTGTTTTACGAACCGAGTACGCGCACCAAGATGAGCTTCGAGACGTCCATCAAGCGTCTCGGCGGCGACGTCGTCGACATGGGTTCCGTCGAATCGTCGAGCGTGAAGAAGGGTGAAAGCCTCGCCGACACGACGCGCGTCATCGAAGGCTACGCCGACGCGCTCGTGTTGCGCCACCCGAGCCAAGGTGCGGCGAAGATGGTGAGCGAGTTCGTCGACGTCCCCCTCCTCAACGCCGGGGATGGGGCGGGACATCACCCGACACAGACGCTCCTCGACCTCTATACGATTCGGGAGAACGCGGGCCTGGATGACCTCACCATCGGCATCATGGGCGACCTGAAGTACGGGCGAACGGTCCACTCGCTCGCACACGCGCTAACGAACTTCGACGTTCGCCAGCACTTCATCAGCCCCGGGAGCCTCAAACTCCCGCGAAGCGTTCGCTACGACCTCCACGAGGCGGGGGCGAACGTCCGCGAACACACGGACATCGAGGACGTGCTTCCGAACTTGGACGTCCTCTACGTCACGCGCATCCAGCGCGAGCGCTTCCCGGACGAGAACGAATACCGCGCCATCGCGGGCGACTACCGTATCGACCTCGAAACGCTCGAAAACGCGCGTGACGACCTGACCATCATGCACCCGCTTCCCCGCGTCGACGAAATCGCACCCGAGGTTGACGAGACGTCCCACGCGAAGTACTTCGAACAGGCACACAACGGCATCCCAGTGCGTATGGCACTGCTCGACTCCATGCTGGAGGACCAATGAGCGACCACGAACTCCGCGTCAGCAAGATTCGAAACGGCACCGTCATCGACCACATCCGCGCCGGCCAAGCGCTCAACGTCCTCGCAATCCTCGGCATCGACGGAAGCGACGGTGAGGCGGTGAGCGTCGGGATGAACGTTCCGAGCGACCGAATGGGGCGGAAAGACATCGTGAAGGTCGAGGGGATGGAGTTGAGTCAGAACGAGGTGGACGTGCTCTCCCTCATCGCCCCCGACGCGAGCATCAACATCATCCGCGAGTACGAGGTGGCCGAAAAGCACCGCTTGGAGCGACCCGAATACGTCGTCGGCATCCTCTCCTGTCCCAACAGCAACTGCATCTCGACGGAAGACGAACCGGTCGATTCGAAGTTCGAGGTGCTCTCCGACGGCGTCCGTTGTGAGTACTGTGAGACCATCATCCGCGATGACCTCCCCGCACATATCAGCGTAAAGTGAGAAACGACGGCTTATCCCGCCGAACTCGGGAAAACGGTCGAAGCCGTTTATGCCGTCGCTCCGGTTCGTGGCGTGTATGGGAACCCGAACCGGCACGTATGCCGCAGTCATCTTGTCGATTCTTCTCGTATTCTCGGGCGGTGGAGTCGTCGCTGGCGATGGAGTAACCGCGGCGAACCCGTTGTTGCAACTCGGTCAGTACAAGGTGTCCGTCAATGACGTGACCGTCAGGACGTGGGCGCTCCGGAATACGACGGTGAACAACGCCACGGTGGACGAGGTACACGTTCGAACCTTGCGAACCGAGAGCGGACCCAAGAAAAACGTCACCCTCCGAAACGTCTCCATCGCGACGGTTCACATCCAAAACGGTACGATGAAGAACGTGACCGCGGACAGAATCGTCATCAGAAACCGCTCGATTTGGAACGTGCCGGGCGGCGACCTGTTCGACCCGGGCGTGAAAAACCGCGTCATCGAGCGACACGTCCTGACCAACATCACGGTCGAAGGCGCGAACCTCGACACGTTGAACGTGGACACGCTGACGGTGGTCAACACGACGGTTCCGAACCGCTCCGACGCGGCACCCGTATCGCCGGACGTGACCGACCCCGACACGAAGCCGAAACCCGCCGTTGAAATCCAAAACGCGAGTATCGACTCCGGAATCGTTCGAAAGGCGAACGCGGGCGAGTGGTCGGCTACGAACGTCCGCTCCCAGAACGCGACGAGGTGAGGGAGAGTCAGAGGAACGCTTCGGTCTCGACCGTTTTTCCCGCCGGAAACGACGAACCGGAGAGTTCGAACCGCGGGACGTGTACGTCGTCATCGTCCGCGTGTTGAAACACGAGTTCCGGAACGTCCCCGAATACCGACCGAAATTCATCCTCTGCATCCGAGTCGGGAACGTCGAGTTCGACGCGCTCGAACCGCAGTTCTTCCCACGACCCGAGGTCCGCCTCCACGTCGCTTCCGTCGGGATGGAGTTCGACCCGGAACCGCCACGGCGTCATGACGAACGTTCGTCGCCCGTCGCGGTCACGAACGGACCACCCCGCGTCGTCCGCACGGTTACAGATCGCTTCGAAGTCGGAGGTACAGAGGCCAAGGTGGTCGAAGTGCGGGCGTCGCCCCGGTGCAATCGTAACGTTCACGTAGCCGCGTTGGGCGTTTTGCAGTCGAAGCCGAAACCCGTCCGGGACGGGGTCGCTCGCGTCCAGCGCGTGAAACTCGCCGTCGCCCCGTCCGAATCGACGGTACGGCGGCAGTCCGTTCGCGGCGAGTTCGGTTTCGGCGTGGCTTACGTCGGGCGTGTTGAAATGGAGATGGAAGAGCCGTGTCGGGGAGTGCATACCCGACAGTGCTCGCTCACCCAAAAAGACGATTCGGTTCGATTACTCTTCGACGTCTTCGGCTTCTTCGCCTTCCTCTTCGAGTTCCTCGACGAGTTCGTCCTCGTCGATGTCGACGTCTTCGAGGGCTTCTTCGAGGTCGGCACCGCCCATACCACCCATTCCGCCCATGCCGCCCATCATTCCGGCACCCGCGCCGTCGATGGTCTCCTGAACGATGACGCGGTCTATGTCGAGGCGGTCGATGACGTCCTGTGCGATCTGCTGTTTCTGGAACATCCACTGCTGGTTCATCGACAGCTGCGGCGTCGCCTCGATGTAGAGGGTTTCCTTCTCGACCGTCTCGGTTTCGGTCTCGCCGTCCTCGTTCTCGACTTCCTCCTCTTCCTCGTCCGTCTGAAGCCACATGTCGAGGTCCGCGTCGATGTACATCGAGAAGAGGCCCTTCGCCTTCTCCTCTGCGTCCTCGACCTCTTCGACGACTTCGTACTCGTATTCGAGGTCCTCGCCCGCGAGCGGGTGGTTGAAGTCGACGCGTGCGCGGCCGCCGATGATGGTCTCGACGTAGCCCTGCTGGCCGTCGACGTTGACGTTCGCGCCGGGGTAGCGGTCCTCGTCCGAGAGTTTGTCGGCGCTGACCGTGCGGACTTGCTCGTTGTCGTATTCGCCGAACGCCTGTTCGACGGTGACGGTTCCCTCGTCGCCCGCTTCCTTGCCGTAGATGTCCTCTTCGACGTCCTCGAAGATGTGACCCGCGCCGAGGACGATGGTGCGCGCGCTGAAGTCGCGCTCGTCAGTCTCCACGTCCTCTTCTTCCGCGACTTCTTGGCTGGTCGTGTCGACGAGATCGCCGTCCTCGACGGTTCGTGCGGTGTAATCGAGGCTGATGAAGTCTCCTTCCTGCAGCCCGTCCTGTGTTTCTTCGTTCTCTTCTTCGGATGCGTCGGCCTCTTGT
Source organism: Haladaptatus sp. CMAA 1909 (assembly GCF_043952005.1). Taxonomy (NCBI): domain Archaea; kingdom Methanobacteriati; phylum Methanobacteriota; class Halobacteria; order Halobacteriales; family Haladaptataceae; genus Haladaptatus; species Haladaptatus sp. CMAA 1909. The sequence continues at coordinate 808,209 of NZ_JBIOAV010000001.1, read as the reverse complement.
TCGTCACTCATACACGAAACGACACCCGTTCGGCCCTTAAGAATCACGTTTCGCCCCCGAGAGGGAATTCGGCCTCGGGGAGACGTTTACAACCCTCCCACGAGTACATCGGCCCGATGGATACCCAAGAGACGGTCGCGTTTCTTGCCGGGTCGCCGGAGCGACTGCGATTGCTGTCTCTCCTCCGGGAGTCGCCCGGTTCGCCGCGCGACGTCGCCGATTCCCTCGACGTCTCCCACCGGAGCGCCCAGCGGAACCTCTCCGAGTTCGCCGACCGTGGCTGGGTGCGAAAGCGTGACGGGAACTACGCCCTGACGCCGAGCGGCGAACTCGTCGCGCGAACGCACGGAAACTACGTGGAGACGCTCGAAACCATCGAGCGATTCGATGCGTTTTTCCGTCACCTCCCGGCCGAAACCCGTCTTCCCGACCCGGCGTGGTTATGCGACGCCACGCTCGTCGTCGCGTCGCCCGACCAGCCACAGGCCCCGGTGAGCGAGTACGTGAACCGTCTCCGTTCGCGGGAGACGGACACGATTCGGATGCTCGCACCCGTCCTGAGTCGCCTGTATCACGACGTACACGCGGAACTCGTGTTCGACGGTATCGAGACGGAACTCGTCATGCCCGCGGACACGTTGGAAACCGCACGGTCGCTCAACCCGCTCGAATTCGGACTCGTCACCCGCGCTATCGACATCTACCAGTACGACGGCTCCGCACGAATCGGCGTGACGCTCGGCGACGGGTGGGCGCTCGCGGGAGCCTACGACGAGGACGGACAGCTCCGCGCGCTCGTGGACTGCGATCGTCCCGCGTTCGTCGAGTGGGCGGAGGGAATTTACCGTCGGTATCGCGAGGCTGCACGGCCCGTCCGATGATAGCACGGCGTTCCGAAGGTGATAAACCACGCGGAACCATTCGCCGGAGTATGGACGTTGCGTTGGGTGGGACGTTTGACCCGGTTCACGACGGACATCGGGCGTTGTTCGAGCGAGCGTTCGAGTTGGGTGACGTCACCGTCGGGTTGACGAGCGACGAACTCGCTCCGGCGACTCGAAACGTCGAGAGACACGTCCGCCCGTTCGAGGAGCGAAAGCGTGCGCTCGAATCCGAACTCCGCGGGTTCGCCGAGGAACACGGCCGCGAGTTCGACGTTCGGAAACTCACCGAACCGACCGGCATCGCCACCGAGGAGCGCTTCGACGTACTCATCGTCTCCCCCGAGACGAAACACGGCGGCGAGCGAATCAACGAACTCCGCACCGAACGCGGCTTCGACCCCCTCGAAATCGTCGTCGTTCCGCACGTCGAGGCCGAGGACGGCGACATCATCTCCAGCACGCGAATCGTCGCCGGGGAGATAGACGAACACGGCAACTTGACCCCGGACGGCGGCGGACGCGACTGAATCCTTTTCGTTGACCTACCACGACGGCGGTTGGAGTCCCGCTTCTTCGAGAACCGTCTTCCAGCGCTGTTGGATCGTCAACCGCGAGACGCCGATTGCGTCGGCGACGGCCTGCTGTGAGCGCTGGTCGCCCTCGATGAGCGACCCGGCGTAGAGGCTGGCGGCCGCGACGGCGCGCTTGGAGCGCTCCTCGGGGTCGTCGGCGCTGGAGACGGTCGAGAGAAAGAGGTCCGCCGCCCGCGAGCGAGCGCCGGTTTCGAGTTCGAGGCGGTCTGCTGCCTGCTGGAGTTCGGCGAGCCACGATTCGTTTTCCACTTGGTCACGTGCCCGATACACGACCGAAAATCACGCGCCATCGGATATAAACGCTCGTCCGCGGAGAACGACAGTTTCTTATCTCGCACCTCAAAATCCAATACTGCGTGCGGGTAGCCAAGCTAGGCCAACGGCGCAGCGCTTAGGACGCTGTCCCGTAGGGGTCCGCCGGTTCGAATCCGGTCCCGCACATTTTGCCACGAGCAACGCCGCGAGTGGCAAAATTGTGAAGAGGATTCGAATTAGACCGGATGCAGTCTGCGTAGCGAACGGAGTGAGTGAGCAGAATCATCCGGGCGTTGTTCGAATCCGGTCCCGCACATTCTCCGCGAACAACGGTCGTGAGCGGGAAAACTGTGCCGAGCAAATTCGAAGGAGACTGCACAGGGAGAGCGAAACGCGGTGCACTCCCGGTATTCCCATCGACTGGTGTGCGGTCCGCGGTGCAGACGTTACAGCACGGCGAGAAGTATGGCTCCCCAAAAGAGGAGAAGGAGAACTCCGAGACCCGCCCAGAATAGCTTCCAGACGAGGTGCATGTCGTCGAAGGCCGTCACGTTCGGCTTTGACACGTGGTCGTTACCCATAAATAAAATTATGTTTCGTGCGGGTGAGCACTTTCTCCTGCGGTGTTCACGCTCCTCAATCGGTAAAGTCCCTATCTTCTGCCCCAAATCGATGGAAGTAACCACCTTCGATACCCTTCAAACGTTCCGCCCGCAGTTCGGGGTTGCTACCCGAACATCATCCAAGCGAAGAGGAAGAAGGAGGCGAAAATGACGAGGAGGAGTATCGTTGCTTTGAGCATCGTTTCGCGGACCGACGTTTCCGAATCCGTCGAACCGTCATCCTCTCTGTCCACCGCATACATACCCTCGTCGTCCATTCCCATCCAATTCCCACTATCTAAACCCATACTTCTTCTGAATCTTTCACGATAATAAGCTTTCTCCGCGATTCGAGCCGAGAGTTCTCGAATCGGTCCCAGTCCGCGCGGCAATCAAACTGGCGTTCCGCGCCTCGATGCGAACCGTGACGCCGTAAACGCCACTAATGAGAGCGTCTCCACAGTGATCCCGCGTCATCGAGGAAGTCGCGCACTTCCGCAACGACGCGCTTCGGCGCTTCCGTCGGGCCGCTGTGCCCGAGGCCGTCGAACTCGACGAGGCGACTGTCGGGAATCGCGTCGTGAACCGCGCGGACGCTGTCCCGGAGGTGGGACGGGCCGTCGGTCCCAGACAGGAGGAGCGCAGGTGCGTCCACGTCGAGAGTGTCGGGAAGACGGTGCTTTTCGAGGGCACGGTCCATCCTGACGGTGTTTTCGACATGTTCCACGCAGGCTGGCCACGGGGGCCACGCCTCGAGCCATCCGTCGAAGTCGGGTGGCTCTCGGTCGTGAAGCACTTCCCGGAGGTGGAGTTTCATCGCCTCATGAGGCGCGCCGTCGTCGAGTTGCTCTTGCATCCGCTCGGAGAGGTCAGCTTGTTCCCTGTACGCTCCGACGAGATACGCCGGTTCGTAGGCGACGACCGCTCGAACGGGTTCGATGCGGGCGGTTTCTATCGCTTGCAAGCCGCCGAAGGAGTGTCCGAATAGGGTCGGTTTTCCATCGACGGCATCGATGACGGCGCGAGCGTCTTCGACTTCGCGCCGGATACTGTACTCCTCGGAATCGCCGCTGTCGCCGCGTCCTCGTCTGTCCGAGAGGAACACGGTGAATTCGTCCGTGAACCGGGAGAGAAGCGGTTCCCAGTAGTGTCGCGTTGATCCGCCGTGGAGGAGGACGAGCGGCGGCCCGTCTCCGTGTCGTTCGTACGCGATACGCGTTCCATCGGCCGAGGTGACTGTCTCCATCTCGATGTACTGGTTGACAGGGAAGTCGACTAAGGATGACTCGAAATCCTACGGCCGTTTATATCACCCGCCGAATCGACGGTCGGTTCAGTCGGGCAACGGGGGCCATGTCGAGGCCACGGACGTCTCCACGAGGTGCGTCTGTGCGCGCCGGAGTCGCTCGGAGAGCGACGACGGGGAGATTCCGAGTTCGACGGCGACGTCGTCCAGCGACGCCGCCCGCGGAATTTCGAAATATCCCATCTCGTAGGCGGTTCGGAGCGCCTCGTGTTGACGGTTCGTCAGTCCGTCTCCCGGCGCTTCGGGCTCGCCGTCGTGTGTGAGTCGCCGCAGCGAAAACTCGCCGTTGTGCCGCCAGAACTCGCTGAACTCGTCGAAGGCCCGTCTATCGGCGAACCAACCCGTTTGAATCCACCCAGTTCCCGTGACGCGAATCCGCTCGATGATGGCCTCGGCGGTGGCGAGCGAATGGAGGTTCGACAGGTCCTCGATGTGGTCGCCGAGTTGTGCCTCCTCGCCGATAGCTGGGAGGACTTGGTAGCGGCGCGTTCCGCCCGCACGTCCGACGAGGGAGTACTCAGCGACGAAGGCGGTCGATTCGAACGCGCGCTCCACCGACGCCGTCGCTCCGCTCGTCACGTGGACGATGAACGGGGGGAGGTCGCCGTGATTGTACTGGAGTTCGATTTCCATCGTCGCCTCGGAAGCGGACTCGGCGACGTCGACGAACGGAAGGGCTTCGCACGTAATCTCGTATTCGGCGACGAGTCCCATGGAGCTTCCATTTCGGGCGGCGCTAATGGGCGTGTTGGTAATCACTGAATCCGAGCCGAACTCCACACGTCAGAGAGACCAAAAATGGAACACGACGATATCGTAGTTAGTGCGCCGAGAAGCCGTCTATCACGCCGCCGCAGTCGGGACACGACACGTACTCTGTTCCGGTACTTTTGTGACCGGTCGGGTTGCCGTTGCGGGTCGTACGTGAACTTCCACCGCGACGCAAGTCGGAATTGCAGTATGGACACTCTTGCATGATACTCATCCACGCGTTGCGTGGTAACGTCTATCACCTCAATGGTAGTCGTGATAAACTTTGTGTCGGCCTAACTCCGGACGAAAACCGGTAATCGCGATTACGAGAGTGCTTTCCGCGCGTTCTCGACGGCCGCATCCTTCTTCGCGGGATAGGCTTCGACTTTCGCACGGAGGGTGATTCCGTCGCCGAGTTCGATGGCACCGCGGTAGGCGGCCTGCTTGTCGAGCGAGATGAAAAACGAACAGTTCTCGTCCACGCGCTGGTCGAGTTCGTCGCGCAACCGCCCGATGTCGTCGAGTTCCCGGAGTTTCGTCAACACGTTGCGCATCTCGTCCGCGTTCTCCACCCGGGCCGAGAAGATGAGGATGCGGTCGCCGAGATGTCCCTCGCTCTTCGTGCGCTCGATTTCGGCCTCCTCGGGGAGATAGGCGCGGAGGGAGTCCTCGACGCGCTGGTCGTCTTCGGTCGCGTAGCAGAATGCCCGCAGGTCGATGTAGTGAAACGGAACGCTGGCCATGATGGAACGTACGAATCGAAGGAAGAAAAGTTACTCCTCGTCCTCGACGGCTTCGAGGGAATCCTCGGGGATGCCCGTCTCCTGTCCGTCCTCGAAGCTGATGGTGTAGGTGGCGTCACCGAACATGTTCTCCATGACCTGCGTCACCGTTCCCGATTCGCCGTCGTACTCGCTGTGCTGGTCGTGCAGAATGACCGCGTCGTCTTCTTCGAAGCTCATACCGGCGGATAGCCCATCCGGTCGTAAAAACCGACCGATTCCCGAGTGCCGTCGTCCGAAGGCTTATTTCGCCCGCTAGAATATCGTGGCACATGATCGTACTCTTCGCGCGGCCGGGTTCTCGTTCGTCTTCAGGGGTAGTCGGCAGTCAGTTGCACGATGACGCTCGATGACCTGTGGTTTCTCTCGACGGAGGCCGAACAGCGGGCGGAGCAGACCTATCACCGACTGACCGAGCGACACACGGAATTTTTGGAGTTCACGCGGCACTACGAGGTGTCCCGCGGTCGGTTTCGTACGCTTGCCAACCGAGTTGCGGAACACGGCGCGCCGTACGGCGCACACACCATCGTCTACCGCCCGTCCCGCGAGGTACTCCTCGTCTGGCACGCCGGCGTCGATATGTGGGTCCTCCCCGGCGGCGGCATCCATCCCGACGAATCCTATCGCGAGGCGGCGGAGCGGGAACTCGACGAGGAGGCTGGCATCGAAGCCGACTACGAGGGGTTGGGAATCGCGACTCGCACCGCGATTCGATGCGGGGAGTACTCGACGTGGGGCGTCCTCCCCGTGTTTCAGGCGTGTGCGCAAACGACGACGCCGACGGTCCGTGACCCGGACGGGGAGATAACGGACGCGAAGTGGTTCGCCGAACTCCCGGACAACACCCGCGACCGGGAGCAACTGGTCGCGTGGAAGGAAGAACGGTTCAGTCCCCGTGTGTAACGCCGTCGCGTGAATCCGCGTCCATCCGCCGCACCGCGGCGCGGGCGTTGCCCGATTCGTAGCCGAAGAACACGTCGTTTCCGTACGCGTCCGCGACTTCCGCGGCGTGGATGAGGTCGTCGATGTCGATATCGACCGCGTAGAGTTCGACGCTGAACGGAGCGTCGAGGAAGTCCTCGAACCCGCTGGCGATGATTTCCAGCCAGTACGTCGTGGAGTAGGCCATGTCGTACAGCGGGACGACGAACTCGTCCACGTACTCCGAAAGCGCGTCCAAATCGAGACCGGCACGGTCGTAGAGGTGGCCGGGATACGGGTCGGGATACAGCGTCAGATACGTCTTACCGGGGATTCTGTCGCTCGCCTCCGCGACGAATTCCGTGATGACGCTCGCGCGCCACGCCTTCCAGTCGTCGTAGTCGCTCGCCGCGAATTCCGCCTCGCACTGCTCGCAGTGGCAGTATTCTGCCCGTGGAAAGCCGATGTCGTCCAACCGAACGTCCGGGTACGCTTCGGCGGCGTCGGAGACCATCTCCAACAGGCCTTCGCGGTACGCCTCGCGGGTGGGACAGATGTAGCCCCAGTCGAAGTAGGGTCGCTCGCGAGTCGCCAGTTCGCCCTCGTCGCTCACGGGCACCAACGAAGGGTCGTTTTCGGCGGCGGTGCTGTCGCCGAAACACGAAATCATGTTCACGCCCGTCTCGACCGGTTCGGTTGCGCGCCCCGTTACGTCCTTCATCTCGTAAAAGCCCCGCTCGAACTCGGGCCACTCGAGTTCCTCGGGATTTCGCGTCACCACGCCGTACATGGTTCGCCGTTCGGGTTCACGCCGGTAAGACGTTTCGAACGCGGCGTTCGACCCGTCCGTTCGTCTCCCCACTTCAACTCCTTTCGAGTTCGCACCACAGGTCTACCCCGGAGGAGACTAATACTCTAATCCATGATTCGAACGCTACTTCGATTCGCACGAGCCAACTTGGGACTCCTCCCGTCCGCGGCACCGAGCGACGAGCGACCGCTGAAAGCGTTACAGGGGAACGGGAGCAGTTCCTTCGACAAGCTGAACATCCTGTCCCTGCTCGCGCAGGCGGGCTACGCCTTCCAGAAGGGCAACGCGAAGCGCGGCGCGCTCCTGCTCGGCGCGGCCACCATCGCGCCGAAGAACAAGGAGGCGTCGTACCTCATTCAGGGTGTCCTCACGCTGGACTCCGTCCGAAAGCGACTGTCGTAAACGACGACCGGTGTAGCGGGACCGATCGCGATGGGAAAAGTAAAGGATTGACTGCACGCATTTTCCGTTATGGACTTCAGTCTCTCCGCAGAGCAGAAACAGATCCGGGACATGGTCGCGGAGTTCGTGGACGAGGAGATCAAACCTCGCGCGGCGGACATCGACGAAACCGACGAGTTCCCCAGCGACCTCGTCTCGGAGATGGCGGACCTCGGCCTGATGGGTATGCCCTTCCCCGAGGAGTACGGCGGGGCCGGACTCGACTACCACTCCTACGCCATCGGCCTAGAGGAGATCTCGCGCGGAAGCGGCGGCCTCGGGACCATCGTCGCGGCCCACACCAGCCTCGCGGGCAACATGCTCTACGAGTTCGGGAACGAGGAGCAGAAAGAGGAGTTCCTCACGCCGCTCAACGAGGGCACCGACATCGGCGCGTTCGCGCTCTCGGAACCCGGCGCGGGCAGCGACGTTCCGGCGATGGACACCACCGCGGAGAAGGAGGGAGACGAGTACGTCATCAACGGCGGTAAACTCTGGATTTCGAACGGCTCCGTCGCCGAAACCGTCACCGTCTTCGCCAAGACGGACCCCGACGCGGGCAACAAGGGCATCTCGTCGTTCGTCGTCCGCCCCGAGGAGGACGACGGCTTCCACGTTGAGGGAACCGAGCACAAACTCGGCGACAAGGGCTGTCCGACCGCCGAACTTCGCTTCGACGACATGCGTATCCCCGAGGACCGCCTGCTCGGCGAGGAGGGACGCGGCTTCGTCCACGCGCTGAAGACGCTCAACGGCGGGCGCATCACCATCGCCGCGCGGAGCATCGGCCTCGCCCGCGCCGCACGGGACGACGCGCTGGAATATGCCCAGCAGCGCGAGCAGTTCGACCGCCCCATCAGCGACTTCCAGACCATTCAGCACAAACTGGCCGACATGGACACGAAGGTGCAGGCCGCCAAACTCCTCATGCACCAAGCCGCGGACCGCAAGATTCGGGGCGAGGACTTCATCAAGCAGGCCGCGCAGGCAAAACTGTTCGCCAGCGAAATCAGTCGGGAGGTCGCCAACGAGGGCATCCAGATCCACGGCGGCTACGGCTACACTACCGATTTCGACGCGGAACGCTACTACCGCGACGCCAAACTGAACGAGATCTACGAGGGGACGAGCGAAGTCCTGCGGAACACGATCGCAGCGCAGATGCTCGACTGAATTCGGGTACCGGGCGAGAAAAACGGTTTTTGAGGGGGCTAATTACGGAGCCGAACCGCTCCCTTTCGAAAGACGAGGTGGTTCGGGATGATGAACTCCTCGCCGTCGTTTTCGATATGTGTGACGAACATGTCCACCTCCTGAACTATCCCCTGATTGCCGGCGACGCGAATCTCGTCGCCGATGCCGTAGGGCTGATTGAGCAGGAGGTAGATACCCGCCGCCGAGGAGCGAAGCAGGTCCCAGAACGCCACCGCGCCGAAGACGATGGCGGCGGCGACGTACGCGCCGAAGAGGACGAGGAGGGTGAGTACCGCGATTCCGATCTGACTCAGGGCGATGAGCGACGAGATGTAGACGATGCTGTATTTGACGATTCGCGGGATGACGTTGACTTCGGGGAGTTTGACGCTCCGAAGGCGTTCGCTCACCAGCAGTTCGGCCTTGTCCGCGACGACGAACCCGATGATGAACACCAGCGCCGCGACGAACAACTGCGGCGTGAAGAGGATGATTTGCCAGAATAGTTGGGTGCTGAGCGGCAGTTCGGCCGTGTTGAGCGCGAGGAGAATCGTGACGCCGTAGATGAACCACGAGGTGAGACGTGCGATGAGCGAGACCGTCGTCGTTCCGAGGCTGCGGGCGGTCCGTTCGAAGGGCGTCCCTTCGACGACTTCGGGGAGGCCGGCCGCTTTGAGGATACGCATGTTCAATCGGCCGAGGAGATAGCCCGCGATACCGCCGACGATGAGGATGAGGAGTGCGAGAACGACGCGATACTCCTGCTGGAGGAGTACCTGCCAGTCCGCCATCTAGTACGCCTCCGGGTCCAGTTCGAGGATGATTTCACCGCCCTTGAACGCCCGGACGAGGCCATCACTCTCCGAGAGGACGATGGCGGTGGCGTTCGTATCGCGGGTGATGGCACCGCCCGCCATGTGCCGTGCCCCGAGTCCTTTCGGGATGTCCACGCCCTCCGCGGACGGTTCGAGGTAGCGGTACGCCGAGACGATCTTTCCCGAATCGGAGATGACGAACGCGCCGTCGAGTCGGGAGAACTCCTTCAGCATGACGTTCACGATGGGGTCGCCGACGTGCACGTGGCTCTTCTCGAAGGGGTTGTACGACAGCGGACGGGACTTGTTCATCACTTTGCCCGCATCGCCGACGACGAACAGCGCGCCGACGGGTTTGCCCTTCTGCCCCTTCTTCCCGAGTTCGATGGCGACTTCGAACACGTCGCGAATGACGCCGGGATCGGCCCGCGAGTTGGCGAAGAGGTCGTAGATTCCCGAATGAACGTCCTCGTCGGCCCTGACGCGGGTGACGGTATCGACGCCGTCGTCGAACATGCTCGCGACGCACGTCAACTCGTCACCGTCCTCCGCGAGTCCGTTATCGATAGCCCCCTCGATGCCGAATCGGATGCGGTCTTTGACGCTCTCGAATTCGAGCGGCAGTTCCACGAAGTCGCTCGCGCCGATGTTGTTGCTGGGAGCAACGACGACCACGTCGGTGTCGTTGAGGTCCGCGAACCGTTCGTAGTACGACCCGCTCGGGGAGAAGAGAAACACTGCGTCGACACCTCCGACGAGGTCCTCCAGAAGTTCGCTCAGGGTAGCCATTACAGAAGGCCACTCAATCACCGGAGAAAAGGTTTGTGGGGGTATATGTCATCAGAAATCTCTTTTTGCGTACCTGTCTCCCATCGTTGACTGGAGATGTTAGTCGGGTTTCGACGCCGCCTGTGTCCGAATTTTTACATTCCCATATCCGACGCGCGGTCGGGAACCGGCAGGTCGTTCGGTCGAACGGACAGCAGTTCCGCGACGTGGTCGAGCGCCATGTCGAACCCGTAGTACCGTTCTAGTTCCGGACTCTCCGGTGTCTCCCGAACTTTCAGCATTCCGTACCCGTCGCGGTTCTGTGCGACCGTTGCGCTTCTGCCCTCGCGTGAGAATTCGAGGACGCGCTCGTGGTCGGTTTCGAAGTAGCGTGCCGTGATTCCGTCGTTCGAGGTGCTCATACGCGGCGGTTCGGAGGGAACACAGTCGAAGCTATCGGTTCCAACCCGAAAGCCACGTGAAGGCCGCCGTCCCACTCCCGAGCATGACGCGCTGGCACCAGAGCGGCACCCGTCGAGACATGTGCATCCTCCTCGCCGAGGCCGGCGAACTTCGCGGCCAGAAACTCAAGACGCGACTGGAATCGCGGTACGACAAACAGATAGAGCCGAAACGATACTACGCCACGCTCGAACGACTCGTGGAAAGCGGCCACGTCGAAAAGCGCGTCGAAGGGCTGTACGACGTGTTCTCGCTGACGGACGTGGGACGAAAACGGCTGGAAGAACAGTTCGAATGGATGAAGCGGAGCGTGGAGGATTGAACCACCGATGTGCACATCGGGCAGAACGCCGACTACGTCACTCTCTCGCTCGACATCTCGGTGGCGGGGACGCCCGCGACCGTCGTATCCGGCGGCACGTCCCGCGTCACCAGCGAGTTGGCCGCGACCTGCGCGTTCGCGCCGATTTCCACGCCGGGGAGGATTGTCGCGTTCGCGCCGATCATCGCGCGTTCGCCGATGACGACTTCGCCGGTCCGGTACTCGTCCTGTAAAAACTCGTGACAGAGGATGGTCGCGTCGTAGCCGATGATGGCGTGGTCCTCGACGGTGATGAGGTCGGGCCAGAACACGTCCGGCGTCGATTCCAACCCCCACGACACCCCGCGACCGACCGAGACGCCGATGCCTCGAAGGAGCCAGTTCTTCAGTCGAAGGCTCGGATTGATTCGGACGAGCCAGATGACGAGGTAGTGTATCGCGACCCGAAGTGGACTCCGGGCGTTCGTCCAATACTGCAAGGAGTTCAGGCCGCCGGGCGTTTCGTGGCGCGTGATTCGCTCGTGACGCCGGGTCGTGTCGTCGCTCACGGTCCCGACTTTCGTTCGAATTAGCTTGAACCTACCTCTCCCCCGTTCGACCGGTTTCTCACCGCTCGCCCGCCAGTTCGAAAAACGGTTCGAGTTCGGCGACGGCGGCGGTCGGTTCGACCGTCTCGGCGTCGCGGTCGTACTCCACGATTCCCATCCCTTCGAGACGCGGGAGATGGGAGTGATGGAGGCCGACTTCGATACGCGATGCGTCGCCGTCGGATTTCGAACTGGTCATCTCCGCGAGTTCCGAGACGGTGATTTCGTCGCCGCTGTCCAAAAGGGTGGAGAGGACGTGGCGACGCTGACGATGCGACAGTACGTCGAATATTTCGTCCGCGGTCAGTTGTTCCATACGAATTCATCAGGTCGAGGTGACTTGATTATAGGCCGATTGACCGCTCCGTAATGCGGTCGTTACGATTAGTTACGCAGTTCTTGTACGTGGTCGATTCGCCGTCGCAGGAGCGCTTCGGTTCCGATGTCGTGGCGCATGTGCAGGCCCTCCTCGCCGGCGACCGAAAGCGCGTCTTCGGCGATCTCCTCGGCGTCCGCGATGGACTCGCCAAGCCCCACAACGGCGAACGAGCGGGAGGTGGTGGTGTAAATCCCGTCGTCGCGCTCGTCGACGCTGGCGTAAAACAGGATCGCGTCGCCCGCGTTCTCCTCGCTGATTTTCACCTTCGCTCCGGCTTCAGGGTCGGTCGGATAGCCGTCAGGCACCGCATACTTGCACACGGTCGCCTTCGGCGCGAAGGTGAGTTTGGGCAAGTCGTCGCCTTCGCGCGCGGCGACGAGAACGTCGAGGAAGTCGGTCGCGAGAACCGGCAGGGTGTTCATCGCTTCGGGGTCGCCGAACCGGGCGTTGAACTCGATGACCTTCACGCCGTCGGCGGTGAGCATGAACTGTCCGTAGAGGATGCCTCGATAGTCGTCCAGCGCCGCGACGGTCGCTTCCAGCACTTCGACGGCCTCGTGGTAGTCCTCCTCGGTCATGAACGGGAGTTCGAGGCCCGCATCGCTGTAGCTTCCCATGCCGCCCGTGTTCGGCCCCTCGTCGCCCTCGTAGGCGCGCTTGTGGTCCTGAACCGCGGGCGTGACGCGCAGTTGGTCGTTCGCCACGAGCGCTTGAACCGTGAACTCCTCGCCGACGAGTCGCTCTTCGAGGACCACGCGGTCGTAATCGCTGTCGCGGAGGTACTCCTTCGCTTCCGCGTTGGTCACCTGGTCGCCGATGACTTTGACGCCCTTCCCGCCCGTCAATCCGGCGGGTTTGACCGCGAGGTCGCCATCGTACTCGTCGATGTACTCACAGGCCGCCTCCATGTCGTCGAACGTCTCGAAATCGGGACAGCCCGGAACCCCGTGTTCCTTCATGAACCGGCGCTGGTACGCCTTGTCCGTCTCGATGCGCGCTTCGTCGGCGTTCGGGCCGAACGCGTAGATTCCGGCGTCGTTCAACGCGTCCGCGACGCCCGCGGCGAGGGGTCCCTCCGGACCGACGACGGCGAGCGTCGCGCCGACCTCCTCCGCGTAGGAGACGACTGCCGTCGTGTTCGTCGTTTCGAGCGTCTCGAACCCGTCCGCGAGACGGGCGATTCCCGGATTTCGATTGCCCGCACAGGCATACAGGGCTGTGTCGCTGTCGTCCAGCGCTCGGGCGATTGCGTGTTCACGGCCGCCGCCACCCACCAACAGTACGGTCTCGCTCATGTGGGCACGATATGCGCACAGCGGTGTAAACGTTGCCGTTTGACACCGATGATGTATGCACGTTCGTGGTTACTCGGGGCCGAACCGATCCTCCAGTTGCTTCCGAATCGACACCGCCACGTCCTCGAAATCGGCGATCGGCAGGTTATCGCTCGTCATGAGGATACCGTGGTCGCCGACGATGACGCGGCTGACGAACCCGTCGGCGAACGCGCGGATGGTGAGTTCGTACTCGCCGAGGATCGGTTCGAATCCCTCTTCGCCGAGGCGTCGATACGTCTCGTGAGTCCCGAAGCCGAGCCGTTCGTTGGCGACGAAGACGGCCTTTCGTTCCTTCGCCACCGCTCGGTCCCCGCCGTACAGGTCGCTACGAAGGTAGAGCAGTTCCGAGTCGGTCGGCGTGAAGTGAATGACGCTCCGAAGCGTGTCCCCGATCCCCGTCCGACAGGTCGTCGCTATCTCCTCCGCGAACGCCTCGTCGATGCCTGTTTCGGACATGTGAACACTCTACGCCGGCGACGGATATGAGCTGTTGGATTTTCTGAAAGAGGAGGAGGAGCGGTTCGGTCGTCCGTCGAGCGAATCCCCATCTTTACCTCCTTCAATAGACTCAGTACGGATATGACCGCGCCCACCGAACGCAACCGACTGGACGAGGAGGAAAGTCCGTATCTCCGCCAGCACGCCGACAATCCGGTTCACTGGCAACCGTGGGACGAGGCCGCGCTCGAAGCGGCGAAGGAGCGGAACGTTCCCATCTTCCTCTCCATCGGCTACTCGGCCTGCCACTGGTGTCACGTGATGGAGGAAGAGAGCTTCGAGGACGAGGAGGTGGCGGAACTGCTGAACGAGAACTTCGTCCCGATAAAGGTGGACAGGGAGGAGCGCCCGGACATCGATTCGATTTACATGAGCATCTGCCAGCAGGTGACGGGCGGCGGCGGGTGGCCGCTGTCGGCGTGGCTGACCCCCGACGGCAAACCGTTCTACGTCGGGACGTACTTCCCCAAGCGTTCCCAGCAGGGACGACCCGGGTTCGTCGAACTGCTCGAAAATGTGAAGAACACGTGGCAGGAGAACCCCGAGGAGATGAAAAACCGCGGCGAGCAGTGGACGGACGCCATCGAGGGTGAACTGGAATCGACGCCCGAGGCCGACGACGCGCCCGGCCCGGAACTGCTCGAAAGCGCGGGCCAGCAGACCGTCCGCACCGCGGACCGCGAGTACGGCGGGTTCGGTCGCGGGGGGCCGAAGTTCCCGCAACCGGCGCGAGTTGACTTGCTCCTCCGGGCGTACGACAGGACCGGCGCGACCCAGTACCGCGACGTGGCGGTCGAAACGCTCGACGCGATGGTGAACCGCGGGATGTACGACCACATCGGCGGCGGGTTCCACCGCTATGCGACCGACCGGAAGTGGACGGTGCCGCACTTCGAGAAGATGCTCTACGACAACGCGGAACTGCCCCGCGTACTCATCGAGGGGTATCGGCTCACCGGCGACGACCGATACGCCGACGTCGTCCGCGAGACGTTCGAATTCCTCGAACGCGAGATGCGCCACCCCGACGGCGGGTTCTACAGCACGCTCGACGCCCGAAGCGAGGACGAGAAGGGCAGCTACGAGGAGGGGCCGTTCTACGTCTGGACGCCGAGCGACGTGTACGAGGCCGTCAACGACGAGCGCGATGACGACGACATCGACGACGAGACGGTGGCGGACATCGTCTGCGAACGTTACGGCGTCACCCAATCGGGCAACTTCGAGGGGAAGACGGTGTTGACCCTGACCACGGATATCCCGGACCTCGCGGAGAAGTACGACCTACCCGAGGACGAGGTTCGGAACCTGCTCGAACGGGCCACCCTGTCCATGTTCGAAGCCCGCGAGGAACGGAACCACCCGCCCCGCGACGAGAAGATTCTGGCGGGGTGGAACGGTCTGCTGATTGCCGCGCTCGCGGAGGGCGGTTTCGTCCTCGCCGACCACTACACCGACCTCGCGGCGGACGCGCTCGACTTCGTTCGCGAGCACCTGTGGGACGAGGAGGAAGGGAGACTCTCGCGGCGATTCAAGGACGATGATGTCGCCATCGAGGGCTACCTCGAAGATTACGCCTTCCTCGCGCGCGGTGCGTTCTCGCTCTATCAGACGACGGGGAATCCCGAATGCCTCGGGTTCGCGCTCGACCTCGCGCGTGCCATCGAACGCGAGTTCTGGGACGAAGAACGCGGCACGCTGTACTTCACGCCCGAGAGCGGCGAGCGACTGGTCGCCCGTCCGCAGGAACTCGCCGACCAGTCCACCCCGTCGAGTCTGGGCGTTGCGACCGACGTGCTGGCCGTCCTCTCGGAGTTCGCGCCCGACGAGGCGTTCGCCGAGGTCCCGGAAGCGGTGCTCGAAACCCACGCTCGGACCATCGAGTCGAACCCCTTCCAGTACGCGACGCTGGCGCTCGCCGCCGACCGCAACGCGACCGGGTCGCTCGAACTGACCGTCGCGGGTGACGAACTCCCGGCGTCGTGGCGGGAACGGCTCTCCGAAACCCTCCTTCCCACGCGGATTCTGACCCGACGCCCGCCGACGGAGGACGGCGTGACGGAGTGGTGTGATGAACTCGGATTGGAGAGCGTGCCGCCGATTTGGGCCGACCGCGAGTCGTCCGGCGAACCGACGCTCTACGTCTGTCGCTCGTTCACCTGCTCGCCGCCCGTGACGGACATCGACGCGGGGTTGGAGTGGGCGGACGACCTCGCGCCGGAGTAGCGTTCACTACTCCCGTTTGAGTTGCTTGACGAGGTTCATGAATCGGTCCAGCGGGACCCGACCGAGGACGCTGATGAGCATATCCGTCTGGTCGTACAACCGCCGCAGTCGCCGAACTTTTTCGAGGTCCTCGTCCGCGCCTGCCGCTTCCAACTGCTCCTCGGCGTCGGCGAGCGCGCGCGACATGATCTGCGTCTCGCGTCGTATCTCGGTCTGCAGGAACTCCTGAACGACGTGCCACAGATCCGTCTCGGCTTCGAAGAACGCCCGCTTTCCTTCCCCCGGTTTCGACCGGCGGTTCACCATGTGAAACCGTTGTAACGTGCTCATCGCGTCGCTCACGGTGGACTTCGCGTAGCCGCTCTCCTCGACCAACTCGTCCAATGAGAGCGGGTCGTGGGCGAAAAAGAGGATGCCGTACAACCGACCGTAGCTTCGCTTGACGCCGTAAATCGACGTGGAGCGTTCTATCGCCTCGATGACCTCCTCGCGGGCCGCTTCGCGCTTCTCCTCCCGGGTTTCCTCGGGGTCGTCCATGGACGGGGGTTGGCAGCGAAAACACTAAATCGTTGTCTTCGGAATATTCAGTATATGCCGAATTTAGAAAATCAACAAACGTCGAAACCGAGCGTCGTCCTGCGAGCGGACGGCATCGAGAAGCGGTACGGCTCACATCTCCCGTTTTCGCGGGACGTGGAAGTGCTCACTGGCGCGAGCATCGACGTTCGCGCCGGCGAAATCGTCGGCATCGTCGGCGAGAACGGGAGCGGGAAATCGACGCTCCTGAAGACGTTGGTAGGTGCGATCGAAGCCGATTCCGGGCGGGTCGAACGCGACGGGACCGTCGGGTGGTGTCCGCAGGAACCGCGACTCTACGACCGACTCACGCCGCGCGAGACGTTTCGACTGTTCGGCGAGGGGTACGGTCTCTCGGATTCTAAAATCGAGTCCCGAACGGGGACGCTCGCGGAGCGATTGGATTTCGAGCGCTTTCTCGACAGGCGAATCGACCACCTGAGCGGCGGCAACCGACAGAAGGTGAACCTCGCAGTCTCCCTGCTCCACGAACCGAGCGTCCTCCTGCTGGACGAACCGTACACGGGCTTCGACTGGGAGACGTACCTCGCCTTCTGGGACCTGACCGACGAACTCCGCGAGGACGGGACTGCCATCGTCATCATTTCCCACCTCATCAACGAACGCGAGCGCTTCGACCGCGTCTGTGAACTCCGGGACGGCGCGCTGGAGGAGCAATGAGGCTCGCAACCGGCGTCAGATCGCACGTCGCGTCGTTCGTCCGCGAACCGGTGTCGGTCGTCCTCCTGCTCGGCTTTCCGATAGTCGTCGTGGAAATCATGCGGTTGGCGCTCGCGTCGTTTCCCGAGATGCCGTCGATGCCCGCCCCGCCCGCCACCGTCGCCCGGATGACCGGCGCGCTCTTCGCGACGGCGTTCCTCGCCGGAATGGTCGGCGTCTTTCAGGTCGTCAGCGCGACGGCGGCGGACCGAAGACTCGTCCTCTGTGGCTTTCCCCGAACCGAACTGTTTCTCTCGCGGTTGGTGACTCTGTGTGGCGTGACAGTCGTCGCCGCGCTCCTCTCCTTCGCCGCGCTCTGGCGACACGTCTCGCCCGCGAAACCGGCGGCGGCGTTCGCGGCGCTCGTCTTCGCCGGGTTCGTCTTCGGCCTGTTCGGCATGCTCGTCGGGTCGCTCGTCCCCCGCGAACTCGAAGGCTCGCTCGCGCTGGTGTTTCTCGCGGACGCCGACCTCTTTCTCGGCAGCGGACTCGTCGGGACCGACTCGCCGCTTGTCAAGATATTCCCGCTTCACTATCCCCAAACGTTGTTCGAATCGGCGGTCGTGAGCGGAACCATCACTACCGGCGACGTGGTGGCCGGTGGGGCCTACGCCCTCGTCCTCCTCGTTCTCGTTTCGCTCGCGTACGGCCGCACCACGGGAGGTGCGGCCGTATGAATCACGCCGCATCCGACGCGCCTGGAAGCGGTTCACGGACGGGCCGCGTCGTCACCGCGACGGTTGCGGGGTTGAAAAGCTACGCGCGGAACCCGCTGTTGCTCGCCATGTTCGTCTTCCTGCCCACCTACTTCCTCGGCGTCGTCTCGTTTCTCACCCCGGACGCGCCGACGCCCGTTCACCTCCCCGGCGGCGGGACGACCACCGCGTCGCTCTCGACGGTGTATCCGGTTCTGTTGGCGCCGCTGGTCGGCGCGCTGGTCGGCGGATTCGCGGGGTTCTTCCGCACCCACGCGGGACGGGACGCGGACGCTCGCCTCGTCCTCGCGGGGTATCGACCCGGCGAACTGATCACCGCCAGACTTGGCCTCCTCGCCGTCGTGGGCGTACTCGTGACGGCCGTCTCGATGGGGGTTCTGCTCGTGACGCTCGGCCCGAACCGACCGGGCGAAATCGCCCTCGCGACCCTGCTCGCGGCCGTGACCTACGGCATCGTCGGCGCGCTCGTCGGCATCGTCTTGGGTCGTCTGCCGGGCGTCTACCTCATGCTGTTCGGGCCGTCGATCGACGTGTTTCTCTTCCAGAACCCCGCCACGACCCCCGACCTGCCGGTCGAACTGCTTCCCGGCCACTACCCGTCCGCGCTCGCCGTCGAGGCCCAGTTCGGGGGCGGAATCACGGTCGAAACCCTCGGCTTGGGCGTCGCGTACCTCGCGGTCGTCACGCTCCTTTCGGTCGTGCTGCTGCGGTTACGACGGTGAGAAAAACGGAGGCGGAATTGAAACGTAATCGAATCCTCAGGCCAACGCGTCGCTTTCGAAGAGTCGGCGCGCGAGGTAGTCCGCCGCGGGCAGGTCCTCTTCCTCCTCGAATCGGGCGACTTCCTCGTCCGCACGCTCGACCACGATGGTCGGGATGAGCGTCACGTCGTACTCCTCGGTGAGTTCGCCGTTCTTGTCGTCGTCCACCTCGTAGACGTGAACTCGTTCGTCCTCCACGCCCGCGGCCTCCAGTGCGGCGAAGAAGTCCGGCAGGCACGACTGGCAGTCGCCGCACCAATCCGCGCCCCAGACTCGGTAGGTGAGTTCGCCGAGACCCGATTCGAAGGCGTCTATCGCTTCGCTGTGTTCGCTCGCGTCCCACTCGGGGTTCGGTTTTGTCGATTCCATGTTCGAAGGATGGGAACCAACGCGGATAAGAATTCTCGCTTCCGGCACCCTCTGCCGGAGTCCAGTAGGTGTTTAGGCGTGGGATTCGTACCGTGAAACATGAAATCATCCATCCTCGACGCCGTGGGATCGCCGCTCGTCCACGTCCGCTCTCCCGAGGGTGCGACCGTTGCGGCGAAACTCGAATCGTTCAACCCCGGCGGGTCGGCGAAGGACCGACCCGCGCTGGCGATGGTCGAGGCCGCGGAGCGCGCAGGGGAACTCCACACGGGCGACCGAATCGTCGAACCGACGAGCGGCAACACGGGCATCGGTTTGGCGGTCGTCTGTGCGGCCCGTGGCTACGACCTCACCATCGTCATGCCCGCGTCGAAATCGCCGGAGCGCAGACAACTGCTCAAGGCCTACGGCGCGGACCTCGAACTCGTCGACGGGAACATGGAGACAGCCAAGGCGCGGGCGACCGAACTCACCGAGTCCGGCGACGCGGTGCAACTCGGCCAGTTCGAGAACGCGTCCAACGCCGAGGCCCACTACCGCACGACCGCGGAGGAGATTCTCGAACAGGTCGACGGCCGCGAAATCGACGCCTTCGTCGCGGGCGTCGGCACCGGCGGGACGATTACGGGCACCGCCTCGCGCCTGTTGGAGGAGTTCCCCGACATGGACGTCGTCGCCGTCGAACCGGACCGCAACCCCGTCCTCTCGACCGGTGAACCCGGCGAGGACGAGTTTCAGGGGATGGGGCCCGGATTCGTAAGCGAACTCCTCGACACCGACCTGCTCGATTCGGTCGAACGCGTCGCGCTGGAGGACGCCGAGGAGGAGTGTCGTCGTCTCGTCCGCGAGGAGGGAATTCTGGTTGGCCAATCGAGCGGCGCGGCGAGCATCGCGGCCTACCGGGTCGCAGAGCGTCTCGCCCGGCCGGAACTCAACTGCCCGGAGGTCCCCGAGGAGTGGAACGACATGGTGGAGACGGACGACGAACGAACGAGAGCGACGTCCGACGGTGGTGCCGATGATCAATCGGCAGTACATCGGATGAAATCCGATGGTGGTGCCGACGACGAATCGGCAGTATATCGGGCGAAGCCCGATGGTGGTGTCGAACAGGGCTACGACGACTGCCCGCTCGTCGTCACCGTCTTCCCCGACAGCGGGGAGCGCTACCTATCGACGGGCATGTTCGACTGAGGCCACGCGCTCGGCGTCGTTCGTCGTCACCTGTTTCTCGCGTCGGACCGTCGATAGCGGGTCATTTGCTTCGATTTCGACCGCCGCAACCGTCTTACTCGTGTGGGGTGTGTTCGTGTACAGCGAGCAGTCCGACGGCGACGGCTTGCGTTCCTGACCCGTGGAGAATCATGAGTGCAGACGACTCGAAATCCGACGACAGCATTCGAGAGGCGGTCGACCGCGCTCGAAGCGGCGCGCCAGCGGCCGGCGAGGCCGTTCGGGACCGGTTCTCGACGGACGAGATATTTCAGCGCGTCATCGCGAGCGCCGACGAGGAGATAGACTCCAGCGTCCGTGAACTGTTCTTCAGCGGGTTGGCCGCCGGGTTCGCCATCACGCTCACCGTGCTGGCGCACGCGGAGCTGAGCGCGACGTTCTCCAACCCGCAGATCGGCGCGCTGCTGTATCCGGTTGGCTTCATCTACATCATCATGGGACGGTATCAGCTGTACACGGAGAACACGCTTCCCCCGGTGACGCTGGTGTTGACCCGCCTCGCGAGTATCCCCCTCCTGTTCCGGGTGTGGGGCGTCGTGCTGTTCGGCAACCTTCTCGGGGCGGCACTCGGGGCGTTGGTGCTGGCACACGCCAACGTGCTGACACCGGAAGCGGCACACGCGGCGGTCGAGTTCGGACGGGAGGGGATTCGACAGGGCTGGTGGTCGCTGTTCTTCAAGGCCATCTTCGCCGGATGGCTCGTCGCGGGGATGGTCTGGCTCGACCACGCCTCCCGTGACTCGGCGGCCCGACTGCTCCTCGTGTACGTCATCATCTACACGATTCCGGCGACCGGCCTCTACCACGTCGTCGTGACGGCGTGCGACGCGTCGTATCTGCTGTTCACCGGCCATGCAGGGTTGATCCCCGTCGTCGTCCACTTCTGGACGCCGGTCCTCCTCGGAAACACGCTCGGCGGCGTGTTCCTGGTCGCCGTCGTGAACTACGCGCAGACGGGCGAACGCCACTTCCTTTCGGATTATCGCGAGACGTTGACCATCCGAGAGTGGGTGCTGGGGTGGCATGCGGGTCGTCCGAAGGTGTCGTTGCGGGAGGACGGAGGCGATTCCGAGTGAGCCACCTCACGAATCGAGACGGGACGCTGCTCGTCCCTCGTTTTCACGAACTGGGAACGATGGCCGTCCGTTTTCTACCCCGAGGTACTGTTTCGACCGTGGGTTCGCCATGGCCCATCCTCCCGCTGCCCCGCTGACGTTTCGGTCCCCGACTCCGGTTCCCGAAGCCCTCCCCTCTCCCCTACCCGTCTCGTCGCACGTCGAGAAGCATGGCGACGGTGTTCTGGAGATATCGCATGGCGGTTGCGAGGCCCATCAGACCCTCCATCACCGACTGCCGACTGGCCCCGTCGGGATAGATTCGATGTTCGAGTTGAATCGACTGCGCGTCCCGCAACTCACACGATGTTCCCTCCGCGTCGAGAAACGTATAAAATCCCGGCGTCGCCGCCAGCGCCGGTCCGATGCGGGTCAGTAGTTCGTCCCTGTCCGTCTCGCTTTCGAGGAGTCGTCGGGTTCGTTCCGTGTCGAACGCCGTGTTGCTGACCAGTCGAATCGGTCCCAGCGTCTCCTCTTTGATGATGTGTATCGGTAGTCGTGCGAGTCGAAGTTGAATGTTGAACTCCGTCCCTTCCTCGTTCACGTGCTGAACGTCGTTCACGACCTTCTCGTCCAGCCATGCCGCTACCTGTTCCTCGCTGATTGGCCCCACCATACGCCCCCGTCGCCGAGTACGTGGAAAAGGGTTGTGCCGGAACTTTCGGGGGCGATTTCCCGTCGTTCTTCTACGATCGGAATTCGTCTTCCGTCACGCGGACGACCACCGTGTCGTCCACGTCGCGCAGGTCGTACTCCGGAACCCCATCGGCCGTCCGAGCGACGTACATCGGTTCCACGAGTTCCGCGCCGAACTCTCCGTTCATGACGCCATACACTTTGAGCAGCGGGTCCGTTTCCGCGGCTTCCACTTCGCGGTCACGCACGCGCGCCGCAAGTTTCCGCGAGAGCCATTCCTCGTCGCTCACGCTCGGGTCAAGGACGAGCGCCTCGTCCACGAAGCGAACCAGATACCAGTTCAGGTCGTTCAACAGCGAGGTCGCGGCGCCGACGCTGATGGTCTCCAGTTCGAGGCAGTTGTCGTACGGTTCGCGGAGCTGATAGGTCGCGAGCGCATCGCGTGCCGTCTCACGTGAGAGGAGTTCGGCACGCAACTCGACGCCTTCCGAACCGACGAGCAGGACGCGGGTCACAGTTTCCGGTGGCAGCGCCAAAGTAAAGCGATTTCGTCTCGTCGCGGTGAACGTGCCATCGTCCGGGCCGTCCCCCCGCTTCGACCGCCGTCTCCCCCCTCAGGAGAGGAGGGTGGTGACGTCCGTCGAGGAGACCATCCCCACGTACTCATCGTCCACGACGGGGAGGTGTTTGATGCCGTAAGTGGTCATCATCGCCGCGACTTCCTCCATGTAGAGGTCTGGCGTCACGGTCTCGACGTCCTCGGTCATCACGTCCGCGACCGTCACTTCCGTCGGGTCCAACCCGTCGGCAGCGGCGTCGAGGACGTCGGAACTGCTGATTATCGCACGCGGCGACGTCGTTACGACGAGCGCGCTGATGTCGCCGTCGCGCATCACCGTCGCGGCCTCCGCGACGGTCGCGTCCGCGGAAATCGTCTTCAGTGGCGTTGACATCATATCCCTCACACGAGTTCTGTCGTTGTTGCTCATACCACAGTACACGACGCCGGGGGATATTGGTCTTTTCCCGCATCGACCCGATTCAAAACTAACTTCGATGACTATTCCCCCGTCGTCGTTTCGTTTTTCAACTGTATTCGGTCGAAAAATCGAAAGGTTGAAACACAGCATCCGACGAGCACGAGAGGATGGCCGACGAACCCGATGCGGGCGACGAACCGCACGTTTTCGTCCGACCCGTGGGATACGTCGCCGACGAACCGGCGATTCGGCGTCTCGGACCGCGGGACCTGTTCATCGGAAACGAGGCGGCGGCACACCCCGACCGCCACGACCACGCGTTCGACTGCGTCCTCTCGGTTTCCACCGAGAGCCATCCGCTCACCACACACCACCATCCCCTCATCGACGGCGCGGGGAACGAGTGGCACGCGTTCGAAAGCGCCGTGGACACCGCGCGACGGTTGTTCCGCGGGGAAGGGTCACTCCTCGTTCACTGCACGGCGGGAATTTCACGGAGCAGCACGGTTCTCGCGGCCACGCTCGCCGCCGAGGAGGACAGGACGTTCCACGACGCGCTAGCCATCGTGCAGGAGGCGCGTCCGCACGCCGTCCCGAACCCGGCGCTCCACGAGTTGGCGGTGACGTATCTCGCGGCGCGGTCGTAGACGAACTTCGTCTGAACCCTCGTCTCCAAAAAATACGATTCAGTCCCCGCTACGGCAGGTGCGGATCCGACCGCCGGGGAACGTACGGCTTACGCGGTTCGACGGAGATGCTGCTGACGGGCAAGCCCCGTTCGTCCAGCACGGCGTGAATTGCACGCAAAAGTTCCTCGTCCACGTCGTCGGCGTCGATGCTGCGGAAGCGGAGGCCGACCTGTTTGATGGCGATACTCTTTTCTTGAGAAGGTTCGTTGTCGGACATGCTTCGATAGCCTCGAAGCAAGCAGGGTAGGTGCTCTGACACCTGCCTTTCGGCGAAAGCCCTGTTGCTTCGTCCGACATATCATATTACGAGGAGTTAATTCTATTGGTTCGGCGTGTTCGAAATCCGAGAAGAACCCGCCCATCACGTCGCTCGCGATTCGAACGAGGATCGCTCCGCTCGACGGGACGGACGAAACGAGAAATAGAGATGGGAGATTACAGGAAGTCTTCGATGTTGTCGGCGACTTCTTCGGGCGTGTCGCCGACCGGAACGCCCGCGTCGTTGAGGGCGTTGATTTTGCTTTCCGCGGTTCCGGTTCCGCTGCCGGAGACGATGGCACCCGCGTGGCCCATGCGTTTTCCTGGCGGGGCCGTGCGACCGGCGATGAAGCCGGAAACCGGGGTGTCCATGTTCTCCGCGATGAAGGCCGCGGCCTCCTCCTCGTCCTCGCCGCCGATTTCGCCGCACATGACGACCGCGTCGGTGTCCGGGTCGTCCTCGAAGAGCGAGAGCGCGTCGATGAAGTCCGTGCCGATGATGGGGTCGCCGCCGATGCCGATGGCGGTCGTCTGCCCGATGCCGCGCTGGGTGAGGCTGTCCACGACTTGGTAGGTCAGCGTCCCCGAGCGCGAGACGAGACCGACGTTACCGGCCTCGAAGATGTTGCCGGGGAGGATACCGAGTTTGGCCTCGCCGGGCGTGATGATGCCGGGGCAGTTCGGGCCGAGCAGTCGCGTGTCGGTCTCCGAGAGGCGCTTGTACACCTTCGACATGTCCTGCGTTGGAACGCCTTCCGTGATGGCCACCGCGAGGTCGAGGTCCGTGTCGAGGGCCTCGAAGATGGCGTCTGCCGCGAACGCGGGCGGGACGAAGATGACGGACGCGTCGGCGTCCTCCTCCTCGACCGCTTCGTTCACGGTGTCGTAGACGGGCACGCCGTGTGCTTCCTGCCCGCCCTTGCCGGGGACCGCACCGGCGACGACGTTCGTTCCGTACTCCATCATCTGTTGGGCGTGGAAGCTTCCCTCACCGCCGGTGATACCTTGGACGACCACTCTGGTGTCGTCGTCGACGAGAATGCTCATTGTTTGTCCTCCGCGTTTTCGACGGCACGCTGAACCGCGTCTTCGAGCGTTGCTTCGACCTGAACGAGGTCGGTATTCAGAATCTCCATTCCTTCCTCGGCGTTCGTCCCCGCGAGTCGAACGACGACGGGTTTCGGAATCTCGTCGAGCGATTCGAGCGCCTCGTTGATACCCTTGGCGACCTCGTCGCCGCGGGTGATGCCGCCGAAGATGTTGAAGACGACTGAATCGACGTTCTCGTCCGAGAACACCATGTCCAGCGCGTTCGTCACGCGCTCGGCCTTCGCGCCGCCGCCGATGTCGAGGAAGTTGGCGGGTTCACCGCCGTAGTAGTCCACGAGGTCGAGCGTGGTCATGACGAGACCGGCACCGTTGCCGATGATGCCGACGTTGCCGTCGAGTCGAACGTAGTCGAAGCCGTACTC
The DNA here is from genome assembly GCF_043952005.1 of Haladaptatus sp. CMAA 1909. NCBI lineage: Archaea > Methanobacteriati > Methanobacteriota > Halobacteria > Halobacteriales > Haladaptataceae > Haladaptatus > Haladaptatus sp. CMAA 1909. The sequence goes on along the minus strand of NZ_JBIOAV010000001.1, from coordinate 782,745 downwards.
GCCGGCCTTGCGTTCGAGGTCGTCCTCGTAGGAGTCCTCCTCCATCTCCGCGAGGTCGGGGTGACGGAACAGCGCGTCGTTGTCGATGTTGAGCACCGCGTCGGCCGCGACGACCTCGTCGTCGCTCGTGACCATCAGCGGGTTGATTTCGGCGTCGCTCGCGTCCTTGTCGGACCAGAGGTCGTACAGCGTCGTGAGGACGCTCGCGACGTCCATGGCGATGTCCTTGTCCACGCCCGCTTCGAAGACGGCCTTGCGGGCCTGATACGGGTGCATCCCGAACGCCGGGTCGATGTGTTCCCGGGCTATCGCCTCGGGGTCCTCCTTGGCGACGGATTCGATATCGACGCCGCCCTTCGTGGAGACCATGGCGACCGGTTTGCCCTCGCCGCGGTCCATCGTCACGCCGACGTAGAGTTCGTTGACGAAGTCGACGGCCCCTTCGACCAACACCTGTTCGACCGTGTATCCTTTGAGGTCCATTCCGAGGATGTCCTCGGCGGCCTCCTCGGCCTCGTCGCGGTTCTCAGCGAGTTTGATTCCGCCGGCCTTTCCGCGGCCGCCGACGTGTACTTGCGCTTTTACCGCGACGGGGTAGCCGATGTCCTCCGCCGCTTCGACGACTTCCTCGACACTCTCCGCGAGCGCCGAATCCGGCGTCGGAATCCCCGCGTCGGAAAACACCTCCTTCGCCTGGTACTCGTGTAGCCTCATGCATTCGAAAGGGGGTTTCCGCGCCGCTTAAATCCCGCCGGTTCGTTGCGAGAGCAGTTTTTGCCGCGACCGGTTTTCGACGCCCCTCAAAGTAGTCTACAGTCATCGGTTTCGTCGGATTTTATCGGCGCGTCCGTTCCGTTTTCGGTGAACGGACGACGGTTCGAAAGTCGGAAGCAAACGGCATCGGCCAACCGAGTCAGAACACCGCCGACGTGTCCGAGACGATGCCGTCGACGCCGGCGTCCGCCAACGCCCTCGCTCCCTCCTCGTCGTCCACGGTCCACGAGTTCACGGTCAACCCCTCCTCGTGCGCTCGTTCCACGAACGTCGCGTCACAGAGGTCCGCTCGCGGATGGACACAAACACAGTCCAGATCGAGGGCCGTGTCGATGCAGTTCGGCCCGCGCTGGTTGATGTAAGCCAGTCGAACGTCGTCGTCCCGCTCACGAAGGTCTCGGAGGGCGTTCGAATCGAACGACGAGAGGAGCATCTCGTTTGCGACGTCTGCCACCGCGTCGAGCACCTCATCCGCCATCCCGACGTGCTTCAGTTCGAGGTTGATGGCCGTCCCCGCCGGGACCGAATCGAGCGCGGTTTCGAGGCTCGGAACCGTCTGGTCGGATCCTTGAACCTCCAGTTCCCGAAGGATCGACCACGGCGTGTCCTGAACCAGTCCGAACCGGTCGGTTACGCGACCGAGTTTCTCGTCGTGAAAGACGACGAGTTCGCCCGACCCGCAACGCTGAACGTCCATCTCGACGGCGTCCGCATGCTCGGCCGCCGTTCGAAACGCCAGCGGGGTGTTTTCGGGATAGTCGTCGGCGAACCCGCGATGGGCGATTCGGTCAGTCGGCATAGAACCTCACCAACCGACAGTCGGGACAGAGGTAGCTGTTCAAATACTCGGCATCGAGTCCGAGCGCGCTCAGGAGACCGCCCTCGGTTCGGAGGCTGATTCGCTCCTCGCCGAACGTTTGATGCTCGGCGGTTTCCATCGACACGTCACAATCGGGGCAGATGGGCATACCTTCGTTTCGACCCCTGCGGACTTATTTTCCTCCCCATCGTGGACCCACACATGCGCGCAGTACGCTATCACGAACACGGCGGCCCGGACGTGCTACAGGTGGACGAGATCGACCGACCGGAACCCGACGACGACGAACTGTTAGTGGCGGTCCGCGCCGCAGCGGTGAATCCCGTGGACACCTACTTCCGCGAGGGGTCGTACCGACCGGGCGACCTCCCGTGGATTCCAGGGTCGGATTTCGCCGGAACGGTCGAAGCGGTCGGCGACGAAATAGAAGCGTTCGACGCGGGCGACCGCGTGTTCGGCACCGGACTCGGCAACGACCGCCCCGGAACCTGCGCGGAGTACGTCACGACGCCGACGGATACGGTCGCTCACCTCCCCGACGGCGTCGGTTTCGAGGAAGGGGCGGCCGTCTCCCTCGTCGGCGTCACGGCGTGGCGCGCGCTCATCGACCACGGCGGCCTCGAACCGGCGGAAACGTGCCTCGTCCACGGCGGAAGCGGCGGCGTCGGCCACGTCGCTGTGCAACTCGCGGCCGCGACCGGTGCCCGCGTGACCACGACGGCGAGCGAGGACTATCACGACAGACTCGAAGCAATCGGCGCGGACACGGTTCTCGATTACCGCAGGGACGACCTCGCGGAGGCCGTGGAGGAGGCGGGGAAACCGGACGTCGTCCTCGACCACCGACTGGACGACTACCTCCAGTTCGACGCGGACGTGGCAGCAACCGGTGCGCGAATCGTCGGCATCGGCAACGAAGACGTTGCGGCCGGGTTCGAGAACGTCCCCGCCGCGCGCTCGAAGGAGTTGACGATAACGCTGATGAGCATGTACAACACGCCGGACATCTCGGCGGTGCTGGCGCGGTTGGCGCGACTCGTGGCGGACGGCGAAGTCGTCCCCGAAATCGCCCGGACCTACTCGTTGGACGGGGTGGCCGACGCACAGCGCGACGTGTTGGAGGAGAGCTTCCTCGGGAAATTGGTCGTCGAACCGTAGCGACGGACGACCACACTCGGAGAGGCAACGCGCTTAATTCGCTTCGCTCCCTATCCGAAATACGATGCAGGACAGGCAGGCCGCGGGTTCTGCGGCCTTCGCGCGATTCGGGTCCGAGGTTCGGTCGGCGCTCTCGGAGAGAGGATTCTCGACGCCCACCGAGCCACAGAAGCGAGCGATTCCGCCGCTCGCCGACGGCAAACACGGACTCGTCATCGCGCCGACCGGAACCGGCAAGACCGAGACGGCGATGTTGCCCGTCTTCGATTCCGTGGCGGAGGCGGACCCCAGATTTGGGATTTCGGTGCTCTACATCACGCCGCTCCGGGCGCTGAACCGCGACATGCGCCAGCGACTGGAGTGGTGGGGCGAGGCGCTCGGCGTCGAAATCGACGTGCGCCACGGCGACACCACGGACTACCAGCGTCAGAAACAGGCGAACGACCCGCCGGACGTGTTGGTGACGACGCCCGAGACGTTGCAGGCGATGCTCACCGGGTCCAAACTCCGGAAAGCGCTGGAGGACGTCCATCACGTCGTCGTGGACGAGGTACACGAACTCGCCAGCGCGAAGCGGGGCGCGCAGTTGACCATCGGGTTGGAGCGGTTGCAGGAACTCTCGGGCGAGTTCCAGCGAATCGGCCTGTCGGCGACCGTGGGCGACCCCGAAGAGGTCGGCAAGTTCCTCACCGGCGACAGGGGATGCGAAATCATCGAAGTCGACGTGGGGAGCAAGGTGGACTTCCGGGTTCACGAACCCGAAATCACGAACGAGGACGAAAGATTGGGAGGCGAACTGATGACGAACCCGGACATCGCCAGCCACGTCCGGGCGATTAGAGATATCGTCGAGGACCACGATTCGACGCTCATCTTCGTCAATACGCGCCAGACCGCCGAAGCGCTCGGGTCGCGGTTCAAGGAACTGGGCGCGAACATCGGCGTCCACCACGGAAGCCTCTCGAAGGAGGCTCGAATCGACGTCGAAGACCGGTTCAAGGACGGGGACCTCGACGCCCTGCTCTGTACCTCCTCGATGGAACTCGGCATCGACGTGGGGCGAATCGACCACGTCGTTCAGTACCAGAGTCCGCGGGAGGTTGCGCGGTTGCTTCAGCGCGTCGGAAGGGCGGGGCATCGCATGGACGAGGTGTCGAACGGAACCATCGTCACGTCGAACGCCGACGACGCGCTGGAGGCGATGGCGATAGCGCGACAGGCCGCTGACGGAGACGTGGAACCGGCCCACATCCACCACGCGAGTCTGGACACCGTCGCCAACCAAATCGTCGGTCTGGTCATGGACTTCGGCGAAATCGACGCCCGGCGCGCCTACGAAATCGTCACACGGGCCTACCCGTTCCGAAATCTGGACGAGGAGACGTTCAAGGGCGTCGTGCGGGAGATACAGAGCAATCGACTCGTCTGGCTGAACGAGGAGGACGACCGAATCGAGAAGTCGGGCAAGACGTGGCAGTACTTCTACGCCAACCTGTCGATGATTCCCGACGAGGAGACCTACACCGTCCACGACATCGCCAGCGGGTCCCAAATCGGGACGCTGGACGAGCGGTTCGTCGTCAACTTCGCGGAACCCGGCGAGGTGTTCATCCAGCGCGGCGAGATGTGGCGCATCGCGGAAATCGACGACGACGAGAGTCGCGTCAACGTCTCGCCCATCGAGGACCCCGGCGGAGAGGTACCGTCGTGGGTCGGCGAGGAGATTCCCGTTCCGTTCGAGGTGGCGCAGGAAGTCGGCGAGATGCGCGCCGTCGCCGGACCGCAGTTCGAACGCGGCGCGCCAAGGGAAGGCGTCGCTCGCGAGTTCACGAACCGCTACCCAACCGACCAGCACACCGCGGAATCGGCGCTCTCGCAACTCGACAGGCAGGCCGAAACCGACTCGCCGGTTCCGACGGCCGACCGAATCGTCGTGGAGTTCGCCGCCGGGAAGATAGTGGTCAACGCCTGCTTCGGCCACAAGGTGAACGAGACGTTCGGTCGCGTCCTCTCGTCGCTCGTCGGCCAGCGAACCGGGTCCTCCGTCGGGATGGACGTGGATCCCTACCGCATCGAGTTGGACGTTCCGGCGAAGGTGGATGGGCACGAGGTCGTGGCGGTCCTCCGCGAGACCGACCCCGATCACGTCGGCCCGCTCATCGAACTCTCGCTCAAACACTCGGACACGCTGAAGTTCACGCTCGCGCAGGTCGCCGCGAAGTTCGGCGCGCTGAACCGTTGGGAAGGCAACGGTCCCGTTTCCATGGGTCGCCTGCTCGGCGCGCTGGAAGACACGCCGATGTACGACGAGGCGGTGCGGGAGGTGTTCCACGACGACCTCGCCGTCGAAGCGACGGCGGACATCCTCCGGAAACTTCAGGCGGGCGACATCGAGATCGTCCCGACCGGCGGACGAACCCCGGTCGGAAGCGGCGGGCGCTCCTCGGGACGGGAACTGCTCGCCCCGGAGAACGCCGACGCGAGCGTCATCAACACGGTCAGGGAGCGCATCGAGAACGACCGCGTCATCCTGTTCTGTCTCCACTGTCAGGAGTGGAAGCGCAAGACGACGGTCGAGAAGGTCAACGACCAGCCCAAATGCGTCCAGTGCGGTTCGACCAGGGTCGCCGCGCTCAACCCGTGGGCCGACGAGGTGGTGAAAGCGGTGCGATCGGCGGACAAGGACGAGGAGCAAGAGAAGATGACCAGACGAGCGTACAACGCCGCGAACCTCGTCCAGAGCCACGGCAAACGCGCCGTCATCGCGCTGGCGGCCCGCGGCGTCGGCCCGCAGAACGCGGCCCGGATTATCGCCAAGTTGCGCGAGGACGAGGACGACTTCTACCGCGACATCCTCGCCAAAGAGCGTCAGTACGCCCGGACGCAGGCGTTCTGGGACTGACCGAATCCTCTCGTTTCGAACCGTTCGACGACTCCTTTTTCCGCGAGGCGACGAACTAAGCCATCCCGTCCGAAACCCCGACCATGACACTCCTCCTGATGGGCTACGAACCCTTCGGCGGCGACGACGAAAATCCGAGCGAGACGGTCGCGAGCGAACTCGACGGTGAGGAAATCGCGGGTCACGAAGTGATCGGGGAGATCCTCCCGGTGGAGTTCGACGCCGCGTTCGAAGAGATGTCCGACCACATCGAAACCCACGACCCGGCCGCAATCGTGGCGACCGGCCTCGCGGCGGGACTAGCGGGAATCAGCGTCGAGCGCGTGGGAATCAACGTCAACGACTGTGGCAGCACGCCGGACAACGCGGGTGCGGAGCCGCGAAACGAACGAATCCGAAACGGCGAGACGGCAGGGTACTTCGCCACCCTTCCCGTCGTTTCGGTCGTGGAATCCCTCCTCGACGCCGGGATTCCGGCACACGTCTCGAACACCGCGGGAACGCACCTCTGTAACAACGCGCTCTACTCGACGCGGGCGTATCTGGAGCGCGAGAACCGCGACGTTCCGATGGGCTTCGTCCACCTCCCCTGTACGCCCGAACTGGCCGCGAAACACGCGAAGGACGGGGACGGCACGAGCGGCGCGTCGGTCCAACCGAGTCTGTCGCTGGCGATGCAGTGCGACGCGATCAGACGGACGTTCGACGTGACGCTTATGGAACTATTTTAGGATAGTATCGGATATCAATCGGATGGAAACAGGGTACAATCCCTTATTCTGTGTGGAAGTAACAGAAAATAGTTACTGAAAGATAGAAGACTTATCTCGGTCCGTTCGGACACTCTCCTTATGGATTGGGCGAGTCGGTTGTCGTCCGCGACCGAAACGGACCTGACGCGGCGACAGGTACTCTCCGTGCTCGGTGGCGGCGGCGTCGCGTTGGGTGGCGGAAAGGCGGTGGACAACGTTCTCATCGGCTACGGCGTTCTCGTCGGGACGAACCTCCACGACCAAGACCTCGGAACGCTCGCACGTGCGGAGTTCGGCCCGACACCGTTCGAGACGGTCGTCTCGAACACCCGGATTCGACTCGGCGGCGGGCGTATCGAGGCCCGACGGGGAGACGAACGGCGCTCCGTGTCGTGTTCGGCATCGTCGGCCACGGCGGCGACGGTGGACGACGAACTGGGACTCGAAGACCGACCGGTCGAACAGCTAGTGACGGACCTCGCGGCCATCGAGAGGGGCGAGTTCCGATTCGAGTTTATGGACTACGAGCCGTTTTTCGACCTCGTTCGAGCCGCGGAGCGACGTCCGTTCACCGTGGAGGCGCTCCGCGGAAACCGCTTTCAGCACGTCGACCCGGCGACGATAGCGTCGTTTTCCGGGGCCGACCCCGACCACCCGAAGGCGGTTCTCGAAGGTCTCGTCTCGGGATTTCGTGACAAGACCTACTACGACATTCCACGCTACGCCGCCGGGTCGGTGGAGGACAACGTCCTCCTCGGTGCCGCCGACCTGCGGAAGTACTTCGAGACCCCCACCGAGTACGAGGCCATCGAGTCCGGCGTGACCGCGGGAATGTTCTGCTACGAGTTCACGTGGCGGTCCATCGAGGCGCTGTACTCGGTCCCCGCACATCGCCAACGAACGCCCGTTTTAGGGGCGATGATTCACGATGCTCGCCACAAACACATGTACACGGGCGTCGCGAGCATCGTTCGGCGGGACGGCGAACTGGTCGTTCCGATGACGTTCGTCGATTACACGCACTCAACGCTGTACGACGATCTCCACCTCCGATGGCTGCTCGGCGAGGGGTTGGAGGCCTACGACGAACGCCACCGAGCAACCGAGATTTACTGGCAACCCTGAGGTCGGAGGCGAGTGTGTTCGATTTCACTTTCGTCCCGTGCCAATCATTCAATATCGCATGACGAGTAATAAAGGTGCGATGGGAGAGAAAACACGAAATCACGGCTTGCGACGTTCGACGAACGACGATACGGTGGACGACTTGACCGAACGGTGGAACGAAACCGTCGAAACGATAGACCGGTTGCTCACCGTGCGCGACGACGAGGGGAACCTGTCCGAGTACCGCCCGGACAAACGAGCTGAGTTCCACGCGACGGACACGGGTGCGATATACCGCGGCACCGGGTCGGAGTGGGAACTCGCGGACGCGGAAGTCGCGGCGGTGGACGCGAACTGCGTCAACTGCGTCGAGTACGTCTCGACCGAATCGGAACTCGAAGACGCGCTTCCGTCCGGCGGTATCGTCGTCGTTTGCGACGACATCACGCTCACATCGACGGTCGAGGCGACCGTGACCGACGACCTGTGGCTGATACTCCGACCGTACACGATTCGACGGGGAGACGACGTGAACGCGACGATGCTCGACCTGACCGCGTCCGGGAACGTCTGGATAGAAGGGGGAATCGTCGACGGCAACCGGGCGGGGCAGGACTTTCCGGCACAGAAACACGACGAGGTCGTCCTCTCGAACGACGGCACGGACTTCCTCTTCATCGACGGCCTGACCGTCGTCGACAACACGAACTTCTCGGTTCGTGCGGCGGGATGGATGGGCGTCCTCGCGAGCGACTACGTCCAGCGGACCCACCCGGAGACCATCTCGAATCCGGTCGACGCCGCGGGACTCGACGGGTTCCACGTCTTCGACTCCCACTCCGTGTTGCTGGTCAACCCCGACATCAGGTCGGGCGACGACGCGGTGGCGGTCGGCGCCCGAACGGCCGTGACGAAACACGTCAACATCAGGGGCGGGACGCTCAGTTCTCCGGTTCACGCGAACGGCGTCAAACTCCACACGGAGTACGACGCGGACCCGATAGCGGCCATCGAAACCGCCGTCATCGACTGTCAGGTGTACGATACGTACGGCCACGGCGTGACCATCGTGGACGACGGCGACACGGGCAATCCCGTCGAGGAAGTCGTCGTCAAGGGTCTCGTCACGGGCGTCGGAATGGACGGGGCGTACCTCGGTGCAACCTGCAACAATGTCGACGTGAAACTGCAAGTGGCGGACGCCGCGAACCACATGGTCAACCTCGACGGCGGCGGCGAGAACGCGAGCGTTTGCGTCAACGGAACGCACGACGGCACCGTCACGCAGGCCGCGACCGGGTGTCGGGTGAACGACTACGACGAAGTCGTCGTCTCGGGAAGCTACGACGGGAAGGGCGTCGGAACGGCGGGTATCCTCCTCCAGTCGGTTTCCGACGTGACGGTGCGGGCGAACGTTTCGTCGTTCACGGACGCGGGGATTCGAATCGACGGAAGCGGTCAACCCGACGAGAGCGTCGAAAACGTCGTGATGAACACCAGAATCGCGGATGTGGGCGGGGACGGGGTGCTCTCCGTCGTTCCCCTCCACACGGCAACCCTGGACGTGCAGGTCGACGACCCCGGAAATCACGGTATCAACATCAACGACGGCGGGGAGAACGTTCGTCTCGACGCGACCGTCTACGACCAAGAACAGGCGGGGATCAGGCTCGATTCGGTCGAGAACGTCACCGTTTCGGGCGTCATCGACGGCGACGGCGGCGGAACGAACGGCGTCCTCCTCGAAAACGGGGTGACGAACGCGAGTCTGAGCCTCGTCGTGCGGAACGTGGACGGCAACGGTATCACCGCCATCGATAGCAGCCACGTTACCGTGAGAGGGTGTGTCCTGTCCGGTCTCGCCGGGCGACCCGTGTACGCGACCGGAACGTCGGACTACTGGGTCGTGACGGGCAACGAGGGACACAGCAACGGGAATCCGAACGTGTCCCTGTCCGCCACGCACAAAACCGTAGCGAGTAACCTGTTCACGTAGAAACGCAGTCGAACCGCTATCCGAGCGTCGGCCGGACGAACTCGCGGGCCGTGTCGAAGTGCCGCTGTTCGATGACGATTTCGTCAGCGCGCTCGTTCGCTTCCTCGGGCGACCACTCGTCCGCTGCCTCGCGGATGGCGCGCATCGACGCGCCGCGGACGAGCGCCTCGATGTCCGCTCCGGTATACCCCTCCAACTCATCGGCCAGCGCGTCGAGGTCGATGTCGTCGGCGAGCGGTTTGTCGCCCGCGTGGACGGAAAGTATTTTGCGGCGGCCCTCCTCGCCCGGTGCCGGAATCTCGATGTGGGATTCGAGTCGTCCGGGCCGAAGGAGCGCGGGGTCGATGGCCTCTCGGCGGTTCGTCGCCGCGAGGACGACGAGGTTTGGGTTCTCGGTCAGGCCGTCGAGTTCGGTCAGGAGTTGCGAGACGACCCGTTCGGTGACTTCGTGCGATTCGCCGCGCTGTGTCGCGAGCGCGTCGATTTCGTCGAAGAAGATGATGGCGGGCGAGGCCTGTCTCGCCCGTTCGAACACCTCGCGAACCGACTTCTCGCTCTCGCCGACGTACCTGTCCAGCAGTTCCGGTCCCGCGACGGAGACGAAGTTCACGTCGCTCTCGCCCGCCAGCGCGCGGGCGAGGAGCGTCTTTCCGGTGCCGGGCGGGCCGTAGAGCAGGACGCCGCTCGGCGGTTCCGTCCGCGTGGCTTCGAACAGGTTGGAGTACGAGAGCGGCCACTCGACGGCCTCGATGAGCGTCTGCTTCGCCTCGTTCAGTCCGCCGACGTCCTCGAAGGAGATCTCGGGCGCTTCGGCGACGAACTCGCGCATCGCGGACGGTTCGACGCTCGCCAGCGCGGTGTTGAAGTCGGCGCGAGTCACTTCGACCGAGAGTAACGAATCGTCGTCCGCGCCGTCGTCGCGCGCCCGGCGCAGGGCGGCCATCGCCGCCTCCGTGACGAGCGTGTGGAGGTCGGCACCGACGAACCCGTGGGTGGTCGCGGCGAGGCGTTCGACGGCCACGTCGTCGGCCAGCGGCATCCCGCGGGTGTGGACTTCGAGGATTTCGCGGCGGCCGCCCTCGTCGGGCGCACCGATTTCGATTTCGCGGTCGAAGCGCCCGCCGCGACGGAGCGCCGGGTCGATGGCGTCCACGCGGTTCGTCGCGCCGATGACGACGACTTCGCCGCGGGACTCCAACCCGTCCATCAGCGAGAGCATCTGTGCGACGAGTCGGTTCTCCATGTCGCTCTCCTCGTCGCGCTTCCCGCCGAGGCTGTCCACCTCGTCGAAGAAGACGATGGCGGGGGCGTTCTCGCTCGCCTCGTTGAAAATTTCGCGGAGGCGCTCCTCGCTTTCGCCCTTGTACTTGCTCATCACTTCCGGGCCGGAGACGGAGACGAAGTGGGCGTTCACCTCGTTCGCCACCGCCTTGGCGATGAGCGTCTTCCCTGTGCCGGGCGGGCCGTAGAGCAGGACGCCCTTCGGCGGGTCGATGCCCAATCGGCGGAAGAGTTCGGGGTTCGAAAGCGGGAGTTCGACCATCTCGCGGACGCGGCGGAGTTCCTCGTCCAGTCCGCCGATGTCCTCGTACGCCGCACTGGTGACGTCCGTCGGGTCGTCGGAATTGGACGCGGAAGTCGAAGCGGACTCGACGAGTTCGGAGAGCGAGACGTTCACGTTCGTGTCGTTCGTCACGCGGACGGTTCCGCCGGGGTTGGTCCTCGAAACGTCGAACAGTCCGGCGTCGCCGAGTCGTTCGATTCGTGCGCGTTCCCCGGATTGGACCGGCCGGTCGAGGAGTTCCCGCTTTACCGCCCGTTCCAGCGTGTCCACGTCGTCGAGCGAGAAGTTCGCCTTCGGGACGACGGTGATGGACTTCGCGTCGGAGACCGAGATGGGCTGAACGGAAACCTCGTCGCCGATTCGAACGCCCGCGTTCGTCCGCGTCTCGGCGTCGATTTGGATGGTGTTTTCGGGGACCGTGCTCGCGGCGGGCCACACCTTGACGACCGTCGTTCCATCGCCTTTCACGGCGACCGTATCGCCGCTCAACACGCCGAGTTGCTGGCGGGCGCCGTCGGGTATTCGGGCGATGCCTCGCCCCCCGTCGCGCTTTTCCGCACCCCGGACGGTGAGGGCAACCGTCGGTTTATTGGTCATATTCCCTACTCGTCACCCCATCGTCTTCAGGGTTTCCCGGAGAAACCTCCTTGTCGGATGCTACCCATTGTACACCCATGGTTGCTCGAACGGAGCGCGACGATGCCACGTGGTATCGGTGTGAACAGTGCGGACTGATGTTCGACGAGCGGAGCGACGCGGAACAACACGAGGAACACTGCGACGCGGAGGACCCGACGTACATTCAGTAACGAATACCCTCGGAATGTCGACTGACGACGGATAGCGAACGACGGAGAAGCGGGCGATGATGTCGGTGTGCGGAACGGTCGAGACGGACTACGGTGGCGTTTCGTCCACCACACGGGATTTTCACTGCTGCCGATAGGTTGAAACGAATAGCCGTCTTGGAGAAACTATGAGCTACGATACCACCATCGGTTGGTCGCTGTTCACGTCCGGGGTCGTCACGCTCCTGTTGAAGGTATTGCCGTACGACTCGCTCTATTGGGGCATCGGACTCCTCGTTCTCGGCGTGGTGGTGATGTCGCGCCGCGTCCTGTAATTCTCCCTCTCGGCGGCCCGTGTCACTTCGTACCGTGTGATTTAGATTCACTCTAAAAACGGTATTTGTCAACCCTAATCCATATATTCTTAACCACGGGTCCCCCACGAAAGAACGAATGGCCGACCACCGGCACGAATTCCTCAAAGCGTCGTGGGCCAACGTGGTGACGAACGTCCTCAAAATCGTGGTGGAAGGGGGACTCGGACTCGCGTTCGGAAGCCTCGCCCTCGTCGCCGACGCCGCCCACTCGGTGGCCGACCTGTTGGCGAGCGCGGTCGTACTCGTCTGGGGCCGCCTCTCCTTTCAGGGTCCCGATTCGAACCACCCCCACGGTCACGACCGGGTCGAACCGCTGACCGCCCTGTTCGTCGGCGGGACGCTCGTCCTGCTCGGACTGAAACTGCTGTACGACGCGGGACGAGCGATTCGTTCCTCGCCTGAAGCGACGTACAGCATCGCCCTCGTCGGCGGACTCGCCTTCGCCTTCATCGACCGCGCCTTCTGTTACTGGTACACCAAGCGCATCAATCGAACCGTCGGTTCGTCCGGCCTCGCCGCGCTCGCCGCCGACAGCAAAAACGACCTCTACACCACGTTCGCGGCGATGGTCGGCGTCGCCGGGATGGCCGGCGGATTTCCGGTTCTCGACCCCCTCGCGGGCGGGTTGGTCAGCCTGCTCGTCATCCACCAAGGCATCGAAATCTCGCGGGAGAACGTCAACTATCTGGTGGACACCGCCGCGCCGAAACCCGTCCGCGAGGAGATTCGGGACGAAATCCTGTCCCACGAGGACGTTCACGGTCTTCACGATTTTACCGCGTACCACGCCGGAACGCTGTACGAAATCGAGTTCCACGCGGAAGTCGCCGCCGACCACACGTTCATCGAAGCCCACGACATCGAAACGGACCTCAGAAACAGCCTCATCGCCCGCGACGACGTCGGCGACGTTCACATCCACCTCGACCCCGAAGGGTTGGGCGAGTGGAAGGACGCGGAGGAAGGGCAACCGACCTCGCTCGTCAACTGATCTCCGGCCCGAATCAGCCCGGTCCGGCCCGTTCCCGATGTTCCTCGGCCAACTCCTCCGCCAACGCCCGTGACTGGCACGTCTCCCAACGGACCTGCTCCGCGTCGCCGTACGTGAGCGCCGTCTTGAGTTCGTCGCGCAGGACGCCGACGCCGATTTCCAGCACGTCGCCGTTGGTCCCCAGTTCGTACATCGCCCAGCGTTCCGGCGCGTTCGCGACCGTCCCCCTGTCGAGCGACTGCCAGCGTTTTGCGAGCGGCATCAGTCGTCGAATTCCTCGGCGTCCACCGCCGCGTCCTCCTCGACGAACTCGAACGAGCGCTCGCCCAGTTCGTCCTCCTCGAAGACGAACACCCTCCCACGTGCGATTTTCGGACTCGCCTCGACTTCGACGGCGTAGCCCTCCGAGCGGACCGTCACGCCGGGGAAGAGTTCCTCCTCGTCGCCGGGTTCGATGATGACACGGCCGACGCCCGTCTCCTCCAAAATCTCGTCGTGGGTGTCACGGTCGTTGACGTAGGTCATCACGCCCTCCGTCTCCGTCGGGTCGGTGACGAGCACCTGAATCAGTTTGCCCGGTTGCGTGCGAAGCGTTCCGTCCACTTTCTTCGGAATCCCGTTGTAGAAGGCCTCCCGGCCGTCCGTGTATTCGACGACGATGCCGTCCTCGGTGAGTTCGACGCCGAGCGTGTCGGGGGAGACGTCGTTGCGGACACTCATACTCGGCGGTTGGATAGGGACGGCCAAAAGACCCGCGTTCCGGGACGACGCCTCGACGAGGATCCCATTGGCGCCGTCAGTCGGTCGTTTGGCGAAGGACGCATCGTGAACGGGCCGTCAAAAAGTGAACATACGAGACTTTCTAGAAGATTTTAACCGAATATCGTGGGTTTTACCTCCGTTTTTCGGGAGAGAATTTGAAAGAAACCGGTGGAACCAAATGATTGGAACCATTACGGCCGGACGATGGAAACACTGGTGCTCTCCGCGCGGTTGGTCGCCGGACTGCTGTTGATACTGGCGAACGGTTACTTCGTCGCCATCGAGTTCGCGCTCACCCGCGTCCGGCAGTACTCCGAGTCGGAGTTCGACTCCCCAGACCTGCGAAGGGCGTGGGAGATGACGGAGAACCTCGAAATCTATCTCACGAGCTGTCAGGTCGGGATAACCGCCTCCAGCATCGCGGTCGGTATCGTCGCCGAACCGGCATTGGCGGCCATCTTCGAGCCGATATTCGCGGGTACGTGGCTGGCGTCGGTCGGTGCTGGGGCGCTCCTCGGATTCCTCATCATCAACCTCGTTCACCTGACTCACGGGGAGCAGACGCCGACGTACCTCGGCGTCGAACGCACGAAGTTCGTCTGCAAACACGGCGCAACGCCGCTGTACTGGTTTCACCGGGCCATCGCACCGATAATCACGCTCGGCGACGGCGTGGCGAAGTGGACTCTACGGCTGTTCGGCGTCGAAATCACGGGCGCGTGGAAGGACGCGGAAGCCGACGCCATCGAAACCCGTGCGGACCTCCATCAGGAACTCGGTTCCGTCCTCGAACGGGGGGACCTCGCGGACGAGCGCCATCGGGAGGTCCTGAACGCGCTCAAGATCGGCGAGGTTCCGGTTCGAGACGTCATGATTCCGCGGGAGGACATCGTTTCCCTCACCACGACGACCCCTTTGGACGATAACCGTCGACGCGTCAAGGACAACCCGCACACTCGATTCCCTCTGGTCGGTGAATCGCTCTCTGATTACTACGGTAACGTCTACATCCCCGCCCTGTACCGGGCGGACGACGCGCTCAGGGCGGACGAGACGACCATAGAGGAGGTTGCACACCCGCCGATGACGGTGTCAGCGGACGCATCCCTCAGCGACGCGTTGGACCTGTTTCAGGCCGAAAATCAGGAACTCGCGTTGGTTCTGGAGGACGGAGACGTGATCGGACTCATCACCGCGACCGACGCGTTGGAGGAAATCGTCGGCGAACTCAACGATCCCACCGACGAACCGACCGAATCGTCCGCGGCCGCGTGACGCCATCACGTATTGCGCCTACCGCTACCCTGAAGGGGGTATCCTGCGAAGGCCGACCATGTACGGCCGTGCGAAAGCACCCGCCGCCGGGACGATACTCAACGCGCTCGCCACCGGCGTCGGGTCGGCGTTCGCCATCGACATGACGACGACCGCGGAGGTCGAGTTGGACGATTCCGGCGAAATTCGCGGCGAAATCGCCGACGCTCCCGACGCGGACGCCCGACTCATCGAGCGCTGTGTGGAACTCGCTCTCGCCGTCGAAGACGAGGAGTTCGGCGCGACGGTTCGAACCGAGAGCGACGTTCCGATGGCCTCCGGCCTGAAGAGTTCGAGCGCCGCCGCGAACGCGACGGTGCTGGCGACGCTCTCGGCGCTCGATATCGAGATGCGGCGCGAAGACGCCTGCCGACTCGGCGTACAGGCGGCCCGCGACGTGGGCGTGACGGTCACGGGCGCGTTCGACGACGCCAGCGCGAGCATGCTCGGCGGCGTCACCGTCACCGACAACTCGGCCGACGAACTCCTCGCCCGCGACGAGGTGGACTGGGACGTGTTGGTGTGGTCGCCGCCGGAGCAGTCGTTTTCCGCCGACGCGGACGTTTCCCGATGCGAACGGGTCGCCCCGATGGCCGAACTGGTGGCTGAACTCGCGCTCGACGGCGAGTACGAGCGGGCGATGACCGTCAACGGCTTCGCCTTCTGTGGCGCGCTCGGATTTTCGGCGGACCCCATGGTCGAGGCCCTGCCGGACGTGGCGGGGGTCTCGCTTTCGGGAACCGGACCGAGTTACGTCGCCGTCGGCAGGCGGGGGGTTTTAGAGGACGTGCAGGAAAGGTGGAAGTCATTGGAGGGTACGACATGGCTAACGACGACGCAAACAGACGGAACCCGAACGACATGAGCTTGGACGAACTGCGCGACGAAATCGAATCCATCGACCGCGAACTGGTGGAACTCATTGCCCGACGAACCTACGTCGCCGACACGGTGGCGGAGGTGAAGGCGGCCCAAGACATCCCGACGACGGACGAGTCACAGGAACAGCGCGTGATGGACCGGGCAGGCGAGAATGCCGAGAAGTTCGAAGTGGAGTCGAATTTAGTAAAGGCGATTTTCCGGTTGTTGATCGAACTGAACAAGGTGGAACAGCGGGAGAACAGGTAGCTCAATCCAACTCGAGACTTAGTTTTAGTGCTTCATCTACCTCGGCCATGGTCGGCTCGCTCAGACTTCCGACGGCCGAGTGAATCCGCTTTTCGATTGAGACGACGCGAATCTGGTCGAGGCGAACCGAAGAATCCTTCTCGAACGGCGACCCTGCTGCTTCGACGAGGACCTCGAACGGGTAGCCTCGGTGCGTGCCAGTTACCGGGGCGACGATAGTTGTGTTGGAATTTCGGTTCCCGACATCGTTTTGCACGACTACGGCGGGGCGGGTCTTTTTCAGTTCGTGGCCTTCGGAGGGGTCAAGCCGGACGATAACAACGTCGCCGCGTCGAACGTCAGTACCCTCACTCATTCATCCAGTCCATCCCACGCCTCGTCGGACACCTCGTCCCACTCCTCAGAGAGAGCGTCAGCATTCTCAGACGCCTCTCGATACGCGGCGGCCAGTTCCTCTTCATCAGGGCGGTCAGATTCGACCTCGACGACAGCAACGGTCACACGCTTATTCGCATATTCTGTCCCGAGGTAGACTCTCCCTCGGTCGTCAGTATCGTTGGTTCGGAGGTCGTGAGCATCAACTTTCATCGTATTACCCACTTAAACCCACTGCTGAATAAGTCTTGCCCACTATTACCCACGAAGATTATGGTGTAGATGTATATTTGAGAAGTGGCAAAGTAGACGAAATCTGCAACACCGTTCAGCTACCTGAACAAAGTGGAACAGCGGGAGTCGCGCTGAGAAGCCGAGACTACTCCTCGTCGGTCGGTTCCAGTGGAACTCTCGACACATCGATGTCCTCGTAATCTCTCTCGGACGAGAGTACGTCCATTCCCCGAGTTTCCGTCGTCGCTGCGTGGAATGCATCGAATGGCGTCATCCCCTCGTCGTAATAGTTGACGGCTTTCAGAACCACCTGTTTCTCTTCTTCGTCTCGAACGGGGACGAGTTCGAGCAGGTTTGCCACCAGCGGAACGTAATCGAACTCGTAGCGTTCTCTGGCGAGAATGAGTTCGAGATACGAGAATGCCGACGTCTCGACTTCGTATTCGGCCAGCGCTCCCTCCGCTGACCCCTGTAACCAGTCGGAATCTTTTGCGAGCGCGAGCAAAAAATCGGTCTCGACGTACATCGTCATCTATCGGCGTCCTTGTCACGGGCTTTGGCTCTTCCCTCTGCCTCGATGTCCTCTCGAATCTCCTCGATGGACGCATCTCGGAGGTCACCTGCCGCCTCACGAACGGCGGCGAGAGGGTCGTCCGCGACTGGAATAAGTTCGATTCTATCCTCGTAGGTCACGATGTGGTACTTTTCGCCGTACTTCTCACGCACCTCTTTAGGGATGTACAACCGGCCCTGTCTATCCGTCTCTGTTGACATAGAAGATACTACAATACCATAGACAAAGAATCTTACCAACATTAGAGATTTTGTGGTATGGAGGGGGTCGTTTTAGCCCGTATGGTGAATTTCACCGAGTTGAACGAGGTCGAACAGCGCGAGAACCGGTAACGAATACACGATTGGCGTTAACTGTCGGAATCGCCTCCCTCGACGAACAGACGGATGTCATCCACGGCATCTCCGTGATTCCAGTAGGCGTTCTCGGGAACTCCGTCGAACCATCTTACTTCCAGTTCGTCCCACGGGCCGAAACGAGGGTCGTCATCGACAGGCTCACCCGTTACGGGAATCGTACGCAGTACGACGTCGTAACTCGTCGTTTCACGCGCCTCGTCACCCGCTTCACGATGGCTTATCCGAGCGACGCGCTCCGCGCAGGTGATAGTGACACTAACACCGGTCAGTTCCTCACCGACGTGTCGCCCAGCGACTACCCAGTCCTCGTCCGCATCGACAGGGCCATACGGTAACCTCCATCCGTGCGGGCTGTTCATCAACAGAACTGCTCCCGCCTCGTTGGTGATACCGACCGCGACCATCCCATCGACGAATTCGAAGTACTCGAAGCTGTCCTGTTCGTCAATGCTCTGCTCCTCTCGGAACTCGACGGCCGTCCGACCACGAAGGGAACTCGGGTCAGAGAGCGAATCCATGTCCATGCTTCGTTGACCGTCGAACTTGGTAGTTCGGTTGAATTTTGCCGTTAGAATAGACAATAGAGTTTGTCGTCGATGCGAACGCCCTCATCTCGGCGCTCATCGCGGCCTCGAAAACTCGGGAACTCATCGTCACGCTCGAACCTGACCTCGTAGGAGTGTACTTCGCCCGGCGAAACGAATTTGGTAATACGCTCGTAATATGCCCGTATGTCTAAAGCGGACACAGGAAACGACGGCGACGACGAAATCGTCACGGTGAATTTCAAAGTCACGCAGTCGTTCCTCGACGAAATAGACGACACGTGGCAGGGACGGGGTTTCAACAGTCGGAGCGAATTCATTCGGTACGCGCTCCGAGACGCAACCGAATTTCCGACGTTCGACCGCGACGAACTCGTTGCACTCCTCCGAGCGGAAGAAGACATCCGCGAGGGGCAAACGATGAGCGCCGAAAAAGCCCGCGAACGGTTCGGTACGAACGGCGATGAGTGACAGCGACTGGACGTGGGAACTCTCACCGAAAGCGCAGGCAGATCTCGACACGCTTTCCCCGCATGAGCAAAACCGAATACTGGACAAACTCGACGAAATCGTCGGTTCCCCGTGGCGTAATCCACCAGATTACGGCGAGCCGCTCCGGAATAGTCCACACAGAAAAGTACGTATCGGCGAGTTCCGACTGGCCGTAACGTTTCGACAGAACGAACACAGGATGATTGTCGCCAGAATCAAGCGTCGCGGCGGTGCCTATACCGCTGACGATGACTGACTGTTCCTCCGCTGAAACCGGCGATTTGGGCAAAAATCCCTAACGTCAGTTCGAAACCTGAACGAGGTCGAACAGCGCGAAAATCGGAAGTAATCGAAAACTCGACACGGAAACTCTATTGGCCGCGTTCCGGCCTCGCTCATTCGACATCGTCTCGAATTACCATCACCTTGACTCGGCGGACGCCGTCGAAGTCTCGGAGTTGATAAGTTAGTTCACGGACCCGCTCGGCGGACCCCCGACAGAACAGCGACTCCAGACACCACTCCCCTTGGTGGGTGTGGCTCGTATTGAGGATGACATCCTGATAGTCGTGCTGGACGGCGTGGAGTTCCCGTATCACGTCGTGATGGCGGTAATCGAACGCGACGAGTGCGACGACTTCACCGCTCGTCTCTTCGAGGCGGGAATGAGACTCGATGTACTCTAGCATCGCTTCCCTGACCGCACGTGACCGGTTTTCGAGTTCCTGTTCTTGCCACACGTTGTCGAATTCTTCGAGAACTTCGTCAGGGATGTTGAAGCTCGTTCGCATACGTGTTTGCTCGTCCTGCCTTCATAAGACATCTCCCGTATTACGACTCCCCCGTTTCGGTAGTAACAACCGTTATCCACGTCGTCGGCAGAACCTTCGATACGTAGATGTTACACAACGAAGCACTCGGACTGCTCGTCGGTGCCGTCGCCCTCGGTGCAGTCCACGGTATCGAACCCGGACACGGTTGGCCCGTCGCCGCGTCGTACGCCCTCGACCAAACGAACAAGTGGGTGTACGGGTTCGCGGCGAGTTTCATCCTCGGTGTCGGCCACCTCATCAGCAGTATCGCGATGGTAGGGGTGTTCTTCTACGCCAAAGAGTACTTTAGCCTCACGCAAGTCAACGAGCCGATCACCATACTCGGTGGTATCCAAATCGGCGGGCCGGTAAGTCTCGTGGCCGGTATCTTGCTAATCGCGCTCGGGATCCGCGAGTACTTCCACGGGCACTCTCACGGAACTCACAACCACGATGGCGGCCACGACCACGGTGATCACAGCCACGGAAGCGGCCATCACGACCACTCCGAAGACGGAGAGTTCAAGTACGCCGTCGACGGGATGGGCGACCACGGCCACGACGGTCACTCTCACGACGGCGGTCATTCCCACGATCACAGCCACCCTCACGACGGCGGTCATTCTCACGACCACGACGACGGAGGTCGGCTCTCTCGTCTGAAAGGGTTCGTCCCGTTCGTCGGAGGACACTCTCATTCGCACGGCAACCTCGACGAAGCCTCCGACCGGGGTCTCTTCGGAATCGCGTGGTTCGCGTTCCTCCTCGGGTTCGCCCACGAGGAGGAGTTCGAGATTATCGGGCTCTGTGCCGGGTCGAACTACTGCCTCGAACTGATGAGCGCGTACGCCATTACCGTCATCGTCGGTATCGTCGGTCTGACGATGCTGTTGATCGCGGGCTATCACCGATACGAGGAGAGAGTCGAGCGGTACACGCCGTACCTCCCGGCGTTCTCCGCCGCCGTTCTCGTCATCATGGGAATCGGGTTCATCACCGGGCTGTTCTGAAGCGCGATTAGAGCCCTGTATCGTGTCATTTCGAGCTTCTCGGGAGCAAATCGCTGTAATGTCGGCAGGTGATAATGTGGATTTCAGCGAGTTGAACGAAGTGGAACAGCGGGAAAACGGTAGTAACTCACACCGATACGCCGTTGGGAGATCGCGACGAAGAGCTATTACTGATTCCACGCATCTGTACAATGGACGAAAGCCCATGTCCACTACAAAAAGCCGCAGAGCGATATTCCCCGGTAGCTGGTGGATTCCTATTGTATCAATACCGACCCTTTACCTCCTCTGGTTCTCGGTAACACTCGCGAACACAGCCTCCGCTCGGTACGTCGGGCCACAGGTTTCGGGATATCTCACTGAAACTGCATCGGTGTTGCTCATCGTGAGCTATGCATTCCCGTTGTTCGCCCCGTTCGCACTTTACCACGACCGAAAGTACGTGAGCACGCAGTCGGAGTGGACGCCGACCCTTCTCTACCTGTTCGTCTTCGTTCCGTTACTGAACGTGCCGATTGCGATTCTCTATCTCGCCCGGCGACACCGATTCGTTGGAATTCCGTAGTTCGTCCCTTCCACTAGTAACAATAAATCGGACAAAACCCCCCGCAGTTAGAGACCAGAACGAGGTGAGCAGTACGGAAATCGGAGATGTCCTGTAGGGTGGGCGGCGAAAACCACCATGCTACGTCGAGCGTCGACCTACTTGCTTTCGGAATTTTGCATCCCGTAGCGTCCCTGTCCCCGAAGAAACCGTTTCGCTTCGAGGACGAGCATCGCAATCGAAGCGACTGCCGAGAACACCGCGATTACGGCCATCACTACCGACGAGTTCATGCGCCGTGTTGGATATCCTCGTAGATAGAATTTTCCTCGAAACGACGGTCGGTCCCGTATGTGCAGCAGTTCTTTGACTCTACCGTATTCTTTTGACACCGTCTTCCGAAGTACGGATACATCCCGCCCATGAAAGCTCTCGTCGCGATCATCGTCGTCGGAATTGCCCTTCTCGGAGTCGGGACGCTCCTCGTCGAGGATTCGCCCTACGACGAGAACGTCGTAAGCGAACACAATCCGTTCGTACCGGAGCGACCCGCGACGCTCGACGGTGCCGCGGCGAGGAAGTATCTCATCGACTACGAACGGACGCTCCTCTCCAACGACCTCCTCGCTTCGCGAGGGTACACGCTCGATACGGATGACAACGTTCGAGCGGACTGCACCGCGATTTCGACGACGGAGACGACGTCCGACCGGTTCCGAGTTCGCCTCCGTTGTCACGGGAGGATAGTCGACACGAACCGACTCGTCCAACCGACCGACTTCGGGTACACCGTGACGTATTCGATAACCGAAGATAGCCTCGAAGTACGCGCCCTACACGGCTATCCGTACGAGTCGAGGGACGAACTCCGCGAACGTCCGTCGTAGCCATTCTCGCATCTACGCTGTCCACCGACCGACCGGCTCTCACCGACCGCTTCCGCGGTCACATTCCGGTCGAACGTGAAAGAGGAAGTGTGTGTATAGTGGTATCAAGGGACGAACGTGGGGAAGGTACTTGTCCGAGAACCACCACCGAGCAGTCGAGGGGTGACGTCTATTAACGGCGACAATCGACATCCTGATTCGCGGTATCGTCCTCGGATTCTCCATCGCGGCACCGGTCGGACCCATCGGAGTCCTCTGTATCCAGCGAACGCTTTCTAACGGACGACGGTCGGGGTTCATCAGCGGACTCGGAGCGGCGTCCGTGGACGCGGTGTACGGGTCGATTGCCGGATTCGGATTCACGGCGCTCTCCGCGACACTGCTCGCCCACCGGACGGGCATCCACCTCGGCGGCGGTCTTCTGCTCGTCTATCTCGGCGTCCGGTCGTTCCGTGCCGAACCGGCAGCCCTTCCGACTGCGGCGGCCGAACACACAGTTTCCACGAATAGCCCCGAACCCAGTACAGCCAACGTGTCTCCGTCGGGCAGACGCACGCTCGTCCGGGAGTATGGTTCGACGTTCTTACTGACGATTACCAATCCGATGACCCTTCTCGCTTTCATCGGCATCTTCACCGGGTTGGGAATCGGAACGTCCGGCGAGTATCTCGACGCCGTCGCGTTGGTCGGCGGCGTCTTCCTCGGGTCGGCGCTCTGGTGGTTCGCGTTGAGTACCTGCGTGAGCCGTTTCCGCACCCGATTCAGTCGCTCCCTCATGCACCGAGTGAATCAACTCGCGGGCGTCGTCATCGTCGGGTTCGGACTCGTCGCCCTGTGGAGCGGGCTGTAATCTCTCTCCCGTTCGCTGCGTTCACGGGGGAAACGACGCAGGGGCTACCGCAACGGTTGTTTGTACACGTAGCTAGCCCGTTCCATGCCGATTCGGTCCTCGTAGAAGCGGTGTGCGTCCTCCCGTTGAAGACCCGATGAGAGCGCGACGAGTTCGCAGTTTTGCTCTCTTCCCCACTCCTCGACGAACGAGAGCAGTTCCGCCCCGTAGCCTTCCGAGCGATGGTCGCCGTCGGTTATCAATTCGTACACCCATACGTGGCGACCGTAGTACATGTTCACTTGAACGCCGACACCAGCGAGCGAGACGATTTCCCCGTCCACGCTGGCGGCGAAAAGTCGGTACCCGTCGGCCGTCATCGTTCGCAGATAGTCGAGGTATGTGTCCTCGTCGAGATGGGTTCGCAACTGGGCCATCACCGGAAACGCGTCAAGCCACTCCCGTTCGGTTTCCAACTCGTGAATCGTCGTTTCGGTCATCCCCTCACACAATGCGAAGTTCGCAGGTGTCCGTTTCGGTAGGGGCGTATATTTCGTCGGGACAGATGAGAAAGATGTGGGAAACGAAGTGAAGTAGTCACTCGTTTCGCGTATCCGCGCTCTCCTGTTCCGCGAGGAGGTCGAAAACCGCCATCAGACCGGCGACCAGCGAAATTCCGCCGCCGAGAAAGCCCGCGATTCCGAAGACGAAACCGCTCGACCCAGTCACGGCATCACCGACGATAGCGAGTACGACCAACCCAACGCCGAACAGGAACACCAGAATCAACAACCAGCGGCGAATCGAGCGGAGCAGCGCGTTCGTCTCGGAGGACATGGTCGAACGATTCGGGGCGTTATTATCGTCCTTTCGATACTTCTGTGCGTCCTCAGTACTCCCAGAGGCGTTCGATTCGCCCGTCGATGTCCGGGTGGTCGTCCTGCAACGTCTCCACGCTCGTCTCCCCGTTCACGTTGATGACGTGAACCTCTCCCCTGTTCCCCGAATACACGTCCTGAAAGTCGTAGACGACGCCGATGGCGTCCACGTCGTCCGGGACGTCGTCGCTATCGAGGAGGAACTCGATTTGTCTGTCCACGTTGTACTCGACGAGTCGGTTGATGGCACCCGCCCGGTCCACGTCGTCCGGGAGCGATTCGACACCCGCTTCGAGTCGGGGTTTCAGCAGGTCGAGACAGTGTTCGATACCCGCCGGTTCGGACACCCCGTCCGTCAGGGCGTCGTAAGTCGCCGTGACGGCACCGCAACCGGTGTGCCCGACGACGACGACGGTTTCGGTTCCCGTGTGTGCCACCGGGTAGAGGACATCGCCCGAGACGACTTCCCCGGCGTCGGTTCGCTGGACGACGCGATTTCCGATGTTGCCACAGGTGAAGACGCTTCCCGGTTCGTCGTTCCCCCAGAGGTGGTCCTGCAAGACGCGGGAATCGGAACAGCAGACGGAAACGACGTCGGGATGCTGGGACTCCTGTACGTCGTCGAAACGGGTTCGAAACTCCGCCGCGTGGTCGGCGTTGTTCTCCAACAACTCGATGAACGTCCGGTGCATGGTTGCCGTCGTTTCTCCCGGACAATATTCTTTGCTTCTTGCGAAGCGGGGAATCGACGTTCGAGGATCGATACTCCGACTCGTCGGTTTCGTTTGCCGGTACCAAACGGGACGATTCTTGTCGAACGGATTCCTACCTGACGGTATGAACGAGACACGGAGGGCCGTCTTGGACGCGGTCGCGGACGACCCGGTTTCCGGCCCGGAACTCGCGGCGGCGCTCGACATCTCGCGGAACGCCGTCTGGAAACACGTCGAAGCGCTCCGTACCGCCGGCTTCGAAATCGAGAATACGAGTGACGGCTACCTCCTCGATGAGATCCCCGAGTTTGGCCCGGCGGTGGAGTACGGACTCGACGCGCCGTTCGAAGTGGAGTATCACGATTCCATCGGAAGCACGAACGACCGAGCGCGCGAGTTGGCCGGGGAGAACTCGCGGGACGTCGTCGTACTGGCGGACGAACAGGTCGGCGGACGTGGCCGCCTCGAACGTGCGTGGGTCGGGCCGTCCGGCGGCATCTGGATGAGCCTCGTCCTCCGGCCGACGATACCGCCCGCACACGCGCCGCTCCTGACGCTCGCCGCCGCCGTCGCCGTGACGCGGGCGGCGCGGGAAGCGGGCGTTCCGGCGGAAATCAAGTGGCCGAACGATGTCCTCGTGAGCGACGAAGGAGCGAACGAGGGCCAGTCGGAGCAACGCTCCGACGATGTTCTTGTGAGTGAAACGAACAAGAACCAATCAGAATCCCGTTCTGACGATGTCCTCGTGAGCGACGAAGGAGCGCACGAGAGCCAGTCAGAACCTCATCCCGAGAGGAGGGGCGGAGACAAACTCTGTGGCATCCTCACCGAGATGGAGGGCGAGGCGGACCGCGTCTCGTGGGTCATCGTCGGTACCGGAATCAACGTCAATATCGCGGCCGACGACCTTCCGAAGGGTGCGACGAGCGTACAGGAGATGGTCGGACCGGTGAACCGGCGGGTGTTCGCCCAGCGGGTGGTAGAGGAATTCCACGCGCTTCGAACCGACCTCGACACCGTGCTCCCGGCGTGGCGCGAACTGTCGGCGACGCTCGGCCAGCAGGTGCGGGTCGAAACGCCCGAGGGGGACGTGGTCGGGGAGGCAGTCGATATCGTCACGCCGGGGGCGCTCGTCGTGGACACTGACGACGGAGAAGTGCGCGTTCACGCGGGAGACTGCGACCACCTTCGCCCCGCGAACTGAAACCGACGGTTAGCTACTACTCTGTGCTTTGCCGGTCGCCGACACTTCGGGACCGTCGTCCTCGCCGCCGACGCGGACCGTGAGGACGGGAACGGTCGAAGCGCGGACGACGCGTTCGGCCACGCTGCCGAGGAGCAGGCGGTCGATGCCGCCGCGTCCGTGCGTTCCCATCACGATGAGGTCGAAGCCGTCCAACTCGGCGTAGCGGACTATCTCCTTGCTCGGTGGCCCTTCGAGCAGGGTCGTCGTCAGCGAGACGTCGTACCCTTCGACGGCGCGACGGGCATCTTCCAGCGCCGACTCACCCTCCTCTTGGAGCATGTCGGTGACGCCCTCCCACGATGACTCCATCGGTAAACTGGCGAACGTCGAGGAGTTGATGACGTATATCGCGTGCAGTTCCGCGCCATGCGCCTCGGCCAGTTCGGCGGCGTGTGCGAGAACGCACGTCATCTCCTCCGAACCGTCGGTGGGCACGAGAATTCGGTCGTACATGGACGTGTTACCGAATGCCACGGCATGAGTTGTCTTAACTCATTTGGTGGCCATACCTTCGAATCGAAATGAAATCGGGAACAGTACGGCATCGACCGAAAGCCGCGAACGGCTGGAGTTTCGTATCGATTAGTTCCGGCGAGGGCACCGCCACCCGCCGCGCGGCCGCTCGAACCGGTTACAGCACCACGTCGGACATTACAACACCACGTCGGTCACGTCGTTCGCGCCCGCGCGGCGAACGACCGAGCGAACCACGTCGCGGTTTCCGGCGAGGTTGTCCGAGTCACCGTCAAGGACGAGGAGTTTCGCGTCGCGTCCGGGTTCGACGACGCCGCAGTTCAATCCCACGATGCGTGCGCCGTTCTGCGTCGCCATTCGAAGCACTTCGCGCGGCGCGATGTCCGTCAACTTCGCCGTGAACTCCATCTCCCGGAACATCGACGGACTGTTCAACATCACGTTGTCCGTCCCGAGCGCGACCGTCGTCCGTTCGAGGAGGTCGCGTATCGGCGGCATGCCGACGCCGGTCACGAGGTTCGAGCGGGGGCAGACCGCGATGGGGATCTCGCTGTGTTCGATTCTATCGAGGTGAATCGGCTCCGGGTGAACGACGTGGACGAGGAAATCCGGCGAGAGGTCGAGCGCCGGGTTGATATCGCTCGAATCGGCCTCCCCGGCGTGGATTCCGAACGTCTTTTCGGCCCGTTTCGTCGCCGTCCGCTCACGGGCGAACTCGGCGTCGTTGGCTCCGCTCGCACCGAAACCGTCCGCGGCCTCCATCGCGTCGACCGTCTCCCGGCCGAGGATGAACGGGTCGATGTCCAACCCCTCGACAGCTTCGCGGAGCGCGTAGACGCCCTCGACGCCGCCCTCCCGAAATTCGAGAAACGAGGCGGTTCCCGTCGCCTGCATGAACTGCAACGACCGACGCATCGCTTCGACTTTTTTCTCACGGGACGTTTCCCGGAGGAGTCGGTGTTTCAGTCCGTCCGGCGGCGCGACGAGTTCCTCCAACGAGAGGCCCGCACCGGCCTCCTTCGCGATGGAATCCCCGATGTGGGTGTGTGCGTTGACGAACGCGGGACAGACGATGTTCGACGACGAAACGGACTCCTCCTCGATGGCAGTTATCGTACCATCCTCGACGACGACGCGGCCTTCCACGGGTTCGAAGTTCGGCCCGGACAGGATGGTGCCCTCCACAAGCATAGATGCCGATTATCAGTTGTCGGACTTAAACGCCTCGTCGGCCGCCGCGAACGCTCGTTCGGGTTCCCTCTACTCCTCTTCTTCCTCGAAATCGGTCAGCGTCGTCCGAACGCCGGTTCGGATGTCGTTGACGAGCGCACCGTCAGTTTCCAACCCGAGGACGCGTTCGGCCGCCCGTCCGACCGCGTCCGTCTCCTCGGCCGACGTGTACACTCCGAGTCGCCACTGGTCGCGTTGGACTTGCTGCAGCGCTCGCACCAGCGTCGATTGCTTTGCGAGCGGGCGAATCTCGCCGTTGACGACGACGCGCGACGACGACTCGGTCATCGTCGGGCGGCTCGGAACGTCGAGCGTGACGAGTTCCGAATCCACGTCGGCGCACTCCGCGATGTCGTCTTCGTACTCGCGGACGGTGTCGTGGTCCGCGTCGATGATGTCGTCCGAAACGTCCACCATCTCGGCCCACACGGCGCGCTTGTAGAGGTCGCGGTCCGACAATCGTCGGGCGAGTTCGGCGGTTTCAGGGTTCGTCCGGAGGGCGACGAGCAGGTCGTGATCGTCCATTCGTCGCAACCGTTCGGCGTCGATGTCCGGCGAGTCGAGGAGCCGTTCGCTCGCCCGCTGGAGCATCGACTTGCTGATTCGCGTGACGTGGTGGTTGTACACCGTCGGGTTCATCAGCGCACGGGCGACGAGGAGACTCTCCGCGGTTTGGACGTTCCCCTCGGCGAGGACGAGTTTGCCGTCGAAGAACGTCAATTCGTGCGTCAGTCGCTCGTGGTCAATGGTGCCGTACGGAACCCCGGTGTGGTGGGCGTCGCGGACGAGGTAGTCCATCCGGTCCACGTCGAGTTCGCCGGAGACGACCTGGCCGAGTTCGCCCTCACCCGCGATGAGTCCGGCGATGGTGTCCGTGTCCAGAGCGTGGTCGCGGAGGATGTCGCCGACCTCCGATTCCGCGAGGAGGTCGTACACGTCGTCGTGGTACTTCCCCGTCCGGCGATGGATGAGGTCCTCGATGGTGTGGCTGTACGGCGAGTGGCCGATGTCGTGGAGGAGGGCGGCCGCGCGAACGCGCTCCGCTTGCACCCCCTCGATACCGAGGTTGGTGAGGGCTTGACGGGCGAGGTGGTAGACGCCGAGACTGTGTTCGAATCGCGTGTGGTTCGCGGAGGGATAGACGAGACGGGCCGTTCCGAGTTGCGTGATATGTCGGAGTCGCTGAACCGCGTGCGTATCGAGGAGATCGCTCGCGACGCCATCGACCTCGATGTGGTCGTGAACGCTGTCCTTGATAGTCTTCATTGCGAGAACGTTGCCCGCCATGGTATAAAAACCGAAGGACGAGGCTTTATGCCCTCTCTCGAAGGAATCCGAAGCATGGTCACGTTTCTCTCTGGAGGAACCGGGACCCCCAAACTGTTGGACGGGTCCGGGTCGGTTTTCCCGCACGGCGAGACGACCGTCGTCGGCAACACGGGGGACGACGTCGAACTCGGGGGACTCCTCGTCTGCCCCGACATCGATACGGTGCTGTTCCAGCAAGGGGGCGTCCTCGACCGCGAGATGTGGTGGGGAATCGCGGACGACACGACGGCGACGCACGACGAACTCCTCCGTCTCGCGGAGTCGGCGGACCTCGCCGACGGGCCGCGATATCTCCCGGACGACCGGCAGACAGCGGGTCGGGACATCGCCCGCTGGCGGCGATTTTCGGGCGTCGCGGAGTTCATGCTCCTCGGCGACCGCGACCGGGCGGTTCACGTCACTCGGACGGGGTTGCTGGACGAGGGGAAGACGCTCACCGAGGCGACGCGAATTCTGGCTGACGCGTTCGACTCGCCGATGGACGTCGTCCCGATGAGCGACGACCCCGTCGCGAGCATCATCCACACACCCGACGGGGAGATGCACTTTCAGGAGTTCTGGGTCGCACGCGGCGGCGAACCCGAAGTCACGAACGTGGAGTTCCGTGGCGGGGAGGAGGCACGACCGTCGGCCACCGCGCTCGACGCGCTGGCGGACGACCCCGTCGTCATCGGCCCGTCGAACCCGGTGACGAGTATCGGCCCGATGCTCGCCATGGACGCCTTCCGCGAGACGCTCGAATCGACCACGGTCATCGCCGTTTCGCCGTTCGTCGAGGACCGCGTGTTCTCGGGGCCGGCGGCGAAACTGATGGACGCGGTCGGCTATCGACCGAGCACGGCGGGCGTGGCGGAGGCGTATCCGTTCGTGGACGCTTTCGTTTTGGACGAGGAGGACGGAACGTCGCTCGACCGCCCGACGGTTCGAACGGACACGAAGATGGACGACGCGGAGGACGCGTCGCGCGTCGCCCGCGCCGTGAGCGACGCGCTGGAGGCGGCGTGATGTTCGAACCACGGGTCGCGGTCGCCAGCCTCAGCGGGGAATCCGACGCGGATTGGGCGCGAACCGCGTCCGAACACGTCGGTGCGGCGTTTCTGGGCGGCATCGCGCTGGACGAGGGGACGAGGGATGCGGCCCGGCAGTTGGTGTCGCGCGAGCGAAACGAGTTCCTGCCGGACGATCCCGTCGCGTTCGTGGACGAGCAACTCGCCATGCTCGCGGACGCTCCGATTCGTCCCGGCATCAACGTTCGTTCCGCCACTCTGCCACCAATTCGGGAAGCGGCGGGGGTGTGTTCGCGCCACGACGCGATGCTGGAGCTCAACGCACACTGCCGACAGGAGGAGATGTGTGCGGTCGGTGCCGGACAATCTCTCCTTCGGAATCCGGACCACCTCCGCCGGCAGGTCAGTACTGCGGCCGACGCGGGAGCGACCGTGAGCGTCAAGGTCCGAACCGAAGTTCCCGGCGTGAATCTGCCCGAGGTTGCACGACAGGTCGTCGCGGCGGGCGCGGAAATCGTTCACATCGATGCGATGGACTCGGAACACGTCGTGGCGGACGTCGCGGACGCCACCGACTGTTTCCTCGTGGCGAACAACGGCGTCCGCGACGGGGCGACGGTCGCCGAGTACCTCGACTACGGAGCGGACGCGGTGAGCATCGGACGGCCGAGCGACGACCCAGAGGTGCTCTCCCGTGTCCGCCGTGCGGCCGACGATTGGTTCGCGGAGGTGGTGGCATGACGCCCGCGGAACACGCGCAACTCGCGCTGCTGTTGGAAGTCGCCGGGACGCCCAAACCCGGAAACGTGGACCGCGACCGGGATTTTCCCGATTTGCGCTTCGAACACTTCCTCGCCGGTGCAATCGGGTCCGGGGCGGGACTCAGAGCGGCCGAGAAGGGGACGCCCGTCGGCGAGGCGTTCGAGGAGGCTGTCGAAGGTATGAGCCAGCAGGAGGGCGGCAACACGCAGTTCGGCGCGTTGCTGTTGTTGGTTCCGTTGGTGAAGGCCGACGAGTTGTCACCGGAGGGCGTGACGGAGGTCGTGGAGACGACGACGGTCGAGGACGCGGAAGGCTTCTATCGCGCGTTCGAACACGTCGATGTGGCCGTCTCCGACCCGCCGGAGGGGATGGACGGACTGGACGTTCGCCGCGGAAGTGACGCGATTTCCGCCCTCCGGGAGGGGAGTCTCACGCTCTACGACGTGATGGAACTCAGCGAGGACGTCGACGGTGTCGCCCGCGAGTGGGCGAACGGGTTCGAACGAACCTTCGAAGCCAGCGACCGAATCGCGGAATTGGACGGCGGCATCTCGGCGCGCGCGGCGCAAGTGTACCTGGAATTCCTCGCCCGCGAACCGGACACCTTCGTGGCGAAGCGACACGGAAACAAGGTCGCGGAGAGCGTCCTCGTCCGGGCACAGGAGGCATTACAGGAGGCGCGGGAAGGGAACCCGGAACTCGTCACGGCGTTCGCGGACTCCCTGGTCGAGGAGGGGATCAACCCCGGCACGACCGCGGACATCGTGGCTGGCGGCCTGTTCATCGCGCTGGAGCGGGGTATCTCGCCGTGACGCACGCCGATTGGCCGGTCGAACTGCGGGGCGTGACCGAATCAGTCGTCACGACGCTCGGCCCGAACGGTTTGTGGAACGTTGCCGTTCTCGGACTTCACGCCGGAGACGGCCGTGACGACGACCCGATAACGGCCCGAACGTGGGGAAACACCCGAACTCGGCGGAACTTCCACCGACGGGGCGGCGGCGTCGTCCAGTTTACCCGCGACCCCGTGGATTTCGCGGAGGCCGCACTCTCGATTCGGGAGGAAGCGGAATCGGTACTCGACTCCGCGGACGCGTGGGTCGAAATAGAGGCCGAGCAAGTTGGTGCGGGGGAAACGGACGGAACACGCTGGGAGGAGTGGGAATTGACGCCGGTCGAATCCGAGGTTCGCAAACGGCGGGTTCCGTTGACCAATCGCGGGTTCGCTGCGGTCGTGGAAGCCACGGTTGCGGCGTCCCGGTTGGGCGTCGAGGGCTACGACTCCTCGGAACTCCGAACCCGATTGGACTACTTCGAGGAGGTCGCGCGGACGTGTGGCGGCGAGCGCGAGAGCGCCGCGTTCGACCGGATTCGAGAGTTGGTCGAGTGGTAAGGAACACGTCGATAGGTTGACCGTTCCGTTCTCCGACGAGTCGGGGTGATTTCAAAAGAGGTATCACTCGCGGTCGCACTACCCGCCGAGTATGAAACCCCGGTTCGTGGGTCGGCTTTCGCTCGCCGACGCGGTGACGGTATCGAACGCCGCGCTCGGCTTTCTGGCGGTTTCGGTCGCCACCACGACCCCGAGACTGGCCGCGCGCCTCATTCTACTCGCGGCGGTGGCCGACGGACTCGACGGGGTGTTGGCCCGTCACGTCGGCAGTTCCGCGGCGGGACCGTATCTGGATTCGCTGGCCGACGTCGCCTCGTTCTCCGTCGCACCCGCGATGCTGGTCGTCGCCGTCGTGCGACAAACGTGGGGCTACGATTCGCTCCGCGTGACGATCGCGACGCTCGGCGGGGCGCTCTTTGTCGCCATGGCCATCGTCAGGCTCGGGCTGTACACCGCCTACGACACCGACAACGACGTGACCGAGGGGATTCCGACGACGCTCGCGTCCGTCGTCCTCGCCGCCGGCGTCCTCGCGGGATTCACCGACCCGATGGTCGTCGTGGTACTCACCTACCTCCTCGCCGGCCTGATGGTCTCGACGATAACCTACCCCGACCTGTTGGCCCGCGACGCGCTCATCATGGGCGTCGTCCACTCGCTCGCCGTTCTCGTTCCGAGTTTCAAGGGCCGGGCGTTCCCGTACGCCCTGTTGACGCTCGCGCTGGCCTATCTCGTCCTCGCGCCGGGGTTTTACTGGCGCGAGACGGAGGGAAAGCCGACCCCGACGAAGACGACAGAAGGGAAACGCTCTTGATGGCTACGGTCCGAATTTTTCGCATATGAGAGCAACGGCACAGCCGGGGGTGGACGCATGAGCGACGAAGACGCCGAGGAGACACAGGACTCCGACGCGGAAGCCGAAGAGGAGACGGAACTCGTGAGTGCGGAGACCATCGAGGAGCAACTCGAAAGCGCGGAAGCCGAACTCGAAGCGGCGGACACGGAAGCCGAACTCGACGTCGTCGAGGCGCAACTCGACAAGATCGAAGGGCTGCTCGAAAGCGCCGACCTTCCCGAACCGGACGAGGACGACGAGGACGCGGAGGACCCGCGCGAGGAACTGGAGACGCACCTCTCGGACCTCCGTGACGAACTCGAAGATCAGCGCGGCCCGTACGCCGAAGACGTCATCAGCGACGTCGAGGACGCCGCTTCGACCATCACGGACACGCGATGGACCGACGACGGGAGCGAGGAACTCGTCACCGTCGTCGAATCCTTCGCCGAGACCGTACAGGAAACGCTCGAAACGGATTTCAGCGTGACGCTCTCGCGCAACGCGGACGACCTCGCCGAAATCCTCGAAACCGCGGCGACCGCCATCGGCGACGCGGACCTCGACCCGGACGAGGACGCGGACACCATCGAAACGCTCGTCGAAGCGACCGAGGAACTCAAATCCGGCATCGACGATGCCGAAGAGTGGAGCGACCTGTCCACCCGTGAACAGCTCGAAGCCGAGGGATATTACGACGTACTCAACCACCGCAAGGACTACCCACCGGAGTGGGGCGCGCTCAAGGTATGGGAGAAACGCGACCGCGTCGACATGGTCCTCCTCGCGCTCGATTCCCTCCAGTCGAACTTCATGGAACGTCACTGCCTGGAGTCGCTCGAACGGATGGGCAACGAGGACGCGGTCGAACCCATGCTCCAGCGCGCCCAGCGCCGCGACAAGGACGCCATCAGTATCCTCGGCAAGACCGGCAGCGAGGACGCCATCGACACCATCATCGATTACGTCGACGCCGACCCCGGAATGGCGAAGACGGTCATCAAGGCGCTCGGCGAAATCGGAAGCGACGAGGTGACACAGGAAGTCGCTGATCAACTCGTCGCCGACGACCCGGACGTCCGAAGCTACGCCGCACGCGCACTGGGTCGCATCGGCGACACGCGAGCCATCGAACCGCTCTCGGACACGCTCGAAAACGACGAGAACGATTCCGTTCGCGCGAGCGCCGCGTGGGCGCTGAACCAGATCGGCACCGAAAGCGCGCTCGATTCGGTCCGAGAGTACTCCGACGACCGCGCATATCTCGTCCAGAGCGAGGCCGAGAAGGCGCTGTAGTCGCCCGGTAAGCATCCCTTGCCGGCGCGTAATCGGTCAATAACGAAGTATCCTGAACCCGTTTTTGGACCGAGAGGTTCATGGCGACCAAATCTGCCCGGATTGGGACGTGTCCGAACTGTGGAGGAACCATTACCAGTGGCTATCTTCTGATAGAGTACGACACCAACGAAGGGCAGGAACGGTTCGCCGAATGCCCGTCCTGTGCGGAAATCGTCCACCCCACTCACTGAGCGAGGAACGTCGCGAAGAACTCCAGTGCGAACGCGACGGCGATGCAGAACGCGCCGACGCGCCCGATCCACGTGTGCTGTTTTACCTCCATCGGAGAGATATCGAGGGTGTAATCGTTGTAGTCCGGGTCGTACTCGATGTAGTTCGGTATCTGGAAGAACTCGAAGAAGACGAGAACCGCGCCGACAGCACCCAACGCATAGCCCGCCAGTTCGAGTATAATCGGAACGTCGACCATACTGGTAGGGCGAAGGTAGCGGACAAAAATCCACCGCTCCGAGCGTTTATATTGGAAGACGAAACCAGAACCTCCCGTGTTCGCCAAAGTCGCGTTCGCGGCCCTCTTGGTACTCGCCTCCGTCCCAGCGTCGGCGACGCCAGCAGCCCCGATTCGGACGGCGAGAACACCCCCAGAATCGGCACCGTCCGCGCCGCCATCGACCCGCTTGCCGACCATCGTCGCCGTCTATCCGAACCCCGTGGCGATGGACGACGTCGGCGAGTTCGTCGTCGTCTCGTTCCCGCACGAGACGAACCTCTCGGGGTGGACGCTTTCCGACGACGAATCGACCGCTCGCCTGCCCGCGCGACCCGTCTCGGGACGGGTCGCGTTCTCCACGGCACCGAACCGTACCAAGTCCCTCACTCCGCTTCGTACCCTTCCCCTTTCGAACCTCTCGCTCGCGAACTCGGGCGAGACGATCACGTTGCGACGAGAAACGACCGTCGAAATCCATGAGAGTGGCGAAGCTACCGAACCGAACTCCACGCGGGGGCGCGTGGATTCGGTTCGCTACGTCGATGCCCCGGAGGGCGAGTACTGGCGACCGAATGCCGAGGAGTGGCGACCGCTGGGCGCGACGAACTTCTCCATCTCCCGGTCGGGGGCCACGAGCGCTCGGGTGTTCGTACTCCCGGACGACCCCGAAGTCCCGGCCGAAACGCTTCGGAACGCGAACCGTCGCATCCTCCTCGCCGGATACTCGTTCACCTCCCGTCGCATCGCTGACCTGCTCGTCGCGGCGAAAAATCGGGGTGTGAACGTCCACGTCGTCGTCGACGACGCGCCGGTCGGCGGCATCTCGACCCGCGAGGCGACGGTTCTCGATGGACTCGCCGAAAACGGCGTCACCGTCGAAGTGATCGGCGGAGAACGGGGACGATACGACTTCCATCACGCGAAGTACGCCATCGCGGACGACGAGGCGGTCGTGATGACGGAAAACTGGAAACCGGCGGGCGTCGGCGGTCACGCCAGTCGCGGGTGGGGCGTCGTCGTCGGTGGCGACGCCGCAACCGACCTCCGCGAGGTGTTCGTCGCCGACACGTCGTGGAACGACACGGTTTCGTGGGCGGATTTTCGGAGGGGACGGACATTCAATCCGGTGACGCCCGCGAACGAGAACTATCCGACGCGATTTCCCGCGAAGCGTGTGTCCGTCGATTCGGTGGACGTGCTCACCGCACCGGATAACGCCGAATCGGGCGTCCTCTCGCTCCTCCGCTCGGCGAACGACTCGATTTCCGTCCAGCAGATGACGGCTGGCGGCATCGACCAACCGTTCGTCCGCGCGACGTTGGCCGCCGCCCGTCGCGGCGTCGAGGTTCGAATCCTGCTCAGTAGCGCGTGGTACGTCAGCGAGGATAACCGGCGAGTCGTGGATTGGCTGAACGAGCGCGCCGATGCGGAGGGCCTCCCGTTGCAAGCGAAACTCGCCCGGCCGGACGGGTACGAGAAGATTCACGCCAAAGGCGTCGTCGTGGACGAACGTCACGTCGTCGTCGGCAGTCTCAACTGGAACAATCACTCCGCCCGCGAGAACCGGGAAGTCGCCGTCGTCCTCCACGGCGATGCGGCCGGTGCATACTACACCCGCGTGTTCGGTGCGGACTGGGGAACGAACGAAAACACGTTCCCCATCGGCCTCGTCGGATTCGTCGCCGTCGGCGTCGCTGGTGCGCTTTGGGTCGCAAAACGTGAGATTCGGTTCGAACGCTGACCGTCGAAAGCGTCAGTCGTCCTGCTGGTGTCCGACCGTCGTGCTCTGGAGGTCCTCGTCGAGTTCCGCGTCGGCCATCTTTTCGACGAGGGCGTCGAGAACCTGCTCGCGCATTCCCTTGACGAACTTGATGCTACCGACGACGAGGTGGCCGCCGCCGCTGACGCCGCCGCCGACGATTTCCTCGTTGAGTTCCGTGACCATCTCTGGGATGTCGAGGCGGACGCCGTCGCTTCGAAGGACGGCGAAGTCCGGCCCGTAGCCGATGGTGATGACGGGTTCGCCCGTCTCCTGTACCTTCCGGTCGTGGATTTCACCGGTCGTCTTTCCTGGCGGCGGGTAGGTAAAG
Source organism: Haladaptatus sp. CMAA 1909 (assembly GCF_043952005.1). NCBI lineage: Archaea > Methanobacteriati > Methanobacteriota > Halobacteria > Halobacteriales > Haladaptataceae > Haladaptatus > Haladaptatus sp. CMAA 1909. Next base: position 745,905 of record NZ_JBIOAV010000001.1, on the reverse strand, counting down.
CGGTAGGCGTGGTTTTCCACGTCCACGCGGTAGAGGTGCGCCTCGCTCGCCAATCGCTCGTGTTTGACGTGCGGCATCGCGGCGTCGAGTTGCCGTTCGGTGTCGGTCTCGGCGCGCTCCGAGAGGAACGAGACGAGTTCCCGGTGGCGTTCCTCGTCGTCGCAGCCGACGTTGAGCACGTCGTTGATGAGGTTGCGTCCGGGGTCGTACTTCAGCCAGAACGCCCCGTAATCGAGCGCTTCGCCCATGTCGGAGAGGAACGTCTCGTCGTAGCCCTCGGATTCGGCGAGTTCGACGTACTTCGTCATCGCGTCCGCCTTGGAGCGGTCGGAGATTCCGGCGACGGCGGGAACGTGGCGTAGTTCGTCCGTGATATCCGGCGAAATCATCCGCGCGAGTTCGACGCACATCATCCCCGTCGTGATGCGGTAATCCTCGTCGTAGAGGTACGGATTGACGTGGCCGTCGATGTACGGGTCCACCGCTTCCGGATCCGGGTGGTGGTGGTCGACCACGAGAATCGGGATGTCGTAGTGTGCGAGGTTCGCGTACGCGGGAACGTCCTCCTCCGTGCTCCCGTTGTCGAGCATGAGCAGGAGCGGGAGTTTCTGGCCGTGTCGGGCCTGATCTTCGAGCGCGAAGTTCAGGTCGCGGGTCACGTCCTCCATCTCGTAGAACGGTGCCTTGCTCGGCAGACGCTTGAACAGGTGACGCTTCGCCTCGGGCGCTTGGTGGGTCTCCTCGATGAACCGCTGGAGCGCGAGTTCGACCGGGAGGCTGGCACACATTCCGTCGCCGTCGGCGTGGTGACGAACGCGAATCGGTCGGCTTTCGAGGACCGTACGGCGGAGCTGTTTTGCGATTTCCCGGAGGTCGGGGAACAGTTGTTCCAGCGCGGGCCATTCGATGAGCGGCTCCACGTCGTGCGGTTCCGCTCGCTCGTCGAGCGCCGTCTCGATTCTGTCGCGGACGACGTCCTCTTCCTCGCCCTCCAACGCGGTGAGCGACGTGACCTCGACTTGGAGGGACCCTTCGCGTTCCTCGACGACGCCGACGAGGTGAACGAGGTCCTCGATATCGATTTCGGGGTGCGCGCGAACGCCCGCTTCCTCGAAGGCGGCACAGGGGACGACGCCCGTGTGGTCGCTCACGTGGAATATCGTCGGGCCGCCCGTCTGTTTTATCTGGACGACTTCGCCTTCGAGGTGAACGGTGTCGCCGACCTGTTCGGAGAGTGTTCCGGTTTCGGCGACTTCGTACTCGTGGGCGACGGCGACAGTTTCGGCATCGTCGGCATCGGCCGGCGTGAAACTCAGGTCGCCGTTGTCCCGGACTTCGACGAGTTCGACGACGAGTTCGTCGCCGACGTCGTACGACGTAGAGAGATTCGATTCGTGAACGAGACCGGAGACGGAGTCGGAGAGGTCGACGAACACGCCGTAATCGACGACGCCGTTGACGACGGCGTGATACAGTTCTCCTTCGGACGTATCGGAGAGAGTACAGTCCGCCGCGAGTTCGTAGACGACGGGGGTATCCGGTCCACCATCGGGACCGTCTTGAGAGGAGTTCATCTTGTGCGTCCTTTCGGCCGCGCTATTTTTAACGCTTTGCAACTGCGTTCCGGCCGCGAACCGATTCGTTTCGGGTCGCTCTCGACCGCTCGTTCGCGAACACGGCTCCGTAGTCGGAATCGTCCCACAACGCGCCGTTCCCTTCGCAACGTTTAGAACGCGGGCGGTCGGAGTGTATCACATGCGGCTGTTCCGGTCGAACGAAATTCTCGGCATCGCGGAGGGCGCACTCACGTTCGCCCTCGAAGCCTCCCGCGATGCCCATCCGAACGAGTACATGGGCTATCTCCGCGGCGAGGAGGCGAGGAAACTCGGCCTCGGCCGCGAGGGTCTCGTCATCACCGACGTGCTCGTCATGCCCGGCACCGAGTCGAACAGCGTCAGCGCGACGGTGAAGACGAGCACCATCCCCAACGACATCAGGGCCGTCGGCTCGGTACACTCACACCCGAACGGCGTTCTCAGGCCGAGCGACACGGATTTAGGGACGTTCCAGAAGGGGGCGGTCCACATCATCATCGGCGCGCCCTACGAGCGAAACAGTTGGCAGGCGTTCGACCGGACGGGGAATCCACAACGACTCGACGTCCTCGACGTGGAACTCCCCGAGGCGGAATCGTTCTTCGACTTCACGCAGGCGGACATCGACGAGGAGCTGCAAGACAAGTGACACACGTACTCGCACAGGGAACCTTCGACATCCTTCATCCCGGCCACGTCCACTACCTCCGCGACGCCGCGGCGATGGGCGACCGACTGTCGGTCATCATCGCCCGCCGGGAGAACGTAACGCACAAGCAACCGCCGATTCTGCCGAATCGCCAACGGCGGGACATGATAGAGGCGCTCGGCGTCGTGGACGACGCGGTCGTCGGCCACCCGGAGGACATCTTCGTCCCCATCGAGGAACTCGACCCGGACATCATCGTGTTGGGCTACGACCAGCACCACGACGACGACGCCATCGAGGCCGAACTCGACCGCCGCGGTATCGACTGCGTCGTCCGACGCGCCTCGCCGCTGGACTCCGACGAGGGCGAACTCCTCTCGACCGGTCGAATCATCGACCGAATCTGTGAGGAGCGCTGCTGAGGACGAAGTCGACTTCGTTTGCCGTTTCGCGCTGACCCGCGTTTCGAGAGACATATACGCCGGGAAGACCGAACGTGAGCCATGAACCGCCGAGCGTTTTTGGCCGGGGTCGTCGGCGCGACATCCGCCACCTTGGCAGGGTGTTCGAGCGTAATGAACATGGGATCCGGGTCCGGATCCACCTCGGGCGACGACTTCGACATCGGGATGAGCGCGATGGCGTTCCATCCGACGAAGTTCGAGGTGAAAGCCGGAACCACCGTCGTCTGGAAGAACACCGGCATGCGACGCCACAGCGTCACCGCCTACGAGGACGGCATTCCGGACGATGCCGACTACTTCGCGTCCGGTGGCTACGACACCGAACGGGCGGCACGCGACGCGTGGACCCAAGGAAAGGGTGCGGTCGACCAAGGGCGAACGTACGAACACACGTTCACCGTGCCCGGAAACTACGCCTACTTCTGTATCCCACACGAGAAAGCGGGCATGTCCGGCGTCGTCGTCGTCAAGGAAAAATAAGGGACGTCTCTCGTCGGTCAGGTTTCAAAAAACGAAACGCAAAGCGTCGTCGTTAGACTTCGGCTTCCTCTTCGTCCACGTCCACGGAGGTCTCCTCTTCCTCGGCGACCTCTTCGGGGTGGGCTTCCAGCGTCGCTTTCTGGATTTCGACGCGGCGAAGCGGGTAAATCGTCTTGGCCTCGCCGTAGATCGCGCTGGAGAGGCGACCTTCGACGACGCCGTCGATGAGGTCCTGGAAGGTGTGGTCCTTCGCGGACTCCTGCACGATGTCGATCATCGTGCGGCGGATGGCCTTCTCCTGGCTGTGGTCCGCCTTCTTCGTCGTGAAGGCGACGGGCTGAATCTGGACGCGGTAGTCGTCCGAGGTCAGCACCGTGACGTACGCCTCGACCTTCGAGGCACCGCGGCGGACGAGGCTGCGGAGGTAGTCGCGGGTGAGTTCGTGTCGAACAAACTCCGTGTACGCCGCGTCGCTACCCACGTCGTTGATCTTGAAGGCCAACTTCGTGTTGTTCTCGCTGGCGTTGTTCGTCAGTTCGCCGAGCGTTGTTTCGATGGTGCGTCCGAGCACCTTGTCCGGTTCGTCTGCGGGGGTCGTTCCAAGCTCCTCTCGGTCGAACTGCTCGGGAGCGAGGACGGTGTACCACCGCTTTTCCTGTGACTTCTTCGAGACTGATCGTTCACTCATAGTTCGTGTTTGTGTGTTGGTTTGCCGTCTGTACTACCTTCGTTGCCACCGAGAGGTTCACAACGTAATCGTCGATGGTCGTCCGGAGTCCACCGGTCGTCTCGCGTTCGATGTGCGTCACAATCGTGCCGTCCTCCACGCTCGTGTCGATTTCGGGCGTGTTGTCGGGCACGACTGCCGCCGCGATACGCTTTGGATCCGCCAACTCCGTTCGAATCGTCGCTCGTCTCATAGTGCCTCCCGGAACGCCGAAAGGAACTCCTTCGCGTCCGCGTCGAACCGCGCGTAGCCCTGCCGTTCGGTCCCGGTTCCGTCGCCGCCGAGTCGCGACCCCGCTCGTTCCATGGCGTCCCCGATGTCGGGGGCGTCCACGGTGGAGTCATCCGTCTCGCGGTCACCGACGGCCACCGCGGCGGCTTCGTCGTCGGTGACGACCAGCGCGACCGGTTCCGGCGACCTGAAATCGCCGAGGAGTCGCGCCGTCGTCACGACCGGAACGTCGTCCGCTCGGGCGACGAACAGGCCGTCGTAGCGTCCCGTCGTCGCTTCCTGAAGCGCCGCGTGGGCCGTTTTCGTGTGCGTTCGCCACGCGTCGAGTGCGGGCGAACGGGCGTCGTGACCCAGTGCGAGCGCGATGCCGGTCCCCGGTTGCTCGCGGGAAACGGCATCGAGAACGTCGGCGTAACCGCCGAGCGTCGCAAACGGCCCGTCCGAAAGCTCGTACGGCCGAAGCGCCCGCTCGACCGTTTCGGCCGCTCGCGGCGTCGCGTTCCCCGGTCCGGCGACCGAGAGCGCGACGAGCGAAGCGACCCGTCGATGGGCGTCGTCGTCGAGTTCGACCGGTAGGCCGAGTTCCGCGAGTTCGGCCTGTGCCGCCTCCACGGTACCGGAGAATCCGGCGTGGAAAAGCGTCGAATGGGCCAGTCCGTCGGCGAGGTCTTCGGTCGGTGTCGAAACGCCGGGGCGTCGCGTCAATCGGTCGTCCGCCGCTTCGAGCAGTCGCGCCGTCCCGTCCGTACCCGGCGAACAACCCGCTGCAACGGCACCGGCGAGCGCCAGCACCGGGTCGGATTTGCCGCCGAGTTCGGTCGCGACGTCGAACGCGACGATGCTCGTCGGGCGACCGGGTAGCGAGATGCCACCACCGCTCGCGCCGACCGTGACGACGAGTTCGTCGTCACGTGAATCGACTCGTCGGGCGGGCAAGGTGGTTACACTCACTTGAAACGGAATCCCGACGGTCGCGCATGCACGAGCGAGGAGACCGCTCGATGCGAGCGCGTCGCCGTCGGCCCGCGCGACGAGCCGAACGAAGTCGGCGTCGCGGAGCGTCGCGGCGATGTCGCTCGCGGAACGGGCGTCCTCGGAAGCGGTTCGACCGGACGTGGACATCTATTCGAAGAGTTCTTTCGCGTTGTCGTAGGTGTACGTGAAGTCCTCGTCGAGTTTGTCGCCGCGGTAGTAGTTGACCAGACGGCGGACCTTCGACTCGGTGTTCTGCAGCGCGCGCTTGTTCTGCTTGTCCTGTGGGTTCTCGTCGACGTGCTCACGCAGGCGCACGGCGCGGACCATCAGGTTCTCGAGGTCTTCCGGCAGCTCGTTCGCTGCGTCGTTCTCCTCGAGGATTTCGGTTACTTTCTTGCCCGTTGCAAGCTTCACGTTCGGGACGGGCGTTCCGGTCACGCCCTCGTCGCGGAGCTTACCCCCGATTTCGCTCAGGCTGTAGCCTTGTTCCGCGAGTTCGACGACGCGGTCTTCCACGTCGTCGGCATCTACGTCGCTCCACTCCGGTGGTTCGTCTGCCACTGGTCGGTCCGAACCGGACGACCCGCGGCGTCGGGTGTGCATTCGTGCCATTGTTTGAGGATAGGAACTGCACGAGCCGCTGACGCTGGCGGTGGGTTCCGCCAGTCGTGACATGAGTCACGTTGCACGTCCGCAATCCCAGAGCCGTGAAATCTCACGACGAGTCGGATTTGCGGCTGTGCCGTTCCCTACAGACGCGTTCTGTTTTCGTGGCTTAAAGGGTTTCCATTCGAGTACCGCGTTCGAGACGACGAGTACAGTGCGGATTCCGGGTCACGATTGCAGCAGCTACGAAGCAGACCTCGAAAGCCCCACACGACAGCGACCGCACCTTACCACACGCCACCTCGAAAGTCAGCGGCGCGCGATACCGACCAATCGCCGTGGGCGCGTGCGCCAGCAACCCGAGGATTTCACATCCGAGGGCTGCTGGCAAGCGCGAGGGACGACCGGAGGAGCGAAGCGGGGGAGGGAGTCGGTTGGGGAGGACGTGGCTGTCGCGGTGCGGTTGCGGTGCCGTGGCGGTGCGGTTTCATTGACGTCTGTAGTTGCAGTCACGGCAATACCAACATCACTTCGTAGCGAGCAGAGGGGTGTACGAAAGAATCTCCGGAGCCGTTGTACTCACGGCCGAGAAAATCCATCGTATCGAGAGTGGTATGTCACACCCCCGCGGGGCGGCACGAAATTCGAGAGGTTTATCAATGGTCACACGGAAGAAGCGAGTGCAGACGAGGGCTCGTAGATCAGTGGTAGATCACTCCCTTGGCATGGGAGAGGCCCCGGGTTCAAATCCCGGCGAGTCCACTTCTTTCCTTCACTTCGTTCACTCAATCAGTGGACTCGCCGTAGTCCCCCTCGCTCACTTCGTTCGCTTGCGGGACTCCCGGCGAGTCCAGACGGACAAAGTGAGGAATGGACGAGCGGGATTTTAATTAGACAAGTCGCATGCCCGCGGGCGGAGCAAGCAGGAATGTTGGATGTAGCGACAAAGGAGATGGTCCGAGTGTGACGCAATCCTTGAAGCAAGTCCGACAAGTGTGGGGGACGATTGGGGATGAATCCCATTCTATTCCCTCTCGGGAAATTTGGGGACTCCGAACCCGATTGCGACGATACCAGTGTGTGCGGGGCACCAACGACATACAGTAAAGGGTGCGAGAACCCACCGACTCCGGCCCATGGCGCGTGTCACCGGATTAGCTTCACCGATACGGTAGACGATTCCGGTTCGGGGCTATATCGGGAGGAGAAAAGTGGTACTATTCATAGCCCGGTGTAGTGTCACATTCGGCCGTTCGTAACCCAAAATTGCATTATTCTGGAAGCTAATCTAATACCCAATGGAATTGCTGATAATCGGATCCGACGGAGCAAGCCCCCGTCTCCTCGACTATTACCTCAAAAGGGACGGATGCCCAATCTTCAACGGTTCCTCGAAACATCGGGGACCGATATGAAGCCGATGGCATCTCGGTTCGCCGGAAACGACGTCCCTCATACTGGTCCTGCATGGACGTCGATATACACGGGACTTCGGGCAGAACAGCACGGCGTCACCGAGGACGGATGGACCGAGGGACAGATATCGTTAACCCCTCACTTCGAAAACACCGTCTTCTCGCAGTTGATGAATGATGGCCTCTCGGTGGGGTCGTTGACGATGCCAATCACATACCCTGCTCAAGTCGAGAACGGCAGGTCGTGGATGCTATCTGGATATCCGTCAAGCGGACTCACTGACCGGCTACTGTCCCCAACCAAGAAACAGCCAGCACTCCCCGACGATTATTCGACCCTTCAGGCAAAAGCCCTCTTGTCGGAGGAAGGCCCTAAACCACCGGAACAGTGGGTTGAGTCAGAACGTCGGAAAGTGAACGACGTTCTCCCGAGCCTCACGACAGGGGTCGAAGATGTGTTGTTTTACGGTACACAAATAACGGATACGATGGGGCACCGTGCGCGGTATCGTCCATTCCGCCTGAACGGTGCTCTTACCCTCGCCTGTGAGAGGGTGAACGGCCTTCTTGGGACTGCAATCCAGCCACCACGAGTCGGGTCGATTGCATGGACGAACGAAATGCGTACCGCCTACGAGACGTTGGACTGGATTCTCGGCACGCTCATCGAGGACTACGACCCCGTGGATGTTCTGCTCGTGTCTGATCACGGCTTCCAGATGATCGGAGCGGACCACGAATTCCTTGGAGTCAGTGCCTCGACGTCCGGCATCGAACGTCCAGAATCGATCTTGGAAGTAAAGCGTGTCATTCTCGACCGCTTTGGAATCAACAACAGCCAAGAGTCGGTGGCAGTCGACCGTCCAAAGGACGAACTCAACGAGGAAGAATCCGAGAATGTGATGGGGCAACTCGAAGCACTCGGATACCGATAGAACATGACGAACTCCACTTCATGACGATGCGGTATCCATTTTACCTGAGCCTCGGCAGGCATGTGATGTGTATCGGCGTAACCCCAGCGAGTCCAGACGGACAAAGTGAGGAATGGACGAACGAATTTTGCTCATCACATTCCGAGTGCCAACAACAATACGTTTCGACAACAAATTACCCCGCAATGAGTCGCTCGCGTTCCCCTCGTCACTATCTCCGTGCGGAACTGTTCGAACAACCGCATCGTATCTCGCTGTCCTGTGCGCTAGTGGCGCTTTTTCTCGCCGGACTGACCTTCGCCACGGGCGCGACCTACATGGGGTCCGGCCACGCCGTCGTGGCGAGTTTTCTCCTGTTCGTCAGTTCCTTCCAGTATCGAAAACACGCGAGAAGTTCCAACGGGCGGCGTTCCAAGCGGTCGAAGAGCATGGACCGACTGTAGGGCGCGAACTTTGTCGAGAAGGTATCCTTGATCGGACGTTCAATTGATAGGTCTTCTGAATAGTGGGCAGATATTATCTTTCGCTCGCATCTAATTCCCCTATCAGATACTCCCGGCCTCGCTCGGTGATCCGAAAATGAGACGAATAGTTCTCGTCGCGCTCGATGAACTCCCGTTCTTCTAACTCCTCCAACGCTCGTTTTATCGTTCGATAGCCCGGTTGAAGTTCGTTGTCGAGGACGCCGATTGGGACGGCGATGTCGTGGTCGTCCAAGAACTCCAAAACGGGGTCCGTCGCCGTGTTCATCCAGCGTCCCCGTTTTCGCCGTGTCATTGGCAGTAGCACCACGAGGGAATACTTACTCGATTTGGTTCGTCACTCTCTTGACATTTTAGAATATCAAAATGGCAGTTTGAACTGCCAAATTATAAGTCAATAGCGTACAACGTTGCTGCCACGGAGACCACTCACGGACTGCCCACCCTGTGGAGAGCCACAACAGTGCAATCGGTCCGTGGTGGTCTCCGTATCCATCGGAAAGTCATGCTCCCCGAGAACTCGCCGGACGACGACGGTTCGATACGAGAAACGTTCCCCGACTGTCCCGTCTGTGGCGAGACAGTGTTGCTGGTCGCGACGCACGGGCCGGGCAGTCACGCGTGTCAACCGTGCGGCTGTCCAGTGAGTCCGGGAGCCATGTTCGAATTGCGCGGACAGAACACTCACGAGTGAGTGATGAAGCGGACGACGAGGCGAGCGAACCAACTCGTCGATGGTCGCAATCGTCGAAACGGCCAGTTAGTAGTCGTCGTTTCGTCCAACACACCTCGACGTCACTACCCGTCAAAAAGAGAGTTCGACCGTCCGCCCGTTTTTTCGCACACTCGTCTCAGACCCAGTCGTACACGCGGATGTAATCCACTTCCATCCGCTGTGGGAACTGCGTGCTGGCGTCGGGCGCGCCCGGCCAGTTCCCGCCGACGGCGACGTTGAGCAGGAAGAAGAACGGCCCGTCGTCGAACACCCATTCGCGGCCCGCGTTCTGCGCGTCGTACAGCGTGGTCACGAAGAACTGCTGGCCGTCCACGAAGAACTTGATGGCGTCGGGGTACCACGTCAGCGTGAAGGTGTGATAGGTGTCCGAGAACCAGTTGCTCTGGCTGTAGGACCCGCCGACGCCCGCTCCGCCGGAGTCGGGACCGTGAATGGTTCCGTGAACGGTGTCGGGGTCGGAGCCGATGAGTTCCATGATGTCGATTTCGCCGCAGTCGGGCCACCCGACCGAGCCGATGTTGGACCCGAGCATCCAGATGGCGGGCCAAATGCCCTGTCCGTAGGGAAGTTTGGCGCGCACGTCCACCCGACCGTACTGCTTGTTGTACTTTCCTTGGGTCGTCATCCGCGCGGAGGTGTAATCACACCCGCCGTACTGCTCCTCGCGGGCCTCGATGACGAGGTGGTCGTTCTCGGTCCACGCGTTGTTGCTCCGATAGTACTGGAGTTCGTTGTTTCCCCAACCGTTGTTGTTGCCGGTTTCGAAGTTCCAGATGCCGGTGTCGATGTATCCAGCGTTGAACTCGTCGCGCCAGCGAAGCGTCCACTCGTTTCCGTCAAACGCCTCGGTGTGGACCTGCCCCGAGGCAGCACTCGCAGTGTTGGTGGCGACCCCGCCGCCGAGCGAGACTGCCGCGGTGCTCAAGAACGTTCGGCGGTCGAATCGGTTACTGGTCTGTTCCTCGCCTGTCGGTTCGCTTGCATCGTCTGGACTCATTAATTTCCTCTCCATCGGGTGCCGCTGCTCGCCCAATCGCAAAACCGAGCTGGGTGGTCAACGACCTCCGATTTCAATTAATACCATGGATTACCGCAACTTAATTATTTTTTCTAGCAGTAGTAATTATCCGTGAGAAAACCCATACGTATCGAATCGCCTCACGAATCGTACCGAACTGACGGTCGATTCGTGTCGCCTCGATAATTCCTCCACGCTGTAAATAATATTTATCTTCAAAAACTATTATTCATTATTAGAATAATAACACTTGAGGACTTATGGCTAAAAAAACGATAACCGACCTGTGTTCGGGGACGGTTTCCCGACGGCGAGTGATCGAAGGAACGGGTGCGTTCATCGGTATGGCTACGACGGGAGGCGTCAGCGGCGGTAGTACGTCGGAGATGTCGAGCGCGAAAGAAGACGAATCGAAGGAGTACGAGGTCATCGCCAACTACGACTGTGTGACGGGCGAGGGGCCGCTCTGGCATTCGACGGAACGGCGGGTGTACTGGGGCGACATTCCGACCGGGCGGATGTTCCGCTACGATCCGGACACAGGGGAGCACGAGCAGTTTTACGACGGAGACGTCGTCGGCGGCTACACGATTCAGGACGACGGGTCCCTCCTGCTCTTCATGGAACAGGGGAAAGTGAAACGATGGAAAGACGGCTGTCTCACCACCGTCGTCGACGGAATCTGTGGAGAAGGGGACTCCCGGTTTAACGACGTCATCGCGGACCCGAAAGGGCGCGTGTTCTGTGGGACCATGCCGACGGAGGACCATCTCGGCAGTCTGTATCGACTCGACACCGATGGGAGTATCGTCGAGGTGCTGGACGGAATGGACATTCCGAACGGCATGGGGTTCACTCCCGACCGAGAACGGATGTACGTCACCGAATCGAACGAGCGGAAGATCTATCTGTTCGATTACGAGGAGGAGACGGGCGAGATATCCAACCAAACGACGTTCGTGCGGACCCCAGAAGGGGACGGAGTTCCCGATGGACTGACCGTCGATTCGGAGGGACACATCTGGTCCGCTCGCTACAACGGTGGAGGCCTCTACCGTTTTTCGCCGGACGGAACCCAGGAGAGGAAAATCGATCTGCCAGCGAAGAAGACGACCAGTATAACGTTCGGCGGGGAGGAGTACGCGGACGCCTACGTGACCTCCGGTGGCGGAGAAGACAAGGAAGCGAACGGGCCGGCAGCGGGTGCGCTGTTTCGAGTCGAAACCGGCGTAACTGGGGTCCCCGAGTTCCGGTCTCGAATCACCATCTAATCACACGCGACGAGCGCGTCGAAGTCGCATATTCGACCGGGATCAGTTTCGGTCCGCGCCCAGGAGTCATATCCTCCACCGGCATAGGGAATCACGAAGGAGTTCGGACACCGGCAGGAGCACCAATATGAACGCAGACATCTTCGAAACGACCATCGACATCGACGAGTCGCTCGTTTCTGAATCGAGCGGGGAAATCCGGAACCAAATACGAGAGTACGAATCGGGCGACCGCACGGAATTCGACCTGCACGTCACCGTTCCCGACGGAATGACCGGGACGGTGATGAACGCGATGGCCGACATACCGTACGGGGAAACGCGGACCTACGGCGAACTCGCCACGGCCCTCGATACGACGCCCATCGCCATCGGGCAAGCGTGCGGTCGAAACCCCGTCCCGTTGGTGGTTCCCTGTCATCGCGTCGTAGGGAGCGACGGGTCGCTGAAGGGGTATTCGGCGGCCGACGGAGTCGCGACGAAGCGACGCTTGCTGGACCTCGAAGCCGAAGTCCGGGAGCGTTCCCGGCAGACGCGGCTACCGACACGCTGATTCGGAACGACGTGCCTCGTGAAGGGCATCGCAGACGCCGCCCTGGCCGTCCATGTTCACCCGTGCGAGTCGCGCCCGGCGGTGGACGAGTTCGACCCGGTCCGGGTCGATGGGGTCCCCCTCCGGCGTTCGAAAGAGGCGTCCGTCGCCGTCGGCGAAACAGCCCACTTGCGCTCCCTTTTCGAGATACCGAACCAGCGGGTCGGCGTCCACCACGACGGCGAGCGCGCCGTCCCGAACGTCGACGGTGGCGTACTCCCCGCCGGGAAGGAAATTCACGTCCTCGCGGGACAGTACCGCTATCTGCTCGTGGGTCACGCTCGCGGCCAGCAGCACCTCGACGGCGACGTACTGCCGTGCGAGTCGAGCCTTCGAATCGAGGGTCGCGCGGGTCGCCTCGATTCCCCCGTCGGCGTCGGGAAACGTCTCGTCGAAGTCCCACCCGCCGTTGACGCCCTCCGTGACTTCCTGTGCGTGCATGTGGTCGGTCAGATACATCTCACAGCGGGCGACGCCCGGAATCGCTTCGACGGCCTCCCGCCCGTCGAGGGCCATCATCCACGCGAAGGCCGGCGAGCACCACGCCGTCGGGAGCGTGAACGTCACTCCGACGTGCGCGCCGGGTTTTTCGGGGTCGTCGGAGTCGTCGCGTTCGTCGCTCTCGATTTCGATGTCGTCGATGTAGTCGAGTTCCACGATGGACCGGTCGAGTTCGGGGTCGGTCACGCCGTCGAGCGCCGACCGGACGGCTGCTCGGGTGGGAACCCCTCCGCCGTTTTCGTCACGGTTGGCCGTTTTCGATTCGTCCGTGTTCGGCTCGTTGGTTTTCGATCCGTTCGCTCCCGGTTCGTTCGCGTTCGGAGTGTCCGTCGACATGGTCAGTCGGCCGTCGTGGAGTCCGTCGTTTCGTAGTGCGTTTCCAACCCGAACTGTTCGGTGATGGCGTCCTCGCGGAACTGCCGCTTTTTCTCCTCGATGTCGATGTCGTACAACCGGGCGGCGTTCTCACCCATGATTTTGCGCATGACTTCCGGCGTCAACTCGACGCCGTACTCATCTTTCTGTTCCTCGGTCAGTTCGGCGTTCATGACCGTCTCGACCAGCCAGTCGGGGTTCCACAGCGCGTAGTCGCTCCCGAACAGCAGGCGGTCCTCGCCGAGCCAGTAGAGGAGTTCGCCCATTATCTCCCCGAACTTCCGCGGGCGGTTCTGCGCCATCGGCGCGGCGACCGCGAGGCCGCCGTAGACGTTGGGTTCCTGCGCGGCCAGCCAACAGAAGTCGTCCAATCGCGGGAGACCGACGTGTTCCACGACGAAGTTCAGGTCCGGGAACGACGTGGCGGCGTCGTCCACGTCCTTCACGTCGAAGGCGTCCTTGTTCAGCGGTCGAATCGTCGGCCCCTTGTGCGGGTGGATGTTCTCGATGCCCAGTTCGACACACTTCTCCAGGTACTCGAACGCCTCCTCGCTGTCGAGTCGCCACCCCTTCGAATCGTCGAGCCACTCGGCGGTGTAGAGTTTCACGCCTTGGATGTCGAACTCCTCCTTCTGGCGTTCGAGTTCCCGCAACCCCTCCTCGCCTTCGCGCGGGTCGAAACGGCCGTTGACGATGAAGCGGTCCTCGTGGTCCGCCGCGAAGTCGGCGTTCGTATCCACCGTGTTGAAGCCCTCGTCGTAGAACTCCTCCAAGTGCGTCGGCTGGAAAATACCCATGTCCACGGCACCGTTGCCGAACAGGTCCTCTATCATGCGCTCCTGTGAATACTTGCGATACTCTTCCAACGTCCACTCCCGTTCCGGCGGTGTGAATCCAGTGTGGTAATCGTAAAAACAGCGGATGAACTGCTCGCCGCCCTCGTGAATGATGTTCTCCTCGCTCGCGTCCCAGAAGTGAATGTGTGAGTCGATGACGAACAGGTCCTCCTTGTCCTCCCATCGACCGTCTCCGGTTCCACGGTACATACCGCCCAAAGTAACGGGCTACTAGCACATAATCTTCATTTACAATCGTGTTATATGTGGTGCGGAAATCATATCCGAGCTGGGTAGTACACGAATGTTTATGCGTAATTCGGCGGTTATTCTACGCGCCATGGAAGCCGCACGCCTGCACGAGTACACGGAGGATATGGAAGACGCCCTGCAAATCGACGACGTGGACCGGCCGGAGGCGAGTCGGTCGAATCACGTCGTCGTGAAGGTTCGAGGGGCGGGGTGGTGCCAGACGGACAACCACGTCATCGAGGGGATGTGGACGGATTACGTGGAACAGGAACTCCCGATGACGCTCGGCCACGAGAACGCCGGTGAAGTGGTCGAAGTCGGGAGCGAGGTCCGAACCGTCGAGGAGGGCGACACGGTCATCTGCCATCCGGTGATGACCTGCGGGCAGTGTCGCCAGTGTCGCCTCGGCGAGGACATGTACTGCGAGAACGTCCAGTTTCCCGGCCTGACGACCGACGGCGGGTTCGCCGAATTCCTGCTCACGAACGAACGCGCGGTCATCCCTCTCCCCGGCGGGGTGGACCCCGTGGACATCGCACCGCACGCCGACGCCGGAATCACGGCTTACCACGCGGTCAAGAAGGCCACCCGTGAACTCAACCCCGGCGACCACGCCGTCGTCATCGGCGTCGGCGGACTGGGCCACATCGGCCTGCAATGTCTGGACGCGATGAGCGCCGCCGAAATCACCGCGCTCGACGTGAAAGCGGACGCCCGCGACTTGGCCGACGGCCTCGGCGCACACCACACGGTGGATCCGAGTTCGGAGGACGTCCCGGACACGATAACGGACATTACGGACGGCGCGGGTGCCGAACAGGTCATCGACTTCGTTGGCGCGGACGAGACGACGGGTTACGCCCCTGACATCGTCGCGCCCGGCGGCGACCACCACATCGTCGGCTACGGCGGCCACGTCCACGAACCCTCCCAGTCGCTCGTGGACGGCGAGTTCGCCTACCGCGGAACGCTGGTGGGCCGCTACACGGAATTACAGGAACTCGTGAAACTCGTCGAACGGGGCGACGTGACGCTTCACACGACGAGGTACGACCTCGACGACATCAACTCCGTCGCGGAAAAGCTGGAACATGGCGAAATCGAGGGCCGTGCAGTCATCATGCCGACGTAGACGAGTCGCCGGGTTGGGGTGGAGGAGTTCCGATTTGGGTTTTCGTTCTTTTTGTCTTCCGTTTTTCGCGTTCACGCGAGGACGCGCGAGAGCACGCGCCGCGAGACGAAAGTGAACGAAATCGACCCGCCGAGGTACCAGACGAGCCAGACTTTCACCGGGCCGACGAGGGTGGCGGTCAGTGCAACGTGCCCGACGACGGGGAGCGAGAGCGCGACCGGAATCGTCGCCGCCGCGGGATTCATCATCGCCCAGCGAATCCACAGGAACACCGGTATCGTGAGCAGCATGCTCCACACCATCGGGCGGAACTGCAGTTTCAGCATCGTCATCCACGACCGCATCAGTTCGCGTTGGTCGTCTCCGAGGGCGTCCGCGTCGTCGTCCGGCGGCGATTGCAGTTTCCCCTGCAGGGTTTTCATCTGCTCCTGCAACCGCTCCATCGCGTCGGAGTCCTGCAGGAGGAGTTGAAGCGTCGTCGAGTACAGTCCGGTCGCACCGGCCAACCCGAACAGGAACACCGAGACGGGAACGAGCGTGGCGAGCGGGCTGAGAACGACGTCCAGCGTCGCCACGACAGCGCTCTGAACCGGTGTGAGGTAGTAACCGGTCATGAGGACGAGCGCGAACGTGCCGGCCAATTTGTCGTACACCGTCCAACCGTTTTCGAGGACCATAATCGACGTACCTATTCGTCAAACATCAACTTTGTCCTCGATTCGTTTCGTTCATACAGTTCCTCGGCGAGACGGAGCAGAACAGCTAATCGCGTCCCGATGGTAGGCGGCGCGAATCGAAACAAACCACCCATGACACCGAACACGACCCAAACGAAACGCGAACTGCTTCGCCGAATGGCCGCAACGGGGACGTTTGCGGCCCTCGGGGCCGCGAACGCGACGGCGACGCGGACCGAATCCGAGGGGCCGCCGCGGTTGTTGTACACCTGTGACATCACGCCCGAAGACGACCCGACCCTGGACGTGAACGACCGACTCGACGTCGGGCGGGTCGAGGGGACCTTCGGTCCGACCGAAGCCGACTGTTTCGAGGAGCGAACGCTCCTCTATCGCTACCTGTTCGCCACCGTCGAGGGAGAAACCCGAAGACGGGAAGGAATCGCGTGGGCGACGCGGAAGCGACTTCCGCCCAGAACCTACCGAATCGCGACGATTTTCGTCTGCGAGGACGCACCGAGCGGCTACTGTGCCCAACGACCATTCTACGGGGTTGCGGTTCGTCGCGTCTCGGGATCGTCAGGGAACTGATCGGAGCGAACGACCTCCGATCCGCCCACTGCGGCCGGTCACGCGGCGGAACGGTATTCCGAACGGGCGAATCAGACGTCCGACCGAACCCACTCCGAACACAGTTCGACGGCCTGCAACAGCGGAACGTCGCCGTCCTCGAACGCGACGAACAGCGACCCTTCGCCGTGGAGGAATTGGATGACGACGGCTTCGTCGAAGGTGTAGATGGCGAAGTCGAGCGATCCGGCGCGGAACACGTTTTCGGCGTCCTCGCGAGCGTCGCGCCGGAGGAGCGACCCGTCGTGAATCCGGTCGAAATCTTCGGGGCGGAACCGCCCCTCGACGTCCTCGCGCGAAAAGAGGAGGTCGTACTCCTCGCGTCGGCCGTCGGCCACCGCGATCAGCGACGACTCGAAGCGGGACCG
This sequence comes from Haladaptatus sp. CMAA 1909, assembly GCF_043952005.1. Classification (NCBI taxonomy): domain Archaea; kingdom Methanobacteriati; phylum Methanobacteriota; class Halobacteria; order Halobacteriales; family Haladaptataceae; genus Haladaptatus; species Haladaptatus sp. CMAA 1909. Next base: position 728,958 of record NZ_JBIOAV010000001.1, on the reverse strand, counting down.
CAGTGCGCCGACGAACGCCTCCTCCGAGTCGAACACGATACGGGAATTCGGACGATAAAGGTATCAATTTTTTGTGTCGTGCTCGGTCGTTCGTCGACGGTACGATTCGATTATCGACCATTCGTTTCTGTAGACTTCTTGGCATAGATTTATACAGCTTCGAGATGGAAGTCGAGACTATGACACATCGGGAATCGGACACCCTCCGAAAAAACCGCCGTGGGCAATCCCCGCTTATCGGTGTCGTTTTGATGATTGGTCTGGTGACGGTTTCCGTCGTGGGCGTCCTCCTCATCGGTTCGACGGCCGTCCACGAGATTCGTGGAGCGGTGGAGGTACGGAACGCGGAACACGCGATGCGGGAGGTGGACGCCAGATTGAGTCAAGTCGCGTTCGGGACGAACAACGAACACGTCCTCGATTTCAGCGGCCAGGACGGCAACGTCGAGGTCACACACGACGGGGCCATGACCATCTCGCTCGTGAACGGGTCGAACGCGGCGTGTCGCAAGCGTATCGAATTCGGTGCCATCGAGTATCGCGGCGAGGACGGCGACGTGGTGGCGTACCAAGCGGGCGGCGTCTGGAAGCGAACCGGCAACGGGAGCGTCATGATATCGCCGCCGGACATGCAGTACCGAAACGGCACCTTCAGCTTTCAGTTGGTGAACGTCACCGGGTCCGCGAGCGGCCCCGTCGAGCGTCTCCGGGCGACGAAGAACGTCACGGCCTCCCGCGCCGACAGCGAGGAGTTCCGCGAGGCGTTCGACGCGCCGCGGTGCTCCCCGCCGGACAACGCGACGCTCACCGTCGAAAGCGACTACTACCGGGCGTGGGCGGACTTCTTCAGAACGCACGTCGACGGCGGGACCGTGACGGTGGACGACGGCAACGAAACCGCGTCGCTAACCGTCATCCTGAGCGGTTCGACGACCCGGAGCGACGACAACAGCGTCAGTGCCCAGCGGAACGCCTCCGTCAGCGTGGACGTGCTGGGGACGGAGATCTCTTCGGGAACCGATCTGGACTGGGTTTACAACGACACGACCGACGAGTGGGAGGTTCACGGGACGAAACGAAACGCCCCCATCAACATGCGCATCAACATCGGCGGGGACACCTACGAACCGTGGGGCGACGGCGTCGGGTCGACGGACGTCATCAGACACGACATCAACGATCCGACCCACGACGAGGGCTATCACTTCTCCGAAAACGTAACCGCGGGCGACGTCATCAGCGTGGAGGGAACCGCGTACGGAATCGGCTCCGTCGATTGGGGGTCCTCGGCGACGAAGCGACTCAACCAGTACGAATCCGGCAGGGAGCGGTACGATTACGTCTGGGAGTCCTACAGGACCGACTACGAAGGGTCGCTGATGACCAACATCGTCGTCGAGGCCGACGGATCGGGTACGAACGAGGGGAACGTCGTACTACTCGCCGACGGAATGGAGGTGCCGGGGTACGGTTCCGCGAATCCCGAACAGCGGAACATGTCCCAGATGCTCGGCGACCGAATCAACGACACCGGCTACCTCGACCTCGATCCGAACGAGTTCGTGTTGGTGTACGAACTCTCCTGTGCCGACGCGACCACCGACGACATCGGGACGGGGAAATGCGGCAGCGGCGACCCCGACTACAACGACGCGGTGGTCCTCATCTCGATTCACGAGGAGGGAAGCGTCGGGGAACCGGAAGACTTCCGCGTCCACGTGACGATGAATCAGGTGACGATAGAGCGGGCATCGTGAGGTCAGGTCCGGATTGCGAACACGACGGTCGTCTCGCGAACGACCGCCCGCCGGGTGTGACACTCGTACCACGTCCCGTTTTTCGACCATCCGTTGGCTTCGAAGTAGCGACGCCACGCGGCACCGTTGGGTGACGACCCGACGTTCAGCCTGACCGTCGTGGCTCGTACCCCATCCTGCGGGGTCCCGTCCGTCGGAAAGACGAGTTCCGTCGATGCGGTTCGCCCGACGAGGAGGACCGACCCCTGCTTGCTGACCGCGGAGGAGCCACCTCCCCGTTCGACCGAAACCGAGGAGACGAACGCCCGGTCGGGACCGCAGGCGAACGCCGGTGGGCGAATGGTGAAGCTTCCGCCGTCGCTTCGACCGAAGACGGCCCCCGCTTCGTACTCCACGACGTTGCCGTCGTGGGAGTAAACGAGCGCGCCGTGTGACAACGTTCGATCGAACTCGACCGCGGACGGACTCGTCTGGTCAACGATGACTTGGAGTTCCGTTCCCCGTTCCACCGACAGCGTTCCACCGGACAGGCGAACCTCTCCGGCGCGGGCGGGAGCGCGACCACGCTGGAGGTCGTCGAACGTCGTCGCCAGCGCCGAAAACGCCCGTTGGGCGTTGCGCGACTGCTCCGCGTTGCGGGCGTCGGTCAACGACCCGACGCCGCTGACGTAGAGGAGACCGACGGACGCCACGATGATGGCGAAGATGAAGACGAAGCCGAGCACCTCGCTCACCCCGCGCTCGTCGAACGTCACGGGGCCGTCACCCCGAGCGTTCCGTTCGCGGTGTCGTATTCGATGACGACGGTGCCGCCGGACACGTTCCCCCGACGAACCGGCGTTTCCGTGGCGAACGGGACCGTCACCGTCACGTCGTCGGTGGAGAGGACGAGACACTGCTGACCGGGACACGGCGGACCGTCGGTGACGAGTTCGACCGAGTAGTATCTGCCCGCGACCTGTCGTCGGTGAGTCGCGCGCAGTCGAACCGTGGGGTTCTCCCCGGCCCGCACGAGGGAGTCAACGCTCGTTAACTCGCCAGCCATTCGCTCGCCGATGACGCCGAGTTCGTTCCGTACCGCCTGCGTTCGCTGGTTCTCAACGAGTCCCCCGGCGGCGGTGATGAGTCCGCCGAGGAGTACCGCCGTAATCGCCATCGTCAGCACGTACGTGACGGTGGTCGAAACCGCTCTGTCGTCGGCCGCGAGTCGCGTAGGAATCATGGTTCGTAGAGGACGGTTCGAAGGAGCGTTCGGTAGGTCAGTTCCGGCGTCGCGTAGGTCAACCGAACCGAGACGTCGTACACGACGTACGTTCGGTACGGCGACGCGTCGAAGTCAGTGTGGACCGACTCCGACGGAATCGTCGCGTCGGTTCCGTTGAGGAGGATGGAATAGTTTCCGCTCGCGTTCGCGCCGTTCCGATACGTCACGTCGTAGCCGTCGCCGACGCCGTCAGCGAACGTGAACGAACAGCCCGATGCGGTGCCGTTGCGGAAGTCGATTCGAAGTCGGTCCGCGGTGACATTACAACTCGCCGTCGGAATCGAGGACCCGTTCGTTCGCACGACGACGTCGCTCCCGTTTCGATAGAGCGAGAGAGTCCAGTTCGCGGACCCGTCGGTGGTCGTCACCGCGAAAGAAGCGTTGGCGTCGGTCGAAAGCGACGACCGGTTCACCGTCGCGACGAACCGTCGAACGTCCGCGTTCCGCGCGACGGTCCAGTTGCTCGCATCGGTCGCGTTCGTGAAGTTCCCGCCGGGGTCCTGTTCGATACCCGTTCCGACCGTTTCGTCGACGACGGTGAGGTTCAACGAGGCGGGCGAGCGCCGGGAGAGTCGGAGTCCGATGAGCGTCCCGTACTCCGCGACGCTCGCGTTGACCGCTGTTCGGACCGCGTTCGGCGAATCGTACCGTTCCTCGTAATCGACCCGTCGAACGAGCGACCCGATGTCCTCCCGTACGAGGGCGTGTGCATCCCGCGCGTCGCGCGTCGACGAAATCGGTTCCCGGTTGGCGACGTTCTCCGTGTAGAGGACGCTGTTGAGGACGACGACCACGCCCACCAGCGCGATGGCGATGACTACCGCGCCGACGAGAATGAGTTGTCCTCGGTCGTCGCCGCGCAGGCGACGGCTTTCGCTTCCGTCTACCATACGACCAACCGCACCTCCACGACGTTGTAGACCACGTCCTCGTCGGCGTCGGGCGCGTAGAACCCGTTCGAGCCGAGCGATTCGAGCGTCGCGTTCCCGCCGTCCTCCGGGGCGGTCAACCGCTGGTCGTCGTACAGGACGACGGTGTGTCTCGCCGTCACCGCGTTGGCCGACGGCACGCCGCGGTAGACGACGCGCTCCGTGGCGACTTCCGTCGGGTCGTCCGGAAGTTGATAGCTCACGTAGAGGTTGTACGTGTAGCCGCGAACCGTGAACGCGTCGTGGAGGGTTTCGCCGAGCGAGTCGCACACGTCTTCCGGGGAACGGACGGGCGCGCAGGGCGGTTCCGAGCCGTATCCCACTTCGCTTTCGTTCGCGTAGGCGAACCCGCCGCTCGCGTTCCAGTACCGGGTGAGATTTTCCAGCGTTCCGTCGCTATCGACGGTCCTGAGCGCGTCGTTCGCTTGGACGCGGAGTTGTGCTTTCACGTCCTGGTCCACCGTCCCCGCCGTCGTCGGCGTCAGCACGATGGACTGGAAGACGAACAGCAGGGCGGTCAGCACGACGAGCGCGCCGACGAACCCCTCCAGCGTGTACGCCTGCCCCCTGTCGTCTACCATACTCTCACCGTCAGTTGGTAGGTGTTCGCTCCGATTCGAACGATGCGACCCGTCGCTGCGGTCGGACGGTCGCCGGGCGTACCGCCCGATGACTGATCGACGATTCCGGTTTCCGCATCGACGAGCGTGACGTTGACGTCAGTCGTCCGCGGGAAGCCGAGCACCCGACGGAGTTCCGTCTCGTTCTGCTCGAAAAACGTCGTGGTTCGGCTTTGGTCCAACACGTTCGGTCGTCCCTCGACGGAGAGGTCGTCGATGATGAGCGTCGCGCCGCGACTCGCGCGAGCGCTGGTCGAATCGTCTATCGGCGCGTTGAACAGGGTGAAGATGCTCGGCAGAAATGCGACGACGAACGCCACCGTCAACAGGAACACGCTGATACCGAGCACGTAGTCGTTCAGCGTCTGGCCTCGGTCGTCCATGGTCAGCCCACCACCATCCACACGCCGAGCGCCGTCGTCGCCAGCACGACGGCGAACTTGACGCCCGACAGGAGGTCCGCGTCACGAATGTAGCCGCTGATGAACCCCGAGAGGATGGCCTGAATCGTCACGGCGTGGAAAAAGAGCATCGAGAGCGTGTCGGTATCGACGCCGCCGCCGAAACTCGGACCGGACGAACCCGCACCTGCCGTCCCAGCGGCCCCCCCGCTTCCGCCCGCACTCGCCGAAAGGTTCGCCATCACGTCGAGGAACTGTGTCTTCAGAATCGCCATCACGGCGAGGAGCGTGAGGTACGTCATCATGATGATGACGACCTGCATCCGGGCGCGGGACCGGCGCTCCCGCGCGATGTCGTCCTGATTCTCGCTGGTCCGTGCCGCCGTGGTCAGAACGGCCGTAATCTGGCTCGACGCTTCCTGTGCCTTGCTGATGAGCTTCACCGTCCGGGCGAGTCGCGGGATGTGATACCGGTTGTTGAACTCGATGAGCGCCGCCTTCATGTTCATCCCGTACTCGACCTTGGCGTGCATCCGATCGAACTCGTCGGCGAGCGTTCCCGAAGACGTCTCGGCGACGGTCTTCACGGATTCGAGCAGCGTCAGGCCCGTGTCGTTCGCGCTGGACAGTTTGCGGAGGTCGTCCGAGAGCTTCCGAATCACCTTGTGGCGCGAGCGGACGTTCCATTCGCGGAAGACGGCGAGCGGAAACCCGTTCACGTACAACGGGATGTAGACGTAGACGAACGTCGTCCACGTGGGGTTCGCCCGGAGACCGTCGAACGACGACGCCACGGCCCCCGTCCACACCGCGCTGGCGACGAGGACCACCGATGTCGGAACCGTGATGCCGAGGACGTACAGCGGATTGTCGCGGAAGAAGACGTGCGGTCGTTTCAGCAGTTCGAGGGTGGTGTGGGTTCCCTCCCGGCTTTTGATTCGGTCGAAGACGGAAAACTCGCCGACGAACTCCTCGACGAGTCCGAGGTGGAGGAGGCCGGACCCGGAGACGGTTTCGAGGCGGTTCGTCCCCTCACCGGAGTCGAGGTAGCCGTCACCCACTTCGTCCTGTTTCACGGTCGAGACGAGGACAAGGAAGCCGACACCGATGATCGGAATCAGGGCGTACACCGTCCCGTAGAGCAGTATCTCCTGTGCCTTTCCGAGCATGCTCATGATGACGAGAATGATGATGAGGAGCAGGGGAAACAGCGAGAGCGTCATGTACATCTCGCCGAACAGTTCGAGGGTTTCGAGCGTCAACTCCTGTTCCTGCTTGGCAGTCCGCATGTGTTTGTCCTTCTTGTCGTCCAGAAACCGGGTCATGTTCCCGCCGCTGTTGATTATCGAGAGCATGTCGGTGAAAAACTGGGCCAACTCGTCGCTCGGCGTTTCGAGCGCCCGCTTTCTGATGGCGTTTCGGTAGTCGATGTCGAAGTAGTCGGTCTCCTGCACGACGCTCTGGAACTCGCGTGACACCTCCCCGTACGTGTCGTCCGCCTTCGCCATCGCCTCCAGAATTTCCAGTTGATTCAGCCCGCCGATGGAGAGGGCGTACATGAACGAGACGGCGTCCGGCAGGAGCATGTTTATCTCCCGCTTTCGCTCCCCGGCACGGCTGTACGGGATGACGAGTACCGTTCCGAAACCGGCCAAAAATCCGACCGCGCCGAGGACGACGCCGGTTCCGAGGACCAGCGCGGGAACCTTGAGCGCGTTCAGCACGTCGGCGACGGTTCCCGAGACGGGCATTCCGAGCCAAACGCCCGTTCCGACGACGCCGGACCGCAGGAGGAGATACCCGAGAAACAGACCGACCAACCACAGGACGAGTCCGGCGAGCGTTCCGATCGCGAGGCCTCGCGAGAGGTACAGTTCCGCCGTCTCGGACATCCGCGCCTCGGCGAGTTTTCCTTCCAAATCGGCGACGAAATCGCTGTTCTCGGGGAAGAGACGCTCGTACAGCGGATAGAAGGCGTCGGCGAGCGCGTCCGCACTCGACCCCCCTCCCGTCGACGCGGAACCGAAACTCATCCGTCGTCCTCCGATTCCGCCGTCCCTTCGTCTTCGCCGTCTTCGTCGTCCTCGTCGTTCCCGTCGTCCGTGACCGTCGCCTCCTCGAACCCGCCGAACGGGTCGTCGTCGAGCGTCGAATCGGGAACGCTCTCTGATTCCCGTTCGACGTCGGCTTCGCGGCCGAAACCGGGGTCCCGCTCGAAGCTCGATTCGCTCCCGCCTCGCGGACCGTCGGTGTCCCTGTCGTCCGTCGGTTTCGCCGTCTCCGCCAACGCGACGGCGAGACCCTTCTCCGAGACGGAGACGTCCCGATAGTCGTCGAACAGTCGGTCCTCCGCCTCGGCGAGGATATCCTCCGACAGATCCGCTATTTCCCGGGTCGGATCGGGTCGCGGGACCATCTCCTCCTTTTCGGGGTCGATGTCGATGAGGACGCTCTCCATCTCGCGGAGGTCGGCGAGGCTGTCTTCGAGCGCGTCGTTCGCCACCAGCGCGAGGATGGTGTCGGGATCGTTGATGAACGCCTGAATTGTCGCCGCGACCTGCGTGTACTCGTTCAGACCGTTGTCGATGAGGTAAGCGAGAATGGTCCGCCGTTTCAGGAACTCCTCGTCCAACCGCGACTGGTCCCACCCGCGGTCGAACTTTATCTCCTCCAAGGTGTTCGACCCGGTGAGCGGTTCGTGTTCGTCCGTTTCGGCGCGCCACTGGAACACGTCCTTGACGTTGATCTCGTCGTTCTCCGTGTCGTAATGGTTGATTTCCGTCAGCGACTTCGTCCGGCGCACCTTGCTCCCCTTTACCCGCGTCTGGGTCTGGACGGACACCAGATCGAGGGCGGTGAACAGCGTCTTCGAGACGTTGATTGGCTCCGTCGTGAACCGTTTCAGCACCTCGCCCACGGTGTCGGCGTGGAACGTCGTGTAGGTCGTGTGCCCCGTGGACATGACCTGAAAGAGCGTTCGCCCCTCTTCCCCCCGAATCTCGCCCATCACGATGTAGTCGGGGCGTTGGCGGAGCGCGGCCTCCAGCAGGTCGAACTCGTCCACGTCGCCCTTGTCGTCGTCCGAGAACGAGGGGCGGGTGACGCTCGCGATCCAGTTGCGCTGGGGCAGTTCCACCTCGCGCGTGTCCTCGATGGAGACGATCTTCGTGTTGCTCGGGATGAACAGCGAGACGGCGTTGAGACTCGTCGTCTTCCCGGACGCCGTCCCCCCGGCGAAGATGAGCGAACGGTGGTTCTCGATGGCGAGCCAGAGGAACGCCATCTCCTCCAGCGAGAAGGTGTTCCAATTGATGAGGTCGATGGGCGTGAACGGCACGTCCTTGAACTGCCGGATGGTGTAGTTCGTCCCGTGGTCCGACACCTCGCGCCCGAGCGTCAACTGGGCACGGGACCCGTCGGGGAGCGTGGCATCGACCTGCGGTTGGCGCTTGCTGATGCCCTTACCGGACCGTTGGGCGAGTTTGACGACGAAATCGTCCAGTTCGGTCACCTCGTGAAAGACGTTCGTGATGACCTGCTCGTAGTCCGAATGGTAGACGAACACCGGCGAGTCGTAGCCGTCACAGGAGATGTCCTCCACGTTGATGTCGTGTTTGATGCCGTCGATACGCTCGTACCCGATGAAGTTCCGCTTTAGGACGTACAGCAGTTTCTCGACCTGATACTCCGTCAGCGTGTCCGCGTCCTCCTCCAACAGGGCGGGTTCCGGCCGGGCCATAATGCCGTCGAGTTCGCCGCCCGTCTCGTCCACCTCGTGTTCCTCGATGATCCCCTCGATTCGGGTCCGAACCGTCCGACGAAGGCCCTCTTCCCCGGCGTGTTCGCGGAGGAGGTCCTCCCACCACGTCCGCAACTCCTCGATTCGGCTCGGTTCGACGGTAGGTGCCGATTCGTCCGAGGCCGACGGGTCGACCGAATCCGACAGTTCGACCGGTTTCGTCGCGACGACGGGTCCGTCGGTCTCCGATCCGACGTTCTGCGGGGCGGTTTCGACCGCTTCGCTCCCGGCTTTCGTTCGGTCCGTGTTCCGTCCTTGCGCGTCAGTGTCGCTTCCCGTTTCGGTTTCGGGGTTTTCCGTCCCCTCCACTTTCTCGGATTCCTCACCGTCGACCTCCTCGTTTTTACCCGTCCCATCGATCTCGGCCCCTTCCTCTATTGCTGGCGTTTCGTCTCCCCCTTCGGTCCGGTCGCTTTCGACCGCGTCTTCGACGCCGTCGCTCTCTGTATCGTCCTCGATATCATCGACGTCCTCACCTTCCCCTCTCTCCGCTTCCTCGGCGGCGTCTGCTTCGTCTGCTTCCTTCGTTTTCTCCGCTTTTTCCACTTGCCTCGCTCGTTCGATGCCCTCGCGCTCGGACTCGCTATCGCCGTCTTCGGCACCGTCCTCGACGTTTGGTTCGTCCGGGTCTGTGACGCTCGGTTCCGACGCCGACTCGTCCGATTCCGACGTCGCTTCCGCATCCGATTCCGACTTCGACTCGGCATCGGGCGAACTGATGGCATCCGGCCTCCTTTCTCGGAGGCTTTCGACGTACGGTTCCGTCCGCTCGCGGAGGGTTCGAAGCGTGTCGTCGGTTCGAGTTTCGAGTTCGGCGGCGTACCGCGTCCACGTCTCGCGTGCGTCGTCGTACCCCGAAAGCATCCCACTTAGCAGGTCGGCGATCTGGTCGTCGTCGAGCATGTACAGGTCGTAGCGCGACAGGAGGCGAAGCGCCTCGCGCCCGATGACGTCCTCGCGGGCCTCCTCGTCGGCCTCCACGACCACCTCGTCGCTGGCGTACTTGATGGAGGTCCTGAGTTTGCCGGTCAGGAACTCCCGAAGGTCCTCCTCGATTCGCGTTCGATACGGTTCCACGAGGTAGTATTTGGTCTCGTTTTCCCGCTCGGAGTGGAAGATGATGACGAACGAATAGGGCTTGTTCACCCAGTACCGGTCCACCTCGCGGAAGTGGCTCTTCTTCGGGAGCGCGACCGCCTTCTCCAAATCGTATCGGTTGACGACCGTCGTGTGCCCCTCGACGGTCGAAAAGAAGGCGTCCTCGTCCAGTTCTTCGGGAACGTCGAGCGTCCGCTCGTCCTCGACTTCGAGGAGTTTCCGCGCCTTGGCCGCACCCTCGGTGAGCAAATCCGGCAGGTCCTCCTCCTCGAAGCCGAGCCAGTCGGCTTTCTCGAACTCGATGACGTTACCCTCCTCGTCCCGAGGTTTTTCGTGCGGTTTCTCGCGGTCGGGGTCGTAGTAGTACTCGTAGCGGAAGTGCTCCCACATGTACTCGCCGACCGTGACAGGCGTGGTCGCGGGGTCGAGGAACGCCTCGAATCGGTCGCTTCCGCGATCTCCGGCGAACGCGCCGCGAAAGAGCCGTTCGGAGAGTTCGTCGGGGTCGAAGCCGAGCCAATCGGCCTTCTCGAACTCGATGACGTTACCCTCCTCGTCCCGAGGTTTTTCGTGCGGTTTCTCGCGGTCGGGGTCGTAGTAGTACTCGTAGCGAAAGTGCTCCCAATAGTAGCTCCCGAGCGCGACGGGCGTCCCCTCGTAGTCGAGGAACGACTCGAAGTAGTTTCCGAGCGCCGACGCGTTTTCCGCGGCGGTTTCGACGCGAGCGTCGGTCCCGTCGGGGTCGAAGCCGAGGAACTCCTCGGCCGGAAACGGACGCGGTTTTCCCCGCCAGTTCGTCGGCGGCATCCCGTCCTCGTGGAAAAATTCCTCTTTGAACTCCTCCCACGAGTACGACCCGACGGCCACACGTGGTGGAACCCCGTCCGAGAGGCGGATACCGTTCGGTCCGGTGTCGTCGGGACCCCCGTTCCCGAGCGTTTCGGACTCGTCACTAGCCATTGACTATCGTCAAACGCTAATCCATTAAAAAGACTTATTAAAATTAATATACATGTGGAATTTTTCACATTTGGAACCATCGGTTTCTACTCGCGTGGTTTTGAAATCACAGAGAAGAGATATCTCTCGGCCATGTCAGCTCGTTCGAAAGGGGGAGAGAGAACCGCATTTCCTCGGCACGAGGTAGTCACCGTTTCGAGGGAATGCGGCGTGCCTGACTAGGCTGTTTTCGCGGTATCTTCGTCGGAAGTTACCGCATTCGTTGCTGTTCTCCGACACGTGATAAATCTTTCATCACGTCGCTACCGGTAATTGGCGGAAAACGAGCGTCGCGCACCTCACACGGAAACGCGACATGTGCCCTCGCTCGAAAAAGACGTGGCGGGAGTGAGTGGATCGATGATTCACGAACGCTGAAAGACGCCGTGCGCCTTTCGAAACTCCCACGAGCGCAGCGAGGGCGTGGCGGGACTCCCGCGAGTGAACGTAGTGAACGAGGGGGAGTAAGCCACGCCCGTCGACTGAGCGAAGCGAGGGAGACGGGCGTGGCGGGATTCGAACCCGCGGTCGAGAGGTTAGGAACCTCTCGCCCTATCCGCTAGGCCACACGCCCCGCGTAATATGTGATAACTCGAAGGAAAAACAACTACGATTCCGACTCGGTCTTGGTTTCCGTCTCGGTCTCGGTCTCGGTTTCGGTGGCCGTCGTCGGTTCGCTTTCGACTTCGCGTGCGGTACTGGAAGAGCCCGAGCCTTGCATCTCCTGCAGTTCCTGCTCGACTTCTTCGCGGCCTTTCTTGAACTCGCCCATCGCCTCACCCGTGGAGCGTGCGAGCTTCGGAATCTTGTTTGCACCGAACAGGAGAACCGCGATGAGCAGGATCACCGCGAGCTCCATCCCTCCGGGAACCGGCCCGAATAGTGGTATCATTTCGAACATCCTCTACCAGTTTCTTACCCGTTGCCAACTATAGGCTTTTTGCTCTTCTCAGGGGGGCGATGACGAGGCTCCGAATCGACCTCACAGGGCGAAAACGTCCGACTCTTCGTTTCCCTCCATCGGTCAAATCGCGAAACGATGACGTCGGTCGCCTGCCAGTAACCATCACGATGGAAACTCGTCCGTGATCGCTCGAAATCCGTCGACTCGCGTTCGAGAGTCCCGATTACTGCGTTCGAACGACCCTTCCCCGAGAGCTTTTCTCCCCAGAACGTGAAATCGGACCATGGAAGATGCGGAAATGGAATCTCAAACGGAGAACGGGCGGCGTGCGTACGACCCGGACGCTGACCACGCCTTTCCCGACGAAAAGCTGAACGAGGTACTCGAATTCATCCACAACGACGAGGAGATTCAAGCGTATCTGGACGCCCAAAACGTCAACGCGGTGACTAGAAAGGGATACAACGACCACGGACGAAAGCACATCGAAATCGTTCGAAACCGCGCGCTTTTGCTCTACGACCTGCTGAAACGCGGCGGCGTCGAGTTCAACGGCGCGGCGGACGAAGGACTGGACGAGGCGGACGAGAGCGTCATCGTCGCGTTCGCCGCGACGCTCCACGACATCGGTCACATCGTCCACCGCGACGACCACTCTTACTACTCGATTCCGCTCGCGGCGGACATCCTCGACCGCGTACTGCCGAACTTCTACGACGTCGAAAACACGGTTCGGATGAAGGGCGAAATCCTCCACGCCATCCTCTGCCACCACACCGAGGAGGACCCGCTGACGACCGAAGCGGGCGTCATCCGCGTCTCGGACGCGCTGGACATGGAACACGGCCGCTCGCGCATCCCCTACGAGAAGGGTGGCCGCGGCATCAACACCGTATCCAGCCAAGCTATCAAGAAGGTCAGCCTGCGACAGGGCGACACCGTGCCGGTCCTCGTCGAAATCGAGATGCTGAACGCGGCGGGCGTGTATCAGGTCGACAACCTGCTCAAGGCGAAACTCCACGGGTCGGGACTGGAAGACGACATCCGAATCGTCGCCCTGAACGTCCGCGAAGGGAGCGACCACATCGTCGAGCGCGTCGAACTCTAAACGACGCGTTCGTACACCCGCTCCAATCCTTCGACCGCTCGTTCGACGCTGATTTCGTTTCTGCGGGCGAGACACGATTCCCGGAGACGCTCGCGTTCTTCGAGCGCGCGGCGAATCGACGCCCGAACGCCTTCGATGTCACCGCTCTCGAAGTGGTAGCCGGTCTCCCCGTCGACGATGGTGTTCGACAACGCTCCAGCGTTGGCACCGACGACGGGGGTGCCGCAGGCGTTCGCTTCCAGTGCGACGAGACCCTGCGTTTCGACGGGACTGGGGAACGCGAACACGTCGAGGGCGGAGTAAAAGGACGCCATCTCGTCCCGGTCGAGGAAGCCGAGGAAACGGACGTCCACGTCGTGGTCGCGAGCCTGTTTTTCGAGCGTCTTTCGGGCGGGACCGTCGCCGCCGAAGACGACGGTCACGTCCATGCCGTCCGCGGCAGAAATAACTTCGGACAGGCGCTTTTCGAACCCGTGACGCCCCGTGTAGCCGATAAGCGGCCGGTCGATGTCGAGGTCGTACTTTCGGACGAACGCCCCCGTTTCGACCGGGTGAAACCGCTCGACGTCGATACCGTTCGGGACGACGTGAACGGGCGCATCGACGCCGACGGTTTCGACGACGTGTTTCCTGGTCGCCTCGCTCGGTGTCAGCACGGCGTCCGACTGTCCGAAGAACCACCGTTCGTACGCGCCCGCCGCCCGTTCCACGTAGTCGGCGACCGACTCGTTCGAGACGAGATAGTCCGCATACTCCCCGGTCGGCGTGTGATACGAGGTCACGAACGGCCGGTCGTGTTTTCGCGCGAGTCGGAGGCCGCCGAGGCCGATGGCGAACGGCGTGTGAGAGTGGACGATTTCGGCGTCGAGAACGGCCTTCGGAATCCGCGGCGTTCCGAGTCGATAGCCGTCGTAGAAGGGAAACGGCAGGCTTCCGATGGGATGTTCGCCCTGCTCCGGCGTGTACTCGTCGGACTGGGGGTACACCACGTCCATTCGGCTACCGGTCTTCTCCCAGAAATCGCGCCACGTTCGAATCGTGTAGGTGACGCCGTTGATGGTCGGTAAATATGTGTCCGTGAAGGCGGCGACCCATCGGCTCATTGTTCGGCCATTCGACGACGGGGAGTTAAGTGCTTATGACTTCAGACGAGTTTTGAATACTCCTCGACAAGTCGTTCCCCGACGCGCTCGAGGCTGTGTTCGTTCGCCGTCTTCCGACCGTTCTCCCCCAGTCGCTCCCGGAGTTCGGGGTCGCGGTGGAGCAGTTCGAGCGCGCGTCGGAACTCGTCTTCCGTCTCGCACTTCAGGCAGTCCACGCCGTGCGTGAAGAACTCGTCGAACACGGGGATATCCCGAAGCACGACGGCTTTGCCACACGCCATGGCTTCGAGGACGACGATGCCCTGATTCTCGACCTTCGCCGGGAAGCAAAACACGTCCCCCGCCGCGAACGCGCCGCGTTTGTCCTCCACCCACCCGGAGAACGTCACGTTGTCCGGCGGGTTCTCGGTCCACTTCTTGACCGTCGAACTGGCGTGCGGCCCGTCGTCCACCGTCCCGAACCACGCGAAGTCGAAATCGGTCCGCTCGGCGACCCGGCAGAACGTCGTGAGACCCTTGCGTTCGAAGACGTTCCCCAGGGCGAAGACGACCATGCCGTTCAAATCGTAGCGCGCGCGGTACTCCTCGCGGAGCGATTCGAAGCCGTCCAACGACTCCGCGTCGACGCCGTTCGAGATGGGGTGGATCGGCGCGTCGACGGGGTAGCGTTCGAGGACGGATTTCGTGTACTCGCTGGGACACAACACGAGGTCCGCCTGCGAATAGAACCACTTCAGATAGCGTCCGAGGGGGCGCGCGACGAGACTCGACCCGCGAAAGCTCTCCGCGAAGTCCTCGCTCGTGACGTGCGAGTGGAGGACGAGCGGAATGTCGTTCCGTTTCGCGTGGCGCGCAACGGCGGCCGAACCCGGCCCGATGAGGTTGCAGTGGGCCACGTCGAAGTCGGCGAAGAAACGGCCCCCTACTGCCCCGGACGCGAGTGCATGAACCGGGGTTTCCCCCGTCCACGGCGACGTGATGACGTCGACGTCGGTTTCCGCTAACGCCTTGCGTTGCTGCTTCGTGGAGGTGCCGATGCCGCTTCGGGCCAACCGAGATTCAAGTTCGAGATAGTTGAGTACGCGCACTGCGCGGGAGATTGCATAGCGCCCAATTACTCCTTTCGGAAAGGACTCATTGAACGACCGCAAAGTATTTGTTCCCGTACGAGCATGACTCGCATGGGGCAATACAGGAACGATTTCTATCCTTGTCCTGTCTCGCCCCGGAAACCCCCCACCCCCCCATTCCGAATGACAGTAGCTCAAGAGCGAATAGAGCGTCTCGAAGTACTTGCACGGGAGGCCACCGCGGAGTGCAACGACGACAGAGCGCGGGAGTACGTCCGCCTCGCCAGGCGAATCGCCGAGCGACACCGCCTCTCGCTTCCCCGGCAGTTCAAGCGATTTACCTGCGACGCCTGTGATGCGTACCTCCGTCCCGGAAAGAACGCCCGCGTCCGATTACAGGATGGCCACGTCGTCATTACCTGCGACTGTGGCAACCACGCGCGCTATCCATACAACTGACTCGCGCGCGGTTCGACCCTCGGTTTTTGATTCTGTATCCCTCGTTTCGGAAAGCAGTGATTACGCGTCGGATTTCCACCCGTAGGAACTCCCTACCGGGCGGTTTTCGTCCTCCACACGTGTCACCGCACCGTCTCCTCGATATCCCGTCCCGTCTCCCGCACCGTTCTCGGAGACGAAACTACCAAGTCTCGCGCCATAGCACTGTCACCTATGAGCGGACAACGGTGGACGGACATGATCGTGGGGGACAGAATGGCAGTCGATAGGGAGTTCGCACAGGAAGTCGCCGATTCTCAATTCTCCCGGCAGGAATGGGGTCTAGTGATGACCGCAGTCGAGTTCGACATCGAACACCCCGACGATGACGAGCGCGCGAAACTCGTCGCCGACACGAGCAAGGTTCGACAAGTAATGCCCGAGATGGAGAATATCCAGTCGCAGATGAACTCGATGGCCGGAAAGTCGTCGAAAAAGGAAGGACGAGGCGTCTTCGGATCGGTCAAGGACGCGCTCGGACTGGGCGGCGGCGGAAGCGGCGTCGACGAGGAGCGACTCACGGCCGCCGAAGGGCTGGCACACCGATACGCCGACGAACTCCAAACGCGCCTCGAATCGAACGGGAAGTGGGCGCGTGTCAGGGCCGCGGTTCAGGAGTGATGAAGGTCGCACCCGGCGCGTGGCGATACGCCGCGCCGCCGTTCCTACTCGCCGGGCCACTTGGACTGTTCTCGCCGTTCGCTACGCTCGCGGCGCTCGCGACGGGGGGTGCCATCCTTCTGTTCTTCCGCGACCCGGAGCGTTCCCCGCCCTCCGCGGGTGTTCTCTCACCCGCCGACGGGCGCGTCTCGGTGATACGCGAGGAGGGAAACCGCGTTCGCGTCGGCGTGTTCATGAACGTGACGGACGTCCACGTCAACCGCGCGCCGCTCTCGGGGCGCGTCGAATCGGTCGAACACGAACCGGGAACCCACCGCCCCGCGTTCAGCAAGGAGTCGGACAACAACGAGAAAGTCCACATCGGCCTTTCGACCTGCGATCTGACGCTCATCGCGGGCGCGTTCGCCCGGCGAATCCACCCCTACGTCGAACCCGGAGACGAGTTGGCTCATGGGGAGCGACTCGGACACATCGCCTTCGGGAGCAGGGCGGACGTGCTCCTCCCCGAATCGTTCGACGTGGCGGACGTCGAAGTGAAAAAAGGTCAGCGCGTGCGCGCGGGAGAAACTCTCGTCGCTCGATGGGACGCCGACTGATTCAGTCGCTCGAATAGTCGCCGCCGTGGAAGAGCGTCATCTCCTCTGCCTCGTAGATGTTGATGAGCTCGTTGACGATTTCGTCATAGGATTCGTCCTCGACCCGGAGGCTGTCGAGACGCGAAACGGTTTCCTCGTCGAGTGTTATCTTGGGCATCAGCGAAAACTACCGCCCGGACGATCATTAAAGCATAGGCCGTCACCGAATTCGGACCCTCGTGGCGCGTGGTTCCAGGGGCAATTTTCGCCGTTCCGGCCGAGTAACCGGTCGTTACCGAAATCGTAGAGTTGTCTTTCCAAACGATAGTGGTTGGTTTCGCACCGACAGCCACCGGATAACAAAGTACCCACACTGATGTTAGTCGTATCGACGAGGTTCAGCATGACAACGACAAACAGCCAGATTGCTAGTGGAAGCGACACTGTAGCCGAAAACCGATGCCGAAGCTGCGGTTCCTTCGTGACGCGTGATTTCGCCCGCGTGTTCGGAAACAACGAGAACGAGGTCTTCGGGTGCCTCGAATGTATGACTGCGACCGAAGTCAAGAAGGGTGGAGCGCGCGCGGAGATCGTGGATACCTCGAAACCCGTCGGCGGACGGGAACCGATCCGCTGAGTCGGGACTGGGGACGGGGGTCCGGGGACTCGACGGGAGATGGAGAACGGGAAAACGGGACTTCTTTTTCCGATTCGACCGCTCAGGAGCGGCGCTCTTCGGTCAACAGTTCGCCGCCGCGCTCGAACACTCGGTTCGCATCGGGTGCCTCGTACGGGGGTGTGTGGCTGATTTCCGCCATCGTCTCTTTCTCTCGGTCGTCGTCTGTCGGTCGGGATGGTGAGTTCTCGTCTGTCATTGATCGGTGTGTCGGTCGTCCGCTTCGGATTTCGTGCGTTCTGTCACGATGCACAGTCGATGCCGTTCGGTGTCGATTCGAAGTTCAGTGGTGCGGATGCGGCAGGGTCAAACCCCTCCGGTGGGAATCGAGCCGACGATAGCACCGCTTGCACCGTGCGTATGCAAATCTTTAACGTACTGTTCCATCGTTGGCATGTGAATGCGTGGCAAGGCATATAACCGTTTTGCGTGAGGCAACGGTTGCCGGTCGAGTTCGCCACAATCGTAACGTAGTCCCACCGCGTACTCCGAGGCGATGACGAGCAACGAAGTCACGGATCTCCTTCGAAAGGCGTACAGCGACGAAATCGAGACGGTGATGAACTACCTGACGAACTCCATCGTCCTCGAAGGTGTGAGCGCAGAAGAGGTGCGAGAAAGCCTCGAAACGGACATCCAAGAGGAGTTGGGCCACGCCGAGATGATCGGCCAACGACTCAAACAGTTGGACGAGCGACCGCCGGCGTCCTACGACTTCGAGGCGCGGCAGGAAGGCCTGCAACCGCCCGAGGACAGCACGGACGTTCTGTCGGTCATCGACGGGGTCCTCGAAGCCGAAGAGGACGCCATCTCGACGTACCGTGACGTCATATCAGCGGCGCGAGAGGCCGACGACCCGGTTACCGAGGACCTCGGCGTTACCATCCTCGCCGACGAGGAGGCCCATCGGACGGAATTCCGCGGGTTCAAGCGCGAATACGACAACTGATCCGAATCAAGGCAAGGATTTTTCTCGGGGGGATGAGAGGTACCGCCATGAACGATTCGGGGTTCGATTTGGATTTACAAGCAGCCGAACAGGAGATAGATTTCGACGAGGATGCACGGGTCATCCTCGGCATCCTCGACGGAACCACTCCCATCGCGGAGCGCCTCGGCGCAATCGAGCACGGGCACGTCCTCGTTCTCTCCGTCGACGGCGACTTATCCGAATTGGCGGCCGACCTCGCACCGGCGGTGAAAAAACAGGGCGGAAATCTGGTTCACTTTCGGCAGTTTCTCATCATCTCACCGCCCGACATCGAAATCGATACGAGCGAACTCTGAGAGACGACGCGCCGTTGGAGGGGTGGACGGTGGTATCGCCGTCCGTGATTTGTGGCAGGGGAGACCACCGCACGCCGAAACGGCACCGAACTGTTCGAGTCCATTCGGGACGTTGTGAAAGCCGTCGCCGAGTACGTCGAGTCGCTGGACGCGAGCGACACGTAGCCACCGCGGGACGGAAGCGTTGCCCCGTCGATTTATGCGCGTCGGCCCGCTACTGTGGGTATGCCGCTGAAAGAAACCGATTCCCCGACCGAATATCGAGTGATCGACCGATGGGACGGTGGCGTCGGCTGGCTCGCCCATCCGGAGGAGACGATGGAACGGGCGAGTCACGCCCTCGCCATCGACGGTGACGTCTGGGTCATCGATCCGGTCGACGCCCCCGGTCTCGACGACCTGTTCGCGGAGTTAGGCACCGTCGCCGGCGTCGTCGTCCTTCTCGACAGGCACATGCGCGATGCGAAGGAAATCGCACAGCGGCACGACGTGCCGTTGTATCTTCCCACGTGGGTCCGCCGGAGCGTGAGCGGGGTTCCGGTTCGCCGGTTCGAGACGACGCTCGCCGATACGGGAGTGCGCGCGTTGCGACTGGTGGACAACCCGGCGTGGCAGGAGGCCGCGCTGTACGACGAGACGAACGGAACGCTCGTCGTCCCCGAATCCGTCGGAACCGCCGACTACTTCCGAACCGGCCGCGAGCGATTGGGCGTCCACCCGATGGTGCGACTCCTCCCGCCGAACGACCTGCGCGGGTTGACGCCCGAGCGAATCCTCGTCGGACACGGACCCGGTATCTTCGACGACGCTCCTGTGATCCTCGCGGACGCTCTCGATGGCTCCCGCCGACGATATCCGGCCCTGCTGATGAAAACGGTTCGCGGATTCATATCCTCGTGAGACAGTAAGAATTACAGATCGTCGATAGTTTTTTAGTATTCGGCCGACATATACGACGTATGTCCGATACGCTCCGGATTTCTTCCCCTCTAGTTTCGGAGGTGATTCGGTGACAATCTCGTTCGATGGTCGGGAGAACGAGGTCATCATACAGGACCCCATCGAACGACGCACATGTACGCTTCGGACGTTCGGTGCGGTTCGACCGAAACCGGTGGCGAATCATCCGTTTCCGTTTCCGGTCGACGACGCAGTTCGCCTTTCGACCGACGGCTTCCGTCTTTCGCCACCGGTCGCCACCTACGTCCGTGATACGGACGGCGAGATGGTACGATGCGTCGAGGGAATAGCGAACGAAGAGCTCCCGGATGGACCATACACTATCGAGCTCTGTGCGCCCATCAAACTGTACGTCCACGTCGAGGAGACGCTTTCCATCGGTGCGACGTTCGACGAGATATCGTTCGAGTTCGGATCGGAGACGGACATCGTCGTCGGCGGGCGGTCGTTCCATCGCCGTCCATCGGGAACGGTGACGACGACGGACGACCCGACGGACGTGATGGCGGCGGTTTCGACGTTCGGGTCGGCGCTGAAGACGACCAGTCCCGAGCGGGCGTTTCCCACCCTTCGCGGCCATCCGCCGGCGATCGAACTCGGCGACGAGCTTCATATCCCGGACGACCTACGACCGCCCGAAACAGGCGTGATTATCGAGGTACCACCGACGCTCGAATCCGTTTACGCCGTCGCCTCGCTCGCATACTACCTCGGCGCGACGGTCGTTCCGGGGAACACACCCCGAATCGTCGTGGGCGGCTTCGAACATCCTCTCGACATGGCTCGTGGCTTCGAAACCGAGGTCGAACGGGTGTTGAAAGGGACGTTCCTCCTCGACTGTGTGACCCGAACCGAGGGGTTGTATCCGGTCCACCTCTACGAACGTCGGGAACTCGAATCGACGGTCGAACTGGATTTTGCGGCCCTGTACGACGCGTCACCCGCCGAGAGACTGGAGCGATATCTCTCGATACCGTACACGGACATCGAGGAGTTCGTTCCCGAGTGGCAGTTGACGACGCACGTCTCCCCGACGGCGAGCAACGTCGAGATGCTGCCGTTTCTCGTTGACGACCTCGCGGTCATTCGGACCGCACGCGGCACGGAGGTATCCGCGTCGACGATACAGGTGCCGGCGGTCGAACAGTTCGTTCGTGGTAGCAGCGAAAGCAGCGAACACAGCAGAAGTGCGTCGGGAACGGCGGCGACGCCGCGTTCGTTCGTGGAACCGGAACGGGCCGACTCGCTCGAACAGGTGTGGGTCGGCGACGACGCGCCGATCGGTGCGAGTAAAGCGACGTTGACGGCGTTTCGGAACCGACTCGAACGCACGGCGACTGAAGGGGAGATAGACATAACGGTCGTCTGCAACGACGACGAGATGGACGAAGAGCGGAATCTCGCGGACGAGGTGTACGGTTCGGAACGGAACCTCCGGTTCGACGTGACCGTCCGTCACGATCTGTCCGTCGCGGAACTTCGTTCGGTTCTCGAATCCGAGACCCATTTCCTCCACTACATCGGCCACATCGACGACGGCGGGTTCAACTGTCGAGACGGAACCCTGGACGCCGCCGAACTCGACGACATCGGCGTCGAGGCGTTTCTCCTCAACGCGTGTCAGTCCTACGAGCAGGGAATGGCGCTCATCGAGGCGGGAGCCATCGGCGGTGTTGTCACGCTGAGTGACGTGATAAACAGCGGAGCGGTTCGTGTCGGGAAGACGATGGCGCGACTGTTGAACCGCGGGTTCCCGCTCTGGGCCGCGTTGGACATCGCCCGCGACCGGAGTATCATCGGCGGCCAGTACACGATCGTCGGGGATGGGAGCATCAACGTCGTGCAGACGGAGAGTATCACGGCCGTTCTTTTCGATATCGAAACCATCGACGGGGAGTTCGAGGTAACTCCGATCACGTATCTTTCCAACTCCGATGGAATGGGTGCGTTCGTGCACTTGCAACTGGACGAGGCGAACCAATCGTATTTGGCATCCGGAACACTCAGCACGCTTACGTTGGACGAGGACGAATTGGCTCGATTTCTCGCCTTGGAAGACGTTCCCGTTCGACTCGACGGACAGTTCACGTGGAGCTACGCGGTCGATGCGGAGAAATTCGATTAGCTCGGTTACACGGTGCCTCTGTAGGGGAACGTCGAATCTACGGTCCGCGTGACCCGGTCATCACGGCACCTGCTACGTTACCAGTTTGAGATAGTAGCAACACGATCGTGAACAGCACGCCGATCATTCGTGGGTTCTCTTCGAGGTACGTAGTAAGGCTGTTTTCTGCCATAGAAATGAGTTATATCTTAAAATATATAAAATTTTCTATTTTAATCTATGAAATTATATAGGAGTTACCGATATTGTATTATCATGCGAATACCACGCATGGAATCGTTATTAATTTATCACCTGAGGAGCCGCCGGGCGATGACGTTATCTCGATACGACACGAATGTGTCATCGTGGTCTTCCTCACCCGTGGATTGAGAGACGCGCTCCTCGAACTGGCCGCGGACGCCGAGCCGGAAAAGCTAACCGTCTCGTTGGCTGTCACTCCGGCGGGCGAACTGGACGGTGCGGACCATCTCGAACCGGGGACACCCGTGTTCACCCATTTCTATCCGCCGAACGCGGGGGGATCGGTGACTGCCGTGTTCGGCATGGACCTCTCGATTCCCGCCCGACAGACACAGGGGCGGTTCATCTCCCATCCACAGGGTCGTCTCGAAGTGGCACAAACTGACGACCTGCACGAAGTGGTGTTGATCGCGGTCCCGCCGTGGACGACCGAGATGGTCGGGGCGTTCGACCGGAGCGGAAGAAAACGGGAACTCGTCATCCTCGACGCGGAACCACCCGTGGAGCTACTCTAAGTATCCCAACTCGCGCAGTTGGTCCGTGATTTCGCTGAACTCCGATTCCGTCAGGCGACCCTGTCGCTGGTGTTGAATGACGATGCTGCGAAGCAGGAACCGAACGAGGTCGCTGGTGCTCGAAAAACTCGTTCCATCGATAGTCTCGTCGACGCGGTCGGCGAGGTCCTTCGGAATCGAAACCGTCGTGTATTCGGTCATATCCCCCGGTTGGTCGTCCCATCGGTTATCGTTTGTGTCCTGTCCCCGTGAACCGTCCCGGGCGTTCCGAACGACGGACCGTGGATGGTTCTCCGACAGCGACCGTCGCCTCATTCGTCACCGCGGTCGAACAGCGCGATACGGTTCCCCCAGATATCGATTCAGTCGATGAGATCCTCGAACTCGGGCAGCACGTCGTCCGAGTCGTCCCCCGTCTCCTCGTCCGAATCGTCGGTGTCATCGCTGGCCTCAGCGTCGGTTTCCCCCTCGTCTTCCTCCTCGAGTATCTCGACGTCGAGGACGGTAAGCGGGATGTTCTCCAGTCGTTGGCCGATTTCCTTGCGAGCGATTCGGGACGCGTGTTCCTCTCGCTCGACGTTGAACACCGTCATCTCCAACTCCAAGGCGACGAGCGCCTCGTCAGCGGCGATGAACGCTGGTGGGAGGTCTTCCCCGGACGGAGACGTTCGTGACCCCATGTTTATTTCGACGTAGTTCAGGTCGGGATTGAGCATCTCGCCAGTCTTCGAGATGGCGATACGCACCGCCTCATCCGGCGTTTTCACGTCGTATACCGGTATCGCGGCTTCGACGACAACTCTACAGTTCATACTCCCAAGAGTAATTACAGGGCCAATAGTATGAATTTTCGCCCTTTATAGCCCTTTTGACACGTCACACCACTACTTATGTCCGCTTCGGACCCAGCAGTAGCAATGACGACTCCGCCAGTGGTGGACGGCCACAACGATACGCTTCTCCGATTGTGCGGAACCGACGACCCCGTGGCGACGTTCACCGGTGCAGTCGAGGAACCGACGACCCACCTCGACCTCCCACGCGCTCGGGAGGCCGGACTCGGCGTCGGATTTTTCGCCACCTTCGCACTGGGAGGTGACGACCACGAACTCCGATGGACGGACGACGGCTACGAGTTTCGCATTCCGGACGCACTCGACCACGAGGGTGCACGCGAGACGACGTATCGGATGCTCGAACTACTCCACCGTCTCGCCGCCACCGCCGACGACTTTCGCGTCGTCCGCTCGGTGGACGACTTCGACGCCTGTCTCGACTCCGGCGACCTCGGTGCGATCGCACACATCGAGGGCGCGGCAGGTGTCGCCCCCGACTGCTCGAACCTCGATTTCCTCTACGCCGCGGGCGTCCGTTCCATCGGTCCGGTGTGGAGTCGCCCGAACGCCTTCGGCGCTGGTGTCCCCACCAAGTACCCGAGCGGTCCCGACATCGGCGGCGGGTTGACCGACGCGGGTCGGGACCTCGTCCGCGCCTGCAACGAACGAGGAATCGTCGTCGACTGTGCACATCTGGCCGAAACGGGGTTTTGGGATGTCGCCGAGACGAGTAGCGACCCCCTCGTGGCCACTCACATGGGCGTCCACGGTCTCGCACCTCACTCGCGGTGCCTGACCGACGAGCAGATAGACGCGGTGGCCGACTCGAACGGCGTCGTCGGTATCGGTTTCTTCGACATGGTCCTCTCGGACGAACCCGACCCGGAGGCCACCGCGACCATGGCCGACATCGTCGACCACATCGAGTACGTCGCCGACCGCGTCGGTGTCTCCCACGTCGTTCTCGGGTCGGATTTCGACGGCGCGCGCATTCCGGACGAGGTGGGCGACGTGACCGGCCTCCCCGACGTTCTGGCCGCGCTTCGAGAACGGGGGTTCACCGACGATGACCTCGTCGAGGTGGCTCACGAGAACTGGCGACGAGTCCTCGCCGCGACGTGGTGAATCGAAAGAGTTGCTTTCCCGCGATACCCATCCCCGAGCGATGGAAACCGGTTCGATACCCGTCGAAGACCTTCCGGGTGGGTTCGACCTGCAATCGACCGTCGAGAGCGGCCAAAGCTACCTCTGGCGGCGCGAGGACGGACGGATGTACGAGACGACTCGCGCCTACGGCGGGTCGGCGTGGTACTACACCGTCGTTGAGGACGAAGTCGTTCGCGCCCGCCAGCGGGACGGCCTGTTGGAGTGGGAGGCGACGACGGACGCCGAACCGCTCCTCGTCTCCCTTCTCCGTCTCGACGACGACTTGGACGCGATAATCGACGTGACGCCCGAGGATCCGCTGGTCGAAGCGGCCTACGACGAGTATCGCGGGATGCGCATCGTCCGCGACCCGTTCTTCCCCTGTCTCGTCTCGTTCATCTGCTCGGCCCAGATGCGCGTCAGTCGAATCTACGGGATGCAAACCGCGCTGGCCCGGCAGTTCGGAGACGCCATCGAGTTCGACGGGAAGACCTACCACTCCTTCCCGACGCCGACGCAGTTGGCCGCGGCGGACGAGTCGGACCTCCGAGCGTTGAAACTCGGCTACAGAGCGCCGTACGTCAAGAAATCCGCCGAACTACTCGCGTCCGGCGAGGCGACGCCCGCGGACGTGTCGGGGCTGACCTACGAGGACGCCCGCGACGCCATGCAGGCGTTCGTCGGCGTCGGCGACAAGGTGGCCGACTGCGTGCTCCTCTTCGCGCTCGGCTATCTGGAGGCGGTGCCGCTCGACACGTGGATTCAGAGCGCCATCGAGGAACACTACCCCCACTGCGAGCGGGGGTCGTATCGGGACACCTCGCGGGCGATTCGGGAACAGTTCGGCGACGAGTACGCTGGGTACGCCCAGACCTACGTGTTTCATTATCTGCGGAACTGAGTCGGGTATCTCGCCGTGGAACGGTTGGGTCGGAAACTATTTCGTCGGACCGCCGAGAGTGTCACCATGCAGACACCACTGTTCGGATTCCTCCTCGCGTTCCTCATCGGCGTAGCGGTTTCGGGCATCGGCGCGTATCTCGCGCTCAGGTCGTTCGTGTATTCGGAACTCGACCTCACGAAGGAGGAGATACGAACGGCGGTCAAACACCTCGCCTACGAGCGACTGCCGTCCGAGGAGTGACTCGATTCGGAAACACCGTCTCGAATTGGAACGGCCCCGACCGTTTTGTGTCTCGAATTCGAAATCCGGATATGGCAGACCGAACCCGCGCACACGTGTTCGTCTCCGGGAACGTGCAAGGTGTGTACTACCGAGCGAACACCCGCGATACGGCCGAGGAAAAGGGAGTCGATGGCTGGGTGCAGAACCTCTCGGACGGACGCGTCGAAGCCGTCTTCGAGGGTCCCGAATCGGCGGTCGAGGAGATGGTCGAGTGGTGTCACACGGGCAGTCCGGCGGCGGACGTGGACGACGTGTCGGTCGGGTACGACTCCCCCGAGGGCGAGGACGGATTCCGGATTCGGCGGTAGGACGGCGGCGAACGAGAACGAATGCTTTTAGGCCCGCTATCGGGAAGGGTCCGGTATGGCAATCAAACCCGACTACGTGAAGAAGACAGGGAACATCCTGTTGGAACGATACCCGACCGCGTTCACGAAGGACTTCGACCAGAACAAGGACAGCGTCGAACAACTGACCAACATCGGTTCGAAGGGCGTCCGCAACCGTATCGCGGGATACGTCACGCGCAAAAAGGAATAATTCTCGATCGTTTCGGCGTCACTTTTCACCGACGGACAGCACGGCGAGCGGTGTCAATCGTCCCCGATGACGTCCCCCGAAACCTGTAAAAACTCGGTACAACCACACTGCTCGCACTCGCCGGTATCCGTCGGGAGAACGTACGTGCCATCGTCACGAACGCGGACGGTGCACGGATGACCACACCCCTCACAGGTGACAACCACCCTATCCATACGAGTCTTGAGGTATCAGTCAGTATATCAGTGTAGCGCTCGGACGGATTCCCTGGCGCGTCGCCGCGTCGATCCGAGCGCTTGATTGCGTTTCGAGAGGCGTCGGTCCCCGTCCCCACGGCAAACTCCGTCGCCGTCGAAAGCTACTTGCACACTCCTGCTATCGAATCCCACATGAGCGTTACCGTTGGAATCCTTGGTGGGACCGGAGCGGTCGGACAGCGATTCATTCAACTGCTCGACGGGCATTCCGAGTTCGAATTGACGACGATAACCGCGAGCGACGACAGCGCCGGAAAGGCCTACCGCGAAGCGGCAAAATGGCGAATCGACTCCCCGATTCCGGACTACGTCGGCGATATCGAAGTACGCGCCACGGACCCGAGCGAGGTACCGGACGACGTGGACCTCCTCTTCTCCTCGCTTCCCTCCGGCGTCGCCGCGGACGTCGAACCGGAGTTCACCGAGGCGGGCTACGTCGTCTCCTCGAACTCCTCGAATAGCCGGATGGCCGACGACGTTCCGCTCGTCATCCCGGAGGTCAACGCGGACCACCTGAACCTCATCGAAGTCCAGCGCGACGAACGCGGGTGGGACGGCGCGCTCGTGAAGAACCCGAACTGCTCGACCATCACCATGGTCCCGACGCTCGCCGCCCTCGACGCCTTCGGCTTGGAGCGCGTTCACGTTTCCACCCTACAAGCCGTCTCGGGTGCGGGCTACGACGGCGTGACGTCGATGGAAATCATCGACAACGTGATTCCCCACATCGGCGGCGAGGAGGAGAAGATGGAAGCCGAACCGAAGAAGCTCCTCGGGTCGTTCGACGGGAGCGAAATCGTCCAGCACGACGTGGATGTGGCGGCCTCCTGTAACCGAGTCCCGACGCTCGACGGCCACCTCGAAAACGTGTGGGCGGAGACGGCCGAGGAAATCACGAAGACGAGCGCCGAGGAGGCGTTCGCGGGGGCGACCACCCTCGACCTACCGAGCGCACCCGACCCGCTCATCGAGGTGTTCGAGGACCCGGACCGTCCGCAACCGCGCCTCGACCGCTCCCTCGGCAACGGCATGCAGGTGGCCGTCGGCGGCGTGCAGGAAACGCCCGCCGGAATCCAGTACAACTGCCTCGCACACAACACGATCCGAGGGGCAGCAGGTGCCAGCGTGTTGAACGGCGAACTCCTCGTCGAAGAGGGCTGGGTGTAGGGAAAACCGCGGTTCGTTTTTCGAAGTCAGGAAACCAGATAGCGGAGCAGAACCCCGTCATCCACGCGCTCGACCGAATCGAGTTCGAGGTCCGGGAACGACGTCCGCTCGACGAAGCCGTCGCCGTCCGCGAGCGTCGGTGCCTCGCGCCCGCCGATGACCATTGACCCGACGTAGAGGCGAAGTTCGTCGACCAACCCGCCGTCGAACAGCGAAAAGATGAGTTCGCCGCCGCCTTCGACCATCGCCTGTCCGGTTCCCCGCGATTCGAGTTCCGAAAACGCCCGTCGGAGCGAGACGCGGCCGTTTCCGGCCACGACGACGTCCGCACCTGCCTCCCGTAGCGCTCGAACGCTCCCCTCCGGGGCACTCTCGGCGACGAAAATCAGGGTTTCCGCCCTGTCGTCCAACACCTCCGCGTCGAGCGGCGTTCGCGCCCGCGAATCCGCGACGACGCGCGTCGGGTTCGACCCGTCGTCCGCCGTCAAGGACGGGTCGTCCGCGAGGACGGTCCCGACGCCGACGACGATGGCGTCGCTTTCGACCCGCAGGTCGTCCACCCTATCGAAGTCGTCCGCACCGCTGATGGCGACCTGTTCGCGCTGACGCGAGGAGAGTTTTCCATCGGCGCTCATCGCGGCGTTGACGACCACGTGCATATGACCGACATACGGTACGCCGGAGAAAACCGCTTTCGGTGTCACCGGAGTGATTTCGATGCTACTTCTGTACTCGCCCGCTACGCACTGGCGTCTTTGGTTGTTTTGTGATTGCAGTTACCAAGAAGCAGACTTCGAACGCCCCGCCCGCTCGGTCCAGTGAGCGTGCGAATGGGACGTTGTCGGAGCAACGCTCCGACTGAACTCGCGACGAACTGGTGACTTCGAGTTGGTCTGTCGTTTCAGCTGATAGGAGGCAGACCACCTCGAAAGCCCCCGCCCGCTCACGGTCGCTACGAGTTGTTGTCGGTTCTTCTGTGACTGCATGTACAGACGTTAATGAAACCGCCGCCGCACCGTCTCCGCACCACACCCTCCCCAACCGATTCCCTCCGCCGCTCCTTTCAGTCGCGGCGTCACTCATCCCTCGCACGAATCTTCCGAGATGGTTCGGCCGGATCGCTGGCCGAACCATCTCTTCGGCGCGCGCCATCCGGCTGGACATGGACAGATTGCGCGCTACTGACGCTGGGTGGGCCGGACGCTACGGACCAACCACACGGCGCGCGAAGGCGCACGGTAGTGCGCCCGTGCGAGGGGCGACTGAACGAAGTGAGGGAGTCGGTTGGGGAGGATTGTGGTGCAGTAACGGGGCGGTTGCGGTCTTGATTGTTGCTCGGCATTTGCAGTCTCAGCAAACCCACATCCACTTCGGTGCGGCCGGGAATTCAGCCGGAGCAACGCTCCGACAACGTCACCCTTGCTCTTCCGTCGCTCGCGTGACCGGGCAGGGGTGTTCGAGGCGATTGTAGCTGCCGTCGTTGTATATTTGAAACCAAACAATCATCTCCCCGAGTTGTTTCCCTTTCTCAACGAACGAGATATGGACGAACAATCGATCCAAGTCGGTGGAATTGGAACCCTCCTTTTTACGATTTATACGGCCATTCTAGCAGGTGTTTTCACTTCATCTGGTGGTCACTTTCTCGCCCCGTTACTCGCATATTTCAGCATCCCAATCGCGCTTCTCGGGATAATTTTGACAGCGATTGGCTCATACTGAGAGAGGCTGACTACGAAACCCACTCTCCGCATCGACTTCTAGCGACGACGAACACTTTTAATCCATCCCGTCCCAACTTCGGGTGATGAACGTCGACGATCATGCCGAGGCGCTCGCCTCCGACCTCGGTGTTGACAAAGAGGAGGTCAAAGCAGACCTGCAGAACCTCATCGAGTACAGCGTCCCGATAAACGAAGCCAAACAGAGCCTTCGCCGGAAGTACGGCGACGGTGGCGGCGGCAGTTCCGCGCCCTCCACCGCCGACATCGCGGACGTGACGACCGACATGGGCAACGTCACGATCACCGCGAAGGTGCTCACCGTGGGTAAGCGCTCGATTCGCTATCAGGGCAACGAACAGACCATCTTCGAGGGCGAACTCGCCGACGAGACGGGAAAGATCTCCTATACGGCGTGGAACGACTTCGGCCTCGACGCGGGGCAGGTCATCACCGCCGGAAACGCGGGCGTCCGCGAATGGGAGGGAAAACCCGAACTCAACCTCGGGGACAGTACCAACGTCGCGCGCGAGGGGACCGACCTCGACGTGCCGTACGATGTCGGCGGCGACGCGACGCTGGCCGAGGTGACGCCCGGCGACCGCGGCGTCTCGCTGGAAGTGACCCTCCTCGAAGTCGAGAGCAAGGTCATCGACGGACGGGACGGCGAGACGGAGATAAAGAGCGGCGTCGTCGCCGACGAGTCCGCGCGCCTCCCGTTCACCGACTGGGAAGCGCGCGAGGAGGTGACGGAAGGTGCGACGGTTCGCGTGGACAACGTGTACGTCCGCGAGTTCCGCGGCGTGCCGTCCATCAACTTCTCGGAGTTCACGACCGTCGAAGCGCTCGCGCGTGAGGTGGACGTGAACGACAGCGCGACGCGCATGTCCGTCCGCGAGGCGGTCGAAACCGGCGGCGCGTTCGACGTGGAGGTCCTCGGTAACATCGTCGCGGTCCGCGACGGGTCGGGACTCATCCAGCGCTGTCCCGAGTGCGGCCGCGTCGTGCAGAAAGGACAGTGCCGAAGCCACGGCCAAGTGGACGGCAGAGACGACCTGCGCGTGAAGGCAATCGTGGACGACGGGACGGGCACCGTCACCGCGATTTTGGACGACGAACTCACCGCCGAGGTGTACGGCGGCGGCCTCGACAAGGCCCGTCAGCAGGCGCGTGACGCGATGGATCAGGAGGTCGTCGCGGACAGCATCCGCGAGAAGATCGTCGGCCGCGAGTACCGCGTTCGGGGCAACCTCTCGGTGGACGACTACGGCGCGAACCTCGAAGCGAGCGAGTTCGCAGAAACGGACGACGAACCGGTCGACCGTGCCAAGGCCTTCCTCGCGGAGGTGGACGCATGAGTTCGCAGGGCGGGGTCGGCCGTCGGGAAGTCGCGTGGCGAATTTTCGCCGCCGAGTACGACGATTCCTCGCTCGAACACTCGGACAGCGACGAGGAACGCGCGCCGAACTACGTCGTCACGCCGACCGGCGCACGAATCAATCGGCTGTTCGTCGTCGGCGTGCTGACCGAAATCGAGCGGGTCGGCGACGAGGTGCTTCGCGCCCGAATCGTCGACCCGACGGGCGGGTTCGTCGTCTACGCGGGGCAGTATCAACCGGACGCGCTCGCGTTCCTCGAACGCGCGGACCCGCCGATGTTCGTCGCCGTGACGGGCAAAGCACGAACCTTTCAGCCCGACGACTCGGACCTCGTGTACACCTCGATACGACCCGAGAGCATGAACGCGGTGGACGCCGAAACGCGCGACCGCTGGGTCGTCCAGACGGCCGAACAGACCCTCTCGCGCATCCGGACGTTCGCTGGCGCGCTCGATTTCGGCCGGTACGGCGAGGAACTGCAACACGCTCTCGAAGCCACCGACGTGGACACGGGACTCGCGGCCGGAGTTCCGCTGGCGCTCGACCACTACCGAACGAACACGCCGTATCTCGCGGAACTGCAGAACGTCGCGCTCGACGCCACACGGGTCGTGGCGGGCGAACAGGACGAGGTCGGTTCCCTCGACGTGTCGCCGGACGAATCCGGAGACGTGACGCTCGACGCGGATGTCTCGCTCGAATCGCCCGCGGTCGAAACCGGAGCGGACGAAACCGATGCGGACGAAACGCCGACCGCAGAGGCCGAACCGGAACCCGAGTTCGGCACGGAATTCGAGTCGGATTCGGAGAGCGAGTCGGGAACGGAACCGGCCGAATTCGAATCGACCGACGCCGAGCCGAGCGACGCCGACTTGACCGACGCCGAACCGACGGAACCGGAATCGGCGGAGGCCGAATCGACGCTCGAGACGGGATCCGAACCGGCGGACGAGTCCAGCGCGGAAACGACCATCCCCGATTCGGACCCGGAACCGGACACGCCACCGGCCCAAGCCCGCGAACCGGCGGAGACGGACGACCCGGTCGAACCGGAACCCGTCGGCGAAACCGGCGTCGAGGAGTTCGACACGGAACCGTCGGACGAAGGTCTCAGCGGCGAGATGTACGAGTTCGACGAGGGCGAGCGCGAGGAGATAGAGGAGGAGTTCGGCACCGAGTTCACCAGCGGCGCGGAGGTCGCCGACCCCGGCGAGGCCGACATCGAGACGCCGGAACCGGCCCAAGAGATTGCGACGGAGGCGGACGCGGAGACGGAGGCGGAACAGGACGACACCGCCGCCGCAGAACCGGCCGAGGCGACCGGTCCGGACGCCGACGCGGCGCAACCGGAGGGAACCGAAGCCACCGAACCCGAATCGGCGAGCGAGGGCGGCGACAAGCCGGTTCCCGAGAACCTCGAAAACACGGTGATGGAGGTTATGCGTGGGATGAACGACGGCGACGGCGTGAAGCGTGACCGCCTGCTCGCCGGCGTCGTGGATTCCTACGACGTGACGCCCGCCGACGTCGAGGACGCGCTTCAAGACGCGCTGATGGCCGGGCGCTGTTACGAATCCGGCGAGGAGACCCTGAAGCCCATCTGATGGCGCTGGTCGAACCGGTCCCCGGCGAACCCGCCGCGACCGCGACGCTCGGCGACGAACGGGCGCTCGTCGTGGCGGACTACCACGCCGGGATCGAGGCGGGACTCCGATACGAACAGGGAATCTCCCTCGACAACCGTGCCGGGGAGCGCCGCGACCGGATGGAATCGCTGGTCGAACGCACCGACCCGGACAGGGTCGTCGTCCTCGGCGACCTCATGCACTCCATCGCCGGACCGGGCGGTGCGGAGCGCGGCGAAATCGAGGTGCTCCTCGAATCCATCGACCGGCCGGTCACGCTGGTCAAGGGGAACCACGACGGCGACATCGAATCGTGGGTGGACTGCACGGTGACGCCGGGCGACGGAATCCGCCTCGGCGACGTTGGGTTCGTTCACGGGCACACGTGGCCGAACGAGTACGTGTTCTCCGCGGACGTGGTGTGCGTCGGCCACGAACACCCGTGCGTGCGGTTGGAGGATTCGGTCGGCGGCAGTCGAATCGAACGCGTCTGGTTGCGGGGGAAGTTGAATCCGGACGTGTTCGAAGAGCAGTACGGTGAGGAAGGCGCGGACGGTGCGGACGGCGCGGACGGCGGTGCCGAAATGTCGAACGACGCCCGACTCATCGTCTTTCCCGCGTTCAACGACCTGACGGGTGGGACGTGGGTGAACGTCGCCGGACAGGACTTCCTCGCGCCGTTCCTCCCGGACGGGCTCGCCGACGGGGAGGCTTACCTGCTGGACGGCACGCGGTTGGGTCGGTACGACGCGATTTAACGGCCGTGCGTGTTTTCACGCCGCACGGTGTTGGACCGTCCATGGACGCGAGTTTCGACTTCAGCGACGACGTCGTCCTCGTCACGGGTGCGAGCGGGGCGCTCGGGAGCGCGGTCTGTGCCGCCTTCGACGACGCGGGGGCGACCGTCTGTGCGACGGACGTGGTCGAACCGAACGACGAAGATGCTCGACTCGACGGCGAACGGGTCGATTTCTATCGGGCGGACTTCACCGACGAATCCGAGGTGGAATCGGTCGTGTCGGAGGTCGTTTCAGACCACGGCGGCATCGACGCGCTCGCCAACATCGCCGGAACGTGGAAGGGCGGGTCGCACATCGAAGGGACGGACGTGGGAACGTTCGACCTGCTGTTCGACGTGAACCTGAAGACGATGTTTCTCGCGTCGAAACACGCGCTCCCCCACTTGCAGGAACGAGAAGGAGCGATCGTGAGCGTCAGCGCACGGTCCTCGCTCGAAGGCGGCGAAGGCGACGGCCCGTACCGCGCCTCGAAAGCGGGCGTCCGCCTCCTCACGGAGACGATTGCCGAGGAGAACACCGGCGTCGTCCGGGCGAACGCCGTGATGCCGAGCGTCATCGACACGCCCGCGAACCGCGAAATGATGCCGGATTCCGATCACGACAAGTGGGTCGACCCGGCGGAAATCGCCGACGTGATGTGCTTCCTCTGTAGCGACGCCGCGGACGCGACCAGCGGGGCCGCAGTTCCGGTGTACGGCGAGGCGTAGGTCGCCGGTCGAAAAAGCGCTGTTCTCTCCCATGCATATTTATTATTTCATTTTCAATGTAGGAAATATACATCGGGTTGTTTATAACTCTTAATTAAAAATGGCAAGCACACACATGGCACAACGAGAAACGTGGACGTCACGAATAGGATTTATCTTCGCGGCGGTGGGGAGCGCCGTCGGTCTCGGAAACATCTGGTCGTTCCCGTTCCAGACCGCGACGAACGGCGGTGCGGCGTTCCTCGTGGTCTATCTTCTGGCGGTGGCGCTCATCGGTTTCCCGACGATGCTCATCGAGTTCGTCATCGGCCGTCGGGGGGAAAAGAACCCGGTCGAAGCGTTCCGACAAATCGGCCACGGGCAGTGGTCGTTCGTCGGGGGACTCGGCCTGTTCTCCTCGCTCTTGACGCTCGCGTTCTACAGCGTCGTCGGCGGGTGGGTCCTCAGCTATATCGTCGGTAGCGCCACGGGAAGCTACTTCGGCGACCCCGGAACCTATTTCGGTGCGGTGTCCGCCGGACCGACCGCCGTCGCCGCTCACGCCGTTTTCATGGCGGTCACCATCGGTATCGTCGCGCTCGGCGTCACGGGCGGCATCGAGCGAGCCACGACGTTCATGATTCCCGCCATTCTCGTCCTCCTCGTCGGACTGGGCGCTTGGGCGACGACGCTCGAGGGTGCCACTGCGGGGTACAACTACTACCTCTCGCCGGACTTCGGCGTCATCGCGAACAACTTCGGTACCATCGTTCCACCCGCGATGGGACAGGCGTTCTTCACCCTCTCGCTCGGGTTCAGCGTCATGATCGCGTACGCGTCCTACCTCGGCGAGGACGACAGCCTCCCGGCCGACGGGGGAGCCATCGTCGTCGTCAACACCCTCGTCGCGCTTCTCGCCGGGTTCGTCGTTTTTCCCATCCTCTTCGCCACGGGCGGAGCGGAAGGTGCGGGCAGCGGCGGTGCCGGAACGGCGTTCGTCGCCCTCGCTGGCGCGTTCGGTAACCTTCCAGCGGGACAGATAATCGGATTCGTCTTCTTCGTCGTCCTGCTGTTCGCGGCTCTCTCCAGTTCCATCAGCCTCCTCGAAGTGCCGGTGTCCTACATCACCGAGCACTACGGCTACCGACGTTCGACGACCGCGGTCGCGGCCGGCGTCTTCATCTTCCTCGTCGGTGTCCCCGCGACGTTCGGTACGTCCTGGCTCGGCTTTTACAACGACTTCGTGTTCAAGTTCCTCCTTCCCATCGCGGTGCTCCTCCTCGCCGTCTTCATCGGGTGGTTCGCCGACACCGACGCGATGGACGAACTCGGGCGGGGGAGTTCGGTGGGCGGGTCGTTCAAGACGGTCTGGCTGTGGTGGGTGCGGACCGTCGTCCCCATCGCCGTGGTCGTCACCCTCTACTTGGGCATCAAGGCGCTTTACACGGGACTCTCCTCGGGGGCCTACTTCGGCTGACGACGAATCGTAACGTATCGGTTAAATTTCCTTCCGATTCGGAATTGTAAATAGCAATTCAGCTGCCCGAAAACCATGATTGTCGTCTTTTGACGGTTTTCAATCTCGAAAGTCTCATAACCGTTCGACAAGCGAGTGCATAGCAATGGCACGTGAATCGTGGGCGAGTCGAATCGGCTTCATCCTCGCGGCGGTGGGGAGCGCGGTCGGCCTCGGCAACGTCTGGCGCTTTCCGTGGATGACGGCGGAGTACGGGGGGAGCGCCTTCCTCGTCGTCTATCTGTGTATCGTCTTGCTCGTCGGCGTCCCCGGACTCCTCGCGGAGTTCGTCATCGGACGTCGGTCGCATCGAAACCCTGCGGGGGCGTTGGCTCGCCTCGCGCCCGGCACCAAATCGTGGGGCTACGTCGGCCTGTTCGGCGTCGTCACGGCGCTCGTCCTGCTGTCGTTTTACAGCGTCGTCGGCGGATGGATCGTCCGGTACTTCGCGGCGAGTTTCACCGGGTCGTACTTCGCCGCGCCCGGCGGCTACTTCGAGACCATCAGCTTCGGGTGGGAGGCCGTCGCGTTCCACGCCGTCTTCCTCGGTATGACCGCGCTCGTCGTTCTCGGTGGCGTTCGCGGCGGAATCGAGAAGGCGACGAAGGTGATGATGCCGGTTATCATCCTGTTGCTCGCGACACTGGCCGGGTGGGCGATCACGCAGTCCGGTGCGGGCGACGGACTGTCCTTCTTCCTCGACTTCGACGTCGAAACACTGCAAGCGGCCGTCGAACACGACCCGGTCGGTCTGCTACAGGCCGCCGCCGGACAGGCCCTCTTCACGCTCTCGCTCGGCGTCGGGACGATGATAACCTACGCCTCGTACCTCGGCGAGGACAACAGCCTCCCGTTCGACGGGAGTGTCATCGCCGTGCTGAACACGGGAGTCGGCGTCCTCGCGGGACTCGTCGTGTTCCCGCTCCTGTTCGCGTTTCAGGGCGGCCTCAACGACACCTCCGCGGGCGGCGGCCCCGGCGCGCTCTTCGTCTCCATCGCCGGTGCGTTCACGCAGGTTCCCTACGGCAGGGTCGTCGCCGTCGCGTTCTTCGCCGCGATCCTTTTCGCGGCGCTGTCGAGTTCCATCAGCATGCTCGAAATCCCCGTCGCGTACCTCGTGGACGAACAGGACGTGTCGCGGCGGAACGCGACTATCGGCCTCGCTGGCTTCGTACTGCTCACCGGCGGGGTCTGTGCGCTCAGACCGTCCCTCTTCACGTTCGTCGCGGACACCCTCGTCAATTTGATGCTCACCGCCGGACTCGCCGGGTTCCTCGTCTTCGCCGGGTGGATCCTCGGCACGGACGCGCTCTCGGAGTTCGACTCCGGCGCGGGCGGACTCGCACGCTCGCTGGGTACGCCGTGGCTCTGGAGCGTCAGGACGGTCCTCCCGCTGTTCCTCCTCGTCACCCTCGCGGTGAACCTCTACTCGTTGTTGTAGGCTGGCGGACGTTTTCCCGACACAGTACGGAAACCTTTTGCGCCCGCTGGTACTGCAATTTCGCAATGACAATGCGTCCGGGTGTTCAGCGATGACAATGGACGAGCGCATCGACGAACTACGCGAGAAGCGCCGCGAGGCGGAGCAGGGCGGCGGAGAGGAGCGCATCGAGAAACAACACGAGCGCGGGAAGATGACGGCGCGCGAGCGCATCGATTACTTCCTCGACGACGACACCTTCAACGAGTTCGACCAACTCCGGACCCACCGAAGCCACAACTTCGGCATGGAGGAAAAGCAGGTGCCCGGCGACGGCGTGGTGACGGGCTACGGCGAGGTCAACGGCCGGAAGGTGTTCGTCTTCGCCCACGACTTCACCGTCTTCGGCGGGTCGCTCGGCGAGGTGTTCGCCCAGAAGGTCTGCAAGGTGATGGACAAGGCGATGGAAGTCGGCGCGCCGGTCATCGGCCTGAACGATTCGGCGGGTGCACGGATTCAGGAGGGCGTCGAATCACTCGCGGGCTACGCGGACATCTTCCACCGCAACCAGCAGGCCTCCGGCGTCATCCCGCAGATTTCGGCCATCATGGGACCGTGCGCCGGCGGTGCGGTTTACTCGCCCGCCATCACGGATTTCATCTTCATGGTGAAGGACACGAGCCACATGTTCATCACCGGCCCGGACGTCATCGAGACGGTCACGGGCGAGGAGGTAACGTTCGAGGAACTCGGCGGCGCGACGACCCACACCGACAAGAGCGGCGTCGCCCACTTCGCCGAGGACAGCGAGGAGGAAGCGCTGGACGACATCCGTCGCCTCCTCTCCTATCTCCCGCAGAACAACGTCGAGGACCCGCCGCGCTTCGAACCGTGGGACGACCCCGAACGCCGTGACGAGGAACTGAAGTCCGTCGTGCCCGACCAACCGCGCAAGCCGTACGACATCGAGCGCGTCATCGAAGGCGTCATGGACGAGGATTCGTTCTTCGAGGTTCAGGAAGGCTACGCGAAGAACATCGTCGTCGGCTTCGGCCGCCTCGACGGCCGCTCGGTCGGCATCGTGGCGAACCAACCCCGCGTCAATGCGGGTACCCTCGACATCGAGTCCTCGGAGAAAGGCTCGCGGTTCGTTCGCTTCTGTGATTCGTTCAACATCCCCATCGTGACGTTCGTGGACGTTCCCGGCTTCATGCCCGGCACGGACCAGGAACACGGCGGCATCATCCGTCACGGGGCGAAACTGCTGTACGCCTACTCCGAGGCGACGGTGCCGCTCATGACCGTCATCACTAGGAAGGCTTACGGCGGGGCGTACGACGTGATGGCCTCGAAGCACATCGGCGCGGACGTGAACTACGCGTGGCCGACCTCCGAAATCGCGGTGATGGGCCCGCAGGGTGCGGTCAACGTCCTCTACAGTTCGGAACTCGAAGAGGCCGACGACCCCGATGCGCGCCGCGACGAACTCATCGAGGAGTACCGCGAGCAGTTCGCCAACCCGTACACCGCCGCCGACCGCGGGTTCGTGGACGACGTCATCGAACCGCAGGACACCCGTCCGCGACTCATCGACGACCTCGAAATGCTGATGAGCAAACGCACCTCCCAACCCGAAAAGAAACATGGCAACATCCCGCTCTGAGGGTCTGGACCTCACGATACCGCCGGATGCCTCCGAGGAGGAAGCGGCCGCCATCGTCGCGGCAATCAACGTCCACCTCCGCGAGCAGGAGGCGGCCGCCGCCGCGGAGAACGAGGAACCTGACTGGGAGGGCGAACGCTGGACGTTCGCCGGGCGGGTGGCCCAGTTGCAGAACCGCGACGTTCGGGTCCCGACCAACGCGCCGACGAACGCGTGGAGTGCGGCGGGGCGGACGACGCGGTACTGAGTTTACCGGTTCCGGTGTCGGATGACGGTAAACTCGGCCCACCGGTACACGACGCGTAAACTAGCCGAGGTCCATTTGTATCGCTACCACCGACCCAGTTCAGCGACGCCCAAATAACCGACCGTCAGTCGCGTTGCAGACCAGCAGTTTACTGGTCACCTCGCCGATGGACACGACGTATCGGTAGGAGAGTGAGAAGAGGAATGGCGGGTCCGTGGTAAGCCTGGGCCGGGACCGTTATCGACGGGAGAGGGATGTCCGTCCCGTGGAGACCGTTCGAATGTCGTGCGATACGCTACCAAGTGTCCCCTAAAAACTTTTAGCACACCCTCCTTGCCCAGAGAATATGAAACACTCGTCATCGTCGCGGCCAGAGTCAACACCAACAACGCTATCAGACGCCGAATCAGTCACCGCGGCGGTGGTGACGGCCGTGACTGAAGCGAACGGGACGAAGCCTGCAACGCCCCTCTACGATGCGATCGACCCCGAGGGACTCGAAGCGATCTATCGACACGGCTCACCGGAGGTGAGTTTCGAGTATATCGGCTACCGCGTTACGATCCGTTCTGATCGGACGGTTTCCGTTTCCGACGTGGATTCTTAGAGCCTCCGAACAGCCGTGTCCGAGACAATCGTATATTCAGACGAGATCGGATCGAAATAAGGGAAGCGAACGTTATTATCGGGAGATCGCATCGAAACACCCATTCGGCTATTCGTTTCGGAGTCGATGCGGTACTTTTCTGTCGCTTATAGTCGAAATCTATGGATCCCAGTGCCAATCATCAAGCGTAAAGTAGCTATATTGATATAAAGAACATTAATATCGAACCCTGACCAAACATCTCCACATGACCCGGCAGCCTGATGACGACAACACGGCATCGGAGTAGCCTTCCGATGCCGTTACCGTCCCAGAGATCCCCGAACACAGACTGGAACTGGACCACGTGTTTCAGTCGATCGCAAAATCTCGCCGACGCTATCTTCTCTACACGCTCAGAACTAGGACCGAGTGGTCAGTGACCGAGCTTGCGACCAAGCTTGTTGCCTGGGAGACCGAAATCCCCGAGGATGCCGTCCCAGAGGACGAGATCGATCGAATGTACGCGTCGCTCTATCATGCACACATCCCCAAATTGGTCGATGAACGAGTGATCGAGTTCGACGCCGAAAGCGAAACCATCCGGACTGGAAAGTACGCCGAACAGGTCTTGACTGCCTTGGCGGGTGCAGGTGCGAGCCTGGACAATCGACAAGAAACGCACGCACGGAGTGAGATGGATGACGAAAAGTTCTGATGAAGGAGAGAGTTCCGAGATCGTCGTGGACGGTAGCGAACAACTCGTCGAGCAGGTTCATTACGAGCGCGCCGGAAGGGACGATCTCACGACCACAATAATTGGCGGGATCGCCGCCGCCGAGGGAGTGTCACCGGCCGAGGTGAAAGATCCGGTGCTGTACGAGTGTGTCGACGTCGCCGCGTTGGAAGATTCCTTCTTCGGACAGACAGTGGCGGGCGAACGCCGTGATGCGGTCGGCAGTGTCGAATTCCGCTTCGGCGAGTATCGCATTGAAGTCAAGAGTGATGGCTGGGTCTCGGTGTACGGACGCCCCTGAAACGGGATCGGTAAGACGCGATCGAGCGGTCCGTCTCGACGTTCAGGTACGGGTGATCGTACCCACTGCCGCTCGTGCTGTTCACAGGTAGCCAATCGGTAATTCGGGTGGATCGGAGGATCCGCTCGCTGCCGTCGCACGTTCTACTTCGGTTATCACATCGATCACGTGTCTCGAAACGAGCGAACCTCACAAATCGGATTGCTTCCCGCATGTCCGTTCGGCGTGTTTGATCCGTCGTTGAATCGCGCGGGTTACAGGGTGGGAAAACACGTCGAATAGAGCCTCGATGAAAGGACGGTATCGGTACTCAGTCGGTGGTCACGGGGGTCGCTTTCTTCGTACCCTCGTCCTGAAGTTTGCCGATCCGCCAGCGGAGAACGCCGACCGTGAGGAGTCCGATGACGAGGGCGACGTTCATGACGTATAGTGCGTTCGTGTAGCTCCCCGTCGATTCGAGAACGAACGAGGCGAGTTGCGGACCGGCGACGCCGGCGAAGCCCCACGCCGTGAGGGCGTAGCCGTGAATGGCGCTGACTTCCTTCGTGCCGAAGAGGTCGCTGAGGTACGCCGGGAGACAGGCGAACCCGCCGCCGTAGCAGGTGATGACGAGAAACATGAGCGCCGTCAGAACCCAAACCCCCGACACCTGCGGCATCACGAAGAACGCGGCTATCTGGATGACCATGAACGCCGCATACGTGGTCGTCCGGCCGATGTAGTCCGACAGGGTTGCCCAGGCGATGCGGCCACCGCCGTTGAAGATACCGATGTAGCCGGTGATGAACGCGGCCGTCGTGGCGGTGGCACCGCCGATTTGCTGGAGCATCGGCGATGCGAACGCGAGCAGCATGATGCCCGCGGAGACGTTGATGAATATGATGAGCCAGACCATGTAGAAGCGTGGTGACGTGCGCGCTTCGGCGGCGGTGTGGACATCGAGTCCCCGTAGCGCCCCCTTTGCCTTCTCCTGTGCGTCCTCCATGTCGTGCATTCCGTCGGGGAGCCATCCCTTCTCGGGCTTCGCGAGGTAGCTCGCGCCCAACGACATGAGGACGAAGTAAAGGACGCCGAGGGCGAAAAACGCAGTCGAGACCCCGTAATTCTGGATCAGGAAGTTTCCGAGCGGACCGGTGAGGAGCGCGCCAGCGCCGAAGCCCATAACGGCGAGTCCCGTCGCCATTCCGCGTCGATCGGGGAACCACTCGACCAGCGTTCCGATCGGGGAGATGTATCCCAGCCCGATTCCCATTCCGCCGATGACGCCGAACGTGGCGAGAAACAGCGGAAGGCTTCCGAGTTGCACGCTGAGTCCCGATCCGATCATCCCGAGGCCGTATAGGACGGCCGCCGCCAAGCCGGCTTTTCGCGGACCGTATTCCTCGACGTACTTTCCGAGGAAGGCGGCCGTGATCCCGAGGACGAAAACGGCGATGGAGAACGCGAGGGTTACGCTCGACGTACTCCACCCTTCCGTCTCGTTCAGCGGTATTTGGTAGATACTGTACGCGTAGATGCTACCGATCGACAGGTGAATCGCGACGGCCGAAGCGGCGATGAGCCATCGATTTTTATCCGAGTTCCTTGTTGACATGCGACGTAGTTAATAATTTATTATACTATAATAAATGTTTTCGTTGTTCTCATAAATCATGTTCGGATACTAATGGAGGACCTTATGGAATCCACCTGCCGAACTTGCCGGAACCACAATCGACTCGACCGCATCGCCGGACGGTGGCAGGGGGTCGGATCGGTGTGGGTCCGACGGGTAGGCATCCGTCGAAGAGCATCGTTTCGGGGTCGATTTCGGGAATAGTTATTTATCGTTCGTCTACATTAAACGACCATATACGTTACTCAATGTCCAAAGCTATGCACACAGAACGACCGGTCGTGCGCGTCGCCGGTCGCGGTGCGGAGCAAATCGCCGCGACCGCGAGGGACCAGACGGACGTACCCGTCGTCGAAGTCGGGTCGACGGGTTCCCCGGCAATAGAGCCGCTTCTCATCGTGGTGAACGAGGGGAGAGCGGTATTCTACACGAACGCCACCACACAGGAGGCCCGAACCATCGCGGTGGCGCTCGGTGACGCGAGCAACTCGCTTTCAGATGGGGACGCGTCGGTGACACACGCGGACTCGACTCGTTTTCCGATGCCCGATCTCGACGGATTCCGGGACGACCGGTCGGTGCTCGCCCGTTGCGGATGGGTGGAACCGACTGTCCCGGAGTCCTACGCCGAGACCGTCGGGTTTTCGGATGCGTCGCCGGAATCGGTACTCGAAGTAGCGGGGGCTACTCTCGGACGAGGATGGGGCGACTGGAGCGCGGACGAGCCCGTGGGCCCGCTCTGGGAGGGAGTCCGCGACCGCGACGGTGATCCGGCGATCGTCCTGAACGCACACGGGAACCCCGGAGACGTCCTTCTGGCCGAGAGCGATCCCTTCTCCGTACTGGAGGGTGCCGCCCACGTCGCACGCGTGGTCGACGCCGCACGGGTCTTCGTGTACGTCAGCGAAGACGACGAAACGACTCGCCAAACGCTCGAAACGGCGGTTTCCGCGTATCCGGATTTCCCGACCGATATCGCCGTCGTCCCGGGGCCGGCGGCCTACCGCTCGGCGGAACCGACGATGGCCATCGAGGCCGTGGAGGGCAATCACCGTCTCGAAGCACGCCTCCGACCGCCCGGCCCGGATGTCGAGGGTGTCTTCGGCGAACCCACCGTGGTCCACACGGCGCGAACGTTCGCGCACGTCGCCGCGGCAGTTCGCGGCGAGGAGACGGCAACACGCGTGCTCACGGTCACCGGCGACGCGGACGAGATGACGTTCGAAGTTCCGGAGACGAGTTCGATCGGAGATGCGGTGACGACCGCGGGTGTCACGGAGTACACGGGTGTCCTCGTCGGCGGGCGGTTCGGCGGCCTCACGCGCGACCTCGACGTCACACCCGATCCGGATGCGCTCGCCGAGCGGGACCTCGGCACGGACGGCGTACTCGAAGTCGTTGGCCCCGACCGCTGTCCGGTGGCGTTCGTCGGCAAGCGGACCCAGTTCGCCGCGGACGCGAACTGCGGGCGCTGTGTCCCGTGTCGTGAGGGCTCGACGCAACTGAGCGAACTCCTCCGAGACATCTACGAGGGGGATCTCGACCATGCGAAAATCGAGGAACTGCTACGCGTGATGGAATCGACGAGTATCTGCGCGTTCGGCCAGTACGCGCCGCGACCGGTTCGCACGGGACTCTCCGAATTCGGCGATGTCTTCGAGGCACACGCGAACGGGGAGTGTCCGGCGGGCCAGTGTTCCACGACCACGGAGACGGAAACGAAACCGAAGAGGGCGAAACCATGAGTTCACAGGAATCACCGCATTCGGAATCCGACGTACCGCCATTGACGGAAACCATCGCGCCGGGAACGGCGACGGACCCCGACGTGACGAGCGCGGAGACGGCGACAGTTACGGTCGACGGGGAGGACGTGACGGTCGAGGCCGGTTCGACGCTCCTCGACGCTATCGAGGCCGTCGAAACCGCCGAATACGTGCCCGCACTCTGTCACTACGACAGACAGGACATCGGGCCTCGAAGCGAGTGTCGGACGTGCATGGTCGAGGCGAAGGACGGAATCGTTCCGGCGTGTAGCACGCCCGCCGAGGACGGCCTGTCGATTTCGACCGATGCAGCATCGGCGTCGGAGGCGCGCGACGTCAACCTCGACCTCGTGCTCTCGGACCACAACCTCCGCTGCACGACCTGCGGGAAGAACGGTCGCTGTGATCTGCAGGACGTCTCCATCGAGAACGGCGTCGTCGAACCGAGGTACGGTGTGCTCGACGACCGCGACGAATACGAACCGATCGACGATAGCCACGACTTCATTCAGATCGACCGCAACAAGTGCATCCTCTGTAACCGCTGCGTGGAGGCCTGCAACGACGTGCAGGTCGAGGGCGTCCTCCGAATGGAGGGACACGGTGGAGAGACACGTATCGGCTTCCAGAACGGGGCCGAGACGATGGAGAAGTCGACGTGCGTCTCCTGTGGACACTGCGTCTCGGTCTGTCCGACGGGCAGTCTCGTCGAGAAGGGAATCGAAGACGCGACAACCATCCCGCTGCCCGGCTTCACCCAGAAGAACAGCGTCGGCGAGGCGATCGAGTCGGCG
Organism: Haladaptatus sp. CMAA 1909; assembly: GCF_043952005.1. Lineage (NCBI taxonomy): Archaea > Methanobacteriati > Methanobacteriota > Halobacteria > Halobacteriales > Haladaptataceae > Haladaptatus > Haladaptatus sp. CMAA 1909. The sequence goes on along the minus strand of NZ_JBIOAV010000001.1, from coordinate 684,419 downwards.
AACGTGCAGAAGGGACCGATGACGCCGATGAAAGCCGACGAGGTGACGGAACAGCGCCGTGAAATCGACGACGACACCGAGGAGAGGGATTGGCCATGACGAACACGGAGAACGCCACCGAGAACGAAGAGAAAGAGGGCGTGGCAGGCTATATGCAGACCGCCCGGAAGCAAGCACTGGAGAACGTAGAGCACGTCGCCGAAGGAGCGGCGGCGGGGACGCTGCCGGAGGGGAAACTGTTCGACATCGCCACGAAAATCGGCGAGAAGCGGCTGTCCGACCTGACCGTCGAGGACACAACCTGTGGCTACTGCGCCGTCGGGTGTCGGTTCGACGTCTACACGGACGGTGACGAAGTCCTCGCTACCCGACCGACCGACCCGGAGAAAGCGCCCGTGAACGGTATTTCGACGTGCGTGAAAGGGAAGTTCAGTTACGACTTCGTGGACAGCGAGGGACGACTGACGTCGCCGCTCGTCCGCGACCAAAACGACGAGTTCCGGCGCGCTTCCTGGGAAGAGGCCTACGACCGTGTGGTGGAGGGATTTCAGGACATCATCGACGAGCACGGCGGACAGGCGATGAGCGTCATCGCGTCCTCGAAGGCGACGAACGAGGAGAACTACCTGATGGGCAAGTTCGCCCGGCAGGTCCTCGGGACGAACACCGTCGACAACTGTAACCGGCTCTGTCACTCCTCGACCGTCGCCGGCCTCGCTCGCGCGTACGGGTACGGAGCGGCGTCCGTGTCGACGAAGGACTTCGAGCAGGCGGACTGCATCTTCCTCACCGGGTCGAACACGACGGAGGCTCACCCGGTCCTCGCGACGCGCATCAAACAGCGCGTGAAAGCCGGGAACGACCTCATCGTCTTCGACCCGCGGAAGGTTCAGATCGCGGAGTACGCCACCCAGTATACGCAGGTCCGGCCGGGGTTCGACCAGGTCTGGATCAACGGACTGGTCCGCTACATCATCGAGAACAACCTCTACGACGAGGAGTTCGTCGCGGAGCGGACGACCGGGTTCGAGGACGTGAAAGAGTCGGTCCAAGCGTTCACGCCGGAGTACGTCGAGGAAGTTACGGGCGTACCACCGGCGGACATCCGTTCGGCCGCTGAGACGATCGCTGCGGCCGACCGCGTCGTGTTCGGATGGACGCTGGGTCTGACCGAACACTCCCACGGGACGGAGAACATCCTCTCGATGGCGAATCTCGCCGCGATTACGGGGAACCTCGGAAAGCCCGGAACGGGCGTCTCCCCCTTCCGCGGGCAGAACAACGTTCAGGGCGGTGGCGGTGACATGGGCCCGCTCCCGGACAACTTCCCCGGCTATCAATCCGTCACGGACGACGAGAATCGTCGGAAATTCGAGGAGGCGTGGGACTGTGAAATCGCTCCCGAACCCGGATACTACACGACGGAGATGTTCCTCGCGGCGGACCAGGGGGACATCCGAGGAATGTACTGCATCGGCGAGAATCCCTCGCTCTCGGAACCGGGCGCGAATCACGCCTCCGAGGTGTTAGAAGGGATGGAGTTCCTCGTCGTACAGGACCTCTTTTTGAACGACACGGCGCGGTTCGCGGACGTGGTCCTGCCCGCGTGTTCCTTCCTCGAGAAGACGGGGACGTTCACCAACACGGACCGCCGCGTTCAGATGGTAAAGCAGGTCATCGACCGGAAGGGCGATTCGAAACCCGATTGGGTCATCCTTCAGGAGATAGCGAACCGGATGGGACGCGAGTGGGAGTACGAGGACACCGCGGAAATCATGGAGGAGATGCGCCGGTTGACCCCGATCTACGGCGGCATTACGCAGGAGCGCGTCGAAGCAGAAGGCGGCGTCCAGTGGCCCTGTTACGACTTCGACCACCCTGGAACGGAACGGCTCTACGAGGACGAGTTCAACACGGCGGACGGGAAGGCGCACCTCGTCGGTGTCGGCTACGGCGAACCCGGCGAACTCCCGGACGAGGAGTATCCGTTCTCGCTCACGACCGGTCGGGTCCTCTACCAGTACCACACGGGGACGATGACACATCCGGAAGAGGGCATCCAACACTACAACGACAGCGACTTCGTGGAGATCAACCCGGAGGACGCGGCGAACCACGGAATCGAAGACGGCGACCTCGTGACGATCGAGTCCCGGCGCGGCGAGATAACGGTGCCTGCACAGGTGACGGCCCGCATCGGGTCGGGGACGGTGTTCGCACCGATTCACTTCGCGGAGACGTGCGTGAACAGACTCACGAACCACGAGAGTCTCGACCCGGATGCGGCGACGCCGGAGTTCAAGATGTCGGCCGTCCGCGTTACGCCGTTCGAAGGCGATTCCGAGGACATCGAATACGACCAGACGGAACCGATCTCGGGGGACGACTGAGATGGCGAAACCGACCACTGGCGTCCCGGACGACGCGCTGAACATCGAACCGGAACGTCCGCAAGAGGGTGAGGAAGCACTGCGAGCGGTCCTCGAGGCCTACGGCGGGGATTACGCCGACGCCGCGGAGTACACGGAGGAACTCGAGAACGTCATCGAGACGGCGATTCTCGTCATCGCGAGCGCGGACGAACGAGACGTCGACAACGTCACGCAGTCGTTGGTCACGCTCGTCGAGGCCGCAGACGGACTCTCGACGGAGGGGACGGTTGCGCTCGCCGAGGGTGTCGGAGAGAACGGCGAGGACCTCGCGGAAGCCCTCGAATCCGTGCTCGAACTCCAGCGCGACGGACGACTCGACGACCTCATCGAGATGGCGGGAACGCTCTCGGCGCTCGAAATCAACGAGACGACGGTCGACGGACTGAACCGGTTGTTCCGCGCCATCGACGAAGCCGAACGGGAGACGAAACCCGTCGGGGCGTTCGGGTTCCTGCGGTCGCTCTCGGGGGACGACGTCCGATCGGGCATCGGCTACCTGCTCGCCATCGTGCGTGCGCAGGGCCGTCGTCTCCGCTCGGGTGATCGATAAACGGAGAGGGCGTCCTCCGCGGATTGTTGCGCGTCTCGGTCGCTGTGTCGGGGTCGCTCGTCACACCGTGCCGGTTCGTTCGATTCGTCTCCAACGTCGCGAATCGGCTACTACGGAGAGGATAGAGGCATCTACGTCTCGATGGTTCTCAGAAACAGCGCCTGTAGGACGCCGAAGAACACGCCAAACGCGAGGGCATACCCGAGATTTTCGCCGATCGGGCCGCCGAAGATCGCGCTCAAAGGGAGCAGTATCGCTGCCGTACCGAACGCCACCATGAGGGCACACCATCTAACCGGGTGCCCCTCGGCCCATCCGGTGAGTCGCCTGTTGTACGAACGAACCGAAGCGAGAGGACCCATACCCGTGTCAGGAGTCGAGAACTCATAGCGGTTCGGGTGCCGTTCGACTCGCGGCGCGGACCGCGTACGAATCGGCATCGGGATACCGGGGACGGGATTCGAGGTTGAGAGTAGAAATAAGCGTCGTCCAGAAGGGAGAGCGTGAGTATCGCGAAAGCACCTTCGCGACGATGACCGGTGCATCCTCCAGTAGATATATTATTCACCGACAATGAACGAAAACGTGAATATTCGACCGCTCGAAAGTGAGACGGATTTACGCGGGGCGATCCGCACGAACGGCCGCGCTTGGAAAGCCGCCTACGACGACATCGTTCCCGAATCGATCATCGAGCGGGTTGCCGCGTCACCGACGGATGAGCGCCTCGACGCACTGTTCGAAGCGGTCCATAATTCTCGGTACTTCGTCGCCGTCGATGAGACCGACAGTGTCAGAGGGTACGCGTACTTCCGATGGGGCGACGACGAGACGAAAGAGTTCGTCGAGGCGGATGAAGCCGGACTCAAAGAGATCTACGTCGACCCCGACGAGTGGGGCCGAGGAATCGGAACGGCGCTTCTCGAACACGGTCTAGCACGACTCCCCGAGTCCATCACCGCTCTCAAACTCGAAGCGCTTTCCGAGAACGACTCGGGAAAACGGTTCTATACGGCGCGCGGATTCGAACCCATCAAAGAATCCACCATTACGATCGCTGATGAGTCGTACTCCGTCACGATTTATTCGCTTTCTCTGTGACTATCCGTTTCTTGGTATCCAACTTCGCGAAGCGCCATGTCGTTCATAGAAATCGAGACCAGATCGAGAACGTAGAGTAATTTCACTGGGTCGCGTTCCGATACTGCTCTCGGGTTATGGTGTATCGATGGGCATTCGCAAGATCACCATCGTTTGGCCGAAAGTTCCTGAACAGTCCCTCGTACTGCCCCCCGTACCGATCGATGTACTTCTCAATTGCACGGCGTGACCGCTCGTTCCCCTCAAGTGTGAAGACTGCAAGCAGTTCGAGATCGAGTGTGTCGAAGACGATTTCTGTAAGTGCTGCAGCTCGTTCTCCAGCGAGTCCACGTCCCCAGAACCGCTTTCGTAACCAGAGGCGAATCGTTCCCGTTCGACGGCCCCAATGCACATCGATCCCGGTCATTCCGACAACGGGTTCGGAGGATTCTCGAAGGCGAAGCAAGTAGCGAAAGTCCTCTCCAGACTCCCAGTTTGATTCGGCACTGGTGAGAAGATCGTGAGTTTGCTTCGGCGTCTGATGAGGATCCCAGGGGAGGTACTCTGTCACGTTCTCGATTCCGGGATCGCTCGAACAGATGTCATAGAGGTCGAACAAATCAATGGCATCGTGAGTCAGTCGCTTGAAGATGAGGTGATCGGTTTCGATTCGTTCAGGAATCATATCCGTGCTTGCTGGGCCGCTACTATGAAGATACTGCGAAGAATCGCTTATCGAGACATATTGGGAGATCACACAAGTTGGGACGAGTGAGAAGTTCATGTGCCGTTTCTCTTAAATCATCTGTGCTTGGAGAAAGATAGAAGTGTCAATACGACAAAAATCGAGTAATGGGAATTCGCTCTGAACACGGCGGGACAATTACGCTCATTGGAGGACTCCTCGTGTTCATCGGCATCGGCCTCATCACACCACCCGTTTGTGGTGGCGTCGGTCTCCATGACGCAGATCCAAGTGGGCCGCATATCACTGGCTTTAGTGGGCTCGGAATCCAGTATACGTATACCACTGCTAGCGCACAAACAACCTGTAATATCGGAGCCGGCATCATTTACGTACCGCTCGGACTCGTGTTCGTAATTTCTGGGCTGCTCCGATGAGGTCTGTCGCTCAATACAGGTAGCTTCTGATGAATGAAGCATGTCAGTCATGTACTTTGCGAGGAATTATACGCTCTGCCTCTCATTAGCTCACAACTGGTGGAACCAAAATGTCACTATTGCCCGGCTCAACCCCTGAAATCGACACTGAGCAAGCGGGAGACATTCAAATTCTGGGCATCGATGAAAGGGATACGGATGCGGTCTTTGAGACGCTGTCGTCTGCAACAGCTCGCAACCTTCTCGTGACGATCAACGAAGAGCCAGGAACACCGTCTGAACTCGCTGAGCGCCTTGAGACGTCGATTCAAACTATTTCGTATCATCTTGACGCACTCGTCGATGCCGAGTTAATTCGGGTCGCGGATACACGATATTCCGAGAAAGGCCGTGAGATGAAGATCTATGCTCTTGGTGAGAATCCGGTTGTGCTTGTTGTTGGGACTGAAGAGCGGACACACGGGATTCGTTCGATACTCAAACGGTTTCTTGGCGCGATTGGTGCGCTTGCATTCCTCAGTCTCATCGTGCACACGCTTGTTGAGGGATTTCCGTTCATGGCGCAGACCGCAGCTGGTGGCCAACCAGAGCCAACCGGATGGCCGACTGGGATTGCATTCTTTGTTGGTGGGTTTGTGATTCTGCTGATCGTACTTTGGTGGCAAGCATCCCACAACTGAACGATTTACGTTGCAGTATTTTGGCTAGTAGTTAATGGGGAGAGGTAGGGTCTGTTCTGGTCACGAAGTTATACGCGAAGTCGTCGGGCTCCACTCCCAAGTACGAACCCGATTCCAGCAGCGAGCCCAATAGCGATCGCCATGAATGGGAGTGTTGTGTAGAGGAGAGTAGTATAGTTCAGTTGAAATGGTGGCGACGTATACAACATACTCCCAAGAACAACACCAAAGAGTGGACTCGCAGCGAGAACAATGCTAATGAGGAGGCCGTCGTTCAGATACGCGTTGAGCGCTGCGGGAATGAGCATGAGCGCAAATAGAATTACTAAATCTACGCCAAATCCAACAGGAATGCCGTATGACGCGAGCTCGCTAGCGCTGGGCGGTGCATGAAGGACGAAGAGGCAGAGAAACAAGATAGCCGCAAAGACGAGAGACCAACGTGACCGATGGGGGGGATCGACCGAACCAGAGCGACAGTCGACGTTGCTGGGATGTCATGAACGAGTAGTCGGAAGTGTGGGAGTAATCCGTTTGGATAGTTCAAAATCAATTTTGAGTCTATCCGATTTTCGTCTTCGGTTTTGATGTTGGTGTCTCAATCGGCGTCATTAAGAATTCCACTTCTGCTTATACTGCCCACGGAAAGTCAACCGCCAAAAACGGCCAAATTCGAGAAGTTGACCTCGCTGCTGTCGCACGTTCCACTTTGTCTACAGAATTAATCAGTCATCTCGAAACGGGGAAAATCACAGAAATCGGACTGCTTTTCATCTGACTTTTCGGAGCAATCGAATTCGCTCGTTGATTTCGATGAGCGTCGGCACACTAAATAACACCCACGAACTGTGAATAGATTGACCCGATATATTGAGGAAGTCCATTTTCGCTTATAGAATCAAACGGCGATTGCGAACCACGCCGCAGGACGGAAAACGCATCCGAATACTATACGCGACACACCGCCAGCATGTGCTCCGAGAAATCGACCGCCGCACGGTCCTCCCGGAGCAGTTTCACGAGCCGGCGAACGTCCTCGACGGCCTCGTCGCTGGCGTCCTCCAACTCCGGTTTCATTCGGTTGGCCACGCCCTCCAAACCGACCAGTTTCTCGACGGTGAAACCGGCGTCCCGCAGTTCGGCCTCGAACTCGTCGGCGCGGAAGAAGTGACACTCCGCCCAGCCCTCGCCGTCGGCGTGTTCGGCGACGCGTTCGGCGGTGTACTTGCCGTCCTCGGCGATGGGGACCAGCAATCCGTGGCTGGAGTCGAGGCTGAACTTCACGATGTCCCGAAGCGGGGCAAAGCGACCGATGACGGAGACGAAAACGGGCGCGTCGGGTGCGGCGACCCGGCGGAGTTCGCGCACGGCGGTGGCGCGCTCGTCGTCGTCCACGACGTGGCTCAGGGGGCCGCCGAGACAGCACACCGCGTCGAACGTTTCGTCCCCGAATCGCAGATCGCGCACGTCGCCCGCTTCGGCGCTGATTCGGTCGTCGAGTTCGCGCTCGGCGGCGTTTTCGCGGGCGAGTTCGACCTGCGTCTCGCTCACGTCCACGAGGGTCACGTCGTATTCGCGTTCGGCGAGCCAAAGTGCGTAGCGGCCCGACGCGCCGCCCACGTCGAGGACGCGACCCGAGTCGGGGAGGTATCGGTCGAGATAGTCGACCGTGTTCTCGAACTCCATGCGGGTGACGGGATCGCGCTCCAGTCGCTCCCATTCGTGTTCGCCGAACTCGTCGTAGTAGTTCCGGGGATCCATGTCGCTCATCGTCGTTCCCCGCTAACGGTTCGTCGAACCGTCTCGCTGCACGTCCGCTGCACTCGTTCGGTGTCGATACGTCGGACTGATTGCCTGATTTCGTACATCCGTGTCTGATTTCGGGGTTTCGTTCGGTAGTGAGAACGCGAGTCGCCCGGTTTCACCCCGTCGCCGCGTCAGCGGCCGAATCGGGACTCCACCCGGCGAAAAGCAGGTGCTGGCCCGTGATTCGGGCGGCCAGCGGCGGGTGGAGTCGGGAACGTCACGGTCGAAAAATCAATTCCGTTCGACATAACGGTTTGGGTTCGGGCGACGAACCGAACGGATCGAGTTGTCGGACGACCGTGGAACACGATTAAGTACGGATGTCACCTAGATAGTAAGGCGAATGGGTATCCGGTAATCCGAGATACGTCGCGTCTTTCAGGACGTATTCGGTCCAGAGTTGGGGAGCGGTCCGGGGGAAAAAATGGTACAAGTACTGTACGTTATAGAACGGGAGTTCATGAGAAAGACGTTCGAATCGATAAACGACCACGTGGATGTTTCGTCGGCGTACATCCCCGCCCGTCGGGAAGCGCGCGGGTGTTGCGACGCGATTCCCGAGATAGGGGTCGATGACGTGAGCGACGTCGACGGGAACGTTCGCGACATCGACCCGGCGGTCGTCGTGTACAACCACCGATTCCGCATCGATACGGTTCGGTTTCACGAGGAGTATCCGCTGGTCCACGTCCGCCACGGCGCATCGGTCGGTCGCGGGGAGGTCGACGTCACGGTCGGGACGATGGGTCGTGCCATCGACGCCGCACTCGCGCCGGGTGAGCGGTGGGCACGGAGGTACCGTGAGTCGTTTCCGGACCGCGTTCGCGTCGCGGTGGTCGGTATTCCGGAAGCGGATGGTCTCGTCGGTTCGAACGCACCGAATCGGAAGCGGGTGCTCTACGCGCCGACCAATCACAACTACGGCGGCGGGTCGTATCGGAACACCGCGATGGCGATTCTCGACGTGTTCGCCGACACCGAGTACGAACTCCTCTTTCGGCCCCATCCGATGGACAGAACCGAGGAACCCGGTCGGTCGCTGACCGAGGAGTGCAGGAAGCGAATCGGGACGATGCCGAACGTCGTGTTCGACGAGAACCCGACCCCGAGAGAGAGCATGTTGGACGCCGACGTGCTCCTCTCCGATTACTCCGGCATCATCGCCGAATGGCTTCATACTCGCCGTCCGCTCGTCCAATTCACCGACGTCGCCGCCGAAAACGGTACCGTCCCTGAAATCGGCCACGTAACGCGCGTGGGCGACTTCGACGTTCCGACCCTCGATGCGCTCTACGAAGGGGGGTATTCGGGGGCGGTCGCCGAGCGGGAAGCGAGATTCCGGGACGAACTCGGGATACCGATGGACGGTCGGGCCGGTGACCGCGCCGCAACGGAGGTGATGGCATGCAGGCGGTGATCCTCGCCGCGGGGTGTGGGAGTCGGATGGGTGATCTGACCGGCGACATCCCGAAGGCCTTCTTCGAGATCAACGGAAAGTCGTTCTACGAACGTCAGTACGAGACCCTCATCGACCGCGTCGACGGAATCACGGTCGTGCTCGGATACGGATACGAAAACGTCCTCGGGGAACTCTTCTCGGCCGAACCGCTCGTCTTCGAACGGTGGGACGAGTACGAGAACGCGGAGTCGCTTCGCCTCGCGTTGGAACGACACGACGACGACGTGCTCGTGCTCAACGGGGACGTCATCGTCTCCCCGTCCGTCATCGACGAGATGAAGCGACGCTATTCGGCGTGGCGGGGAAGCTACAACGTCGTCGGGTGTATCCCCGGGAATCAGATGAAACATACGGCCGTTCGGTTCGACGAATCGGGAACCGTCGTGGACTACGGAAACATCGAGGGACACCGCCACGCGGGCGTCGGCATCATCGGCCGTCGACATCGGCACCGTGCGATGGAAACCCTCGCTCGAAACCGAGAGGACTGGTACCCGCACGTGTACACTCGAACGCCGACGAAACGGATGTTCGTTCCTGCGAATCGACATCTCGAAATCAACCGTCCGACCGACGTCGCTCGGGCGCGGGAACGATTGCCGCTGTTCGACCAATCGAGTTCCGCGTGATCGGGAAACTTCAAAGCGGAATCTTTAATTCTTATGCGTCCCGGGACTCGGACGAGAATGGATCTTATCGCCCATCGAGGGTGCGCGGAACTATATCCTGAAAACACGGTGTACGCAGTCGAGCAGGCTTCGCTCGATTTTCCGGCCGTCGAGATAGACGTCCGCCGATGTCGGTCCGGGGAACTCGTCGTCTTTCACGACGAAACGATAGATCGAGTCACCGAGGGGAACGGTTCGGTGGCCGAAATGGCGTGGAGCGAACTGCGCAAACTGGAGGTAAAGCGATCCGGCGAGCGAATCCCGCTGCTGTCCGAAGCGCTCGCCGCGGTTCCGTCGGGTGTGAGCGTCCAAGTCGAACTCAAGCGGACGGGCATCGCGGCGGAGGTCCTCTCGCGCATTCACGATTCCGGCGTCGATGCGCGCGTCACGTCCTTCCTCCCGAGCGCGCTGAGCGAAGTGCAAGAGTACGACCCGGAGATGAAGCGCGGGTATCTCTTCGGCGAGGAGGTCGGAGCGACCATCGGCTTTCAAACGGCGCTCGCGCTCGGTTGTGACTCGCTTCACCCTCACTCCGCGTTGTGTCTCGAAACGGATATCGTCGAGGTCGCACACCGGGAAGAACTACGAGTCATCGCGTGGGCCGTGACGGACGAGTTGACCGTCGGCGAACTCCATACGAGAGGCGTGGACGCTGCGACCGCCGATACACGGATGTCGTCCATCCTCGAAGAGGCGGCACCGATGGCCGCCGACTGAAGTCCGTGGGCACGCCATCGTCACGACCCGTCGTTCGTGCTCCCGCGTCAACCGATGTGGAAATGTCACGTTGACGGCGTCGTCAGCGGGGGAGAACCGACAGAATGAGGTGGCCTTCCCGAATAGCTTTCCGCAAGAATGTTCGATAAGGTTCTTGTCGCAAATCGCGGCGAAATCGCGGTTCGCGTGATGCGCGCCTGCGAGGAGCTCGGAATCGACACCGTCGCCGTCTACAGCGACGCCGACCGAAACTCCGGACACGTCCGATACGCCGACGAAGCGTACAACGTCGGCCCGGCGCGCGCCGCCGACTCGTACCTCGACCAGGAGGCCATCATCGACGCCGCGAAAAAGGCCGGCGCCGACGCGATTCACCCCGGCTACGGGTTCCTCGCGGAGAACGCCGATTTCGCCGCGAAGGTCGAAGCCACCGACGGCGTGACGTGGATCGGCCCGGAGAGCGAGTCGATGGAGCAACTCGGCGAGAAGACGAAGGCCCGGAAGACGATGCAGGCGGCCGACGTGCCCATCGTCCCCGGAACGACCGATCCCGTCGAGGACGCGTCGGAGGTCACGGCGTTCGGCGACGAATACGGCTACCCGGTCGCCATCAAGGCGGAGGGCGGCGGCGGCGGGCGCGGAATGAAGGTCGTTCGCGGTCCCGAGGAAGCAGAGGACCAACTCGAATCCGCCCAGCGCGAGGGTGAAGCGTACTTCGACAACTCCAACGTCTACCTCGAACGCTACCTCGAAAACCCGCGTCACATCGAGGTCCAGATAATCGCGGACCACCACGGCAACGTCCGCCACCTCGGCGAGCGTGATTGTTCCCTCCAGCGCCGCCACCAGAAGGTCATCGAGGAAGGTCCGTCTCCCGCGCTCTCGGACGAGTTGCGGGAGAAAATCGCGGAGTCGGCCCGCGACGGCGCGGCCGCCGCCGGCTACTACAACGCCGGTACCTTCGAGTTCCTCGTAGAGGAGGACGAGACGCGCGGCGCTGACGAACTCCTCGGCGTGGACACGAACTTCTACTTCCTCGAAGTCAACACCCGGATTCAGGTCGAACACTGCGTCACGGAATGGTTGACCGACGTCGACATCGTGAAGTGGCAGATTCGAGTCGCGGCCGACGAACCGCTCGGCTTCGAACAGGACGACGTGGAACTCGAAGGACACGCGATTGAGTTCCGCATCAACGCCGAGAACGCCGCGAACGACTTCGCACCGGCGACGGGCGGGAAACTGACGACCTACGATCCGCCGGGTGGAATCGGCGTTCGTTTGGACGACGCGCTCCGACAGGGCGACGACCTCGTCACCGATTACGACTCGATGATCGCAAAGCTCATCGTCCACGCCGGCGACCGCGAGGAGTGTATCGCCCGCTCCCAGCGAGCGCTCGCGGAGTACGACATCGAGGGAATCCCGACCATCATCCCGTTCCACCGCTTGATGCTCGAAGACGAGGAGTTCGTCGCCGGGACGCACACGACGAAGTACCTCGACCACCACCTCGACTCGGACCGAATCGCGGATGCACAGGAGAAGTGGGGTTCGGAAACGTCGTCGGACGACGACGAGGAAGTCGTCGAACGCGAGTTCACGGTCGAGGTCAACGGCAAGCGCTTCGAGGTCAACCTCGAAGACCGCGGCGGCGTCGCGGCGGTCCCGACGAGTTCCAACGGCGGCGGTCAGAAGCCGAAACCGGCGGGCGGCAGCAGCGACGGCGGCGAAACCGTCGTGGACGCCGAAGGCGAGACGGTTTCGGCCGAGATGCAGGGCACCATCCTCGACGTGAAAGTCGCGGAGGGCGACGAGATCGAGCCCGGCGACGTGGTCTGCGTCCTCGAAGCCATGAAGATGGAAAACGACGTGGTCGCTTCTCGGGGCGGTACCGTCACCCAAGTCGCGGTCAGCGAGGGTGAGAGCGTCGATATGGGCGACGTGCTGGTCGTCGTGGACTGATAAAGGGAGCAGTCGATTTTTCGGCGTTTCGCGACTTTTACCCGGCGATAGATCGTGAGATGCTTTCACAGGCGGTCGTTTCATATACTCTGGACCGGTAGGTATGGAAACATACCGACGAACCATGACAGAAATCGGCGACCACTACCGACCCGCCGGCGAGCCATCCGATTCGAACGTCTACCGCGTCGTGGGACGGGAAGAGGAGGTGACGATGCTGCGGGTAACCGATACCGACGGGGACCGCGTCAACTCCGGCGAGATTCGTCGCTGTTCGGTGGCGGAACTCGATGCCGAGTTCGAACCGGCAAAAAACCCGGATTCGCGGTTCTCGCCCGTTTCGAGCGCGAAGAACATGCTTTCCGGGCTGTACTGGAGTTTCCGGCGATTTCTGTAGGTTCGGCCGAGCGGAAAGCGACGTTTTTGCGGGTTCCCGTCCAAGGGGAATCGGGGGAAAACGATGGTAGAACCAGTGGACGTTTCGATACGCGAGGCGACGCTCGACGATTTGCGTGATCGACTGGCGCGGACGCGCTGGCCCGACGAAGTGGCCGGCGCGGGATGGGAGTACGGGACGAACCTCGACTATCTTCGGGAACTCGTCGCGTACTGGGAAAACGACTTCGAGTGGGGAACGCAGGAATCGAGGCTGAACGAGTACGACCACTTCCGCGCAGAAATCGACGGCATCGGAATCCATTTTCTTCACGAACGGGGGGAGGGCGATGACCCGACGCCGCTGATACTCCTGCACGGATGGCCGAGCACGTTCGTCCAGATGCTGGACATCGTCCCGATGCTGACGACCCCGTCGGCGTTCGGCGGCGACCCCGACGAATCGTTCGACGTGGTCGTTCCGTCCCTGCCCGGATACGGCTTTTCGGACCGCCCGACCGAACCGGGGATGAGCGTCCCGAGAATCGCGGACCTGTTCCAGACGCTGATGACCGACGAACTCGGCTACGACCGCTACGCGGGTCGGGGGGGCGACATCGGGGCCGGGGTCCTGTTACAACTCGGACTCAAGTATCGAGGGTCGATACTCGGAATGCATCTCGGCGGGACGAACCCGCGGGTGGACGAGGGGATGATTCCGGACGACCCCACGGACGCGGAACGGGAGTTCATCGAAAACGCCGAACGGTGGGCGCGGGACGAAGCGGCGTACGCGATGGAACAGGCCACGAAACCGGGGACGCTCGCCTACGGACTGAACGACTCGCCCGCCGGGTTGGCGGCGTGGATACTCGAAAAGTTCCGCACGTGGAGCGACAACGACGGCGACGTGGAGGAGGCGTTCGCGCGGGACGACCTGCTGACGAACCTGACCATCTACTGGGCGACGGAGACGATAGGGTCCTCGATGCGGTTGTACTACGAGTCGATGCGCGACCCGGGCGAGTGGGGCCGCCCGGACGTACCGACGGCGTTGTTGATGGCACCGGCGGACATGTTCCCGACGCCGCGCGAATGGGCGGAACGGCTCTACCGGATCGACCGCTGGACGGAGGTGCCCAGTGGGGGACACTTCCTCGAATGGGAGGAACCGGAACTGACCGCCGAGGACATCCGTGCGTTCTTCGGGTCGCTGTAGCGGGACGGTGATTCCGAAGGAAAGCGAGAAAGTTCATCCGAGAACGGAGAGGAGCGCCCCGCCGACGACGATCCACGTGAGACGGCCAGGGTCGAAATCGTCCGTTCTTCCGGATAGATACTCATAGAGACTTCCGAGCACGAGACCGACGCCGCCGAGCGCCATTAGCCACTGGCTGATGCTGGATCGACTGGCGAGGAGATCGGGTACGGAGCCTGCGGCGAACGAGAGGCCGACGATACCCATCGACGCGTAGTAGAGGAGGGTCCGATTCATACGACAAATCAATCAGGAATTCCGATAAAAGCACCGACGATACCGTTTCGTTCGCAAAACTAGGGACGGATAGCCGGTCGTCGTGGCGACAAATGATAGCACCGTTGTGGTCCACGGAAGACGGATATCTTCCCACGCGTGGCTCCTCTCCGCACTCTACCGGTGTACGGAAACAGTCGTGCTGGAGCGAATCCACGCTCGGTGGTTCTCCGGGTCGTAGAACATCGCCACGGTCCCGTATTCGTCCTCGTATTCGCTGTACTCTATCTCGTTGGTTCGTGGTTCGGTCATTCTCTGTTATCGGTTGCGTTCGTGTCCCTTCCACGCGTCTCGGCAAGCGTGCGTACAGAACGGATACAAGCGGAGCGTCCCCGTCGCGTCGGTTTCGGCGAGGACCGGATGCCACGATTCGATATCGATGGCGTCTCCACAGACGGCACACACACGCTCGTCGGACGACGCTTCGGTTTCATCCATACGCTGTTCGCCCATCGTCATTCAGGGAGGACTTCCACGGTTCCGTCGCTGTGAACGCGGACGTCGTATCCTTCGAGCGAAAATTCGACGCGGCCGCCCCTCGTCCTGCTGTGAAAGAGCGAATCGAGGGCGTCCGGGTCGATGACGTCGTACAAGCAGGTCGTGAACTCGGTTGCGTCGTCGTATCCCGCCGCGTCCATGACGGCGGAAAGCACATCGAGGCTGATTCTATCGTCGGGGTCGCCTCGTTCGCTTCGTCGTTGCATATCCGTCTTCATAGTTACGGGGAGGGTATACTATGTAAAGGCGTTTCCAGCTAGATTGAACGTGATAGTTTTCGACGGGGGCTATCTGTCTAGACGGATGCCCCGCTGCTCACGATTCGAAGAGACGTCGGAGGAGTTTCCGCTCCGCCGTCCGCAGGTGGTGTTGGAACGTCGGCTGTGAGATGTCGAGCGAGCGTCCCACCTCCTCGCCGGTACTCTTTCGCGGCGAGTCGAAGAACCCGCTGTAGTACGCCGTCTCCAGCACCTCCCGCTGGCGGTCCGTGAGGGTCTCCGAGAGCGCCGTATCGATGTCCCCGGACACCACCGGTCGCTCCCGGTGTCTGCGACTCCGCAGTTCCAGCGCCGGGAACCGTTTCTGGAGTACCTCCACGAACGTCCGAACGTCGGCGTTCGTCGAGAGTCGAACGACGACCGAACCCGGAAGCGGTCCGACGGCGAACGTCTCCGGAATCGCGCCGTAATCGAGGAGCGTCCCGACGAAACTCGAATCCGTCAGCGTCGCGGCGAACAGCGCGGAGTCGTCCCGACTGCTCACCCGTTCGATGTCGACGACCTCCAACGAGCGGGACGCGAGTCCACACACGTCGTCCGACGGCGCGCCGGTCACGGTGAAAAACGCCGTCACCGTGGCGTCGTGTTTGGAGACGACACCCATGAATTCGACGTGACAGTCGAGCCGTTCCGCGATGTCCACGAACACGACCGACGAGTCCTCGATGTCGAACTGGAGTTCGACCATCTCGCTTCCGGTGAGGGCCTTCTTGCTCTCCACGGCGTTGATGGCGTAGGCGATGGTCTGGCTCACGTCTTCGAGGACGGCCCGTTCCAGTTCGTCGAACGTTCGAGGTTCGTCGGAGTACACCGAAAGCACGCCGTACACGGCGTCACCGTAGCGAAGCGGGAGCGCACACGAGGAGCGATAGCCGCGTTTCAGCGCCTCGCTCTGCCATTGCTCGGAGAGCGGACCGCGGAGTACGTCCTGTGCGACTTGCGCCCGCCCGGTTCGGAGCGCGATCCCCGCCAAATCGCCCGTCTCGTCGGCGGTCGTAATGGTTAGCGCGTCGAGGTAGCCGCGCCCGATACCCGCCGATTCGCGGGGGACGACGGCCCCCGTCGCCGGATCATCCGCTCCGATCCACGCGAACCGGTACGGCCCTCCGCTCGCCAGACGGGAACAGACGGCCGTCTCTATCTCCTCGCGGGTCCGCGCCTCCACGAGCGCCCGGTCGATGCGTCGAATACCGTCGTTCAGTTCGTTGAGGCGTTCGAGCGCGGCGTTCTGCCGACGAAGCCTCGTCTCCTGATCGCGCAGTCGTCGTTGGCGTTCGGCGCGTCCGAGGGCCGATTCGACGGCGGCCGCACAGAGTTCCGCGATGTCGAGGGTCGCGTCGCCGGACACCGAGGTGACGAACACGCCGTGCGTTCCGAGCGGAAGGATGACGGTCTCGCCATCGGATCGGACGTCGTTCTGGAGGAACGATTCCCACGCGATGCCGTCCCCGTTCAGTACCTCCTCCGGTAGTTCGTCCGACTCCTCCGTCCTCGCGGTCGGTTGGAGCGCGCCGGTCGATTCGTCGTACAGTGCGATGATCGTCACCGGGAGGGACAACAGTCGCTCCGCCGCCTCCACCGTGAGGGAACACACGTCCTCCGCGGTTTCCGTCCCCAGTAGTTCCCGCGTGAGGTCGGACAGCGCGGCGAGCGCCTCCTCGTGATGCTTTCGGCGGGTTACGTCGATGGCGACGCCGATGACGCGTTCCACGGTCCCGTCCGCATCGAATACGGGTTGGAAGACGATGTCGTAGATCGTCCCGTGGAACTCCCGCGTCGATCGAACCAAATCGCCCGACAGGGAACGGAGACAGTCCTCGAGGATGTCCGGGTAGTCCTCGTACCGTTCGTAGATGGATTGGCCGACGATTTCCTCGTCGGTCGCTCCCGTCGATTCCAACCCGCTCCCTTCCGCGAGTTGGAACGTCCCGTCCGTGTCGATGGAGAAAAATATCACCGGGACGTTGCGGACGATCATCTCGTAGCGCTCGATTTCCGAGTCCCGTTCGTGCCGTTCGGCGACGTTCATGTGCGCGACGACGACGAACCGGTTTCCGTCGTCCGTCACTTCGGCGGCACGCATCACGAACCACCGCCGTTCGTCCGGCGAGTGACACGGATATTCGAGGCTGAACTCGGACCGGTCGCCCGCCAAAATTCCGCGGATACCCGCGGCTACCTCGTCCGCCGTCAGGTCGTCAGCCACGTCGCAGACGTCGAGATAGCTGACGCCGCGCGTCGTGGCCGCCAGTCCGTTTTCCCGCCCGAACTCCTCCCACGCGTCGTTCGTCGCGACGATGATACCGTCTTCGTCGAGTACGGCGACGTTCACTGGAAGTGAATCGAGTGCGAATTGTTCGATATCGCTATGACTCACGATTCCCCCTACCCCCTAGTCAATAGGCCCGGTTGGACTTCTGCGGGTAAAACGGTAGCGCTACTCGCGGTACTCCGTCACCAACTCGTCCAGCGATTCGTGGTGGTGTGTCGTGTGCGGGGCGGTCAGCGGGGAGACACTGACGTTGCCCTCGTACACCGCGCGGCGGTCCGTTCCCTCCGCGTCCGGAAGCGTCTCGTCGTCCATCTGTTCCCACGTCAGGTCGTGCAGCGTGATGACGCCTCCTTCGTTGGTCGTATCCATGTCGTAGACGTGCGAGGGACGGGTGACTTCCATCGGCATCGGCCCGTCGCCCGGCATCGGCGCGTTGACGTTCAGGTACTCCGCCTGCTCGAACACGCCCGCGTCGAGCGCGTGTTCGGCGAGATACGTCGCCGCACGCGCCGCCTCCTCGTACTCATCGACGGTCGTGTCGTAGGGCCAGAGGTGGTTCGGCACGTGCAGCGAGACGGCGATGGCCGGAACGTCGAAGAATGCGGCTTCGACAGCGGCGCTAACCGTTCCGGAACGTCCGAGGACGTACGCACCGAGGTTCGCGCCGTTGTTACAGCCGGAGACGACGATGTCGGGGTACGGTCCGAGTTCGGTCAGGCCGGCGACCACGCAGTCGGTCGGGGTTCCCGTGACCGCGTAGCCGAGTTCGTGCTCCTCGACTTCGACTTCGTAGGACATCGCACGGCCGACCGCGCTCTGATCCGTCGCGGGTGCGACGGTGGTCACGTTGCCGACTTCCTGGAGGCTCTCGTACAGTGCGCGGATACCGGGACTGTCGATGCCATCGTCGTTCGTCAGAAGAATTTCGAGCGAATCGCCCATGAACAGGGGTTGGAACGGGGACGCAAAAGTACTCCGCTCGATGTTCGTGAACACGCCACAATAACCGTCGGACGGTGGCGGTGTGACGACCGGAAGTGAAAGCAAAACGAACGGGTGAGACGAAACGGCGTATGACCGACATAAATCACGACGTCGTGACAAATTAGCGCGCACCCGTCGTGATGAAACGTCGCGATAGCCCGTCGTCCAACCTGTTTCGCACCCGCCCAGGTTGGATACGACTCGTTTCCCGACTGTAATAATTCAGTATTGATACTCAATGAATCACCGGGATTTATACTGTGACGGTCATATAATGCGAACGGACATGGCGGAGGGAAATGTCACAGACGCTCACACGCTCGAACTCAACTACGAATACGCTCAGCGTAACGTAGACATCCTGTCCATCTGGTTCGAGTGCGAGCCAAAGAAGACGGTCGAACTGCTCGCGGAGAACAAAATACCGCTGTCACCGAACGACGAAGGGAAGTTCGGTTCGTACTACAACTTCGTCCGGGAGTGCGTCGAGGCGAACTAGCGGCGGTCCACGACCGTCCGCTCGTCCACGACGAGGTTGTACGCTTTTTCGTCCTCGTTCCAGAGCACGAGCACGTCCTCGAACGACAGGAGGCTTCCGTAGGCCGCCTCGCGAAGCGCGCGGTTGAGTGACGTTTCCCTCGTCAGGACCGCGAAGTTTCCCACCGCCTCGCTTCCGTCACTGATTTTGAACACGGCGTTTTCACCCTCCTCCGACAGCGAGTGACTGAGTTTCACCGCGACGAGGTTCACCCGTTCGGTGACGTGGCGCTCCATCCCCGCCATCTTCGCCGATTCGGACGGACGGGCGGTGAACTCCCGCCGACGGACACCGTCGGTTCGAAGGATGACGTGCGAGAACTGCACGTCGACGTTGACGAACTCGCCGTCGCCCTCGATGTCGTCCAACGTTACGGACTCCCGCGGTTCGTCCGTCCCGGTTTCGTGTGCGTTCGCGTCGGCACCACCCGCATCAAGTCCACGCCCGGACGTGTCGATATCGTCGCCGGCACCGTATTCGCTCGCGTCGGTTCCGTACTCACTTGCGTCGATTCCGTACTCGCTCGCGTCGATGCCTTGCTTATCCGTCCTCCCATCGTCGCCCGAATCGAACTCGTAGTCGCTGGCGTCGATTCCTCGGTGTTCCACCTGACTCGCGGATTCTTCGGTGCGTCCTTCGGTTTCGGTTTCGCGTTCGGAGACCTCGACGTCACCTTCGCCGTCCCCGCTCTCCCCCGCGTCCAGTCGGCGCTGAAACGGCGGCACGGCCAACTCGGGTTTCACGTCGAACGACCAGCAGTCGTCGGTCGGTTCCTCGCCGGGCCAGAGGCGAAGCGTCGGCGAGAACACGGTCGTCCGGTCGGCGACGCTTCGTTCGACCTCCCGAAGGCCGATGCTGGCGTTCTTGTCCGCCGGGGAGACGGCGACCAACGACCCCGTCGGCGCGAGGAAGTCGAGGTATTTTCGAACGACCACCTCCGGGTCGGCCAGTTCGCTCAACACGTTGCCGAACAGGACGAGATCGTACTCCGCGCCGTCCTCGGGTTCGAAGGCTTCCGCGGTGTCGCGGTGGACCGTCGGGTGGAAGTTCTCGCCCGTCTCTTCCAGCATCGCGGCGAGGACGTCGGCGGCGTCGCTCGGTTCGACGGCGTGGTACTCCACGAACGTCTCCGAAGGAAGGAAATCGTGGAGTCCGAGGGCGGGGCCGCCGACTCCCGCGCCGACGTCGAGGACGCGGAGTTTTCCGGGCAGCAGGCCGCGTTCCGCGAGTTCGGAGAGGACGTACTGGACCACGGCGTAGTAGTCCGGCAGGTGGTAGATGGCGTAGCCGAGCGCGACGCGATAGTCGTACTCGACGGGGTTCTGGGCGAAGTAGTCCTCCTTGAGCCGTCGAATCGTGTCGCGAAGTTCGTCGCCCGACGTGCCGTCCGGCCACCCAGCGCCGAACTCCGCGACCAGCAGGTCCTCCAGTTTTCGCCCGTACTTCTCGGAGAACGACTCGACACCGTGGAAGTCGGGACGAACGGGGTCGTCCGATGCGGGTTCGAAGGTGCCGTCCTCGCGCTCCACGAAACCGAGCGACCCCGCCTCCTCGCGGAGGACCTGCCGGACGACCGCCGGGTGGGGTTCGTCTTCGACGTATTCGGCGATCTCCTCGGGGTCCACGGGACGAACGTCTTGGAGGTACTTCGCGTTCGAGAGCACCTGCTCGCGCTGCTCCGCGTTCATTCGTCCACCTCGTGCGTGTCCGCCGCCTCGCGATACAACCGCTCGAAGTCGGCCGGGTCGGCGTCGGCCAGTCGCCTCGCCGCCTCCGCTACGCCCGTCGCGCCGTCGAAGGTGGCCTGAATGTCGGCGTACACGCGCGGTTCGCCGTCGGTCACGTGGCCCGCGAGGCCGGACAACTCCTCGTAGACGGGAGTTCGAAGCCCTTCGGGGACCGGCGTCGCCGCCAGCGCGAAAGCGAGCACTGCCGCGTGCGTTCCGGCTTGCACCGTCGTCATCGCCTCGTCGTGTTCCGCCGCCGTCGTCTCGACCAGCGTGTTCCCGCGAGCCTCGATGGCGGCGAGCAGTTCGTCCGTCACCGGGCCGGGTTCGTCCGCCACGACCGCCACGTTCCCCGGCGCGGTGTCCGACCCGAACAGGGGGTGCAGGCTCACCCGTTCGACGTTCGGCGCGTGTTCCGTCATCGCTTCGACCGGTTCGGCCATGACGCCGCTCACGTCGAGTATCGCCCGGTCGGCCTTCGGCGCGTGTTCCTCGACCGCCTCCGAAATCGCAGGCATCGGGACGGCGAGACAGACCACGTCGAATGATTCGTCGGATTCCAGCGCGACCGCTCGCCCGTCGGCCGTTCGAGCGGCCTCCTCCGCAACCCCCGGTTCCGCGTCGGCGAACGCGATATCGGCCGGTATCGCCTCGGCGAACCAGCGACCCATCGCGCCCGCCCCGACGACGAGTACGTTCATTGCCTTCGCGTTGGTGTGGTCCACCCAAAAGAGGTTCGTTTGCGCGAGTCGGTCAATCCGTGGATTCCGATTCCGTCGGGGGTTCGACGGCACCGATCTGTTCGAACAGTCCTAGCGCGTCGTCGTTGACGTACCGTTCCGCGAGTTTGCCGTCTTTCAAACGGTCGATGACGATCCCGGTGACCTCTATTTTCGTCCCCGTCGGCGCGATTCCCATGAGTTCACCGTCGTGGGTGGCCCGCGTCGTATATCGCGTCACCACCACGTCGTCCACGGCGTACATTCCGTCCACCTCGTGTTCCATGTCGGAGAAGGAGTCGTGAAACGCCTCGACTACTTTCCGATACCCGTCCGGGCCACGTGCCGGTTCGTCGAGCATCGGATTGTGAAAAACGAAGTCTTCGGCTACGAGGTCGGGAATCGTGTCGAAGTCCCCTCCGTCCCATACCTCGCGAATCTCTCGGTGAACGACCGCTTCGTTGTCGGCTGTTTTGATGCTCATAGTTCATCCGGTAGCGGGCGTGGACAACGGTAAAGCGGCCGCATTTCTCTCCGCTTCGAACCTTCGTCTCGTCGGTTCTGACGGTGAGGTTTCAAAAAAGCCGTTCGACGCGTCCGTCCCCGCTTACTCCTCGAACTCCCGCATCTCCGGCGGCAGTTCGACCACGCCGAGTTGGACGAGCATGCCGAGTTCGTCGGCGTTCTCGTATCGCTCGCGAATCTTCCCGTCCTCCAGTCGGTCGATGATGATGCCCGTCATCTCGATGCGCTCGTTCGTCGGTTCCTTGCCCATCATCTCGCCGGTGTTCGTGCCCCGCATGGTGTACCGGACGACCACCTCGTCGTCGGAGGAGAGGATGTCCTCCACCTCCATATCGAAGTCGGAGAACATCTTTCGGGTCTCCTCGGCCATCTCCCTGTACTCGTCCCGGCCGTTGATGTCCATCATCGACGTGTGATAGACGAAGTCGTCAGTCACGGTGTCGTCGATGCTATCCAAGTCGCCGTCGCTGCTCCATACCTCCTCGATGTCGCGGCGGACGACCGTCTCGTTGTCAGTTGTTCCGACACTCATTGTGTTTCCCCCCGCACTTGTCGTAGACCTCGTACGGCGATAAACGACGCTATCGTTCACCCGGAAACGGCAGTGAGACGGCGGGAAAGGCGGGATGGTTCGACGGACAGAGCCGATTTCCGCGTCCGTCGGCGGCCGGTTTCACCGCCTCGCCGGGTGGTCGTCGGCGAGGTGCCGCCGACCGAACACGTTCTCCCGAAGCGTTTCACCCTCGTACGCCTCGCGGACGAGGCCCCGCTCTCGGAGTTCGGGCACGATCAACTCCACGAAATCCCGGAGCGTGCCGGGGCGGACGATTTCCTTGAGGTTGAAGCCCGTAATCCCCGTCTCCGCGTGCCAGCGTTCGAGTTCGTCGGCGACCGTTTCCGGCGACCCGACGACGACGGGGGAGGTGGAACCGAGCCCGCAGAACTCCGCGACGTCGCGGACCGTCCAGTCGCGCTCCGGCGCGTGTTTGGTGAGGGCGTCCACCGCACCCTGAATCGCCTCGGTTTCGATGTGTTCGACGGGTTGGTCCGGCGCGAGTTCCGAGAAGTCCAAATCCATGAACCCGCCGAGTAAGGCGAGCGTCGCCTCCGTATCCACGTTCTCGCGGTACTGGTCGTACTTCGCCCGCGCGACGTCCTCCGTCTCGCCCACTATCGGCGCGATTCCGGCGAAGAAGGCGAGGTCGTCGCCGTTTCGTCCCGCCTCATCGGCGCGCGCTCGAACGTCCTCGACGTAGCGTTTCACGGCCGCTTCGGTGGGTTGGCTGACGAACAACGCCTCCGCGTTGGTCGCCGCGAAGTTTCGTCCGCGTTCCGACGACCCGGCTTGGTAGAGGACCGGCGTCCGCTGCGGCGACGGTTCGCAGGAGTGCGGCCCGGGCACCGAGAAGTGCTCGCCCTCGTAATCGATGGCGTGGACCTTCTCGGGGTCGGTGTACCGCCCCGCCTCGACGTCCCGAACCACCGCGTCGTCCTCCCAACTGTCCTCCCAGAGGCGGTAGCAGACCCGCATGAACTCCTCGGCCCGGTCGTAGCGCGCGTCGTGTTCCATTCGACCCTCCAGTCCGAGGTTTTCCGCCGCGCTTTCGAGGTAGGAGGTGACGACGTTGAACGCGATTCGCCCGTCCGTGAGGTGGTCCAGCGTCGAAAGCTCGCGGGCGAGTTGATACGGATGGACGTACGTCGTGGAGCGCGTCACCGCGAAGCCGAGGTCGTCGGTGACGCTCGCCATCGCCGGAATCACCAGTTCCGGGTCGTTCGCCGGCGTTTGGATGGCTTTCTCGATGGCCGCGGTTCGGTCCCCTCCGTACACGTCGTAGATTCCCCGCACGTCGGCGAAGAACACGGCGTCGAAGCCGCCCTTCTCCGCGAGTCGCGCGACTTCCTGCCAGTACGCCATGTCGGTGTAGCGGTGGGACTGGTCGCCCGGCGTGCGCCAGTTGCCCGCCGTCACGTGCTCCACCGAGTTCATGGTGAACAGGTTGAAATGAATGGTTTCGTCGCTCATTGTGATTCGTTGGTCGTATTCCGGAACGCCGGAGCAAATGTGACGGGGACCCGGCCAACCTCTCCGTCATCTGGGTTTCGGATACGATGGATCTGGGTTTCGAATACGATGGGGGCGACGGGGGAGCGGGGGTAGGGAGGTACCGTGGTTGCAACTGTCGAAGTGGCGACTCGGAACGCCCCCTGGCCGTTCGTTACGAAGTGGTGTCGGCTTGTCTATGACTGCAACGACAGACGTCAATGAAACCGCAACCACACCGTGCCACTCCCTCCCCAGCCGATTCCTCCCGTCGTCGCTGAAGCTCCTCCGGTCGTCATCCCTCGCGCGAAAGCCAGATCAGGCCCTCGGACGTAATGTCCTCGGGCCTGCCAGCCACGCGCGCCACGTGGTCGGGTCGATATCGCCCACCCTAACAGGAACAGTAGTAGTCGGCGGTTCCGAACTCGGTTTTCATGAGGCGGCGGATCGGTCCGACGTCGCCAGGCCGATACACGCCCGTCGTCAACTCGTCCGAGTCCTCGAACCCGCCGGACAGGAGGGACTCCCACTGCTCCGCCGAGAGGACGTCCGAGAAACCGGAACCGTTTGCCAGCAGTTTCAGGTAATCGGCGAGGTAGACCCACGTGGCGTCGTGCGTCTCGCCGGGGTCGAACTCCTCGCCGACCGCTTCGGCGTAGGCGGCCCCCGGCAGGTCGGCACCGGCCTGGACGGGCAGCGAAATCCACTTCCACGGACGGGTGTTGATGTCGAGGAGGACGTACTCCTCGCGCGATTGGTCGTATACGAACTCGGCTTCGCTGATGCCGTAGTAGCCCGTCTCCTCCAGCACCTTCAGTGCGCGCTCCTCGATTTCGGGTTGGTCCGTCTTCCGCACCAGACACGAGGTGCCGAACGCCTGCGGGTATCGAACGCGGGCGTTGCCGACGAACGTCACGGGGTCGCCGGATTGGGGAACGTACGAGGCGAGCGAGCAGTCCCGCCCGGTGGCGATGTCCACCTTCTCCTGTGCCATGACGTCGATGCCGGCATCCGCGGCCATGGCGGCCACGTCGGCCAACTCCTCCCTGTCGGCGACTTCGATGACGTTGGTCCCGACGGCCTCCTCGAACTCGCGTTTGAGCGCGGGTTTGACGACCAACGGGAATCCGAGCGCGTCGGCGGCGTCGTCCGGGTCGGTCTCCGAGAGGCGGTACGTCTCGGGGTACGGAACGCCCAACTCCTCGGCCTTCGTGTAGAGCGACTCCTTGTCGAGGACGGCGTCGATGGTCTCCCGACCGGCGAACGGCAGGCGGACGCCCTCGGGTTCCGTCCCGGCGAAGGCGTGAACCCACTCGTCCATGCACGGGAACGCGACGGGGTCGTGGTCCAGTTCTGCGGCGAGCGCTTCCACGTCGTCGCGGAACCCGTCCAAATCGTCGAGCGGGAACGTCACCTGTCCGGCGAAATCTACGGCGTCGGAGTACGGCGCGACGCCCTTGCCGTTTCGGTCGATGGCGATGACGGGCACGTCGTGGGCGGAGAGCGCACGGGCGACGCTCAATCCGGTGACGTGGGCGTTGCAGACTATCGCCGGTGGTTTGTCGAACGTCGCCTCGGCGAGCGCGCGCCGAAGCCCCTCGAAGGAACGAAATTCGTCGGCCATGGGTTCGATTTCCGGAGCGGAGCCTAAAGGCTGTCCGACCGGGAGAAAGCCGCCGCTATCTCGGTAGCGGAAGTCAACGAACGAAAGCGTGAATCGAAACCGAAATCGAGCCCAATCGAAAACCGGTCGGCCTACTCCTCGTCCACGACGAGTCGAATCGGGTAGTCGGTGAAGTTCTCGTAGCCGTCCTCGGTGACAACGGCGATGTCCTCGATCCGGACGCCGCCGACCTCGGGGTCGTAGAGGCCGGGTTCGATGGTGACGACGTGGCCGGGTTCCAACTCGCCGCCGCTCGGGCTGAGTCGGGGGTCCTCGTGGACGTCCAATCCGACGCCGTGGCCCGTGCTGTGGATGAATCCCGTCTCGGCGTTCGGGTTGCTCCGAAGCGTGTCGTAGCCGGCCTCCTCGTACACGTCGCACACGGCGTCGTGAACTTCTTCGCCCGTCGCGCCGGGTGCGAGGGCGTCGAACGCGGCGTCGAACGCCTCGTGCGTGAGTTCGTAGCGTTCACGTATCTCCTCGGAGGGTTCACCGCGCACGAAGGTGCGAGTCATGTCGGCGTGGTACTTGGAGGCCTTGTCGCGCGGGAAGATGTCGATGATGATGGCCTCGTTCGCCGCGAGTGGGCCACTGCCGCGGTTGTGCGGGTCCGCGCCCGCCGCGCCGCAGGCCACGATGGTCTCGTCCAGCGCGGCCCCGTGACGGAGGAGCGTCACCTCTATCTCCTCTTTCACGCGCTCGCTGGTCAACGGTTCGCCGTCGTAGTAGAGCAGGCCATCCCGAATCGTCGTCGCCGCGAGGAGGTCCTCGGCAGCCTGCATGGACGCCTCGTTCGCCTTCTGGGCGACGCGGACGTGTTCAATCTCCTCGTCCGTCTTCGTCGCGCGAATTCCCACGAGAACCGAGGAGTCGTCGGGTCGAACGGTCACGCCCGCTTCGCGCAGTCCGTCCGCGGTGCCGACGGGGAACCGAGCGGGGACCGCCACCGACTCGACGCCGCGGTCGGCGAGGAACTCGGCGATGATGTGGTTCTTCGCCGCCTCCGGACCGTGTTCGGCTATCTTCTCGTAGTAGTCGTACTCCGACAGTCGGGAGACGGTTTCCGCGTCGCTCTCCTTCTTGGCCCGTCCGTATTCGAGACTGGAGACGAGGAGGTGGACGCCGTCGGCGTACAGCGTCGTGAAGGCGTCCGGCGCGTCGAAGCCCGAGAGATACAACTGGTCCGAATCCGTCGAATCGGCGTCGATGAGAAAGCCGTCCACACCCATCGAATCGAGCGCGGAGTCCAATGCCGAGAGGTCCTGTGCCATATCCCTCGAGACAGAGGGGACGACCAAAACCATGTCGGAGGGCGGTCGTGTTCCCGGCAACATCGCCCGGAAAGAGCCGATTCTCCATCGACTCGAACTCCCTTCCATCGCCGAAATCCACATCCTCCTACGCGACCAACTAGCACCCGTTATGGGGGGATATCTGGTCGCACTCGATGGCTCGCCGTCGAGTACGGACGCACTGAACTACGCCATCGACCTCGCGGAGGACACGAACGCTCCGATTACGGCGATACACGTCGTCGTCCCGACGGAAGTGTTCGCGGGGAACGACGTACCGCCGACGAGTTTCGCCGAGGCCGACCGCGAACTGCTCTTGACGAGCGTCGAGGACGCGGAGACCCGGGGGCAGGACCTGCTCGACGACGCGGCGGCGAGCGCCGAACGCCGGGGAACGGAAATCGAGACGGGGATGCTGTACGGCGAACCGGTCGAACGGATCACTGAGTTCGCCGAGGAGAACGGCTTCGACGCCATCTTCGTCGGCCACCGCGGCGCGTCCGAGCGCTACGAGACGCTGTTCGGAAGCGTCGCGAAGCAGGTCACGGGACGCGCGACGGTTCCCGTCACGGTCGTCCGGTGAGTGTTTCGGCGCGCCGAGACGTTTCCGACCGGCGGAACGGAATGTCTCGGACTGAACGGACGTTTCGGCCGGGGTGGATGTCTCCGACCGGCGATATTTTCCGGAGGGCGGTAGTCTGATACCCGTTCGGATAGACGGGTCGAACATGGACGTCGAAATCTCCCAGTCGAGACTCTCCGGGACGGCACGGGCACCGCCGTCGAAAAGTTACACACATCGTGCGATTCTCGCGGCCGGGTACTCCGGCGGAGCGCTCGTGTTCGACCCGCTCATCAGCGCCGATACGAAGGCGACGATGCGGGCCGTCGACGGCTTCGGCGGCGACGTGACCGACACCGGCGAGGCCATCGAAATTAATGGCTTCGGCGGTGAACCGACCACTCCGGCGGACATACTCGACTGCGGAAACAGCGGCACGACGATGCGGCTGGTTTCCGGGACGACGGCGCTCGTGGACGGCATCACCGTCCTGACAGGTGACGCGTCGCTTCGCTCGCGACCGCAGGGACCGATGCTCTCGGCCATCGAGCAACTCGGCGGCAGGGCCGAAAGCAGCCGCGGTAACGGCAAAGCCCCGATCGTCATCAAGGGACCGATTTCGGGCGGGACGGTCTCGATTCCGGGCGACGTCTCCTCGCAGTACGTGTCGGCGCTGCTGATGGCGGGCGCGCTGACCGACGACGGCGTGACCGTCGACCTCGAAACGGAACTCAAATCGGCCCCCTACGTGGACATCACGCTGGAGTTGCTGGACGACTTCGGCGTCACCGCGGAGGAACGGGACGGCGGCTATCACGTCGCGGGCGGGCAGTTTTACGAACCGAGCGACGGCGAGTATCACGTTCCGGGCGACTTCTCCTCGATTTCCTACCTCCTCGCGGCGGGCGCGATCGCGGCCAATGACGGCGAGAGTATCCAAATCGAAGGCGCGTACCCGAGCGCCCAAGGAGACACGTTCATCGTCAACGTCCTGAAGCAGATGGGCGGGGACGTCCACTGGAACCGCAACGACGGCGTGTTGACGGTCCGACGCTCCTCGCTTTCGGGCGTCACGGTCGACGTGGGCGACACGCCGGACCTCCTCCCGACCATCGCCGCCCTCGGTGCCGTCGCGGACGGCGAGACGCGCATCGAGAACTGCGAGCACGTTCGGTACAAGGAAACGGACCGCGTGGCGGTGATGGCGACGGAACTCTCCAACCTCGGTGCGAGCGTCGAGGAGGAAGAGGACGCCCTCACCGTCCACGGCGACGAGTCGGACCTCGTCGGGTCCGTGGTGGACGGACACGGAGACCATCGAATCGTGATGGCCCTCGCGGTTGCCGGGCTCGCGGCCGACGGGACGACGATGGTCGCCGGTTCGGAACACGTCGACGTGTCGTTCCCCGACTTCTTCGAGGTCCTGTACGACCTGGGCGGCGACGTACAGCGGTAACTCAGTTCGTCTCCGTTCCGTTCGTCGTTCTCGTTTCCGTTGCGATTCCCGTTTTCGTCGCTGTTCCCGGCTCCATCGTGGGTTCCGTCTCCGCCGTTTCCGTCTCCGTCGCGGTTGCCGTTTCCGTCATCTCCTCCTGACACGTCGAGGTGACGCCGATTCCGTCGGGACCGACATCGATCAGAATAACGTTCGTTTCACAGCCGTTCATCTTCCACTCCACGGTGCGCCACATGTCGTTGTCGAGTTCCACGTTCACCTCGTAGGTGTCCGCTTCGAGGATGTTTTGGCGGTTCTCGATCCACCCCGGAAAAAGGTAGAACTTCGATTTGTAGTGGTCGCCCGTACGAGTGCCCTCGATAGATACCGTGACGACGCGTCGCTTCTCGAAGAAGTTGCGAACGCGCAGGCTCACCGGTTCCGCGTCGTCGTCGCCGCCATCCGTCGGAAGGCGGCCGATACAGCCCGCGGAACTTCCTACGAGACCAAGCAGGGCGGTGAATCGTCGCCGATTCATCGCCTTCGTGTTGGTGTCCGGGCTATAAATTTTCTTTCGGCCACCGGTGGCGAAACGTTCCGCGGTCTGCAACCTCTAAATGCCCCCGCCGCACAGGAACGGGTAATGAACGGAAATCGATTCGGACGCCTCTTTCAGGTGACGACCTACGGCGAGAGTCACGGGGAGGCCATGGGCGTCACGATAAGCGGCTGTCCGGCGGGGCTGGAACTCACGACCGACGACGTGCAGGGCGACTTGGACCGGCGAAAACCCGGCCAGTCGATGATATCGACCAGTCGGGACGAACCCGACGCCGTGACCATCAACAGCGGGATTCAGGACGGTTACACGACGGGAACGCCGATCGGGATGGTCATCCAGAACAAGGACGCCCGGTCGGGCAAGTACGAACCGTTCATCACTGCGCCGCGGCCGAGCCACGGGGA
This sequence comes from Haladaptatus sp. CMAA 1909, assembly GCF_043952005.1. Classification (NCBI taxonomy): domain Archaea; kingdom Methanobacteriati; phylum Methanobacteriota; class Halobacteria; order Halobacteriales; family Haladaptataceae; genus Haladaptatus; species Haladaptatus sp. CMAA 1909. Next base: position 654,528 of record NZ_JBIOAV010000001.1, on the reverse strand, counting down.
CTTCACCTACTCCGCGAAATTCGGGACGCGAAACTGGGGCGGCGGCGGTCGGTCGTCGGCGCGCGAGACGGTGAACTGGGTCGCCGCGGGAGCCGTCGCCAAGAAGATACTCGCGGCAGAAGGCGTCGAACTGAAAGCGCACGTCGATCAGATCGGCGACGTGCGCGCCGACGACGTGAGTTTCGAGGAGATGCTCGAACACAGCGAGGAGAACGAGGTCAGGTGCGCCGACCCGGACGCCGCCGAGGAGATGCGGGAGTTGATAGACGAGTATCAAAAGAAAGGAGACTCCATCGGCGGGTCGATTTACTTCGAAGCGCGCGGCGTCCCGCGCGGATTGGGCGCTCCGCGGTTCGATTCCGTCGAGGCGCGGCTCGGGCAGGCGATGATGTCGGTGCCGGCCAGCACCGCCTTCGAGTTCGGACTCGGCCGAAACGCGCGCGAGTGGGCGGGACACGACCGAAACGACGAGTGGGAGTTCGATTCGAACGACGACCCGAAACCCGTGACGAACCGCCACGGCGGTTTGCAGGGCGGCATCACGACGGGCGAACCGATCTACGGGGAAGTGACGCTCCACGCGCCGACGTCGATTCCGAAGACCCAGACGACGGTCGATTGGGAAACCGGCGAGGAGAAGGAAGTGCAGGTCATCGGCCGTCACGACCCGGTGCTACCGCCCCGCGGCGTCCCCGTGGTCGAAGCCATGCTCGCGCTGACGCTCGTGGACTTCATGCTGCTCGGCGGCCGAATCAACCCCGACCGACTGGATGGCCAAACGGGAGAGTACGACACCGACTATCATCCCAGTCAACCCGAGACGTAATTTTATACCGGATAGGGAGCAAACCATCGTCGTATCGTCGATGAACCGACAAAACGTCGACAACGAAGGGGAGGGCGGGGAGCGCGGACCAACGCTCGTCGCGTCCGACCCGAGGACGTACCACACGCACCGGAACAAGACGTCGTTCGGCTCCATGAGCGGGACCGTCATCCAAGCTATCGCGTCGATTGGGGGCATAGATCCGACCGAAACCAGAATCCCGCTGATGGACGTTCTCGACCCGGACGCCCTCGACGCGCTCTTCACCCGTGACCCTCGGGGAAATCGAACGGTGGGGCATATCACGTTCTCCATCGACGGTCTGACCATGTTCGTTCACTCGAACGGACACGTGATACTCCGCGAGTGACCGTTCCCGGACGAACCGAACGCTCGCCGCGGGAGTCACGATACCCCGATAAAAATGCCATTTCGAGATCACGTGGTTCTTATTCACGAACAAATTTATAACGAATAGATGCGTAGGGCGTCCATAGACGGCAGCGATTCGAGCGTCGCGCTCGAATCGCACACCGTAACCGACCCGTAGACGTCCCAGCACCCAGAACGGTTTCAGAAGGGATCGCTGGCGTGAGGAACCGTGTCGCCCGTACACCGAGATAACACAGTAGTCGAATCAATGAAACCAATCAGACAGACCCTCCAGTGGTTATCGCGCGGAAGAAACGATCATCGAGGCCGACGCCCATGACGAGCGCAAACCTCGACTTCGAGACCGGCAGTAGCGTTCTCGTCACAGCGCCGAGTGATGCGGACCGTCGAGCGGAAAGCCATCCTCTCACGCACTTTCCGCACGACGATACGAACGCGTTGGTCGCCGTGACGTGCGACCGGTCGGCGAAATCGCTTCTCGATCTCTGGCGTCAGCACGTCGGCCAACTCCCAAACGCGGTTCGCGTCATCGAAGTCGGTACGTCGATGCGTAAGGCGGGACCTTCCTCCGACGGGTCGATACCGGCGACCGTCGATACCGTCCATCGCCCCGACGACCTCGCCGGGATTCGAGCGGCCATCACGTCCGCCCTCGCGGCGTTCGACGACGAGACGACGCTCCTCTTCGACTCGCTCACGACCCCGCTCGAACACGTTTCGGTTCACCGGATGGTCTCCTTTTTCGACGCCGTTTCCAAGCTCCTCGCCGATATGAACGCCGTCGGATACTTCCGATACGACGGGTACACCGACGAACCGGCGGTCGCCCCGTTTCGAATGCTCGCGGACGAGACGGTTGAATTCTCCGACGACGCCGACCGTCCCATTCGGTCGACCACGACGAATTCGAGCGACGGACCGTCGCTCGACAGCATGTTCGAAGCCCTCAGTTCGAGGCGACGGCGGGACGCGCTCCGCTATCTCCTCGAAACCGATGGAACGGTCGGAATAGACGAACTGGCGAGGGTTGTCGCCCGGCGTGACATCGGCGAGAGGAAATTGACGCCGAACCACCATCGCCAGTACTACGCGACGCTGTACTAACTCCACCTGCCGAAGCTCGACTCCGCGGGACTCATTGACCACGACGAACGGGAACACCGCGTTTCGGTTCGAGAGAACTCCCGATGGGCGGCGTCGTTTCTCGCGCTCGCCGAGGAGTAGCCCCTTTTACGCTCGCGGCACAAGCAGGGTGCATGAACGCGAAACAGGAGGAGCGCTCGAACCCCTTCGGAATGGACGAGGAGTGTACAAACTGCGAGTTATGCGAACGCCGTGAACGGGTCGTTCACGGCTACGGCGACGTGGACGCGGATTTCCTGTTCGTCGGCGAGATGCCGAGCGCGGGCGCGGACCGAACCGGCGTCCCCTTCACGGGCGACGAGGCGGGCGAACGGCTACAGGCGGTCCTCGGCCGACTCGGTCTGAACGACTCGCCGGCGGACGCCGACGAACCAGAAATCGAGAACGCGTTTCTCACCTACCTGACGCGCTGTCACCACCCGGAGCGACCGCCGGACGACGGCGAAATCATGACCTGTGAGCCGTATCTGAACGCCGAGATTCGGATGATAAACCCCGAAATCCTCGTTCCTATCGGGGAGGGTGCGCTCGCCGAAATCGCCACCGAATATACCACGACGCCGGCGTCCGACATCGACATCGCGGAGGACCACGCGACGACGATTCGGGGACGTGGATTCGAACTCGTTCCGATGATACATCCCGGAGAACAGACCGAAGAGCAGACGGAAGCGTTCATCAAGCACTTCGCCGAGTTGATGGGGACGGACTACCGGCAGACGAAGGGCCGACAAGGACGATAACGGGCGACGAAAGGGCGACGGAGTTGATTGGGTGATTGGGACACCAAGCGTCCGATTCATTCACCAGTAGGGGTTCTGCCGCCACCGCTTCGAGCGTCCGCCGACACGTGCCAGTCCGGCGACGGCGACGACGAGTAGTGCGATGGAGACGACGCTGGCGGTGACGGCGTCGCCGGTGAGCGTTTGCGTGACAAAGGCGAAGAGCGCGCCGAGCGTCAGGACGGCAAGGACGGCGACGCCGAGGAGACCGAGGGGTTTCGTCCAGTGCATGGCCGAAATTGGCACGAGGAGGGCATAAAATGGTGGCTTTCAAGGCGCTCCCGCCCCGACGGGCGGGTATGACCACTATCGCCGTACTGGCCGACCCGCCGCGCGAGGGATTCGTCCTGCCGGAACTCCCCGAAACGTCGCCGCTCTCCACGTCCGAGGCAACGGAACTGTACGCCACCATGCTGAAAGACACGTTCCTCGCGGCGGCGAACAGCGGCGGGGAACTGCTCGTCAACTACCGCCCCGACGAGGCGATTCCGGACGAGTACGAGGGGAGCGGCAGTTCCGAGGAAGAACTCCGCGCGCTGGCCGAGGAAGCGCTCGACGACGTGAGCGAGGTGCGCTTCGAGGTGCAGGTCGGCGAGACGTTCTCGGGGCGCGCCGGAAACACGGCGACCCATCTGCTCCAAGAGGAGGGGGTGGCCTCCGTCGCCGTCGTGGACGGCACCGCGCCGATGCTGACGCGAAAGGAGATAGACAGCGCGGCGATGAAACTCCGCCGGAGCGAAATCGTCCTCGGTCCGGCCGACGACGGGCGACTGTACTACCTCGGCGCGACGGACACCATCGACTTCACGGACGCGTACACCGTGCCGGAAATCGAGACGGCGACGCATCGGGCCGTCGATGCCGGTCACGACGTGGATTACCTGCCCGCGATGACGAGCGTAGCGACGGGTGGGGACTTGCGCTCGCTGATCCCGCTGCTGAACGCACGCATCGCCGCGGAACGAATCGTCCCGGTCAACACGGCGTCGTACCTCCACGAACTCGGCGTTCGCGTCGAAGAACGGGACGGAAAACGGGAATTGGTTCGGTAGTCGGCTTCGTTCTTTCGTCGTGCGATCGTCCGTCAGTCGGCGGACGCGATTGCACCCTGCTTCTCCGACGAATCGGTCGCGATTCCCTTTCCGGTGGCGGCCATCGCGAACAGGATTATCGGCGAGAGGAAGCCGAAGAGGTAGTACGGCGCGTAGGAAACCGTCGAGACGCCGAGCGCCCCGGCCATGTAGATAGCGCCCGCGTGCCACGGGATGAGCGCGCCGGTCGGCGTTCCGGCGGATTCGACGGCTTGCGAGAGGTTGCTGCTGTCGAGTCCGTACTCGTCGTAGAGGTTACGGAGCGTCATGCCGGGGACGACGATACTCATGTACTGCTGGGCCGTGAGTGCGTTCGTCAACATCGCGGCCGCACCCGTTCCGGCGATTAATCCGCCCACGCTGCTGACCGATTGGGAGAGGCGATGTGCGAGGACCGCGAGGACGCCCGTCGTTTCGAGCAAGCCACCGAGGGTGAGGGCCGCGACGACGACGCTGATGGTCCACGCCGAGCCTTCGATACCGCCGCTTTGGAGCAGTCCGTTGACGAGGTCCATCCCCGTCTTCGGAGCCGTTCCCGCCAGCACGACGTCCCACGCGGCCGTGAACGACATCCCTTGGACGAGGATGGCAGTTCCGACGCCCGAAAAGATGCCCGCGACGAGCGACGGCAACGCGGGATAGCCGCGGAGCGCGAGGCCGAACGTCACGACGAGCGGAATGAACACCAACGGCGAGATGTGGTAGGTTCCGAGCAGCGCGTGCTGGATGTCGCCGACACGCCCACCTTGGGCGCTACCGCTCGCTCGTAATCCGAGAATCGCGTAGCCGACGACCGCGAGGCCGAACGCCAGAACCGTCCCGTTCCGCATCGCGCGGATGTGATCGTACAGCTTCGTGTTCGTCACCGCCGCCGCGAGGTTGGTCGTGTCCGAGAGCGGCGACTGTTTGTCACCCGCGTACGCGCCCGAGAGAATCGCCCCAGCGGTCATCGGCGCGGGAATCCCGAGTCCCGACCCGATGCCGATGAAGGCGACGCCGAGCGTCCCCACCGTGGTCCACGAGGATCCGATGGAGAAGGCGACGAGCCCCGACAGTATCGCCGTCACGGGCAGGAAGACCGTCGGCGACAGCAATTTCAGCCCGTAGTACATCAGGCCGGGAATCGTCCCGGAGCTGATCCACGTCGCGATGAGGGCGTAGATGGCGAACAGGATGAACACGGCCTGTAGTCCCATCAGCAGACTGTCGGCGATTCCGCCGTACAACTCCTCCCACGAGAGACCGAGGAGGTAGTAGCCGACGAGGCCGGTGAACACGATGGCCCACAGCAGCGGCATGTGTGGGTCCATCCCCAACCACGCCGACCCGACCGCGAGGAACAGAATCGTCGCGAGAACGGGCACGAGCGCTTGTCCGAACGACGGTCGCCGGTCCTCCGGCAACTCCGCGTACGTCAACGGTTCGAAGTCCAGTGATGGCATCGTACTCCGGAAAATGCACCACGGGAATTAAACGATTATGGTTCAATGTCTATGGATAATATTTCAGTCGTCTCATTCGTTTGCGTCGATACGTTGCTGCCCCGAGACCGACAGTTCTTAGACCCGGTGCCGAGTAGGGCGGACCGTGGTGGGATGGCAGAGCGGCCTATTGCGCCTGCCTTGAAAGCAGGTGGCGTCATGCCTCTTGGGTTCAAATCCCAATCCCACCGTTCTCGACACGAACAGTTCGTGAGTGTCGAGTAAGGCGATTTGATTTGAATTAGACCGAGTTCTGCGCCGTGCGCAGGTCCTCGGGCGTTGTTCAAATCCCAATCCCACCGACGCGGACGTTTTGACTATCTAAAACAGGAGTGGTGGATCGTCTTAGCAGTCTTCTTCGGAATCGTCTTCAGACGACGACTCTCCGGATTCCTCGGAACCCGTCTCGCCGCTATTCGAACTTTCACCCTCATCAGACTCGCTATCGTCATCCGACTGTGAATCTTTCGAGGAGTCACCGCCCGATTCATCGTCGTCGGAGTTTTCTGTAGTTTCGCCCGAAGCGGATTCCTCCGAATCATCTTCGGTAGTCGTCCCTTCCTCCGTCGTGGTTTCGTCTTCAGTGGTCGTCCCTTCCGTCTCAGTCGTCGTGGTCTCGGGCTTGCCAACATACGTATCCCCGTCAGACCGAGCAACAACGGTGCCGTCGGGGGAAAGAATCGCGTACACTTCCTCTTCCTCGTCGGGCATTACGTATTCACGACTGACCTCTACGCCCGCTTCACCCTGCTCGGCATCCGGTGCAATCTTCAGCGTCCCACCGGCACTGATCGTCGTTCCCCGAGCTATCGTTCCTTTCTGCTCATCACCTTCGTCATCGTCTTCGAATCCAAAGTCGACGATGTACCCGCTGAGGTCCATCTCCTCCCCGGACGTGTTCTTCACGACGAGGTATTCGTTCTCGTCATTGATCTCGACGAAAACGAGTTGTGATTCATCACTCGCACCGAAAACGCTGGTTGAACTGAGACCGACTGTTCCGGCCACTACTGTACCTGCACCAAGGAGGAATCGACGTCGTTTTTGATCCGGCATACATGTTAACGAAAAATCCAGAAGAACAAGAAAATTTTGTCGGATATGATGAAATGAAACCAATGTACCCAGCTATTCGCATCCCGAAAGGTGGGGAGAAGGATGGCGCTCCCCGACGTCAAATGGGGATGACAGAGCCAATTATGGAAACAGGCCGAACCAAGCCTGACTGTTGCCCTCCACGGGAAGGGCACTCGGAGCGACGCAGTATTTACTTTAGTCCCTTTATATTTTGATGGAGTTCGACTATATATGCCTACAGAACTCCGATAACGAGAAAATTGAACGCGCAACCGAAGCGCTCGTATACCGAGCGATACCGAGGTCGGAAGGACCGCGGTCGATTCTCCGAAGAAGTGACGTTTGACGGTTACGCTGCTTCGAGTCCCGAATCCGTGACCGCCGCGAGGAGGGGCTGGTTTGCAGCCGTACGGGACAACGACCGGTCGTCGGTTCCGTCGGAATCGCCGCGGTCCTTGTTCACGTTGCCCTCGTTCACGCGGACGATTTCGATGCCCGAGAGCATCGGATCCTCCTTGTCGTGGAGGAACTTCACGTTGAGGACGCCGTCACGGACGGTGACGGTATACGACTTCATCGTCCCTCGGTCGTGACCGAGTTCCTTGTACATATCGTACTTGTGGAGGACGCGCTTGCCTTCGACTTCCACGTCGAACTTCCGCGGTCCCTCCTTTTTGTAGTCGTTCCATCCCGAGTCGTCGAAGTACGATTCGACGAAGTAGAGCCTGACCTCGTATTTCCCGCTCTGCACCGGGAATCGGTACTGCATCTCCCTGTCGTCGCTGTGATCATCCTTCACGTCGGCGTCGTAGCGTCTGCTTTGGAACACCGCTTCGGGCGTCCCCTTCGGGACGGCGGGAGTCATCGCCATCGGATCGTCGGTCTGGTTCGTGTGACTGCCGCTGATGCGTGCGTTCCCGAACCGAGTGGGGTTGTTTTCGCCGTCCGCCAACCAATCCGGGCCGCCGTCCGACGCCTGAAGTCGGCGACCACCGACGTTGACGCGGTATCGAACCGTTTTGCTCGGGGCGCTCGTCCGCGTCGTGGTCGTGGTTGTCGTGGTTGTCGTGGTTGTCGTCGGTGTGGTCGTCTCGGTCGTTTCTTCCGTCTCGGTCGTCGTCGTCGGCTGAGTAGTCGTGGTCGTCGTTGCTGTCGGTGTGGTTTCCGTCGGGGTTCCCGTCGTTTGTGTCGTTCCCGCCGGAGTAGTTCCGTTACCCGCACCACCCGCCGCCGGTCCCAGGATGCCGCCCGGAATCCCCGCCACAATCACTAGTCCCGCAACGAAGAAAACGACGCCACCGCCGATGAGTATTCCGTGGATGAATCCACCGGATGAAGAGCCTGACATGTTTCTCATCTTCCTCGCGTGTGCCGCGCCATGTCCCGAAGTTCGGAAGCCCATCCAGTTAATTATACACCGGCTAAAGTGCAATCGAGCCGAGAATAAGGCGGTAATTTTCCGACCGATACTTAAATTAGCATGAATTGGCAAGCAGAACAGCGAACCGGGTGCCGTTTGTTGTAACTCGGGTGAGTACGATTGCTGAAATCGCACTCCCGACGATCGAATTTGCCCTTCACGAGACGTTTTCGCGAGTGCCGGAGGCGAGATTCGAAGTCGTAGGAGTGGTTGCACACAACGTAGAACACGTGATGCCGCAATTGCGGGTCATGGCGGGGGATATCTCGGCCGTAGAGCGGGCGTTCATGGACGATGACACGGTCACGGATGCGACGCTGCTGACGAGGCTGAAGGATCGGGGGTTGTTTTCGATGGGGTGGGACCGTTCGGTCCACCGGATTCTCTCTCTGATCGCGATGGACGATACGGCCGTCCTCACCGCGCAGGCCTCGAACGGCGAATGGACCTTCCGTATCCAGTGTACGAACCGCGAGATTCTCTCAAGGCTATACGAATCCTGCCACGATGCCGATGTCCCCCTCGAAGTTCAAAACGTTCAGGAACGGACGACGATGGTGGACGACCCGCACGAACTCACCCAACAACAGCACGAAACGCTACGGAGCGCCATGAAGCGGGGATATTACGAGATCCCGAGAAAGGTGACGACCACGGACCTCGCCGAAGAACTCGGCGTCTCACATCAGGCCGTCTCCGAGCGGTTGCGGCGCGGCCACCGGAGTCTGGTGGAAACCGGTCTCTCGCTGTCTCGGCAGTGAGACAGAAAGCAATCCTTTTGCTTCCCCGAATGAAGATGCGAACATGGACTGGCCTCACGACCCGGATGGTGAAGAAGGGAGCGAGGGTGGACGCAAGTACGGACTCGCTATCCTCGCGAAGAAACTGGATGAGGACGAGGACTTCCCGCTCGAACGTGACGAGTTCGTCGAGGAACACGCCGACGAGCCGATTCGAATCAACTACAAAAAGGTCGTCAGCGTCGACGACATCTTCGAACACGTCGAACCGACCGAGTTCGAGACGATAACCGATTTCCACAAGGGCGTCGGCAACGCGATGCGGACCGGCGGTTTCTGGGACTACCACCCGGTCGGCGAAAATCCCGAGAAGAAACGCGCTTAGCTATTCCGACTTTTCCGACGACCATCGTTCGCCGCCACCGTCGGGTGTCGCGGCGGGCGCTTCCCTCCGCTCGGTTCCCTCGTCCGTCGGGAGGCGAATCTCCTCCTCGACGTCCCACGCGTGTTCCGTGCGCGTCTCCGCCCGAACTTTCTCTTCGAGGAGGTTGACCGCGACGCGATTTGCACCCTCCGGGATGATGAGGTCGGCGTGCTTTTTCGTCGGTTCGACGAACTGCTCGTGCATCGGCTTGACCGTCGAGAGGTACTGGTCCATGACGCCTTCGAGGTCCCGTCCGCGGTCCACGACGTCGCGCTCGATTCGGCGGAGGATTCGAACGTCGGCGTCGGTTTCGACGTAGACTTGCAGGTCGAGCATCTCGTTGACCTCGGAGTCGTACAGCGCGAGGATGCCTTCGAGGACGACGACGTCCGTCGGTTCGACCGTGACGCGTTCGTCCTTGCGGTTGTGAACGCTGAAATCGTACTGCGGCATCTGGATGGTCTGCCCCGAGAGCAGCGAATCGAGATGGTCGCGGAGGAGCCTCCACTCGAACGCCGAGGGGTGGTCGTAGTTTATCTCGGTTCGCTCCTCGAAATCGAGGTGCGAGAGGTCCTTGTAGTAGTTGTCCATCGGAATGCGAGTGACGGAGTCGCTGCGCGTTTCCGTTATCTCGCGGGCAACCGTCGTTTTCCCCGCGCCGGTGCCCCCCGCGATGCCGATGACGAACGACGGGATACTCATTGTGGGGTGCAGGTGGAACGGAGATTTGAATCCCCCGGAATCGAAACCGTCCAAAAACTGACGTTCCGGATCCCCTCCACGCTCCCGAGAACCTACCGTCGTCGGCTCGTTCTCCGTTCCATTATTGAGACGAGGAACGCGATTAGGACCGCTTATACGATAGTGCGTCAAAGTCAGGACCAACAGTGACGAACGCCCAGATAACGTTGATTCAGATCGACAACTACGGGCCGTGGACCGTGACGCCCGAACCACGCCGAGAAGTGGACCTCCAAACGCTCCAATCGCGGTTGTACGCCGACCTCTCGCAGCTCATCGGCAACCGAGAGGGGTACGTCTTCTTCACGCGGTTCGACAACATGGTGGCCGTGACGAACGGCCTCTCGCTCTCCGACCACGCGCTCGTACAGGAATCGGTCGGCAATCGCTATCCCGTGACCGTCAGTTTGAGCGTCGCCACGGGGACGAGTCCGGTGCAGGCGCTCCACGACGCCACGGAACTGCTACAGGACGCCGGCAGCGCACAGGACGGCTCGCGCCGCGAAATCCTCGACGGACGGACGATAGACGAGGAGTTCCGCACGGACGACGACGTCCAGATAGCCCACTTCGACGTGAACGACATGACCGGCAACTACACCGACGAGGTGAACGCCTTCGACTCGTTCATTCACATCGAACAGGGGTACGCCGAACTGATGCGCTACATGCGCGAAGCACACGACTCGCTCTCGTTTTTCGTCGGCGGGGATAACGTCATCGCCGTCTGTCCGAACTTGGACGAGGCGGCCTACGAGGACGCGATTCAGCACGTCGAGGAGACGGTTGAAGTCGAACTGAAAGTCGGCGTGGGACATGGACGGGTGCCACAGGAGGCCGGCATGGACGCGAAACACGCGCTGGAGACCTGTCGTGCGACCGGTAGCAGAATCGAATTCGAGTAACCGTCTTCGAACGACTCCTCCCGAGCGGTTTCCAACCGTTCACAACGGCACCGAATCGTTCATATCGGCGCCGAAAACGTAGCTAGTACCTTTCGCTCGATGCGGGAATAAAGGTGCCGGGGATACTTTTTAGAACGATCGTGTCAAACGTTCACATATGAACGCCGAAGTCATGGTGAGGGACGTGATGACCCGGGAATACGTCGGGGTCAGTGAATCAGACACGGTGTTTGGTGCGGTTCGCCTCATGTCCGATGAAGGGGTTGGCAGCGTCGTCGTCCTGCGCGGACGTGAACCGGTCGGTATCATGACGGAGTCGGACGTCCTTTCCCTCGTCGCAAACGAGAAAGACCCGAAGGAGACCCCCGTTTCGGAAGCGATGACGACGCCGGTCGTCTCCATCCCACCCGACCGCAGTCTCGCCGACGCGGCGGGGATGATGGCACAGCAAGGGATCAGGCGGATCATCGTCACGGGTGCCGACGACGAACTCCTCGGCGTTCTCACGGAACGGGACGTCATCTCCGCATCAGCGTCGCCATCGAGCATCACGCGCACGAACGAACGGGACATCGACGAGAGCGAACTCGGCAACCGAATGGAGACGAACGGCGGCGACGCGGAGTACACGAACCAGAGCATCTGTGAAGTCTGCGGCGCGCTCACGCACGATTTGACGAACGTCAACGGGCAACTGGTCTGTGCCGATTGCCGCGATTTCTGAACGAATCGTGGCTTCGCCACGGAAAAAGTTGTCGTTTTTAAAGAATCATAAAAAGCTCGAAAGGTAGATTTATAACGGTAGGGTCGATATCCAACGCTGTCCATGCGATATGATATCGAACGACGGGACGTGTTGAAGGGCCTGGGTGCAACCGGAATCGCCGGGCTTGCGGGCTGTATTGGCGGTGGCGGTGCTGGTAACGACAACGAGACGAGCGACACCGGCGACGGTAGCGGTGACGGCGGTGGTGACGGCACCGATGATGGCGGTGATGGTAACGGCAACATGAGCGGCGGTCCCGACGTCATCAACGTTATCGGGTACCCCGAAAGCGGAATTCAGTTGTTCCGAGACTACTACAAGAGTACGGACGGGGAACAGAAGATAATCGTTCCCGACGGTCTGCGTGATGCGACGCTGCCCAAGGAGGTCAGCAACGAGATGGCGAACGTCACCGGAACCGCACCGGCGGCTTCCGGACCGAACCAGAAGGCGTTCACGGAGATGTTCAAGGACGAGTACGATCAGGAGCCGGGTGTGTTCAACTCCCACTCCTACGACGCAGTTGCCGTCCTCATCCTCGCCAACGTGGCGGCGGGGGCAAACGACGGAACGAAGATTCGCGACCAGATGCGCCGCGTCGCCAACCCCGGCGGGCAGAAATACGGCCCGGAGGACTTCGTCGAGGCGGTCAAGGCCGCCTCGCGCGGCGAGGACATCAACTATCAGGGTGCGTCGAGCGTCGTGGACTTCGACAAGATGGGCGACCCGGCGTCCGCGGCCTACGACGTCTGGAAGTTCGATTCGAGCACCGATAGCGGAATCAAGACGTTGGACACCATCGACTTCGAGGGAGATCCGGGCGGAGAGATGGCGGACAGCTCCCCCGGTGGAAAGGACCGAACGGCGAAAGTCGGTATCCTGCTGCCCGAAACGGGTGACCTCGGTTCGGTCGGAAGCCTGATGATAAAGGCGGCGAGGATCCCGGTCAAACAGGTCAACGACGCTGGAATCAACATCAGCATCGACGCACAGGTGGAGGATACGCAGACCACCAAAACGGCGTCACTGAGCGGCGCGAACGCGCTCGTCAGCGCCGGCTACCCGGCCATCTGTGGCCCGGCCTCATCCGGGAACAACATCCCGGTCAGCCAGCAGGTGTACATCAAGCAGGGAATCGTCGGCTGTTCACCGTCCAGCACGGCGCTTACCGTGACGAACTTGAAAGACGACGACTTCGTGTTCCGCACCGCACCGAGCGACTTGCTACAGGGCCAAGTCATGGCGCAGGTCGCCTCCGAGCGACTCAACGGCAAGACGGCCTCGACGCTGTACGTGAACAACAGCTACGGACAGCAGCTGTCCGAAAAGTTCTCGAATACCTTCACCGGTGACTACAGCGGTGAGATATTCCAAAAGGTGTCGTTCAACAAGGGCGAGTCTTCGTACACGTCCGTCATTAACAAAGCGATAAGTTCGAACTGAGTAGCCGTCCCTCCGTTCGGCTTTTTATCGAGGAATACGTCAGTTCCTGCGTGTGCTAGTGTATCTCTCGTCAGTCGATGAACTGACTACGATATATAATGATAGTTTAAGATACATTTTTGCCTCGGAACGGTGAGGGTTCCACCGGGTATGAGTCAAAAAATCGACCGCCGCACCTACCTCCGAGCGGCAGGTGCGGCGAGTACTGTGGGGTTGATGGGTACCCTCCAACAGGAGGGTGGGCCGGACATGCTCACCATCATCGGCTACCCGGAGAGCGGGATTCAACTGTTCCGCGACCTCTATGCGAGCGGGGGGACATTCCCGTCCTTGTCCCGGACGGGTTACAGTCACCCGACCTGCCGAAACAGGTCGGGAGCGACATGCAGAACGTCACGGGAACGGTTCCCGCCGCCGCCGGACCGAACAAACAGGCATTCACGAAACTATTCCGCGACCGCTACAACGCGCCGCCGGGCGTGTTCACGTCACAATCGTACGATTCGGTCGCCATCCTCATCCTCGCCAACGCGGCGGTGGGGGCGAACGACGGACAGAAGATTCGCGACCAGATGCGCCGCGTGGCAAATCCTCCCGGCAAGGAGTTCGGGCCACAGAACTTCGTGGACGCCGTGAAAGCCGCCGCGAACGGCGACGACATCAACTATCAGGGCGCATCGAGTACGACGAACTTCGACAAGCGCGGCGGCCCCGCCTCCGCGGCCTACGACGTCTGGAAGTTCGCACCGCAGACCGAAGACGGAATCAGAGTCGTCAACACGCGACAGTTCCAGAGTAACGCGGGCGGCCCCGAGGCGAACAGCGCGCCCGGCGGATTGGGCCGAACTATCAGGGTCGGTATCCTGCTTCCGCAGACCGGCGACCTCGCATCGGTCGGGACGCCGATGATTCAAGCGTCGAGGATTCCGATTCAACAGGTGAACGAGGGGAACGTGGACTTGCAGGTCGAAACGCAGGTCGAGGACACGCAGACCGACCGGCAGGCGTCACTTAGCGGGGCGAACGCGCTCGTCAACGCGGGGTATCCCGCCATCTCGAGTCCGGCGTCCTCCGGGAACAACATCCCGGTCGCGAGCGAGGTGTTCATCCCGAACCAGATCGTCGGCTGTTCGCCGTCGAGTACGGCCATCACGGTCTCGTACTTGAAGGACGACGACTACATCTTCCGCACCGCGCCGAGCGACCTGCTGCAGGGCGGCGTGATGGCACAAGTCGCCGGGGAACGTATCGGCGCGAAAACCGCGGCGACGTTGTACGTGAACAACGACTACGGGCAACAGTTGTCGAACCAGTTCGCGAAGAAGTTCAAGCAGGACGAAAGCGGAACCGTCACCAAACAGGTGGCGTTCAACAAGGGCGAATCGTCGTACTCGTCCGTCATCCAACAGGCGCTCAACGGGTAGCTACGCGTCCGTCGGATTCATTTTTCGCGGTCGTCCCCGACACGTCCTCGTACGTCCAGTTTCCGTGCATATCGACGAGTCGGTTGTCGCTCGCGTTCGAGCGCGTCACGACCGCTTCTCCACCGGGATTCGAGAGCGTCGCGTTCCGTATCACGTCGTCGTGAGAGTCGACGAGTAGGATGGCCTCGCCCGTCGAGCGAACGACCGAATCGGACATCTCACTGCCCGCTTCTCCAAGTAACGCGACGCCCGTCTCGCTCCGCACGACCGAGGCGTTCGTCACCGTCACGTTCCCCGAATCCGCGACGAACACCCCGACCGAACTCGTATCGCGGGTAACGCTGTTCGAAACGCGACTGCCGCCCGAGTTGCGTACGAAGATGCCGGTGAAACCGTTCGTCGCGGTTACGCGTTCGACCCGCGTCCTCGGTGAGTCGGAAACCGTCACGCCGTCCCCCGTCTGCCACGTCGTCACGTTCCGTACGGTTCCCGCACGGGCACCGTCGTACGTCACTCCGAACGTCCAATTGAGTGCCGTCAGATCCCGAACCGTGACGTTTTCCCCCGTCACCGAAACGCCGGTCGTGTTCTCCCGGAACTCGTGGCCGTCCACGACGTGATTTCCCCCGTCGAGAATCACGTTATCGGCCTCGATTCGGATGCACGACTCGGAGCGCGAATCGATGTCGTCCGTGAGGACGTACCGACCCGATTCGGTTATCTCCGAGCAGGAATCGAGGTGGGTCGGATGCCCGTCGAAGGCGGGCGTCGCCGGCGTGGGAACCCCGAAAACGAGGAGGAAACCGGACACGGCCACGAGCGCGAACACCGGAGCGACCCACCGTGAACGCGTCATAGGCCGAACACGCGTCGCTAGTGCTTGTGGATTGTGGCACCGAAAGAACGGAACGGAGTTATCCGCCGAGGAACTCCTGTCGAACCTCGTCGTCCGCGAGCAGCGCGTCTCCGCTGTCCATGAAGCGGTTCCCGCCCTGCACGAGGACGTAGCCGCGGTCACAGCGTCGGAGCGCCTCCTTCGCGTTCTGTTCGACCATCAGAATCGCCGTCCCGTTGTCGTTGATTTCGTCCACCTTGTCGAACATCTCCGCCACGAGGTCGGGTGCGAGTCCGGCGCTGGGTTCGTCCAGCATCAACAGGTCTGGGTCCAACATGAGCGCCCGACCCATCGCGAGCATCTGCTGTTGTCCACCGGACATCGTCCCCGCCTTCTGGTCGCGGCGTTCGTCGAGGATCGGGAACCGCTCGAACACCTCGTTGAGGGCGTCTTTCGGCACTTCGTCCAGAATGTACGCCCCCATCTCCAAGTTCTCCTGCACCGAAAGCGTCGGGAACACGTTGTCCGTCTGGGGGACGTATCCGAGTCCGAGGTGGATGATGTCCTCGGGGGCGTCCCCCTGAATCTCCGTCCCGTCGAACGTAATCGTCCCGCCCATGTACGTCGTCAACCCGAAGACGGACTTCATCACGGTCGACTTCCCGGCCCCGTTCGGGCCGACGATGGTGACGTATTCGCCGTCCTCGACGCGCATATCGACGTTGCTCAGGATCTGTAGGTCTTCGCCGTACCCCGCGTCGAGTCCGTCGATTTCGAGAAGCGCCATCAGATCTCCTCCCCGAGGTAGGCGTCGATAACCTGTTCGTTCGACCGAATCGCCGCAGGCTTCCCTTCGGCCAGCACTTTGCCTTGATGCATGACGATGACGTGTTCGCAGTTGTTCATGATGACGTCCATGTCGTGTTCGACGAGGAGGAACGTGTAGCCACGCTCACGGAGTTCGTGGACGTGTTTGAGCAGTTTCTTTTCGAGCGACGGGTTCACACCCGCGAGCGGTTCGTCCAACAGCACCATCTGCGGGTCTGTCATGAGCGCCCGCGCCATCTCCAACAGTTTCCGTTGGCCGCCGGAGAGGTTGCCCGCGTACTCGCCCGCGAGGTGGTCGATTTCGAAGAACTCGAGCATCTCCCACGAGCGTTCGAGTACTTCCTCCTCTTGGTCACACACGTCCCCCCGCATTCCGGGCATCACCGACCGCCAAAGATGTTCGCCCTGTTGTGCCTTCGGGGCGAGCATCATGTTCTCCAAGACGGTCATCTCGGAGAGTTCGCGGGCGATTTGGAACGTCCTGACCATGCCACGGTCGGCGATTTCGAACGGTTGCAGTCCCGTGACGTCCCTGTCGTTGAAGTACACCGAACCGCTGTCCGGTTGATAAACCCCCGTGATGAGGTTGAACGTCGTGGACTTCCCGGCCCCGTTCGGACCGATGAGGCCGGTGAACGACCCCTGCTCGATGGAGAACGTCGCGCCGTCGACCGCCGTGATACCTCCAAAGGTCTTCCGGAGGTTTTCGACGCGAAGCGGCGTCTCACTCTGATCTGCCACCTCGTTTCCGATATTGAGGCCTTCGGTTTCCGCGGACTCGCTCGCGGTCATCGCTCCTCACCCCCGTCCGCCGCGGGCGTCGATCCTGGCTCGTTGGACCCGCCGCCGGGACGCGTGAGCGGGATGCTCGCCGCCTCCTCCTTACGATGGCCGAGGACGCCCTCCGGTCGGTGGTGCATTATCCAGATGAGAACTCCTCCCATGATGACCAACTGGAGTGCGTTGATGTTCCCGATGATGTAGGCCACCATCGGTCCGAACGTGCCGCTGAATATCGGGCCGAGTGCGCCCGCGAACGTGTTCGGCGCACCGCTCGGGGGGTGGAAAACGAGGTGGCCGAACTGCGGTATCGCGATGTCGATTCCCCCCCTGATGATGTTCTTCAGGTAGAGCGGTCCCTGATACAGCGCCCCGGCGAACACCGCCGCACCGAGGACGCTGCCGGTGTTCGACCCCGCACCGCCGATGATGAGCGCCAACCACACGAAGAACGTCACCTGCGGTCTGAACGACGTCGGCGTGATGGCACCCTGACGCATCTGCCAGAGGATGCCCGCCAGCCCCATCAGCGCGCAGCCGAGCATGAACGACTTGATCTTGAACACGTCGGTGTTCTTCCCGAGCGCGTTCGCGACTTCCTCGTCCTCACGGATGGCCTTGAGGACGCGACCGAACGGCGATTCGCCGGTCCGCTTCAACAGCCAGTAGAACGCCGCCACGAATCCCATCAGGATGACGGCGTAGGTCAGCGAGTCGAGAACCGGGCCGATGGACCCGCCGAACATCGGGTTGAGTGCGCCTTCGAGCGCGGTATACGGCCCGCTTTCGAAGAGCGGTTGAAGGGGGTCAGTGAAGTTCAACAGGAGACCCCGGCCACCGCCGGTTCCGAGCGTCTTTCCGGCCACCGTGAACTCCTGGAACTGGTCCGACGTCACGGTGAATCGGACGATTTCGGACATTGCAATGGTCACGATCGCGAGATAGTCGGCCCGTAATCGTAGCGCTGGAAGCGCGACGAGCAACCCGAGAAGCGCCGCCGCAGCCATTCCGCCGAGGATTCCGACCCACAGCGGAAGGCCGAGACCCGAGACGGTCGCGGCACCCGCAGTCGCGCTCGCCGCGGGTTTCGAGAGGATGGCCATCGTATACAGGCCGACGGCCATGAACCCCGCGATACCGATGTTGAACAGCCCCGTGTATCCCCAGTGGAGGTTCAACGCGAGCGCCAACATCCCGTACACACCGATGAGGAACGTGAGGCGAGCGAGGGAGTTCAACTGGCCGCGAAGCGAGTAGCCGAGGAGCGACCCCGCCCCGAGGTACACCACGTAAACGGCGAGGAGCACCCCGAGGATGAGCAGCGTATCGTTGAAGTCGAAATCGGGGATGCGCGAACTCATGCGGTCGTCCTCCCGGCAAAGAGCCCCTGCGGCTTGAACAGCAGGATGAGGATCATCATGCCGAACGCGGCGGCCCGGCCGAAGTCACTGGGAATCCAGATGATGGCGAGGTTCCACGTCAGTCCGATGACCAACCCGCCGACGATGGCACCGTAAATCGACCCGATGCCGCCGAGGATGACCGCGGCGAAGATGGGCAGCAGGAGAAGCCACCCGAACTGGAAGACGATGGTTCCCTTCCACAGCACGAGCAGGTAGCCCGCAATCCCGGTCAGGCCGCCGCCGATTATCCACGTCCAGCGGATGACGCGTTCCGTCGGGATACCGGTGACGCGGGCGAGGTCCTCGTTGTCCGCCATGGCGCGCATCGCCTTTCCGAGTTTCGTCCGCTGAAGCAGGAAGTGAACGCCGATCATCAAGCTGACGGTGCAGACGAGGAGCGTCACATCGTGTGCCGTCACGCGAACCGTTCCGTCCCACAGCAGCAGATCCCACTTGGGGATGTTCTGCAACGCGGTCGTCCCGCGGCTTTCCGCCGAGAAGACGAACACGACGAGATAGCGAAGCACGAACGCCACGCCGATGCTCGTGATGAGGAGGGAAATCCCCTCCGCGTCCCGCATGGGTCGGTACACGATGCGGTCGATGAGCAGAGCCAACACGACCGTGCATATACCAGCGAACACCAGTCCGAGGATGACCGCTATCGGCGTCGTCGTGATCGTGATACCGAGGCTGCTCGCGTACGCCGTCCCGCCCGCACCGACCAACAACAGACCGGCGATGTTGTTGCTACCCAATCCCGCAATGAGGTAGGTGACTGCCCATCCCGAGAACGCACCGCTCGTGATGTAGTCCCCGTGCGAGAAATTGGCAAAATTTAGAATACTGTACGTCATTGAAAGCCCGATTCCAGCAAGACCGATGATAAGTCCACGCATGAGGCCGTTCCACACGAGTGACCCAACGTCGGAAACCAGCAAGTCGCCGGTTAGCAGGCGATTGATGAAATCGAAGACAAGGAGTGCCGCGAACAGGCCGACGACCACCAGTAGCGGTCGTTCGACGATGAGGCGGCGCCCACGTGAATACGTCTCAGTTACGTCGTCCATTGATAACTCTCCACACGATAATCGGTTCCGGTCAGAGTATTAAACCTTTCCGACGAAGCGGCCCGCCGTATTTCAGTAACGGCGGCATACTGATAACCCCCAGGAGGAACTGTCGAGAAATAAACGAACCAGCTATTTACTCGAAAACGTGTTTATTTCCACCCCTGTTTACCGACACACATATGCCGGGCGGTGTTGCAGGCACACGTATGCCCATACAGACCCTTGACGACCTCGCCGTCCAAGGGACGACCCTCGGCGTGCGCATTGACATCAACAGCCCGTTGGCCGAATCCGGCGACCTCGCCAATGATGCGCGGCTGTTGGCCCACGTCGACACGCTTTCGGAACTGTTGGAGCGCGGCGGGAAGGTCGCGATTCTCGCCCACCAGGGCAGACCCGGAAGCGACGATTTCGCGAGTCTCTCGCCGCACGCGGCGCGGTTGGACGAACTCCTCTCCTTCCCCGTCTCTCACTGCGATGCGACGTTCTCAGCCGAAGCGCGTCGGGCCGTGACGAATCTCAACGAAGGCGAAGCGGTACTCCTGGAAAACACCCGCTTCTACAGCGAGGAGTACATGGAGTTCCCGGCGGAGCAGGCCGCCGAAACCCACCTCGTGGACAATCTCGTCCCCGAACTCGATGCCTACGTCAACGACGCGTTCGCGGCGGCCCACCGCTCGCAGCCCTCCCTCGTCGGCTTCCCGACGCGACTGCCCGGCTATGCGGGCCGCGTCATGGAACGCGAAGTGGACGTGCTGGGCGATATCGAGGCGACACCGCGCCCACGCACGTACGTGGTCGGCGGTGCGAAGGTCTCCGATTCCATCGCGGTCGCGAGGAACGTCTTGGAACGCGACCTCGCGGACCACGTCCTGACGGCCGGTGTCGTCGGCAACGTCTTCCTGTTCGCCGACGGCGCGGACATCGGCGACGGGAGCGCGGATTTCATCCACGACCAAGGCTACTGGGATTATATCGACGACGCCGCAGACCTCCTCGAAACGTACGGCGACAGGATTCACTTGCCGAAGGACGTCGCAGTCGAGCGAGACGGTGATCGCGTCGAACTCGCCCGCGAGGAGTTCCCCCCGTGGGAGGACGAAATCGCCATGGACGTCGGTGGCGACACCATCGCGACCTACTCCGACATCCTCCGTGATTCCGGCACGGTCATCCTCAACGGCCCGGCGGGCGTGTTCGAAGACGAGACGTTCGCCGACGGTACCCGCGAATTGTACACCGCGGCCGCGAACGCCGAGTTCAGCATCGTCGGCGGGGGGGATACCGCCGCCGCGATTCGGAAGTTCGGCCTCGACGGGTTTGACCACGTCAGCACCGGCGGAGGCGCGTGCCTCCGGATGCTCACCGGCGAGGAGCTCCCGGCGTTGCAAGCGCTCTCCCGATAGATGGTGGCCATCGAGGCGGCGACGAGCGCCGACATCGACCACATCGCGGACCGCTGGGTCGAACTCGCCTGCGACCAGCGCGCTCACGGTTCTCACCTCCTCGCAGCGGAGAACCGGAGCGCCGTTCGGGATTCGGTCGCGCGGCACATCGTCGAAAACGACCTCCTCGTCGCCCGAGACGAGGGTATCGTCGGGTTCGTGATGTTCGAACTCCAGACGGGCATCTACCAGCACTCGACCACTCGCGGCGTCATCCAAAACATCTACGTCGAACCCGCTTCCCGAAACGAGGGTATCGGGTCGGCGCTCCTCGACGCCGCGGAGGAGGCGCTTCGGGAACGGGGTGCCAAAGTGCTGTCTCTCGAAGTGCTGGCGCGGAACGAAAGCGCCCGCAGACTGTACGAAAACAGGGGATACGAACCACATCGAATCGAGATGGAAAAATCGGACGAAAGCGATAACCACTCAAAGGAGTAGCGATAACTGGCTGTTGCGCCAAGGGAGCTTGGGTGGTTCAAGCACTCGATTTGTAATCGAGAATACGTGGGTTCAAATCCCACCCTTGGCTTGACATTTTGACTTCGCCATTCGACGAGCGACATCCAACCCCATACTCAATTAGGACGAGTGGAAATACTTCCACACTACTGTCCGTTCGAACAACTCTGTAGCGTTGGCGCGTAAAAAACGTGCACGATGAGGGTGCCGATGCCGATACCGATTCCCATTACGATGGCCTGCAACGGTGGACCACCAAGGAGTAGAACGGTTCCCGCTCCAGCAAACAACGATAGCGCGAATAGGAATACAGCCCATATATTTCCAACTAGCGGTGATTCGAAATACATAATATCGGATTCTATTCGTGTGCATTTAACACTCGCTTACAGATTTGATACACGTTCCGATCGGTCACGCCGCATGAAATTTACAAAGAACCCTAGCACAAAAGGGGATGTATACTTGATTAGTTGGTAAAAATACAACGCTAAGATGGGAAATAAAAGGTGGAAGTTAAACAGGAGAACGATGCTCGGGGCGACCGGCGTGGCCGGCGTCGGAACGCTGTTCGGCGAGGGTGCACTCGCGACGGAATCGCGGAAAGACCACGACGAATTGGACCAGTCGTGTCGGTCGGGAAACTCGGCCGTCGAGAAGTTACTGGCGAGCGCATCCGAGAAGTTCCCCGGCGGAATCGTCTCCGTATACGCGAAGGAGGCCGGCGCGGACGGCAAGGTTCTCGCGAGCCGTCAGGCGGACACGGTCGTCAAACCGGCGTCGAACACGAAACTGCTCACCACCGCGCTGGCGTTCGAACACCTGGGGCCGGACGAACGGTTCGAAACGAGCGTCGTCGGCGACGGGTCGATAACCGGGAATCAACTCCACGGTGACCTCGTGTTGCGCGGCACCGGTGACGTGTTGTCCACCGCCGACCTCGAACGGTTGGCGGGGCAGGTCGCGGAGAGAGGAGTGAAAACGGTTCACGGCGACCTCGTGGCCGACATCACGGCGTTCGACACCTCCGGGTACGGTCCCGTGTTTTCGGTTCGCGGTCCCGGCTACCCGGAAGGGTGGACGTGGGAGGACCCCCAATACTCCTACGGCGCGCCGAGTTCGACGCTCGCACTCCACTGGAACAAAGTGTCGCTCACCGCCAAACGAACCGAGGGCGGCATCGACCTCGCCGTCGAACCGGATTCGGAGTTCGTCACCGTCGAATCCCACCTCTCGGAAGCGCCCGCCGGGTCGGACGGCTACTTCTACACCTACCTCGACCGGGTGAACGGCACCATCTACGCCATCGGCGAACTCCCGCCGGGATACGAGGAGACGGAACTGGCACCCGTAATGCGCCCCGACGAACACGCGGCGGCGGTGTTCAGGGACCGCCTCGAAGACGCTGGTGTCTCCGTTAAAGGCGACGCCGTTCTCCAAACGAAACGGACAGAGCGGGAGGCAGCGTTCGAAACACGTATCGAATCCGAACCGCTCCGCGAAACGATTGGCCCGATGCTGCTGTACTCGAACAACGTCGACGCCGACCAACTCGCGTTGATGACGGCCCGGCGCGCGCTCGACGACGGGTCGTTCGACGCATGGACGGAGCTAACCGGCGCCTACTTCGAGAGTTTGGGTTCGCCCGCGACCGTTTTCCGGGACGGTTCCGGGCTCTCGCAGTTCAATCTCGTCTCGGCGGCGGACATGGTTTCCCTGCTCGAATGGATCCAGAAGAAGCCGTGGTCGGAGACGCTCATCGGGTCGCTTCCGACGCCCGGAGAGGGGACGCTCGCGTACCGATTGCGGGACGTGGACGTTCCGGTCCACGCGAAGACGGGGACCGTTCGTGGAACGCGTGCGCTTTCGGGCGTCATCGAGCGTCCGTCGGATCCGGACGTACTGTTCTCGATTCTCATGTCGAACGTGACCGTGGGACTCGGCGACGCCCGTGACTATCAGGACGATTTGGTTCGAGTACTCATCGACTCGTAACCGCTGATAACGCCGAATTCGGCGGCGGTTATGCTCGTATTTACGAAGACTGGCTTCGACTGTTTACAGCCAGACACGACTCGTCTCGGACAGGATTAACCGGCTCTTAACGCCGAATCCCGGGTTGTGAACTGTTGCTCGTCGTTCCTACCAGACCAATTATCGGACGGTTTTATACCGTCTCCACGCTTGCTTCACTTTTATGAGCCGCACCCAGAGTGTCCCCCTCTGGATGGCAGCGCCCGATGAGTTCCGAAGTACGCTCAAGATGGTGCTCAGCACGGCGTACAAGAACGACCGCCGGTTCGACCGAGCGTGGACGTTTCGCTATCCCGACGACACACCGGACCTGATGGCAGAGATAACCCATCTCGAAAAGGGTGGAACCGAGGAGATAGTGAACCCTCCGCAGCCGACGAAACCGCCGGAGAAAGCCGTACTCAAGGATTTCCGCGACGTACTCGGTGACCTGCTGTTGAAAGGCCATCGGCGAGGCATCGACTTCGACCGAGCGTGGACGTTTCGCTATCCGAACGCCGACCATCCCGACCTGATGGTCGAAGTAACGTACCTCGAAGAGTGAGCCGAGCGACCCAAGAATTTCCTTCGAGAGCCGCGTAGCGTGGATATGGAATTCACCGTGATTCGCGGCGATATCGCGGCACAGAGCGCGGACGCGCTCGTCAACGCCGCGGGGACCAGCCTTCGAATGGGAAGCGGCGTCGCTGGCGTACTCCGGCGTGGCGCGAACGGACCGATACACGACGAAGCCGTCGAAAAGGGGCCGGTCGAACTCGGCGCCGTGGCCGTCACCGACGCCTACGAACTCGACGCCGAGTTCGTCGTCCACGCGGCGGCGATGCCGCACTACGGGGACGGAAAAGCGACCCCGGAGAGCGTCCGTGAGGCGACTCGGAACGCACTCCGAGAGGCCGACGAACGCGGAGCGGCGTCGGTGGTTCTCCCCGCCCTCGGCTGTGGCGTCGCCGGATTCGACCTTCGGGACGGCGGGAAAATCATCTGCGAGGAGATACGGCGATTCGACCCCGCGTCGCTCGAAGACGTTCGGCTCATCGCCTACAGCGGCGAGGAGTACGAAACGCTCCGCGAGATAGCCGAAACCGTCCGGATGGGCTAATCAGCAGAGTTATGTCTCCCTGATGAAACGATTCGTTCAATGACGGCTTTCAGCTACGACGACGAGGACGTACTGGTCACGACGAGTCACACGGTTCCGGGACGGGAAATCACGCGCCATCACGGCGTGGTCGTCGCCGACGTGACGCCCGGGCGAAACATCGGAAAGGACATCGCGGGCGGCCTCCGCGACATCGTCGGCGGGCGCTCCAAATCGTGGGAGAAAACCCTCGAAGAGGATCAGGAAACGGCACTCGACGAGTTGGTAGCGGAGGCGAAATCGGTCGGTGCGGATGCGGTCGTCGCGGTGGACATCACCGACGAATCCCTCGGCGGACAGGGCGGCATGATGAACATCAAGGCGTTTGGCACCGCGGTTTCGATTCGCTGAGATGGCTTACGGGTCGTTTAACTCCACGTCTTCACCCGCGTCGCCTCCCATTTGAATCGTCGCGTCCGTTTCTATCGATTCCAGTCCGTCGAGTTCACACAGGTCTACGACGGCGGGTTCCGGCAGGACGACGCGAAGCGTCTCGAATTCGAGTTCGGCGTCCACCTCGCCGCCGAGGTCCTCGACGCGGGCGGCGGTCGTTTCCACGTCCGCGTCGCCGAGTCGGAGGAGAAGCACGGCCGACTCCTCGGGCATCGGGTCGTCGCGCATGGCGCGGACGGGGTGTGAGAGGTAGGTCATTCGAGCGCGGAGAGGAGTTCGTCCGCGTGGCCGTCCGGCGAAACGTCCTCGAAGACGGCTTCGACGGTCCCGTCGGGACCGACGACGACGGTGTTCCTAAACACGCCGTCGAAGGTGTTTCCGAACATGTTCTTCTCGCCGTAGGAGTCGTACGCACTCGCGACCTCGCCGGACTCGTCGCTGAGGAGGTCGAACGGCAGGTCGTACTCGTCGCGGAATTTCGTCAAGTCGGCCACCGGGTCGTCGCTGATGCCGAGGACCGGAACGTTCCGGTTCTCGAATTCGTCCCACGAATCGCGGAAGCCGCAGGCTTCGGTGGTGCATCCCGGCGTGTCCGCACGAGGATAAAAGTATACGACGACGGTGCTGTCGAAGTCGGCGAGCGAGACGAGTTCGCCGTCCTGATTCGGCAGTTCGAACGGTGGTGCCGGTTGGCCGGGTTCGAGCATGGGAACCAGTTCGAATCCGGCGACCAACTGCGTTACGGACTCTCCTCGATGACGACGAAGGTCCGTCCGCCCTTGCGTTCGAAGTGGACGGCACTCTCCTCGGTCGAGGTGCGGACGTACGCCGCGACTTCGCTGGCGGACAACCCGGAGACGTCCGCCGATTTCCACGGCCGTTCTGTCTGCTCCTCGGTTTTCATTTCGACGTTCATGTACAAGGATTGTCCGGTTGGATACTAAAGGCGAGCCTAGCGGGGTGAAAGTGAAAGTGGGCGTGAAGAGAACGGAAACGAGGTTCGACGCGACGGATCAGGCGGCGAGCGTTAGCGCTTCCCCCTCCTGGTTCACGAGGCCGCGTTCCCGGAGGGTTCGGATGATGGTGTACAGCGTGATTTTCGGCAGGTCGAGACCCGTCTGCAGTTCGTCCAGTGTCGCGCCGCCGGTGGTCGCAAGCGAGAGATACACCAGTTTGGCGCGCGGTGAGTCCAGTTCGTCGGGCATCGGCGCGAGCGGTGTTGCTTCGATACTCATGTGGGTACGCTGGACCAGACATTCGACGATAATAAAATTATCTCACGACAATTGTCGAAATCCGGGGGTTGCCGCGGAATGGTCGTTTCTTCGAGGCGTGTTCTCATCGACGTAAATTCCCGGTGATTTTATGGTACGAGCCGTGGTAGGCGTGGGCAATGAGTCCAGCGCGGGACGAATCGGATCCGGAGGGTCGAACGGTCGTCTCCCCCGAGGAACTCGATATCGAGGAGCGTGAGAACGTCGTCGCGCTGGACGAGGGGCGGTTCGTCATCGGCGCGTCGGGAAAACCCTCGGTTCCAGACACCGCGGGGCCGGTGACGACGGGCGATGCGGCTTCCACCGACGAACCTGCATCGTCGCCGCAAACGTCCCCGGAACGGTCCCCATCACGGACGCAACCCGCTATCGACTCGGCATCGTCGCGGGAACACCCGAGCGAACGACCGCCGAAGGACGAGACGTCTCAGCCTCGATTCGACTCCGAGGACGTTCGCGACTGGCTCGAAGACGACCTGGGCGACGTGGCCGCCCGATACGGCTTTCACATCGCGGCGAAATCGGAGGGCGAAATCAGCCATCAGCGGACGTTCTCGGACGATGTGGGCACCGTCTTCGACAGCCTCCTCATGTGGTACGCCCAGCAGGTCGAGACCGAGATGCCCGTGGAGGACGTACTCGGTATCCTCATGATGGAATCGAACCTCCGTGTGCGCTACTCGCCACGCTGTTTTCGCGGCGTTCTCGAAGCATACGACCTCTCTCCCGATGACAGCATCGCCGACCTTTTCATGGCGATGCGGGACTCGAACGGTATCGTCTTTCCGCCGGACCCGGAGTAGAATTATCCGCCGTGATAGCGGGGAGTGGGTTTTATGTTCCGCCGTTCGATGTATCCGGTAACTGACTATGAGCGTTCGGGAACATGAGCCGGGGACGGAGGAGACCCAAGTCGTTGAGTTCCGACTCGGAGAGGATCTGTGTGCCATCGACATCGAACAGGTGGACAGCATCGTCGAGGTGAAAAAAGTCACGAGGATCCCGCGAACGAAGGAGTCCATCGAGGGGGTCATGGACCTCCGCGGAACCACGACGACGATCGTCAACCCGAAGACGGTCCTGGGACTGACCGATTCGGGAACCGGGAACCGCGTTATCGTATTCGAGACGGAGGACGAACGGAGCATCGGTTGGGTCATCGACGAAGTGAATCAGGTCGTCAGTTTGGACGACGTCGAGGTCGATGAGTCGGTCGAGAGCCAATCGGTCCACGGCGTCGTTCGACAGGACGACGACCTCGTCATCTGGGTAAAACCGTCGGCCATCAACGTCTGAAACGACGGTTCGACAACTGCATCGGTTTCGATGGTCGGTTCGCCCCGTTATTTTGTCATCGCTTCCCCGATGGGTGCGTCGTTTGAAGATGATAGTACTTCGATATAATCGGCGGAGCGATAGCGACGTTAGTTTCATGATTCGTCGACCGGAAGTAGTGAAATCGTAACGACGGATTCCGACCCTCCTTCGAAGCGTATCGCCGGAGCGTTCGACTTTCCTCCCGAGAATATCGATCGGAGGTACGACCGTCTTGGCAAACCCTAAGACGATCCTTCGACGTTGTCAGTAGGCGTATAACAAAGAGGCAAAGCGGGTATTCGTAGTTACCGTTCAACCCCGAGACCTGAGACGTCCGAGGGTGCTGAACACATCGGAGGCGAGTTACCTATGAGATTCCCGAACGCTAGACGGACAACCTATCGAAGTCGTATCGTCCACCGGAACAACCATCAGCTATCGCTTCGTCGTCAATGAGTGACAAGAACTCTTTGGAGGTAGTGGACTGATGTGTGGCATCATCGCCCGAGTCGGCGAAACGGAAGAGGCCGTGGACGAGTTGCTCGTCGGCCTCGAAAACCTCGAATATCGGGGTTATGACTCGGCAGGACTAGCCGTCAAAAACGGCAGCGGCCCGTCGGTCTTCAAGCGTGAAGGGCAGATTTCGCACCTGAAGGATATGTTGATCGACGAAGTGCCGGCGGGCGGACTCGGTATCGGTCACACCCGTTGGAGCACGCACGGCCCGCCGACCGACGCGAACGCTCATCCCCATACCGGCTGTTCGGAGGAGGTCGCCGTCGTTCACAACGGCATCATCGAGAACTACGAAGAGCTCCGAACGGAGCTTTCGGAGCGGGGTCACCGCTTCGAAAGCGACACCGACACCGAGGTCATTCCGCATCTCGTCGAGGAACATCTCGACCGGGGAGCGACGCCCGAAGAAGCGTTCCGGCGGACGGTCCGTCGGCTTTCCGGTAGTTACGCCGTCGCCATGCTGGTCGAGGGAAGCGACGCGGTGTACGCGACCCGGTCGGGGTCGCCGTTAGTCCTCGGCATCGAGGAAGGCACGTACTTCCTCGCGAGCGACGTTCCCGCGTTCTTGGATTTCACCGACGAGGTGATATTCCTCGACGACGGGGACGTCGTCGTCATCGAAGCCGGGCACCACGAGATAACGAAACTCGATGGGACACCGATCGAACGACCGACGCAGACGGTCGATTGGGACCCGCAGGACGCCGGGAAAGGCGGCTACGAACACTACATGCTCAAGGAGATTCACGAGCAACCGGCGGCGCTCCGCCAGACGCTCCGCGGACGTGTCCAACACATCACCGGAGACGTCTCCCTCGAAGATTTCCCTGCGGGAACGTTCGAAGAGGTTCGGCGCGTCCAGTTCGTCGCTTGCGGGACCTCCTATCACGCCGGGCTCGCCGGGAGCCATTTCATGGAACGTCGTGGCGTGCCGACACAGACGTTCCTCGCCAGCGAGTACGCCGTCTCGCCGCCGCCGGTGGACGAGAATACCCTCGTCATCGGCGTCACACAGAGCGGTGAAACGGCGGATACACTGTCCGCTCTACGGCGAGCGAACGCGGGTGGGGCACGGACCCTCGCGGTGACGAACGTCATCGGGTCGACCGCCGCACGGGAGTGCGACGACGCGCTCTTCATCCGCGCCGGTCCCGAAATCGGCGTGGCCGCCACGAAGACGTTCTCCTCGCAACTCGCGTCGCTGTCCCTCCTCGGCGAGCGGATCGTCCGGGACACGACCGGCCACCGAAGCGAGAACATCGAGACGGTGCTGTCCGCGTTCGCCGACTTGCCGGACCACGTCCAGCAGATATTGGACTTCACGAAGGCTCATCGTATCGCGAAACGGTACCACGACAGCGACGCCTACTTCTTCATCGGCCGAGGGACTGCCTTCCCCGTCGCGCTGGAAGGGGCGCTCAAGTTCAAGGAGATCTCCTACGAACACGCCGAGGGCTTCGCGTCCGGGGAGCTGAAACACGGCCCCCTTGCGCTGGTGACGCCGACGACGCCGGTCATCGCGGTGTTCGACGGTCGTCACGACGAAAAGACGCTGAGCAACGTCAAGGAAGTGGAGGCTCGCGGCGCACCGGTCATCGCGGTCGCGAGCGACGCGAACGAGGCGGTCGTCCAGCACGCGGACGACGTGCTGACGATTCCCGACACCCACCCCGACGTGGCGGGAATTCTCGCCAACGTACAACTGCAACTCCTGTCGTATCACGCCGCCGAGCTCCTCGACAGACCCATCGACAAACCACGCAATCTGGCGAAGAGCGTGACTGTCGAATGACGCGACCGGGTAATCGTCGCTTACCCACCAGAACGAAACTGAACGGTCGGCGCGGTTTAATCGCTTTCCGACCGCATTTTTGCCGGACATGAACGCCGTCGTCCTCTCTCTTGACGCTGAACTCGCATGGGGATATCACGACCTCGAAGAGATACCGGAACACGTCGAGAGTGCGCGAACGTCTTGGTCGCGGCTCGTCGCACTGTTCGACGAGTTCAACGTTCCCGCGACGTGGGCCGTGGTCGGGCATCTCTTCCTCGAATCGTGCGACGGCACACACGCGAATCATCCGGGACCGAGGGACGACTGGTTCGACCGTGATCCGGGCGGCGTCGGGAAACAACACCCGCTCTGGTTTAACGACGGACTCATCGATGCCATCGTCGATGCCGACGCGAACCACGAACTCGGCTGTCATACGTTCTCCCACGTGGAGTTCGGCGACGAGGGGACGGACCGTGAAGTCGCCGTCGCCGAAGCACGAGCGGGGTTGGAAGTGGCAGACGATGCGGGATACACCCTCCAGTCGTTCGTCTTTCCGCGGAACAACATCGGACATCGGGACGTGCTCGCCGCCTACGGTTTCACCTGTTACCGCGGTGAGCGGCCGGAACTCTGGTACGACGGATCGCGATTCGATTCGCTCGGGAAGTTCATCGACCTGACCGTGAGCAAGACGAACCCGTCGCTCGTAGAACCCAAGCTCGACGAGTACGGGCTGGTGAACATCCCCGCTTCGATGTTCCTGTTCGGCTACGAAGGCCGTGCTCGAACCATCACCGAGCGACTGTGGGACGACCCGCTCACACGATCCGCAAAGCGAGGGATCGACCGCGCCGCCGACGCGGACGAGGGCGTGTTTCACCTCTGGATGCACCCGAACAACTTCACGGAGGAGCGTGATTTCGAGCGGCTACGAACCATCCTCGAACACCTCGCTGAACATCGTGACGAGGCACGAATTCAGGTCCGAACGATGGGGGACATCGCGAGTGAAATCCGCGGTACCGACCCGGCGACGAAACGGACACCCATCGGTCCGCGATAACGGTCGGCCGGTCGTCGAGACGCGCGTTTTTCGAATGTGATTTCGCTGTACTTTCACTCGCCGCTCGAAGCTCCTTTCACAGCACTCCGTTTCGCATCCACCGAACGGTCACGCACGGCCATCACGTCGAATCGGCGGGGAAAATTTCGAGTAGACCGTGCCGGAATCACCGAAACCGGCCCATAACAAAGCGAATCCCGGTATTGGAACGGGTAGAGCCACGGGCAGGCGTTCTGCCCCGGCAACGATACTATGTCGATGGAAACTTCGAGCCCGGAGCGGGCGTTCGTCCTCGGACTGGATGGCGTCCCATGGGATTTGATTCGGCGATGGACTGGAGAGGGAAAGCTACCGAATTTCGCTCGGTTGCTCGAAGAGGGGGCCGCCGGGCCGCTCACGAGTACCACACCGGATGCGACACCACTCGCGTGGCCGACCATTGCGACGGGAGTTTGGCCCGACAAGCACGGTCTGTACGGATTTCAGCACCTCGAAAAGGGCTACACGCACCGGATGAACACCAGCGCGGACGTTCGGCGACCGGAGCTGTGGGACATCATTTCGCCCGCCGTCGTCGGCAACGTTCCGATGACCTATCCCGCGAGCGACATCGACGGGTCGGTGGTCACGGGAATGATGACGCCGGAGATGGGCGAGGGATTCACGCAACCGCCCGAACTCGCGGACGAAATCGCTCGGGACATTCCCGACTATCGAATCGGGTTGTCGTGGGACGAGTACCGCGACCGCCCCGAGGAGTTCCGTGAGGAACTGTCCAAACTGCTCGACGCGCGGCGGACCCTGATGCGACGACTGATGGAGGAAGACTGGCGACTGTTCTTTTTCGTCTACACCGCGCCGGACCGCCTCCAGCACCTCATCTGGGAGGACGAGGCCCTCCTCGAACACTACCGCGAACTGGACGACATCCTCGGCGAAGTGATGGAGTACATCGAATCCCGCGAGGCGGTGCTATTCGTCACCTCGGACCACGGCTTCGGCCCGATTTCGCGCTTCGTCTTCCTCAACACCCTCCTCGAACGCGAGAACCTGTTGACGCGAAAGGGGGGCAACGGCACGCGAGGGACGCTGACCAAAATGGGACTGACGAAGGACCGAATCGAGAGGCTTATCGCCCGACTGGGCATCAACGAGAAGTCGCTCGTCGAACACCTCCCTCGACGACTGGTCGATTCGGTTGCGAGTCAGGTACCCGGAGACCACAACCTCTACGACGTCGATTTCGACGAGACGGTCGCATTCGCCCACGGGTCGGGCAACGTCTACATCAACGACACCATGCGATTTGACCCAGGCGTCGTCGAGCCGGAGGACGTCCCCGCCATCAAAGACGACCTCCGGACCCTGTTCGAGGGCCTGACCGACCCCGAAACCGAGGACGAGGCCTTGAACGTTCACGACGGCGACGAACTGTTCCCGACCGACCCCTACTCGCCGGACCTCGTGGTGAAAGGCGACGACGAGTACGAGACGGCGGTGTCGCTGACGCGCTCCGTGTTCGCCGACAGCGGGAGCAAAGTCGCCAGCCATCGCCCCGAGGGCATCTTCTTCGCGTGGGGGGCGAGCGTCGAAGCCGAATCGACGCCCACCGACGCCACCGTGGCGGACGTGGCCCCGACGCTCCTCCACGCGCTGGACGAAGCGGTCCCGTCGGACGCCGACGGACGCGTTCTGAAGGAAATTTTCCATTCGCGGTCGAAGCCGGGTCGTCGCGCCGTCTCGCAGCGCGATTACGGCGAGGCGGGGTCGTCGGATACCGTCGAGGCGGACTTCGACGACGTCGAGGACCGACTGCGCGGATTGGGGTATATGGAATGACGGAGACGCCGACTTCGACGTCGCAACCGGCGCTCCGCGACAGAACGATTCTCGTGACGGGTGGCGCGGGATTCGTCGGCAGTCACCTCGCCGAAACCCTCGTCCGTGACAACGACGTTCGAATCCTCGACAATTTCTCCACCGGCGAGCGCGGCAACGTCCCGGCGGACGCGACGCTCATCGAGGGCGACGTCCGCGACCCGAAGGCCGTCGAGGAAGCCATGACCGACGTCGATACCGTCTTTCACGAGGCCGCGCTGGTCAGCGTGTCCGAGTCGGTCGAACACCCGCTTCGAAGCCACGCCGTCACCGGAAGCGGCACGTTGGTCGTCCTCGACCAAGCACGGCTTGAGGACGCACGAGTCGTCCTCGCCTCCAGCGCTGCGGTGTACGGCCATCCCGACTCCGTGCCGGTCGTCGAAGCCGAGCACAAACGACCCACTTCGCCGTACGGCATCGACAAACTGACCGCCGACCAGTACGCCCGCCGCTTTTCGGACCTCTATGGGCTGGAGACGGTCACGCTTCGGTACTTCAACGTCTACGGCCCGCGCCAGAACCCCGAGTACAGCGCGGTCGTCAGAACGTTTCTCGACCAAGCGAAGCGAGGCGCGGACATCACCGTCGAGGGCGACGGCACCCAAACGCGCGACTTCGTTCACGTGGACGACGTGGTGCAGGCGAACTGCCGCGCCGCCACGACAGACCGAACCGGCGAAGCGTTCAACGTCGGAACGGGCGAGAGCGTCACGATTCGGGACCTCGCCGAGACGGTCCGCTCGGTCACCGATTCGTCTTCGGACATCGTGCACACCGACCCGAGGCCGGGCGACATCGAACACAGTAGGGCGGACGTAACGAAGGCCAGAACGGCGCTCGGATACGAACCGAACGTTCCGCTCACCGACGGACTCGCGGAACTGGCGGACGGAACCGCGATCTGACCCGATTCATCGGAGTGGTTCAGGGCCACCATAACAAAGGTAGTCCCGCTCCTTCGTGTGGATGAGGAAGGGTGGCTCAGTGGTAGAGCACCACCGACTCGTCGGTGGGAGCTTGATAGGCTTCGCGTGGTTCGAATCCCGCCCCTTCCGTTTTCGCGACGAACGGACGTGAGGAGTGAAAACGAGACAGGGATTCGAATTGGACAAGTCACAGCCCGGAACGGCCGAAGGCCGCATGCCCGGAATGTCTTGGTTTGGTTCGAATCCCGCCCCTTTCGCTTTTGCGACGAACGGACGTGAGGAGAAAAATCGAACGCGGCGATTCGAAGTAGGGAAGACGCAGCGCGAACGGATGTGAGCGACCGTCTTGACGTGGTTCGAATCCCGCCCCTTTCGCTTTTGTGAAGAGTGACGACCAACCCGGAGATTCGAATCCTGCCAGCGGCACGCCCGCGCAGTCGAACGCGAGTGAGACGAGCAGGAACCGCTGGGTCCGGTTCGAATCCCGCCCCGTCCGCTTTTGCGACGAACGAACGTGAGGAGTGAAACCCGTACGCAACTCCCGTTCAATCCCGTGGCAGTTCATCGGGTTCCGATTCGAACCGGAATACCGAGCGAAAACCCGCAGGGAAGGAGTCTCGTCACGGGAGCCACTGACGCCGTCGTGACGACCAGTCCACACTGGAAGGAGTCGCCGTCGACGACGAGCGGTCCGGTCCGACCCCGATTTTCCATCGTTTCAGTTCCGGCAGCAGACGACGGCTCGAACTGATGGACGTGGCCGACGAGGAGAAATCGATGCTCGGAACCGCGTGAGCCGCTCACGTCCGTCGTCGGCGAACGCTGGTGATATAGGTCGTGACCCGGGATGAAGACGAACAAGGGGCAATGAGCGGGCTGAAAACGGTGAGAAAAGGACGCCCATCGGACACGGGCGGTCCGGTTCAGGAACCCAGCACGGAGACGACGCGGCGGACGTCGAGAAGACCGCTCACCGTGGCGAGTCCGGCCCAGACCGCACCGCCGAGCAGCACCACGCCGACGAGCGAGAACGGTCCCGACGTGAACTGGAGGGCGACGAAGACGACGGCGGACATAGCGAGCGTGATGCCGAAGACGAAGGCGACGTGGCGGAGCAGACGGGCGACGGACAGTTCGAGTTCGTGGTGAACGACGTAGAGGTTGACCAGCACGTACACCGAGTGAGTGGCGACGGTGGCCCACGCCGCGCCGACCGCCCCCATCGAGGGGATGAGGACGAGGTTGAGGGCGAAGTTCGCCGCCGACGTCGCGCCCTTGGCCCACGCCCGCTCCTGTGCCCGTCCGAGGTAGTCGAGCGCGTCGCTGGTGATGAGCGTCACCGCTTCGAGGACGACGTACCCGGAGAACACCTGCACGACGGGGACTGCCCCGGCGTACTTACTGCCGAAGATCAGCGTCACGGCCGGACCGGCGACGAGTATCAGTCCGGCGGCGGCGGGGACGTAGAGGAGGAGCGTGTGCCGAAACGTGGTCTCGTAGAGGCTGGCGGCGGCGTTCCGTGCGTCCTCCGCCTTCTGCTCGCCGTAGGTCGGCGAAATGGTGAACCCGAGGGAGGCCGCCGGAGCCTGAATGAACGTGGCGATGTTCTTGGCGAGATAGTAGTGGCTCACCGCCAGCGGGCCCTTGATGGCCCCGACGAGGATGGTGTCGATGCGCTTGTCGAGGACGTTCGCCCCTTGCGTCGCCGTGAGCGGAATGCTGTACTTGAGAACGCGGTTGGCGAGTCCGTCCTCGGACTCGTCGGCGGCATCGCTGGGCGCATAGAACTTCCAGTAGAGGACGCCCAACCCGACGACCGTGGCCACCGCATAGCTCACGACGTACCCGAAGAGTGCCCCCTCAGCGCCACCGAAGACGAGGACGCCGACGACGACGAAAACGAGGAGGCTCACGCTTCCCGTCGCTCTCGTCACCGCGCTCCACGTCACCCGGTTGAAGCCCTGGAACACGACGACGGCGAACGTCGAAAGCGAGTAACACGCGATGTACCCCGCGCCGAAGATCATCAGCGGGGCGAGTTCGGGTTGATTGACGAGGCGGGCGATGGACCCCGAAAAGACGGCGAACACCCCGGCCACGAGGACGACGGCGATGACCCGGTAGGTCAGCGCGGCACGGAGTACGTAGGGAACCTGCCCCGGGTCGCGTTCCTTGTATTCGGTGACGTACCGGGCCGCGGATTTCGAGGTGCCGAGGTCGGCGAACAGTCCCGCGACGCCGAACACTGCGAGCGCGCTCCCGAGGATACCGTACTGGGTCGGCGTGAGCAGGAACCGGGTGAGGAGGAGAACC
Source organism: Haladaptatus sp. CMAA 1909 (assembly GCF_043952005.1). NCBI lineage: Archaea > Methanobacteriati > Methanobacteriota > Halobacteria > Halobacteriales > Haladaptataceae > Haladaptatus > Haladaptatus sp. CMAA 1909. The sequence goes on along the minus strand of NZ_JBIOAV010000001.1, from coordinate 618,420 downwards.
AACAACCCGGTCGCACCCATGTGAACCGCGCGAGCGCCCAACGATGCCTTGAATCCACGTGCGAATGATTTTGCGTCCATTATCGGATGAGGTTGTGTCGTTGATGTGTCATCTGATGTAGTAGAGGTCGAACCCGCCGCCGGACTGCACCCGGTTCACGCCGGGGCGACTCTCCAACGTTCTGAACCCGCGTTTCGGAAACCGAAGCCCGCGATACACCGCCAGTTCGCGCTCCCTCGCCGCTTCGGTTATCGGCAGGTAGCGCGGCCCGTCGAAGACCTGCTTCAACCGGCCCGCGGTGAAGTTCTCCCCCGTGGCGTTGTAGTTGCCGTAAATACCCTGTCCCCGGAAGTCGGCGCTTCTGCTCCGCTCGAAGCCGAGAATCGCGTCCGAGTACCGTTCGCCCGGGGCCCGAAGTCCGGTGAACGTCGTCTCGCCGCGCTGGGAGAGCGCCGTCGAGAAGCCGGACATTTCTGCGTTGGAGACGTCCCCGGACGGCTGGTACATGTACGGCGAGTGGAATACCGTCAAGAGGGAGAGAACCAGCATGACGGCGAACAGCACCGCCGCGATTCCGGCGAGCGCCCCGTCGGGCCGAAAGGAGAGTTTTCCCCCGAGCCAATCCACGACGCGCGCGAGGGCCACCCCGCCGAGTATCGTGACGGGGACCATCATGAACCCGAGGACGCGGAAGTGGAACTGGCCGTAACTGGCGATGAGGAAGGCCACGAAGAGAACACCCAACGGGAACGTTCCCACGGCGATGTACTTGCTGAACGCGCTCGTATCGGTTCCACGGACGCGGTTGAGCAGGCCGGCGAGCATGAAGAAGCCCGCGATAACCAGGAAGAGGAAGCTGACGAGGAAGAGTTTCAGGAACAGCAGTTTGATGCTTCCCCCGAGTTGCGAGAGGCTTGCGGCCGCGTGGGCGGAGTCCGCACCCGCGGTCGGGTCCGAGAGAAGGCTGCTGATGAGCGATTTGACCGCCCCGCCCGAACGCCGGTGGAACGGGGACCACGCGAGGAAAATCGCCGAGAGGAAGAACGTCTGTGTGTACATCGGTCGATGGCGGGCGATGGCGTGTTCGTCGCGGAACAATCGATAGACGAATTGGACGACGACGACGCCGCCGAACAACAGGATGACGTTTGCGGCCTGCTGTGGATGGACGAACACGATGGCCATCGACGATAGCGCGAGGAGGGCGCCCGCCCCGGTCCCGAGCAGCGGAACCCCGCGGGGGTTCGTCGCGGTGACGTACTTCGCCACGAGGTAGATGACCAGCGGGAGGAACAGTATCGCCTGCGAGGTCGGATGCGGCATGACGAAGACGCTGATGGCGTTTATCGGGAGCAACATGAATCCCGAGAGCGCCGCGTACGTCACCGCTCGGTCGTCGTCCACGACGACGCGCACGGCGAAGGGGACGAACAGGAGATAGACGAGGACGAACGCGGAAACCATCACGAGCATGGCTCGCGGGAGCGGAATCCCGGTCGCTTCGTGGACGACGATGGCGATCGTGTGCGTTCCGGGATAGAGCAGGTCGTAGGCCGGCATCGCGCCCGAAACGATGTCCTTCGTCCAGCCGAGGTGCGTCAGCGAGTCGCCCGGGCCGTAGAAGTGATAGCCCCTGATGAGCGGGAGCGACGCAATCGAGAGGACGGTGGTCCCGCCCAGAACGAGCGCAAGCGAACGATACCAGTCGGGTGCGGACAGCGCGACCCCGATTCCGAGGAGGAGCGCGATTCCCGCGCCGGCCCAGAAGAGGAGCGGCGTCGCTCGGTAAATCGAGAGTTCGTAGCCCGGTGCCGGCGAGTCGTGTGCGAGGAACACGCCGACGGCGAGCGCACAGAACCCGAGAACGAGTGCCACCTTTTCCGGTCGGTGTGCATACGTGCGTGCCATTCAATCGTCACCAGCGTCGCCGGAGTCACCCTTTGTTATAGACCGCCTGATCCGTCCCGGCGCGGACGAGGAGGTCGGTGGCGAACCTCGTGACGTCGATCTTGTCCGCGAGCAGTCGGTCCCGACGGCGACGGAACGTTTCTCGGTCCGCCGTTTGCACGAGCGACTTCGCCTTCTCGACCGCTTTCCACTCGTCGGCCGTCGAGTAAAGCAGTCCGTACTCCGCCAGTTCGAGGAAGTTCGTCATGTCGTCCCGACCAGCGAACGACTGTGCGCGTACCGACGGGGTGCCGAGAACGGCCGCCTCGGTCGCCATCGTCGCCGAATCGCCGACGTAGAGGTTCGCGTACGCGAGGAGGTCGTGGACGAGGTGGGGCGGCACGGGAAGCCGATGGGGCGCGAACTCCTCGGGGAGGTCGGACTCGCTCGAAACGTACACCTCGCCGTGTTCGTCGAGGAAGGAAACGAGGTCACGCTTGGCCTCGTGACAGAATCCCGCCTCGCCCACGTCGTGCAGGGCCGACCACTCCCGAAATCGGACGAAATAGTACGGGTCCGTCGGTTCGACACCGTATTCCCTGAGCCGATCCGGGTCGGGCGAAAACCGGTCGGGATGCAGGTAGGCGAGTTCGTGGAACCCGTCGTAGCGGACGTGGCCGTCGCCGTAATCGTCTCGGAACCGCTTCGGCGTACAGATGATGTGCGCGAGCGGCGTCGTAATTCGATGGGACTGGACGCCCTCGTTGTCGATCCAGACGACGCTTCGCGCGCCGACCAGCGGTGCGACGTGCGAGACGGCGACGCCGCCGATGGCGGTCATCACGTCCGGGCGGATGCGAATCGCTTCGCGGAGCAGTTTGGCTTCGTAGGTCGCCTGTACTCGCGCGAGTTCGGTTATCGAGTTCGCTGACCCGGCGAGGACGGTGTGGTCGATGTCGTACTCTTCGAGGAGGGACAACGCGATGTCCTTGTCGCGGGCGAAGACGAACACCTCGTGCCCGCGCTGCTGGAGCATATCGATTATTCCTCGGAAGAAGTGTACGTGAGCGGGGTGCTGGATGGTGATGATGATGCGCATCAGACGACGGATTCGTAGACTGCGTGGATTCGTTCACCCATACGTGTGAGGCTGATGTCCTGGACGTTCTCCCGGCCGTTCGAGCGGCGCGGGGAGGAGAGAACGTCCACCAGTCCGGAGACGAGCTCGTCGTCGGACCGACAGACGTGGGACGGCGAGACGTCGGCGAGGCGTTCTTCCACGTCGCCGACGTCGGTCGTGACGACCGGCACGTTACAGGCCATCGCCTCCTTGACGGAGTTCGGCGACCCCTCACTCTTCGAGGGAAGGAGGAGCACGTCCGCCGCGTTGTAGTAGGTGGACATCTCGTCGTGGGAAACCCCGTACACGCTCTGAAGTTCGACGGACCCCTCGACCTGCTGGCCCGCAGCCGTGACCACCCGCTCCGCTCGCGGGAAGTCCTTTACCTCCCGCGTCGGCGGGTAGGGAAAGAGGACGTGTTTCGCCCGCGAGTCCCAGCCGACGGTTTCTCGGGCTTCCGCTTTCGGTTGCGGGGCGAACCGCGAGAGGTTGATTCCGTGCGGGATGACGTGGCACTGGATGTCGAGTTCGGCCGCCATGTGGTCCGACATGACGATGACCGCATCGCAGTGGCGAGCACAGAGTTTGCTCAACCATCCGTACTCGCCGAGGAGGTCCGACCCCCACAGCGAGAGGACGACGGGCAGTCGGAGTTGTGCCAGCGCCATCGGCGCGGTCAACCCGTAGTTCGCATGAATCAGGTCGTAATCGTCGAGCGAGTTCCGGATGACCGTCGGGAAGAACCGCAGGTAATCCCGCGGTGTTCGTTTCGTGACCGACTGTCGGGCACGGTGGGTTCCCGGTGGGGCGAGTGTCTCTCCGCGGACGCCGCGCTTCGCGAGAACCCGCAGTTGTTCGTTATAAAAGCGGGCGTCTGTGTTCGTCACGAGGTTCAGTACCCGCAGTGAATCCTGCTGGATGCCAGTCCTCGCTTGTGAAGCTCCTCTCGACACGTTGCCGAATTCGATGGCCGAGTCGGCCTTTGTTATCCACCTCTTTCCCGGAGACAGGTGGGTCGTACCGAAAAAGTCGGGTTTGCTACCGGTGGGTCACCGCGACCGTTCGCTCGATTCGCTCCGTCGGAACCACCGCCGTCGTCGCCACGTCCACGATGACGTCGGTGAGGTTCACCATGTTCGACAGATACTCGTCCCGTCGTTTGCGGAGTCGTGCTTTCGCCGAATCGTCCGCGAGGAGGGAGAGGGACTTCGACAACACGTCCTCGAAGTCGCGGTAGTTGTGGATGAGGCCCTCGCGTTCGAGTTCGACGAAGTTACCCATGTCCGACTCGCCGACGAAGGAGTTCGAACGAATCGCGGGCGTGCCCAGCAGGGCCGCCTCCGTCACCATCGTCTGCGTGTCCGCGACTAACAGCGAGGCCTCCGCCAGCGCGTCGTGGAGCAGGGCTGGGTGGAGGTCGAACTCGTGCGACTCGCCGGGAGCGGGATTGCCGCCCTCGTCGGAGACGAACACCGTCGCGTGTTCGGAGAGCGCGGAGACGAGTTTCCGGCGCTTTTCGAGCGAGAAGCCCGAGTGTCCCACGTCGTGGTGTGACCCGAAGGCGTTGAACCGCACGATTGCGTAGTCTTCGTCCGGTTCGACCCCGAGTCGGCTTCGAATCGTCGGGTCGGGGTCGTACACGTCGGGATGGAGGTAGGCGAGTTCCTTGAATCCGTGGAACTCGTAGTGGTTCGCGCCGAGATCCTTGCCGAACGAGTGCGGCGTGAGGAACGTGTCCACGAACGGGCGGGACGCGAGGTGATCGATGCCCGTCGGCTCCGAGTCGGCGACGACGACGACCGGCGTGCGCGATATCGCCCCGGCGTGGGCGGCGTAGGACCCGACGCCGAAGATGAGGTCCGGGTCGTATCGGCGGGTCTTCTGGAATATCCGGAAGTAGTGCTGTGGCAGTTCGCGGAACAGCGAGTACTTCGTCGTCTCGCACTTCCCGTAGATTTCGTGCGGGAGGTCGTGATACTCCAGCAAGGCACGGGTACAGCCGTAATCACGCCCCAGGACGAGCACGTCGTGGCCCCGTTCCTGTAGGGCCTCTATCGCGTGCCGATAGAGGTGGACGTGTGCGGGCGTGTTTGTAAAGAACAGGTATCTCATCCTCTGACGAACTGGTAGGCTCGTTTGGCGGCGTTCATGGTCGTCCCGCTCGATTCGACGAGGTAGTAGGGAACGAGGTCTGCGCCGAACTTCGCCTTGTACCGGCACAGTCGTTCCGTGTTCGCGCCCATCAGGTCGTAAGTCGTCACCGATTCGACTGGTGGGTCGTCCACGATATCCTGAATGATGCGCCAGTGGACGAGGCTGTTCACGCTCGTTCCCTCGTACACCGAGCGGGCACCGCCCTGCCAGAAGTACGCCGCGTCGTTCGAATAGAGCGCGGTGATGCCGGTCAGGTAGTTCCCGTCGTCGTCGCGGGCGACGTAGGTCTGGGCGGCGTCACCGAGCCCTTCCCAGAGGTCGCGGACGTAGTTCCACGACAACCCTAGGGATTCGTCCTGTTCGTCGTAGCGGTCCACGGTGTGTTCGAACACGTCCCGTGCGCCCGCGATTCCCTCTCGCGTGACGGTGACGTCGAGTTCTTCGGCGTCCCGTATTTCCCGCCGGAGGCTCTTGCTGAACGATTTCTTCACGGCGTCGGCCGTGGTCGATGCCAAGTCAAGTTCGTAGGTGAAGTAGGGTTCGACGCTCAGGTCGCCCCACAGGTAGGGGCGCGGGTCGCCGTAGGCGGTCCCACAGAGCATTCGAAACAGGGTCAGGCCGGATTCCATCTGTTCGCCCACGCGCTCTGCCATGGGCGAATCGAAACCGACCTGCGCGAGTCGCCCCGTGTAGTCGGTTCGAATCCGGTCGAGTACCGTCTCGGTGAACTCCCGGTTGACCTTCTCCTGTTTCCGCCGTTTCGGACTCGTGGGCATCACTATCGGTCCCAGTCGCGGAATCGCCATCCCCGGCGGCGGCGACATCGCGACGGTTCCGAGCGGCCCGTTCCGAACGACTATCGGGAGCAAAGCGATAGCTTGCTGTCCCTTGAATCCCCCGTACAGGTGGAGTTCACCCGGCGCGTGGTGGTCTATCGCGGCGAGCGCCGCCGGTCGGTGAAACACCTCAAATCCGTCGCTGGGGAGTGCATCGTCCCATTCTGTAATATCTAGACGTTCGACTCTCATTCGTCGTCTCGCCAGTCGATAACGGTGGTTTTCACTTTGTTATCCCCCGCCTGTCGCCGAGAAGGTAATGGAAGCGGTCAGGTAGGGCATCGCTACGGGCGGGAAAAGATGTGAATCGGCCGCACAATAGAACGGCCTATCGACGGTGTACGCTCGCCGTTCCGGTTCGGTTTTGCGGAGCGGTGCCGATACGGGACGCGAGTTCACCCGGCGGGCCGACCCACGCACCGCGTTCGAGCGCGGACTCGATGATGCGGCGGTAGAGGCGACGGTGGCCTCGGAACTCGTCGGCGAACATCCGCGGATGCCAGAGGATGGTCATCACGGCGTCGTTTTCGGCCGCTTCGGCCAGCACTTCCTCGCAGGCGTTCCACGCCGTCTCGAAGTCGTCGCCGGGGTCCGGCACCGCGATGTCCATCATCGTGAGCGGGAAAACGAGGAACTCGTCGTCGAACGGGCGCTGTACGCCGTATCCGTTGTCGAACCCGTACTCGGAACTCGACCCGAGGCTCGCGTCGTACTTCAGTCCGATGTCGCGATGGTGTTCCCAGGTCGAATCGCTGCGATTCAGGTGGTGTTGCCGACCGCCGCGAACGCGGTGACCGAGGGCGGCCTCCAACGCCGTCTTCTGGTCCCGGAGGGCATCGCGGTCGTCGTAGGAGTCGTAAGAGCCGTGGAGGCCGACTTCCCACCCGCCGTCGTCCAGTTCGTGAAGCACGTCGAGGATGTCCGCGTCGAACAGGTCGTACCGACCGAGGTGCTCTATCCAGTAGCGCGGATTGAGCAACTCGTTCGGGGACTTCTGGAAGATGGACTCCTCCTGCAGGAAGTAGAACGCCGACCGAACGCCCAGCGACTCCTCCAGTTCCATTATCTCCTCGAACTGCCACCACGGGTTGACGCCCGGCACGAGCGCCGAGAGATGTTCAGGATTTCGGTCCTTGAGGGCGTAGTACGGGGCCTGCAGTCGCTTGTACGGTCTATCCACGTCGTGGGTCAAACACAGTTCGAATTCATAGCCGGGTAACATCGGAAAGCACCTCCACGATTCGTTCAGCAGCGGTTCCATCGCCGTAGGGTGTTGGCTTCTCCGTCGGCGTCGTCGCGTTCGAGAGGGCGGTTCGAATCGCCCCTTCGTCCGCGCCGACGAGCGTGTTCCACCCGCTCTCCACCGTCTCGACCCACTCGGTCTCGTCACGGAGCGTGACACACGGCGTGTCGAGGAAGAACGCCTCCTTCTGGACGCCGCCCGAATCGGTGGCGACGGCCGTCGCGGCGTCCAGGAGGGGGACGAACTGCCGGTAGCCGACGGGTTCCGTCAGCGTCAGTTCGCGCTCCGCTCGGCCGTAGAGGTCGAACTCCTCCAGTCGGGCGACCGTTCTGGGATGGGCCGGGAGGACGACGGGACGCGGGTCCGAAACCAACGCGTCCACGATCGCCTCCAAGTTGTCGGGGTCGTCCGCGTTCGTGTCCCGGTGAACGGTTGCGAGGACGAACTCCCTGCCGTCCACGTCGAACTCGGAGAGGATGCTCCTGTCGGCCCGTTCGCGGGCCCAGAGGAGCGCATCGTACCCCACGTCGCCGCTGTTGTGGACGCCCTCGGTGATTCCCTCGCGCGCGAGGTTGGCGGCGGCGTCGGTGGAGGGGACGAACAGCAGGTCCGCGGCGTGGTCGGTGAGGACGCGGTTCGTCTCCTCGGGAATCTCGCTCCCGCTTCGCATGCCGGCCTCGACGTGGGCCAGCGGCGGGTCCATCTTCGAGGTAGCGATGGCCGCCGCGAGCGTGGAGTTTGTGTCGCCGTAAACGAGCACCGCGTCCGGTTCTTCGGCCTCGATTTCGGCCTCCAACCCGGAGAGCATCGCGCCGGTCTGTCTGCCGTGCGTGTCGGACCCGACGCCGAGGTTGGTATCCGGGAACGGGATTGACAGTTCCTCGAAGAACACGTCCGACATGTCCTCGTCGTAGTGTTGCCCGGTGTGGACGAGGACCTCCTCGTGGTCTACGCGGAGGACCCGGGAGACGGCGGCGGCCTTGACGAACTGCGGACGCGCGCCGACGACGGTCAGTACCTTCATTCGCAGTCCACCTCCAGGTCCGCGTTCTCCTCCCTGTCGAAGGTCATCGCCAGCACGAGACAGATGCCGCCGAGCAGCACCGCGGTGAGACCGTCGCTCGACTCCCGCTTGCGGCGAGCGAGCGAGAGCACCCCGGCGGCGGTTCCGAGCGTCCCGAGTCCGTAGAGGAACGCGAGCGGATGGAAGTCGCGGACCAGATACTTCGTCTTCAAACGCCAGAGGAAGCTCCACAGCAACAGCGCCGAAAGCTTCGGGATGAACGTCGAGTAGCGAATCGTGCTTTGCTCGTCGCCGTAGACGGCGGGCATCGTCACGTCGGCGACCCGCATGCCATGGACGTTCAGGCGAACCAACAGGGCGTTGGCGAAGCCGTAATCGTCGTACACGTCCTCGATGTCGAGGTTCGAGAGCGCCCGCCCCGAAATCGCGGTGTACCCGTTCTGCGGGTCCACCATCCCCCAGTAACCGCTCGCGACCTTCGTGAGGAAGGTGAGAAGCCAGTTGCCGAAACTCCGCCACGCCGACATCCCCTCGCGGAATCCCGGCGTCGAAAGGCGGTTCCCCTTCGCGTAATCGGCCCGGCCATCGACGATCGGTTGGATGATCCGTTCCAGCATCTCCGGGCGCATCTGTCCGTCCCCGGCCATCACCGCCGTCACGTCGATGTTCTCCTCGTGGGCGCGACAGTACCCGGTCTTGATGGCCGCGCCGACGCCGCGGTTTTCCGTGTGGCGAATCGGCACGACGCGCTGGTCGAACGTCATCCGTCCGTCGCCCATCGCCCCGCCGTCCGCGACCGGGTCGGCGTGCTGGGCGTGGGAGCAAATCTCCTCCCACGTTCCGTCCGTCGAGCAGTCGTCGACGGCGTACACCCTATCGACGAAGTCGGGGACGGTGTCGATGACCCGACCGACCAATCCCTCCTCGTCGTACGCCGGAACGACCACCGCGACGGTGTTTCCCTCGTACATTCAGTCACCTCCGATGGTGTAGACGCGGTGGTCGGTCCACGAGAGGTCGAGACAGTTTCGACCGTCCACGACGGCCATCGGTTCGAACCCGTCCCAGTCGATGTCCGCGAACTCGTCGTGGTTCGTCACCAGCACCGCCGCGTCGAAGTCGTAGTCGGAAAGCGATTCGAGCGGCAGTTTCGTCGCCTCGAAGCCGTCGGCGTCGGGGAGCACCGGGTCCACCGCGAACGTGTTCGCGCCGCGTTCGGTCAGGTCGGCACAGATGGGTCGAGCCGGGGCCGCCCGCGTCTCCTCGACGCCGGGACGGTACGTCAGGCCGAGGACGAGCACCCGCGAATCCGCGAGCGATTTCCCCTCCTCGGAGAGCATGGACTCGACCTTTTCCACCGTGAACGCGGGCATCGAATCGTTCACCTCGCGCGCGGTAGTCAACAGCGGGAACTCCTCGTCGAACTGCCGGATGAGGAAGTACGGATAGTACGGGATACAGTGACCGCCGACGCCCGGTCCCGGCCTGTGGATGTCACAGAACGGTTGGGTGTTCGCCGTCTCGATGGCCTCGTTGACGCTGATTTCGGCCGCGTCGGCGATTTTGGCGAGTTCGTTCGCTAACGCGATGTTGACGTCGCGGTAGACGCCCTCGAACACCTTCACGGCCTCCGCGGTGGTCGCGTCCCGCACCGCGATGACGTCGTTGTCGGTGAGTTCGCCGTAGATGAGTTCCGCGACGCGCGCGCTCTCGTCGTCCACGCCGCCGACCACCTTCGGGTAGGCCCCGCGGATGTCCTGCAACGCGCGTCCGCTGGACGTGCGTTCCGGACAGACCGCGACGCCGAACTCCTCGCGCGCGAGGTCACTTTCGCGTTCCAGCATCGGGAGCAGCACGTCCCGAGTCGTTCGCGGCGGAACCGTGCACTCGACGACCACGAGGTCGCCGGGGGAGAGTCCCGCCGCGATGCTCTCCATCACGGATTGGAGGATGGCGAGGTCGGGTTCGTCGCTGTCCGTTATCGGCGTCGGGACGATGGCGACGTGGATCGCCGCGTCCCCCGCCGCCTCGGTCGGCGACTCGACCGCGCGAAGCGCGCCGTCGGCCACCGTTTCGGAAACGAGTTCGTCCAGACCCGGTTCACGCTGGACATGACAGTCGCCGCGATTGATCGCCGCCACCACGTCCGGGTCGACGTCCGCGCCGACGACGTTCCCGCAGGTGTCGGCGTACACCGCCGCGAGCGGCAGGCCCATCTTTCCGAGGCCGTACACCGCGACCGGAACGTCGCCGGAGAGGAACGCTTCGCGCTGTTCCGCGTTCGTCGCGTCGTTCGCGTAGAGAGTGGTCTGCTCTCGCAGGCTCACCCGAGATGCACCTCCCGCTCTTTCGGCCCGGACGCCAACCCGTCAATTTTCCGCGCGACTTCGAGAACTCGAAGGCCGTCCTCGCCCGTGACGACGGGCGTCGAGCCGTTTCTCGCGCTCCGGACGAACGAGCGGAGTTCGTTCTTCAGCGGTTCGCCGTTCTCGACGGTCGGACGCTCGATGATGCTCTCGTGGCGGTAGCGAAGGTCGCCGTTGTCCTCGATGTACTCCGGCATGGAGTGACGGTGAATCTCGACGGACTGGTTGGTGTAATCGACGTTCACCCGGCACTCCGCCGCGGTGATCGAGAGCTTTCTGACCTTCTCCTGTGTCACCCGACTCGCTGTGAGTCCGGCGACGACGCCGTCGTCGAACTCGATGCTCGCACTGGCGTAGCGGTTGTCCCGCGTGCCGACCGCGGTGACCGACGTGATATCGTCGTCCACGAGCGACAGGAGGACGTCGATGTCGTGAATCATCAGGTCCATCACGGCGCTCACGTCCACCGCGCGTCCCTCCGGCGGCGGGCCGAGTCTCTGTGCGTCGATGGCGATGATGTCGAGTTCGGAGACGATCTCCGAGAGCGTTCGAATCGCCGGGTTGAATCGCTCTATGTGCCCGACCTGAATCGTCACGTCCGCCTTCTCCGCGCGCGAAATCAGGTCCAACCCCTCGTCGGGGTCGGCGACGAACGGTTTCTCGACGAGGACGTGAACGCCGCCGTCGATGCACTGTTTCGCGGTTTCGTAGTGGTACGGTGTCGGAACGGCGATGGAGGCGACGTCCGCGTTTTCGATGGCCGTCTCCATGTCGATCGCTTGCGTCCCGTGATTTCGGGCGACCTCCGCCGCGTTCTCCTCGTCCACGTCGTGAATCCCGACGAGGTTCACCTCGGGGAGTTCGCTGTAGACGCGGGCGTGATGGCGGCCCATGCTTCCGACGCCGATGACGACTGCGTTCGTTGGTTCACTCATAACTTGTGATGGCTGATGCGATGGTTCGCACGTCGTCCCCCGACAGTCCGGGATGGACGGGCAGCGAGAGGACGTTCTCGGCTACCTGCTCCGAAATCGGAGCCTCGTGGTCGACGTGGTCGTACGCTGGTTGTTCGTGAATCGGCGTCGAGTAGTAGATACCCGTCCCGACGCCTTCCGATTCGAGGTGCTCCCGGAGGCCGTCCCGGTCCTCGGCACGAATCGTGTACTGGTGGTAGACGTGCCGACAGGCGTCCGGTTCGATGGGCGGCTTGACCGCCGCGTCCCGGAGTCGGTCGGTGAGATACGCCGCGTTGGCGCGCCGCGCCTCGTTGTACTTCGGCAGGCGCGACAACTGTACGCGGCCGATGGCCGCGGCCATGCTGGTCATCCGGAAGTTGTGGCCGAGGCGAACGTGGTCGTATCCGCCGCTCGCCGTGCGGCCGTGGTTGACGTAACTCGCGGCGCGCTCGGCGACGTCCCGACGGTCGGTCGTCACCATTCCTCCCTCACCCGTCGTCATGTTCTTCGTCGGGTAGAAGGAGAAACACGCCGCGTCGCCGAACGACCCGACGGTCCGACCGTCGTATTCGGCACCGTGTGCCTGTGCGGCGTCCTCGACGAGCGCGACGTCGTGTGTATCGGCGATGTCCTGCAAGTGGCTCATCTCCGAGGGCAGTCCGTACAGGTGGACCGCGAGAATCGCGTCGGCCTCGTGTTCCCGCACGGCCTGCTCGGTCGCGTAGGTGTCGAGCGTGTACGTCTCCGGGTCGATGTCGGCGAAGACCGGTTCCGCACCGGCCAGCCGAATCGCGTTGGCGCTGGCGACGAACGAGAAGGGCGACGTTACCACCCGGTCGCCCGGCCCGATGTCGAGCGCCTCGAAGGCGGCGTGGAGGGCCGTCGTTCCGTTGCTCGTGGCGACGCCGAACTCGGTGCCACAGAAGGCCGCGAACTCGTCTTCGAACTGCCGGACCTCCGGCCCGTCCGCGAGCTGTCCCTCTTCGAGGCAGGCGGTGGTCGCTTCGATCTCTTCCTCGCCCAGTTTCGGGTCGGCGATGGGTATCACAGTTCGTTCCCTCCGCCGAGCGACTCGGGAAGCGGTCGGATCTCCGCGGGTGCGCCGACCGCAAGCGTCTCCGGCGGGACATCGTCGGTCACGACCGCACCGGCGGCGACGAACGCCCCGCTACCGACCGTGACTCCGGGAAGGAGGGTCGCGTTCGCCCCGATGGAAACGTCGTCTTCGAGCGTCGGACCTTCAAGGTCGCTCGACTGTCGAATCGGGTACGGGTCGTTCGTGAACGTGGCCGCCGGGCCGACGAACACTCGGTCGCCGATGGTGGTATTCGTCGGGATGTAGACGTTCGTCTGCATGCTCACGTTCGAGCCGATGGTCGTTTGGCCGTCGATAACCGCGTTTGTGCCGACGATAACGTCGTCGCCGATGGTGGTCTCCTCCCGGACGAGCGCACCGTGGCCGGTCGTAAAGTCGTCGCCGATGGTCACGTCGTCGTAAATGACCGTTCCCGAACGGATGGTCGCGTCGTCGCCGATGACCGGAGGCGCGGAATCGTCCGAATAGGCGTATCCAACCGTCGTTTCGGAGTGGCCGGTCCGGTCGTGACTCCGTTGTTCGGTCACGGGCGACCACCCCAGCGGAGACACGAATCACAGGGCGTGTCAGTGGATGGTAGTGAGTTCATAGGTTAGTTCGTGAATTCGCCCGATTCCGCCACGCAGGCGACGGAAGGGCGTTATCCTGCATGCTCTACCTGTCCTCTTTGTTATACGCTCCTTGGCGGCAGGTAGTTCGGGACTAGCCCTTCCACGAGGCCTTACGGCGCCGAAATCGACGTTATCCTGTCGGGAACGGTCGGTATCAACGGATAGACGAACTGTATGGCGACACTACCCCGAAACAGCACCGTGGTAACAAAGTGGGGAAGCGGTGATTGCCGGTGTATGCGGTGGTGGCATCCGTGACTACAGGGTGGTCACGTACGCGAACGGAGGTGTATTGGTTTCGATGAGCGAGCAACTGCTGTCTTCACACAATGGCTAGTTCCGGACTCTCACAGGACCAAGTGTTCGAGGTTCTCAAGAGTCCACGGCGGCGCTACGCGCTCTACTACTTGCGTCGGGAGGGAGGTCTCGTCGAACTTTCGGACCTGACCGACCAAGTGGCGGTGTGGGAAAACCAGACCACGCTGTCCAGCTTGACGAGCGAGCAGCGAAAGCGCGTCTACATCTCGCTCTATCAGACCCATCTCCCGAAACTCGATGACGCGGGTATCGTCGAGTACGACCGCGACGAGGGGACGATTTCGCTCTCTCGACGCGCACGCGAACTCGACACGTACCTCGGGGACGTCTCCAGACCCGCGCTTCCGTGGGACAGGTACTACCTCGCCCTCTCTATCGGGAGCATCCTCCTCGTCATCGGCGTTTGGTTCAACGTGTACCCGTTCGCGCTGATTTCCGGCATCGCCACTGCCATAATCATCCTCATCGTGTACGGCGTTTCGGCCATCGGTCAGTATCTCTACTACCGACGCCGAACCGTACAGGGATTACCGCCGGAACTGCGGCGTGCAGAAGGGCAATGAAGAGCGCCGCTTACTGTCTGTTTTCGACGTTGCAAACGGCGTCCGGGTCGGCGAGGATGAACGCATCGTCGCGGAGCATCTCGCTGTCCTTCGGAAGGAACATGAGACGGCCACGGCCGTCCCGACGGGCGCGGATGACGTCCCATTCGTCGATCTCGTAGCCGAGGTCACCTTCGAGGTCCGGGTCCGTTGGAAGCCGCTCCCAGAGAGGTTGTCCCATCGATCACTCCTCCGTTCCGAGTGAAATGCGTGCGTTGCCGTCGATTTGAAGGCGTTTCAGGTCGCCGGAGAAGCGGTAGCCGTCCTTGCCGCCGAAGACTTCCCCTTCGACGCGAGTGCCGTGGACGGAGTCGTGCTTGTTCACCGACCCGAGGGCATGGGATTTCGCGACCGAACCGTCCACGTCGAACGAGTAGGCGTTGGAGCCTTCGTTTACGGTTCCGTCGATGACGATTGTCTTCGGCAGGCCGAGTTTACCCGGCGTGACCTTCGTGCCGTTGAAGAAGACGGTCGCGTTGCCGTCGAGGCTGAAGCTCGCGAGCGTTCCGGAGAACCGATAGCTGTCGGTACCGCCCGCGACCGAACCCTTCGCCATGCCGTGCTTGAGGCTGTCGTCGCTGTCCTTCGACGCACCGCGGTCGGTGGATTTTCGCACTTTTCCGGCGACCTCGAACTCGTAGGAGGCGGGCGCACCGGAGTTCGAACTGGAGATACTGATGACGTTCGGGAGACCCCGTGCTTTGGCCTGTTTTTTCGCGGTGGACTGCTTGCGGTTGCCGGAGCTACCGCCCGCGCCGCTCGCGGCTTGTTCCGCGGTCATCGGAACGCCTTTCGGCGGCGTCAGGTCCGCACTGCTACCGGTCCGGGTGTTCGTCTTCGTGACCGTCCCGCCGTGGGCGGTCGAGATGGAACCGACGATGTCACAGTTTCGAAGGTGGGTTTCGCCGTACCACGACCAGATCGCGCGCGTGTTCTTCGAACCGGGGGCGGAACAACCGACGCCACAGGCCTGATTTCCGCTCGTATCGACCACGGTGTTCGTCACGTTGCAGGGGCGTGTCTTCCCGTTGAGGCGGACGTTGGCGATGGTGTTGCCTTTGAAGTACGAGGACTCGACGTGGAGGTTCCCGCCGTACCCTCGTGCTCCGGGACCCGAACCGTACAGGCCGTTGTCTATCATCTTCGCGATGTGGACGTTACGGAAAGTGATGGTGCCGCGGTGGGGGAGGTTCGCGTTGAGCCAGATTCCACCGCTCTTGGTTCGAGCGACCTGTCCGTCGCCCATGTAAACGTTCTCGACCAATCCGGTGCCGTTCGTCGCCGAGACACCGGGTGTCATGAGGTAGTGTCCGCCCGGATGCGTGCCTTTGAATCCGACGTTTCGAACTGTCCATCCGGACCCGGTGGTGAGGATCTGTGCGGATGCACCGTTCGCCGTCATATCGATGAGGACGTTTTCGAACGTCTCACCGTCGCCGACCTCGATGGTCTTTTTCGTCCCCGCCGGGACGGTAATGGTTCGATACTTCTTTCCGGTCGCCGAGCCGGCGGCTGCGAACGCCGCCGCCGTCGCTCCGGCGAATTTCAGATACGAACGTCGCTTCAACAGACCGTTGTTCGGTACGTCGCGTACCGCATCGTCGCGTGCCATGAATTCAATGCCACAGTACCAATTTAAGTAAATTACGGTTCAGACCCGGGGGATTTGTAGAAATTTAAAGGTTATTGCTATCAGGACCTATGGATATAATGCTGACGTTTCCGCGCGGAAACGGTAGCTTACCGGGGATAGAACCCGTATCGACGGGAAAAGATGTCACATAATCGCACTAGTTGGCCGTTCAGTTGCCTTTTGCCGCCTGTTCCGCACTCTTCGGGACCGTCTTCGGAATCTTCGTCTTCGGGTTGCTGCCGACGTTCTTCGTCTCGACCGAGCCGCTCGTCGGTCCCTTCACCTGCGAGTTCTTCACCATGACCTCGCCGCCGTGGAACCCACCGTTCACCGCGTCGTATTCGGTGGTGCGGACATCACAGTTCTCCACGATAATGGGAACATACCAGCCCCAGATTCCGCGCTTGTTCGGTCCGTTCGGGTGATGTACGGGAGCGCCGTTGTTCTCGATGACGGTATCCTTCACATGCGAACCCGGCGTTCCGAGGCGGACGTTGGCGATGTCGTTGTTCGCACAGTAACAGCCCTCGACTTTGACGGGACCGCCCGACCCGGCACCGTTCGCCGCACCGGGACCGCTCCCGTACAGACCGTTGTTCGCGTACTTCTGAATGTTCGTGTTCCGAATCGTGAGGTCGCCCTCGTGGGGCGCATTCGCGTTAACCCAGAGACCACCGGGTTGGGCCTCGTTGGCGCTGTTCGTCTCCGCGCCGTCGCCCATGTAGACGTTCTCGATGACACCCTTGCCGCCCGAGGAAACGCTCGGCATGATACTGAAGAAGCCGAAATTGGTCGCGCCACAACCGCCTTTTAACCCGACGTTTCGGATCGCCCAGTCGCTTCCACTGGCGCGAATCGTCGCCGCCGCGCCCGGAGCGCTCTGGTCGATCAGGGTGTTCTCCAAGTTCTTGCCATCGCCGACCGTGATGTCCTTCGTGCTGCCAGCGGGGACGGTAATCGTCTCATACTCGCTCGCACTGGCGCTTCCGCCTGCCACGCCGAGACCGACTGCGGTCGTTACCGCCGCACCTGCCGCTTTCAGGAACGATCGCCGGTTACGTTCGAATTTCTCGTTGGTTTCGATCCGCTTGTGTGTCGTTTCGTCGCGTGCCATTGCAGGTTCAATGCTATCTTACTGATTTAAGTACGTTCCGATTCTCCTTCAATGCTGTATTGCGAATTTAAGTGTACTGGCCGAATCGAGTGGAGCGGCGAGTGGACCGCCGAAGGTCAAGATCTCCGCCACCGTGGAGCCGGCACTATATACCGGAATCAGGGTAATTCGCGTCGAAACCGGGGAAACGTTGTATTGAGACGCACGCTCGCCCTACTATCCCGTTCGATACGGAATTCGAGGAGTACGACCCGAATATACGGCCGGAAACCCACGCATAACAAAGGACGAAGGTGGGGTTTCACGAGGCAGCATGGATTGTCAGATGCAGACCCTTCTCATCGGCATCGACGCGGGGTGCCGGTCCGTCCTCGAACCCTTGTTCGAGGAGGACGCGCTGCCGAACCTCCGCTCGATATTCGACGAGGGGTCATCCGGGCCACTGGAATCACAGCTTCCGCCGTGGACGCCGAGCGCGTGGCCGTCGCTGTACACCGGAGTCAACCCCGGGAAACACGGCGTGTTCGGCTTTCTTCACTTCGACGGCTACGACTGGGACGTCGTTAACGCGAGCCGCGTCCGCGAGTACACGCTGTGGGAACTGCTCGATCAACACGGACTTTCGAGCGTCGTCGTCAACGCACCGGTCACGCACCCGCCGCGGGAAATCGACGGCGCGGTACTGCCGGGATACACCGCGCCGGAGAACCCGGCGTGCCATCCCGACGGGCTTCTCGACGACGTTCGGGAAGAAATAGGCGGTTACCGGGTGTATCCGCCGCGAAACCTCCCCGAGGACAAATCGGTCGAATGGTATCGCCGTCTCACACGCATGCGCGGTGACGCATTTAGATACCTCGCGGATCGGTTCGACCCCGACTTCGGCTTCGTTCAATTCCAGAGTACGGACACGCTGTTTCACGAACATCCCGGCGACGAGGACGTCGTCCGCGCCGTCTACGAGGCGGTGGACGAACAGGTCGGGAAAATCCTCGACGCCTGCGACCCGGAAACGGTCGTCGTCGCCAGCGACCACGGCATCGGCGAGTACACCGGCTACGAGTTCCGGGTCAACGACTTCCTGCACGAGGAGGGGTACGTCGAAACCGCCCGCGGCGGCGAAGGGATGCCGTCGTGGTCCACCATCGCGGGCAACCAACTCCAGCAAGGGAAGGAGAGTTCGCCGCGCGAACAGGGGATGGCCGAGCGGGGACTCACCATCGCCGCGAAGGTCGGCATCACGAGTCAACGAATCGGTGCCGTCCTCGAACGCGCGGGATTGGACACGTTCGTCGCCGAGCGCGTCCCGGAGGACTTCATCCGTGCGGCGACCGAACAGGTCGACTTCCCCAACTCCGTCGCGTACATGCGCGACCGAATCGAGTGCGGCGTCCGACTCAACGTCGAGGGGCGCGACCCGAGTGGCGTCGTCTCGCCCGACGAGTACGAGTCGGTTCGCGCGGAGATAATCGAGAAGCTACGAGGCGTCAGGACGCCCGACGGCGACCCCGTATTCGAAACCGTTGCCCCGCGCGAGGAGTTCTTCACCGGTCCGTACAGCGATGACGCCGTGGACATCGCGTGCGTTCCCGCCGAGTACGACCAGTTCCTCTCGGCCCAACTGCGCGGCCAGCAGTTCGGGAAACCGCGCGAACCGTGGAACCACAAGCGAAACGGGATTTTCGCCGCGGCGGGCGCGGGAGTCGACCCCGATGCGAGCCTCGACGGTGCCCACCTCTTCGACGTGGCACCGACGATTCTGTCCACCTTCGGACTCCCGACGAGCGACCGGATGGACGGGCGCGTCCTGCCCGTCGTCGAGCCGGCGGGCGAGCAGCGCTACCCCGCGTTCGACGCGGGTGAGACGGTCGAAACGGACGACGAGCGCGTGGAAACGCGACTTGCAGACCTCGGATACCTCGAATGAGTGTTACAATCGAAAAGAACGGCATCAGGGTAGAACGGACGAACGACGTGGAACGCTGGAACGGACTCGTGGAGCGGTCGCCACAGGGGGCCGTGTTCCACCGGTTAGAGGCTCTCGAAGTGCAGGCGGATCACACGGGCGCGACGTTCCATCCGCTCGTGGGCTACAAGGGACAGGAACCGGTCGGGCTGTTTCCCGCCTTCACCATCTCGAAAGGAGGTGTGACCACGGCGTTTTCGCCGCCGCCGAATCTCTGGCTCCCGCACCTCGGCCCCGTCCTGTTGAACATGGGGAAACTGAAGCGACGGAAGGCGGAGCGACGACACCGACGGTTCATCGACGGCTGTCTCGACTGGCTCGACCGAGAGTTCGCGCCGAAGTACGTCCACGTTCGGACGGGCGGAAACTACGACGACGTCCGTCCGTTCGAGTGGAACGAGTTCGAAATTCAGCCGCGACACACCTACGAGGTAGACCTCACGCCCGGCGAAGACGACGTGCTGTCCAGTTTCAGCGGCGACGCCCGGAGCAACATCAGGACCGACGACGAACGGTACGAAATCCACGTCGGCGGGCCGAAAGCGATTCGAAAAATCATCGGGCAGGTGAAAGCCCGTCACGACGAACAGGACGAACCGTACCGCCTCTCGCCGCAGTTCGTCGTGGACCTCTACCGGTTCCTGCCCGACGGCGCGGTCCGACCCTACGTCTGTGACGTGGACGGCGAGTTCGCGGGCGGAATGGTCGCGTTGGCGGACGACGAACGCGTCTACCGCTGGCAGGGCGGCGCGAAACACGACCTCAACGTGCCCATCAACGACCTCGTGGACTGGGCCATCATGCGCGACGCGATGGAGGAGGGAATCCCGCGCTACGACCTCGTCGGCGCGAACGAGCGCCGACTCTGCGGGTACAAGGCGAAGTTCAACCCGGAACTCGTCCGGTATCACAGTTTGGAACGCGGCACGAGAATGATGAACCTGCTGACGGACATGTACAAGCGGTTCAGATAGGCAGGACACCTGACAAAACTTATTATTCGGCCATCGCTGGCGGAAGTATGGAGAATCCGCTCGTCGCGGCCGGAATCGCGCTCGTTTTCTTCGGCATCGGCTCGTTTTTCGGCCAAATCGGCATCATCATCGCGGGACTCGTGCTGGTCGCAATCGGACTGTCATCGCAGTCGGGAGGCGATTCCACGGACCCGGCCGACGAAGCGAACTGTCCGTCGTGCGGCGCGAGAATCGGCCCCGACAGCGTCACCTGTCACCGCTGCGGAACGGTACCCTCGACGGAATGAAAGACGTCAGGGAGTGATCGTTATCGACCGATTACCGGCGCGTAACGGACGATTTTCCGCGGCACGCCCGGCATGCCGTCGAAGAGCCAGAGGCAGAACACGCCCAGCAACAGGCCGAGTTCGAGCGCGATGTATCCCCTGATCGCCGGATCGCTGAGATGTGTGACGTAGTCGCCGAAGTACTCGTGAAATCGTGCCAGAAACCCGAGACCTGACCGGTCGGTCGGGACGGGAACGAGGGGCCACAGCAGGAAGTCATACGAGGGAGTCTTACCGACTGCGATGGGGTAGATGATGTCCCCCGCGAGGTGCGAGAGGTAGCCCACAGTAAACGCGACGCCGATATCGGTTCGCTTCGCTCGGTGGGCCAAGAGGAGTGCGACCGCCGACAGCGGGGCCGCGGTGACGAGCGAGTGGGCCAGCGAGTGCCCGCTCGGAAGCACCGACAGGGACCACGCGAGCGGTTTGTCCACGAGGTCGGGGAGTTGCGTCGCAACGCAGAGGACGACCACTGCGTCGCTTCGCGGCGCGCGTCCCGTCCACAGGCGTCTGAAAACGGAGTAGGAGAGATAGCCGAACGCGAGATGTTCCCACGGCCACATTATGCTGTCACGTTGACCCAAATCTGGGTGTGTTGAACCGCGTTCTTCGTTGTCGGGTCGCTTGGCGGGTCGCCCTTGTAGAGGAGATAGACGAGGCGAAGGTCCTCACCGGTCATGGTCGGATCGATGTCGTGGCGCGTTCGCCACCTCTCACCCGCCGAAACCCGACGGTCAAACCGACCTATTTCCTCGCGTTCCGTGACGCGCGCACCGCCGTTCGGACGCTGCTCCACGCGCTGAAGTTGAGCGACGACGGTGTACTCCGTCGTCTCGTCCTCGTGGTTCTGCACCGAGACGAACACGGGTTTCGGATCGCCCGCCGTGATGTTCGTGGGGTAACCCTCCGTGACGTAGTCCCCGTTATCGTTCCGCGTGAGCAACGACAGGTTCGAGAAGTGTTCCCCGTCCTGCGGGGCGGCGACGGCGAATCCCACGGTCGTCAGCGCGACGATGACCGAGAGGACGAGCGCCAGATTGAGTACCACGTCCGCCGCCGACTCCTCGTGAAAGATGACACGGTACAGATGGGTTACGCCCCCGCGGACCGACACCGACAGTCGGCTCTTTTTCGGGACGTTGAACCGGCGAACGACCGCGAAGATCGAGACGAGGAGCGTGAAAGCGGCGACGGCGGCGATGACGTACACCGGGACGAACGGCAGGCGAGCGAGCGAAAACAGCACTCCGACCGGCGTCAAAAGGGCGACGCTGACGCCGAAGGAGAGTGCACAGCGTTCGCCGCCCGTGACGCCGTGCTGTCTGACCCTTGCCGGACTCGTCCACTTCTGCGACTGCGACGACCCCTCCTTCGGGAACAGGAACGCGACGAGGGCGTACCCCGGCGCGAAGAACACGAGCGGAAGTCCCAACGCGACGGCGAGCGGGGTTCCGTACACCATCGGTTGTACGAGCGCAAGTGAAAGGAGTATGACGACGATACCGAGGATAGCTAAATCGACGGGGAACTCCAACACCGGCTGTGTGATTTTGGCCCACCAGGAGTCGTTCGTTTCGTGGCTCATGTCGGTAATAACTCACGTGTTGTTTTCGTGCGGTGCTGGTCCGTCCGTTGTTCTCGGAAAGGCATCGAAATCAGTCCGTGAGGGTCGTATTCTCGGCTGGTACTTTGTTATCCAGCGCGTACTTCCGGCCCGACGCTGTTCGATACCCCTACTACCCCGTCAACCCCTCGAAACCGCGGTTTTCGGCCCGGTAAGGGGTTATTGTGACGCGGAAGGAAGTCCATAACAAAGGGGATGAAGGCGAGATACACCTCCGTGCTTGCCAAGCAACGGCGAGTGAATGACGGTGATCGAATCTGAATTGGACACGCGCAACCGATGACTTGGACGAACAGATTCCCGACGGCGACGTGATGTTCGCCGTCGACGAAGACGAGGACGGCGACGAGTTAGCCATCATCGCCGACATTACACGAGACGAGGCGTGGATATCGATGCCGTTGGCGGCGGCGCACACGCTCTCGCAGTGCCGTTGACTCCGAACCACTTTTCACCGCCGTCTTCGGAGTGCATAGCCGATGGATTACACACTCACCGCGCTCGCGCTACTGACCGGACTGCTGACCGGCGCACTGTTCAAGTTCGTCGGCGCGCCGATTCCCGCGCCGCCCGAACTGCCCGGGATCATGGGAATCGTCGGTATCTATCTCGGATTCAAAATCGTCGACGCCGCGGGGTGGAGCGTCGACGCGCTTCTCACGACGCTCGCCGGATGAAACGGACGAAATGACGCATGTGTATCGACGCACCCGAACGGACAGCTTCTACGTGACCACTGAAAAACGAAGAGCAGCGCGACCACCGAATCAGCAATCGGCGCTACCATTCAAAGTCGGCAGGTGACACAACCACCCAGTCACTCACCGAAAGATCGTGGTCTTTCGAGCCGTCACAGTCGCGCCGCAATCGTGAGACACCGGAAAATCGGAGATTTTCCGGGCTACCGACTGAATGGAGCCGAACGACTCGCCCAGCGAGTCGTTCGGCAAAATGAAGGAGGTATGCTTTTGGTCCAGCTTTTACAGAGAGACTGCCAGCGGTCAGGTCGTTTCGACCCGACCGCTGGCTTTCGACCGTCGTAAAAGGTGGGTTCTTAGTAACTGCGTTCTTTCGGCTCGTACGTCTTGTTTTCGCCTTCGAGGATGGTCGGCTTGTACCAGAGTTGCGGCGTGCCGTCCTCCCACGAGAGGAGCGTGTGTTTCAGCCACACGTCGTCGCGGCGGTTCTGGTTCTCCTGTCGCCAGTGAGCGCCACGGAACTCGTCACGGGCCAACGCGCCGAGCGTGATGGCCTCGGCGAGGTCGATGAGGTTCCGCATCTCGATGGTGTGGATGAGGTCGGTGTTGAACGTGCGTGACGGGTCGTTGACGTACACGTCCTGATACTCCTCGCGGACCTCGCGGATGTCGCGAAGCGCCTGCTTGAGTCCGTCCTCGTTCCGGAAGACGTTGACGTTCGCCGTCATCGCCTTCTGGAGTTTTGCCCGGAGTTCGGCCTGCTGGATGCCGTCGTCCTTTTCGAGGAGGGTTTCGACGCGGTTTCGCTCGGCCTCCAACGCGGCTTCGACCGTCTGGGTCGGGTCGGCGAGCGTCGCGCCGCCGTCCGCCACCGCGCCGTCGTCGTCCGATGCGACCGCGCCGGGTTCGACGGGCGTATCGACGTCGCCCATCTCGGTGTCGTCCGTCTTGCCGGTCGTGATCTCGGGTTCGCCGAGGTCTTTCCCGGCGGCGTGACGGCCCGCGCGGGCGCCGAAGACGATGAGTTCGGGCAGCGCGTTGCCGCCGAGGCGGTTCGACCCGTGAACGGACACGCAAGCACACTCGCCCGCTGCGTACAGGCCGTCGATGCAGGTGTGACCGTTCTCGTCGGTTTCGATGCCGCCCATCGCGTAGTGCTGACCGGGTTTGACGGGCATCGGTTCTTCGAGCGCGTTGACACCCTCGAAGTCCTCCGCGAGATGGAGGATGTTTTCGAGGCGGTCCATGATGCGCTCCTCGCCGAGGTGGCGCATGTCGAGGTGGACGTACTCGTCTTCGATTCCGCGCCCGTTGTTCACTTCGGTCAGTTCGGCACGGGCGACCACGTCGCGGGAGGCGAGTTCGCCCTCGTTGTTCGCGTAGCCGTGTTCGAACATGAACCGCTCGCCCTCGCTGTTGTAGAGGATGCCGCCCTCGCCGCGTACGCCCTCGGAGATGAGAACCCCGGTCGAGGGAAGCGTCGTCGGGTGGAACTGGATGAACTCCATGTCCTCCAGCGGGACGCCCGCGCGGTAGGCCATCGCGGCACCGTCGCCGGTGTTGGCCACCGCGTTGGTCGTGTGGTCGAAGACCTGTCCGAGGCCGCCGGTCGTCAGGATGACGCCGTTTCGGGCGACGAAGCCCTCGACGTTGCCCGATTTGATGTCGTAGCCGACGACGCCGTGACAGTCGCGCTCCGCGGGATCGTCCTGATTCGTGACCGCGAGGTTGGTGACGTACCACTCGTCGTACACCTGAATGCCGCGTTTGACGACCTGCTCGTACATGGTGTGGAGCAGGTGATGACCCGTCTCCGCACCCGCGTAGGTCGTTCGGGCGAACGAGAGTCCTCCGAACGGGCGCTGTGACACCCGGCCGTCGTCCTCGCGGGAGAACGCCATCCCCCAGTGTTCGAGTTGAATCGTCTCTTTCGGGCTGTCCTGACAGAGCGTCTCGATCGCTGGGGCGTCGCCGAGGTAGTCCGACCCCTTCATCGTGTCGTAGGCGTGGAGTTCCCAGTCGTCGCCCTCTCTCAGTGCCGCGTTGATACCGCCTTCCGCCGCGCCGGTGTGGCTTCGCACGGGATGAAGCTTCGTGACGAGGGCGACGTCCGCACCCTCCTCGTGGGCCGCGATGGCCGCACGAAGCCCCGCACCGCCCGCACCGACGACGATTACGTCGTGTTCGTACATTGTGTCTGAATTAGGCTTACCAGAACTTGAGGTTGTTCTTCACCGCTTCCCGTTTGAGTTCCTGAATGTGCTGGGTCAGCGGGATGTCTTTCGGACAGACGTTCGTACAGGAGAACTGGGTCTGACAGCGCCAGACGCCGTGTTCCTGATCGAGGGTTTCGAAGCGGTGTTTCCGCATCTCCTCGCCTTCGCGTTTGTCCATGGCGAACCGGAACGCCTTGTTCAGCGCCGCCGGGCCGAGATACTGGTTGTCGCCGGCCGCGATGTTACACGAGGACATACACGCGCCGCACCAGATACAACGCGTGGACATCTTGATCTTCTCGCGGTTTTCGCGACTCTGGCGCTGTTCTTCCAGTTCGTCGCTCGGCTTGTCGTCCGTCTGGAAGTAGGGTTCGACCGAGTGCATCTGGTCGTAGAAGTGCTCCATATCGACCACGAGGTCCTTGACGACCTCGGCGTGCGGGAGCGGTTCGACGCGGACCGGCCCGTCCAAGTCCGAAATCTGGGTCTTGCACCCGAGTCGCTGCGTGCCGTTGATGAACAGCGCGTCGCTGCCGCAGATGGCCTGTCGGCAGGAGTGACGGAACGTGAGCGTCGTGTCGAAGCGGTCACGTGCGTACATCAACGCGTCGAGGACGGTCATCCCCTTTTCGAGGGGAACGTGGAAGTCGTCGAAGCGGGGTTCCATCTTCCCCTCGACCTCGGGGTCGTAGCGGAACACCTTGAGGTGGACCGTCTCCTCGTCCGTCTCGGGCGACTCCTGCGCCTCGGTTGACTGCTCGTTTCGGGCCTTCTTTTCCGCTCGGCGGCGGTCGCCGGGGGTTTCGATGCGCTCCGTTTCGGTTTCGGCTTCCGTCTCTTCGGATAGTTGCGTGCTCATGATATCAACCCGTTCATGACGAGTGCGACGTAGATTCCCTGTGCCGAGAGCAGAACGCCGGCCACGATGAGGACCCATTTGACCGCGGTCTTTCGACCGCCCGTGAGGCCCTGATTGAGCAGGGCGGCGTAGACGCCGTTGACGCCGTGGAACGCCGCCGTGATGAGGAACAGCGTCATCGTGAGGAAATACCCCCACTGGGACATCCGAGCCTGCGTCCCCGCGAACGTGATTTCGGGCGCGTGGTGGACGAAGTGGAGCATGAAGAAGTGGAACGCCAGCACGACGACGAGGAACGCCGCCGTGACGCGCTGAAGGAACCACGTCATGCTTCCGCTCTGGAAGGAAGAATAGCGCTCTGCCATTCAGAACGCCCCCTCCAAGAACGTCGGAACGCTCGCCAAGACGATGACGGCCGTCACGATGAGCGAGGCGTAAAAGCTCTTGTCCTGCGATTCGAGTCCGACACCCAAGTCGACGAAGAGTAGCCTGACGCCGTTGAGAATGTGGAAAACGGCCACGGCGAGCAGGCCCACTTCACCGATTCGGACGATGGTCAGCCCTTCGAGTCCTTGGATGGTGGCTCTGTAGGTCTCTGGATTTGCCGTGGCGGTACTCAGTACGGCGATGTGCGTGAACAGGTAGCCGATGAGTACCCATCCGGTAAATTTGTGGAAAATCCAGGCCCACATCCCGGCCGAAAACTCGCGCCAACGGCCGAAGTCCTCGATGAGGCCCCGGTTGTACGATTGACTCATTCCAATCGGATGGTCGGTACTGGGAGCAAATAGAAGTTACTACCTGTCCGCGTTCGCGCCGGCGAACTGCGGCCGCGTTGATAGCTCTTCCGAAGGGAGCGTCGGATGTCGGATTTCGGCGTAAAAGTGCCCCATCAGTTCGGTATTCGGACCTCTCACCCGTCCGACTTCCGTTTTGCGGCAAAATTAGCTGTCATCGAGTCGGCAACTCGAAGATTGCCGGTTTCTCGGTCGAGACGACCCCGGGATCACTGATCGGCGAGTTCGGGCGTGCCGACGTATCCCGGGGGTTGCACGTCGCCCTCGGTTTCGGCGTGCGCCCGGTCGCGTTTCAGCGCCCGGCGGGTGTCCGCGTTCAGTTCGACGATGTGACAGAGCGGATTGCCCGGATACACGACGGGGTTTTCGAGAACCCCGACGAGGAGGCCGGTGAAGGGTGCTTCGACGGTTTCGCGTTCCGTCTTGAACGGGTTCGTGATGGAACAGATCGGCGTCCCTTCGTAGACCAACGAGCCGCGGTCGTAGTGCATCTCCACGAGGCCACCGGCGTCCGCGCGAAGCCACGTCTTTTCCTTCTCGTCGTCGATGACGGTCCGCCATCCGGGCCACTTCACTGGGTCGTCCGGGTGGAAGTTGTACTCCGCGAAGACGCTCATCACGCCTTCGAGCGCCCGGTCGATGAAGTGTCGCTGAAACCGGTGGGCCTCGCCCATCTCGATGGTTATCGTCGGCGCGCCGCCGTCGGTCACCTCCCGTCGAAGCGTTCCGGAGGGACCCGACGAGGAAATGATGACGTTCGAACCGAACGCGCGCGCCAACCGGGCGACGTCGGGGTCCTGCATGTCGGCCCTGACATGGAGCATGTTCGTCCGGCCGCGTGTGGACGTGTGAAAGTCGATGCCGAGGTCACACGGTTCGAGGAAGTTCCGATATATCTGATCGGCCATCCGTTTCGCGCTCGTCGAATCCTCACGGCCGGGGAACGAGCGGTTCAGGTCGCGGTCGTAGATCGGGAGGTATCGCTGTTGGGCGAGGAAGCCGGGGACGTTGAGTACGGGCAGGCAGACGATCGTGCCGTGTAACTCCTCGTGGTTCCAGTCGTAGGCGACCTCGCGGACGACCTCGATACCGTTGAGTTCGTCACCGTGCGCCGCCGCCGAGAGAAAAACCGTCGGTCCCGGATACTCCCCGTTGATGATTGTGACGGGAATCCGTACGGGATCACCGAGATACGTCTCGCTGATTCCGTACCGGATGTTCTGCGTCTCGCCCGGCTTCACGATACCGCCATTGTAGGTAAACGGCTCCGCATCGTCCCCGGTCATGTACAGCACTCAGGGGCGACCGCATAAAAACATACTACTACATCTGTCTGATTCCGAAACCATTCCATGAGGGTCGTTGACGCTTCAAATCAAGTGAGAACGATTTAAGGCCGAACGGGCGAAATGTACCCTCACATGGATTCTGACGGTTCACCTGTTCGCGTAGGGATACTCAGTCTGCACAACAGCAAGGAAACGAAAGCGATCTGCAACGCCATCGAAGACCTCGGCCACGAACCGGAGTGGCTTCGCCACGAGAACACGGCGGTCGAAATCGAGGACGGGTCGATCACGCTCGAACCCGACATCGACGTCGTCGCGAACCGACTGCTGCTGTCCAATACCGAACAACCCTCGGAGGCCCTCGGTCTCGCAAACATCTACGACTCGCTCGTACCGACCCTCAACCGTCCCAAAGCCGTCATGACGGCGATTCACAAGTTCTCCACCGCCGCGAGTCTCACGAGTGCGGGCGTCCAAGTCCCGGACGCGCTCCTCGCGCTCAACACCGACCGCCTGAACGACGGGCGATCGAACTACGGCGAGGAAGCCGTCTACAAGACCGCCATCGGAACGCACGGCGGCGGGACGTGGAAGGTCGGCGCGGACGAGTTGGTCAACCCGCGCGTCGGCGAACGACAGGCGTTCCTGCAGGAACTCATCGAGCGCGACGAGGGGCGACACCGGGACCTCCGCGTCTACGTCGTCGGCGACCGGATCGTCGGCGCAATGAACCGCTACGCACCGGAAAACGACTGGCGGACGAACGTCGCGCTCGGCGGCGACGTCGAGGACATGACCGACGCGCTTCCCGACGACGTGGTCGACATCGCCCGCCGAGCGACCGACGTTATCGGCCTCGACTACGCCGGCGTGGACCTCATCGAGGGACACGACGGCTGGTACGTCCTCGAAGTGAATCCGACCGCCGGATTCAAGGGGCTGTACAAGGCGACCGGACGGAGCGCGGCCCCGTACATCGCAAAAGTCGCGATCGAAGCGGGCGGCGGCGAAGTGGACGACACCCGCGTCGAGGAACTCACCGCCACGCTGGACGACTCGGTCCCATCGTGTAAACCCGTCAGCGCCACGGCGGAACCGACGGAACCGGTCGTCATCGGCTACACCGAGGAGGTCTTGGTGAGCGGAACGAGCGGGTCGGAAACGGTCGTCGCCAAATCCGACACCGGTGCCACTCGGTCGAGCATCGACACCAAACTCGCGGCGCAGATCGGTGCCGGACCCATCAAAAGCATGACGCGCGTCAAGTCCGGAAGCCGAAAGTCGAGCAAATCGCGCCCAGTCGTGGACGTGGTCATCGGCGTCGGCGGCAACCGCCACACCGTCACCGCGAGCATCGAGGACCGAGGTCACATGGACTACCCGGTCCTCCTCGGCCGCGACATCCTCGAACACTATCAGGTGGACGTGCGCCGCCGCGTCGACGGCGAGGAGGAAGCCGAGATGGAAGAAGAGGAAGAACAGGAAGGGTGATCGACCGCGTTCGAAGGTGACGTGAACAGGGACTCCCAGAAAACCACCAAACACGCCGTTTTTTACGTTCGAATCCCTACCGAAGGACAGTATGGAGACATCCCGCGACGGGAATGGGACGGATTTCGATGACGTGGAGACCGTCCTCCGAACGGACCCCGTGATGGCTAAATTGCTCGACAAACACGACCCGTACACGGAGACGAACTGGACGGAGTACGAGCGGCTCTGTATCTCCATCATCAATCAACAACTGTCGACGGCGAGCGCCGCGGCGGTGAAAGAGCGCGTCTTCACCTTGCTCGGCGACGTGACGCCGGAAGCGGTACTCGCCGCCGAGAAGGCGGCCCTACGGGACGCCGGGCTTTCGCGAACGAAAGTCGAGTATCTGAAGAACGCGGCGCGTGCGTTCCAGCGCGACGATTTTACCGTGGAGGGGTTGGCCGACCACTCGGACCAGGAGGTCGTGGACGCGCTAACCGAAATCAAGGGCGTCGGGGACTGGACCGCGAGAATGTACCTGTTGTTCGTGCTGGAGCGCGAGGATATTCTCCCATTGGGCGACCTCGCGGTTCGGCGCGGCATCCAGCAGTTGTACGGCGACGGTGAGGAGTTGACGCGCGAGGAGATGCGTGAAATCGGCGAACGGTGGCGGCCGTACCGTTCGGTCGCGACCCGATACATCTGGGCGGAGTACGAGTCGGACTGATCGGAAAACGATCATCGTTGCGACGGACGCGTATCGAATCCGATCGGGAAAAGAACGAAGAGGGTCGTCAGGGTTCCTCGTACCGCGGGACGGAATCGTCAGCCGTCGTGCCCGTGGCCGTCATCGTCGTCGTGGCCGCGTCCGTCGCCGTGATCACCGTGATGGTCGCCGTGGTCGTGTCCGTGTCGATGGTGGTGATTCCGAATGTTCCGCCACACGGCGTGTTTCGTGTCGAGGTGGCCCTCGCCGTGGTATGTCGGATTGTGCAGGTCGCGGGCGGTGGCTTCGAGATGCGCTCGCACTTCGGCGGGCGTCGCGTGCGGGTTGACGCTCTTCACCAGCGCTGCGACGGCGGCCACCTGTGGTGCTGCCATGCTCGTCCCCGCCTTCCACGCGTACGCGGGAACCATGTCCGCGTCGTCGTCCTCGTCGCCCCAGTCGAAGACCGTACTGAGCACCATGTCGTACTGTGCGTTGGCGTCCTCGGACGCTTCTCGGTCGAAGTTCCCGCCGGGGGCACTGATGTCGATAGCCTCCGCGCCGTAGTTGGTGTAGTACGCCGGTTCGGTCGTCGGTTCGCGGAGACGGCGAAGCGCCCGCCGGTAGTGACGACGGTCGTGATGCCAACCGCCGTGGCCGCGTTTTTCCTCGTGCTTCTCCTTGCGCTTCTCGTCGTCCCAGAGGAACCCGATGGGACCGGTCGCGCTGATGCTCAACACGTTGTCCGCCTCGTTCGGGAGGCTGATGACGTCGCCATCCTCGTCCAGATTCACGGCGTCGTTCCCCGCCGCTGCCACGAGGAGCGTTCCCTGTTCGTTCGCGAAGTCCGCCGCCCGTTCGATGGACTCCTGTAACAGTTCCGTGTCGGCATCCTTCGGGAGCGGATACGCGCCGAGACTCATGTTCGCCACGTCGGATTCGATCTCCGCGCTGTGTTCCATCGCGGCGATGATGTCGCCGAAGACGGCGAACGGTCCGGTGAACACGCGAAGGGCGACGAGGTCGGTGTCGGGTGCGGTGCCGATGACGCCGTCTTCGTTCGATCCGTCCGCGGCGATGATGCCCGCACAGTGCGTTCCGTGGTCGCTCAGTATCGGGTTGAAGTCCCCGCCGTCGCCGGTGAAGTTCATCGAGAGGTCCGTGTTGAGCGCGTGCCGGAGGTCCGGATGCGTTTCGAGCGCACCCGAGTCGATGACCGAGACGCGCGTTCCCTCCCCACGCGTCTTGCGGTGGACTTTCAGGACGTCCTGTGCCTGTTTGTCCCATTGCAGGTCGTAGCGCGTGTCGTGCGGATGGTGGTGGGGGTGCTCGTGGTGTTCGGTTTCGGCTCGATCGAACTCCATCTCGACGTCCTTCGAGTGGCGCGTTCCGCTGACGTCGCTCTTTTCGCCCTCGACCACGGCGATGTCGATCTGGTCCAACCGATGGACGACTTCGAGTCCGTCGAGAACGTCGGACGAGGCGTCCCGTAAGTCGACGATATATCGATCTTCCTGCGACCGTGCCGAAACGGTCGGTGTCGTCAGCGCTACTCCGGTTAGTGCGGCCCCTGCACCCTTCAAGAAAGAACGGCGCGTCGGTTTTCGTGGCATTCGTTTACATATACTATCATCCACATATTAATCTTAATATTCGAAATTATTGCAAAATATAAGAGTAGGAGGTTTTTTATCAGAATGCTATCCAGTTGAATCGAATTAGTCGTCGGAAGAAGGAGATGACGAGGTGATGAGACGGCGGAAATGCCACGAAGACGACGGATGAAAGGGCAGTCGTTCCCCGATTCGGATTCGCGGAGAAGGGATAGATACCGTCCCGGATGGTGCCGGCTAGAAACTCGTGGAGGGTTCTAACTCCCTGGTGAGGTCGAGGTACGACGTTATCGGCACGTCCGACTCGTCGAGTAGAACGCGTTCGCCGTCCCGTTCGATGATGCCGGCCTCCTCCAGCTTCGGGATGTGTTTGTGATGGAGTTCGGTGAGAACGTCCGGCTTGTCGTGTTCGGTCGTCCGGTCGTCCCAGTCGATGATCCGGTCGGCGAGTTCCTCGCGTTCGACGGGCGTTTCGCAGTTTCGAAGATGATAGAGGACGTAGCGACGGCGATAGTCCGCTAACACCGCCATCACCGCGTCGAGGTCGTCCGAATGGACGTCGTCGTTCTTCGAATTCGCTCCCGGAACGCCGGTAAAGTCGGAACTCATCGTAATTAATACAATAGCTAGCATCCGTAAAAGAACTACGCCTACGCATGTAGGCACGGGTGGAACGGCCTTAGAGCCCCTTTCCAAGCAGTTCGCGAGCGATGATGTTCTTCTGAATTTCCGTCGTCCCCTCGTAGATTTGGGTGATCTTCGCGTCGCGGTACAGTCGCTCCACGTCGAAGTCGTTGACGTACCCGGATCCGCCGTGAATCTGGACCGCTTCGTCCGCACATTCGACCGCGATACGCGAGGAGAACTCCTTCGCCATCGACGCGAGTTGGGTCAGTTGCCCGTCGCCGTTGGCGACGCTCCACGCGGATTTGTAGGTGAGGTTGCGCGCGGCTTCCGTCTTCGTGTGCATCTCGGCGAGTTTGTGCTGAATCGCTTGGAAGTCGCTGATTGAACGCCCGAACTGTTCACGCTCTTGGGCGTAATCGAGGGCGCGTTCACAGGCACCCTTGGCGATACCGACGCCCTGTGCGGCGACGGCCGTCCGAGTTTCGTCGAAGAACTGCATGAGTTGGAGGAAACCCATGCCACGCGTCCCGACGAGGTTCTCCTCGGGGACGCGCACGTCGTCGAAAATGAGTTCGGCGGTGTCGGAGGCGCGGATGCCGAGCTTGCCGGTTATCTTGTCGGCCTCGAACCCGTCGCGGTCGGATTCGACGATGATCTGCGAGAAGCCGGCGTAGCGGTCCTCTGCCTCGGGATCGGTCTTCGTCATGACGACGAAGAAGTCGCCGATGGAACCGTTCGTAATCCACATCTTGTTGCCGTCGATGACCCACTCGTCGCCGTCCTTCTCGGCCGTGGTGGAAACCGACGAAACGTCGGATCCCGTGTCGGGTTCGCTGATGGCGGTTCCCATGACGGCGTCGCCGGCGGCGACAGGGGCGAGGTACTCCTCTTTCTGCTCTTCGGTACCGAACTCGCGGATGGCGTCGCCGCCGAAGGCCGTACTCGTGATACAGAGACCGATGCCGGGGTCCACGGCGAACAGTTCCTCGACGATGATGGCGACCTCGAGGGGCGAGTAGCCCGCGCCGCCGTATTCGATAGGAATGTTCGCGCCGGTCAGGCCCATCTCGGCGGCCTTGTCGATGATCTCCCACGGGTACTCCTCCTTCTGGTCGTACTCCTTCGCGATGGGTTCGACCTCGTTCTCGGCGAATCGTCGTACTTCGTCACGGATCGCTTGCTGCTCGTCGGTCAGTTCGAAGTCCATGCCAACGACTTACGGGGCAACGGATAAATCGTTTTGTAACCGGATATAAACTCGAAGATCGTTTATTAGTTAGTAGAGAGAAACGTTGAAACACCCCCGTAACGAGGGTTCTCACATGGCGCTCGAAGATATCAACACCATAGCGGTTCTCGGTGCTGGCAACATGGGCCACGGAATCGCGGAAGTCGCCGCACTTGCGGGATTCGACGTGAACCTGCGCGACATCGAAGAGGAGTTCGTCCAGAACGGCTACGAGGGAATCGAGTGGAGTCTGGGGAAACTCACGGAAAAAGAACAGATCAGCGAGGCGGAAGCGGACGCCGCGCTGGACCGCGTGACACCCCTCGTGGACTTCGAGGAAGCCGTGTCCGACGCGGACTTCGTTATCGAAGCTGTTCCCGAGAAGATGGCCATCAAGAAGGACGTGTACGGCGAATTGGAGGAGTACGCCCCGGACCACGCCATCTTCGCCACCAACACGTCCAGCCTCTCGATTACGGAACTCTCCGAGGTGACGAACCGCCCCGAACGGTTCTGTGGGATGCACTTTTTCAACCCGCCAGTTCGGATGCAACTCGTCGAGGTCATCACGGGCGCACACACGAACGAAGACGTTCTCGACGTGACCGAGGAGTTGGCCGAGGAGATGGGCAAAACTCCCGTTCGCGTGCGCAAGGACAGCCCCGGTTTCATCGTCAACCGCGTACTCGTTCCCCTGATGAACGAGGCGGCGTGGATCGTCGAGTCCGGCGACGCCACCGTCGAGGAAGTCGACAGCGCGACGAAGTTCGACATGGGCCTGCCGATGGGCAGTTTCGAACTCGCCGACCAAGTCGGCGTCGACGTCGGCTATCACGTCCTCGAATACATGCACGAAGTGCTCGGCGATGCCTACGAACCGTGTCCGCTCCTCGCCGAGAAGGTGGAGGAAGGGAACCTCGGGAAGAAGACCGGGAAGGGCTTTTACGACTACGAGAACGGCGGCGTCGATATCCCGACCGATGCCGGAAGCGAGGACATCGTCCTCCGCCTGCAGGCCGTGATGGCGAACGAAGTCGCGAACCTCGTCGGCAACGACGTCGCACCGGCGAACGAGATCGACGAGGCGGTCATGCTCGGCGCCGGCTTCCCGGAAGGACCGGCCCGGATGGCCGACGACGCCGGACTGGACACCCTGCTCGAAACGCTCGAATCCCTCCACGAGGAGACGGGTGCGGCGCGCTACGAACCCGCGGACTACCTCGAAGAGCGCGCCGAAGTCGGCGGCTTCGCGGACAAAGACGAGGACGAAGGTATCGAGTTCGAAGCCGTCCGCATCGAGAAACCGGGCGAGATGGTCGGCCAGATCGTCCTCGACCGTCCGCACCGCATGAACACCATCAGCGGGCAACTCCTCGACGAACTCGCCGAGGCAATCGACCAGTTGGAGGAGGACGACGATGTCCGCGCAATCCTCATCACGGGCGAAGGCGACAAGGCGTTCTCCGCCGGTGCCGACGTGCAGAGCATGGCCGCGGGCGGTGCCGACCCCATCGGTGCCATCGACCTCTCGCGGAAGGGCCAGGAGACGTTCGGGAAACTCGAATCCAGTCCGATGCCCGTCGTCGCCGGAATCGACGGCTACTGCCTCGGCGGCGGCATGGAACTGTCCATGTGTGCCGACCTCCGAATCGCAAGCGAGCGCTCCGAACTCGGCCAACCGGAACACGACCTCGGTCTCCTGCCGGGATGGGGCGGCACCCAACGCCTCCAGCAAATCGTCGGCGAGGGACGAGCGAAGGAGATAATTTTCACCGCGGACCGCTTCGACCCCGAGACGATGGCCGATTACGGCTTCGTGAACGAGGTCGTGCCGACCGAGGAGTTCGAGGACAGCGCGTTCGAACTCGCCGCGAAACTCGCGGGCGGCCCGCCCATCGCACAGAAGTTCACGAAGCGAGCGATGCTCAAGGGCTGGGAGAGCACGGAAGCGGGACTCGAAATCGAGGCGCAATCCTTCGGCCACCTGATGGCCACCGACGATCTGATGGAAGGAATCACCGCCTTCATGGGAAAACAGGAACCCGAATTCGAAGGGAAGTAGACTGACACCCCATCCCAAACGGGGTGGCACCGATTGACGCGAAATCCGCCCGCTGTCGGTCGATAACGGAAGGTTTAAACTAGTCCACCAGAAAGCAATGAGTGCGCAGAAGCGCGCTACGCTCGGTTGGTGTAGTCCGGCCAATCATCTTGGCCTTTCGAGCCGAGGACCAGGGTTCAAATCCCTGACCGAGCATATTTCTGAACGAACGAAGTGAGTGATGAAAGACGCGCAGAGTCGGGATTTGAGCAGCCGAGACGCAGCCCGGAACGGCGCGGAGCGCCGCACGCCCGGACCGTCTCGGCGAGTTCAAATCCCTGACCGCATATATCAATTACATATCTTTTCGAGGAACGAAGTCGCGAGGAGCAGTGCGCGGGGATGACTCCGAGCTGTCGCGGCGCACATTCGAATAACAAACGAGGATCATGAACGGTGCTGGTGATTTCTGTCGAAGTATTCGTGCGAAGTCGGTGTCGTATTTTGATCACAATACAATAATTCCACCAGGATCAGAATACACCAAATCCACCATAATATAGCCTTGTAAAATTCGAGAACAAACTGCGAATGTTTGACGATTCAAAGAACTAGCGGATATCTTTATTATTCTCGGCTGTCTCTAGATAAAACGTCAGACGATACGTTCTCCGATCAGGAGAAGCAAATAAGTTTCAGAAATAAACGACATGACTATAGCAAGCGATTCCGTATTCAGCACCGGTTCCATTCTCCTCTGCACTGCCGCATTGGGTCGAGACGGCAATGACGACTGCGTACGTTGGTTATCGTGCAAAGAGGAAGCGGATACGGATAGAAACGTCCTCCTCGTGACGTACAACCGCGCTCAGAAGGTCGTGTACGACCACTGGGAATCGCACATCGGCGAGGAACCGACGGAGCTCGGAATCATCTCCGTCGGCGGCGGCGGTGCACGGACCGGAACGCACCGCTTGGAGCCCCGTAGTGATAGCAACGCCATCTCGCTCGCTAGTCCCGCCAGCCTCGGTCGTCTCGAAACCACGATTCACCTGTATCTCGATCAATGGTCGGCGAACGACGGGAAAACGGTACTCTGTTTCGACTCGATATCGTCGTTGCTTCGGCACGTAGACCGGACGGCGGCGTTTCGATTTTTACACTCGTTGACCGAGTATCTCCGCCAGCAGAACGTCCTCGCACACTTCCATATTGACCCGGACCTCCACGACGACGCGACGATAGCGATGCTGTGTTCGTTGTTCGACGCGGTTCACGGGCGCTCCGGGGACGTGGAGAACGTTTCCGCGGACGTCCTCTTGGCGCTCCTCGGGACTCCGCGACGACGACTCGTCTGTCGCTACCTCGTCGAAATCGCCGACCGCGCACCTATCTCGGCGATTGCAAAGCGAATCGCCGAGTGGGAAGGGTCGGGAACGGCGAGCGAGAACGAACGAGAACGGGTTCACATCACCCTCCATCACGTCCATCTGCCGGAGTTGGCCGACGTCGGCGTTCTCGAACGGGACGGCGAGATGGTCTCCTCGACCGTCGAAAGCGGAACCTTGGACCGATACGTTCGGTTGACGGCGAACGACTCCTCTCCGGAGGTGACGCCCGCGCTCCCGAGCCGGGAGTCCATTCGACCGAATGACTCCTCGGTGGACGAATCGGACGAGACGTATTGGACGGTGTACGGGACGGCACCAGATTCGATAGCCGTGACGCTCGCACGGGCGTTGGGCGACGTTCAAAACACGAACGCCACCGAACTACGACCCGTCCTCGCCGACGTCATCGATATCGACGCGCTTCAGCGACTGTCGGACCACGGCGACGTCTCCGTCTACGCGGCCTTCGAATACGAAGAATACGAAGTGGTGGTCGACAGCGGCGAGATCAAACTCTACGAATTACGCTAGCCACTCGTCCGGTTTCGTGTTGTAATCCACGTCCGTCGCGGCGATGTCCTCGACTTCGCTCCACGGCAGGTCGCGCATCTCGAACTCGTTCCCGTCGTAACGGAGGAGTTTTCCCTGCTCTTCAGGTTCCGGTTCGCGGTCACGCCGTCGGGCGATTTCGGCGTCTCGTTCGTCGATTTCCTTCACGATGGTCTTCAGGTTCACCGGGTGGCCCCACAGTTCGTAAATACGTTCGAGCGTTCGCGTGGCCTGCTCCAAATCCAGCATGACGCCGTTGTAGTGGTGGCCGAGGAGCAACTCGCTCTTGTTGTCGTAGTTGCCGTCGTAGACGGCCATCGTCGGCTTTCCGAAGTTGGTGAACTGAAGCATCAGTTTCTTCTTCACGTCCTCGTACTCCGTACTCGAAACCCGATAGTCGCCGGTCGTCCGACTGAACTCGTAGGTGAAGTATTCGTTTTCGACCACGAACTCCTTGGTCAGGAAGCCGTCGAGGAACGTCACGTCGTTGTGGCTGGACCGAACCTCGTACATCCGGTCCCATCCGGCGGTGTACTCGACGTCGGCCATCGCTTCCTCGACGCTCCCGTACCGCTCGTCGTCCATCATGTAGCGGGCGTACTGCTCCAAATCCGCCTGCGAGATGGCTTCGAGGAACCCCTGATTCTGGAGTTTGCAGAGCGAGAAGTGACGCTCCGCCAGTCCCTCGTAGGTGAGCACCTTCCACGGGTGGCTATCGACGTCGATATCGCCTTCGTTCGCACGCTCCAGCGCCTCGGCATCGATTTTCGCCGCGGGAAGCGATTGGAGGTCCGAGAGCGTCCCCGACGTTACCGTTTCAAGCGCCAGGTCGGGTTCGAGGAGGTCCGCGACCTGCTCGAAGTCGACGACATCGTGGAAGTTACGCCACGTGATTCCGCGCACGCGAAGGAGTTTCCGGACGACTTCGCGCCGATTTTCGGTGTTTTCGATGTATTCCCAGAGTTGTTTGCCGAGTTTGTAGGGGTTCAACCCCGGGGACCCGAGGACGCGGGCTTGGTGGTCGGCGTATTCGATGAATTCGTCCGTACCCGCAAAGCACTCCTCGCCCATCATCATCGACTCCCAGTAGGCGGCCCATCCCTCGTTCATCACCTTCGTCGTCTTCTGGGCCGCGAAGTAGTAGGATTCGGTGCGGAGCATCTCCAGAATCTCCGTCTGCCACTCCTCCATCTCGACGGCCTTGCCCTCCTCGGGTTCGTAGGCATGCCCGTGGTCGCGAAGGTACGCGAGGAGATCCTTTTCTGGTTCCTCCAGTGCCCCGGCCTGCTTTTCCTCCTGTGCTTCCAGCCATTCGTCGTCGAACACCTCGTTACGGACCTCGTCGCTGAGGTTCATCTCCGAGAGTTGGTCCCCGAGTTCGTCCGTCTCGTGTTCCTCGTCTTCGACTCGGTGCTGGTGTTTGAACGCCTGATGCTGGTCGATGTTGTCCTGCAAGCAGAGGACGTTGTCGATCCACTTTTCAACCTCCTCGCGGTCGATTTCGGGGTCGCTCATGATGCGACGCACGCGGTCCGCGTGACGCGAGAGGAGCGCCGCCGCGTCCAGTTCGTCCGCGAACATCCGATACCAGCGATTGTTGGCGAAGAAGTCCGAGTGGGCTTCGACGTGGGTGATGACGGCTTTCTGGTCCGCGAGGCTGTTCGACTGCTGGAGGAAGGCGTGAGCAGGGTCGTCGTTGATGACGATCTCGAACGCCTTGCCGCCCGCGTACTGACCCTGTTTTTGCTGGCGGTCGTACTTCATCCCCCAGCGCCAGTGCGGGTATCGCTCCTGAAACCCGTCGTAGGCGATGAGTTCGTTCATCTCGTCGTAATCGACGATCCAGTACTTGACGGGGTACGGGTCGAGACCGAGTTTCTGCGCGAGTTTCCGCGCTTCCACGACCGGTTCGCGCACCTGTTCCGCCTCGCGCTGTGTTTCGATTCGCTCGTTCATGATGCCTCCGTACTGAGGATTTCGTAAATCGCGTCCGTCACGTCCTCCGGACCGTTGACGTAGCTGACGGCGACGGTATCTGACTCGTCGAAGTGGCGTTCGACCTCTTCCGCGTGAGTCGCGTTGATGGCCTTGCCCTCCGGTTGCGTTTCGACGTAGGCGTGGAGGTTCGCCGGAATCTCCTCCATCCGTGGAATGACGTTCTCCTCGGTGTCGTTCCGGCTGTTTTCGCTGTCGCCCGCCGCGAACACGTAGCGGTTCCAGTCGGCCCACGGGTACTCCTCTTCGAGGATGCGACCCGCGAGTTCGTAGGCGGACGAGATCTTCGTCCCGCCGCCCGACCGGATGCCGAAGAACTCGTCGCGTTCGACGCGCCACGCCTCCGCGTCGTGGGCGATGTAGACGAACTCCGCCGTGTCGTACTTCCCGGTCAGGTACCAGTCCAGCGGGGTGAACGTCCGCTCAACCAGTTCGCGCTTCTTCTCGCGCATCGACCCGGACACGTCGCGGATGTTGACGACGACGACGTTCTTCTCGCGCTCCTCGATGATTTCGGGGTATCGGTAGCGCTCGTCCTCCCGACGGAAGGGGATGTTTTTGACGCCGTGTTCCCGGATTTTCTGCGCCGTGGTCGTCGGTTCGACCTTCGACTCCATCTCCTCGATGCTCTCCCACTTCGAGCGCTCGTCCGCGGGGAGGTCGTCGTAGTTCTCCTCGACCCACCGCTTCGAGACGGTGAGGTTGTTCTCCCGCGCCCATCGGAACACTTCGTCCGGTCCCCAGCCTTCGACGCCCATCGCTTCGCGGATGTAATCGGGGTCGAAGTCCATCGCGAGCTTTCGCTTTAGTCCTTGCTTGAACATCCGCTCGAAGTCGAGCGTGCTGTCGGGACCGGTCTTCGTCATGTCGGTGAAGTCGCCCTCTATCTCCTCGACGACCTCCTTTCCTTTGGGTTGGAGGTCGAGGCCGAGTTCGTCGTCCAACTCCTCGGCGAACTCCTCGGGATCCATCTCGTAGTAGCCGTGTTCGTCCGACTCGTCGCCGGGGTCGCCTTCGTCCCCGTCGTCGCCGGGTTGGGGTTGGGGCTGACCGACCGGGTCGCCCACGTCGGGTTTCCCTTGGCCGACGCCGCCCTTGTCGCGGCGGTCGTACTGGAACTCCGGGAGGTCCACGATTTTGATGGGGATGTGAATCTCGTCCGGGAGACTCTGGCCGAGGTCGCCGTATTGGATGAACTCCGCGAGATCCTCACGGCGGTCCTCGCCGACTTCACGGTACCGTTCGAGGTCGTCTCTCAATCCCATTTGTAGCTCACCTGATTAATGACGTGCTGGCTGGTCAGTTCGGCCGAGGCGGGCGAGTAGCCGAACAGGTCCTGTAGGTTTTGGATGGTCTGTTCTTTCACCTCGGCCGTCTCGGTGTTCTTCGGCGGACTCTCCCACTGGTTGGGGTTGAAGTCCTCGTAGACGCGGTGCACGTCGTCCCAGTCGTTGTTTGCGAGTACTGTTTTGATGATCGGAACCTCCTTCGGATCGATGTCGCCGACTTCGAACTCCTCGTTCCGGTTCTCCCACGCGTGGCGGTTCAACGCGGTGATGACCTTGTTCCGGCGGAACTCGGCCACCGCCGGACTCGGTTCGTGATTCACCTCGTAGGCGTCGGGTGTGAACCGGCCGAGGTGTTCCGTCTCGAACACCTTCATCTTCAGCGCGTCCGGTTCGATAGGCTCGCCGCGTTCGTTCTCGACGTCCTCGCCGGTCGCCCACGCGTAGACGTGTTCGATGTATTCGGCGACCGTCTCCTCGTCCACCCGCCGGTCGCGCATGATGGCGTCCAGCACGTCGCTTTCCTGCTGTTGGAAGATGTGGTTCTTCACGGGCACGAGGCGGTTCTCGTACTCGGTGCGCTCGGCCGCGGAGAACACGGGGGCGTCGCCGATACTTTCGGCCATCGCGTTGAGAACGTCGCGAGGCATGATGACCTGCTCGACGTCGTAGTCGGGGTGGTGCCGGTCACGGATTTCGTTGAGCAGTCCGGCAATGATGTCACGGGTGTACGTGACCGGAATACCGCCCGACCCGTCCGTCGCGTCGTCGTCGAAGTCGAAATCGTCCTTCTCGATGCGCTCGTCGCCGTCCAACAGGTAACCGCGGTCGAAGAGAACGGCCTTGTCGACGAGATCGAGTCCGGCGGGCACGTCGCTCGCGTCGAGTCGGGACACCACGCTGTACAGCGCGGCGGATTCGATGGCGTGCGGCGCGATTTCGCGCTCGTTGATGTCGTCGCCGTCTCGAACCCGAACGCCGA
This sequence comes from Haladaptatus sp. CMAA 1909, assembly GCF_043952005.1. Lineage (NCBI taxonomy): Archaea > Methanobacteriati > Methanobacteriota > Halobacteria > Halobacteriales > Haladaptataceae > Haladaptatus > Haladaptatus sp. CMAA 1909. Next base: position 576,820 of record NZ_JBIOAV010000001.1, on the reverse strand, counting down.
CCGGTTCCCGAATCCGGGCGTCGAGTTCGTCGTACACGTCCGCCTGCCACACCGTCGTCTCGTTCGTGAGTTCGCGCCTGATGAGTTCGGCCTCCAGACTGAGGTTCGTCAGGTAGCGGAACTCCCGACGGTCGAGGCGGCGCTTCAGCGCCCGGAGCGGGTCCGCACCGCCGGCGTCCGCGTGCTGGTTCAACTGGGCTTCGAGGTCGGGATTCGAGATGATGACGAGCTGCGTATCGATGTCCATCTGGATTCCCTTGTCCAGTTTCACCGCCTTCTCGTCGGGGACGTTGAGCAGTTTCTGGAGCAGGTCCGCGTGTTGGGCCGCGTCCTCCACGATGGTCAGCAAGCCGTTGCCCTGCGAGAGGACGCCGTCGTAACTGAACGCCTGCGGATTCTTGCGTCCGCGGGAGTCGAGTTCCTGCAACATCCCCTGCATCCAACTACCGACCAGTCGCTGTTTGGGACGGCCGCTGTCCTCCGAGTGGAGGACGCCGATGCCGTCGCCGATGTCCACGACGTAGTTCTTCACCCGGAGGTGTGCCGGGTCGGTGATTGCCGTGAACAGTTCCTCCTCGCCCTCACGTCGGTACTGTTCTTCGAGATAGTCGTACGCCTCCCGGCTGAACGGGTCGATTTTCCCCTCGACGAGGATGTCGAGGTGGTCGTCGATACGGTCGTTCAACCCTTCGAGCAGTCGCTCTCGCACCCGCTGCGGGAAGACGAGGAGCGGATGTGACTGGACGGGACTGGCGTACCAGTTCTCTTCACTCGTCGCCACCGCGTCGTCGCCGTAGGTCAGCCCCGGCGCTTCCGATGCGGTGGCGATGTTCCACTCGACGGTGTAACGCCGTCCCTCGGGCGTCTTCGAGTACTCCCGGAGGCCGTTGACCAGACAGCGTTTGAGTTCGGACTTTCCTGTCGCCGTCGGTCCGGCGAACCAGATTATCTTCTCCTCCTTGCCGCGACGCGCCGCGATGGACCGCAGGTCGTCCACGAACGCGTTCAGCACCTCCGTGTTGCCGAGGATGGCGTGTTCGCCGTCGTTGTGCGGGTCGTCGAAGAAGTTGTAACGCTCCTTCTCCTCGCCCTCCTCTACGACGGTTCGGGTACCCATCGACTCGATGGCTTCGAGGAGGTACTTGCTCGCGTGCGAGGCGATGGTCGGATTTTCGAACGCCGCGTCTACGTACTCCGCGAGGCTCATCGGCTCCTCGTACGTCTCGCGGAGTTCACGGTTCGCGTCGTCGATGTAGTCGCTCCCTTCGGTCACTGGTCACTCCTCCATTTCGGCGCGGGCGACTTCGGCCCCGGCGAATTCGAGCACCTCCTTCGCGCCCTCGCGTGAGTAGCCCTGCTCCATGAGCGCGTCCACCCACGCGTTCTGTTCGTCGTTGTCCATTTCGTTCGCCGACACCAACGCCGAGAAGTTGATGTTGTGTTTCTTGTCCTCCCAGAGTTTGCGCTCCAAGGCGCGGCGCAGACGATCGTTGTCCTGCGGGTCGAACGCCTGCCCCTCGCGGGCGCGCCGCGACACCCAGTTCGACACTTCCTGCCGGAAGTCGTCCTTGCGGTCTCGGGGGACTTCCAGTTTCTCCTCGACGGCGCGCAGGAAACTCTCGTCGGGTTCCTGCTCGCGCCCCGTCAGTTCGTCCTCGACGGTTGCGTTATCGATGTAGGCCATCACGTGATCCATGTACTTCTCGCCCTGTCGCTGGATCTCGTCGATGTCGTAGGCCAGCGCGTGTCGCACGTCCTCGATGGCTCGTTCGCGGTACTCCCCGCGAACGGTTTCGAGGTAGCGGTAGTAGGTCTCGAAGTTCTCCTCGGGGATGGAACCGTGGTTCTCCAGGTTCTCCTCGAAGTGGTTGAACACCGACAGCGGACTCAGGAAGCCGCGGCTACGGTGCGTGGAGTTCATGATGGCTTCCGCGATCTCGTCGCCGATGAATCGCGCGGAGACGCCTTCCATCCCCTCGCCGATGTCGGCCTTGCCTTCGGCTTCCTCGCGGAGTTTCTTCACGTCCACGTCGTCCGTGTCCTCGATTTCGCCGTTGTAGGATTTGGCCTTCTGGAGGAGGTCGACCATCTCGGTGTCCGGTTCCTCGACACGGGTCAGGACGCCGAACAGGCCGGCCATCTCCAAGGTGTGTGGCTCGATGTGGACGTCCGGAACGTCCGCGTTCCGGAGCATCTTTCGGTAGATGTCGGCCTCGGATTCGTATTCGAGGACGTACGGGAAGTCGATGCGCTTCGTCCGGTCGTTGAACGCCTCCATCTTCTCGTCGCCCTTCTTGTCCCGATACTCGGGCATGTTCGTCCGGCCGACGATGACCTGATCGATGTCGATACGTGGGTTGTTCTTCGGCTTGATGGTCTGTTCCTGGGTGGCGTGCAGGAAGTCGTACAGGAACTCCCGCTGGAGTTTGAGCAACTCCTCGCCGCTGAAGATGCCCCGGTTCGCGTTACAGAACGCGCCGGAGTAATCGAACGCGCGCGGGTCGGATTCGCCGTAGATGGCGATCTTCGAGTAGTTGACGTCGCCCGTCAACTCCGTCTCGTCCTGATTCTTCTTGTCCTTCGGCTCGAACGTCTCGACGGACTGGCGCTTGTTCTCGTCGGCGACGAGGCGGAATATCTCGATGTGGTTTTCGAGCACCTGTTTGATGTCGTCGTCATAGTACGCCAGCAGCGCGTCCATGTAGAACTCGCTCGCGGGGTCCAACGCCTGTTCGTTCTTGATCGTGTAGGGAGCGTCTAGCTCCTCGTTGATGTCGTCGATGACGCGCTGTCGTTGTTCGAGCGGGAGGAGGACGAGCGGATCCTGATTCATCGGGGACCGGATCACGTCGTCGGACGGGTCCTGATCCGGGATGACGTCACAGAGGTTCGTCCACCGGAAGGTGTACAGTCGCCCCTCGTCGTTGAGGGTGTAATCCTCGAAATACTTGCGGACCTGTCGGTCGAAGTCGGATTTACCCGACCCGACCGGCCCGAGGAGTAACTTGATGCGTTTTTCTGGGCCGAGTCCGCGCGCACCGCTCTTTACCTTGTTCACGAACTCGTGAATCGCACGGTGGATTTCACGGCCGTAGAACGTGTTCTCCCCGTCGAATATGGGGTCTTCGGACGCGAGTCTGTACTCGACGACGCCGGAGTCTTCGTCGTACTCCGTGCCGTAGTAGTCGAACATGTCCGCGACTCGCTGGTGGGCGTTTCGGGCTACCTTCGGGTCTTCGTACACCTCCCGTAGGTACCAGTCGAAGGACTTCGTTTCACGGAGGTCTTCCGGCATCGATTCCTGGTAACTGCGGCTGAGGTCGTCCAGCGTTTCGATGTCACCTTTCATTGTATCACGCATTGTTTGGGAGTTCGGATGGACCGAGGGAGAGAGAGACCGACCGGGCGGTCCGATACCGGCGGGGCATACGTAGTCGGCACGCATTCACAAAGATGTGTCGGTCGGAACACCGCGATCGCTCTCCGGCGGGGCATGTCGGGCGACGGCGTGCGCGCCCGCAGTAACTCCTGCGTCAATCGCGGGATCATTGTGCGTGCCATCCATCGCTTCGGAAACCAGTCGGCGTATTCCAGCGAGTCCCATCCACCCGGAAGCGTATGGTTATAGACCGTGTACCGTGCGGACTGCTACCACCCGATACTGTTTAATGGATAGGACGAGACCATATATAACTGTTGTCCATACACAAGTCTTTTTTGATATAGATTAAGTTCCTAAAACCGCCGAAGTTACGAACTAATGGGCCTGTAATGCCTGAATCCTCCATTGTGAAAAATCACAACTTATACCCCCTTTATATGCAAGGTCGGGAACGTGGCACCGACAAACCTTACCCCGCTCCGCCGCAAACCGCTCCCCGTGTCTATCGAGAACCTTCCCGAGTCGTGGGTCGTCTGGAACGAGGAACCGGACGGACGGTGTATCCTCGCCTACCGCCCGGACGTGTTCGACACGCGGCAGTTCCCGCCGGAGTGTATGCCGACGCTGTATCTCACCCAAGGAACCCCGAACCGCCCGGCACAGGAGCGACGGGCGACGGACTCGTGGTACTTCGAGTTCTTCCTCGAACCGGAAGTCACCCTGCCGCGGACGCCGCGGTTCCCCACGCGCGATGAAGCACTCGCTGCCGCCGTGGAACTCGCAGACGAGTTCGACCGCGGCGAGGTGGAGTACCGCTCGTGCTACCAGGTCCCGCGCGAGGAGTACCTCGACAAGTTGGACGAGTTGACCGGGCGAACCGAATAGGGGAGTTTCCCCGTGGCGAGAGGCTTAACCGAGCCCCACGCTTACGCCCGCCTATGTCCACCATCACGCTCGTCGGTACCCGTCTCGCGGACGTCGGTCAGGAGTTCGTGTATCAGGGCGAGGCCAGCGCCTGTGAGGGATGTCCCTACAGGAATCAGTGTCTCAATCTCTCTGAGGGGGTAAAATACCGCGTCACGGACGTCAGAAACGGTGCGCAGACGCTCCCCTGCGGCGTCCACGACGACGGGGTGAGCGCCGTCGAAGTCGAACCGACCACCGTCCGCGCAAACGTTTCCGCGCGGAACGCCTACGCCGGGAGCAAGGCGACACTGGAAGGTCCGTGCCCGCACGTCGAGTGTCCGAGCCACGAGTTCTGTGAACCCGCCGGTGCCGACTTCGACGAGGAGTATCAAATCTCGAAGATCGTCGGGGACCCGCCCCACGACTACTGCCCGTTGGACCGCGACCTGACGCTGGTCGAGTTCGCCGAAAAGGACGAGTAGTCAGTTCCCGAGGACGCCGACGTACTCCGCCGTGTAACCAAAGATGTCCTCGTAGCCGTACGCGGACATCAACACCGGCACGAACGGGTTCTCCGCGACCAACTTCTCCCCGTCCGCGGCCGCGAACGGCTCTCCCCGTCCGACTCGCTGGAAGTTCTCCACCAACACCTCGAACTCGGACCCGCCGTTTTTCCGGACCGGTTGGTCCATCCTGAAGACCTCCACTTCGTCCCGACTTCCCGCGTCTAGCGGACTCTCCGCGTCGGGCAGCGGAAGCGCACCCGTCCCGGCGAGGAATCCGCGAACGAGGTCGTAGGCGTGGTCGACAGCCTCGGGAGACCCCTGGAGTCCGCACTCCACTTCGAGCGTATGGGGATGCGAGATGAGTTTTCCCTTCGTGAACTTGTCCGTCTCGACCAGTTGTGACACCGGCAGGTACGGACAGATGGACCGCGCAACCGCGTTCACCCGGTCAACGAGCGCGAACGGTTTGGCGTACGACTGCGTGGAGTGGAGCGAGAGGACGGTACAGCCCCGCAGCTCCGTCACCAACTCGTGCGCCAACCGCCGCTCGTACGTCTCCGCGTCCGGGTCGCCAGGGAACACACGGTTCAAATCCTCGTTGACGTAGCGGACGCCGCGTTCGAGCGCGCGCTCGTTGACGACGACGATCTTCACCGCTCGCTCCACTTCGGGGTCCTCCAAAAGAAGTCGCTCGACCGCTCTCGGACCGCACGGCTCGTCGCCGTGAATTCCGGCGACTACCGCAACTTCCGGCATACCGTCGCCCAACTGCTCGATTCGCATTTAACGAGGGCAGGTGTCGAAGCCTGAAAGCGCTTTACAATCGCGTTTTCCCGGCAAACGAGTCGGGATATTCGTGACAGTCACCGCCGCAAATCACGCGCCGTCACCGTTCGAATCGTCGTCGCTGTCGTCGCCCGCGGGGTTACTCGAGACGTTCGGCGTAATCGAAGTCCGCTTCGCTCGCTTCCGACCGCTCCCCGTCGAGTTCTATCTTCCACCCGTGGAGCACCGTCGGGTCGTCCAACGCGTTCGTCATCTTCGTGCGCACGTCCGTGACGTTCACGCCGTAGAAGTCGCTGGGAACCCCGTGAAGGTACTGCAGTGCGGTTTCGAAGAGCGAACGCATGCCGCCGTCGTCCTCGAAGTCGAAGTGCTTGTACGCGCCCGCGGCCACCTGCACCATTCCGTGGAGGAACGCGCTCTCCACCGATCCGTTGCCGTAGTTGTACCACTCGTCCTCGAAGCAGTCGTGGCTCTCGTGGAACTCCCCGGCGTTGAACAGGCGGACGCCGTGAACCACCGCCGTTCGAAGGGTTCCGTGTTCCCAGCAGTCCCGTTCCGGAAGCCATCCCGTCGGCCGTCGCCCGGCCGCCGGCGGGTCGGCGGTCGGGTCGCGTGTGTGGTCGTCCATTGCAGTCGCGTCGTCGTTCGCGCGCCACGGGTTTGTGTGTTGGTACCGACCGCTCTCGACCCGTTGAGAAAATTGAAAGAGTTCTATCCGCTCCGCTCGGTTCCTTACTGTGCAACCACCGTCTTGCTCGGCGGCGCTCGCGCGACTTCGTAGTCCCCCTCGTCGTCTACCGCGATGACTGCCCACTCATACTCCGGGTTGGAGTCCCGTATTCGTTGGCTCAGTCGCGTCGCGTTCTCCGTCCACGTGACGAAGCATCGAAGCGTCCCATATTTCGGAGCGTCTCCGCTATCACTGACAGCAGAGACACGTACCTCCCGCCACTTTCGTCTGGCGCGAAATTCGTCTCCGTCGTCCAATACCTCGTATCCGAGGCGGTTGAAAATCGACCTGGCCTCCTTGGTCGGTGGTGTGCTAACAGGGGCCATCCATATGAACGTAATACACAATCCGTAATAAATGTTCTTGCGGATTCGAACAATCGTCCTCCTTGATTCAAAATATCGAAACGAACGACGATCAGCGAAGTTGCACCCACGGGTTAGCGTGCTGGGCCGGGTACTCCCGTATCTCGTCCTCCGCTTTGAGTTCCCGTATTTGGTCGCGGGCGTCCTGCCGCGTCATCCCGCCGATAGCGACGGCCGCGTCCAGCAACATCTCCTTCAGGACGCCGTCGTCCGTGACCGCTTCACGGTCGCCGCCCTCCGTTTCCATCGCGTCCGTTCCCATCACCCTGAGAAACTCGCGTAGGTCCGGCGTCTCCCGAAGTTCCTCGTGCCACCGCGGCGGATAGTAGCTCACCCTGTCGTCCGCGAGGCGATAGACGTGGCCGCCGCCCTGCCACGACTCCGCGTCCACGAGAATATCCTCGAACGAGGCGGGGAAGGCGTCCCGTCCGTAAGTCATCGCGTCGAGGTACGCCTCGAATCGGTCGCGTTCGACGCCGGTACCGACGTCCGGATGTTCCTGTTCGACCAGCCGAACCGCCTCGTCCAGCCTGAGGGTTTGGCGTTGACTTTCCAACTCCGAAACCACCTCATCGTCGATGGAGACCATGTCGAAACGTCGCGTCGCCGCACGGGTAAAGAAATCGGCCGACTTATTCGTGCGCCGCGTCCCACTCCGTTGCTTTCCGGAGGTTACCGCACCGATTACACTCGATTCGTCCCATCGAGTCCATCGCGTTGTCCACCGTCTCGCAGTTCGCACAGAAGAACCCGTAGCGCCGTTCGTGGTCGGGCGAGCGATAGACGACGAAAAACGGACCTTTCGAGCCGCGAGTTCCCTCCGACTCGTCGATGTACACCGTTTCGTCGTCCCCCGTCGTCGCTGTTGTCATTATCCACCTTTATCGGCCCATCGATTTAGGGATGTTGCACGTATCGAAGGTCTCTTGTCTCGCGCCTGAGACACGTCGTCAATGACGCTCCGGCTCCTCCACTACTCGGACATCGAGAACGCCTACGATGATCCCGACCGAATCAGCCGACTCGCGGGATGTATCGACGCCTGGCGGGACCGGCGAACGCTCGTCATCGGAACCGGCGACAACACCGCCCCCGGCGTCCTCTCGCTCGTCACCGAAGGGGAGCAGGCACTCGATTTCTTCGACGCCATCGCCCCCGATTTCGGCACGTTCGGCAACCACGATTTCGACTACGGAACCGATCGGACCCGCGAACTCGTCCGCCGTTCCCCCCAGACGTGGCTCACCGCCAACGTCCGTGAGGAAGCGGGGAACGAGCGATTCGCGGCCGATGCCGGAACCGCACCGTACGCGATTCGGGATGTCGGCGGTTCCCGCGTCGGAATGTTCGGCGTCACCACGCCCGAAACGGCGTCGATAAACCCGAATGCGAGCGATCTGACGTTCACCGACCCGTTAGCCGCGGCCAAACGTACCGTGTCCCGACTCCGCGAGGAGGGCGCAGATATCGTCGTCGCGCTGTCCCATCTCGGCCGCGGCGACGAAGCGCTCGCCAACGCGGTGGACGTGGACGTCATCCTCGGCGGTCACGTCCACTCCGAACGAATCGAACAGCGGAACGGGACGCTCGTCACCCGTCCCGGCGTCAACGGCCACGTGCTCCTCGAAGTCACGTTCGACGGCGGCCCGGAACCGGACGTGGCTCGACACCGTGTCGCGGACGCTCCGCGAAACGAGGAGGTGGCCGAACTGATGCACGAACGAAAGGCGAGGGCGGGCCTCGATTCGGTCGTCGCGACCGTCGACGACCCCATCGAGCGAACCCAGTCGACGACCTTTCGCGGCGAGAGCCGAATCGGAAACTTCGTCGCCGATGCCTATCGCTGGGCGACCGATGCGACCGTCGGCCTGCAAAACAGCGGCGGCATCCGCGAGGGCGATCCGCTTTCGGGCGATGTGACCGTCGGGGACTTAGTGAGCGTCCTGCCGTTCCAAGAGCGCGTCGTCGTCGCGGAACTCACTGGCGCGGAACTCCTCGACGTGTTTCGACAGGCACACGACCCGACCATCGGGTTCGCCGAGCACGACTGGTGGCACGGCCACATGAGCGGGGTCGAACTCGTCTGGAACCGAGCCGAAAGCGCGCTCGAATCGGCGACCATCGACGGGACCGAGGTTCGGGACGACCGGACGTACAGCCTCGCGACGACAGAATACCTCCTGCACAGCGACCGGGAATTCCCCACGCTCGATGCGTCACACCGCGTCGAAACCGGCGACTTGCAGTACGAGGTGCTGGCCGACTACGCTCGACGGTTCGGCATCGACCCACGGGTGGAGGGGCGCATCGCGCGGCGGTAGATAGTAAGGTTCTCCAAAGTCGGTCCCCTCCGACTCGATATGACTCGTGTTCTCGTTCCGGTTCGCTATCCGCTCTCGGAACACTCGCGTCGGACGCTCTCCCAGGCACTCCGTGTCGCCGAGGAGCGAGACGCGGACCTCACCGTTCTACACGTCAATCTGTATCACCGAGGGGACGACGTGCGACGCACCGACCTGAAACGCACCGTCGAGAAGGCGTTCGGTCGCATCACGAACGCCAGATACGTCATCCGGGACGGATTCTTGGTCGAGGAGACGATTCTCGAAGAGGTGGCGGCGACGCGCGCGGACGTAGTCATCATCGGCCGCAAGCAGATGGGTCGGTGGCGACGCGCGATTCGGCGACTGGTGGACGACCCGAACATCGAGAACTTCCTCCGCGAGAAGGTGGACTGTGAACTGATTACGGTCGGCTAATCAACGCTCTTCGAATTCGACCGGACGGGACGGCTGATTTCGAGGGGGTACGGTTTGGTTCGAGTCAGATTCGACCGCGACCCGCGCGACGCCGCTCGTGTCGTCGAAGACGAGGTGCGAGTGGGGGTAGGCGATTTCCACGTCGGCGTCCTCGATGCCGTCCCAAATCCGCTCCATGATGCGCGAGTGAACCCGGCGCATGTAGTATGGGTCTTTGACCCAGTACCGGAGTTCGAGGAGGACGCCGTGGTCCGCGTAATCGCGTATCTGTGCGACGGGGTCGCTTGGATACCGGGCGCTCCCGATGCGGATGTCGGGGCCGGACGCGACGACTTCCGGCGTGTCGCGGGCCGCTCGTTCCATGATGGCCCGCGCCTCGTCGAGGTCCCCTTCGTAGGTGACTTGCAGTTGCAGCGAAAGCCTCGAACGCGTGTCCTCGGCGGAGTAGTTCACCACGTCCCGTTCGCGCATCGTCGCGTTCGGAATAACGAGGAAGGTGTTCTGGAGCGTGAATATCTTCGTGTACCGGAGCGTGATGTCCTCGACGTAGCCGCGGGTCCCACCGTTCGGCGAACCGCTGTCCACCAACTCGATGAGGTCGCCGATTTCGTACGGCTGGTCGGCCAACAGGAACAACCCGTTGATGACGCTCCCGATGATGGGCGCGAGGACGAGACCCACCGTGGCGGAGAACACCGTCACCGACAGGAGGAGGTTCGACGCCCCTAATCCCACCTGTGCGGCGGCCGTGGCGACTGCGATGAACAGGATGACGCCACGAATCCCGCGGAGGACCGTCTTCGTGATACTCGGCCTGCGGAACCGGCGGGCGACCTGCCGCCCGACGAGGCTGACGACCAACTGCGAAACGTACCAGCCGAGGAGGATGAAAACGATAGCGAGGACGACGTTCGTGACGGTAACGGGGGTTTTTTCAGGTCCGAAAACTCTCCAAGCACCGACCTTCCCGAACCACTGAAAGACATCGTTCACCACCTCTCCGAACGTCGGCATGAGTCTCCCGTCTCACCCGATCAAGTAAAACCCCCACATTTTCGCTTATGACATGTCGGTGTCGGGAGGAGTGGCGGCGGAAACTAAGTCACGTCCCGACGATTCGGACGTATGGCTTCCGAATCACATCGTCCGCGCGCCTCGTTCGAAATCAGCCACTCCGAGGAGCCGAGCGGCACCCTCCTCGCCGGATTCTCGGAGTTCGGCCTCGCCGGGTTGACCGCCGTGAACTACCTCGTCGATCGACTCGATTTGGAGGAGACGGGCCACGTGACCGCCGAGCAGTTGCCCGCGATTACGCCGTTCGAGAACGGAGTGCCGCGCCACCACACGCGACTGTTCTCCCATCCCGACCACGACCTGACGGTTCTCGTGGGCGAACTGTTCGTCCCCACGTGGGCCGCCGACCCCTTCGCCAGCGCCGTTCTCGACTGGACCGAAGAACACAGCGTCGAGGAAATCGCGGTCCTCTCCGGGGTTCCGGTCCCGCACGGTCCCGACGAACACCGCGTCTTCTCCATCGCCACGGAGGATTTCCACGAAAAGCGCCTCGGCGACACCGACATCCCCGGCATGGGTCGCGGGTTCCTCGACGGCGTGAACGCGACGCTCGTCGCCCGCGGCCTCGATTCCACGCTCGCGACCGGCGTGTTCGTCACTCCCGTCCACGCCCAGACGCCGGACGTGGAGGCCGCCATTCGCCTCATCGACGCCGCCCGTGACGTGTACGACCTCGAAATCGACACCGAACCGCTTCAGGACTTCGCGGAGGAAGTCGGCGAATACTACGCCGAACTCGCCCAGCGGGTCGAATCGGCGGGCGACGGAGAACGACCGGACGATCGGATGTACATGTAGCAGAACGTTTTACGACGGTCGATGTCGGGCGGACGTGGTGACTCACCACGCCCGCCCGACGCCTCCCTGTAAAACGTTCATCAAAAGCACTCCTTCCTCATTTCGACGAATGACTCGCGCCGCGAGTCGTTCGTCTCCATTCGGTCGTCGGCCCGGAAAATCAAAGATTTTCCGGAGAGTGTACTAGCGACTGGCGGCTGTGTTACCAGTGGAAGTTTGGTGGTCGTCTCAATCGCCGATTTTCGATGGTTGGTCGGTTGCTGACATTCTGGCGGTTATGTCATCGGCTGATTTTCGGAAGTTGTGGCGATTACGGACTTCTGTCGGTTGTGTGACTGGCCTACCGCTCCCTTCGGTCGCTCGCCGAAACCCAGCGACCAGCGAAGCGATAGGCTACCCGTCCTTTCAGGGCGCTACTGTCCTCTCCGCGAACGGCGAAGCCGTGAGCGGACCGAGGAACCCCCGACGGAGCGACTGAAAGGCGCGACAGAAGTGGGGTGACGTGGTGCTTTTGGTCCAGCTTTTACAGGGAATGCGAGGGAGCTTTGCTCCCTCGTTCCTTCACGGGCATCGCTCGTGAAGGAAGCGTTAGCGACGGCTTCGATTACCGAAGCCGTCGCTAACCCGCTGACCGTCGTAAAAGGTGGAAGAGAAAGCTGGGGTTCTATAATCCTCCGTGGATTCCCGTTCCATAATGAGCTCCGACGACCTCTATCTGACACTCGAACGAGTCGGAGAACGGTTCAGCTTAGGGGAGTACGAAATCGACGCCTACCTCACGGTTCTCGAACACGGACGACTGACCGCGAGCGGAATCGCGGATCACACGGACATCCCGCAACCGCGGGTGTACGACACCGTCCGGAGTTTGAGCGACCGCGGACTGGTCGAACTCCGCGAATCGCGACCGATGAAGGTCATCGCAATCGACCCCGAAGAAGCCTTCTCCGACGTGCAATCGTCGCTCGGCGACATGATAACCGAACTCGAAGAGCGCTACACCGCCCCGGCGCGGGACACCGAGGCCGTCTCGTTGGTCAAATCGCGCTCGACCATCCTTCGGTACCTCGAAGACGTCATCGAGGCCGCGGAGTACGAACTCGCGCTGTCGCTGACGCCCGACCTCTTGGAACGGTTCGCCGACGACCTCGCGGCGGCCATCGACTCCGGCGTGAGCACGGAACTCCTCGTCACGCCCGCCTCGGAAGCGCCCGATCCGGCGGAGTTCGACTACGAGGCGGTGGCGACGACGGCCCGTGCACGCCGCGGAATCACGACGCCCGTCATCGCGGTGGCGGACGGCGAATACTCGATGTACGCCACGCAGGACGCCCTTCGCGACGACCGGGACCGCTACGGCGTCATCTTCAACCGCTCCGCGCTGGGATTCCTCGTCTCCGGGTTCTTCGGGACGGTCCTCTGGACGACGGCCGAGCGGACCCTCTCGGCGGACGCGGAAACGCGAACGTTCCCCCGCCGATACGCCTCCATTCGCCGCTGCGTCAAGGAGATTCAGGGAATGGAGGGCGAGTTTTACGCGACCATCAAGGGCCGCGACATCGAATCGGGAAGCGACCGAATCGTTCGCGGGAAGGTCGTCGGCTTTTCGTTCGAAGGCGGCGAGCGCGTCGCCGGAATGTCGGTCGAGACGAAGGACGGCACGGTCACGGTGGGCGGCCAGGTCGCCGCGCTCGAAGACATCGAAGCGCACGAGATTCGAATCGGGACGGACGAACCGCCGGCCTATGAGCGGTAAGTGGACGGGTGCGGGAACGGGACGGATGCGGGAACGTATCTAAAACGTGAAGACGCGCTGACCGCATTCCGGACAGGCCAGCACGTCGTCGGGTGCTTCGAGGGGATTCGAACGCCCGCTTCCGCAACATCGGTCCGCGCTGGTTTCTTCGAGCGGCGTGTCGCAGACGGGACAGTCGTAGAGGAACGACCGGAGTGCCGACGCCGACTGTACGCGAACGTCGGGGTCGACGTCGAACTCGGCCAGCGTCCGCACCGCCGCGACCTCCGCGACGGCGACCGGGCGCGAGAGCCAGCGTTCGGTTTCCACCCCGCCGGCGGAGACGACCACGAACTCCCCGTTCTCGACCGCCTTCGCGGAGACGGGAGACGACGCCGCGGAGCGGACGGCCGCCGTGAGGTTCCCGTTCCGGACGGTTACCATCTCCTCGCGCCAGTCGTTCCGGAATCGGTCGTCCAGATAGAGGCCCTCGCCGTCGGGATGGATGATGTTCGCATCGAGGAGTTCCGACAGCGCGCGCTCGCCGACATCCTCGTCGGTGTCGCCCGCCAGTGACCCGGTTTCGGCCGGGGGAGCCGGGGAGTCGGAGAACGCCGCGACGAGTTTCGGCGCGAACTCCGGCGTACCGGGGACGAGGTAGCCTCGAAGTGCGATTGCTGCCCCACCGACGATGCCGACCGTCGAGGCGACGCCGAGGCGACGCGAACGTGTCCCGGGAAGCAGTCGGGCGACGCACGCGCACGCGAGGAAGAGAACGCTAGCGTTCAACGCGGTACACGGCCAACAGCGGCTTTCGCCCGTGTACTCCGGCTTTCGAAGCCCGTCAATCATTGGCAGGGTGTTCGAACGGGGGGCGTTTGAAGGTTCGGGAGACGGGGGTTCGACGACCGTTCGAACGCAACACATACATCGGACGATTGGGAAATATTGGCCGAAATGCCCTCCCCCATCACATCGGGTCGTATCCACCCTTCGAATGGCCGGACACATGATCGACCGCGATGCGCTCCGACGAGTCGCCACCGTTATTCCATTGCTGGTAGCGAACTTGTTTCCGGTCGTCGGCGTCCTGTCGTTCGGGTGGACGCCCGTCGCCGTCCTCGTACTGTACTGGGTCGAGATGGGTATCGTTACCTGTTGGTCCGTGCCGAAGGTGCTGTTCGCGCAACGACGGTCACCCGAGGTTGGGAACCGGCACCTTCCGCTGTCCGAGCTGCGGGAGAAACGCGGCGGCAAACCCCTCTGGCGCGGAGGGCCACCGGCCTACGTTCGAAACGTTCCGTTCGCCGCCGCACAGGTGAACGTCCTGTTGTTGGTGTGGTTCCTGCTGGGTGCCCTCCTCCTCACCCAACTCGACATCTGGAACCGGACGACACCAGCGATGGTGCGGACGGTGGCGGTCGGCGGTCTGGGAATGGTAGTCGGACGCGGCGTCGAATTCCGTCGGGAGTACATCCGCGAGGGGAACTACATCGAGACGTCCCCACGCGCGACACAACGAGCGACCGCCCGGCACATCGCGGTGTTCGTGCTCCTGATGGGTGTCACGGGAGTAATCGGGAGTGCGCGGACGGCGAGCCTCGTCGGGGTCGGCGTCATCGTCGCGGCGAAACTCGCCCACGAAGTACACAATTATCGAACGGAGTACGCGGACGAGCGAACGGGCGGCATCGTCGGACGGCTGCTCGACTCGGACGGCAACGAAGACCCGCCAGAACGGGTGTCGATGCCCGACGGGACGCCGGACCAGAGAATTCGGCCCGATACCCGTGCCGTCGTCGGCGACGGAATCGTACCGGGGGTGTCCGGCTTGGCGAGTCGGACGGGATACCTCGCCGTCCTCCTCACCGCGTTCGGTGTGATAGTGTTCGAATGGGCCGTCGTGGCGGTCGGGGTGGCGCTGTTTTCGTCCATCGTCCTCGGGAAGCTGGGAACCCACTACCTCCGCCGAGGAACAGTCGAGTATCGGCGTTACGGGGACGTAATCGTCGAATACGACCGTTGGCTCGACGAACCACAGTGGCGGGTCGCTATCGACGACATCGAGGAATCCTCGATACCGCGGCGGGTGATTGACCGATTTTTCGGGACCGGAACCATCGCCCTCGATTGGCGGGACGCCGACGAGGAGCGACACGTACCGTCGCTCGGGCCGTTCGAGGAAGTCAACGATGTTTCAGAGCGGTTGGCCTGTCCGCGACGGACGCAGAGCAAAAGGACCCCGACAGAACCATGTTCGTAGCCGCGGCGGGCATCGCGCTCACGTTCCTTGCGGTGCCGGTCGGTGTGGTCGTCTCGGGCGAGATGGGGGCGGGCGGCGTCGTTATCCTCACGCTCCTCTTCGGAGGGCCGTTCCTCATCGTTCTCGGGGCGCTCCTCTGGGTCGCCGCGATGAACTGGTGACCCCCTTGATAGTTCGCCCACAGCCCTTTACCTCCCCTCGAAGAACGCTCCAACGGGCATGACCGAAATGGAGTACACGAAACTCGGGAGCACCGGTCTGGAAGTGTCTCGCCTCTGTCTCGGCTGTATGAACTTCGGGAGCGAACGGCCGTGGATGATGAACGACGAGGCGGCCAGCCTCGACCTCCTCGAGCAAGCGATGGACATGGGAATCAACTTCCTCGACACGGCGAACGTCTACTCGCACGGCGAGAGCGAGGAAATCGTCGGGAAGGCCATCGAGGGGCGCAACCGCGACGAACTCGTGATAGCGACGAAGGTGTTCGGGGAAATGGGCGACCATCCGAACGGACAGGGGTTGTCACGAAAACACGTTTTGGACCAAGCCGAGGCTAGCTTGGACCGACTCGGGACGGACTACATCGACCTGTATCAGATTCACCGCTGGGACGAAACGACGCCGATAACGGAGACGCTCTCCGCGCTCGATTACCTCGTCGAGACGGGACGGGTTCGCTACATCGGCGCGAGCACGATGGCGGCGTGGCAGTTCACGAAGGCGCTGTACGAAAGCGACGTCGAGGATTACGAGCGCTTTGCCTGCATGCAACCGGAGTACAACCTCGTGGACCGTCACGAGGAGGAAAACCTCCTGCCGGTCTGTGACGCCGAAGGCGTCGGCGTCATTCCGTGGTCGCCGCTCGGCGGCGGGTTCCTGACCGGAAAATACCAGCGGGACGAGGAAGCTTCGAGCGGGCGGGCGACCAGCGACGAGTACACGGAGGAGCGGTTTACCGACGAGAACTGGGCGGTATTGGGCGAGGTGCGAGCCGTTGCCGAGGAAAAAGGAGTTTCCCCCGCACAGGTCAGCCTCGCGTGGCTACTCCACAAACCGGTCGTCGATTCGCCCATCATCGGTCCCCGGACGGAGGAGCACTTGGTCGAGAACGTCGCATCCATCGACGTTTCGCTTTCGGACGAGGAAGTGGAACGACTCGAATCGCCGAAAACGCCGGTTTGGTCACGCGACATCGCGAACATCTGAGGCTGATACGTCACGGAGGTGTAACGTCAGGTTAGGAAGAACGAATGTCGGCAGTTATTGCCTCAAAACAGGGGGAAAAGCGGCGGATTAGCGGTTAAAAAGTGAGGAGGTTGACCGAATCCGTCGGGTCCTCACAACGCGTCGAAACCCGGCCAAGCCGGCCACTTTTCACACGAAGCGGCCGAAAGATGATGATTATCGGCCACAAATAGTTTTACCTATCACAGATATCCGTTAGACGAACGTGATAAATCGTGGGTAGAAATGGTAACAACGGCAGTAGTCAATCGCACCAAAGGTATAAATGCGGCAGTTCCGTCTTACAAAACCATGGTGGGTGTTAGCGAACGTGATAGGGGTCGTCGGCGAGACGGCGTCTCTCGGCGGACCTTCGTGAAGGCCGTCGGAGTATCCGGAACCGCCGCCGGTCTCGCCGGCTGTACGAGTCGAGGAAAACCCGCGAACCCGAATACCATCAAGTGGGCCGCCGATTCCGACGCGGCGGATGCGCAGGGGGAGATAAACAAGGCACTTCACAACGCTGGCCTGTCCGAGGACATCCACGTCGAAGTCCTCGCTGGGTCGAGCAATACGGACGTACGACAGTCCCAGTACCAACGATGGCTCTCGGCGAACTTGGAAGAGCCGGATATACTCCTCATGGACAGCGGATGGGCGTTACCGTTCATCGCCCGTGAGCAGGTGTTGAACCTGAGCAATAACCTTCCGGAGGACCTGCTGAAGCAGGTAAACAACGACTACTTCGAAGCCAGCGTCCAGACCGCGAAGTCCACGAACGGGGACCTGTACGGCGTCCCACTCTTCCCCGATTTCCCGACGATGCAGTATCGGAAGGACCTCGTGAAGAAGGCCGGGTTCGAACCGGACAAGGAAAAGTGGGGAACGAACTCCATCTCGTGGAAGAAGTTCTCCAAGGTGACCAAGGAG
Source organism: Haladaptatus sp. CMAA 1909 (assembly GCF_043952005.1). Taxonomy (NCBI): domain Archaea; kingdom Methanobacteriati; phylum Methanobacteriota; class Halobacteria; order Halobacteriales; family Haladaptataceae; genus Haladaptatus; species Haladaptatus sp. CMAA 1909. The sequence continues at coordinate 559,362 of NZ_JBIOAV010000001.1, read as the reverse complement.
GTCCAAAAACAGAACGACATGGACTACGGGTTTACGTTCCAAGCGGACATCTACGAGGGACTCTCCTGTTGTGACTTCAACGAGTTCATGACCTCGTGGGGCGGCGCGTACTTCGGCTCACACGATAACCTGTTCGGGCCAATCGGGAAGCGTCCGGTGACCGTCGCCGAGGACCCGGTCATCAAGTCCATCAAGATGATTCGGACGTTCATTCACGGGTCGTCCGCACCCGGAACGTTACAGGGGTACGAGGGCGGCATCGCGCCGACCGCCGTCCTCTCGTGGTCCGAGGAAACCTCACGTGCGCCGTTCACGAACAAGAATGCGGTCATGCACCGAAACTGGCCGTACTCCATCGTCATCAACGGGGCCGACGACGTGTTCGGAAAGGGCCTCGGCGTCATGCCGATTCCGTACGGCGTCAAACCGAGCGAGGCGAAGTACAAGGGAACGGGCGGCCCCGCCGCGGCCCTCGGCGGGTGGCACCTGACCGTCAACCCGAACTCGCCGAAGAGGGAAACCGCCTTCGAGGTGATCCGGGCGATGATGAAATCGTCGTTCAAGCTGAAAATGTTCGAAGTCATCGGTTGGCTCCCGCCCGAACCGAAACTACTCAAATCGAAGAAGGCGAGACAGGTACCGGTCATCGGTCGATACGTCGACCAATTGCGGGTGGCCGGCCAGAACGCCGTTCCACGCCCCGTCACGGCGGTCTGGCCACAGGAGTCGGGTAAGGTGGCCCAGCAAGTGCACGCGGCGTACGCCAACGAGGCCTCGCCGGAATCCGCGATGTCCACCTTGAAAAGCCAGTTGACCCAAATCGAGAACTACAACAAATAATCATGGCAACTGAAGAACCAACGGAACACGGCTTGCGAGAGCAGCCGAAGTCGGGTGCCTACGCCAGCGCAGTTCGGTGGATCGAAAGCCTGAGCGAGACGCAGTTCGCGTACCTCCTCTTGCTTCCCGCCCTACTGCTCCTCGGCGTCATCGCCTTCTGGCCGCTCTTGCGGACGTTCGAGATGTCACTGCACGCAGATAGTATCACAGGACCCGCTCAGATCGGCGGATTCGTCGGGTTCGAGAACTACGTGAACCTGCTGACGGGGAAACTCGATACGGTCGCACTACCACAACCGTTCATCGACCTCAGTTCTCCGTTCAAAAGCGCCCTCATCGTCACGTTCATCTTCACCATCGTCAGCGTTCTGTTCGAAACCATCATCGGCTTCGGACAGGCGCTCGTGTTGGACCAGGACTTCCGCGGTCGGCGCTGGGTGCGGGTCGCGATCATCCTCCCGTGGGCGGTTCCCATCGTCATTCAGGGGATGATCTTCTACCTCCTCTTCCAACCGGGAATCGGCTTCGGGGCCGACATCCTTCACAACGTGGTCGGGTTCTCGACGACGCCGCTGGTCAACAGCCCGGAGGCGTTGTCCATCATTATCGTGGCCGACGTGTGGAAGACGACGGCGTTCATGGCCCTGCTCATCCTCGCCGGATTGCAGAGCGTCGACCGAAGTCTCTACGACGTGGCCAAGGTCGCGGGCGCATCGAAGTGGCAGCAGTTCAAGATGATAACGCTGCCGCTCGTCTTCCCGACGGTCATGGTCGCGATGCTGTTCCGTACCATCGCGGCGATGCGGATTTACGGCCTCATCCAGACTATGTCCGGGTGTGCGACCGTTCCGTCGCTGTCCTGTCTCGTCGTCTCGACGTTCAGCGTCCGACGGTACGGGACGGCGTCCGCCATCGCGTTCGTGACGGCGGCCATCATCGGCATCGTGGTAACGGTGTACATCGTGAAGTTCCGCGAGAGCGCGGAGGCGATCTAAATGGCGCAAGCCGAAGCCGATCAGACGACGTCGGACCCCGAGGAAAACCTCGGCCCGTTCCGACGGTGGGCGAAAGGGTCGATGCAGGACCCCGAAAGCACCTACCGAGGGTTGTTCTACCTCGTCATGGTGTTCTTCCTGTTCACCACCCTGTTCCCGCTGTACTGGTTGCTCGTCCTCGCGCTGACGCCGAGCAACAAGATCGTCAATATGGGTCTCCTCCCGAAAGGGTTCAATCCCGGCGCGTTCGTGGAGATATTCCAACGGTTACCGTTCCACGTGTACATGTTCAACAGCTTCGTGCTCGCGTTGTTGACCACCGCCATCGTGCTGGTGCTCGCGAGCCTCGCGGGCTACGTGTTCGGGCGACTCGACTTCCCGGGCCGTGGGCCGCTGATGTTGCTCATCCTCGCCATCTCGTACTTCCCACCGGCGGCGTTCCTCATCCCGCTGTTCCGGCTGTTCACCGGGAACATCGAGATACTCGGGCTGAGCACGCCGATGCTGTACAACACGCCGGGAGCGCTGTTGCTCCCGTTCAGCGCCCTGTTCATGCCGCTCTCGATATTCATCCTGACGACGTTCTACAGCCAGATTCCGGACGGGCTGGAGGACGCCGCGCGAATCGAGGGCACCACGCGACTGGGCGCGCTGTTCCGCGTCATCATCCCGCTGTCGGCACCCGGCGTCGCCACGGCAGGCGTGCTAACATTTATCAACGTGTACAACGAGTTCTTCTTCTCGTACCTGATGACGGACGGGGAGGCAGAACACTGGGCCCCCATTCTGTGGGGCATCCTTGGCTACCAAGGCCAGTACGCATCGTTCTACAACCTCATGGCGGCGGCGAGCATCGTTGGCATCCTGCCAATCGCCATCCTCGTCGTCATCGCGCAGGAGAAAATCGTCAGTGGACTTACCTCTGGCGCACTGAAGGAGTGATACAAAATGGGTGAAGTAAACCTCGAACACGTTTCGAAACGGTACGATGATGTAACGGCGGTCGACGACATGAATCTGGAAATCGAGGACGGCGAGTTCGTCACGCTCGTCGGCCCGTCGGGTTGTGGAAAGTCCACGACGCTCGAAACCATCGCGGGACTCACGATTCCGACGGAGGGAACCATTTCCATCGCCGACCGGGACGTGACGACGCTTCCACCGAAGGACCGCGGCATCGCGATGGTGTTCCAGAACATCGCGTTGTTCCCGCACATGGACGTGTACGACAACATCAGCTTCGGCCTTCGGCTCAGAAGCTACGAGAAGAAGGAGGTGGACCGGCGCGTCGACCGGGCCGCGGAAATCGTCCAACTCGAAGGCATGCTGGACCGGATGCCCGACGAGATGTCCGGCGGTCAGCGCCAGCGCGTCGCCATCGCCCGCGCCATCGTCCGCGAACCCGAAGTGTTCCTGATGGACGAACCGCTGGCGAACCTCGACGCGAAACTGCGCGTCCACATGCGCACGGAACTCCAGCGACTCCACAAGGAACTCGACGCGACCATCGTCTACGTCACACACGACCAGGCGGAGGCGATGACGATGTCGGACCGAGTGGCGGTCATCAATAAGGGCGAACTGCAACAGTTCGCGCCGCCGCTCACCTGCTACAACGAACCGACGAACCTGTTCGTCGCGGGGTTCATCGGATCGCCGAGCATGAACTTCGTGGAGGGGACGGTCGATTCGGACGGCTTGCAGACGGAGGATTTCCACGTTCAGTTCGACACCGGCCAACTGGGCGGTATCGCGACGGACGACAGGTTGACGCTCGGCGTTCGACCCGAGGACGTGTACCTCACCGACGACGCCGACGACGTGATGGCTCCGACCGAGTCGATTTCGGCACGGACGGACGTGCTCGAACCGATGGGGGACCAAATCTTCGTCTACATCCTCACGGGAGGCGTGACTTCGGAGGGAATGGACGCGGAAGCCGACGACTCCCACCAACTGATGATGAGCGTCGACCCCGACAAGGACATCGATTCCGACCAAGACGTAGACGTCGTCCTCGACAGGGAACACCTCCACCTGTTCGATACGGAAACGGGTGACGCCATCGCCCACGGACTGGAGTTCGCCTCGGCCGGAACCGAGCCCACGGGAACCGAAGCGGAGGGGGACGACTGAGATGGTAACCGAACTCGGCTGGTACTATCTGGGAGCGGGAACGATCCTGTTCTTCTTCTGGGCGTACGGGGTCGTCTCGTTCGGCTTGGACGTGAAGAACAAGATAATTCCCAGCATTCGCGGCCACCTCGCGGACAGGAAGGCCCGGAAAGCGGAGGAAGAGCGTGAACGCGAACGCGAAGAAAAGAAACAGCAGTTGTACTGACGTGTCACGCTTCGCTCACCCGAATTCGGTTCGACAGGGGAGAACTAGTGGTAACGATCGTGTGAATAACGGCGATATCGGACGACGAAAGGAAAAGAATAACACCGTCTCACCGGTGAGCGGTAACTATGAGTGCCAGTGAGCCGGTTCGAGTCGGGTTCGTCGGTCTCGGAAATATCGGACATTATCACGCCGACCGAATCACTGATCTACGCCACGAAATCGTCGGCGGTGTCGATATCAACCCCGACGCGCGCGCCCGCTTCGCCGAGAAGTACGACACCCGTTCGTTCGAGAGCTACGAGGAACTGTACGAGTCGGACATCGACGCCGTAATCGTCACGACGCCGAACAAGTTCCACGAGGAGTACGCCATCTCCGCGCTCGACGCCGGTCTCGACGTCCTTCTCGAAAAGCCGCTCGCGCACACGCTCGAAAGCGCAGAACGCATCGCGGAGGCGGCCCGAAACGCCGAAGGCTTCTGTATGGTCGGCTTCCACAACCGCTTCCGCAACCCCGTCGAGGTCATCAAAGGGTATCAGGACGAGGGTCGCTTCGGGAAGACGCGTCACGTCGAAGCGAACTACATCCGACGTCGCGGCATCCCCGGCCGCGGGTCGTGGTTCACGAACCGGGACGTCGCGGGCGGCGGTGCCCTCATCGACATCGGCGTTCACGCCATCGACCTCGCGTTGCACCTCCACGACTTCCCCGAAGTGAAGGAAGTCAGCGGCGAGGTCCGCTCGCAGTTCGGCGACCGGGACGACTACACCTACCTCGAAATGTGGGGCGACGACACCGACTCGGGCGCGTTCACGGTCGACGACTCCGTGACCGCGTTCATCCGCTGTGAGGGTGGCAGGACCATCTCGCTGGAAGTCGCGTGGGCCGCGAACCGCTCGTCGAGCGAGGAGTACTTCGTTCGCGGGGAGGACGCCGGCGCGAGTTTCGACAAGCACGACGACTCGCTCACCATCTACGAGACGAGCATGGTCGGCGCGGACCACTTCTCCGACTGTCAGGTCAAGACGCGACAGGAGGACGCCCACAAGGCGGAACAGCGCGTCTTCTTCGAGGCGGTGCGCGACGGCGTCGCGCCGAAGATGAACACCATCGAACAGGCGTTGACGGTCCAGCGCGTCATCGACGCCGTGTATCGCTCCTCGCAGGACGAGCGGGCGATTCAACTGTCCCAGGAGTAGCGTGTAGATTTCGCTGTTCTCGGCAGTCGTGGGGAGACGTTCGTCGGTCGGCGGATGCTGTAACCCATCGCACCAAAATTTTATTCCCGAACGGAGTACTCGTTCGAAGCATGGACATCGGCGTTCACACACCACCACTGTACGGCGAATCGCTCGACGATGCACTCTCCTACCTGAACGACATCGGCGTGGACGCCATCGAACCCGGCGTGGGTGGCTATCCCGGCGACACGCACCTCCCGCGGGAGGAGTATCTGGACGACGAGGCGGCACAGGAAGAACTCCACGACCTCCTCGACGAACACGACATGCGAATCAGCGCGCTGGCGACACACAACAACCCGCTCCACCCGGACGACGAGGAGGCAGAGGAGGCCAACACGGAACTCCGAGAGGCGATTCGGCTCGCCGACCAGTTGGACGTCGGCACCGTCACTTGCTTCTCCGGCCTGCCCGCCGGCGGTCCGAACGACGAGTATCCGAACTGGATCACCGCGCCGTGGCCGTCGGAACACGAGGAAGCCCTCGAATACCAGTGGGAGGACGTCGCGATTCCGTACTGGACCGAAATCGCGGAGTTCGCCGACGACCACGACGTGAACCTCGCCATCGAGATGCACCCGAACATGCTGGTCCACGAACCCGCCGGAATGCTCGAACTCCGCAACGCGACCAACGAGCGCGTCGGCGCGAACTTCGACCCCAGCCACCTCTACTGGCAGGGCATCGACGTGCCGGAGGCCATCCGCTTCCTCGGCGAACACGACGCCATCCATCACTTCCACGCCAAGGACACGAAGGTGTACGAGTCCCAAGCCCGCTACAAGGGCTTCCTCGACACGACGCCGTACACCGAGGAGGCGAACCGCTCGTGGCTGTTCCGCTCGGTGGGCTACGGTCACGGGGAGGGCCACTGGAAGGACATCGTGAGCGCGCTCCGTCTCGTGGACTACGACGGCGCGCTCTCCATCGAACACGAGGACTCGCTCACCAGTTCGCGCGAAGGATTGGAGAAGGCCGTGGAACTGCTCCAGCGCGCCGTGTTCCGAACCACGCCCGGCGAGGCGTACTGGGCGGAGTAGTTCAGAGGTCCGCGACGAGCGCTTCGGGATACAGCGTCTCGGGGTCGTCCTCGTCCCTGAAGTCGGCGGACGATTTCCAGACGCACGCTATGCGTTCGTCGTGTTCGGGTTCGTAGCCCGGGAACTCGTCACGCTCGTACGGCCACGCCTCGTCGATAACCGCCTCGTAGACGCGCCAGATTTCGTGATGTCGCCGCCCGCCGAAGGTGAACACCGCCTCGTATGTTTCGAAGTGGGTGACGTTCGAGAGCGAGACGCCCAGTTCCTCCTCGAACTCGCGGTGGAGCGCTTCCTCGCTGTGCTCACCGAATTGGACGCCGCCGCCGAGCGGGTAGTGGTACGGGGGATCTGCATCGGAGCGAGGTTCCCGCGCGACGAGAAGTTCGTCGCCGCGGCGGACGAGGCCACGAGCGGAGACGCGGATGTGGGGTTCGGACATCGGACTCGTGAAGAGCAAAGAGTGTCAGATAAGCGTATCGAATCCGCGACGAAGGTCAGCGAACGATCCACGTCAGGTACCACGTCAACAGCGTGCCGACGATCAGTCCGCCGACGACTGCGGCGACGAGGACGACGGGACCGCCGCCGCCGTGCAGTGCGATGAGTCCGCCGGATGCGCCGACGAGGAGTACGACGCCGATTTTCAGACGGGTCATCGCGGCCGAACGCTCCTCCTGCGAAATCGGTCCGACCATTATCGACCCCTGCTCGTTCGCGCTGAACTTTTCTCGTCACCGACGCGTACGCCACGCATGAAAGAGGGCGGGACTGGCAGACGCTTAAATCCCGGCGGGATGGGGTTACTCCCGGTACCGTTCGACGCTTTCGAACAGTGCCTCGAAGGCGGGCGTGCCGTCGTACCGAATCGTTCCCGTCCGGTCGTCATAATCGATGAGATGGACGTCCCACAGTTTGGGGAGCGTGACGTGCCGGAGGTTGGTTTCGAGCGACACCCGTCTGAGTTCGTCGGTTTCGGTCAACTCCTCGACCGTGAGGACGCCGTCGGGCGCATCCATCGCCATTCGAAGCACGTATCGGCACTCCCGGTCGGCCAGCACGGAGAGCCAATCGTCCACCACGCCGGAGGGCGCACCGATTTCCGAGGTGGCCACCGGTAACCATGGAGGTTCCGACGCGTCCGGGTCCGTCGGTGTCGAATCGTCGAGGGTGGAGAAGATCACATCGCTCGGCGTGGCCGTGTTCGAGTCGGATTCCTCGACATTCGAACCGCCCGTTTCGTTCCGAATCGGAGCAACTATTCCGGCGATGCCGACGACCAACCCCAACAGCGCGCCGCTCGTCACGAGAGTCTGTGTGAGAAAGTAGGGATTTGCGATGTGCCACCCGGAGACTTTCGCGGTGACGATGACGCCCGCCGCAAAGCCACTGAGTGCCAACATCCCCTTGAGACAGGAGATATCGATTCGCTGGAGCGCGCTCGCTTCGATGTCGCTCCTCGATAACCTGTATCCCGAGTAGATGAGTATCGCGGAGAGCGTCATCTCGATGATGAACTCCGGGAACCACACCGAATCAGCACGGAGGTACAAGTCGAAGACGACGACTATCGACAGCAGAACACCGAGGAGTGAGATCATTCGTCCGCCGGTTCTCGACTCACCGTCGGCTACCGTGAGGTCGGGGTGGGTCACACGCATCCGAGGTCACTATCACGGGTAGTCGCTCAGCGCTACTATCGGTTTCGCCACCCGTGAAAAATCGGAGCCGCCGTTCGTACGAACGAAAATTTCGGACGTTACTGGAACCCGCGACCCACTTCGTCCTCGTCGATGAGGTCGTCTAGCTCCTCGTTCAATAACTTTTCTTCTTCCTCGAACGTCTCGGCGAGGTCGGAAATCTGGTCCGGCCTGTCGTAGCCGTCGAACGCCATCGGTCCGAACGCCGGGCTTTCGAGCGCCTCCATCACGTCGTCGAAGAGGTCCGCTCCCGACGTCGGCGCGTCGGCGTGTGCCTTGATGGTCTCCTCGACGCGCTTTGCACGCGCCTCCATCTCCTTTTCGTCCGGACGCTCGTCCTCCGTATTTCGAACCGCGAACCGACCCTCGCGGGACTCCTTTTCCGGGAGATAGCTCCCGATTTCGTCGTCCAGTTTTCGGGCGACGTGGGTGCCGACGCCGCGGACCTGATACGGGTTCTTCGCGTAGGTCTTCAGATGGAAGAGACCGGCCTTCGGATGGCCGAGATACAGGTCCTCCCCGACGCCGCCCGCACGCTGTCCGCCGGCGGCCCGCCACCCCTCGGGGTCGACGCTGCGGTCGACCACGTCCTGTAAGATGTCCTGCCACTCTCGAATCCGCATAGATACACAGTAACACGCCGGAAGGATTAACGTATCGCTTTTCCGTATCCGTCTCCGTCTCGTCGTCCACGGACGGTCGTTTTCGGCCGTCCCGATGCACCGAAGCGATGGACATCGAGGAGGCGGTCGACGAGGTGGAACGGGTACCTTTTTCCTCCGGCACTCGAAGAACCATCATGAACCTTTCAGCGGAACAGCGGGCCATTCGGGACGTGGTTCGGGAGTTCGCAGTCGAGGAGATACGACCGGTCGCCGGCGAGTGCGACGAGAAACAGGAGTTCCCCGAGGAGGTGTGGGACGGCCTCGCCGAACTCGATATGATGGGACTGACGGTCCCCGAGGAGTACGGGGGACTCGACGTGGACAAACTGACCTACAGCGTCGTCAACGAGGAGGTCGCCTACGGCATGCTGTCGGTCGCGACGGCGCTGTCGGTCCACTGCCTCGCGACGTCGTGTCTCGCCGAGTTCGGCAACGAGGAACAGAAGGAACGCTGGCTTCCCGACATGGCGGAGGGGCGCCCCGTCGGCGCGTTCGCGCTGTCGGAACCCGAGGCGGGGTCGAACCCGGCCGAGATGTCCACGGAAGCGCGCCGCGAGGGAGACGAGTACGTCATCGACGGCAAGAAGCAGTGGATCACGAACGGCAAACGCGCCGACGTCATCGTCCTGTTCGCGAAGACCGACCGGGACGACCCGGGGAGCGTCACGCAGTTCGTCGTCCCGAAGGACGCGGGCGTCGAAGTCGGCAAGAAGGAGGAGAAACTCGGCTTGCGAGCGAGCGACACGACGAGTCTCATCTTCGACGACGTTCGAATTCCCGCCGAGTATCGACTGACGGAGGAGGGCAAGGGACTGTCCGCGGCATTCCACATCCTGACGGGCGGACGCATCGGCATCGCCAGTCAGGCGGTCGGCCTCTCGCAGGCGGCCCTCGACCAAGCCGTCGAATACGCACAGGAGCGCGAGCAGTTCGACCGGCCCATCGCGGATATCCAGACCATCCGGCACAAACTCGCCGACATGCGGACGAAGTTGCAGGCGGGACGGTTGCTGACCCGCGATTCGGCCCGTCGTGCGGACGACGGCGCGGACCACGCAGCGGCCGCGAGCATGGCGAAGTACTTTGCCAGCGAGTCCGCCGTCGAGATCACGAACGAGGCGGTACAGATTCACGGCGGCTACGGTTACACGACCGACTTCGACGTAGAGCGGTTCTACCGCGATTCGAAGATCACGACCATCTACGAGGGTACCTCCGAGATTCAGAAGAAGGTCATCGCCCGCGACTTGCTCGGCTGACGCGTCCATCGAGCGTTCGCAGGTGTCGCCGACCGAAGTCCCTTTGCACCTTCCTTTCCTACCGACGAGCGTGATAGACGACGTTTCGGCGGTCGTGTACGACTTGGATGGGACGCTCGTGAACCTCGTCGTCAACTGGAAGCGAGTCGCGGAGGACGTCACCGTCGTCCTCTCCGACCACGGCGTCGACGCGAGCAACGTGGACCTCTGGGCGATGTTGGACTTGGCGGACGAAGCGAACGCCCGCGAGGCGGTCGAATCGGTCATCGGCGACCACGAGTGCCTCGGTGCTCGGCGGTCGAAGCGCCTCCCGCACGCCGACGAACTCCTCCGCCGCGAGGTGCCGGTCGGCGTGTGTTCGTTGAACTGTGAGGCCGCCTGCCACGTTGGCCTCGAAACGCACGGCCTCGCCGACGCCGTCGATGCGGTCATCGGCCGGGACTCCGTCCCGACGCGAAAGCCCGACCCGGAACCGCTTCGGGCGACGCTTCGGGCGCTGGGAATCGACGGCCCGGCGCTGTTCATCGGCGACTCTCCACGTGATGAGCTGACGGCAGAACGAGCGGGCGTCGCGTTCAAGTACGTTTAGTTGCGTACTGTCAATGGTTGAGCGCGAGCGTGTTCTTCAGGAGGTTCGCCTGGCCGCGTCGTAGCTTCTCCGAGATGGATTGATGTGTCACGCCGAGAGTCTCGGCGAGGTCCGTCGCGGACGTGCTGCGGGGAATCGAATAGTACCCGTTTTTGTACGCGAGCATGAGCGTCTGCTGTTGGCTCTGCGTGAGGCCGTATCGTCCCGTTCTCCCTTTGGAGAACTCGTGGATGTTCTGGAGTTCGAGGTCGATTCCTCGTCGATTACAGTACTCGTGGGTGCGAGTGACGGAGTCGTGATCGCTGAACAGCAACCGGAACTTCCACTGATCTTCCTTCCCCGTCGCGGCCAGTACCGTTCCGTTTTCCTCCACGAGTATCTGTATCAGTGCATCGATATCCTTGACCCACTCCAGCCGATACAGACATTCCGTGTCGAACGCCGCGACCAGTTGAAAATCGCGGACGGTTTCGTCGGCCGAGAACGCCGTTTCGATGGCCTGTTGGCTATCCGTCCCGACCCAAACGAAGGGCATGAGATGGTTGCGATTGTAGGCAGCCACCTGTTCGACGTCGAATCGAACCGAATCGAGTTCCGCAAGCGTGTGACCGAGGGCAAACCTATCGGCGGGAAACGCCACTTCGGCTATGGTTCCCGTCATGACCTTTTCTCAGGAGTTGTCCTTAATATCGCTATTGGCCGCGAGATTATAGATACGAAATCTTATGGATGAGGGAATCGCCGACGCAAGCCGAGATGTGCGAGAACATGTCCGAGAAAGTACTGATCGAGAAATTCGCAGAAAAAGCGCCGTTTCGTTTGGAAACATGTATCAGTGTACGTTTTTGATTACTATCCTTTCTCCGGGGTCTGGTGGGTACGAGCGTAGAGAAATACGCCGATCGCCGTGAGGAACCACACTATCGCACCGACTCGAACGGCAAACGACACGCGCGATGCCCACGTCGGAAGCGACACTCCCGAGAAGAGCGCCAGAAACGCGACGATCGGCGCGCCGATGAGAATCGTGGTGACGAACGTGACCTGCATTACCCATCCGTAATCGATGCCGTCGGGAGTGTGGGTTTCGACTGGCTCGGGCACGGGTTAACCCGCGAACCGGACGGGCTTAAGCGTTGTCAGGTCCGATTCCGGTACTCGAATCACCGACCGGGTACGTTAAGCCGCAGGACCGTAGAGTTCGACGTATGCCAACGGTGAGGGACATCCGCGCCAAGGCGGGCAAAGAGCCGATTACAATGTTGACGGCCTACGATGCGCCGACAGCGGCCGTCGTGGACGAGGCCGGTGTCGATATGGTACTCGTGGGCGATAGCATGGGGAACACGGCCCTCGGATACGACTCGACGCTGCCGGTAACGGTGGACGAGATCGCCAGTCGAACCGGTGCGGTCGTCCGGGGGACCGAAGACGCCCTCGTCGTCGCCGACCTGCCCTTCCTCGGCTTCGGCTACGACGAGAAAAGCGCCGTCGAGAACGCGGGGCGAATGTTGAAGGAGGAGGGCGCGAACGCCGTCAAAATCGAGAGCGGACCGCACACCGTCGAACTGACGGAGACGCTTTCGAACCTCGGCATCCCGGTGATGGCTCACCTCGGACTCACCCCGCAGAAGGTCAACCAGTTGGGCCACCTTCGACAGGGTACGTCGCGGGAGGACGCCGACGAAATCCTCGAACTCGCACGGAAACACGAGGATGCGGGGGCGTTTTCGCTCGTCCTCGAACACGTCCCGGCGAACCTCGCGGCGTCGGTCACGGACGAACTCGACATTCCGACCATCGGTATCGGCGCGGGACCGGACACCGACGGACAGGTCCTCGTGATCAACGATGCGGTCGGATTGGGAGACTGGAGTCCGCCGTTCTCGAAGCAGTTCGGCGACGTTCGAGGCGAGATGAAGCGCGCGGTGTCGGCCTTCCGCGACGAGGTCGAGTCCGGCGAGTTCCCGGCCGAGGAACACAGCCACGTCGAAGAGGAACTGGACGACGTCTACTGAACGGCCAGCCGCTATTTTCCGGTCCTATCGACGCTCCGCGAGGAACTCCACGAGCGTCTCGTTGAACGCGTCGGGCGTTTCGAGCATGGCGAGGTGAGCCGCGTCTTCCAGTTCCGCGTACTCCCCGTCCCGTACGTTCTCGGCCAAAAATTCGTGGTACCACGGCGGCGTGAGCATGTCGTGTTCGCCGACGACGGCGAGCGTCGGCGCGGCGATGTCGTCCAACCGATCGCGCACGTCGAACGTGTGACAGGAGTGGAAATCCCGGCTCGTCACCCGTTGCCCGACGGCATACATGGATTCCTTCGAGAGTTGGACGTAGCGGTCGTCCGGATCGTGAAAGAGGCGGTCGGGGTCGTGGAGGAACTCGACAGCCCGGTCGAAATCCCCTTCCAACCAAGTGAGCATGTCGTCCAGAACCGAGAGCCGTGCGCCCGTTCCGGCGAGGACGAGCGCGTCGGGGTCGAATCCCCGGTCGAGAACGAGATGCATCGCGACCGCGCCGCCGAGCGAGTTGCCAACGAGCGTTTGCGCACCGGTCTCCTCGGCGACCGCCAATACGTCGCTCGCGTAGGCGGAGAGGGTACTCCATCCCGGGTCCGCGGCAACGTCGTCGGATTCGCCGTGGCCGCTCAAATCGACGGCGACGACGGGAAACTCGGACGCGAGGCGGGCGAGTTGCGCCTTCCAGATCTCGTGGGTTCCGCCGCTTCCGTGAACGAACAGGACGGGGTCCTCCTCGCCACCGCGGTCGGCGACGCGGTACGCGGTCGTCCGTCCCTGATGTGTGACTGACTCCATGTGTGTTTCATTCTCGTGCGCGAAGCATAAAGTTCGACCTCGGACTTCCGGCTACGATCGGGGGCGAAATCGAACCGTTCTTCGTGAACCGCATTTCGTTCCTAATTCAGGAATCGATGTACAGCGCCACCCTAATATACGAAAGGTTTATATACTATTGTAACTAACTACAGGTTAGCTAAAGATGACGCTCGAACGAATATCACAACACGAAGACAGTATTGCTCGCCACTACGAGTACGGTGACGAAGAGCTCATCGTCGCGGATTTCGGCATCGCCGACGTGTCGGTGGACGTGCTGGACGACGCGGCAATCGTCGTCGTGGAGCGCGACGGCGAGAGTTTCCAGAGTGAAATCGAACTACCGGAGGGTGACGCGCAAGCGTTTATCAACAACGGTGTCCTCACTATCGAGGTGGGACAATGAAACTTACAGTCAAACCGCTCAAGCAGAAGGACGCGGGTCGCGGACTCGCGGCGGTTGACCGACGCTCCATGGAGGAGCTCGGCGTGGAGAACGGCGACTACATTGTCATCGAGGGACGTGGGCAAGATCGTGCCGTCGCGCGGGTTTGGCCCGGCTACCCCGAGGACGAGGGTCGCGGCATCATCCGCATCGACGGGAAACTCCGTCAGGAGGCCGGCGTCGGCATCGACGACAAGGTCGGCATCGAGAAGGCCGACGTGAGCCCCGCGAACCGGGTGACGATCGCTCTCCCGCAGAACCTCCAGATTCGCGGGAACATCGCGCCCCACATCCGCGACAAGCTCAGCGGACAGGCCATCACGCAGGGGCAAGCGATCCCCTTCGGGTTTGGCCTGATGGGCATGGGCTCGGGACAGTCCATCCCGCTCAAGGTCGCGGAAACCGACCCCGACGGAACGGTCGTCGTCACCGACGCCACCGAAATTCAGATCAGCGAACGCCCCGCCGAGGAGGTAGCGTCCGGCGGCGGTGCCGGCGGGCAAGCGCGCCCCGACGTGACCTACGAGGACATCGGCGGTCTGGAGCGCGAACTCGAACAGGTTCGGGAGATGATCGAACTCCCGATGCGCCACCCGGAGCTGTTCAGTCGCCTCGGCATCGACCCGCCGAAGGGCGTCCTGCTCCACGGCCCACCGGGAACCGGGAAGACCCTGATGGCGAAGGCCGTCGCCAACGAGATCGACGCCTACTTCCGGACCATCTCCGGCCCGGAGATCATGTCGAAGTACTACGGCGAGTCCGAAGAGCAACTTCGTGAGGTGTTCGAGGAGGCCGAACAGAACTCCCCGGCCATCATCTTCATCGACGAACTCGACTCCATCGCGCCCAAGCGCGAGGAAGCGGGCGGAGACGTGGAACGCCGCGTCGTCGCACAACTGCTCTCGCTGATGGACGGGTTGGAAGAGCGCGGCGAGGTGATCGTCATCGCGGCGACCAACCGCGTCGACGCCGTCGACCCCGCGCTTCGCCGTGGCGGTCGCTTCGACCGCGAAATCGAAATCGGCGTGCCGGACCGTGACGGTCGCCTCGAAATCCTGCAGGTCCACACCCGCGGGATGCCGCTCGCCGACGGCGTGAACTTGGAGGAGTACGCCGACAACACCCACGGGTTCGTCGGTGCCGACCTCGAATCGTTGGCTCGCGAAGCCGCGATGAACGCGCTCCGACGCGTGCGCCCGGAACTCGATCTCGATTCGGACGAGATTCCGGCGGACGTACTGGAGTCGCTGAAGGTGACGGAGGCGGACTTCAAGGAGTCGCTGAAGGGCATCGAACCCTCGGCGCTCCGCGAGGTGTTCGTCGAAGTTCCCGACGTGACGTGGCAGGACGTCGGTGGCTTGGAGAACACCAAGGAACGTCTCCGCGAGACCATCCAATGGCCGCTCGACTACCCCGAGGTGTTCCAGGCGCTCGACATGGAGGCCGCGAAAGGCGTCCTGATGTACGGGCCGCCCGGAACCGGGAAGACCCTGATGGCGAAGGCCGTCGCCAACGAAAGCGACAGCAACTTCATCTCGATCAAGGGTCCCGAACTGCTGTCGAAGTGGGTCGGGGAAAGCGAGAAAGGCGTGCGTGAAGTGTTCAGCAAGGCCCGCGAGAACGCCCCGACCGTGGTGTTCTTCGACGAAATCGACTCCATCGCCACGGAGCGCGGCCGCGACGGCGGCGGTGGCACGCAGGTCAGCGAGCGCGTCGTCTCGCAACTCCTGACCGAACTCGACGGCCTCGAAGAACTCGAAGACGTCGTGGTTATCGCCACCTCTAACCGCCCCGACCTCATCGACGCCGCGCTCCTGCGTCCGGGACGGCTGGACCGCCACGTCCACGTTCCCGTGCCGGACGAGGAGGCGCGCCACGCCATCTTCGAGGTTCACACCCGCCACAAGCCGTTGGCCGACGACGTCGACCTCGAAGCCCTCGCGGAACAAACCGAGGGCTACGTCGGTGCCGACATCGAGGCCGTCTGCCGCGAGGCCGCCATGGCCGCGAGCCGCGAGTTCATCGACAGCGTCTCTGTCGAAGACATCGCCGACAGCGTCGGCAACGTCCGCATCACGGCCGAACACTTCGAGGACGCCATCGGCGAGGTGACGCCCAGCGTCACCGACGAGACCCGCGAACGCTACGCGGAGATCCAAGAGCGCTTCGACAGCGCGGAACCCGAACCGGAAGAACAGTTGGGCCGGACGTTCCAATAGAACCTTTTACGACGGTCGCGGTCAGGGACGACAGCCGTCGTCCCTGACGGCTTTCTGTAAAAGGTTCATCAAAAGCACTCCTCCTTCACTTTGACGAACGACTCGCTGAGCGAGTCGTTCGTCTCCATTCAGTCGTCGGCCCGGAAAATCGGAGATTTTCCGGAAGAGTTGCTAGTGACTGGTGGTTGCGTGGATAGCCTATCGCGCTGCTGTCAGCGGATCACGTGAACTGTAATTCACCGAACTGTTTTATCGAATCCGTTCATCGTGATGACTTGATGATAATCGTCCAGACGAGTATCCCCCATCGACCCCGAACGACGAGCGGACGCCTTGGAGACGATACGGACCGTCACCGAACGATCTCAAACGGAGGACGGCGTGGTCAACTACTGGGCGACGACCGACGTTCAGAATCCGAACCGGGTCCGATTCTTCGAACAGTACGAGAGCGTCGAAGCGGTGGAGAAACACGTCGAGACGGACCACTACGCACAGTTCAACGACGAACTTGCGGACTACGTCGATGGCGAGATGGAGACGATTCAGGCCCGCGTGGAGGACGTAGATACGGTCCAGTTCGGTGTCGAGGAGCTTCTGGCACAGGGGTAGCGGAAGGGCCGTTATTCGCCGTCCGGAACCAACACGACTTTTCCGGTGACCTCGCCGGAATCCAGTTTCTCGAGCGCCTCGCTCGCACGGGAGAGCGGAACCCGTTCATCGATGGTTGCCTTCAGTTCTCCCTCCGAAAGGAGTTCGAACAGTCGCATGACGTCCCCGCGAAAATACCTCGGCCAGCGGTTCACGTAGTAGAACGTCGCGTTGCGACCGTTCGGAAGAGCCTTCCAACACAGCAGTCGGGCGAAAACCGGAACGAACGGGCGCAGTCGGTGGCCCGTGGCGTCGAGCGTTCCGGCAACGCCGTACGAAACGAGCGTGCCGTCGGGACCGAGCATCCGCCACGAATCGACCAGACCGGGACCGCCGACGTGGTCGAACACGGCATCGACCCCATCGGGTGCGATTTCCGCGACCCGCGCGGGAACGTCGTCGTCCCGATAATCGAGCGCGATTGCCCCGAGTTCCCGCACCGCGTCCTGTTTTCCAGCCGACGCCGTTCCGATGACGCGAACATCGGAGAGTCTGGCGAGTTGCGTGAGCAGCGTCCCGACGCCGCCGGACGCGCCGTGAACGAGGACCGTATCCCCCCTCTGCACCTTCGCGACGCGGTGGAGCATCTGCCACGCCGTCACACCGTTCGTCACGACGGCGACGATCGCCGCGGGGTCAAGCCCGTCGGGAACAGGAGCCAGCGTTTCCATCGGGAGGAGGACTCGGTCGGCCCACGCGCCGGTTTCGGTGATTGCCGCGACCCGTTGGCCGACGTTCACGTCGGAGACGTTTTCACCGACTGCCGTCACCGTGCCGACGAGGTCGTAACCGGGAACGAAGGGAAACGTCGGCTGGTTGAAATACCGTCCTCGAAGCATCTGCACCTCCGCGAAGGAGACGCCGGTGGCTTCGACGCGGATGAGCGCTTCGTCGTCCTCAGGAGGGGGCAACGTTCGGTGCTGCGTGGTCAACACGTCGGCGGTTCCTACCCGTGACATCACGATTTCGGTGGATTTCACCGGCGTTCGATCAGTTCGTTTCGTAGTACCTCTCCTTCCCCTTTCCCGTCGCGTGTTCGTCGTCATGCATCAGTTGCTACGACGAGAGCGTGATTCATCCCTCGTCTAAACATGTTAAGGGATATATGGAGCGGTTGATTACCGCTCCCGGCCGAGGTGTAGTCATGGTCACTGTCCGACTGGAAATCACGCCGCCTCGACGGGAATGGTTCGCTCGGCTCTCCACCGAGTGCCCCGACGACGAGTTCACTCTTCTGACGGTGACGAGCGCACGCGACGGTCAGTTCGGCGTGTTCGAAGTCGAAACGGACGACCTCCCAGCAGTTCGCTCCACGCTCGACGGCATCGAGGAAATCACGTCCTACGAGGTGGTACACGCGGACGAACGAATCGCGGTCGTTCAATACACGACGACCGAATCCATCGTTCATCGAGCGACGGTCGATGCGGGCGTCGTCCCGGTGTGTCCAGTCACCGTCGTAGATGGGAAGATGGTCGCCGAGGCGACGGTCTCGCACGAACACCTCTCCCGACTCGGAGACAGCCTCCGGGATGTCGGCGCGACGTTCGAAGTCCTCTCGCTCACACAGTCGTTCGACGGCGACGAAGGGGTCCTCACGGACTCTCAACGGAAGTTCGTGGTCAAAGCCGTCGAGCGGGGCTACTACGACACCCCTCGGCGCTGTACGCTGACCCAGTTGGCAGCGGAACTCGGTATCACGACTGGTGCGGCGAGCGGCATGGCACACCGCACGGAAGAACGAATTATCAAGGGGTTCGTGAGCGAAGCGCTACCGTGAATTCGGCAAGTCACGAGCTCGGAACGAGTTATAGCACACCTGTGCCGAAGGTTGGATTTTTATGGTGTCGATTCTGAATGAGTTCCGTAAGTTGGGACTTTGACAAGAATCGATAGTTCGAAAAATCCGAACTCAATCGATCTGTTCCGCCGCGTCACGCTCGATGAGCGGCCCGGCGTTTTCGGCCGGGAGCGCGACCACGTCCTCGGCTTCGAGGTCGTATTCGCGCTCGTCCACGCCGAGAATCGAGCCGATATCGCGGGTGATCCGCACCGTCGTCCGGTCCGCTTCGAGGTCCGAACCGGACGCCCGAGCGGCATCGGAGTCTTCCGGTGCCGTGCCCGCGTCGCGGTCCGAATTTTCCGACGCCGTCCCGACCGACGCCGTCTCCGCCGGTGGATCCGGTTCCCGAGCGGTCCCCTCGTCGGGCGGCGACGGTTCGGGAGGTGTCGATTCGTCGGGGGACGATGCATCGTCTGCATAGTCGGCATCGTTTTCTCCCGCAATCGCGGCCGCTTCGTCGATCGGTCGGTCGTCGTCCGAAGCGGGTTGGGCGGAATCAGTTTCGGCGTTCGAAACCGGATTCGCGTCGCTCGCCGGTTCGTTAGCCGTCGATTCGACGCTCCCCTCGTCACCCGACAACACGTCGAGAACGGTCGTCTTGTTCGATTCGATACGTTCGACGAGGTCCGAAAACAGCTGTTGTTCCTCGCTCGTCAGTCCCTCCTCGTCGGCCGGAATCCCGGCCGCGGAGAGGCTTGCACGTTTGACGACCTTCCCGACACGGCGTTCGTACACCGCCTCGACCACTTCCTCCGCGGTCTTGATTTCGTCGGTGAGTTGGTTGACTTCCTCGGAATCGAATGGGTCGTCCGCCCGTTCGGCGGCCCGCTCGCGCTCCTCGCGAAGGCCGCGGATGTAGCTCCCGACGTCCGCGTAGAAGGACTCACGCAGATGCTGTAGGCTGTCCTTCGAGCGCTCCTTGCTCTGTACGCTGCGGAGTTCGTCGAGATTCATTCTTTCCCCTTTTCTGCCCGGTCACGCACCATGAGAAAGATGGCGACGTATTCGGGAATAGATACATTGCCTGCGGGGAGCCTAAAGCTTTCGCCGCCGAGCGAAAGTTCCGTCTCCGACGGCAGTTCGACCGTCACCTCGTGTGACGTGAACGTCTCAGGAATCGCATCACGGAGCGGGTCGAACTCGGACAACTCGTCGCGGGGAATCCGTTTCACTTCGAGTCCGCTGCCGCCGTGAAGGCTCTCCGGCAGGCGAATCAAGCGATGCGTGTCGGTCGTGACGGGTTCGTCCACCGACGCGCTTTGGGCCGCGAACACCTCGTCGGCCAGAATCCGCGCGAGTTGGTAGAACGCGGGATGCACGTCCACGTTCCCGCGGTCTATCTCCCGGCGGTTGTTCGTCGCGGCGTTGTACGCGCCCTTCGCCTTTCCCGACCCGATGCCGTCGAACTCCTGCAACCGTTCGAGGGCGTCATCTTCCTCCATCGACAGGAGTTCGTCCACGAACGAACTGACGTGCGCGTGAACCCGACCGCCCCATCCGCCGCTGGTGGGGAGGGTCCGTTTCTGCGTCGGATTCTTCAGGCCGAGTCCGGCGACCGTCTCCGTCTGCACCAGCGACTCGAACTCCACGTCACCCGCCCGAACGTAATCGACGATTTCCCGCCGTCCCTCGCGGTCCAATCCCTTGACCGCCTCGTCCCGGACGTGGACGTGGTAGCCCCGTCCCCCCGAGAAGACGATCGTCATGTCCTCGAAACCGAAATCCCGGTCGAGGATGTCGAGCAGGTCGAGCAGTTCGTCCTTACACCGCGCCAGCATCTCGGCGTACGGTGTTTCGGGCGTCACGCCCGGCAGGTGGTCCGCGTCCAAGTCGAACACGAGGTCGGCGCTCTGCCAGTCCTTCGCCTCCATCGTCCCTGCGCCGGGGTCGCGGTAGCGTCCGGCGGAGAAGTAGACGTGTCGCGGTCGCTCGCGTTCGAGAAAGCCGCCGAGGGTGCCGAGGTCGAGGAGCGAGTGGTGTCGAACCATCGTCGTTCCGGGCCCGGCAGTCCACGGGATGTACCCCCACTCGCGCTCGTCGGCGTCCGGCGGGAGCGCCGGCGCTACCGTTCGGTAGTGGTCCCGGAACCGGCCTCGAAGATACGCACGCGTCCGCTCTTCCATCTGTACGTTCATGAAACACCCGACTGATTAAAGCGTTGTTTCTTCGGATTTAGCGAACGCTGTTCGGAATACTATCGTTACACGCACGGATTCGCAAGCGAGCGTGAGTTAGCCGCGCATGAAATCGGAGAGGCGTTTAGCGATACCTTCCTCCTCGCCCAATCGGAGGTAGTAGGCACCGCCACCGTCCTCGTAGTAGTTGTCGATACGGCGCTCGACGTGGAAGCCGAGGTGTCGGTAAAATTCGAGCGCGTTTTCGTTCGTCGAGCGGGCGTGGCAGGTGACGGAAGCGTGATTGTCGGCGACCTTCGCCACGAGTCGTTGACCGAACCCTTCGCCCCGGAACTCGGGGGCGACGGCGAGAAAGAGGATGTACCCGTCCCGTCGAGCCGCCGCGAATCCGACGAGTCGCTCGCCGTCTTCACCCTCCGTGATGTAACAGTAAACCGTCGACCGCCGGTACGCGTCGGTGAAAAACCCCCGTCGTTGTTTCAGCACGCCTTCACGTTGCCGGATACGCTCTTTCAGTTGCCACGCCTCCTCGACGTAGCGACTGTCGCCCGGCCCGACGACGCGCGTGTCTATGTTTACGCTCACTGCGAGTGAGTAGCAGGCAGACAAATATAATTCCACCGGCATACGAATGCAGCGTGATTCAGGGAGTAGCAAGCCTAAAACCGGTAGCCAGCGTGTATCGAACGATGCACTACACGCTCCGAGAACACACCGCCGACATCGGAGTCGAGGCGACTGGAGAGACGATTTCAGCCGCGTTCGCCGCCGTTGCGGACGGCATGGCAGCGGCGATGTGCGACGACATTCCGACGGGTGGAACTCGCTTCGACATCGCCCTGCGCGCGGAAAGCCGGGAGGCGCTCCTCTTCGACTATCTGGACGAACTCATCTACCAGCGCGACGTCCGTGCCGTACTCCCCGTCGAAAACGAGGCGAACGTCACCGAGGAGGGACGGGAATGGTACGTCCGCGGAAGCGCACGTGGGGTCCCGCTCAGGAAACTCATGGCGCGGGAGATAAAGGCCGTCACCTACTCCGAGATGGCGATCGAGGAAACGGACGACGGGTGGCGCGCCTACGTCGTCTTCGACGTGTGAACCGGCGAGACGACTTCGAGGTCCACGACGCCGTGCCCGACCCCCGAAACGCCTTCCACCGCGTGCGTCGAAGTAGCACGCATGACGACGTACACAGCGGGGGACATCACCCTCGAACGGGTTCGTAAGTACGTGTGGGAGATTCCACGGGAAGGGGAGATGGGGACGCCCGCCCGCGTCCTCGCCAGCGAGGAGCTTCTCGACCAAATCGCGGAGGACAAAACGCTCCAGCAGTTGCGGAACGCGACCCAGTTGCCGGGCGTGACGAAATACGCGGTCTGCATGCCGGACGGCCATCAGGGGTACGGATTCCCCGTCGGCGGCGTCGCGGGAATCGATGCCGAGAACGGATGTATTTCGCCGGGAGCGGTGGGCTACGACATCAACTGCGGCGTCAGGATGATGCGGACCGACCTGACGATGGACGACGTGCGCGGCCACGAGGAGGAACTCGTGGCCGCGTTGTTCGACGCCATCCCGTCCGGGTTGGGCGGCGGCGGGGTCGTCGAAACGGACGTCGATACCGTCGAGGAGGTGTTGGACCGCGGAATGGCGTGGGCGCTGGAGAACGGGTACGCGACGGACGCGGACCTCGCACACTGCGAGGACGAGGGGGTTCGGGAGGAAAGCGATCCGACGGCCGTCTCGGAGAAGGCGAAAAACAGGGGCAGAGGCCAACTCGGGAGCCTCGGCAGCGGCAACCACTTCCTCGAAGTCCAGCGCGTGACGGACGTGTTTCGGGAGGAAGTCGCCGACGCGTACGGACTGTCGGAGGGACAAGTCGTCGTCCTCATCCACTGTGGTAGCCGCGGATTGGGCCATCAGGTCTGCACGGACTACCTCCGCAAAATCGAGAAGGAACACGCCGACCTGCTGTCGAAACTTCCGGACAGGGAACTCGCCGCTGCCCCCGCCGGGAGTCGACTGGCCGAGGAGTACTACGCGGCGATGGGAGCGGCGATCAACTTCGCGTGGGTGAATCGGCAACTCGTCATGCACAGAACGCGCGAGGTGTTCGAGGAGGTGTTCGACCGCTCGTGGCGAGCGATGGGGATGGAACTGCTGTACGACGTGGCACACAACATCGCCAAGAAGGAGGTTCATACGGTCGGGCCGAAGGGCCGACCCGAAGGGGATCGCGACGCCGTCGACCGCGAGGAGCGAGAACTGTTCGTCCATCGAAAGGGTGCGACGCGTGCGTTTCCGGCGGGCCATCCGGAAGTTCCCGGCGCGTATTTCGAGGTGGGGCAACCCGTCATCATTCCCGGCAGCATGGGGTCGGGAAGTTACGTGCTCCGCGGGGGCGAGGCGTCGATGGAACTCGGGTTCGGTTCGACCGCACACGGTGCGGGTCGAGTGATGAGTCGCACGCAAGCGAAGCGGGATTACTGGGGCGAGGACGTGCGAGACGAGTTGGAACGCGAACGGATTTTCGTCAAAGCCCGAAGCGGCGCGACGGTCGCGGAGGAGGCACCGGGCGTCTACAAGGACGTTGACGAGGTGGTTCGGGTTTCCGACGCGCTCGGGATCGGGGACACGGTCGCACGGACGTTCCCGGTTTGTAATATCAAGGGTTGAGTCGTCGTCTCGGGGGAATTTCGCCGTCCCGGAAATGCCCAATATTCCGTTTACTAATCAAAAGATTTTGATACCATCGTCACGAAACGACCGTATGCGACGACGAGCGTTGCTCGGTGCGATGGGAACGAGTGTAATCGGGGGCTGTCTCGGTGACGTTTTCCGCTTCTCGCGCGGCGAGCCGCGTTTCTCCATCGAGAACGACCCCGTTCCCGCGGGCCTCACGGCGACGCTCTCCGCGAAACTCATCTCCCCCGAAACGACGAATCGTCCGCCTCGGATTCGAGTTACGTTCGAGTACACGGGCGAGGAAGACGGCACGGTCGGATTCACCTATCCGGGGCCGTTCGCGGACACGGTCGCGGCGGGTTCCGACGGTGCGAAACTCGTACTCAAATACGAGGCCACCGCGGACGACCATCACGACGACTGCTGGTGGGCGACGGACACCTACGGGCACGGTGTGACCGAGCGTCGGCGGTTCGGTCCGGGAGACGATGCGGACGTCGAATGGGAGGTTCTGACGCACGAGGAGTCGGACGCCTGCTACCCGTCCGGAAGTTATCGGTTCTCCGACCGCTATCGAACGGACGAGAACGCGTACGAATGGGGATTTCGGCTTCGGATACGCTAAGTCCGGAAATCGAAGTTCGGCGCGTCCTCCGGTCGGAGCGGGACCTCCGGGTCGAGTTCTTCACCCTCCTCGTAGCGCACGAAGTTGAGGTAGTACAGTTCGCCACAGCCGTCGCCGTCGGTTTCGCTCGCGCCGCAGACGAGTTCCACGCCGTCCGCGTCCTCGAACTCGTCGTATGCGTTTGCGTACTCCCACCCGTCGAGCGGGTCGGGCGTGACAGATTTGTCGGCCAGACGGGCATCGCGTTGCAGCGTCGCGATGGCGCCGCAGTGAGGGCAGTAGTAGCGAACGGGAACGGTCATAATCCACGGTAAGCGTCGGGAGGAGGTAAACCGTTTGTCGCTTTCCGTCGCGCGGGAGTCGGCGAAACGGAACCCGAAACCCAGAACAATCTTGTAGCCCGGCGGACTTCGTTAGCCCATGATAGACGAGACTGTCGAGGAGATACAGGAGATGCAAACGCACAGCTCCTCGACCGTCGCGGTCAAGGCGGCGAGAGCGCTCTCCGACCTCGTGGACCGCGATTTCGAAACCGTCGAGGAGTTCGAGCGCGCGCTCGACCACAACAGCAGCGTGCTTCGCCGCGCGAATCCGTCCCACGCCTCGCTCGTCACGACCCAGCGCGCCATCGTCACGATGGTCACGGAGGCGGACAACGGGTCGGTCGAAGCCGCCAAAGAGCACACTCAGGAGGCCATCGACAGCGTCGTCGAACAGGTGGTCACAGCCAAACGCCGCGCCGCCGAGAACGCCGCGCCGCTGTTCGAGGACGGCATGACGATCATGACCCACGATTACTCCTCGACCGTGCTGGAAGCCGTCGAAACGGCCGTCGCGGACGGCGCGTACCTCGACGTGTACGTCATGGAGGCCCGGCCGCGCTACCTCGGACGCAAGACCGCCCGCGTGCTGGGCGAAATCGACCAAGTGGACGTGACGCTCATCATCGACAGCGCTTCGGGACACTACCTGCCCGAGTGTGACCGCGTGTTCACCGGAATGGACTGCATCGTGGACGAAACCCTCTACAATCGCGTCGGCACGTTCCCCCTCGTCGCCACCGCGAACGAGGTCGATGTCCCCGTTACGTCCGTCGGTTCCAGCGCGAAAATCGTCGGCGAGGCGTTTCGGTTCGAGAACGACTTCCGATCGCCGAGCGAGGTGATTCGTGAGCCAGCGGAGGGCTTTGCGGTCTGTAACCCGGCCTACGACGCCACGCCGACCGATCTCCTCGACTCCGTCGTGACGGACGAGGGGACGTGGGAGTACTGACGCTGACTCCTTATTCGACTTCCACCCACTCGCCGCTCTCGTCGCTTCGCTCGATGGCGTCCAACGTTTTCTGCACTTCCAACCCGTCCGCGAAGTTCGGGTGGTACTCGCCTCCGTTCTCCACAGCGGACAGGAACTCGTAGTTCTCGTGGACGAACGTGTGTTCCCACCCGATGACGTGGCCCGGCGGCCACCAGTGGTCGACGTACGGGTCGGACTCGTCGGTGACGAGAACCGTCTCGTAGCCGCGGTCGTCGCCGCGTAGGACTTCGAGTTCGTTGAGGCGTTCGAGCGAGAACTTCAGGCTCCCCTCGGAGCCGTGAATCTCGATGGCGTGGTCGTTCTTGTGGCCGTTCGCGAACCGCGAGGCTTCGAACGTCGCCATCACGTCGTCGTCCAACTCGGCCTGCGCGGAGTAGGCGTCGTCCACCGTGACCGGCTTGGTTTCGTGTCCGGCGGTTTCACCGCCTCCCGGAGACTCCTCCGGAGTCTCCCCCTCCACCGGGCGCTCGTCCACGAACGTCCGGAGGTGGCCCGAAACGCGCTCCACGTCGCCCACGAGGAACCGCGCGAGGTCGATGGTGTGTGCTCCGAGGTCACCGAGCGCGCCGCTTCCCGCCAGTTCCTCGTCGTTGCGCCACGACCACAGCGCGTCGGGATCGACCAACCAATCCTGGAGGTAGCGGCCTCGGAACTGGTGAATTTCGCCGAGGACGCCGTCGTCGATGAGTCCCTTCGCGTACTGGATGGCTGGGATGTACCGGTAGTTGAACGCCGTGGCGGTCGGCACGGCCGCCGATTCCGCGGCGTCGGCCATCCGCTCCGCGTTGGGGAGGTCCGCCGCGAGGGGTTTTTCACAGAGGACGGGAACGCCCGCCTCCAGCGCGGCGATGGACGGGTCCGCGTGGACGAAGTTCGGACCGAGGTTGTAGAACACGTCCACCTCGTCTACGACGTCCTCCCAGTCCGTACTCGTCTCGGCGAAGCCGAGTCGGTCCGCGGCCTCCGCGAGCGCCTCCTCGTCCCGCCCGATGAGCGTGTGTCGTTCCACGTCCGGTGCGTCCGGGAAGAACATCGGCAACCGCGCCAGCGCGTTCGCGTGGGCTTTTCCCATGAACCGATACCCCAGCACGCCGATTTTCAGCGTCATGATTGTCTTCACGTTCTCCGGGAAGGGATTTAGTCGTTGGTGACGGCGACCCCGCCGACCGCTTTTTCGTGACCGCGGCCGAACGGTCCGTGTGGCGTACGCCGAACTCCACGCGAAGCTATCGGAAAGACCGTCCCCGACCATCGTGACGTTCCCGGACGGGAGCGTCGATTCGTATTCGAGGAGTCGCTCCGAACGCGGCCGCTTGGATTCGATACGCGAACTTTCACGCGAAATGGCGCGCGGAAAGCGATCGTTCCACCTCGAACCGGAATCGCGCGAGAATGGCGGACAGGCCGTGAACATGGCGACGCAGGTCCACGCGCTGGGCGGCCGCGCCGAACTGTACGGCCATCTGGACGACCCGCTGTTCGAAGACCTCCCGTTTCGGACCGTCTCGATGGGCGATCCGGCGGCCGTGTCCGTCCTGGAACTCGGGGACGACGGCCTCCTCTTCGCGACGGAGTCGGACGATATTCGCGACTGGACGGCGGACGAACTGCGAACCGCGATGGGTGGCGACTTCGCGCCGATACGCGACGCCGACGGGGCGTGCTGCGGGAACATCGCATCGTTTCCGGCCCTCCTCGACGTGATGCGGTCGCTCGCCGGAGACGGTGGCAGCGAAGAGGGTGGCGCGTTCGTCCTCGATCCCGGCGACCTAACGGACGTGACGAGCGGGACGATAGCGGACTACTTTTCGGCGCTCTCGGACCTCGACGACGGCTTCGAAGTCGTCCTGAGCGTGAACGACGTCGAACTGGCCAGACTCCGTGATGCGGTCGGTGAGTCGGACAGGGGAGCGTCGAATAGCGAGGAAACCGAGGCGGACGGAGACGAATCGAAACCCGACTCGCTCGAACGGATTCGGGGCGAAGCGGGCGTCTCCGCGGTCGTATTCCACGGCAAGGAACGGGCGATCGCGGCGACCCGCGAGGGGACGTACTCCGTTCCCAACCTAACGGTTTCGACAGTCGAACGGACGACGGGTGCGGGCGACCGGTTCTCCGGCGGACTGACGTTCGGCCGTGCGAGCGGATGGGACTGGAAGCCGACGCTGACGCTGGCGAACGTCTGCACCTCGCGGTACGTCGAGACGGCGACCACCGTCGATACGGAGACGGTGCTGAGCGAGGAGTGGAAGTAAAACAGCGCCGTCCACGCGAACGAATCGCAGATTACACGCGGGCCAACCAGCGTTCGGGGTGGTCGAGTTCGTCGTCGGTCGGCAACATGTCCGGGCCTTCCCACACGCGGGTCGCCGTTTTCACGTCGCGCGCCGAGACAACGTGTTGGAAGAAGTCCTTGCCGCGCTCGTACTGTCGTCGTTTCATGCCCAATCCGAGCATGTGTCGGACGAGTTTCGACAGCGGGTTCATTCCCCTCCGTCGCGCCTCTATCTTCTCGCGGAGGTCGGAGTACTCGTCGTCGAACGCCTCGTCCATGAGGAGTTCCGCGTAGCCCTCGACGGCCGTCATGGCCGTGTCGAGTTGCTTGAACGCCTTTCGGTCCACTTCGCCGTGGGCGAGCGCCTCGATTCCCGTCTCCATCTCGTGTTCGAGGTAGTCGGAGAGCCACGGTGCCGCGCCGAACTCCGCGGCGTGAGTCACTTCGTGGAATGCTATCCAGCGGCGGAAGCGCGCGGAGTCGACCTCCAGTTCCTCGGCGATACGGCTGATGTTCGGGTGGACGAAGTACAGCGCATGGTCGTCGCCCTCGGCGAGGAGAAGCGGGTCGTACTGCCCGAGGACGTTGTTTCCGAGGAGGGCGAGCATGAACGACATCGTCCCGGTGTTGAGAACGCGGGCGACACCGGGGAGCACGTCCGGTCCGTACTCCTCGATGGGTTCCATCACGCGCTCGAACGTGGCGATGTTCGCGTCTATCCAGTGGTGCCGGTTCTGGATTTCGACGGTGCTCGGCACGTCGAAGGAGACGCCGGATACCTCCCGGACGCGGGTTCGGGCGTCGCGGACGTCGGTCGCATAGCCTGTCTGTTCCGCCGGAGAGAGGTCTATCGACCCGGGGTCCGTCGCCGCCTTCGCCGCGTCGGCCACCGCGGTCCAGTCGATGGGGCCGCTGCCGGACGCGCCGGTGACGGCACGGACGCTACGATAGAGATTCACACCGCTATGTTGGACTCACGCCGACAAAATCCTTCTGACTGCTCACTCCCGCCGTCGTTTCATCCGTTTCGCCAGCGCGACGACGATGATGAGGACGAGGAGCGGCCCGAGTTTTCCGGCGATGGATGGCGCTTCCTCCTCGTGTTCGCCGTGTTTTTCGTGTTTTCCGTGTTTGCCATGCTTTCCGTGCTTGCCGTGCTTTCCGTGTTTATGCCCCGACTTCAGCTTTCCTCGACCGAATCCGTCGGTCGATTTCGTCTCGCCAGTATTGAGCGTGAAGTCCGGTTCGTGAAGATGCAGTTCCAGAAACCCCATGCACACTCACTCAACGCTCGTCCTCTTATGCATTCTGGGAGAAATTATCGAAAAATCTAATTTTCATCGGCAGCTTCGAGAGATTGAAGGGACACGGCAGTACCAGTCCAACTATGGACGAGAACCGACGCACGTTTTTGAAAACGCTGCTGACGACGCCCAGTCCGTCCGGGTTCGAAGTGCCGGGCCAGCGCGTCTGGGTCGACTACGTATCCGAGTTCGCCGACGAGGTTCGAACCGACGAGTACGGAAACGCCGTCGCCGTCGTGGAGGGCGACGGCCCCGACATCGCGTTCGCGGGCCACGCCGACCAGATCGGTCTCATCGTCGCCGGAATCGACGAGGACGGCTTCATCCGAATCGACCGCATCGGCGGGACGGACCGCACCGTGACCAAGGGACAACAGGTCGTGATTCACACCGACGACGGCACCGTCAACGGGGTCGTCGGTCAGCGGGCGATTCACCTGCGCGACACCGCGGAGGACGAGTTCGAGGACATCGTCGAACAGCACGTGGACATCGGTGTCGACAGCGAGGCGGAGGCGGCCGAACTGGTCGACGTGGGCGACCCGATAACGTACACGGCGACCATCGAGGACCTGCAAGGAACGCGACTGGCCGGGCCGGGAATCGACAATCGCGTCGGGACGTGGGTCGCCGCCGAGGCGCTCCGCCGCGCGGCCGAACGGGATGTTGACGCGACGGTCTATGCCGTGAGTACGGTGCAGGAGGAAGTCGGTTTGCAGGGCGCGAAGATGGTCGGTTTCGACCTCGACCCAGACGCCATCGTCGCCATCGACGTGACGCACGCCATGGACAGCCCCGACGTGGACGGCGAGGAGCGCTTTTCCGACCTCACCATCGACCTCGGCGGCGGTCCGGTCGTGGCCCGCGGCAGCGCGAACCACCCCGAAGTCGTCGCGGCGGTGCGCGAGGCGGCGGACGAGGCCGGAATTCCCGTTCAACTGCAGGCGGCGGGCATCTACACCGGCACGGACGCCGACGCCTTCTTCACAGCCCGCGGCGGCACGCCGTCGCTCAACCTCGGACTCCCGAACCGATACATGCACACGCCCGTCGAAGTCATCGACACGGACGACTTGGACGCGTCCGCGGACCTCCTCGCGGAGTTCGCGGCGCGAGCAAGCGACCGGGACGGATTCGCGGTCGACATCTGACTGGAAACCCGGCTATCGTTCCGGTACGTTTATCAGCACAAACACTGGGTTTGTTGATATGAGCGGACGACCACTCGACGTTCTCGAAGCGTCGCTGAACTCGGCGGTGACCGTGCAGTTGAAAGGTGGGGAAGAGTACACCGGCACGCTGACCGGCTACGACCAACACATGAACCTCGTCATCGAAGACGAAGACACAACCATTATACGCGGCGATAACGTCGTTTCGATCACTCCATGACTGGTGCAGGAACTCCAAGCCAGGGTAAGAAGAACAAAACGACGCACGTGAAATGCCGCCGTTGCGGCGAGAAATCCTATCACGTGAGAAAAAGCGTTTGCTCGTCGTGCGGCTTCGGTAAGTCGAGCAAACGACGCGACTACGAGTGGCAGAGTAAAGCGGGCGACAACTAAGCGCCGGCTGCGGATTTTCTACCTCTCGATACCTCCCTTTCGACCAGCCGTCGGCCATTTCAAATCCCCGATACACATGGTCGTGCATATTTCTACGAAGATGGCGGGAGAATACGGCACGATAACGAGGGTTTTTACTACCGTCCCGCGCTACGGACAGCTATGTCATGTGGCCGGGACGGAGACCTCGGCGGACCGACCGAGAAATGTGGCGTCGTCGGCGCGTCACTCGCGGGTCGGGACGCGGCACGCCCACTCTACTACTCGCTGTACGCCCTCCAGCACCGCGGGCAGGAGTCGGCAGGCATCGTAACACACGACGGCTTCCAACAACACGACCACGTTTCGATGGGCCTCGTCGGGGACGCCTTCAGCAAGGAGGACATCGACGGCCTGAAGGGAAGCGCCGGAATCGGCCACGTCCGCTATCCGACCGCCGGAAGCGTGGACAAAAGCTGTGCCCAACCGTTCACCGTCTCGTTCAAGAGCGGGTCGCTCGCGCTGTCGCACAACGGCAACCTCGTCAACTCCGAGGAGATACGCGACGAACTCGCCGGAAAGGGCCACGCGTTTACGTCCGACGGCGACACGGAGGTCATCGCCCACGACCTCGCGCGCAACCTCCTCGAAGAGGACCTCGTTCGCGCCGTTAAACGGACGATGAGCCGACTTCACGGCTCTTACTCCCTCGCCATCATGCACGACGAGACGGTCCTCGGCGTGCGCGACCCGGAGGGCAACCGCCCGCTCGTCATCGGCGAAGTCGAGGACGGCTACGTCCTCGCCTCCGAGTCTTCTGCCATCGACACCATCGACGGCGAACTCGTCCGCGACGTGCGACCCGGCGAACTCGTCGTCCTCCGACCGAACGGGGCCGGCTACGACACCTACCAACTCGTCGAGCGCGACGAACCCGCCCACTGCTTCTTCGAACACGTCTACTTCGCCCGCCCGGACAGCATCATCGACGGCAACCTCGTCTACGAGGTTCGCCGCGAGTTGGGGAGAAAGCTCTGGGAGGAGAGCGGCATCGAGAGCGACGTCGTGATGCCCGTCCCCGACTCCGGGCGCGCGTTCGCGTCGGGATATGCGGAGGCCGCACAGGAGGACGGTTCGAACGTGGAGTTCGCGGAAGGGCTGATGAAGAACCGCTACGTCGGCCGGACGTTCATCATGCCGACGCAGGACGAGCGTGAACGGGCGGTTCGTCTGAAACTCAACCCCATCAAATCCACCGTCGAGGGACGAACCGTCACCATCATCGACGACAGCATCGTCCGCGGGACCACCTCGACGCAACTCGTCCAACTCCTCAAGGACTGCGGCGCGGAGGAGGTCCACATGCGCATCGGCGCGCCGCCCATCGTCGCCCCCTGCTACATGGGCATCAACATGGCCACCCGTGAGGAACTCATCGCCTCCGACAAATCCGTCGAGGAGATTCGGGAAGCCATCTCTGCCGACAGCCTCGGCTACCTCTCGAAGGAAGCCATCGCGGAGGCGCTTTCGGTCTCCCGATCCGAACTCTGTCTCGGCTGTGTTACGGGCGACTATCCCTACGACATCGACGGCGAGGAGACGGACCGCGACGTGACGCGTCCGGTCATCGAAGGCGCGAGCGACTGATTTCCCGGTACGGACGGACCGTAGTTTTAGGGTGCTTCGAGTGTAATCTCCCGTTCTATGCCGAGTTCGTCCGGCAGGGACGACCATCCCTGTCGCTCGACGCGTGCCGCCCGTAGCAATCGTCGGGGAAGTTGGTTCGGGCACGGACAGATAGCGACGACCGAAAAGAGCGGTTTCGGGCGATTTCTCGACGATCTCGTCTACGCCTTCGCGGACGTTTCGGTTCCGCTCATCCCCGCCCTTTTTTTCGTGAGCGTCGCCACTCCGAACCGGTTTTTCGGCCTGAAAACCTCCGCGTTGGTCGCGTGGACGACGATGGTTCTCGTTGCCGCCCTGATTCGCGGCGGGTGGCTCCCGCCGCTAGCGACGGAGACGCGAGGCTGGGTATCGTTGGCTCCCGCCCTGTTGCTGTTTCGAGTCGCCTACTTCAATGCCCTCCTCGCCGTCGCGACGTACGGCGGTGGAACGGTGGCGACTACGCTGGCGTTGCCACTCGTGTCCATCGGGGTTTCCCTGGTTGCGGCGGGCATCGGAATCGCCGCCTTCCCACGGCTTGCAGAGCTGTTCTGTGACCGATTCCTCGTTTCAGGGGTTCGTCCGAGCGACTAACGGCGTCCGCTACCGAACTCGTTTGTGCGACGTCATTCCTCGTGTAACAACCGCTCGATATCCGCATCGTTCAGCACGTCGAGTAGGCTCGCTCCGTTCTCGTACTCACGCCACTGGCGGGGTGTCAGGGAGGCCTCACCGTCGAGTGCTTCGAGTCGCTCCGCGAGCAGTTCGTCCAAATCGTCCGGGTCGTATCCCGGTATTGGCATGGGATAAAGCGTACGGCTTCGGTGCGCAAATATCGTGTGGCTAGAAACGGTTATTTCGCATTTAGAAGGCTTGTAACAGGACAATACGGTCGTTGAGGGAATCAATATACGACGTACAACAACGCGTAGACCACCACGCCGAGCGCGAAGGAGGTGAGCCACAGCGACGCCGCGATGCGTCCGACGCGGGGGTGGTTCGTCTTCGGGAGGTCGCGTACCGGGTGGGAAAGCGCGAGCAACAGCACGTAGTACAGCAGGGGAATGCACACCATCGCGAGGACCATGTGAATCGCCAGAACCGGCAGGTAGACGTACTGCTTTACGGTTTTCGGACCGGTAAACTCCGTCGGGCCTTCCAGCGAGACGCGGTAGAGGTAGAGTCCGAGGAAGCAGACGAACAGGACGATACCGGTCAGCATCCCGGCGCGGTGGCGTACGAGGTGGCCGTGTTGAATCGCGTGCCACGCGGTGCCGATGACGGTGATCGCGGCGACGCTGATGACGGCGTTGAGGTGTGGAATCGCTTCCAGAAACCAAGCGGGTGCGCGCGGAATCGCGTCCTCGGGGACGACGCCCAACACGGCACCGAACACGAGCGCGAGCGAGACGATGCTTAAAAGCGCGGTCAGCGCCGGAACGTTGTTTCGAACGGAGGTTTCCATGTTCGGTCTTGATGCTGGGTCAGTAAACCAGTTACTTCACGATTTTGTAGAGTCGGTCACATTCACAGGCCGGACATCGGTCGAACGGCAGGTCGAACGCACGGGCGCACTCGGGACAAACGTAGTCGACACGCGTATTTTTTAGGCGGGCGATGAGACCAAGCGACATCAATTCAGGATGGTATCCACGAATAATTAGCGTATTGGACGGACCTTGTCATGTCCGTGCGAACGCCTGCCTCCGCCGCGGAAAATGAAAGGCCTTTTATTATCCGGCCATCTACGATTGAGTGCAGACAGACGCAGCGAGCGTGGGTAGCCAAGCTAGGCCAACGGCGCAGCGTTGAGGGCGCTGTCCCGTAGGGGTCCGCCGGTTCAAATCCGGTCCCACGCATCGCACGCGCGGCTTCGCCGCGACATCAACGATGCAGGTGATCTCCTTCGTGGACATCACCCACGCACAATCCTACTGAAACAACACTCATCAGCAGTGGCTGGTTCGTTTCTATTCGACGTTTTTTCGGACAGTAACGGCGCTGACTCATAGGGGTCCGCCGGTGAGCGGTCGTCCAAACGTGAGATACGGTTTGCATGCCCGAGAGGTGATTTCGGCCGAAAAATCGGATCCGGTTCGTCGGCTATAAGCCTTCGTGTGTGGCGATTCGGTCGCGCCACTCGCTCGGAATCTCGGTGGGTTCGTCCGTCTCGCCGTCGAACACGACTTGCACGATTTCGGCGGTGGCGGCCACCTCGTCCCCGGTGAGAATCTCGTACTCCATGGTGAAACTGGTGTTCCCGAGTTCAGTGATTCCCATCCCGATGGTTACATCATCTTCGGCGGTTATCGACCGGTGGTAGTCGATTTCGAGGTGTGCGATGACGCCCCGAACGTCGTCCATCGTGAGGCCGAGGTGGTCCCGGAAGTAGTCCATCCGCGCCTGTTCGAGGTACGTCGCGTACACCGCGTTGTTCACGTGACCCATCGTATCGAGATCGCGATAGCGCACCTCGATGTCGGTCGTGTGGCCGAATTCGTCCATGAAACTCATAGCGGAAAGCGGCTAAACCATCTGTCGGTTCCGTCCCGAGAGGGTCGCGGCCCGGAGGTCGATGCGAACAGCCCCGAGGAACGGGTGTTCGACAGGCATGTATTTATCAGTTCGACTACTGCAACTAAACATGTCCTCAGAGTTCAAGGAATCGTACGTCATCTGGGGAATCGTCGCCGTCGCGGTTCTCACGCTCCTGTACAGTGTCTTGCTCGCCGGGCGCTTCCTCTCGTGGTTCGGCATCGCCCTTCCGCTCCTCGGACTGTACCTGTTCTGGCGGTTCGTTCGCGCCGTCGAACGAATTGCCGACGAAATGGAGCGATGATCAGGCCCCGCCCGGACGCTATCGACCCGACCCGGTTCCGCGGTCGAACGACTGCACTTCGACGGAGCGGCCCTCCGGGTCCTCGGCGAAGAAGTGGTAGATGTCGTACTTCGGATTCTCCTCCGGCGGGTCGCGTGCCCGGTCGGCGAGTTCGTCGTACAACGCGTCCACGCCATCCCGGTCGTCGGTGACGAACGTGAGGATGCCGTCGGTGTCCGCCGACTCGCGCTCGCAGAAGCCAAAGCGCAGGTTGTCGTACTGCAACACCGTACAGTCGGTCTGTTCGAGCCACACCTCTGCGCCGAGGCGGTCGGTGTAGAACGGGACGGTTTCGGCGTGGGATTCGCTGGCGAAGAAGACGATGCCGCTCATACGCGAGACGACGCGGCGGGTCGAAAAACCGGTTTCGACCCGTTCAGTCCGACCGCACCGGTCGATTCGACCGGCGCGTCAATCCGACCGGAGCATCACGTCGGTCGCCTTGACCACCGCGGTCAACTCCATCCCCTCCTCGATTTCCAAGTTCTCCGCCGATTCGCGGGTGATGACGGCCGCGACTTCTTCGCCGTTCACGTCGAGCACCACCTCTGCGGTCACGTCGCCCGTTTCCACTTCCACTACCACCCCGTCGAGTCTGTTTCGTGCGCTTAACATCCGAGTTCCCCCGGAGCGAACACGACGACACCGAGAATAAGCGTTCGGGCGGACTTTGCTCCGGTGAATAAACGCGATATTGAAATGTAGCCCCTTCCTAACGGGGGTATGGCAAAATATTCGACGGGGAACTCGTCCGGCGGCGGCAGCGGCGGTTCCTGTGAACTCTGCGGGAAGGCGTCCGACTCGCTGACCGAAGCGAGCGTCGCGGGCGCGACGTTACAGGTCTGTGATAGCTGTGCGAGCCACAATGACGCCGCCCAACCGACGAAATCGAAGCGCGGCAACGACGGGAACGCCATGAGCGAGCAGGACCGACGGCGCAGGGCGGCCCAACGAACGGCGAGGATGGACGACGCCCGAAAGGGCGATGCGCGCCATTGGGAGGAGGAGGGAACGAGTTACGACAGCGACCCGCTCCCCTATCTCGTCTCCGACTACGGCGACCGCGTCATCGACGCGCGACAGGAGGAAGGTCTCCAGCGCGGCGAACTCGCCGAGGAACTCGGGGTTCAGGAGAACGACCTCCTCGCCGTCGAACAGAACCGGGCGAACCGCGCGAGCGTCGGTGGGTCGGTCATCGAATCGTTAGAGGAGCGCCTCGGCGTTACGCTCTCGGAGTCGGCGTAGCGTTTCGTCCGCCCGTTTCGGAGAACGGGGTATGACCAGCGCGCCGACAGAACCGTATCACGTGACGGCCGTGACCCGCTCGGAGCGTGAGCCAATCGACCAGCAGGGGTACGCTCGGAGATCCGTATCGCGTGCGCTCGGAAGCGCCAAGACGATGGGATGGTGGTTTCGGAGCGGTGTTTTCGATCTACTGCGACTCCTTTTCCGCCCGGATGATGTACTCCTGTCCGCGGGTGTGTATCGTTTCGACCGTGAACCCGCACGCTTCGAGCCCCGTCAGGACCTCCTCCTCGGTCGAATCGAACTCGTCGAGGAACGTCGGATGGACTTCACAGTACACCAATCGGCAGTCGGGGCGTGAAAGCGTCGCTTCCATACCACGTATCACTTTGGCTTCCACTCCCTCGACGTCGATTTTCACGACCGTCGGGGCCGGCACCGAACCCCGTTCGACCAACCGGTCGCCGCGTTCGAGCGACACCCGTTGTGGCCCGGACTCCGAAAGTCGAGCACTCGCGGAGATCGCCGTTTCGCCCGCTTCGTCCGAGAGCGCCACTCGTCGAACGTCCGCCTGCAAGTCGTTTCGAGAGAGATTCGCCTCGATTTCGACCGCGTGGTTCGCTCGCGGTTCGAAGCTGACGACCTG
This sequence comes from Haladaptatus sp. CMAA 1909, assembly GCF_043952005.1. Classification (NCBI taxonomy): domain Archaea; kingdom Methanobacteriati; phylum Methanobacteriota; class Halobacteria; order Halobacteriales; family Haladaptataceae; genus Haladaptatus; species Haladaptatus sp. CMAA 1909. Next base: position 522,379 of record NZ_JBIOAV010000001.1, on the reverse strand, counting down.
CCCGTCCGTGAGGTGGGTAGCGGCCAAGCAGGTGTAGCTTCCGATGTATGCCCCGACGTCGTAAAATACGTCGTCCGTGTCCAGTCGAGAGAGCAAGTCGGCGATGACGGGGCGCTCGCCGACTAAGGTGTGATAGTGGCGAAAACTGCTCACCGACGAAGCGTGGAACGTCGTGCTGACATCTCCGACCTGTTGGGTGTACTCACCGCCGCTCGCACGATATAGCAACCACCAGTACGACCGTGAAAGGGTCGATTTCAGCCCGAGTCTATCGATGATACCCATGATCGGCCGCGTAGTGAGCACCGCTCGCCCCGCCCGGATCACGTTCATCTTGAGATTTGACGCAGGCATTCTTTGAAAGATGATTATTTTCCGACTATAAAAAACATCGGATCGATGAGATGAACCTCAACCGCCACGGTCGTCGGTGGCATCTCGAATCCCGTAGCAGCACGGGAGACGGAGCTGACGTTCGCGATGGTGGACCTACCGCGCTCGGTATCGAAGTCGGCGTAGCGTTTTTGTCCGCCCGTTTCGGAGAACGGGGTATGACCAGCGCGCCAACAGAGCCATATCGGACGAGTTTCGACGCGACGGTTGCGGCAATCGACGGGACGGACGTCGTTCTCACGGACACGTATTTTTACGCCGAGAGCGGCGGCCAACCGGCCGACAGGGGTACGCTCGGTGGGAGTTCCGTCGTGGACGTACAGAAGCGCGACGGCGACGTCGTTCACACGCTCGAAACCGACCCCGAGTTCGAGGAGGGCGACGAAATCGTCGGACGGGTGGACGAGGAGTTCCGCACCTACTGCATGCGGTCGCATACGGCGAGCCACGTCCTCTACGGCGCGGGGCGACAGATACTGGACGACCTCGGCTACGGCGGGTTCGACATCGGCGAGGGGAAGGTGCGCGTCGATTTCCAAACCTCGACGGACATCGACGACGACGTGCTGACGGAACTCGAACGCCTGACGAACCGCGCGGTGTGGGATTCGATGGCCGTCTCGTGGGAGGAGGTCCCGAAGGAGGACGCGCTGGCACGCGAGGACATCGCGTTCAACGCGAAGACGGAGGAGGGCGTGCTGAGCGGGTCGGACACGGTTCGCGTCGTGGACATCGACGGGTGGGACGTGGCGGCATGCGGCGGCACACACGTCGAGAACACCCGCGAAATCGGGCCGGTGACGATACTCGACCGGTCGAACCCCGGCGAGGGCATGACGCGCGTGGAGTTCGCTGTGGGGCCGCCGGCCATCCGCACGCGAGCAGCGGAGAAACGGAGCGCGCTGGACGCCGCGCGAATCGCCGGAACCGGAGTCGAGGACTTGCCGAACGAGGTGTCCCGCCTCACGGACGAACTCGACGCGTTGGAAGCCGAGTTGGCGGACGCGAAGTCGCAACTCCTCGGTGCGACCATCGAGGAACTCGCGGACGAGACGGTCGCCCGAAACGGCAACGAATGGCTCGTCGGCGCGGTGGAGGGCGTCGGCCCGAACGAACTCGGAGACACGGTGCGCGAACTCGCGGGCCAGACGGCCGACGTGATTGCCCTGACCGGGAGAGACGGTGCCACCTTCCTCGTGGTCGGCACCGACGGGGACGTCGAAGCGGGCGACGTGGTGGACGAGGTAACGGCGGAGTTCGGCGGCGGCGGTGGCGGCAGTCCGACGTTCGCGCAGGGCGGCGGCCTGTCGGCGGACCCGGACGACGTGGTCGCGTATCTGCGGAATTAGCGTTCGACGCCCAACTGCTCGAAGACGAACGTCCACTCGTCCAACTTCTCCCGAACGACCATCTCCCTCGGCTTGCCGACGCCGTGGCCCGTGTTTCGCTCCTCGCAGAGGAGAATGGGGGCGTCGCCGGTGTGTTTCTCCTGCATTTTAGCGGCCATCTTCCGCGCGTGGGCCGGATGAACCCGAGTATCCCCCTCGGCGGTTTTGAACAGCACGGCGGGATACGACTCCTCCACCACGTTGTGGTACGGCGAATAGTCGCGGATATACTCGAACGCCTCCGGGTCGTCGGGTGAACCGTACTCCGCGGTCCACGACGTGCCGAGAAGGAACCGATGGAACCGGAGCATGTCGAGGAGCGGCACCACGCAGAGGCAGGCGGCGAACAGGTCCGGGCGCTGTGTGATGCCCGCGCCGACGGTCAACCCGCCGTTGCTCCGCCCGTCGATAGCAAGGCGACTGGAACTCGTGTAGCCGCGCTCGATGAGGTGTTCGGCCGCCGCGACGAAGTCGTCGAAGGTGTTCTGCTTGTTCTCCTTTCGGGCCGCGTGGTGCCACTCCTCGCCGAACTCGCCGCCGCCGCGGACGTTCGCGACGGCGAAGACGCCACCGTGTTCGAGGAAGGGCAACGCGTAGCGCCGGAACGCGGGGGTCTGGCTGAGTTCGAACCCGCCGTAAGCGTACAGCAACGTCGGGTTGTCGCCGTCCCGTTCGACGCCGGCGTGAACCACGAAGAGCGGAACTTCGGTGCCGTCGGCCGATTCGTACCACTCCTGTTCGATCTGTAGGTCGGTTTCGATGTGGACCTCGGGCGCGTCGATTTCCGTCGCCCCTTCGCCGACGGCGTAGCGATAGACGGTCGGCGGGTGGTCGAACGACTGGAAGCGGAAGAAGCACTCGTCGTCGTCCCGCGACCCGTGGAGACTTCCCTCGTCTATCGACCCCATCTCGGGGAGCGAAACGTCCTCGACGTGCGTTCCATCGAGTTCGAAGGTGGCGAGTTCCGAGACGGCATCGCGTTCGTACTGGACGACTATGTGATCGCCGGCGAGAACGAACTCCCGGAGAATCGCGTCGTTTCGCTCCGGGACGACGCTTTCGAACTCCTCGGGCGAGTCGAACCCGTCGGGAGCGCCGACCGATTCGAGGTCCGCCGCGACGATTCGGTAGTTGGGCGCGTCGAAACTCGTCAGGAAGAACACCCTGTCGTCGCGCAAGTGCGGTTCGAAGATGGCCGCCTCGTCGGTCACGAGCGGTTCGAACTCGCCGTCCCGCTCCGTGTAGATGTCCGTCCACTCCCACCTGCGAGTGAGTTCGACCACGAGAAAGTCGCTCTCCGGGTCGGTGTGCAGGCCCGCCCATGTCTGTTCGTCGAGTTCGATTGGAAGTTCAGCGTCCTCGTCGCCCGCGTCGTCTTCCTCCAGTCGGTGATACGCGAGCGACTTGTCGAGTTGCCCGCCGTCTTCGAGCGCGCCGGTTCGGCCGTAGTAAAATCCCCCGTCGGTCCACGCGAACGATCGCTGGTCCGTTCGGCCCGTTTCGCGGAGTTCGTCCACGAGATCCCCCGTTTCCGCGTCCACGACGCGAACGTCGTACTGCTCCGTGTCGCCCTCCATGACGCCGTAGGCGACGAGCGACCCGTCCGGCGAGGGGACGAACCAGTCGAGGGTCTCCGTGGCGTCGTCGCGCCAGTCGTTCGGGTCCGCGAGGACGCGTCGCTCGCCGTCGAGTTCGTCCCGAACCGTCAACAGCGGAAGGTCCTCGTCGGCGGGCGTGTACCGCTGGAAGTAGCCGTTCGACGTCGGGACGATGGGAAAGTAGGTCGCGGTGTTCGCCAGCGCTTGGAACCGCGGTTCGAGTCCGTCGCGCGTCTCCCCGTGCAGGAACGATTCCGCGTACTCGTTCTGTGCGGCGACCCACTCTGACACGTCCTCGTCGTCGCCCTCCAACCAGCGGTACGGGTCGCGAATCTCCTCGCCGTGGAGCGTTTCGACGGTCTCACGCGCTTCGGTCGGTGGGGGAGTCCGTGGCATACTCGAAATAGTCGAAGGTCCGCCAAATATCTTGTCTGGAATCGATAACGCGACGAGAGGGACGTCGAGAGAGGAAGGTTCGCGGAGTAATCGACAGTATTTTTCCGTGAGAGCGGGTACGAACGGTCCGTGAATATACGGGGGACGGTAAGCGAACCGGGCGAGGCGCGAACCGTGAGTACGCAGTACGGGGAACGCGACCTCGCGGAGATACGCGTGCAACCGGACGACGACGTGCCGCGGACCGTGACGCTGTGGGGAAAGTGGGCGGAAACCGCAGAGTACCTCGAAGAAGGGATGGAACTGCTGGTAACGGACGCCGAGGAAACCGAGTACGACGGCGAGACGACGTACGCGACGGGAAAGGACTCGTACGTCGTGGTCGAACCCTCGTTCCTCGTGAACGTGACCGACGTTCGCTCGTGGGTGCAGTGTCCCCGGATGTACTACCTGAACAAACTGTCCGCGATTCCGCTGAACTACCCCGTCGTGAAGGGGACCATCGTCCACGAGGTGTTCGGCGACCTGCTCCGCGGCCGTGATTTGGACGACTCCATCGAGGAGCGCGTGGAGGAAGTCGGCCTCCAACTCGGCCTGCTCGGACGCGAGGCGGACGAGGTGGCGGGCGAGGTGCGACAGAACGCCCGCGCCATCGAAGGCTGGTTGGAACAGGGCGTCCTCGACGACACGGACGACTGGCGGAGCGAGTACACGCTCATCAGCGAGCAGTTCGGCATCAAGGGGCGCTGTGACGCACTCCGGCGCGGGATGCCGGTCGAACTGAAGACGGGGAAGAACACGAACCGCGACCCGCGCTTTCAGGACAAGATTCAGGCGGCCTGTTACGCTCTCCTCCTGCAGGAGCGCGGCGTTCCGGCGAACACGGGAACCCTGCTCTACACGAAGAACTCCGCGCTGGACCGCACGGAGGAGACGGGCGACCTTTCGCCCGCAAAGGAGTTCTCCATCGGAAAGGGCCTCCTCGAATTCGTCGTCAGGACCCGAAACGAAATCGCCGCGGCGGAGTTCGACATGGACGTGCCGACGGGGTACGAGGCGAACGCCAAGTGCGAGTACTGCTTCGAGAAGGACACCTGCATGGTCGTCTCCGGCCGCCTGGATCAGGAGTCCAAGGCGGGCCAAATCGGACGGCCGATTCCGGAGGAAGAGCGCGAGTACTTCCGCGAGAAGTACGAGCAGATAGAACGGGAACGCCGAGCGACCCACCGCGAGTACGCCAAACTGTGGGAGCAGACGGCACAGGAACGGGCGGACGACGACCGGGCGCTCATCGGCTTGGAACCGGCGGGACAAACGCAAATCGAGGGCGGGCGGTGGGAACTCCGCGCCCGCCGGACCGACGACGCCGTGTCGAAGATTCGGGAGGGAGACGTCGTTCTCGCCAGCAAGGGCAATCCCGTCAGCGGCCACGCGGAACTGGCGCGAGTACGGAAACTGGGCGATGAAATCGTCGTCACGACGGACGAACCCATCGAACTCCGACGATTGGACGTGTATCCTTCGGAGTTCTCCGCCGACGGAATGTTGACCGCGCTCCACGACGCCCTGCTCAAGGGCGACCAACGACGGAAGGACGTGCTGTTCAGACGTCAGGACCCCGATTTCGAGTCCGAAGAGCGGACGTTCATCGGGAACAACGACGCGCAGAACGCGGCGGTCAACCTCGCGGTGAACGCGAAGGACTGTGCGCTCATCCACGGCCCGCCCGGCACCGGGAAGACCTACACCATCGCGCGGACCATCCGCGCGCTCGTGGACGACGGCAACCGTGTCCTCCTCTCAGCGTTCACGAACCGCGCCGTGGACAACGCGCTCGAAGCGTTACGCGAGCAGAGCTTCGAAGACATACTCCGCGTCGGCACCGAAAGCGGCGTCCGCGAGGACATGCAGGACATCCGGTTGGAGCGGGGCGGCGACCCCGGTGAGCGCGTCGCCGAACTCGAAGGTGCGGGCGTCGTGGCGGCAACGACGGCGACCTGTGGCTCCCGAATCATGCGCGAACAGGCGTTCGACGTGGCGCTGGTGGACGAGGCCTCGCAGTTGACCGAGCCGGCCACGCAGGCGGCCATCAACCTCGCCGAGCGGTTCGTCCTCGTCGGCGACCACCACCAACTGCCGCCGGTCGTCCAAGCGACCGACGCGGAATCGGACTCCGAGGAAAATACGGACGGTGACGCCGTGGGGGGCGACCTCTCGACTTCCCTCTTCCAGCGACTCGTGGAACTGTACCCCGACGCGTCCGTGATGCTCGACCGCCAGTACCGGATGGCCCAACGGATTCAGGCGTTCTCCTCCCGCGAGTTTTACGACGGCGCGCTTCGCCCGGCGAGCGGCGAGGTCGCTGCCCAGAAGATAGACGACTTACCGACGGTCGACGCCGACTCCCTGCCGCCCGAACTCCGGCCCGGCGTCGCCTTCGTTGACCCCGACGGGAAGACCGCTGGCAACACGAACCCGGTCGAAGCCGAACGCGTCACGGAACTCGTCTCCCGGTTCGTGGAGGCGGGCGTCGCCCGCGAGGATATCGGCGTCATCGCGCCGTTCCGCGCGCAAGTCGCCGAGATTTCCCGGCGCGTCCACGACGCCGTCGCCGTCGATACGGTTGACCGGTTCCAAGGGTCGAGCAAGGAGGTCATCGTCGTCTCGTTCGTCGCCACGGGGGACTTGGACAGTCCGATATTCGACGACTACCGGCGCGTGAACGTCGCGCTGACCCGTGCGAAAAAGTCGCTCGTCCTCGTCGGTGACGAGCGGGCGCTTCGCTCCTCGCCGCTCTACGACCGGATGGTCGAGTGGGCGTCCTAGCGACGTGTTAGTCGTTCCGAACGAGTGTGATACGCCGCTAGTGCGACCGGACTGAAAACGAATCTGCCGACTGTACCGACCAGTGGTACCGTTACCAGAGGACGTGCGGCCAGACGAACTGGAACAGTAGCCAGATGAGGCCGGTGAGGACGACGGTCATTATCAGGTTCAACACGACGCCGGCGCGCATCATCTGTTCCTGTTTCAGGTACCCGCTCCCGAAGACGATGGCGTTCGGCGGGGTAGCGACGGGAAGCGCGAAGGCGAAACTCGCGGCGATGGCTCCGGAGACGGAAAGGAAGACGGCGGCGGCGACGTCGGTGAGGCCGAGCGTGGCCGCGAAGACGCTCCCGATGCTGATGAGGATGGGGACGATGATGGTCGCCGTCGCGGTGTTCGAGGTCATCTCCGTCAGGAAGATGACGAGGAGGACGACGATGCCCACGACGAGAACGATGGGCGCACCGGTGAGCGATTTGAACACGGAGTCGGCTATCCACTTCGTCGCGCCGGTGGTCGCCAGCGCGTCCGCGAGAGCGATGCCGCCGCCGAACAGGAGAATGGTTCCCCAGTCGATGTCCACCAAATCGTCCCACTCCATCGTGTCCGCCAGCACGAGGGCGGGAACCGAAGCGAGGCCGACGACGACGTAGTAGAGAGTTCCCTGATGGCCGTCGACGCCGAAGACGCTCGTTCCCTCGCCGCCGTACAGGGTCGTGAACCACGCGTCCGAAAGCGGAAGGTAGCCGTTGTCGATGAGATATTTTACGCCATCGCCCAACCCGCCGACCACCCACAGGAGAGCGGTGCCGGTGAAGATGAGCGCGACGCGCTTTCCGCGCGGACTCAACTCCCCTTCCTCTTCGAGGTACTGGCGAGCCATCTCGCGTGCGTCGCTCACGTCGTCGATTTGCGGCGGATAGAGGAGGTACGTGAGGACGTACCAGACGAGCGGAAGGGTGATGGCGACTATCGGAATTCCGATGAGCAGCCACTGGGCGAAGCCGATTTCGTAGCCCAGAATCTCGTTCAGTTGCGAGGCCAACACCGCGTTCGGCGGCGTTCCGATGAGTGTTCCGACGCCGCCGACGCTAGCCGCGTAGGCGGTTCCGAGGAGCATCGAAACGTGGAGGTTGGAGAACGCTTCGTCGTCTGCGGCGACGGTGCCGCCGTCGGGAGCGGGCGACGAATCACCCGTGTCGGCGGTGTCAGTCGTCTTCGCCGCTTCCACCGTTTCCTTGCCCAACACCTGCGAGAGGACGCCCAGCGCGATGGGCGTCATCATGGCCGCCGTCGCCGTGTTCGACACCCACATCGAGAGGAACGCCGTCGCCAGCATGACCGCGAGGACGAGACGGCGCGGCGACGACCCCATCACGGACATCAACCAGAGGGCGATTCGCCGGTCAATGTCGTACTTCTGGAGCGCGTTCGCCAGCATGAACCCGGCGATGAACAGGAAGATGAGGTGGTCGGCAAAGCCCGTGAGCGCCGCGTCGAGGTCGGCGTACACGCCGAATATCGTGAGAAGGACGGGTATCGACAGTGCCGTCACCGCCAGCGGGAGCGCCCCCGTGACCCAGAGAAAGCCCGCGAAGAACATCGTGGCGAACGCGAACTGCCCCCGGACGGAGAGGCCGCTTGGCGTCGGTGCGCCCGCGATAATCGCCGTTCCGACGAGCGCGAGAACGAAAAGTAAGAGTCGTTTGCGTGGATTCGTCTGTGCCATTGGTAGACATAGCCATGTAACACCAAGGATTAATCCTTTCGATTTTGGATAGATATTATAGTTGAAACACAAAAATATTCCGTTATTTCAATTTTTTCGTCCGGCTCGAAAATCAGTTCGCGGTTGTAGGGTTCTCGTTCGTTACCGAGTCCGTGACGTCGCCGTGGGATTCACCGGAGTTGCTAGCTCGCTCCGGTCACGAACAGTGTACTAAACGAAACGGCCTGCGTACCACATACACGGAGTGAAAACTGATATTGCTGGATAAGAGCGATATTTGCCATGGAAAGAAAAGCGAACAATAGCGCCCGAGATGAAATGTGGAGGGGCATCGGCGTGGGTCTCTCGCTCGGAACCGTAGTTGGAATCCTCTCCGGGGGCTTGGCCGTGTGGATGGCAATCGGGTCAGCAGTCGGTATCGCACTCGGCTCCGTCCTGAGTCGGAAACGTTGAGAAGTCGCCATCGGTACCGCTTCCGAGAAAACGCGGCGTCTTATTCCGACACCGTGGGCTCTTGCCCTGAAATGGAGTCCATGACGCGCTCGTGAAACTCCTGCAATACCGCGCTCTCGTCCTCCGCCAACACGACATCGCTCGCCATCAGCGTCGCCAGTCCGAACGCCCGTGGCGTCGGCGATTTTACGCGGTGTTGAACCACGTCGATGTCGCCCGCTCGCACCTTTTTCAGAACTTCCTCGACCGGTTCGAGCGCGAGTTTGTCCTCCACGATTTCGCGGTAGGTTTCCTCCATGACGGCGAACTCGTCCAGTTCGTCCGCGAACCCGAGCAGCATCTCGCTCGACACCTGCTGTTCGCTGGCCGACTTCTCGTAGCCCTTGTAGCGTTTCAGTATCATCAGCGAGCGCGTCGCGTTGATTCGGAAGTACCGCTGGAGGAGGTCCGTCTCCGAGAGCGCGGCGCGCAAATCCTCGCGCACGTCGTCCGGGTCGATATCGGCGAGGATTCCGGGAACGTCCACCTTGCGGTTGAGCGGCATCGAGACGGTGAAGCCGTTGTCCGCGACGGCGACGCCGACGTTCGTGTTGGCCGCCTGCGCACAGCGGTAGGCGACGACCCGCGAGAGGCCGTCGTTGAACCGTCGTCCGTAGTTCGAGTGGACGTAGTACCGGCGCTCGTACTCGTCGCGGTCCATCTCGATTTCGACCGTCAGTCGCTCGTCCGTGCTGACGCTCCCTTCCCCGGCGTAGCGGACCTGCTCGTCGAACATCCGCGCGATGGCCCGAATGCTGTTCTCGTCCAACGGGAACTCCCGAAGCCACACCCGAACCGCAGGTTTCCCCCGGTCGGTCAATCGCGAGAGGAGTTCGCCCTGAAACGCGGCGATTTCTCGCCCCAAATCGTAGGAGAGCGGCAGGCGCTCGGAGAACCACGACGGGACCGTCGGGCGGGCGCTGGTTTGGTCCGCGTACACCTTCGACCCGCGTCGGTAGCGGTACTCGAAGTGCTGCCCGCCGAGGACGAACACGTCGCCCTTTTCCAACGTGTCGAGGTAGCTCTCGTCCAAATCTCCGACCCACTCGTTGTCCGCGCGGGTGAACACGTCGCAGGTGAACGAGTCGGGAATCGTCCCGATGTTGGTCATGTAGATGACGCGGGCCAACCGTCCGCGTTTTCCCATCAAGGGTTCGCCGACGGGGAAATCGGGATAGTGGTACTCCCCGTCGGGCGGGTCGTTCTCGTCGTGCCACACCTTGGCGTAGACGTTTCTGTCCTCCATCCCGTCGTAGTCCGCCGTGAGATACCGGAGGAGGGAGTCCCACTTTTCGTCCGAGTAGTTCCGATAGGGGTAGGCCCGCCGGAGCGTCGCCTTCACGTCCTCCGCCGGGCGAACCTCGTTTATCGCCATTCCGTACACCTGTTGGGCCGCCACGTCCTGTGCGTTCTCGGGGACGAACACGCGGTCCACGAAGCCCTCCTCGGCCTTCTTCAGCATGACCGCACACTCGACCAGTTCGTCCCGGTCGAGCGCGATGACGCGGCCGGTGACGGTTTGCCCGAGGCGGTGGCCCGCACGTCCGACGCGCTGGAGCAGGGATGCCACGCTCTTCGGCGACCCCACCTGCACGACCAAATCGACGTGCGGCATGTCGATGCCGAGTTCGAGGCTGGTCGACGTCGTCACCACGTCCACCTCGCCGTTCTTCAGGCGCTCCTCGATTCGGTGGCGGGATTCCTTCGAGAGACTGCCGTGATGACACCCGGAGTTCTCCTCGTCGTAGTCGGAGAATTTCTCGCGGAGATTCTGGAGGACTCGCTCGGCCCCGGAGCGCGTGTTCGTAAAGACGAGCGTGTTCGTGTGGTCCCCGATCAGGTCGTGGAGTTGGTCGTAAAACCGCTCCTGGACGACGCCCCGCGGCGTGTGAACGAGGTCGTCGGTCGGACAGAACAGTTCGAGGTCGAACTCCCGGACGAATCGCGTGTCCACGATTTCGTACGGGCGACTCCCCCCGCCGGGTTCCTCCCTGCCGACGAGGAACTCCGCGATGTCCGAGAGCGGTTCGACCGTCGCGGAACACCCGATTCTCGTCGGCGAGGAGTCGACGATGGTTTCGAGGCGTTCGAGGCTGACCGACAGGTGGGTTCCGCGCTTCCCGTCCGCGAGGCTGTGGATTTCGTCCACGATGACGTACTCGACGCTCCGGAGTTTGTCGCGGAACTTCGGCGAGTTGAGCAGGATTGCCAACGTCTCGGGGGTCGTGTTGAGGATGTGCGGCGTCTCCTTCAACATCTTCTGTCTCGCCGTCTTGTCCGTATCCCCGTGTCTGATGGCGTGACGAACCTCGCTCACGTCGTCCATCCGCTCCCGTATCCCGGACAGCGGCAGTTCTAGGTTGCGATGGATGTCGTTGGCGAGCGATTTCAGCGGCGAGACGTACAAGCAGTACACCGAGTTCTCCAATCCCGTCTCCTGTTCCCGCCGAAACAGCTCGTTGAGAATCGCGGTGAACGACGCGAGCGTCTTTCCGCTCCCCGTCGGCGACGCGATGAGGGCGTTGTCGTGGCCGTGAATCAGCGGAATGGCCTCGCGCTGTGGCGGCGTGAAAAATCCGCCGTTCTCCGGGACGAACGCGCCGAACTGTTCGGCCCACCATTCGCGCACCGCGGGTTCGAGGAGGTCCAATGTCGCTTCGTCCTCGATTTCGACCGTCTCGGGGTCGAAATCGAACTCCTCGCGGGCCAACAGCCCTCTCGCGTCCATTTGTTCCGCGTTGGTGGCGGGCGGCAAAGAGGGTTATGCCAGCGGAGTGAAAGTGAACGGGCGTGCGGACGGTGAGGGCCATCGGATACGCCGAACTGCTCCCGTCTTCACTTATCAACCTTCGGCGGCGAGACGGTCCACGGTTTCGAGCGCCCGCCGACAGACGGGGACGTAACCGGCCGCCAGGAGCGGGAGTTCGAAGACGATTCGACTCCCCGTTTCGAGCGCTTCGACGCGATGGCCGGTCGCCGGAACGCCCGCGACGGACCACGTCCATCGAAACGCCTCGCAGGCCGTGATTTCGAAGGGCACCCAGATGCCGAACGGCGTCCGGACCCGCCCCGTGGAACCGACTCGAATCACGCGGTCGGTACACTCGACATCGGTTACTGACGGCCCCCACGTCGGCCATTCGGACGTATCGGTCAGCACCGACCAGACGCGATCCGGCGGGGCGGCGGTCGGTCGCGAGACGGCGATGTGACGGCCGGTCGGTCCGCGCTCGACTCGAACGTCGCTTGCCATACCCGCAAAACGAGGTGATGGACGAAATCGGTACTGCCTGCGTCCCCAACCGAGCACCGTCGAACGGCGTCAGCCGAGGAGCTGTCGCACGAGGGTCGCCCAGTCGGCGTCCTCGTTCTCTTCGAGGTACTCGTTGATCCGCTCTCGGTCGCTCGCGGCGGGGTCGTTCGACCCTCCGTCGTCGGAGCCACTGGAATCTTCACCGTCCGAGTCATCGTCGCTGGAACTCTCGTCGTCGGACGACCCGTCGCTCGACGAATCGTCAGACGAGGAACCATCATCGGAGGAATCGTCGCTGGACGAGTCGTCGTTCGAGTCGCCGCCATCGGACGACCCGTCGTCCGAACTGCTATCGTCGGACGAGTCCTCGCCGGACCCGTCCGAGGACGTGCCCGAGGTGCGGTCGATGGAGTACTGGCTGAGGAGGTACTCCACGATTTCGAGTTCCCAGTTGACGCGCGTTTCCAACGACGTTCCGTACCGCGTCGTTTCGACGATGAAGCCGGGCTTTTCGAGGTCTGAATTCACCTTGTGAATCAACAGCGGTCGGTCGCCGTCTATCATGTTACCGCGCTTGAATTCGTAGTAGTCCTCCCGGTCGCCGAGATGGTTCTCGTTCATGTACTCCGCGGCGTTCGTCGCGTTCCGTGCGGCGTCGTCTATCGTCGTCGGGTAGATGGCCTGACCGACGCCATCGGGGCCGACGTCCTTCTTGTAGATGCCCTTGGAGCTGTGTAGGTTGAACACGACGTCGGCATCGTGGTCGGTGATGACGTCCCAGATCGCTCGCGCGAGCGGCGTTTTCGGCTCCTCTCCCGGCGGGAACTGCCTGTTGAGGTTTCCGCTGTCGGTCGTGTAGGTGTCGTTCTCCAGCGCGGTCGGGTTCGACTTCGGTATCAGGACGAGTTTCCCTTCGTCTATCGACCAATCTCGCATCTTCGCGGCGGCCTTGTAGCCCGCCGGTTCGTTGCCGTGCATCCCACCGACGACGACGGCCGTCGGCCCCGACGTCCCCGAGTCGATGACGACGACCTCCGATTCGTCCTCCGTGCCTTCGCGAATCTTGTACGTATCCGACGATTGTGCGCTTCCGAGCCCCGTCGCCGAAACGCCGAGCGTCGTCGCCGCAACGGCGGCCGTTCCGGCTTGCAGGAACGTTCGCCGACTCGTCTGACTTTCCGAACTATCGTTCGTAAATTCCTTCATGAGCCGTCCATATCTACACCCCTATTGACATTTTGTTATAGGCATCCTTCGGGGATAATCCCCCAAGAAGGGAGCCATAAACGTTCGACGGCGGAAAACGGATTTCGTCATAACGACCGCTGGAATCGTCGTGTCGTCGGAGTTGATTCGTACTAAGCATCACCTGATGTGAACATCCGAAACGGTTCGATAGTCGCACCGAGAGCGCCGACGGGAGGGAGTACGACGACCCATCACCCCAGCGGATACATCTATCAGTAATATATGGTGTGTCAACGATTCGAGCGCGTGCAAACAACACGGAACCGACACCGCTCGGACGAAGCCTGAAAACGGGTTAGATGCCGTATTTCACCGCGTTCGACACGGAAATCGAACCGACGTACTCCGCCACCACACCGCACGACTGAACCTTTTTCACCCTCCCGCACTCGGGATTACACATGCGAATCACGTTTCTCGGTACGGGAAGCGCGATGCCCACCGGCAGTCGGTTCCAGACCGGTATCCTCGTCGAGGACGACGACCGTCGTGTTCTCGTGGACTGCGGCAGCGGCGTCCTCCACCGCCTTCAGCAGTCGGGCGTGGGATACGAAAACGTCTCGACGGTCCTCCTCACCCACCACCACGTGGACCACGTGTCCGACCTCATGCCCCTCCTGAAGGCCCGTTGGCTCGCCGGGGAAGAACAACTCGAAGTCGTCGGTCCGACCGGGACGAAAGCCCTCCTCGACGGACTGCTCTCCGTCCACGACTACCTCGACGGACGGGTGGATCTCCAAGTTCGAGAGATCACCGCCGGAGAGGAGTTCTCCGTCGCGGACTTCAGCGTCGAGGGGTTCGAGACGCGCCACTCGATGCAGTGTCTCGCCTACCGGTTCGAGGACGAGTTCACGTTCAGCGGCGACAGCGAGGCGTTCGAAGGGTTGGCGAACTTCGCGGACGGGTGCGACGTGCTCGTCCACGACTGTTCGTTCCCCGACGAGGTGGACGTGGCGAACCACCCGACGCCGTCGCAACTCGGCGAAGCGCTGTCGGGAACGGACATCGGCCGCGTCTATCTCACGCACCTCTATCCGCACACGGACGGTAACCACGAGGCGATGTTGAACTCCATCGCGGAACAGTACGACGGCGACGTGGGATTCGCGGAGGACCTCCTGTCGGTCGAACTCTGACGGCGTATTCCCGTCTCGCGCCGCTGCTCTGCTCGTCGTTCTATCCGTCCGTCGCCGCTTTTTCCGCAGTCTCACGCGTTTCGACCGACACCGACTTTTCGGGAAGCGAGAAGGTGGCGACACCGAGCGGTAGTTCCCGTCCCCGAATCGTGAACACCCGGCGCAGTCGTAACTCCCCGTCTATCCACAGGTCGCCGTCGCCATCGATACAGTGTTCGAGTCGGAGGGGTCCCTCCCCACCCCTTTCGATTTTCGTCGCCTCGACGTTCTTCGGCGGAGCATCGAAGTGGTCCGTCCAGACGAACGTGCAGGCGGTTTCGCCGTCCTTCGTGTGGCCCAATCGAACGCTCCCCCCGACGACGTGCGCGTCGAGAGTGCTGTCGTTGTCCAGCGTCAGTTCGACGGACACCGACTTTCCCGACCGTTCCGCGGTCAGGTCCCCGACCGAGAGGTCGTCCACCAACGGCCCGAACACCTGCTGTTCGTACCGATTCGAGAGTTTCAAACCGACGACGGGAACGAGACGAACGAGATAGTAAACGGCCACGATGGCCAACTTCGCAGTCAGATACAGAAACATCCGTCCGATATTTCGAGGAGGGTGCTGGTAAACGTTCTTGCCGAGCGAGAAAATTCAGCCGGAGCTCAGTTCAGTCGATAGCGCAGGAGCGCGGCGATGCCGCCGAGGTTCGACAACTGCTCGCCCGGCGCGAACTCGTGGGAGAAGACGGTCACGTCGCCGCCCTTCCGCTCCACGTCGGTGATGATTTCGTTCACGTCGATCTCCCACTCGCCGCCCGCTTCGTCCTCGCCGAGCGCGCCGCGTTCCTTGCGGAGTCGCTCGTCCAACACGAGCAGTCGCTCTACCGCGCCGAAGTCCGTCGCTTGCTTGACCTCCTCGATACCGTAGGCGGCTTTCGCGCCCTCGCCGATTCGTTTCATCAGGTCGTCGATGAGTTCGGCCTCCTCGGCGATGCGCGTTTCCGCTTGAACGTCGTCCACGGCCCCGCGTTTCAGCACCTCGTGGACGCCCCTGTCGCCGGTGGAACTCACGTCCACCGTCGTTATCATCCCGGTCAGGTCGGGATACTCCTCGGCGATGTGGTCGTAGGCGTCCTGTTTCGTGAATCCCGGCCCGGCGAGGATGATGGCGTCCACGTCGAGGTGAGAGAGCGCGGATCCCAACTGGTCGAACAGTTCGGTTCGCCCGCCGGCGTACTCGCCCTTTCCGGTCGTTCCGGTGAAGGACGTGTACTCGTCCGCCCCGTACTGGGCCACGGTGTGAATGTAGGCTTCGCCTTCCTCCACGGTGGCGATGGCTACGTCCGGGTTGTCCGTCGCTTCGACCGCGTCGTCGAGTCGGTCGAGTTGGTCGCGTTTCCACTCCTTCTCGATGGTTAGCTTCTCGCGCTCCTCGACGTTGAGCGTGTGGTGGAGGCCCAGTTGATCCTCCCGCGAGCAGTCGGTGATGACCCCGCCGACGCGAACGCGGTTGGCGAACCGATGGAACTCCACGTCCTCCACCCGCAGCGTGATGTGCATGTGCTCGCGCTCGCCGCCCGTGTCGCGCATCTGGTCGTCGGCCCGCTGGATGCGGCGGGTCGTGTCGCCCGACACGTCGTCGCCCGGTTCGAGGAGATACGTGAGATGCCAGAGGTCGTCCAGACTCTCGGGGACGAGCGTGATGCGCTCGCGGGTCCCGTCGATGGACGTACGGTCGTGTATCTGCATGGGTAGGAGTGTGACGTCCGGCGGTAAGTGCCCTGCTATTCGGGCGTTCGAAAAAGGATTAGACCGCCGGTCTGCTGTCTTCCACTTCGGGACCTTCGCGCAACCTGTGTTCGTCCGCTTCCGCGTAGGCGCGGCCGTAGATGTACGACGCCGTGACGTGGGCGTAGAAGCCGAGGAACACGCCGACCAGCCATCCGAGGAGCGGTATGACGGCGATGGCGCTCACGATGATACCGGTCACGACGACGACCGCCAGCGCGATGAGCCATCCCGTCGCGTACTCGCGATCGCGCAGGATGGGGAGGTACGACTCGTACTCGAACGCCGACCCCATGGTGTTCTTCTCCGCGAACCGCACGAGCGCGGCAGGAAGCGCGTACCAGACCGCGAGGCCCGACACGAACGTCAACAATGCCCCGAGGGCCATGACGAGGCCGCCCAGAACGCCGGAGTTGTTCGAGAGCGCCGCCCCACCGCCGATGAACACGGCGGCGAAGATGGCCGGTACGAGCAGGTAGACGAACGCGATGACCAGCGCTTTCAGTCCGTCCACGAACAGTTCAGTCCATTCGTCGAACTTCGGGGCCTCCGTATCACCCTCCGAAACCCGACGCAGGACGCGAATCATGTACCCTTCCACGACGATGGCCGGTATGATGAGGAACCCGAAGATGACGAGCAGACCGCCGACGAGTACCGTCGTCGCGGCGTCGTCACTGTCCTTCAGATACCGGATGCTTTCGTTGAACATTGATTTCCCCCTCGGGTCGAACCCACGGCTCGCCCGATACAGCCGAACAGACGGCGTCTGAGGGCTTAATCGTTTGCGCAGGAAAGTGGACGTGTCAGACCGGAGATTGCATTTTCGAACGAAAACTAATTCAATCCGTCATCCGACTGCCGCCCGCGGGCAGGAACTCCTGAATCAGGTCGGGACTCGCCACCTTGCGGACGAACGAGGTATCCTCGAACCGCTCGCGGAACTCGCGGTAGAGTCGCTTCGCGGCGTCGTTCTGGGCGTACTGGCCCGGTTCGACTTCGATGACGGTCTCGGCTTGCTTCTCGATGGCGGACGGCGGACCGCCGATGACGCGGGTGTTGGGTTCGACGGTGATGCCGACGGCCACTCCCACCGGCGTGTCCTCGAAGTATGTTCGGTCGCCGCGGATGGCGAAGCCACCCTTCTCCAGATATTCGCCGCTCTCGGGCGTCTTCGACACCTGATCCGGCGTGACCATGTAGGCGTCACCCGCGAAGCGTCCGTCCTTCCACACGGACGAGTAGGAGACGGCGAACTGGGCCGCCTCCCGTTTGCTCTGCTCGGGCACGTCCACGTCCGTCGACGGTTCGCTCGGGTCGGAGGTCTTCAGGATGGTGATGGGACCGCCGTGCGCCTGCGAGTGGAAGAACAGGTCGTTTCGATCCATGTACTTCTTGACCAGTTCCTCGTTCTCGTCGGCGTTGCGCCCGCCGAGGACGAGGAAGCCGTCGGAGGTGCGGAACCAGCGGAACCGCTCGTACCACTGTTCCTGTTTCCGAACCGGAATCGACGCCCGCGACAACCAGTCGATGTTCTCGGGTTCCGTCCGCTCCTCCTCGGGTTCTTCTTCCCACTCCTCGGCGCGCCGTTTGACTTCCTCCAACTCCTCGCGGGTGTCCTCGATGGCGGCCAGCGCGCCCTCCTTTTTCTCCTCGATTCGCTTGGCCTCCTGATAGAGGCGGTTGGCGTTCTTCTCGACGCCGTCGTCGGGAAAGAGCGTGACGTCGGTGTCGTCGATTTCGACCGTGACGGTCCCCTCGCTCGGATCGATTCCCTGCACCGCTTCCGCCGCCTCGATGCCGCGTTCCGCACCCTCCTCGAATCGGGCTTCGATGTCGTCCCACGGCGTGTCCTCGGCGCGGGCGTTTCGAACCGTGGCGAGGATTTCGTCCACGAACCCGTAGTTGGCGTAGAGGAGTTCCGCCTTCTCGCGCTCGGCGTCGGCTTGCCGTTCGAAGCCCTCGATAGCGCCCTCCTGTTGCTCGATGATGCGCTGTTGTTTCTCGATTTGGGCTTGGAAGTCGGGTTTCTGCGGTTCGCCCGCGTCCTCGTTTTCGGACACATCGAGGTTGGTGAAGTAGTCGTCCGCCGCCGCGTTGAACGAGTCGAACGCCTCCGAATCCCTGTCCTCGTACTCCTCGAGCGGGAACGGCGTCACGTCCGTTCGAACGTCGTCCTCGTAGTAGACCCGCGGGTCGAAGTCGCCGGTTTCCAGCGGTTCGCGGAGGCGTTCGATGGCGGCATAGAGACGCTCGTACTCGTCTTCACCGGCGTCCGTGATGTCCATGGCCTTCTCGACGCCGGCGCGGGTGCAGACCTCCTCGGCGTACAGGCCGCCGAAGTTGAGTTGCGTTGCCAGCGTCCGAACGACGTCGGTGTCCGAGTCGTTCATCCGGTACTCGAACTCCTCGTAGTCGATTTCGAGCGGGTTCACGCGCGAACTGGGAAACTCGTACTGGGACCCCGGCGCGACGGTTCTGGACTTGAGCCGAACGGTGTCGAGGCAGTCGATGACCTCGTTGTTCTCGTCCAACACTGCGACGTTGCCCTGTCCGAACAGCTCCGCGACGATGGTCGTATCGCCGTCCTCGCGCTTGAAGTGGAACTGGAGGATGCGGTCGAACTCGAACTGTTCGACGCCCGCGAAGTCCGCCCCCGAGAGGCGGTTGCGGAGCATCATGGCGAAGTTCGGCGGCCGACCCGGTGCGGGCGGGACGTGTTCCGGTGCGACGGTGTGGGCGCGCTTCACTTCGCCCACTTCCACGAGCAGTTCGAGCCGACCGCGGTCGAAATCGCGCATCTTCAGACGCAACAGGTCGTCGCCGTAGAGATACGCCTTATCGACCTTCGCGCCCTCGAAGGAACCGAGTTCCCGCGAGATGGCGGCGAGGTCGATGCTCGAAAGCTCTCGCTTTCTATCCATAATCGTCGTTTTCTCGGGCGAGAGGAAAGGCGTGTCGTTCGACGTCACCGCGGCGGGACGGTTCGCCGCGCGATCGCACCGGCGAGATAGGCCGGAACGCCGACCGCCAGCCCCCACGCGATCCCAGTTCCGACGCCCCACGTCAACGTCGGGGTCGGGAACACCGCGTCGAACGCGGCGATGGAGACGAAAAACGCCAGCGTCGGAGCCGTCGCGAGGGCGAGGCTCACGAGAATCCCGTCGTTCCAGTAGGCGACCAGCAGCGGCGGAATCGCCGCCAGCACGAAGAGGATTCGAAGGTCGAACCCGAACGTGAACGTCACGGGGAAAACCCGCGGCGGCGTGTGGACGAGAAACGTGAGGAGGAACAGACCGACCGCGACCGCGAGCAGTCGCTTCGAGAGGCGCGTATCCCGCCCCAGAACGATTTCACCGGGTCCGTGTTTCTCGGTCGTCACGACCGGAGTGTCTCGCGGTTCGGGATAAGCTTTCAGGTGAAACGGCGGTGTTCGGGTGCCGAACGTTTCTTACGCGTCGGACGACCCCATGACGTCCTCGAAACTGCGGTCCGTTTCGGCGCGCTCGGAGAACACGAGTTCGTAGCCGTCCGAGTCTCGAACCGTCGTTTCCCGCGTGTTCCACCCGGTTTCGTGCGGCGGAGTGACCACGTCAGCATCGTTTTCCTCGGCCCGCTCTGCTACGTCGTCGACGGCTTCGTCCTCAACCGTGAGGTAGATGGCGACGCCATTTTCTCGGGGAGGTTCCGCGTCCGTCTCCCCTTCGGTCTCGTCGGCAACGAGCATGACGTCCGCGTACTTTCGGTAGCGGACGTGGGCCATCGCTGGCGTCGAGTAGATGACGTCGAAGCCCAGCGCCTCGTACCACGCCGTCGATTCCTCGACCGAAGATACGGTCAACTGGGGAAAGAGCGGCATCGGATAGATATCGTGGTCGGAGTCGAACTCGGACATGATGAATCGACGGTCTCTGCAACGGGGGATAAGGATTGCCCGACCGAGAGGGGCGATAACACATCACAACCGTTCGTCACCGTCCCGGGACGGCGTACGGTCCGCCACGCCGCCGATTCCGTTTCCGCAGGTAGAACGCGTAGACGAGTATCGCCCCGATGAGCGGAGGAACGAAAAATCCGATGAAGGTTCCGACGGCCCACATGTCGGCGGTGTCCATATCTCGGTCTTTCGCGTCTCGATATATCCACACGGCACAGAGCGCGGCGAGCGGAATCGCGAGGAACCACTGAATGACGATTTGAATGCCTGCCATGGCGGGGGTTCAGACGACGCGAGCAAGTATCTTGTCGTCACGGTCCCGTTTCGTGTAGCCATCGACTCGTCATTCCTCTTCGGCCTCGAATTCGCCACGTTCGACCGACTCCTCCGCGTTCTCAGCCCGACTCCTCGCCCAAATCCCGCACCGTAAGCACCGGTTTCTCGGAGCGGCGAATCACCTTCTCGGCCACGCTTCCCATCACGAACCGATCGATTCCGGTCCTGCCGTGGGTTCCCGTCGAAATCAGGTCGATGTCGTGTTCGTCGGCGTAGTCGAGGAGTCGTTCGGCGGGTCGCCCACGGAGGAGTTCCTGTCTGGTTTGCACGCCCTCGCCCTGCACTCGCGAGACGGCGTCCTTACACGCCCGCTTTCCGTCGTCCTCCATCAGTTTCAGCAGCGACCCCGAACGGGCGATGCGCGAGTCGACGACGTAGACGACGTGAACGAAAGCGTCGTACTCGGCGGCGAGCGCGCCGCACTCCTCGACTGCACGCTCGGAACCCGGCGTCCCGTCGGTCGCCAAGAGGACGTTTTCGTACTCCGTCGCGGGGATTTCGTCACCGCCGCGAACCGTCAGCACGGGGCAGTCGGACAGTCGGTTGACTTTTCGCGCCGTACTCCCCACGACGTAGGTTTCGAGGCGACTGCGGTCCCCCGTCCCCATCGAAATCAGGTCGATGTCGTGTCCGTCCGCGTAGTCGAGGATTTCCCGGAACGGGACCCCCGACTCCATCGCCTCCGTCGCCGGAACGTCGTACTCGCGCGCTCGCTCGGCGACCGACGCGGTCGCTTCTTTTCCCTCCTCTTCGAGTACGTCCACCAACGTCGAAAGCCCTTCGTCGGCGTTGCCGATGCGTAGTTGCGGCAGGTCGATGACGTACAGCGCATGGACCGTCGCGCCGGTTTTCCGGGCGATTCGAAGACCGTGTTCTATCGCACCCGCCGTGGCGTCCCCTCCGTCCGTCGGAATCAGTATCGAATCGAACATCCTCCCCGTCCCATTCGACGGGCACGGACTTCAATGGATTTCCCCGCGTCGGCCAACGGAAAGATGTGACAACGAAATCACGGGATGGTTTTTCGCATGGCGATATGAACAATTGAGATAGCCATTTGTCAGTCTCCGACGAATGGACTGTGGGGTGGCACGTGAGCAACGCGACGCGTGACCACAGGGGTGCAAATGCTGATACCGCTTCAAACAGGTGTAACTATTCCACCGGTAACGGACAGTATGCTCGTCGTCCTCGGAATCATCCTCGTCGCGTTCATCCTGTTCGTGACGGAACTGTTTCCCGTGGACGTGACGGCACTCATCGTCCTCGTCCTCCTCATGATTCTCGGGCCGTGGACGAACGTGTCGCCGACGGACGGGCTTTCGGGCTTTTCGAACGAGGCGACCATCACGGTCCTCGCCATGCTCATCCTGAGCGAGAGCGTTCGGCGGACGGGCGCGGTCCAACTGCTCGGCCATCGCGTCACGGCGCTCGTCGGCGACAGCCAGTTCAAACAGATACTCGCGACGGTCGGCATCGCCGGGTCCGTGTCGGGATTTATCAACGATACACCCGTCGTCGCGTTGTTGGTTCCCTTCGCGTCCGACCTCGCCCATCGGGGCAACACCTCGCCGTCGAAACTGATGATTCCGCTCTCCTACGCCGCCATGCTCGGCGGCACCCTCACGCTCATCGGCACCTCGACGAACCTGCTCGCGAGCGGCCTCGCACAGCAACTGCTCGGGCGCTCGCTCGGCGTCTTCCAGTTCACGCCCGTCGGCGTCGTCGTCCTCATCACTGGCCTCCTCTACCTCGTCTTCGTCGCACCGCGGTTGCTTCCGGAGCGTGTTCGACCGCGGGAGACGCTCCTCGAAGAGTACGAAGTCGAGGAGTATCTGGCCGAACTGGTCGCTCCCGAGGCGTCGCCGCTCGTCGGGACGCCCATCGCCGACATCCCGGTCGAGGCCGGATTCGGCGGCGAAGTGAAGGAGGTTATTCGCGAGGACACCGTGCTGTCGCCCTTCTCCGAGGAACCGGTGGAACCGAACGACACGTTCCTCATCACGGCGAGTCGTGCCGGCCTCACCTCGCTCATCGAGAACGAAGCCCTGAACCCCCTTCCGACGGTCGGGCGCGAACCGGCGGTCACCGAGGAGGCGAGGAAGGACTCGGAGACCGTCCTCATCGAAGTGGTCGTCCCGACCGATTCGGCGCTCATCGGCGACACCATCGAGACGAGCACGATACTCGAACGCTACGACGCGACGCTCGTCGCACTCCAACGCGGCGACGTTCGACTGCCCCGAATCCGCGAAGCCGAGTTCACCGTCGGCGACCTGCTGTTGCTCCAACTGCCCGCCGACGAACTAGAGCGGGTGGCCGAGACGCGTGACCTCATCGTCGCCCGCGAAATCCCCCGCGAGGACTATCGGTACGACAAGATTCCGGTCGCAATCGCCATCCTCGCGGCCGTCGTCGGGTCCGCGGCGCTCGGGTTCCTCGAAATTCAGGTCGCCGCCTTGGCGGGCGTCGTGGCGATGGTCCTCTCGGGGACGCTCTCGCCGACGGAACTCTACGAGGGCGTGGACTGGACCGTCATCTTCCTCCTCGCGGGCGTGATTCCGCTCGGCATCGCGATGGAGAACACGGGGACTGCGGCCCTCCTCGGCGCGCTCGTCGCCACCTCGGCGCAGTACCTCCCGACCGTCGGCGTCCTCGCCGTGTTCTACGCGTCGACGGTGATTCTCACCAACATCATCAGCAACAACGCCACCGTCGCGCTCATGGTCCCCGTCGCCATCAACGCCGCCCGCGAAATCGGGGCGAACCCGCTCGCCTTCCTGCTAGCCGTGATGTTCGCCGCCAGCGCTGCGTTCATGAGTCCCGTCGGCTATCAGACCAACCTCTTCGTCTACCGGCCGGGGGGCTACCGCTTCACCGACTTCGCCCGCGTCGGTGCCCTCCTCCAGGTGATACTCGCCATCGTCACGCCGCTCGCGATTGCGGTCTACTTCGGACTCTGACGGGGTTGGCGACGAAGTCGGGACGACCACCCGGCGAACTGCCTCAACGGCCACCTCTATTTCCCTCCGCCGAGAACCCCGACGTATGACCGACCGCGCGACCGATTCGAACGAGAAGCAGACGACCGATTCCCCGACGGTTCTCGTCCTTCGGCGGGGCACTCACGGCATGCCGGTGTCCGATTACGCCGACGAACTCCGCGAGCGCCTGCCGAATCACGAAATCCGGCACGCGAGGACTCCCGACGAGGAACGCGAATACATCGCCGACGCCGGAATCGTTACCGGGATGACCATCGACGAGTCCCTCCTCGCCCACGCCGAGAACATGGAACTGTTCGCGTGTGCCTACGCCGGAACTGGCCACCTGCCGCTCGACGCCCTCGAATCGCGGGACGTCGCGGTGACGAACGCGTCCGGAGTACACGGGCCGAACATCGCGGAACACGTCCTCGGCGCGATGTTGACCTTCACGCGGAGGTTCCTCCGCGCCGGACGACAGCAGTCACGCCGCGAGTGGCGGCACTTTCAGGCCCACGAACTGCAAGGCAGTACCGTGACGGTGGTGGGATTGGGTGCAATCGGGGAAACGATCGTGGAGCGGTTGGACGCGTTCGGCGTCGAAACGGTCGGCGTCCGATACTCGCCCGAGAAGGGCGGTCCGACGGACGAGGTGGTCGGGTTCGACGACCTGCACGACGCGCTCGCCCGGACGGACTACCTCGTGCTGGCCTGTCCGCTGACCGAGGACACGCGCGGCCTGCTCGACGCCGCCGCGTTCCACACCCTGCCGTCCCACGCCGTGCTGGTGAACATCGCCCGCGGTGGGGTGGTTCGGACGGACGCGCTCGTTTCCGCGCTCCGGGGCAACCACATCCGCGGCGCGGCGCTGGACGTGACCGACCCCGAACCCCTGCCGGAGGACCACACGCTGTGGAACTTCGATAACGTCCTCATCACGCCGCACATGGCGGGTCACACGCCGGAGTACTACGCCCGTTTGGCGGACATCGTGGCGGAAAACGTCGAACACGTCACCGCGACGGGGTCGTACGACGACCTTCGAAATCAGGTTCAGTAAGTCCGTTTCGCCGACGAAATCGGGTCGCTTTCACTCACGGCTCCGATTCATCGGCCGCAAAAAAGTGGCAAAAGCGGAGTCCACATCGAACCACGGGTGCGGAGCGGTCCGCGGCGGTTCGTGCGGAACTACCAGATCTGGGCGGCGGGCGTCTCGCAGGTGTCGCAGACGACCGCCTCGTTTCCTTTGTAGGTGTCCCGTACCAGCGTGCCGTCGGGACACCACTGGCAGTCTTCTCCTTCGAGGCATCCGATGACGCCCTGTTCGGTCGTCAGACTCATATCGTCCCCACGTTCCACCCCTCGCGCTATGAATTTGGTGGCCTCCCGTATGGGAAATGCCCATTCGTGCAAGCGGTTTATCCCCCAGCAGTCACTACGTACTCTCATGAGCGAACAGTCGAATTCCGACCTCCCGAAGAGCGACGACGAGTGGCGCGAACGCCTGTCGGACGAGGAGTACCGCGTCCTCCGCGAGCGAGGCACCGAGCGACCGAACACCGGGGAGCATCTGGACCGAAAGGACGACGGAACCTACGTCTGTGCCGGATGTGGCGCGGAGCTGTTCGATTCGGACACGAAGTACGATTCGCACTGCGGGTGGCCGAGCTTCTACGACGTACCCACGGACAACGTCGAGACGCGACAGGACACCAGCCACGGCATGATCCGAACGGAAGTCGTCTGTGCCAACTGCGGCGGCCACCTCGGACACGTCTTCGACGACGGCCCGGAACCGACCGGGAAACGCTACTGCATCAACAGCGTCTCGCTCGACTTCGAGGACGAGTAGACGGCGGCAGCGACAGAGGAATCTGCCGAACCGCGGCTCTTTTCGTGGCGTTCGCTGACGTACCGCCATGGAGCTAACGCTGCTCGGGTCAGGCGGGAACTTCCCGACGCCGATGCCCACGTGCGACTGTCGGGTGTGCTGCGAAGCGCGGGAGAAGGGCGTTCCGTACTCGCGGGCGGGCAACGCCACGTTCGTCCACGACGCCGACGCGCTCGTGGACGCCCCGGAAGCCGTGTGGGGGATGCTGAACCGCGAGGAAATCCCCGACGTGGAGTACGTCTTCGTTTCACACCACCACAGCGACCACGTCCGAGGTTTGCGGGTCGTACAGGCGCTCGGCCGCGAGGGCTACCCGAAGAGCGACTGGGAAAAATCCGACCCGCCGACCATCGTCGTGAGCGAGAACACCTACGAACTGTTCGAGCGGGCGCACGGCGTCCTCGCCGAGTACGAAAACTGGGGCGTCGCCGAGTTCGAGTTCCTGAACGACGGCGAAACGCTCGCCCTCGGCGGCGTCGACGTCACCTGTTTCGGATGGGAAATCGAGCCCGGCGAGGGAACCCTCATCTTCGGCTTCCTGTTCGACGATGGCGAGTCGAAGACGCTCGTCACGCCGGACGAGACGAAGTTCCTCGACACCGCCCGCCTCCCGGACGACATCGACCTGTGGATTCGGGAGTGCGGCCTGTTCCGCGCCGACCCGCGGGGGAACCCGATTTTCACCGACGACCTCTGGGCGGAGGAGACGGAACTGGAAATCACGTTCGAGGAGACCGTCGAGCAGGTTCGGGAAGTGGGAGCAGAGCGGACGGTGCTCACCGAAATAGAGGAACTGTTTCAGCGAAGCCACGACGACTTCCGCGAACTGGAACGCGAGTACGAGGACCTCGATCTTCGGTTCGGCTACGACGGGATGGACCTGTCCGTGTGAGACGGACGGTCAGCGTGGCGCGCGCTGACGAGACGGTGAGACCAGCGGTCGGCCGAACCGTCTCGGTGAGCCGTGCGAGGGACGACCGACGGAGCGAAGCGGGGGAGGGAGTCGGTTGGGGAGGGTGTGGCCGCTGCGATGCGGTCGTGTGACGTCTGTATTCGTAGTCATCGAGAAACGACGGCCAGCGTCTCCGGAAGCGCCAGCGGTAATCAGCACGAAGAAAGTATTTGTAGTTTCTTCAACTAGAGCTGGCATGGATTTAGGGACGTATCTCAAGTGGAATGCTATCGTCGGAGGCGTTCTCTTGGTTCTGATACTGCTCAGCGGATTCGTACTGAACAGCCCCGTCCTCGCCGGCATCGTCGTTCTCGTGCTGGCGGTCGTTGCGTATCGATACTACCGTAAGATGGCGTATTTCGAGGGATACGACGACTGAACACGATCGTCCGTCATCCTCACACTGCGACGCTACTCGTGCGAGAAACTCCGAAATCTCCCTTCTACTTGCTCACCACGCGTACTCGTCGCGCGGGTCTCGGTCATCGCGGTCCGAGTCATAGGCGTGAATCCCGTCCACGAAGACGTGTTCGGCGTCGGACGCGATATCGAACGGTTCGCCGTCCCAGACGACCACGTCCGCGTCCGTTCCCTCCTCCAGCGTTCCGACGCGGTCCTCGATACCCAAAATCTCGGCCGGGTTGCGCGTGACGGTTCGAAGGGCGGATTCCTTCGGCAGGCCTTCGCGAATCGCCAGTCCCACACACACGTCCAGATGCTCCTGCGGGAGGACGGGGGCATCGGTCTGGATGGCGACCGTGACGCCCGCGTCGTGGAGGATTCCGGCCGTCTCGAAGGTAATGTTCGAGAGTTCGTACTTCGCGCCGGAGTACAGCGACGGGCCGACGATTGCGGGCACGTCACGCTTCGCGAACTCTTCCGCGATGGCGTGGCCCTCGGTTGCGTGTTCGATGGAGAGGTCGGAGATTTCGAACTCGTCCGCGATGCGAAACACGGTAGCGATGTCGTCGGCGCGGTGGGCGTGCACGCGAAGCGGGAGGTCGCCCTCCACGACGCGGGCGAGGTTTTCCATACCCAAGTCGCGGTCGAAGGGGTCGCCGTCCTCCCGCGCTTTCGCGCGCCGAGCGACGTAATCCTCGGCGTCCATGAGCGCCTGTCGGAGGGTCGCCGCGATGCCGGGACGGGTCGTGGGTTCGCGGTCCTTCTGGTCGCCGTGGAACCGCTTCGGGTTCTCGCCCATCGCGGCCTTCATCCCGTCCTCCTGAATCAGCATCTCGTCGGCGATGGTTCCGTAGGTCTTCATCGAGCAGATGATGCCGCCGACCACGTTCGCGCTCCCCATCCGGGCGCTGACTGTCGTCACCCCGCCCTGATAGGCGTGGCGCAGTTGCTCGTCACGGGGGTGGAAACCGTCCAGTGCGTTGACGTGTGGCGTCACCGGGTCGGAGAGTTCGTTCACGTCGCCGTCCTCGGGTTCGCCCCACTCGCCCATCCCGGCGTGGCTGTGCGCCTCGACGAGGCCCGGCGTCACCGGCTTTCCGCCCGCGTCGATGACCGCCGTGTCGTCCGGAACGTCCACCTCGTCCGCCGCGCCGACGGCCACGATTTCGCCGTCCTCGAACAGCACGGTTCCGCCCTCGATGACGCCCGCATCGGCGACGGTGTGAACCTCACCATTGGTAATTGCCTGCATGGCACAACCGTTTTCGAGCGGGAGGATGAGCATTTCGGTTCGAAGCATCGGTCGTCGTGGTCCGAGTGGGGAACCGATTCGTGCGGGAGACAGCTACTTCCCTTCGAACTGGGGGTCCTCGTCGCCGAAGAAGCACTCCAGTCCGCGCTCGTAATCCTCCGTCGTGGTCATTTTGGCGATGGAGTCGGTTTCGGCGGCCATCTGCGCCGAGAGGTCGCGGCCGGGACTGCGGTTGAACAGGCGCTTCGTCGCGCCGTAGGCCTTCGTCGGCCCGTCCGCGAGTTTTGCGGCCAGTTCGGTCAACCTGTCGTCGAAGTCGGGAGCGACTTCCGTCGCGAGTCCCATATCGACGGCCTTCGCCGGGGAAATCGGGTCGTCCAACAGGGCGATTTCCTTGGCCCGCCGTAGGCCGACGAGTTTCGGGAGGAAGAACGTCGACCCGCCATCGCCCGTCAACCCGACGCGCGGGTAGGCGAACTCCATCCGAGCGTCCTCGGCGAGGAGGACGATGTCGCCCGCCAACGCGAGGCCGAATCCGCCTCCGGCCGCGACGCCGTTGACGCCGGTGACGACGGGTTTCGGCGCACGCGAGAGGTTTTCGATGGCGCGGTGGAGCGAGGAGGCGATGCTCCTGAGCGCCCTGCCGTCACTCGCGTCGCCCGAGAGGACGGACAGGTCCGCGCCGGTGTTGAACACGCCGTCGGTTCCGGTGAGCACGATACACCGCGAATCGTCCTCGTACAGGTCGGCCGTGACCGTGCGCAGTTCGGACGCCATCGCGGCGTCCATCGCGTTGTGCGTTTCCGGGCGGGCCATCGTCACGTACGCCACGTCGTCGGTTCGCTCCACGTCGAGATGTTCGAACGCTGCCATACGATTCCTGCGGACGGGACCGACAAAACGATACCGCGACGGGGCGGAACAGATTCCCACGGCGGAAGGTTAAGAATTTAGTATCCCTCCTTGAGTAGCGTAGGAACATGGAGCGATTCGACGTTGCGATCGTGGGCGGGGGTCCCGCTGGGATGGCGGCCGGAGAACGGGCCGGAACGCACGGCGCGAGCGCCGTCGTCCTTGAACAGGGCGTCCCGCGCGAGGACCGCGAGTTCCTCGGCCCGGATTCGACCGACGCCGCCGGGATGCTCGACTACTGGGTGGACATCATGGACGAGGACTATCGGGAGATTCCCGACCACGTCATCCTGCAGGAACTCGACGGCGTGGACTTCCTCGGCCCGAACGAGTCCGCGACCCTCCGCGGTACCGGTATCGACTCGTCGTACCCGGAGATGGGCTTTACGTTCAATCGCGCCAGAATGGACGACTGGTTGCGGGAGCGCGTCGAGGACGCGGGAACGGAGTACCGCGTCGGCGTCGGCGTCAAACGCGCCGAAACCGACCTCGACGCGGAGTACCGCCATACCCTCCGACTCGCCGACGGCGAAGACATCAAGGCGAAATACCTCATTCTCGCCGACGGGCCACAGCGGCGGGTCACGCTCGGAACGCTCGACCAGTTCATGCCCGAGGGCAGTTCCGTGAGCGACTACCTCAGCCCACCCACGGCGAACCACATCGCGTATCAGGAGTACCGCGAGTTCCCCGAGGAGGTCTTCGAGAAGTCCCTGCTCAAGTTCTGGTGGGGCGTCATCCCCGGCGAGACGGCCTACCCGTGGGTCTTTCCGAACGACGGCACGGTGGCTCGCGTCGGCCTCACGATGCCCATCGGGATGACGTTGGACGACGTGGACGACCCCGAATCGTACGCCCTCCTCCGCTCCGACGACGAGGGCCTCCCCCGCGCCGGGGAGTTCATCCGCCGCCTCCTCGAACGCGAGTACGGCGACGAGTACGACATCGAGACGGACTTCCCGCTCGTGGAGGACCGCGGCAAGTCGAAGGGTACCGAAACCTACCCCATCTCCTCGACGCGGCCCATCGATTCGCCCGTCGAAGCGGGCATCGCCGTCGCCGGCGGCGCGATGGGTACGACCAGCGCGTTCCACGAGGGCGGCTACCACGTCGCGGTTCGGTCGGGGAAGATCGCCGGCGAACTCGCCGCGACCGACGACATCGAATCGTACAACGCCGAGTGGAAGGACGCCATCGGCCAAGAACTCCTGCGCAACATCGCGTTCGCCGATATCGTCGCGGAGTACGGCCCGGATGACTGGGACAGGACGTTTTCCATGGTGGATAACCTCCTCGGCGAGGACGGCAAGGGCCTGAACCGATCGAGTTTCTCCTCCGGTGTCCGCGGCGCGAAACTCGTCGCCCGCTACAAGAAGGCCAAATTCGGCTATCGGAAGGGCTACGTGCAAGTCGCGGAATCCGACTACGTCTACTGACCGTTCATCCCTGCTCTTTTCGTCTTCTCGCTTCTTTCTTCTCTTTTCGTCTTCTCGGTTCCTCTCCCGTTTTCATCTCTTCTCTCCCGTTTCCTTCTTC
This sequence comes from Haladaptatus sp. CMAA 1909, assembly GCF_043952005.1. NCBI lineage: Archaea > Methanobacteriati > Methanobacteriota > Halobacteria > Halobacteriales > Haladaptataceae > Haladaptatus > Haladaptatus sp. CMAA 1909. The sequence continues at coordinate 491,948 of NZ_JBIOAV010000001.1, read as the reverse complement.
TCTCGTTTGCGCTTCGTTTCGTCCTCCTACCACTCCCCTCGAACCCGGAAGGCCCTTATCCGCCGTCCGTCTACTGTTTCGTGCGCACCTTAGTCCCCGCCGTAGTACTCCCACTTCGGGAGCGATGACCGCGCGGAGAACCCGGGTGTGCGACAGTACGAGTTGGTGAACTCCAAAATCACCACCGTGAGCCAGGGACCGCTGGTTCGGAAGTCGGTCGCAGTTACTGACGCGACCCGCTTCGACGGTTCAGCCGTCAAAAGTTGGCGATTCTATCGCTCGCCCGGCACGAGGGTTTGCCAGCCGACACGGCACGCCGCCAAGGGATGAGGCTGGATGTTAGTGTTCCGGGCGTACATCGACCTTTTACAGCGCTCGCTACGCTCGCTTGCAAAAGCACTCCTTCTTCACTCCACTTCGTTCCGCTCAGTCGTCGGCCTCGCTCACGTTCGTTCGAGTTAGTGAACCGACGACCTACCGGGACCTTCGGATCGCTCGGTTGCCGAACGATTGTCTTCTGTCCATCGACCAACCCTACTAGTAGAAGCTCGGACGGTAGTGTTCCGGACGTACATTTACTCCGTAGTGACAGGTGCGCAGTCGATCTCGAATCGTTCGCGGACCTAATTGGACACGTGTCCATCGTCCACTGGCCGAACGTTTATGCGAGGTGCCCCGCTATCTATCGGTAGAATGGCTAGTTCGAGCAGAGACAGGGGAAGTCATAGTGACGAGATTCGACTATGGCGCGAAGGTGATTCGTGGATTGCCAAGGATATCGAGACAGGGGTGACGACACAGGGGGAGTCCCGAAGGGATGCACTGGAAAACCTCGACGAAGCGGTTGCCCTCCACAACGACGAGATTGGGAGCAAACCAACCGAAGAAGATCTCCGTGAGATGGGCATCGATCCGGCCGACAATACGACCGGTGAGCAGGAACCACCGGAAGAACTCGAATGATCGATGGGCAGACGGACGTTTTCGGGTCAGGAAGTAGTGAAAGTACTGGTTAATGCCGGTGGATTCGAGTGGCGACGAACGACCGGAGACCACGCACAGTTGTATTACGAACATCCGACGAATGAAGACGATCGACGACGTGTTACCGTTCCGTTACACGACGAACTCCGAACGGGAACGCTCCGCGAAATCGCAGACAGTGCAGGTTCGAAGGAGTTCGATGCGTTCTGCGAGTGGCTCGACCGGAACTCGTAGCCGTGTATGATTCGTGCCGATTTTTGGCGTCTTCGAACAAATCCCACATCTCCAAAGTCTTTTGGACATATATTCCACTAATTCCTCGCAGTTCCCTTCTATCGAGTACTAGTAGAAATTCGTCCGGTAGCGTTCCGGGCGTACATCCTCACACCGGTAGTGTTCACTCAGCGATTCGGTGTGACTCGCTCGATGAGGCCGTTGAAGTCGTCGAAGCTCAACACCGCATCGATGCCGCGAGACTCACACAGACAAATACTGGTCGCGTCCGTGAAACCGAGGTTTTGGTCGTTGTATCTGCGAAACGTCTCCAGTGAAGCTCTCACTTCGTCAGGTTCGACGTGGATCAGTTCCAGAACATTTGGGAACGGGTCCTCACCGAGAATCCGACTGGCAACAGTGTCCGCGGCTTCGAACGAGTCCGTTCGAACTCTCGTGAGTGTCACCGTCTCGTCCAGCACGTAGTCGCTGGTGTACGGTTGTCCATACGCACCGTCCAGCAGTTCGTCGAACGCAGCAACCGCTTGCTCGTGGCGCTCTGCGTCCGTATCGTGATGCGCAAAGAGGACGCCGGTGTCGACGAAGACGCTCATCCGTACAGCACATCGTCGATGTCTTCTTCGGATGTGGTGACGTCGGACGAGACCATTCCCCCGTGAAACGTCTCTCGTTCGGCTTGGGAGACGGGAACGCGTTCTTCTCGGAACGAATCTACGAGATCCCATTTCGATTCGATGGCATTCTCGACGAGTCGTGCTAATATCTCCTGCTGAGTCACTTTGTTCCCCGTTTTCAGCCGAATTTCGGCCTGTAACCGTTCGAGACGGGATTTAGTGTCGTCGTCCATCTTCACCGACGTTGCCATAGTTATCGGTAGAATCTTCTACTGATAACGTTTGCTACCGAAATATCACCCGGACCGGTCGCTTCCGTTTTACGAGTAGGTTCTTCCCCGGTAGTGTTCCGGACACAGGACGATCAAATGGCGGACGATTTCTGTAGCTCAGTCCTGTCCGGTCTCGATATCGATCGCTTCGAACGTGACCTCCACCGTTTCGCCGTACCGGTCGCCGTTCTGCTTGTCGTGGCGGTGGAACTCGGGCGGTTCGATCGTCACGTGCATATCGTAGGTTCCGTCGGTCGGCACGGTGACGTTCCCGCCGTAGTGGTACACACCCGGGTGCCACAGGAACGAGAGGTCGAAGGGACCGAACTGTTCGCCGTCGCGCTCGAGCACGACCGAAACCCCGCAGTAGGGAACGAATCGGTGGTCCTCGCGGTCGGCGACGACCACCTCGAGGTGACAGTTCTCTACCGTCGTGTTCCACCCCGTCAAAATCGAGGGCGAATTTTCGACGTACCGTTGTGAATGAGTGAGATCCTCGTTTGACAGCGCTCGGTTTTATATCACCAAAAGGATATGGTTACACAATGGACGAATCGTTCGGACGGAGAACAGTACTCCGGACGATTTGCGGAGTCGTCACGGGAACCGGTGCGGGATGTGTGAGTCGGCCCTCCGGTGAGCGGAAACGATCGCCGACGCCCACCCCGTCTAGCACCGATGAGAAAGAACGGAACCGACGGAAAAATTGCCAGCCGGTGCCCGATTCCGATGGCGCTCCAAAGCCGTGGTTCGACCCCGACAGTTCGGTGGATATCGAGATCGGCAACGGCGTGCAGTCGGATATCGAAGCGACGCTAACGATCGACGACTCTCGGAGAGAAATATCGATCCCTGCCGAAGACCGGTGGCTTTCCGAGGACATAATCGACGACGGGGAGCGTCCGACGATCACCGTCGCCACGGAAAACCTCGAAGCGCGGCTCCAGTGGAAAGGCGAGCGGAACAACTCGGGAATCGCGGTTTTCGTCGTTCGAGAGAACCGTATCGACGCGACTTTTACCCGCAAATTCTGCTCGAAGTTCACCTCCTAATTCACCTCCTAAGGCCGACTGCGGGAGTTATCTCGTCCCGAACTCGATGGAAAACCCGCCCGGCGCTTCGACGTAGAAATCGTAGGTATTGTGGCGGGTTTTCACATCCGTCACGTCGTAGCCGTTCCCCTTCAACTGTCGGTGCTTCTCGTCCACGGACGACTCGCTATCGACGAAGAAACCGATGTGGAAACTGCTCGGATATTCGATTTCCTCCCCTTCCCGCCCCTGCATCAGGGTCAGGACGGTTCCGGTTTCGTCCGAGAGAATCGTGATGGCCGGGCTTCCGCCCCGCTTTTCCAACTCGAAATACTCCTGTAGGAAGTCCGCCGTTGCCTCGACGTCCGCCACCGTGAGGTTCGTGTGGTTCAGTTTCATGGCTGAAATCCGCGGGCGTGTGGTCGGCTTCGATCGCCGATTTTCGCCCGAATCCGCGTGAATATACGGGGCGAGTCGGGTTTATTCCTACGGGCCGTTTCCGCGGACTATGATTCGAATCGCGGCCCGCTGCTCGTGCGGTACCGCGGAATATGACCTTCGAAATGGAGATGGAATTACAAAACTAGGGTATGTATTTATTTATCATTCAATTATTACTACGGCTGTGAAATCCCAAAATAACGGCGTGGGACGGCGGCGATACCTTCGAGGCGCGGGCGCACTGACGACGGTGGCATTGTTCGGAAACACGGCCGAAGCAAGCGAACGGGGTCGCCGTGGACACCACCATCACGGGCGAGGGGACGGCCACCATCATCACGGACGGCGACCCGGCAAACGAATCGTCGGCTACTATCCGTCGTGGGCGGACGACTACACGCCCCACGACGTGCCGTACCACAAGCTGACGCACCTGAATTACGCCTTCCTCGAAACGGAGGCCAACGGCGAGGTCAAACTCGCCGTCACCGGGGATTCGGCTCCCGAGGTGCTCTCGGAGTTCGAGACGATAACGCACGAGCAGCATCGCACGTCGTTCATGCTCTCCATCGCCGACTTCGGGAGCAACATGTCCGCCGTCGCCGCGAGCGCCGACGCCCGCGAGCGGTTCGCGCGAACGGCCGTCGAACAGCTCCGACGGTACAACTTCGACGGCATCGACATCGACTGGGAGTATCCCGACGGGTCGGTTCGGGAGGACGATCCGGAGAACTTCACGTTGCTGTTGGAAGAGCTTCGCGGAAAGCTGGACGAAGCGGGGGAGGCCGACGGCCAGCGCTACGAACTCAGCATGGCGGCGGCGCCGATTCCGTCGAACATCGACCCGCTGGAAGTGGGGAAAATCGCCGACTACCTGGACTTCGTCAACGTGATGAACTACAACTTCTACGGGAGTTGGAGTTCCGCGACGAACTTCAACGCGCCGCTGTACGCGCCCTACGAGGACCCGACGTACTGGCAACGGCTCCTGACGGTGGACCACGCGATGCGGTACTGGGCCGACCAGCCGATTGCGCGGGACAAACTCGTCCTCGGCACGCCGTTTTACGGCTTCGCCTTCGAGAACGTCGGAAGCGAGAACGAGGGCCTCTTTCAACCGTTCGACGGCGCGGACACCAAGTCGTACGACGACATCCGGCAGCTCAAGGCGAAATCGCAGTACGAGTATCACTGGCATCACGACGCGCGCGTCCCGTGGCTGTACTCCGAGGCGGACGACGTCTTCGTCACGTACGACGACAGGCACTCGGTCATGGAGAAGTCGCGCTACGTCCGGGACAACGATTTCGGCGGAATGATGTGTTGGGAACTCTCCCACGACCCGAGCAACACGCTCATCAGCGCGATTCACGCCGCACTCCGCTGCTCGCATCATCGATAATTTCGACCTCTTCGATCTATATTTACATATTAACCTAGTATTAGATTTTGTTCGACCGAATTGGTACGTCATAGCATGAAAACTGACAGGCGAACGCTCCTTCGTTCCGTGGGTGGAACGCTCGCGACGGCGGGCGTACTGGGAACCGCGGCGGCGGCGGGTAGCTACACGAACCACTACTACGACGGCTTCGACTACTGGAAGTACGTTCCGGACTCGGCGGGGTCGAATCCCCCGCTCGTGGTGATGCTCCACGGCTGTTCACAGAGCGCGGACCAGTTCCGGCGGGAAACGCGGATGAACGACGTGACCGACCGGGATGGGTTCGTCGTCATCTATCCCGACCAGTACGACGCGCGGAACGCGGCCCGGTGCTGGAACTGGTTTTACGACGCGAACACGACCCGGGGCTACGGCGAGGCGGCCGTCATCGCCGGAATGACGGAAACGACCATCGACGCCGAGAACTGCGACCCCGAACGCGTCTACGTCGCCGGACTTTCGGCGGGCGCGGCGATGGTCCCGAACCTCCTCGCTGAGTACGCCGATATCTACGCGGCGGGCGGGATTCACTCGGGCTTGGAGTACGACGCCGCGGACACCGCGACGGGCGGGACGGCGGCCATGAGTTACGGCGGTCCGGACCCCTACGAGAAGGGCATCGACGCCTACGACGCGATGAAATCCTACGGCACCACGAGCGACCTGCCGACCATCGTCCTCCACGGCACGGCCGACACCACCGTTTATCCGATAAACGGCGAACAGGCGAAGATACAGGCGATTCAGACCAACGACCTCGCCCCGGACGGGGCGAACGACGGCGACGTGGACACGACCGCGGACAGCACGTACAGCGGTCAGGGACCGAGTTTGGACTACTCCGTCGCCGAATATCACGACGAGTCCGGAGACTCGCTCGTCGAGTACTGGCAGGTGGACGGCATGGACCACGCGTGGTCCGGTGGCGCTTCGGGCGGCGAGTTCACCGCGCCGGGAGGTCCGGACGCCAGCCGGATCATCTGGGAGTTCGTCTCGGATTACACGAAGGATGAGTGAGCAGGAACCTGAAGCGGCGCACGCTCCTGAAGTCCGTCGCCGCGACCGTAACCCACGATTACGCGTCGTCCGGCACGTATACGGCCACGCTAACCGGCACCGACGACGGCGCGACGGAGAGACGGGAACCGATTCCGTGTCCGTCACGCTCGGGGACAGCTTTTCCGACGACTATGGCACGGGCTATAACTACGAACACGCGGATGCAGGCCGCGCCTATCGGGACACCTCGACGGGCACCTACTACGCCGTCGGCTCGAACGACTACCTCTACTTCCCGGCCTCCACCAGCACGCGGAAGGAAACTTCCGAGGGCTACTACGAAGCCGTCAGTTCGTGTTGACGAGGAGCGGTGACGGCGCAACTGTCGTCGTTCGTCGGGTTCGGTTCTCTACCGGGGAAATCGGCCGACACAAAACCTATTTCGTCCGAAATCGACGTGTCTACGATGACAGTTCCCTCGAAGCCGTTGCTCTTCGGTCGAAGTCGGCACGTATCCCGGCGGTTCATCACGCTCGCTGGAATCGTCTGCCTGGGGGTCGCCGCGGTCCTCTGCCTCTTTGCAGTCGCCGGTTTCGCGTTCGATTGGTACACGGAATCGGTCCGAGCGGCGCTTCTCTACGGAATCGGCGCGATAGCGCTCGCCGGTGCGATAGGCAACGCGTATCTCAACGACGGGCTCGTCGTCAGCGTGTTGATCACGCTCGCAATCGCGCTCGGCTACGGACTCGCGGCCGCCATCCTCGTGAGCGCGAACGTGTTCGTCACCGACTCACCGCCGACGCTGCTCTTCGTCTATTTCGCCGCCGGTGCCGCCATCGTCGGGGTGGGAGCGTTCGCCTTCGGGGTCGGCATCCGGGAAGTCACGAAGAGCGTGCGTACCTGATAGCCGCGAGACGTCCGCGGATCTCGTTTTCTACCGAGGGAACATCGGCCGAGAGCGCAACGTGTTTTTCCGCGCGCTTCGAAACCCCGAGCATGAATCCGAAGCCGATAGCCGACCTCGGGCCGGACGAGCGGCGGGCGCTGTTCGACCGCGACGCCGGAATCGAGGGCGTGCGGAGCGACGTGCGCGACATCATCGACCGAGTTCGAGAGGAAGGCGACGTCGCGGTCCGGAATTTCTGCCGCGAATTCGACGGCGTGGAGGTGGGCAACATCGACATCACGGACGACGCCGAGCGCGCCTACGAGGAGATAGACGACGAGGTGCGCGAGGCCATCGAGGATGCGGCGGCGAACGTCCGCGAGTTCCACGAGGCGCAACTGCCCGAGGACTGGCGAGCGGACTTCGACGGGCGCGAACTCGGACGCCGATTCCGTCCCATCGAGCGCGTCGGGGTGTACGCACCCGGCGGGACCGCGGCGTACCCCTCCAGCGCGCTGATGGGCGTCATCCCGGCGAAGGTGACCGGCGTGGAACAGGTCGCCGTCGCCACGCCGCCCGGCGAACCGCAGAACGACATCACACTGGCCGCGATTCACGCCGCGGGAGCGGACCGCGTGTACCGCGTCGGCGGCGCACAGGCGATCGCCGCGATGGCCTACGGAACCGAGCAGATAGACCGCGTGCAGAAGGTCGTCGGCCCCGGCAACAAGTGGGTCACGGCGGCGAAAGCGGAGGTGCAGGGCGACGTAGCTATCGATTTCCTCGCCGGGCCGAGCGAACTGCTCGTTCTGGCCGACGAATCGGCCGACCCGGCGTTCGTCGCCAGCGACGTCGTCGCGCAGGCGGAACACGACGAGAACGCCTCGTCCGTCGCGGTGACGGACGACGGGGAGTTCGCCGAGGTCGTCGCGGAGGAAATCGAAAAGCAGGCGGGTGAACGCGAACGCGAGGACGTGATCCGGGCGGCGCTCGACAACGACGCCAGCGGGGTGTTCGTCGCCCGGTCGATGAGCGAAGCACTCCTCTTCGCCGAGGAGTACGCGGCGGAACACCTGTCGATTCAGGCCGAGGACGACGAGGACCTCCTCTCGCGCATCGACAGCGCCGGGAGCGTCTTCCTCGGTCCGTACACGCCCGTCGCGGCGGGCGATTACGCCTCCGGGACGAACCACGTCCTGCCGACCACGGGATTGGCGAAAATCACGGGCGGCCTGTCGGTCGATACGTTCCTCCGCTCGACCACCGTTCAGCGGTTGGACGGGGACGCGCTCGACTCCATCGCGGAGACGATTACCACGCTGGCGGAATCCGAAGGCTTGGACGCCCACGCGGAAAGCGTCCGGAAGCGATTCGAGAAGTAACGCATCGAAATCAGTTCCGTTCCCGCCACAGTAGCATAGCGCCGAGACACGCTCCGAAGAGAAGCGGTGGTCCGTGAATGTCGTGCAGGAGGGTGAGGAGGACGCCGACCGCTAGCCAGATCGGACCCCAGACCCGAACGCCGAGCGGCACCGAGTTTCCACGCCACAGGAGCCACACGGAGAGGCCACCGAGCAGTCCCGCACCCGCAACCGAGGCGCCCGACCCGTGGGGTTGCCACGCGTATCCGGCGAGTTCTCCGACGACCCCGCCGCCGAAGTACAGCGCTAACCAGTCGCGGTGACCGTAGGTTCGCTCGACTGCGACGCCGACGACGAAGATGCCGACGAACACGGAGAGCGTCGCCCACCACGGATCGGCTTGGACGAACAGCGGGGTGAAAAGCCGCCACCATTCGTCCGTCGAAAGGGCGTCCGGGTTCCGTCGGAGTGCGGGAAGCAGTCCGGGAACGACCGCGTGCAGAGCGGTCACGAAGACCGTGATTACGAGGACGACGATGGTTACGACCGGGAGGGAGGCGTCCGACATGGACCGTCGATTCGACACGATGGATGACGCCTACGAAGGGCCGGGGTAAATAGGGTGGCGACGACGGACCGAAATCGTCCGCCCGCTGTCGGTCTTCGAATGGATGGTGCTCGACGAACGGGCGAAACAGACCGACATTTGACGGGTAGGCACGGAGTGGCCACAATCGCTTTTGTCCGTTACCCCTTTCGGGGGACACAGCTTCATCTCATGGTCCCTTCCACATCCTCCGACGGTCAAACGGACGGATTGAAATCGTACGAGAACATCCTCGTCGAACAGATAAACATCGGCCTCGCGGAGCTACAGCGTCCGGCGAGCGGTCTCTTTCTGTCCGGGCTCTCGGCGGGATTGGACATCGGCTTCGGGCCGTTGCTCATGGCGGTGATGACCGGATTGATGAGCGGGTCCCTCCCGAAACCGGCCACGGAACTGCTCATGGCGAACATGTACTCCATCGGGTTCATCTTCGTGATTCTCGGCCGGTCGGAACTGTTCACCGAACACACGACGCTCGCGGTGCTCCCCGTCCTCGACAAGCGAGCGTCCCTCACGTCGCTCGGGCGGTTGTGGGTCGTCGTTTTCGCGGCGAACGTCCTCGGCGGCGCGCTCTTCGCCGCGTTCGCCGTCACGATAGCACCCCAACTCGGCATCGCGCACGCGGCGGCGTTCACCGAAATCGCGAAGACGCTGGTCAAACACGACTTCTGGATTCTCGTCGGGAGCGGCGTCTTCGCGGGCTGGCTCATGGGATTGCTGTCGTGGCTCGTCACCGCCGCACGGGACACCGTCAGCAGGGTGTTGATAATCTGGATCGTCACGACGGCCATCGGCCTCGCCCACCTGCCACACTCCATCGCCGGAAACGTGGAAGTGCTGATGGGACTGTTCCTCTCGCCCGAAATCACCGCGTTCGACTACGGACGGTTCCTCCTCGCGGCGACCATCGGGAACGCAGTCGGCGGGGTGTTCTTCGTCGCGCTCCTGAAATACGGCCACGTCACGCGGAACACGGACGAAGAGGAGATGGAAACCGCGCCGAACCCGGTCGAATCGGAGTGAGGAGATCAGAAGTCGCCGTTGACGATGTCCACGACGCGCTTGCTGTCGTATAGTTGTTTATCGACGCCGTACAGCAGTTTGGCGGTTCGTTGGGTGAGGACGAGGTTCGTGATGGGGCCTTGGTACAGGCCGCCCGCGCGATACACGTCGCCGTTCTCGACGGCGGTGAGTTTGCTGGCCGTGTTGTCGTTTTGGAGGAAGTCGATGACCGAGTTCTTGAACTCCTTCCGGGTCTTGTCCTCGTAGCCGCGAAGCAGGAGGACTTCCGGATCCACTTTCAGCAGCGTTTCGAGGTCGATGGCACCGCGGCTTCCGTGGAAGTCCTTGACGTCGGTATTCGCGAGCGCGTCGGAGACCCCGAGGTCGTTCAGGTGTTTGAACCCGGTTCCCTTCCCGATGATGTAGGGATAGTACTTCGTCGGCTCGTCGCCGACGCCCCAGACGACGGCGGCCGACGGACGCTCGCTTTTCTTGGGAACGACGCCGGAGACGTTGGACTGGAAGTCGGCGTGGAGGTCCGCGAACGCCTCGTAGCGGTCGTGTCGCTTGAACACCTTCGACAGCCTTTCGAAGCCCTCCATGAGGGTGTAGTATCGGTAGCTGTCGTGCCACGTGTAGTGCTGTGCGTAGATGCAGTTGCCGAACAGCGGCGCGATGTTCTGCGTGAGTTCGTCTACGTCCTCCTGTTTCCAGCCCTTGAATCGGTTCATCAGGAAGTTGGGGTCCATCACGTGGACGTCGGCGTCGAGTTGATAGAACAACTCCTTGCTCACTCCGTCCTGATACAGCGACACCATGTCGCTTTTGTCGACCGAGAGGCCGTCGATGGCGTCGTAGTACTGCGTGTGGTACCGGCCGGTGAGCCAGACGGCTTTCGGCGGTTCGAGGCCGAGCGCGATGCCCATATCGGCCCAACTACCGTTGTTGGCGACCCACTTCTTCGGGACGCTCTCGAACTCCACTTCGCCGACGGGAGCCATCGAGACGGAGTACGGGCCGTCCGTCGTCGTCGACTCCTCGGTGGTCGCGGACTCACTCGACGTGGTTCCCTCCGACGTCCCCGTCGTTTCCGACGGCGAAGACTCCGAGTCCCCACCGCTGGTACAACCGGCGAGGAGACCTCCTCCGAGAACCGCACCTGTACTCTTGATGATCGTACGTCGCGTACGTCCTTCGTTTCCGTTCATGGTTTTAGGCTCGCCTAAATCAATATAGTAGTTTCGAAATTTCGGTCGGCCTAGATTATATCGGCCGGCATTCAAAATCGTTTATGAACGATTTTTGTTTTATTAGTGGGGGATTCGGCGGCGAAGATGATTTGTATTATATTCGCACTCGATCATATCTGCTCACAACAAAGTTCGAGCAGGACGTCACCGACGACATCCTACGGAGAGATACCCATGTTCGGACGTGAGGCGGGATTTTCGTTTCGGTCGCACCATCGGAAACCCCGATAATCGCCGCCTATCGCCCGAGCGCGTCGCTCGTCGCCGCGAGTCCGGCCTCCACGTCCACGTCCGCGCCGTGCTCTCGGAGCGCATCGCCGAGCGCGCTCACGAGATACGAAACGGTTTCCGGGCGGGCGGAGTAACCCATACAGCCGATGCGGAAGATTTCGCCGTCCAAATCGCCGAGACCGGTGGCGATTTCGAGGTCGTACTGGTCGAGGAGATAGCTCGTGATGTCCGTGTCCGTGACGCCCTCGGGGACGCGAACGGCGTTGAGGCTGGGAAGCCAGTACTCCTCCGGCGCGTTCATTTCGAGTCCCATCGCCTCGACACCCGCCTTGAGCGCGCCCGCCACCTCTCGATGGCGCTCCCAGCGCGCTTCGATTCCCTCCTCGCTGACGAGACGAAGCGCCTCGCGGAGCGCGTAGACGTTCGTGATAGGTGCCGTGTGGTGATACGCCCGGTCGTCGCCCCAATACCCTTCGAGGAGTGAGAGGTCGAGATACCACGAACGCGGGGCTTCCTCGCGGGAGAGCACCTTCTCCATCGCGCGGTCGTTGAGCGTCAACGGACTCGCTCCCGGCGGACACGAGAGGCACTTCTGTGGGCCGGAGTAGGCCACGTCGATGTCCCACTCGTCCACCTTCAACTCGACGCCGCCGAGCGATGTCACCGAGTCGGCGATAACGTAGGCGTCGTAGTCGTGGGCGATACTCGTCAGTTCGGAAACCGACGGTTGAACCACGCCGGTGCTCGTCTCCGCGTGAATAAATCCGAAGACGTCCGGTCGGTGTTCCTCGAAGGCGGCCTGCACGTCGGCGGGGTCGAGCGGTTCGCCCCACGGTGCATCGACGTGGACGACGTCCCCGCCCGCTCGCTTCGCCATCGACTCCATTCGACCGCCGAAGTAGCCGTTAGTCGGAACCAACATCGTGTCGCCGGGTTCCACCAGATTGCCGATAGCGGCCTCCATGGAGGCGGAGCCAGTTCCGGAGACGGGAATGGTCCATTGATTCTCCGTTCTGAACGCGTATCGGAGGAGGTCTTGAACCTCGTTCATGACCTCGATGAACGACGGGTCTAAATGGCCGACCAACGGCGTACTCATCGCTCGGAGGACGCGAGGATGCACTTCGCTCGGGCCGGGACCCATCAGGGTTCTGTCGGGCGGTGTCAACTCGCCTACCGTGGGGTTTTCCATGCGTGGCCGTAGCACTCGGGGTGACAAAAATCCCGTCGTCTCGGCATTCGACGTCCAACGGATCGTTGATTCGCACAACGCGGCGTTTCTCGGGGCGAACGGTTTTTAAACGGTCGAAACGGTCGGTCCGGTTTATTCGGGTTATGGGTGTAAGACGGGATACCCCAGCACGGTGCTGGGTGGAGGAATACAATGACACAACAGGGACCCATGCAGCACTCGCAGGCGGGAATCGGAGGCGACCAGTACGGCCAATCACAGGGCTACGGGCAGACGAACGTCGGCCAGCAGGGCGGAATTCCGCACGGCGGCCGACGGGAGTCTCAACAGGAGTACGGCCAACAAGGGATGGAGTACGGCCAGCAGGGAACCGGCCAGCAGATGGGCCGACAAGAGATCGGCCAACAAGGCCAGATCGGTGGCCAACAAGGCCAGACCGGTGGCCAAGGAATGGGCCAAACTGGCGGCCAGCAACTGACACAACCGGGCGGCCAGTTCGACGACCAGTTGCCGGGCGAGATGCGCGTCGCGCTCGAAGACTTCGAGAAGGCCGCGAAGGTCTGTGATTGGTGTGCCGACAAGTGCATCGATGAGGGCCCGCAGATGGCCGAATGCATTCGGCTCTGTCGGGACGTCTCCGATCTCGGAACGCTGAACGCGAAACTCATCGCCCGAGATTCGGTCTTCGGGCCGGAACTCGCGGAAGTGTTCGCCAACGCGGCCGAGGAATGTGCGAGCGAGTGTATGCGACACCAGAACCCGCACTGTCAGGAATGTGCGTCGGTTCTTTCCCGGGCCGTCGGTTCTACCTACCGATTGCTCGACCAACTGCAGACGATGGAGCAGGGGACGACGATGCAGCAGGGAGGAACCCAGCAAGGGATTCCCGGTCAGCAATCGCAGTTCTAACCGCCGAACTTTTTCCGCACGTCGTAAGAGACCGTTCTCGCACCGAAACGACCCATATCCGGCATCGGCTACGTCTTTCATCCGAACGCTCCTACGGTTTCCGTTCGAACGGTCTGCCTCGTTTATGCCGACGACGAGCGAAGGGCACCTGCTCCAGCGAGGAGCGGAGAAGAACCATGACACAACGGTATCAGCAACCGCGAGAGCGATCGTTCGGACGGGAAGCCGAAACTGGACAGGAAACCCACGGACGACGAACGCCACAGTCACGGCAGGGGATGGACCAGCAGCCACGAACGGGACGGAAAGTCGGCGGACAGTCGCCGATGGGCGGGCAGCAAATCGGTGAGCAACCGTCGATGCGGGGACAGGGGATGCAACAGCCGATGAGTCAGCGAGGGGGAACGCAGGAACGACAGCAGGTCGGCGGACAGCAGTCGATGGGTCAACAACCTCAAGTCGGACGGACGGAGGAGGAAGTCGGTGCCAAGCCGAAGTTCGAAGACCACCTTTCGAGCGACGTGATGTTGGTGTTGGCGGACTTCCAGCGTCTCGAAACCACGGCCGAGTGGTGTGCGGACCAGTGCGTCGAACGCGGCCCGGAGTTGGGAACGTGCGCGAGGACGTGTCGGGACGTCGCCGACATCGCGCACCTCGGCGTCCAACTGATGTCGCGCAACCCGTACCGCCGCATCGACGTGGGCGAAGTGATGCTGAACACCTTCCTCGACGCTCGGGAGGAGTTGGGTCAGTACCGGTATCCGCCCGTGATGGATACCGTTCAGGTACTCGACCGGGCCATCGAGTCGCTCTCGAAGGGAATCGAGACGGCACGACACCAGGGCGTCGGCGTCCAGTAGACGTACCGACTCGGACGACACGAGTCAGCATATCGCTGGGACGAAGTTTATGAGGACCGAACGCGAAGAGGAGTTCCATGATGGTCGGCCACGCGCTGCTCGCCTTCGGGGTGGCGGCGCTCGTCGCCCAGCGATTTTGGTCCGCGGAGCGCGCGCTCGCGTTCGGGGTCGTCGCGGGCGTCTTCGCTACGATACCGGACGTCGATATGACCTACGCGGTCATTGGTCTCGCACAGGCCGGGTTCGGCGGTGTGTGGCACATGACGGCCGCGTTTTGGGGGAGTTCACAACTCGTCCATCGTGCCGTAACCCACTCGCTCGTCGTCGCCGCCGTCGCCGGCCCCGCGTTCGTCTTGGCCACGGGGAATTGGCCGCGCAAGATGGTTTCTGCCGGACTCCTGGCGGTGCTCGTCTGGGTCGCCCTCGGAACGAGCGGCCTCCTCGGCGCGGGTGTCATGCTCGTCTTCGTCGTCGTCGGAACGGTCGCCGCGCTCATCGCCGACTCGAACACCGACCTCGGGCCGCGGGCGTTGTTGCTCGCCGCCGTCTTCGGCCTCGCATCACACCCCTTCGGTGACGTGTTCACGGGGTCGCCGCCGCGGTTTTTCTACCCGTTCGACGTGACGCTGCTTCATTCACGACTCGCCCTTCTCTCCGACCCGACGCTGAACCTCCTCGCCATCTTCGGTTTGGAACTGGGACTCGCGTGGTTCGCCGCCGTCGTCTACTTCAGTCTCCGTGCCGGGAACGCTCGGCGGGAGTTGCGTGAACACGTCCACCCGCGTGCCGCGCTCGGCGTCGGCTACGCCTTGGCCGCGCTGGTGATTCCCGCACCGACGCTCTCGGTGTCCTACCAGTTCGTGTTTTCCGTACTCGCGGTCGGTGCCATCGGCGTCGGGCCGCAACTCCACCCCGAACGCCCGTTCCGTCCCGTTCGGAGCCCCACCGCATGGATGTGTACCGGCATGGCCGCGGTAACGCTCGCGGTCATCGCGTACGCCGGGATGTACGCTTTCTCCTGATTTTCACATTCGTCGATAGCTTCTCGGCGGTTGCGTTACCTACCCATTCTTACCGTTCCCGCCCATATTCGCTAGCATGGCACAGCGGGTCAGCCAGTTGGACGCGCTCGTCGAGGACAAGCGAGTCAACGCCGGACTGGCGTGGCTACTCATCGGATTTCTGCTCGTCGTTGCTATCGGCAGTCTGTTGCAGGACGACCTCCTGTGGATGCTGTTGGCCGCAACGGTCGCGGCCCTCGCGCTCGTTCCGCCCATCGCGTATCGAAACACCGAAGCGATGCTTCCGTGGGAGGTCCTCGTTCTCGCCGCACTCCCCATTCTCGGGCGGGAACTCGCGACGCTCGCGCTCACCACGCGAGTCGCGACGTACCTTTCCGTCGCCGCGCTCGCACTCATCGTGGCCGTCGAACTGCACGTCTTCACGCCGGTTCGGATGACGCACTGGTTCGCCGTCCTGTTCGTCGTCGTGACCACGATTGCGACGGCGGGCGTCTGGGCGGTCGTCCAGTGGCTTTCCGACGTCTACCTCGGAACCGAGTTCCTCGGCAGCGAGTATCAGTTGATGTGGGACTTCGTCTACGCGACGGCCGTCGGCGTCTTCGCCGGAATCATCTTCGAATGGTACTTCCGGCGGGTCATCCCGGCGGAAGAACGCCTCCCGGTCGAGATACAGGAGCACCTGCAATGAAGATCCGCGAGCGACTCGGAATCTCCGAGCACAGGCAGCGGCAGTTGACGCGGGTGATGGAGTTGAGCCTCATCGGAATCTTCTTCATCGGGATGGATCGAGGAAACCTCGGCATCATGATCAACAGCGCGCTGGCGTTCGCCATCATGCACGTCCCCGCCGTGCTCAAACGCGACTATCAGATTCCGATGGACGCGGGTCTGACGCTGTGGATCACCACCGCCGTCTTCCTGCACGCCGTCGGGACGCTCGGCCCCTACCAAAACGTCTGGTGGTGGGACCACGTGACCCACATGCTCTCCGCGTCCCTCGTCGCGGGGGTTGGCTATGCGACCGTGCGCGCACTTGACGCGCACAACCCCGACGTGTACCTTCCGCCTCGGTTCATGTTCGTGTTCATCCTCATGTTCGTCGTGGCCTTCGGCGTCATCTGGGAAGTGACCGAGTTCGCGGTGAGCGGACTGGGCAGCATCCTCGGCGGAAGCGCCGTCCTCACCCAATACGGACTCGAAGACACGATGCTCGACCTGCTGTTCGACACCGCTGGCGGCCTCATTACCGCGATTTGGGGTACCGCGTATCTCACCGACGTGACCGGTGCCCTCGCCGACCGTCTCGACACCCAAATGCAAGGCTCGGAGTAAAACGAACTCGGTACGATGGCCGGTTGCTGACCGCCTCCCGTTCGAACGCCGCGGCGGATAAGCCCGTGACACGGACCCCGAAAACCGTCACTGCGGCCGATGCGATTTTCACCACCGACGGAGAATCATACGACGTCATGGTGTTCAAGAAGATCACCCTCATCGGGACGAGCGACGAGAGTTTCGAGGAAGCCGCCGATACCGCCATCGACCGGGCGGAGGAAACCATCGACAACGTCAAATGGGTCGAAGTGGACACCCTCGGTGTCGAAGTCGCCTCGGTCGAAGGACGCGAGTATCAAGCGGAAGTGACCGTCGCGTTCGAACTGGACGAGTAACGCGAATCGAAAAACGAAGGATCGCCGACGAGACTGACGAAAACGGATATTTTTCGCGTCGAATCAGGTTCGGAAGCTCTCGCCACAGCCACACTCGGAAACCACGTTCGGGTTCTCGACGTGGAAGCCCGCACCTTGCAGGCCGGTTTCGTAATCAACGACGCTCCCCTCGATGTAGTTCATGCTCGCCGGGTCCACGAATACGCGCAGGCCGTAGTGGGTAAAAATCGTGTCGTCGGACTCGGGTTCGTCGTCGAATCGCATTCCGTAGGAGAGGCCGGCACAGCCACCCTGTTGGACGAACAGGCGAAGTCCGGCGACCGAATGGTCGAGTCCCTCGCCGTCCAACAGGGACAGCGCTTGCTCGGCCGCATCCTCCGTCACCTCGATTTGCGGGACATCCTCGCCGTTCGGCGCGGCATCGGTACTCATGCGTATGGATAGCCGTCCGAGCCTCATTAACGTTGGCCTGCTTGCAAAGAGTCGGTGGGGGCGAGAGTGATGGCGTGCTCGAAAGAGATCAGATCATCCGGCACGGTGTGATAGTGGGAGCTATACGAATAGAATCACTGGAATGAGGTTCCTAAAAACCCTCGCCAGATACTCCGAGTTATGTTTCGTATTTCGAGGCCGAAATTACTGCGACTAAGACCCTGAAAGCCCCCGACCGCTCACGGTCGCTGTGCGGGATATCCGCGCTCCCTCCACAACTCGCGCGGATAGTGGCCCACACGGTCGACTATGTGAACGCGACCGGACGGCCCCTTTCAATTCCACCCAACCGTCACCACACTGCGCCACATCCTCCCCAGCCGACTCCTTCGCATTCACTCAGTCGTCCCTCGCACGCTATCAGCGGGCGGCTCGGACGACTGCTATCCTCGCCGCCCTGCCAGCGCGCACCACACGAAAACCCGGGATGTACGAAGCTGAACAAATATCCTACCCGTTCCAGAGTTATCACTTTTCGATTCGGGGTACGTCGTTAGAAGTGTTGCGAGAGCCTGTGATTGGCCCCTTCGAGTTGTTGCGAGGGAAGAACGCTCTGCTGCGGTCTTCCCGCACTCGTGTGAGTGCGAGGGAAGGGAGTTGAACCCTTGGACCTCTACAGGAGCGGATCTTGAGTCCGCCGCCGTTGGCCGGGCTTGGCTACCCTCGCACGCAGTTCGTAATGCATCGTGGGGGTGTTAAAACGTTGCGAATCGAGAAACGACACTCCTTTTCCATGTCGCCCCGGCACTCGAACCATGACGAACGCCGAAAATCGCCTCGAATCGGCCGTCCGCGCCGCGAGAGCGGGAAGCGAAATCGCCGCCGAGGGCTTCCGCGAGGAGTTCGCCGTCGAGACGAAATCGAACAAGACGGACGTGGTGACGGAGTTCGACCGACGAAGTCAGCGCCGCGTCATCGAGGAGATACGGGACGAGTTCCCGGACGACACAATCGTCGGCGAGGAGGAGGACGCACTGAAGGAGGTCCCGGCGGAGGGCGACGTCTGGATCATCGATCCGATCGACGGGACAAACAACTTCGTGCGCGGGATTCCGCTGTGGGCGACCAGCGTCGCAGCGGTACGGGACGGGGAAACCGTCGCGGCCGCGAACGTCTGCCCGGCGTTGGGCGACACGTACACCGCGGACGCGAACGGGGCGTCCTTGAACGGCGAGGAGATGACGGTCAGCGACCGAACCGACCCCGAGACGTTCACCGTCTGCCCGACGATGTGGTGGGACTTCGACCGCAGGGAGGAGTACGCCGCGACGGTCGAAGGCATCGTGAAGCGATTCGGCGACATGCGCCGGTACGGGTGTGCCCAAATCGTCCTCGGAATGGTCGCGAACGGCGCGCTGGACGGCACCGTGACGAACATCGTCCCGAACCCGTGGGATACGGTCGCGGGCGTGTTCATGATTCGGCAGGCGGGCGGGACGGTCACGGACATCCACGGCGAACGGTGGACGACACGGAGTCGAGGGTTGGTCGCCTCGAACGGTGAGGCGCACGACGAAGTCCTCGCGGCGGCCCGCGGCGCCGAACCATATTTCGATAAATAGATTGTTAGAATTTATCATCGAAGTACCGTACGTTGACCGAGTTCAGGTGTACAATTATTTAGCAGTGGGGCTTCACGGTAGCGATATGAACCTGGATGACACGGACCGTGCCATTTTGAAAGCCCTCCAAGCGAACGCTCGAACGCCGTTCAGCGAAATCGCGCGACAGATCGACATGTCCAGTGCGACGGTACACGACCGCGTTAACCGGATGGAAGAAGCGGGCGTCATCACCGGCTATCACGCGACGGTGAACCCGAAAGAAGTCTCGCTCGGCATCTCCGCGTTCGTCGGCCTTCGCGTGGAACAGGGCCGCGAGAAGGACACACTCAAACGCCTCGAAAGAATCGAGGGGATTCAGGAAGTCCACCTCACGACCGGTTCGTGGGACGTTTTAGCGCGAGTGTACGCCGAAAACGCGGATAGCCTCCGCGAACTGATGTTCGACAACATCGCCCAGATGGACGGATTCGCCCGCTCACAGACGATGGTCGTCCTCGGGTCGCCCTACGAGAGCGAGGAACTCCCCCTCGAGATGAACATCGACGAGTGACGAGACCGGAACCCTAAAACCCGCTCGCTCCGGTTCGTGCGATATGGACACAGCAAGCGAGGAACCCGACAACGAGCGACTGTGGCTGGGGGCCGTCGCCGCCGCCATCGTCGCGCTGGTCGGCGGCGCGCTCGCGTTTCCGAAACGAGTGTACGACGGCTTCATCTGGCACTACTTTTGGGGCCCCGTACTGGCCGACGCGAAGAACGCATCGTGTGCCGTCCGCGTGGACGGCGCGACGAAGTACATCTACGACGCCGGAACCTGCGCGACGGCCCCGGGTCCGGTCGCGGAACCCGGCTACACCCTCGTCTCGGAGGTCGGCTACGCCGTCACGCTTATCATCGCGCTGATCGGCGTGGTCTATCTCCTCCGCCGTCTGGACGTCGGACAGGAGCGAGACCTCTTCTACGCGCTCTTTCCGTTCATGCTCTTCGGCGGCGCGCTGCGCGTCGTGGAGGACGCGAACGATGCCCTCGCACAGGCGGGCCAAAGTCCGATTCCGTTCCCGTGGAACACGCTCATCATCAGCCCCATCATCTATTTCACCGTCTTCGGCGTCACGCTCGCGGCCCTCGTCGTGAGCGTCGCGCTCGCCCGTAGCGGCGTCGTGGAGGACTACGAGTACCCGCTCGCGGGAATCGGAACGCTCGTCCTCGCCGCCACGATCGGGTATCTGGTCTTCTTGACGGCGACGACCGATCGCCTGACGTTCTATCCGCAGGTGCTCGTCGTCGTCCTCGGGGGCGCGACGCTCGTCACCGCTATCGTCTGGTGGGCGGTGAACCGATACGCTCCCGAAATCAACGCGGGAACGGCCGCGATGGGTGCGGTCGTCATCTGGGGGCATGCGGTCGACGGCGTCGCAAACGTCGCCGTTCTCGACTGGTCGGGCGCGCTCGGACTCGGCGGAGCGTATACCGCAAAACACCCCGTCAACCGCGCCATCATCGACATCACGACGAGCGTGTTCCCCGCCTCGGTAACGAGCGTTATCGGAACGGCGTGGCCGTTCCTCCTCGTCAAAATCGTCGCCGCGGTCGCCGTCGTCTGGGTGTTCGACGAACAGATATTCGAGGAGAGCCCCCGCTATGCCATCCTGCTCCTCATCGCAATCGTCGCGGTCGGACTCGGACCGGGAACCCGCGACATGCTCCGGGCGACGTTCGGAATCTAATCCAGTCGTCGCAACGTCGATTCGGGGAAATACCGGTCGCCACAGTTCCCGCACACCGCCGCTTCGACGTTCCGTGCGTTCAAGTGGTCCACGGAGACGGTTCGCTTCGACAACGGCGACCCACACGTGGCACACGAGAGGTCGAACTCGGTCGTCATACTGTCACTCCAACGAACGTATTTAGTATATTATGCATTATTGATACTTTCCTCTGATAGGCGTTACGGCCGAGTACAATATAAATCCATGTGCCATATTGTCACGGTTGGGATGGCGGTTTTCTCGCTAATTCGCCGCGCGCTGTCAACCAATTCAGGGATACGGATGCGGTTTCCGGTCGAGACGGGCCTCGAATCCGAGTTCCGCGGGGACCGTTCGCGCACGCTCGCCGAAAAACGCCTCCCCGGTGAACAGCGGTTGTGCCTCCGGTGCGAGGACGCGGACCGCCTCGAACCCGAGCGATGCCACGTCGCGCGTCGTCACCCGAGCGCCGTACACCGAAAACGCCTCGCTCGCCAGCGACACGACGGCTTCCAACTCTTTTTCCCCGTTCCGAATCCCCGAACCGACGCTTTCGCTCGGAATCGTCGTTTCCGGCGAGACGAATTCGCGGGCCGCTTCCGGGAACGACGCGTACTCGGCAATCGACCCCTCCGCCTCCGCCGCGTCGTCTCTCCCCATCAGGTTCAGTTCCGTCCAGTTCTGGAGGGCTTCCGCGAGGGCGGAACGGGCCGCCGCGTCCGGGTCCAGATCGGCACCGGACCCGACCGCGAACTTCGGCCACTCCCCGTCCCGATGGACCACCACCGCGACCACCGGAACGTCGATGTCCTGTGTGACGAGGAGTGCCGTCACGTCCAACCCCTCCGCGCGTGCTCGCTTAGTCAGCGTCTCGAAGCCGTCGTCCTCGACGTGCAGGCCGAGCGGTTCGAACGACGAGTACCACGCAAGCATCGTCGCGTCGCGCTCGATGACCTCGTACAACCCGGACGTCAGCGCCTCCGCCGTCGAGTTGCCCAACCCTAACCCGGTCGTTATGGACGGCTTGAACCGCGCCGACGGCGGCGGGAAATGGACGAATTCGGCCGGGAGGTGGACGAGTTCACCCGTCGTCAGGTTTCGACCCGACACCCACTGGAGTTTGTCGTCGTTCGGATCCGGCCACCCCGCCGGTCGAACGAACTCGGCGGGCGAAACCGCGTTCCCGAGGGCGGAGGGTCGCGCCGTCGCGAACTCCGATTCCCGATACACGCCCGCGCAGTAGCGCTCCATTCCCTCGCCCAGCGCCTTCATCAGCGCCTCGTCCCAGCCGTCCGCGACGCCCGCGGACTGCCCCGGTGCGCGAACGTCGCTGAATCCGCTCGTGTCCGTAACGGTCGCCAGATAGTACGGCACCGGAAACGACGACACCTCGCCGAGCGACTGGATGACGCCGAGGCGCTCGTCCAACCCCAGTTCGGCGCTCGAAATCGCCTCGTCCAGCGTCCGCTCCTCGTACCCGATACCGAGCGTTCTGTCCCGCGTTTTTCCGCACGTCGGACAGTTTGGGACCGGAAGCAGTCGTCGCTCCGCGTGGGGAACCTCCACGACGCCGCCGAGGATTTCCGACCCGTCCCCCGCCGCGAGCGCCGCCGCTTCCCGTCCCGCGACCGCACCCGCGAATCGCTCGGTGACCGAATCGTATCCGTCGTTTTCGGTGTCCGTCGTGCCGTCGTTACTCCCTTCCGCGTTGGCCGCTACGCGTGCGCGCAAGCAATCGAAACAGGGTGTTTTCGGCGAAAAACCCGAAACCGCGGCGTCGACGCCGGGAATCGACCGGCCGCCGATGCCGCCGAGTTCGACCCCGATCCACGGGACGTCCGCCCGATTCGCGCGTTCGAAGACGGACGCACCCACCTCGTCGATGACGACTGCGAGGTCCGCATCGTCGATGCCATCGACGGCGAGTTCCGTGACGGTTCCGTCCACGTCCGACAGCGCCGTTTCGACCGCATCGGCACCGGGGCCCCGACCGATAACGCCCAGCAGGGTGTTCATGAACGGGACGAGACGCGCGGGTAGCAAAAATACGGCGGATGGCTACCGCTCGCGGGGAGTAAAAAAACGGAAAGGAGTCGTGCTGAATCAGTTCAGCATGCTCTGTGCGACGCCGGCGAGCTGGTCGGTGTCCGCGTTCTGAAGGTCGTCGTTGGCGAGCTTCAGGCGGAGACGGGGACGGCCGACGTCGATGGGGACCTTCTCCGTGCCGATGAGGCCCATGTCTTCGAGCTTGGTCTTCGTTCGGGAGAACGTCGCCTTGCTCGCGATGCCGACGTCCTCGCCCCACTTGCTGATGTCGTAGAGGAGCGCCTCGTTTTTCGCCGCGACGAGGAGGCTGATGGTCACTTCGTCCAGTCCGTCGCCGTCACCGCGAGCGGTTTCGAGCGAGGAGAGGACGCTGTTGAAGTCGTCTTCCGCTTCGGGACTGATCTCCTCGCCGAGCGTCTCGCGGACGCGCGTGATCGGGGGCGTGCGGAGCGAGAAGTCGCTTGCGTCGTCCCAGAAGTTCGTGTAGGTGCCGTAGGCGGCGTCCACGAAGTCATCGTCGTCGGAGGTCAGACCCCCGACGCGGTCGCCCGCCGTCACGAGTGCAATGACGACGTCCTCGGTGACGAGGAGCGAGTTACCGGAGGAGTCCTCCGTCGTGCGCAGCGTGAGCGCGCCCTCGTCGATGAGGTCCGCGGCGTTGCTGGCGATGATGAAGTCCTCCATCACGTCTTTCAGAGTCCCTTCGTCCGCGAGCATGCGCATCTCGGGGAGGTCTCCGTCGTACTCGGTTGCGGCATCGATGAGGTCTTCGATGGCGCTGGCGGATGGGTTCACGACGAGCATCACGTCGGGACCCTGGTCGATAACCGTCTGCAGGATTTCGTGGACGCTTTGGTTCAAGAGGTTCGATTTTGTTTCCATGGCGGGACGGAAGAGATTCATCTATTTAATTTTAACGCTCGAAACCAACGGAAATCATAGGTTATGTAGCATGAACAATTAGTCAACGTCGTAATTACAACCGGCAATTTTGTATAATACCACCCTGATTGCCCAAATCTCTTCAATAGAATTGAATTTTAGTGTATGGCCGCGAGAGTGTTCAGAAGGCGTAATATCGCAATATTTTCCGGACGTCAAGCGTCGCTGACCGACGATAATCGCATAATTCCACCGAGTAATTGCTAATTACCAATTCCATATTGCGCGAACAGTCCGAAAGAATGAAGGTATGATGTGATGTATCAACATGCGTCATGCGAGGTAAAATTGAGGGTTGGATGATGGAGCATCCGTGGACAATCAACGCGGCATTCGGTCTTATGTTCGCGACCGTTATCCTTTCGGACTGGGGAATTTCTCCCTTGGAGAGTGCAGCGGGCACTCATGGGCCGTAATCACAGTATAGACTCCAATTCAGCGGACCAGTACAGTTCCCCATTGAAAATTATCGGTATTTTTGCCCGTGTGAGGAGCGATATGAGTTCAGCGCGGGTTAACGTGAACGTCGGAACGTTTCCACTGAGATACATCTCGTTCACTCCTTTTATATATGGCTGGTAATTGCTCCCGGGGTGTTGTTCGGTTACCAGCTGGTAGGAGAGTTCGAATTCGGAGGCACTGACGGCGGTCAGATCACCGACAGCTGGGAACGTGTTGTCACACTGTGTTAGTTGGTGCGTTCCGTCGCCGACGACGGCGTAATCCTTGTTCATCATGATCCGCCGGCGCGCCAGTTGTAACGCCCGCTGAATGCTGAACCCGTTTATCACCAACTGTGCGAACGAGACGCCGACCTTCCCGGCCTGTTTGTTGAGGACCTTGTTGAACGTCACGGCACCCGCCACGCTTCCCTTCTTGACCAACTCCATGCCTTGCTGGTAGGAACCGCAGGCGTTCAGGAAGAAGGTCTGAGCGTTGCTTTCATCGATACTCGATACCGAGAGGTGACCGTCCGTACATCGCAGTCCCGAGTCCTCGCAGTGGCCGATGTAGTGAATGAAATCACAGGGTTGTTCGAGCGTCTCGGCGAGTTCCCCTCGTGAAAGGTGCTGGCGAACCGTAACGTCGATGGGGAGGTCCTCCGACCGCTCCAGGTATATCTCCGCGACGTCCTCGTGTTCGTCGCCCATCAGATCATCGTTCAGTATCAACGTCACCGAGATGTCGCCGCTCGACCGGTCGAAGTACTTGAATCGGTTTTCGTAGGCGCTCGGATCCGCTTTGAACACGTCGATGGGAACCCCATCTGCAAGCCAGCCGTGAACTTGGCCCTTCTGTAACACCGGTTTCACCCGCTCGATCGTGGAGACGCCCTCCGTCGCCCGAGACGTATCCCGCTCGGCATTCCCCTGCGACGCCGGTGTCCGAGGGTTATCGCGGTAGAAATCGCCGAGCGATACGTCGAGGAGTTCGTCCTGTTCGAGCGGGGACGATTCCGGGAGATAGATGGCACTCAGGTTCGAGAGGAGGTACGGGAGCGCCGAAACGTTGTCCACCGATGGCTCGACGTACATGGACAGGTGCCATTCGGGGAGTCTCTCGTCGATGCGCTCGAAGTCGAGGAGGTCGTACTCGACGAACTGCTGACCGGGAGTCGCCTCGTACGTCGCTTCCGGGTCGATGTCGAGTTCGTCCAACAGGGACAATTCCGCGAGGTCCCAACTGTGCGGTCCCTCGTTCCGAACCAGACAGTCCAGAAAGAACACCCGCCGCAACATGGACGCGACCTCCGTTTGATACGACGGGAGCGGGTTGAAATCGTACGTGAAGTTGGCTTCGGGGACGACGAGCAGGGGAGCATCACACTCCTCCACGTGAACGTCCGCCTGTAGATAGTACGCGAGCGGCGCGGTGACGAACAGCGTCTCCAAGTCGTCGGGAACCCGTATTTCGATCCCGGAGTTCTTTTTCTGCTGTCGTACCGGTTCCGGGATGTTCAACTCCGCCCCTACCTCGAACCGCGGCGGATGGCCGCGGAGGGTCGGATATGACCGGTCCGGACCGGTCGTCTTGTGCGAGGAGGAAGCGTAGGAGATGGCCGTCGCCACGCCCTCGGCCGTCGGTGGGACGGTTATCGTATCCACGGGAATCTTGTGATGGCTTCGAAAGCCGAGCGTAACCGGGATTTTCCGCGGGAAATCGATGATTAACGAGCCGAAGTCGTCGGTCTTTCGAATGATCGCCGGCCCGGAAAAACGGAGATACGTCTTGATGTTTCCGTGGATGTTCGCCAGATATTGGCCGTCGGACAGTTCGAGGGGTTCGGTGTCGTTACCGTGTTCGTAGCGGGCACCCGTTTCGACTTCAGTGACGCTGACGAGGCTTGGCGGGAGGGACAGTTTCGAGGCACGGCCCGAGACGGATTCGTCGATCGGGCGGTTGATGGCTTCCGCCCCCGCTACCGTCTCCCAATCGGGCGCACGTACGGTAACGCCGGTTTTCGTCCGGTCGAACGCACGAACCCCGGATCCCGTTTCCTCCCACTCTATCATACCGGTAATAGAATCGTTATCTCACTGTTAGTTTATATTTCTGTCGGGGACGTATCCGTATTGCACGAAAGGTAAACTTATACGCCGTGGTGTCCGGGTGTTTCACATGGAGTACGATACCATCCGGGCGGTCGACCCGGACGTCGCCGACGCGCTCGAAGCGGAAGTCGAACGCGAACGCGACACGTTGGAAATGATAGCCAGCGAGAACTTCGTCAGCGAAGCGGTACTCGAAGCGCAGGGGAGTACGCTGACGAACAAGTACGCGGAAGGCTATCCAGGCGAGCGGTACTACGGCGGCTGTGAGCACATCGATACGGTCGAGAGCCTCGCCATCGAGCGCGCGAAGGAACTGTGGGGAGCGGAACACGTCAACGTCCAACCGCACAGCGGGTCCCAAGCGAACATGGGCGTCTACCTCTCCGTCCTCGAACCGGGCGACAAAATCCTCTCGCTGGACCTGACCCACGGCGGCCACCTCAGCCACGGACACAAGGTGAACTTCGCCGGGAAACTCTACGAGGTCGAACAGTACGAGGTGGACCCCGAAACCGGCTATCTCGACTACGACGAGATATACGCCCACGCGGAGGAGTTCGACCCCGACATCATCGTTTCCGGGTACTCCGCCTACCCGCGGCAGGTCGAATGGGAGCGGATTCAGGAGGCCGCCGACGCGGCGGACGCGTACCACCTCGCCGACATCGCCCACATCACGGGCCTCGTGGCGGCGGGCGAGCACCCCTCGCCGGTCGGCATTGCCGACTTCGTCACTGGGTCGACGCACAAGACCATCCGCTCGGGCCGCGGCGGCATCATCATGTGCGACGAGGAGTACGCCGACGCCGTCGATACGGCGGTCATTCCCGGCATGCAGGGCGGCCCCCTCATGCACAACATCGCGGGCAAAGCGGTCGGATTCCAGGAGGCCCTCGAACCCGAGTTCGAGGAGTACGCCGCCCGAACCGTCGAGAACGCGAAGGTCCTCGCGGAGACGTTCCAGGACCACGGCTTCGGCCTCGTTTCCGGTGGAACGGACACCCATCTCGTACTCGTCGACCTGCGCGAATCTCACGAGGACGTGACGGGCAAAGACGCCGAAGAGGCGCTGGAAGACGTGGGAATCGTCCTCAACGCCAACACTGTTCCGGGCGAGACGCGTTCCCCCTTCGTCGCCAGCGGCATCCGCGCCGGGACGCCCGCGCTGACGACCCGCGGGTTCGACGCTGACGACACCAAACGCGTCGGCGAACTCATCGCGCGTACGATCAATCATATAGGGGACGAAGACGTGAAGGCCGAAGTCGCGGAGGAAGTGCAGGCGCTCTGCGACGCGAACCCCCTGTACGAGTAATCGACTCCCGATTTTTTCCTTCGAGACGACACACCTAATTCGGCACGCCGTGAGTCACTACCATGCCGGAACAGCTAGCGGGCTTCAAGCGTGCCGACATCGTGTTCACCGACGGAACGTCCCTCGCGGACGTAACCGTCGCTATCTATCCGGGGTGGATTCGAATCCAGACCGAATCGGCAAACCAGTTCCATCCGCGCGAACAGGTCGATAGGATTCAGTCGAGTCGGTGATACCGATGACCGACGATTCGGACGTTCTTCGGGTGACGATACATGTGGAGGACGAGAGCGTCGAGTACGTCGAACGTGATGACCTAGTTCGCTTTCCGCGTGTTCGATCCGGCGATGAAACACTGGAGTACGGCACGATGCCAGTCGAGAGATGGGTCGAATTTCGGGCTGCCGAGGCCGCGAAGGATGCCGTCTGGGAAGAACTGGAGAAGCGAGTGAACGAAGAAATTTCCGGAGTCGCTATCGGGGTCGGCTCTACCGATGACGGTGCTACGACGGCCGTGAAAATGTACCACCAACGATGGCGGAACACCGACGGCACCGTTACGGAACCGTCGGTTTCGTTCGACCGGTTGAAAGAACTCACGCCGGAGAAAATCGCCGTAACCGCGAAATACCGCGACGAGACGTATTCGTGTTCGGTTCCCGTCGAATTGGACAGCGTGGTAGCGGAGTTCCTCTGACCCTCAATAGACACAATCGTGCATATATTCAGATTTTAAATCCCAGAAATGCGCACGAACCCGAATGTTGAAGGGGCTTCGAGTCACATTCTTCGGTAATGACGGACATCATCGACGGACGCGCGGTGGCGGAGGGCATTCGAACGGACCTCGGCGAGAGCATCGAGACGCTGAAGGACGAGGGTGTAACGCCCGGATTGGCGACGGTCCTCATGAGCGACGACCCCGCGAGCGAGACGTACGTGTCGATGAAACAGCGCGACTGCGAGGAGGTCGGTATCAACGGGATTCATATCGAAATCGACCCCGACGCTCCCGCCGAGGAACTGTACGACACCATCGACGACCTGAACGAGGACCCCGAAGTACACGGCATTCTCGTCCAGATGCCGGTTCCCGATCACGTAGATTCGAGGCAGGTCCTCCGCGCCATCGATCCGAAGAAGGACGCCGACGGCTTCCACCCGGAGAACGTCGGAATGCTCGTCGCGGGGCACCCGCGGTTCAAACCCTGCACGCCGCACGGGGTCCAGAAACTCCTCGAATCGGCGGACGTGGACCCGGAAGGGAAGGACGTCGTCATCGTCGGCCGGTCGAACATCGTCGGCAAACCGCTGGCGAACCTCCTCATTCAGAAAGCCGACGGCGGCAACGCGACGGTGACGGTGTGTCACTCCCGCACCGACGACCTCGCCGCGAAGACCCGCGATGCGGACGTCGTCGTCGCGGCCTGCGGCGTCCCCGAACTCATCGACGAGTCGATGCTCTCGGACGGCGTGACCGTCATCGACGTCGGCGTCAACCGGGTGGACGCGGACAACGAGAAGGGCTACGAACTCGTCGGCGACGTGGACTTCGACAGCGCGAAGGAGAAGGCGAGCGCCATCACGCCCGTTCCGGGCGGCGTCGGCCCGATGACCCGAGCGATGTTGCTCTACAACACGGTGAAAGCCGCCGGAGAACAGGAGGGCGTCGAGGTCGAACTACCGTAGTCGTCCGGTCGTCCGCGACTGCGACTACGCCAACCGCGAGAGCGTGTCCCGACTGCTCGCGAGTGCGTCCAAATCGCCTTCGTCGAAGTACCGCGCCAAATCGCGCGCCGCGGAGACGAGGGCTTCGGCTCTGTCGATGTCGATGCCGCCTTCGAGCGCCTGGGCGCGGCGGACGTGTTCACCAAAGGTTTCGAGCGTGTTTCTCCCCTCCCGGTCCACGTCGTGTTCCCTCGCCCACTCGCCCATCTCGCCGTGGTACTCCTTGAGCGACTCCGCGTCCGCCAGCCCCCGAATCTCGTAAATCGACTCGGGGAGGTCACGGGCGTCTGGTCGTTCGCCCTCGTCGGCCCCGCGGAGGAGCGAGAAGAAGTATATCTCCTCGTCGTCCGTCATCCGCATCGAGCGACTGAACAGTTCCCCGGCGTGCCGAAGTTCGCCCGCCGCGAGGTACGTGTCGTCCAACGGGAGGAGTTCGCCGCCGCTGATGAACCCGCGTTTTCTGCGGTACTCGCTCGCCGCTTCCGCCGCGCCGGTCGCGACTTCGCGAACGGGTTCCCTGTCGAGTGCGTCGCGTACGTCGGCCAGTTCGAGCGTCGCCGGACTGTCGGTGTGTTGCATCCGGTCCTCGTCCAAGCCGACGCTCTGCATGCTCTCGCAGTTCGGACAGGTGACGCTCCCCGTCTCGTAGTACGACCACTGGGTCCCACAGTTCTTGCACTCGCGGGTTCCGCGGACTTTCATGTCCCACGATTGCGCTTCCGGGGTAAAAACTCTCACGCGCGACGGACGTGAATCGGTAGCGCCGCGGACGCGAGCACGGACCACCCCGTAGATTTATCAGCGGTCACGAACTACGTGAAGGTACTATGTCGAGTGAAACACGCTCGGAGGATAGAGTAAGTCGCCTCGTGGCGGCTGGTCGAGAAATTCTCGGCCACGTGTCGCACTGCTGATTCTGCGGAGTATTCGGTCGGATCGGACGACTCGCTCGTTACCGAGGAGACGCGGGTCTCCGCCGAGAACTCGGACGACGGCGTGTCGCTGACCGTTTCCGGCGAGACGTACGACCTGACCAGACGCGAGGCCGACCGGTTGCGCGAAGCGCTGGGACGAGCACTGACCGAACGCCGCGAGTTCTTCCGCACGGCGGGCGAGTACAGGGATGACGGGAGTTACGTCGTCTCGCGCCGCGGCGCCGACTCCGCCGGGCATCGAAAGGTGTTCGAGCGGTTCGACGCGCTGGTGGACCTGTACGAACGACTGCCGGGGACGTTCACCGCGGAGGAGGTGGGCGAGCGCGGATTGACCGGCGGGCGACGCCACATACTCGTCCACCACCTCGCGGAACACCCCGATTTCGACTGCGAACTCGTCTCGCATCAACCGCTCACGGGACGGAAGGCGGACGAGGGAACGACGAGCTCCACGGAGGGAAGCGACACCGAGAACTGAGTTACCGAGTGGTGAACGCTTTTCGCGATGGACTCCCTCGTCCCGCGTATGACACGACCAGCAACGCCGCGACCGTCCACGTTCTCCATCGTCGCGCGCGACCCCGAACAGGACGCCGTCGGCGTCGCCGTCCAATCGAAGTTCATCAGCGTCGGGAGCGTCGTCCCGTTCGTCAGCGCGGACGCGGGGGCAATCGCCACGCAGAGCTTCGCCAACGTCGCGTACGGCCCGGACGGGCACGAACTCCTCCGACGAGGGAAGTCCGCGAAGGAGGTCGTGATGGAACTCACCGGCGCGGACCCGGAGTTCGAATCGCGACAACTCGGCGTCGTGAAATCGCCGGTCGCCATGCGCGACCAAGGTATCACCGAAGGGGCGGACGAAGCGGGCGAAACCATCGCCGCCTTCACCGGGACGGACTGCTTCGACTACGCGGGCGACATCCAAGGCGACCACTACACCGTACAGGGAAACATCCTCGAAAACCGCGAAACGCTCGAAGCGATGGCGGAGGGTTTCGAGGAAACCGAAGGCGGTCTGCCAGAACGACTCATCGCTTCGCTTCACGCGGGCAACGACGCCGGTGGCGACAAACGCGGCGAGCAGAGCGCCGCGCTGTACATCGCCAAGCCGGAGGGCGGGTACGAAGGACGAAACGACCGCTGGGTGGACGTTCGCGTGGACGACCACGGGAAGCCGATCGACGAACTGGAACGAATCTTCAAAATCTACGACGTGACCCTGCTGGAACGCGAGGAAGCCGACGAAACGCGGGAATTGACCGGCGACACGGCGGAACGTGTGTCCGAAACGCTGGTCGAACTCGGACTGTTCGACGGCACGCCGTCGGCGACGTTCGGCGAGGACGAACGCGGCGCGCTCGAAGACTTCCGCGGCATGAACAACTTCGAGAACCACTCGATCCCCGTGCTGGAGGACGCCCTCGCTCGCGGATGGGACGACGCCGACGGGGACGGCGAGGAGCGGATGGTCGATGCGCTCTGGCATGGCTTGTCCCGCCTCGACCGAAAGTAGTGGGCGAAGTCGACCGACCGCCGGAGATTCAGCTTACGCCCATACTCGCGCCGACATACATAACCCACAGAATCACGAACCGATACGATATGCGCGACGAAGAGGAGATACGAGAGCAGTACGAGTTCCTCAAAGAACAGCTCGAAAGCGACGAAATGAACCATCAGGGAATCCGCGAGATGTTCACGCATTACAAGCGGGCGTTGGGGTGGACGCTGGAGGAGGAGTACATCTGACTTTTTTCCAGCCAGTCAACGGCAGTTATCGAAATCGTTACCTTTAAGTCATTACACCGTATTGTTGCAGTTGACGCTTCGCTTTGGAGGGCCGAAGCGTCAGCGGGGACCAATTCAGGGCGGCAAGCGGTACGCGGGGTCTTTTCGCCCCCGCGTGTTCCGCTTTCCTTTCGAAAATCAATCGACGAGCGACTGCTTTCTGTAAGGCGACAAGCGCACGCGCAGTGTTTAATAATGCCCATTCCACTTTCCATACCCATCCTACTTGCCCCACGCGATGCGTCGCTATCGAATGACGGGTCGGACGCGAACCGACGAGAAGACGGGAAATGACGGGAGTCTACTGCTGGACGCCGGACCGGCCGGTCAGACGATCGAGAGCGATTCGGTCATGTCGCCGACCGAAAGCCAGTAGTCGCCGGTATCGACGACCAGTTCGCCGCGGGAGAACACGTCGCCGAGAACGTTGGCGAGCGGGAGCACTGTCGAGCGAACGTCGACACGGGCCGTCTCACTGGCGTCGAGGGAAACGCGCTCGAAACCGACGACGACTTCCTGCGGATACATGACTTCTCCGTGTTCGCGACCGCCGTAAACCGGGACGACCGTCTCGCCCGCCGTATCGCCCGTGTTCTGCACCGTAACGGAGACCGTGACGTCGTCCGTCGCCGCCTTCTGTGGCAGTTCCGTCGGGCTGATTTCGATGTCGCTGTACTCGAACTCGGTGTAACTCATCCCGTGTCCGAACGGGAACAGCGGCGTCTCGTGCGACCGTGGCGGGTCGGTGTTGCCCTCTGCGTTGAACTCGTCCGGCGGGAAATTGTTGTGGACGTTGGGGAGTTGCCCGGTCCCCTTTGGCCACGTGAACGGCAACCGACCGCTCGGGTTGGCGTCGCCGAACAGCGTCGCGGCGACCGCTGGCCCCGCCGCGGTTCCCGGAAGGTAGGCCATTAGCGACGCCGAGAGGTGATCGAACACCGACGTCCCGCGCGGACGCCCGGCCATGATGACGCCCACCGTCGGGGTGTCCGTCTCCGCCACCGTCTTTACGAGTCGCCGTTGTGCGTCCGGAAGGGCGAGCGTGTCGGTGTCGCCCTGTTCCTCCGCGTACGGTCCCTCGCCGAGGACCGCCACGACCACGTCGGCGCATTCCGCCGCGTCGCGGACCGCCTCCTCGTTCGAGAACTCGTGGAGGCCGGTCGGAACGTGCGTGACGGACGCCCCGGACGCTGCCTCGGAAATGCCGTCGAGAACCGTGGTCGCCGGTGGCTCCGTGTCACCGACGCCCTGCCACCCGAGCGACCAGCCGCCCATCTGGTTCGCCACGCTGTCGGCGCTCGGTCCGGTGACGAGAATCGACCCCGCGTCGGACCCGAGCGGAAGCGTTCCGTCGTTGGTGAGCAGGGTCATCGATTCCGTCGCCACCTCCCGCGCGAGGTCACGACCTTCGGAGACGACGTCTTCGACCTTCGAGGGTTCGGCGTAGGGGTCCTCGAACAATCCGAGATTCTCCTTGAACGCGAGGACGTTCGTCACCGCGTCGTCGATGCGTTCCATCGAGACGCTCCCCTCGTCCACGAGTTCGATGAGTCGTTGCTGGTAGCCCTCGGCGTCGTCGCCCTCGATGCCCGCCGCCGGGACCATGTACATGTCGATACCCGCGTCGATGCCCAATCGGGTCGCCTCCTTCAGGTCCTCCGCGAACCCGTGGACCTTTATCATCCGATAGAAGTCGTGCCAGTCGGTGACGACCATCCCCTCGAAGCCGAGTTGGTCGCGGAGGATGTCCGTGAGGAGTTCCTTCGACGCGTGTGCGGGAACGCCGTTCAACGATCCACTGTTGACCATCACCGTCTCCGCTCCCGCCGTGATTCCCGCGCCGTACGGAGGGAGGAACGTGCTCACGAACGTCCGGTACGGCAACAGGGCCGAGGTCCTGTCGTTCCCGTTCTCCGGTGCCGAGTATCCGGCGAAGTGTTTGACGCTGGCCCCGGTTCGCTTGTAGCCGTTCGTCTCCTCCTCGTAGCCGCGGACCTTCGAGGCGACCAACCGGGACGCCAGATACGGGTCCTCGCTGAATCCCTCGTAAAAGCGACCCCAACGCGGATCGCGCTGGAGGTCCGCGACGGGAGAGAAGTTCCAGTGGGTCCCCGTGACCCGCATCGTTCGACTCGTTATCGACGCCATCTCCTCGGCGGCGTCCGCGTCCCACGTCGCCCCGACGCCGTGGTTGTGCGGGAAGATGGTCGCTCCCTCGATGTTGTTGTTCCCGTGGACCGAGTCGATACCGTAGACGAACGGAACTCCGAGGCGAGTGTCCTCGACCATCGCTTTCTGCCGCACGTCGCTCTCGCGTGCGACCTCCTCGGGATCGAACGAGGGCAGGTACATCAGCGACCCAGGCTTGTACTTCCGGAGCGCCTCGGCCGGATTTTCGCTCGAAACCTCGCTCGCGGCCATCTGTGTCATCTGTCCGACCTTCTCTTCGAGCGTCATCTCGTCGACGAGGTTCGTCACCCGGTCGCTGGGGGTCGTCTGCGCCGTCGCGATGGCCGATTCGCCGAGGTAGCTAGCGAGCGCCGCCGTCAGCGCGATTCCACCCGACTGTTGCATGAAATCACGCCGCGATGAACCGCTTGTGGTATCCTTTCGCATGCCCCAAAGTCTGAGAAAAGGAAGGGGTTAAGATTTTTTCTCTATCCAATATACATTATTATTGAATGGGCCTAAATTTGAAATGGGTTCGGTCGGTCTGCAAGTCATCGTAGAACGCGAAAAACGATTTTCGAGGGTACTGACGCGACAGCGTGGCCGGACGGGTGTTCCCAGCGACCCTGATGAGCGCCGAGCCGGACGAACACGGCGGATTTCGAACTATTCGATTTCGAGCGTTCCGTCCGTGTCGTCTTGGCCTTCCTTCCATTCGAGTTCGAACTCGACGCTGAGTTCGTTTCGACCGGACGACGAACTCTCGCGTTCCGCCTTCACCTCGAACGACGGACGGTTCGGTGGGTCGAGCGTCACCGACTGACTCCCCGCATTCAGCGTTATCGACTCGCCTTCGTCGAGTTTGTCTGCGACGGCACGAAGGTAGTTGGCGATTTCGCTACGGCTTCGATCTTCTTCGGTTTCGAACAGGACTTCTTCGGGCATGTCACTAGAAACGACGCGGACGGTGATAAGTACGAGGCACCGCGGAGACGAGATACCCGTCGAAACTGTCGGAACCAATATTCTTATTGCAATCATACACGTCAACGATATTAATCATGCACGAGTTGACGGGATTTCAGCGGGACATACTGTACGTCATCGCCGGGCACGGCGAACCACACGGACTCGCGATTCAGGAGGATCTCGAGAACTACTACGACACGGAGGTACATCACGGGCGACTCTACACCAACCTCGATGCACTCGTCGACGAGGGACTCGTGGAGAAAGGCAAACGTGACGAGCGAACGAACTACTACACATTGACCGCGCACGGCGAAAAACACATCGAGGAACGCCGCGCGTGGGAAGCACGGTTCATCGATTGAACGGGTCGTCAGTCGGCGTCGTCGCCGTCGGTCGGTGTCGGGGACCGAACGGTCATCTCCTCGTCCGGAACCGGCGAGGTTGCATCGACCGATCCCGCTGATTCCGCCGATTCCGTCGGGTCGTGCGGCGGTTGCGGATACTCCGTTCCGTTCCGTAGATACGTCGGGTCGACCGCCCACGGTTCGATGGGGTTCCCGGTGATGAGTTCCGGCAGCACGATTTTCACGAAGTGAACGACG
The DNA here is from genome assembly GCF_043952005.1 of Haladaptatus sp. CMAA 1909. Classification (NCBI taxonomy): domain Archaea; kingdom Methanobacteriati; phylum Methanobacteriota; class Halobacteria; order Halobacteriales; family Haladaptataceae; genus Haladaptatus; species Haladaptatus sp. CMAA 1909. Next base: position 456,085 of record NZ_JBIOAV010000001.1, on the reverse strand, counting down.
AGGACGAGTATCATCGGCCCGAGGAAGATTCCGTACCACCCGAACAACAGGGGGCCGAAGATGTACGCGAGCATGACCATCCCGACGTGGAGATTGCGCCCCGAAACGTACGGCCGTAAAACGAGGTCCGGGATGGTGTCCACGATCACGAGCGAAACGAGCGCGAATACCACGGGGAACCAGAGGATGCTGGGGTCGCGGGTCATCAAGGCCTCCGCGCCGATGACGCCGGTCACGGGGAAGTAGACGAGTTTCATCCCGACGACCGGAATCAGGCTGGCAACGCCCGTCAGCAGTCCGACGACCGTCGGATACGGGATTCCCAGTCCGGGCGGAGCGATCATGTCGAGGAGGTTGTAGGAGACGGCCCCGATGGTCCCCGTCATGAACGCGTTGAGGATGTTGCCGAAGAAGATGCTGTTGAAGTCCGAATCGACGCGATGGACGTACGCTTCGAGGACGCCGCCGCTGTCGGCGAACGTCCGGTGAAACCACCGCGAGAGTTTGTGGTCGTCGCGGAGGAGGTAGAACGCGATGGCGATCATCACGAACAGGTGGAGGGCTCCGTTCCCGACGAAGGCGAGGTATTTGAACGTCGAACCGAACGCCTGTTCGATGAGCTTCGTGTTGACCCCGTTTTCGAGGAGTCGTTCGGGGTTCTGGACGAGTTGGGAGAAGTCCCCGTACTGCTGTATCGGCTCTGGAAGTGTACCGAGATTGGCCGTCTGTGCGACCGTCGTGAGTTCGTGAAACGCGATGAGGAGCGTGTACGAGACGAGCAAAATCGCGGGGAGGGCGAGGACGAGTAACGCGACGGCGGCGGCGAGGCTTCGCGGGCGAATCCGCCGCTGAAGCCGACGGTAGACAGGCCGCGTCGCATAGTAGAGAAACAGACCGAAGACGAACGTCCCGATGAACGAATAAATAACGAACAGCGCCACGAGGCCGAGCATCCCGCCACCGGCCCACCACGCTGCCCGTGATTTGTCAATGTTCAATCCGGAGACCATACATCAGAAGTTTGCGGGCTGGGCTTAAAGATTTCGCGCCTGAGAGACAGATAGCAACAACCCTTTTAACCGACTACCGCCGTAGTAGGTGGAGTGCCCGGAGTAGATTCCATCCTCGCGTCGGCCACGTTGGAAAGCGATGTCGCCCGTATCGCGGTCGCCGGAGCGCTCGGTCTCTTCCTCGGATTGGAGCGCGAATGGTCCCAGAAATCCGCCGGGATTCGAACGTTCACGCTCATCAGCCTGCTCGGCGCGGCGTTCACCATCATCGACAAGGACGTGTTGCTCGCCTTGGGTGGTCTGCTCGTCATCGTCCAAGGAATTTTGCTCGCGGTGCAGGGCCTGATGGACGACGACGAGGACACCGGTCTCTCGCTCACCACGTCCGTCTCGATGCTCGTGACGTTTGGCGTCGGCGTGCTGGTCGCGGAGGGCTACATCCTCGTCGGCGTCACCGTCGCCGTCGTCTCGTCGCTCCTCCTCGTGTTGAAGCGCGAACTACACTCGTTCGCGTGGGGACTATCCCGGGAGGAACTGCGGTCCGCCGGGGAGTTCGCCATCCTCGCGTTCGTCATTTACCCGCTTCTCCCGCGCGGCGAAGTCACCTTCGGCGGCATCACGTTGAGTCCACGGCTCATCTGGCTGATGGTCGTGACCGTCGCCGCAATCGGCATCGCGAACTACGCGGTCGTCGAGACGTACGGCGGACGAGGGATCGCAGTCACCGGCTTTTTCGGTGGATTGGCTTCCTCGACTGCCGTGGTCGGAACGATGCTCGATCACGTTCGCCAGCAACCCGAGGCCGCGAGTTACGGCGTCGCCGCCATCCTCCTCGCCGACGCCGCGATGGCGCTCCGAAACCTCGTCATCGCGTTGGCGTTCACCGTCGGCAACCCGGACAAGACGCTCTACGGAGCCATCATCCCGCTGGGAACCATCATCGTCGGCAGCGTCGCAATCGCAGCCTACTCCGCCGACTGGTCCCAACAGATGGACATCGACCTCGAAAGCCCGTTTTCGCTCCGAAACGCCCTCGGGTTCGGCGTCATCTTCCTCCTCGTCGTGGTCGGCGGCGCGGTGGCGAAGAGCCAGTTCGGCCAGACGGGATTCTACGTCACCGCGCTCCTCTCGGGACTCGTTTCGAGCGCGGGCGTGACGGCGTCCGCGGTGACGCTCTACAGCGGCGGCAACGTGAGCCAACAGACCGCCGTCTTCGGTATCCTGCTCGCGACGGCATCGAGCATCCTCGTCAAAGCGGCGCTGACGATTTCCGCACCGAACAGGAAGTTCGCCTACCGAATCGCGGTTTGGAGTACGGTCCTGCTCGCCGCGTCGGGGGTCGCCGCGCTCTTCGCCGTGATGTGAGGTACTATAACGAATTTTTTAAAGCGGGGCTATCCGTACCCGCTACATGGACCGAGAAACGGCGGAGCCACGGGTCCGGGAGATGCCGGGCCAAAAAGCACGGGAATGGGCAGACTATCACCACCAGTTCGCCGCCCCGACGACCTACGTATACGATTTCGTGTGGGACCTGACCGAGGACGCGGAAGGTCCGTTTTGTACCGACGTCGACGGCAACGTTCTCCTCGATTTCACCAGCCACGTCGCCGCCGCCCCGCTGGGATACAACAACCCCAAAATCAAGGACAAACTCGACGAGTTTCCCCTCCCCGATCCGACGAAAATCGCCGGACAGGACTTCTACGCGGCGGGCGGATGGCCGCCCGAGGACCCCGAGTTCCCCGGCCCGACGCAACTGATGGAACGACTCGTGGACGTGACGAGCCACTACGACATGGACACGGTCTTCCTGTCGAACTCCGGCGCGGAGGCCATCGAGAACGCCATCAAAATCAGTTACAACCGCGGCGGCCACCGCGCGTTCAACTTCGACGGCGCGTTCCACGGGCGGACGCTCGGCGCACTCTCGCTCAATCGCTCGAAAGTCGCCCATCGCAAGGGCTATCCCGAGATTCCGGGCATCGTGAGCGTTCCCTACTGTTCCTGTGCGGGCGAGTGCAACTGCGGGTGGAAGACGAACGGTCCCGGCGGCAACGTAATCGCCGACAAACTCGACCCCGATCAAGGCGTCATCGACCCCGAAGAAGTCTCCTACATCATCCTCGAACCCGTGCAGGGAGAGGGTGGCTACCGCGTCCCGAACGACGAGTTCATCCGTGACATCGGCGAGATTCAGGACACCTACGATATCACGATTATCGCGGACGAAATCCAGTCCGGCATGGGTAGGACGGGCGAGATGTGGGCGGTGGATCACTTCGACCTGCAACCCGACGTCATCACCAGCGCGAAAGCCCTCCGCGTCGGCGCGACCATCTCGCGCTCGGACGTGTTCCCCGAGGAGAAGGGCCGACTCTCCTCGACGTGGGGCGCAGGCGACGTTCTCTCGTCGCTCCAGGGCGTACTCACCATCGACGCGATTCACGAACACGACCTCCTCTCGAACGCCGAGGAGCGCGGCCGGCAGGCGCGCGAACTCATCGCCGACGCCTCGCCGAAGTCGCTCGTGGACGTTCGCGGCCGGGGACTGATGCTCGCCGTCGAGTTCGATACGAAGGACCGACGCGAAGCTGTCGTGGACGCCGCACTCGAACGCGGCCTCCTCACGCTCGGCTGTGGCTACAAGACGCTCCGTCTCCTCCCGCCGCTCGACGTGACCGAGCGCGAGATCGACCTCGGCGTCAACCTCCTCCTCGACGCCATCGAGGACGTCGCGTAACGCTATATCCGTCCGCGACGTTTTCCTAGCATGAGCGTCACGGCCGACCTGTCGATCTCCGGTGACGAGTTCGTTCTCGGAACTGCCCTCCGTACCGACGCCGATGTTCACGTCGAACTGGAGCGTGTTGTTCCGTCCTCACGACAGGTCCTCCCCTTCTTCTGGGCTATCGGATCCGACTCCGAGACGTTCGAGGCGGACGTACGTGGAAATCCCAACGTGCAGAACCTCGTCGCGTTGGATCGAATGAAGGGACGCGTTCTCTACCGAGTCGAGTGGAGCGAGGAGGTCGAGAGTTTCATTCACGGAATCGCGGCGGTCGGTGCGACCATCCTCGAAGCCACGGGCGACAGACTCTGGCGGTTTCGACTTCGCTTTCCCGATCACGGCGCACTGTCCGAGTTTCACGACTACTGCGTGGCCCACGACATCCGCTATACCCTGGACCGAGTCGCGACCGAGATCGGGGCGGAGCGAGAGGAGTTCGGACTGACGCCGGAACAACGCGAAACGCTCGTGTTGGCGCTCGAAAAGGGTTATTTCGACGTGCCACGCGGCGTGACGCTGACCGAACTCGCCGACGAAATCGGCGTCACACAACAATCGGTGTCCGAGCGCGTCAGGCGCGGGACGGGAAGCGTCCTCGAAGCGGTACTCCTCGAAGCGGACGGGAACGAACCCGGAGTACCGTAAAAGTGGTCTGTAATAACAGGCAGTATTCCTATTCTCACAACACCGTTGTTCGAGGATACGATGGTGGAAACGAACGATAGACGACGGCCGGGAAAGGCAACAGCGACACCGAAACCGAAACCGCCGATGGCGACGTTCGATGATGCGGCGAGGACCTTTGGATTGGGGGTTCTCCTTCGTATCCCACCCGAGCTGCACGAGGCGCTTTCGTCCGACGCACGCCGGGAGGTCCTCGCGTACCTGTACGAAATCGACGGAGGAGTCACCGTCACCGAACTGGCTGACTACCTCGCTGCGACAGGTATCGAACACGACAGGGACCGCGCGGAAACGGCCCTCTATCATATACACCTCCCGAAGCTCGACGCGCTCGGAGCGGTTCGATGGAATCGGGACGACGGGACGGTCCGACTCGCCCGTTAGAACTGATATCGGCGCTCGTCGTCGCGCTGCGGGAACTGATCTGCACCCGTCATCTCCTCGAACGTCATGCCCGAGAGGAACTCGTCGTAGGTCACGTCGTACCCGCTCCTGAGGTGGAAGTCGAGGTTCCCGGAGTCCACCGTCGTCCGAAAGAGCAGGTGGACCGCACGACGGACTATCTCCTCGGGGTCGTCGGTGTCGAATGCGGTTCCCAACATGGCGAGTTCGTTGCGCGTTTCGCGGTCGAGCGAGACGGAAAATTCCTCGTCGAGCGACGAATAAGTGGCCTGTACGTCCTCCGTCAAATCATCTAAACTCATTGCCGTGAGGTCGGCCGGGAGTCGGAAACCGCTTTCGTTCTAGAACCGCTCGCCGCAGGTTCGGCACACGTCTCTGCTGGCAAAGTTGCGGACATCACAGGTCGGACAGATAATGTAGTGATACGAGTCGGGACTCGACTCACACGCAGACCGATTCCCACGACTCTCCTGGAGCGACCGACCGATGCCGGCGAGCATGAACGCACCACCCAGCGCCAGCCACACCGACGGCCCGCGGGCGAAGACGAGCGGTGCCGCCGGAACGACGATGATGACGACGCCGATGAGGAACAAGGTGGAGGGCCGTACGTGCATCTTGCGAACATTGAAACGACCGTGCAATAAGCCTTCAGATTGCACTCCGCTGTGCTAAATATTGTCGTGAAACGCATGACAGCGGTGGGACCGGTTCGTTTTCCGAAACCGCTATTCGTAAACCTCCGCCGTCCGAATCGTCACCGATGACCGACACGGCGTGGTCGATTTCCGACATCGACGCGGTACGCGACGCACTCGTTTCGTGGTACGAGTCGGACCACCGGACGTTCCCGTGGCGCGAGACTGACGACCCCTACGCCATCCTCGTCTCCGAGGTGATGAGCCAGCAGACACAACTCGGGCGCGTGGTCACGGCGTGGGAGGCGTTCCTCGACCGGTGGCCGGACGCCGCTGCACTGGCCGAGGCGGACCGCTCGGACGTCGTCGGGTTCTGGACCGGTCACAGTTTGGGCTACAACAACCGCGCGAAGTACCTCCACGAGGCGGCGAACCAAGTCGTCTCCGAGTACGACGGCGCGTTCCCGGAGACGCCCGAGGAACTCCAGAACTTGCAGGGCGTCGGACCGTACACCGCGAACGCCGTCGCCTCCTTCGCGTTCAACAACGGGAACGCCGTGGTCGATACCAACGTCAAGCGCGTCCTGTATCGCGCGTTCGACATGCCCGACGACGATGCCGCCTTCGAGGCGGCCGCGAGCGAACTCATGCCCGAGGGGGAATCGCGCGTCTGGAACAACGCCGTCATGGAACTCGGCGGGGTGGCCTGCGAGAAGACGCCCTCCTGTGACACCGCCGGGTGCCCGTGGCGCGAGTGGTGTCACGCCTACGAGACGGGGGATTTCACGGCCCCGGACGTTCCCACGCAACCCAAATTCGAAGGGTCGCGGCGACAGATGCGCGGGCGCGTCATCTCGATTCTGAAGGAGTACGACGAACTCCCGCTCTCGAAACTCGGCCCGCGCGTGCGAATCGATTACGGCGGCGATTTCGGCGAGGAGTGGCTCCGCGAGTTGTGTTCGGATTTGGAGGGGGATGGGTTGGTGGAGTTGGAGGAGCGAGACGAGTGGGTCGCAGGACTCCGGCGGTAGAGCCGCGTTTATCAGGCGACAGGGTCGCGCTTATCGATGATTTCCCGGAGAACCGACCGAATCTTCCGAAAGGTTCGCTCGTCCTCGAACTCTAGCTGTTCGGGTGGATTGTACACCAGAGACATCGCACCCATCAACACCCGTCCGACGAGACCCGGTATCGGGTCGGGACGCCACACGAGTGAGAGGGTCCGTGTCGTCTCGTTCCCGTGCACGGCATCGAGGTTCGCCAATCCGTAACAATCGCTGGTTCGAAGACGCCCGCTTTCGACACAGAGCGACGTGCCCGAGATGGAATAGTTTCGGCCATCTCGTCTCCATTCGACGCTCGTTCCCTCCGGTAGAACGCAGGCTCGTTGACTCGCTAGCGCGTCGTCAACGTCGCCGATGAAGACCCCTCCCGAGTCACGGAGCCAACAGTAGGTGTGATGCGGGACGGCGTAAAACAGCCACCTGTCTTCGTCGTGGAGTGCGATTTCGTTGACGAAGTGGGCACCGCACAGACCGTCGGAAAGCGACCACAACCGCTCGAATTCGCCCGCAGTTTCGGGACAGTCGCCGCGATACCACGCATCTCCTTGGGCATCCTCCGCCCACGAAAGTGAATCGCGAACCGCCTTCCACGTCTCCCGACAGCGCGGGGTGTCTTCGAACGTTTCTTCCAACTGATCGTGCTCGATTCGGACGAAACCCGTGGATGCACGGCGAAGTACGAGCGACAAAATCGTAGCGGTCGCCTCGTGATACGCTGCGGACTTCGCGAGCAGTTCGTGCGTGATCGGAAACGCCTCGAAGTCGGGGGCGGACATCGTTACGGCAGACTGTCAGTTGCGCAGCTATATTCGCGTTCCGCACTCATGTCAACCCATGACGAACCGACCACGCGTCGTAGCGATCTGCGGCAGTCTCGGCGAGGAGAGCACCACGCGGTTCGCGCTGGAAACCGCGCTCGTCGGCGTGGAGGAGGCCGGCGGGACGGGCGAACTCCTCGACTTGCGCGAGTTCGATTTGCCGATGTTCGACCCCAGTGACCGGAGCGCGGGCGACTCCCTCGAACTGAAACGTCGCGTGCGCGAGGCGGACGCGGTGCTTCTCGGGACGCCAGTGTATCACGGGTCGTACTCCTCGCCGCTGAAGACGGCGCTCGACTACTGTGGCTTCGACGAGTTCGAGGGAAAGACGGTGGGTCTCCTCGCGGTGGCGGGCGGCAGGTTTCCGGTCACGGCGATGGACCACCTCCGGTCGGTCTGTCGGTCGCTCGACGCGTGGGTGCTCCCCTACGAGGCCGCGGTGCCGAGTTCGCACAGCGCGGTGATGAACGGCGCGTTCACGGACGCGGAGTTGGAAGCCCGCGTCGTGGCGCTCGGGCGGCAGATCGTCCGGTATTCGCACATCGAAGCCTGCCCGGCGAGTTTCGAAAGCGGGGAAAATATCGGCGCAGTCGATTGAATGAGCAACCCTTTTGCCGTCGGATTGAGCGCCATTCGAGCATGCACAAAATAACGAACAGCGGGTGGGTCGAGGTCATCACCGGCTGTATGTTCTCCGGGAAGACCGAGGAACTGCTTCGACGGCTTCGGCGCGCGGAGATCGCGGGGCAAGAGGTGGCGGTGTTCAAACCCGCGCTGGACGACCGATACGGCGACGACACCGTCGGTTCGCACGACGGCAGTTCGTGGGAAGCGATCGTCGTCGAACCGGACGACGACGGCGTGTGGGAAATCCCGAGGGGGCTGAACGGCGAGCAGGTCGTCGCCATCGACGAGGCCAACTTCTTCTCCGCAGAACTCGTCGAGGTCTGTGAGTTCCTCGCGGAGGACGGACGACGCGTCGTCGTCAGCGGCACCGACCAGACGTTCCGCGGCGAACCGTTCGACCCGGTTCCGCAACTCGTCGCGTTGTCCGAGTACGTCGAGAAGCTACAGGCAATCTGTGCCACGTGCGGCGAACCCGCGACGCGAAACCAGCGACTCATCGACGGCGAACCCGCGCACGCGGACGACCCGACGATTCTGGTCGGGGCACAGGAGTCCTACGAAGCGCGATGTCGGAACTGTCATACCCTCCGGAGTGACTAGGGGAAACCGTGACGCAGTGGGTCGAAGATCCGACTGGTGGGCGCAACCGGGGACCGCAGGCCATCGTCCGCGCGTGGGTTGAAATCCTCGTGCGGCCGCGCCGCTTCTTCCGAACTGGCGTCGCACCGGGCGACCAAGCGCCGGGAATGGTGTTCGGCGTCCTCGTGACGCTGATCGAAGTCGCCACGCGAATGGCGACCGGCGGCTTGGACGTGGGCACCGTCGCGGGAGGTCCGCTCCTCACGGAACTCCTCGCACTGGTACTGGTCGGACTGTTCGTCGCGCCCGCCGTCCTCCACCTGACGGCGGCGCTCCAGACGGTCATCCTGATGTTGCTCGTTCCCGGCCGTGGCGGTATCAGCGAGACGGTGCAGGTCATCGGCTACGCCGTCGCACCGTGCCTGCTCGCCGGACTGCCGTTCCCGGCGTTGCGGGCGGTCTGTACGGTGTACGGTGCGGTGTTGCTCGTCATCGGCATACACGAAGTTCACGAGACCTCCTATCTCCGCGCAGCGGTCGTGGGCGCGCTTCCGGCCGCCCTCGTGTTCGGATACGGCTTCGGCGGGTTCGGTGCCCTCGTGGCGACGGTTCCGGGATTGGCGAGCGCCGTCCCGTGGTAATTAAGGGACGGACGCCGTATCGAAGGGTATGCTCAACCTCCGATTGGACGATTTTATGGTCGAACTGAAGGACGGTTCGTTGAAGAACGTCGGGCCTACGAACAAGAAAGCGACGGCGAAACTGTTCGACGTGGAATCGGCGGAGGCGCGCGAGTTCGGTGACAAGCGCGTCAAACTGGTCTTCGAGGACGAGGACGGCAACGAAGTGCAAGTCTCGTTGTTCCCCGAGGACGTCAGGAAGATAATGACGGATATCGAACGACTCGAAGACGACAGTCCGGTCTTCGAATAGCGACGGAAGGGACTGCCATCCGTCGTCCCGCCGAACCGTACGGACTCTTTTCCGTTCGTTATGTGACCAATAATAATATCGTGATACATTGTATCATGGGGTGAAGAGATGTCCACCCTCACCGACCCAAACGAGATGGACGGTTCGGAGGACGACGAGACGCGTCTCTCGTCTTCCTTCTCGTTCGTCTCCTCGATTCGCTTCATCGGCTTCTGGACGGCCGTTGTACTGCCGTTCCTTTACGTTCCCCTCCTCGCCAATGGACTCGAAACGCCCGGTCAGTTACAGACGTTTTTGCTTCTCTTGGCTGCGAACATCGTGGCCCTCCTCTTCGGTCACCACCACCGAAAACGGACGTAACGTGTTCGTCGTTCTTTACCGCCTGTTATCAGACGTCACATGTATCCGATTAGCGAGAGTATAACTATGCCGTCCCCAACCGAAGTCGTGACCATGTCCCAGTCAGCCATGAGCATTGGTTGCCCGCACTGTGGCTCGGCAGCGCACGTGGAGATCAGCCGTCGAAAACGAATCGAAGGGAGTTCCGACGACGACCAGTTGAAGGGGAAACTCGTTCACTGCCATCACTGCGGCGATGAGTTCTCGTTCTACTACTACTGATTCGCGCTCGGCGTGTCCTCCATCGGGGCGAACTGTCGGTTCGGCGCGCGTTCGGCGCGTCTCGTCCACTCGGGGGAAGAATGTAGAATGGTGAAGAAAACAACGAATATGATGATCGGTGATTCGCTGTTCGTATTCTTTCGTGAAAGTTGATTTTATCTACAATTTCGATCGCTGAGGAGATATTTATTCGTGTTTCATAGACGGGAATGATCGGGTGGTCATTCCGACCTGACGCGCCGAAAACGGCGTCGGTAATTCGACAACCGTTTTAGGCCGGGACTATTCTTTGCCAGTATAAATGGGTAACTGCGTCATTTGCGGGACGCCTGCTGACGGGCCGATTTGTTCGAGCCACGAGCAGGACGTTCTCTTTGAATTCCACGGTAGCAGCCCTGAACAGCTCACTCCCGGTCGATTTTACAAAGGCACCGTCGACGGTTTCGCCGATTTCGGCGTCTTCATCGACATCGGTGACCGCGTAACCGGCCTGCTTCACAAAAGCGAGTTGGACAGCAGGCTCGAAAGTCTGGATTGGGACCAAGGCGACACCGTGTACGTCGAAGTCATCGGCGTGCGCGACAACGGCAACATCGACCTCAGTTGGTCCATCCGCCAGTCCGAACGCGAGTTCCGCGGCAAACTCATCCAAGACGGAACCGACGTTCACCTGCCGAACGAGGACGCCGAGAGCGAAGAACCGGAGACGGAAGAACCGGAAACCGAAGGATCGTCCGCGGCCGACGACTCGGAATCCGATTCGAACGACGACTCCGCGTCGGAATCGACCTCCGAACCGAAATCCGAACCCACGCCCGAACGCACGTCGGACCCGTCGGCGACGACCGACGGGTCTGGTAACGCGGTCGGAAGCGCCACGGTTTCCGCCCAGACCGAGATACCGGAGCGAGTCACCGTCGAGACGCTCGGCGACCGAGTTGGCGATCGCGTCCGTATCGAGGGCGAAATCGTCAGCACGAGCCAGACGAGCGGTCCGACGGTGTTCGAACTCCGCGACGAAACGGCCGTCGTGGACTGTGCGGCCTTCAAGGAGGCCGGCGTCCGCGCCTACCCCGAAGTCGATACGGGCGACATCGCCCGACTGACCGGGGAAGTCGAACTCCGAAACAACGAACTCCAAGTCGAGACGGAGCAACTCGACGCCCTGACCGAAGAGGAGAAAACGACCGTCGAAAACCGACTGGCACAGGCGCTCGAAGACGAGGCCCGCCCCGCCGACGTCGACCTCCTCGGCGACGATTCGGCCGTCGAAGCGATTCGGGACGACATCCGTGACGCCGCCGGTGCGATTCGGCGCGCCGTCATCGAATCTCGCCCCATCATCGTCCGACACAACGCCAATGCGGAAGGCTACGTCGCCGGAGCGGCCATCGAACGCGCCGTCCTCCCGCTCGTGCGCGACGAACACGCACGAAGCGATGCCCAGTACCACTACTTCGATCGCCGACCGCTCGAAGACGGTTGCTACGACATGGAGGACGCGACGAAGGACGCGACCATCATGCTCGACAACCGCGAGCGCCACGAGGAGAAACTCCCCCTCTTCGTGCTCGTGGACGCCGGAAGCACCGTCGAATCGAGCGACGGTCTCTCGCTCCTCGACATCTACGGCGCACCCCACGTGGTCGTCGACACACACTACCCGGACACCGACGTCGCCGACACCGCGGACAGCGTCGTGAACCCGTTCCTCGGCGAATCGGGCGACGACGTGACCGTCGGCGTTCTCGGCGCGAACGTCGCGGCCCACGTCAACGCCGACGTGCGCGACGACGTCTCCCACCTCCCGGCAGTCAGCTACTGGGAGGACACGCCGAGCGAATACGTCGAACTCGCCGACGACGCGGGCTACGACGAGAATCACGTCACCGCGCTCCGCGAGGCGGTCGCGCTGGAAGCCTACTACCAGTCCTACGAGGACAAGCGCGAACTCATCACCGACCTCCTCTTCGAACACGCGAAGCGTGACCTCGCCGAACACGTTAGCGAGCAGTTCCGCACGAAGCTCGAAAACGAACTCGACACCGCCGAACCGAACCTCACGGTCCGCGGCGCGAACGGCGTCACCTTCACCGTCCTCGATACGGACGCCTACACTCATCGCTTCGACTTCCCGTCCACGGCGGTCCTCCTCGACGCGCTTCACCGCCACGACATGACCGGCCAGGCCGGTAGCCAGAACGTCACCCTCGGCCTCGCCGAGGACGAAGTTCACATCCGAAGCGACGGCGACATCAACGTCCGCGACATCGCGGATTCGGTTCGCGACCGCGCGCCGGAAGCCGGAATCATCCCGGTCGGTACGAAGGACGGCAAGTTCGAGTTCCTCCGCGGCGAGCGCAACGAGGCACTCGACGCCGTCATCGAAGCCGTCAGCGTAGAGTTGAACTGAGCTCGCCGGTTCACGGATCCTTTTTCATTTTCCCCCGGTTCGTCCCTCCCCATCATTCCTCGCGGAATCGGTCGTAGACGACACGCTTATCCGCCCGAACCAACCAAATATCACGTAATGAGTACCGAGACGCCGGACGCCACGGAGACGGAGGCGTTCGAGCAGGTTTGCGAGGAACTGATAGACCGTATCCTCGCGGGCGACGTGGAGCGCGACGACGTTGAGAGCGCCAAACTCGACGCCTGTTCGGAGTTCTCGTCGCCGAAAGTGCCGAAGAACTCCGAGATTCTCGATTTCGCTCCGGACGAGCGACGCGAGGAGCTGGAGGCGGTCCTCCGGCGCAAACCCGTCAGAACCGCGTCGGGCGTCTCTCCCATCGCGATCATGACCAGCCCCGAGCAGTGTCCGCACGGAAAATGTCTCTACTGTCCCGGCGGCCCCGCATCGGAGTTCTCCTCCTCGCAGAGCTACACGGGTCACGAACCGGCGGCGGCGCGCGGCGTGCAGAACGACTACGACCCGTACGGACAGGTCACGCTCCGTCTCGAACAACTGCGCCAAATCGGCCACCCAGTCGACAAGGTCGAACTCATCCTGATGGGCGGGACGATGACCGCCCGGAGCCACGACTATCAGGAGTGGTTCGTCAAGCGCGCGTTGGAGGCGATGAACGACTACGACGTGAACAAGGAACCCGAACCCGCAGAAGGCGAGAGTTTCGCCCAATCGCCCGACGAACACGAATTCCGGTATCTGGAGGACGTCATCGCCGAGAACGAGACGGGCGACATCCGCAACATCGGGACGACGTTCGAGACGAAACCCGACTGGTGTGACCCCGAGCAAATAAACCGGATGCTCGACCTGGGCGGCACGAAGGTCGAAGTCGGGGTCCAGACGACGTTCGAGCGAATCAACCGCGAGATGCACCGCGGCCACGGCGCACAGGCGTCCATCGAGGCGAATCAGCGCCTTCGGGACTCGGCGTTCAAGGTCGGGTTTCACATGATGCCCGGTCAACCCGGCATGTCGAAGGAGATGTGCGTCGAGGACTTCCGCCGAATCTTCGAGGACGAGAAGTGGAAGCCGGACTACCTCAAAATCTATCCCACGCTCGTCGTCCGCGGAACCGCGACCTACGACTGGTGGTACAAGGGCGAGTACGAACCGCTCCGCAACGAGGAGGCCGCGGAACTCGTCGCCGAAATCAAGTCGATGATTCCCAAGTACGTCCGCCTCCAGCGCGTCCAGCGCGACATTCCGGCGGACTTCATCGACGGCGGCGTCTGGAAGTCCAACCTCAGGCAACTTGCACGCCAGCGGATGGAAGAACACGGCTGGACGTGCGACTGCATCCGCTGCCGCGAAGTCGGCATGAACGACGAGGAACCCGAGAACGTCGAACTCGACGTGCTGACCTACGAGGCGGCGGGCGGCACGGAACACTTCATCAGCTTCGAAGATTTTGATAAAGACTTGCTTCTCGGCTTCTGTCGGCTTCGGTTCCCCGGCGACCCGGTCCGACACGAACTCGACGCCGCCGCCGTCGTCCGCGAACTCCACGTTTACGGCAGCGAGGTAACTGTCGGAGCGGCGAGCGAGGACACCCAACACCAACACCGCGGCTACGGACGAAAGCTGATGGCGAAGGCCGAAGAGATAGCCGCCGACGCGGGCTACGACAAGGTGAGCGTCATCTCCGGCATCGGCGCGCGGGAGTACTACAGGAACAAGTTGGGGTATCACCAGGACGGGCCGTACGTGAGCAAGCAGGTGTGACGACCGCGAGCGACGAAAGGCGCGAAGCGCCTCGCCAAACCCTCATCGTTTCGAGTGTACGAAGAAAAGCGGAAGACTGGGCGTCCGTCAGCCCTGCATCGGAACCGATTCCACGTCGTACTGCTCGCTGATGGATTTCAACTCGTCCAGCGCGTTCTCCTCCTCGCGGAGGTTTTCTTCGAGCAGGTCGGCGGCCTCGTCGTGACCGAGTTTGTCGGCCATGAAGGCCAAATTGCCGTAGGCCGCGATTTCGAGGTGTTCGGACTTCTCCGCTGCCGCCTTGTCGAACAGGTTCAGTACCTCCTGTTCGGGGTTTTCGTCCGTGAACTCATCGTGGTCCTCGATGAGTCCGTCGAGCGCGTACAGCTGTTTTTGCTCGGCGGCCACTCCGATGTGGTCGAACACGCTTTCGAGACGGTCCACGTGGTCCCTGGTTTCGCTCCGGTGTTCTTCGAACGCGTTCTGGAGATCCCCGTGGTCGACTTCGGTCGCCAGTTCGTCCAGCGCGTCGAAGAGTTCGTTTTCGACGTAGTACATCTCCTTCAATCCGGCCTGAAACAGGTCGTTCAGTGTCTCTCCACTCATAATGAATCAGCATGAGGATACACCGGCGGAGTTTCCCTAAGCGACCCTGTTGCACGTGCAACGGATTTATCAGGTCGTCGGGAGTGCTCTCGCCGTTTGTCCATCGTCGAGGAGGCCGAGTAAAAACCGACGCAAGTTGCACAGATTTATTACCGAGAAGGCAAAATGGATGAACGCCAGTGTACGACGCTTTTCTCGTCGTGTGTTGGCAACAACAACTGGGACTGTGCGCTTCGTTCCGTGGGAACTGGTCGGACCCACATCGGCTTCCGGAAGCCACCACCCACCCGTCCCGTCTCTCCGTCGTCTTCCACCTTTGCGAACCAAAATCGAAACACCGTCTTCTTCGAGAGACCTATTTTCGGAATCGTACGTGAATCGGGTGCGGCACGTGACCGTAGAAATCCCGTAGACGTGTCTCACCGGCGCGTTCCAAAGAAAGTTCGAACGGTCGATTGTGACGTCGTGACGACGAACGGTAGACGGGGGTTTACTCGTCCTCGGTCTTAATGTCCGCCGAGAGACCCTGTGCCATCTGGATGTCCTTCGAGTTGTTGAGCGTCCATGCCGTCCGCTCGGTGACTGCCTCGATGGCTTCGCGGGCGCTCGGGTAGCCGTTGCCGGACTTCTTCACGCCGCCGAAGGGCAACTGAACTTCCGCGCCGATGCACGGGAGGTTGCCGTAGGCGAGGCCGATCTCCGCGTTGTCGCGGAAGTAGTTGACTTGTCGGTAGTCCTCGCTGATGATCGCGCCGGCCAGTCCGTAGGGCGTGTCGTTGTGGATTTCGACCGCCTCTTCGATGTCGCCCGAGTAGCTCATCAGGGCGACGTGCGGGCCGAACACTTCCTCGTGGATGCAGCGCAGGTCGGGGCTGTAGTCAACCTCGTAGACGAACGGACCGACCCAGTAGCCGTCCTCGAAGCCGTCCGGAATCTCGTCGTCGTCGAGTTCCTCGCGGTCCACGAGCACCTCGGCACCCTCGTCCTTGGCGAGTTGGTTGTACTTGCCGAACTTCACGACCTGTTCCTCGTTGACCATCGGCCCCATGAAGGTGTCCTCGTCGAGCGGGTCGCCGACGGAGACTTCCTTCGCGGTTTCGACGTAGCGCTCCTTGAACTCGTCGTAGACGTCCTCGTGGACGATGAGGCGCTCGGAGGAGACACAGCGCTGGCCCGTCGTCTTGAACGAGGACATGATGGCGCTGTGGACCGCGACGTCGAGGTCCGCCTCATCGGTGATGACGATGCCGTTCTTGCCGCCCATCTCGCAGGCCGCGAGTTTTCCGGGTTCGCCGCCGACCTTGCCCGCGATTTTGTGACCGACTTCCGAGGACCCGGTGAACAGCACCGTGTCCACGCGCTCGTCCTCGACGATGGCGTTACCGGCGTCGCCGAAGCCTTGGATCATGTTGAACACGCCGTCCGGGATGCCCGCGTCCTCGAACATCTCGGCGATGATCTGCCCGCACCACGGCGTCTGCTCCGCCGGTTTCCAGACGACAGTGTTCCCTTCGACCAACGCGAGGGCCATGTGCCAGAACGGGATGGCGACCGGGAAGTTCCACGGGGTGATACAACCGATGATGCCCCGCGGCTTGCGGCGCATGTAGGCGTCCTTGCTCGGAATCTCGCTCGGGACGAGATCGCCGTGCGGGTGCCGGGCGTTACCCGCGGCCCACTCGACCATGTGCGCAGCCTCAACGACGTCCGCTTTCCCCTCCGAAATCTCCTTCCCACATTCCTTCGTGATGACTTCGCCGAGTTCGTCCGTTCGCTCTCGGAGTTCGTGGTAGATGTCCCAAAGGTACTCCGCTCGGTTGATGTACGAAAGTTCGCGCCATTCCTCTTTTGCCTCCTCCGCGGCGTCGAGGGCGGCTTGGACGTCCTCGGGTGTCCCGCGCTGGAACTCGCCGAGCGACTCCTTCGTCGCCGGGTTGACGCTCTCGAACGTTTCGTCGCCCGCGCCGTCGCGCCACTCGCCACCGATGTAGTGGCTGTAAACTTGCTCGCTGGCTTGTTGACTCATATCTTCGAGCAGAACTCGGACGGGTACGCTAAAAAAGACTCCCAATTCCTATCGAACGAGGTCAATTTTACCGGGCGTGGACGATGAAAATAGGGAGATATTTCCTCTGGCCGCACCGTTCGTTCTTCCACGCCTTCTTTTTACGCTTCCTCGTCACTCTCATCCTACGCTTCTTCGTCACTCTCATCCTACGCATCCTCGTCCTCCTCATCCCAGTACCCCACCTCGGCGGTAAGCGGGAAGTAACCGCCCAAGGTTCTCCCGGCGTGGTCACCCGGTGCCGACCCCGCGAAGACACCGATCTTCCCCGAATCGGGATACACCGAGACGTCCGGGTTGCGCATGGTCGAAAAACAGAGGTACCGAAGCGCCCCCTCGGAGTCGTTGACGACTCGTCGGGCGTACCGTTCCCCGACCGGAAGCGCGACGTAATCGCCCGCTTCGAGGTCCAGTTCGCCGGCCTCGGTTCGAAGCGTTCCCGCTCCATCGAGGACGAAAATCGCCTCTTCGTTACCGGTGTGGTAGTGATACGGCCACGATTTTTTGCCCGGCGGAAGTTCGTAAAGACTGCATCCCAGCCGTTCGCCGCCGGCCATCCCTCCGAGTTGTTTCCGCCGAATCGCAAAATCGGAGCCGTGTGATTCTTCGTCCCAGTCGAGGTTCGACTCGCTGATGATTCGCGGTCGCTCGTCGTTCATATCGTGACAGTCACCGACCGGAACGAAGAGCGTTCCGGTGATGTGAAATTTCCGTCAAGAACCTCAGTTTCCCCCTTCCGCGTCGGCGAGCTTTTCGATTTCGCCTTTGACGCTCACGGCGTCGAAGTCGTGGTCCGGGCGCATGTTCACGAAGTCGAGGAACTCGCGGGCGGCGAGGAGTTCCTCGGACGAGTAATGCTCCCGGGCGGCCACCACCGCGTCACGGGCACCGATGAGCGGCGTGAGCGACGCCAGCGCACAGGCGAGGTCGTACGACCGCGCTTCGTCGATTCGCTCCTCGTTTACGCTCGTCGCGTCGATGAAGTATATCTCCTCGTCGGCGACGAGGATGTTTTCGCCGCGCAGGTCGCCGTGCGCTAGATTGTTCTCGTGCATTCGAGACAGCGCCGCGAAGAGGTTCGTGGCGTACGCACGCACCTCCGCTTCGGGCATCTGCTCGAACGTCTCGAAGTCCGGGAGGTACTCCATCACCAGTACGCCGAGGTTGTCGTACTCGAACGACTCTATCGGTGCCGGGACGTTCAGCCCGATTTCGCGCATCTTCCGTGTGGCTTCGAGTTCGTGTTCGGCCATCTCGTCCGGTCCGGCGAAGTGTTCGAAAAAGCCCTCGGTGCCGCTACTGAACGCACCGAGGTTTCGAACACTGGTGAACAACGCGTGGACGAGTGAGTTCTGATCGGTGGTTATCTTGACGAACCACTCGTCGTCCACGACGCACGGCGTCGAGAGCCAGTTGTCGGCGTCGATGAACTCGACGCGAACCTCCTCGCGATCGTATCGTTCCGCGATTTCTCGAATGACCGCCTCGATACGCGGCCACTCTATCGTGCCGCGAACCAGTCGCCGAATACCCATCGAAGGTTGGTTAGTCTCCCCTATTGATAAAGACTCTCGCTGGCGAGGATAGTTCAGTTAGCGGATGGTGATTTCGGAGTTCGCGAGTGAGACGAGCGGAGGCTTGCAACGGCGTTGCTGCTGCGGTGTCCTCGTGAGCGAAGCGAACGAGGGCTCGCGACAACGGAGTTGTTGCGGTGGTCCCGTGAACGGAGTGAGCGGGACCTCGAAGCAACGTACGTTGCTTCGGTGTCTTCAGGAGCAGAGCGACTGAAGGCTCGCCATGTCGAAGACATGGCGGTGTCTTTATAGCGAAACCCGCGCAAAAATTGCACATGGATTTCAACCTTCCCGGCGAACACAAGATGGTGCGGGACACCGTTCGGGAGTTCTGCGACGAGGAGATAGAGCCGATCGCGCAGGAGATAGAGACCGAACACCGATTCCCCGCGGAGATTTTCGACGAACTCGCCGACCTCGACATGATGGGCGTTCCCATCACCGAGGAGTACGGCGGATTGGGTGGCGACCAGTTGATGTACGCCCTCGTCACCGAGGAATTGGGCCGGGTGTCCGGGTCCATCGGTCTCTCGTATGCTGCACACATCTCGCTGGCGTCGAAACCCATCGAGATGTTCGGCACGGAAGAACAGAAGGAGAGGTGGCTCACGCCGCTCGCGGAGGGAGAGTATCTCGGTTCGTGGGCGCTCACGGAACCGGGTTCCGGATCCGACGCCAGCGACATGGACACCACCGCGGTGAAGGAGGGTGACGAGTGGGTTCTCGACGGCACGAAGCAGTTCATCACCAACGCCAGCGAGGCGGGAAGCGTCCTCGTGAAAGCCGTCACCGACTCCGACGCGGGCTACGGCGGCATCTCGACGTTCATCGTCGACCCCGAGGAGGACGACGGGTTCGAGGTCACGACCATATGGGACAAGATGGGACTCAACGCCTCGCCGACCTGTGAAATCCAGTTCACCGACTGCCGGATTCCGGAGGACCGCCTGCTCGGCGAGGAAGGCGACGGTTGGGAGCAGACGAAGAAAACACTCGACGGGGGGCGCATCTCCATCGCCGCACTCTCGACCGGAATCGCGCAAGGTGCCTACGAAGCGGCCCACCGATACAGTCTGGAGCGCGAGCAGTTCGGCAAGCCCATCTCGAAGTTCGACGCCATCCGCAACAAAATCGTGGACATGGACCGCAAAATCGAGCGCTCGCGCCTGCTGACCCACAAGGCGGCGTGCAAGTACGACGAAGGTTACTCCGTCTCCCACGAGAGCGCGCTGGCGAAACTCGACGCCAGCGAATCGGCACGGAAAGTCTCCGAGGACGCCGTGCAGGTTCTCGGCGGATACGGGTACACCGAAGACTTCGCCCCGCAGCGGTTCCTGCGGGACGCCAAACTGATGGAAATCGGCGAAGGGACCAGCGAGATTCAGCATTTGGTTATCGGGCGCGAACTGGGACTGTAAGCCGAGAAACAAATCTTCGTCGGGAGCTGTTTTATCCTCTCACAAGAATCCCGACGTGAGCATCTACCAGACGCCAACGACGAGAATGATGAGCGAGAGCACTCGCTGCATCATGATGCGAGTGTTACTGAATTCGATGTTACCTTTCGCACCGTATCGCATTCGCATCTGGTATCGTGCCATCGTACGCAGTTTCAAGAGATGTCGTCAGTACGTCGGACTCTCTTCTTGCTCCCCGTCGCGCTTGTTGACCACGCGGGCAAAAACGAACAGCGCGTCGGAGAGTCGATTCAGGTAGGTAACGGCATCCTCGTTGATGCCCTCCTCGCTCGCCAGCGCGACTGCGCGGCGCTCGGCGCGGCGGCAGACGGCGCGGGCGTGGTGGAGGTTCGCCCCCGCTTCGCTTCCGCCGGGAAGGATGAAGGAGGTGAGCGGGTCCAACTCCTCGTCGTAGGCGTCCATCCACGATTCGAGGAGGTCGGCGTGTTCTCCGGTTACTTGCGGGTCGTCCTCGTCCGGGTCCGGGTTGGCGAAGTCGGCCTGCACGATGTGAAGGTGATTTTGGATTTCGCGGAGGTTCTCGTCCACGTCGTCGTGACCCGTCGGTCGGCAGCGTCCGATGAGGGCGTTCACCTCGTCCACCGTTCCGTAGGCTTCGATTCGCGGACTGGCCTTCGAGACGCGAGACATGTTTTGTAGGTCGGTCTGCCCCGAATCGCCGCGTCCTGTGTAGATTTTCATGCGAGTGAGTTCTCCATTTTTATTCGAGCGACTGCTGCACGTATTCGACGATCTTGTCGCTCTCGGCCATCGTGACCCCCGAATCCTGGTTCACGAGGACCGGGACGCCGCGTTGACCGCTAACGCGTTTGACCTCGTTCCGCTCGGAGTGGAGCGCTTCGACCCACTCCGTCTCGTATTCGATGTCGGCGTCGTCGAGCGCGTCGTGGACTTTTTCGCAGTACGGACACCCGTCGAGTGAGTAGAGGGTTATCGAACTCATACACGAGCAATGGGACGCGAGCGTAAAGTAAGCTACCGTCCCGGAACGGCTAGCTGCCGTCTACCGTCCTGGGATGGTTGCCGTTGCGGGGTAGTGGATACCTCTTTGCGTTCTCGCGTCGTACGCTCCTCGATGGTGGGGAACGACGTCGCGGAATTCGATTCGCTTCGAAGTCGACCGGAAACCGAACAGAGCTACGGAATCACCGAGGAGGCCGGAATGCTCTCGTGGACGTTCGTACGCGAGCAGATGGCGAGCGACGAGTACTACTGGATCTGTACGACGCGACCGAACGGCCATCCACACGCCCGTCCAGTGTGGGGCGTCTGGGTCGATGACACGCTTCACTGTGGCGGCGGAGAGCGTACCCGCTGGGTTCGAAACTTGCAGGTCGATTCCAGAGTCGTCGTCCATCGAGAGAGTGGCGAAGCGGTCGTCATCATCGAAGGTGCCGCAGAGCGCGTCACCGACACAGACCTCCAAGAACGACTCGATTCCGCCTACCAAGGAAAGTACGGAATTCACCACGAAACGCCCTTCTTCGCGGTGCGCCCGGAAACCGTCTTCGCGTGGAATGACTACCCGAACGATGCGACGAGATGGCAGTTCGAGTAATGCCGAAACGGTCTGATTCAGAGAAATCTGTCTGACACCCCATGTTGCCGCTGTAAGATCGGGGTAGAGGAGTTGAAGGCGGAGGAATCATCGAATGGTGTTGGCAAGCGTGTTTTTGAATCCAGAGAGAAATGTTTGCCAGTCGTCATATGGTTGAAACGGATGGTAAAATGATGACGAAGGAACATAATCAACGATAATTCGAAGACGAACGATTGATACACCTATGTCGAAGCAGTAGAATTAAATATCCGATCCGTTAACTGCTCCATAGGAGAGTCGCAAACCAACGATAGCGACTCGGTCGCGTCTTGATTCCAGTAGAAGTCCCCATTGCTCGTAAGGACGCTTTCGACGTTCAGCATCGGAAAAACGGAGTTTTCTTCGTCGAATTCCCCGACACACGGTTCCGCATACCCCACTACATTTTACCGTTATCCTATTTTCGCCCACGTCCCATCTCCGCTTCATCCCCACTTCAGCTCTACTTCGTCTCCACTCTCGTCCCAGCTACTCTTCCCCCAACCCCATCTTCACCCTCCTTTCCCCTCCACCACACCCCCAACTTACAACGGCAACCCGGAGTGTCCCAACTACAAAATCAAATCCACACGTATTTAAACGACGCTGACCGTTACAACGGCAACACGGTGTCCGTTCGACGCCATTCGACTGACGTTACAGCGGCAATCCGGTGTCGTTACAACGGCAATGAGGTGTCAGAAAACGGTGTTAGAGATCCCCTATCGTTTGTTTCTTATATTTACAACGGCATTGTGGAGGTAGTTTTATATGGCCCCTCCCGACATACGTGTCTATAGATGTCCGAGTCAGTGGATTATTTTGGCGACGATACGGCTATCTTCAACGATAAGGAACTCTTGCAGGTCTCACACCTCCCCGACGGCGACCGAATCATCGGACGGGAAGACGAACTCCGACGGCTCGGAACGGCGCTTCGACCAGCACTGAACGGCAACACCCCGAACAACATCTTTCTCTACGGGAAAACCGGCACCGGAAAGTCCCTCTGTACGAAGTTCATCAGCCGTCAGATGATGCAGCGTGCCGGTCGGAACGACGTCAACGCCGGGTTCGCCTACATCGATTGTCTACAGGATTCGACGGAAACACAAGTCGTCCAATCCATCGCCGCCCAACTCAACGACGAGGAGCGAAGCGGTACGACCATCCCGGAGCAGGGAATCAGCACCTCGATGTACTACAACCGACTGTGGACGGTCCTCGAACAGATGTACGACGTCGCCATCATCATCCTCGACGAGGTGGACAAACTCGAAGGAATCGGCGACAAAAGCGGTGACACCGCCGGGGACAACCTCCTGATGAACCTCTCGCGCGCGAACGAGGCCGGAAAAATCGACGAGTGTAACCTCGGTGTCATCGGCATCTCGAACAAGATCCGGTACAAAGACGAGTTGAACGAGCGCGTGAAGAGCAGCCTCTGTGAGCGTGATTACGTCTTCCCGCCGTACGACGCGACGCAACTCCGAGAAATCCTCGAATCACGGCGCGACGCCTTCGTGGACGGCGTTCTCGAAACCGACGTGATTCCGAAGGTCGCCGCGCTGGCAGCACGCGAACACGGCGACGCCCGCAAGGCGATAGACGTGCTTCGGTTCGCGGGCGAAGTCGCAGAGGAGGAGCGAAAATCCGTCGTTCGAGACGAACACGTCGACGTCGCACAGGACCGCGAAGGGGCGAACCGCATCTCAGAACTCATCTCCAAGCAACCACCGCACGCGCGCTACGTGCTGCTCGCGCTCGCCTCGCGGGTCCAACAGTCGAACGAGGAGGACCCCGAGATTCCGAACAAAGTCGTCCAGCACTCCTACCACCAAATCTGCGAACAGATGGACTCCGAACCCCTGAAGGAACGACGTGTTAGGGATTTGCTCACCGAATTGGAGTTTCTCGACCTCATCAAACAGGACCAGCGAGGGCGCGGAAGGGGAAAGGGAAAGCACACGGTCAACAGCCTGTACGACGAGCCAAAACTAGTCATTCAAGCGTGCCAGAACGACTTTTGAGACACAGCAACCGGCAGAGAGCCGAGAACCGAAGAGAGCGGCCCAGCGAGTGACCCGGCGACTTTCCGAAGAGGGAGCACCAGTCCCCAGCGAGTGTGATCGGAGCTTCACCAAACCCGTTTTCATTCCCCATCCTGATTTCGTATCGCAACATGTAGTTTATTTCCCAAAATCCCGTCGGATACCCAGCCACGCTTTGATGCTTTCTCGGGTCGAACAGCCAACATGACCCGCGCCCAGGAGTTAGTCGAGTACCTCGCGGGGGTCGAATCGCTCGCGGTCGTTTGCCACGATAACCCCGACCCGGATTGTATCGCTAGCGCGCTCGCGCTCTCGGTCATCGCCGAATCCGTCGGTGTGGAAAACGTGGAACTGTTCTACGGGGGAGCGATCTCCCACCAACAGAACCGAGCGTTCGTCAACCTCCTTCACGTCGAGTTGGACCATCTCGATACGTTCGACCCCGAGGAGTTCGAACGTGTCGCGTTCGTCGACCATTCGACACCTGCGGGCCACACGGAGCTCGACTCGGTAAAACCGGACATCATCATCGACCATCACTCCACGGAGGAACCATCGGCCGAATTCGTAGACGTACGCAAGGATTACGGCGCGACAGCGACCATTCTCGTCGAATATCTACAGGATCTCGGCATCGAGGTGAACGTCCAACTCGGGTCGGCGTTGTTGTTCGCGCTCCATCGCGAACGGATCGACTTCATTCGTAATCCGACGCCACACGATTACGAGGCCGCACTCTACGTCTGCCGGCACGCCGACCTCGAACTGCTGGAAGAGCTGTACGGCGCGGCGTTTTCCCCGGCGACGGTGGACGCCATCGGCGAGGCGATTCGAAACCGCGTCCAGCGGGGGGCGACGCTCGCCACCTCGGCCGGGCGAACGACCGAACGCGACGCGCTCGCGCAGGCGGCCGACTACCTCCTGAACGTCGAAGGCGTGGATACGGTGCTCGTCTTTGGCGTCGTCAACGGGTCCGTGGAGATGAGTGCGCGGTCCATCGACCCCCGGGTTCACGCGGGCAACGTCCTCCGACAGGCGTTCGGCGACGTCGGAAGCGCGGGGGGACACGCCGATATGGCCGGTGCACAGATTCCGCTCGGTCTGTTCGCCGACGCGGACGCCGACGACGAGGAACTCGTTCAGTTCGCGTCCCGGCGCGTGTTACACCGGTTTTTCGACTCGCTCCATCTCGAACGAGGCGAGGAGTAGCCGGGAGAAACCAGTATCTTCAACTTCGTCAGACACGGAGAGACAGACATGAGTCTCGAAATTCAACACGAATGCCCCGATTGCGAGGGCGAACAGACGTTTTGGCGCAGTGCGAGTACGAATCTCCACCTCGGTGAGAAGACGAAGTGGCAGTGCTCCGAATGTGATTACGCACTGGTTCGAATCAACGGCGACATCGACTCCGCGTCGGCATAACCTCGATTTTCGGCTTCTTCCGTCCGTTTTATCACTCAGTGACCACGTTTCACCGCTCAGTGACGACGCTCCCTGTCGCGCCGCACACCTACATAAATCAAATTCAGATATGTGAAATACGGTATCGCGTGATAGTGATACAGTTTCGGAGGATGGACTGTTTCAACGGTTGTTTCACGCAGACAGTGGTGTCCTCGTTTTTTGATGCAACCAGCAGGCCAAAATTTGGACGTATTATAACAACTCGGTGGTAAGCTGCTTAATCTTCGTTAGCAATGACGACGAATTGGAGCTGTTCCGAAAGCTGTTCGGACTGCCACTCTACTTCGGTATCCTCAGCGTCGGTGTCGGTCGGATTCGCGTCGATAACCGCTTTAATCGCGTAGATCGCAGCTCCTCTGGAATGGGCGTCAACGTGCGCAGTTGCGATAGCGTGCCCAGCAGCACGAGCGGCTTCACGGGTAGCAGTGTCCGTAGCTTCACGAGCTGCTGCGTGGGTTTCACGGGAAATATCTACGGCCTCACCCACTGTCACTTCACCGCGCGTCCATGCACGGGCCGCTTCGATCGCCTTCCGAGGACGGGGGTCGTCCGGACGCTCCTTCTCGAAGTGATGTAGAACATGCTCAGCACAATCAGCTGCCCAGAGGGCCAGGGCTTTCTGCGTTTCTTCGTCCACGCTATTGTACCCATCCCACTCGGGGCCCATTTTCCAACGCTCGGGTAATGCCATACTCGCTGGTGGAGTCGCCGAATTATAAGAACATACTCCAATCATGACACGCACTTACCGTACTCACGTTCCCGAAACATCTCCGATGACCTGAAATTCCGTAGATGCCCGAAAAAGGGTTCGTTACCGCTCACAGACGACGGACGCGTCATACCGTGCGACCTGCGTTCCGTTGTCGTGGAGTTCGACGTGCAGTCGCCCGGCGAACGGAGCGGTTCCGACGGGGCGGCCGAACCCGCTCACGTTCTCCCCGGCGAATACCGATGACTGCACGTCGAACAGTCGGTTCCCGTCCAACGTCACGTCGAGTTTCGAGACGTTCGTGTCCGAACGCCACTGCGTCGAGATGATGACTTCCCGCTCGCTACCGTGTATCGTCGGCCGAACGTCGATGAGGGCACCCTCCTTCGTTTCGTTCGTGACGGCACAGGCTTCCGACTGAAGTGTCGTCGTAGTCTGGGTGGTGCTAGATTGAGTGGTGCTAGATTCTTCTATCGCGGTGCCTGTCGTAGTTTGATCAGGAGTAGGGTGGGTCGACGTCGTCATCGTCGTTGCCGAATCGAACATCGAACCGTTACATCCAGCGAGGAACAGGTGGAGGACGAGAAGAGCGGTTTCAGGATTTGTTTCACCTCTCGGCAGAGGTAGAAATGAACGATATGTGTTGTGATACGAAACGACGTCGAGCGGATTAATCGTCCAGCGCGTGCCACGAAAGCCGCAGGTTCCGTGCCGCGCTCGCTTGGTCGATACGCTTTGCAGCCGTCGTTTGCGGTGCTGCTTCGAGCGTCTCGTCGTCCTCCTCGATGACGGCGTTGAACGCGTCGGCGAGTTCGTCCAGCGTCTTTCGATTCTCGATTTCCGTCGGTTCGGTCATCAGGGCCTCGGAAACGATTTCGGGCCACTTCGTCGTCGGCGGGTGGACGCCGTAATCGAGCATCCGTTTGGCCACGTCGGCCGCGTCCTGGTCGCCTGCGCTGGCGACGAACTCGTGGTGGAAGGGCGAGAACGGGACCTCGTAGTCGATTTGGGAGGCGAGGTAGTTCGCGTTGAGAACGGCTTTCGCGCTGGCGTCCGAGAGGCCTTCGTCGCCCAGTCGGGCGATGTAGGCGTATGCCTTGACCAACACGAGCCAGTTGCCCGTGAAACCGTGAACCTTGCCGATGGTGCGTTCGGGGTCGAATCGCTCGTACGTTCCGTTCGTCTTTTCGACCCGCGGGGCGGGCAGGAACTCGGCCAGTTTCTCGCCGACGCCGATGGGGCCGGCACCGGGGCCGCCGCCGCCGTGCGGCGTGGCGAACGTCTTGTGGACGTTGTAGTGCATGATGTCGAAGCCCATGTCGCCGGGTCGGGCGCGGCCGAGGAGGGCGTTCAGGTTCGCGCCGTCGTAGTAGAGCAGGCCGCCCGCACCGTGGACGATCTCCGCGATTTGCTCGATGTCGCGCTCGAACAGGCCGAGCGTGTTCGGGTTGGTGAGCATGAACAGCGCCGTGCTGTCGCCGGTCGCCGCTTCGAGCGCTTCGATATCGACGCGGCCGTCGTCCGCGCTGGGAAGTTCGACCACGTCGTACCCACCGAGCGCCGCGCTGGCGGGGTTGGTTCCGTGAGCGCTGTCGGGGACGATGATTTCCGTCCGCTGGTCGCCCTGTCCGTTCGCCTCGTGGAAGGCCTTCGCGACGAGGATTCCGGTGAACTCGCCCGCCGCTCCCGCGGGGGGTTGGAGGCTGACCGCGTCCATTCCGCCGATTCGGCCGAGGTAGTCCTGCAAGCCGTACAGGAGTTCGAGGGTTCCCTGGACGCTCCCCTCCGAACGGTCGGGGTGGACGCTCGCACCGGGGAGCGCCGCCACGTCCTCGGTGAACTTCGGGTTGTACTTCATCGTACAGGAACCGAGCGGGTACGGGCCGCTGTCGATGCCGTAGTTCATCTGGCTCAGTCGGGTGTAGTGGCGGGCCAACTCGGGTTCGGACAGTTCGGGCAGATCGAGGCTATCACGGGTCAACTCGTCGGGGAGCGACGACTCGATTTCGACCTCTTTTCCGTCCTTCTCGGACAGGAGCGGTTCGTACAGGTCCTCGTCGTCGTGTTCCCACTTCGCTTGCGTGTATTGCATTACTTCGCCACCTCCGCGAACAGCGTGACGAACTCGCCGACGGCGTGTTCGTTCACGTCGGTCACACAGACCTGTACTTCGTGTTCGCCGACCTCGTGGACCGCGAAGCCGCGTTCCTCCAAGTCGGCGACGATGGGCGGCGCGGGTTGGTCGGTGTGGGCGACGAACTCGCGGAAATGGTGGCGGTCGTTCACCGGCGCTTGCACGCCACTGATGTCGTCGAGTCGCTCGGCGAGGTCGTCGGCCAGCGTGACGCATTTCTCGGCCAACTCGACCAACCCGGACGACCCGAGATACGCGATGTGCATCGCGGTTCGGAGGGCGACCCACGCCTGATTCGTGCAGATGTTCGATGTCGCACGTTCCCGGCGGATGTGCTGTTCGCGCGTCTGGAGGGTGAGGGTGTAGGCGCGGTTGCCTCGCGCTTCGGAGGCGTCGCCGCCTTCGTCCCGTTGCGCCGTCGGCGCAACGCTTTCTTCACTGACGCCGACGAGCCGCCCCGGAACCTGCCGGACGAACTCCTCGCGGGTGGCGAACAGGCCGAGTCCCATCCCGTAACTCGTCGGCAGGCCGAGCGTCGCGGCGTCGCCGACGACCACGTCGGCACCCACCGCGGCGGGTTCCTGCAATAGCGCGAGCGCGACGGGGTCGGTACCGAGACAGAACAGGGCGTCGTTCTCGTGTGCGAGGGCACCGATATCCGTGAGGTTCTCCTCGATGGTCCCGCGCGTCGTCGGGTTCTCGGCGTAGACGAGAACCGTCTCCTCGTCTATCGATTCGGCGAGCGAGTCGAGATCCACGTTCCCGTCGTCCATCGCGTACTCGTCCACGATGAGTCCCGGCCCGTCGGTGTAGTTTTCGAGGACGCTCCGTCGTTCGGGGAGGAGCGAATCGGGAACGAGAACACGGTTCCCGCTGGTCTGCCGCACGCGTGCAGCGAGGAGTGCCGATTCTGCCAGCGCCGTCGCGTGGTCATACATCGAGGCGTTGGCGATCTCGAGGCCGGTCAGCTCGACCAGCATCGACTGGTACTCGAACAGCGCCTGCAGGAATCCCTGCGTGACCTCGGGTTGGTACTGGGTGTACGAGGTTAGGAATTCCGACCTGTCGGCGAGGTGGTCGACCAGCGAGGGGACGTAGTGGCTGTAGTGGCCGCGCCCCAGAAATTCCGTCAGATTACGGTTCTCGCCGAGCGTTCGCTGCAACTCGCGGTATGTCGCCTGTTCGGTACGTTTTTCGATGTCGAACTCGCCGTCGAAACGGACCGAGTCCGGGATGTCGAACAGTTCTTCTTCGCTTTCGACCCCAACCGCGTCGAGCATCGCGGCAGTCTCCTCGGCCGTGTGCGGTGCGTACGGGCTTCCCGTACTCGCGTTGCCTCCGGTCATTGATTCCGGCTAGGGAGCGCACCCTTTTAATATGCGAGGAAAGCGACCGCGCGAGTTGCACGATTGTGTATACATTCGTACTGTCGTCGCCGTGGAAGGCGGTAAAGTATGCACGGAAACGCAAACGAAGGGGGAATCTTCCCGGTCAGTCATTCGGATTCTATCGCGGGCAACGACGACGTCCGACCGTCCGCGGTCGCTCGGCTATCGTCGTGACGTCGGGCGAAAAAGCGAGTGACTCGGTCGGAGAGCGTTACTCTATCTGCTCGCGGTACTCGTCCGCGGAGAGGAGGTCGTCCAGTTCGCCCTCGTCGTCGAGTTCGACTTCGAGCATCCATCCGTCGCCGAATGGGTCCTCGTTGACGAGTTCCGGGGTGCTCTCCAACTCGTCGTTGACGGCCGTGACGGTTCCGGAAACGGGCGAGTAGAGGTCCGAAACGGCTTTGATGCTCTCGACGACGCCGAGGTCGCCTTCCTGTTCGAGTTCGTCACCTTCGGAGGGAAGTTCGACGAACACGACGTCGCCCAGTTCGTCCTGTGCGAAATCGGTGATGCCGATTTTTCCGGTTCCGTCGTTTACTTCCACCCATTCGTGCGATTCAAGATACTTGCGGTTTTCTGGTACTTCGAAGCTCATTATTTGTCTTTCAGAAACGGTGTGCTCTCAACCTTTGCCTTTTTCGACTGTCCGCGCACCATCACGCGGATGACGGTTCCGGGGTCCGCGTAGTCCGTCGGAACGTATCCCAG
The DNA here is from genome assembly GCF_043952005.1 of Haladaptatus sp. CMAA 1909. Taxonomy (NCBI): domain Archaea; kingdom Methanobacteriati; phylum Methanobacteriota; class Halobacteria; order Halobacteriales; family Haladaptataceae; genus Haladaptatus; species Haladaptatus sp. CMAA 1909. The sequence goes on along the minus strand of NZ_JBIOAV010000001.1, from coordinate 425,985 downwards.
ACCGATGGGTTCGCCGAGCGTCGGACTCATCGTCCCGCTCGTGACCGTCCCGATGATGGTGTCTTCGGTGCTCGTGATGTCGTAGCCGTGTCGGGGAACGCCCCTGTCCACGAGTCGGAATCCGACGAACGTCTCCTCGACGCCCTCCTCTTTCGCCCGTTCGAGCGCATCGCGGCCCACGAACTCCGTATCGAGTTTCACCGTGAAACCTACTTTGGCCTCGTACGGGTTCCGCGGGTCGTCTTCGTAGTCGAAATCCTGCCCCGAGAGGAGATAGCCCATCTCGGTTCGGAGCGTGTCGCGCGCGCCGAGCCCGCAGGGCTGACAGTCGAAGGCGTCCCAGACGGTTTCGGCCTCGTCCGACGGCAGGATGAGTTCGTATCCGTCTTCGCCCGTGTAGCCGGTGCGGGCGACCCAGCACCGAACGCCCGCGACGTTCGCGTACTCCGCTTCGAACTTCGAGAGGTCGGCGAGCGACTCGTCCGCGGCCTCGTTTACCGCATCGGCTGCGTCGGGGCCTTGGACCGCGTACATCGCGTAGTCGTCCGTCGCGTTGCGGATTTCCGCGTCCAGATCCCACTCGCTACGGAACCGCTTCCAGCGGTCGTGCATCATCTCGTCGTGGCCGGCGTTGGGGATGAACAGGAACTCCGCGTCGTCCTCCTCCGGCAGCCGGTAGAGAACGGTGTCGTCCATGATGATGCCGTCCTCGTCGGTTATCATCGCGTACTGGGAGTCGCCGGGCGACAGTTGGGTTACGTCGTTGGTCGTCAGTCGTTGCATGAGACGCCCGGCATCGGGTCCGCTGACCTCTATTTCCCCCATGTGGGAGACGTCGAAGATGCCGACGGAGTGCCGGACGCTCTCGTGTTCTTGCTTTATCGAATCGAATTCGACCGGCATATCCCAGCCGCCGAACTCGGTGAACGTCGCGCCCCGCTCGTCGTGTCGGTCGCGCAACGGCGGTTTCCGAAGGGGCATACCCGAACCCTCGAAGCGTAGTAAGTAATGTTTTGTTTTCTCCCCCGCGACTGCCGGGGTCGATTCGAGACCGTTGTCTCCTGCCTTCTCACGCCGGTTCGACGACGATTTGCCCGTCCCGCTTCTTGAACACGAGTCGGTCACCCTCTTTCACTTCCTCGCCCGCCTCTTCGAACTCCTCTCGAACCGCCTTGATGAGGCTGATTCGCCAGCGCTGTGTTACGGTCGTCGTGCCCAGTATCTGTTCGGACGTCATCTACACCCTCCAAGGTAATCGGTACCGTTATGGATTTGTAGCTATTTCGACTAAATAGTCACATATGACGATAATGACACAACGCCGCGTCCGTCGGATACACAACAGGGAGGCGAGGTGTGTCCTCGTCCGTGGGTGGAAGTCGCCGATCGAACCACTCGATACCGTCGTCGCGTTCGATGCGGGATTCGTCGCGACGTACCGAGGGGATACTCCGAATCTTCCCGTGTACGTCACGACGCCGAAGGAGGACGGGCGAGAACGACGACGATTCGATACGCGAACGCTGTTGGACGCCACCGACTACGTGGCACGGATGCTCTCCGATGGGGTGTTCGACGCCGTTTGGTTTCGCCAACACCCACATTTGGTCGATTGTCTCCATCCGATTCGCGTCGGCGCGCTCGAACGGCGATTGGCCGAGACGGCCGAGGGGTCCGGGGCGACGCTGGTGACGTGGACGGACGAGACGACGCCCGCCAACGACGCGGTTTACGACGACATCGTCGAGTCCTGAAGTCGGTCGAACAGTCGCGTCGGGTCGCCGTCGACGTCGGTACTCCCACAGGCCGGACATTGGACACAGAACGACCAGTCGCACGGCGTCGCGTCGGTGTTCGTGACACGAGCGGCGACGTCGAGAAGCAAGACGAACGAATCGGAGTGTTCACAGTTTTGACAGTTCATGGGTAGCGGACCGACTGGTGGATTCACGTTGTCGGTCGTCCCGGAGTGGTCCCGTTTCGCTACTTGAACGTTCGGGTCGTCTGGGGAGGAGAAGAAATAGGAGAAGTGGGAAGAGTGGGAGGAGAGGAGTAGGAGAAGTGGGAGGAGTGGGAGAAGTGGGAGAAGAGGAGTAGGAGAAGTGGGAGGAGTGGGAGAAGTGGGAGAAGAGGAAGAGTGGAGGAGAAGGTGTAGAGAGGAGAAGGGGAGGAAAACATTCGATTTTCAACAACTGAGAATCGGATACCGGTATTTTTTGCCGCGGACGTGTAGGTAACCCTGTATTTTCGCATGACCCCAAATCACGACAGACGGACGATGATGAAAGCGACCGGCGCGTTGGCACTCGGGACCTCCTTCGGCGGCTGTCTCGTGCTCGGTCAACCCGATTCGAACGGCGACGATTCCGAAGCGGATATCACCGTGATCGTCGGCAGGAACGGAAACCTCGGGTTCGAACCCCGAGACGTCACTGTCCTTCCCGGAACGACGGTGGAGTGGGTGTGGGACTCGGACACCCACAACATCTACGTGGACGACCAACCCGAGGGCGCGAACTGGCAGGGGACGCCCGGTAAAGTATCGAAGCTGTACGACGACGGATATCGCTACGCACATACCTTCGACGTACTGGGCAGGTACGAGTACTACTGCGCCCCGCACAAGGCGGCGGGGGCGACCGGAACGGTTACGGTCGCCGAATCGAAGGACGCCGACGCGGAACCGCCGGAAAACCACGCGACGAAAGCCGACCTTCCGGTCGAAGTCGGTCCCGAGGGGAACCTCGAATTCGCGCCCGGTACGGACCGTCCGCTCGCCGTCCCCGTCGGAACGGAAGTCACCTTCGTCTGGAAGTCGGACGGCAACAATCTCGTCGTCGACGTGCAACCCGACGGCGCGAACTGGCGGGGAACGCCCGGTGGGTCGAGCGGTCTCTACGACGAGGGATACGAGTACGGCCACACCTTCGACGTTCCGGGGTTCTACAAATTCCACAGCGCGCCGTACGAGAGCGCGGGGATGGTCGGCAAAATATACGTCACGGAGTAGCCCTCCGCCGGTTTCCGCCGGTTCCCGCCGATTCCCGCCGTTTCGCCCGTCGCGTCAGTCGTTGCTGGGAGTTGAATCGAGGCCGTATTCGGACGCGCGGGCGCGCCAGAACTCCTCGTAGGCTTCGTTGTCGGGGTCGTCGCGGACGGTGCTTTGGCCGGTGTCGACCCGGTCGAGTTTGAGGTCCACCTCTTGGAGCAGTCGTTCGCCGATGTCGTCGCTGATGACGCCCGAGTGCATGGCGTCCATGATGGCGCTCTTTTCCTGTTTGAGAACGCGGCGTTCTCCGACGAGGAGTTCCTCGCGGCGGAGTCCGGGATTCTCCCGGAGCAGTCGGGAGATGGCGGTGTTCAGGTCGTCCTTTTCGTTTTCGTACTCGCCGCGGAAGTCGTCGTACACGTCGCCCGGAAGGTCACCGCGGTTGTGTAGGCGCTCCGCGGCGTCGAGGGCGGAATCGACCGCCCGTGCGCGTCCGAGGAGGAGTTCGTACAGTTCCTCCGTCTCCGTCCGTGTGATGATTCCGAGGCGGTCGAGGAGGTTGCTCATCGTCAGTCCTTGGACGACGAGGCTGAACGCCGCGACGCCGAACACCATCGAGCGGAGTTCACCGATGTGCGGGAAGTCGCTCGGAAGTCCAAGCACCAGCGCGATGGGAATCGAGGCGTGCAGGCCGCCCCAGATCATCACGTGCTGGTAGGAGAACGGGATGTCGCGCCGACTGAATCGATTGACCGCAGCGGTGAAGGGATAGACGGTGACGGCGCGGACGAAGATAGTGAGAACGATGGCGATGGCGATGAGTTGCCAGTTGTTCACCATCTGGTGGATGGGCGTCTTCGCTCCGATGAGGACGAAGATGAGGGTGTTGACGAGGAACGCGGCGGTGTCCCACGTGTTGAACACCGAAATCTTCGTCTGTGGGCTCATGGCGTACTCCGCACCGCGATTGCCGATGAGCAGTCCCGCGGTGACGGTGGCGATGACGCCGCTGACGTGGAGGTAGTGTTCCGCGAGCAGGAAACTGCCGTAGGCGAGGATGAGCGTGAGGACGATTTCGGTCATGTGCTCGTCCAGATTGACCATGACGCGGTAGATGAAGTAGCCGGCGGCGAGGCCGACTATCAAGCCGCCGAGACTGGCGACGATGATTTCGAGTCCCGTTTCGGCGATGACCTCCGGCGAGATGAGTTCCGAGAGGTCCGTGTTCGGCGGCGTCTGAGTGACCAGCGTGAACAGGGCAGAGAAGACGACGACGCCGACGCCGTCGTTGAGCAGGCTCTCCCCTTCGACCAGCACCGACAGTCGTTCGGGTGCCCCCAGTTCCTCGAACAGCGCCAGCACCGACACGGGGTCGGTGGGGAGGATCATCGCGGCGAACAGCGTGGCGAGCAGGAGCGGATAACCGAACGCGTAGTGACCCAACACCCCGAGGACGAGAATCGAGACGATGAGTCCGGGAACGGCGAGTACGAGTATCGGGACGAGGTTCTCGCGGAAGCTATCGAGGTCGGTGGTCGCCGCGCCCTCGAACAGTAACGGCGGAAGGAGGACGAGGAGGATGAGGTCGTGTGTGAGCGTGATGTCGATGTTGAGACCCAGTATCGAGACGGCGAGACCCGCGAGGAGGAGGGCGATCGTGTACGGGAATCGTCCGACCTTGGCGACGAAGATACCAACGCTCGCCGCGATGATGAAGACATCGAGGAGGTTGATGAGTCCGGCAGTGATTCCAGTCGGCGCAACCATGGACGACGATTTGTCGTAACAACGGATAAACCGCGTGGTAGAATCACGGGAAGGATTCGCATTCGGAGTCGCCGTTGGCGGCGGGCGGTGGCCGGATGGCTGACTGTCACCGGCCGGTGATTCCACTCACGGGGAAGCGACGGGAGAAGGGACCAATCGAAGGAGGTTACTGGAATTCCGTGATGGTCATGGTGTAGCTGCCCGACCCGCTGTAGGAATCGACGTCGATTTGGAGATCCGTCGAGGTGTCGGGACTGTCGATGGTGACCGTCTCTTGGCTGTTCGTGCTGGTGGACGAATAGTCGTAGTTGCTCGGGCTCGCGGTGCTCGTCGCACCCGTGTTGAGATAGAGGTCGAAGTCGGCACCGCTCGGGCCGTCGAGTTCCACGACGATTTGACTCGGGTTGCTGTACTCCCACGACCACGTGTAGTCGGCGTAGTCGGCGTAGCCCGATAACGACCCGCTGACCGAATCGGACGTGGAACCGCCTCCGCCGCCATCGCCACCGTCGCCGCCATCGCCACCGCCGCTACCGGGCTGGGTGGTGACGGCGTTGTAGGCGTCGACGCGGCCACTTCCCTGCTTGTTCGAGGAGAGGCCCACATCGACGGCCGTGTTCTTGAGGTGGCTTCGAAGCTCCGAGTTGGTGAGATCCCACTGGGAGAGCGTCAGACCGGCGACGCCGGCGACGACGGGCGTCGCCATCGAGGTACCGGAGAGTTTCTCGTAGGAACCGCGCGCCTCGGTGGTCGTCGAGAGGATGTCCACGCCGGGCGCACAGAGTTCGACCTTGCTACCGTACTGTGAGAAGGAAGCGAGATTGCCGTTCGAGTCGATGGCGGAGACGGCGAGACATTCGCTGTATCCCGCCGGGTACGAGACGCTGCTCGATCCGTTGTTCCCCGCCGCCGCGGCGATGAAGACGCCGTTGTTGGACGCGTAGGTGACCGCGTTCTTCATCGTGCTCGTGTAGCCACCGCCGCCGAGGGACATGTTGATGACGTCGGCACCCTGGTCCGCGGCCCAGCGGATGGCGTCCGCGATGTCGGACGTGGAACCGCTGCCGCCCTCGTCGAGTGCACGGCCGTTGATGAGCGAGGAGTTACTCTGTCCGGCGACGCCGGTCCCGTTGTCGATGACGCCGGCGGCGATGCCGGAAACGTGCGTCGCGTGGTACTCGTTCTGCGGCGCGTCCGGGTACGGGTCGCTGTCGTCGTCGGCGAAGTCCCTGCCGGGATTGGATTTGTAGTTGGCCGCCAAATCCGGATGGTCGTACTGTGCACCAGTGTCGACGACTGCGATGGTGACGTCCGAGCTGCCGAGGGTCGTGTCCCACGCGTCGTCGGAGTTGACCATCTGCGGCGCGTACTGTTGGCCGAATTTGGGGTCGTTCGGCGTGAGGAGCGACTCGTGCGTCGCGTTCTCCTCCGCGTATTTGATGCCGTCACGCTGTTCGATGGCGTCGATGAAGCTCTGTCGAGCGGAGTCGGGCATCGCGCTCGGGAGTTTCACCGCCACGTAGCGCAGGTGTTCGTTCTTGTGAACGACGTTGACGTCCATCGGCGCGTTCTGCCTGACGGCTTGTTCGATGTCGCCGTGGCCGGCCGAGACGCCGACCAGAATCTCGTCTTCTTTCGGACCCGGACTACGACCCGGCGTCGCCACCGTAACGCCGCTGAAGGCCGCCGTCGCACCGACCGCACCGGTTGCTTTGAGGAATGTACGCCTGTCGAATCGCGATATGTTGTCGTCTGCCATACTGCGAATTGACAAAAACAGCATACATATTTAAATTTTATTCATTGTCGTTAATGAAATCTTTTTATTTGAGACAGTAAATAAATACGAATTTCAGGGAAACTAATCATATGAGCAGGTCTTATTACACGGATATAATTCGAGATGGGTCGAAACGCCGAACGCGAGGGCGAATCGCCACCGCTATGTCCCGCTGTCGTTTAGCTCGGTGCATGAGCGGCGGCTTGCGGTCTCTCCACGAGGAAGACGACGACGAACACGACCGAACGGTGGCGCTTTTCGTCGACGGTCCGAACGTCCTTCGGGACGACTTCGACGTCGATTTGGACGACGTTCGAACCGCCGGGCGGCAGCTCGGTCAACTCGCGACGACCCGTCTCTATCTGGACGAACACGCGACACCGGGACTGATTCAGGCGGCGGAAGCGCGCGGGTTCGAGGTCGTCATCACGAGCGGCGACGTCGACGTGAAACTCGCCATCGACGCGACGGAACTCGCGCTCGACGAGCGCGTGGACGTCCTCGCCATCGCATCGCGTGACACGGATTTCAAGCCCGTTCTCGAAAAGGCGGCGCGAAACGGCATCCGAACGGTCGCTATCGCGCCCGGCGAGTACGGGCGGTCCGACGCGCTCCAGAACGCGGCCCACGAGGCGTTCGTCATCGAGGACGAAGAAGCGGAGCAAGACGAGTAGACGACCGACGAGGGGTGAACCACGGGCGTTTTTTCCGTGGAACCCAACGTAGGCGTATGAACGACCTCGGAACGCCGGTACTCGACGACCACCTTCATTTGGACCCCGACCACGGCCGCGGTCTCGAAGCGGTCAAAGATTTCGCGCGGAGCGGCGGCACGCACCTCCTCGTCGTGAACAAGCCCTCGTGGCTGCTCGGCGTCGAGGCGGAGTCGGGCGACGATTTCCGAACGGTCTTCGACACGACGGTCGAGGTCGTGTCGCGCGCGAACGAAATCCTACCGGGACGCGCGTGGCCGGTCCTCGGCGTCCACCCCGGACTCGTCTCGAAACTCGTGGACGAACGTGAATTTTCTCCCGCGGACGCGCGCGACCTAATGCGGGCCGGACTCGAAGTGGCGGCCGAATACGTCGCGGACGGGCGTGCCCTCGCCCTGAAGTCCGGACGGCCACACTACGACGTGACCGACGAGGTCTGGGATGCGTCGAACGCGGTCCTTCGACGCGCGCTGGAACTCGGCGCGGAAACCGGATGCGCCGTCCAACTGCACACCGAGGCGACGGAGGACCTAACCGAAGTGGCGGAGTGGGCACGGGCGGCCGGGTTGGCACCCGAACGTGTCGTCAAACACTACGCTGGCGGCGAACTGGCGGGCGTGACGCCGAGCGTGATGAGCGACAAGGACCGTCTCGAACGCGCCGCCGAGCGCGGAGACCCGTTCCTGATGGAGACGGACTTCGTCGACGACCCCGACCGGCCCGGCGCGGTGATGGGGCCGAAAACGGTGCCACGACGCGTTTCGTGGATGCAGGAACGCGGGTACGACGAAGCGATTCGAACCGCACACGTTTCCACACCCGAACTCGTGTACGGAGTAAATACCGAAGCGACGCTTTCCGACTGAGTCGACTTTTACCAGCGAAGCATCGGTCTCTCTGACATTTCAACGGGAACGGGACGCGACCCGAATCTCGTCCCGTTCGTCCCGAAACGTCCGATATTTCTGATCGAGGGCGTTTCGGTTCCATCGTTCTATCAGCTTTCCCGTCGTTTCAAACCGCCTCGCGCTCCTGGGGCCGCCTCGGAGGATTTATGAATCGTGCTACGCAGGGAAGAGGTATGAGCGCTCCTCCAGAGGAGTTTTACTCCGAAGAACGCTGGCAGAACTGGCTGGACAGAATAAAGGACGAGGACGTCGACCCGGAGAACGAGGATTCCGCGCGTCTCCTGCTCAATCTGCAGGACGACGTGGCCATTGCCGTCGCCAAAATCGTCACCGCGTACGACGACGAGGACATCGACGAGGAGACGGCCCTCTCGGAACTCACCGACATTCGCGAAACCGTCCTCGGCGAGGTCGATTTCGAGGACGAGGAGAAAGCGATGCTCATCGACGGCGTCCAGACGAGCCTCCTGTGCGTGTTCTACGCCGCGGAGGAGTACGTCGCACACGGACCCGCCGATGAGGCACCCGTGGAGGAGTACATCCGCGAAGCGGAAAAAGCCGAATCGGCCGAGGATTTGGACTCGGCGCTCGGTCTCGTCGCGGCGGGCGGAACCCGCGTCTTCGCCGGCGACGAACTCGACATATCAGTGATGGAGGAAATGGAGTACGGCCTCGTTACGGAGTGGGCGAACGGTCTGGACAGCCTTCAGAGCGCGATGAGCGACCCGGAACTCGTCGAGGAAGACGACGAGTGAAAGAGTAACAGGTTTTTTATCCTTTTCCCGTATCTGTCCCATCCATGACGTTCCGGTCCGACGAGCGCGGCGTGACCGTACAGGTGGGAACGGTCCTCCTGTTCGCCACGCTCGTCGTTGCCATGTCGCTGTATCAGGCGACTGCCATCCCGAGCCAAAACGAGGGGGTCGAGTTTCGACACAACGAGCGGGTGCAGGGTCAGATGCAAGACGTGCGCAACGCCGTCCTTCGAACGGGTGCGACCGGAACGAGCCAATCGACGTCCGTAACGCTCGGAACGCAGTATCCGGGACACGTCCTCTTCGTCAATCCGCCGCCCGCGTCCGGGACGCTTCGAACGACCGAACTCGGAACCCTCAGCGTCGAAAACCTCACCGCCATCGACCCGGAGACGAAGGAGTATTTCGATGAAAGCAGGCACTCGTTTTCGACGCGAGCGCTCGTCTACGCGCCGAACTACGACCAGTACGGCAACGCGCCCGACACGGTGTACGAGAACTCCGTCGTCTACAATCGCGGACGGGACGGCAACGCCACGCTGACCGACCAGCAACTGATTCAGGGGAAACGAATTACACTCGTCACGCTCGCCGGAACTCTCTCGCGGTCACGGTCCGGTGCGATAAGCATCGACCCGCGCGCGCTGAGTCCATCGACCGAGACGCGCACGATCTCCGTGCGAACGAACGGGAGCGGCCCGGTGATTCGAGTCCCGACGACGCTCGACGCGGAGAAATGGAAGGACCTCCTCGCGGGACAAGAGTACGTACGAAGCGTCGACCCCGGCACAGGCGATTCGGTCGTGGTGACGCTCAAAGGGCAGGAAAACGGCACGAACGTCACCTACGACCTTCGAATGGCGAAGGTCGGCGTGGGATCGGGCACGACGGAGACGAACGCGACGTACATCACGAACGTCGGTCCGAAGAACGCGAGCGTCGACGGAACGACGACGCTCGTCGCGGAGGTGTGTGACGAGTACAACAACCCCGTCAGCGGCGTCACCGTGACACGAACCGACACCGGGGAAACCGAGACGACGGACGAACGGGGTCGTGTGGAGTTCGAGTACGACGTCACCGAGTCCGGCACGGGGACGGTTACGCTTTCCATCGGTGACAGTAGCCGAGAGCAGGTGTCGTTCGAGATTCACACGGGCGAGGGAACTACCTCGCCATCCGGTTCGTACTACGACGTCGAGTGGCGACCCGACGAGTTCGACGGAAGCGGCGTTTCGGACTGTAACGGAAACGACGCCTGTGTGAACGTAAGCGAGGGAACGACGGTTTCGCTCCCGGTTTCCGTGACGGCGGACGACGGGCCGGTTACGTCGGCGACGGTCGATTACGCCGTGAACGACTCGACGCTGGCGACGGTGACGACGAACGGCGAGACAGCGGCCGACGGGTCCAACGCCACTATGCTTCACGTGGAGGACGCCCGAAACGGCACGGTCACGGTGTACGCCGCGAGCGGCGACGATGTTGACAGCGCCACCATACGACTGATGAAACCGCCCAATTCATCGAACAACGGTAGTGGCGGTGGCGACCCCACGAACCTCAGTTACGTCGTGACGGACAACACGGACATCAGCGGAAACAGCGTTCACTACGAGGTATCGTACGACGTGTCCAACGCCGGGTCGTCGTTCGATTACGTGCGGGTCAACTTCACGAACCTCGACGAACCGGCGTTGACACAAACCAACGTAACGAACGACACCGCGCGGGGAATCATCCGATACGACGCCGGATACGGTCAGGGCGACACGTACAACATCACGATACAGGTGGTCGCAACGAACGGAAGCGTCCTCCGCTCGGCGTCGGTGGTAGACCAAGCCGACAGCACCGATCCGGACGGGAGCGGTTCGCTCGGTGGAGAGTCGAGTCCGGCGCTCGCCGGACGGTGGATAACCGACGAAAGTGACAACGAAGATGGTGGGGTGTATCAAGCCTCGTACAACGTGACGAATCGGAGCACGTTCAGCCATATCGAAATCGAGTTCCGGAACATCGACCACGACTGGGCGACCCAGACCAAGTCGTCGAACGACCCGCGCGGACGGGTATTCTATTCCCGGGGCGGTGCCGACGGTGACGAGTACCAAATCATCTTCAGGATCTACGATACGTCCGGCGTGAAAGTCGACGAGGTGTCCGTTTCCGACGACTCCGATGGCGTCGAACCGGCCGGAAACGAAAAACTCCGGAACGATTCGAGCCCGACGCTGACGAACGTCGCCGTGGACGACCGGAGTTCGCCGTACAACTCCTCGTTCGAAGTAGAGTACGACGTCTCCGACCCGGACGGAACGTTCGGAAGCGTCGAGGTCGAGTTCAACGACCAGACGGCGGACCTGAGCCGTGAGAATCACACGCGCACCACGCCGAGCGGGACGGTTCAACTCGACGAGTACGCGGACCACGGCAACAGCTTCGAAATAATCGTCCGCGTGTACGACGAATCGGGCGCTCTCGTGGACGAACAGCGGGTTTACGACACCGGAGACGGGACGGACCCCTGATTCGGACGCGAGGAGTTTCGACGACCGTCGATACTTTCATCGACAAACACTTATAGCACGTTAGACAACGTGATGGCAAGAATGACAGCCGTCGGTATCGACGCCATCGAAATCTGGACAGGAAAGCTGAAGCTCGACCTCCCTGAAACGGTCGCACCGGTAAAGGACAAGGACCCGGCGTACTACACGAAGGGATTGGGGCTGAACGCCAGTTCGTTCCCCGACGCGTACGAGGACATCGTCACGATGGGCGCGAACGCGGCCAATCGGTTGATGCAGCGCAAGGGACTGACGCCGGACGACATCGGTCGCATCGACGTGGCGACCGAGAGCGCGTTCGACAACTCGAAGCCCGTTTCGACGTACATCGCCGGATGCCTCGAACAGGTGTACGACGGCGACTTCCACCACGCGAACAAGGGCGAGCGCAAGTTCGCCTGCATCGCCGGAACGCAGAGTCTGGACGACGCCTACAACTGGATCAAGGCGGGCCGCAACCGCGGCCGCTCCGCACTCGTCGTCGCCACCGACACCGCGCTGTACGCCCGCGGCGACCCCGGCGAGGCGACGCAGGGTGCCGGTGCCGTGGCGATGCTCATCAGCGAGGACCCGTCCCTCCTCGAACTCTCGACCGAGCAGGGGTACGGCAGCGCCGACGAGACGGACTTCTTGAAGCCCAACCAGCAGTTCCCCAGCGTGGACGGCAAGCGCTCCATGCAGGTCTACCTCGCCCGCATGCGCGAGGCGTTGGAGGACTTCGAGCGCGCCGGCGGGGAGACCCACCCCGGCGATTACGTCTTCGGCCCGTACCACACGCCCTTCCCGGGAATGGTCCGCAAGGCGGGGCTGTTCGCCTTCCGTCACACGATTCGGGACACGGACATCGAGGAGGAACTCGCCGCCGAAATCGGCCGCCAACCACGTGAGCAGGATTACGACGACCGAGAGCAGTTCGAGGAGGCCATCAGCACGTACATGGACGACCTCAAGGCGACCGACCAGTATCAGGAGTGGTACGCGAACACCATCGAACCCACGCTCCGCATCTCGCGCGAGGTCGGGAACTGGTACACCGGGTCGGTCCACATCGCCCGCGCCTCGGCGCTCCAGTACGCCGCCGAAAACGACATGGAGATGGTCGGCAAGAAGCTCCTCGTCGGGTCCTACGGCAGCGGCGCACAGGCCGAAATCCACGCCGAAACCGTCCAAGAGGGCTGGGAGGAGGAAATCGCACAGCTCACTATCGACGAGCAGATTCGGAACCGTTACGATCTGACCTACGACGAGTACGAGCAGGTTCACGACCGGCACAACCACGACAAGCGCGTCGAACTCGACGACTTCACCGAGCCCGAAAACGAGTTCGTGTTCACCGGTCGCGGCGAGATGGACGAGCGAGTGTACGAGTACGTCGAATAAGCCGACGAGGCGCTGTTTTCGTCCCGTTCCGTCTTTCTATTTCCTTCCGGGAGCAAACGACTTATCCGAGTCGCACCCGTCCGTGCGACCGAGGAACACGCGCTCGACGTCGAATTCACGCCGACGGCATCCATCGAAATGACCGAAACAGAGCCCACACAGACAGGGGACGAACTGCCCGAAACCATCGGAATCGAACCCGAAGGGGACGACGACCCGACGGACGCGTTTGCAGTTCTCGGGAACGAAATCCGAATGGCCGCGCTTCGCGCGTTGCTGGACGCCGAGGCGGAGGGCGAGGAGACGCTCGCCTTCTCGGAGTTGTTCGAGGCGACGTCGGCGGACAACACGGCCGGCTTTTCGTATCACCTGCGGCAGTTGACCGACCACTTCGTTCGGAAGACGGAGCGGGGATATACCTTGACCTACGCCGGGCGGGAAATCGCCCGCGCGATTCGCGCCGGGACGTACACCGACAGCGTCGATTTCGACCCCATCGCGGTGGATGACCCGTGTCCGTTCTGCAAAGAAGAGCGACTGGAGGCGCACGGCGAGGACAACTACGTCGTGGTCGAATGCCGGGCGTGCGAACGCCCGACGCTCACGCTACCGTTTCCGCCGGGTGGCCACCGCGCACACGACCACGAGGGGCTTCTCCCGGCGTTCGACCGCCACCAGAGACACCGCCTCTCGCTGATGGCCGACGGCGTCTGTCCGGAGTGTAGCGCCCCCGCGAACGCCCACGTCGGGTATCACGACGCCGACGAGGGCGACGAGGAGGCGGCGAAAGCGGCGGAAGCGACGGAAAACGCCGACCGCCACCGTCGCCCGCAGGTCCGGTTCGACTGCGAGCGCTGTGGCTGTCGCCTTCGGTCACCCGTGACGCTCGCGGTGTTGGAGCATCCGGCGGTCATCTCGTTCTACCATCGCCACGGAATCGACGTGCGTGAGCGTCCCGTCTGGAACGTCGGCGACGAGTGGCGCGAACGCGTCGTCTCCGAGGACCCGTGGTGTGTGCGGGTTTCGACGGAACTCGACGGCGACGTCCTCGCGCTGTTCGTCGCGGAAAATCTGGAGGTCGTGGCGGTGCGCGAGACGGGACGGACGGCGTCCTGAGGGACCTACGGGAGTCTGCGGTTCGTCTTTGTTCGGCCGTGTGAGTCGGAGCTGCGGGTGTGTCCTCAAGAGCACCCTCGATACGAGCGGAAAAGTCGTACTTACATACCGTTCGGTGAAAACCGGTTTTCGATGACGGTACGGACCCTCCGGTGGCGATACTATCTTTACTCCCTCCCTGAGACACAAGGGCTTCTACTATCTGGATCCTCGTACTCCAAGCGCGTGGATTCACATATTCCGATGTTGGATTACTCGGGGCGCTTTACTGGGCGGTCCTCGTACTTGCAGAGGTTCTAGCTGTCACCCGCACGACCCCCGTATGTACGGGGTTTCGGTCATGAATACGATGTTTGCCGTTACACGACCCGAATCGGAGCAGTTTTGCGGACTGGGCTGCGGCCAATCGAACCGGTAGGTATCGAATCCGGGTACCGTGACTCGGATCGTCGTCGGTGTCCCGCGGATCGGATCGCTCGTCCAGTCACGTTCGTAGGCGACATGAAACCGTTTCGAGAATATGATTTGTCCGGACCCGTCTTCGACGCTGAGGTGGAGGCGAAGGGGGGAATGGATGTGGTTCGAAACAGTGACCTCTGCGAGCGGATGATGACCGGTAGGGGGATGCTTGCGACCGCTACATCCGGAGAGGAGTGTCACCGGTCCGATAGCAGCCCGTCGTAGCAGTGTGCGCCGAGTGACTGTCATCGGTACCGTCTCCTCGAATCCGCGGGGATCACTTGTACTCGTGGGTTCTCGACGGGGAAGCAATCCGCCATCGGTTGGACGAAGGCGGTTTCGTGAATGACCTGCCAGCGTCCATCCCCTTGAACCAGACGAATACTGAATATCGACTTCTCCGGTCTTACCTGCGACCGCATCCGTCTCGTCACGAGCACGCCCCCCTCGCCGGTGTCCGCACCGACGCAGTCGAATTCGGCGTTCGTGCTCAGCGTCTCGGCTCCGCTGTCACGCGCTTCACGAAACAAAGCTATGTTCTCCGCTCTGTTCAACGTTGATACCGTCCCGGTTTCGTCGATGTGGACGATTCTTAACTGCTCGTGATAGATGCGGTCGAGTACTTCGACGTCGAACTGACTGCCGTTCTCTATCAATCGCTCGACGGTGTGTTTGACGTCCGGAACGTTCGGTTTTTCGCTCATGATCCGAGGAGAGTACTACTGACGGTCTCCGTTGCGTAAAGGAAGTCCGAGTACTTAACGCGCAAGAAGGAGGAAATTTCCTAGCGTCCCGGTTCTAAAACCGGTTTGCGGGTCCGCTCGAAGAAGAAAACTCGCGGGGAGATTACGACGCCTGCTCGTCCAACAGGTCGAGCGAGTCGAGCGTTTTCCGCCGAGCGTCCGCGTCGAGCGTCTGGTACGTCGGCGCAATCGTCGCAACCGAAACCTCTTCGGGCGCGAGCGGGCCGTCTTCGGCCGCCGCGAGCGCCGAGAGGGCGAGTTCGATTCCGGATTGAACCGAACTCTGGGGGTCGTAGTTCGCTTCGAGGTACTCCCGAACCGTGTCGTCGTTCGCACCGATGGCCGTCGCCCGCCACTCGTGCGGCGTCCCCGATGGGTCGGTTTCGAAGAGGCGCGGTTGCGGGTCCTCTCCTGCCGTCGTCGGGCCGACGCCGCCAACTAGCAGCGCCGCGCCGAACGGGCGCGCGCCGCCCTGCTGAGTGAACTCCTGAACGTGGTCCGTGACGGCCTTGGTGAACGGGTCCACGCCGATCGGTTCGCCGTAGCGCAGACGGTCGGTCTGGGCGCGGCGACGGCCGAAGTCCACGAGGCGGCGGGCGTCGGCGACGTGACCCGCGCTGGCGACGCCGATGTGGTCGTCTATCTTGTGGAGTTTCTCGATGCCCTCGGCTTCGAGGAGGGGCGAGCGGACGTGCTTTCTCGCGGCCAAGACGACGCCGTCCCGAGCGCGGACGCCGACGCTGACGCTGCCGCGGCGAACCGCTTCGCGGGCGTACTCGACCTGATACAGTCTCCCGTCGGGCGAGAAGATGTTCGTCCCGCGGTCGTAGGCCTGCTGTTGCTGTCCGTTCATGCCGCCACCTCCGTGTACTCGTCGTACGCGTGGATTTCGACGCCGTCCGCGGTGACGGTCGCTATCGTCATGCCGTTCCCGCTGGCGGTATCGCGCTGGGTGGCGCTCTCGATCGCGTCGGCCGCTACGCGGCGGGCGTCGTCGATGGAGAGGCCGGATTCGTACTCGCGTTCGAGGACACCGTAGGCCATCGACATCCCGCTTCCACCGGCCACGTACTCGGCTTCCATGACGCCGCCCGCGGGGTCGAGGTCGTAGACGTGTGGACCGGTGGCATCGACGCCACCGAGGGTCGGTTGAGCACCGCGGTACGGACCGTTGCGGAGGAGGTTCCCGGCGAGCGTCGAGAGCGCGGCCATATCGATGGTCCGGTCGCGGCGCGTCTCGTAGAGGGTGGCTTCGGCGCGGAGCGTACGGATGTACGATTGCAGGTCGCCGACGCCACCGGCCATCGTCAGCACGGCGGTGGGGTGAACCTGCTGGACCTTCTGAACGTCCTTGTTCGTGACGAATCGGCCGCCGAGGCTGGCCCGGCGGTCCGCGCCGAGGAGGACGCCCTCCTCGGTCGTCAGCGCAACCGTCGTCGTCCCTGTCTTGACTATCGTATCGGACATGGAGAAAGGAAGGGGGTGAGAGCGGAAAAGTGTTAGCTAAAATATATTTTAGCTCGTGTCGGGCATCTCCCATTCGAGCATCTCGTTGACGTCGCCGGACAGCGGCCCCTCGACGAGCGTCCGAAACGCCCCGCGCCCCGCGAGCGTTCGGAGGTGGGTGACGAACTCCCGCCACTCGGCGGCGCAGTCGGTGTGGAGGAACCAGCGGTTGGCCGTCGGCCGGTGTTCGGGTGGACGGCGGGCGGGCGGCGCGACTTGGACGCAATCAGTCGGATGGGCGATGTTTTCGGCACACCACGGGCACGTAGAGGATTTCATCTCGTCCCTCTCCCGTGATTCATTCGTACTCATTAAACAATATAGACACATCAAAGATGAATCAACCCTGGCCTTCACCACGCCATCCTTTAAGATATCAGCATCTCGTCACAGTCAGCGTTCGGAGATGAATGCTGGAATGACGGAGATCACGGCGCGAGTTCGCGCATTGCGTCCAGCATGGTCTCCTTCTCGCAGTCCGTCACCGCGAGCGAAAAGCCGTCCAGTTGGGCCATCTTCGGCGCGTACTCCCAGAGTTCGTCCGGGTCGATGCCGTGGAGGACGACGGCGTTCGGCGTCGGGGTGACGACGCGCATCGCGACCAGGGGTGATTCCCCCCGCGTGACGTTCGTGAAGACGAGCGCACGGTTCGTGCTCTGGCCGAAGAGTCGATAGAACTCCTCGCTGGAGAGGCGGGAAATCGCCTCGATGCTGTCGATGACGGTGTGTCCGGTGATGCCCGCCGAGGTACCCTGCGCGAGTTCCGTCGCGTCGATGGCGTCGTAAAACTCCGAGAGCGGGACGCTCGTCGGATACTCGCGCAGGTCGTTGACGATGCTGCTGTCGAATCCCGCCGAGAGGACGCGGGCATACTGTCGGATTCGGTCGCCGCCGCGCTGTTCGTCGATGTCGAGGAGCGCCGTGACCGTCCGACGAACGACGCCGATTCCCGGATTTTCGCGGCGACCGCTCTCGTAATCGGAGATGACCGACGAGGAGACGTCGAGGTGGTCGGCGAGTGCCGTCTGGGACACGTCGAAGTCGGTGCGCCATTTGCGGAGCGTCGCTCCGGGGTCGTCGCTCAGCGTGATTTCGCCCGCGATTTGCTCGGCGAGCGTCCGGCGCGCATCTGTCATGCCTTCCGATGTGGGAGAGTCTCCGAAAAGCGTATCGAAACCGACCTTCGACGGGTGTCGAAAAAGTGGCGAGAGGAGAACGTCGAGAGGGAAAGGCACGATGGGCAATCTTGTCGGTTCGGTAATGACGGTATGGGGCGATTCTCATCGAAGAAAGCCGAGTGCCGATAGAGAGCAGTCCGACAGCAGTTGCCATCGGAAAGTACGCCGAGCCTACGGTGAAAGAATCCACCAAACTACTTTCTTGCATGCTGTCGTCCATCGTCCGATGCCATCGACGGTGGTACACGTCGCGGTGGGGGCGTTGCTCGCCACGTCGCTCCTCGCGGAACACTTCGACACGCGGGCGGGGCTCGTGGTACTCGCCGCCGCCGCGTTCCCGGACCTCGACACGCTGCTCGGCCTCTGGATAGAGGGTGGACACAGAGCCGTCTTTCACAACTTCCTCCTGCCGACGGTCGTCGGTATCTTGCTTCTCGCGGACCTGTTCGGGAAGAATCGAATCGGTGGGCGGTGGGGCGCCTACGGCGTTCGTGTGGCGTGGGTGAGCCTCGTCGCGTTCGTCGTCGCGGGAATCGGCCTCGACCTCGTGAAGAATGGCGTGAACGTGTTCTATCCGATTCACGACCAGTTCTACAGCGTTTCGGGGAAGATCAGCGTCTCGAACAAGCACGGACTCGTCCAGACGTTCCTCGAACCGAAGAGCCGAGGAACGACCCATACGACCCACTACGACACCGGATTCGACCTCGCACAGGGTCCCGACCCGCGGAACGAAGAGCGCACGTTCCCCATCGTCCGGAGCGGGCGACAACTGCTCCTCGGCGCGATGAGTTTCGGAATCTTCGGCTTTCGGGTCTGGGACTCACGTAACAAGTAAGCCCCCGTCGCGCCGACGGAACGTATGGAGATTCGACCCTACGAGGAAAGCGATGTCGAGGAGTTCTGGAAACTGAAACGCGCGTTCGAACTCGGTCTCGGTGCGGGTACCGGCGGCGACGACAAGCAGGTGGTGTACGAGGGCAAACTGACCGAGGAGTACCGCGAGCGATACCTCGATTGGGTGGAGCGGTGCGTGGACGAGGACGAACGGTGCGTCATCGTCGCCGACGCGGGTGACGAGTTGGTGGGATACGTCTTCGTTCTGCCCGAGGCGTTCGCGTTCATCTGGGACGCCGCCGTCCTGAACGAGATCTACGTCCGACCGCCCTATCGCGGGACCGGCATCGCCGACGAGTTGATGGACGCCGCCGTCTCGTTCGCGGACGACCAGACGCTTCCGCTCGACCGCCTCGTCCTCGACGTCGACCGCGAAAACGACCGCGCCGGTGCCTTCTACGACCGCCACGGCTTCGAACACTGGGGCGAGATGGTCGCGAAAAAACTGTAAGTCGTCTCCCCACTTCGATTCACGCTCTCCCCCTCTCCGACTCGGGCTTCCCCTCGCGCCACTCCTCGCGGAGGAGGCCGTACTGCACCATGTCGCGGTACGCGCCGTCGACGAACATGTACTTTCGGCGTCGGCCTTCCTCGGTGAAGCCGAGCGATTCGAGCAGGCCGCGGGAGGCGTCGTTGAAGTCGTACGCCTCCGCGCCCACCGCCGGGGCGTCGTACGTCCGAAACGCGTAGTCGATGGCGAGCGAGACGGATTCCGTGCCGTAGCCTTCGCCGTGAACCGTCGGAACCAACCAGTAGCCCAATTCGGGGCGCTTGTAGTCGGCGTCGGTCACGTTCACCTGCCCGATTCGGGTCACGTCGCGTCCGTCGTCCCCGGTAGCGGCCGTTTCGGCGTTCGCGTCGGTGCCGTCCCGTGCCCACTCGTCCTCCAAACAGATCAAAAACCTGTCGGCACCGTTCTCCTCGAGATGGTCCGCGAGTTGCCGTCGATTCATAACCGGATTGCCCATCGGATGGCGAATCTCCCGGTTCGCCAACGCGCGTTGGACGAACGGAACGTCCTCCTTCTCAACCGTTCTGAGCGTGACCCGCTCGCCGTTGGTGATACGTGCGCCCGGCATGCAGTCGAGTTCGAAAATCCAGCGGTTATAGCTTGTGAACGACGGGACGTCGAAGGGCAGGAACGGCGACGGGCGAAACGGCGGAAATCGCGTTAGTCGTGGGTGAACAGCAGCGTTCGGCCGTCCTCGCGTACGACGCAGAAGCGCATCGAACCGGTCGGCTGAAAGCTGTGGGCGCGTTTCTCGGTGGCGAACACCTCCGCGAACGGTTCGTCGCACGCCGGACAGGCGACGGCGTCGCGGTTTTCGAACAGGGAACTGTGTCCAGCATCCGTCTTCAACTTCAGGCGGTGGCGAACGGCGTGAACGTCGAACCCGTCGGTCACGAGTCGACCGCCTCCCGATACTGCTCTCTCGTGATGGTGTAGCGATGCATATCGGCTATTTCGGCGTCCATCGGAACCCAATTTCGGAGCAGGCAATCGTGCTGTCCGCCGTACGTTTCGACGTACTTCTCGATGGCGCGTCGGGACTTCTCGTTGCCCGCGTTGTGACCGACCGTGACGAGTTCCAAATCGAGGCGGTCGAACGCCAGTTCCAGCAACGCGCCGGCGCGCTCGCCGGAGTAACCGCGGCCCCAGAACCGCTTCGCGAGGATGAGGCCGAGACGGGCGCTTCGCTTCTCCCATTCGGGGAAGAGTGACGCCTCCCCCGCAAGTTCACCGGCGTTGGTTTCCCCGTCTCTCGGTCGGATCACGTACTGGGCGGCACTCCCATCTCGCCATCGTTCGTCGGCGTTTCGAATCCTGTCGTATGGCTTTTTCAACGACCGATAGGGAGACTGCGGAACGTGCTCGAACACCCCCTCCGCTTCGGGATCCGAGAACGGGTCGTGCAGTTCGCGGGCCGTGACGTTCTCGGGACGGAGTTGTTCGAGCACCAACCGCTCCGTCTCGATTCGCTCGGGGAAGAGGTTCGTCACGTCGTCTCACCCGCACGGCGTTCCTCCCACTGTTCGCGCGAGACGGTGAACCGGTGGGAGTCACGGACTTCGTCGCCGACCGGGTGCCAGTTTCGGAGGATACCGTCGTACTGTCCGCCGTGCTCTTCGACGTACTTCTCGATGGCGCGCCGCGACTTTTCGTTCCCCGCGAGGTGTTCGATGGCGGCGAGTTCCAAATCAAGACGGTCGAACGCCAGTTCCAGCAACGCGCCGGCGCGCTCGCCGGAGTAACCGCGGCCCCAAAACGGCTTTCGAAGCCACAGGCCGAGGGTTCCGGTTCGCTTCTCCCAATCGACGTGCAAGCCGGTGGTCCCGGCGATTTCGCCAGCGCCGTCCTCGCCCTCTCTGAGTCTGATAACGAACTCCGCACCGGTCGCTTCGTCTCGGTTCTTTTCCGCCCAGTCGATGAACTCCTTCGTCTCCTTCGGGGTGGCGTGCGGGTCCCACGACAGGTGTTCGGTTATCTCGTCGATGTCCGGCGCGTCGTGGCCGACGTACCGATACAGTTCGAACAGGTCCACGTTCTCGTGGGAGATGGCCTCCAGCAGGAGGCGGTCCGTCTCGATTCGCTCGGGGAACATGGTTCGACGGTGACGGCAAATGGAGAAAAGGTTTCGGAGTCCGTGCGTACTGTTCACACAGTCATCCGCCGGTCCGCCCGCCCACGACATGCTCTCACATGTCACGGAGTCTCTAATCGTCTCCGACCCGTACCGTCACCAATGACCCGCCACCAACCGCCCCAAGCGGAAGCGGTCGAATTGGTCCTCTCGCTCCGCGACGAGGGATGTTTCTTCATCGTCGCCTCCGAACGAGTAGGGTGTGAATTCGTCGGCGAGCGGGCGGTTCATCGGTCGGACGGGAACATGCTCGAATTCTTCACCGTTCGCGGCGCGGCACCGGAAACCGTTCTCGATGCAGTCGCCGACCGTCCGTCGGTTCTGGACGCCCGGGTCGTGAGCGAGCACGGGGACGCCGCGTTGATGCAGTTCGTCGTCACCGAACCCTGTCTGGCCACGACGTTGGCGTCCACGGACGCGGTGATACGGGATATTCGAGCCGAGGACGGAGAGGCACGCGTCGTCGCCGACGTTTCACCACACGGCGACGTCAGGGAGGTCGTAAATCGGGTTTCCGACCGTCACGCCGATGTCCGCCTCCTATCCAAGCGAACGCTCGGGGACACCCTTCCAGGGCTCTCAAATATGTCTCAAAGCGAACATCTGACGGCGGGGTTGACGGACAAACAGCTCACGGCGGTCGAAATCGCAACGCGGGAAGGATACCTCTCGTGGCCCCGCGAGAGTACCGCCGCCGAATGTGCGGCGGTGATGGACGTTTCCCAACCGACGTTCAGCCAGCACCTCTGGACGGGACTGGGGAAATTGCTCCGCTCCCTGTTCGGACCGGACGAGGAGGAAGGCAGGGGGACGGTGATGAACGACATCACATGACAAACCGTTCGCCATAGGCGACGCCGTGAGGTGGCTTCGCTTCTCAGGATACAACAGTAGGACCGACACTACCACGCTCCATCTGTCGGTCGATTCAACGATGCATACGTCAGACTCCAACAGAGAACCCATGAACCAACCGCACGGCAACGATTCGATCACCCGAGACGTCGTACGCGAAGTCGCGGCACGAGCGGACGTTCAGCCAAACGAACTCCCGCCGTTGTACGACTTCATCGACCCGGATGCCCTCGACAGGGTGGTCCACAGCACCGATTCCGACTTCGAACTGTCGTTTACGTTCGCCGGATATCGGGTGACTGTCGAGGGTGACGGGTCGGTCCGGGTCCATCAGGACGACTGACCGACCCCATCGCTGCACCGGGCGGAACGACTCGCGCCCGATTCCATTTGTCGTGTCTGTGAGGCGACTGTTTTCCGATACCCATTACGTGTACGGTAACATCCGACGACAGCGTTACGCTTCCGTATGAGCTTCCTTGCGACTCGTGATCCCCTCGGGATGGAGGTGGTAGAACCGGAACGAAACTTCCCGCGAGTCGCGGTCGAACAGGTCCACGAGCGGGATGTCCACCCGTTGCATCCCCTGTGTCACCTCCGAGTCGATCTCCGCCTCCGCCACTTCGTCCAGTTCTCCCGTGACGATGACGCTCCGCCACCCGTCGTCGACGTGGTCGTAGGTGACGAACGTGACCGGGTTCCCGACGACGTCCTCGCGTCCGTCGTCCGGACCGACCGCGAGGCGGAAATAAAAATGCGTTTCGGCGGCGTCGTAGCCGTACGACACCGGCACCGAGTACGGAGATTCGTCCGTCCCGGTCGGGAACGAGATGACCCCCGTTCCGCCGGTCGTGAGAAATTCGTCCCGCTCTTCGTCGTCCATTTGGACGGATTCGATGTCCCCCATGGCAAACGACCTACGTCACGCTGGTCGAAAAAAGTAGGTGGTGGCCGAACCGGGGATACATTCATCCCGTTCGTCGTGTCTCTTTCGGGTATGGCCACCAACCGATTTCACGTGGTGGACGTGTTCGCACAGGAGCAGTACGCCGGCAACCAACTCGCGGTCGTTCACGACGCGG
This sequence comes from Haladaptatus sp. CMAA 1909, assembly GCF_043952005.1. Taxonomy (NCBI): domain Archaea; kingdom Methanobacteriati; phylum Methanobacteriota; class Halobacteria; order Halobacteriales; family Haladaptataceae; genus Haladaptatus; species Haladaptatus sp. CMAA 1909. Next base: position 402,645 of record NZ_JBIOAV010000001.1, on the reverse strand, counting down.
CGTCGCTGACCGACGCGGAGATGCAGGCCATCACCCGCGAGACGAACTTCTCCGAGGCGACGTTCATCGACTCGCCGGAAACGCGAGACTGCGGATACGACGTCCGCATCTTCGACCCGGCCGAGGAGATTCCGTTCGCCGGCCATCCGACCATCGGCACGGCGTTCGTGATTCGCGAGTTCGTCCGCGACGACCGCCCCGACGAACTCACGCTCAACCTCGGCGTGGGACAGATACCCGTCCACGTGGAGCGCGACGATGACGGAAACGAGACCTTCTGGATGCACCAGATTCCGCCGACGTTCGAACGGACCTTCGACCACTCGCTCGCCGCCCGCATCCTCTCGCTCGACGAGGAGGACGTCGACCGACGGTTTCCGGTGCAACTCGTCTCCACCGGCCTGCCGACGCTCGTCGTTCCGCTTCGCTCGCTCGATGCGGTTCGACGGGCCGAGACGAACCGCGACCCGTACTACGAGGACCTCATCGAACCGCACGGGAACATGAACGTCGTCCTCTTCGCGCCGGAAACCGAGGACGGAAACGACCTCCACGCCCGCGTGTTCGCCGACTGCGCGGGCGTCCCCGAGGACCCTGCGACCGGCTCCTCGAACGGCTGTCTGGCCGCGTATCTGGTCGAACACAGCTACTTCGGCTCGGACGATATCGAGGTGTGCGTCGAACAGGGGTACGAGATGGGACGCCCCTCACTCCTCCACCTCCACGCGTCGAAGGAGGGCGACGACATCGACGTCCGGGTCGGCGGGCGCGTGATTCCGGTCGCCGAGGGAAATCTGCTGTAGCGAGCCCGACATCCGTGCCGTCGAACAGCGACCGAAAATACGCCAACCGCGGCCAGTCGACCGTCCGGTACGACAACCGTATCGTTAAGTTCCACGAACGCCGAGTGTTGACCAGTAATGACCGACTGGACGGAGAAATATCGCCCGACCACGCTGTCGGAGGTTCGGGGGAACAACAAGGCCCGGGACGAGCTTCGAAAGTGGGCCGAGACGTGGGAGGACCACGGGGATGCCGTCATCCTCCACGGCAGTCCCGGCGTCGGAAAGACCTCGGCGGCCCACGCGCTGGCGAACGACATGGGCTGGCCGACCATCGAATTGAACGCCAGCGACCAGCGGACCGGCGACGTGGTGAAGCAGATCGCCGGCGAGGCGGCGAAAAGCGGAACCCTCACCGGCGGAGCAGCGGGGCGACGCATCGTCATCATGGACGAGGCGGACAACCTGACGCACAACGCCGACCGCGGCGGGTCGCGGGCCATCACGGACGTGGTAAAGTCGGCGAACCAGCCGCTCATCCTCATCGCGAACGAGTTCTACGACATGTCGAACTCGCTCCGGAATGCCTGTGAGACCGTCGAGTTCCGGAACGTCTCGGCGCGGAGCATCGTCCCCGCCCTCCGCGACATCTGCCGACAGGAGGGCATCGAGTACGAGTCCGAGGCGTTGGAGGCCATCGCGGAGAACGACAGCGGCGACCTGCGCTCGGCGGTGAACGACTTGCAGGCCGTGGCCACCACGGGTGGACGACTGACCCGCGACGACGTGGTGACGGGCGAGCGCGATACGACCAGCGGCATCTTCGACTTCCTCGACGACCTCATCAAGAAACAGGACGCCGAGGGCGCGCTGAAAGCCTCCTACGACGTGGACGAGACGCCCGACAACATGCTGAACTGGATAGAGGACAACCTCCCGAAGGATTACGAGGGGCGGGAACTCGCAGACGCCTACGGCTACATGGCGAACGCGGATCGCTGGTTGGGCCGGGTTCGGGCCACGCAGAACTACAAGTACTGGCGCTACGCGAGCGACAACATGACCGCCGGAGTGGCCGCCGCGCGGCGGGGCGACAAGGGTGGCTGGACACGCTACGGGCCGCCGAGTTACTGGCGCAAACTCGGCAGTTCGCGGGGCAAGCGCAACACCCGCGACTACATCGCCCAGAAGATAGCCGAGGAGAGCGGCATCAGCATGAGTACGGCCCGGCGCGAGGTCATCCCGTTCCTCTCGACGATGACCCACCACTGCAAGAACCGGGAGTTGACGGTGACGATGGCGGCGCAGTACGATTTGGAGGAGAAACACGTCGCGTTCATCACCGGGAGCGGGAAGACCACGAACAAGGTGCAGGGAATCGTCGAGGACGCGGAGGAGTCCAAAGCGGCAGCGGCCGTCGAGAACTCCGGCGGCGCGTTCGAGGAGTTCGTGTCGGAGGGGGACGGGACGGAACCCGACGAATCGAGCGCGGACGACGAAATCGACGAAGTGGTTGCGGACGCGGACGAGACGGAGGTAGACGAGTCGAAGGCGGACGCGGAATCCGAGTCCGCAAGCACGGAGGAACGATCGGACGACGGTCAGTCCGGTCTCGGCGACTTCTTCTGAACGGTCCGTTTCTCGAAGTGGTCGCAACCGTCGAGAAGGGATTCGTTCCCGCGACGAACGGTGCCTGCAGTTTGAACCCGTTCAGGGACGGCACCGCTCCTCACGAAGGAGGCCGTACCGAACCATATCACACCACTCCCCGTCGGCGAAGGACGCGTCCCGTGACACGCCCTCTTCCACGAACCCGACCCGCTTCAGGACCCGCTTCGACGCCTCGTTCGTCGTCAAGGCGGATGCGGTGATTCGATGGAGACCGAGTTCGGAAAAGCCGTACTCGACCATGCACTCGGCGGCGGCGGTGGCGTAGCCGTTCCGCCACTCGTCGGGCGTTATCCAGTAGCCCAGTTCGGTGTCCCGCGTGACGTGCACCCACGGGTGTTCGCGGATGAGGCGGACGAATCCGACGGACGCTCCGTCCACACAGATGAGCAGGCCGATAGAGTCGTCGCTGCGACCCATCGTCCCGCCGAGTCGCCGTCGCGCCCAGTCCTCGTCGGCGGGACGGTGTGCGTGTCGGGTCGCCCGCACGTGCGGGTCGTTTTGATTTTCGTGGAGGAAGGCGATGTCCTCGTCCGTCGCGGGACGAAGCGTGACGGGATCGTTTTCCAGAAAGACGGAGCCGGGCATGACGATCGTGTTGCCATTCTGTAGTTATCAAACTTCCCAAAATTTTCCTTGGACCAACCGAGGTCAGTACGGGAAGATACGGAAGCCCTGCGGGAGGAAGAACCCGAGGAGGAAGAACAACGTCGCCGCGATGGCGGCACAGATGACCGCGTAGGGTATCTGCGTTCTGACGTGGACGAGGTGGTCGCTCCCGCTGGTCGACGACGCCAAAACGGTGGTGTCGCTGATTGGCGAACTGTGGTCGCCGAAGATGCCGCCGCTGAACACCGCACCCATGACGAGCGGGAGGTTCGCGCCGGTGGTGAAGGCGATGGGCATCGCGATGGGGAACATGATGCCGTAGGTGGACCACGAACTGCCGTCCGAGAAACTCACCATGCTGGTGATGAGGAACAGCGAGACGGGGACGAACTCCGGCGGCACGCCGGAGAAGTTGTTCGTGACGAACGAGGAGATGTCGAGGATGGTCACGGCGTTCTGGATGGAACTGGCGAACATGAGGATGACGGCGGCGAGCAGGATGCCCTTGAATCCGCGCGTCATCGCCTCCGTCGCGTCCTTGTTGCTCGGGATGTCTCCCTTCGCGCGGTACAGGACGAACGCGACGACCAACGCGGAGAAAGCCGCGAGGCCGAGGCTTACCCCACCGATGTTGAACGCCCACTTTCCGCCGTTCGGGAGCATGAGCCGATAGCCGCCGACGGAGAACAGCGTGGTCATCGACGGCGCGGTGAGGACGGGACTGCTCCGCCAGAACATCGCGCCGACGCCGACGAGAATCATCGTGGCGATGGGAACCGCGAAGTTGCGCCAGTCGGGGGTGGCCGTCTCGGCCATCTCGTACTCGTCCATCTCGCGGGATATCATCGGGTCGTGGTCGTCGGCGACGACGCCGCCGCCGTTCCGCGCCCGCGACTCCTCGCGGCCCATGCCCATGATGTTGGGAACGACCTGCCACGCGACCAGCGCGGCGAGGATGAGCGCGACCCACGAGTAGAAGCCGAAGAAGATGCTGTTGAAGAAGAGTGGCCATATCTGGTTCGTCACCGCGTGGGCGCTGTCGCCCTGCCCGGCGACGTACTGGCTCATCCCGTCCGGGAGTTTGTCCTGCTTTTGGGCCTGCACGAGCGCCTTGCCAATGAAGCCGATGAGCGCCGCGCCCCACGTCGAGTAGAACGCGAGGCGGGCGGCGGGACTGCCCGCCGAATCGACGTAGTAGGCCAACTTCGCCCGCGAGACGTCGTACTTGTCCGTCAGCGGGCGCATCATCGACCCGACCACCAGGCAGTTGAAGTAGTCGTCGATGTGGATGATGATGCCCGCGAGGAACGCCGCCTTCTCGGCGTCCGCCGCGGAGTCGGTTCGTGCGGTGAGCGCTTCGAGAACCCCGCGAAGCGCCCCGGAGCGAATCATCAGTCCTATCATCCCGCCGATGGCGAAGATGGCGAGCAGGACGTTTTCGACGTACCACGGGTCCGAAAAGAGCGGCGCGGTGGCGATTATCGTCGGGACGTGCTTCAGGCCGAACACGGCGCCGAGAACCGTGCCCGCGGTGCTGCCGACCATACTTCCCGGAACGCCGGCGGAGGCGGGCTTTATCGCCCCGTAGACCACGCCGGCGCTGGCGATACCGCAGAAGAGACCGATTATCGCGTCGCGCGAATACCACGCGAGGCTGATGGCGACCAGCGCCGGAACCACCGACCAGACTCCGGCATGAATCGTATCCATACCCTTGTTCCCGAGCAGTCGAACAAATGAATTTTGGGCGGTTGCGCGACAGACCCGCGACTGGAAGGCGGGGAAATTCGACGGGACCGAGCATCGTTATGACCGAAGAACCCGCAGAACAACGTGATGAGCGGGCTCACCATCCGTCGATACGAACCGTCGGACGACGAGCGAGTACGGGAACTTCACGAGGACGTGATGCGGCAGGAGGGGGCGTACGACGAGAACTTCCCCGACAGGGATCTGGAACGAATCGAGGAGGAGTACCTCTCGAACGGCGAGTTCCTCGTCGGTGAGGTGGACGGGAGAATCGTGGCGATGGGCGCGATACGGCCCGTATCGGAGGCGATGGCCGAACTTCACGAGACGACGGTCGCTCCCGTCGTGGAGCTCAAACGGATGCGGGTGGACCCCGCACAGCGGTTGTACGAGGGGAACGGCTTCGAGTACGAGCGACGCGTCGAACTCGACGCGTTCGGCGGGTCCATCGAGTTGCTTCTCTACCGAAAATCGTTGGCCGACTAACGCGAGCGTTCGCCCTCGGAATCGACGAGACCCCTTTCAAAATAGCGAAGCAAATCCCCCGCGAGTCGTCGCCGGGTCACGAGCGATATCGAATACCCGTCAGTGGACGCGTTCGAGGAACCGTTTAGCGCGGTCGGTCTCCGGGTGAGCGAAGAAGTCGGTGGGCCGCCCCGACTCCACGATTCGTCCCTCCGACATGAGGATGACCCTGTCGCCAACCTCGCGGGCGAATCCCATCTCGTGCGTGACGACGAGCATCGTCATCCCCTCCTCGGCGAGATTGCCCATCACTTCGAGCACCTCGCCGACGAGTTCGGGGTCGAGCGCGCTCGTCACCTCGTCGAAGAGCATGACGCTCGGGTCCATCGCCAGCGCGCGGGCGATGGCGACGCGCTGTTGTTGCCCGCCCGAAAGCTGGTTCGGATACTTCTCGGCTTGGTCCGAGAGACCCACACGGTCCAGCATCGCCGTCGCCCACTTCCTCGCTTCCTCCTCCTCGAATCCCTTGACGACCTGCGGCCCGAGCGCGACGTTCTCCAGCGCGGTCTTGTGCGGGAAGAGGTTGAAGCTCTGGAACACCATGCCGATGTGCTGGCGCAGGTGATTCACGTCCACCTCGGGGTCCGTTATCGACTCGCCCTCGATTCGGATGTCGCCGTCCTGTATCTCCTCCAAGCGGTTCGTACACCGCAACAGGGTGGATTTGCCGCTCCCGCTCGGCCCGATGATGACGACCACCTCGCCGTCGTCCACCGAGAGCGAAACGTCCTTCAGGACGTGCGTCTCGCCGAAGTATTTGTCAACCGACTCGTACTCGACTTCGGGAACGCCGGGGACGCTCTCACGGTCGGGGTCGCCCAGAGTTCCCTCCTCGTCCCCGGGAACGCTCATCGTTCCGTCCCCCACATTGACCGCGATTCCATGGTTCTGACGAGTTTGCCGAGCGGCACCGTGATGACGAGGTATGCGACGGACACCACGACGATGGGCGTCCACGCGTCGAACGTCGCGCTGTTCACGTTCCGGAAGACGCTGATGAGTTCCGGGATCGCCAGTACGGTCAGCAACGAGGTGTCCTTGACGAGGATGATGAGGTCGTTGCCGATGGCCGCGAGCGCGTTCCGCCACGCCTGTGGCAGGATGACGTAGCGCATCGAGTCGATGTACGACATGCCGAGCGACCGCGCCGCCTCGGACTGCCCGCCGGACACGGAGTTGATGCCGCCCTTGACCGCCTCGCCGATGTATGCGGTGTGGTTCAGCGTCAATCCGATGATGGCCGCGGCGAAACTCCAGTTCTCGAGCGGAAACGTGCTGTTCGTCCAGAGCGCCGGTACCCCGAGGTAGACGACGAACAACTGGAACAACAGCGGCGTTCCGCGGAAGAACTCGACGTACAGCGTTGCGATTCGCTGCGTGAATCCCGTCTGGGAGACGCGTCCCAACCCGACCATCACGCCGAAGATGAGCGAGAGGACGGAGGAAATGACGATTATCTGCAGGACGAGGATCAGCGCGTCGACGAACTGCGGCAGAATCGTCACGAGCAACTGGTAATCGACGAACTGCGTCAGAATCAGCAGCAGGAAGAACAGGACGCCGAGCGTGAACGCGCCCGCGATGACGATTCCGAGCCATCGAACCCGTCGGTCCGTCAGCCAACCCTCCTCGCCGTCCGCTGGACGTTCGATACCCCGTTCGGTGTAGGTCTCTGCCATGAGGGACTCCTGCGGCGCTTAGCCGCTGGTCGTGCCCCCTGGCGTCTGGAAGTATTTGTTGTACAGTTCGTCGTACGTCCCGTTCTGTCGGATGGTCGAGAGCGCGTCGTTGACCTGCTTTCTGAGTTGGTTATCGTTCTTGCGGAAGGCGATGCCGTAATCCTCGACGGTGAGCGTGAGATAGGGCGGTGCGTTCTCCTTTCCCTGCCTCTCCGCGGCCCCCTTCCCCTTCAGGAACGTCACTTGATCGTTCTGCTGCGCGAAGGCCGCGTTGACCGTGTTGTCGTTGATGACGGCCGCGGCTTGATTGTTCCCCAGCGCCGAGAAGGCGTCGGGAATCTGGTCGTAGCTGTCGATGGTCAGGTCGCCTCCGAACTGCTTTTTCAGCTGTTGGGCGGCGGCCTCACCCGTCGTTCCCTTCTGGACGGCGACCGTCTGGCCCTTCAAGTCCTGTAGCTTCGTGATACCGCCGTTTTTCAGGACGAGGACGGTCTGATACGCCGTGAAGTACGGGTCCGAGAAATCGACCTGTTTCGCTCGCTCCGGCGTGATGGTCATCGCGCTCATGATGACCCGGAAGTTCCCGTTGTTCAAGCTCGGGATGATGGTGTCGAAGCTCGTTTGAACGAACTCGTAGTTCCTCCCGAGTTGACCCTCGAAAATCGCCTTCGCGATGTCGACGTCGAAGCCGACGAGTTGGCCGGTCGTGGTTCTGTATTCGAACGGGCGATACGGAATGTCGGAACCGATTCTGATGGTGCCGCCGTTCTGTGCGCTCACGTTACCCGCGAAGGTCAGCCCAGCGACAGCTCCGCCGGTTCCCCTGAGAAAGGTCCGTCTGTGCATTGTGGTTCTCCCCCATCCCTACATAGTCAAACAGCCTATAGAAGGCTACTATCGGTTGTTGACTGGATTTCGGTAAAAATTTTCGCGACGGTCCGTTGGTCGTTCTTCCGCGAACCCTTGGTCGTTTGCCGACGGTTCGTTGGTCGTTCGTCGGCGGTTCGTTGGTGGTTTGCCGTTGGGTCGTCGGTAGTTCGCCGCCGTCAGTCGTCCGACGGATAGCCGCCGGGCGAATCCGCGGCGGGGGCCGTCGCCCGGTGCGGTTCCTCGTACGCCCACAGCGTCGCCGCGAGGAGCGACGAGAATATCACCATCGCGGCGGCGTGGTGGGCCGTTTGCACGAGCGGACCGTAGATGAGGACGGTCGCGCCGCCCAGCAGCACCTGCACCGGCAGGACGACCAGCGCGAGGGTCGTCGCGGCGCGGATTCGCGTGCTGTCGTAGTACTTCCACGCGCCGATGGTGGTTCCGAGGATGAAGAATCCGGTCACCATGGCGACGAGTCGGTGGAACCACTCGATGAAATCCGGAATGGTTTGCGGAAGGACGCCCCCACGACAGAACGGCCAGTCCTGACCACACGAAAGTCCCGCACCCATCGCGGCGGTGTACACGCCGAGCAGGATGAGGATGAACGTCAGTGCCGTCGTGAACGCGGCGAAGCGTCGAAATCGAGACCCCATCAGTTACACACCTCGGGTTGGTCGTCTCCTATCACAGTAATCCCCTTTCACGGGAGTTGGAAAGCGGCCTACTTAGGTCTGTCCGACTTTCCCGCGAACTGGGAGCGGGAGAAGAACCGTCCATCGGAACGTCGTTTCGACGAGGAAAGGGCGGAAGCTTTCAGCGGGGACCACGGGGCGGAGAGGACACCACCGCGGGCGAAATCGGGTCGGCTTCCGAACATTTTTGTATGTAAGTAATAAGTTTTGTGGAGGTATAATGTCCCGAGCGAAGCGACAACCACGAACGGATCCCAAGCACGCGTTTAATGGGGTGCGGTCACCATACGTCGCGTATGACGAAACGAGACCGCCTCGATGGCCTGCTTGCAGATCGCGACCTCGAATCAGTCTGGTTCGCACGCCCGAACTCGTTCGCGTGGCTCACGGGCGGGAACAACGTCGTGGACCGCGAGGGCGACGTGGGAGTCGCGGCAGTCGGCTACGACGGCGATACGCTTCGCGTGGTCACGGATTCCATCGAGGCGGGTCGCCTCCGCGAGGAGGAACTCCCCGACGACGTGTCGGTCGAGGAGTATCCGTGGTACGAATCGTCGCTCGGCGAGGCCGTCGCGGAGCACGCGACGACGCCCGCCGCGGCGGACTTCGACGTGCCGGGATTCGAGTCGGTGGACGCCTCGCCGCTCCGGGAACCGCTCACCGACGAGGATGCGGACGACTACCGGGAACTGGGTGCGGAGACGGCCGCCGCGGTCGAAGCCATCTGTCGGGAGTTGGAATCGGACGACACGGAACGGGAGATCGCGTCGGCGGTCCGCGGTGCGCTCTCCGCACGCGGCATCGAGACGCCCGTGGCGCTCGTCGGCGGGAGCGAGCGAGCGCAGAAGTACCGCCACTACACACCGACCGAGGCAAAACTGGGCGATTACGCGCACGTCTCCGTGACCGCGGAGCGGGACGGACTGCACGCGAGTTGTACGCGAACCGTCGCGTTCGACGCGCCGGATTGGCTCGCGGAGCGACATCGGGCCGCGGCGATCGTGGAGACCACGGCGCTCGCGGCGACGCAGCAGATAGCGGCGTTCGACGGGCGTGCCAAGGACGTGTTCGAGGCGATTCGAGCGACCTACGAACACGTCGGATACGAGGGCGAATGGAAGCACCACCATCAGGGCGGCGCGGCGGGGTACGCCGGGCGGGAATGGATAGCCACGCCAACGACGGATGACGAAATTCGACTGCCGATGGCGTACGCGTGGAACCCGACCGTGCAGGGTGCAAAGATCGAGGACACCGTTCTCATTGGGGAAAACGAAATGGAAATCCTCACGGAGACCGGAAACTGGCCGACGGAATCCGTGATGGCGTTCGACTACGAGGGCGCGCTTCCGCGGCCGGCCGTTCTCGAACTTTAATTTCGACGGACGTCGAAGGCAAATTCGACGCATTGGGATACCTTTTTACAGGCGGGCGAAAACGTACCCGGCATGGGACTCGACGAGGATTCACTCGACTACCACCGGAGCGACCCACCGGGGAAGATAGAGATTTCGACGACGAAACCGACGAATACGCAGCGTGATTTGAGTCTCGCTTACTCCCCGGGCGTCGCTGTCCCCTGTAACGAAATCGCCGAGGACGCCGGCAAGGCGTACTCGTACACCGCGAAAGGGAACCTCGTCGCCGTCGTTTCGAACGGCAGCGCCGTTCTCGGTCTCGGGGACATCGGCGCGCAGGCGTCGAAGCCCGTGATGGAGGGGAAAGGCGTCCTCTTCAAGCGGTTCGCCGACATCGACGTGTTCGACATCGAACTCGATCAGCAGGACCCGGACGACATCATTCGGACCGTGAGCGCGATGGAACCCACCTTCGGCGGCGTCAACCTCGAGGACATCAAAGCGCCGGAGTGCTTCGAAATCGAGGAGCGCCTGCGCGAGGAGATGGATATCCCCGTCTTCCACGACGACCAACACGGCACTGCCATCATCAGCGGGGCCGCACTCCTCAACGCCGCGGAGATAACCGACAAGGACCTGAGCGACCTGAAAATCGTCTTCTCCGGCGCCGGCGCGAGCGCCATCGCCAGCGCTCGCTTCTACGTTTCGCTCGGCGCACGAAAGGAGAACATCCTGATGTGTGACTCCTCGGGAATCATCACCGAAAACCGCGTGCGAAACGGAGAGGTCAACGAGTTCAAGACCGAGTTCGCCCGCGACGTGCCGGAAGGCGACCTCGAAACCGCGATGGAGGGGGCGGACGTGTTCGTCGGCCTCTCCGTCGGCGGCATCGTCAGTCAGAACATGGTGCGGTCGATGGCCGCGAACCCCATCATCTTCGCCATGGCGAACCCCGACCCCGAAATCGACTACGAGGACGCCAAGGAGGCCCGCGACGACACGGTCATCGTGGCGACCGGGCGTTCGGACTACCCAAACATGGTCAACAACGTCCTCGGCTTTCCGTTTATCTTCCGCGGCGCGCTCGACGTTCGCGCGAGCGACATCAACGAGAGCATGAAGGTGGCCGCCGCACGCGCGTTGGCGAAACTCGCCAAGAAGGACGTGCCGGACGCCGTCGTCAAAGCCTACGGCGACCAACCGCTCCAGTTCGGCGCGGACTACATCATCCCGAAACCGCTCGACCCGCGCGTGCTGTTCGAAGTCGCGCCCGCCGTCGCGGAGGCGGCGATGGAAACCGGCGTGGCCCGAAGCGAACTCGACCCGAAGGAGTACGTCGAGACGCTCGAAGCGCGCCTCGGCAAATCCCGCGAGATGATGCGCGTCGTCCTGAACAAGGCGAAGAGCGACCCCAAGCGCGTCGCCCTCGCGGAGGGAACGGACAGAAAAATGATTCGCGCGGCGTACCAGATGCGCGAGGAGGGCATCGCGGACCCCGTCCTCATCGGCGACCGCGAGGATATCGGGGCGAACGTGGACGATCTCGGCCTCGATTTCGACCCCAACATCGTGGACCCGGAGAACGGCGACAACGAGGAGTACGCCGACCGACTCTACGAACTCCGCGGCCGGAAGGGCATCACTCGCAGCGAGGCGGGCGAACTCATCGAGAAGGACTCGAACTACTTCGGCAGCGTGATGGTCGAACGGGGCGACGCGGACGCCATGCTGACGGGACTGACCCACCACTATCCGTCGGCGCTCCGCCCGCCGCTGCAAGTCATCGGCACCGCGCCGGACGTGAACTACGCCGCCGGCGTGTACATGCTCACGTTCAAGAACCGCGTCGTCTTCTGCGCCGACGCGACGGTCAATCAGGCACCCGACGAGGACGTGCTGTTCGAAGTGACCAAGCAGACTGCCAAACTCGCCCGGCGGTTCAACGTCGAACCGCGCGCCGCGCTCCTCTCGTACTCCAACTTCGGGAGCGTGGACAACGAGGGGACGCAGAAGCCGCGCAAGGCCTCCAAGATGCTCCGCGAGGACCCCGACGTGGACTTCCCGGTCGACGGCGAGATGCAGGCCGACACGGCGGTCGTCGAGGAAATCCTGAACGGCACCTACGAGTTCTCGGAGTTGGACCAACCCGCGAACGTGCTCGTCTTCCCGAACCTCGAATCGGGCAACATCGGCTACAAACTCCTCCAGCGTCTCGGCGGTGCGGAGGCCATCGGTCCGATGCTCGTCGGCATGGACAAACCCGTCCACGTCCTCCAGCGCGGCGACGAGGTCAAGGACATCGTGAACTTGGCAGGCGTTGCGGTCGTGGACGCACAACAAGAGTAATTACCGCGAGCGACGCGAGGCGCGGAGCGCCTCGAAGTGAACGGCGACGGAACGGAGCCGTGAACCGATCGAGCGACTTTTTGGTCTCTTCGTGAACGACCATCGAGAGTGAACGAATGGCTCGTCAGAGCTCTTCTTTGACGGTCCAGATTTTTTGCGCGAGTGGTACGTGAGAGCCTGCGGCTCTCGCGTTACCCGAGCGTAAAAAAGTGGGAACGAAAGGTGGTTTAGCCGACGCTCGTCTCCGTCATCTCTTTTTCCTCCTCGTCCTCCGAGTACAACCGCTTTACCGGGACGACGGTGTGCATCTTCGCCACGCCGCCCTCGTGTCGTCGCCACTTCGTCGAATCGTGAAGGATGTACTGCCGCGGGGCGCGCGCCTTCAATTCGGCGACCAACTCCGCGAAGCGCTCCGCGTCGAACCGTCCGTCGGGGACGAAATCGGTATCGACGACCAGCGAATCCCGGCGTGGAACCCGGTCGAGTCTGCCCTCGCAGACGCGCTCGAACTCGGACGCCAACGCGGGCAGGTCGGTGTCCAGCGGGAGTTTGACGTACGCCTGCCTGTAGTCCGGTCGATTCGTCTTCCGCTTCCAGTACCGCGAGATCCAATTCGTCATCCGCGTTCCCATTCGCGTGCCACCTTGGATTAACCACTCAAACGGGGATTGTAGTCGTTTCGCTGTCCCTATCTCCCCGATTCGTGAGTAATCCTAGCGACCGACTGAACGAAATCGAGCGGCGAAGTCCCGTCGAGTATCGTACCTCTCGGTCGGGTGACTGATTCCGCTATCGAACCGCCCCGAAGACGGCTCGGAAAACTGGGACGAAACGCGGGCGTTAGCCGCGGGCGTGCCTGTCGGCGCGTGACGGTGGCGGAATCTGCGTCTCGCTCGACCCCGGCGCGTCGGGGAGGAGACATCGCTCGGGTTCGCGGTTGACGTGGGCGTACTGGTCCGGTGCGTTCGCCAGCGGATGCGCGGGATTCTGCTCGCTTCGAATCCGCGCGGCCCGGAGTTCGCCGAACCCGGCAATTCTGGCGCGGATGCCCCGCCAGTGGTGCTTGCCCGCGAGCGGAACCGAGAACGGTTTCGGCGGTCGGCAGTCCGTCCGGTTGTGGGCGAGGACGGCGTTGTTGACGTTGGCGGCCAGTTGATCGTGGTCTACCAGCACGCCGACCCGTGCGTTTTTCGGCGCGCGGACGGCCAGTACGTCGAGTCCGAGGTGGAGCGCTCGGTACTCGGCCACGTTGTTGTCGGGAACGTCACCGTCGGGGACGGAGAGACGGGCGACGCGCCTGCCGTCGCGTGTCTCGATGATGACGCCGAGTCCACCGGCACCGGAGTCCCTGTCGAACGATCCGTCGCTCGTGACGTAGAAATCACGGTGATGGGTGTGAGGTGGGTGCGCGATGTGCGGGGTTGGCGACTCATCGAACAGATCTCGTAATGAGGGATGACGGCCGTTAACGGCCATATTACGGGCTTCAATGTCGAATTACTTAAATCTGCGGTTGAATTCGGTGGAAAAGCCTACGATAGAATAGAACACGGGTTGTGTTGTCCAATACCACAGATATATATGGAATTACCCGCCATGTCAGGGTATGCCCGACGAAAGACTAAATCGGCGCACGTATCTGAAGTTTGTAGGCGGCGCAGCGGCGTCGGCCGCCCTCGCAGGTTGTACCGGCGGTGGGGGCAACAACCAGAACCAAGACGGCGACGGAACCGGTGACGGTGAGACGTCGACTACCGAGGGCGACGGAAACGGTGGAACCCCGACGGGAGACTTCCCGGTCACCATCACGCAAGGACAGATGCCGTCCACGCTCGACCCGCAAAACCACCGGGAGACGACCACGGACAACGTCGTCCTCCAGGCGTACGAGGGCCTGCTCACGCGTGACGCGGAAGGGAAGATCATCCAGCAACTGGCGACGAAGTACGAGCGGAACGGCGACAAGACGGTCAAATTCACCATCCGCGAGGGAGTGAAGTTCCACAGCGGCGATACCTTGACCGCGGAGGACGTCGCCTTCAGCATCAACCGTATCGTGAAATCCGGCGTCGGCGGACTCAAAAGCCCCCAGAGCGACCAGCTTTCGGGTGTGAAGGGTGCGAAAGCCATGGACGGCGCGGTGGAAGTCACGTCCGACGGCGTGAACCCCATCGTGTTCGCCCTCTTCGCGTCCTACGGCGACATCATGCAGAAGTCGTGGGTCGAAAGCCACGACAAGAACTACATCGCGAAGAACATGAACGGGACCGGCCCGTTCAAGCTCAAGAACTACACGGAGGACGTGAAGGTCGTCTTCGAACGCAACGACGACTACTGGCAGGAACCGGCCTCGGTTTCGGAACTCACGTTCAACTCGGCGAAGGAGTCCAGCACGCGCGTGAACCAACTCGTCAACGGCGAGACGGACATCATCGTCAACGTCCCGCCGCAGGACGCGGGACGCGTGAAGGGGAACTCGAAATCCCGACTCTCGGCGGTTCCGAGTACGCGCATCATTTACAACGCGATGCGCTACGACGTGAAGCCCTTCGACAGTCCGAAGTTCAGGCAGGCGATGAACTACGCCATCGACCTCCCGAGCATCGTCAAGAACGTGCTATCTGGTTTCGCAGATCAAACCGGTCAGCCAACCTTGGAAGGGTTCACCGGCTACAACTCGAACGTCAAGCCGTACGAGACGAACAAATCGAAGGCCGAATCGTTGGTCGAGGAGAGTGGCAACGCGGGAGCGACGATAACCCTTCACACGCCCGTCGGACGCTATCTGAAGGACTTGGAAATCGCACAGGCGGTGGCCCAGCAGATAAACCAACTCAAGAACGTCAACTGTTCGGTGAAACAGCGTGACTTCAACTCGCTCGCTGGGGAGTTGGCCGACGGCGACATCGAAACCGGACCGCACTTTTACCTCATCGGCTGGGGTAACGCGACGTTCGACGCGAGCCAAACCATCATCCCGCTCCTCACCACCGACGGAGCGCTGACCTCCTACAGCAACGAGAAGGTTGACAAGCTGATGAAGGAGGCACAGAACATGCCGGACGGGGATAAACGAAATTCGAAACTCAAGGAGATAAACAAGATCCTCCATGATCAAGCGCCGTGGATCTACCTCAACCGGCAGTACAGCGTGTACGGCGTCAGCGAGCGCCTCAAGTGGACGGCCCGCCGTGACGAACGCATCGACGCATACGCCATCTCTCCGAAGTAGATGAGTTTGCAATCGATGGGGTGTTCATAGATGTCGATGGGACGATTCCTGCTCCGCCGGAGCGTTCAAGGGATCTTCGTCATCTGGGGGGTCGTGACCGTGGTGTTTCTGCTTCGGTTCGTTACGCCCGGTAATCCGATTACGGTCATCGCCCCCTTGGATGCAAGTCCGGAGTTGAAACGCCAAATTGCGGTCGAACTCGGCCTGAACCAACCGCTGTACGTTCAGTACGGCGAGTACATCTGGAACCTCCTCCACGGAGACATGGGCTACTCGTTCATCTCGGGAACGCAGGCCAGCACGCGCATCTTCGCCCGCCTTCCGGCGACCGTCGAGCTAGCCGTCGCATCGAGCATCGTCGCCATCGTGCTCTCGATTCCGCTGGGCGTCATCAGCGCGACGCGACGACACGACCCGGTGGATTACGCCGCGACGACGTTCTCGCTCGCGGGCATCAGCACCCCGAACTTCTGGCTCGGAATCATGCTTGTAATGCTCCTCGCCGTCGCGGGGCCGTTCCCGACGAGCCACCGCGGTATCGGATTCGTTCCCGCGGTGGAGATGCTGGTATCGCAGGGAAGCATGAACGGGCTCGTGACGTGGGCGAAACACATCTTCCTCCCGGCGATAACGCTGGGGACGTACTTCACCGCGCTCATCACGCGGCTCACGCGGAGCGGCATGCTCGACGAACTCGGGAAGACGTACATCCGTGCGTCACGAGCGAAAGGGCTCCCGGAGACGCTGGTGCGATACAAACACGCGCTCCGAAACACCCTCATTCCCGTCATCACCGTTCTCGGCCTGCAGTTGGGAACGCTCATCGGCGGCGCGGTTATCACCGAATCGGTGTTCGCGTGGCCGGGACTGGGAACGCTGGTCATCACGTCCATCAACGCCCGCGACTGGCCGCTGATTCAGGGGTCGCTCATCGTCATCGGGACCGGGTTCGTCCTCGTTAACATCTTCGTGGACTTCCTGTACGCGTACATCAACCCGCAGGTGGTCTACGAATGATGGACGACATTCGGGACGCCATCGGAAAGGCGCTCGGACGGGGGTTCTCCCCGCGCACGCTTCGCAACCTCAAGCGCGAGTATCGAAACAGCATGCTGGCGAAGATCGGTATCGTCGTCCTCATAGCTGTGGTGCTCATCGCGGCGTTCGCCCCGGTGATAGCCCCGCACAACCCGAACCGGCAGGATTTGGACAACTCGAAACTGCCGCCGTTGGGATTCAGCAAGAAGACGACGCAAACGGGGTCGGAGATGGTCGATGGCGAGATCAAGATAACGAACAACACGACGTACGTGAAGGCCCAGCCGTCACATCCGCTCGGAACCGACCAACTCGGGCGCGACATGCTGTCACGGGTGATTTACGGCGCGAGGACGTCGCTCCTCGTCGGACTCTTCGGGACGCTGTTGGCGATGCTCATCGGCGTGACCGTCGGTCTGGTCGCCGGATACTACGGCGAACTCGTCGACGACGCGCTGATGCGGAGCGCGGACATCATGCTCGCGTTCCCGTCGCTGGTGTTAGCGATAGCGCTGGTCGGCATGTTCAAACAGTCGGTCATCTGGATCCCCGACCCGCTCGTCGCCAGCGGCGTCGTGTCGGGAATGCCCGGGAAAATAGGGATTCCGGGAACTATCGTCATCGTCGTCGCGCTCGTGAACTGGGTCTGGTTCGCGCGCGTCTCGCGCGGCGAGGCCCTGACGGTGGTCGGCGAGGAGTACGTCAAAGCCTCCCGGTCGGTCGGTGCGAGGGACACGTTCATCCTTCGAAAGCACATCCTGCCGAACAGCGTGACGCCGATCATCGTGCTCGCGACGATTCAGATCGCGGCCATCATCCTCCTCGAAAGCTCGCTCTCGTACCTCGGATTCTCCGGGGTGAACCTCTCGTGGGGATTCGACATCGCACAGGGGAAGGACTACCTCGCCACGTCGTGGTGGATTTCGACGGTTCCGGGGCTGGCAATCGTCATCACCGTCATCGGCATCAACCTCGTCGGTGATTGGTTGCGCGACGCGCTCGACCCCGGCATCGAAGGCGAAGGGGGTGGCGTATGAGCGATCTGCTTCGCGTGCGCGACCTCTCGACCCGCTTCTTCACGGAGAAGGGGCAAGTCAACGCCTGTGAGTCCATCAGCTTCGACGTCCGGGAGGAGGAGGTGTTCGGCGTGGTCGGCGAGTCCGGGTCGGGAAAGAGCGTCGCAGCGCTCTCCATCATCGACCTCGTGGAGTCGCCGGGCAAAATCTCGTCGGGCGAGGTGTGGTACCGCAACGCCACGCTCGCCGGAGAAGTCGAAGACGACCGTCCTGAAGCGGTCGATGGCGAGTTCGTGGACATCCGCCAGTTGACGACGCGCGAACGCCGCGCCCTGCGCGGCCCGTCGTTCAGCATGATCTTCCAAGACCCGATGAGCAGTCTGAACCCGTCGATAACGGTCGGCGAGCAGATAGCCGAAGCCGTCGAGGTTCAACAGCGGGCGAACTCCAACCCGCGTTCGACGCGCTCGCGGACGCAGGGCTACGGACTGGGGAACCTCGTCGCGGGGACGATCTTCCCGTCCCAAAGCTACGTCAGCGAACCGAGTCGCGCGAAAGCCATCGAACTACTGGAGCAAGTCGGCATTCCCGACCCGGCCGAGCGCGCCGACGAGTACCCCCACCAGTTCTCGGGCGGGATGCTCCAGCGGGCGATGATCGCCCAAGCGCTCGCCGGGGAACCGGACCTGCTCATCGCGGACGAACCGACGACGGCGCTCGACGTGACGATTCAGGCCCAAATCCTCGACCTGCTGCGCGACTTGCAGGACGAGACGGGCATGAGCATCATGCTCATCACGCACAACCTCGGCGTCGTCGCGCGGATGTGTGACCGAGTCGGCGTGATGTACGCCGGTGAGTTGGTCGAACACGGCACCCTCGAAGACGTGTTCGACACGCCGGTCCATCCGTACACGCAAGGGTTACTCGGGTCGCTTCCGGACTTGGAAGACCCCGCGCCGCGCCTGCAACCCATCGAGGGGAACGTTCCCGACCTGTTGGATTCGGAGATGGGCAACCGCTGTTACTTCGCCGACCGCTGTCCGAAGGCGATGGAGGAATGTCTCTCCCACCCGGCGATGCACGATGCGGGCGGAAGTATCGAACACGAAGCGCGCTGTGTCCTCGCCGAAACCGAGTACGACGAGGCACGTGCGCTCTCGGCGGACTACTTCGAGGACGCTCAAACGGAGGAGAAACGATGACCGACCACCTCGTTCGCGTCGAAGAACTGCAGAAGTACTACTTCGAACAGAACACCCTGACCGACCGCATCCTCGGCCGCGAGCCGAAAAGCGTGAAAGCGGTCGACGGCATCTCGTTCGCCATCGAGGAGGGCGAGACGTTGGGACTGGTCGGCGAATCCGGGTGTGGCAAGTCCACGACCGGGGAAACCCTGTTGAGCCTCCGCGATGCGACGGACGGGAAGGTCGTCTTCGACGGCCGGAACGTCTACGACATGGACGACCTGACGGAGTTCAGAAAGCGGGCGCAAGTCGTCTTTCAGGACCCGTTTTCCAGCCTCGACCCGCGGATGACCGCGGGCGAAATCATCCGCGAACCGCTCGACGTTCACAGCGTCGGGTCGCGTGAGGAGCGCCGCGAGCGCGCCCAAAGCCTCATGGACCGCGTCGGCCTGTCCGCGGGACAGATAGACCGCTATCCACACGAGTTCTCCGGCGGGCAGCGCCAGCGTATCGGCATCGCCCGCGCGCTCGCGCTCGAACCCGAGTTCATCGTGCTGGACGAACCCGTCTCGGCGCTGGACGTGTCCGTGCAGGCGCAAGTGTTGAACCTCCTGCAGGACTTGCAGAGCGAACTGGGGCTGACCTACCTGTTCATCGCCCACGACCTCTCGGTGGTGCGCCACATCTCCGACCGCGTGGCGGTGATGTACCTCGGCGAAATCGTCGAGCTCGGGCCGGTGGACGAGATATTCTCCGACCCGCAGCATCCCTACACGAAGGCGCTGCTGGAGAGCGTGCCGCGCGCCGATACGAGCGAGCAGGAGCGCGACGTACACACGCTCTCGGGCGACGTGCCGTCGCCACGTAATCCACCGTCGGGGTGCCATTTCAGGACGCGGTGTCCGAACGTCATCCCGCCGGACGACATTCGGATTTCCCAACCCGCGTACCGCGAAGTGATGGACTACCGCGAACGCCTCGAATCGGGAGAACTCACCCTGAACGGCGTTCGGGAGTTGGCCGCCGGAGCGGAGAAGAAACCCGAAGAGGTGGACGACGAGGCGCTCGAAGCCGAGTTGTGGGACGAGTTGTTCGAGGAGGAGTTGGCGGGCGAAAACCGCGCGACCGTTTCGGAATCGTTCGACCGGTTCGTCGCCGGCGACCGGGACGGCGCTATCGCCGTGATGGCGGACCGCTTTGCGAGTATCTGTGAGCGGCAAAACCCGGTGCTCCAGAATCGCGAACATCCCGCCGCCTGCCACCTCTACGACCAACCGGCTCCGTCGAAATCCGAGGAAGAGACGGAACGGGAAGTGGAGTCCTCGGCGGACTGAATGGGCGGCCGCGACACGAGGAATTTTTTCACGCGACGAACGTTCGACTCTAGACGAAGACTTATAGCTGACGAAGCATTACTGTATGAACCCCAATGGTCGCCCGTGAGTACGATTTTTGGCTGCTCGATCTGGACGGGACGCTCATCGACATCGACCCGTCCTACGTCCGCTCGGTGTTCGGGCGGGTGAGTGACCGACTCGGTTACGAGTTCACCGACTACGAATCCGAAATCATCTGGCACGGCCTCGGCGGGTCGCGCGACGCCCAACTCCGGAAGTGGGGACTCGACCCTGTGGAGTTCTGGGAGGCGTTTCACGCCATCGAGGACCCGCAGGTCCGCGCCGAAAACACTTTCCTCTACGACGACGCCGCGTTCGTCGCCGACCTCGACTGCCCGGTCGGACTGGTGACACACTGCCAGCAGTTCCTCACCGACCCGGTGCTCGACGGATTGGACATCCGCGACTGGTTCGACGCCGTCGTCTGCTGTGACGAGCAACTGGGCTGGAAACCGGACCCCGCGCCGGTCGAACACGCGATGGCGCAACTCGGCGTCGGGCAAGGGGACCACGGCGTTCTCGCCGGAGACGGTTCGAGCGACATCGGCGCGGCGTGGAACGCGGGACTGGACGCGGTCCACGTCGAGCGCCACGACCCGACCCGCCGGAAACAGTGCGTCCTCGGAGATTACCGCGTGAACAGCTTCGACGAGCTATGGCCGAACACCCGGCAGACCTTCGATAACACCGACTAACGTCGAATCGAGCGCCGCGACCAGTTCCTCGACGCCCTCTTTTTCCTCGCGATTCGGATTGGCGAGGATTCGGACCCGCTCCTCGCCGAGCGGAACGAAACCGAGGTCGAGTTTTTCGGCGGTCGAGCGCAGGCCGAGTCCGGCGTCCGCCACCCCCGCCGCGACCTTTCTGGCCGGGCTTTCGTGGGCTTTCACCGTGAGGTCGAACCCGGATATCGATTCGACGAGGTCGCGGCGCGTGGTTCCGCGCTCCTCGGCGAGGTCGGCGACGGCGTTCCCGAGCGTGGTTCGGAGGCCGGAGTTCGTCCCGCGGTTGACGAATCGAAGGTCGCGGTCCACGAGGTCGGAAAGTCCCTCGATGTCGTCGGGATTTCCGGCGGGAACGACCAGTCCCCATTCCCGGAAGAAGGATGCGAGTTCGGTGCCCGCGTCGGCGGACAGCGATTTCGCATCATTCGCGGCTTCTCCGCCCGCACTTTCGGCGGAACGCGGTTCCGCCTCTCCGGTGACGACCGCGAAATCCGGCACGCCGCTTCGGAGGCGACGCAGGCCCTCTCGACTGCCGAACGGGAGATAGCGCGGCGAGTCGAGCGAATCGAGCAGTCGGGAGAGGGCGGGGTCGTCCTCGCCGACGCCGAGGACGGACGGCGGGCGGACCTCCGGCGAGAACAGTTGCACGGTGACCGCCTCGCCCTCGGCGAGGTACGCCGTGTCGGGATGCACCGTCACGACGCCGTCGGCTTCCACGAGGCTGGTCGTGGCTCCGCTCCCCTTGTCCACCGGGTAGGCGAGCGTGTGCCCGTGTTCGTCCTCGACCAAGCCAGTCGGCATGAGTCGCATTCGTCCCTCGCCGTAGCGCTCCTCGACGGCCATCCGGGCATCGACGATCGCCGTGGTCGGGTCGGGCAGTCCGGCCGCCTCGCGGATGGCCGGCGCGACGAACGTTCGGAAGATGGTCAACGCCGAGACGGGGTATCCCGGCAGACCGACGTAGGCCGAGTCGGGGAACCGACCGACGAGCATCGGTTTGCCGGGTTTGACCGCGACGCCGTGAAGGAGGAGTTCGCCGCGCGATTCGATGACGCGGTAGATGACGTCCACCGCGCTCGCGCTGGTCGAACCGGAGGAGAGGACGAGGTCGCACTCCTCGGACGCCTCCAACAACAGGCGCTCCATCTCGTCGTAGTCGTCGCCGGCGTGGGGGTAGAGGACGGGTTCGCCGCCGGCTTCCTCGACGGCGGCGGCGACCGTGTAGCTGTTCACGTCGTATATCTGCCCCGCTTCGTCCGAGAGCGGGTTTCCGGGGCGAACCAACTCGTCGCCCGTCGAGATGATACCGACGCGAGGGGTGCCACGGACGGGAACCTCGTCCGCGCCGAGCGCCGACAGCAGACCGATTTCGCGGGCGGTGAGTCGCGTTCCAGGACCGAGTGCCCGCTGGCCTGCAGCGATGTCCGCTCCGGCCAACATGGTGTGGTCGCCGGGCGTGACGGCGGTTCGGATTTCGACGCCCGGTCCGTCGTCGCGGTCCACGTAGTCAGTCCGTTCGACCATCACCACCGCGTCCGCGCCGGGCGGCATGACGGCCCCGGTGGAGATCTCGACGGCTTCGCCCTCTCCCACTTCCACGTCGGGTTCCGTCCCGGCGTGAACCTCCCCGACGAGGTCGAGGACGGAGGGGTCGGCCTCGTCGGCCTCGAAGGTGTCCCGCGCTTTGACCGCGAAGCCGTCCATCGCCGCCCGGTCGAATCCCGGCACGTCGCGGTCCGCGTCGAATCGCTCGGCCAGCACGCGTCCGCGTGCCTCCGTGAGCGATACCGACTCCGGTTCCGGCGTGAGGTCGAGCGATGAGATCGCCTCGTGTGCGTCCTCCGGTTCGGCGAGGTCGCGGAACTCCTTTCGGTCGGTCACGCGAATCCCCCCGCGGTGAGCGGGACGCTATCGGACGCGGGTTGTCCGATTGAAATCACGCCGACCACTCCCAGTTCGCGACCGCGACCGTCTCTCCTTCGGGAATCCCCTCGCGTTCTTCGGGCACCTCGACCCATCCGTCCGCCAGCGCGACGCTGGAGAGGACGCCGGCCCCGCTGGCACGCGTCGGGGTTGCGACGAGGTCGGCCCCCGTCCGATCCAGCGTCACCCGGACGAACGACCGGATTCCGGGTTCGCTTCGGATTTTGCGACCGAGTCGGGCGCTTTTGGTCGGAAGGTCCTCCAAGGGGAGGTTGCCGACCCACTTCAGCGCGGGACGGAGGAACTGCATCGCGTTGACGATGCAGGCGACGGGGTAGCCGGGAAGCATCAGGACCGGCGTCCCCTCGACGACCGCGAGCGCGACCGGATGTCCCGGTTTCAGCGCGACGCCGTGGACGACGACCTCACCCAGCGAGGAGACGACTTCGGGGAGCAGGTCGCGTTCCCCCACGGAGGACCCGCCGGTCGTGACGACGATGTCGTGGTCGAGGGTCGACTCGATGGCCTCGCGGAGGCGCTCTTCGTCGTCGGTCACGACGTCGTGATAGGTCGCGTTCCCGCCCCAACGCTCGACCAAGCGGGAGACGGTGAGGCCGTTCGTCTCGATGACCTCTCCCGGTTCCGGGTCGGACTGCACCAACTCCTCGCCGGTCGGGATCACGGCGACGCGCGGCCGGTCGTACACCGTGGCCTCGCTCACACCGGCGGATTTCACCATGCCGAGGTCGGACGGTCGGAGGCGGTGTCCGGCCTCGTACAGCGATTGGCCGACTTCCACGTCGTCGCCGACCGGCGCGACGTTTTCGCCTTCGGCCACGGCGTCGAACACCTCGACTTCCTCGCCGAACTCGTCGGTTTCCTCCATCATCACCACGGCGTCGGCTCCGTCGGGGAGTTCGCTGCCGGTATGGACCCGCACCGCAGCGCCGGGTACTATCTCCTCCGCTTCTCGAAGGATTTCCGGCGATCGCCCGCTAGCCCCGAAGGTGTCCTGCGCCCGAACCGCGTAACCGTCCATCGCCGCCCGCGAGTAGTGGGGCACGTTTTGCGGCGCGCTGATCGACTCCGCGAGGACCCGACCGTCCGCTTCGAGGAGCGGGACGGAATCGGTTCGGTCGTGACCGTCGACGATGTCGCGCAACCGGTCGCGGGCGGCCGACACGCGCGTCGTTTCCTTGAACCCGGACTGCTTTCTGTCCGGTTGGTGGTCGCTCATACGAACACGTTCGAGACGGCGGGCAAAAAGGAAGCGGGGAACACTTATCGTCCCGCCAACAACATCGTCCCGCATGGCCCTCCTCGACCATCCGTTCGCCCTCGCGCTCGTCGGCATCGCCGCCCTGCTCGGCTGTGTGATGCTGTGGTACGGCGGGCGTGAACTCGTCCTCGCGTATCGGATCGTAACCAACGACCCCACCGACGTCATGTCGCTGGGTGACGGCGGTCCGGTCGAAGTGGAGGGAACGGCCCGGCCACAACACGGGACGCTCACCTCGCCGTTCACCGAGACCCCCTGTCTCGCCTACGAGTACGAAGTCGAAGAGGAGCGAAACTCGAAGAACGGCCGTCACTGGGAAACGGTCGACTCCGGGCGAAACCACACTCCGTTTCGCGTCGAAGACGGTACGGCGAGCGCGCTCGTGGACCCGCGTGCGGCCGACTTTCGATTCAGCGCAGAACGGTCCATCGACGTTCGCGGCGGGAAACGGCCTCCCGAACGCGTACAGGAGTTCATCCGGCAGAACGAGGACGTCGGTTCAGAGGAGAAAAGCCTCGACCTCAAACTGTTCGAGTTGAACACGGGAAAGGACAGAAAGTACATCGAGCGGCGACTCGACCCCGACGAGTCGGTCCACATCCTCGGCGAAGCGCGCTACGACGCGAGTGCCGGACACGATGCGGGCGAGGTGAACGTCGTCATCGGCTACGGAGACGACACGCACTTCCTCATCTCCGATACGGACGAACGCGGTGCCGCGTGGCGGGTCGCGGCGAAGGGGCTTCCCTACGTGGTCGCCGGCGTCCTGTTTTTCGGCATCGGTGCGTTTGTCCTCGGGGTGTAAGACGACCAGCAAGACCGCACCCTTTTTCGGTCCTGCCTCCTAACACGGAACTATGTCAGCGCTGCGCGATGCGTTGCGAGAACTCCCGGACGCCGTGTTCGCGGACCTGTTGGAGAACGACGAGGCCTACCTCCTCGTTCTCGATATGCCCGGCGTCACCGAGGAAACTATCGACATCGACGTGACGAATGGCCGCCTCCGGATAGAAGCGCGGCGCGAAAAGGACGTTCCCGTCGAGTTCGACTACGTGAGCGAGGGGCGTCCGCTGTTCCTCGATGCCGAACTCCCGCTTCCACCGGACGCCACCGGTGCGGGTGCGGAGGCCACGGTCGCACGTGGCGTCCTCGAAATCACCCTCCCGAAACAGGCGTCGGCTCCGGACGAGTCGGTCCCGGTCACGAGCCGCTAACGGCGGGTGGTCACACTGGCATTCCTCCGCGCATACCGTCGGTTCGTCGTCGTCGCATGGCACTTCCTGCCGCTGCTGCTGAGCTACGCCCGCGACCGGAATCGGTTCCTGTTCTTCGGGTCGTCGCGCCGGGTGACGAGCGAGATGCGAATCGAGCGGGCGAACACGCTCCTCGAATCCCTCCTCACGCTCGGCCCGACGTTCATCAAACTCGGGCAACTCCTCTCCACGCGTCCCGACGTCCTTCCGCCCGAGTACGTGGACGAACTCTCGAAACTGCAAGACGAGGTGCCGCCAGCGCCGTGGGCGGACGCGGAGCAGGTCATCGAATCCCAACTCGGCCCCGTGGCGGACAACTTCGACGAGTTCGACACCGAGGCGATAAGCGGTGCGAGCCTCGGACAGGTGTACGACGCGCAAATCGACGACGAGCAGGTCGCGGTGAAGGTCAGACGTCCCGGAATAGAGGACTTGGTCGAAGCCGACCTTCGAGTCATCCGTTGGTCGCTCCCGCTCATCATGCGGTTCATCGGGCAGGCACGCGCCTTCTCGCTGGAAAACCTCGCCGACGAGTTCGCCCGCACGATTCGCGAGGAGATGGATTACGACCGGGAGGCGGAGATGCTTGGCGAGATACGGGAGAACTTCGAGGACGATCCCGATATCGCCATCCCGCGCGTCATCGAGAGTCACTCGGGGGCACGCGTTCTCACGATGGAGTTCCTCGGCGGGACGAAGATAAACCGCGTCGACGAACTGGACGAGAAGGGACTCGACCGCCACGAAATCGCCGAGAACCTCCAGCGGGCGTACCTCCAGATGATAATTCAGGACGGTGTGTTCCACGCCGACCCGCACCCCGGCAACCTCGCCGTCACCGACGACGGGCGCATCATCTTCTACGACTTCGGCATGAGCGGGCGGGTGGACGAGTTCATCCAGCGCAAAATCGTGGACTTCTACATCGCGGTGGCGAACCAGGACATCGAAGGAATCCTCGACGCTCTCATCGAGATGGGTACCCTCAGCCCGGAGGCCGACCGGGCGACGATGGGGAGCGTGATGGAACTCGCCATCGAGGACGCGCGGGGCGAGGACATCGAAACCTACCGCGTCCAGCAGATCGTCTCGCAGGTCGAGGACACGATTTACGAGTTCCCGCTCCGCCTGCCGTCGAACCTCGCGCTCGTGCTTCGTGTGGCGACGGTCGTTGAAGGGGTCTGTGTGACCCTCGACCCCGAATTCGACTTCATCGCGGTGGCGACGGAGTACCTCACCGACGAGGGGTACCGCGAGGAGTCCATCAAGAAGTACGTCTCCGAGACGGGCGACCAACTGCAAGCGTCGGCCCAGTCGCTCGTCCGGACGCCGCCGAAACTGGAGCGCACGCTCGACAAAATCGACCGTGACAACCTCTACGCCCGCGTCAGTATCGAGGACGACAACGACGTCTTCGACCTGCTGGCGAAGCGGCTCATCTTCGGCATCCTCCTCGCATTCGGCGGGTTGACGACGGCGGTGCTGTACGCGGCGGGTGCGTTCCCCGCCGCCGCGGTTGCCGGAGTCATCTCGCTGTTCATCACCCTCCTGCTCTACCGCTCGTTCCGCAAACGCCGCGGGATTCGGGCGACGCCGCAGTTCACGCGCCAGAACCTGCGGGAGCGACGCGGGGAGTAAGTAGAATTACCACCTCTGCTCCACAATCCTTTTGCGACCTCTGTTCATTCATTTGAACAATGACGACGACCGCCCACCCCTCCGCCAACAGCACGGACAGCCACTGGTGGATACTCCTCCTCCCGAGTCTGCTGTTGTCGGTTTCTGCCACGCTCGGTCTATCGGTTTCCGCGATCGCCTTCCGCCTCGAACCGTCGAGTACCCTCTCGTACCTTCCGCCGGTGGTCGGACTCGTTCTCGCTCTCGCGTACTTCACCGCCCCCGCCGCCGTCGCCGTCGGAATCCACTTCGACCGACGGTACATCGCGTCGGTGTCCGAGTGGGAACCCCGGTCCGAGTACACGCTCCTCGGCCTCGCCATGTGGTTCGGTATCGGCATCCCGTTCGCCCTGCTGTACCTCTACCGCCGTCACGAGTACGTCGGCGTTCCCTGAGTCGAATTCACGATATCTAGTAATTGGGATGGTGACTACCTATCAGTCACCACCCATACGTATTTATTCGCGAGCGTTCTGATACAGATCATGAACGTGCCCGCCGTGTACCGATCTTCGGAGTTTCGCCGACTTCTTTTGATTGGGTTTTCCGTAATCACGACGATTGCTTTGTCGTACGATTACGTGACAGCAAAGGGGATATCAGATGCGTTTTTCGTCATCATCGGATCCGGTCTGTTGCTCGCGGTACTCGTGACTGTTCCCGTACTGCTGTCTGATCGTGGGCCGGGTTTGGACTGATTAACGCGCTCCAATCAGCGTGAAGCCGGTTTCTTCTCCCCGAATCCATACGCGGAAGTAACACCACCCCGGGAGTCCCGGATCGATCTATGTGCAGTTCGTAGTGTCCACCATCAATTCGGAGCTATTCAAAAGATCCCGCCAAGAAGCATTAACACACCAACTCCTACCACGATGATACTAATGACCTGACTAAGAAGGACGCTCCAGTTTGCTGGCTCCACCTCATCCCACGGTGTTGTACTCCCAATCGAATCGATACGTTCACTCAACCGTGACAACTCATAGGCGTACCGGTACCCGAATACGCCCACAACTAGGAGTATAAGTCCAAAGAGTGTTTTTTCAGCCTCAATCATATTGAGTTATAGAACGTGGGTAATAAGGACTTTGTCGATAATTAGTATCATATTGTCACATTTTAAATCGATAAGCGGCAGTGGGTATTTCCGGTATCTTCTTTCGACCTGTGCGCCGGTCGTGGTGCGAATCTCTCGGTAACGAAATTCCACTCCGAGGGGCCACTTCCCGATGACAATCTCTACGAACCACTATGAATAACCACCAACCATGATCGGTCCCGAGAACGGTGAGGAAATACTCCATGTGTCGATTGACCTCTGGTATCCCGATTGCTGGGAAATCGAGGTTACGGAGCAAGTTGCGGCTGGATTTCTCGGATACGGAATATATTCGACTGGAGATGATGTTGCGACACTCTTTACGATATACGCAGATGACCAGGAGACGATTGCAGAAGGAATCGAAGCTACGAACGCATCAAAACATGTCCACTCCGTGTCCGAGATGGCCCCTGGCTTCCAGCGAACAACCGTGTCGAAACCAGGGAACGTAGTGCGGGAACTCCTCGTTAATCACGACGGACGCAAGCAGATCAGCCAACCTCTGACGTCTCGAGGGTTCGTCTGTACTGGTCCGATCGATATCCGGGATGGACGCGAATATTGGTCACTTGCCACAAACCGTGACCGGGAGACGGTTCAGACGAAATTTGAACAAGTCCGCGAAGAGATGAATGCGGAGATCAACATTCGTAGTATGGAACAAAGAAGCCATCAGCCCGCGACAAATGCGCTTCCTCTGGATCACCTCACGAAACGCCAGCTGGAAGTACTGCAACTCGCCCGCAAAAGGGGATACTACGAACACCCGAAAGAAACATCGGCCCGTGAGCTAGCGAATGAATTGAACATTTCTACGTCTACCCTGCACGAACATCTCCACAAAGTTGAAGCGAAGTTGTTGGGACAAAACGGACTCACACGGCTCTCGTAGGGGCTATTCTTCGAGGTTCGGATTAACTTTAGATGGTAGTATGCCTCTCGGTCGCAATCGAAGAAGACCTGCTATGTCCGGCTCCCGGTTTAATGGTTCGCCAGTACCGTACCCATCTATGGAATTCGAACTAACAGAGACCCAACGGTCACTTCGAGACGATGTTCGGGAGTTTGCAGAAACCGAAATTCGACCCGAAGTGAAACGGTTAGATGAGCAAGGCGAGTATCCCAGCCAAATCCTCGACGAACTCGGTAATCGTCGCCTCGCGGGATTGACGCTATCTGAGGAATACGACGGACGAGGAGAAGGTCTCGTCGAACTCGCGCTGATGATCGAAGAACTTTCAGCTGCGTGTATGTCCGTAGCGAGTGCCCTTGGACTGCATATCGGCGTCGCGGCAGTCATCGAGCGCTTCGGCTCCGAGGAGCAACGTGACGCATTCCTTCCCGAGATGGCGACGTTTGAGACAGTCGGTGCGCTCGGACAAAGCGAAGCCAACGCCGGGAGCAACAAATTGGAGATGGAAACAGCGGCCGAACGGCAGGGGAATAGATGGGTACTCAACGGCCACAAGCAATGGGTGACGAACTTCTATGACGCGGATTACGTCCTCACGTACGCGAAGACCGGACCCGATGAGGCCGCACCGCACAACATTAGCGCGTTTCTCGTGCCAACCGAAGAGTTCGATAGAGAGAACGACTGGGACACGTTAGGCGCAAACAGCGTTAAATCGCCGCGTGTTTCACTTTCAGACGTCCATGTCCCTGCTGATCGCCTCATTGGTGAGGAAGAAGAGGGATACACCGAACGTGGTGAAATCCACACCGGTGTGAACGTTCCTGCTCGAGGTGTTGGTATCGCTCGTGCTGCGCTCGAAGACACAGTTTCGTACACGAGTTCAAGAGAACAATACAGCCAGCATATCAGTGACTTCCAGGGCGTGCGATGGGAGATCGGCGAGATGGCAGAACGTGTCGACGTAGCTCGATTGCTCACACTTCGAGCGGCTGACCGCGCTGATCGGGGCCACGATGTAACACGCGAGTTTGCCATGGCGAAGATCAACGCAACGCAGGCCGCAGTCGACAATGCGAACAGAGCGGTTCAACTCCATGGCGGTCTTGGATACACTACCGAATATCACGTTGAGCGCTACCTTCGTGATGCGAAACTCCTGACGATAGCTGGCGGTCCAAATGAGGGTCACAAAGACACGCTTGCAAAAGCTGTGATCGAGCAGGACGAAAGTGATTCCGTATGCCGTTAGTTACAATTTCAGTGCTGGCAGGCAAGTCCGACGAGTATCGAAATACAGTCGCTAACGCGGTCAACACGGCTGTGATCGATACGCTTGACTTCCCACCAGGTGATCGCTATCAACTCATTCGAGAACTCCCTCCGCAGGATCTCGAGTTACAAGATCGGGACGGGGACCGAGCCGTGCTTGAGTTGACAATGCGTGCTGGCCAAGATCGCGAAGACAAACAGGCGTTTTACGCTCGTGTGACGGAATTATTAGACCAGGATCCGGGGATCTCTCCAGAAAATGTGATGATCGTCATCGCTGAGAATAGTGAAGAGGACTGGTCTTTCCGGGATGGTGTGGCCCAGTTTATAGCTGATAGCGAATCCGATTGAGAGCAAAGTGTACCCTCTATAATTAACATACAGCCGGATTCCTTCCGGCGAACATCCGAAGCAGAAGTGAACCAACCCCGGTACCCTCAATGAAATCTGTGGGTACAGTTACCGTCATCGAAGATACATCTCAAGCGAATCAACGACGTGATCGACGAATTCCTTCGTGACTCGACCCTACCACGCCATCAGATCTTCGATACGAGGGGAGTGGACTGCCCATGAGAGAGAAACGATTCGTACGGTACACCACCTGTTTTCCAGACAGCTGACTCTAAGGGAATCGAATCGCCGTACTCTTTCGTCAAGGGAGCGACAGCCACGTACTGCTCGTTGCCGAACGGATGCGATTCGTTGTTGATGATGAGCCACGGTCGTTGGCTCTCTTCGCCCAGTTTGAACGGGTCCGAACTTCGAACCACATCGCCACGTTCCGGTTGCATCTAGTCGTCTCGCTCGCTTGGATGCGATTGTCCGGAGCGACTGCATCCCATTCGTCAGGTTCGATCGCTCCTTCGTCTTGATTGAGCCGTTCCGTGATCGTGTGGAGAGCATACGCGTCTGCAACCCGATCAAGATCGTTCGTTATTGCCCAGTACTCTCCTCTGTGTCGCACGAGTTCACGCTGTTTCAACCGCGAGAGGGCTGTCCCAACTGTGTTCGGGTCCTCGTCGAGACTGGTTGCGATTTCCGACCGGGTGAACGCTTTGCGCCGAAGCAAGCGTTCTTTCTCCGACCGATTCGCACTTCCTCGTCGGCGTCCGTTTCCCCGCCGGTTCGACCATCGGTCACGACAGACAGTACGACCCGTCCAGAGAAATCCGTCCCGTCACCGCGATAGTTCTCTCAATTCCCTCCCTGCCACATTCCGTAGCTTTTCGACCGACCGCTTCCAACTCCGAGTATGAACATCGAACCCTTCGGCTTGGAGCGCTGGTTCGCCGAGTACGAACACGAGGCCGACATCATGCTGGCCGAGAGCGGCATTCGAAGTCTGGACGCCGACCGCTTCGATTTGGACCCCGGCGAGTTGGGTTACGTCATCCCGACGAACGGGAACCCCGAATTTCGGGCTGAGGTCGGCGAGCGCTACGGCCGGAGCGTCGACGAGGTGCTGTTCACCTGCGGGACGCAGGAGGCGAACTTTCTGGCGTTTCTGAGTCTGCTGGACGACGGGCACGCAGTTGTGATCACCCCAACCTACCAAGCGCTCCATGCGGTACCCGAGTCGATGGGAGAAGTGACCCGAGTGTCGCTCGAACCGCCGGAGTGGGAACTCGACGTGGACGCCGTCGCCGACGCGATTCAGGAGAACACGCGGGTCATCGTCCTCAACAATCCGAACAACCCGACGGGACGGTATCATCCGCAGGAGAAGGTGGAAGCCCTCTACGACCTCGCGGAGGATGCCGGGGCGTACCTGCTCTGTGACGAGGTGTACCGACTGCTCTCGCCCGACCCGGTTGACCCCGTCGCCAGTATGGGCGAGTACGGCATCAGCACGACGAGTCTCACGAAGGCCTACGGACTCGCCGGACTCAGATTCGGATGGCTCGTCGGGGCGGAGGAGGTTGTGAACGGCGCGTGGGAGTGGAAGGATTACACCACCATCTCACCGGGCATCATCGACCAGCACGTCGCCCGGCAGGCCCTCGGCGACCACGAGGACGACATCCTCGCGGAGAACCGCGAGTTGGCGGCGAGCAACCGCGAGCGAGTCCGCGAGTTTGTGGACGAGTACGGGTTGGAGTGGTACGACCCCGTGGGCGTCAACGGGTTCGTTCGGATTCCGGACGGCTTCGAGGACAGCGAGGAATTCTGTCGCGGCGTGGTCGAGGAAGAGAGCGTCGTTCTCGCGCCGGGGAACCTGTTCGGCTTCGACCGGTACTTCCGCATCGGGTTCGGACTGCCCGCGGAGGAGTTGGAGGACGGATTGGGGCGCGTCGAGTCGTTCCTCGACGGTCACGCGTAGCGGACGCGTTTCGGTAGTGTTCGGTCCGTTTCGGTGGTCCCGTCCGTTCACGTGAATACGTTCGAAGGGAAATTTCGGTTAGCCGGCCGAACCGAACATTCGCGACGAGTGGAGGCGCTCGTTGAGCCATCCACCGATACTGCCACCCACTCTGCCGACCAGCAAAACGATAGCAAGGAGGATGATGACGGAGACGAGTGCGAACCCGCCCGCAACCACCAATCGCAACGCGGATTCTCCAACTACATCGATGACGAGCGGGAAATTCCACGCGTCGCCGAACCCGATCGCACTTTGCCAGACCACTACCGGCAACCCCCCGACGAATCCCGTTATCGTACCCGCACGGGAACTCGTCGCTGACCGTGGCAGATAGACGTATCCCGCAATCACGGATGCGATCAGTAGCGCGGATACCTCACTGCTGCGAGGGAGGGTGTCCGGCGTGAGTATCCAGTTCACCCACACCGTCACGGGAATCGACGCGAGGCCGAGGAGGACCGCGAGACGAAACTGCTCGCTAGTCGCGTCGATGACGAGATTCCGAAGCAAGAGCATGGGAAAACAACTCCTGTAGTCTATCTTAACACTATCGTCGGAGTCACATCTCTTCGCTGGCTTCGAGATACGATTCGAGGAGCGGCGGGAAATCGCGACCGCGGAGG
This sequence comes from Haladaptatus sp. CMAA 1909, assembly GCF_043952005.1. Lineage (NCBI taxonomy): Archaea > Methanobacteriati > Methanobacteriota > Halobacteria > Halobacteriales > Haladaptataceae > Haladaptatus > Haladaptatus sp. CMAA 1909. Next base: position 369,362 of record NZ_JBIOAV010000001.1, on the reverse strand, counting down.
TAGCGCAGGCCGAAATCCTCGGCCCAGTTGATGATGCCGGTATCTTCGGTGACGACTCCGGCGTCCAGTTCGCGGGCGAGGATGAGCAGGTCGAAGTCCTCGCGGGAGTCCAAGACGCCGCGGCGGAGGGTCGAGCGGTACTGGCTTCGCAAGTCGGAGATGAGCGCACCCACATCGGTGTGGCCGTCCTCCGAGGCTTCCCTGACGGCGTCTTCGGACACGCGGAGGCCCTTGTCCACGCGCCCGCTCATCTCGTCGATGAACCGATAGACGAGTTCGGCGGGAATCATCACCTCGTAGCGGGCGGGATTCTTCTTGATGACCCACGTTTCGAGTTTCGAGAGGACGCTGTCGGAGACGCCGCGGTCTTCGAGGATGACCGTGAGTTCGCCGTGAACGGACGGGGGAATATAACAGGAGATGTTGAGCGCGAGTTTTGCGGTGGCGATGGAGTCGAGAAGGCGCTCGATCGCGTCCTCCAACTCCTCCCCTTCGGATCGAATCTCCTCGGAGAGGAAGACGGACGTATCGAGGACGAACCGCTGTTTCAGCGGGTGTTCCGGCATATGTGGCGATTCGCCTCGGTGGGTAAAAGCCCTTCCATGTTATTTGTTCACGTGTATCGTGGCAGAACTCCTGAAAAACGTTTATCATTATCGATGATCAATATACGGATGTCGCAGGAACCACGAGAACAAACCGGATGGTTTCCGTCGATTCGACGGAAACGCGGGGCAAACACCAAGTGGTCGGTCAAACGGCAACGAGGTCAACGCTCCGACGGAAAACCGAAGCGACGCAGTAATCGTCCGCAAAGACGATCGTGAAGGCCAAGTAACGGACGGCGTGAAAACGGCGTTCGTGAAACTGGTGGAAGCCAGCCACGGTCGTAGGCGTCGTGGAAAACGTTTCCCATCCGGGTTCTATTCGCGGTTCCTGTGCGTTCTTCGTTTCCACAACCTACGAGCGGACGCGACGCGTTTCCAAACGGTTTATACCGACGGGAGGGCAATTCCGCGACATGGCGAAAGAGCAAAAGGAAGTCCGCGAACTCAAAGAAGGCAACTACCTGATGATGGACGACGCAGCGTGCGTCATCAAATCCTACAGCACGGCCAAACCCGGTAAACACGGCAGTGCGAAGGCGCGAATCGAGGGGAAAGGCGTTTTCGACGACAAGAAGCGAAGCCTGAGCCAGCCCGTCGACGCGAAGATTTGGGTCCCGATCATCAACCGCAAACAGGGACAGGTCGTCAGCGTCGAGAGCGAAACGGTCGCACAGGTCATGGACCTCGACACCTACGAAACCATCACCATCAAGACGCCCGAGGGAATGGACATCTCGCCCGACGACACCATCGAGTACCTCGAGATGGAAGAGCAGCGAAAGATCGTACGCTAGATGTTTCCCGGCGCGTCTACCGACCGCGGACATGCGGACTTCGTGGTGGTGGGTGCGCCGCTCGACGTATCCACCACGTTTCAGCCCGGCACGCGGTTCGGTCCCGACGAAATCCGTAAATTTGCACGGACCTTCGACGACTACGACCGCCGAACCGGGCAGCGTTTTTCCGACTGTTCGGTTCACGACCACGGCGACGTGTACGCGTGGGACGACGCCGAGGAATATTTGGAGTACCTCGAAGGCGTCGTCACCGACGTGGTTTGGGACGACGCCGTCCCCCTGCTCCTCGGCGGGGAACACACCGTCACGGGGGCCGCCGTTCGCGCGACCGACCCCGACGTGTTCGTCTGCCTCGACGCCCACCTCGATTTGCGCGAGGAGTACGACGGCAACCCGTTGAGCCACGCAACCGTTACCCGACACGTCCTCGATATCGCCGACGAAGCCGTGATTCTCGGCGCTCGAACCGGCAGCGAGGAGGAGTGGGAACGCGCCGCGAAATCGGACGTAACCGTCGTGCCACCCGAAGACGTGGCCGACTGGACACCCGAGTTCGACGGGAGCGCGTACCTCAGCGTGGATATCGACGGCGCCGACCCCGCGTTCGCTCCCGGGACCGGCACGATGGAACCGTTCGGCCTCACCTCGCGAGAGATGCGCGATGTGGTGCGCGACGTGACCGAAACGGCGGACGTCGTCGGTTTCGACGTGGTCGAGGTAAACGACCGCGACGACGGCCAAGCGGCCTCCCTCGGCGGAAAGCTGTTGCGCGAGTTCGTGTTCTCACACGCCGAAACGACGGCGTGAGTCGAAGTAAAAACGAGTGTTTGTAGTCGTTTTTCGAAGAACGGTGAACGAGTCCGGACCGTAGAGATTTCTCTCCGTCGATGGTGTCACCCTGAAAAGCGGAAGAGGCGCTGTTAGAGCGCGCGCCGTACTTTGCGCATGATACGTCGCCTGAACCGTCGTGGAAGACGTCGCCACGTGGACATGGCCTTACGGAACTTGCTCATGATCGAACACCTCCGTCGTCGCTTTTCCCCGAGATGGGGGAGTAAATATCGTCCGCACTCCGCCTTAACCGTGCTGGCGGAGGGTCCGAAAGCCGAGGCATACAAGCCGCCGGAACCACGAAGGACAGGTATGAATCTCGCCGAACTCGTCCAGCGATACGACGACCGACTTCGAACCGACGATTTCGCCGACATCGACGCCAGCGCGAACGGACTGCAAGTCGGCCCAGACGACCCGGAATCCGTCGCCGTCGAACGCGTCGCGTTCGCCGTGGACGCCGCCGAACGGACCATCGAGGAGGCCGTCGAATGGGGCGCGGACGCGTTGGTCGTCCACCACGGACTCTCGTGGGGCGGCATCGAACGCGTGACGGGCCGCGACTATCGGCGACTCGCGCCGCTCATCGAGAACGACGTGGCGCTGTACGTCTCGCACCTCCCGCTCGACTCCCACCCCGAACTCGGCAACGCGGCGGGTATCGCCGACCTCCTCGGTCTCGAATCGCGGGAACCGTTCGGTCGGATGGGACCGGAGCACATCGGCCAACGGGGTCACGGCGACCTCACGATGGGAGAGCTGAGCGACCTGTTGGCGAGCGAACTCGATACCGGCGGGCAGGGGGTTCGGGAGTTCGACTTCGGCCCCGAGACGGTCGAATACGTCGCCATCGTCACCGGCAGCGGTGCGGACTGGTTGGACGAGGCCGTCGAAGTCGGCGCGGACGTACTGATTACGGGTGAAGGGAAGGGAAAGGTGTACCACGAAGCGCGGGAAGCCGAATTGAACGTCGTCCTCGGGGGCCACTACGCGACGGAGACGTTCGGCGTGCAGTCGCTCGAATCGCTGGCCCGTGAGTGGGGCATGGTGACAACCTTCATCGACGCGCCAACCGGTCTGTAACTACGCATTCTTCGGCTACAACTACCCTCGTCGTCCGGTACAACTACTTTCGCGGCGGTCTGTAACTACTCACATCGACACGCTGAATTTTCGCAATTCGTCATACGATTTCGTCGAAACAGGAGGTATTAAAAGGGGAGGCGACGAGGAAACGGACGTGTCCTGCGGGTATCAACGGCCCGAGAGGACCGCCGGAACCATCGAGGTCACGTTCCGGTCTCGCCGGACACGGGCCGCCGCCGACCGGCCCCGATAGCCGAACTTCGGTTACGGCTAATCGAAGCGTCTCTGGCCCTTGACCTCGCGTCACGCGCGCCCTCGTGGCAGTCGGCAACACAGTTTCTAACCGAGGCATTGAATCACCTGTAGCCGACACTGTGGCGTATGACTGACCACGATGAGCACGACGACCACGACGAGGACTACGATGAGGCGAATCACGACGACCACGGGAACCACGCGGAACACGAGCACCGCGTTCACCGCGAGGAGTTCCGTCACGACCCCATCGCCCACGCCGAAGTGCGTGCCGGGATGACCGTCGGCGAACTGGCCGACGAGTACGGGAACGCGGGAGTCGGTGCAGCGAACATCCATAAAGCCGTGGACATCTACGCCGAGATGCTTTCCGACGACGTGACCACCTTCTTCGGACTCGCGGGCGCGATGGTCCCGACCGGAATGCGGAAAATCGTCGCGGACCTCATCCGCGACGGCCACATCGACGCGCTGGTGACGACCGGCGCGAACCTCACCCACGACGCTATCGAAGGTATCGGCGGCAAACACCACCACGGAAGGGCACGCCCTTCCTGCTCACACTCGCAAAACACGGGTGAACACGGAAGGGACGAACAGGACGGCAAATCCATGCGCGAGCACGACGAGCAACTGCGCGACGAGGAGGTGGACCGAATCTACAACGTCTACCTGCCACAGGAACACTTCGCGCTGTTCGAGTCCCACCTCCGCTCCGAGGTGTTCCCGAACATCGAGGAGACCGTCACCATCCAGCGCCTGACGGAGGAACTCGGCCGCGCGAACGGCGAGGTGAACGAACGCGAGGGCGTCGAGGAGGACGCTGGAATCGCGGCAGCGGCCTACGAGAACGACGTCCCCATCTACTGCCCCGCCGTGCAGGACTCCGTCCTCGGATTGCAGGCGTGGATGTACTCCCAGACCTCCGACTTCCAGTTGGACGCGTTGACGGACATGACCCACCTCACGGACCTCGCGTTCGAGGCCGACAGCGCAGGTGCCATGGTCGTCGGCGGCGGCGTTCCGAAGAACTACGTTCTCCAGACGATGCTCGTCTCGCCGAAGGCCTACGAGTACGCCGTCCAGTTGACGATGGACCCGCCGCAGACCGGCGGCCTCTCCGGTGCCACGCTGGATGAAGCGCGCTCGTGGGGCAAACTCGAAAAGGCCGCGCGAAACGTCTCCGTCTACGCCGACGCGACGATTACGCTCCCGTTGGTCGTCGCCGCCGCGAGAGAGCGAATCGAGTAGTCGAAAGATCAGTACCGCGTTACTCAGTACCGCATGAACGTCCCCGACCCCACGTCGATTCTGACCAACGTGTTTTCCGGATAGGCGTCCACGTCCGCACCGTAGCGCGGGTTGATCCGTTCGGCGGCCTTCAGCGCCTCCTCTTTGTCCTCGATCACCCGCGCCGTCCCCAGCATCGTGACCTTCCACTCCGCCGTTCCGGCGATGTCCTTCTGGATGGAAACCGCGACTCGCGGGTTCTCGCGGAGGTTCTCCAGTTTTCGCCCGCCAGTGAGAATCGACACCGTTCCGTCGGCGTAGTGGTACCACACCGGCGCGACGTGTGGTCGTCCGTCGGAGCAGGTCGCGAGGTGCGCCATCACCGACTCCTCGGCGAGGAGAATTTCGGCTTCGTCGGGAAGAACGTCTGCCATAGTTGAACGACGACGGGGCGGGAAATGTGTGTTGTGGAACGCGGTGTGAAAATGTGTGTTATGGAATGTGGTGTGATGGATTTTTGTGCTGGAGCGGAGTAGGGTTGAACGGCCGATGACGAGAACGGCGTTCCGAACCGGCGTGGCGGCCGGTTATGACGAACCCTATGAGTGCCGAGGCCACCGCATTTACTCGTGTCGACGATTAGGTCGTTACCAACACGGATAGCACAATGAAGGAATCAATTCCGCGAACATGTTATTTTATAATTCAATCTAGAAAAGATTTATATTTATATACTATAGTTTATTTAATGCATATCAGGTAAAAATACAGAAGGCAGAAGGTCGTTTGTGAAAAAGGCCGCCGCGTCGTTAGTCGTCGGTGGTATAGCGGCGACCGGAACGGCCGCCGCCGCAACGGAAAACGAACTCATCGTGACGGCACCGGGCAACGGTAGCGGACAATTCGATATCGAAGTTCCGGATTCGGGTGCGGTATACAAGGACAAAGAGCTACTCGACCGAGACCATCTCGAAGTGACAAGTCACGGTACTGCGATTTCCCACGGATACGTCGGTAGCGGTCAGGACCGAATTCTCTTCGACGGCGACCCGGACGACGTGAATCCCATCGACGTTCCGGCCGATATCGAGACAGAAATCCGATCGCTATAGAAACGGAACTCGAACGAACAGCAACCGAACCGACATCCATTTTTTTTATTAATACGAGAGAACGCGGCTTACCCCATCTTGGGAAGCTGGAAGTCGAAGAGCTGCTCGCGGAGATGATTCGGTGATTCGGTTTTCCCCCACGTGATGAACGCGTCGACGAGTTCCGGATCGCTGAAATCGACGTGACGGGCATCCTCGCTCCCCCAGTCGTAGACGTGCTTCGGCAGCCACTCGGCGTCGCGCAGTTCGCCGAGGATGACCTCGGCAGCCGCCTTGGCCGACACTTCTCCGGCGGCGTAGCCGTCGAGTGCGTCCGACGTGGTCTCGAACATCGCACTCGCGTCAGGGGCAAACGGCGCTTCAACGCCCGGCCTACGTTCGGTGAGCAAGCTGTCGAACACCGTGCGCTCGCCTGATTCGAGATAGTCGAAACAGTGGCGCTGAATGTAGAGGTCCTCGAACAGCATCTGTGCGAGTTCGAACTGTGCCCACGCGTTCCAGACGGCGAAGTCACCGAGCGCCTTGTACGCGTTGCTGACAGTGGCGTCGACCGTCTCAATCTGCTCGCGGTGGAGGTCATCGAGCCGCTCGAAGCGCTCGGCCGAGAAGTCGTCGGCCTCGAACGCGTCCAACAGGAGATTCGTCGAGACGAACACCGACTCGAATGTGTTCACCAGACCGAGGGAGTACAGTGGGTCAACGAAGCCGTACGTACTGCTCGTCAGGAAGTGGCGATGACCGGACGAGCGACTGGCCGTGCGTTGCAGGCGTCCCGTCCGAACCCACGGCGTTGTCGGCTCGACACCGCCGAGGTGACGCGCGATACCGGGGAACCGCTCGACGATGCTGAAGAACTCCTCTTCGGGAGTCGCGGACTCGTCGGCCGGGTAGGCGTCGCGGTCGAGCACCAACCCGACGCTCGCCTTCGTCGCGTCCGAGCGCTCGAAGTTGTCGAACGGAATGATCCACATCCAGCCGCCGTCGAAGACGTGGTGGAGTGTGCCGTCGTGGAGACGGTTCGACTGTCCGGGGCGGTCCGCTTCGGCGATAACGTCGTCGAACGGCTCCAGTCCCTCGACGTGTGCGAAGATGGCCCGAGAGTCGGTGGTGAGCGCCGACGCCTCCTCGTGGTAGCCGCGCTTCTCGGCGAGCACCGAGTTCCCACCGGTTGCGTCGATATAGAACGCGGCCGTCGTCTCCCCGTCGTCAGTGGTGACGGTGACGTCATCGGTACCGATATCGACATCGACGATGGGCGTCTCGTCGACGTAATCGACGCCGTAGGCTTCGGCAGTCTCGACGAGGTAGTGGTCGATATCGGCGCGCAGGAAGTGGCTCTCGCTGTAGAGCGGCAACCGCGGTGGGATGAGTTGGTGGGCGTCGTCGCCGTCGAACGACTCGCCCTCTCGATGGTAGCTGAACGCGATCGAGTGTTTGATTCCGCACGATGATGTAATGTTGTTCACCACTTCGTCTGCGTCACTCAGATATCGGATCTCCGGGATGTCGAAGTATTCGCCGACGATCCACATCCACATCGAACTCTGTGGCAACAGCCCTTCTCCGATGGCGAAGCGTGGATGTGCACTCGCCTCGACCAACAGCACGTCCAACCCGGCGTCGGTGAGGATCGTTGCCGTCGTCGATCCGGCGATACCGGAACCGCCCACGATGACGTCGTAGTCGGTGGTCATCGTTTTCCTCCGTCCGTCGTTCTCGTCGCTACGATGCAAATGGACGTGTTACAGTTCATTATCATATCATTCATGACATGAGGTGGTTGATGTTCGCAGTTATAGCCACCGACAGGACAGTGTTTCACGGTTGAAACGATGGACAATTCCTGAAACGTTATGTCGGACAACACAAATGTATGCGTATGAACCAATCGGCGCTCGATGGGGACACCCAGTTGCTACGACGGGCCCCGATGCTGGCCGCCTGTCGTGACGGACCCGTGAGTCGTTCGACCATCGCAGAGCGTGCGGACTGCTCGCGGACGACGGCGTACCGAGCGACGACCGAACTCGTCGAACACGGTCTGCTCGAACAAGCCGACGGCGGCTATCTCCTCACCGGATTCGGGACGACGGCGCTCGATCGTATCGAGCAGTTTCGGGCAGCGCTCGACGGAGCCAGACGGCTTCGGCCGGTATTGGACTGTATCGATGCTCCGGTATTGCGCTCGAACACCCATCTGTTCACGGACGCGGTGGTCATGGAGGCCGACTCCGAGGCCCCCTACGCCATCGAACAACGGTTGGAGTCGATCATCGCCAACGCCAGCGAGCGCATCTACGGCGTTTCGACGAGTTTCGGCTCGCCGATAACCCTCACTCGAACCGTCGACCGTGTTGAGTCCGGGGTCGACTTCGAGTGGGGCCTTCCACGAGCGGTACTCGAACGCCTCGAAAGCCAGCACGGCGACTTGCACACACGGATTCGAACCCACCGGAATACCACTGTGCACGTCGTTGAGGATTCAGTGGTCGACTTCTCGCTCTACGACGACACACTCGTTCTCACAGGTTTCGGCGAGGACCGCGGGACGCTGGCTGCCGTCGCGGTCACAGATAACCACGATGCCCGTGCATGGGCCGAGAGACTCTACCGCCGATACAGACGCCGTGCCGATACACTCGATTCTATAGCGTTTTAGCTTTCTCACGTGTCGAATTCCGAAGTAATTCGGGATGGTCGGCTCATTCGTCGGCGTCCGGTATTCGCCGGGGCAAGAACGTCGATGCGATGAGTAGGAGCAACACGAACAGTACCAAGAGGAGCAGTGCCGCCCGTTGCGCGTCGAACATCGCGGCCTTAAAAATACTTTTGAGCAATCGTCGTTGCGGAGGAGCGAGTTGGTTCAGGAAGTGTCGCTGCGTGGCTTCGGTCGCCGTCTCCGCTGCGTCTTCGAGCGCGATCACCAACTCGTACCGTTGTTTCATCGAGACCGACACGCCGCGCGCTCGCAGGATGCCGTCGACGACGCTGCCGTAGAACCGTCCGAGAAAAAACGAACCGACGACCGCCGTCCCCAGCGAAAATCCGATCGAACTGCTCACGTTCAGGACTCCGGACGCCTCGGCGGAGTCCGCGGTGGGGACGGCCGACATCGTCATGTTGGTTATCTGTGCCAGTATGAGCCCGACACCGGCCCCGTACAGCGCCACCGGGATAACCATCCTGCCGATCGTCTGATCGGGTCCCGTCTGCTCGTACAACAACATCAGTCCGAAGCCCATAGATACGATGCCGACCTGGATGAGCGTCTTCGGCGAGATGAACCGACGCCAACTTGGCGTAAACGTCGCGAACAGGACCGACGCGAGGGAATACGGTAGCAACGCGACACCCGTTTCAAAGGCGGTGTATCCGAGTACTGCTTGGAGATAGACCGGGAAGATGAACATGAAGCCAGCCTAGATTACTGACCGAACGTTGTACGCGATGACACCGGATAAAAAAGAGCGGTTCGTCAGCACGTTCAGCGGAACGAGCGGTGATTTCCCGGCGCGTTCTATTCGGCGTTCGTACTGAACGAACGCGGCGAAGGCGAGCAGTCCGACCCCGAGGAACCAGATCGCCGGGGACGTGCCGAACGGGTTGAACTGCACGTCGCCGACGAAAAACGGCCGCCTCGCGAGGAGCCATCCGTACTTCCCGCTGAGAAGGAATCCGGTGACGAGCGTCGTCGCACCGACGATGGACAGAACCGTCCCACCCTTGTCCAGCGAACCGTGGGTTTCCGACAGCGGGTTTGGAGTCACGTACCGAACGAAGAGGAGAATTACCCCCACTCCGACGAGTTGGAGCGTAAAACCCCACCGCCAACTCGCGTACGTGGTCAGTGCGCCGCCGATAATCGGTCCAAGCGTCGACCCAACCCCGCCCACGCCGGCCAACAGTCCGAACGCCTTCGCCCGGTCATCGTCTTCGTAACTGACCGTCAAGACAGTGAACGTCAGGGGGAATAACACGGCGGCCGCGGAACCCTCGATGAACGACCAGCCGAGATAGAGGAGCGTCGTATTCCAGCTAATCGCCGCCACCAGCGTCCCGCCGGCGTAGACGATCAGTGCGACTGCCATTACACGCCGACTGCTATGCCGAGACGGCAGGGTACCGGCCGGGAGAATCAGCGCAGCGATCACCAGCGAGTAGAGTGCGACCGCCCCTTGAATCGCGGTGACCGTGGTATCGAACTCGTCCACCATCGTGGGAATCGCCACGTTCATCAGGGACGCGTTGATGACGATAATGAACGTCGTCAGACTGACGGCGATCGCTGGACCCCAGTATCGTACGCCCGCCTTTACAGCCGTAGAGGGATGAGACCTTCCGCTGGAAGCGGACCCATCTGAAGGCATGCAGCGATCTACCACTGTGACCCTCAAATAGCATAGAGCTAGTTAGTCACGGAAAGTCGGAGATACTGCCCTGCTCTTCGGGGAGAGAGGGTGTCAATTCGATTCAAGCGGCCGATGGTCGCCAAGTGCTTACTCGTGGCGGAAGGGGATTACGAAGATTCGTTCGCCGCCGAGCCGTTCGGGGGCGCAGAGCCGTTCATCGGACCCGAACCATTGGGCGGAGCGGAACCATTAGGCGGAGCAGAACCGTTCGGTGGGGCTGAACCGTTCGGCGGAGCGCCCCCTCCATGTGGGCCGGACGCCGAATCGTCGTCGCTCGTCTCCCCGTCCGTGTACAGCGCGACGTTGAGCGTGCCCGCGTACCCCGCGTTCGTCTTCGTGACATCGAGCACGAGTTGTGATGCGTTTCCCTGTTGGAAGATATTGTCATCGGCGTTGCGCGTGTCGCGCTCGTCGCGTTCGGCGTACGGTTCTTTCGTGTACACCTGATCGGTGAGGTCGTCGTCGAAGAACAACTGCGACGTGAACTCGTAGGCGTCCGTCGCGTCCTCCGACGAGCGGACCTTGAAATGGATGTGGACTGCCCGCCCCGGATACCAACCGGGGTAAACGGTCGTGAACGACGTTGTGCCGTTCTCGTCGGTGCTTTGAATCCCGCGAAGGAAGTCTTTGCCCACGGTACCCTGTGCTTCGACGTCGGAGTAGACCCCATCGGCGTTGGCGTGCCATACGTCGACGATGGCGTTTTCGAGCGGTACACAGCCGCTATCTGACAGCTCGTGGACGCTGAACCCAAGGTCAAGACGGGTTCCGGGCTGCTGGTCACCCGTCTCGGAGTCCGCTCGAATGTCCGAGCGACGGAGGTTCTCGTCGACGTAGTACGGCCCTTCGGTGAGTTCCGTCATGGCGACGCAGGCGGTCGTTCCGTTCCCCGTCGTGACCGTCGTGTTCGTCACGGTACCCGTCGCCGGGTAGTTCGAGTCCGATGTCGACATGGGTGTTGCGGTCGCGGTTCCTGACGACCCCGTCGCCGAACTATTCTCTCCCGAATCGCTCGACGTGGAACAGCCAGCGAGAAACGCCAAGGCGGGGATACCGCCGAGTGCAATCGCTTGTCTGCGAGTCAGTAACCGACCGGTCGGTTCGTCGTCGATATCCATATCTCGACCTCGTCGGGTATGCATATGGGAATTTGCCGAAATCATGCGGAAACAACCCGGAATTCGGGCACAAATTCTTGCCACAACGGTGATGTGACGGAGGAGTTCGGAAACGCTCGGTTCCAGTGACGGATTTTCTATATACGTGCTGGTATTCGACCGACTGAACACCCCAACAGATTTGTATCTGTACTGATTGTAGCGTATGAACTAGTCTTTAGTATCAAATCTGATAATTACGTCACACAGCCCCATTCACAATCATGACACGAAATCACGGCCGTACTCGTGCGGTCCTTTTGGTAACGGTATTGCTGCTATCGGTTGTCGCCGGTATTATCCCGCTTACGGGAATGAGCGAGGCAGCAGTATCCAACTTTGCCATATCCAAGCAAGACGAAATCGCACCCGGTAATCCGTTCGATTACGTCGCATTTTACGACACTGACAGTCAATATCTCTACGTCGTTATCGACGAAAACGGGGATGGAAAATACACTGCGGGCGAACATCATGTGAACGTTTCTGCAACAGAGAATCATATCGAGGCGAGTTTTCCAGGCAGTCAAACCGTTGGTTTAGATGGGACGTACGATGTGTACGCTATTGATGATAAAACGCTCGCTAACGGAACGCTCACCCCAGGAGACGATTTGACGGCCGGTCTTTCGGACCAAATCGACATCGACGCCAGTCCTCCGTGGGTGACCGACGTGAACCTCTCGAACCCGTCGGAACAAACGCTCGAATTCTCCTTCACGACGAACGAGCAGTTGAACGGCACGTCCGTCTCGCTCACCGGGCCGGAACCGGACACGTTCGTCAAGACCGACTTCATCGAAACGAGCGACAACGGGACGTACACGTACACCACCTCCTACGCGGGAAGCAGCGACGGGGACTACACCGCGGAAATCACACTGGCGAACGACACAGTCGGCAACGATGCGGGGAACAACCAATCCGCGGCGGAACTGAGCGACTCGGTGACGGTCGATACCGTTCCACCCGGATTGCTGGGCGTCGAGACGGCGGTCGGAAGCGATACGGCGGTGCTCACGTTCAACGAAAGCGTCGTCGATGGCTCCGGCAACGCCCTTTCCGCCGGGGATTTCCAGTTCATCGATAGCAACGGGGGTGGAGCGACGAGTATCAGTTCCGTGAGTCACACGGCGGGGACGAACACGGCGACGGTGACGTTCGACGCCGCCGTTTCGGCGACCGACCTCGGAAACGACACCATCGCCGCGAATGCGGGAGGCGTGTACGACGGGTACGGAAACGCCGCGGGAACGGCGGCGGAACCGCTTCGGGATACGGTGGGACCGAACGCACCGACCGACGCGTCCGCGTCCGACATCAACGCGAGCAATCAGGGGAGTTACGAGGTTTCGGTGACGCTGCCCGACGACCACGAGGCCGGGACGCTCCAACTGTCGCTCGACGGAGGAGCGATAACGACCAGTACGGACGTCGCGAACGAATCCGACCCCGATTCGAGCGACGATGTGGTCGTGTTTAGCGGCATCGACGCAACGGGCCTCTCCGAAGGGAGCGTCTCGATCGACGCGACGTTCACCGACTACGGCGGGAACTCGAACGCCGCTTCGGGACTGGCGAGCGTGACGAAGGACACCGGCCGTCCGACGGTCACCGATGCCAGCATCACGAACGCGCCGATAGGGACCTACGACGCCGGGACCGCACAGACCGTGACCGTCGAGTTCAACGAGAGCGTCGACGGGAGCGTGGCTCCCGCGGTTGAGGTGACGAACCTCAACCGGACGTACGCCGTCGGGGGGAGTTTCGACGACGCGACGACGTGGACCGGGACGGTGACCATCGTCGACGACAACGAACAGGGGACGGCGACGATTTCGATTTCGAATGCGGCGGACACGGTCGGGAACGTTATGACTTCCGACACGTCGAACACGTTCCAGGTCGACACCACGGGGCCGGCGAAACCGGATTCGACCGACGCCGCGAACGTCACGCTGAGCAATCGGAAGGATTACGACGTTACCGTTAACCTCGTCGCCGATTCCGAAGCCGACGAGGTGAGCGTCAAAGTAACGGACGGAACGACGACGGTGGTCGAAAACATGAGCATCGCTCCCGGAACGGAGACCGCGACCGTCACCGGCCTCGACGTCTCCCCGTTGGACGACGGGGCGATCACCGTGAGTGCGTTGGCACTCGACGGTGGGTACCCGAACACCGAGGGATACTCCGCGACGACGGCGGTGACGAAGGACACGAAGCGACCGAACGTGTCGTCGATAACCGTCGGCGACGGGGAAATCAACGATACCGACGCCGGAACGGGACAACTCGTGACGGTCACGTTCGACGAAGAGATGAATCGGAGCGTGAGTCCGACGGTAAAAATCGTGGACCTCGATCGAATGTACGCCGTCACCGGGAGTTTCGACGACGCCACGACGTGGACGGGGACGGCCACGATAGCGGATGATAACGAAACGACGACCGGGAACGTCACGGTGACGGGTGGGGAAGACGCGCTCGGAAACGGTTTAGTGACGGCGAACCGGACCGTTTCGGTCGATACGGAGACGCCGACGATAACCGGATTCGACGTGACCCACACCGGCGGTGGCACGGTCGAAGTGTCGTTCAACGCCAGCGAATCCCTCGATTCGGTGTCCATCTCCTTCGATACGCCGACGGGGACGACGACGCTGAGTTCATTCACGGAGAGCGGAAGCGGTCCGTACCGGTACACCGCGACGTATTCGGGAGGGGATGACGGTTCCTACACGGCCACGCTGGACGCGGCAAACGACGCGGCGGGGAACGATGGAGCGACGGGGCAGTCCGACACCGTAACCGTGGACACGACCCCGCCGTCGTTCGGGAATCCGACGCCGGACGCGACGACCGTCACGGACGACGGATCGGTGCTCTCGGTCGATATCGGGGACGTGACGGGCACCGTCGATGCGGCGTCGATTCGCGTTACGGTAACGGACGCGAACGGAACCCAACTCGCCGACGTCGGGACGGCCCACGGCGGCGTGTCCTACAGCGGTGGAACGCTCACCGTCGACCCAAGCGGGGCGGGAATAACGCTGGCCGACGGCGACGTGAACGTCACCGTCGCGGCGAACGACACGGCGGGCAACGCGAACGCGACCGACTTCTCGTTCGTCGTCGATACGGCGGCCCCGACGTTCGAAAACGCCGGTCCGGGCGGAACGGTGACGAACAATCAGACGGCGATTCACGTGGACATCGCCGATGCGACATCGGACGTGGACGTGGGAAGCGTTCAGGTGACGCTCCGAAACACGAGCGGACAACTGTTCAGCGGCGGAACCACCACCGACGGCGTCTCATTCAGCGGCGGGACGCTCACCGTCGACCCGACGGGGACGGGGGTGCCGACCCTTCCGAACGGTACCGTCACGGTAAACGTTTCTGCGAGCGACACGGTCGGGAACGGCGGAGCGACCGATTTCGAATTCGACGTGGACGTGCCACCGTTCGTGGGCGGATTCGAGGCGACGAAGGCCGGGGGCATGGACGTGGACGTGTCGTTCGATTCGACCGACGAACTCGACGCGGTGACGGTTGCGGTCGGGGGCGCGGAGAACGCGACGCTGACAGCGGGGGACTTCACAGCCACCCCGGACGGCGATGGCGGATACACCTACACCGCGACCTACACCGGGGGAACCGACGGGAACTACACGTTCGAGTTGGTCGCGGCCGACGACGGACGGACCGACGGCGCGACCGGGGAGACGACGACCGTGCTGGTCGACGAAACGGCACCCGCGGTGACCGTCTCGGCACCCGACGGCGGGACGGTCTTTCGCGGCGGGGAGACGACGACCATCGAGTGGTCCGCGACGGATTCCGTGAGCGTCGATACGGTTTCCATCGCGTACAGCACCGACGGTGGCGGGAGTTGGACGAGCATCGACTCCGATACGCCGAACGACGGAAGCGAGGACTGGACGGTTCCCGCCGTCGATTCCGCGTCCGTGCTGGTTCGCGTCAGGGTAACGGACACGAGCGGCAACGTGGGGACGGACGCGAGCGACGCGACGTTCGCCATCGACTCGACGGCACCGACGGTGGACGACTACAGCGTGGCGAACCCCGCCGGGCAGGACGTCGCCGTCTCATTCGACACCGACGAACGGTTGGGGACCATCGCCGTCGCTATCTCGGGGACCGAATCGACGACGCTGACGATAACGGATTTCGCAAAGACCGACCACGGAAACGGCACGTACACCTACGCGGCGACGTACGCGGGAAGTAGCGACGGGAACTACACCGCGACGCTGAACGGCGCGGGTGACGACGCCGGTAACGACGGATCGACCGGGCAGTTCGAGAACGTCTCCATCGATACGGCCGTGCCGACGGTTTCGAACTTCGACCTGCGCAATCCGGACGGCAGAAACCTCACGGTTGCGTTCGACAGCGACGAACGCCTCGGCTCGTTTACGGTCGCCGTCTCGGGAGCGGAGAGTTTTAATTCCACGTTGACGGACTTCTCCCGAAACGGGACGACCTACACCGCGACGTATGGTGTGGGGTCCGACGGGAACTACACCGCGACGCTCGTCGACGCATCGGACGAGGCGGGTAACGATGCCACGGCGGGTCAGACGGATTCCCTCGACATCGACACGACGCCGCCGACGATCTCCGACGTCTCCGTGTCGAATCCAACGTGTCAGGAGGTTCGCGTCGAGTTCGAGGGTTCGGAATCGCTCTCGTCCGTCCAGGTCGCCATCTCCGGTGCCGAAACGGCCACGCTGACCCGAAGCAACCCGTCGAAAAGCGTCGGGTCGTACGTCGTTACGTACATCGGCAGCGCGGATGGGACGTACACCGCGACGTTAGAGGAAGCCCTCGACGCCGCCGGGAACGATGGCGCGAGCGGCGAATCCGGGTCCGTTACCGTGGACGCGACCCCGCCGACCGTCTCGAACGTCACGGCCACGAACCCGAACGGCGGCGAAATCCGGGTTCGCGTCGAGAGCGCAGAATCGCTTTCGACCCTCGACACCAGCATCTCCGGTGCGGAGAACGCGACGCTCACGCTCGCCGATTTCAGCGCGAACGGCACGACCTACACCGCGACCTACAACGGAAGCACGGACGGGACGTACATCGCGACGTTGGACCAGGCCCTCGACAACGAGAGCAGCGACGGAGCGTCGGGGGAGGTGGCGAGCGTCACCATCGACACGTCGCAATCGAGCGGTGGCGGGGGTGGAAGTGGCGGCAGTGATGGCGGAAGCGGGAGCGACGGTGGCAGTGGAAGCGACGACTCCGGCGGAACCTCAAACGACAGTTCGGATTCCGATTCCTCGAACGCCGACCGCGCGCCCGAACCGGAACTCTCCGTCACGGTCACGCCCGGGGCGAACGAAACGACCGCCGTCACCGTCGAAAACGCCGACGCGAACCAGCAGGTCGGCATGGGATTCGAGAACGATACCGGTTCGGGCGGCGTGAACGTCAGCCGATTGAACCTCACCGTCGAACGCTCGATGAACTACGACCTGACCGTCAACGCCTCCGTGGGCCGCCTCGGGGAGGCGAGCGATTTCCGCGGCCACGCGGTCGGCTTCGTCGAAATCGACCACTCGATGCGCGATGCCGACGTCAACGGAGCGGACCTCACGTTCACGATAGATTCGCGTCGCTTCGAGGACGTCGGCATGGACGCCACCGACGCCGTGGTGTACCGCTATCACGGCGGGCACTGGAACGCGCTTCCAACCGAAGTAATCGGCCAAACGAACGGTTCCTACGTCGTGCGAGCGGACTCTCCCGGCCTCTCGGTGTTCGCCGTCGGACTCCGGGATGCCGACCTCCTCTCGGTGACGGGCGCGAGCCTTTCGGAACCGTCCGCTGCCGTCGGGACGCCCATCACCGTTTCCGCGACGGTGACGAACCGCGGAGACTGGCTGGCGAACGAGTCGCTCGCCGTAACCGCGAACGGGACGGAACTGACGGAACGAATCGTCACCGTTCCGGCGGGAGAGACGGTGACGGTCACGTTCGACGTGACGCGCGGCGGGCCCGGAACCTACGGCATCGCCGTCGATGCCGTCTCCGCCGGAACCGTGGCCTTCTCGGAAATCGATGAAGCCACGACGACGACTCGAACGACCACCCGGACAACGCAGAAAGCGACGACCACGGCCGCATCGACCGCGACACCGACGGTCCAAGCGACGGAAACGAGCGAGACGACGCCCGTCGGCGGTCCACGGCAGAGAAGCGACGGTCCCGATTGGTGGCTGTTTGCGGGAGGTGTCACACTCCTCGGGTCGGTGGCCGTCCTCGCGTGGCGTCTGCGGTAACGGCTTTCGAACCGTTTTCACCGCACTTACGCGCCGATTCGAGGTACCACGAGAGCGGTGCGCTGAGAAGACATACCACGCTGAGACAACGAATCTGTGGATATCACGGAAGTCAGCGTTCGTTATGCCGAATCGGTCACCGAAGACACGAATAACCCATCATACGTATCCATGTGACCAAAATACGGTTTCGTAATAGGGTATCCGTCTAAAAAAATTGATTTTTTGAAAACGAATGCGGAACCCTTAACCGTGTCGTGGGATTGTGTATAGTTGTAATGGCAAACGGTAAAGTTGATTTCTTCAACGACACAGGCGGCTACGGTTTCATAGAGACTGACGACGCGGACGAGGACGTTTTCTTCCACATGGAAGACGTTGGCGGCGAGGACCTTACGGAAGGTACCGAGATCGAGTTCGACATCGAGCAGGCCCCCAAAGGCCCGCGCGCGAAGAACGTCGTTCGGCAGTAAATAGAACGTTTCGCACCGTCGCCACACGGCGACAGGGCGCATTTTCGTTTCTTTCGACACTCTCCGGGTGAGCGATAGCTCCGTAGAGAGATCCCGCTAAAACGAGTTTTCCACGACGGGGTTCGGAACGGTCACCGGAAACGACCGAATCCGACAGCCGAGCGACCCGGTTCGATTACCGCGCCACGCACTCATGCCGCCCGTGAGCGTGGTGGTCTCGTACACCGGGAGGTTGTGACTACCGTCGATATGGTTCGATTGATACGCCTCCCGTGGCCGGATATCGAGGACGGACGGCGCGTCGGGGTCGTCGAGACGCTCGTCCAGTTCTCCGGGGCGAAGCTTGCTCACATCTCCCACGATCGCATCGTACGGCTAAATCCCCGGCGTCATCCCTGCGGACGAGAAAGCGACCGCTGCGTAACCCTGTGTTCCCGGAATCGACGGTGAGAAGATCCGTTTCAGTTCGCCGAAGGCGTCATTGAATGTGGCCTTCGCGGCGGAGTTGATCCGCGTCCTGATTCGTGTAACGCCACTCGATGTTGGCCTTTTCGTCCTGCCAGTCCCACGGCTCGATGAGGACGATGTCGCCCTCTTCGATCCACGTTCGGTATTTCATGCGACCGGGAATGCGGCCCATCCGTTCCTTTCCGTCGTTGCATCGGAGCTGTACGTGGTTGCCACCGTTGTGCTGGGTGACGACCGCGAACATCTCGTCTTTGTTTGGCATTCGGAGATTCCGACGCCCTGATTCTTCACTCACAGGCGAAATACGTGACGGACACGGTTAAGTGGTAGGTGTCTTTCGATACCGTTTGTCACGCCCATCGTCGGGACGGACCTCGTATCCGGCGTGTCGGACGGGGGACCAATGCCAATCGTTCACCCACTGAAACGAGGATTATTTACTCGCGTCCGAAATCACAATTCCGCCGATATCGGCGTTATGAGGCCACTAAGACGGTTGTAAACCGTGCATAATTATACGTCTCGGGATGGCCCGTTCAAGCACGATGTCAGACACTGGGCAGTCAGTCCAATCCCTGCAATCTACGCTCTCCAACCCGACAACGGCGAAAAACGTTCTTTATAACCCGTCTTCGGAGCAACTCCGCGAGTTCTCGCGTGAGTTGGAGACGACGGCCGAGTTCGGGTCCGCGTCGTACGTCAGTCGCGAACGATCGCGCAACTCGGACAGGACGAAGAACGCGGTGGACGAACAGTTCGATGCGGACGATTTCGCTCACATCGAGGATGCGATGGCGTACGCCCGAGAACACGAGATGCTCTGTGTCGACCGCATGATGGGCCGACACGACGACCACTCCTACCGATGCCGACTCTACGTTCCGAAGAAGTACGGTCGCATCGCGCTCGCGTGGGCGAACCTCTTCGAACCGGTCGACGGACCCGGCGAACCGGACTTCGTCACGATACAGGTTCCCGACTGGGACGACGTCGCCATCCGAATCCTCCCCGAGGAGGGACTGACCGCCGTCCTCGGCAGCGACTACACCGGCGAGGCGAAGAAGTCGTTCCTCCGATTGTTCATGTTCCACGCCAAAAAAAAGGGTGGCCTCGGACTGCACGCCGGCAGCAAACGGGTCACGCTTCGGGACGAAAACGACGAGCTTCGGGACGTCGGACAGGTGTTTCTCGGCCTCTCCGCGACGGGTAAATCCACGCTGACGGCTCACGGACTCTGGTTGGACGACCCCGAATCGGCGACGATGCTACAGGACGACGTGTGCGCGCTGCTCCCCGACGGGAGCGTCGCGGGCAGCGAAGGGAACGGCCTCTACGTCAAGACCATCGGTCTGGACGCCGAGGAGCAACCGGCGATGTACGACGCCGTGACCCACGAATCGGCAGTTCTCGAAAACGTGGACGTGGACGGGGACGGTACCGTCGATTTCGACAGCGACCGTCACACCTCCAACGGACGCGCCATCATTAGCCGCGACCGACTCGCTTCGTCGAGCGACGACATCGACCTCGACGGGGTGGATCAACTGTTCTTCATCACGCGCAACCCGACGATGCCGCCGGTTTCGAAGCTCTCCCCGGAGGAGGCCGCGGTAGCGTTCATGCTCGGCGAATCCATCGAAACCAGCGCGGGCGACCCGTCGAAAGCCGGGGAATCCATCCGGGTCGTCGGGACCAACCCGTTCATCGTCGGGTCGAAGGGCGAGGAGGGCAACCGCTTCTGCGACCTTATCGACGACTTGGGCGTCGAGTGTTACATCCTCAACACCGGCCACCTCGGCGGCAAGGATATCGGCGTCACGGAGTCGGTGACGCTTCTCCGCGAAATCGCCCGCGGGACGGTCGAATGGACGGACGACGAGGCGACGGGTCTCACGGTTCCGAGTTCGGTCCCCGGCATCGATATCGAGGAGTTCGACGTCGCCGACAACGTCTCCGACCACGAATCCGAGTTGGAGCGACTGCGAACCGAACGGGAGGTACATTTGGACACGTTCGAGGACCTGGACGAGGACATTCGGGACGCCGTCTACTGACGCAAGACCGCCGAAAAAACAGGTCGGCCGAACTCAGTCGGCCGTCCGTTCCCGTGCGAGTTCCGCGAGCGACGGGACGACGCCGAGTTGCCGGAACAACCCGAACGAGTCGTAGTTCGTCCACATCTCGGTGATCTTCCCGTCCTCCACGCGATACTCCTCCATCCCGGAGACGGTGACGTGTTTTCCCGTCGGTTTTATCCCCAGCAACTCCCCGTCCTGTGTCCCTTCTGCTGTATAACGGAGCATCACGGTGTCCCCGTCCGAAACGATGTCGTCGACGGTGTATTCCGCGTCCGGGAAGGCGCGGCGATACGTCTCGACGTATTCGCGATACTCATCGCGACCCGCGTCGCTCTCCGGCGACGACGGGTCGTGGAGGACGAAATCCTCGTGATACAGTTCGTCTATCAGTTCGACCCGCCCGTCTGACCATATCTCGTCCGGGTCGCGCCGGACGAGCCTCTCGTTCTCCTCTGCTGTCATTCCTCTCCCCCACGAACGGGTCGCCCTCGACGGTATTCAACGATGGGGCCCGTCGTCGCAGGACGTCCGGCGATTCAGTTCAGCGTCTCGACTTCCTTCGTCAAGTCACCCGGTTCGTCGACGGGGCCGTTCACGAACAGTCCGTGGCCGATTATCGCGACGGCGACGAACCCGGCACCGATGACGGACAGCGACAGCGAAATCGTCGTCAGATAGCCGACGCCCACGCCGAGGACCATACTGGCGAGGATGCCGGCCAGCACGAGGTCGTAGTACTGCCACGTGTAAGCCATGCTACAGAGTAGCACCTACTGGTCCGAATAACTAGGGGTGGGTGGAACGCTCCTTTAGTATCGCCCGAAAAGTGGAGAAACGGTCGTTGTAGCGTGTCCGCCGTACGGGAGCGATTACGCGCTACTGTCGGGTTGCCCGTTGTCGGGCGTCGGACCCAAAACCACGTCCTGGTCGGCGAGCGAGTCGAAGGCACCCGATGCGTACTCGTCCGCCCACGGGTTCTCCGGGTATCTGTCGTCGGGCGTGTCGTTGGGGTCGCGGAAACGCTCTTCGGGGTTGTGGCGCGACTGTTCCGCGTAGAAGTCGAAACAGACCCGAATGCTGTCGCTCTGGATTTCGTTGCCGACGTCCTTCGGGAGCGACCAGCGAACCGTCACGTACTGCGGTGTACCGTTCCCGAACGGGTCGATGGGTTCGCCGTCGGGGTACGCACCGCCGACCACGTCCGGGGAGTCCCCGTCGCGGACGCCGTCGAGGAGGACGGGAACGGACCCGTACTGCGGCGTCGTCGTCTGCGTCCCTTTGAGGTCGAGCGGTTTCTGGATGTAGCGGTCGTTCCAGAGGTTACCCGACTCCGGCCCGTCACCGACGGTCGCGTTCTCGTTATGGTCGTAGAACGAACGGAACTCCAGGTTCTCGTCCATCTCGCCGTATCCGTTGGTGTCTTGCCCTTCTGCGTCCAGTTCCGGGTCGTTCTGGCCGTTCTCCTCGGAGTGGCTGAGACGGCCGCGGAACCAGACCCACGCGGGGTTGTTCACGTTCAGAATCTCGAACCGAATCCATCCCTGGTCGCCGGGTTTGACGTCCCTGAGTTCCATGCCGAGTTCGGTGTTGTCGGTGTCTTGGGCCTCGACGACTCTGGGTTCGACGTCGTTGCCGTAGTGGTCCACTTCCCAGCCGATCTTCAGGTCGAGTTTGCCAGCCGTGAACGTCGCGCTGGTTCCTTCGTCGTCGTTCAGGAGTGCCATCGTACCCGCGCCGCCGAGTACAGCGCCAGCGCCGATACCGCCGAGGCCGAGGAGTGCTTTTCGTCGCGTCAAGTTGAACGTTTTGTCTGACATTGTAAATCTCCGTTCTTCAACACCGGAATCGCCCCGATCGTGGCGTGTCGCCGTGTCGAAGACGCAACCGAAGCGAACACCTGTCACCCCGTATATATATACTCGATAGTGGTTTCATAGACGCCGTATAGTGCCCCCATATACAGTGTATAGTGGGGATTCGGAGATTTAGGGTCGGGAGTTCGGTCGCCCATATACGGCGTATATGCGGACCACAATCCGTTGTTACTCGTGAATTTCATCAAATACGACAGGGGGTGAAACCGTCTCGCGCGTCTTGGAACCGCGCGGGCGTTCACTGGACTGTTATGAAAAATGCCATAGCAACTTCATAATTATATTACAACAGTTCAAGCTATCAATTGGACACAGAGATGACAACGACGAGTAGGGGGGCCAGTGACGGAACAGCACGAAACGGTTGGGTCCGCGTATGAGCACGGCTGCCTCCGTACCGGCCCGACCCGGAGAGACGAACGAACGCGAACGAAACGGGAAATCGGACACGCTCACACAGGAAACCGCATTCGAGATACTCAGCTGTCGGCGGCGGCGACACGTCGTTCACTACCTCCTTCAACGGGGTGAGCCGACCTCGCTGCACGAACTCTCGAAACAGCTCGCGGCGTGGGAGAACGAGATTTCACCGGAAGCGGTCACGTACGAACAGCGGATGCGCGTCTACACCGCGCTTCGACAGGCCCATCTGCCGAAGATGGACGACGCTGCCATCGTCCGGTTCGACGCGAACGGCGGAACGATACGGCTGACCGACGACGCGACGAAGTTGGAAGTGTATCTGGATATCGTCCCCCACGACGGACTCCCGTGGAGCAGTTATTACCTCGGACTCTGTGGCGTCGCCGCCGGGGTTCTCACGGCGGCGCTGCTCGAACTGTTCCCGTTCAACCTCCTCCCCGGCATCGCGTGGGGCTTCGTCGTCGTGGCGCTGTTCTCCGCCTCCGCGGTCGCACACAAACGACACGACGAGCGACACCAGCTCGGACGGGAGGGGAAGCCACCGATATGAGGGCGTTCGCCACCGTCCGAAACCCGAGACGAATCGCCCGTATCGGTGGGGGAGTCGTCCTCGCCTTCGCCCTCGTCCTCACGGCCGTGGTGGTGTTCCCGCAGATGGTGGGCGCGACCGGGAGCTACGTCGTGCTGTCGGGGAGCATGAGTCCGACGATACACGCCGGGGACGTCGTCATCTCCCGAAACGTCGAGACGGCGGAAATCGAAGTGGGCGACGTCATCGTCTTCCAAGACGGGTCCGTCCCTTCCGACCGGACGACCCACCGCGTCGTGAACGTGGTTCACCGCGACGACGGGGTGTTCTTCGAGACGAAGGGAGATGCGAACGAGAACCCAGACCCAAATCCCGTTCCCGCTAACGACGTTATCGGCCGCGTCTGGTTTCACGTACCGTACATCGGCCACCTCGTGATGTTCGCCCAGTCGCGGATGGGTCTCCTCTCGCTGGTCATCGTTCCGTGTCTGCTCCTGGTCGTCACGGAAGCGTACTCGCTCGTGAGCGCGGCGTTGGGCGGCGATTCGGAGGAGTCCAGCGAGGGGAAAAGCGAGCCTGCCGAACAGAGCGCATCGACGCCCGACGGCACGGAACCCACGGAGAAAATCGGATGATACGAGGATTCGACCACAGATTCGTCGTCCTCGCGCTCGCCGCGCTCTGTCTGGTGAGCGCGGCGAACACGCACGTCACGAACGGCCGATTTGCCGACAGCGAGACGGTTCGTTCGGGGGAGATCGTCGGCGCGACCGTCACGACGACACCGAGCGCCAATACGACGACCGCGAACGCAACCGATACGAACATGACGGTCGACCGGACGGCCACCGCGAAAACCACGACCACGGCGGGAACCACGACCGCCGTGAACACCGACACGGCGACCGGTTAAGTGACAAAACCGAAACCGAGTTCCGGAACGGTGAAAACGCAGAAACCGAGTTCCGATTCGGGCTAACCGAGGTATCGCCAGTTAGTCGGCCGCGATGGCACGGAGTAGTGGTGTTTTACCTCGCGGTAGGCCGTATCCGAACCGATGAACGACATCCCTGCTTTCCTCTCGACGGTCGTCGACGAACGGCCGACGGCAGTTTGCGAACTCGACGGCGGCGAAATCGGCACCGTCTATCGAGTCGAGTTCGACGCCCGAGCGCCGCTCGTGGCCAAGACGAGCGAGACGCCCCTCTCGGTCGAAGCGACCATGCTCACCCACCTCGCAGACCGCG
This sequence comes from Haladaptatus sp. CMAA 1909, assembly GCF_043952005.1. Taxonomy (NCBI): domain Archaea; kingdom Methanobacteriati; phylum Methanobacteriota; class Halobacteria; order Halobacteriales; family Haladaptataceae; genus Haladaptatus; species Haladaptatus sp. CMAA 1909. The sequence continues at coordinate 344,468 of NZ_JBIOAV010000001.1, read as the reverse complement.
GCCTTCCGGTCCCCGAGATCGTTCACGTGACGGACGACCTCCTCGTACTCGAACACGTGGACGGCGATTCGACGATCACCCCCGAAATCGAACGCGACGTGGCGGACTACCTCGCCGCCCTCCACGACGTGACCGCGCCGGCCTACGGGTTCGAGTGCGACACGCTCACCGGGTCGCTTCATCAACCCAACCCGTGGACGGATTCGTGGGTGGACTTCTACCGCGACCAGCGGTTGACGTACGCGGCGGGAGTCGCCAGCGAGGCCGGAGAACTCCCCGATTCGACGGTCGAACGGGTCGAAGCGCTCGCCGCCGACCTCGATTCGTTGCTGGTCGAACCCGAGGCACCCGCGCTGATTCACGGCGACGTGTGGACGACGAACCTCCTCGCGTCCGACGGGGACCTCCGCGCCTTCCTCGACCCGGCGGCCTACTACGCCCACGCGGAAATCGAACTCGCGTACATGGACTGGACGGGGACCGTCGGCGACGCCTTCTTCGACCGGTACGACGAACGCCGGGGCATCGATTCCGGGTTCGAAGCGCGCCGCGACGTCTACGTGTGCTATCCGCTCCTCTCGCACGTCTACCACTTCGGGGAGCGGTACCTCTCCGAACTCGACGGAACGCTGACGCGGTTGGGATACTGACGTCGGTCTCCCCGAACTCAGTCTACGATGTCGAGAATCTCGGGCAAGCCCTCGATTTCGTGCGTCGGGGAGACGGACAGGTCGTAGTCGGTGCGGTGCGGTCGGCGGATGAACGCGGAGTCCACGCCCGCGTTGTGCGCGGCGACCACGTCGCTCTCGCTGTCGCCGACGAACAGGGCGTCTTCCACGCCGAGGTCGGCCAGCGCGAGTTCGAGGAAGTGCGGGTTCGGTTTCTTGCGGCGGATTCCCTCGACGGTCGGCGGCCTGCCGTAGTACGTCTCGAAGTGACGGCCGAGTTCGAAGTACTCGAGCATGAACTCCACCGTCGCCTGCTGGTTGGAACTGACGAGTCCGAGCGGACGGTCGAACTCCGAAAGCGTCCCGATGTCCTCGTACGTCGTCGTCCGTCCCGCTCGAATCTCCCGGAGTTGGCTCTCCGAGGCGGCGCTGTCGCGGGCCTTCCAGAACGTCTCCGGGTCGAACCCGTACGCCTCACACACCCGCCGAAATCCGTCGGGGGTGGCGCTGTGCATCACCTCGTTCAAATGTTCGTCCGCCGGGTCCACGCCGAACTCCTCGAAGGCGGAAATCGCCGCTTCGCGGAGCAACGCGAGTTTCGGCGGTTTCACGAGGACGCCGTCGTTGTCGAACAACACCGCGTCGTACATTTGGTGAGTTTCGTCAGCGAGCGGAGGTATGTGTTCCCATTTCGAACGGCCGAAGTGAGTTTGGGCGTCGAGGGCGTATTCGGGTCGATGGACCCGGACTCCGACTTCTCGGACGAACAGGTGGGAAAACGCGTCGTCGCCGCCGACGGAACGCCGCTCGGAGACGTGACGGAGGTGCGAAACGGGACGCTGTACGTCGAGGTGGGCGCGGACCCGAACCCGGACACCATCGACGAACTCGGATGGGGCGGCGTCGTCAACCAGTCGGTGCACGAGTTGCGACGACAGTTCATCGCGACTATCACCGACCACGCGATACGGTTGTCGGTGTGAGACCGGATGAACGGGTCGGCGTCAGACCGATCTGACGGTCCACCGATTCGCAATGACTGCCGGTACCTCCGACGCACACTGAACTGCCATTTCCTCGTTTTCGACGATTTCGAAGCCTCCGCGACTGTCCTCGCCGAATCGGTACGTCACCGCTGGCGGAGACGGTTTCCCGATTTCTTCCACCTATCTACGCGGGGCGACAACCGCCGGTAATGCGAACGAAACCACGGACGTCGGGAGGAGGGTGCTGATGTCCGGCGAGTCGGCCGTCCGTCCCGAGGAGTTCGTCAGAAACCTGCGGCGATTCCGGTACCGGGAACTGCTGATGGCGTTCGCGACCGTCGCGGTGATCGTCGTCGCCGTCGGCCTCTTTCCCGGCGCAGGGAACGTGACGAACGGGCTGAAGACGAACGCGACGACGACGGACCTCGCGCTCTTCGTCGCCCTCATCGTGCTGGCCGCGATGGTCAAGGGAATGGTCGGGTTCGGGTTCGCGCTCATCGCCACGCCGCTCGCGGCGTCCGTAATGAACGTCGAAATCGCCGTCGTCGTCCTCGCCGTCCCGCCGTGGATGATAAACGTCTTTCAGGTGGGAGAGACGAACACGGGACTAGCCTACGTTCGCCGCGAGTGGTCGCTCATCGGCCTCGCGCTGGTCGGCAGCGTCGCGGGGGTGTTCTTCTTCTCCGCGTTCAAAACCAGCGCGTTAGTGACGTTCCTCATCGGCGTCGTTCTGTTCGGCTACGTCCTGTTTCAACTCGGCAAGGGGTTCGTCTCCGTCGAAGGGACGCACAACCCCGTCGCCCTCGGCATCGTCGGTCTCTTGGAGGGTTTCCTCCTCGGCGCGGCCAACCTCGGACCGCTCCTCCCGACCTATCTCCACACGTTCGAACGGGACAAAGAACGCTACGTCGGCGGCCTCTCGATGGTTCTCGGTCTGGTGTTCACGGCGAAAATCGTCCAGATGTTGGCAACCGGCGTCATGACCACCTACCACCTCTGGTTGGGTTCGACGCTCGCCGTCGTCACCCTCGTCGGCCTGTTCGCCGGGACCTACCTCCGGCGCGTCGAAATCGACGAGCGCAAGTTCAACTGGTTAGTCGTCGCCATCCTCCTCGTCATCTCGCTGAAAATCTTCTCGAAAACGATTCCGGCGCTGTTCTTCTGAGGAACTTACCGCACCGCGGCGACACGCCACTCGTCGTCCGTGATTCGCTGTTCGGCGATGGTTTCGCCGTCGCCCAACACGCGGACGGAGAAACCCTCGCCGTTCCGCTCCGTTTGGAGTCGAATCGTCCGCACGTCCGCCTCGACTTCGGTTCGTCGTTCATCCGGGGACCAGTCGTCGCGGATGGCCGTCAATCCGAAATCGCCGTACGAGAGACGGGTCGATTCCTCGATGGTGCCGTCGGCGCGAACCTCCGCGATGATACCCTCGCTGCTCTCGCTTTCCCGAACGAGGAGCGTGTAGGTCGTTCGTGACACGGACGGACCTTGGCACGCTTCGATTATGCCCGCCGGGGTTGCATACGCAGGGCGTTTTATTCCACCCGTTCGAGGACGATACCGTCCTCGAACCCGCCGCGCTCTGTCGCTTTCTCGGCCCGAAGGCGTTCAAGTTCGTCGCGGGAGACGCCCTCCCGCTCGGCCAGCGCGTACACGACTTCGAGCACGTCTGCTAACTCCATCACGCCACCCGATTCGTGGACTTCGGCGACTTCCTCGTCCAACTTCTCGGCGAGGCGTCGTTCGTACTCGTCCGAGTCTGCGGTGTGTGTCACCGCCGTTTCGTCGTTCTCCTCGATGATTTCGGGGATGGCGTCACGAACCAACTTGTCGTACGTTCGAGCCATAGATTTCGTGTCGAATTCCGCGTGCAAAAGGACACCGACTGTACCGCTATCGCCGTCGCTCGTCACGTCTTCCGGCCCGTCACCGACTCCATTCGGAGTTCGTACAGTTCCGGTTCCACGTCCGAGATCGACTCGCCAAACACCCGGAGCGGGACGAAACGCCCGTTTATCGCAGCGTCGTCGAGCGATTCCGACGCCGGTTCGAGGTGTCCTCTCACGAGGATGCTCCACGACTCGTCGCCCGCCGCCTCGTAGACCACGAAACTGGCCGTACCCGTCCCCTCCATGAACGACATCTTTTCGCCTCCCTCCTCGACGCCGAACCTGAGGAGGAGTCGTCGGCCGTCGTAGTGAAACGAGACGGGAATGGCGTAGGAGTCGGAATCACGCGCGAGCGAGAGGACGCCCGTGTTCGCGTCCCGTAGTTTTCCTTCGAGTTCCGTTTCGTCCATGCCGAACGTGTAAACGTACTCCACGTGCTCCATACGGGGAGTACGGCATGGACGGGTATAGGTCGGATGCCCCGAACGGCCACTCCCGACGGGGAAGGGAGCAGACGCGATATCGGATGCGAGCGTCTTTTCCCGCGTCCGGGCGGACCACTCAGTATGGAAACCGATCGCTTTCGCGTCCTCGCCAACGAGGGGGGATCACTTCGCCTATTGAATCGGGAGACGTACGAACCGGTCGTCACCGCCGCGGAGGGCCACGACGCCGACGTGGAAGGCCTCCACTCCGGTTATCGCATCGACGCCGACCTCGATTGGACGACGAGCGACCCGACGATTCGGTCGTTCTCGGTGGAAAATCGGACGCTGTACGCCTTCGTCGACGGAATCGACCCCGTCTTCGAGGCGGCACAGGGGGCGTGGACGGAGGCACAGATGGCGGGCGATTCGATGAACAGTCGCGTGACTCACAACACGGACAACGAAGTGAACGGCGTCCTCTACGTGTTCGCCGAAAACGGCAGGGGCGGAATCTTCGAGGCGTTCCGCGACGGCACCCGTCCGGTCGAACCGCTCGTGGACAGGGTGAACGAGGAGGAAGGAAACGACCCACGCGAGGTGTTCGTCCTTCGACCCGCGGAGGGGCGATACGTCATCGTCACCATCGCGCTCCGAAAGGGCGGGCAGTTCGCGGAGACGCTGCGGGACACGTACGACTGTCCGTCGCCGTCGGAGTGAATCGGAGAGCCGTCTTTTCTCCCCGGTCTTTCCTTCTCTGCTTCTCCGCTCTTTCTCACTCTTCTCTTCTTCTCCGCTTTTCGCCGCCTCTTTCCTTCCCTTCCTCCGGCTACAGCGTCCGGCCGAGATAGTCGGTGACGATGCGATACGAGCGAATCTTCTGGTCGGTGTCGGTCGAACCGTGCCCTTCCTCGCCGAGTTCCTCGTAGTCGAACTCCTCGCCGTCTTCCCATCCGCGCTCCTGCAGGGCGTCACGGTAGAGGCGGGCCTGCGAGACGGGACAGCGCGGGTCGTTGACCCCGTGAATCATGAGAATCGGCGACGCCGCCGACTCGACGTGGGTGAGCGGCGACCGTTCGCGGTACAGGTCCTCGTTCTCGTCGGGGTCCCCGAGTTGCTGTTCCAGGACGTGCTGGAAGTGCGGCATGGAGTCCTCGTACAGCCGTTCGAGATCGGTTATCCCGACCAATGCCAGCGAGGCCGACCAGAGTTCGGGATACCCGACGTGTTGGCTGTAGGCGCTGTAGCCGCCGTAGGAGCCACCGAACACCACGACGCGATCGTCGTCTATCCACTCGCGGTCCATCAGCCAGCGGCCACCGGCGGCGATGTCGCGCTGTTCGCCGCCGCCCCAGTCGCCGCGGATGGCGTACTTGAACTCGCGCCCGCGTCCCGTCGAACCGCGGTAGTTCGGCTGGAAAACGGTGTAGCCGCGGGAGACCAGAAACTGGGCGAATTCGTTGAACGACTGGGTGGACTGTGAGTGCGGTCCGCCGTGTACCATCACGACCGCGGGTTGTGCGGTCGCCTCAGGGTCGGCACCGGGTCGCCTTCGGGCGTCGTACAGCAGTCCGCCGATGGTCCAGTCGCCGGATTCGTAGATGACGTACTCCGCACCGACGAACGCCGTCGGGTCGACGTCCCCGTACTCAGCGTCGAGGAGTACGTCGTGTTCGTCCGTGTCGAGGTCGTACGCGAGGAGTCGCTTTCGCTCGTCGGGCGTCGTCTGCGTGAGAACGATGCGGCCGTCCGCGAGGAACGGCCGCTCGATCCCTTCGGCGACGGTCGTCACGCCCTCTGGGAGGTCCAATTCCCGTCCGTCTCCTGTTTTGAGGTCGTAGACGACCGGTACCGTCGCCGCCCGACGGGTTCGGGTGACGAGCGCGTAACGACCGTCCGAGGTGAACGTCGACGAGTACTCGACGGAGTCGCCGTCGCTCAACCACCGGACTGCATCCCGTTCGAGGTCGTAGACGCCGGCGCGGGGTTTGTCGTCCGCGTTGTCCTCGACCAACAGGGACGTCCCGTCCGGTCCCCAGTCGGCGACGTCCGTCTCCGAACCCGATTCGCCGACGTCGAGGCGACGCGGGTCGCTCCCGTCCGCATCGGCGACGTAGACGTCCCGATTGTCGAGGTCGTCGGTTTCGTTGGTCACGAAAGCGATTCGTTCCCCATCGGGACCGTACATCGCGTTCCATATCGGTTGGTCGTAGGCTGTCAGTTGCTCGGTTTCGCCGGATTCGGTTCCGTAGCGATACAGGTTCAACTGGTCGCCTTCGTCGCTCCCGTACAGCAGATGGCGACCGTCCGGGGACACGTCGAAAATGATGCCTTGGCCGTCGACTTCGACGAGTGTTTCGTGGTCACCGTCGGTCGTCAGCGCGTGGATGTCGTTTTGCTCGTCACCGTCGTCGTCGCGGTGGAAGTAGATCCGCTCGCAGTCCGCGTCCCAGCAGATGTGCCAGCGGGCGCTCTTCGGAACGTCGCCGTCGCTCAACCGGTCTAGCTCGCCCGATTCGACGTCGAGGACGCACAGTTCGTTTCGGCCGCTTCCGTCGTAGTAACACGCGACCCGTTCACCGTCGGGAGCCACCATCGGATGGTAGAACTCCGGGAGGGAAGCGAGCGCTTCGAGGGGAATTTCCAGTTCTGAGGCGTCGGTCGCCGAGTCGGACATAACGACCGGAGGTGTGCACCGAACGATAATAGTGTTATCCGACTGTCAGTCGAGCGGTTGGGCGTCCTCGGTGATGCCCTCGACCGCCTCGGCGTCCTGTCGGAGTCCCTTCCGGAGATAGTAGAACGCGCCGAGGTTGTCGGCGTTCATCGACGGGGATGGTTCGAAACGACCGTTTCGTCCGTCAGTCGCCCGTCGATGGTCGGTCGACGGCGGCGCGTCGTCAGTCGTCGGTTGCCGTCGCGTCGTCCATGGGTTCGGCTGCCCCTTCGCCTTCGCCCATCGAGACGTGGGCGTCTTCGCTGAGTTCGGCGTTGGGGAGCGTCAGTGCGACGACGAACGCCAGCGCGAGGACGCCGGTTCCGGCGAGGAACACGGTGTCGATGCTGTTCGCGAGCGCCGTCACGACGACGTCGTGAATCCCCTTGGGAAGCGCGTTGATGGTCGCGGGGTCGATGCTCCCGCCGGACGCCGCGACGCTTTCCGACCCGCCTTTCGAACCGAAGGCGTCGGCGAGGCGGTGAGTGAGTTGGTTCGTCAACAGGGCACCGAAGACGGCGACGCCGATGGAGCTACCGAGGCTTCGGCTGAAGGTGACGGAGGTCGTCGCGACGCCGAGGTCCTCGCGGTCCACGGCGTTTTGCACCGCGACGGTGAGGACGGGCATGACGAACCCGAGTCCCATCCCGGTGAGGAACATGAACGCGGTCGATTCCGTCGAGGTCGTCGCAGGACCCATGGTGTGAAGCAGCCAGTATCCCGCGGTGCCGACCACGGTGCCGATGACGGCGAACATCTTGTAGCGACCGAGGCGGGTCATGAGTTGCCCTGTCACGGCGCTCGTGACGAGCATGCCGCCGACGAGCGGGAACAGGAGTAGACCGGAGTTCGTCGCGCTCGCGCCGAGAACGGTCTGCAGGAAGACGGGGAGGTAGATGGTCGCCCCGAACATCCCGATACCGAGACAGAAGCTCAACGTCATGACGCCGACGACGGTGTGCCTGTCGAGCAGGTGGATGGGGAAGACGGGTTCGCTCACGCGCAGTTCCTGCAGGACGAACAGGACGCCGAAGACGACGGTACCCGCGGCGAGCGCGAGGATTTCCACGGAGTCCCACGCGTACTTGTCCCCGCCCCACGTCGTGACGAGCATGAGCGCCCCGACCGCGAAGACGAGGAGCGCGGCCCCGAGGTAGTCGATGTCGTGGTCGGCGTCCGGCGTCGGGAGGTCGAGTTTGAAGTGCGTGATGGCGATGGCCGCGAGTCCGATGGGGACGTTGATGTAGAAGATCCAGCGCCAACTGTAGTGGTCTGTGAGGTAGCCGCCGAGAAGCGGTCCGCCGATGGTCGCGACGCCGAAGATGAGCATCATGTAGCTCATGTACTTCCCGCGTTCGCGGGGCGAGAAGATGTCGCCGAGGATGGTCGTCGCCATGGCGATGAGACCGCCCGCGCCGATACCTTGTAGCGCGCGGAAGAGCGCGAGTTGGGTCATCGGGGCGACGACGTCGTTGATGGCGGCGAACTCGCCGGCGAGGCCCGAGAGGATGGAACCGATCAGGAAGATGGTGATGGACGACTCGAAGATGATGGAGCGTCCGTACAGGTCGCTCAGCTTCCCGTAGAGCGGCGTCGTCACCGTCACCGTCACGAGGTAGGCCGTGACGACCCACGACAGTTTGTTCGCGCCGCCCAGTTCGCCGACGATGGTCGGGAGCGCCGTCGAGACGATGGACTGGTCGATGGAGCCGAGAAGCATCCCCAGCATGAGGCCACCGAGGATGACGAGACGTTCACGACCGATGCCGTCGCTCGTTTCAGTACTCACGTCCGAACCCTCCGTTCGAAGGAAGCTGTCCGGGTTTCGAGGTGAATGAACATTCAGTCATCTATGGCTTACTGAACAGTTAGTCAACGATAAAGCTTCCGAGACAGGAATTCCCACGAGAACCGCAGTTTGGACACCTCGCTCGTATTCCGTCACTATGACCCGTTTCGTCCCTCGTTCGGAAGCACATCAGGGACTACTGAATGTTCATTCAATTTTTATATCTCGCGTTCGTAGGGCGCGTATGCACGAATTCGATGCGACGACCGTCACGCTCGGCGGGCGGTTCGCGGAACGGGGTTCCCTCGCCGTATCGTTCCGCTCGCCGACTCGAACGACCGTCCACAGCGGGTCTTCCGGCCGATGACGGAGACGCCGTCCTTCCTCGAAGATCCGACCGACACGCGTGACGCCATCATGCGGGCGACGTACCTCGCCCTCTGTAAGCACGGCTACGCCGATTTGACGATTCAGCGTATCGCTGACGAGTTCCCGAAGAGCAAGTCGCTCCTGTATCACCACTACGACGGCAAGGACGACCTCCTGCTCGACTTCTTGGAGTTCATGCTCGAACACCAACGCGAGCGGATTCCCGCCGAACGGACGGGAAGCGCCGACGAACACCTGAACGCCATCCTCGACCGTGTGTTCAGCACCCCGGTTTCGGACGACTATCGCGATTTCTCGCGCGCGATGGTCGAACTGCGCGCACAGGCCGCCCACGACGAGAACTACCGCGACCACTTCACGCGCAGCGACGAGTTCTTCCGCGAACTGCTCACGCGCGTCATTCAGTCGGGTATCGACGAGGGCGTGTTCCGCGACGTCGATGCCGAACAAGTGGCGGCGTCCCTCCTGATGACCATCACGGGGGCGATGACACAGCGCGTGACGACGACGGAGGAGACCATCCCGGCGGTTCGTGACGAACTCGACGCCTACATTCGCCGTCGGTTGCTCGCCAACGGTGAGTGAACGAAACGCGATAACTCAGTGGACGATGGTGACGGGAACCGTGGCCCGCCGCGTCACCGATTCCGCGACGCTTCCGAGAACGATTCTGTCGAGTCCGCTTCGACCGTGGCTTCCCATGACGATGCCGTCGACGTCGTTTTCCGTCGCGTACTCCACGAGGGTGTGTGCCGGGCGACCCATCAACCGTTCCGTTTCCACCGTCGCACCCGACTCCTCGGCCGTCCGCCGCATCTCGGAGAGGAGTTCGTCGGCCGCCGATTTCTTCGTGCCCTCGACGGAATCGTCGTAGAGGATGTCCCCGTACTCGTCCGAGGAGATCCAGCTACTGGGGTCGAGGACGTGAACGAGGACGAGGGTCGCGTCCGGATAGATGTCGAGTGCGTGTTCGAGCGCGCTATCCGACTGTGGTGCGTTGTCCACGGGGACGAGAATTCGTTTAGGCACGTTTCCGGTATGGATGCCGGCCGGTACAGGTGTTTCGGTGACGAGGGTGAAAACGCCCGAGGGTCGCGTCAGTCCGCGGGGGACGGCGTGTTGGCTTCGCCGACCTCGCTCGTCTTCCACGTCCCGCGTCGGAACCAGAGGAAGGCGAGAATCGCTGTCACGGTGTTCGAGAACGCGATGGCGTACCAGACACCCGTCGCACCCATGTCACCCACTTTGAGGAGGTAGTACGCCACGGGAATGCGGAACACCCACAGCGAGAGGATGGTGAACACCATCGCGGTGGTGGTATCACCTGCCCCACGGAACGCCGACGTGACGACTCGGAAGACGCCGAGGAACAGGAACGTCGGCCCGATGATGTGGAGGTACTGTGCGCCGAGTTCGATGACCCGTGCACGGTTTGCGCTGTCGCCGACGAATATTCCGACGACCGGTTCCGCGAACACCCACGCGAGGACGCTCACCACGGCGAGCACGACCGCTAGCGTCATCGACGCGTAGTACACCGCTCGCTCCGACCGCTCCGGTTTGTCCGCGCCGAGGTTCTGGCCGACGGCCGTCGTCGTCCCCTGTGCGAGTCCGATGCTCGGGAGGAAGACGAGCGAGTTGAGTCGGTTGCCGATACCGAAGGCGGCAACCGCGGGATTTCCGGCCATCGAAACGATGGCGGTCAGAAACGTGATACCGAGCGCCCGCATCGACATGTCCACGCTGGCGGGAGCGCCGATACGAACGATTTTCCCGATGGTCTCCGGGTCGGGAACGATGTTATCGGGCGTGAGGTGGATACCGACCCGCCCGCTGAACAGGATGGCGAGTCCGATGACCGCGCCGACACCCCGGGAGAGAACGGTGGCGATGGCCGCGCCCTGAACCCCGAACCCGGTGAATCCGGTGAGGTTGAGGAGGGTCGTCTGAAGGCCGCCGAGTCCGAGGGTCTCCAACAGCAGGTTGTTCGTGAACCCGTAGATGAAAAAGGGGTCGAGGACGATGTTGAGCGTCACGCCGAACGCCATCAGGTACATCGGCGTCTTCGTGTCGCCCCACCCGCGCAGGAGCGCTTGAAACATGAAGAAGCCGAACATGAAGAACACGCCGACGAACGTGGTCTGCGTGAACTCCACGGTCCATCGGTACACCTGCGACCCCGGCGTCGCGCCGATGAGCGAGACGAGGGTCGGCGCGACGAAGTAGCCGATGACCGCGAAGACCAACGAGGCGAGCATGGTGAACGTGATAGTCTGTCCGGCGACGTGGTCCACGCGCTCGTGGTTGCCCGCGCCCTTGTTCTGGGAGACGAGCGCCGTTCCGGCGATGGAGAACCCGGTTCCGAGACTGATGAGCAGGAAGACGAGCGGGAACGCGTACGAAACCGCGCTCACCGCCCCGGAGCCGATTTGACCGACCCAGAAGGTGTCGGCGAGGTTGTACACGACCTGCATCAACTGACTGGCGACGATGGGTGCCGACAGCAACAACAGCGGTTTGAACAGGTCACCGTCTGTGAGGTTCACGTCACGGTTTCCGGCGCTCATTCGCCGTCACCTCCGACGGTTATTCGACCGATAAAATCGTGAATCGCCGCTCGACCGACGTCGTTGGGGGCGTCGGTGCCGAGGACGACGCTTCGACCGCGAGCGCCGTCGAGGAGTATCAGCAGGTGCTCGGCGGCCCGGTCCGGGTCTATTTCCTCGAATTCGCCGCGCTCGACGCCGTCCGCGACGATGTGCGAGAACAGGTCCTTCAAGCGGGCGTCGTTCGTCCGAAACTGGTCCCGGAAGTCGTCGTTGTACGGCGCTTGCATCCCCATCTCCAACATGGCGGTGTCGAAGTCGGCGTGACAGTCCGCGTCGGGGAGGAGTGTTCCGACGGTAAACCGGAGCGTCTCTTCCCCGTTCTCGTGTCCCTCCGTCGAAACCGTTCGATCGAATTCGTCGAGCAGGTGTTCGAGAAACGAGACGAGCAACTCCTCTTTGCCGTCGTAGTGGTAGTGGAGGAGCGACTTGCTCTTCCCCAGTTCGTCGCTGATACGTTGCATCGTGAGGTTCGCATAGCCGTGCTCACAGAGTGCGCGATGTGTAGCGTCCATGACCGCTTCATGTGTCTCGGGCAGTGGCCCGGTCGAGCGATGTCGTTTCATCTACTTACTGAATAGTTAGTCACCTCCGTTAAGCGTTTTGTTGTTCGCCCGTCACAACCGTCCGACGACACGGTCGGGTTCCACGAGACGCACCGGAAATGCCGAAAACCCCGTTCGGTGGACGACCACAAGCGTTTTGCCGCGATAACTAGTTGTTTAGTTAATGGCAGAGCCATCCGACGGTGACGAGCGTTCTGAATCCGAACTCGAAATAATGCGGGCCACCTATCGAGCGCTCTGTGACCACGGCTATGCGAACATGACGATGCAGACGATAGCCGAGGAGTACGGTAAATCGACGGCGGCCATCCACTACTACTACGACACGAAGGACGACCTGCTCGCGGCGTTCCTCAGCTTCCTGCTGGACAAGTTCATCGACAGGGTTCACGAAGTCGAGACGACGGCCCCGAAGGAGCGACTCGACCTGCTGTTGGACCGCCTGTTGACCGACCGCGAGGGGAACCGCGATTTCATGGTGGCCATGCTGGAGATGCGCGCACAAGCCCCGTACAACGACGCGGTACGGGAGCAGTTCCAGCGCAACGACGAGTACACCTGCTATCTCCTCAAAACGGTCATCGCCGACGGAGCGGACTCCGGCGTGTTCACGGTGGCGGACCCGGAACACGCGGCGGAAGCGCTCATGCTCATCGTCGACGGGGCACGAACGCGCTACGCCTCCCTTGAGGAGAAAAACGCGCTCGAAGAGGCGCGCGAAACCGCACGGGAGTACGTCGAATCGGTGCTGATGGAAGAATAAAAAGGATTACTCGTGTCGGAGCGCGTCGATGGGGTCGATTCTCGCGGCGTTCCACGCCGGGTAAAGCCCCGAGACGAGTCCGACGCCGATACCGACGACAATGGCGATGGCGAACCACTTCGGCGCGAACGCGAGGTCGAAGCCGATGGCCTGCGCGGCGGCGTACCCGCCCGCGATGCCGACGACTGTTCCGACGACGGACCCGATGACGCCGAGGATGACCGCCTCGACGAGGAACAGTTGGATGATGTCCCGTTTCTGCCCGCCGACGGCCTTCATGATGCCGATTTCGCGGGTACGCTCGGTCACGCTCACCAGCATGATGTTGGCGATGCCGATGGCCCCGACGATGAGTGAGATGACCGCGATACCGGTGATGAAACTCGTGAACGTCCCGATGACCTCCTGAATCTGGTCCACCAGTTGCTGGTTCGTCTGGAGGGACACCTCGTAGGACGCGGGTTTGAGTCGGCTCGCGTCGGATTCGTTCGACAGGTACGATTTGACGGCGGGTTGAACGCCGTCCACGTGGTCGTAATCGACGGCCCGAACCGTGACCTGCGAGTAGGCCCGTTGCCGTTCGCCCGTCGTCGGACTCTTCACCGTCGTGCCGTAGAACGGGTCGGTCGGGACGTATATCTGGGGCTGTGCCGCGCCGAACGCGCTCGCGGTGGCAGAGGCGTTGAGGATGCCGACGACGGTCACGTTCCGCGGGCCGCTATCGAACTGAAGCGTGAGCGTGTCACCGGTCGTGACGTTCGTCGAGAACAGGGTCGCGGCCGGTTCGTTGAGGACGACTTCGTCTTCCCCGGGCGTGAACGTGCGTCCCGACTCGAACGAGTCGGCGGCGAACGAATCCGGCGTCGTCGCGGTCACGCTTTCCCAGCCGATGGTTTGCCCGTCGTGGGCGATGGAGGAAACCTGCACGTTCCCCTGCGGCACGACGGAATCCACGTTCGAGAGCCCCCGCAACTGCTCGACGTCGTGTTCGGTGAACACCGGCAGAGAACTCCCCTGCCCCTGTGGACCACCGGGTCCATCGTTGGAACTGGGCGGGCCGACGCTCGCCACGATGGACGGGTTGTCCTCGGTGGTGACCTGACCGACGACGGCGGCCTGAAGGCTCGCGCCGAGCGTGACGAACGTGATGACCGACCCGACGCCGATGATGATGCCGAGCGTCGTCAGTACCGAGCGGAGTTTGTGGTCACGGATGGACCGCCAACTCATCGCGAAACTCTGGCGCACGTTCATGCGTTCGCCTCCACCCGCCGCGGCGAATCGACGGTTTCGATGCGCTCTATTTCGCCGTCCAACAGGTGGACGATTCGGTCCGCGTGCTCGGCGACGACCCGCTCGTGGGTGACGAGGAAGATGGTGTTGCCCTCGTCGTGAAGCTCCTCGAACAGGGAGAGTATCTGGCCCTCCGTCTCCGTATCGAGGTTGCCCGTCGGTTCGTCGGCGAGGATGATGGCGGGGTCGTTCGCCAACGCACGCGCAATCGCGACCCGCTGACGCTGGCCGCCCGAGAGTTCGTTCGGACGGTGATCCAACCGGTCGCCCAGTCCGACCCGTTCGAGGAGGTCGCTCGCCCGCTCGTTGCGTCGCCTCGCCTTTACCCCTTGGAACACCATCGGCAGGGCGACGTTCTCCTTGGCGGTGAGCTTCGGCATCAGGTTGAACGTCTGGAAGACGAACCCGATTTCGTCGCCTCGGAGGGTCGTCCGCTTGGAATCGGAAAGCGTCGTCACCTCGGTGCCGTTCACCGTAATCGACCCGTCGGTCGGCATGTCGAGACAGCCGACGGCGTTCATCAGGGTACTCTTTCCCGACCCGCTCGGCCCCATGACGGCGGTGTAGGACCCGGTTTCGATGGTCAGGTCGACGCCGTCGAGGGCGTGAACGGGTTCGCCGCGGTGGTAGGTCTTGCGGACGTCGGTCAACGTCACGGCGGCCGTCTGTTTCCGTGTCGCGTTCGTGTGTATGTCTGGCATGAAGTCGTGATAGTGTGTTCGGTAGCGCGGCGGGTCCTCACGCGGCCGTTTCCGAGCGAGGTGAGGTATCTGCGAGTTTCGGTAACGCGTCGTGCACTGACTGAACATTCAGTCAGCTATAAACGTTTCCCGATACGTGTAACAGAGTCCGATTCGAAAAACCGGTTGCGGTTCCGCGGAGGGGCGGGTTTGACATTCACGGGAGTTGACGGCTTCGGTATGGGGGTATGTGACATCTGTGAACGACGGAAGTCGAACGGGACGCACCTCGTCGGACGAACCGGCGAGTTGTGGGTGTGCCGAGGGTGCATGATGCGGGCCGTCACGGGAAAGAAGGAGGAGCTATCGTTCGTTGACCCGTGAGACGACTTTTATGTTCCTCGTCGTCCTCTAGGAGATAATGACGAAGACACGGGGACGCGAGCTATCACGGTTGCGGTACGCGAGGAACGACGCCGATTTCGAGAGCGACGGAACGCGCTGTGCCGGGTGGCTCTACACGCCGGAGGGCGTCTCGAATCCGCCCGTCGTCATGATGGCACACGGGTTCGGAGCGGAGCGAACCTTCGGGTTGCCGGAAATCGCGAAGGAGTTCGTCGCCCGCGAGTACGCCGTCTTCCTCTTCGACTACCGGAACTTCGGAGACAGCGACGGCGAACCGCGAAACCTCGTGAACGCGGGTCGGCACGTCGAGGACTGGGAGGCGGCCATCGACCACGTCCGGGGACTGAACGCCGTCGACCGACGCAACATCGCGCTCTGGGGGACGTCCTACAGCGGCGGGCACGTCATCCAAGCGGCGGCCGACGACCATCGAATCACCGCGGTCATCGCACAAGTTCCGTTCGTGGACGGACGGGCCGTCGCCCGCGCGTCCGGCGTCAAAAAGATCCTGAAGGGGACGTTCGCGGGCGTCCGTGACCTCGTCAGGAAGTACACGTTCCGAGGTCCATACACGGTCCCCATCGCCGGATATCCCGAGGAATTCGCGGTACTCAACGCGCCGGGAGCGATGGAGGGAATGGAAACCATCGTTCCCGACCCGCCGGTGTGGGACAACGAAGTCCCGGCCCGCGTCTTCCTCGAAATCCCGTTCTACCGGCCGGTTTCGGTCGTGGAGGACGTGCCGTGTCCGTTGCTCTTCGTCGGGGGTCGGGACGACGACATCGTCCCCGTATCGTCGGTTCGGTCCGCGGCGGAGGCCGCCGACGCGACGTACGTCGAACTTCCGGTCGGTCACTTCGACGTGTACGACGATGCGCTCGATGAAGCGGTCGGCTACGAAGCGGCGTTCCTCGACGAGCACCTGCGATAGTCACGAAGATCATCCGAGGAGGTGGCCGAGCGTCCACGCGCCGCCCGCCGACACGAGGCCGAGGACGAACAGGAGGACGTTCGCACGCAGGTCGCTCGCGGGCACGATATCGAGGGTGAAGTTCCGCTCCGAGAGTGGCCAGAACGGACGGACGCCCATCGGCGTGATGACGTCCGCGAGCAGGTGGGAAACGATGGCGAGCGTGCCGACCAGTAGGCCGAACTCCGCCGCCTGCACGCCGCCGAGGAGGCCACCCGCGAGGGCGGTCAGTATCCCGACGGTTCCCGCGAACGCGATGGAGTGCGTCGGCCCTCGGTGTTCGAGTCGGGGAGTTCGCGTATCGAGGTCGGGAATCATCGTGAGGACGACGGTGATGACACCGCCGAGGAGGGCGTACGTCGGGGACCCGGTCGCAACGAGACCGCAACCGATGGGCGCATAGAGCGCGAGTGCCACGCCGCAGTGGCCCGGCTGATACATGGTTTTCACTTGCACTGCACGGGGGTTAACTGCAACGGGGGAGTTCGAAGGGGGACGACGACAATCGATTTTACGGTCGCCTCCGTCGTCCCCCCATGGACGGATTGACGGCGATCGTCACGGGTGGGACGCGAGGAATCGGTCGAGGAATCGCGGCGGCGTTCGCGGACGAAGGCGCGACCGTTACCCTCTGTGGACGGGACGTGGAGGAAGTCGAGGAGAGCGTCGAAGTCATCGAGGAACGGGGCAACACCGCAATCGGCCTCCGCGCCGACGTTCGTGACGAATTCGACATGGAGCGACTGATGGAAACCGCCGCCCGAGAGGGTGACGGCGGTATCGACGTGGTGGTGGCGAACGCCGGAGTCTATCACGGCGCGCCGGGCGAAACGCCGCTGACGACGGAATCCTACGCGGCCTTCGACGACACGCTTCGGACGAACTGTCGCGGGGTGTACACGACGATCCGGGAGTCGCTTCCCCACCTCGCCGAAGACGCCCGCGTCCTCGTTCCGACGGGGGGTATCGGCCACGAAACCCACGCAGGTTACGGTTCCTACGCCGTCTCGAAGGCCGCCGCGGAAGCGCTCGTCCGCGGCTTTTCGGCCGAACTCGACGGAGCTGTGGTCGGCGTCGACCCCGGCGTGGTCGGAACCGACATGATGGGCGGGAGGGGACGCGACCCGGAGGACGTGGCCGGACTGTTCGTCTGGGCCGCCACGGACGCACAGGAGGTAAACGGGGACATCGTCGGTCTGAAGCAGTGGCGGCAGGCGACGCGGGAGTGACTCAGTGGAATCGCTTGGGTGCGTGGACGTGAAACTCCATCTCCGGGCAGTACCGAACCCGCGGTTCGGCGTCGGGGGTCGGCAGACCGACGGCATCGAAGAGCGAACCGGCGCGGACGTCGGCCTCGGCGGGGTGAAGCGTCCACGGGTCGTGTTCGACGCGGGCGGTCATTTCGGCCTGCGGGACGAACAGCCGATAGCGCCCCGCGAGGAAGTCGGCGAGCGACCCGGATTCGGGGACGGTTGCGGTAGCATTCGGGCGATACGTCGCCTCGAATTCGACCGGGAGCGTTTCGGGATGGAATCGATGGCTCCGAACGCGATGCGTTCGTTCCGCGGTACTCGTCTCGTCCGTTCCGTCGGTTTCGACCGTAATGTCGGCGTGAAAGTACGGCAGGTGATACAGCCGTCGTGCCACGCGTGTCGCCAGCCGACTCGCCGTGTCGAGGCTCAAAAAGTAGACGCCGGTGGCGTCGCCGAGGCGGACGTAGGTTCTGAAGTTGACCTGCGGAAACGTCATGCCGAGCGCCCTCGGGGTGCCGGGAAGTCTCGCGTTCTCGATGGTCGAAGCGAGGGCGCTGACCCACGCCTGTCCGTCGTACCTGTCGAGCGCCAGCGAATCGGGAATCGCGTTTTCGAGCGGGGC
Organism: Haladaptatus sp. CMAA 1909; assembly: GCF_043952005.1. NCBI lineage: Archaea > Methanobacteriati > Methanobacteriota > Halobacteria > Halobacteriales > Haladaptataceae > Haladaptatus > Haladaptatus sp. CMAA 1909. Next base: position 326,444 of record NZ_JBIOAV010000001.1, on the reverse strand, counting down.
GGCATCGACGGGCCAGTGGACGAACAGGCAATCGCGCCACGTGAATCGAAGGGCACGCATGGTCACGACCGCCAGTAGTACCAGCAGGCGAAACAGCAGAACGGGACGCCGAAGGAGATGGCGAGGACGGGAGCGAGCGCCAGCACGCCGAGCGACCCGGCGACGAAGGCGTCGAGGCCGAGACGCGAAAGCGTGCCGTACACCAGTTCACCCGCGAACGGAACGGTGAGTCTGAAGAGGAGGTACGCCACGAGGGTCTGTGCCGCGCGAACCGAAAAGCGGGCACCGCGAATCGTCTTCGTCTCCATCGTTGTTTCACGTGCCGTCGTCCGACAATAGCTTTGTGGTGGCCGACCGACGGACTTAACAACATTAGAGAGAAGATTAATAATCATGCCACGACTGTCACGGCTCGGCGTCGCCGGGTTCGTCGCCCTCGTCGTCCTCACCGGGGTGGGGGTGACGGCGGGGCTGTCCAAAGTCCTCGTCATCGCGTGGGTTGCGTTCGCGGCCATGGCCGCGGGTGCCGCGCTCTCGAAGGGGACGAGCGACTCCATGCACGCGAAAAAGCTCGTCTGGGCCTTCGGCTTGGCGAGCGGCGCGATGATAACCAGCGCCGCAGTTTTCCTGATCCCGAGCGCGATTTCACACCAGCCGGAGTTCGGCGGGTTCGGCATCGCCTTCGGGATTCTGGTCGGCTTTAGCGCCCACACGATAGGCCACCGAGCGACCCACCTCGACACCGCGCTCGACCACACGTCCGTCGAACTGACCGCCCACTCGTTCGCCGCGGGCGCCATCATCGGCCTCGTCTACGGCAACATGCCGGACCTCGGGTTGCTCCTCGGCCTCGCCATCGTCTCGCACAAGGGACCCGCCGGGTACGTCGCCGCCCACCGACTCCGAGACGGCGGAAATCCCGCCTCCGTCCTGCTCCTCCCCGCCGCCGGAATCGGGATTACGGCCATCGGTTCCGCGCTCCTCCAACTCCCGTCCAGCGCCGCGATAAACGGCCTCGTCTTCGGGTTCGCCGCGGGTGTCTTCCTCCACGTCGCCATGGACTTCCTCCCTCGCTGCGAACTCGGCGGCGAGGTGTACGAGGTGGCCCAGTTGAGCGACAACGCACACCACCTCCTCGACAAACTCCGGATGCACGCCGTGGCGAGCACCTCCCTCGGCGGTATCGTCGTGTTCGCCCTGTGGGCGGTCATCAGCGGGTCGGGATGACGGACCGAGTGGCTACCGAACGAGATACGGTCCGTTCCGTGGCGGGAGCCCCATCGGTTCCGGGGTGCGTTCGTCCGAATCGGCGGCCACCGTTCCCATGGCCGACGTCACGCGACCGACGCGCAGCCGATAGAACTGCGTGTCCTGCGACGGCTTGTTGCCGGACCACTGCATCCGCGCGTTCCCGCGGAGCGTGAACCCCTCTTCGAGCGAGACGTTCGACACGCGAATCGCGGCACCACCGTTGCTAATCTGTATGTTCTGTCCGAGCTGCCTGCCGTTGAGGCGAAGATTGTTCAGTTGCGTGGTCGACGACGACGGCGCGATGGCATAAAGCAGTAAATCTGTGTACGGACCGGTATCCGACGGCGCGTAGGTCAAGTCCCCTACCCCCTGATTCCCGTACACGACGGTTTGGGTCTGCGGGTCGTAGGTCAGCGTGAACGGCCGGGTTTCGTTGTTCTGCCAGTCCTTGTTGGCCCGGTTTTTCGGGTTGTTGACCGTCGGTCCCAACCGATGCTCGGTCACGCCGCTGCCCGGCCCCCCGACGCGTCCCTGCGCGAGGAACGCCTGCTCCATCGTGACCGAGGAGTACTCCTGCTGGGTGAGCGTGGTGACCACTGGGTCGGCGGCCTGTCCACCACCGGCTTGGAGCGCGACCCGCGTCGTGTCCACGTCGCGCCATCCGGTCGAAGAGACGCCCGAGTTCAGGGTGACATCGAGGTCGAAGACCAACCGGTCGCCGAGCGCAGCGGTCGAACCGGATGGGTAGAACAGTTCGAGGACGAAGTCGGTCGGGGTCGAATCGAGGGGTGAGGAAAGCCCGATCGTCTGCTCAGGTCCGGACGCGGCCGTAGCGTACGACGCGAACGACGAGGTGCTCCCGAAGAAGTATCCGATCGACGTGCCGTTCCGTTCGAGCGAGGCTTTGAGTTGCAGTTCGTCGTCGAGTTCGCCCCCGTCCCCGGTAGACGTGTTCGACTCGCCGGATTCCGTGGTTCCCTCGTCGGTCGTCACTGTGGACACGGCGAGACCGACCGACTCGCCGTCGACGCTTCCGTCGTTCGTGAGTCGGGTTCGTTTGACGTACGAACCGCCCGAGGCGAGCACCAAATCGCCGTCCGCGGGGAGTCGGTCGGCATCCGCTCCCTGCAGTTTGAGGTCGAGCGTCCCTTGGTCGGTTGACCCACCCGCCGAATCCGAGGTGGTGTACGTCGCGGTTCCCCGTCCCCCCATCGCCGACGAACCACCACCGACCGCAAACAGCCGCAATGCGCGACGCCTCGATATCTTCTTCATCGACTCACCGTGGATAGCCATCTCTCCCGCTCATTCATGAAGCTTTGTGCCGTGGGAAATTTATTCGTGTGTGACGAGAATATATCCGCCGACGATTACGAGGGTACCCCCGCCGACTATCGCGTAGAGGTACACGCTCCGCGAGAAAACCGGGTGGAGTAGATAGCCGTACAGCGGAACGGACAGGAGAACTTCGCCGCGAATCCGATGCGGTTTCACGACGAAGGAGTCCGGGTTCGTCCGAGCGTCGCCTTTCGTCACGAATCCATCGTTCGTCTCCCGAACGATTCGATGCGTCACGAGGTCGCCGTCCTGAACGAAGGTGATGGCGTCGCCGGGTTCGTAGTGCCCCGAATCGTACGTGTACACCACGCTTCCGGGGCGAAGTGCCGGCGTCATACTCCCGCTGAGTACGATGTAGCTCCCCAGTCCCGGCAGGATCGTGAACAGTATCTGCCCGACGATGGGAAGCAACAGGACACCGAGAACGATCCAACCGACCCGGGAGGGAGAGACGGACCTCATCATTGATACCAAGTCTTCAGTCGTTAAAATAAATTTGGCGCGTGAAGGTTACTGGCTACTGTCCTGATTGAGCGTGAAGTTGACGGCGATGTCGACTCCATCCGCCATCACGTCCTCGTCGGTGCCGGTCAGATTACCGGCCATATTCCCGCCCGTCCAGTAACCGGCGTTGTCGTTCGCGACTTCGAGGTCGAGAACGAAGTACGTCGTACTCGTGCTGTTCGGAGCAGGCGCTTGGAGGTCGTCGAGCGCTCCGGTCTGTGCGTTCACCTCCGCCAAGTCGACGTACCCGTTTCCGTTCGTGTCCGTCACGTTGGCGGTGATGTCGTCGACAACGGTACCCTGCGGATTCTCGTACTGCATCGTCTGTACGCGAATGAGGCTCGCAGTCTCCGCCGCGTTCAACTCGTTGCTGAGATCCGAGTCGTTCGGTTCGGCTCGGAGATCGTTCTCGGTATAGTTGAACCCTATTTCGAGGTGGTCGGCGGCCGTCGACCCCTCGTTCGTCAGCGCATAGGTGTGTGACACCTCGTCACCCGGTTGTGCGTTGACGAGATTGAAGTCCTCCGTCGTTCCGTTTGCACTTCCGTTGATAGCGAGGTCCATCGTCCCGGCCTCGACCGTGTTGCCCGTGCTCGAATCGGTGTCCGTCCAGAACGCCCACGTGCCGACGCCGGCGAGAATCCCGACGACGACGACTACCACCGCGAGTGCGATTTTCGTCTTTCGACCGTTTATTTGCATGTATGCAATCGATTACACAAGTATCCATATGTTAAATCTTTTCTAGAGATTAGTTCCTATTTTATATTACTCGAAATATCTTGCACAGATTCTAGAAATGATATATAATATGGCATCAGATTATAGTACACAGCTACTGATCGGAGAACGTATCACCCCGAGCGGATCCCAACACGATTCGGGTGTTGTCATCAGGGTTCCTAGGTCCGGCCAGCGGTGGTACGGCTCGTTTTCGGCGTTCCGGTGGAAAAGAGATATGACGTCACCGGAGAGATATAATGTGAGTAATGGTTCGGACCCATCTCCCCCTCCGGCGGACCGTTCCCCTCGGTATTGGAGCGTATCTCGTCGGATACCTCCTGACGTCCGTGGCGACGGCGGGCCGTACCGGCAAAATCATGGCCATCGAACTTCCCGGGAAGTATCTCGACGCGACGTCGCTCTCACATATCTTCGGGACATCGCCGCCGCGGTGGGTGCTTTCCGGATGGGTGTTTTACAACACCCATCTCGTACCGACGAGTCTTCCGACGGCGGATACGATCAACGGCTTCCGGTCGCTCACGAACCGGTCCTTCCTTGCGATGGCCGGCGGGCCGTTCTTCCTTCTCTATCTCGTCCCGCCCATCCTCCTGGTCGGCGCGGGATACGTGGCGGTTCGGACCGGAACGACGCCAGGTGCCAACGGACCGCGAAACGCCGGAGCCAGTATCGCGGTCGGATACTTCCCGTTGTTCGTCGTCGGTACCTTCGCCTTCGCTGCCACCGCTGCTAACGCCCCGGTAACCGCCACACCGGACGGTATCCCGGCGATTTTCCTCGGTCTGGCCTATCCCATCGTCTTCGGCGCACTCGGCGGGATGGTGGCGGAGCGGCGTTCCGGTGACGGGACGAACTCGCCCGCCAACGACGCCGAAACGGCGTCGGGAAGATACTGAGAACGGTCGCTGTGCCGTGCGGATTTCGCCAATCACAGGACGGCGAATTCCGCGAATCCTCAGAGTTCCCGAACCGAATCCGGGTTCTCCACGTCCCACAGATATTCGGGTAGAAAGGCGTCCAAGTGGTCGATGATTTTGCGGTCGCTTACGTTCATGCCCTCGCAGTGGTCCCACGCCGACTCGCGGATATCGACGTGCATCTCGCCGCTCTCCTCGCGGATGGAAACCGGATAAACGAAGCACCGGGCCGGTTTCCAGCCGTTTTCGGCCTGCAACTCACAGAGGCCGTCCTCGTGGAGGAAGTGACAGGCACAGCCGTCTTCCGCCGTCTCGTCGTGGTCTTTCTCCTCGCGGCGCACGAAATCCTCGCCGCGGAACTCGGTGGTCGCTTCGTTAAGGTCGGCGTGGTTTCCCAACTCGAAGTATTCGCGGTCGTACAGCATGACGCCGTGGTGACAACACCACGTACAGCTATCGACGCACTCGAAGGTGAGGTCGGGGTCGAACTCCACCACCGCCTCGCGGCCCGGATGCACTTCGACGCGAACAGGCGTGTCGGCGCTCACGTTCACCCCTCCGTCGCGTGTGCTGAAATGGGACACGGTTTTCGGGCGGTCACACCTCGTCGTTCAACACTGCCCGGACGAGCGCAGGTTGTATCGACTCGGCCGGAACATCGTCGAACCACCCGACAACTTCGATGGTTTCGTCTCCGACGCCGGGGTCGGTGGCAAGGGTTTCGCCCTCCGTCGGGATAGCGCGATAGAAAACCGTGTATCCCCCATCGAAGCGTTCGTCACCATGTTCGAAGTAGTCGTGCGTGACCCGCCACGGCCGCTCTATTTCGACGGGGACACCAGTTTCTTCAAGGACCTCACGGGACGCCGCCCGCTCCCACTCCTCGCCCGGTTCGACGCCGCCACCGGGAAGGCCAATCCCGTCCATCCAGTCGTTCTGAACGAGGAGTACCTCGCCGTCGTCGTTCGTGACGGCGACCACGACTGCGCCCTCGATACTCTCAGCACGCTCTCTCGCCATTTCGAACTCTCCGGCATCGAGGGACGTTACCATCCTCTCATAAGCAATCTCGTCACGTTCGAGGAGACGTTCGACGTAGCCGTTCATCGTTCCGAAATCGCACCAGTTCGATAAAAAATCCCCTCGACGCTATCCCGTGTTCTTCATCCCCGCCGCGACACCGGTCACGGTCAACCGGAGCGTCCGGCGCTCCGTCTCCGTGAGGTGCGACTGACGAAGCAGGCGCACTTGGAGGAGGTTGAGCGGGTCCACGTAGGGGTTCCGCCGGTCGAGGCTCTCCCGAAGCCACTCGCGCGAGAGGAGGTCATCGCGTCCGGTGATGTCCAACACGAGTTCGGCGGAGCGTTCGTACTCCGCTTCGAGTTCGGGGAAGAACTCCTCGCGCAGGTTCTTCGGCGCGAGGTCCGCGTACTCCGCCGTGATTTCGAGGTCGGTTCGAGCCAGCGCCATCGCGGCGTTGTCGATGGTGGTCCTGAAGAACGGCCACTCCTCGTACATCTCGCGGAGGGTTTCGACGTCGCCGTAGGCGTCCAATCCCTTGGCGAGCGAGTACCATCCCGGCAGGATACAGCGGCTTTGGGTCCACGAGAACACCCACGGAATCGCGCGGAGGTCCTCCACGGTCCGTTCGCCGGAGCGGGAGGCGGGGCGCGACCCGAGGTTCAGGTCCTCGATGACCGTTATCGGCGTCGTCTCCTCGAAGTACGAGACGAAGCCGTCGGATTCGAGCAGGTCGCGGTAGGCGTCGCGGGCGGCGTCGGCCGCGACGTCCATCGCTTCCTCCCACTCGTCGGGAATCGTCTCCTCGTCGTCCTCCAGTGCGGCGTATCGCGCCCGAATCTGGGCGTCGAGCATCTGTTCGACGTTTCGCTCCGCGATGACGGGGTTCGCGTACTTCTCCGCGATGGCCTCGCCCTGTTCGGTGAACTTGACTTGGCCCGAGACGGTTTCCCTGGGGAGCGCCAGCAGCGCCTCGTTCATCGGGCCGCCGCCGCGCGAAATCGACCCGCCGCGCCCGTGGAACAGGCGAAGGGTGACGTCGTGCTCGTCCGTGATTTCGGCGAGTCGCTTCTGATTCCGATAGAGGCTCCAGTTGGCGGCCAGAAAGCCGTTCTCCTTGTTCGAGTCGGAGTACCCGAGCATGATCTCCTGCGTCCCGCCGCGCGCTTCGAGTGCCGCGGCGTAGGCCTCGTTTTCGAACAGGGTGCCGACGATGCGCCGTGCGCCCGAGAGCGCGTACTCGGTTTCGAGCAGGGGGACCACGTCGAGTCCGGAGTAGCCGGGGAGGTCCACGATTCCGGCTTGGTCCGCGAGGAACAGCACTTCGAGGACGTGGCTCGCCTCCTCGGTCATGCTGATGCAGTAGGTGTCGATGGTCTCCGCGCCGTACTCGCGCTGCCAGACGGCCGTCTCCGAGAAGAGGGTCAGAACACGGCTCGCTGTCTCGGAAAGCCCCTCGGTGTCGAGATCGATGATGGGTTCGTCCTGCAGGATGGCGTCGGTCAGCAGTTCGACCCGTTCGTCCTCGTCCATCGAATCGTAGTCGAAGCCCTCGCGTGCCAGCGCCTCCGCGATCGCCGTGGTGTGGTTCTTTTGATGGTCGCGCAAATCGAGCGCGGCGAGCGAGAACCCGAAGGTTTCGACGCGGCGGCGAAGCGGGTCCACCTCCGTATCGACGACGCTCTCCGCGCCGTCCTTCCGGAGGCTGTCGGCGATGGCGTCCACGTCCGCGAGGAGTTCCTCGGCGTCGTGGTATCCGCCGGGGCGAACGTCGCCGACGCGGTCGATTCGCTCGCGCATCAGGGCGAGTTTCTGGCGGTACGGTTCCTCCGGGTAGCGCTCCGTCACGCGCTCCGCGATGGCGGGGAGTTGCTCGCGGTCGGTGTCGAGGCTCGAATCGAACAGACTGCTCGTCTCGATTCGGTCGCCGTCCTGACTCAGCACGCCGGAGAGGCGCTTCAGTTCGTCGCGGTAGCGCTCCAGAACGACTTCGCGCTGACGGTCGAGGGTTTCCGCCGTCACCTCGGGCGTGACGTGCGGGTTGCCGTCCCGGTCGCTCCCGGCCCACGACCGGAAGGCGAACAGTTCCGGCACGTCCACGTCGAACTCCTCGCCGACGGTGTGGTCGAGTTCGTCGTACACGTCGCCGACGATGTCGAAGAGGACGTTTTCGAGGTACCAGAGGACGTTCCGCGCCTCGTCGGCCACCTCCGGGCGGCGCTTTCTGACCTGTCGCGTCTCCCAGAGGCCGGTCACTTCGCTCTCCAAGCGGCGTTCCAATTGATCCTGCTCGCGGTCGGTCAATCTGCGCTCGTCGAGTTCCGAGAGGAGGACTTCGACGGAACGGAGTTTCGCCTTGACCGTCTTCCGGCGCGCCTCGGTGGGATGGGCGGTGAAGGTCGGAACGACGTTCACGTCCTCCAGCACTCGCTCGACGGTTTGCGAGTCCGCACCGTCCTCGGCGAGCGTTTCGGCGGTGGCCCGAAGGCTGTCTTCGAGCGTCCCGTCCTGCGTTCCCTCGCGGATGGCGCGCACGCGTTGACGTTCTTCCGCGAGGTTGATGAGTTCGAAGTACGTCGCGAACGCCCGCGCGACGTGCCCGGCCAACTCGGGCGGGAGTCGGTCGATTTCGTCGCGAAGTACGTCGCGGGACGCCGCGTCCCCATGTCGGTAGTCGATGGCTCCGGTTCGTACCGTCTCGACGGCCTCGAATGCCTCCCGCGACGCGAGTCGCGAGAGGACGTCGCCGAGCAAGCCAGCCAGTTCGCGGACGTCCTGCCGAACGTCCCGGGTATGTAATCGCATACCAGAGTGTCTGCACCACAGCACCTAAAACGTCGGTCTGCGGGTAAAATATGCGAAGGAGTTTGATATGATAATTAGTTGTATTCACGCCAGCGATAGCCGCATTCCTTGCATTTGAAAAACCGCGTCGGTGCCTCGTCGGCGGACGCGGTCTGTTTGATCGTGTACCACGCGACGTCGTGGCCGCATTTGTCGCAATGCACGTCCTTCGCGGTCGGTTTACCCTCGAAATCCGCGCCCTCCTCGGTCTCGATGACGTCCGAATCGTCCTGTGCCTCGGTGGAGACGAACTCGGCGGCGCGCTCCTCGTCCTTCGCCACCGTCGCCTGACAGTCGTCGTTCGTGCAGACCATCTTCGACCCCATCGTCCGCATCATGGAGCCACAGTCGTCGCAAAATTGCATACCACTGGTTGTATTTCGAGTGTGAAAAGCGCCACGTACGAAGACGACGGCGAAGAGACTGGAGTGGAAGCGGAGCGACTCCAGTTGTCCGATTCTGATTGGTCTGCGAGCACAGCAACTGCGAGGACGGTCCAAAAAACTGCCCATTCATTACGAACAGCAGTGGTTGATTTTGTTGTGATTTTTGTAGCCGAGCCGCATGAATTACTGCCCCGCCGTCGCGCGCCGTGCCCTTGACCAGTATCGTGCACCCCGTCCAACCGAGGGGCGCGCGGGCCAGCAGACCCTCGGCCAGCGATCGGCCGAGGGTCTGCTGGTTATCGCGCGAGGGATGAGTGAAGGAACGAACGAACGTGAGCGACCAGAGCGAATCGGCTGGGGAGGGTGTGGCCCGCGGTGCGGATGCGGTTGAGGGGAATGAAAGGGGCCACCCGTTCGCGCACCGCATGGTCGGCTGTACGAGCCACTATTCTGGCCTCTCCGCCACGTTCGGCCAGAATAGTGGCTCGTACAGCGGCCGCGAGCGGGTGGGGGCTTTCGAGGTCTTCCTCTCATAATTGCAATCGAAACAGACCCAACCGCCCGTGTTCGTGGCGATCGGGCACGACTTTCGTCTAGGAGTTGTGGGTCACCACGCGCCGCGCAAGAGAGCGTAGCAAGCGACCGCAGAGACGGCGGCAACAGCAAAGCCGAGGAGCGTCCCCATGAACAAAACCGCCGCGGTGACAACTGCCCAGAGGCAAACAAAGACAATAGCGTGTTCAAGACTATCGAAACGTGCGGCCGCGTAGGTCGAGACGAATGCAGTCGTGAGTAGAAGTCCGACTAGCGGCTGAGCTTCGACAAGAAACGTCCACGCAAGTATGGAGAAGGCTACGAGCCCTGCGGGACCGTCATAGGCAGAGACGCCAGTGAACGCCCTCGTTTCTGACTTCGGCATACGTAACAATATCCGTACAGGTGATAATACATTAAGGAATTCGACTTATTTGTGGCATGAGAGAATCGAAGCACCAATTACTGTCAGACGGGGCTTGTCCCCAGCAGTTAAAATTGGGACTGCACCAAAATCGACCCGTTAGCGTTGGTGTGGCTCTCGCTGAAGAGTTCGAACCGTCGTTCACAACGTCAACTCCCGATTTTCTACTCCTCCGTTTCGAAGTCGTCCTCGTCCGCAACCATCGGGCAGTCCGCCACTCGAAAGTGCTCGACGTCGGGCATCGACAGGATATCCGTCCCCTCGTGGGTACACCTGAGGTCCGGCGGGTCGCCGACGTGCGGACACCCGTGGCAGGTCGTCTTCGGAATCGTGCGAACGTCGCGGTCGTCCCATCCCGCCTCTCGGGGGACGCTCACGACCAGTTCGCCGCCGTCCTCGTTCAGCAGGTCGTCCCAGAGTTCGTCGGTGTCGACGTCACCGACGTCCACCTCCTCGAAGGCGTCATCGGCCCGTTTCGACTTCCGATTTCGACGTTCCTCGATGTCCGAGACGAGGCCGGAGAGCGGTTCGTCCGCTCCTTCCGGGTTCGGGGAACGGTCGCTCACTCCTCCGTCACCTCGGACAACAGGTCGGCAGCCTCGGGGTCGATGTCGACGTCCGGGTCGATGGTGTCGCCTTCCAGCGCCGGTGGACGACCGACGACGAGCCAGTTCGACCCGAAGAAGCCCTGCTTGGGTTCGATGTCCTCGAACGTCGCGCCGCAGTGCGGGCAGGACGGGTCGGTCAGCAGCGCGATGGTGACGGTCATCTCGCAGTCGCCACACTTGGCACTCTCGATGCCGTTTCGGTTGGCCGTTCGTGCGAGTTCGGCGGTGGCGGCCCGCGTCGCGTTCACCGTGGCGAGCATGCGGGCTTGGTCGCGGACCGAGACGAGCGCACGTGCGAGGACATCGAGTCGTCCGTCCAACTCGTCGGTCGTTTCGGCGAGATAGTCGAGGACCTCCTCGTAGTTCTCGAAGCCGGAATCGAGCCGTTTCCGGTTTTCCGTCACGCGTTCACGGAGGTAGTCCACTTCCTCCGCGACGGTCTCGAAGTCGCCCTCACCGTCCTCGTCGTTTTCGGCGTCCATCGCCTGCCGGAGTCCGTTCAGTTCGTCCCGCAGGTCCGGATGGTCGTGGTCCGCCGGGGCCTTCCCGTCCGTTTCGCGTTTGATCTGTACGACCCGCTCTCGGACGTCCGTCAGTTTTTCCATGAACTCCTCGCGGAGTTCGTCCAGTTCGTCGACATCCGCATCGTCCTCGTGGAGGGATCCGTGTGCTGCGAGTAGTTCGGAGAGGAGGCGCTGGCGGGAGACACCGAGTTCGTCGGCCGTTTCGGTCACCCACTGGGCAACCGACGTCGGCAACTCTACCGCTGGAACGTGGCTCGCGTCTTCGCTCTCCATTCGGTTGGATACCTACTTCTCATAGCGCTGACTTAACGTTTCGCCCTTCCCGGGGCGGAATTCCGAACGAAGTGGCGTCGTTTTGAGGATCGATACCGACCGTCGAATTTGCACCGCGGGAGTCCGACCTACCGAATCTTGCGGACATTGCTGATGTCCAACCCGTCGCTCCGTATCTCCGTTTCGAAGCGGACAATGTTCTCTTCCTCGATACTGGAGAGGACGCCGCGATACTCGCGGACGAACATGGTCCGGGCGCGTTCGTTGCCGCCGCTTTCCCACTCGAAACTGATGGTGCCGTCCGTCGCGCTCATCAGGGACCCCATCTGTCGTCCGGTCAGGCTCTCCTGTGCGACGAGGACGAGTATCAGGCCACCCCACGCCTTAGCCGCTTTCTTCATTCCTTTGAGGAGGATGACCATCTGGTTCCAGTCCACCTGCTCGTCGGGGAGCGCGGATAAGTCGGTCAGCGAATCGATGACGACGAGGTTCCCGGGTGCGTTCTTCGAGAGGTATTCCCCGAGCGCTTCGAGGATGCCACGACGCTCGTGACTGCTACCGAGGTCTGTGATGGTGCGGCGTTTTTGGACGTACCAATCGTTGGGAATCGGACTCAGTTGGAAGTATTCGGCCGAAAGGTCCTCGAACGAGATGACCTCCGACGCCGGTGAGACGATCGACTCGTCGATGGTGTGCGTGAGTTCGCCGACGATTTCGGGTTCGTTGGCGGTAAACGAGACGTAATGAATCTCGTCGGGAAGCGACGAGCGCGAATCGACTGCCCCGTAGTGGAGTTCGAACAGGTCCGAATCGGCGTCGCCGAGGGCGTTGATGGTCGCGCTGGTGTACGCGAACTCGCGTGCGCCCGCCCCGGCGTCGCCGGCCAACAAGACGACGCTTCCGGGCGGGGACCCGCCGTCGATGAGGGAGTCGAACTGCGAGACGCCGAACGGGATGCGGTCCATGTCTTCCTCTCTCATTCCTGACGTTTACCGTTTACGCTCGCCCCGGCGTTGCGCGCGGACGTGAGCAACACGTCCCCGCCGACGCCCGTGGAATCGAGTGCGTCGTGAGCGACTTCGACCGATCGGTCGGCCATCTCCAGCGTCGTCACGCCGTACACCGCGGGTCCCCACGACGACTGTCCCGCGCCGAATACCGCCGGGGCGGACTCCATCGCGGTGACGAGTTTGCCGACGGGCGGTCGATAAACGCCGCCCTGCTCGTCGGCGTACCACGCCCCGTTTCGGCGGCCGATTTCCGCGACGGCGGACCCGAACCGCTCCGGGTCCGCCTCCGCGATCGATGGAAGGACCCGCCGGAGGAGTATCGAAGAGATGTCCTCGGCGATGGTCGGATCCGCCCGTTCGACCACGGAGCGCATGCTCGCGTCCTCGTCGGTGCCGTTTCGTCCCGGTTCGGCGTCCGGGAGGACGAGGACGAATCGCCAGTTTTCGGGAACGTCGTGTCGTGCGACGACAGGCGGGACCGACCAGTCGCCTCGTGCGGGTCGGTCGGTGGTGAAACGCTCCGTGGGGTGTCCGGCATCGACGACGAAGCCGCCGCGTTCGAACGTCGAAACCCCGATACCGCTCCGTCCTGCCCTGTCGAGGGCGGGTGCGTACTCACGAACGTCGGGGTCGGTGCCGTACGCGTGTGCGACGGCGGCGAAGACTGCCAGCGCGAGTTGCGTCCCGCTCCCGAGGCCGACGTGTCTCGGTAACGTCTCGTGGACTCGCACGTCAGTGCCGGGGACGGACAGCAGATCCGTGGCCATGCTCGCGTACTCGCGCGCACACGAGTCGTCACAGCGAACCTCGCCCGCGGGCGTCGCTTCGACGGAGACGGTCGGCGAGGAAATTGCGACTCCTAACCCACCGTACAGTCTCTCGTGGGCGAGCGAGAGGTTCTGAAAGCCGAAGTGGAGTCGACCGCCGACCGTCACCTGTGCCATACCTAGCGGTCAGTCGAGAGGAGGATGGCGATTTCGGCAGTGGCAAATTACCGTGCTATCTCACGAACCCCCGAGACGAGCTATTCCATGTGGTCGAGGACGTACTCGGCCGCTCGGTCCGCGCCGTTTTCGTACTCGGGGGCCTCGGGCGGATGGCGCACCGCGCGGGTGACGTGCGGAATCGAGTGCTCGATCTGGAAACCCCGGAGACCGCGGCGTTCGATGACCCGCGAAACGCCGTGCTGTTCGTCGGTGAACGGGTAGATGATACACGGCGTTCCCGCCACGGCGGCCTCCATCACGGTCGAGTAGCCCGAGCAGACGACGACGTTCGCGGCCTGAATCCACGGGAGGAGCGACGGCACCGAATCCCATCCGTCGTGGCCGACGAGGGTCACGTCGTTGCCGTCCGCTTCCAGTTCGCGGGCGAGTTCCACGAAATTGGTCGTGTACGTGCTCGGGACGAGGAGGACGTCGAGGTCGTCGGGAGCCTCCGTGCCGTTGGGTTCGAGGGCGATGGGCGGGATGTGGACGACCCCCGGCGGGTCGCCACCGTCCGGCGGCCAGACTGCGGGATAGAAGAACGCGTGGGACACCGAAACCTGATAGCGATTGAGAATCCACGTGAACACCTCCTCGATGGCGGCGTCGTAGTAGGACGCGGCGTTGTGGGTGAGGACGTACAGCGGCGTGTCCGTGCAGTGGGCCGCCATCGCCGCGAACATGTCGTCCGTCACGAGGGCGGCGGGGTCCTCGCGGCGAAGCCACCGCACGAAGTCGAACACGCGCCGTCCGCTGTTCGGAACGCTCCGCGTCAACACGTCGAAGATCGACCCGCCCTGATAGTCACCGATGTAATCGACCGTCGCCGGACGATAGACCTCGTATCCGTTGTGTTCGATGAACTGGGACCCCGGACCGCCGCCCGCGAGGACGACATCCGTCTCCGGCCCTTCCAATGCCTGTGCCACCGCCAGCATCCGGGTCGCGTGTCCCGCACCTTCCGGATAGTGTGCGACAGCAACGGTCCGGCTCATGGCCAACTGTCTTCCCTGCCGTGGGAAGAATATTTGGATTTCCTGCTTCGGAAGAAAAAACCGAGCGACGACGGCCGAAATGGAGGGGTTCGGCCGCGCCGTGATGCGACGCTCGGCGCTCGTCACAGTTTTGCGACTCACGAAACAGTTCGTCGCAAAACAATGGGACCGCCGAGAGTCGAACTCGGGTCCTACGGACCCCATCCGCAGAGGATACCACTACCCCACGGTCCCGCTACGTTTCGAAGAAGGAGAGTGCCTATGTTAAGCCCTTCGTTTCATTCCTGCGAGCGAGGGACCACCAAGTCGCCGTCGTCCCGCACTGCGAGGCTCGTGACCGGGTCGTTTTCGTACGCTGCGACCCCGTGATAGCGTCCCACGACATACCCGTCGTGGTCCGTCTCCACCGTCGCCTTCGGTTCGCCGTGCGGCGTGACGATGTCCGCGATGACGTCGCCCACCTCGAAGGTGTCGCCGGCATCGACGCGATGGCGGACGATTCCGGCCGTTTCGGTGTGCGGGTGGACGGCGCGTTTGACGGGAAAGTCCACGGGCGCATCGAGGCCGGTTGGCTTCGGTTCGCCGGGCAGCATGTCGAGTTCGCGCATGACGTTCAACAGGCCGACGACGCCCTTCTCGCGGGTGTCCTCCTCGACCACCTCGAAGCCGCCGAGTTCGACGGTGAACGCGGGAATTCCGGCGCTGTTCAGCGCCGCACCCGCCGTCGAGCGCTGGAGGTTCTGCTCCACGTACTCCTCGGCGGCGTACTCGTTGATGACCGGGAAGTCGTAGGCGTCCACGAGGCGTTCGAGTTCGTCGGCGAGGTCACGGGCTTCGTCCTCGTCGCGCTCGGATCCATGTAGCACCCGATCCCGAATCACGAACGGAATCGACCCGACCTGCGCGGTGTGGAGGTCCACGAGCACATCCGCCGAGTCGGCGAACGCGTCGAACACCCGTTCGTCGATGAGTTCCTGGACGCGCGGCGGGCGCGACCCGTCCGCGTCCGGGTCGGGAAAGTAGCGATTCGGATCGTCGCCGTGGTAGTAGGAGGTGCGGGTCGTTCGGCGCAGACCGGCGGGGTTCAGATTGGGAAGACAGACCACCGTCCCGCGAATCCTCGATTCCAACCCCTCCCGCATGACGTCCTGTGCGGTGGCGAGTGCCGTCACCTCGTTGCCGTGAATCGACGCCGTTATCCAGAGCGTCGGGCCGTCTTCTTCGCCCTCCGCGATGAGGACGGGGAGGCGCTCGGGCGTTCCTGTGGGAAGGTCGGTGACGTCCAACCATCCCGTGACGAGTTCGCCGGGGGAAGATTCCGCGGTGCCGACTTGCATACCGGAAGGTGATTCGCACGCGGCAAAAAGGGGTGCGAAGCGGCAGAGGAAAACGGGAGCGGTGGGTGAGAAGGCGAAACGATGCGATGATGTAGTTCGAATGTCGACAGTTTCGAATGAATCCCCCGACGCTGCAACGAATCGGCTGCGTGCTGTACACCGTTCCGAAATCGGCGTTCGAGGACGCGAAACGTCACTACGAAGAGGTTCTCGGGCTGGAACGGTTGTGGGAACGTCCAGACCAAGCCGGGTTCGCGATGGACGGTCACGAGGAGGGAATCGCGGAACTCGTCCTCTCGACACAAGAAGAACTACCGCAGGGGATGGTCCACTACCTCGTGGACAGCGTGGCCGAATCGGTCGAATACTTCGGGCAAAACGGCTACGAAGTGGTTCACGGCCCCGAAGAAATCCCGGTGGGGAACGTCGCCACCGTCCGCAACGAGTGGGGCCACGAGTTCGACGTGATGGATTTCGAGTCCTAAACCAAAACGCGTTCCAGTTCGACGACCGTCCCCGACTCAGCGTCGGCATCCCCGACCATTCGGCCGAGACAGACCGCCGCGCCGTTCGGCGTGTGACAGGCGACGAGTTGGTCCTGCTCCGCTTCTTCGGCCTCGATGACGCCCGGCGCATACACTTGTGCGCCCTGTGCCACCTGTTCGGCGGCGTTCGGCGCGATGGTCACGCTCGGAAGGTGTGCCAGAGCGGCCTCCGCGGGGCGGACGATTTCCCGAAGCCAGTCGTCCTCGTCCTCCTCGCGCCAGCGGGCGAGCGCGTCCGAGAGGTCGTGTAAGGTCACGAGGTCGGTGTCGTCGAACGGGTCGGTCGCCGTCCGGCGGAGGTGGCCCATGTGCGCCCCGGTTCCGAGCGCGAGGCCGATATCGTGACAGAGCTTGCGGATGTAGGTGCCACTCTCGCAGCGAATCCTGAGGAGCGCCTTCCTGTCCTGTACTTCCAACACGTTCAAGTCGTAAATCTCGCGCACGCGAAGCTTCCGCGAGACGGCGCTCTTTCGGGGCGGTTTCTGATACAGCGGTGCCTCGAACTCGGCGACGATAGCCTCGATGTCGGCCGGAGCCGTCTCGTGCAGTTCGAGGACGGACACGTACTCCTTGGACCCTTCGAGGAAGACCTGCGAGAGGCGGGTCGCCGCGCCGGTCAACGTCGGCAGACACCCGGTGACTTTGGGGTCGAGGGTGCCCGCGTGGGCCGCTTGTTCGACTTCACAGAGGTCTCTCACCCACGCCGCAACTTGGTGGGCCGACGGGCCGGGCGGTTTGTCGAGGTTGACAACCCCAAATTCGAGTAGTTCCGCGGGCGAACGCTCGGATGGTGGGCCGCGAAGCGTCATCAGAAATCGTATGAGACGCCGGTAATCGGGTACTTTCCCTCGTCGAAGTCCGATTCGTAGTTCTCGACGGCGGTCGTCAGCATGGCGAGAACGTCGTCCGGGTTCCACCGCGCGGTGTTGATGCTCAAGTCGTAGATGGTGAGGTCGGTAATGTCGATGCCGTAGTACTCCTCGTAACGTTGGGCCTCGCTGCCCGCTCGGGCGCGGGTTTCGGTCGCCGCCTGCTTTTCCGATTTGTCCTCGCGGTCCGCGATGCGGGCCGCGCGCACGTCGAGCGGCGCGTCGAGCCAGATTCGGAAATCGGCGTACTCCCCGGCGAGCCACCCGGCGAGCCGAGATTCGAGGACGACGTCGTCGTCCTGCGTGGCGACCTCGCGGAGTCGCTTGTCCAGTTCGCGGTCTATCCCCTCGTCCTCCTCGGCGAGTTTGTTGAATTCGAGGGGCGTCAGGTCGCGCTCGGCGGCGAGTTCGCGGAAGATGTCGCCGCCGCTCACGTGATCCAATCCGAACGCGTCCGCGAGTCCGTGCGCAGTCGTACTCTTCCCACTCCCCGGTGGGCCTGAGACGGTCAATAACATATGTACCCTCGAACGGGAACCAAGAAAGAGGTTTTGAACTTACGTCGGCGTCGTCTGGATGTTCAGCGCCTTGCGAATGAGTTGCGTGAACGCCATCGAGCAGAGGAAGTACCAGATAATCCACGTCTGCATCGGGCCGATCGCGCCATGCGTCCATCCATAAGGCCCGCCGACGAGGGGGAGTACAACCTTGTGCGGAATGACTGCCGGCGTACCGTCGCCGATGCGCCAGTACATCCAGAGGAAGGCCGGGATGGTGATGAACATCGTCCAGACCATCGGGCGGAACTGCTCTTTGAACATGCCCGTCTGGTCGCCCATGGCTTCCATCTGTTCCTGTCGGATGCGCTCCATCGCCTGCTCGTCGCCCTTCTCCTTTGCCTCCTTCTGGCGCTTCTGGATGTCCTTCATCCGCTCCTGATACATGCCCATCTTCTCCATGTCCATCAGGTTGTCCTGCAGGAGCGTGGTGTACAGGCCAGTCAGCATCGCGACGATCATGATGACGACGTAGAACGGGAGCGCGGCGTCGATGGGACCGAGCACCACGTCGACGACCTGCCCGACGGCGGCGCGGATGTTGTTCTGGGAGTAGCCCAAGAACAGTCCGATGCTCGCCACCGCCGCGAGTTTGTCCCACTTCGACCACGAGGTGGTTTCGATGTCGTCCACGTCGCTCGACGAGGACGTCGTACTCGTCGTCGCCGTTCCGGAATCGTCGAGTGCGTCCGCGACCTCGTCCGGGTCCGCGAGTTCGAAGCCGTGGATGCCGTCCACGAGGATTCCCTTCTCTATCAGGCGACCCCACTGGCCGCTCGTGAGGTCGTCGTTGACGTCCCGCCACTCGACTTCGTCCGACCCTTCGTCGGTTTCCTCGTAGATGACCGAGAGGGCGTCGGCCATCGCCGGGTCCTCGGCGATGAGCGATTCTACTTTCTGCGCTGTCCGTGCCATTGTGGCACGTTTGGGATTCGGCGTTAATCAACCTTCGCCATCGACACGAGCGCGCGGCGAACGGACCCCACTGACGCGGGGAAACCGGCCGAGGGATGAACGGTTAGAGGATAAATTTTTTACCGTTGTCACGTAACCCGATGGCGTGAGCGAACTGAGTGAAATACTCCCCGAAGACGACTTCTGGCGTGTGGTCGTACTGGGTGGGTTTGCCGTCTTCTTCACGGGTGCCATCGAAATCGTCGCCTCGGAAGCGTCCTATCTCCTCGGAATCGTGGCCGTTCTCGGATTCCTCGTGTGGTACCTTCGGGACGGCGGTGAAACGGTCGTCGAAAAGGAAGCGGAAGAAACCGAACTCGACGCCGTGCAAGTCCTCAGGGCCCGCTACGCGAACGGCGACATCGACGAGGCGGAGTTCGAGGGGCGACTCGACACGCTCATCGAAACGGAAGCAGCGGAATCGGGGGAAAAAGAACTCTCCTTCGAGTAGACCGCTTTCAGGCCTCGTCCTCGACCGTTTCCTTGATTTCGTCCCACACCTCGTCGGGCGTCTGCTCGCCGTCGATGCGGACGAGTTCGCCCGTGTCGTCGTAGTGGTCGATGACGGGTTCCGTGTTCTCGCGGTAGACGCGGAGGCGTTCACGCACCGTCTCCTCGGTGTCGTCGTCGCGCTGGACGAGGCGTTCTTTTACCGCTTCGTCCTCGGCGGGGTTGTAATCGACGTGGTAGATGTCGCCCGTCTCGGGGTCGAGTCGGCGTCCAGTGAGGCGACCGACGAGTTCGTCCTCGGCCACGTCGAGGTACAGAACGACGTCGAGGTCGGTGATGTCGTCCAGATACTCCGCCTGCGAGAGGTTTCGCGGGTAGCCGTCGAGGACGTAGCCGTCGGCCTCGGCGAGCGCGGCTTGGACGATTTCGTTGACGACGGCGTCGGGGACGAGTTCGCCCTCGTCCATGAAACTCGCGGGAGTTCCGTACTCCGTCTCCATGTGCTTGTTCGCGCGAAGCGCGTCGCCGGTCGTGACGTGTTCGACGCCGAATTCCTCGGCGATTCGTGCGCTCTGTGTCCCTTTCCCAGCACCGGGGGCACCCAAAATCAGGATGTTCGGGTTCATGCACTCACCTGCACCGTCTTCGCATAAAGGCTTACGGAAACCGAGCGGAGCATCCGGTTTTTGAGGGCCGAGGACGAACGACCGGTATGACCCGATTCAGCGCTTCGACCCCGACTGAACGACGGAAACTCGTCGTGGACGCCATCACCGCACACCGCGAGCGCGGAAGCCCGTTTTGCACGCTGACCGCCGACCTCGAAACGGCGTCCGAACCGGACTTCGATTCCGAACCGAAATCAGCGGCGTCGGAAGCAGACGATGGCAGCGACGCGGGCGACGAGGACGGGACGGAAGAGGAACTCCCGCCGTGGATTCAGTTCGGCGACCGGACGCTCAACCTCGACTGTACGGACGAGGAGTTGGAGGCGCTCAAGACGCTGGTTGGAGAGTTCCCCGCGTTCAAAATCGAGCAGTTACGGAGCCCCGAAGATGCGGACGGGACGAACGTGCGAATCAGCGCGAAAGCCGACGCGAACCGCATCGCGCAGTTCGTAGACCGGGCGTTCCGCGAGGTGTACGGCTGTTCCGAATCGGTGACGGTGTGGGCCGTCGAAGTGTGATGATGTGGCTGGTTTCGTAGTCGTTATCACGCTCCTCGGAGATTACGGGGACGTATGACACATCGCCACGCCATTCGAGATACTCCCGATATCGAACACTGGACGGACGCGACGCGACGGTACACCCGACAGGTCATCGATACCGGATGGTACGTCACATGACGGGGCTGTTCGAACGAATCGTTCTCCCGGTTGCGAGCGAAGAGGATGCGGAGACGACCTGCGACGTGGCGCTCGGCCGCGTCGCCGATGCCGGCGGCCGCGTCGTCGCCGTTCACGTGGTCGAGAAGGGCGGCGGGGTTCCCGACAAGGCGTCGGTCGAACAGCGCGAAGAACGGGCGGCGGACATCTTTTCCGTCATCACGGATCGCTGTGACGCGGCCGGAATCCCGGTCGAAACGGAACTCACCTACGGCACGAACGTCGCGGAGGCCATTTTCGACGTGGCGGACGACGTGGACGCGACGGCGATAGTGTTCTCGCCGCGCAGCGGGAGTCGGTGGATACAACTGCTCACGGGGGACGTGGCGCACACGCTC
Organism: Haladaptatus sp. CMAA 1909; assembly: GCF_043952005.1. Classification (NCBI taxonomy): domain Archaea; kingdom Methanobacteriati; phylum Methanobacteriota; class Halobacteria; order Halobacteriales; family Haladaptataceae; genus Haladaptatus; species Haladaptatus sp. CMAA 1909. Next base: position 305,649 of record NZ_JBIOAV010000001.1, on the reverse strand, counting down.
GTCACGGAGACCGACCGGCCGATAGTCGTCCTCCCCGACACGGAGGCGAACTGATGGCGGACGAGGAACTCGCGAAGGACCTCGGACCGCTCGCCGCGCTTACCATCGGCGTCGGGACCATGATCGGCGCGGGTATCTTCGTCCTCCCCGGCGTCGCCGCCGCGGAGGCCGGACCGCTCGTCATCCTCTCGTTCATCGTCGGTGGCGTCGTCGCGGTACTGACCGCCTTTTCCGCGAGCGAGTTGGGCACCGCGATGCCGAAGGCAGGCGGCGCGTACTACTACATCAATCATGCGCTCGGCCCGCTGTTCGGTTCCATTGCGGGATGGGGTAACTGGATGGGGCTGGCGTTCGCCTCGGCGTTCTACATGCTGGGTTTCGGCCAGTACGTCACCGAATTCCTGTCCGTCCCCTCCGTCGGCTTCCTCTCGCCAGCACAACTCGGCGCACTGGTGGCCGGTTCGCTGTTCGTCCTCGTCAACTACGTCGGCGCGAAGGAGACGGGACGACTGCAGAACATCATCGTCGTGACGCTCGTCGGGATTCTGACGGTGTTCTCCGTCGTGGGCGCGTTCCACGCCGACCTGTCCACGCTTCGGCCGTTCGCGCCCAACGGCATCACGCCGCTGCTGCCGACGACGGGACTCATCTTCGTCTCGTACCTCGGCTTCGTCCAAATCACGTCCGTCGGCGAGGAGATTCAGAACCCCGGAAAGAACCTCCCGCGCGCCGTCATCGGGAGCGTCGTCATCGTGACGATCATCTACGCGCTGGTGTTGCTGGTACTCCTCTCCGTGGTCGAACTCGACGTCGTGGCGAACAACGACACCGCGGTGGTCGAAGTGGCAGGCATGCTGATGGGGTCCGCCGGAGCGGTGGCACTCACGTTCGGCGGCCTGCTCGCGACGGCTTCCAGCGCGAACGCATCGATTCTGGCGTCCTCGCGCATCAACTTCGCCATGGGTCGGGATAAACTGGTGAGCAACTGGCTCAACGACATCCACGACCGGTTCAGCACCCCGTACCGCTCCATCGGCGTCACGGGGGGTCTCATCCTCCTGTTCGTCGTCATCGGCGACGTGGAGGTGCTCGCCAAGGCCGGAAGCGTCCTCCACCTCGTTATCTACGGATTGCTCAACGTCGCGCTCATCGTGATGCGGGAGGCCGACACGGAGAGTTACCATCCCGACTATCGCGTCCCGTTGTACCCGTACACGCCGATTCTAGGGGCGATCACCTCGTTCGGCCTCATCGGTTTCATGGCGTCCGCCGACATCGCCGCGCCGATGCTCGCCGTCGCCTTCGTCGTCGGCGCGGTCGGGTGGTACTTCCTGTACGCTCGCGGGAAAACCGAAAAACAGGGTATCCTCACCGATCACATCCTCAGCCAACCCGAGACGATGCCCGAACCCGCCGTCTCCGCGGCCACGTCCGTGAAACCGGACGGCGGCGACTACCGCGTGATGGTGCCGCTGGCCAACCCGGAACACGAGACGGACCTCATCTCGCTCGCCAGCGCCGTGGCGAGCCAACGCGGCGGAACGGTCGTCGCGACGCACATCGTCCAAGTGCCGGACCAGACACCGCTCGCGAGCGGCGCGGCGCACGTCGAGGAACTGGACGCCGAATCGGCGGACCTCCTCGAACGGGCGCGAAACGACGCCGAGACGTTCGGCGTCCCCGTCGAAACGCACACGATCCTCTCACACCGTTCGTTCGAGGAGATATTCGACGCGGCCCAAACCCACGGCGCTGACCTCGTGGTCATGGGATGGGGCGAGGACAGCCACGGGTCCCCCGGACGGGCCGAGAGCGCCATCGACGAACTGACGAACGGGCTTCCGTGCGACGTCGTCGTTCTTCGCAACCGAGGGTTCGACCCCAGTCGCGTACTCGTTCCCACCGCTGGCGGGCCGGACTCCGCGCTCAGCGCGGCCATCGCACAGATGCTGCAAGCGGAGTACGACGCCGAACTCTCGCTCCTCCACGTCACGGACGAGTCGCGGGAAGCGGGCGAGGAGTTCCTCGCTGACTGGGCGACGGACCACGACATCTCCGACGCGAACCTCGTCGTCGTGGAGGATGACGACGTGGAAGCGGCCATCGAACGCGCGGCGGCCGACTGTTCGCTGCTCGTCATCGGCGCGACGGAGGAAGGACTCCTCGCGCGCCTGTTCCGAGGGTCGCTCGCGCTCGACATCGTGGACGACGTCGACTGCTCCGTTCTGCTCGCGGAAAAGCAACGAAAACGCTCGGTTCGGGAACGTCTCCTCGGGTAGCCGTCCCCCTCTTTTTGCCGATTATTCGAACGCCTACGACCGCCAGTACGCGCCGGTCAGCAGGACGAACACCGGGAAGATTTCCAACCGTCCGACCCACATCAGGACGACCATGAGGAGTTTCGCGCCGTTGGAGAAGGGCACGTAGTTGTTCATCGGCCCGACGAGTTGGAATCCCGGACCCACGTTCCCGAGCGTCGAAGCGATGGCGCTCATGGCTTCGAGCGTGGTGATTTGCGGTCCGGCCCGCTCGATGTCGAGGAAGAGGAGCAGCGTGGCGACGAGGAAGATGACCACGTAGAGGAGCGTGAAGGCGTAGATACCGCGAACCGCGCGTTCATCGAGGGCGCGACCGCCGAGGCGGACCGGACGGACCGCCTCGGGGTGGACGTTCGTGAACAGTTCCCGGCGGAACGATTTCAGGATGACGACCCAGCGAACGATTTTGATGGCACCACCGGTCGAACCCGCACACCCGCCGATGAGCATCGCGGCCAGCATGAGGTACTGGGCGGAACTGTTCCACGTGTTGAAGTCCATGCTGGCATAGCCCGTCGTCGTGACGATGGAGATGAGTTGGAAGGTAGCGTGGCGAACCGACGATTCGATGTTCCCGGCGACGGGCGGCCCGCCCGGAACGGACACCAACCCCTGATGGGTGTACAGCAGGACGGACAGAATCGCCGAAAGGACCGCCAAGATGCCGACGTAAAATCGGAACTCCACGTCCTCGAACAGGCGGCGCGGGTTTCCGTTCAGGACGTGCCAGAACAGCGCGAAGTTCGTCCCCGCGGCGATCATGAACGGAATGATGACCCACTGAACGATGGCCGAAAACGCCTCGATGCTCCGGGCCTCGGGGGAGAACCCGCCGGTCGCCATCGTCGTGAAGCCGTGGGCCACGGCGTTGTAGAACGTCATTCCGGGGGCGAGCGGCGTCCCGAGCGCCTTTCCGAGAACGTGGAGGCCGAACAGCAGAACGATTTCGAGCGCGGTGATGCCGAGGTAGGCCTTCCACAACGCCCGCGCCGTCTCCGCGATTCGCGGGGTGAGTTTCTGGATGCCGGGGCCGGGCGCTTCGGCGTCCATGAGCTGTGCGCCCCCGACGGACAGTTCCGGCAGAATCGCGACGGCGAGGACGACGATCCCCATCCCGCCGAGCCACTGGGTCAACTGCCGCCACATCAACAGCGCGCGGGAGTGCGTCTCGAAGGAGATGTCGCCCATCACCGTCGCGCCGGTCGTCGTGAACCCGCTCATGCTCTCGAACAGCGCGTTGACGGGGTGTGCGAGCGTGGACGGTCCCGACGTGACGGCGATGTACGGAAACGCGCTCGTCAACGAAACGCCGTTCCCGGCGATGACGTAGGGAAGACCGCCGACTATCGACACGGCGAACCACGTCAGTGCGACCATCAGAAACCCCTCGCGGACGCCCAGTTCGGGGTCGGGTTCGACGCGTTCGAGCGACCACCCGACGACGACGGCGATGGCGATGGTCGTGACGAAGGTCCCGATACCCTCCCCGTAGTACAGGCCGACGAGCAGCGGGAACACCAGCGGCACGGAGAGCCACTTCACGACCGTTCCGACGAGGCTCACGCTGGCCCGCCAGTCGATGCGAACGGTCATAGCGCGGCGCTCACCTCGGCGACCACGTCCCGATGGACGAACACCACGATGTGGTCGCCGCGTTTCACCGTCGTGTCGCCGCGCGGGACGATGAACTCGCCGTTCCGGGTTATCGCGCCGATGACGACCCCGTCGGGAAGGTCGGCGACGCCCTCACTGATGGGTCTATCGAGGAGGACGCTGTCGCCGTCGATTTCGATTTCGAGTACTTCCGCGCGGTCGTTCTCGATGAGCGCGATGTTCTCGGCGCGCTCCTCGCGGGTGAACCGCGTTATCTCCTCCGCCGTGACTTCTCGCGGATTTATGACCACGTCGATGCCCACCGTCTCGAACAGGGAGACGTACTCCGTGTTCTCGACGATGGCGATGGCCCGTTCCGCACCGAGCTGGCGAACCAGCAGGGACACGAGGAGGTTCTTCTCGTCGTTTTCCAGCGCCGCGACGACCACGTCGGCTTCGTCCACGTGTTCCCGCACCAGAAAGTCGGTATCCGTGGCGTCGCTCGCCATGACGACGGTCCCCGGCAACGCCTCGGCGAGCGTTCGGGCGCGGGTCGGGTTCTGCTCGATGAGTCGGGGGCTGAGGTCGCGGTTTTCGAGCAGTCGAGCGGTGTGGAAACCGATTTCGCTCCCGCCGATGATGACCACGTCCTTGTCCGTGTTGGATACCTCCTCGGGTGCGACTTCCATGGCGAACCGCTGGACGCTCTCGGGACTCCCGATGACGACAACCTTGTCGTCGGTCTGAATGACCGTCTCCCCGCGCGGGATGTCCACGTCGCCGTCGCGGATGAGGGCGGCGAAGGTGAGCGAGTCGAACCGGTCGGCCTGCCGAATCGTCTGATTCGCCAGCGGACTGTCGCCCCGTACCTCGAACTCCGCCATCTGGACCTTTCCGCCGGCGAACGGGTCCACGTCGCGCGCCGCCGGAAGGCCGATGACGCGGACGATGTCCGTCGCGGTCAGGAGGTTCGTACACACCAGAAAGTCGACGCCGAACGCGCCCGCTTTCGCGTTCTCCCACGTCTGGAGATAATCGACCTTCTTCACGCGCGCGATGGTGAACGGATCGTCCACGGTCTTCGCCGTCCCGCACACGACGAGGTTCGTCTCGTCGTCGTCGGTGCTGGCGATGACCATGTCAGCGCGTTCGATACCCGCGTCCCGTAACGTGTCGAGGGAGGTGCCGTCCCCCTGTATCGGGAGGACGTCGAGCGTGTACGTGAGCGATTCCACTCGTTCGCCGTCCCGGTCCACGACCACGACTTCGTGCGTATCGGAGAGGCTGGCCGCGATGGACGACCCGACTTCACCCGCGCCGACGATGACGATTCGCATACGTTCGTTCGTTTCTCGTGTGCCTCTCCACCGAGAATGTATCGTTCCGTTTCGCACGTCGAGTTCCGGGATGAATCGAACCCCGAAACGGCGACGAGAACGCCCGTATCGGATGCTTTCTCGCCGCCGCTTCGTTCGAAGGGGGAAGATACCGCCCGGTTCGTCGACGGTAGGCCGACACTGAAGTCACTACTGTCAATATCATAATCAATAACAACTACGGTCCTCGTCCTCGATGTCCCGTTTCACGTTCTCGACCGCAGTGTACGGTCGTGGACCTCGACGAACGATGTCCCTCGATACGCCCCACGTACGACCGATCGACCGATGTGATTCGCTGCTCTCCGTCCTCAACGGTGCCGACTCGCTCGCGGTCGTCTGTCACAACAACCCGGACCCGGACAGCATCAGCAGCGCGCTCGCACTCGCCGCAATCGCGGAGTCAGCGGACGTTTCCCGAATCGATCTCTACTACGGCGGCGAGATTACCCACCAGCAAAACCGGGCCATGGTCAACCTGTTGAACGTGGACCTCCGTCCCTTCACCGAGGAGTGTCTCGATTCGACCGACCTCGTCGGGTTCGTTGACCACGCGGTTCCGGGACAGAACAACTGCGTTCCCGTCGAACGCGTCCCCGACATCGTCATCGACCATCACCCGAACGAGGGCGTCGAAGGGACGCACGTCGACCACCGCGAACACGTCGGCGCGACGGCGTCCATGCTGACGGAGTATCTACAGGAACTGGACGTCGAACTCGACGCCCGATTGGCGACGGCCCTGCTGTTCGGGATTCGACGGGAGACGCTGGAGTTCACCCGGGGCGCGACGGAAGCGGAGTACACGAACGCCCGACACCTGCATCCGCACGCGGACGTGGACCTCCTCCGTCGACTCTCGGACTCGTTGTTCACCCACGAGACGCTCGATTCCATCGCCGACACGATTCAAAATCGGACCGTCCGCGGGTCGCACCTCGTTTCGCACGCGGGGCGAACCACCGAGCGAGACACGCTCCCGCAGGCGGCCGACTACCTCCTCAACCTCGAAGGCGTCTCGACGACCCTCGTCTTCGGCATCATCGACGAGACGGTGCATCTGAGCGCTCGAACCCGAAATCCGCGAATTCACGCCGGCGACCTCCTGATGACGGCCTTCGACGACATGGGAAGCGTCGGCGGGCATCAGGCGATGGCGGGCGGGGAGATTCCGCTCGGGTTGTTCGGCGCGCTCGAAGACCGGGACGACGCGCTGGTCGAACTCGTGAGCGAGGTGCTGACCGAGCGGTTCTTCCAAGAGACGTCCTGTAACCCGTAAAAACGAAAGGAGACCGTGTTAACGCAACCAGCGTGAAAGCCGGGACGTGATGCCGAGGTTGCGCTTCGCCATGATGATGGTGCTCTTGGAGCGCCATCCGACCTGTTCGGGGAGCGCACCGAAGACGAACTGTTGGAGCAGTCCCTCGCGGGTCGCGCCGATGATGGTCAGGTCGTGTTCGCCGGTTCGTTCGACGATGGTGTCGATGACGTCGTCGCCGGTCAACATCTCCGTCGCCACCGTCGTCCCGTCGCTGAACTCCGCCTTTGCATCGTCGAGTACCTTCCGCGAGTCCGTGCGCTCGCTCTCGCTCGCATCGGGGGTCACGACGTGAACGATTTCCACGGTGGCGTCGTTGGAGCGTGCGATGTTGTCCGCCACTTCGGCGGCGAGTTCGGCGTGCGGGCCACCCGCCGTCGGGACGAGGATGGATTCGACCTCACCCCCGTCCGGACCGATACGTTCGACCAACACGTCACAGTCGGCGTTCTGGACGACCTGGTCCACGTTGCTGCCGAGGACGATGTCACGGCGTTGGCTCTTGTGCTGGCCCTTCCAGCCCATGAGGACCGCGTCGCTGTCGTACTGCTCGACGGTGTTGAGGATGGCCTTCCCGACGTCGTGACCGATTCGAATCGTCCCGCTGACGGGGACGTCCCGGTCCTCGGCGATGTCCATCGCCTCGTTCAGCACGTCCCGCTGGTTGTCGATGAACTTCCGGCCTTCGGACAGCGGCGTCTGCTGTGGGACAGTGACGATGCTCATGACGAGGATTTCGCCGTTCCGGTCCCGCGCGATGTTGGTCGCGGTCCGCATCAACTGCGGGGCGCTCTCGGGGTTGGCGATGGGGACGACGATCTGATTGTCCGCCTCCGAGGGAACGCGCTCGGTGACGACCGTCGGCGTCTCCTCCTCGATCTGTTCCGCCTCCTTCTGCTTGGAGTAGCCGTAGTAGACGCCCAGACCGATTATCATCCAAACAGCGGTGGTAATGAGCGCCACGAACCCGTGGGAGTTCTGTCCGGTGAGTCCCGGTTCCAGTCCGAGTTCGTAGATGAGGAACGGGGTGAGCAGGACCTGCAAGCCGATGCCGATGAGCGGCGGCCACGGCATGTACGGGACCTTGTAGGTACGCGGCAGGTCGGGATGCGTCTGGCGCATCCGGATGAGCGTCCAGTTCACCTGCACGAACAGCAGGATGAACATGATGTCCGCCGAAGCCGCGACGCTCTCTATCGGCAGGGTGAGGGCCATCAGGATGATGAGGACGCCCGAGAGCAAAATCGCCCAGTGGGGCGTGCGCTTGTCGGGGTGAATCCGGTCGAAGAACGCGGGAAGCGCTCGGTCACGCCCCATCGCGAACGAAACGCGGCTGGAGGAGTAGACCGTCGCGTTCAGCGCGCTCATCGTCGCGGCGAGTCCAGCGAACAGCAGGAGGAACGCGCCGTACGGCACGAACTGCCCCGCCGCCTCGATGATGCCGAGTTCGCCGAGTCCGCCGAGGAGTTGCCACGTCGGGACGCTCGCCGCCGACCCGCTGGCGCCCGTGGCCTGACCGATGAGTTCGGCTGTCGGGGTGATGCCGCCGATGGCCGCGAACGCGACCAGCACGTAAATCGGGACGACGATGGCCATCGAGTAGAAGACCGCCTTGGGGACGTTCTTTCCGGGGTTGACGACCTCCTCGCCGGATTGAACGATGATCTCGTATCCTTCGAACGCGATGTAGGTGAATCCCATCGCGCCGATGATACCGACGATACCGTGGGGTGCGAAACTCGGACTGTCGAGGAACTTCGCCGTCCAGTTCGGGTTGTTGAACGTCGTCGCCAGTCCGAACGCGACGAAGATGCCGAGGATGACGACCTTGATACCCGTCACGATGACACCGGCCTTCCCCGTCTCCTCGGCACCGCGGAAGTTGATGTACGCGAACCCGATGACGACCAACGCCGCCAGACCCTTTTCGGCCATGACGGGCGTGATAAAGCCAAGGAGAGCAAACTCGTTCGGGAGACCCAATCCGATTCGGAGGAACTCGACGAAGAAGGTCCCGAAGGTCACGGCATATAGCGCACAGGCGACGGCGTGGGCGAACCAACTCATCCACCCGGCGTAGAATCCGTTCGGGTCGACGAGTGCTTCTTTCACCCAGAGATAGCCACCACCGGCCTCGGGGAACGCTGCGCCGAGTTCCGCGTACGAAACGGCGGTGAACATCGCGACGAACCCGTTGATAATGAACGCGACGGTCAGGGCCGGCCCGGCGATACCGGCCGCGAACCCCGTCAGGGCGAAAACACCCGCCCCGATCATCGCGCCGACACCGATAAAGGTGATGTCGAACAGACTCATGTCGCGGGAGAGTTCGGTTTCGACGGAACCGTTTTCCGTCGAACCGCTCTCCGCTTCTGCCTCTGTCGAACTATGGTCCATCGATATCACCTCGTATTCCAGTAAGGAAAGTTCTACCGCAATCGTTAGTAAACATTGTCATGAATAATTGTTATTAGATCTATTTTTCATCGAAAGAACCGGAGAGAGCCGTTTCAACGCTCGAAACGGACTCTATCATCGTCGTGATAGGCCGGCGCTACAGTTCCTCGTGAATCCAGTAGTGGGCGATTTTGGACGCATCGACCCAGTGGACTTCGTCGTCCGCGTCGATTCGAATGAACGGGTCGTCCTCGAACTCGACGTTGTGGGTGTGAAGTTCGAGTTCCTCGCCGCCGGCGAGTTTTATCATTATCTCTCCCTTCTCCTCTAAACCGTCTTCCAACCGCTCGTAGATGGATGTCATCGCAATGTTCTCCACCGAACTCAACGTCGGGTTCGTTCAAAAGATTTGTTGCCATTTCTGGAATTATAGTCGGTTTCAGTCGGTTCAGCGCCTTTAGCGCACGGGTTTGACTGTTTCGATTACGCGACGCCGTTGTCCCGAAGGAGGTCCGCGAGGACGTGGAAGTAGAGGAGGACGGCGGTGAAGACGGCGACTGGCGGCCAGAGGACGACCAAGATAGCCACGAGGATGCCGCCGATTGCGACGTGCGAGAGGATTCGCATGTGTTCCAGTTGCGCATTGTCCACGTCCTCGAACACCCAATCTTGGTCGCCGAAGGCGTCGGTCGGGTTCGCCAGACACGCACGGAGGTGCCGCCAACTTCCCGTTTCGAGTCGCGTGAGAACGAAGTGGTCCAAGTCGATGAAGACGCTCAGCAGGACGCCGTAGACGAACAGGGCGGCCAAAATCGGCGGACCGAAAAGATTCGAAAGCGGCACGAGCAACAGAGCGGAGACGACCGCGCCGATGAGGAAGTGTTCCCGCGAATACATCGCTCGAATCGAGGCGGCGGCGGGGCTAAAAGATGGCGTCCTGTACTTTCACCGGATGGCGAACGTTTTTATCTGTTCGCTCCATTTTCGTGCGAATAACCCCCACGGATTGCCGCCGACGAGGTTCGGTACGTTCATGGTGTTGCCATCGCAGTATTGCATCAAATGGAAGGACACACGGCGGAACGTGTCACGCTGGCTCGGCTTCCGTCGGGCGTCGAACTCGAAACGACCATCCACACCTATGACGGTGCCAAAGACGGTCCGACGCTCTACATTCAGGCGGCACAGCACGGGCGCGAAATCAACGGCAGCGAAGTGCTTCGCCGGTTTCACGAGGAACTCGATACGGAGCGCCTCGCCGGCCGAATCGTCGCGGTTCCCGTCGCTGACCCGCTCACGTTCGACCGGGTGTCGTACACGACACCCGAACAGCTAGACAGCATCAATCCGAACATGAACCGGGTCTGGCCCGGCGACGAGGAAGGAACGCTCCACGAACGCATGGCGGCGACCTTGTGGGAGTTCGCAAGCGAGGCGGACGCCATCGTGGACCTTCACACGGGAAGCCGGAACATGATGACCCACGTCGTCTTCATGGAAGGGGACCGGGAGTCGCGAAACCTGGCCGAAGCGTTCGGGACCGATCTCCTCCTCTCCGAGGAGGCCGGCGACGACGCCGACGTGGAGTGGTCGGAGCGAAACTTCGGCGGCAAGTTCCGTGTCGCGGCCACGCGCGAAGGGATTCCGTCCATCACGCCGGAACTCGCGCACAACAAGGAAATCGTCGAGCAGGCCGTCGAAACCGGATTGACCGGCGTCGTCAACGTCTGTCGCCATCTGGAGATGCTTCCGGCGTCGCCCATCGAAAACGGGGAGAAGGTACTGGCACGCAACCACCTCGGCCGCGTCGATGCCGCCGATTCCGGGCTGTTCGTGGTCGAGTCGAATCACGAACTCGGCGACACCGTCGAGGCCGGAGAGCGCATCGGCACCCTGTACGACCCCGCGACGTACGAAGTTCGACAGAACGTGGAAACCGACCGCGACGGCATCCTGTACGCGCTCACCCGCGAATCGACCGTCTGCGGCGGGGGGAAACTGCTGAGCGTCGCGCTGCTCCGCGAGGAGTGAGCGAGCGACGGCGATAGCTCCCCCAGTTTCGGAACGCGAGCCACTGCCACGCCGAGAATCCAGTCCGGACGAACCGGCGAGGAGATGCCGACGGCTTGGTCGTAGTAGCCGTTCGCGTCCCCTTTGGTGATGAATCCCGCGTGGGGGGCGGGACAGTTCCGCAGTTCGGCACAGTCGTCGGCACCCGCGAGATACGCCGGATTGCCCTCGTCGTACCAGTTTTCCCCCGCCGAAACCCAGAACCGCGCCCGGTGGAGGACGGGAATCGCCGACTCGTTTCCGTGGGGTCGATAGACGAGGACGTTGCCCGGACCGCCGAGCGTCTCGAACCCGTCCCGTTTTCCGTTTCGTGCGGAGACGACGCCGCTCCTGCTGTCCGGCGGCGTCACGCGGTTTTTGTCCATCACCACGACCACGTCGGACGTGTTGACGTGCGGCGACATGCTTCCGCTGATGACGGTGTACGCGGGCGGCCAGACGCCCAGCGTCGCGACGAAGAGCACGCTCACGACGAGAAGAAGTGCGACCGCGCTGGCGAGCAGTCGTCGGAGGCTGAACACGACACGGTGGGACGCGAACTACCAGCTTTGTTATCTCCCACCTGCAAAACGGAACGTGGCCCTTTCCGCCACGTCCACGGGGGAAAGTGGCGACAATACGGGCGATAGGTGTCACGATACGGCCGATAAGTATCGTTTCGGATACGACCCCGGAAGCGGAATGCGTCCACCGGAAATCGAACGCTACCCCTCGTAGTTACTCACTTCCGAAGTCGAGGAGCGACCGCTGATGACGCATCAACGGGCGGGCGTCGTATCCGAGCTTCTGGAGGTGTCCCGCGAACTCGTCGGCGAAGCCGTGCTGCGTGTAGACGACGTCGGGGTCCACCGCCTCCACGGTCGAGACGAGTTCGTCGAAATCGGAGTGGTCCGACAGCGGGAACGTCGCGTCGTACCCCCCGCGGTAGCGATACGAACTCCCGACCGCCCACCCGGAGAACCCGACCATCGACCCGTCGACGCGCTCGACGAGGTTCCGTACCCAGTCGGCCCGGGAGAGGTTCGACGGGAGCACGACGATTTCGTCGCCCGAAAGCCTGTCCGTCTCGAACGATTCCGCGTCGAAGGTGATTCCCGTCGTCGCCTCGATCGCTGCGTTCACCGTCCGAATCGCGTCGCTGACGACGAGCGGGCGATTCGTCGCCCGACGGGCCAGACCTTGGAGTTTCTGTGCGCGGCCGAGCGAGTAGCCGAACAGGAACAGCGGTTCATCGTGGTCGGTCAGCCAATCACAGATTTCGTCCTCCAGTTCCGCCTGTGACGGGAAGCGATATCGCGGGTCGCCGTAGGTCGTCTCCATCACCAGCACGTCGGCGGGGACGGGGTCGAACCCGTCGAGGTACAGCCTGTCCCGCGTCGAAAAGTCCCCGGTGTACAGATACCGGCGGTCGGCGTCGATAAGCGCCGCTCGCGACCCGACGACGTGGCCCGCCGGGAGGAGTTCGATACCCGGTACCGATTCGGCGAACTCGAATTCCGCGCCCGTCCGCGCCCGAACGAGCGCGGCGGTCTCGGCCGAACAGAGCACCGTCTCGGGGGTCCTCCGAAACGTGTGGTCGGCGTGGGCGTGGCTCACGAAGTTCACGTCGCCCACGGCGCTTCGGGAGTCCGCGACGATGATTCTGCCGGCCTCGATGTGAATTCCGTCCCGCAGTCGAATCACGATCGAAGTTGGTATGCGATGGGCTTGAACGCTCGGGCGCTCACTGGCCTCCGCGACGGGAGTAATCGGGTGCCGCTCGTGCATTCGACGAATGCGATCACGGGACGTCCTCCGAGGAAAAGGAGACCCTCACCGCGAACTCCGCGATATCGTCGGACAAGCCGCACGAAACGATCCAGTTCACCCGTTCGACGACTCCGAGACGCGTTCCGGAACCCTCCGTGGCTGGGGGCCGAAGCGTTGCGTTGAAGTCACAGTGAGGGGCCACTCCTGCCATGGACAAGGACGACCTCCGCGACCGAATCTGGACGCGGTTGGAGGAGGAGGGCATCGCTCGGTTCCCGTTCCCACCGCACGGCCGGATTCCGAACTTCGCGGGCGCTGGGGACTCGGCTGGCCGACTCGCGGAACTCCCCGAGTGGGAGAACGCGTCGGTGATAAAGGCGAACCCGGACGCGCCCCAGTTGCCGGTTCGGCGGCGGGCCTTGCGGGAGGGAAAGATCGTCTACATGGCCCAACCGCGGCTTCGTGACGAAAAGCCGTTCATGAAACTCGACCCGGCGGAGATCGAGGACACGGACGCCGCCGCGACGGTGTCGAAGATGGACGGCTACGCCGAACCGGTCGCGCCGGACGAGATGCCGCACGTCGATTTTATCGTCTCCGGCAGCGTCGCGGTGACGGAGGGCGGTGCCCGAATCGGGAAGGGGGAGGGATACAGCGACCTCGAATTCGCCGTGCTTCGGGCGTTGGGGGCGGTGGACGGGGGAACCACGGTCGCCACGACGGTCCACGAAGCACAAGTAGTCGAGGAAGCACCGGCGGTCGAGGCCCACGACGTTCCGATGGACGTCGTGGTGACGCCGGAGCGGGTGGTTCGAACCGACTCCGATTTCGAGCGACCGGAGGGCATCGACTGGGACGCGCTCCCGTCGGAGAAAATCGAGGAGATACCGCTCCTCCAGCGGTTGCAACCGTGACCGAAGGGACGGAGCGAGTATTCCGACACCGGTTGTCGCCACAACCGAAACGCAACGGGCGATTGTCGAAAAGTGGCGGGTAAATAACGAACCGTGAGCGAAACGAGGTTCGTCCATGCGCGTCAAACCGCCGACACGGACCGCCGCTTCGCTCATCGCCGTACTGGTCGCCGGGTTCCTCGTCGTTTCGACGGCCGTCGGAGCGCTCGCTATGACCCCCGATTCGGCCATCGGAATCGCGGCGGGGCAAGGGGGGACGGATGCGACCGAAGTCGACTCCTGTCGAACGATTTCGTCGTCCGGTCGCTACGTCCTCACCGCGGACGTTCGAAACGTGACGGTCGATACCTGCCTCCGCGTGACCGCGAGCGACGTGACCATCGACGGGCGCGGACACCTCGTCGACGGCCTCGGCGATTTCGGCACCACCGGCGTTCGCGTGGAGGGCGGGTCGAACGTAACGGTTCGGAACGTGGAAGCAACCGACTGGGACGACGGAGTCCGGTTCGCCGGTACCCGCCGCTCCCTCGTGGCAAACACGACGACGGCGCGAAACCGCGTCGGCCTGTCGCTGGTGTCGTTCCGCGATAGCAGGGCCGTGAACAACGTCGCCCGTTCGAACGCGGTGGCCGGCGTCTTCCTCGTCGGGAGCAGTTCGAACGTCACGCTCCGGAACACGAGGGCGAACGAGAACGCCTTGGTCGGCGTGCAACTCGTGGAGGCGACCGGAACCACCGTCACCGGAACGGTCGCCCGCGGCAACGAGTACGGCGTCGCCCTGTTGGGCGCGAACGGAAACGTCGTTCGCGACAGCACGGCGACCCGAAACCACATCGCCGGGATTTGGCTCTCGGCGGCCAGCGACAACCGAATCCGCGAGAACCGAGTCACGAACCGGTTTTACGGGGTGTATCTCGCGGACGGCGCGGAGAACAACACCGTCGAAGCGAACGACGCCGACGGAAATTCGGTCGGCGTTCGACTGCGAGCGAGCGACCGCAACGCGATTCTTCGCAATCGGGTCGTGGACAGCAGCGACACCGGAATCCTCCTCATTTCGAGCGACGGAAACCGAATCGCCGGAAACAGAGGGGACGGAAATCGACGAGGAATCGTCGTTTCGAAGTCCTCGTCGGGGAACGTCCGCTCGAACAACTCCGTCGGCGAAGCGTGAGACGGTGAGCGGGAGAGACGTGGTGGCGAACCGCACGAACCGCGTGCTCGTCGTACTCGTGTTACTCCTCGTACTCGCGGGCGAAGACGGTGACGAGCGACCGGAAGATTCCGAGGACGATCGGTCCGAAGAACAGTCCCATGAAGCCGAACACGTAGACGCCGCCGAAGATGCCGACGACGAGGATGCCGGGGTTCAGTTTCGCCTCGTGCCCGCTCACTAACGGCCGGAGGTAGTTGTCCGAAAGGCTGATGACGAAGGTTCCGTAGACGAAGAGGAACCCCGCCGCGATCGGCCGGTCGACGAGGAACAAGAAGAGCGAGGCGGGAAGCCAGACGACAGACGCGCCGATGAGCGGAAGCAAGGAGAGCACCGTCGTGACGACGGTCCAGAACACCACACCCGGAACCCCGGCGATGGCGAAACCGATGCCGGTCAGAATCCCCTGTACGACCGCGACGAGGAGGTTGCCGACCAACACGCCCCACATCACGCGGTCCATCTCGGAGTACAGTTCGTCCTGTACGTCGTCGGGGAGCGGCGTGCAGCGACGAATCCACGCGACGAACTCGTCGCCGTCCGTGAGGAGATAGTAGACCACGAACACCATCACGGTAAGACCGATGAGCGCGTTCGAGACGCCACCGAAGATACTGAGCGCGTTTTCGAACAACCGCGAGGAAATTCCCGCGGGAAGCAGTTCCTGTAACGTGCGTCCGTGGATGGTGACGCCGGTGTACCGTTCGACGAGGGCGATGAGTTCGGCGAACTGCGGGTCGCCTCGGACGATGGCCCTGACGAGCGTGACGGCCTGCTGGGCCGCGATGGCCGCGATGGCGACGACGGGGACGATGACGACGAGCGTGGTGATTCCGATGAGCGAGAGCGCGGAGACGCGGGAGCTAACCCGCGATTCGAACCTGATTTGAATCGGATGGAGGATGTAGCCGAGGAGAATCGCCGCCAGCACGTACTGGAGAAACGGTTTGACGAGCAGGACGGAGAGGAGACCGAAAACGACGATAAGGAACAGTAAAAATCCGCGTTGCCGATTCATGCCGGAAAAACGACGGGGGGAGGTATAAATCAATCCGATGACATCGGAAAGCAGTCACTCGTCGAACTCCATCTCGATCTCACCGTCGAGCGCGTCCAACCCCCGAATCAGCGGTTCGACGTCGGTCCCTTTCGCCCGACGGGTCTCCTTCAGCGTTCGGGCGATTTTCCCGAGCGTTTCGGCGTCGACATCGAGACCCAGCACGTCGATGACCACGTCGTCGATGACGGTTTGTCCCCGTTCGTCGCCCGCAGCGAGCGCCTCGAAGCCGTTCCGTGCCGCGGTGCGCTGTTCCTCGGTCAGCGCCGTCGGGTCCACGACGCGAAGGGTTCTGAGATCGGAGCCGGAGAGGTTCACCGCGCCGCCGCCGGTGACTCTGCCGTGGCTCTCCACGACGATCTTCGAGAGGCTGGAGTTCAGCAGGCCGAGCAGGAGCGTCGAATCGACGCGCTTCGGCCGAACGAGGAGAAACCGGTTGCTCGCGACGACGTTGCCGTCGGTGCGGAGGAAACGCCGCCGCGTATCCATCGCCTGCGGGCAGACGATAGGTGCGGTCTTCGCGTCCAACGGCCCCATGTCGAACCACGGGTCGTTGTTCGCGAGCGACGCGTTCGATCGGGACGGTTGGGTCGCCGCCCAGCGAAGGTAGGACGAAACGCCGTCGTAGCCGTCCCGTTCGAGCGACGACGCGACGAGGGTTGCACGGTCGGTTTCGGTCGTCCTCTCGTCCGTTTCCGTGGTGCCGGAGTTCGACACGACGCCCGCCACGTAGTCCGCCATGTCGAGCATCCACCGTTCCGCGTCGTCCGCCGTGTGTTCGTAGCCGTCGACTTCCCGGACGCTCTTGACTGCCGGGCGGAGAAACCGGCCTTCGATGGTTCGAGACCTGACCTCGTCGGCGTCGAGGATGAAAACCGGGTTCGCACCCGTCTTCTTCCCGCGGGTTATCGTTGCGAGGTCGGACAGGGGAACGGTTGCGTCGTATTCGACGACCGCCGTGTAGAGCGTGGGCGCGGTGATGTACCGCTGGAGTTTCTCGCCGAGCGTGGCTTCCAGATGCGACTGGCGGACGGCGATGGTTCGATGGCTCGACTCCCCACGGATTTTCAGGTACGTTCCCTCCCGAATCCCCTCGGTTCGGTCGATGACGGCGAGTGCATCCTCCGGGTCCATTCGCTCGTTGATGCGAACGAAGTTCGTCTCGGTGGTTCGTCGCGCCTCCGCGTCGTCGGTCCGCTCCAACAGCAACAGCACCGTGTCGACGAGGGCGTCCTCGAACAGTCGGTTCCGAAACCCGACCACGGCTTCGACCTTGTAGTGGTCGTAAAGGAACTCCTGCAACGAGGGGCCGTAATCCGCGGTCATCCACTTCGTCGGGAGGACCCACGCCAACCGCGCTCCTTCGCGGAGAAACCCCGTGACATGGGTCAGGAAATAGCAGTAGAGGTCGCTTCGACCGTCGATCTCCTTCTCACCGTCGGCGTAGGCACCTCCCGCGTCGCGGCCGAACCGTTCGAGATGGTCCCGAAAGTGCGCACGGTCGGCAGCGAGGGCCTCCTGTCTGACGTACGGCGGGTTCGCGACCGTGGCGTCGAACGGTCCGATATCGTCCGGGTCGAAGTCGAAAAAGTCGCCGTGGTACACGACGCTCTCATCGGACCGTTCGTACCCGTTCCGCGACGCGAGGTTCAGTGCCGTCAGGTGCAACGGGACCTCGTTGATGTCCACGGCCGTCAACCGCGACAGCAGTTCGCGGTGCGAACACGAACCCAACTCGTCCAACCGCTCGTAGGCGTGAACGGTGAGCGAACCGGTGCCGCTCGCCGGGTCGAGAACGCGGTCCGTCGGGGACCGAACGGCCCACCGAGAGAGCAGTCGGCCGATTTCGTCCGGCGTGTAGAACTGTCCGAGCGCCGTCCGCTCGTCGTCGGGGATGAGACGTTCGTACATCCGTCCGGCGATGTCGCGTTCGACCGTCGAGAGCGATTCGCCCTCGATGCTCGCCGCGAACGCACGCAAGCGCTCTTTCGTCCCCTCGTCGGTCGGAATCGCACCGAACAGGCCCGAACGCTCCTGCGCGGCCGACATCTCCGCGAAAACGGACCCGACTTCCCCGTCACCCGCTCCGTCGTCTTTCCGCCCACGGTCCGCGAGGACGAGGCGAGCCATCACCAGATACGCGTATCGCCGAGCGACGGTTCGGAACGTCTCCTCGATTTCGGGCCGGGCAACCGGATAGTCGTTCTTCCGCGCCCACGACAGCAACGAACCGCGAAATTCGTCGTCGTTCGCGAACGCCTCGCCGATACGCGATTCGTACCGCGGAACGAGGCTGGCGTGAAAACTCCTGCAACGGCCGACCATGAACTCCTCGTCGTTCCCGGGCGCTTCGTCGTCGTCCCGTAGCACCACCGCGTCGGCGAGTACCCGTTCGCCGAACGTCGCGAGGGACAGGGTACGCAAGTCGTACCACCGCCGATCGAACTCCGAACCGTCGCGGTCGGCGTCCGGTTCGGAACCGTAGAACAGGAAGGCGTCGGTTTCGCTGACCGTGACGAACGCGGACGCGCCGACGTTGCAGGCGCGTCGCCGGGTTTTCCGTATCACCGTCGGCGAATGAGGATCGACGTCCGCCGGCACGATCTCGAAGATTATGCCGCCGCGGCGAGGGGATGGAACGAGGAGTTTCCCGCCGGGCGATTCTTCGAGCGGAGTCGCGAACGGTGTGTCATGAGCGGAGATGTATTCCGCTAGCGCGGACCGAAGGCGGGCACGAAACGCGAACTCCGACACCATGTTTCGTTCATCCCCGTCACGAAGTAAGAAGGTTCCGCGAACTTCGACTCCGACGGGTGTTCGTGTCCCTCGGGACGCCCCCCGTGACAACAGAGAAAACGTCAATTCCGGTCTACAGCGACCGGGTTATCCGCCGAACATCTCGCGCATCATCGGATGCATCTCCATCAACTGCTCTTCGGCTATCTCCTCGTACAACTTGTACGTGATGGAGACGGCGAGCAGCAGCGACGTTCCGGAGGTGCCGCCGATGGTGCCGAGCATGTTCGCCAGAACGGCCAGCAGGCCGACCAGTGCGCCGCCGAGGACGGTAACTTGCGGGATGTAGCGTTCCATCACCTTCTCGATGACGCCGATGTTCTGGCGGAAGCCGGGAATCTGCATCCCCGAGTTCTGAATCTGCTTTGCGGTCGATTCGGGACCCATGTCGGCCGTCTCCACCCAGAAGACGGCGAAGATGGCCCCGCCGACCACCATGAACCCGAGGTCGATGCCGACGCGGAGCAGGACCTCCCACGCCGCGTGGCCGCCCGCACCGCCCGCCCACCACATCCAATCGTTCGGGCTATGGATTGGCGCGAAGTAGTAGAACAGGCCTCCCGTGGGGGCTCCGTTAGGGTAGGTCCCGAGCCATGCTGGCATGTCGTTCCCGAGTTGGCTGTCCAGGATGCGACCGAGGAACTGGATGTTCGCCTGCAGCGCGCGGACGAGGATCATCGGCAGGACGCTCGCGTAGATGAGTTTCACGGGGAAGCGACCGCGGGCACCTTTCACCCGCGCGTGGCTCAGCGGAATCTCGACCCGTACGCTCTCGGCGTACACGACGATGACGAAGATGAGTATCGTCGTCGCGAGCGCGAGCAGTTGGCCGCCGCCGATCAGCATGTACTGAACCCCGCTCGACGTGAGCAGGGACGGGACGTTCTGTGCGCTCCCGGTGATGATGCCGATCCACTGCGGAATGAGACCGACGTTGGAGCCGATCCCCTGCGGCGAGATGAGACCGCCGATGAGGCGCTGGCTGACACCGGCGACGATGAACAGCCCGATACCGCTCCCGACACCCCACTTGCTGACGATTTCGTCCATGAACAGGACGAGAATCCCGCCGACGAAGATCTGGGCGAAGATGAGCCATTTGACGCCCAACATGCCGATGCCGAGGCTCTGTGCGACGGCCGGGTTGGCAGGAAGGAAGCCTCCGATGAACACCATCGGGAGACCGGTCAGGCAGATCATCACGACGACCAACAGTTTCTGTAGGCCCTGATAGAGGACTTGGTCGCGCGGGTCGCTGGTGTCCAGTCCCAACAGGTCCGCACCGCCGAGCAACTGCAAGACGATGCTTGCAGTGACTATCGGTCCGATACCGAGGTGCAGGACTGTTCCCTGTCCACCGGCGAGGAGCGAACGGAACTGACCGAAGATATCAGCACTTTGGTTCGCTCCGTACAGGAAGACGTTTGTCAGGAAGAAATACAGCAGTAACACGCCTGCCGTCCACGTCAGCTTTCGCTTGAAGGGTATGTGTCCCTCCGGACGTTGAACGGCGGGCATTCGTGTGAGGACTGGTTCAGCAGTCTCTTTCCAACCCATGTTCAACATCAATTCGAACCTCCCTACATGTATCTCCTTCGACTCGCGTCATGGGGGAAATAGATAGGATAAAGTACGGAGACGCCTACACAATACGGTTTCGCGTTTTCGCCCTCCGTCGGCGCGAAAACATCGCTCCACGTCCTACCACGGACGGTAGGTGTCAGAAAATTCGACCAGAGAGATCATTGTCACTGTTCGGGAGAACACATCAAAAAATACGGTCGACGAACGGGTTATTCCGCGTCGTCTTCGTCGTCTTCGCTTCCGCCGAACTCCTCTTCTTCGGCTCGTTCGCTCAGCACGGCGTCGCCGCCGGCCTCCTCGATGAGTTCGACCGCGCTCGCCGAGAAGGCGTCCGCGGTGACGTCGAGGCTGTTGCGAACCTGACCGCTGCCGAGCACCTTGACAGCGTCGACGTCCCAGCCGTCGTCGACGACGTCGCGTGCGTCGAGCTGGTAGCCGTCGTCGGTCTCCTCGGCGACTCCCTCGGCCGCGTAGAGCGCGGCGTCCTCGTCGAGCTTCTGCACGGACACGGTGAGCACCGTCTCCTGTGCGTCTTCGGGTCGGGAGAACCCGTGCTTTCCGAGCGGTTCGTAGTTGTGGAACTCGTGTTTGGCGCGACCGGCGCGTCCGCGACCACCACGGTGTCCGGCACCGCGGCGGTTCTTGTGGGTTCCGCCCCCGTGCGTCCGCGAGCCACGCTGGCGTCGTTTCTTGCTCGTCATGGTTATCGCATCGCCTTGAGGAGCGTCGTGATCTCCTCGGTCGTATGTTTGCCGAGCTGGCCACCCTCTTTCGTGGGGTGTTTGATGCCCTCGTGTCCACCGCGCGGTGGGTGGAGTCGGAGGACGGGCGTCAGGCCCTGCTCGCGAAGCGTCGTCTCGTCGTCGAGGAGCGCACCCGCGAGGTCGGCAATGTCGTCGTAGTCGGTGTTCTCTGCGATCCACTCGTCGTCGACGTCGTCGCTGCCTTCGAGCGGCTGCGCTCGTTTCGAGAGAACCGTCTCCAGAACGTCCCGGTCGGGTTCCCCGTGGGCGACGAAGTCGTTGACCTTGGTGATCATCCCGCGGTAGGTCTCGGATTCCGGGACCAGCGCGCAGTGGTTCACCTTGTGGATGTTGAGCATCGAGAGGGTGTCACGGACGTCCTGGTCCATGTTGACCTCGCCGCGAATCTGGACGACTGCTTCCATCAGTCGGCCACCTCCGGTTCCTCGTCGGGGCGGGCCCGCGGGCCGCGCGCTTGGGAGGCGTTCTCCAGCGCGTTGTACGTCGCCTTGGCGAGGTTGAGGGTCGTTCGCGTGTTGCCGTGGCTCTTCGTCCACGCGTTCTCGATACCCGCGAGTTCGAGGATCTTGCGGACGGTGTCGGTCGCCGCGAGACCCAGTCCGGCGGGTGCCGGGATGAGTTCGACCTCCACACTGCCCGCCTTGCCGGTCGTCCGGTGGGTCAACGAGTGCGGTCGGTCGCTTCGGTCCTCCCACGACCCTGCGCCGCGGGGAACGTCGATGATGTTCAGCTTCGCGATCTCGATAGCCTTCTGGATGGCACCACCGACCTGATCGTCTCGACCTTCCGCGTAGCCGACGAAGCCGTCGCGGTTGCCGATAGCACAGACGCAGCGGAACTTCACCCGCCGACCTGAGTCGGTCATGCGCTGGACCATGTTGATGTCCAGCACTTCGTCTTCGAGGCCGGGGAGGAGCTGGTCGACGAGTTCCGGTTCCTTGAGCGGAAGCCCGGAGTTGAGCGCCTCCTCCATCGTCTCGATGTCGCCTTCGACGACCTTGCGGCCGAGACGGGTCTGGGGTTGCCAGCCGTTTCTGTTACTCATATTATTCGTCCTCCTGCAGGTTCGAGAGCACTTCGTCGAAGTGCTCGGGTAGTTCAGTGGCGTCGAAATCCCCGCTGTACAGCGGCTCGTCCAGCTGTTCAGCGTAGTCGGCGATGTGCTCGCCGCGGTTGCGCGACCAGTCCGCCATCACGCTTTCGTTGTGCGGGATGTCGAGGCCAGCGTCGATTGCACCTTCCTGTACTGCGAACGCCTTGCTGCCAGGCGTCGCCGTGTTGAGACCGATGTCGAGGACTGCCTCCTCGTACTCCGTGTCAAGTGCGCGTTTGCCGAGCAGGTATCCGGTGAGGTACGCGCTGGGGAGGTTGCCCGTGGGGGCTTCCCAGCCGTACTCCTCCAGATCGCCGGAGTACGCACTTGCAACTGTGTTGTCGCCGTCGGGACCCATCGTGACCAGCTGTGCCCTGACGTGCTGATTGCTCTTCCGAGCGACCAGACGTGGCTTGCCCGATTTCAGCAGGCGCAACCTTTGATGGTAGTCAGTCCGGACCTCACGGCGGCGGCGCATCGGCACCTTGTATCGTGGTCCAGTTGCCATTGTTAGTAGTTGTTCTCTATGTAGTTCAGCAGGTATTGCACGCTACGGAACTCCCCACCTTTGGACTTATCGTACAGGGTTCGGTACTGCGTCTGCGTGATTTCGCCCTCGGCACGGAGTTCGCGGAGCTTGCGTCGCTGCGCGCGGATTTGGTTCGTCCACTCCTCTTTCGAGTTCTTGCGGCCGCCCTTCTTCCCTTTGCGGGTTCCGGGTCCGGTTCGGTGACCGTAGGCGCGCTTCGCGTTGCGCTCACGGGCACGGCCGCGGGAGTTGCTCTTTGCGTCCTTCGATTTGATCGACCCGTCGTCGACGAGTTCGCGGATGTCCTCGCGGGTAATCGCGTCCGCGATGGAACCCTGTGCGTCGGGGTCGAACCAAACGCGGTTCTTCCCGACGTCGAGAACGTCGGCGGCGAGTCGCTTCTGTGCACTCAGGTCACTCATTGTCAACCTCCACTTCGACGTAGGTCGGGTTGAGCACGCGAATGCCGTCCTCTTCTGCGACTTCCTCGATACGCTCGCGCTTGCGAGCGCCGACTTTCGAGGCGATACGAACCGCTTCGGCGTCGCCGTCCACGCCGTCGAGGTCGTCGACGTTGTGGACGCGAACCTCGTCGAATCCGCTCGGGTGCTTGCCCCGGACGGCCTTCGGCGTGCGGTAGCCAGCCTGAACCATGTCGCCTTTGCCCTTGATGCCTCGGCGCTGCTTGCTGAGGTTTCCGCGGGGCTTGCGCCACGATTCCGGCGTGCGCTTTTTCTTGTGGTAGTCCTGTCGATTGAACTGCGGTTTGCCGGCGCGTTCTCGCTGCTTGAGGAGTCGCGCTTCCTCGTCTTCAAGATCGGGCGTCTTCTCGGTCAGCCCGCGGGGTTGCAGTTCGGTTTCGACGTCTTCGGCCGGTTCTTCCTCGGCCTCCGGTTCCTCCTCTTCGATTTCGGCGTCGGTCTCCTCTTCGACTTCGAGGCCGCCGACGTCCGCCTTGATACGGGCGGCGAGCGCGTTGCCGATACCGTCGACTTCCGCGAGGTCGTCTTGACTGGCCGCTTTGATGTCCTCGACGGACTCGTAGCCTGCCTCTTGGAGCGACTCGGCCTTGCTTTCGCCGACACCGCTGATGTCTTCGATCGATTCTGGTTCGTCTGCCATCTATCAGGCACCTCCCGTGGACGGCTTCTCCGTAATGTAGACGCCGTCCTGGAACACGCGCGTGTCTTTACCCGACACGCGGGTGAGTTGTTCGATGTCTGCTGCGGTTTGGCCGACATCCTCGATGCTCGGGCCGCGCAGGGACAGTTCCTCGTCGCTTACCTCGACGACGGTGTCCCCGTGGACGCCCGTTCGTCGCGGTGCTTTCTCTCCGAGGAAGTTCTCGATGACGACTTCGTCGCCTTCGGAACGTACCTGCATCGGGAAGTGAGAGTAGAAGACTTCCATCTTGTACTCCCACTCCTCGCTGACGCCGTGAACCATGTTTCGCACGTGGCTCTCGAACGTCCCCATCGTCGCCTTCGTTTTGGCGTCGGTGGCGTCGCTCTCGATGACCACTGCGCCGTCCTCGACGGTGACGCTGATGTCCGGGTACCAAAGCCGTCGCGTGACGGTTCCCTCTGGCCCTTCGACGGT
Organism: Haladaptatus sp. CMAA 1909; assembly: GCF_043952005.1. Lineage (NCBI taxonomy): Archaea > Methanobacteriati > Methanobacteriota > Halobacteria > Halobacteriales > Haladaptataceae > Haladaptatus > Haladaptatus sp. CMAA 1909. The sequence goes on along the minus strand of NZ_JBIOAV010000001.1, from coordinate 281,279 downwards.
CACGTCGAGGTGGTCCACGTCGGCGGACACCTCGTCCGGAATTTCGATTTCTACTCGTGGCATGATTCTAGTAGACGTATGCGATGACCTGGCCACCGATTCCCTTCTCGCGGGCCTCGTAGTGGCTCATGACGCCGTGGCTGGTCGTGACGACGAGCGCCCCGTAATCTCGGGCCGGGAGGAATCGCTTCTCCCACTTCTCGTAGTCGTCTTTGCCCACCGAATAGCGGGGCTTGACCGCGCCACAGTCATTGATAGCGCCTTTCAGTTCGATCTCGAATCGACCGGCTTTACCGTCGTCGACGAAGTCGAAGCCGTCGATGTACCCGTGGTCGTAGAAGACCTCGAGCACGCTGCCGATCTCGTTCGAGGCGGGCTGTACCGCGTGGGACAGATGACCGACACCTTCGGCGTTGTCCACGCCGGAGAGTGCGTTGCTGAGTGGGTCGTTTCCTGCCATAGTTATCGGTACTTCCTGAATCCCATGTCGCGTGCGATCTCGCGGAAGCACTGGCGACACAGGTTGATGTCGTACTTTCCGACCAGTCCCTGCTTTCGACCACATCGTTGGCACGTTTCGAGTTGGCCAGTGCGCTTGGTCGAATGCTCGCCGGTCGAGTCGTTCTCACTTTCGCTCATTCATCCACCTCAACGTCGAAGTTGGCCTGCAGGAACGCGAGCGCGTCCTCGGCCGTCAGACGGTGGTTCGACGGAATCTTGCGGGTGACTTTGTCGCGCTTGGCGACGCGGTAGCCCGGTCGAACGAGGTTGACGGTGACGTCAAGCCCGTAGATTCCGACGTTCGGGTCGTACTCCTGACTCGGGAACTCGGTGTGCTCGTCGATACCGAAGCTGAAGTTACCCGTGTCGTCGAACTGGTTCGACGAGAGGCTGACGAGCGGGAGCGCCGTTTCGAGGAACTCGTGTGCGTCCTCGCCACGGAGCGTCACCTTCGCACCGATGGGGTCGCCCTGACGGATGCCGAAGTCGGGGAGCGTGGATTTCGCCAACGTGCGGACGCTCTGTTGTTCCGTCACGTTTTCGAGGATCTCCTCGGCGTTGGCGAGTTCGCGACCACCTTCGCCGACGCCCATGTGGACGACGACCTTCTCCACTTTCGGCTCTCGCATTTCGTGGAATTCGGCTTCGCTCATTCGTCATCACCCGCAGACGAAGTCTGCTGTACTTCGGACTCGTCCGAATCACCCGTGAAGTTCTCGTCGATGACGACGAGGTACTCCTCGACGGTTTCGAACGCGGTGTCGTCGCCTTCGACTGCGACCGTGTTCGAACCGCTGCCGGGCGTCACCGTGATGTCGGTGACTTCGCCGATTTCGCCGGCGTGCTGCCCGCGAACGGCGGTGACGAGACTGCCCTCTTCGTACGGGAAGTGGGCGAGGATGTCCTTGTCCTCGTTTCCGACGACGATGGAGTCCTTCGTGTTGTAGTCCGAATCGGACTCGACACGGAGGTTGCTCCCGTCGTGGAGGTTGAGTTGCGTTTCGCCACCGGGGACGTTCGTCTTGTCCTCGATTTTCGCCAGTCGGCCGTCCGCCGCATCCTTGTCGATGGGGGTCAGCGCGAGGCGACCGCCCTCGTCGGGGAAGACGCGGTAGAACTCCTCGCGTTCGGTGAACGCGATGATGTCGAACATACCGATGGGTCGCTGTTCGTCACTCACTGATTGTCCGTTCACGAGAACCGCATCCTGATCGAGCGCGTAGCGGGCTTCCTTCTTCGAGGCAGCATAGCCCAGTACGTCCCGCATCAGGATGAGGAGCGGAACACCGTCACGACCGTGCGGGCCGGCGCCGGCCTTCACGGTGAACGTGGCGGTCTTTCGCTCGACCGGCCATGATTTCGGAACGGAGAGTCGTTTCTGATGGTTGCTCATTCGGAATCACCTTCCAGACGCGCCTCGCGGCGGTCATCTGACAGGTCGAGGTCGGTCACGCGAACGTTGCTTGCTTCGAGCGGTCGCGGGACCTCCTCACCGTCGGCCTTTTCGAGGGTAACGTCCTCGACGAAGACGACTGCCTTCTTCAGGTCGACGGAGGTGACCTCGCCTTCTTCGCCGGCGAAATCGCCGCGCATGACTTCGACCGTGTCGCCCGCGTTGACGCGGACGCTACGCCGGTCGAACTCCTCGCGGAGGTCGTCCGACAACGTCGCTTTGACCTGCTTGTGCCGCTCGTGAAGCGGTGCGCGTTCGGTCTGGTTTCGCTGTTTGCGTGGTTGTCGAGTCATACTATCATCGTAGCTGTGCTTGCGATACTTCCGAACCGCTCTGCGACTTCCTGCGCGATGGGACCCTTGATTTCGGTCCCTCGCGGCTCTTCCACGTCGTCGATGACGACGGCCGCGTTGTCTTCGAATTTGACACGCGTTCCGTCGGGGCGACGGATGGATTTGCGCTGTCGAACGATGACAGCTTCGAGCACCTGACGGCGCATCTCCGGCGTCCCTTTCGTGACGGACACGGTGATCTTGTCACCGATGCCAGCCTTGGGATGGCGGCTCTTCGTGCCGTGGTAGCCGGAAACGCTGATGACCTTCAGTTGTCGTGCGCCGGTGTTGTCGGCACAGTTGAGCAGGGAGCCTTTCTCCACGCCCTGGGTCACGTCGGCCTTCAGTGCTTCCATCAGTCGTCACCCTCCTCGGCATCTGCCAAGTTCTCGACGACGACGTGTGATTTCGTCTTCGAGAGCGGTCGGGTTTCTGCGATACGAACCGTGTCGCCGACTTCGAGCGACATGCATTCCGGCGCGTGGGCCGGAACGCGGGAGCGACGTTTCATCTGCCGATCGTATTTCGGCACTGTAACGTCGTACTCCCGCTCGACGACAACGGTTTTGTCCATGTCAGTGGAGGCGACTTCCCCCTCGATTATCTGACCGCGCACGGAAAGCGATCCGTGAAACGGGCAGTCCTCGTGGGAGCAGGTCCCCTCCGGTTCTGATACATTCAATCCTAACGCCATTTCGAGTTACCTCCAGTTTCGGTACGCAATGCGGGTCGTGAGAGCAAATTCGTGCCATCCACCGTAACGTAGGCTCCGCCCTCGCAGTTCCGGGGTCGCTCCCCGGAGTTCACCGAGCGTCGCTCGGCGGCTGAGCCAGACTGACCGGAGTTCCCTCCGGCAGTTTCCGACCCCCGTTTGGACGGAGTCCCCGTTCCTTCGCAGGAAACGGCGGCTTCATTTGTGAGTTCGAATTCGAACGTCGTGCCCTGCTTTGGTACCTGCCACGACCGAGACGCGGACTCGACGGTAAGCGTGCGCATCGTCTCGGCAACGACTCGCCCTTCGATGGCTTCGAGGGACGGATTCGCCGCCGAAACGACCCGTACGTACAGGCCGACGAGTTCGTGTTTCGTGAGCGTCTCGGGTGTCAGTGGCATCTTATTCGAGGTCGCCTTCTTCTTGCTGAATCGTCTTGATTCGAGCGATGGTTCGACGGAGTTCCTTGATGCGACCGGGGTTCTCCGGCGCACCACCCGCGGCTTTGACGGCCTTCGCGTTGAGCAGTTCCGTCTCGAGGTCTTCGAGTTCGGTCTCCCGCTCTGCGGGCGTCATGTCGCGGATTTCCGAGGTGTGGAGGATGGCCATTATTCTTCAGCCTCCTCTTCTGCCTGTTCCGCCTCTTCGTCTTCGTCCGACTCCTCCTCGCCCTCTCGCGGGCTTTGCCCGCTCGAACTTTCCGAGGAACCCTGCTCCTCGCCTTCCATCTCTTCGAGGAGTTCCTCCGCTTCCGCCTCGACGTCCTCTTCGAGTTCGTCGAGTTCTTCCTCGACGGACTCGGGTTCGGATTCGTCGGCGTCGGCTTCGGACTCGTCCTCGATGACTTCCTCGACGACCTCTTCGTCGACGTCGGCATCGCCGGGTTCCGGCGATTCTTCGTTCTCGTCGGCGCGGAGGTCTTCGAGTTCGTCCTCGCTCGGTTCCTCGATGAGGTCGGCGGCCTCGTTGGCCTCGACGGCATCGGGAACGAGTTCTTCGGGGTTCGCGCCCTCCTCGATCTGGAAGTCGTCCGGCAGGTCCGCTCCCGGCGGGATGATCTTCACGTCGACACCGATGGTGCCGAGTTTCATCACCGCGACGCCCTGACCGTGATCGACGATGGTCTGGGCGGGTTCGCCGTTGTGCTTGATGTAGCCGCGGTTGAACTTCTCAACGCGCGAGCGCGCACCCGTGACCTTCCCGGACAGGACGATTTCGGCGCCGAGTGCGCCGGAGTCCATGATGCGGTCGATGGTCGTGTGACCCGCCTTCCGGAAGTACCATCCGCGTTCGAGCGCGTTGGCGAGTCGGTCGGCGACGATACGAGCGTTCAGGTCCGGTTCGTCGACCTCTTGAACGTCGATCTGCGGGTCGTCGAGGTTGAACCGCTCACCGAGTTCTCGGGTGATCTTCCGGATGTTCTTCCCGCCCTTTCCGATGACCATACCGGGCTTTTCGGCCATGAGGACGATCTGTGTCCCCATCGGCGTCTTGGCGACGTCCATGCCGCCGTAGCCCGCTCGGCCGAGTTCTTCCGCGAAGAACTCGTCTATCTGCGAGCGCTGAAGCCCGTCTTCGATGAACTGATGTTCGTCTGCCATTAGTTGTCGACCTCCTCAAGGATGAGTTCGACGTCGACCTCGGGCGTGTTCCACGCGGATGCGCGGCCGAACGCTCGGGGTTTTCGTCCCTGCACTTCGCCGACCTTGTGGGCGGCGACGTGCATGATTTCCATCGATTCGCCGTCGAACCCTTGGGCGTCCGCGTTGCCGACGACGTTGTCGAGCAGTTCGATGAACGCCTTGCTGGCCTTCTCGGGGTAGCGACCCGCGTCCCAGCCGTCGATGTCCGAACGGTGGCCGACGCCGCTGTTGTGCTGCTTAAACGGCACCGACCGCTCTTCGTTCACGACCTGCTGGAGGTACGCTTTCGCGTCCCCGGCGGTTTTGCCCTTTATCGCTCGGGCAATCGCCTTGCTGTGCTTGTGGCTCATGTGCCGATCTCGGAGCATCCCCTTGGCGGTGGTGTCCGGGTCGGCATCGACGCTGTAGCTGATTCCCATGGTTTATTTGAGTGGCACGAACTTCGAGGAGCGGGTCGCACCGATTCCCGCCTGTCCGTGTTCGACCGAGTTGCGGGTCAGCTGGAACTCACCGAGGTAGTGTCCCAACATCTCCGGCTCGATTCGCACGCGCTCGAAGTCGCTGCCGTTGTAGACGGCGAACGTCTTGTCGACGAACGACGGGAGCACGGGCATGTCGCGCAGGTGCGTCCGAATCGGGCTGTTCGCCGATTCTTGCTCGGTCTTCTCCTGGGCCTTGTCGAGCAGTTTCTCCTGCTCGACGGTCAACCCGCGAAGGATGCTTCGCCGCATTCGTGCGGGCAGCAGTTCCGCGACTTCCTCAAGACTCATGTCCTGCAGTTCGTCGAGATCGTAGCCGCGATAGGTGAACTCACCCTCGCGTCCTGTTCGATAATCGCTTCCGCTCATTTGTTACCTCCGCGTCCGGTTCGCTTGGACGCGATGTCTCCGACCTTTCGTCCCGGCGGAGCGTCTCGGGAGACGCTCTTCGGGCGTCCGGGGTGCTGGCGGCCACCGCCACCGAACGGGTGGTCCACGGCGTTCATCGCCACACCACGCACGTTCGGCCACTTGGTGCCGCGTGCCTTCATTTTGTGATACTTGTTACCGGCCTTGACCATCGGTTTCTCCGTCCGTCCGCCACCGGCGACGACGCCGATGGTGGCACGGCACTGGGGCGAGAGTCGTCGGACTTCGCCGCTCGGGAGTTCCACGATGGCGGCCTCTCGGTCGTGCGTGATGAGGTTCGCACCGACGCCGGATGCGCGGGCGAACTTGCCGCCGTCACCGGGCTGGCGCTCGACGTTGCACACCGGAACCCCTTCCGGGATTTCGGCGAGCGGGAGCGTGTTGCCCGGCTTGATTTCGGCGGAAACGCCGACCTGAATCCCCTCTCCGACTCCGACGCCTTCGGGTGCGAGGACGAGTCGCTGGTCGCCGTCCTCGAACTCGATGGCCGCGACCGGAGCACTGCGGGCGGGGTCGTGTTCGATACCCACGACCGTCCCGGTGACCAAGTCGCTGTCTTCGGCGTTCTTGTGGCTCAGTTCTGCTTTGTATCGGTGCGACGGAGCACGGAAGGTCGGTCCTCCACGTCCACGTCGCTGTCCCTGAATCCTTCGTCCCATTATCAGAACACCCCGATTCGGGAGGCGACGTCCTGTGCGTCGTCGTCGTCCGACAACGAGACGGTCGCCTTCTTTTTACCGTTCATCGTGACTTGGGTGTTGATCTTCTCGATGGTGACATCGTAGCGGTCCTCGATCTCGTCGCGGATTTCCGGCTTCGTCGCGTCGAGCGAGACGATGAACTGGAGCTTGTTGTCGAAGTCCATCTCGTTCATCGCTTTCTCCGTAACCCACGGATATTCCACTACACTCATCGGTCCGCCACCTCTTCGAGTGCGCTTTCGGTCCAGACGGTCAGTCGTCCCGCCTGCGTTCCGGGCGCGAGGTCTTCCGCGTTGACCTCACGCGCCGTCGCGACGTCGGCACCCGCGAGGTTTCGCGCTGCGCGCGACGGTTCCTCGCTGGTGACGAACAGGATCGACTTCGGCGTCTTGTACTTGCGGCCACGGGTCTTCCCGCGTCCGGCACGGACCTTCTTGTTGTCCTCCGCGCGTGCGATGTCGGCGTCGATGCCGACCGCTTCGAGGAAGGAAACGACCTCTTGGGTCTTCACGAGGTCTTCGAAGTCGTCGCTCACGACGAGGGGGAGTTCCGTGTCCTCGTCGAAGTCGTGTCCGCGCTCAGCGACGCGTTCCGCGTCCGTGGTCGCCGCGATGGCGCTCCGGACCGCGAGTTTTCGCTCCTTCTTGTTGATCGAGAGGGAGCGGTCTTTCTCCGCTTTGGGCGGGTGTGCGACACGGCCGCCCACGGTGAACGGAACGCGAGCACCCCGTCCGTTGGTTCGCGGGACGTGGGCCATACCGCGGCCACTGCCCGGCGACTCGGCGGAGGTACGCATCCCGGCGTGGGGGTCGGTACCGTAGTCCTGTTTCCGGTTTGCCTGTGCGGCGAGCACGGCACGCTTGATGAGGTCGGTGCGGACGGTCGTGTCGAACACGTCCGGCAGGTCGACCGTATCTGCGTCCTCGCCGTTCAGGTCACGTACTGTTGCCTGCATGGATTATCCCTGGTTGGACTCCGTACTTACGTAGCGCACCTCGGGGTCGAGGCGCGGTTGGTCGGTTGGTCGAACGGCAGGGCGGAAGCGCACGAGGCGCTTGTTCGGGCCCGGCACCGAACCCTTGATGAGCGCGTACGGACCATCGACCTCGCCGTAGTTGACGAAGCCACCGTCGACGGAGGCCTCGTCGTCGTCGCCGAGGTCGATGAGACGCTTGTTGAGTTCGGTACGCTGGTGGTACCCCATCTGACCCAACTGCGGAACCGTCGAGCGAACGCGCGACGGATTCCACGGGCCGAGGTTACCGATGCGGCGTCTCCAGCCTTGGCGGGCGTGTTTGCCCTTCCGCTTCTGGACGCCCCATCGCTTGACGGGACCCTGCGTTCCTTTTCCTTTCGTGACGCCGCTGGTGTCGAGGTACTCGCCTGCGCGGAACACGTCAGTGATGTCGTGTTCCCCGCCGTCTTCGAGTAGCTCGAGGGCGAAGTCGGCGCGGTCCTCGAGGGAGCCGCCGCCGATTCGCGTTTCCATGACGTCCGGTCGTTTCTTCGGTACGTTCTTGAGGTCGCTGGGGACGGTGTGGGTGATGACCCGGAGGTCCGCCACGTCGCCCGCCTCGATGGCCGCGCGGAGGTCTTCCTCCGCACCGTCGGCGTCGTGGTTCTCCGGAACGTTGAGCGTGCGGCCGAGTTCGTCGTGGAACTCCGAACCCCACACTTCCGTCAGTGGTTTCTTCCCGTACGGCGTGTCTTCGTAGGCTCGAAGAGCGACGGCCCGCATCGGGGGCGTTTCGACGATGGTGACCGGTACGGTCTCCTCCATCCCTTCGCGGGGGGAGTTTGCCTCGTCGTTGACCATCACCACGTGGGTCATTCCTGCCTTGTAACCCGCGAATCCCTGCAGCGACGGCTGACCGTCACTGTCGGGCCACGAGTTGAAGCGCGGAACTTCGCTCGTCGCGCGCTTTCGGGGGCCGAAGCCCAGCGAACCTTTGCGTGGTCTGCTTGTTTCTGGCATCGTATCACTCGATGTTGAGGGTAAGGCTCGCGAGGGAGGCGAACATCGCTTCTTCAGTTCGTATGACCTCGCTGCCTTGATTCGGAACCGTATTCAGCCAGAGGTCGAACCGGGCTGGTACGCCGGATTCGACCGCGGAGATTCCTTCGGGGGACACCCCGAAGATCTCCGGCAGTCCTCGACCTGGCGAGCCGAACGCGACGGTCATTCCGTCGCGTTCGGTTCGCGTGACGACTTCACCGAGTCGTTCGACGGAGAGCGGTTCTCCGTAACGCGACGTGGCGATCGTAACGCCAGCATCGTCGCGGTCGAGGGCCGCCGAGAGGTCCATGCGCGTCACTGTGAGCCCCGGGATGGGGTCGTCCACGAGCTTCGCACGGACCGGTCTTCTCGAAGAGATCCTGACGGTAACGCGTTCCCCCTCGTCGACCGTCATTTGCGACGGAACGACGAGTGAGATCGGGTGTTGCAGTCCGCAATTGACCCGAACGCGCCCTTCAGGTCCGACCTCGGTCACGATTCCCTGTCTTAACGACCCCGAACTCTGTGATTCGAGGCCGGTCTGCGATGATGCGCGGAGCGGCGGTAGGATGCCCGCATACTCCAATTCGTCCCGCCTCCCGAATGCCTCCTTTCGAAGGTAGGGCGGTGTGGCGGCGTACTTCAGTATGGTTTCGACGAATCCAGCGCCCCACTTCCGTTCGCCTTCCCCGTCGGGGAAGACGACCAAGCGGTCCGCCCGGAACACGGTCGCCGCGCGGGCGACGTAGCCGATTTTGCGAGTTGCCTCGCGTTTGTCTTCGGCTTCCCGGACGAGGGACGATGGGACGAGTATGCTGACGGTCATACCGTTACGCTTCGACGCCTCATCACTAGACTGTAGCGAAGTTTTCGTACTGACGGTTAAAAGAGTGCCGCTTCGGATTTAGGCGCGTGACGTATTCACACGCCCCAAATCATCGAAATCAAGATGAATTTGAGAGTGATTTTCACACGTGCAGCACACCAACTCGCAAGTCTTATACAGTAGTCGGGAATACGAAAAAGTGCAAGCAACCCTGCGCTGGTAGTGTAGTGGTATCACGTGACCTTGCCATGGTCACAACCTGGGTTCAAATCCCAGCCAGCGCATTTCTATCGCGAGCAACTCGGCGAGCACACGCTACGCGGTGCTCGCCCAAACACGAGCGATGAAATCGTTCCGTGGATTTGAATGAGACCAGTCGCATGCCCGGAAGCGCAACGACCGGAGAGTGAGCATCCCGGAACGTCTTGCTCTGGTCCACAATCCCAGCAACCATACTCCTGCCGAATTTACAATCGCTACTGTACGCGAAAGAATTTCGAGACCGGGTTACTCACTACGGAGTTTACGCACGCCCTCGACGAAACCTCCGACGTTCAACAGAAGTAGCACGGTTGCCAACACCCAGCCGACTAACCCAAGGCCACGCGCTTCGAGCGCTGGCAGCAACCACAATACCGTAGCTATCAGTGCGAACGCAATAATTCCATTCCCGGCCCGGACGGTCCACCAGTATGCATCCGTTGTATGTTTGAGCATGGCTGAAGAGATCGTCCCCTCGTAGACCACCGAACAAGGTGGTTCGGGGCTATCGCCCCGTTCTACGCTTCTACCATATTCCAGCGAGTTTCAGGACGAACGCTGCGATGGCAGCGAGTTGAGCGAGGAGTTTCGCCCATTCCTGAATTTCGTTAGGGGGACTTGGTGGAGTCATTCCGACTCCACCTAATACTATACACTACATCGTATTAAAACATATCATTGTGTTGTCTGGAAAGCGGGCGATACATTTTCAAACGTTGCCCACGAAAAACGAAACGGACTTGGTGGAGTCAATCGGGGAGACTTCCCCGGTTTACCCATCACTCAACATCCTCAGAGAGGCTTCTCGGTTGGGCTGCTAACCCGTATGAGCAAGACTTCTATAATCGCTCTCTTGTCGCCGGAGAGTCGTACGACACCGCTTGTGTTGCCCACGTCTGAGTACGATTACCGCGACCTACCGCGTCGAAATCGTGTCTCCTCGAAACCACCCTATCACCTCGCTTGCGTAATGCATTTATACCCACGCGTGGCAAGATGGTAATGTCGCAACACGCGGCGAACGAAACGCGCTGGTAGTGTAGTGGTATCACGTGACCTTGCCATGGTCACAACCTGGGTTCAAATCCCAGCCAGCGCATTTTTCGAACTCACAACGACGAGTGCCGCGAGTCGTCTGTGAGAAAAATGCGCACTGGATTTGAATGAGACCAGACGCACGTCTGCGAACGTTAGTGAGTGAGCAGGACCGTCTGGGCGTCGTTCACAATCCCAGCCAGCGCACTTCTCCCGTTCGCGCATTGGACCCGCCAACAACTTTCTACCAGTGAGTAGTACTCACACCCATGCAAGGGCTTCGGTGGGTACAGATGACTGACGAAGAGCTGAACGACTTCCTCGGAATCGGCGGGACCGGTGTCGTCTCGTTTTCGACGCCCGACTCGGACCCGCCGTTCACGTTACCGATATCGTACGGCTACTACGCCGAGACGGGTGATTTCTACTTCCGGTTCTCGTTTCCCCCGAACAGCGAAAAGGAGGCGTTGCTCGACGACCCGATTTCGTTCGTCACGTACGAGAAGACGGACGGGGGATATCGAAGCGTCGTCGCGAGCGGGTATCTGGAGGAGGTGGCCGACCTGCCGTACGATTCGGCCGTGGCCCAGCGCATGTGGGAGGTGGATATTCCGCTGGTGGACATCTTCGAACGACCGCCCGAGGACGTGGCGTTTCGACACTTCCATCTCGACCCGGACAGTTTGACGGGCCGGAAGGAAGTGAGCTCGAAGGAATGACAGTACAAACGTCACGAAACTGCCCACAATACTCTTGCCCGAATCCGTCCTTCTGAGTATCGAGGTGGGGAGAATGAGTGACAGACAAGACGAACGACCGGCGCGGATGTTCTTCACACAAAACGACATCGCGGACGACGAGCGGCGGGCGCTCGTGGAACTGTTGAATCAGACGCTCGCGGACACGACGGACCTGCTGACGCAGACGAAGTACGCCCACTGGAACGTGAAGGGACAGAACTTCTACCAACTCCACCTGCTGTTCGACGAGTTGGCGGACGAACTGTTCGAACACGGCGACGATATCGCGGAGCGGGCGACCGCACTGGGCGGCGAGGCGCGGGGAACGGTTCGGATGGCGGCGACGAACACGCGGATTCCCGAGATACGGACGAACGCTGTGACCGGTTTGGAGTACGTCGAAGCGCTGGCAAACAACCTCGCGCTTCACGCCGCGAACCTCCGGGGTGGCATCGATGCCGCGATTTCACACGGGGATCAGGATACCGCCGACCTGCTGACCGAACTCTCGCGCGAGGTGGACAAATATCTCTGGTTCCTCGAAGCGCACCTCCAGCGGGAGCCGATACAGTCGACCAACGGGCGGAGGGAACCGGAAGCACCGCCGCAAAACCAAAATCAAAATCCGGAAGCACCGCAGCCGGAACCGCGGCGATACGAACAGGGACCGCAATCGACGCGATAGCGGTTTGGTTGCGGGTTATTTTTCGCACGTCGTCCGAAGCTCCGGTGCAACCCACACGTTCAGGGAGATCGGGAACGAGGGGGAACGTATGACGGTAATCGCACTGCTGTCGGTCGCACCGGTCACGGAGGGAAGCATGGCAAGCGAAGTCGCGAAGGCGGTCGACGCGCTCGACGAGTTCGACGTGTCCTACGAGACGAATCCCATGGGAACCGTCATCGAAGCCGATTCGGCGGACGAACTGTTCGCGGCGGCACAAGCCGCCCACGAGGCCGTCGACGGCGACCGCGTGAGTACGGTCCTCAAAATCGACGACAAGCGAGCGCGTGACCAACGAGCGCGCGAAAAAGTCGACGCGGTCGAAGCCGAATTGGGGCGGGAAGCGAAACGGGAGCGCTGACGCAGTCGCGAACCCGGAACGGTTTACCGGATGACCACCAATCCCGAGACATGGAGAGTCTCAACCGGATGGCGCTCGAACTCGTGGACGAGACCATCGACTTCGCGGACGAACTGAACGTCGCCGCGTACGAACTGGACAACGAGGCGACCGTTCTCGACTTCGGCGTCGAAGCGACCGGCGGGATGGAGGCTGGACTGCTCCTCGCCGAACTCCAGACGGCCGGACTGGCGACGATACAGACGCGGATGGACGACGTCGCGGGCGCGCCGATACCGCACGTCGAACTCACGACGGACCACCCGGCGGTCGCCCTGCTCTGCTCGCAGAAGGCGGGATGGGAACTGACGGTGGAGGACTTCGAAGGACTCGGAAGCGGTCCCGCACGCGCGTTGGTCGCAGAGGAGGACGAGTACCGCCGCGTGGGCTACACGGACGCGTTCGACTTCGCCGTCCTCGCCGTCGAATCCGACACGCTTCCGACGGAGGACGTGGCGGAACACGTCGCCGACCTCGCGGAGGTGGACCCGAACTCGGTCTACCTGCCCACGTTCGCCACCGGGAGCATGGCGGGGAGCGTCACCGTCGCGTCCCGTGCCGCTGAACTCGCAGTCTTCCGCCTGACCGAACTCGGCTACGACCCGCTCGACGTCCGCTCGGCGATGGGGTCCGCGCCGGTCGCACCCATCAGCTACGACGAGGAGACGGCCATCGGCCGGACGAACGACGCGCTCGCGTACGGCGGGAAGGTCCACCTCACCGTGGACGAGGAGTTCGATCGCTTCGACGAACTGCCATCGACGGCGGGTGACGAGTACGGCACGACGTTCGAGACGTTCTTCGACGAGGAAGGGTGGGACTTCGAGGAGATTCCCGAGAGCGTCTTCGCCCCGGCGCAGGTGACGGTGAACGTGGTAAACGGATCGACGCACGTCCTCGGTGAGACGAACGACGACCTGCTGGCGGAGAGCTTCGACCTGTGAAGTTCAAACCCGTCCCGAAAACGCCCGAGGACCTCGACTTCCTGAGCGACGTCCAGCGTGCGGTACCGCTGGTTCCCGGCACGGAGGACGACTGCTGTGCGCGGTTGATGCGACGAATCGGCTTCCAAAGCCGGGACACCGCGCGGACGTGGCTCACGTTCCTGCGGGCGCTCGAACTGGCCGAGGAAACGGAAAGCGGGTTCGTTCGCCTGCGCCGTGACCCGGACGAGGAGAAACTCTCCGAAGCGTTCCGAACGCGCGTGTACGGCGTCTCAACTGTCCTTGACGCGCTGCCGGAAGACGAACCGCTCGACAGTGACGCCGTATTCGAGGAGTTCAGCGAGGAGATTCCGATGTGGGAACGCCACAAGGACCCGACGCGGGTGGATGAAGTCTGGCGCGAACGCGTCGAAAACATGCTGGAGTGGGCGGTGCTGTTGGGTCTCGCGGAGCGGTCCGACGACGGCTATTGGCGTCCGTAAATATCAAAAACGAACCGACGCCCAGTTGTTCCCCTTCGAACACACCCGCCCGTGTCGCGTCGGGAGGGAAAAACGGATTTCGGAACCGAGGTTTTGCGAAGGAGCCCAAGTCCGGACACGAGACTCCACGATGGCACATTTTTATCGACCCGTTGTGTACGTATGGAGCGTGCCAATCGACACGCTGCTTTTCGACTTGGACGACACGCTGTTGGAGTACGAACAACGTTCGGAGGACGTACTCGCAACGTCGTTCGACCGTGTCGGAGTCGACCCGTTTTTCGACGTTCCGACGTACCACGCCCGTTACGACGAGTTTCTCGAAGCGGGACTGAGCGTGGACGAACAGCGAGCCGACTGTTTCGCGGCGCTCGCGCGGGAAAACGGCCACGGGGACGAGACGGGACGCCGGGTCGCGGCCGCATTCGCCGACGTTCGAGACCACTCTCGGGTTCGGTATCTGCCAGGTGCGTCGGAAACGCTCGACGCGTTGGCCGAGGAGCACGCCATCGGCATCGTTACGAACGGTGCTCCGGAGATGCAACGGACGAAGATGACCGCGCTCGGTATCGAACGGTACGCGGATACGGTCGTGTTTGCGGGCCACGATACGCCGGCAAAACCGAACTCCGACCCGTTCGAGCGTGCACTCTCCGAACTCGATACCGTACCCGAACGAGCCCTGCACGTCGGGAACTCACTCGATACCGATATCCCCGGCGCGAAAGCCGCGGGAATCGACGCGGTGTGGGTTCCAGCGGACCTCGATACGGTGCCCGACCCGGTCCCCGACTTCGCGTTCGAGACGCTTCATCCGCTCGCGGAACGGCCGTGGCGGACGCCGTAGATACGGACGGTAGCCCGAACCCGATTCGGGAGGGTTCGGCGAAATTCCAAACGATTTCTCGGCTCGCCTTGTAACGTGGTATCGAGCGGTTTCTCGGCCATCTATCGACGGTTCCGTGACCGATCCGTTTTCATGGACCTCGACTCCTCGGACCGAGCATCATCCTCTCCGGTTATCGGATTCCGAGAGAAGGCGGGACGCCTGACCGAGTAGCTCATCGAGTTACTGCAACTTCGTAGGTCAAAACCGCAAAGATGTCACCGTATTGTTCTACGTTCGTCAGTCTCAACGGCGGGTCGGTAATCCTGCGCGGCAGTAGCGGTGCGCCCGAACCGAGCGTGACGGGTGCGACGGTGAGAATGATTTCGTCGAGGAGACCGTTCTCGTGGAACTGTCCCACGAGATCACCGCCACCGACGAGCCAGACGTTCTTTCCGGCTGCTGCCTCCACCATATCCGCGTGGACGGGTGCGACATCCCCCTGCACGAAGTGAATGTTCGCCCCATCTATCTCCGGCAACTCCCGACTACTAAACACCCAAGCCGGGGTCTCATACGGCCATAGTTCCGGCTCCTCCAGCAGGTTTTCGTGTTCGATAATCCACTCGTACGTCATCGAACCCATTGCCAAGGCCCCGACCTGTTCTATGAACTGCGGGTAGTCGTCCTTCGCGCCCTCTATCTCATCGATCTCTCCGAACTGGAAGAGCCAGTCGAGGGAGTTGTTCTCGTCGGCGAGATACCCGTCGATACTCGTTGACGTGTAGTATTGCGTCTTCATCCTTTCAACCCCCGTTTAAAGGCCGTTCTGACGTATGAAGGCTGCGCTACCGATGCACCACGTGCTATCGTAAGAGCTCCAGAAGATCAACGAAGAGTTCGATCACTCGTTCGGATTCACATCGGTCACGGTGCCGACCCCTTTGCTCTGTCCCTCGCGGAAGACGAACCGCTGTCCCTCCTCGACGAGGTAGGGTCGGAACTTGAACCGGACTCGCGTCGTGCCCTTGTCGCCGGGAAGGAGGTGGCCACCCTCGGGTTCGAAGACGGCGGTTTCGCTGACCGTTTCCAAGTGGACGACGGGTTCGTAGCCCGTTCCGATTCGGGTCGGATGGTTGAGCACCATCACTTCGGCTTCGAACTCGCGGACGGGTTCGGGGTCGGAATCGGCGGGGAGCAGGACCATCCCGCGTTCGATCTCCGGTTCTCGAACTCCTTTCAGCGCGATGCCGACGATTCGGCCCGCCTTGGCCTCGTCCACGCGGTGATAGTGCATCTCGATGGAACGGACTTCGACGGTCCTGAACTGCCCGTCAGACATGGGACCGAGGAGCAGTTCGTCGCCCGTCTCGACTGACCCGGAATTGATGGTTCCGCTGGCGACCGCGCCGACGCCGGTCACGCTGTAGCTTCGGTCGATGTACATCTTGAACTCGCCGCTGTCGGCCGTCGTCTTCGGCAGTCGCTCGAACATCGTATCGAGCGCGTCGAGTCCGTCCATCGTGACCGCGCTGGTCAGCAGAATCGGGACGACGTTCTCGTCCACCTCCTCGATAGCGACGTCGACGCCGTGACGTTCGACGCGGAGCGGCACTTTGCCGACCTCTCGGAGCAGGTGTTCGACCTCGCGTTCGACCTCCGTGGCACGTTCCTCGCTCACCGCGTCGGTTTTCGTGATGGCGACGATGGTCGGGAGTTCGGTCGCGAGCAGGATGCCGAGGTGTTCGCGCGTCGTCTTCGTCGGGCCGTCGTCCGCCGCGACGGTCAGCAGGCCGTAGTCGAGTTTCTGTCCGACGAGGCCGCGGATGGTGGTGCGAAGCCACGGTTCGTGGCCCACGGTGTCCACGAAGGAGACAAGGCGGTCGCTCTCCTCGACCACCCGCGCGCGGTCGGATTTGCGATGCGGGTTGTCCATGCGGACCGGTCCGTCCTCGTCGTCGAAGCCGTACACCGCGTAGGAGAGGTCCGCGCTCAAACCACGTTGAACTTCGTGCGGTTGCACGTCGAGATAGCCCCGCGTCCCGCCTTCGCCGTCGTCTGCCTGTCCGGTGACGAGACTGCCGACCAGCGTGCTTTTCCCGTGGTCGACGTGACCCGCCGTGCCGACGACGATGTGTTCGCTGTCGATGTCGAGGACGGCCCCTTCCCGAATCGTGGCGACGCCGACCAGTCCGCCGTTCCCGTTCCGCGTCGAGGCGCGGATGCTGGTTTCGTTCGCGTCGATACCCCACGTTTGTACGTCCTCGATGTGTGCACCCGCCTCCTCGGCGAGCAGTGACAACACGTCCATCGATTCCGAAAACGCGTCCGGGTCGATACCCGCCAAGCCGCCGTCGTCGGTCACGCCGACGACGTACGTCGCCACGCCGTCACCGGAGAGGACACGGTGACGCAGTTGTGCGGCCAGACTTTCCATTCGCCCGTGGGCGAGGTGGATCTCCCTCGTGAGTCGTTCCTTGAACTCCACGCTGCCGCCCTCCTGCTCTCCTCGGTCGAGAGCGCGTTGTAAGGCGGCGCGGTCGGCGCTCATGGAGGCGAATTAGGGACCACAGGCCAAAAGGGTTGCCCGCGTTACAGGCTGGTTTACACGGCATCGGTACGATGCGTTCGGGAGTTATAATTAGGTCTCGACGGCCAGCGTTTCGTCGTGGGTGAACTTCGTTCGGACGTGGTCACGTCGAAGTCGCCCCGTCGTGACGATGGTCGCGTTCGTCGCGTCGTCGTCGATGGAGAAGACGAACCACACGCTCACCGACTCGTCGCTATCGAGGACGCTCGGCTGAAACCCCTGGGTGTCGTTGAGTGGCTGGTACCCTCGAAGCGTTCCGTTCGATCGGAGCGCGAAGTCCTGTGGTCGGAGGCCGAGCGAGTCACTCCCCGAGTTCGTGACGTTCATCGAGACGAGGAGAAATTCCTCTCCGTCATCCGGTTTGTACACGCCGTTGCCGCGTTCCGGGTTCACCTTCGAGACGCGTTTCGTGTTCCATCCGACGTCGAGCGCGCCCGTCGCGTCGCTCGGTGCGGTGGAGTTCGCGGTGACGTTCCATCCGCCGCTGGTCCGTACGTCGCCGCCGGTTCCGAGAATCGTGGGCGCGACGACGGCAGCGGCGACGATGGCGAGGAGGGCGACGAAGACACCGGCCACCGCTTTCCGCGGTACTCCGTTCGGGAGCGAGACGGGGAGTGAGAAGCCGTCCCCGTCTTCACCGTCTCCGTCGGAGCCATCTCCGCCCTCGACGAACCGTTCCACGAAGTCGTGAAGTTCGCGGGCTTCGACGATGGTTCGGAGTTTCTCGCCGTCGACCAACTGGACGCCCGTCTGCTCGCCGATCTTCTCCGCGTCCTCGCTGAACGTTCCCGGCGTGACGACGGCACCTTCATCGACGCCGTACTTCTGGCAGATTCTCACGAACTGCTGGAGGTCCTGTCCGCTGACGTTCTCACCCGTTTCGGGATCGGCCCAGATGAGCCCTTCTCCGCCGTCGCGTTGGAGGGCGACGAACGATTTACCGGACTTCTCCGTCACCGTCGTTTGCCAGCCCTGTTTCTTCCAGAGGGCGGCGACGAACTCCGGGAATTCTTCGTCGGGAATCTGTCGTATCATGGTCTGAAGCGGGTCTCCCGTTTTGTGCAGATATGGTCAATCATAGTATAAAAACCATCGGACACGTTCATCGCGTCCGGCGAAGGACGAGAACGGCCCCCGCCACGAGTGCCACGAGCGCGACAGGTACGTCGAATCCCGGCAGGCCACCCTCCGAAACCGACTGTGCGGTGATGGGTTGCTCGGTCTCGACGGGCGGAAGCGCCATTGTCGTGGTGGTCGCCGTTGTCGTGTTCGTGGGAGTCTCCGTCATCGTGGTTGTCGTAGGTTCTGTCGTCGTGGTCGTCGTGGTTGTCACCGTAGTCGTCGTAGTCGTCGTCGCGGACGTCGTCTGTCTTGCGGCGACGACGCCGGTAACGGTCCTGTCTTGGTCACGGAGTTCGATACTGAAGGAGGTCCCCGGTTCGACGCCGCCGAAATCGAACGTCGCGCCGAACGTCCGCTCCTCCGTCACCGTCGCCGTTTTCGGCCAGAAGAACGATTTCTTTCCCGTATCGTAGGCGGTCACGTTCACCGTCGTCCCCGGCGCGAGATTCGTCGTTCCACCGATTCTAGTTCGATCTTCGACGACCAGCACGTCACCCGAGTAGTCCAACGCGACGCGCCGCTCCTCGACCGAAAACGTCGTCGTCGCCCGCTCCGGTTCCGTCACCAATCCGTTTTCCGCGCCGATTTCGAACGTAACGTCGTACGCATCTCCGGCTTCGATGCCGTGTTCATCCGTGTCGAGGATGAGGTACAACACGTCGTTTTCGTCGTCCAGCATCATTCGCGTCGCTTCGTCGCCGTCAAACTCGTTCGGAACGGTGTTACGATGCGCGTTCGTTTCGCGGAAGTGAACGCTGACGTTCTCCCCGCTTCCGTCGAGCATCGACTTGTCGAGGAATCCCGACATCCCGGACACGTTGACGGCGAGAACGAACTGATCGCCTTTCGCAACCGTCCCGTTTTCCGTCGCTGACGCCGCTTTCCGTAGGTCGTCCGGGGTTTCGAACTCGTCGGGATTCACCGCCTCCGGTGTCGGCAACACTCCCGTCCACGCGTCGCCCGTCTCCCGTCGTTCGACCGTGAACGAACCAATGTCCTGTGTAACCCCACCGACCGTGACGTTCATATCGTACACGCCGGGTTGGAGCGGTCCCGATTCCGACGGAATCCGCACGTTCGGCGTTCCCCTGATTCCGCCCTTCCGCAACGAAATCGTCTCGTTCGGGTCGTCGGCCCGGTACGTGTTGAGGTCGAGCGTCGTGGTGCCCTTCGTCACGTTCACCTGCACCCAAAATCCCTGTTCGGGCGACCCGATGTTGACCGTCGCCGCTTTCGAGGCGTGAACGGTGATCGGAATCACATCGCCGCGGTCGTCGCCGGGGGATCGCGTTTCGAAGGTGGCGCTTTTTCCGGCCGCGCCGACGAACGAAATCGGTCCCACGAGGAGCGAACAGAGGAGGACGGCGACGACGAGCAGTGAAACGGCTCTATTGGGTCGCATCAGATGACAACCTCTCGATAAATGTTTGGAGGTATCGGATGAAACGACAGATTCCGGCACATACGTGGACCGATGGCCGGAGTCGGTAGTGTCGGCATGGTTTAGTACGAGATGTGTTATGAACCATCCATAATAAATTCGTCCGTCAGTACCGCGACTGATAATCAGCGGTCGGTGCGAACGCGTTCGTACGCCTTGTTGACACGTTTGAACGCTTCTTCGTTCCCGTCCGCTCGGTCGGGATGAACGCGTTTCACCTTCTCACGGTAGGCCTGCCGGACCGTATCCTCGTCCGCGTCGGCATCGACGCCGAGGATTCGATAGGCCTCCTTCGGACTCGGGCTGGGCCGTCCGCCGACCGTAGCGCGCCCGCCCGTCGCCCTCTCACCGGTCCGTGCTCGACCCCTTCCCGCCGCTTGCCAACGCGCTCGTTCGCGTGCTTGCTGTCGGGCCTGCTCGCGTGCCGCACCGGGCGACGGGCCGAACCCCCGACGCGGTTCTCGGTACGCCTCGCGTTCGACCTTCTTCGCGAGTCGACCCGTGGCGTGATACCACAGGATGGCCGTCGTGATGCCGAACGGGACCGCGAAAATGATGAGAACAGGGTTGTACGCGAATCCCAGCGAAACCATCGAGACCGTGATTCCGGCGAAGACGGCGGCCATGGCGAGCAAGAGACGCGACCTGTGCACGGTTTCGCTACGGGTGGATGGGTGTTAAGCCTCTCGCCGCCAGCAAGTTCGGCAATGACACCCGAAACGACCCGTTTCCGTCATTTCGAAAACTGGTGGTAGTAGACGACCGCATCGCACGTCCCACCCGTGAACAGGTCGACGACGCGCTCTTCGATCCGTTCGAAGCCGTTGGCCTCGAAGAACGCACGTCCGCGTTCGTTCTCGGTGAAGATGGGAGCCGACAGCTGCGTGAACCCGCGCTCGCTTACGTGGTCCTCTATCGCGGCGAGGAGGTCGCTTCCCACGCCAGTCCGCCACTCGTCGGGGTCGACGTAGATGCTCCGTATCTCGCTCTCTCCGACGCGTTCGGGGTCGATGTCGGTGGTGGCGTACGCGAACCCGACCAGTTCGCCGTCCGTGACTGACGCGAGAAATATCGCATCCTCGTCGCGGAGTTGTGCTTCGAGTCGGTCCGAACCGTACCACTCCTCGAACGCGACGTCCTGTTCCCGTTCGGAGAGGAAGCCGTAGGAGTCGTCCCACGCCGAACGCACGATACGGCGAACGTCGCTCACGTCGTCCACCGTCGCCGGTCTGATTTCCATACGGACTGAACACCCACGACGAATAAAATGGTTGCTGGCCATTTCTCGGGGACACTCGGGAATTCGGTCGACCGGCGGCGACCGCCCGACCGAATGAGCAACTGTTAGGGGATGGGACGACAACCGGCGAATCATGACCGATGCAGACGACCTCGCGGAGCGGGTACTGGCGGGAGACCTGCGCCTGCACGAACTCGAAGACCACGCGGACCACGACACGGCGACGGCGGCGCGCCGGGAACTCCTCGAATCGGAGACGGATGCGACGCTCGATACCGTCGGGCAGTACGCCTTCCCGGCCGAGGACGCCGAGACTGCCATCGAAAACATGGTCGGGACCATTCAGGTTCCGCTCGGTGTGGCCGGGCCGGTCGCCGTCAGTGGCGGGTCGGCCGACGGCGAGTACTACCTCCCGCTCGCCACGACGGAGGGGGCGCTCCTCGCCAGCGTCAACCGTGGCTGTTCCGTCATCGATTCCGCGGGTGGGGCGGACGCACGGGTGACGAAACAGGGGATGACCCGCGCACCCGTCTTCCGTGTGGAGGGTGTCGCCGAGGCGGAAGCGGTCGTGAACTGGGTTCGGGAGAACCGCGACGCGCTCGCCGAGGTCGCCGAATCCACGACCAACCACGGGGAACTGCTGGACGTGACGACCTACGTCGTCGGCGACTCCGTGTTCCTGCGGTTCGTCTACGACACCAAGGACGCGATGGGGATGAACATGGCGACCATCGCGACGCGAGAAGCCGCCTCGCTCGTCGAAGAGGAGACCCCGGCGAACCTCGTCGCGCTGTCGGGGAACCTCTGTTCCGACAAGAAACCGGCCGCCATCAACGCCATCGAGGGCCGCGGGCGGAGCGTCACAGCGGACGTCCACGTCCCGCGCGAAACGGTCGAGGAACGTCTCCACACCACGCCGGAGGCCATCGAGGAGGCGAACACGCGAAAGAACCTCGTCGGCAGCGCGAAGGCCGGGGCACTCGGGTTCAACGCCCACGCCGCGAACGTCGTCGCGGCGGCGTTCCTCGCGACCGGACAGGACGCCGCGCAAGTGGTCGAAGGGAGCAACGCCATCACGACCGTCGAAGCCCGCGACGATGAACTCTACGCCAGCGTCAGCATTGCCAGCCTCGAAGTCGGCACCGTCGGCGGCGGCACGAAACTACCCACGCAGGCGGAAGCGCTCGACGTGCTGGGTCTCCGCGGCGGCGGCGACCCCGCCGGAAGCAACGCCGACGCGCTCGCCGAAATCATCACGGTCGGCGCGCTCGCCGGCGAACTCTCCCTCCTCGCCGCGCTCGCGTCCCGGCACCTCTCCAGCGCCCACGAGGAATTGGGTCGATAGCGATTTCGACATTAAATACCAAACTGTTATTGCAGGAAATTTATTGTATTGGAGGACGATTATTACTCGGCACCCGCGGGAGCGACTCGCGGCGTGCCACACAATGGTGATTCCAATGGCAACTGCCCCCATTAAGGGGGACGCACCGATAACGAAATCCCGAGCGTATTACGTCCTTCAGTTCCTGAAACTGTTGCTCACCGTCGTCACGTTGCTCGTCGCCGTGTGGAAGGCGCTGACCGGTGCACTCCCCTGAGTCGGGCCGTCCCTTCGACGCCGACGGATACCGGATGCGGGTTCACATCCGACGATATCGTCCGCGACTCTCGCTGATTTCGCCGCGTCGAGCGAGTTTGGCGAGCGCCGTTTCGACGTACTCGCTCGAAACCCCGTGTTCGCTGGCGTATCCGACCACTTCCCCTTCAGTCGGCCTGTCGAGGGTCGTGACGGCGTCGATAACCACCTGTTTTTTGCTCGTGCCGGTATTCCGACGAGCGTCGCGGTTCGCGGCCTCGGTGACTTCCTCGGAATCGACGCCGGAACGGTCGAGGAACTCCTCGTCGTCCATTCCGGCCTCGTCGGCCTTCGAATCCATCTCGGAGAACGAGTCGAGTTCGGCGAACGCCTCGCCGTGTCCCTGCCGGTTGGCGAGCATGGACGCGCGCACCTCGCGGGCGTGGTCCTCGTCGTCCGTTTTCACGAACTTCTTCAGTTTCTCGAAGGTCCGGTGCTTCCCACAGCGCGGACACCGCGTCGTTTCGGGCCGTCCGTCGACTATCCACAGGTTGCTACAGCCGTTACAACCCACGACGCTGTACATACGTTTCGTTCCGCGCCCTCCCTGTTCAACCCTCCGTTCGCGGTGGGGTCTCGCCTTCGCCGAGGAGTTCGTAGTAGAGGACGCCGAGGACGGTTCGACCGTCGTACACGCCGTCGGCGGCTATCTCCTCGCGGAGCGCCTCGAACGTCGTCGTCGTCGACCGGATGCTCTCGTTGTAATCCAGTTCCTGCTCGCCGGTCGGCACGCAGTCGTACGCGACGAAGAAGTGATGGAGGCTGTCCGCGAACCCATTCGCCGGTTCGACGGTCGTGAGGTGGCGCACCCGTGCCGCCTCGTATCCCGTCTCCTCGACGAGTTCGCGTCTGGCCGCGGCAGCCAAATCCTCGTCGTCGGGTTCCACGCCGCCGACCGGTAACCCTCGCGATATGTGCGACACCGCCTGTCGCCACTCCTCGATGACGACGACGTCGCCGTCCTCGGTGAACGGGAGGACGACCACGCTTTCGGGTTCCGTCAGGTAGTCGAAGTCGGTTTCGGTGCCGTCCGGCAGGCGGACCTCCTCGTTTCGAACGTCGAACCCTGGACACGAGTAGGCGACGCCTGATTCGAGCGTCTCCCACGCGAGCGGGTCGTTCTGGGGAGCCATATCGGATTTGTTCCGAGCGAACGCAAAGGCACTTCGGTTTTCGAATGTCGATCGAACGGTGATTCACTACTATTGTCAAAAACTCCCCGGTAAGCCGTCGTTGCGCTCCCGTCTCGGCGGGAGAACAGTTGTCGCGTTTTATTCGACTCGGCGTGGAATCCTTTCGGGATTCATGAATTTCGAGCGGATCAGCAGACGCGGGGTACTCGCGGTAACCGCCGGGGCGGTGGGGACGGTGGGATCGGTTCGGACGACGTCCACGGCCGAAGCGGGGGGAACGAACGAGAACGGAACGAGCAGCCACGTCGTCATCTTCGGCGGCAGCCCCGATTCCGTCATCGAGTACGGACTGACGGTGAGCGGGCGACTGCGGAAGAGCGGGCGCAGCGGCGGCGCGCCCATCGCCGACCGATACGTCACCGTCGACGGGGAAGATAGCATCTCGAACCGAGGACGGCACGCCAGCGGAGCGGTCGCTGGCGGTGGCGACGCATATCGATTCACGGGACGGATAACCCGATTTCGGGTCTCCCTCTCCTCCGCCCGGCAGAACGAGGTCAGCGTCTATCTCGACGGTCGCCGGGTTCGACCGGACGAACTCGGCGACGCGCCCGCCGCAAGAACGCCCGTCGAGTTCCTCGACTGTAGCACCGCGCGGGTGACCGGAACGTTCCGAGGGGTTCGGCTACACACCAGTTTCTGGGACGAGGCGGGACTCGGCACGAACTGGCTGTTCCCGGGAGCGGTCAGCGGAACCACCGTTCTGCACCCCACGGCGGAACACGACCCCTATCCGTTCGCGATCGACTCGGTGAGCCTCGATACCCGGAAACTGAAGACGCCGGGGCAACCAGCGAAGTTCACGGCGGTCAATCCGTATGCGGGTCCGTGGTGTCGCGAGGGGGGTGCACCGAGTGGAACACTGCCGAACCACCTCGTCATCTTCGGCGGCAGTCCGGGTACCGTCATTCGGTACGAGTTCGCCGTGAGCGGACGGTTAACGAAGAGCGGGGACGCCGACGGCGCGCCCATCGCCGACCGGTACGTCACCGTCGACGAAGAGGACGAACTGTCCGGGAACCGCGCCCGAGGTGCGGTCGCGGGCGGCGGAGACGCTTACCGATTCTCCGGGGACCTCACCGCGTTCGAAATCGACGGCGGCGCGACCGTCTACCTGAACGGGCGACGGGTGAACCCGAACGAACTCGGCGGGGAAGGCGGCGGAACGAATGGAGGCGAAGGGGGAGACGGAGGAGGTAACGAAATGGAAGACGGAGGAGGTAACGAAATGGAAGACGAAAACGGAACACGGTCGAAGGGTATCGAATTTCAGGGTTGCGAAAGGGCGGTCGTGACGGGCGATTTCGAGCGGGTGACGATCAACACGTCGTGGTACGCGTCGGACGGCTTTGCCACCTCGTACAACGAAATCGGTCCGGTGAGCGGTCGAACGCGAATCGACAGGTCGAACGTCGGTGACATCGGGAAGTCCGGGTTCGTCATCGTCAGCGTCGCCGCCTACGAGTCGGGAAGCGCCGAGCCGACTATATCGAAGCGAAACCCGAACACGGAAGCGTGCGATCGGAAACTTCGTCCGACGACGGAAACGACCGAGACGGAAACCGAAACGGGGACACGAACCCGGGAAACGACACAGGAGTCGGAAACTGCTCGGCAGCAGACGACCGAACGAACGACGGAATCACAGGAGACGACCGATGCGTCCAGCACGTCACGAGAGTCGAGAACGTCCGCAGAGAGTACGGCGAACAGCACCCCCGAAGCGACGGACACCGGGGGCGGAACGCCGGGCGAAAGCGGGGACGGAACGAGCGAGAGTGGAGCAGACGCCGGAGGGGGGAGTGCAAGTGGAACGAGCGGGAGCGGAAGTGGAGGCGAAACGGGCGGCAGTGGAACGAGCGGGAGCGACAGCAGTGCGAGCGGAAACGAGAGTGCGTGAGTCCCCCCGTCTCCCGGGGAACGAGTCGAACTCAGACCGAATCCGTTAGACCACCATCGACGCGGATGTTCTGTCCGGTGACGTAACTCGCAGACGGTGACACGAGGTACGCGACGGTATCCGCGATTTCAGTCGTGGCCGCGGGGCGGTCCATCGGAATCTTCGCCCGCGTCTCGTCGTCCACCTCGTAGCTGTCCACGAAGCCGGGAAGCACAGCGTTCATACGGATTCCGTCGTCGGCGTAGCGGTCGGCGTACAGTTTCGTGAAGCTCCCGAGTCCGGCACGGAGGACCGAGGAGACCGGGAACTCGTGGCTCGGCTCGAACGCCGAAAAAGTGGAGATGTTGACGATCGCTCCCCGACCCTGTTCCCGCATGACCGGCGTGACGAGCCTCGCCGTTCGAACCGCGTTCAGGAGGACGAGATCGAGTCCGTCGTGCCATTCCTCGTCCGTGATGTCCAGCAGGTCCCCGGTCGCGGGGTGTCCTGTGTTGTTCACGAGCGCGTCGATGCGTCCGTATCGCTCCGTCGCGGCCTCGACTAGCGCGGCGAGGTCGTCGGTGTCCGTCACGGAACCTTCGAACCCGACGCCGCCGAGATCCTCCGCGACGTCGATCGCGGCACCGGATTTCGAGAGCAGGACGGGCGTGTAACCGTCGTCAGCGAGTTCTCGTGCGCACGCTTCCCCGATACCTCGACCGGCGGCGGTTACGACCGCCACTGTTTCCGAAGTCATATTTCATACTCATCGCCGACGGGTTTGTGCGTTCGGGGAGCGGTTCGAAAATTGACACTGTGGGATTACAACGAGACCTTCGAGAGGTCGGCTTCCAGTTCGTCCACGTGGTCGTTGAACGCCTCCACGAACCCCCGGAAGTCGTCCGCGAGTTCCCGGACGTCGGGTGCCGACGGAGGTTCGTACTGCGAGACGAGATACGTGCCGCCCTGTCCGCCGACGCGGAGGTACGAGGCCCTGCTCTCCTCTCGTTTCAACTCCCAGCGCTTGCCGTTGACTCTCGCCGTGAACGTGCCGTAATCGACGCCGTCGTAGCGATGGAGTTCGCCGGCCATCACGTCCGAAACCTCCCGAATCCGCCCGACGACGCGGTTTCGCTCGGAGACGACGGTGTCGGTCGATTCGACCCTCGGGAAGTCCGTCGAGACGTCGTCCAAGACGCCCTCCTTGGATTCGACGTGGGCGTTGTAGGACGCGACGAACGCGTCGTAATCCCGCATCGCCGTCGCGAGGTCGTCGGGGTCCGGCGGTTGTTTCGAGGAGACGACGTACGTCTCGCCGCCCGCCTTCCCCTCGAAGCGGAGGTACTGGATGTTCCCTGCCTCGTACTTGAGCGTCCACTCCCCCGCACTCGTTTTGAACGTCTCCTGCCCGTAATCACCGCCCTGCAACAGCGCGAGTTCGCGTGCGATGGTCCCCGCGTGGTCCGTGACCGCGGCGACGACTTCGTCCCGCTGTCCGGCGATTTCCTCCGTTTTCGTGATGTCGAATTCGATTCCCTCGGTCATGTTGGTGGGACTACGGATGGAGCGGGGTTAACCGTGATGACTCGGTGGTTCGAATCGCTCCGCTCGTCGGTGTCGTTCGACGATATCCGAGAACGAACGAATATGGATCGGAACAGTTACTGTAAAAGCAAACACACGACCGTATCCATGCCGCCCGACGAGAAACCCATCGCGGAGGACGCATACGACGAACTGGGGGAGACGTACGAGAAACACGAAGACGATCCCTACTGCGCGGATCTGGAGTTTCCAGCGATGGTAGCCCTCGTTCCGGAGGTGGACGGAAAACGAATTCTCGATGCGGGATGCGGCTACGGTCGGTACTCGGAGTGGTTGCTCGACCACGGAGCGGACGTCGTCGCCCTCGATGCGAGCGAGGAGATGGTCGAAGGAGCGAAGGAACGACTCGGCGACCGAGCGACCGTTCATCGGGCCGATTTGGATGGGCCGCTCGACATCGCGGACGACGGTTCGTTCGACGGTGTCGTCAGCGGGCTTTCACTGCATTACCTGAAAGATTTGCGGCAAACTTTCGCGGAGTTCGCCCGACTGCTCCGACCGGGCGGGTTCCTCGCGTTTTCGACCCACCATCCGCTCGATGACTATCTCGCGTACGAGGGAGTGAACTACTTCGAAACCGAGCGAGAGCGGATGACGTGGGCGACCGACAGTGGGGACGTCGACGTTCCGTTCTACCATCGACCGCTTTCGGAGATCGTCAACCCGCTCGCCGAAACCGGCTTCCGACTGGACGAACTGGTCGAACCGACACCGACGCCGGCGTTCGAGGAGAAGAAGCCGGAATCGTACGAAAAAAGGCTGAAACGACCGACGTTTCTGTGCGTTCGAGCGTCGCGGCGATAGGGACGGTCCGGCGCGAATACATGTGAGCGCATGTAAAACGGTCCGCTCGGCGGCGTTGAGTGTGGGGGATAAGAATGGGCCGACGCGAATTCGAACCGGACGAGACGTTCCGGGTCGCTCACTCGCGTTCGCTTCCCGGGCCTGCGTCTCGTTTACTCGAATTCGCTTGGCGATCCACTTTCCCGCATTCGAAACGCCTCGCTGTCGCTCGGCGGTTTGAGAATGCGGGAAAGGTAGTGGGCCGGCGCGAATTCGAATCGCGGTTACGGCCACCCGAAGGCCGAAGGATACCAGGCTACCCCACCGGCCCGCGATTGAAAGATGGAGTCACCCACCTTTAACGGTTGCGAAACGGGGGCGTCAGTAGTCGGTGTAGCCGTCCGTATCGAGGTAGTTGTGAGCGACCGTCACGGCGTGATTGCCGTGGAGGAGCGACGGACCGAGTCGGACCCGTGCGTCGGAGGCTTCCGTCAGCAGGTCGGCCTCCTCGTCGGTGAAGTCGCCGTGGTCGGAGAGGACGAACAACGGATTTTCCGGCGGTTCGAGGTCGACCACGGGCGTTCCCTCCTCGTGCAGTTCGACCACGGTGGCCTTCCCGTTCGCCTCGGAGAGAATCGTCTCGAAATCGCGCTTCGAGACGAAGACGCCGGGCGTGCTTTCGGCTTCCATGTGGCCGATGGCCTCGGATTTCGCCTCCAACGCCTTGCGGATGAGCGCCGCCGTGCTTCGCTCGTCGGGGTTGAGACGCCGGAGTTCGCTCCCCTCGAAGCGAATCGTCAGCTCGTCCTGCATGACTAAAAAGAGGCGCACGTCGCTTCGGAAATCGTGCGAGAGGAAGAACGCGCTGTTGACGCACCGACAGAGGGCGTCGAGTCGCCCCGCCCCGCCCGCCAAATCGTCGAGCGAGAAATCGGGCGTCGTCGGGGCGTCGTGACCGAGAACGATGAACTGTCGCATACCCCCACTCGTCCCGGCGGGCGTAAGTCGTTTCTGAACGAGGGCGACGGATGGGTTTCACACCGCTTCCCTCCCTCGTCGGCCCCAGCGCTTACATGACAGATAGTCGTCGTATCCTCGCCGAAGGAGCCAGTGAATCATGACCGACGAGACACGACACACACGACGGACGTTCCTCGCGGGAGCGAGCAGCGTCGTCGGTGCGACCCTCGCATCGACGGCGGTAACGGCACAGGACGGAACCACGACCGACCCGGCGCGGAACAGAACGACGCGACAGATGGTCGCCCGGCGGTCGAAACTGTTCGAGAACAACTACGCCGGGCAGTTCGTCATCGTCGCAGACGTGAAGAAAAAAGAGGCGAGTCCCGACGTCGTCTCGACGTGCGATTTCCCGAACTGGAACGCGAACGAAACGCGAGTGTACAACGGCGTCTTCGTCGACAATATCGGGAGGAAGAGCACGTCACAGCAGTCGGTGCGGACGGACCTCTACATGAACGGAAACAAAAAGCAGATCGAAATCGGCCAACCGTTCATCATCAACAACACTCAGACCTGCTCCGGCAACTACGTCGGCCTCGAAGCACAGTCGATACCGATGTACGCCGCGAACGGCCAGCCGATGGGACCGACCGTGACCGGAACCGAGCAGGAGAGTCCCGATTCGGGCGGGTGAGCGACCCGGGTGGAACGGCGAAAGAAGCGGCGGGCAGGCCGATTCGGTGTCCTCGACGGCCTCGCGGGCGTCACCGGTTTGGGGCTCAAACGCGCGTTCGACCGGGACTGATTACTCGCCTTCGCCGAAGTGTTCGTAGACCCAGCCCGTCGTGGCGCTGAGGCGTTTCAGGTACGCGATGAAAAAGAGCAGGACCACGTCGGCCTTCGACAGCGAGGTGCTTTCGGTGACGTTTTTGTAGAATCGAATCGGATGCGGCGGGAGGTAGTTTCGTGGGTTGAGAAGGCTCGGTTTCTGTACCCGGCTCGGATGGTAGCGTTGCATCTGCGCCCGGCCACGACCCAGACGGAAGTGCTTTTTCAGGAGCGCGGGAAGCGACGAGCGGGCGGGGTGATACATCGTAATCGCGGGTTGGTAGTGTTGACCGAATCCGGCGTCGTACACCCGGTTGCCGAACTCCTGATCCTCGCCGGAGAACAATCGGTCGTCGAAGTTCCCCACCTCGTCGAACACGGTTTTGCGGACGAAGAGGCACCCGGTTCCCGAGAAATGCTGTTCTTCGATGTACTTCTGGATCGGAAAGCCGAAGATCTGGTTGTATTTGGCGGTGAGCGTGTCCTTGTCCTCTTCGACGTAGATCTCGACGTTACACCCCATGTAGTCCCAGTCGTTCGACTCCATCGACTGGACGGCGTGTTCGAGCCACGTCTCCTCGACGGTCATATCCGCGTCGATGAACCCGAACAGTTCCCCCTTCGCTTCGGCGACCCCCGTGTTCCGAGCGGCCGCGGGACCTTGAATCTCGTCTTCCACCAAGAGTCGCACGCGGTCGGGATACTCCTCGCAGTAGCTCCTGATAACGTCCCGCGTCTCGTCGGTCGAACCGTTGTCCACGGCCAACACTTCGTAGTCCGTCGCCGAATATGTCTGATCGAGAACGGCGTCGAGAGTCATCCGAATGCCCCGTGGATCGTTGTAGACAGGAATGATAACGGAGACAAACGGCGGCTCGGAAGGCATATCGTCACACTGCGTCACCACGCATATAGCCCCTTCGATTCCTCACACAGCCTGCGTATACGCCTTGACAAATGAGTTTGCAACACTGTTTTTTCCGATGTAATGTCATTTTTGACTGATTTACATCATTCTAGAGGAGTTGGCAGAACAGTGACACGAGAAGGATTCGATGGTCGGGCCGTCCGGTTTGCCGTTCGAATCGGAAACCGGTTTACCGCGTGACTCCCACGGGTGAGACATGGACGTACTTTCGGCGGCGCGGCGGGTCATCGCGGAGGACCCCGTGTGCGATGCCTGTCTGGGTCGGCAGTTCGCCGACCGAAGCTTCGGGTTGACGAACGACGAGCGGGGTCACTCCCTCCGTGTCGCGGTCGCCTTGGAGGACGACGAGGATTTCGAGGAGTCGGACGGGGAGTGTTGGGTCTGTGAGGGACTCACCGACGAGTACGACGACTACGCG
Source organism: Haladaptatus sp. CMAA 1909 (assembly GCF_043952005.1). NCBI lineage: Archaea > Methanobacteriati > Methanobacteriota > Halobacteria > Halobacteriales > Haladaptataceae > Haladaptatus > Haladaptatus sp. CMAA 1909. The sequence goes on along the minus strand of NZ_JBIOAV010000001.1, from coordinate 250,166 downwards.
GAACGGGTTGCGAAAGCCCTCTCCGACATCGGATTCGAGACGTATCAGGTCGGGACGCGTGCACCGCCGCTGGTCGAGGAGAACGAGCGCCTCCTCCGCGAGTTGGCCGACCTCCCCGAGGACGCCGGCGAACTGTTCAAATCGGAGTTCAACCGCGAAGTGGGCAAACGGGTCGGGCGACTCACTGACACGGAGGTCGATTTCGAGCGCCCGGACGTGCTGGCACTCCTCAACCTCGAACGTGGGGACGTGGATGTGCAGGTGAACCCGGCGTTCGTCTTCGGTCGCTATCGAAAGCTGGAACGCGACATCCCTCAGACGAAGTGGCCCTGCCGGGAGTGCGGCGGGTCGGGCAAGCAACTCGCCGAGGGCGGCGGCGAGGAACCGTGTGACTACTGCGGCGGCAGCGGGTTCCTCTACGACGAGAGCGTCGAACAACTCACGACCCCGCCGGTCCTCGACGCGATGGACGGCGAGGAGGCCATCTTCCACGGCGCGGGCCGGGAAGACGTGGACGCCCTGATGCTCGGGACGGGCCGCCCGTTCGCCATCGAGGTGAAAAAGCCACGGCGACGGAACCCGAACACGGACGAACTCGAACGCGAAATCAACGAGTTCGCGGACGGCAAGGCTGAAGTCGAGGGACTTCGCCTCGCCACGCACGACATGGTCGAGCGCGTGAAGGGCCACGACGCCAGCAAGACCTACCGCGCGCAGGTCGAGTTCGACGAACCCGTCACGGAGGCGGCGCTCGCGGAGGCCGTCGAGGAGTTGGACGGCGCGACCATCGAGCAGTTCACCCCGAACCGGGTGGACCACCGCCGAGCCAACCTCACCCGCGTACGCGAGGTGTACAGTATCGAAGGGCATCTTGACGACGAGCGCCACGGCGAAGTCGAGATTCACGGACAGGGCGGCCTGTACATCAAGGAACTCGTCAGCGGCGACGAGGGACGAACCGAACCGAGTCTGGCCGGTCTCCTCGGCGTCGGCGCGGACGTAACCGCGCTGGATGTCGTCGCGGTGGAGGGCGAGGAGGCACCCTTCGACCACGACGATTTCCTGCTCGAATAACGGCGTACGTCCGCGTTTCCGGCGGCCGGATTTTTCACCTGAGACCCACCAAACCAATAGAATTAACTCCCCGCCGTTTGATATGTCGCATGAAGCAAATCGGGGTATCCGCCGAAAGGCCAGTGCAGGAACACTGACCCCGTTTGCTTCGAGGCTATCGAAGCATGTCCGACAACGAACCTTCTCCGGAAAAGCGTATCGCCATCAAACAGGTCGGCCTCCGGTTCCGCGGCATCGACGCCGACGACGTTGACAAGGAGCTTCTCGGCTCGATTCACGCCGTCCTCGACGAGCAGGGGTTGCCCGTCAGCAGCATCTCGGTCGAACCGCGAAAGCCGTTTGTTCCGCGGCAGTCGGGGCCTCATCGCCCCTGAACGGGAGCCGAACCGCATTTTTTGTCGCTCCGCCGCGTCCTCGACCGTTCCACAGCGTTGACCCGATCAGTAACGACCATGTGGTTCCGCGACCACCGTGAGAGCGTGTTCGGGGTAGACGAAGCGGGACGCGGGCCGGTGTTGGGGTCGATGTTCGCCGCGGCGGTCGCCATCGACGACCCGAATGACTTACCGGATGGAATCGACGACTCGAAGAACCTCTCGCCGGAGCGCCGGGAGGAGTTAGCTGCCGCGATTCGAGCGGACGAAACCGTCGGGGTCGGCGTCGCGGAGATCACCACGGCGAGAATCGACGACCCCGAGACGGACATGAACACCCTGACCGTCGCGGCCCACGGGGAGGCGATATCCCGAACAGTCTCCGATGGCGAACGCGGAATCGCGGACGCCTGTGACACCAGCGAATCCCGATTCGCTCGGCGGGTCGCGGCGGAAGTCGGCCCCGAGATAGAGATCGAAGCGGAACACGGCGCGGACGAGGCCCACGCCATCGTCGGTGCGGCGAGTATCGTCGCCAAAGTGGAGCGCGACGCTCACGTCGCCCGACTCGCCGAGAAACACGGCGCGGTCGGTAGCGGCTACCCGAGCGACCCCACCACCCGCGAGTTCCTCCGCAAATACGTCGAGGCGAACGGCGAACTCCCGGACTGCGCTCGCGTCTCGTGGCAGACGAGCAAGGACGCGCTGGCCGCCCATCAACAATCGGGACTCGGCCAGTTCTGACCTATTTTCCGAGGACCGCCGACACCGCCCGCCGCAACGGCTTCGACTCCGACGGCGCGAACTCCGAGACGAGGTTCGAAACGTCGCGCCGGAACGGTTCCGGGTCGTCCATCGACAGGTAGTCGAAGTTGGGGTCGGTGAGCAGCGAGCGCAGGACCCGAGCGACTTCCAGCGGGACCGACGGGCGCTCGACGTGTTCGTAGTCGTCGCGGAGGAGGCTCACGAGGTAGACGAGTTCCCCTCGGAGGATGTGACTGCCCGTTCCGACCGTGTAGCCGTAGTCCGGCCTCCGAACGCCGTTGGCCAGTTGGTAGTACCGATGGGGGAAATCGACCCCCGAATGAACCGCGAGTTGGAGCGACCCCCAGAAGCGCGGGTTCACCTCGAGCAGTTTGAACCGCTGGTCGCGCGGGTCGCGTCGGAACTCGGCCATCGCGGGACCGTGCCAGTCGAGCGCCGATAGGAGACGAACGCCGTGTTCGTGGAGGGTCGGGTCCGACACGGACTTGCGGAAGACGCTCGCCCCGCCGGAGTAGGTGTAGCTTCGAACCCGACGGTGCTGGAAGGTGACGACGGGTTCGCCGCGGTCGAACAGGGCGAAGAAGCCGTACTCGGTTCCGTCCGGGATGCACTCCTGCACGATGGGGACGTGGCCCATCTCGTCGGCGAGACGGTCCGCGTCGGGTTCCTCCGAGACGAACCGAACGTCGGGGTACGCCGTCTTGCCGTCCTCCACGCACACCGTGTACCGGGATTTGACGACCGTCTCCTCGCTCCAGTCGTCCCACTCCGTGAGGAGGCCGGTTTCGGGGACGGGAACGCCCGCTTCCTCCGCGCGTCGAAACAGCCGATTTCGGTCCCGGGCGGACTCCATCGTTTCGAAGTCGGGCCACGGCGTCCCGACGTGTTCCGCGAACTCGTCTCGGTGCTTCGAAAGGACGTAACTCTCGGGTTCCCGGAGCGGGACGAGGGTCTCCACGTCGGGACGCTCGGCAAGCGAGAGGAGGCCGTCCCGATAGCCGTCCAGGTCCTCCGTCGGCGCTGGAAGGGAGACCCGTTCGTCCACGTACTTCGACGTGAACGCCGGCGAGTCGGCCGATTCACCCGCCGCGATGACCGGAATTCCCTTCCGGCCGAGCGACCTGATGCACGCGAGGCTACTGCCCGCCGCGATGGCCGGGACGACGACGCTCATTCCTCCTCCACCGTCGCCAGAAACGCGTCCACCGCGTCCGTGACTTCGCCGTACACGCGACGGAACGTGTCCTCGTCGGCGTCGTACGGGTCCTCGATTTCGAACTCCGACGAAATCTCGAACGACCGGACGAAATGGGCCTTCCCGAGCGAATCGGGGTAATCCCGCTTCAGATACCAGTAGTTCCACGCGTCCATCAGCAACACGAGGTCACTCTCCCCGAGGAGCGTCTCGTCCACGCACTGTGAACGATGGTCGGTCAGGTCCACGCCGAACTCCGACGCGACGGTCACGGCGTCGTCGGGACTCGACCGCCCTTCCTTTTCGATGAATCCGGCGGAACGAACCGAAGAACAGTCGTACTCCGTTTCCTGCAGGCGTTCTCGAAGGTAGCGTTCGGCCATCGGACTCCGACAGATGTTTCCGAGGCAGAGGAAGAGGACCGCCGGTTCGGAGGGGAGCGTGCGCACCGCGCTGGTCGCATCTCGGGGGAGAGCGTCGGGACGCAACCGCAACCGCTCCATCTCCACGGCGAGGCGTCGTCTGCCGTGCTGGAGGTGTTCTAACATCGTCCCGCGTTCGACGTGGTCGCTGTTATAACTCGACCATCGTTTCGAGAGTAGACGGACCCTACGGTGTTCGTAGAGGTTGAATACCGCTTCGAACGAACGGGAAAAAGGTCGCGCGACGGCGTTACTTGTCCGTCAGCAGGTAGCGGAGGATGTCACCGTAGGCCGGTCGCGTGACCAGCACGCCGATGAGGACGCCGAGGATGGTGATGATGGCGAACCCTTGCAGGTCGCCGAGTCCGAGCACCGCCAGCGGACTCATCGCGATGATAGTCGTCGCGGCGGCGGCCCCGATGACCCAGAACGCCTTGCGGAAGCGCGACTGGAAGACGCGCGAGGAATTGACGGCACCTTCGCTCATCACCTCGTCGGCGATGATGATGAGGTCGTCCACCCCGGTCCCGATGACCGCGATGAATCCGGCGATGTGCGAGAGGTCGAGCGGGAGACTGACGGCGGCGGCAAAGCCGAGGAGGATGAACACCTCGGAGAGCGCGGTCAGAATCATCGGCAGCGCGACCTCGGGTTTCCCGTAGCGGAGGAACACGACGCCGCTGACGGCGAGGACGGCCGCGATACCGGCCAGAAGCGAGTCGAACTTGAACTGGCTCGCGAGGCTCGGTTTGAGGTAGGTCGTGGACCCGGCCTCCGTGTCGAGGGCCGCCGGAAGCGCACCGGCTTGCAGGTTAATCTGGATTTTACGGGCTTCGGAGGCGTTTCTCCCCGTCTGAATGGAGAACGTCGGGTTATTGACGAATTCGCCGTTGTTGATGGATTGTGCGAGGTCACCCATACTCACGCCGGACACCACCTTTCCGTCGACGACCGTGTAGAGACAGTATCCCGCCTCGTCCGCGGGTTTCTGTGGATATCGACATGCTCGGATTCCCTCCGAACTGGTGAATCCGCGTTCTTTCATCACGGTGGCGAAACGCTTCGCGGCGTCGTCGGTGAGCGAGACGCTGACGCTCCACGTGTTATCGACCTGTTGTGCGGGTCCGACGTTGGAGATTCCATTCTGGGTGATGGCAGTCGTGTTCGCCCCCGTTCCGTTGTCGGTCGGGTAGTGTGCGACGATGGAGACCTGCCCGCGCTTCGTGACCAACTCCTCCATCTCGGACTGGTTGGCGTTGGGCATCTCGATCTGGATGAAATGCTCCCCGTTCGTCGCGGTGACCTGCTGAACGCGCCCGCCGGAGAGTCCGGCCTTGGAAATCTTGTCGTTCAACGTGCGAACGATCTCCTCGCGCGTCTGTGCGGTCACGCCCTCGCGGACGGTTTCGTATCCGATGTTCTCCTTGTCGAGCGCCGACTTCAGCTGTCCCGTCGTGACGTTGTCCGCGAACACCTCGATGGTACTCTGGGTGTTCGTTCTCCGAATCCCCACGTCCGACTGGGTGACGCCGGGGATGTCCCCGGCGATTGCCTTTTGAACGTCGGTTCTGCTCGTCCCGTTCGGCCAAGTCACCTGTTCGGCGGTGACGCCGTTCACGGGTGCGCGGATTCGCGTCCCGCCGGCCAGTTCGAGTCCGTACTTCAGGTTGGTCGGGCCGGTGCTGTTCGTGGCGAGGTTACCGTTGCCGTTCCCACCCTGCGGGACGAAGAGCGCGAACGCGCTTCCGAGCAGGAGGACGACGAGCAGGCCGACGCGCCAGTTGTCACGGAGGCTCATCGCGCCACCCCCTCGAACTTGTACCAGCGAAGGAGGCTCAGGTTGAGCATGTACGTGTTCATCAGGTCGGTCGCGAGTCCCATCACGAGGACGACGCCGATTGACGTGAGCAGGCCGATTTGGAAAATGAACGCCACGATGGTCATCACCGCCATCGCGGCGAGCGACGTGACCGTCATCGTCACGCCGGTCCGCATCGCCCGGTACGTGCTCTCGTAGAAGTCGCCGGACCGCCGAAGGACGTGGTTGTTGAGCAGGATGTCGGAGTCCACGCTATACCCGATGAGCATCAGGAGCGCGGCCACGGTCCCCAACGAGAGTTCGATGCCGAAGACGTTCATCAGCGCGACCGGAATCACGATGTCGCTGAACGCGGAGATGACGACGGCGATGGAGGGAACGAACGACCGGAACATGAGAAAGACGATGAGGCTCATGCCCACGAACGCCGCCACGATGCCGTAGATGGCGAGCTGTTGGGAGTTGGACCCGAAGCTCGCGGACGTACTCTGTACGGAGAGCACCTCGTATCCGGCGCTGTTCGCTTGGGACGTGAGCGAACTCGTGTCTGTATCCTGGAACGTCACGATGTAGACGTTGTTCGACGTCGCCGACGGCGTCACCGACGCGACGTCCGAGTCAAAAGCAGTCTGAATCTGGGACTGCGACGCAGTCGTCTGCACTCTCATTTCGGTCCCGCCCGTAAAATCGATGCCCGGCGTCACTGGTGCGCCGGTGGTCACATACCAACCGGCGATAACAAGCAACGCCAGCACGAGAATGGCGAGGGGAATCCCCGCAAGTTGCCGATTCGAGTACCGGGTATAATCGACCTCCGGTACTTGAAACTCTACCATAACCGATGGGTGCGTGACGACCCTGAATAAGCCTTCTTAATTACTACTGGACAACCCATCAGGTAAAACCACCAACACGAAACGTGAAAACCGCGCGAAGGCATAATTGTCTCCGGCCCCTTGCACTACCTATGTCGGGGACGAACACGAAAACCGAGCGCGAACCGAAGGGCGAACAGGCGACCCGAGTCGTCGTCTCGTATCCGGAGGACCTGAGCGATTGGGGGCGCTTTCAGGTCGGGACGAGACACTTCAAGGCATACCTCGGGAAGACCAAAGGTGCCGTTCACGAGGGTGACGTCTGGGAGGAGTTCCTCGACGTCGGTTGTTGTGGCGACACGCTCGACGTGCCGCTTCGCGTCGAACGGGTCGAAGGGGGCGACCGGATGGGACCGGACACCACCATCGACTACGACGTTCGGGAAGCCTGTGGAATCCGCGGTGGCTGGCAGGTACAGAGCGCGGACGGACCGAACGAGGTTTAATACCGCTCGTCGAGGAACGCCTCGACGCGCTCGCGGGTCGGGGCCGTTCGCGCACCCGCCGCCATCGCCGTCAGCGCGCCGCAGGCGTTGGCGTACTCCAGCGCCCGCTCGTAGTCGTTCGAATCGAGCAACGTCGCGATGAACCCGGCGGCGAAGGCGTCGCCAGAACCGGTCGAATCGACCGACTCGACCCCGAATCCGGGGTGCGTGCAGACGCCCTTCGTCGTATCGACCCGCGCACCCCTACGTCCGTGCTTGATGACGACGACGCGACCGTGGAGTTCCGAGGATGGGTGTTCCAGATCGCCGTCGAGAATCGTCTCCGCTTCGCGGTCGTTGAGAAACACGATGTCGGAGTAAGCGAGCGCCCGCGAAAAGTCCCGTTCGGCGAGGCGACGGCCGGGGTCGAAGCTCACGGATAGGTCGGCCTCGGTCGCGATTCGTGCGAGTTCGGCCGCCGTCTCCGGGCGTTGGCTGGTGAGATGGAGGTGCTCTGCCCCCGTAACGTACTCGGGGCGGACGTCCTCGGGCGCGATGGTCTCGTTCGCCCCCTCGTTTCCGAGAACCATCACCTCGCCGCCCTCGTCCACGATGAGGTACTTCGTCGTGGTCTCGATACCCGCGACTTCGATGACGTGCGTGCAGTCCACGCCGGCGTTCGTGAGTTCGCGCCGAACCAACAACCCGTGTTCGTCGGACCCGATACTGCCGACTAAACCGGTGGAAACGTCCATGCCTGCGAGTGCCGCGGCGACGTTCGCGGCGCTTCCACCGCCGGAGCGTTGCTGTGAGGTGATGCGCGCCTCGCCGTCGGGTTCGGGCAGGGCGTCCACGCTCAGCGTCACGTCCCAGTTGATGTGGCCCGCGGTTACGACTCGAACCATGACATCCCTCCGGAGCGGTTCGTGGGCGACATACCGTTCGTGATACCCATCAGTGGTAAAAAATCCTGCCGACTTAGCCCGTGATGGCGAACAGGATGAGGTTGTGCGCACCCGGTCCCAATCCGACGGCGGCGACGACGCCCAAGAGGAGATAGCCCTCCGTCGGTTCTTCCGCGACGTAATCCGCGAACAGGAGGACGACGAACTCCGCGATGGCGAGTTTCACGAGGACGAACAGCCAACCGACGCCGACCGAGTTCGATATGGGAAGCGAATGGGCGATTTCGAGGATGGCTTGCGAGAGCGGCGTTTTCTCGCGGAAGTCGAGAACGTCGATGCCGACGGCCGTCGAGACGCCGTCCAACGCGTGGGCGAACAGCGTGAGGGCACCGACCGCACCGGTGATGATGGCGACGTCGGGATAGAAGAACTGCGTCGCCACCCAGAGGACCCCCGTCAGAACCACGGCGACGACGAGCGCGACGAACGGCCAGAACAGCCGGAGACTGCCGTGCTGGAACCCGTACCAGAACGCGACGAGGAGGACGACGACGACGCCCGACATCCCGACGCCGGCGAGGACGCGCGGGACGGGAACTCGAAGCCGATAGAGCGAGAGCAACCAGACGCCCCCGGCCAAAGCGAACGTCGTGAGGTAGACGGCGGGCGTTCCGAACAACGGAAGCAGGACGTCCGGAATCGGCGTGCCCGGAACCTGGTACAGCGCGTTCAGTCCCGCGCCGACGACCATCCACGGTGCGAGCGACACGATGGTCCGCTCCGAGATGGTCGGTTCCGCACGTCGAAGCGACCAGATGACCGCGACGACGACCAGCAAAAGCGGCAGAAGATACGATAGTGGGGGAAGCGCAAACCCGTCCGGCAGTACCATACTCCGACACGCGAACGGAGGTGTGGAAAGGTTTGCGGTCTGTGTGCTCCCTTCGCAAGGAGCGGAACGAGCAGACCGTCACCGTTTCGCCTGCCGGTTTTACGGCTCGTCCCACGGTTCACCGTTCTGTTGTTCTCCGAACATTTCTCGCATCAGCGTCACGATGCTTTCCGGCGGGAACTGTCCCCGTTCGGTGACGATGGCGTCCACGTATCGCGGCGGGGTCACGTCGAACGCCGGGTTCTCGACGCGGACGTTGCCGACCTTCGACCGTTCGTCGTCGGGAAGGATTTCTCGCGGATCGCGCATCTCGATTTCGACGGTGTGACCCGTCATGGTCCCCGGATGGAGTTTCAGCGTCTGTGCCGCGACCATGATCGGAACGCCGCGTTCACGGGCGTTCACGGCCAGACCCGAGGTACCGACCTTGTTGATGACGCTCCCGTCCGCCGCGATGGAGTCCGCGCCGACGAGCACGTGGTCGGCGTCGTCCAGATATCGGCGGGCCGCGTTGTCGACGATGAGCGTGACGGGGACGTCCCAGTCACGCAGCTGACGGGCGGTGATGTGGCCCTGTTTTCGGGGCCGTGTTTCCTTCACGATGGCGCTGATTTCCTTGCCGTCGTCCAGCGCGCGGCGGACGCAGGAGAGCGCGTCCGTCGAGTGGCAGTGGGTCATGATGGTGTCGCCGTCGCGGAGGCGGTTCGCGCCGATTTGGCCGAGGTTGTCCTGCGCTTGGTCGAGTTCCCGCCGGAACTCGACGACGGTCGAAACGATGCTTTCGCGCAGTTCCTCGACGGTATCCCCCTCCATTCCCCGCAGGACGTAGCGCAGTGCGTTCGGAAGGCTGACCGCGGTCGGTCGGGTCTCGTGGAGTCTCCGAGCGGCGGCGCGAATCTCGGCGCGGAACTCCTCCGGGGAGTCCGCCTCGCTGGCTTGGGCCTGTTCGCCGATGGCCGCCGCCGCGGCGTCCGCGATGGTCGCCGCGCCGCGGATTTCCATCTCGGCGATGTCGTCCGCGGCGGTGGCGACGGAGGGAGTTACGTCGGGGTCATTCATGTGCGATTCTATGGCGTTCGGGGTGAAAAAGATGGTCCGGCGGAAATTCTACCTTCACGGCAGTTGCACGGGGGACATGGATTTCGACACGCCGATAGCCGCCTCGGAGTCGATGATGCGCGTCGCCGAACTCGTCGCCGCCTACCTCCTCGTCGGCCTGTTCGTCGTCGGCCTCATCGATTTCGGGTTCCTCGCGCTCTCGTTTCTCCGCACCGGTCGGGCGACCGACCCGCAGGCCCTCCTCGAACTGATCGACATCGTCCTGTTGTTGTTCATCGTCGCCGAGATTTATCGGACGGTCATCGCCTACGTGGAATCCGAGGGCGAGGTTGGGGTCGTGCGAGCGACCGTGTACGCCGGAATCATCGCGCTGGTTCGGAAGGCGATCACGTTCCAAATCGACGGCTACCCGACGACCGCGGATGCCGCTATCGCCGCGGGTTCCTACGCCGTGTTGCTTCTCGGACTCGGAATAACGCTGTGGGTCGTGTCCCGGGGATAGCGGGATTTTTACCGGGGCGGGCCATCCACCCCGCTATGAACGAATCCGAACTCGCTGCAAAAATCGACCACACGGTGTTGGGACCGGAGACGACGCTCGCGGACGTGCAGGAGGTACTGGACGACGCCGAGGAGTACGGGATGAACGCCTGCATTCCGCCGTGCTACGTCGCGGAGGCCGCCGAGTACGCCCCGGACGTGACCCTCGCGACCGTCGTCGGGTTCCCGCACGGGCAGCACGCGACGGACGCCAAGCGCGACGAAGCCGTCGGCGCGTGGGACGACGGCGCGGACGAGTTGGACATGGTCATCAACGTCGGGCGACTGAAGGCCGGCGACCACGACGCGGTGCGGGCCGACATCGAGGAACTCGTCGCCGCCGTGCCGATTCCCGTGAAGGTCATTATCGAGACGGCGCTCCTCACGGACGAGGAGAAACACGACGCCTGCCGCTTGGCCAAGGAGGCGGACGCGGCGTTCGTCAAGACCTCGACGGGATTCGCGGACGGCGGCGCGGAGATCGAGGACGTGGAACTGATGGCGGAGTACCTCCCCGTCAAGGCGAGCGGCGGTATCGGCGCCTACGAAAAAGCGAAGGCTATGCTCGACGCTGGCGCGGAGCGCATCGGCGCGAGCAGCGGCGTCGAAATCGTCGAGGACTTCCGCGGGTAGATACCGCTGATTTCCGCGGAGTTCCCCTTCAGTCGTCGTCGCTCGGTTGCGGACTCGGAGTGCCCTGTCGAGCCCTGCTCATCCAGTTGTCGATGTGCTCGGCAACGTAGTCCCGTCCGCCCCACCCGAACGCGACGCCGGCACCGATGGCGATGGCGGCCGCGAGGCCCCACGCGAGGGCGCGAGCGAACAGGTAGAGGATACCCACGTCGATTCCCATCGTGTCCAGACCGATGACGATGGCGGTGAAGTACAGGAACAGTCGGGTCCCTGTAGCGAACCAATTGGTGTAGTCCGTGTGGGTCGCCGCTTGCGTTCGCATGATGGCGTCGCCGATGAAGTCGGCCACGACGAATCCGAGCACGATGACCAACAGTCCCGCGATAAGCGCCGGAAGGTACGAGACCGCGGTAGCGACCCACTGTGAGAGCAGCGGAATCGCCAACACGTTCGCCGCCGCGAGGATCGCGAGCGCGTAGATGAACCACGCGGTCAGTTTACCGAACGCACCCGATACCGCACCCTCGGTGCCGCCCAACATCCGTCCGAGCGGCGTGTCGAGCACCATTCTGTCGAGTTCTATTCTGTCGGCGATTCGGCGGACGACCGCGGCGGCCCCGCGACCGATAACCCACCCGATGAGCAGGACGACGACCGCTCCTACGAGTCGCGGCAGGAACGCGATGAATCCGCTGAGAGGGTCTTGTACCCACCCCGGTAGTCCACCTGCCTGTAAGATGATGTCGTATTGTGTCATGTTCGTTTTCTCCCCACGCTAATCGCGTGGTTCACACGGTTGGTTGGACTACAGCCAGTTTGTTGTTGGCCGCCTAAATCGGGGACAGTTCGGAGTAACGTCGAATGAGTCCGTTCGGTTTTCACGAGCGATATTGTCGGAGAGAAAAGAGATCCAAGAATCGGATGACGAAAATCCGACTATTGAAAGGGAAGCGAAAAGCCTCGGAAAAGTCAGCTTTCCCCGGGAATTGGGCCGCCTCGGCGTGCGAGGATACGGACCATTACCGTCGGATGTGAGACCGGTGACAGGACCCGACGGGCACTCAGTCCTCTCGGAGCGCGTACAGCATCGGCGCGTTTTCGCCCGGATCGGTGGCGGCGAACAGCGTTCCGTTCGCAACGGCGAACGCGTCCCGAACCGGCCCGTTGAGACGGATTTTCCACCGCTTCGCGCCGAATCGGGTGTCGCCGACCCCGGACCCGCCGCTCGTCTTGATGCCGTACACCGTCCCGCTTCCGTCGCCGACGTATACGGTATCGCCCGCGACCGCCGGTGAGCACGTGCTGACCTCGGAAAGCCCGAACGACCAACGAGACTCGCCGGATTCGGCGTTGACGGCGTGGAGTTCGTCGGCGGTGACGCCGAAGACGGTTCCGCCCGCGATGGCGAGGTGTGTAGAGACGTTTCCACCGCGGTCCGTCTTCCACCTCGTGCCACCCGCTCCCGCGTTGGTATCGAGACAGAACACTTGTCCCTTGAAGCAGGGGACGTAGAGCGACTGTTGGATGAGCGTCGGCGTGGCGGTGATGATGCTCGGGAGTTTCCGCCGCCACATCCGCCCGCCGTTTGTCGCGGAAAAGGCGTACACCTCACCCCAGTACGTCGTGGCGAACAGGGAGCGGTCGTGTGCCAGCGCCAGTGGCGCATCTATCTCCCCGTACACCTGTTGTTGCCAGCGTTCCTCGTTCTCCTCCAAATCGAAGCAGTGAATCCAGCCGTCGCTCGTTCCGACGAACAGCGACTCACCTTCGGAGTCGAGGCGCGGTGCGGCGGAGACCCGACCTTTTGTCTCGAACGCCTGCCGTTTCGTTCCCGATTCCGCGTCCACCGCCGTCACCGAATCGTCGGGACCGCTCACGTAGACGGTTCCGTCCCTGACAGTCGCTGCCGACCAGATGTTTCCGTCGCCCGACGGTCGGTGCTCCCAGCGTTTCGTTCCGTCCGTCGCATCGTAACAGACGATCTTCTCCGCGTCCGGGACGAAGACTCGCCCTCCGGCGACGACCGGCGGTCCGGTCGTCCTCCCGAGACTCGTCTTCCACGCCACGGAGGGAGCGGAACGCGGACCCCGTCCGTTCGGGTTGTAGCCGGTGTTTACCCCATCGTGTCCCGCCGTCGGCCAGTCGGTCCGGTCCCCGGCGGCGTAGGCCGCGTCGTCCGACCGAGATTCGGTGGACATACAGCCAGCAGTGGCCGAAATGGTCGCCACCGTGCCGAGAGCGGCGAGAAATTCCCGTCGTGATGGAGGGCGCATTACGCGTCGTTTTCGATAGGAAATAATAAGTTTTCTCCTCGTCGAACCTTGTACGCATCCCGATATGACCCGCAATCGTCGCCCTTTTGCTCGCGTAGCCGAAATCGAGGAGTGAATGGCCCGGTATCACATCGAAACGTACGGCTGTACCTCGAACCGCGGCGAGAGTCGCCAGATAGAGTCCGCGCTGCGCGACGCTGGCCACTACCGCGTCGAGGGTCCCGAGGAGGCCGACGTTGCGATAATGAACACATGTACTGTCGTGGAGAAGACGGAGCGGAACATGGTTCGCCGGGCGAAAGAACTGCAATCGGAGACGGCGGACCTCATCATCACTGGGTGTATGGCGCTGGCGCAGGGCGACGAGTTCCGAACCGAGGACGTAAACGCCCAAATCATGCACTGGGACGACGTGCCGACGGCGGTCACGAACGGCGAGTGTCCGACCCCCGGCCCCGGCGTCGAACCCGTGTTGGACGGCGTGGTCGGCATCCTCCCCATCGCCCGCGGGTGTATGTCCGACTGTTCGTACTGCATCACGAAGCACGCGACGGGGAAGATCGACTCGCCGTCCGTCGAGGAAAACGTCGAGAAGGCCCGCGCACTCGTCCACGCGGGGGCGAAGGAACTCAGGATTACCGGACAGGACACCGGCGTCTACGGCTGGGACCGCGGCGAGCGGAAACTGCACGTCCTGCTGGACCGCATCTGCAACGAAATCGAGGGCGACTTTCGGGTCCGCGTCGGCATGGCGAACCCGAAGGGCGTTCACGGCATCCGCGAGGAACTCGCGCAAGTGTTCGCCGAGAACGACGAACTGTACAACTTCATCCACGCGCCGGTCCAGTCCGGGTCGAACGACGTCCTCGGCGACATGCGCCGCCAGCATCAGGTCGAAGAGTACGTGGAAATCGTGGAGACGTTCGACGAGTACCTCGACTACTGGACGCTCTCGACGGACTTCATCGTCGGCTTCCCGACCGAAACCGACGATGACCACGAACAGAGCATGGCGCTCCTCCGGGAGACGCGCCCCGAGAAGCTGAACGTCACCCGGTTCTCGAAGCGCCCGAACACCGACGCCGCGAAGATGAAGGGCCTCGGCGGCACGAAAAAGAAGGAGCGCTCGAAGGCCATGTCCGAACTCAAGATGGACATCGTCGGGGCCGCCTACGACGACATGGTCGGCACCGAAAAGCGCGTCATGGTCGTGGAGGAAGGCACCGGCGACTCGGTCAAGTGCCGCGACGAGGCTTACCGCCAAATCATCGTCCAGCACGCCTCCGACCACGGCATCGAACCCGGCGACTTCCTCGACGTGGAAGTCACGGGCCACCAGACCGTCTACGCGTTCGGGACGCCTGTCTGAAGAACAGAGCTGTTCCGAAACCGGGTTTTTCAATAGCCGATTTTGAGAGCGTTTCGTGGAATCGGGTTATCCATTCTGGCGCGTGCTGGCGGGACGACGAGGACATTTCGTCCGAGTCGCCCCGGTGAAGCGCGCGAGGTCTTCGTGAGTGACGAAGAAACGAACGAATGGCTGGTCAGAGCGTCGCTCTGACGGTGGATGAGCGAAGCGAATCGGTTGGGGAGGACGTGGCTGATGCGGTGCAGTTGCGGTTGCGGTTTCATTGACGTCTGTATTTGCAGTCACAGAAGAACCAACTCCACTTCGTCGCGAGCAGGCGGGGGCTTTCTGGGACGTTTACTCAGTTGTTGCAATCACAATGAAATCAAGACCACTGCCTAGCGAGCGTGGCGGGGACTTTCGAGGATACCCAATCTCCACCGAAACCATCAACAATGGACCCACCAGAACGGAACCGAAGGAGACAGTTTCGGGATAGTCCCAGACAGAAAACATATATCCGATTACGTAAAATTCGTGACCGATGCCCTCCAATCGACGCCAACTCCTCGCCGCGGTCGGCGCGCTGTCGGCCGGACTCGCTGGCTGTCTCGGCGGAAATTCAGGTGGAACCGGGGACGAATCTCCCACGCCGACGGACACCAAGACCACATCGACCGACACCGCGAACGAATCGACGACCGGCGACTCCCCACCAGACACGACCACCGCGGAAAGTGCTTCGTTTTCCCTACCAGAATCGTCGGTGAAGACCCTCGGCGAGGTGCGCGTTGCCGTTGCAAACCCGACCGTCGCGAAGGGAATCGCCTACGAGTCCATCATGGGGTCGGGCGGAATTCTACAGTCGGACGGAAAACAGTTCGTCGTCGCCGAGGTGCAGAGCCAGCAGGGAAACGAAGTCGATGCCAAAGCCGACCCGGAGTACGACGCCTTCGAACTCGTCGTGGACGGCGATGCGTATTCGGCGGTCGAAATCGAGAAGCGGACGACAGGTGCCTACACGAGTTCCCTCGCCGAGCGCGGAGACGTCCGGTACGGCGACACGTATGCCACGGCCGGGACGGTCGGCTGGGTCGTCTTCGAACCGCTGTCGCCGTTGGACGCGAGCGAGGCCGCGATCCGCTGTCGGTACGGCGGCGAGACCGCCGAGTGGTCGCTGCCCGAGGAAGCGCTCGCGGAACTCGCCCGACCCGCGCCGAGATTCGAACTCGAATCGTTCTACGCGACGGTGGAGAAGTACAGCGTGGACGTCTCGTTCGTGGCGAAGAACGTCTCGGAGAACGACGGGGAGTTCCTCGCGGCGCTGTACTGGCCGACGACCGGCATCGCGGACGACGACGAGTCCACGATACTCAGACGCACTGTCGCCGCGGGCGAGAAACTGGAGTGGTCGGGGTCGTTCCAGACGGAGTATACCGACGGCGTGGTGGCGGCCCGTCTCGCCGGGAGCGTCACCGGCGAAATCGAAGTCGATTTGGAGAAATAGGCGGGTCTGAAACAGGAGGCAGACAGGTCTGAAACAGGAGGCAGATAGGTCGGAAACGGGAGGCCAACGGGTTTCGCCGTCGTTTCAGTTCACTTTTCGGACCCCTTTTGGGTGGTTTCGCTTTCACCGTTGCCCTTCCCTTCCGTCCCTTTCGTGACGGTGACGCACCCGACCATGCCCGCCGCTCGGTGGGGGTTGCAGTAGTAGTCGTACGTTCCGGGCACGTCGAAGGTGTAGGTGTAGCGATACCCCTGATTGTAGATTTCAGTTGCCGGGCCGGGCGTCCCGTTCCAGTCCGCGTCGGCGGGTTGGTCCTCCACGACGATGTTGTGGTTGTTCCCCTTCCACTCCCACGCGACGGTCGTTCCGGCGGTGACTTCGACGTTTTCGGGATCGAACTTCAGACCGCCGCCCGTACCGACGGCGACGGTGACGTCGGCGGGAGAATCGTCCGAACTCGAACCGCCCTGTCCGCCGGCGAGACACCCGCCGAGCGATGCGCCGACGAGGGTCAAACCGGTCGCTTTCAGCATCCGCCGCCTGTCGAGAGGGGTGATCATGGCTATGTACTCGTCGCTACCGGTTCCCGATAGAAAAGCCCGGCACTCGATTCCCGAACGATGAAAACGAAACGGATGAGTGCCTACTCGGACAACTCCTCCGGACGCTCGGACTCCTCTCGCGACGACGTTTCCGCCAGACGGTCGGCCTCGGCGTCGGGTTTCCACTCGCCGAGTTCCTTCGGGTCGACGTGGATGAAGGCGTCGTCCACCCGCGGGATGTCCTGAATGGAGTGCATGACCTCGGTTTCGATGTCGTGGGCCTCGATGAGCGTCCGGTCGCCCTGGACCTCGATGTGCATGCTCACGTCGATTTCGGGGCCGACGTAATGGGCGACGACGTCGTGAACCCCCTCCACGTCGGGGTGTGAGAGCGCCCGCTGGACGATGCTCGCGCGGAGGTCCTCCGGCGGTGCCCGTCCGACGAGGTAGTCCACGTTGTCCCGGACGATTTCCCACCCCGTGTAGAGGATGCCGAACGAAACGACGCCCGCCGCGATCGGGTCGAGGATCGGCAGGCCGATTCGAGCGCCGAGGACGCCGACGAGCGCCGCACCGGCCGTCAGAATGTCGTTTCGGTTGTCCAGCCCCGCCGCGACCAAGGCTGGCGAGTTGACGTCCTCGCCGACCCGGAGGCAGTAGCGGAAGAGGCCGTACTTCACGACCCCCGTCCCGACGAGGACGCCCACCGCGAGGACGCTCGTCGTCGACGCGACGTTCCCGGAGAGAATCGAGGTTCCGGCGCGGAAGAGGACCAATCCGCCCGCCGCGAAGACGCCGAGTGCAACGAACAGCGAGACGAACGGTTCGATTCGCTCGTGGCCGTGCGGGTGGTCGAAGTCCGGCGGTTGCGTCGTCAGATAGAGTCCCGCGAGGACGACGAGGCTGTAAATCGAATCCGCGAGGCTGTTGATGGCCTCGGACCCGACCGCGAGGCTGCCGGTCTGGAACCAGACGGCACCCTTGGCGACCGCTAAGAGGAGGTTCGCCGTGAGGATGATGGCACCCGCGGTACGAATCGCCCCCGTCCGATTCATCGTTCACAGTTGGGTCGCCTGCCGTATGGCTATGTCGGCGGTCGGAAGAATCCGTTCAGTCGTCGAAGGAAACCGCCGACTCGGCGTCCGGAACGGTCGCACCCTCCTGTTCGGCGAACGCGGCGTGGAGTTTCTCGTAGGTGTCCTCCAAGCCTTCCACGATGACCTTCGTGTCGGAGATGACGGGCATGAAGTTCGTATCGCCGCTCCAGCGCGGGACGACGTGCGTGTGGAGATGGTCGATCGAACCGCCGCTCCCCTCGCCGATGTTCAACCCGGCGTTGAACCCGTCCGGCGAAAACGCGACCTCCATCGCGTCGAACGCTCGCTGTTTCAGGCGTGCGTGTCCGAGGAGGGTCCCCTCGTCGAGGTTCGCGTAGTCGCTCTCGTGTTCGTTCGGGATGACCATCACGTGCCCCGGATTGTACGGGTAGTTGTTCAGCATGACGAACGCGTGGTCGTTGCGTGCGACGACGAGGTGTTTTCGGTCGTCATCCCGCTTCGGGAACTCACAGAAGACACATCCGTCGAAACTCTCGTCGCCGTCGCGTTCGACCCACTCCATCCGCCACGGTGCGAAGACCTGTTGCATACCGGGATATCACGGGGGAGCGGTTTAGGTTTTCAGACTCGATCGGCGGAGATGAAGCGGACGGAAGCGTTCGTCCCCGGAACCACGAATTCGGCGATAAACCGGCGTTACGGCGCGTTTAATGCGTCCATAATCGTTTCGAAAGGGAGTCTTACCGCGCCGTTCAGCGCCGAGTGATACCCTGTGACGATGTTTCGTTCGTATGGCCCAACAACAGTATCTTTTCAAGCGATGACTTCGGAGAGGCCCATAACGAATGTACCTCATCATCGTCGGTGCGGGCGACATCGGCTCGCAACTGATCAGCATTGCGACACAGAACAGCAACGACGTGGTGGTTATCGAAAAGGACGCGGAACGGGCCGAACGTGCCTCCGTCGAGTTCGACTGCCTCGTTCTCAACAACGACGCGACGATCCTCGACACGCTGGAGGAGGCCGGTGCCGGCCGTGCGGATGCGCTCATCAGTACGACGGACCAGGACGCGACGAACATCATGGTCAGCCTGCTGGGACAGGAACTCGAAATCCCGTCGCTCGTCTCGGTGGTTCACAACCCCGAACACATGAGCATCTTCCGCCAAATCGGCGTGAACGTCATCGAGAACCCGCAACGACTCATCGCCGATTACCTCTATCGGGCCGTCAAACGCCCGTCCATCAAGGATTACATGAAAGTCGGCGACAAGGCCGAGGTGTTCGAAATCACCGTCGATTCCTACGCCCCGATTTCGGGCCTCACGCTCTCGACGGCGGCGGACGACGGGTTGTTCGACGAGGGAATGCTCGTCGTCGCCATTGAGCGGGACAACAAAGTGATCACCCCGCGCGGGAACACGGAAATCAAGGGCGGCGACCTCATCACCGTCTTCTCCGAAAAGGGTGCAACGCCGGAGGTGACCGACATCTTCGGTCACTACGAGGACCACAACTGAGATGGTTCGACGGAAAACGGTCGCCGGAGTTCCAGCACACCTCGCGACCATCCTGCGGGACGTGGGTGCGCTCGTGTTGATGCAGGCGGCGATGATGGCGGCCACCGTTCTGCTCGCGTTGGCGTTTCGGGAGTGGTACGCGGCGCTCGCCTTTCTCCTCGCCGGGGGAATCACGGCCGGTATCGGCGGTGCGGCGCGGAAACTCTTCGAGGACGCACCGGACCCGGTGATGAAACACGGCATGGTCATCGCCGCGGGTGGCTGGTTCGCCACCGCGATTTTCGGGTCCTTACCCCTGCTCCTCACGGCGCACCTGACACCGGTTTCGGTGATGAACACCTACGTTCCGACCGGAGCGGAGTACACACCCATCGGGGTCGGCGGGACGACGACGATGTCCAGTCTCGCGTACTTCCAGAACCCGCTTCACGCCGTTTTCGAGAGCATGTCGGGATGGACCGGGAGCGGGTTGACGATGGCGGTTCACGAACCGACGCTTCCGCGGGCGATCCAGTGGTGGCGCTCGCTCATTCAATGGGTCGGCGGCGTGGGCGTCATCGTCCTCACGACGGCGATTCTCGCTCGGCCGGGAAGCGGAAGTTACGCGCTCTACCGGGCCGAAGCGCGGGAAGAGCGAATCCACCCGAGCATCATTCACACCGTCCAGACGGTGTGGCGTATCTTCCTCCTCTACACGGTGATTTCCGTGGCCGCGCTGTTCCTCGCCATCGTCGTCGCTAAGCCGCATCTGCCCCTGTTCGAAGCGTTTTGGCAGGCGCTCAATCAAGCGATGACGGGGCTTTCCACCGGTGGGTTCAGCGTCACGGACAACTCCATCCAGTCCTATAATTCGCCGCTGGTCGAGGCCGTGCTTCTCCCGATAATGACGCTCGGAGCCATCGCGTTTCCGATTCACTACGTCATGCTCCACGATAGGGACGCGAAACCCTTGGTTTCCGACACGCAGACGCGCTGGCTCTTCATCGTCTTCGGGGTGGGTATCGTCCTCCTCTCGATACAGAATATCGTCTCGCTTCCCTCCGCCAGCGCCGCCTTCCACCCCGACGGGTGGGTGGGGCTCGAAACCCTCGGACTGTCGCCGACGGCGGCGGACGCGGCACGGGACTCCACGTTCCAGTTCGTGAGCGCGCTGACGTGTACGGGCTTTCAGTCGTCCAACATCGGCGACTGGGGTCCGGGCGGAAAACTCATCGTCAGCGGCGCGATGGTGCTCGGCGGTGCCGCCGGGAGTACCGTCGGCGGCATCAAAATCATCCGCGGGTACATGATAAGCAAGGGAATCCAGTGGGAGTTCACGCGGGTGTTCCTCCCCTCCTCCGCGGTCATCAACACGCGGATCGGCGACCGGGTGCTCAAACGCGACCAGATGTTCGAGGAGTTCAGCGAGGCGGCCATCGTGAGCATGCTGTGGATAATCCTGCTTATCTCCGGGAGTGTCATCCTCGTCAACGTGTCGCCGGGATTCAGTTACGCGGACGCCCTGTTCGAAGTGGCGAGCGCACAAGGAAACGTGGGCCTTTCGACCGGCATCGTCAAGCCGACCATGTCCACGTTCGGTGAGGGAATGCTCATTTTGAACATGTGGGTCGGCCGCCTCGAAATAATTCCCGTACTCGTATTCATTCGGTCGGCATTGCTCGGTCTAAACCCCTGAACGAGTATATAAATAATTCGGCTGTTGTAGAGCGTTTCGCCTTCATTAACGATTCAGAGGCGTCTATAAACGAAATGGGACACTCAGAAGGCCCCAAATGGGTAAATCGCAAGACTGCGGTCGAATAAACGGTTCGAACTCCCCCCAACAGAGAGGGGTTTTTATGCTCGTGTCAACGGTTGTACGAACTGAACAGGAAGTCACTATGGCAACAAAAAATCAGGGGTTCTCGGCGATGGTGGAACTGTGCGACAACTGCGGCCGCGAAACGTCACACGAGGTCTTCGTCGAGATACGGACGGAGAGCAAAAAGCGCGAGAACGCCGAGTTTTCGCGGGAACCGTACCGCATTACGCGATGTGAGTCGTGCGGCGAAGAGAAGAGCCAACGGATGAATAACGCGTGACGACGCGTCGTACACACGCTACCTAGTGTACCGATTCTCGTTCTCCCGGTTCGCCGTCGACGAACGCATCAGTAGAAGAAGACTCAGCGATAGCTGATTATTCGGTGAAGACTTCACAGCCGTCTTCGGTGACGATGATGGAGTGTTCCTTCTGGCTGACCAGACGACCGTCTTCCTCCTTGAGTACCGGATAGCCGTGAACGATGTCGTTCATCTTCAGGCGGCGGAGTGCCATCTGTGGCCGGGACACGTCCAGCCATCGGGTCGCGAAGGGGAGCGTTCGGAACTCCTCCGTTATCTGTGAGAGCGCCTGACGGGCGCTTCGGTCGCGAACCGAGGATTCGCGTTCGAGGGCGAAGATCTCCTCTTCGGCACCCTCGCCGACCTTTCCGGTCCCGTCCGTGGCGAACGGTTCGATGGCGACCACGTCGCCGACTTGCAGTTCGACGCCGCGTTCGACGCCGAGGTTCGGGATGTTCGGCTCCGTGTGCTGTTCGTAGTGGGCGAGGCCGTGCCCCGAGAGGTTGACGACCGGATTGTAGCCGTAGCCCTCGATGACGGATTCGATTTCCGCACCGATTTCGCCCGTCTCGACGCCGGGTCCGGCGACTTCGAGCGCCGCATCGAGCGCTTCGGCGCTCGCGTCGGCGAGGTCGTCGTGACCGGAGAGGTCTACGGTGATGGCGGTGTCGGCGATCCATCCGTCCACGTGTACCCCGATGTCGAGGTTCACCATCTCCTCGCCGAACGTGGTCTCGTCGTCGATGGCCGGCGTCGCGTGGGCGGCCTCCTCGTCGATGCTGATGTTCACGGGGAACGCGGGTTTCCCGCCGAGTTCGCGGATTCGATCCTCCGCGAACTCCGCGACTTCGAGGTGGGTCACGCCGACGTCGACTTTTTCGGCGGCTTCCGCTCGCACCTGTGCGAGGATCTCACCGGCCTCTCGATGCTTTTCGTACTTTTCTGCCGAGAGGTCTACGTCCTGCTCGCTCATGGCTCGTCTTTCGCCCGAACGCCGGAAAGAGTTTGCGTTACGACGAAATCGAACGGCAATCCGAACTACCTGCTGACGCTCGTCTGCATCGCGTCGGTGTTGAACGCGCTCCCGGCGTTCCCGTCCCGGTCGAGGACGATGACGCCCGCCTCCGACCCGGTGAGTTCCGCGAACTCCTCGATGGCGCGGTCCGCGGCTTCCCCCGCGTCGTATCCCGATTCGAGGTGACGAACCGCTCGTCGGGTCAGGGTCGCTTTGGCGATGTCCTCGCCGGCACCGGTCGAACTCGCCGCACCCGCCGGGGCCGCGTAGAAGCCGCTCCCGATTTGAGGGACATCGCCGACCCGACCCGCGAGCGCGAGCCATCTCCCGCCGGTCGATGTCGCTGCAGCGAACTCCGTGCCGTCGTAGGCCACCGCACCGACCGTATCATGGTTGCGCGGGTCGCCCCCGTTCGACTCCTCCGCGGCGCTGCGTGCCGCGCTCCCCCCGAACTTATCGCGAAGCAAATCGAGGTGCTCGCTCGGCGACCCCTCGGGCGTGTCGTCCTCCGCCCACCGCTCTCGGCTCTTTTTCGTCCAGAGGTCGATGTCCGTTTCGACGCCGAAATCCGCCGCGAGGGAGACGGCGTGTTCGCCGCTGACGAGGACGTGCGGCGTCTCCTCCATCACGACTCGGGCGGCGCTGACGGCGTGTTCGACGCCGGGCATCGAACAGGCCGCACCCGCGTCCCGGTCGCTCGTCATGATACCCGCGTCGGTCCGGATTTTCCCGTCGCTCTGGACCGCGCCGCCGACGCCCGCGTTGAATCGGGGCGAGGATTCGAGGACGTGAACCGCCGCCTCGACGGCGTCGACGACCGTTTCCTGTTCGCTCCCCGTGGCGGCCGCCTCGTCGAGGACGCCCTGTCGGGGGGTCGGTTCGTCCGGTTCGCCGCCAGCACCGCCGTGGACGATGACGTTCATGCCCACCCTCTCGCGTGTGACGGCATAAAATCACGTCAAACGGCAGTCCGGGACGACCCCGCGGAGGTGACAGCGTAGAATATAATTGAAACCGAACGAAACCGTCAGTCAGTCAAACGATGCCGATGTACGAACGGGACGACGCAGACGGGGTTCGCGTTATCGACCGGTGGGACGGCGGAGTCGGCTGGCTCGCCCATCCCGAGGAGGAGGGCAAACGGGCGAGCCACGCGGTTCGCGGACCGGACGCCGGCGTCTGGCTGTTAGACCCGCTCGATGCGCCGGGCGTGGACGCCCTCGTCTCGGACCTCGGCGAAGTGGTGGGCGTGGCTGTGCTGTCAAACTGGCACGCGCGGGACGCGGGCGCATTCGCGCGGCGACACGACGTCCCGGTCACAGTTCCCCGTTGGCTGGACCGCATCGAGGAGTTGGTTGACGCCCCAGTCGAGCGATTCGGGACGAAACTCGGCGACTCCGGCTTTCGACTCCGTCGTCTCGACCCTCTTCCGGGGTGGCGTGAGGCAATCGCCTACCGGGAGCGGGACGCCACGCTGTACGTCCCCGACGTGCTGACCACGCTGCCCCCGTGGACCGTCGGCGACGAACGCATGGCGCTCGGCCTCCCACATCGGCTTCGACCGCCGAAGTCCGCCTTCGCCGACCTCGAACCCGAACGAGTTCTGTTCGGCCACGGTGCGGGGATCTTCGAGGATTCGACGACGGCACTGACGACCGCGTTCTCGGGCGCTCGTCGTCGATTTCCGCGGGCGCTCCTCACGTCCGGATGGAGCCAGATTCGCGCGGCTATCGGTGTAGCGTTGGACTGAAAAACGCGAACTATCGGGCGTCGATGGGACGCCCGTCGCGTACCGCGATACGTCCGAGAGCGAGGGCACGGGAAGCGAGAATCCCGATGGGGACACCGACTCTGACGACCGCTGTTACCCCCGAACCGTCTTTCGAATCCTCCCTTCTTTAAGGGCGTATAAGGCCCATACGGGGGAGAAACGGCAGGCCTTTTATCCTCCTCGTTCGGATGTTCACACGTTCATGAGCTACGAGTACGACAAGGTAGAAGTACCCGCAGAAGGGGCCCAAATCACGTACGACGAGGAGACAGGCGAACTCGACGTGCCTGACAACCCCGTCATTCCGATCATTCACGGGGACGGAATCGGAACGGACGTCGGCCCCGCCGCACAGAAAGTGCTCGACGCCGCCGCGAAAGCCACCGGCCGCGAAATCAACTGGATGCGCGTCTACGCCGGTGCGAGCGCCCGCGAGAAGTACGACGAGAACCTCCCGGACGACACCGTCGAAGCCATCAAGCAGTTCAACATCGCCATCAAAGGCCCGCTCACGACGCCCGTCGGAGCCGGGTTCCGCAGCCTGAACGTCGCGCTCCGCAAGACGCTCGACCTGTACGCGAACGTCCGCCCGACCTACCACCTCGACGGCGTTCCGTCGCCCGTCAAACGCCCCGAGGCGATGGACATGGTCTTCTTCCGTGAGAACACGGAGGACGTTTACGCCGGTATCGAGTGGGAAGCCGGCACCGACGAAGTCGAGGAAGTCAAAGCGTTCGTCGAGGACGAGATGGGCGAAACCGATGTCATCCACGACGGCCCGGTCGGCATCGGCATCAAGCCCATTACGGAGTACGGCTCGAAGCGTCTCGTCCGCGAGGCCATCGAGTACGCCCTCGAAAACGACCGTGATTCCGTCACGCTCGTCCACAAGGGTAACATCATGAAGTTCACCGAGGGCGCGTTCCGCGACTGGGGCTACGAACTCGCGAAGGACGAGTTCAACGACGTCACCATCACGGAGGACGAGCTTTGGGACGAGTACGACGGCGAACAGCCCGCCGACAAACTCGTCGTCAAGGACCGCATCGCGGACAACATGCTCCAGCAGCTTCTGACCCGCACGGACCAGTACGACGTCATCGCCACGATGAACCTGAACGGCGACTACATGTCCGACGCCGCGGGCGCGCAGATCGGCGGCCTCGGCATCGCCCCCGGCGCGAACTTCGGCGAGCACCGCTGTCTCGCGGAACCGGTTCACGGCTCCGCGCCGAAGTACGCCGGTGAGGACAAGGTCAACCCGACCGCGATGATCCTCTCGGGCCGCCTCATGCTCGACTACATGGGCTGGAAGGACGCCAGCGAACTCGTCTACGACGCCGTCGAGGAGACCATCTCCTCCGGCAACGTCACCTACGACCTCGAACGCCAGATCGAAGGCGGCACGAAACTCGCCACCAGCGAGTACGCCGACGCCATCGTCGAGAATATCGAAAAACTCTCATAGAGAGTTTTTCTGACCTTCGCGGCGAAGCCGCGAAGACATAGAGAAATTGGCGTAGAAAGTTTTTCTGACCCTCGAAAATCGGAGATTTTCGGTCCCTCAAAAAAGGAGTGAACGGAACGTCACTCTCGCACTTTTCCGAGCGTACCACATCGCTGAAATCGCGTTGCTACAGGGTAATCAACCTCGATTCAGCAGTCCTTTCTATCTTCTCCATCCGACGTGTCGGTACCGTCCGTTCCGTCGTCGGCGTTGTCATCTCCGGAATCGTTCGGTTGGCCGAGGTCCATCGTCGCGTCCGTGTCGCTTTGGACTTCACTGATGAGGTTCCCGTCGTAGTAGACGCTGATCGTCACCGACCCGTCGTCGGTAGTGTTGGTTTCGAGGTAGTTACCGTCGAAGGTCCCGGATTCTCCCTGAGTCGTCTCGTACCGTATCGTAAGGTCGGCGACAGAATCGCCGCTGCCGTCGTTGCGGATGGTAAAGGCCGCGAGGTCGTCCTCCGTATCGATGCCCAACGGGACGACAGTGAGGTACACATCACAGTTGCCCGGCAAGGTGGCGTTTTCACCGCTATCACAGGTGAATTCCTCCGCTGCGGGGGAGTCGTCCAGCGTAGTTGGACCGTCCGGCGATGCCGAGGTGGTGGTTTCACGATTCGCCTGGAGACCGAACGCGCTCCCGACGAACGCGGCGGCGATTACGACGGACGATAGCACAAACACGGTCACGACCGCTTTCGTTCGATTCGTTCCTTTCATGGGTTGACCTCAGGTATGATTGTCGTTCGCGTTCGGGCTCGACCGTGTGCGACCGTCGAGCCGTCACGGTAGAATAACTGTCACGACCCCTCATATTAACTAATGGTTAGTTAAAAAGACAATTTCACCATGTATAAATAAATTCGAAACTTGTCCGAAACGGTCCAGAACGCTTCGAGAGACGAAATACGATGCGCTAAATCGGTCGCACTTTCGAAGTTCGATTGCGACGCATTACGCGAGCCGAATCCGCGCCAGCGCGTCGCCGCGTTCGAACTCCTCGTTCTCCCCGACCAGTCGTTCGACCAGTTCCCCCGTCGCGGGGGCGGGCACGTCCACGCTCACCTTCTCGATCTGAATCTCGGCGATGGTGTCGCCCTCTTCGACGTCGCTCCCCTCGCTGACGAACCAGTTCGCGACGATGGCCTCCTCGACGTCCAGTGCGTCCTCGGGCCAGACCGCGGCCGAATCGACGGGAACGAGGTCCTCACTCATCGTTAACCGAGCGGATTGCCTCGATGATGTCGTCGGTCCCGGGGTTGACCTCCTGCTCCAGCGGGCGGGCGTACGGAATCGGCGTGTCCGGCATGGTCACGCGTTCGACCGCGGTGAGATCGGAGAGTCCGTTCTCCGCCGCGCGTGCGATGATTTCACCCGAAACGCCGAACGAGCGGTAATCCTCGTCCACCACGACAAGTCGGCCCGTTTTCGACACCGACTCGACTATCGTCCCGGTGTCCAGCGGTACCAACGAGCGGAGGTCGATGACTTCCGTGTCCACCTCGTCCGCGAGTTCTTCTGCTGCCTCGATGGCGCGGTGAACGTGCAGACCGAGCGTGACGACGGTTACGTCCTCGCCCTCCCGTTTCACGTCCGCCTCGCCGAACTCGACCGTGTAGTCCTCGTCGGGAACCGGCGTTTTCGGTCCTTCGGGTGCAGGCATCCACCCGATTCCCATCAGGCGTTTGTGGAACATGAAGACGACCGGGTCGTCGTCGCGGATGGCCGCGTGCATCAGTCCCTTGGCGTCGTAGGCCGTGGACGGCACGACCACTTTCATTCCCGGCAGATGGGCGAACGTCCCGTAGAGCGTCTGGGAGTGCTGGGCGGCGTCGTTGTAGGTACCGCCGACGGCCGTCATCAACACCATCGGGACGCTCACGCTCCCGCCGCTCATGTAGGTGTTCTTGGCCATCTGGTTGTAGATCTGGTCCATGGCGACGCCGAAGAAGTCGACGAACATCAGTTCGGCAATCGGGCGCATGCCGGACTGGGCCGCGCCAACCGCCGCGCCGATGAAGGCGGTCTCGCTGATGGGCACGTCCATGATGCGGTCGTGGTCGAACTCGTCGAGAAGTCCCTGCGTGCTGTCGAAAATGCCGCCATAGTCGGCGATATCCTCGCCCATGACGAACACGTCGTCGCTCTCGCGCATCTCGTGTGCGATGGCGTCCACCATCGCCCGACTCATCGTCAGTTTTCGTCCCTCCCCTGCCGTTTCCGACATCACTCACCACCTCGCAGAGTTTCCGCGTAGCCGTCCGGTGGATTCGTGAACACGTTCTCGTAGGCTTCCTCCGGGTCCGGTTCGGGTTGCTCTTTGGCCCACTCGATGGCGTCCTCGACTCGTTCTTTCGCCCGCGATCGGATTTCCTCGACGGTCCCCTCGTCCGTGCCGGTCGAGCGAAGGTCGGCTTCGAGTCGGTCGATGGAATCGAGGTGCTGTGCCCGTTCGGTGTCCGCGTCCGGGCGATACGCCTCGGCGTCGCCCATGAAGTGACCCATCCGGCGGTGGACCTGCACTTCCAACAGGGTTGGTCCGTTGCCGTCGCGGGCGCGGCCAACCGCTTCGCCCGCCGCCTCGTAGACGGCCGTCGCGTCGTCGTGGTCCACGCGGTGGCCCGGCATGTCGAACCCGTCCGCCCGCTGGGCACCGTTTTCAACGTCCGTCACGCGCCCCTTGGGCATGCTGATGGCCCAGTCGTTGTCCTCGACGACGAACACGACCGGCAGGTCGTGGACGCTGGCGAGGTTCAGCGATTCGAGGAACCCGCCTTGGTCGATCGCTCCCTCGCCGAGGAACGCGACGGCGACGCTGTCCTCGTTCCGCATCTTCGCCGCGAGTCCGGCACCGACCGCGGGGGGACAGCCCTCGGCGATGATGCCGCTGGCCGAGAAGTTCACGTCGGGATCGAAGAGGTGCATGTGTCCCCCCTTTCCTCGACAGAGGCCCGTCTCGCGGCCGAAAATCTCGGCTGTCATTCGTTTCAAGTCCACGCCCTTCGCGATGGCGACGTGATGGGGCCGATGCGGTCCCGTCACCGTGTCGTCGTCGCGGAGGTGCTGGCAGACGCCCGCGCCGGACGCCTCGTGTCCCGCGGCGAGGTGTAGTTCGCCCGGAATCGGTCCGGCCGAGATGTCGAACGCCGGTTGCTTCCCTTCGAGATACACCTCCTGTAGTCGCTCCTCGTAGTGACGCGCCGTCACCATGTTTTCGAGCATCTCCTCCAGTTCGGTAACTCCTATCATGGCACACTACCGCACGGATCTACGACCATCACGATAATAAGTTTAGTTTCGGGGCGGTACGAACGGCCTCACTTCCACGGCACGTCGAGTCGCGGGGGACTGAACACGTCGATGCCGCGAACCGGCGTGTCGGTCCTGTTCTCCGCCGCGTGCGGTTCGTCCCCCGGAATCGCGTACGAATCACCCTTCTCGATGACGAACTCCTCGCCGTCGACGACGAACGTCAGCGCGCTGTCGTAGATGAACCCCGTCTGTTCGTGTTCGTGGCTGTGTTCCGGCACGGTCGCGCCGGGTTCGATGTGGAAGTGCTGGATGCTCATCCGCTCACCGGCGGCCAGTTGGGCGAGATATACGCCGTCGGTCACTTCGGTCGCTTCGCGGTCCGATAGGGCAATCGAGTCCATGCGACTTCCTCGCATTCGACCCTCCTAAACCTCCGGGAGAGGGTTTAAATACGAGAACGAGGCCAACGTCCGTATGTCGCTCCCCCGAACCGATTCGTCGCCCGCCAGTTCCGTTCGTCCTGTCAGTCCCCTTCCCCCGAAAATCGAGAGCGGAATTCTTACACCGCCACCGTGGCTACGCGGCGGTAATGAAACGAGACAACTTCGAAATTCGCACCCAAGACGGGGCGGGGCGAATCGGGGAACTCACCGTCCCGCGTGCGGGCGTGACGGTCGAGACCCCGGCATTGCTGCCGGTCGTCAACCCGCATATGCTGACTGTCGAACCGTCCCGTCTCGAAAGCGAGTTCGGCGCGGACATCCTCATCACCAACTCCTACATTCTCTACAAGAGCGAGGATTTCCGCGACGAAGCGCTCGAAGTGGGTCTGCACGAACTCCTGGACTTCGACGGGGCCATCATGACCGACTCCGGGTCGTTCCAACTCGCCGAGTACGGGGAAATCACCGTGACGACCGAGGAAATCCTTCGGTTCCAACACGATATCGGGTCGGATATCGGAACGCCCGTGGACATTCCGACGCCGCCGGATGTGGACCGCGAACAGGCCGAGGAGGAACTGGCGACGACGCAAGAACGCCTCGAACTCGCGGAGACGGTCGACGTCGGCGAGATGCTCGTCAACGCGCCGGTGCAGGGTTCGACGTATCCCGATCTCCGTGAGGAGGCGGGCCGCCACGCGGACGGAACGTCGCTCGACGTATTCCCCGTCGGCGCGGTCGTCCCGCTGATGAACGAATACCGCTACGGCGACATGGTGGACGTGGTCGCGGGGGCAAAGCGGGGATTAGGCGCGGACGCGCCGGTCCACCTCTTCGGCGCAGGCCATCCGATGATGTTCGCGTTGGCGGTCGCCATGGGATGTGATCTGTTCGATTCGGCGGCCTACGCGCTCTATGCCCGCGACGGACGCTACCTGACGGTCCGCGGCACGGAGCAGTTGGACGACCTCGATTACTTCCCGTGTTCGTGCCCCATCTGTGCGAATCACACGCCAGAGGAGGTTCGCAACGAGGGCGAACGGGAACGCGAGCGACTGCTGGCGGAACACAACCTCCACGTCACGTTCGAGGAGATACGGACCATCAAGCAGGCGATTCGGACGGGTAACCTGTTCGAACTAGTCGAAAACCGCGCCCGCGCCCATCCCGCGATGCTCGACGGCTATCGCGCGCTCGGCGACCACGCCGCGCAACTCGAACGAACCGATCCGGCTTCGAAGGGGGCCTTCTTCTATCTCTCGGGCGAGAGCGCCGCACGTCCAGAGGTCGTGCGCCACCACCAGCGACTCTCGCGGTTGAACCCCGAGGGGAGAGTCCTCCTTACCGAGGGCAACCCGAGCAGTCGCTACGACGAATCGTGGAACGTCGTCCCCCCGTTCGGTCCGTTCCCCCGTGCGCTTTCGGAGACGTATCCGCTTACGGCGGAAATCCCCGATCGGATGGACGCCGCGGGATACGAATCGGCCGCCCGCGGCGTGGCACGGTTGGTCGACGAAAACCCGGAGACCGATTTCACGCTCGCACACGAAGGATGGCCGGAATCGGCGCTATCCGTGGTCCCCGAGTCGGTTCGGACCGTGGACCTCACGAGCGTCTGAGGTCCGACGGCCGTCGTCATTCACCGCCGATATAAATTCCATTAATTCGAAAGCGAAAGCATTGGGCCGTTTGCACGTCTTGATTCAAGCGCCGGAACGGTATGGTTCCGGCACTGGACGAGACTATCTAACGTGCCACGGACTCGCTGTGGAGGGCGTGTGCCGGATTCGTGGCATTCGTGTCGGCCCATCCGAGCCGATAGCGGCGTCAACTCACCCGGCTCGACGGCCACACGATTGTTCTCTCGAAGGGAGATCGTTTGTGCCTTTGTCAGCGTCGTTGCTTGAAATGGAATTTCGACGGTAAGTGGATCGTCCCATCGTGTGCGACGATACCGATGTTTCTCAGTTAGGATTATTCCGTCGAAAATAGGGTTTCTGAACGTTGTATCGGGTGGTTATGACTCGTAAAAGCGGCCTGCTATGGAAACCAAAATTCCCCTTCAGCGCAAGCCTCTAGCTATCGATACCGGGGCGATCCCGGTGTGAGGTGACTACAAATGAGTTCGAACACTCAATCGGCGCCCTCTCGATGGGCATCAGGAGCGAACGTACTGCTCGGGTTGTGGCTGTTCTTTATCCCGACGTTCGTTTGGTCGGCCAACGGATGGGCATTCTGGAACGACATCATCGTCGGGGCAGCCATCACCATCCTCGGAACGTTCAGCGCGTACAACGCGATGAACGGCGGGTCGACACAACAGGGAAGCAGCGGACTCAACACGCTACTCGGGTTGTGGATGATCGTCTCCGCGTTCATCTGGGGTTCGACCGCGTTGTTGTTCTGGAACGACATCGTCGTCGGCGTCATCGTCGCGATACTCGCCGGGTACGCGGCGTTCTCGGCGTCCAGCGGCGAAGCCGCCAGCGGAGAAACCTCCAGCGCCGAAAGGACGACCAACAACCCGACGCCGGACGATCGATAAGCACCCTTTTCGCCGACCCGACGGCCATCCGCGTTTTTGAAACCCACGTCCGATAGATTCTACGCAACACCTCCAACTCACGGAGTTACGCAAGATAGTTCAAGCCGCTTCCCCGAAGAACGGGTATGACCGATTATTTCGAGATTCACGGCCGCGATGGGGCGGCCCGAATCGGGGAACTTCGCCTCTCTACGTCGGTGACGACGCCCGCGCTGGCGGACGAGGTGATTTCCGACGGCGGAAGCCTCTGGTTCAAATCGCGAGAGTTGCCGGAGGGGGACGAGTCGAAACTGACCGTTCTCCCGCATCGAGCGTTCCCGAGCGGCACCGACGACGAAGTGATGAAGTCGTTCGCCGTGGACTATCCGGACGTCGAGTATCCGAGCGCCGCCGTCATCGCGCCCGAGACGGCCGAAGACTACGGGGCTGACGCGTACATCCTCTCGGGTGCGCGCGGCGTCGTCGGCCACGGGGCCGGATTCAAGGACGCCATCATCGACACCCGCGAGGCGATACCCGCCGACAGCGCGCTCATGCTGTCGGGCGTCGCCACGCCGGAAAACGTCGCCACGCTCGCGTACGCCGGAGTGGACCTCGTGGACTCC
This sequence comes from Haladaptatus sp. CMAA 1909, assembly GCF_043952005.1. NCBI lineage: Archaea > Methanobacteriati > Methanobacteriota > Halobacteria > Halobacteriales > Haladaptataceae > Haladaptatus > Haladaptatus sp. CMAA 1909. The sequence continues at coordinate 217,698 of NZ_JBIOAV010000001.1, read as the reverse complement.
GATTTGGCCGTCGTCAAAGGAACCCAAGGGAAGTACCTGACGACGGAGGGTCAGCACTATTTGGACGATTTACACGAACTGCCGTGTTCCTGTCCCGCCTGCCAGCGCTCGGTGGACGAGTTCACGCGCGAACACTGCGTCGAACACAACGTGGACGCGCTTCGGGCCGAACTCGGAATCGTCCGCGAGCGAATTCGTGCGGGACGCCTCCGCGATTACATCGAAGGGCAGGCCCGCCACGAGCAGTGGCTCACGGCCGCATTCCGGGAGTTCGATCAGCAATGGAGCTACGTCGAAGAGCGAACGCCCGTCATTCGGAACGCGGAACTCGCCGCAGCGACGGAGGACAGCCTCCGCCGGGTGGAGATTCAGCGCTTCGCCGACCGGGTGACGACGCGCTATCGGAATCGATTCGACCGTCCGCTCGTACTCCTGCCGTGTTCCGCGAAGAAACCGTACAGCGAGTCACAGAGCCACGGCCAGTATCACGACGCCATCCAGTTCAAGGCGCACAAGGTGTCGATGACGAGTCCCATCGGCGTCGTCCCGCAGGAACTCGAACTGACCTACCCCGCACAGCACTACGACTCCGTGGTCACGGGACGCTGGAGCGAGGACGAAAAGGAGTTCGTCGCGGAAGTCCTCCGGCGGTATCTGGAGCGAAACGAATACCCGAGAATCATCGCCCACGTTCCCGAGGAAGGCTACCACGACGTGTGCGAGCGAGTCGAGGACGCCCTCGATGTGACGTTCGAGTACACCGTGGAGGACCACCCGACGACGACGGAATCCCTCGGCAATCTCGCCAGCACGCTGACGGGCGAGTCGAAGTACGGCAAGCGTGACCGCCAGCACAACACCGTTCGGGCTATGGCGGACTATCAGTTCGGCGACGGCGCGGGGGATGCGCTCTTCTCCGAACTCAACATCCAGAGTCGCTATCCGAAACTGCGGGTGCACGACGACGACGGCGAACAACTCGCCGCGATGGTTCCCCAGTACGGCACCCTCTCGTTCACGCTCGCGGGTGCCCGCCACTGGATCGAAAGCGACGCGCCGGTCAAGCGGGTCGAAATAGACGCGTTCGCGCCGCACGGGAGCGTTCTCGCGCCGGGAGTGGTGGACGCGGACGGCGACATCCGTCCCGGCGACGAAGTCGTCATCGAAGGCCCGAAGGCGTTCGCCATCGGCCGCGCCGAGATGAGCGGCCCGGAGATGGTCGAATCCACTCGCGGCATCGCTACCGAGGTTCGGCACGTCGAAGAAAAATAAATTTATTCGCTTTCGAGTTTATAATCCGAAGCGGGCTTTTTTAGGCGATAAATAATAAATCCCCTCGGAGTGGTATCCATTCCTATGGGAGTGCCCGCCGATCTCGAGTTCGAAGACGCGATTCAGGAACGTATCTACCACCACGTCGAACGAAATGGTTCTGCCACCGTCGAAGAGGTCCGCGACGAGGTGCGAATCGACTCCCCGTCCGGGTCGAAACCGGCCCGCTCGGGAACGACGGAGCCACAGGTGCGGATTCCGCCGGAGGAGTTCCACGAATCCGTCGCCGCGCTCGTCGATTCGGGACATCTGGTGCAGAACGAGGGGGAACTACACCTCGCGCTCGACGACGAAGTCGAGACGTACGAGGAGTCGGACCTCTCGTACTCCATCCGGCAGGCCCACCAGTTCGACTGGACGGGCATCGAGACGGCGATTCACGAGGTCGCCGACGAAGGGGCGTCGATTTCCGCACAGCGCGTCGCCGCCGACATCGGGAACGAGGGAGCGCTCCTGCGACACAACGACCGACGCTCGCGGCTGTTTTACGTCGCGACGGTGGACGGCGGCGAGAACGACGACGAAATCGCCGGGTGGGTCCACGTGGACGCGCCGGAACTCGACCAACTGCGCCACACCGCCGAACTGACGGTCGGCGTTCGCGGTCCCTTCCGCGAACACGGCATCGGCGGCCGACTGCTGGAGCGCGCGATGAACTGGGCGCGAGAATCGGGCTACAACAAGGTCTACCAGAGCCTCCCCGCAACCAACGAAACCGCCATCGAATTGCTGGAAGAGTACGGTTGGGAAACCGAGGCCGTCCGCGCGGACCACTACCTCGTCGGCGACGAATTCGTGGACGAGGTCATGATGGCACGAAAGCTCTGAATCGCGACGGCGAGAAGCATCTACACGTCGTCGTCCCGAACATTCGCAGTCTACCGGGAAATGAACCGTCCGTTCGTCGGCCGTACCCTATCTTCGTCGCCGAGAAACGAGTCGCCATCCGACCGAAGCCAACACCCCGACCACGAAAAGCAGGACGAGCGGCCACATGATGACCGGTCCGGCGTACATCAGCGCCGTACCTCGGTCGGCGAGTCCGTGGCTATCCACTGTGCCGTCCGCTCCGGATGGCGGATCTCCACCCAGCCGTTCGAACAAAACACCGTCTCGTAGGTACCTCCACCCTTCGTCATTCCTTCGGGCTCCCGCCCGTCCCCCCGGACGATGATTGGCATGGAGCGTACTTTGTTATCCACGCCGTAGCCCCGGTAAGTTCGTCCTGACTACCGTGCCAGCGGAAGGCTATAGCTCGTTTCCCGCTCCACGACCACCTCCCACGTGCGCTCACACTCACAGGAGACTTCGGAGAAGACGGAGGGGTCTTGGCGCAGGTCGAAATCCTTGATGGCCTTCTGGACGAGGTCGTCGCACTCGCCGCAGTTGTGCGCGCCACGGTCGCTACCGTGTCCAACGGGGTCGGAAACGACGATTGCCGGCGCGTCGGCGGTGTCCTCCAGTACCTCACAGACGCTCCAGAGCCACGGCGGACGGTAGCCGTTGCGGAAGTGGAGTTCGTCGATCATCGTGTAGCGTTGAACGTTGGTCGGGTTCATCGAGACGGTGTGGGCGTACTCGGCACATTTCCGGATGGACTCCTTCATGTCCTGTACGGCCTCCGCCTCCGAGAGGAATATCGGCTTCATCAGCAGATACGCCTTGATGCCCGCGCCGACGGATTCTGCGTTCTCGCTGGCCTGAATGAACTCCTCGAAGTCGAAGTACTTGTTCACGCAGTCGTGACGCACGCGGTCGTTGGCCGTCTCCAGCCCGATTGCCACGTCGGTTTCGAGGCCGACGCCGCGGAAGTCCCGCAGTTTCTCCGCCGTGACGAAATCCGGCAGGCTCTCCACGACGATTCGGTCGCGGTCGGCGAACGTCTCCGCGATGGCCCGTCGCGTTTCCGCGCCGACCTCGCGCTCGTCCAGGAACGACCCGGAGGTGTAGATTTTGATGAGGCCGCTTTTCTCGTCGGCACCTTCGCGTTCGTGTTCGAGACAGACCTCGATCTGGTCCATCAGGGCGTCGTGGCCGACGCTCCCGCCTTCGACGGACTCCGCGACGTAACCGCACATCGTACAGCCACCGGCGCGCGCCCAGCGACAGCCGCCGGTGTTGAGGATGATGGTGAGGCTCTGGTAGACGCCGTCGGGCGTGTTGTCCTCGTCCAACCACACCCGGGTCGGTTCGTGTGGGTCGTAGTGTTTCTCCTTTTTCGCGCGAATGTCGCGCATCACGGAGTTGTGGGCGTCCATCCCCTTGCCCCGCTCGTAGCTCTCGGGCGTCGGCGTACTCATTGTCGAAGAAAACGGTTACGAGCGTAAATCGGCTTCGTCTCGGCGGGCGAGGAGCCACCACCCGACCGCACCCACCGCCGCGCCGACAGCGTCCGCGCCGACGTCCAGCGCCGACGTGTGACGGAGCGGCACCGCCAACTGGGCGAACTCCATGGCGATGCCGAACACGACCGCGCCGGCTACCGCGAAGAGCAGTACGCGGCCGTACCGGCCACCGCGACGATTTCCGGATGCCGCGATGGCGATGGAGACGGCCAAAACGGCGTACCCCAGCGCGTGATACCACTTGTCCCGGCCAAAGAGGGCGAGCGGCCCCAACCGTTCGACGCCGACGTCGGGCGACGCGAACACCGAGAAGTAGCAGATAACGGCCGCCACGAGGACGACGACGAACCACCGTCGTCGCGTGGTCGCTTCGGCACGAACGGAGGTCATTCGTTCGACGGTTGGGTGGAAACCGGTTAAAGCGCGATGATTTCCGTCCGGAGTTCGGAGGGGTCCGACGGGGGGAACGGGTTAGTCCACTCGTGGTAGGGCGGGTAACTAATAATAAATTATCTGATATTTAACCAGTTATCGGCAACGCATTTGACATCATATTTCTTATATAATGTTCGCTCTAGAGACACCGATCCTGAATAGAGGTCGATTGTGTCGGTGATAGCTCGATTGTCACCCGAAGCCCGATAGTACAGTTATCAAACAGTACTATCCGCGTCAAATCCGCACATAATGTCCAAAATCTAACGTGTGAAATGGAGTGAAACCAACGAAAAAGCAATTATAAACCCGATAGCAAATATGGCGCTCTCGAATGAATAATCCGCATGTCCAAGGAGACAAGACGTACCTTCCTGAAGACGGTCGGCCTCGCGGCCGGTATCGCCGGTGTCTCGGGAGCGACCGCCTCCGACACTCCGAAAATGGGTATCGATCGAGTTCCCCGAGTCGGGGACGCCGAGACCAGCCTTTCGACGGAGCTGCCTGCGTCGGACTGGGCGACGTTCCAGTTCGACGCCCGGAACTCCGGCTACAACCCGGATGCACGCGATGTAGAGGGAACGCCGTGGATAGAGTGGAGCGAATCGCTAGCCGACGAACTGGCGAACGAGATTTCGACCCCGACCATCGTCGACGGAGTCGCGTATGTAGCGTCGGAGTACGGTCAGGCCGCCGCCTTCGACCTCGAAAGTCGAGAGTTCCTGTGGAAACGCGAGTACACGGACGGGTCCACCTACATCGACGAGGCACCGACTGTCACCGACGGAACGATGTACATCAGCCACGAATGGCGGGTGTTCGCGCTGGATACGGAAACCGGAGCGTCGCTGTGGACGTTCGAGAACCCCGAGACCGGTTCGCCCGCGAACGGCTGTGACGCGCCGCAACTCGGCGCATCCTCGACGACCGTGAAGGAGGGATCCGCTTTCGTGAAGATGCGAATCGGAACGCAAGCCTACGGGTTCGCCCTCTCGGCCGACACCGGGGACCTCCAGTGGAGCGTCGAGCTGTCCGGTGGGGACATCGAGTACTCCACCAACTACGGCGGTCAAATGGACACGGCGGACCACGTTCCGGCGGTCGTCGACGGTGTCGTCTACTTCGCGGAAGGAGGTACCGTCTACGCCTTCGATGCGGCTGACGGGGCGGGATTGTGGGAAACACCGGTACACGTCGGAGACGACGTGTACGGCCCGGAACCGAACGCACCGGCGGTCGTCGATGGCACCGTCTACGTCACCGTGAACTACCGCGATGATGGCGGTAGCAATCCCGAACGACGGACGTTCACGACCGCCCTCTCCGCCGACGGCGGGGAGATACGGTGGCAACGCGAACTCGCGGGTGACATCCATCTCACGTCACCGGTGGTCGCCGACGGAACGGTTTACGTTGGCGAGACCCAAGCGGTCTGGGCGCTCGATGCGGACGACGGAACCGTCCGATGGAAGGGCAGCGAGACGGACGAGTTCCGGTACACCACCGTCGCCGAACTATCGGTGGCCGAGTCCACCGTCTACTATCCGCGCGAAGTCGACGACGAGGACTCACAGGAGATAGCGGCGTTCGACACCGACGATGGCTCCTTGAAGTGGCAGGTCCCGCTGCGCGCGTCCGTGAACGCACCGTCGGGATGCGCGCTCGTCGGAGAGACGGTGTACGTCGTGGACGATATCGGTGTCCTGTACACTATCGGCGGACCGACGGAGGCGACCAACTGGCGACGTGCCCTCGACTTCGAGCGGAGCGAGTCGTTCAGAACGGCCAGCGCCGACGACACGTCCGTTTACGCCGCCACGAACGCAACGCTCCGAGCCTTCGATCGGGAAGAGGGGACCGAACGGTGGAGCGTCTCGCTGGGCGAGAACGAGAACGACACGTTTCGATTCGTCTGGACGACGGTGGTGGACGGAACGGTCTACTGTTCGCTCGGCGGGGACGGCGGCGGCAGCTACAACTTCGTCTACGCTATCGACGCCGCGACGGGGACGACGCTGTGGCACGAAAAGGCCCCGGACGGAACCGGGAACCCCGTCGTCGTGGACGATGCCGTCTACGTCGGTACCGAGAGTTCCTTCTACGGCAGTGCGTACGTGACCGCATACGACTCGGACGACGGGTCGGTGCGTTGGCGTTCGGAATTCGATTCCGACGACCCCTCGATATCGGTCGAGATGACCGATTCCGTGGCCGTACGAGACGGGACGGTGTACGCTGCGACCACCGAAGGGACGTACGCCCTCGAAACGACGGACGGGAGCGAAACGTGGACAGACGACCGGGACGCGACGGCGGTGGTCGCCGACGGCGACACGGTGTTCGTTTCGACCGACGAACCCTCCTCGACCGTCGGGAAGCGCATCGTTGCGCTCGATCCGGCGGACGGGAGTGAGATGTGGACATCCAACACCGGCGGAAATTCCCTGACGCTCGCCGACGATATGGTGTACGTCATCGCGGGGGAGGTCAGCGATGCGAAGGAACTGTTCGCGCTGAACGCCGACGACGGAAGCGAGCAGTGGACGTTCGATACGAAATACGCCTATCCGACGTACGGCTACGACTACGAGGCGACGCTGACCGACCCAACCGTCGAGGACGGGGTCGTCTACATCGCGAGCGATGACCGCCGGGTGTACGCACTCGATGCGGACGACGGCGATACGCTCCAGCGATTCGAACTGTTCGGAAATTCGCGGGACACGCCCGCGGTCCACGACGGTATCGTTTACGCCGTGGACGAAAACCGCGTCTACTCGTTCGACTACGAGGAGTAGCGACCGACGACACGGTTTCGACTCGGTTCGACCACCCGTCGGGATTCGTCGATGTCCCGAATCGCTTTTCGTCCGCGCGCGAGCGAAATTCGCCCGGAGATACCCCGATTCCCCGATGAGTTTAGCCCGAACACGTCCGTAAGATACCAACACTATGTTTCACAATAATTCACAGGGAACCGCGATTCTCGCGGCGCATGGCGACGTCTGCCGCATCGAAAGCTTCTAAGTCTGGTTCTCGAACGGGATGATGGTATGACCGACGAGTCCGGTGACTCCCCGAAATTCGAAACGATGGCGGTGACGCACGCGGAACAACCGCCGCACCACGAGCGAGCAGGTGACGTAACGATGCCAATCCACCTCGCATCGACCTACGAGGCTGGCGGGATCGACCCGGACGTCGGGTTGGAGGATTTGGACCCCGACGAGAACCAGTATCTCTACTCGCGACTCGCGAATCCGACCCGCCACGCGCTCGAAAAGCGCCTTGCAGCCCTCGAAGGCGGCGAGTATGGCATGGCCTTCGCCTCGGGTACGTCCGCAATCGTGGCCACGATCACGGCGTCCGTCAGCCCCGGCGACCACGTCGTCGCGTTCGACGACCTCTACGGCGGGACGAAGACGATGCTCAAGGAACTCTTCGGCGATCGTCTCGACGTGGCCGTCAATTTCGTGGACGCCCGCGACACCGACGCCGTCTCTGACGCCGTGTGCGACGAGACGGCGCTCATCTGGATGGAGACGCCGACGAATCCCCTTCTCCGACTCTGTGACATCGAAGCCATCGCCTCCGTCGCCGAATCGGTCGATGCGACCCTCGGCGTGGACAACACCTTCCTCTCGCCGTACTTCCAGCACCCGCTCGAACTCGGCGCCGACGTCGTCGTCCACAGCACGACGAAGTACCTGAACGGCCACAGCGACTCCATCGGCGGTGCCGTCGTCACCGACGACGCCGGCCTCGCCGACGAAATCGGCTTCCTCCAACAGGTGGGCATGGGCAACATGCTCGCACCGTTCGACGCTTTCCTGACCCTCCGTGGACTGAAGACGCTCCCCCTCCGCATGCGCCAGCACGAGTCCAACGCCGCCGAAATCGCGGCGTATCTGGACGAACACGACGCGGTCTCGACCGTCTACTATCCCGGCCTCGAATCCCACCCGCAGTACGACCTCGCCCAGCGCCAGATGGACGGCGCGGGCGGCGTCCTCTCGTTCGAACTCGACGGCGACTTGCCCGAGGTGGAACGCTTCGTGGCCGAACTGGACGAGTTCCCGCTGGCCGTCAGCCTCGGCGGCGTGGAGTCGCTCATCGAACACCCGGCGAGCATGACCCACGCACCGCTGACGCCCGAGGAGCGCGCCGAAATCGGCATCTCGGACTCGTTGCTTCGCGTCTCGGTCGGCGTCGAACACCCGAAGGACCTCATCGAGGATTTGGAATCGGCGTTCGACGCGCTCGAATAGGGGCTACAGGAACCAGTACGCGGCCATTCCCGCGGCGAACGAAACGGCGGCGAGGGCGAAAACCGCGATGGTTTGCGACGTGGACGCCGGTTCGTCGGCGGAGAAGTGGCGGGAGTCGCGGAACTGCATGATTCCGATAGCGACGAGAGCCGCTCCGCCGATCGAGCCGAGGGCGGCGTAGAGGGTGATGCTACTGGCACTGAGGAAGCAAGAGAAGACGGTCCCCAAGCCGATGAGGATGGATCCGATACCTCGCTTCTGGTGTCGTTCCATGGGTGGGTGTCTATTATCCAACTGTTTAACCGTTTGGCCGATACGAAACGACCATCTCGCCGAACGATTTTACGTCCGTTTCTCACCGAATGCCCCGGCGACGACGCCCGCCAACAGGAGACAGACGACCGTTCCGGCGAGTACCGGCGTCGCTCCATCGGCGACGAGCAGTCGGCCGAGTTCCGCGGGCGCGCGGTCGAGGCCGACGAACAGGGCGGCGGCACCGCCGAGGAGCGCGAGCGAAACTCCTGTCGTGAGGAGGCCGTGAAGGCCGCCGCGGGTCGAATCCCCTCCGGCGTACCGTCCCGTGACGTAGCTGCCGAGCGGGAATGCGAGCGTACTCAGGAGTGCCGACCCGTTCAAGAGGGTATCGAACACGCCGACGAAGACGAGGAGGGCGGGAACGAGATGCGCGCCGAGCGCCACGACCAGTCCGACAGCGATCGCCCCGCCGTCGATGCCGGACCGGGCGGACTGTCGGCCCTTCGCGCAGCGGACGCGGGCGAGCGGTGCGTCGGTGTCGTCGTCGCTCATGGCTCACGACGGCCGTTGCGACCGTAACGGCCGGGGCGGTCGGTACGGTCGTTGCGGTTGTTGCGGTTGTTGCGGTTAGTACGGCCGGTGCGGTTCCCGTGGGTCTCGACGGGGACGCGGCGCTCACTGGCGATGGCACACGGAACCGACGGCGAACTCCCGGTCATATCGTTGAATCGTTCGCAATCGGTCAAAAACGCTTGGTCCGACGTTCGGCCGACGACTTATACCGATTTTGCGTTCGTCAGTCGCTCGAACTGGTCGTCGGACAGGGACACGTCGGTCGCAGCGAGGTTCTCCTCCAACTGCTCGACGGTACGCGCGCCGATGATGGGCGCGGTCACGGCGTCGTGTTTCAGCAACCACGCGAGGCTGACCTCCGCGGGCGTCGCCCCGATTTCGTCGGCGACGGCCTCGACGACTTCCAGTACGTCGAAGTTCTCCTCGGTGAGGTAGCTGTCGCGGAACTGTTGGTCGGTCGCACCGCGGGTTCCCGCCGCCGGTTCCTCGTCTCGCGAGTACTTACCGGTCAGGAAGCCGCCGCCCAACGGCGACCACGGGACGATACCGATGTCGTAGTCCTCGCACATGGGGATGTAGTTCGATTCGATTTCGCGGTTGACGAGGTTGTATCGGGGCTGTGCGAGGCGGAACGGTTCGTACCCCATCTCGTTCGCCTTGGCGACCTTCCACGCGTTGGGTTCGAGCGTCGAGGTTCCGAGGTAGTTTACCTTGCCGTCGCGGACGAAGCCGTCCAGCGTACGCATGAACTCGTCGGCGGGCGTGTCGTCGTCCCATCGGTGGATGTAGAGGAGGTCCACGTAGTCCGTCCCGAGTCGATCGAGGATGAGGTCGATCTGTCGGCGCAGGTGTTTTCGGGAGAGGCCGCGGCCGTTAGGGTCGTCCTTCCGCGTCGGCCAGTAGATCTTGGACGCGATGACGAAGTCCTCCCGATCGCGGTCGGCGAGCCAGTTGCCGATGTATCTCTCGCTCTCGCCGTCGCCGTACATGTCCGCGGTGTCGATGAAGTTGCCACCCGCGTCGGCGTAGGCGTCGAGGAGTTCGTGTGCGCGGTCCTCGCCGATTTCGACCTCCCCCTCGTCGTTTTCGCGGCCGAATCGCCACGTTCCGAACGCGATTTCGCTCACTTTCGTGCCGGTGTTGCCCAACGAGACGGTTTCGAGTCCCATGTCCGGACGTATTCGTGGGCGACGGTTAAATCGAGCGAAGAAGGTGTGACGGAAGTGTGACGGAGGCGTGGTGCGGTGGAGGGCGGCCGAGCGGAGACGTGGGCGATTCCTCTGACTTATTCCTGACCGTAGGCGTGTCCGACGAAGAGCGCGATGATGTTGCAGCCAAGCAAAGCGAGAAAGAGGGTGCTCTCGGCGTCAGAGAGACCGTTCAGGAAGAGAAGCGGATAGAAGAATGGGCAGACGACGGCCGACCAGAAGCCAACGAATTGGATCGGCGTCGTCAGCGAGTGCTCGTTGAATCTCGCGTGCAATGCGATCCGTTTCCGGCGGTTGACGGCGGCCGATTCACCGTCGTTCTCGTAGATGGTTGTTCCCGGCATCGTAGCACACCCGTGCCCGGCTAAATCATTGCCGAGGGATATCTTATAATGGAACGAGCGTTGGTGTGAATTCACACCGTTTACGGTCGATGAACAGACCTGTCTATTCGGATATGCCGGTCACAAATCGTCCCATTCGATTTAAAATCGTTTCTGAGGTGGTGAACTGATCGGGAGTTCAAAGCGACGGGATGATGTGCACTAACTCCGTTCAGATGAACGCTAGCGGCAACATCAGCAGTACGCCGATGGTGAGACCCGAGAGGAGTTCCCGGTAGCCATCGCCTGGGAGGTTTTTACCGACTTCGAGCGCTTCGGGGATGAACTCCGAGAGGACGAGATAGATCATCGCCCCGGCGGCGAATCCGAACCCCATCGGCAGGAACCCGCGGGCGCTTCGCACGAAGTAGAAGGCGATGACGGCACCGATGGGTTGCGGGAGACTGGAGAAGATGGACCACCAGACCATTCGCCACTTGCTCACGCCCATCGCATGGAGCGGAATCGATATCGCTACGCCTTCCGGAATGTTGTGAATTGAGATGGCGAGCGTCATGAATATCGCCAGGAGCGGAACGACGAACCCGGCGAACTGATAGCCGCCCTGAAAACCGAGGTCGGCGAACGAGACGCCGATGGCGACGCCTTCCGGGAAACTGTGGACCGTGAGGACGCCGAGGATGAGGACGAGTTTCTTGAAATCCGCCTGTTCGTACTTCTTCGGGTTCACGTCCGCGCCGGAGATGACGTAATCGCTGACGACGACGAGGGCGACGCCCACCAATATCCCGATGACGACGCCCGACAAACTGCCGCCATTCGTGCTCGAAAGTCCCTCGGAAATCAGGCCGAAAACGGACGCAGACACCATGATTCCGGATGCGAGGCCCCAGAGCGCTACGTTCCAGCGGTCGTTTACGTCCGTGACGAGGAAGAAGGGGAGCGCACCGACACCCGTCGCGAGCGCCGTAATCAACCCCGCGACGAACACCAACACGAGATTAGCGAGAAGATTCATGGTCGATATTGGGATTCGAAGGGGATAATAGTTATCAATTTAGTTACTATTTTTGGTGAGCCTAAAACGGATTGGACGGGATTGGGAACTGTAGTTTGTGGAATGGGAAAATATGTTCTATGAATCCGGTTCGTCGCCGGGACACGTGCGACAGCACGCGCACGATGTGAAGAGAAAACGGCGACGAGCGAACCGACTACGAACGGACCGAAAGCGGCTACGAGCCCGGTTTTTAATCGTCGAGTAGAAGGGGAGACGGGGTGCAGGTGAGGATTTCGTCCCCATGCAATCCCGTTGGCGCGGTCAGCGCGTCGTTCAGGGCAGCGACGCGCTCGGGACGGGTGCTCAGTCGCGCTTGTAGCCGTGACCGACGACCATCGCGACGAGGTTGAGGACGAAGAGTAGGGCCAACACGTCAGCGGAGTCCGTAATGGAACCACCGTAGAGGAAGGGAAGGTATCCCAGCGGGAGGGTGACGGCGGCCCAGAAACCGATGAACTGAACCGGCGCTAGAAGCTTTTTACCGGCGGTTTCGACGGCGTGCCGGGCGGGGAACTCGAAATCCGATGCACCTTCCTTCTGTATCGTTGGAGGACTCGACATGATTTCTTTGGGATGTATCTCATCCTATGACTGGAGGGGTCATATAACGAGCCGAGAGTAAAGTGTAATTCACGACGTTTTATTTCGACCATGTCGATTCACACACTTTTCATAAAGCTCTGAAAAGCCCTTAGACGTTTCATAAAGGGTTCTCAGACGGTTTCTCTAATTCAAATTATACTACCAGATAAGTTATATATTCTCTGAACTCGGAGGGGAAATTTTGTAGTCGGAGGAATACGACTCCGACCAAATGATATCATTCTGACCATAGGTCGCTGCGGATATTCCGACATCTCGGGAGCTTTCGTGGACAGGAACGAAGACGGGGGACGGTCCGGGGCGCTATCGGTTCAAATCCGGTATCGTCTCCACCCGCTGACTTTCGGTCCGATACGTCTCGTACGTGGTCTCGGCCCACTCTACCAGATCGTGACTCTCACCGTCCAGACAGGCCCGAAGGTTTCCGAGTTCGTCGAACACCGACAGCAACACGCGTTCATCGTCGAGAATCAGTACCCCGAACGGGAGGCCGTCGGGAACGCGAAAGAGGCCGAAGTTGTCTATCGAACTCGACGGCCGTCCCTCGTTTGACTGCCTCGTCGCCGATTGGAGGCAGGTTTCCGAGGCGAGGAGTTCCACCTGCGTTCCGTTCGCGAGTAGTTCCCGACCGGCGTCCGCGAACAACGGACTGAGGATGGGAGTCATTCCTCGGAGGTGATCGGTCGATGCCGTCGTGAGAACGTCGATGAGATACGTTATCGTTCGATAGGGGTCGTTTTTCGTCGCGGAAACCATCCTCGCCTGTCTGGTGGCGTGTATCGGAAAGGTCTCGTTCGACGCCCCGAGGTACGTGAGGAACTCCTCGTACTCCTCGACCCACTCTATCGTGTGAATCAACTCCTCGTACGCGTCCAAGACGAGTTCACCGGCCTCGGTCAATCGGTACGCGCCGTCGACGCGTCGCGCCCATCCGTAGTCGGTGAACGTCCGGAGGCTTCGATGGACGGTCGAACGTGACATCGAGAGACGCTCTCCGAGCGTTCCCACCGTTTCCTCCGCCTCGCTCCGGAGGGCCTTCAGGAGGCGAATACGGTTCATCGAACTGGTGAGAAATCCTGCGTATTCGTGTGGTTTCATCCGTCTCCGGTAAAGGTCCCGTTCGTCCGTTTTACGGGAGGACGGGCCGAACGTTGGTTTTCATCCGATGCGAATCGTTGCATAGCGTGGGATGTCGTGTCGTCCACTGCGGGTCGTGTCGCTTGCCGAGTTAAATTCATGACCCAGGACATTTATTCAGTACGTAGCTATATATGAATTATGCGAATAATCCATAACGTGTTGCGCAGAAAACAAAAGATACTGGCACTCGCCCTCGTTTGGGTGGTAACGATTTCATGTAGTGCGCCGTTCGTCGGTGCCGCTACAACCGTACAGAACCAGAACAACGCGGTCCTCGACACGCAGGGTCAACTCGGCTCCGTGGGAACGTCGGTTTCCCCCGCCGCCGCGCCGATCGACCCCGCGCTGACGAAAGCGGACGGGACCGTAACGGTCGTCGTGAGGTTGGACGAAGCGAACCCCTCCGTGACCGCCGACCGCGCCGCGACGATAGAGACGCTGCAGACTCACGCGGAGCGAAGTCAGCGTCCCGTTCTCTCGTACGCGAAGAAACATACGAAGAGCGTGAGGGTTCTCAACCGTTTGTGGATCACCAACGCCGTCGTCCTCCGTGTCGACAAGGCCGACGTCGACCTGAAGGAGATAGCCAAAATAGACGGCGTGAAACGGTTGCACGAGAACTTCGAACTCTCCCTTCCGAAACCGGTCGACTCCAACAGAAACGACACGCCGGTCGGCATGTACGGGGGGAAAACGGACTCCGTCGGGACGACCGACTACAACACGACCTACGGTCTCGATCAGATCAACGCGACGGACGTGTGGGATTCCTACAACACGAAAGGGTCCGGTGTCAAAGTCGCGGTACTGGACACCGGCGTGGACGTCGACCATCCGGATATCGACCTCTACACCGAAAACGAGAGCGATCCGACCTATCCCGGCGGGTGGGCCGAGTTCGACGGCGAAGGGAACCAAGTTCCGGGTAGCACCCCCCACGACACGGACACACACGGAACACACACGAGCGGAACCGTGTCCGGCGGGAACGCCAGCGGCGAGTACATCGGCGTCGCACCGGACGTCAGCCTGATGCACGGCCTCGTCCTGTCCAGCGGCGGCGGTTCGTTCGCACAGGTCGCCGGCGGAATGCAGTGGGCGGTCGAACAGGACGCCGACGTCATCAGCATGAGCCTCGGTGCGACCGGCTACTACACCGACATGGTCGAACCCGTCCGGAACGCCGAATCGGCGGGAACCATCGTGGTCGCCGCCGCCGGAAACAGCGGCGAAGGAACGAGCGGTTCGCCCGGCAACGTGTACGAATCGTTCGCCATCGGCGCGTCGAACGAGGACCGAGGCATCGCCTCCTTCTCAAGCGGCGAGGAGATAGACACCGAGAACGATTGGGGAAGCGACGCACCCGCTTCGTGGCCGGATTCCTACGTCGTTCCCGACGTTTCGGCCCCCGGCGTGGACGTGAAGAGCTCCGTCCCCGGCGGCGGCTACTCGCAGTACTCCGGCACCTCGATGGCCACGCCGCACACCGCCGGTGCGGTCGCACTGTTGCTCTCCGCATCCGGCGACCTTCAACCGTCGCAGATCCGCGCCGCGTTCCGCGAGACGGCGGAAAAACCGGGGAACTGCTCCCCGAGTTGCACGCCGCGTGACGGAAACGATACCCGATACGGTTCGGGTATCATCGACGTGAAGGCGGCGACCGATACGGTCGCGCTCGAAAACGGAATCACCGGCACCGTCACCGACGGGAGCGGGTCGCCGATAGACGGCGCGACCGTCTCGCTCGGCAACGGACACGCGACCGAAACCAACGCGACCGGCAGCTACACGCTGCTCGAAGAACCCGGGACGTACGACGTCACGGCGAACGCGTTCGGCTACGAAGCCAACACCGCGACTGTGGACGTCGAAAACGGGACGTTCACGCAGCAGGACTTCTCGTTGTCGCCGGCGCTCGGCGTACGCATCCTCGACGGCCAACCCGACGCGGTCGAAGGGGGAGATTCCGTCTCCGTGAGCGCCGACGTGCGGAATCTGGACACCTACACCGTCGAACTCGCCGGCGACTACGACACGGGGAACGCGACGTTGTTCGTCAACGGCGAGCAACGCGCGTTCGGCGAGGCCATCGACATGGGTGGCTACTCCGGTGAACTCAACGTGACGGTCGAAACGACATCGGGAACGCACGGGTCGTTCTCGCTCGCCCACACCTTCGAGGGACCGGGCGACACCGTGGAGACGACGACCGGTTCGACGCAGGTCTTCGAGGAGTACACCACCATCGCCGTGGTCGACTCCGACGAGGGCTACGGCGACCAGACCGCGTCTGCTCTCGACGCGTCGCTTCCCGGCAACTACCAAGTGACCGTCGTGCAGGACGAGAACGCCATGGACGCCGTCGGGGAGTACGACTCGTTCGTCATGCAGGACCTCGACCCCTCCCAACTCGACGTGCAGGGATTCATCGACGCGACGAACGATCCGAGTACGGGCGTCGTCTGGCTCGAACAGTGGGGTGACGCGAGCGACACCGTCACGTCACGCTCCGACGCCGTCGGCGACCCGGCGGACACGGCGGACGAAGGGTTCGGGGCCGGAAACCCGTACTTCACCGTCACGAACTTCAGCCCCATCTTCGAAGGTGTCGGGTCGGTCGGCGACAACGTCACCATCCACACCGGTAGTTGGAGCGACCACGCGTGGTACGACGACTACAGCGGGCAAACCGTCGCGACGGTCGGCGACGACGACGGCACCAAAGGGTCCGCCATCGGCGTCGACCGACAGTCCGGAACCGTACTCGCGTCGTCCCTCGGTCGAACGTCCTACGTCCAGAACGAGGACTACACCGAGGAGGCGGACACGATACTGGCGAACGCCGTCCAGTACGTGAGTACCGCCCCGGCGGTCGTCGTCAAATCCGGACAGCCGCGACACGTGAACCTCGGCGAGGAGGTTCAGGTGAACCTGTCCGTGAACCAACTCCGCGACGTGCAGGTCGATTTGAGCGAGAACTCCACGCTCTCGGAGGACGAACTCTCGCTCTACATCGACGGTCGGGGACCGATACCGTTCGGCCTTCCAATCCTCGAACGACCACCGGTAACGTCCGACGACTACACCATCTCCGTCGTTCCGGACGAGGACGCAGTCGGGTCCTTCTCGCTCGAAACGACGGCGACGGCGGGTCCCGACGCGGAACGGGTCACGGTTCGAACCGGCCCGACGGCCGTCTACGACGCGCCGATAAACGTCCCCGAAGATGTGGCGTCGATTCAGGAAGCGATAGACCTCGCGCCGCCGGGCGCGGAAATCGTCGTCGGCGACGGCACGTTCACGGAGCAAGTGGACGTGAACACGCCGAACCTCACCATCCGCAGCGCCGACGGTGCCTCGCCGGTCATCGCGGCACCCGAGAACGCCACCGGAAGCGTCGTCAACGTCTCCGCACCCGACGAGACCATCGACGGCGTCACGGTCGATGCGGACGGACGGGCGAGCGGAATCACGATCGACGGCGCGGACGGCGCGACCGTCAGCGGCGTCACGGTCCGTAACGCGACCACCGGAATCGCGGTGGACGCCGGAAACGGTGCGGTCCTCGACGGGAACACCGTTCGAGATTCGTCGGTCGGTATCGCCGCGAACGCACCCGGTGCGTCCGTCACCGACAACACGGTCGAAGATGCGGCGACCGGACTTCGATTCGGAAACGGAAACGACGCGGCCAGCGCGACCGACGTGCGGGGCAACGACGTCGCCGCCGAAACGGGCGTTCTGATCGACGGCGCGGACGCCGAGTCCGTGTCGCTTCGGTTCAACGACCTCGAAGGGACGGACGTTGCGGTCGAATCGACGGCGGACGAAACGTTCGACGCGCGACTGAATTACTACGGCGACCGCGGTCCGGCGAACACGACGTTCAGCGGGGACGTCGTCCACGAACCGTTCCTGACCGCACCGCCCGAGGACGTCGATACCGACGCGCCGACGCAAATCGGTATCGACCTCGACATGCCCGCGACCGCGGGTGACGGACAGGCGACGTACTACACCGTGGGCGTTCCCGGCCCGACGGACCAGACTGTCGGCGATATCATGGGTTCGTTCGACGGAACGGTCTACGGCTACGACGCCGACGCGGGTCAGTGGGAGCAGTTGACCGCCGATTCGTCGGTCGACGCGCTCGACGTGCTGTTGGTCGCGACGACGAGCGACGCTCGCGCCATGCTGACCTTCGCGCACACGCAGGGACCGCCGTCTCCACCGGGACAGGCGTCCCTCGTCGAAGGCTGGAACTTCGTGGCGGCACCGCAGTACGCGGGTGCCGACGACGCGTTCGGCGTCTCCTCCGGGAACCCGACGCTCGTGCAGGAGTACGCGACGCAACCGACGAGCCAACCCGGTCCACGGAGCGAACTGAGCGGGACGTACGAACTCGGCAGTTCCGAACCCGGCCCGAACGTGAGCGCGTTCACCGGCTACTACGTCTACTCGGAATCGTCCGGCACGCTCCCGACGTACCTCACGAGCGACCCGACGATGGCGGAACTGTACGACGGACTGAACATCGCGACCGACGACCGCGGATTGCCGGAGAGTGACGCCTCGGTGACGACGATGAAGACGGTGTCGCCGGCGGACGTCTCGGTCGATGCGAACGGAAAGTCCGTGGAACCGCTTCCGACGCTTCCGTCGACCTTCTACGGAACCGTCACCGTGGACGGCGAACCGGCCGACGCCGGAACGACCGTCACGGTCAAAGTCGGCGGCGAAAAGCGCGGTACGTTCACGGTCGGCGAGGACGGCACCCTCGGGACCGCGAGCGGAACGGCCGAGAAACTCGTCGTCGCCGGAACGAAGGACGACGCGGGCGCGCCCGTGACGTTCTCCGTGGACGGCACTACCGCGGCGACCGATTCGAAGGTCACGTGGAAACCGGGACAGGTCGAATCGGTACATCTCACCGTCAAGTCGGGCAAGACCCTGCGAACGAGCGACGATTCGGAGGACTCGTCCGACGAGAAGAAGGAGGCGAACGACTCGCTCGAACTCCTGACCGCCTGATCACCGCCGTCGGTGATTTTCACGGCGAACAGGACGATGGGCGCGGCTACTTTTTCGCGGATGGAAACCTCCCGAGTCGAAAACGAGGAGCGGAAAGCAACGAGAGACGAACGGGGGTGGATTCGAACCACCGGGGCCACGGTGTGGCCGCCATCGACGTGAAATCATGACTGGCGCGCCGATGGTGCTCGTACCGACGAGCGACCCGTTCTCGCCCCGGAAAACCCCCCGGGGGGACCTCGAACCATCGTGTCGCCGAGAGATCGTCCGTACGTGGCTGTGACGGACCGAGGCGGCGATGGTTGCCGGCCGTATGCGAACGACGCGACAGGAAGACCGTTTCGGGACGACGTTCGCAAGAGAGCCCACGTCCGGACCGCGTATTGTTATGCGGTCCCTGAAAGCGGAAAAAGGGAGACGGAAGCGACTCGGTGTCACCCCTACAGTCGCACGAACGTGAGTATCCGCCTCGAAATCGAGAATTCAAAAGCCGAATTGAATGGAAAATAGCGGCGGCCGGACCGCCCGAACACACGGAACTCGGTATCGGAAAAATCGGTGGCCGTTCTCAACAGTCGTCGTCGCTCGACTCGTCGGCTCCCGAGTCCGACTCGGAACTGCTCGACATCTGCCCGCTCTCGTCGTCCGACCCACCGGAACCGTCATCGGTGGTTTCGTCCGACTCGTCGCCGCCGGACCCGTCAGTACCGTCGTCAGACGTGGTTTCCTCGCTGGTGGTCGTCGTCTCACCGTCGTCCGTCGAGGTGGTTTTCTCTTCTGTTGTCGTCTCCTCTTCCGTCGTTGTCGTCTCGTCCTCGGACGTCGTGGTTTCCTCTTCGGTGGTCGTCTCTTCCTCGGACGTCGTCTCGTCGCCCGCACCGTCGCCGCCACTGCTACCACTGTCACCGCCGCCCCCACTGCCGAACAGGTCGTCTTCGCTGTTGGCCACTTCGTTGCCGTCGGAATCGAGGAGCGCGATGACATCGTTACCGTCGGTGTCGATGACCTTCTCGTCGAACGGGTCTTCGACGACGACGGCGTCGTCCGGGGTCTCCCCCGCACCGGATGCGATCTTTATCGTATCCCGCGCTTGGATGCTCGTTCCGCTCGGAATCGTTCCTTCCTCGCCCGACCCGTCGGTCCCATACTCGAAGTCGACGGTCCAACCGGAGAGGTCGACTTCCGCGGCGGTCATGTTAACGAACACGACATATTCGCCCGTCGAAGATACCTCCAGCACTTGAAACTCCGGGGTGTCGCTTTCCTGCCCGAACGCCTGCGGTGCGCCCACCCCGATGGCGAGCGTTGCTCCGATACCGGTGAGAACTTTTCTCCGAGTGTGCTCCATGATACATCCAGTACAACACAAAATGTAGTCTTAAAATGTGTTGGCGGAATGGATTCATGTTCGTAATAATACCTAATAAATACGTAATTGGCAGTATTATTTAGTAGCACGAGGGAAACTCGTTCGAGTCATCGACAATCACAGTCCGAACTCGCTATACGCAGTGATGTGACGGTAGGACCTCTCTTCGGAAGAACACTTCTATGTGACCGGTTGTCATAGTCATCACGGCGATGACTGGTATCGTATCCGGTCATTAGGGAGAAAACCCACTATCCGATACATTCTGTGAATGGAAATATAATACATCAATCTTACTTTCAGATAGGATCGAAAACCCGGATTCGTTTTTCAATAGTTCCGAAATAGGGACGGTTTCACGGGTTGTCCGGAGTGCCGGCCGGGGATGATACTCCCCCGTCCCCAAAATGTCAGCATCAGATGACGAAAGCATGCCTGGGAAGGGCACGGAACACGAAGTTACGAATTCCGCTTTAATAGTATAAGTCAGCACCCGATTTCGGCCTCGACCCGTCATCGGTCATCCTCCGAGTAGTACGCGCCACCGTTTGGAAAGTGATCCGGACGCTCGGGACAGCCGTATCGGTAACCCATTTCGAGGCTCTCGGGGGTGCGGTGCAGCGAGCCCAGCAGGTCGAACAGCAGAACTCGTTCTTGCGTTCAACTGACCGCGCGTGCGAGGTGAGGCCGGGTAGTCGAGAACGCTCATTCATCGTCGCGACAGCCGCTTCGTGTGTCGTCGACGGGCAAGAACTCGGGAATCCCAGAACGGGGGTGACAACGGGAACTGTCTTCCCGGTGGACCCACATAATCACGGTGAATTCCATCCGTATTCGCACGAGCGAAGGCAACGAGTGGCGCTATGGCGCTCGAGAAATCGCCCTGATTAGGCGGCCAAGCTATACCGGCCGGGACCGTAGCACTAGGCTGGGAATGACCTTCGCGACGATCGATCTCGAGATCGGAAAAGAGGACGCACACGAGGTTATCAGTGAATCGGTGGACGGACTTCGAGCGAAATCGGTGAACGGCTCGATCGAATATCGAAACACTGGCGGAATGTTACTTGCGATCCTCTCAAACGCCGATGGGAGAAACGGAGTGAACGCAACACTCCGGTACCAGACCTCCGTGATCGCTCCGTTTCTCGCCCATGGTCGAGTGAAGGCACGAGAGATCAGAACAGCGGTTGAGGACTACCGTATACCCAATTAGCACTGAAGCGCATATTTTTGCACACCTCGCCTGGAAACCTAGTTTCATCGGGTAACTGAAACAGTAGTCAGATATAAAGAGCGTCGTGAACCGTCCGATCAGTTCAATCGAAGCAGTGACGAGTTATTCGCGATCGACTCGATTTGCACACGGAACTCGCGATAGATGTGTGCAATTTCGCGGATTCGTTTCTCGTCTTCTACAACCCCAAGGGGGGTGTGGGGATGCGATAGGGGAACCACCTCATAATAAGTGGAGTAGGCCAACCCCGGTACCTTTGTCTCGACCTGTGTACAGTTCGTGGTGCTGATCTACCTAATTATGGTTTGGCTCTGTCCCGTGTCGGGACCAAAGCTGCCATCCCGAGCCAAGCACAATAAGCGAGAAGCAAATAAGAGCAATAACTGCCCAGATATCTCCTTTGCCGATGGTGATTCTATACGCCTGTATAACCGCCGCGATACTGATTGAGACGATGATAAATAGCAGTCGGCGCTGAGATTCGCCGGACATTCTTACTCTAACACTACTACTGATATACACATATATCTACCTCAGTAAAACAATATACACACGCTCTCAGTTCAGCATGAATCCAATTTTCTGCCGCCTGATCTCATAAGCAGTAATAGACCCACCTCGGGTATCCTTGAGCCGATCACTGTACATTTCGTGGTACATATTTAGCGTATCAACTGCCGTTGATTTGGATGATCGAATTCGGCTGCTCCGAACAACCGGAGGAAAAGTAGTCTGCGTTCTGGGAGTTCGGTGCGTTTGGCACTGTCTAGTTTAGCACCTCCTCGACAGGCGTTCGGTTGCCGAGCGATTGATGTGGTCGTTGATGGTTATAGTAATGTACAAACTGTTCAAGCCACTGCTGGACGCTCGGCCGACTGCTCACCCACGACGTATGAAAGCGGTCGATTCGCTGCTTGAGCGTGTGAAACCATTTTTCGATGAGGTTTCGCTCGGTGTAGTCGAGCCGACCGCTCAATCCAATTCGAAAGAGGGCAGTCCGATAGCCGTAGCCATCAACGAGAAACACCGCGTCTGAGAGATCGTGTTTCTCGGCCAATTCAGCGAGAAACGCAGCCGCTTGATCGGTCCCATGCCGATCAAACACTTCGATACCGAGCAGCAGTTTTGTTTCGGTGTCTATTGCGGCGTACACCCAAGACCACTCGCCGTTGATTTTGACAGCGGTTTCGTCCACCGCGACCCGCGTCGGCGATGCCGACGGCGGGTCGGAAATGCTGTCAGCCAGCCGATGTACCCATTGAAAAATCGCTTGATTCGACCGTTTTACGCCGAGGAGCGCGAGAATCCCTTTTGTTTCCCTGAGTGAACAACCCGTCGCGTGGAGCCGGACGGCGAACGCCCTGATGGGCGTCGCCGTCCGCTCGCGCTCCCAACATTCAAGCCTAGCCGTGTCTAAACTCTTTTTGAGCAGGTTTGAGAGTAGCATGAATCACTAGCTCTTCAACCTGCTCGTCCTTATCTAGACAGTGCCACACAACCAGAAATTAATAAAATCAATTATTGAGTATGTCTGCATATATTGATCTTTCCGTCACGTAGCGACTTTATATATCTTCTAATATTACTATCCTATTATAATTGTGGATGCACTATAGAAGTGAGCTCGAGATTCTGAGTGTGAATTCTTGAGTAATAGCGCCATCGATGGGAATAGGAAATTTCTCTGCTTACTGGTGGTGTAATTGTTAGATTGGGACATTATCTTTCCGACAGCTGAACTTCACTAGAGATCTGGTGTGTCAACATCTGCTCAGTGCAAAATGGAGTAGTGATACCAGAGTTCTCTATTGAATAAAAGTTGTCGTGAATAAGTTCCCCTCGGAAATTCCATGCCCACCCTTTAACCCTCATTTTCCGGAACCATCGCGTATGACTGCTGACCCGGCTGGCTCAATCGAGAGATTGCGCGATCGCGTCGAAATATCCGACACGATTACCCCACAAGATCGAAAGAACATTCTCGCATTCAGCGACCGAATGGCCTTACTCCGAAGCGAATACTCTGATCAACGCCACGAGAAACTGCTCGGTCACGTCACTCGGATGGCCGAACAAATCGAGAATATCAACGATGCGCTCGACGATCGAAAGAAAGCCGAGGATGTCGTCCGCTGGATCAACCGCAACTACGACAACGAAGAGACGAACAAGGACTACCGAATCGCGTTTCGCGTGTTCGCCAAGCATGTCACCGACGGTGATGATACACCGGACAGCATCGATTGGATTCCTTCCGGCTACTCGAACAACTATGATCCGGCACCGAACCCGAAGAACATGCTCCGGTGGGATGCCGACGTCGAGACCGGCAGCGCTCCTACGCTTCACGCGGGTTCGTGAATCACACGCGTAGCATCGGTGTACATAGTCTTCGTCGTCTCCGAAGACGCGACAGAAGTGAGAGGAAACGTAGGCGCCACAGTGAAGACACTGATTTTTGTCCCGGTCGGGAACAAGTCGTGACGCCATCTAGAACTCACCCCTCTGTTTCTGGACTGGAAACGAAGGGCTCAGTAGCTGTGGCTGGCTTGTGGGTGAGAATTGGACGGGAAGTCGCCCTCGTCCTTTGAAGTTCACCTTCAGAACGAATGATAATATGCCCGGGGAGGGCTCCGAACCCTCGATCTCCGCATGTCCCAGATTCGAGACCTGGCGGGGCCTCACGGGCGCATGGGAGGCTTCCAAGGCCTGAGCGCCAAATCTCAGAACCCTATGAGTGCGGCGCTATGTCCAGCTAAGCCACCCGGGCTCGATTACGGATAGGCAACTGGTACTCTTTAAAGTTCCCATCTCAATCGGGGACGAGAGGGGGCTGACGGGTGTCGATTGCCACCGCGTCACGCGATTTTGGAGACGAAATATTCGGCGGAGAACTGTTCGAAAAATCACCCGTTTTGTTCTTGTCGTGTGTACCCATCGGTTTTAAGATATGCGCATGACCATTCCCCATCATGAACGTTCCGGGAATCGTCCAGTCCAGCCTTGGAGACGAACACGTGGCCGCGAAAGTGTCCCTCGGGGGCGAAGATGTCCTCTACGTGACACCGACGCGGACGCTTATCTATCGCGCCGACGGCCTGTTGAGCGACGAATCCGTCGAGGAGTATCCGCACGACGCGGAGCGAATCAGCGTCTCGGAGGGGCGTCGCAAATCGACCATCACGCTCGATTACGGCATCGACGGCACCGAGACGTTCAAGATTCCCACGAAACGGCTTCACGACGCGCTCCATCCCGTCATCGCGGGCGTCCTGAACGGCGCGGGCGTCACCGACTCGAACGAGCAAGTCCTCCAGACCTACCAGTTCAGCGAATTGACGCTCGTCCTCACGAGCGCACGCGTGGTAAAACACGTCGGCGAGGCGATTTGGGACACGGATTTCGAGCAGTTCCACTTCGCCGACGTCACCGGCCTCGACGTGGAGGAGGGAACCGTTTCCTCACAGATCATCATCGAGGCGGAAGGACGACCGCAGCGGATCAAAACGCCGAGCGAGCGAACGCGAGAAGTCCGTGAACGGATCGAACAGGGACTCCTCTCCTATCACGATGTGGGAAGCTACGCCGAATTCGAGCAGACGGTCGTTCCCGACGACCCGGACCCGGAACCCGACGAGAACGTCTCGTTCGCCGAGGACGACGACGTGTTCGGCGGCGTCGAACCCCTCAACGCGAACCCGCCGGAACTGGACGACAGCGGACAGATAGTCGAAACGCCCTCGGCGGACCCGCTCGGTGGCGGCGAAAGCGAGGTCGAAAAGGTGACCGGAGGAGGGGCGGGAAGCGTCGCCGAGACCGCACCCGTCGAGTCAGCACCTGCCGAATCGGTGACGGCCGATCCCGGAATCGCAGCAGAAGCCGCGGCAGAGGAGACACACGTCGACGGGTCGAACGCCGACGAGCCGACTGGATTCGCGGATTCGGGCTTCGAATCGGCGAGCGAGAACTTGGACGATCCGGTGGAAGCGCAACTCGCCGCATTGACCGAAACGGTCGAGCAGCAGAACGAACTCCTCGAACGCCAGCAGCAGACGATAGAACGTCTCATCGAGGAACTCAGCCGCGGGCGATAGGTCGGACGAACGTTATTCCCGGCCGGTCACTTTCCGGATACAGGACGACCCGAACGGGCCGAGTTCGCCAGCGTCGAGTTTGATGAAGTGGCCCGTCGAGATGCCGGTTCCACAGCGCCGGCAGGTGAAGTCACCCTCCTTGGTCACGACTTGGCTTTCGAAGCGGACGAACCCGCCGCCCGTCGGTCGAACGATTCCGTTTTCGCGCTCGATGACGCCGCGTTTTTCCGCCTCGTCGAGAATCGTCCTCGTCGTCGTCGGGTCGGTCGTGATGGTTTCGATCCGGTCCACCGCCTCCGCGACCGATAGTTCCGGATGTTCGACCTTGCTCAGCAGTTCGACCCCCATCGCCACGGGGTCGTCGTCCGATTCCATCGTCTACGAATTCGAGCGAAGCGGATTAAACGTTCCGCGCTCGGGTGGAAAGAACTTAGCCCTTCCCCTGACTACCGTCGGTCGAATGGAGTTCGCCGGGAATCGACGACAGGCGGCGGGTATCGGGGTGGTCGCGATGGTCGTCGTCGCCGGCGTCCTCCTCTCGCCGGAGTTCGTCCTGAAGCAGGTTCGGCACGTGACTCACGATCCACTCCTCGCCGCTGGACTGTTCCTCGCCGTCTATCTCGTTCGGCCGCTGTTCGCGTGGCCGACCACTGTCGTCGCCGTCGCCGTCGGATACGTGTACGGGCCTGTCGTCGGATTTCCGGTCGCGCTCGGCGGAACTGTGATGAGCGCGTATCTGCCCTTCGCGGCGGCGCGGTACTTCCGCATCGACTCGGGGTTGTTCGGCCGTCTGGGCGACTCCGGCGAGCGGTTTTTCGACGCGACCGGCGACCTTCGCGGCATGGTCGCCTCGCGTCTCGTGCCCGCACCCTCCGACGCGGTGTCCGCCGCCGCTGGACTGTCGAACGTTCCGGTCCGCTCGTTTCTCCTCGGCACGGCCATCGGCGAAACCCCGTGGATGGTCGTCGCCGTGCTCGCCGGCAGTTCGCTCGACACGCTCTCGGTACACGAAATCGGGGAGAACTGGCTCGTCGTGGCCGTCGTCGGTATCGGCGGACTCTTCCTCTTGGCCGGTCCCGCGTACCGATACGTCACCGAGGATTAGTAGAACGTGTCCGCGCAGTCGTAGACGACGCCGTGTTGCGGGCAGACGTACTTGCAGTGACGGTGGAACATCGACGCACCGCACAGCGGACAGGGCCGTCCCTTCGGCGTCTCCTCCATAGACGTGTAAGGATTTCCCACCCGTATCACGTTTTCCGTCCGCGCGAACGGTGCCGAATTCGCCGTCTTTTTCGCCACCAATTACGGAACGCATCCCGATTTTGGAAGAGATTTGGAAGAGAGTGGGTGGAAATCGGGGGAGAACGGGTGAGAGTTCGAAAAACGGCTATTTAATGGGGAAGGCTCGATTCGAACATGCACTCCAAACGCATGCTCGTACTGGCGGTCGTACTGACGATTTGTGCCGTTCCCGTGACGGTAAGCGCAGCGGCGAACGACGTTTCGAACGCGCCGCTCGCACAGCAGGAAACGACGACAACGGACACCATGGGCAACGGAACGATGAACGACAGCATGGACGACTCCATGACAACGACGACGGATTCGATGGGAGACGAGGAGATGACCACGACGGATACGATGGGCGATGACGAAATGACGACCACCGATTCCATGGACGACGAGACGACCGACGAGGAGATGACCACGACGGACACGATGGACGACGACGGGATGACCGACGAAACGATGACCGACGACGGCACGAACGACGGCGGGAGCGGAAACTCGGATACGTCCCTTCCCGGATTCGGCATCGGAGTCGCGTTGGTCGCGCTCGTCGCCGGCGCGCTGTTCGTCGCACGGAACCGGTGAACCATGACAGCCGACCAACCATCCGCGAACTCGCTCGTGGACGTGGCGACCGACGGAGCGATCGCCCTCCTCGCCGGCGTGGCCGCCGTCGCCGGGTCGTACGCCGTGGTCGGCTTCACCCCCTCGTTCGTCGCCGCGCCGGTCAGCGCGTTCGTGGTCGAAACCACGCCCAGCGCGGTCATCGCGTGGTCGATACAGACGCTCGGTGATCTCGGCGACCAACTCGGGTTCCTGCTGGCGCTCGTCCTGACGACCCTCCTGTTCGCGGTGACCGCGGCGGTCGGCGTCCGAATAGCGGACGCCGCCGACGTTCCCGCCGCGCCGGTCGCCGGCCTCCTCTGTGTCGCACCCGCGTTAGCGTTGACCGGCGCTCCCGTCTCCGCGCTGGTCGCCGGAGCGGGTGCCGGAATCGTCGTCGCGGCGTCCCGGTTTCGTTCGAACACGGAGGAACCGGTGTCCGAAACGCGACGGAGCCTCCTCCGGGCGCTCGTCGGAGCGGTCGCGGTCGGCGGCGTCGGCGGCGCGCTCGGGGCCGGACGCGGCGACGACACGCCGAAGCGAACCGGTCCGGTGAGCGGCGACGTCCGGTCGCTCCTCGACGAGGCCGATGCGAAATCGCTCGCCATCGACGGACTCGAAGGACTGGTGAGCACGGAGTTCTATCAGGTGGACATCAACAGCGTAGACCCGGTGGTGTCGGCGGACGACTGGGAACTCGCGGTGACGGGTGCCGTCGAGGAGGAGTTGCACTTCACCCTCGACGACCTGAAATCGATGTCCGAAGAACACCGGTTCATCACCCTCCGCTGCGTCGGCGAGTCGCTCAACGGGAAGAAGATGGACAACGCACTCTGGACGGGCGTCCCGATTTCGGCGCTGTTCGAGGGAACGACGATGCCCGACGAGTGCTGTGTCATGTTCCGCGCCGCGGACGACTACTACGAGGAGTTCCCCCTCGCGGCGCTCGAAGACGGCTTTCTGGCCTACGAGATGAACGGGAACCCGCTCCCGCGGTCCCACGGCCATCCCGTTCGGGCGCTGATTCCCGGCCACTGGGGCGAAATCAACGTCAAATGGCTCTCGGAAATCGAAGTGCTGGAGCAAGAAGCCGAAGGCTACTGGGAGAAACGCGGGTGGCACGGCACCGGACCGGTCAACACCGTCGCCAAACTCCACGCCGTCAATCATGTGGACGGCGGTCGGGTGCAAGTCGGCGGGCACGCTTACGCCGGAACGCGCGGCATCGAACGCGTCGAAGTGTCCACCGACGGCGGGGGGTCGTGGACCGACGCGAAGCTCTCCGAGCCGCTTCCGGGAACGGACGTGTGGCGGCAGTGGGAACACACCTACGAAGCGTCGGGGGCACACGACGTCGTCGTCCGCGCGACGGATGGACGGGGGAACCTGCAGTCGAAGGCCGAAGCGAACGCCTATCCGAACGGGGCGACGGGGTGGGTCTCGAAGCGTATCGAGCCGTAGATATATCTGGCTGCATGACTCCCAACCAAGTGACCGTTCGATGGACAAGGCGCTCTGGTACTTACTCACGGCGACACGTGGCGGTGAGAACCGCGCACGCATCATTCGCGCCCTCTCGGAGCGCCCACGGAACGCGAATCAACTGGCGGAATCGCTCGACGTGGAGTACAAGACGGTTCGCCACCACCTCGACATGCTCGTGGACCACGGCGTCGTCGAACCCGGAGACAACGCGTACGGAAAGCTCTACTTTCTCACCGACCGGTTCGAACACCATCGGGACGCGTTCGAGGAGATAATGGAACAGATAGAATGAACTCGATACAAATCGCAAGCGGGCTCGCGGTCGTGAACATCCTCCTACTGGCAGTGTTGGTCGCCGTGTGGGTACGAAGCTATCTGAAGTTCAGAACCTCGCTCGTTCTCGGCCTGCTGGCCTTCGCCCTCGTGATGCTCGCCGAAAACGCCGTCGCCATCTACTACTTCTTCGGCATGAAAATGTTCTACTCCGGCGACCCGGCGGTCCAACAGGCCGTGTTGGTTCTCCGCGCGCTCCAGTTGGTCGCGCTCGTGTTCCTGACGTGGGTGACGGTGAAGTAGCGGGAAACGTAAAATAAGAGAAGGGAAAAACGAGAGAGGCGGAAAGAAGAACGGACGGAAAAACGGACTATTTCCTTCGGAAGCTATTTACGAACACTCGCTCCAGCCACAGGACTCGCAGGTCTTGCAGCCTTCCGAGAAGTACAGCGAGAGCGACCCACATTCGGGACATTCCGGGCTTTCACCCGCGTCGATGAGCGACTGCGAGGCGTCCTTCTGTTCGGCTTTCGCCGCGCCGCCGTCGGTTTCGGTTTCGTCCGCCGTCTCTTCGAGCGTCTGCTGTTGCGGGTAGGCCTTCTCGATTTCGCCGTCGAGATAGCGCCGCATTGCGACGCCGATGGCGTCCGGGATGGAGTTGATCTGTTCGCCCTTGTCCCACGCGACCTTCGGACTGCGGATGCCCTGCAGGTCGGAGGCGATTTCGTTCGGGTCCACGCCGCTGCGGAGCGCGTAGCTGATGACCTTCGCCAACGCTTCCGTGAAGGAGTTGGTGAAGCCGCCGGAGTTGCCGATGGTGGCGAACAACTCGAACGGTTCGCCGTTCTCGTCCTCGTTGATGTTGATGTACATCTTGCCGTAGCCGGTGTCCACGCGCTGGGTCACGCCGTGGAGGACGTCCGGCCGGGGACGTTCCTGGGCGTACGCGCCGCCGGTGACGCCCTCGTCGAACAAGTCGTCGAGTTCGGTGCCGAGTGCGGCCCGAACCTCCTCGTTCTCGATGAAGCCTTCGACGCCGCCGAAGACCTCCTCTATCTGCCCCACGATGGTTTCGGCCGCTTCCTCCTCGTCGGCGAACTCGGCGTTGTCGGCGCGCGTGGTGAGTACTTGCTTCGAGCGCGTGCCGTCGCGGTAGACCGTGACACCCTTGCCGCCGTGGTCGTAGATGTAGCGGTACACCTCGTCCATGTCCTCCTTGCTGGCGGAGTTCGGGAAGTTGCAGGTCTTCGAGATGGCCGAGTCGACACCCTCTTGGCAGGCACACTGCACCGCGGCGTGTTGCTTGCCGGTCAGGTCGCCCGTCACGACGAACAGTTCGCCGATGGCGTCCGGGACGGTTTCCAACCCTTCGACGCCGGAGAACCGGTTGTTCGCCATCTGCGTCTGGGCCTCCTCCTTCACCGCGTCCACGTCGATGTCGTTCGCCTCCAGCGTGCGGAGGAAGTAGTCGTCGAACTCGACGAGCATCTCGTCGCCCTGCACGTCGTCGGAGACGTTCTTGTAGTAGGCGACGTTGTAAATCGGCTCACAGCCACCCGTGGTGTTGCCGACCATCGAGGTGGTGCCCGTCGGCGCGATGGTGGTCGTGTTGTGGTTGCGGACCGGGAAGCCGTCCTTCCACTTCTCGGCGTCGAGGCCGGTCTGGCCTTCGAACCAGTCGGCGTACTCGGTCGGGTTCGCGTACTTCGAGTCCTCCCAGTCGTTAAACGAGCCACGCGCTTCCGCGAGTTCGTGAGACGCCCACTTCGACTCGTGGTTGATGTGGGTCATCAACTGCTTGGCGATTTCGTTGCCCTCCTCGGAGCCGTAGCGGACACCGAGTTGGATGTAGAGTTGGGCAAGACCCATGACGCCGAGTCCGATCTTCCGCATGTCCCGGACCTTCTGTTCTATCTTCTCGACCGGGAAGTCGGACATCGTGACGACGTTTTCGAGGAATCGAGTACCATACTCGATGCGGTGGTCGAACTCGTCCCAGTCGATACCCTCTCGGAGGAAGGCGTCGACGGCTTCCGAGCGCGACCCGTAGTCGTCGCCGTTGTTCTCGTACCAGACGCGCCAGTCCGGCGCGTCGACGTCGGCGAGCGTCGAGAGGTTGATGTGGCCGAGGTTGCAGGCCTCGTACTCTTCGAGCGGCTGTTCACCGCAGGGGTTCGTCGCCAAAATCCGGTGGTCCGGATGTTTCTCGACATCGAAGGAATGCTCCTTGTTTACCCGTTCGAGGTAGATGATTCCCGGTTCGCCGTTCTCCCACGCGCCCTCCACGATGCGGTCCCAGAGGACCGTCGCGGGGATGGAAAGAACTTCACCCGGCGTGACGTAATCGCCGAGGCCGAACATGTCGTACATCTCCTCGGTGTGTTCGGTGGCGACGTGCGGTTCTTCGGTGCGCGGGTTGGTGAAGACGAACTCCTCGTCGTTGTACAACGCCTCCATGAAGTCGTCCGTCACGCCGACGGAGATGTTGAAGTTCGAGAGGTGACCCTCGGCGGCGTTCCGGAGGTGTTTCGGGACGCGGCCGTCGTCGTCGATGAGTTCGCGGGCCTCCTCCAGCGCGTCCTTGAACGACGTGTGCGTGTAGTCGTCGGGGTCGTTCAGGCGGAGCGTGTTTGCGAGGCTCACGTCCTTGTTCTTCGAGTGGATGAACTGGATGACGTCCGGATGCGAGACGCGCATGACGCCCATCTGTGCGCCGCGCCGGGCACCGCCCTGCGCGATGGTCTCGCACATCTGGTCGTAGGTGCGCATGAACGTGATGGGACCGGATGCGATGCCGCCCGTCGAACCCACCGCGTCGCCGTACGGTCGGAGTCGCCAGAAGGCATAGCCCATTCCGCCGCCGGACTGGAACACCTCGGCGGCCTCCTTGGCCGTCTGGTGGATGTTCGTGATGTCGTCGTCGGGCGAGTCGACGAAACACGCGGAAAGCTGTTGCAGTTCGTCGCCCGCGTTCATCAGCGTCGGCGAGTTGGGGACGAACGAGAGCTGTCCCATCAGTTCGTCGAACTCGTCCCGGACGGACTCCACGTGTTCGCGGATGTCGTCGGGGAGTTCGGGAACGACCGTCTCGTAGGCGAACTTGTTGACGTTGTAGACGGAAAGCGTCGTCTCCGCGTCGTCCTCTGCCGTCGTCCCTTTGCCGAACACCTCGGCCGCGAGTTCGTCGCGCCGCGGGTGGCCGGGTTTCAGCTGTTCCGGCGTGACGGTGAGCGAGACGCCCTGCTTTTCGGCTTCGTAGACGGCCTCCGCGAGCGCGATGTTCTTCGCGACGCGCGGGAACAGGTCGTCTTGGGATTCGACGAGGTTGCCGTCCGCATCCTTCCGGAGATACCGGGCCGGGAGGATGTTGTTGTAGGCGTTGCCCGTCATCCGGTCTTCGAGCGTGTCGCCCTCGGTTCGCTTCACCGGGAGGGTTACGTCGTCGGCGTCCGCCTCGTGCGCGCCGCTCATCTGTGCGCCACCACCGTTCGTTCGCTACTCTGCACGTCGATTCGCTCTTGATTTCTCACGTAGACCCGTTTCATTCGTGACGAAGAATCCATTTACCCCAACCCCAATTAAGTTTACTTTCTTTATTTCAAGTGTGGTTGAATAGTGATGCCTCTGCGTATTTTCTTCGGCCTATCTCTTAGTAAGACGCGGAGGAATATAAGAGTGTTCAGACCGGAGCGAAAGTGACCGGAAAGCCGATATTTCTTGCAGTAATGATGTATTACTTCGCTTCCTTCATGCGATTTTTGTCCGCACGAAAAACGACACTACCGATACGTTTACCAATCAGTAGGGATTCATTTCTCGCATGCTACCCCTCGCCATCGAACCCGTCGGAATCGTGGCGGCCGTCGTCGCCGTCATCCTGCTCGTCATGGCCATCCGTTTCGCCATCAGCGTCCTTTTTCGCATCGCCATCGTCGGCGTCCTCGTCGTCGCCGCGCTCTACGGCGCGGGCGTGCTGACGATATAGGGCGCGAGGAAGTTCGCGATCAACTCCCGCCCGCACGCCGTGAGAACGCTCTCGGGGTGGAACTGCACGCATTCGATGGGGTACTCTCGATGGCGGATCCCCATCACGAGGTCCGTCCCGTCGTGGGTCGTCGTCGCGCTCACCTCGAACGGGTCGGGAACGCTCGTCGTGACGAGCGAGTGGTACCGTCCGGCCTGAAAGCCCTGCTCGATTCCCTCGAAAACCCCTTCTCCGTCGTGTTCGACCGGGAACGCCTTCCCGTGGACCGGTTCCGGTGCGCGCCCGATTTCGCCGCCGTACTCGTGAATCGCGGCTTCCAACCCGAGACAGACGCCGAGCGTCGGTATCTCGGGGGAGAGTTCGCGGAGCACGGCCGCCGTGACGCCGACGTCGCGCTCGTTCGCCGGATGGCCCGGCCCCGGACTGATGACTATCGCGTCGGGGTCGAAGTCGCGGATATCGCCCAGCGACGCCGTGTTTTTCACGACGGTCGTTTCGAACTCCTCGCCGCTCGCCCGGAGCGCGTCCTCGGTGTACTCCACGAGGTTGTACGTGAACGAGTCGTAGTTGTCCACGAACAGCACGCGGATCATTTCGACACCTCCGCGAGTTCCGTCTCCGGCGGTCGTTCGAGCGCCTCCAGCGCGGCGAGCACGCCGCCCATCTTCTGTTCCGTCTCCTCGAACTCGGCGGACGGATCGCTATCGGCGACGATACCCGCTCCCGCCTGCACCGTGATTTCGTCCGTCGTTCCGTGCAAAATCGTCGCCGTCCTGATGGCGATGGCGAAGTCGGCGTCGCCCGTCCACGAGACGTAGCCGACGCCGCCGCCGTAGACGTCCCGAGGCGTCCGCTCGAGGTCGTCGATTATCTCCATCGCCCGGATTTTGGGCGCGCCGGTCAGCGTTCCCGCCGGGAACGACGCCCGGACCGCATCGAAGGCGTCGCGGTCGGCCGCCAGCGTCCCAGTCACGGTACTCTCGATGTGCTGAACGTGGCTGTATTTGATGACGTTCATGAACTCCTCGACGCTCACGCTCCCCGACTCTGCAACCCGTCGCACGTCGTTTCGGGCCAAATCGACGAGCATGGCGTGTTCCGCCCGCTCCTTTTCGTCGGCGAGGAGTTCGCCGGCGAGGCGACGGTCCTCCATCGGACTGCCGCCGCGGGAGCAGGTCCCAGCGATGGGGTTCGAGACGATTTCGCCGCCCTGCACCGACACCAGCGTCTCCGGACTCGCGCCGACGATGCTCAAATCGTCGTGACCGAGGAGGTACATGTATGGCGAGGGGTTCACGTCCCGGAGCGCCGCGTAGAGCGCTCGTGGGTCGATTCCCGCCTCGACGGTTCGCTTGCGCGAGATGACGCCTTGGTAGATGTCGCCCGCGGCGACGTGTTCGTTCGCCCGCTCCACGGCCGCTTCGTACTCCGCTTGCGGTCCCGCCGTCCCGTCCGTCGGGTCGTAGTCGCCGAACGACGGCGAGTCTGCCGATTCGAGCGCGGCGGCGACCCGCTCGCGTTCCGCAACCAACTCGTCGTAGCGTTCGTCGACGTCGTCGTCCGGCGAGATGAACGGCGTGAACACGAGCGAGAGCGACTCCTCCGCGTGGTCGAAGACGAGCGTTTTCGTACTCAGGACGAACTGCGCGTCGGGCAGGTCGGTTTCGGGGCGTTCGACGCCCTGTTCGTCCAACCAGAGGTCGTAGACGGCGTTGTAGGCGAGAAATCCGACCAACCCACCACAGAACCCTTCGTCGTTGGGGAACCCGCGACGTGGCGCATTCGGGAGCGTCTCGCGGAGCGCGTCGAGGACGTCGCCGTCGGACTCGTCGTTCATCCGCCCTTCCTCCCAGTCGTCGTCCAGCGTCGTCACGCGGGTTTCGTCCGGGTCGATGGAAACGACGGCGACGGGGTCGTAGCCGACGAAGGAGTAGCGCGCTCGCCTATCGTGACCGGTTCCGGAGCCGCCTCGTCCGGCGTCGAACGCGCCGTAGGGGTCGCTGGAGGCGACTTTGTCCGCGCTTTCGAGGAGGTAATCGTACTCGCCGCCGCCGAGCACCGAGTACGCGGTCAGCGGGTCGACGGCCACGTCGAGGTCGGCGGAGGCGTGGAGGATGGCACCCTCGTTACTGTTGTCGTCGTTGCCGTCTCCGTCTCCGTCGCTATCGCTGCTGCTCCCGTTCGCGAGCGCTTCGAACTGCTTCCTGTTCATTGGTGAATGGGTGCCTCTCGGCGTCGTTTCGCGTTCGTGACGAAGGATTCGACGGCGGCGTGGTCCTTTCGTCCGCCGCTGGATTCGACGCCGCTCGCGACGTCCACGGCGAACGGTTCGACCGTCCGAACCGCGTCCGTGACGTTCTCCGGCGTCAAGCCGCCAGCGAGGAGAACCGGCGACGAGAGCGATTCGGTGAGTTCGCGTGCACGGTCCCAATCGTGCGTCTCGCCGGTGCCGCCCGTTTCCGCCGCGTCGAGCAACAGCGCGTCGGCCACGCTGTCGTACCGCTCGGGGCGATCGGTCGCCGCGTCGATGGCACAAACCACGTCCGCATCGGCGTTCGCCGTGAGGTACGCGAGGTCGCCGACGCTGGTTCCGTGAACTTGGACGGCGTCCGGTTCGACGAGTCGGGAGAGTTCGACGGTCCGCTCCGTCGTTTCGGGCATCGTCACGAGGACCGTCGAGACGAACGGCGGGATTTCTCGGGCGAGTTCGGCGGCCCGGGTCGGGGAGATCTCGCGCGGCGAATCGACCGGCACGTCCACCAGCAGGCCGATGGCGTCCGCACCGGCGTCGATTGCGGCCGCGAGGTCCTCCTCGTTCGTCAGGCCGCAGATTTTCACGCGCGTCATGCCGAGAGCGCCCCCGTCATGGCGGCAAGTTGCTCGCCCGCGCTTCCCGAGTCGATGGCGTTCCGGGCCCGTTCGACGCCGTCGATGAGCGAATCTGCCCGTCCGGAAACGTAAATCGCGGCCCCGGCGTTCGCCAGCACGATGTCCCGTTTCGCGCCGCCGACGGTTCCCTCCACGATTCCGCGGAGGTCCGCCGCGTTTTCGGACGGCGACCCGCCCGCGACGGCGGACACGTCGTGTTCGCCGACGCCGAGGTCCGCGGGCGAGAGCGTGTACTCCTCGATGGTTCCGTTCTCGACTTCTGCGACCGTCGTTTCGCCGTGAACCGCGATTTCGTCCATGCCGGACCCGTGGACGACGAGCGCGTGGGAAACGTCCATGTGCGAGAGCGCGCGGGCCAGAACGGGCACGAGGTCGGGGTCGTAGACGCCGACGACCTGCGCGTCTGCCCCCGCGGGGTTGGTCAACGGCCCGAGGACGTTGAACACGGTGCGCATGCCGAGTTCCTTCCGCGGGCCGATGACGGCCTTCATCGCCGGGTGGAACACGGGCGCGAGCATGAAACCGATGCCCTGTTCCTCGATGGCGCGTTCGACCGCAGGCGGTTCGGAGTCCACGACGACGCCGACTTCGTCGAGCACGTCGGCGCTTCCCGAGGAGGAAGAGACCGAGTAGTTGCCGTGCTTCGCCACTGGGACGCCCGCGCCGCTGGCGACGATGGCCGAGGTGGTGGAGACGTTGATGGTGTTGTAGTCGTCGCCGCCGGTTCCGCAGGTATCCACAAGCGGCGTTCGGTCGGGCGAAATCGTCCGCGCCGCCCCGCGCATCCCCTGCGCGAAGCCGGCGATTTCGGCCTCCGTTTCGCCCTTGGCGCGCAGGCCGGTGAGGAGCGCGCCGATTTGGGCCTCCGTGGCCCCGTCGAAGACGGCGGACGCCGCCTCCCGTGCTTGTGCTACAGTGAGGTCCTGCCCGTCGGTGACGAGTTCGATGTAATCCTGCATAGTGGAACACCAATGAACGTGTTTGGGTTGTAATGAACACATACGTACATCACCATAAAGGTGTCGTCGGGAGGGGGTGTGGGTGAAACCGACAGACAGAACCGCGTTTCGAAACATTCAATTACCCTTGCGGGTAACTGATGAATGCGTTCAGACGAAGCCGACTGGGTTTGTGGTCTAGTTGGTTATGACACCTCCTTGACATGGAGGAGGCCGGCAGTTCAAATCTGCCCAAACCCATACTTTTCCGCGCTACCAACCGACGAGCGAAGCGAGTCGCGGTAGCGCGGAAAGTCTTCTTTGGGGAGTTTGAACCGGACGAGACGCATGCCCGCGGAGCGCAACGAAGTGGAGCGAGCAGGAACGTCTCGGCGAGGTTCAAATCTGCCCAAACCTCACTCAAAACCGGCTCTTTAGCAAGTGGTCCGCACAAAATCAACCGAACCCTAAATCGGCATCCGATGGCCGCACGGCCACAGATACATGTACTCGGGGTCTTTGACCGTTATCATCGTGACAGGTTCGTCACAGTACGGGCAGTCGTCGATGAGCGTTCGCTTTGCGGTACGCTTTTCTTGGGGAGAATCATTGTCGGACATGCTTCAGTGGACCTGAAGCAAGCAGGGTCGGAGCTTCCACCTCCGGCCGTTTGGCAAACCCTGTTGCTTCGTCCGACATATCATAGTGCGAGGAGTTAATTCTACTGGTCGCGAACGAGCCGGAAAACGACGAGCGAGCGGCGGAAGTTCCGATTTTTCCTACCCCTCGGTGTAGCCGATGTACAACTGCGGGACGATGACGGCCACGAGGAACATGGCGGCACCGCCGACCCACGTGGGGAGGTCGAACCAGTAGTCGTTGATCACCCGGAGCGCTCCGAGCGTCACCGGGAGGGCGACGAGGATGGCGAACAGGATGACCTTGTTCTCGTGTGAAACCATGTTAGCTCGGGACCGCGGTTTCCCGTCGAACGCTTCGTTTGTGGACCTCGTGCATCAAGCCGCCGCCGATGGCACCGAACACGATGGGGTAAACCGCTCCGACGAGGACGGCGCTGTACAGGACGTTTGGCCGCATCGGAAGTCCGATAGCGACCACGAACAGGAGGCTCCCGGCGACGGCGGCGGGGAAGTAGCCGAGGAATATCAGCGCGCCGGAGTAGCCCGTGTGCCAGATTGTGCGACCGTAGGAACCGTGTGCCGCCAGCGCACCCGCAAGGACGAGGACCACCGGCGGGACGAGTCGAAGCAGGGAGAGCGACCCACCGGCGTCGCTGATGATGTTCGGCTGGACGGGACCCGAAAGGGAGACGAAGTGGGCGCTGTAGAACAGCCACCCGACGCCCTTCCACGTCGGAACGCTCGCGCCGTGGTTCGCGAGGAACTGCGCGAACGTGGGAGGAGTCGAGGACGATTTTGCGACGAGAAGTTCCCCGAAGATGGATTGGAGGCGACCGACACCCCAGAGGAACGTGAGGAGGTAGCCGACGAGGAACGCCGGGAGTCCGAGCGCTCCCTTCAGGCGAGCGGGATATCGCACCGCGTCGTCTTTGGTTAGGGACGGCATGGTTGGATTTTTCACGGTGGGAGTATCTGCTTTGTGGAAATGATATGCATCCTGAAACGTCGGTTTCGCCGCGCCCACGGGGAGGCTACCGGTCGATAACGAGGGTTTCAGGGAACCGGTATGACTCGAAATCCCGTTTTTACACGTCGTTTCGAGACGTCAACAGTCGCGTATCGAAGTGGAAAAGCGGCCGCTAGTGAGTGGGGAGGAAGGGAGAACCCGGCCGTCCTATTCGGTCGCGATTTCCGGAGCCTGTTCGCCGGTCGACGGCGTGCGTCGTGCATCGTAGGTGTGCGCTACGGCGACGACGGTGAACGCGACGACGACGAGAAGAGCGAGCCCGATGTCGCCGATTCCCGCGAGCGGAGGTACTTCCAGCCACGCCGCGGTAAGCAGCGCAAATCCGACGCCCGCGATTACGAGGTAGCGTTTACACCACGAGATGTCGTCCCGCGTGTTGGTTTCGAGATATGGGTCGAGTTGTTCTGCCGCCGTGGAGAGTTCCACGATACCCCTGTTTTGGTTGTAATCCACGATTCCTGCGTCGTCGAGTTTCGGGAGGTGGGACTGGTAGAGAGCGGTGTAAACCCGTTTCCGTTCGGCCGCCGAAATCGCGCCGACGGTGGTGTCGTTCTCCCACGCGGCGACCTGTTCTGCAAGGTCGCTCAACTGGACGGTTTCCTCCGCCTGTTTCAGATAGTGAAGGGCGTACCGTCGTCGCTGGTTTTTCAGTACGTCGAAGACCATGTCGCGCGAGAGCGGCGTTGCACGTTCGTCGTGCGAACCGTTGGAGTCGAGGATATCCGAGACCTGCTTGGCAACCGTCGAGTCCGAGTCATCCGTTTCGTTATCGATATCGTTGTCACCCGCGCCGGAGGAGTCACCGATTGTGCTCATTACTACGCCACCCCGTGTTCGTAACCCAGCATGGATTCAAACATTACCGGGTTTGTTCTTTGTTATTCACCATTTACCAGCAGTAAACGGGTGGTTACAAACGACGGAAAAAAATTCGCACCTCGTCGCCGTCTGGTGGTAATGGGCAATTACTGGCCGATTCTTCAAGAATTCTCAACGGTGATGCAGGTTCTCGTGAATCCCCAATACGAGGGCCGGAACGACGACGATGAAGATGTGTTCTTCGAGGGGGATACCGATCAGTTCGATGCCCGTTCGAAGCGGAATGGCGAACACGCCGATCGTAAGGGTGTACCAGTCCCAGACGTAGGCCAACGGATACAGAACGAGGATGGTTTTACCGGCACGGGGGAGGGCATCCGCTCGAACGAGCAGCCAAAGGGCGAACGTTCCGAACACCAGTTCGCTGACAATATACGTGTAGGGGCCGAAGGCCACGCCGATGTCAGGGAGCACGTTCGATGGTACGGCGTGCGCCACAAAAAACCCGACCGAAATGCCCATCCCGCGACAAAGTTCAAGACGAATGGCCGCGTATTTCAAAACGCCGATGGATATCTCTGACATTGCGACCACCGATTACTTCGAAATCGAAGCAGAAGAGCGACTGGGTAAGGCCCGCTCGATGTTCGAAGAGGAGAACCCGAAAGGGATCGTGGTCACCGAAGCGGGCACGTACAGCGGTGTCATCACCCAGAAACAACTCCTTCAATCGCATATCGAGGATCAAACGAAGGTGGCGACGCTGACGAAACCCGCACCGAAGGTGCACCGCACCGATGACGTGCGCGACGTCGCCCGCGCACTCGTCGAAGGCGGGTCCAAGGTCGCACCCGTCTTCGAGGACGGTCAACTCTGGGGCATCATCGACGAGGACACGATTCTCGAAAGCGTCCTCGAAAACCTCGACGCGCTCACCGTCCAGCAGATTTACACCGAAAATCCGGTCACGATTTCGGAGGACGAGACGCTTGGCCGCGTCATCAATCTCATGCGCGAACACAGCATCTCCCGACTCCCCGTCGTGAACGAAAACGGCTTCCTCACCGGGATGGTCACGACCCACGACATCGTGGATTTCGTCACCCGGAACATGGACAAGCCGACGCGGGGCGAGCGGATGGGTGACAGCGATCGAATGCTCGACCTGCCGGTCTACGACGTGATGACCAGTCCCGTCGAAACCATCTCGCTCGGCGACAGCGTGCAGGACGCGGTGGAACGCATGTTCGAAAAGGACTACGCCGGACTGGCCGTGACGTCCGAAGACGACGACCGCGTGGTCGGCGGCATCCTCACTAAAACCGACGTGCTCCGTGCGCTCACCTACACCGAGGAGGACCACATGGACGTACAGATCACGAACATCGACCTCCTCGATACCATCTCCCGACAGGCGATCCGGGAGGGCGTCGAGGAGATCACGGACAAGTATCAGGACATGCAGGTGCGCCACGCGCACGTGCGCTTCCACGAACACAAGGAGAAACTCCGCGGAACGCCGCTCATCCAGTGTAAAATCCGCCTTCGTACCAACCGCGGTCAGGTCGCCGGATCCGGCGAGGGTTACGGGTCCGAACAGGCGTTCAACGTCGCCCGCGACGTGTTAGAACGCAACGTCCTCGAACTGAAGGGCGTTCAGAGCGACCGCGAGTACGAGGGGCAACTGCTCCGAAAGCTCAACGAACTGTAACTCGAAAACGACGAGACGACACGTAACCGGGGAGTCGTCCCGTCCGATCGGTCGGCCCGCTCTCGTTCACTGCTTTTCCCTTTCTCCGCAACGCGACCTCTCGGGCGTCCACCCGCTACTCAAACGCTTTCCTGGGTTCCTTCGAGTCCCGTGTCCGTGATTCGGAACTGGGTGCGGCCACCGGCGGGTTTCGACCGGTGTTTTTCGAGGGTCGCACGACGGTTGCCGCCCCGGAAGCGGTCCACGCGAAGGACGACGCCCGTCCAGTGTTCGAGCGTGTGCCCTCCGAGCGGTCGGGTGCCGTCCGAATCCGGGTCGGTGTACACCTGATTCGTCAGCAGAACTGCGATGTCGTGTTTGCGCGCGAGCGAGAGGAGATGCGTCACTTGGCGGGCGACCCCGCGAAGCGCCTCGCCGCCCTCTCGGTCCTCGCCGCGTTCGAGGCGGTAGAATCCGGTCGCGCTGTCGAGGACCACGAGGTCCGCCCGTTCCGCGAACTCGGAGACGTCCTTGACCGCCTCCTGCTGTTCCGCGAAATCGAGGGCCTCCTTGATGACGATTCGGGACGCGACTTCGTCGATATCGTCGGCGCGCGCAGCGGCTATCTGTTCGAAGCGGTCCACGGACAGTCCCTCGGTGTCGATGTACACCACGGTACCGCCGTCCCGTGCGGTTTCGACCGCGGTCCCCAGTGCGACGTTCGTCTTCCCGGCGGCGGGCGGGCCGTACACTTGTGTCACGGTTCCGCGCTCCAAGCCGCCCCCGAGCAAGTCGTCCACCGGCGGGCACCCTGTCGTCAGTTTCTCGGCGTCGGTCACATGCCGAGATTAGCGCTTCTCACGCAAAAGGTTCCGGTTTTCGAGGAGACCGAGGCGACTTTATTCCACCCGGTCGAAGGGAGCGTAGTGACAGTCGTCGTTGCGACGGAGGACTTCGAAGTGTACCACGACGTGGTGGGCGAGCTACGCGACAGGGGCGTCCGGTTCACGACGATCGAACCGAGCGGTGAACTCCCCGACGGCGCTCGGATCGTCATTCGCGGTGCGGACGACGAGGTGGCCACCGAACTGCCGACGGTCGTGGCGGACCCGAACCGTCCCCGAAAGGCGGTCGAGGAGGCGTTGGCCGTGCTCCGCGGCGAGAAGGGGCGCACCGTCATCGGCATCGACCCCGGAACCCGGCCCGGCATCGCCGTGCTTTCGGGGGACATGGTGGTCGCGTCGTTTCACGTCCCCATCGCCGACGCCGCAGACGTGGTTCGATCGGAGGCGAAGGGCGCCATCGACCCCGTGATCCGAATCGGCGACGGCGCGCGTCTCCAGGGCGCACAACTCATCCGCGAACTCGAAGACGTCCGGGTCGAACTCGTGGACGAAACCGGAACCACGCCGTATCTCGGCACCGGCGCGCGCGGCATGGGCGACGTGCTCGCCGCGGTCAACATCGCCAGATTGGACGGCGAAATCGTCGAGGACCGGGACATCGAACCCACGCAGGGTGAACTCGGTGTCATCAAGCGCCGGTCCCGCGAACACTCCGCCGACAACCGCGAAATCGACGAGGAGTTGGCTCGGCGGGTCGCCGCCGGGGAGTTGACCATCGAGGAGGCGCTAGCGGAACACCGCGAGGAGTAGGGGAGAGAAGCAGAGAAACCGGAAAGGAAAGGGGAGAGAAACCTGAAGGGGACGGGGAAAGCCGACTCAGAGTTCTACCAGAACCGTGTACCGATGCGTCTCGTCCGTCGGGCACTGGAGGTGTTCTTCCTTCACGATGGTGCCGGAGAGCAGTTGCTTACCGATTTTCTGGAACCTGTCGACGTCAACGTGTCCCTTCTCGCGGGCGATGACTTCGCTGTCGGGGTCGGTTTCGAACTCGTCCATTCCGTCACATCCCTCGTACGGACACTGGACGCGAACGCGGGCCATGTCGCGGAATACGCCCCATCGTCGGTTATAGGTTTTCGTGAATCGCCCCTTCCGCCCGCCGCATGACCTCTCGAACCGCGATCCCGGTCTCGGTCGCCACGGCCGACGCGTCCTCGAACTCCGCGCTCACGTCGTAGACTGAGCCTGACTCGTCGCTCGCCAGTTTGACGGTGACTTCGTACTCTTTCCCTTCGATGTCCAGCGTCGCCGTCTCGAACTCCCGACGGGCGATCCATCGGTGGCTGGCACCCGCCTCGCGGACGCCGAGCGTTCCGGTCTCCTCGGCGAGTTTCCACGCGACCCGTTCGGCGTCCTCGGGTTTGACGATGACCTTCACGACGTGGCCGGGGCGCGCTTTCTTCATCGTGGCGGGGAGAATCGAGACATCGCGTGCGCCCGCGTCCGCGAGGGTCTCCTGAAGCCCGCCCAACACCTCCGGCGACGCGTCGTCCAGATTGGTTTCGAGGACGGTGACGTCGTCGCGCACGAGACTACCGCTCGACTCGCCGGCGAGGACGCGCAACACGTTCGGATGTTCGGGGAAGTCGTGTCCGCCCGCGCCGTATCCCGAGCCATCGACGTTCAGCGTGGGCAGGGTCTCGACGCCGTCCGCGAAGTGGGCCAAAATCGCGGCACCGGTCGGGGTGAGCAGTTCCGCTTCCACGGGACCGCCGGTCAGTGACCAATCCGCACCCGCCGCGATTTCCACGACTGCCGGTGCGGGTATCGGGAACGTCCCGTGGCTCATCCCGACTTCGCCGCCGCCGGTCGCGAGGGGCGTCGTGACGATTCGGTCGGCGTCGAGGTCGGCGAACAGCAAGGATGCACCGACGATGTCCGCGATGGCGTCGTCTGTCCCGACCTCGTGGAAGTGCGTCGAATCGAGGTCGGTGTCGTGGACGCTCGCCTCCGCCTCGCCGAG
Source organism: Haladaptatus sp. CMAA 1909 (assembly GCF_043952005.1). NCBI lineage: Archaea > Methanobacteriati > Methanobacteriota > Halobacteria > Halobacteriales > Haladaptataceae > Haladaptatus > Haladaptatus sp. CMAA 1909. The sequence goes on along the minus strand of NZ_JBIOAV010000001.1, from coordinate 173,893 downwards.
AATCCGGAAGACGGCCTTCGCGTCGCGTTCGATGCGGGAATCGAGCGCCATGGATTCGAGCACGTCGATGACCTCGCGGTAGGTTCGGACCTGACCAGCGCCTTCCGCGTGTTGGTGGGAATGGTCGTGCTGGTGGGTGTGGTCGTGTTCGTGAATGTGGTGATCCTGATGCGCGTGATGACCTCCATCGTGGTCGTGATCGTGTTCGTCTCCGTGATGATGGTCGTCGTGCTCGTGACCATGGTCGTGGTCGTCGTCGTGTGCGTGAACGTGCCCGTGTTCCGATTCATCCCCGTCGTCGGTCAGAAGGACAGTGACGCCCGTCGCCGAAATCCCGTTTTTGACGACCGATTCGACGTCGTACTCCACGTCGAGGGCGTTCTCGACCGGTTCGAGCGCGTCCCGCGTCGCCCCCGCATCGAGCAGCGCTCCGAGGATCATGTCCCCGCTGGCTCCCATTCGTCCGTCGAACGCAAGCGTTCTCATACCACGTCCCTGTTCCGAAGCGCGAAAACACCTGCGGTCATGTCGGCACCACTATCCCTTTGTACTGCCCCCACGTAGTGTCAGCCATCGCACGCGGGTACTGTTCATCGCGGCCGGTGGGGTGGCCAAACCCCCCGGTAGCACAGGACTTATGCCTCGCGAACTATCACCCACAACTATCCCCGTGACTGAACAATCATGAACGAAGTGCAACTGGAGGTGGCGAAGGCGTATCCGAACGATTCGGGACGCGGTATCGCCCGTCTCGACCCGGACACGCTCTTGCATCTGAAGCTGAGCCCCGGAGATATCATCGAGATAGAAGGAGGAGATACGACTGCGGCCAAGGTCTGGCGTGCCGACCGGCAGGACTGGAACACCGATACGGTTCGTATCGACGGTTTCACCCGCCAAAACGCCGACGTCGGTATCGGCGAACGCGTCGAGATTCGCAAGGCGGAGGCCGACAAGGCCGACAAACTCGTACTCGCACCGCCCGAGGAGGCGAGCGTCCAGTTCGGGAGCGACGCCGCCGGAATGGTCAAACGACAGATTCTGAAACGGCCGGTCGTCGAACGCGACATCGTGCCCGTCATGTCGAGCACGAACCACCCGTTCATGCGCTCGCCGGGACAGGCGATTCCGCTCATCGCGGTCGAAACCGACCCGCAGGGCGTCTGCCTCATCACCGAGGATACGGAAGTCGAATTGCGGGAAGAGCCGATTTCGGGCTTCGAGAAGACCGGCGGCGGTATCACCTACGAGGACATCGGCGGTCTCCAGAACGAGATCCAACGCGTCCGGGAGATGGTCGAACTCCCGATGAAGCACCCGCAGATCTTCCAGAAACTCGGCATCGAACCGCCGCAGGGTGTGCTCCTCCACGGTCCACCGGGAACCGGGAAGACGCTGTTGGCGAAAGCCGTCGCCAACGAGACCAGCGCGAGTTTCTTCTCCATCGCGGGGCCGGAAATCATCTCGAAATACTACGGCGAGTCCGAACAACAACTCCGTGAAATCTTCGAGGACGCCGCCGAGGAATCCCCTTCCATCATCTTCATCGACGAACTCGACTCCATCGCGCCGAAACGCGAGGACGTGACCGGCGAAGTCGAACGTCGGGTCGTCGCCCAACTGCTCACGATGATGGACGGGTTGGAAGCGCGCGGACAGGTCATCGTCATCGCCGCGACGAACCGCGTCGATTCGGTGGACCCGGCGCTCCGCCGCCCCGGCCGCTTCGACCGCGAAATCGAAATCGGCGTGCCGGACGAGGAGGGACGGACGGAAATCCTGCAGATACACACCCGCGGGATGCCGCTCTCGGACGACGTGAACCTCCCCGGCCTGTCGAACGACACGCACGGGTTCGTCGGTGCCGACATTGAGAGCCTGACGAAGGAGGCGGCGATGAAGGCGCTCCGGCGGTACCTGCCGGAAATCGATCTGGACGAGGAGTCCATCCCGCCGTCGCTCATCGACCGGATGATCGTCAAGCGCGAGGACTTCCGCGGCGCGCTGAACGAGGTGGAACCCTCCGCGATGCGCGAGGTGCTCGTCGAACTCCCGAAGGTGTCGTGGGACGACGTCGGCGGCCTCGAAGACCCCAAGAGTCAGGTCAAAGAGAGCGTCGAATGGCCGCTCTCCTCGCCGGAAAAGTTCGAACGCATGGGAATCGAACCGCCGTCCGGCGTCCTGCTCTACGGGCCGCCCGGAACCGGGAAGACGCTCATGGCGAAAGCGGTCGCCAACGAGACGAACGCCAACTTCATCAGCGTCCGCGGCCCGCAACTGCTGTCGAAGTGGGTCGGGGAAAGCGAGAAGGCCATCCGGCAGACGTTCCGCAAGGCGCGGCAGGTCAGCCCGACGGTCATCTTCTTCGACGAACTCGACAGCCTCGCCCCCGGACGGGGACAGGAGGTCGGGAGCAACGTCTCCGAGCGCGTCGTCAACCAGCTCCTCACCGAACTCGACGGGTTGGAGGACAAAGGCGACGTGATGGTCATCGGCGCGACCAACCGCCCGGACATGATCGACCCGGCGCTCATCCGTTCCGGTCGCTTCGACCGCCTCGTCATGATCGGCCAACCCGACGAGGAGGGCCGCGAACAGATCCTCAAGATCCACACCGAGGACAGTCCGCTCGCGCCCGACGTGAGCCTGCGCGAACTCGCGGAGATGACCGACGGCTACGTCGGCAGCGACCTGGAATCCATCGCCCGCGAGGCCGCAATCGAGGCCCTGCGCGAGGACGACGACGCGGAGGAAGTCGAGATGCGACACTTCCGCGCCGCGATGGAGAGCGTCCGCGCCACGGTCACGGAGGACCTCCTCGACTACTACACCGACATGGAACAGGAGTTCAAGGGCGGGTCGTCCGGTCCGCAGCGCCAGACCGGCGGCCGCATCGGCTTCCAATAGAACCTTTTACGACGGTCGGAAGTCAGCGGTCGCGCGCTACGGCACGCGACCGCTGACAGCCTCCCTGTAAAAGGTTCATCAAAAGCACTCCTCCTTCACTTCGCTACGCTCCATTCAGTCGTCGGCCCGGAAAATCGGAGATTTTCCGGTGACGAACTGGTGCCCTAGCGGTTGACCATCCTTCTGATTCTCGTGGAAATTTCGTTTTCTCTTCTGTTCTCGGAACCACTATAGAGAAAAGATTTACTCGACCGATACAGACACGGGATATGAAATCTCCCTCCCGACGGTCCCTCCTCCGACGATTTGGTGTCCTCTCCGCGGGCGGTGTGGTCGGTGGGTTGAGCGGTTGTTCGGCGCTCGCTCGACCCGAAACGGCGCGCCTCGCGGAACTGATACAGCTCAATCTCGATGAACCCTCACACTGTTCACGTTCGGATTTCTCGGGACGGTGAGCGGGTTCATACCGCGAGCTATTCCCTTGACAAAGGGTCGGAGTTCGGAACCCGCGAAAATCCGGCACCGGTGATACAGGAGGAATGGATGTCCACGGCGGGTGAATACACCGTCGCGGCGCGAGTCGATGACCAGTCCGACTGGTACGAACATCGGTTTCCGGCGAAGAATCGGAAGGGAGACTGTTTTTCCGTGACCATCCGTATTCGTCACGGTGGAGTATTGGACATGCCATCGAACGAGACGGATTCCTGTGGCGAGTGAGCGAATGCTGCATCAAAAGTAGACAATCGGCAGGGGGCAAAGCCGCTGGTCGCTAGAATTCTCACCGCGAACGAGGCGAACGGCGAAGCCGTGAGCCGAGTGAGCGGACTCGGCGCGGACCGGGAGGCGCGAAGCGCCTCCGAAACGAACGGCGAACGTAAGTGAGCCGTGAGTCGAGGGAGCAACGAGGTTTTGGTGCAGATTTTTCCAGGGAGACGGACGAAGCCAGCGCGGTTCGCGCTGGCTTCGTTTCTCGACCGCAGAAAAAGGTGCTAGTATATGAGCTCGTCGTCGTTCTCGACCATGTAGAAGGTGCGAGCGGCGATGTTGACGGCGTGGTCACCGATGCGTTCCAAGTCGCGGATGGTCAGGAGGAGACGCGACACGTCCTGTAGGAGTCGCTCGATTTCCTGTTCCGTGTTCTCTTCGAGTTCGGTTTCGATGAGGTCACGGACGACGAGGGTGCTGGCGCGTTCACAGAGGTCGTCCAAGTCCTCGTCTCGGTCGGCAACGGCGTAGCAGTCCTCGGTGTTCTCGTTGTCGTAGGCCTCCATCGTCACTTCGAGCATGTCGAGCGTGACGGTCCCGAGTTCCTGAATGTCGACTTCGGGGAACCTATCTTGGTCCGCTTCGAGCGTGTACTCCCCGAGGTTGACGGCGAGGTCGGCGATGCGTTCGAGGTCGGTGATGATCTTGAACGATGCCGCGATCATGCGGAGGTCGGTGGCGACCGGTTGCTGGAGCGCGAACAGGTCGATACAGTCCTTTTCGAGTTCGAGGTAGAGTTCGTTCACCTCGTAATCGCCCTCGATGACCTCGTGGGCGAGTTCGCGGTCCTTCTGTTCGAGCGCGTTGAGGCCGAGACGGAGCCGTTCCATCACGACCTCGCTCATGTACAAGACGTTCTCTCGAAGGTCGGTCAACTGCTGCTGGTAATTTTTTCGTGCCATGGTGTGTCTGTTTAGTCTTCTGTATTTGAATTATGTGGCAGTAATAATCTACCCGAACTTTCCGGTGATGTAATCTTCGACACGTTGATGTTCCGGATTCTCGAATATCTTCTGCGTGTCGTCGAACTCCACGAGTTCGCCGCCGGTCAGGAAGACCGCCGTCTTATCGCTGATACGGGCTGCCTGTTGCATGTTGTGGGTGACGATGACGACGGTGTAGTCCTCGGCTAGTTCGGCGATAAGGTCTTCGACCTTCGAGGTCGCGACGGGGTCGAGAGCGCTCGCGGGTTCGTCCATCAAAAGGACTTCCGGGTCAGGCGCGATGGCGCGAGCAATGCAGAGCCGTTGTTGTTGTCCGCCGGAGAGTTCGAGGCCCGACTCGTCCAGTCGGTCCTTCACTTCGTCCCACAGTGCGGCGCGCTTCAGTGATTCTTCGACGATTTCGTCGTAATCCCCGTCCTTGTTCTGGATGTCCAACCCGTACGTGACGTTGTCGTAGATGCTCTTCGGGAACGGGTTCGGCTTTTGGAACACCATCCCGACGCGTCGACGGAGCGCCACTGGATCAACGTCGTCGTCGTAGACGTTCTTCCCCCGAAGGCTGAGTTCACCCTCGACGCGTGCCGCGTCGATGAGGTCGTTCATCCGGTTGATACACCGCAGGAACGTGGACTTTCCACAACCGGATGGACCGATCATCGCGGTGACGCGGTTCTCCGGGATTTCCATGTCGATGCCCCGCAGCGCTTGGTCACTGTCGTACCAGACCTTGACGTCCCTCGCCGTGATGACGGGGCGAGTGTCTGCACGATCGACACCGTCTGAGTCCACCTCCGTTTCGATGACCATCTCGTCGGTCGTCGAATTCGATGATTCTTCTGTACTCTCTTTCCGTCCCGATTCCTCGTTCTGCATGTTCTCTTGACTCATTGTTTATCCCTCTCTCTGAAACTTGTTCCGCAGTGCGATAGCGACGGAGTTCATCGCCAGCATGGCGATGAGGAGGACGACGACACCCGCCGGAACGACTCGCTCGAAGAATTCGGGCGTACCGTACGTTCCCGCCCACACGTAGATTTGCATCGGCATCGCGGTGACGACCGAATCGAACGTCCGGGGAACGGGGGCAACGTTCGCTACGCCGATCATGAGGAGCGGTGCAGTTTCGCCGATTGCACGTCCTAATCCGAGAATCGTTCCGGTAAGGATACCGGGGAATGCCCGCGGAAGGACGACGTTCTTGACCGTCTGCCATCGAGTTGCACCCATTCCGTAGGATGCCTGCCGCATGTCTTCTGGCACAGCCCGAATCGCTTCCTGCGACGAGATGATGATGATGGGCAGAATGAGCAACGACAGTGCTAAGCCGCCGACCACGATGGTGCCGGAACCGAACAGGTTTCCGGCGACGTAAATCGGCGAGAGGCCGAGCGGGTTCGCGATGGCCGGTGGCAGTACCGGAATACCGGGGCCGAGGTAGTTGACGAAGACGCCCGCCGCGAGCAGGCCGTACACGACGCTCGGGACGCCGGCGAGGTTCGAGACGTTGATCTTGATGATCCTCGTCAGTCGGTTGTCCGGTGCGTACTCTTCGAGGTACACCGCGGCACCGACGCCGAGCGGGAAGGACACCGACGCGACGATAAACATCAACAGAACCGAACCGACGATTGCGGGATACAGTCCCGAATCCGCGGCGGTAGTCGAGGCTTCCCCCGTGACGAAAGCCCAGTTGAGCCACGAGTGCGGTCCAGCAAAACTGAAAACGTCCACGAGGAACGCACCGAGAAGTGCACCGACGACGATAACGACTGGAAGGGCGAATCCGATGCGGTTTTCCGGACGATGGGAAACCGTGTCGGCGACGTACAATCCGACCGGAATGCCGGCCATGACCACGAGGAGAGGTGCAGGAACGGCACCGACCCCGATGGGTCCGCCGATGAGTGCCGCGAGCATAGTCGCGAACAGTGCGATTCCCGCTGCGATGTTGCCGGTTCGCTCCCCGTTCCATCTCCGGTTCACGTATCCACGCGATGCCAACGCCCCTATTGAACCGAACGTGAGCGCAATAGACATGCCGTTCGTCGGTATATAAAGTAGCCGAAGAATGCCGTAGGGGATGAGTGCGAACGAGACACCGAACGCCACCACCGTGAAAGCCAGCCATCCGAGGAACGGTATCTCGAAGTTGCTCCGGTGTATTCCGATGGCGAGTGCGAGCGGAACGGCAAAGGCGACGGAGTACGCGAACCACACGAGTGGGTAGACCACGTCGATGAACACCGTCGAGATTCCGAGGGCAAATATCGACCCCACGAGGGGGATTCCGAGCGCGACGAAGCCCGCCGAAAACGCGTTGCGATCGGTTCGGTTTAGATACCAACCGACGGCGAAGGTCGGTACGACGAACACGAGGAAGAAGACGAGATACCACCCCGGGTCGGCGGTAAACGGCTGGATGGCGTCGTTGGCCACGTAGACCAGCAACACTCCGAGTGCGACGATTCCGACGAGTGTCGCGGCCAGAAGCGCGTATCTGAACGCGGTTCCAACCGCTTGGTTGACTCGTCCGAACCCGTCCGTCTTTTCGTATCGTTCTGTATTGGCTGTCATTTCAGTATTCCTCCCGATAGCGCTCCGTGATCAGGTCACTGACGACGTTCATCACGAGCGTAATGGCGAACAAGGTGAGACCGACGGCGAACGCGCTCCGATACGCGAGGCCACCGCCGGCGAAGTCCCCCGTAAGCGAGTGGACGATTGCCGCGGTCATGGGCATGTTAGGCTGGGTGTACCCGAAGGGATTGATCGGGTTTCGAAGGAAGGAAACGCTTCCCGCGGCGACGACAACCGCCATCGTTTCCCCGATGGCGCGCGAAAGCGCGAGGATGTACGAGGAGAGGATGCCGGAAATCGAGGCGGGGATGACGATGCCGACGGACACGTCGAATTTCGTCGCACCCATCCCGTATCCGGCCTGCCGAAGGTCATCGGGGACCGCGCTCATCGCGTCCTCGCTGATGGACGCGACCATCGGAATGATCATGATCCCGACGACGATACCGGCCGACATCATGTTGAAGAACTGCACGTGGAATATCGGTTCCAACAGCGGCGTGATGTATATGAGAGCGAAGAATCCGTAGACGACGGTCGGCACACCGGCGAGGATTTCGAGCGTCGGCTTCAGTACCGACCGCGTCCGCTGAGATGCGTATTCGCTGAGATAGAGGGCCGTCGCGGTTCCGAGCGGGAGCGCGACGATTGCCGAACCGATGGTCACTTGGAGCGTTCCCGACAACGGGGCCAGAACGCCGAACTGACCGTTACTGGGTCGCCACTGCGTCCCCGTGAAGAATTTGAACAAGGACGTCGTCTCCCCACTGACGCCCAGCAGTCCCGCCGTCTCGCTGAAAAACCGCAGCGATTCGTTGAGCAGTAACAGTACGATACCAACCGTCGTGATTATCGACAGGAGTGCGCAAATAAAGAAGAACAGGCGCGCTAGTAACTCCCGCGACGAATTTTCCGTTCGTCTCGTGAGGCTTTGTGTTATCCGATCAGTACTCATTGTTCGTAATCTCCGGGCATACTCGAAAAGGCCTTCGTTTACCGATTTTCCCGATTAGTTACCGTTCGCCTTCTCGATCGACTTCTCGAGGGTGTTCATCTGTTCTTTCTGTTCACTGCTATCGAGCGGAACGTATCCGACGTTTTCCGCCACGATTTCCTTGCTCGTTGCGTGTTCTATCCAAAACTTCGCGAACGCTGCGACCTGATCTTCACCGAGTGCTGACTGTTTTGGGTACGTGAACAGTGGACGAGACAGCGGCTTATACTTACCAGATTTGGCGGTTTCCAGTGACGGTTTTACGCAGCCGTTACCGTTGTCGATACCGAGCGCCTTGACCTGACTTTTTGCCTTGCTGTAGTATGCAAAGCCCATGTAGCCGAGCGCGTATTTGCTATCCTTGACACCGTTGATGATGTTTTGGTCGTTTTCGCTCGCTTGATGGTCCATTCGGTGCTTGTTGTCCTCGCCGATGACCGCTTCGTGGAAGTAATCGAGCGTTCCCGACGCCTCCGTCGGTCCGTAGAGCAGTATCTTCTCGTCCGGCCACTCCGAGTTCACATCGCTCCACTTCGTGACTTTGTTGCTCCCGTCTTTCCAGATCTGCTTCAGTTGGTCGACGGTCATGCAATCGACGAAATCGTTGTCGTTGTTGACGATGACGGTCAGTGCGTCAGTGGCGACTTTGAGTTCGACGGGGACGACGTCGTTTTCCTTGCAGGAGGAAACCTCTTCCTCCTGAATGGGTCGGGAGGCGTTGTTGAACTCCGTCTTCCCCGGACAGAAGTAGTTCGCAAAGCCGCCACCGCTTCCGGTCGATTTGATATCGATTCTCACCTTCTCGTGTTCCTCGGTGAATCTCTCCTGCATCGCCTGTGCCAGCGGAAACACGGTGGAACTGCCGGAGATGCTAATCGAACCGCTCAGTCCACCGTCACCCTCGGAGCCGGTAGCTGCCGGATTTTTCGTACAACCTGCGAGCGCGGCGACCCCGGTTATTCCCGCTCCTGCAAGGAATTCCCGCCGCGAAACGCCGCTTGACGACTTACCTGACATACACTGAATCCCAAGAACAGAACGTAATAATACGTTGCTATTATTTCTATATACTGCTATGTATGGTACCCTTCTACGAATGTCTAACCGTAACACACCAACGACGAAAGCGCGCTATTCGGGAATATCCGAGGTTTTCAACGAATCCTATCTCTGTGTGCCCCGTATGTATTCTATAATTTTGGCTCATTGAGCTGTTGAAAAGATATCTCATCGGAGATTGTCCGATGGGATACCATATTATCTACGGAAATCATCTCTGTTCCGAACGAGTATATAGAGATAGTTGGATTTATAGTGTCCGCCGAACCAAGCAGTCGGTATGGAGACGCGCAAAGTTCAGGTGACGGGCGGTTCGACGTACACCGTTTCGCTTCCGAAGACGTGGGCGACGGACAACGGCGTCGAGGCCGGGAGCGTCGTCGAGTTCTATCCAGAGTCCGACTCGTTGTTGCTCACGCCGAAAAGCGAACGCGGACAGTTGGAAGGCTCTATAGATATCACGAAACTGCAGGACGAGGAGCTTCGCCGTGCGGTGTTCACGATGTACGTGAGCGGGTTCGACATCATCACGCTGGAGGCCACCCGCATCACGACCGAACAGCGCCGGACCATCAGCGCCGCGACCCAGAGCCTCGTCGGCCTGGAGGTCCTCGAAGAGACCGGGAACAAGGTCGTGATTCAGGACCTTCTGGACTCCTCGGAGCTCTCGATTCACAACGCGGTCACGCGCATGCGACTCATCGCGCTCTCGATGTTGGACGACGCCATCACCGCAATCGCCGAGAACGACGACGACATCGCGCGCGACGTTATCGAGCGCGATGAGGACGTTGACCGCCTCTGGTTCGTCGTCTCGCGCATCTTCCGGGCGACGCTCCGCACGGCGAAGGCGACGGAGGAACTCGGGATGAGCCGCGAGGTGTGTTTCGACTACCATTCGAGTGCCCGCCAGCTCGAACGCATCGCCGACCACGCCGCGAAAATCGGGCGGCTCACCCTCCAGTTGCCGGAGGTGGACTCGGACGTCATCCGGAGTTACGAGGAACTCCATGAGGACTCCACCGCGGTGATCGACACGGCGATGGACGCGCTCCTGATGGACGACAGCGAGAAGGCGACCGAAATGGCCAACGAAGCGCGCGAATCCATCCTCCACCTCGACGAACACGCGCGCGCGATCGACAAACTCCTCCGGGACCAGGACCCACAGCAGGCCCAACTCCTCGGTCTGGTCGTCGACTCGCTGTCCCGGTGTGCCGACTACGGCGGCAACATCGCCGAGACGGCGCTCCAGAAGGCCGCACCGCGCCCCTGAGAGCAGGCGACGATTTTCGCTTCGTATCGACGCTCGCGTATCGGCTCCATTCCCAAACGGGAAGAAGTGCCGTCGCTCCGCGGTTCGTGAATCGAAAAAGACGGGTCGATTATTCGTCGTCGACGAGGACGGCGTTGACCTGACCGGTCTGGCCGGGACGCGAGGTCACGCGGGCCGTGCCTTCGGTCGTGACGATGATGGCGCCCTTCGTGATGATGTTTCGGCGGGCGTAGTTCGGGTTCGCGCCGTTTTCGAGGACGTCCTGAATCGTCGCGCTGACGGTTTCGTCGCCGGTGGTGACGTTGGCGACGTCAGTCGTGAGCGCGCGAATCTTCGAGTTACGGCCGCGGGCGTCGGTCGTTCGGTAGCGCGGTTCGCCGACCTGCGTCTCGGTCGGTTCTCGGCCGAGTTCGTGCTTTTTCTTCTTTCGAAGGTCCTTCAGTCGTCCACCGGTCCGCTTTCGCGTGGAGCGTCCTTGGTCTTTCATATCGGGAAGGTAGCCTACGAAATACTTCAATGACTCGGTTCGCAATCCCACATCGGCAGATTTAGGCCGCCGTGTCCAGTTTCGCCGGACGATGAGTTTGCGGATCGCCGTCGCCGCGCCGTTTCAGCAGAGCGGCCGCGGACGAATGCGTGAAAGCGAGTTCGTGGTATCGCTATCGCTCGACAGGGACTGGTTCTCCCCCGACCAAGCCAAGCGGCTCGTGGACGTCGCCAGCGGACAGGGACTGCTGTCCCAGGAGGACGGCGAACTGGTCGCCGAGTTCGACACGGCGAGCGTCGAGATTCCCGACGACTTCGTCCCCGACGAGAGCCTGTTGCAGGAGCAATCGACGTTCGAGAAGGTCCTCGACAAGGTCGTCTCCCACGGGACGAGCAAACAGACCGCCGTCGCCGAAATCAACGAACTCCAGCGGGAGGCCGCCCTCACGGTCGAAGCGGCGGCGGTCGTCTACGCGCGACGGAAGGGTATCGACGTGAGCGCCGAGGCGGACGCGGCGCTCGCGGACCTCAAAACGTAAACCGCCGCCCCGCCAACGCCGGGTATGGTCGAGGATAGGATCACCGACGGGGTGCGCATCGCACAACTGCTCTCCTCCGAGTTCGACGGTCGGGAGGACCCGCCGCTCGATTCGGTCGCCGTCGTGAACGCGGACCCGGACGTCGAACCGAGCGAGGAGGGCACGCTGGCCTACGAACTCGAACGGAGGGGCGAACCGGCGGCGAAGGTGTTCGTCCACCCCGACCGGGTTCGCATCGAACTGTCCGATCACATCGAGGCCGTCGAGAGGAAAGCCGCGGAATCGGGCATCCGCGTCCGACCGAAGGCGGTTCGCCCGCCCCGCGTCCTCGTCTTCGTGGAAAGCGGCGCGGAGGTCAAACGCGCCGTGGACGCCGTAATCGAGTCGTTCTAATCGGGATCGGAACTACACGTGTCGAGCGACGCGATTATTTCAGGGAGCGTGTTGACGAGTTCGTCGCGGTCGACGTACGCGTCGGCGACGGGTTCCGGGTCCGGTCCGTCCGGATACAACACCTGCACCGTTCGGATTCCGGCCTCGTTCGCGCCGCGGACGTCCATCTCCGGGTTGTCGCCGACGTACACCATCTCGGCGGGAGAGACATCGAGGGCCTCACAGAGCGCCTCGAACGCGTGGGGATCCGGCTTTCCCGCGTCGAGTTCCCCGGTGACGACCGTCGCGTCGAAGTGGTCTTCCCACCCTAATTCGGCGAGTTTGCCTCGCTGAGCGGCGACCGGCCCGTTGGTGAGGAGGCCGACGCGATACTCCCGACGGAGTTCCGCGAGCAGGGACGGGATGTCGCCGAGCGGTGCCAGCGCGTCCAGAATCGCCCGCTGATACGCGTCGGTGAGTTCGTCCGCGCCCGCCTCCGGGCTATCCGCGAGCAGATCCGCGAAGATGGGCTTTCGCGATTCGCTCGTCAAGTGACGGCCGTGGGCGTCGAGATACTCCTGACGGGAAAGCGATGGAGCGTTCACCGCTTGGGTCGCGTCCGCGAGCAGTTTTTCCCGCGGTCTGTCGGTCACGGCGAGGGTCTCGTCGAGATCTAACCCGACAGCGGTCACGCACATGGGACATACATGGGACCGAAGTACCTTTACCAGTTCGATAACTCCATGACCCCCGACGGAAAATTTTCGACCGTGAACTTCTTCGACCGCCTCGCGGACCGCATCGCGGCGACGGACAGTATCGTCTCCGTCGGCCTCGACGCCGACATCGACCGGATTCCCGAACATCTACACGAGCACGACCTGCCGCGCTGGGCGTTCAACCGGCGCATCATCGACGCCACGCACGAACACGCGGCGGTGTACAAACCCAACGTCGCGTTCTACGAGGACGCCGACGGATGGGCGGCGCTCACCGAAACCATTGCGTACGCACACGGAAAGGACGTGCCCGTCCTCCTCGACGCGAAGCGCGCCGACATCGGCAACACGGCGCGCCAGTACGCGAAACTCCTCGATTCGGCCGACGCCATCACGGTCAATCCGTACATGGGCCGCGATTCGCTCGACCCGTTCCTCTCGCAGGAAGACAAGGGCGTCTTCATCCTCTGTCGGACCTCGAACCCCGGCGGGTCGGACATGCAGAACCTCAAACTCGCGTCCGGCGAGACCCTCTACGAGTGGGTCGCCTCGCTCGCCGACCTGTGGAACGGCAACGGCAACGTCGGCCTCGTCGTGGGCGCGACGACGCCCGACGAACTCGAAGAACTCCGCGAGCGTGTCCCGGACCTGCCGTTCCTCGTTCCCGGCGTCGGCGCACAGGGCGGCGACGTGGAAGCGGCGGCGACCTACGCGCTCGCGGACGGGGCGGGACTCGTGAACTCCTCGCGGGGCATCATCTTCGCGGGCGAGGACGCGGGGGAGCGGTTCGCCGAAGCGTCGGGGCAGGCCGCGAAGCGACTGAAAAAGCGACTGAACCGGTACCGATAGCCGCGATGTCGATAGCCACGATGTCGATAACCGCGGACCGCGCCGTCAGAACTGGTGCGTTTCGTCCTCGGTGTCCGGCGGGGTGATGTCCTCGCTGCCGGGGGCGTTCGGCGTCCGGTGTTCGTCCTCGCCGACGCCGAGTTCCGCGGCGCACTCGACGCAAAACCCGCTCTGTCGGTCCCAGTCGTCGTCGCAGACGAGGGCACCGCAGCGGTCACAGTCGTGTGTCGCTTCCTCCGTCTCGCAGATTTGACACAGGCCGGTTACGCTCATGGTCGTCCCGACGACGGCGACGCACATCAGTCTGCGGGCGGGTTCGGTTTCTCCTCGCGTTCTGCCGTACCCCGAACAGTTATCGCCGTCCGAACAGACCACGAAAGCATGACAGCGCCAGCGGATGTGATTCTCACGAACGCGGAGGTACACACCCTGACGGACGGCGACGAAACCGCCGAAGCGGTCGCCGTCAGAGGCGGGGAGATCGTCCGCGTCGATTCGGCCTACGAAGTCGCGTTCCTCGACGGCACCGAAACCGAGGTCGTCGACCTCGGGGGACGGGTCCTCCTGCCGGGATTCATCGACGCCCACACGCACATGCAGACGGCCGGGAGCTATCTCGTCAACGCCGACCTCTCGGCCGCCGACTCGCCCGGCGATTGCGTGAACCTGCTGGCCGAATTGGAGGCCGACCGCGAGTGGGTACTCGGCTACGGGTTCGACGAGAGCATGTGGGACGAATCGCGCTACCTCACCCGCGAGGACCTCGACGAGGTGAGCGAAACCCGCCCCGTCGTCGCGTTCCGCGAGGACCTGCACGTCGCCTCCGTCAACGGCGTCGTCCTCGACCGACTCGGCGAGGAGATGCCCGACAAGGACATGGAAACGGAGGACGGCGAACCAACCGGCGTCATCGTGGAGGACGCGGTCAACGTCGTGTACGAGACCATCGAACCCGACGCCGAGACGACGCGGGAACTCCTCCTCGCGGCACAGCGGGACGCCAACGAAAAGGGTGTCACGGGCGTTCACGACATGGTCCGCCGGTCGCGCGCGCCGAAGGTGTACCGCGACCTCGAACTCGACGGCGACCTGACGATGCGGGTTCGCATCAACTACTGGAGCGACCACATCGAGGCCGCGGACGAGATCGGCCTCGTGACGAATCACGGCAGTCAGATGGTGACGACGGGCGCGATAAAGTCCTTCACCGACGGCAGTTTCGGCGGCCGGACGGCGAAGCTCTCGGAACCGTACGCCGACGCTGGAGACGCCGCTGACGGTGATGACGTCACCGATACCGACGACGCGACCGGGCAGTGGGTGGTTTCGCCCGAGGAACTGGACGAAATCGTCGAACGGGCGGACGGCGCGGGCTTTCAGGTGACGGCCCACGCCATCGGCGACGAGGCCATCGAGGCCGTGCTGGACGCCTACGAGAAAACGGAGGACGCGGGCGAGAAGCGCCACCGCGTCGAACACGTCGAACTCGCGACTGACGAACAGATAGAGCGATTCGCCGAGTCCGGCGTCGTCGCGTCGGTTCAGCCGAACTTCCTGAAGTGGGCGCAACCGGATGGCCTGTACGACGCCCGACTCGGCGGGGAGCGACGGACGCGGACGAACCGCTACCGAACGTTGCTCGACGCCGGTGCCCACCTCGCGTTCGGGAGCGACTGCATGCCCCTCGACCCCCTGCTCGGGATTCACCAGACCGTCAACGCGCCCGTCGAGGAACAGCGCCTGTCCGTGACGGAGGCGCTCCGCGCGTACACGCTCGGGGCGGCCTACGCCGGGTTCGACGAGGACGACCTCGGAACGGTCGAGAAGGGGAAGCGGGCCGATTTCGTCGTCCTCGACCGCTCGCCGTGGGAACACGCCGACGACATCGAGAACATCGACGTGGCGATGACGGTGGTGGACGGAACCGTCGTCTTCGACGGGCGGAACGATTAAGCCGGGGCGACCCCCGATTTCCGTCATGTTCCTCCCCGCCCTCGACGCCGGAATCGGTGCCGTCCTCCCAGTGTTCTTGCTCCTCGCGCTCGGTGCCCCGCTCCTCCTCTGGTGGTTCATCGAGACGGAACGGAACCACGAGGAGGAAGAACATCGGGACTGGGAGAGCGCGGAACGTGCCGCACGGCGCGACACGCGGGACGACCGGCGATAACGAACGCAGGTGAAGGGCCGATTTTCTGGAGAGGTATCTTACGAATAGCCTTCGGTATCGTGGATGAGCTACTGGGAGAATCCGATAGCGCCAATTGAAGAGAAAATTTTTTCAATACTCGCTGTTGTCGGCTAGGATACTGTAGGTGACCCACCGTGCCAAAAATGGAGACAGCAAATCTCGAAACAGAACTCAGTCTGTTCAAATACGATAATTTAGAGCAACTTCCCTCGGAGTACCGCGGACTGAGTGAAAAAGAACGAACGGAGCGCATCGAGCGAGCGCTCGCCGAACTGGGGAACGACGTGGTCGTCCTCGGGCATAACTACCAGCGACGGGAGATCGTCGAACACGCGGACTTCATCGGCGACTCCTATCAGTTGAGCGTCCGGGCCGCGGAGGCGGACGCGAAGTACGTCGTCTTCGGCGGCGTCACGTTCATGGCCGAGTCGGCGGACGTCATCACGGACGACGACCAGACGGTCATCCTCCCGTCGATGGAGGCGTCGTGTCCGATGGCCGGGATGGCAGAAGCGTTGCAGGTCGATTCCGCGTGGGCGGACATCGAGGCCGCCGCGCCCGACGCGAACATCGTTCCCATCACGTACATGAACTCCTACGCCGACCTGAAGGCCTTCTGTGCCGAGCAGGGCGGTGCGGTCTGTACCTCCTCGAACGCCCACCGCGTCTTCGAGTGGGCGCTCGAACGGGGTGACAAGGTCCTCTTCCTGCCGGACAAACACCTCGGCGAGAACACGGCTCATCGCCTCGGATTGGAAAACGAGACGGCGATGTGGAACCCGTGGAACCCCGAGGAGCAGAACCCGGAGGCCGTGGCGGACGCGAAAATCGTCCTCTGGGACGGCTACTGCCAAGTTCACGAGCGCTTCGGCGTGAAACACGTCGAGCGAGTACGGGAGAATCACCCCGAGGCGAAAGTGGTCGTCCATCCGGAATGCCGCCGCGAGGTCGTGGAGGCGGCCGACGTCGTCGGAAGCACGGCGACCATTTGTGAGTCCATCGCGGAGGCGGACCCCGGCGAGACGTGGGCCATCGGGACGGAGATCCACCTCGTCGAACACCTCGACCGCTGGCATCCGGAGGTGAACGTCCTCCCCCTCTGCGGCGACGCGTGCATGGACTGCAACGCGATGCGCCAGATCGACCCGAACTACCTGACGTGGGTGCTGGAGGAGTTGGTCGAGGGGCGCGAGCGGAACGTCATCGAAGTCGCGCCGGACGAAAAGGACCTCGCCGAGTTGGCGCTCGACAGGATGTTGGACCTATGAACGGAGAGGTGAACGACGCCGAAACGACCGACGTGCTCGTCGTCGGCAGCGGCATCGCGGGCTGTAGCGCCGCGCTTTCCGCGGCGCGGGAAGGTGCGGACGTACTCCTCGCCACGAAGGCAACGCGGCCCGAAAACGCCTCGACGCACTGGGCGCAAGGCGGCATCGCCGTGACCCGCGACGACCCGGAATCGCTCCACGCCGACGTGCTGACGGCGAGCGCGAACACCGCTGACCCGGACGCGGTGAGCGTACTGGTCGAAAACGCGAACGACGCCGTCGAGGACGTGCTTCTGGACGCGCTCGGCGTCGCGTTCGATACGGACGGCGAGGGATTCGACTACGGGCGCGAGGCCGCACACTCCGAGGAGCGAATCCTGCACGTCGACGCCAGCACGGGACAGCACGTCCTCGGGCCGTTTCTGTCCCATCTGGACGGTCATCCCCGGGTGACGATTCGAGAGGACACCGCGGCGCTGTCGCTCGTGACGCACGAAGGACGGGTTCACGGCGCGGTGCTGGAACGCGAGGGCGAACTCCGCCCGGTCTTCGCGGGGGCGACGGTACTCGCGACCGGCGGCGTCGGGGCGCTGTACGGCCACTCGACGAACCCTCCATCGGCGACGGGCGACGGCATCGCCATGGCCGCGCTCGCGGGGGCGAAGACGGCGGACATGGCGTACGTGCAGTTTCACCCGACGGCGTACGAGGGCAACGACGCGGAACATCGTTCCGCGAACGGTCGAGTAGTGCGGAACACAGTTCCGCAAACCGTTCGAGCGGGCGAGCCCCGCGAGAAGACGGCGACGCCACGAGACGACACGTTCCTCGTCAGCGAGGCGGTTCGCGGCGAGGGTGCGGTCCTCCGAAACGCCGACGGCGAACGGTTCATGTGCGACGCGCATCCCGACGCCGAGTTGGCACCGCGCGACGTGGTGGCCCGCGCGGTTCAGCGTGAACGCGAACGAACCGGGGAGGTCCGCCTCGACACGACGCCGCTCGACTTCGCGGGGACGTTTCCGGACCTCGCCGAAAAGTGCGACGAGCGGGGCGTTCCGCACGATTCGATTCCGGTCGCGCCGAGCGAGCACTTCC
The DNA here is from genome assembly GCF_043952005.1 of Haladaptatus sp. CMAA 1909. Classification (NCBI taxonomy): domain Archaea; kingdom Methanobacteriati; phylum Methanobacteriota; class Halobacteria; order Halobacteriales; family Haladaptataceae; genus Haladaptatus; species Haladaptatus sp. CMAA 1909. Next base: position 155,852 of record NZ_JBIOAV010000001.1, on the reverse strand, counting down.
TCTGCGGCGGCATCGACGTGGACGACAGAGGTCGAACGACCCTCGATCGCCTGTTCGCGGTCGGCGAGTGCTCCCGAACCGGCGTGCACGGCGCGAACCGACTCGCCTCGACCAGCCTGCTCGAAGGGTTGGTGTGGGGACTCCGCGCCGGGGAGACGGCGGCGAACGTCGAAACCGGCCCCGAACCGGTCGAAACTCCCGACCTGCTGAACAGCGACCCGGCGCTCCCCGCGGGTTTCGCCCGCGACAAGTTCGCCCGACTACGAACGGTGATGGACGAGTGCGTCGGCCTCTCGCGGACCCCCGCCGACCTGCGGCGAGCGACGGCAATGCTTCGGCGGTTGAAGGGCGAGGTGGACGCCTACGCCAGAACCCGTACCGCGCGGGACCTGTACGAACTCCGGAACGCGAGCGTCGTGTCGCTCCTCATCGCGCGGGACGCGCTGGACGCCGAGTCCGTCGGTTGTCACCACGTGGAGGAACTCCGTGCTGACTGACAGCGACGTGGAGCGATGGCTCCGCGAGGACGTGGGACACCGCGACGTGACGAACCACGTCCCCGGCGAGACGGTCGGGAGACTCGTCACGCGGGAGTCCGGCGTCGTCGCCGGAACGGACGCCGCGAGAGCCGTCTTCGACTACCTCGGCTGCGAGGTTCGTTCCGCGGTCGGAGACGGGAGCAGCATCGAAGCTGGCGACGCGGCCTTCGAGGTTCACGGTCCGGCGACGGCCGTCCTCCGGGGCGAGCGAGTCGCGGTCAACCTCGTCGGCCACGCGTCGGGCGTCGCGACGAAGACGGCGGAGGCAGTGGCCGCCGCCCGCACCGTCAGCGACGACGTGGCGATCGCGGGGACGCGAAAGACGACGCCCGGCCTCCGCGGCATCGAAAAGCGGGCCGTCGCGGCCGGGGGCGGCGATACGCACCGACTCACGCTCTCGGGGATGGTCATGGTCAAGGACAACCACATCGAGGAGATGGGGATGGACGGCGCGATAGCACACTTCCGCGAGTTGGCGTCGTTCGCCGCGAAAATCGAGGTGGAGGTGGAGCGTCCGGCGGACGGCCGCCGGGCGGCGGACGCGGGTGCCGACATCGTGATGTTCGACAACCTCCCGCCGGAGGACGTCGAGCGAGGCGTCGAACTGCTTCCCGACGGCGTCCTCGCGGAGGCGAGCGGCGGCATCGGAGTCGAGGACGTGCCGGCGTACGCCGGAACCGGCGTCGACGTGATTTCGCTCGGTGCGTTGACCCACAGCGCGCCGTCACTCGACTTCTCGTTCCGCACCGGGTGAGACGTCGGCGGCGGACGGTCCGTCGAGACGGTGTGAAACGGATGGAGGAAAAGGAGAGCGAAGGGAGAGAAATTGAAAGGGAACCACCGGGAGGGATTTCACCCCCCGGTGAAACGTATCCATATGGACGAAAATCGCCTCGATTCGTTCGAGGAGGTGGCGGTGCGGGCGTGCGATGCCGCGGGGGAGTACCTCGCCGCCGAGTTCCGAACGGAGTCGCTCGCGGCGGAGCACGGCCCGGACGACGTGAAAGCCGCCGCGGACCGGGCGGCGGAGCGCCGCGTGCTGGACGTACTGACCGACGCGTACCCGGACCACGCCGTCTACGCCGAGGAGTCGGGACGGCGGTCCGGCGCGGCCAACTACCGCTGGGTCGTGGACCCGCTCGACGGCACGAACAACTTCTGTTCGGGGATACCGTACTTCGGGACCGCAGTAGCGCTCCTCCGCGACGACGTACCGATTCTGGCTGCGGTTCGCGACCCGCTTCACGACCGCACCCACGTCGCCAAACGGGACGGCGGGGCCACCGTGAACGGCGAGCCGATTCGCGCGGAAAGCAACGTGGCGAGCGACCACGCCACGGTCGCGTTCGTCCTCGGTCTGGACGCCGTTCGGGACGAGGCGCTACGGTCGGCGGGCGACGCGCTGAACGCGGAAATCGCCGGGCGCTGCAAGCGAGTGTGGACGAGTTGGGCTCCCGCGCTGGACTGGGGGCTTCTCGCACAGGGGAAGATAGAGGCCGTCGTCTGCTTCCACCCGGACGAAGTGGAACAGCACGCGGGGTGGTTGTTGGCGGGGGAAAGCGGCGCGAGGCTGGCGAGCGAGGACGATCTGTATCTCGCGGCGGCGAGCGATGAGACGTTCGAGACGCTGGAAACGGTGCTTTGAACTCCAAGGGACTGGCGAGCGGTGACGGTCCCCCTGAACGTGGAAGCAAATTGTGAAAAATCGTTATAGTTATTGTTTCCCGTGCTAAACGTCAACACATGGCAGCCAAATCGAGTCGTTCGCCATTCGAGCGACTACGGCAGCATTACGAGGACAAGGAACGGAAATGCATCGAATGTGGCTACGTTGATACGGAGGGCCACTGGCGCGTCACGAAACGCGGACGTGAAATCCACTATCAACACATCTGTCCGCGCTGTGACGCCATCGACACGCGCGTCCTCCGGTACGGTTAGTTTTCCAACAGCGACTCGCCGGTCATCTCCGGCGGTTGCCCGACGCCGATGAGCGAGAGGAGCGTCGGCGCGAGGTCACAGAGCGACCCGCCCTCGCGAATCGCTTTTCCGTCGTCGTCGCCCTCGGGGGAGACGTAGACGAGCGGGACGGGATTGTACGTGTGTGCCGTGTGCGGGTTCTCCGGCGTCCCCATGTCGTCCGCGTTGCCGTGGTCCGCGGTGATGAGGACGTGCGCGCCGTGAGCTTCGAGCGTCTCCGCGAGTCGCCCGAGCTGTTCGTCCACCGCTTCGACGGCTTCGACGGCGGCGTCGAAGTCACCCGTGTGGCCCACCATGTCCGGGTTCGCGTAGTTAAGGACCAGCACGTCGGGGTCCTCCGCGTCGATGACCGAGATGGCCGTGTCCGTGACGCCCTCGGCGCTCATCTCGGGTTGCAGGTCGTAGGTCGGCACGTCGGGACTCTCGATGATGCGCCGAATCTCGCCGTCGAACTCGACCTCCCGCCCGCCGTTCAGGAAGTAGGTGACGTGAGCGTACTTCTCCGACTCCGCCAGTCGAAGCTGTGTCAGGCCGTTCTCCGAGAGCACCTCGCCCAGCGTCTGCTCGGGTTGGTGGGGCGGGAAGGCCACCGGCAGGTCGAACTCGGGGTCGTACTGGGTCATCGTCACGAACTCGACGTCGGGGGGATGCGTATCGAACGGCCATACCGGGTCGATATCCGCGATCATGCGCGTGAGCTGTCGAGCGCGGTCGGAGCGGTAGTTGAAGAACACCACCGCGTCGCCGTCTTCGAGCGCACGCCCGCCCCTCACGAGCGACGGGGCGACGAACTCGTCCGTGTCGCCGCGCTCGTAGGACGCTTCCACGGCCTCCACGGCGCTTCCCTTCTCGTACTCGGCTTCCCGATTCACGATGGCGTCGTAGGCGCGGTTCGTCCGCTCCCAGTTCCGGTCGCGGTCCATCGCGTAGTAGCGCCCCGAGACGGTGGCGATGTCGCCCGTTCCCTGCTCCTCGACCACGTCTTCGAGGCTGGCGAGGAAGCCAGCCCCGCTCTTCGGCGGCGTGTCTCGCCCGTCGGTGAAGGCGTGCGTCGTCGCCTCGACGCCCCGTTCCGCCGCGAGTTCGATGAGCGAGTAGAGGTGTTGTTGATCGGAGTGGACGCCGCCGGTACTCACGAGTCCCATGAAGTGAACGCGGCCGTCGTGTTCCGCCGCGTAGTCGAACGCGCCGTTGATGGCCTCGTTCTCGCCCAGTTCGCCGTTCGCGATGGCGTCGCTGATGCGGGTGTACTCCTGTCTGACGACGCGTCCCGCACCGATGTTCAGGTGGCCGACCTCGCTGTTCCCCATCTGGCCGTCCGGGAGGCCGACCCGCCGCCCCGTCACGTCGAGGGTTCCGTAGGCTCCTTCCCGCGCCAACCGGTCGAAATTCGGCGTGTCCGCGGCCTCGATCGCGTTCCGGCCGCCGTCTTCGCTGCCCAGTCCCCATCCGTCGAGCACGATGAGTCCCGCTCTCATGGGCGAACCGACGGCACCGCGTGGTAACTATTCTTCGCTCGCACGGCTGAAACGTAGATGCCTTCTCCTCGGCATTTTTCTTTCACTTTCACTCCGCGTAAGAATCCATTTAACTACGGTAGCGGTGCTGGTTACAGTCGCTCGTTCACAGGGACGGGTGATACTATGCCCAACAGGGCACCATCGAACGGGGTTTCCGTGGCGCTCATCACCGCCGGTGCGACGATCATCGCCAATCGAAACGACGTCGGTTGGATACTCATCGTCGTGGGGGTGATACTCGCGAGACGGAAGGCGGGCGACCGATAGTCACGCGGCTGTCGTTCGCCCGGAACTCAGCATTTTATAGGACCGAATACGTCGAACGCGCCGAGCGTTCTCGTCGAGCGCAAGCGTTCGTTCGGAAGCGGTGGCGTTCGATTATGTGTGCGAATCGGAGAACGATACCTTTTTTCGGGGTGGACCGGATTGAAGCGGGCATGACACTCGACCCCGTTCACTTCGACGGCATCGCCGAACTGGCGGACAGGATAGAGTACGAAGGGGAAGAGCGCAACCATCGTGACCTCGCACGGAGCGTCTGGGAGAACTACCTCGATCCGCTGTTTCACGAGGGAACCGAGATACTCGCGCCGCTGTCCGAACTCCGGCGGAAACGCGCGAACATCGAGGAGTTGGCGCTCGAAGCGGACCAGTTCGGGACGATGCACGGACTCGACTCGGGGACTATCAACCCGCAACCGTTCAAGAACGGGTTGGTGGTGGACGTGGCGCACGCGGCGATGAGTTCGTCGCCGTCGGACCTCGACTTACACGATTCGCGGACGGTCGTGAAGGCAGTCCACACGAACGACGTACAGCGGAACTTCGACACGGAGTGGGAACCATACGGCAAGAACAGCAAACGCCGAATCATCCACGCACCGCGCCGGGACGACTACGAGCAGGACATCGTTCACGCGCTGGCGCTGTATCGCACGGAGAGCAGACACGCGCTCGACCACGCCGAGGACGTTTCCGACCTCCTCCTGCTGGACGGGCCGATGTACCCGAAGGGGTTGCTCCGCTGGCGGAACAGGGGGAGGATACTTCCCGACCTGTTCGAGGAGTCGGCGGAGGTGCGGGCGATTCTGCAGAACTACGTCGAACTGGTGGAGACGTTCGCCGAGCGGGAGGTGCCGCTCGCGGGGTTCGTGAAGAACATCTCCGCGCGGTCGATAACTCGGGTACTGCGGGAGAAGGAAGGAAACGGGATACACGCCCCGTGGACGCACGACGCCGCCTTCTTCTCGCAGGTTCTCGAACGCGGCGAGTACGAAAACGGCGAGTACGAGCGGTTCACCGACGATCTGACCCTGACGAACTGGTTCGTCTCGCGCGCCGGGTCCGACGCCTTCTTCGGAGGCGAAAAGGCCGCACGGTACATCGACCGAGAGTACGCGGCAGAACAGTACGAAGTGACGTTCTGTGTCGTCTACGACCCGCGACGGCGGTTGCTGTTCAAGATCGAGGCACCGCGGATTTTCACGGCTGACGAGACGTGTCGGCGGCGTATCGAACGACAACTGTTGAAGGAGATAGCCATCTCGAAGGGACCGCCGACGGTCATCACGAAGGCTGATTCGCTGGCACAAATCGGCCGGGACAGCACGGAGTCGCTGATACGGAGCTTCGAGAAGTCCTTCGACACCGAACTCGACCGGAACTACGACGACATCCGCTGGGGACTCGACTACTGAAGTTCCCCTTTCTCCATCGAGAACTCGACGTCGTCGGCGTCCACGCCGATGCGAGCGAACTGCGTCCGAACGTGTTCTTCCGCGGCGGCGAGGGCTTGGTCGCGGGTGTCGAACCCGCGGGGCATCGGCGTCTCGAACGCGACGTGGACCTCCTCGCCCGATACCATCTGGGCGGTGCCGCCGCTCTCGACCTGATAGAACTCGTCACAGACCCAGACGTACGGCGCGTCTTCGTCCGGCGCGCCCTTGAACGAGGGTGAGCGTTCACCCCGTTCGTACAACGTCCCCGTGAGGGTCGTCCCGCCTGCCTCACCACGAACGAGCAACATACCCGTACGTAGGAGTCCCGAGAATAAAAGCCAAGTGGGGGAGAGGTGTCAAACCGTGAGAAGCAGCGCGGAAACGGTTCGTTTCCGTCCGTTACAGGAACACACAACACGGGGTCCGTGCGAAACACGTTTCACTCGCGCCCGAGATGGCAGGTCCATGAGCGATTTGGGCGACTTCTCGGACTACGGGAACGACACCGACGATTCGTCGACGTCGGAACCGTCGTCGGAGACGAACGAGGGGCGAACGGACGACGAGCGAACGGAGGCGACGAGCACGATGGAGGAGACCGACGATTTCGACCGGATGGACCTCGAACCGGTCGGCGACGACCGCGGCCTCGGGAGCCTCGCCGTCTCGGAAGGCCTCTCCATCGGCGAGGAGAGCGACGAAACCTGCCTCCGGGCGTACATCACCGCGCCGAACCGGGGCGACGTTCGAATCGGGAAGTACCTCCTCGTTCCCTATCCGGACGGCGAGAAACTGTTCTGTCGCATCACGACGCTCGAATACGCACAGGAGTTCCACAGCGACGACGCCACCGAGATTCACGCCCGACGGGCGATGCGCAACGGGCAGATAGACGAGCGGGACTACAAGTTCATGGCGACGCTCGAACCCATCGCCGTGCTCTTTTCGGACGACGGCGAACTGAAACGACGGATGACCGACCGCGTGCCGAAACCCGAGACGGTGGTTCGGCAGGCCAGCGACAAACGCGAGATCAAGACGGGACTGAAGATACCGGAGGACGGCGTGTTCCTCGGGCACCTCTCCGTCGGGGGCGAAAAAGTACGGACGGCGGCGGAACCGCCGACCATCGACTACCGCGTGAAGGACGACTACGACTCGGGCGACCCGCTGGTGTTCCGCCACTCGCTCGTCGCGGGGGGCACCGGATCGGGGAAAACCCACGGGGCGAAGAACATCCTCCGCCAATACCTCTCCGCGGAGCGCACGTATCCCATGGACGACGGCCGAAACGCCCGGATGGCCGTCGTGCAGTTCGACCCGCAGGACGAGTACGCCCAGATGCACGACGACAACCCGGCGGTGAACGCGGACGACGAACGCGCGTGGGAGCGCGAGGGGATCGCCCACGGCGGCCACGACGAAACCGTCGCGTTCGTCCCGAAAGTTGGGGGATCGACCTACGCCGCGAGCCATCACGAGGCCGAACAGGTCGAGTTCACGATCCCGTTCTCGATGGTCAGCGACAACCAGTGGCTCGTCGCGGGCGCGAGCCTCAACGACAACCAGTACGGCGCGCTGACACACCTCCTCAACCGGTTCTTCCGCAGTCGCGGTCAGTCGGGGACGTACCAGGACTTTTGCTCCTACCTCGACGACCCCTCGCTCCGCGAGGAGTTGGACGAGAGCGGCCGCGTCCACGAGGCGACGTTCGACGCGGTGAAACGCCGGGTTCGCTCCGTCCCGGGTGGCGTGTTCGACCAGTCGGCCAAATCCATCACCGAACTCGTCCCGCAGTTCGTCCGGTCCGGCAGGCTCTCGGTCGTGCCGACGTACCACCTGCCGTCGAGTCGGGCCAAGGAGATGGTCGTCCTCGCGGTGTCGAGCCTCCTCATCGATCAAAAGCTATCGAACGCGCCGGAGTACCCGACCATCAAGGAGACGCCGCTCCTCGTCGGGATGGACGAAGCGCACAACTTCCTTTCCGACGCGGACAGCGTGCAGGCCCGGAAGGTCATCGGCAAGTTCACCGACGCGGCGAAACAGGGTCGCAAGGAGCGACTCGGGTTGTTCCTCATCACGCAGGACCCGCAGGACATCGACGACGCGGTGTTCAAGCAGATAAACACGACCGTCGTCCTCAATCTGGGCGACGAGGACGCCATCAAGAGTGTGAACATCCCGTCCACGTTGGAGAAGAAGGTGCCGTACATGGAGAAGGGTCAGATGGTCGTCTACTCGCCGGACAACTCCGAACCCGTCGAAGTCACCGGGTTGCCGAAGTGCGTCACCCGCCACGGCCGCGATTGAATCGGTCGGACGCCGGACAAAAAGATATGTGAACGGCAGCCGTACTATTCGGTATGGCAAAGCGAATTCTCGTTCCAGTGGACGGGTCCGAACAGGCGACCGAAGCGCTCTCCTACGCGCTGGAGGAGTTCCCCGGTGCCGAAATCGGCGTCATCAACGTCATCGATCCCATCGACGTCGGTTACACCTCCACCGTCGGCATGCCCGGCTATTCGGAAGAGTGGTACGAGGAGTCGAAGGAGAACGCCGAAGCGGTGTTCGAGGAGGCACGGGAGCTCGCGGACGAGCACGGCGTCACGCTCACCACGAAGACCGAAGTCGGGCAACCGGCCCAGACCATCGTGGACTACGCGGAGGAGTTCGACCAGATCATCATGGGCAGTCACGGGCGTTCCGGCGTCTCCCGAATCCTCCTCGGAAGCGTCGCGGAAACGGTCGTTCGGCGCTCGTCCGTTCCCGTGACTGTTGTTCGATAATCTACCTGCGAAATTTTCATGGACCCCGGAAACAGCGGACGACAAGCCGACAGAAACGGAACATTGGCTCCCCAGAATTTCTAACCGGTGTCGGTTTGACGAGGTCGTACCGGAGACAGAAGATGAACAGCAACCGAAACGCGCCCTGTACACAAGACGATCTCTGCAACTCATCCTCGCTGAAAGTTCAATAAGGCTGTAGTAGGATACAACGAGACTACGAATCCGTAAATCAGATTTCCGTCCGTTCCGGCCGCGGCGCATCCTCGTACGTTCGGATCTTCTCGGGTTTCTCGACCCGAGCGTAGAGGTCTTGCCACGCTTCGGCTTCGTCGAGCAGGCCGTGGCTATCGAGTAATTGCCGACCACTCTCGGTAAGCCCGTAAAAGACGTGCGGAAGATCCCGACTCCGTTCGCCGACGGGGATCACCACCGTCTCCACGACGTCGACCTCGATGAGTCGCTGGAGGTGATCTTGAATCGTCGTGCGCTCGACGGGTGGATTCATGTAGTCGAGTTCGCTGAGACTCGGCAGTCCCCGTGGATGGCCGAGGATGTCCACGATGAGATTGTAGCGCCGCTTTTGCGTCACGACGTGTAATCGGTGGACGTTATCGTGGTTCCCGGCGGTGAACTCGGCGGTATCTTCGATATCGTAGGCCATCTCTGTCTCCTACTCGCAACGAGGGGAGCTACCGCGATAATTGTTACGGTGAAAAGCGGCACAGTCACGCCGTGCGCTTTCGACGATGAATCGAACGAATAAAGCCCATCGCATCGAGTCGAACTGTCATGGACGAGGACGAGTTGGATGCCCTCATCGAGAAAACCAAGCAGTATTCGGGGAAAGACTCGCTCTCACCGGACGAATATTACCGAATCAAGCAATTGTTGAACGACCCGGACCAGCTCAATCGAATTAGCACGAGTTCCGTGTCGTACCTTATCCTCGGAAACTACGACGACGAGGGCGATTTCAGCAAGAAAGACCGGCTCAAACTCGTTCGGCTTTCTCTCAACGAGCGCGATCCCGGTGCCTATGCATTCCTCATGGAGGAAATCGACGAGGCGTGGGGGAACGAGTTCATCACGAAATTCCGCATCTTGTCGGATCGTGTCGATTACATCGTCGGCGTCTTCGAGGACGATGCTGGTGGACACGCGAACGAAAGTGGAATCGTCGTGACCGAACTGTACCGATCACGGACGTTCGTTCTCAAGCGCGAATACGAGACCAAAGAGGAAGAACGCGCCGCGTACAATGCGATGCAGGCGAATATCTTCGCGATTCTCGACCGGACTGGCGGGCTGGCTCTGTGGACGGATCGGTTCGAACTGGTCGAGGAAGCGAAAAATCTTCCGACCGAGCCAGCAGAGTGACAGCGCCGTTTTCAGTCGTGCGAAACCATTAGAATGGGGCAAGCGGTAGATATGTCACGAATCAAGGTTCAGCGTGATTACTGTGCAATACAGGGGATACATTTAGCACGACATTTCTGTCATGCTCTCAGGGACCGAAGAGAGTAGTAGCTATCACGACCGCTGGAAACAGCCAACGACACAACCGCCAGAAACAGCAAGTGATACAACTACCAGTCGCTATCACGCCCACCGAAAAATCTCTGATTTTTCGGGCCGACGACTGAACGGAGCGTAGCGAAGTGAGGGAGGAGCGCTTTTGGTGCAGATTTTTCCAGGGAGCCAGCGGAAACGACGACGCGGCCGTCGTCGTTTCCGCCTGCGACCGCAGAAAAAGGTGCTAGAACAGATTGGCCTGCTGATACACGCTGATGCCCTCGTCCGTGATGTCGTAGGGTTTGATGTCGCGGGAGTGGTTCGCGTCCCGAATCTTCTGGATTTCGACGGCGAGTCGGGTTTCGATGAAGTCGTCCGTGCTCCGGACGTATCGGAGGACGAACACGGCATCGGTGAGGTATTCGATGATGCCGTGGCGGGAGGAGTAGGGGTTCTCGTCGCTGGCTTCGCTTGTGAGCATGGTGGTCACGCCCGCCTTCTTCAGACTGCGCGTGAAGTCGTAAATCTCGTTGCGACGGGTGGCTTGGCCCTGATACATCATTTCGAGGAGCGACACGGAATCGAGGACGAGCCTCGACGCGCCGAAATCGCGCACGAGTTCGGGGAGTTCGCTTCGGATGCTCGACAACGAGTTGGCCATCTCGATGGGATCCAGATCGACGACGGCGAGTCTCCCCTCCTCGATGTACTCGTCGTAGGGCCACCCCTTCTCCGTCGCGCTGTCCACGATTCGCTCGTGGCTCTCCTCCAGCGTGACGTAGACGGCGCTCTCGCCGTTCGAGAGCGCGTGGTTCAGGAACTGAAGCCCGAAGGTGGTCTTGCCGGTCCCCGCACCGCCGATGGCGACCATCAGCGTTCGCTCGGGGACGCCGCCCTGAATCATGCTGTCCAAACCGTCGATACCGATGTCGATTCGCGGGATCGCGGACTCGAACGCCTCGTCGTCGAAGGAATCGCCGTCATCGAAACCGCCGGATTCGCCGGCGCCGTCGAACCCACCGCTATCGAACCCGCCCGCATCGAACCCGCCGCCATCGCCGAAGTCCGGTTCGCTGTCACCGCCGGCACCGGGCGCGGACGCGAACGCGCTGGCGAAATCGTCGTCGAACAACGGCGCGTCGTCGGCGTTCGGTTCGTCGGCCGTGGTGTCGTCGGACGTCTTCACCGCCGACGTGTCGGTCACCGGTTCGGTGCCGGGAGCGTCCGCGTCCGTCGCGGAAGCGTCCGGAGATTCGGCGTTTTTCCCCGTCTCCTCCGTTCCGTCTTCCGATTCTTCGGTCGCGTTGCTGGTCGGTTCGCCGTCCGATTTCTCGTCGTCTCGGAGCGCGGCCTCGAACCAATCGTCGTCGTCGCTCACGTCGTCCCCTCCTCGTCGGTTCGGATTCGACGTTCGCCGCGAACCGACGGCCCGCTCGTCCTCGTCCGCTTTCGAGCGAAAGTTCTCATCGTCCTGTCACTGGCAGCCATCGTAAATTAATGTTCGTGTCGGCGGCTTTTTGAACGCCGGGAGAGAACGGGGCCGTGATGAACGTCGGCATCGTCGCACAACGGGGAAACGAGCGGGCCGCGACACTGGCGGGACGATTGCGAGAGACGCTCCGAGACGATTACGTGACGGTCAATCTCGACGCCGCGACTTCCGAGCAGTTAGGGGTCGAGGGCGTGGACGTGAGCCGGATGGCGGAAAACGACCTCGTCGTCAGTATCGGCGGCGACGGCACCTTCCTCTTCTCGGCGAGCGGCGCGGGTGGAACGCCAATACTCGGCGTCAACCTCGGAGAAGTCGGGTTTCTGAACGCCGTCGCGCCGGAGGACGCCGTGGCCGAAGTGGGCGCGGTCGTCGAGGAGTATCTGGAGTCGGGCGAGATTCCGTCGTGGGAGGTGCCACGACTTCGCGCGACCGGCGAGGGCGACTGGTCGGTCCACCCCGCGCTGAACGAAATCGTGATACAGGGAGCACAGCGCGGACACGGACAGGGAATCGACTACGATATTCACGTCGACGAGGTGGAGTACAACAGCGGACACGCGGACGGTTTGCTGGTTTCGACGCCGACGGGAAGTACGGCGTACAACCTCAGCGAAGGCGGGCCGCTGGTCCATCCGGGTGTAGACGGCCTGATTCTCACGGAGATGTGTGCCTCCCACTCGATGCCGCCGCTGGTGTTCGAACCGGACCACGAGGTCGTGATTCGGGTTCGGAACGCGGACGCCGCCGTCGTCGGCAGCGACGGAACGCAGGTCCGTATCGAACCCCCAGAGGCCATCACGGTCGCGCTCGCGTCCGAACCGGCCCGAATCGCCGGGCCGTCGCCCAACTTCTTCGAAGCGCTCGGAAAGCTCGAGTAGCTGCCGGAAACGGAAGCCTCTAATTCCGTTACTCACAATGAAACGACAATGAAAGGGCAACTACCCGACGTGCAGGCGACGGAACCGGACGTAACGGTCGGGTTGAATCGGGTCGGCGTGACCGGGGTCGAGAAACTGGTCGAGGTCGCCCGACCGGAGAAGCGACCGTACGTTCTCACCGCGAAGTTCGACGTGCTGGTGGACCTCCCGAGCTGGCGCAAGGGCGCGGACATGAGCCGAAACATGGAGGTCGTGGACGAGGTCCTCGAAGACGCCGTCAGCGAACCGACCTACCGCCTCGAAGACGTGTGCGGCGACGCCGCGGAACGACTGCTCGAAAAACACGAGTACACCTCGAAGGCCGAGGTCAGCATGGAGGCGGAGTTCATGGTGCGCGACACGACGCCGGAGAGCGAGCGCCCCACCCAAGCCATGGTGGACATCATCGCCAGCGCGACGGCGACGGAGGAGGAGACGACCGAGGAGATCGGCGCGCGCGTCACGGGCATGACGGTCTGTCCCTGCTCGCAGGGCATGATGAGCGGCCGCGCGAAGGAAAAGCTCCTCGACCTCGGCGTCGGCGAACGGGAGGTCAAGGAGTTCCTTCAGGAGATCCCGCAGGCGGGTCACTCCCAGCGCGGTCACGCGACCCTCACCGTCGAGAGTTCCGGCGCGCCCGAAGTGGACCTGCACGAACTCATCGAAGTCGCGCGGGACTCGATGAGCGCCCGGATTTACAACCTCGCGAAGCGCCCCGACGAAGATCACATGACGTTTCAGGCGCACGCCGACGCGAAGTTCGTCGAGGACTGCGTGCGCGACATGGCCCACGGCGTCGTGGAGACGTTCCCCGACCTGCCCGACGACGCCGTCGTGACGATGAAACAGAGCAACGACGAGTCCATCCACCAGCACAACGCCCACGCCGAGCGCGTGGCCGAGGTGGGGACGCTCCGCGAGGAAGTCGCCGAATCGAGCGAATAGCACGACTGTTTTTCGATCCGTTCGCTCATCGTGGCGCGCTACTTTACCGGCGACGTACGGCGTTTTGTGGAGTTCGTGGCTGCTTCGTGTTCGAGCGAACTCGTCCGCCGTGACCGCGACTGCTAGGGACCACGACCGCACCGCCACTGCGGACGGACGGCCGGAACCGCACGCCCGTCCGTCCGCTCGGCCCCTGACCTCCCCGGTGCTCGGATGCTCGCGCTGCGCCGGCGCGAGCATCCTCGTCGCGCATCCCGAAAGCGGGCGTGAAAACGCGCTTCGAACCGACCGTTCGACCGAACGGACGCGCCGGGAGGACGGTGAGCGCTCGCCGCGAAGCGTCCTCCCATGCGGGGAGGAATGGGGTCCCGGAGGGAGGGTGGTCGTGCGGTTCCGACCACCCTCCCGTATGCGGTGCGGTCACGGTCGCCCAGTAGTCTCGGTCCCGAAATCCTCCACAAAGCAATCGTCGGGGCGTCGCGGTTACGGTGCAGTCGCCGGTGCAGTGTAGTCGCCGCTGGAGTCGACGTTTTTGAGCTGAAATCCGGGCAGCAGCCGTTCTACAAGTCGAAATCGGTCCCGAGAGCCACCAAAACGAAACCCGTTCCGTCGTCACACCTATCGGATCCCGGGGTCGTAAGACGTATTCCACGCGACGACGAATCCGTCGTTTATGATAGGTATCGTCGGCGGGGGAATCGCCGGATTGGCCGCCGCCTACCGCCTCCAACAGCAGGGCTACGACGTGCAGATCTTCGAAGCGAGCGAGGACCTCGGGGGACTCGCCGCGACCTACGAGACGAACGGCGACCGCATCGAGAAGTTCTATCACCACCTCTCCGCCTCGGAAGAGACCATCATCGACCTCATCGACGAACTCGGACTGGGCGACGATTTGGACTGGCCCATCGGGAAAAACGCCTACTACGTGGACGGCGTCGTCCACCCGCTCGACAAGCCGTGGGAGATCATGGCCTACCCGCACATGAGCTTGTACGACAAGTTCCGTCTCGGCATGCTCACCCAAGAGATCGACGTTCGCGGCGGGATTCCGAAGTTCGACAGCTACGAACGACTGGAGGACTACGAGGACGTTCCCATCAAGGACTTCCTCTTGGAACACACCTCGCGGGGCGTCTACGAGAACTTCTTCGGCCCGCTGTTGGACGCGAAGTTCGGGAGCAAGAAGGAGAAGGTGAGCGCCGCGTGGCTGCTCGGCCGCATCAAGTTCCGCGGCGAGCGTGACCTCCTCCGCGGCGAACCGCTCGGCTACCTCCGCGGCGGGTTCGGCCGCCTCATCGACGCGCTGGTGGACGAAGTCGGCCGGGAGAACATCACCACCGGCGTGTACGTCACCGACATCGACACCGAGGACGGCGAAGTCGCGTCGCTGACGACGGAGGCGACCGAAAGCGCCGAAGTCGCGGCCGCCGACGGTGGCACCGCGGCCGAAACGCACGACGTGGGCGGCGTCGTCGTCGCCGCGATGCCGAACGTCCTCGAGGACCTGACCGGCTACGAGTGCGATATCGACTTCCAAGGTGCGGTCTGTGCGCTCGTGACGATGGACGAACCGCTGACGGACACCTACTGGCTCAACATCGGCCACGACGCGCCGTTCGGCGCGCTCATCGAACACACCAACTACATCCCGCCGGAGCAGTACGGCGGCGACCACCTCGTCTACGTCGCCAGCTACATTCAGGACTACGAGGAGGAGTTGTGGCGGATGGACGACGACGACGTCGAGGACCTGTGGCTGAGCCACATCGAGGAGATGTTCCCCGAGTGGGACCGCTCGTCGGTGACGAACTTCCGCCTCGCCCGCAATCCGCGCGCAGCGCCCGTGTACGAGCGCGGCTATCTCGACATGGTCGTCCCCTACGACCTCGGCGACGACATCGCCGACGGCATCTACTACGCCGGAATGGCGAGCAAGGCCCAGTACCCCGAGCGCAGTCTGAACGGCGGCATCGTCGCGGGCTACGAGTGTGCCGACCGAATCTCCGGGAAGAAAGTGGTCGTCAGCCCGAACAACGAGCAATAACGGTAATAACCACCCGGAGTACGCCATGGGTAGGGTCTTGTCCGTTCGTCGCCAGTATTACCCATCATGGTGGGGGCAGCGCAGTTGGGGGTCGTCGGTATCGGTGCGATAGCGAGTTTCTTTATGGCGTGGACGGTCGGTGCGGGATGGACGCCCTACGCGCCGGGGGTCGGCGCTCGGACGACGACGGTCATGCGGGCGGCCTTCTTCACCGGCCTGTTCGGGATACTGGGGGCGGTGTTACAGGGCGCGAACGTGACGGAAGCCATCGCGGCCGGACTGATAAACGGCGTGACGCTCACGCCGATCGCCGCCGTCATCGCGTTGATCGTCGCCGCCGGACTCGTCGCGATCGGAATCTTCGCCGGGTATCCGCTGGCGACGGCGTTCACGGCGACGGGCGCGGTCATCGGCGTCGGTCTGGCGCTCGGCGGGACGCCCGCCTACGCCAAGTACCAGCAGATTCTCCTGCTGTGGATACTGACGCCGTTGTTCTGCGGCGGCATCGCGTACTTCCTCGCTCGGATGATCCGGCGTGACGACGTGCCGGACGAGTATTCGATTCCCCTGTTCGGGGCAATCGTGGGACTCGTCGTCGCGAACTCGCCCTTCACCTTCCTCGCCCCGGAGTCGGGCGGGGCGTCGGTCGCGGCGGTGGCCGCGGAGAGTCTGCCGCTTCCGTCGCTCATCGGCATCGCCGTGACGACGCTGTTCGTCGCGCTCCTCATCGGCGGATTGCTGCTGTTGGACGTTCGCGCCGACGTGAAGAAGGGACAACGACACCTCCTGTTCGGCATCGGCGCGCTCGTCTCCTTTTCGGCGGGTGGCAGTCAGGTCGGACTCGCCGTCGGGCCGCTCGCGCCGATGGCGATTCCTATCGGCCTCTCGCTCGCCGTCGTCTTGCTGTTCGGCGGCGTCGGCGTGATGCTCGGCGCGTGGATGGGCTCACCGCGCATGATAAAAGCCCTCGCGCGGGACTTCTCGTCGCTCGGCCCGCGTCGGGCGACCGCCGCGCTCATTCCGGCGTTCGCCATCGCACAAACCGCGGTGCTGTTCGGCATCCCGGTTTCGTTCAACGAAATCGTCGTGAGCGCCGTCATCGGTAGCGGCTACGCGGCCGGAAGCGGCCGCGTCAGCCGAAAGAAGATGTCCTACACGGTCCTCGGATGGGTGGTCTCGTTGCTCCTCTCGTTCGCGTTGGCCTACGGTGCGTTCGTCGGCGTCGGAATGCTGTAGTCCGATGTATCGAGGCTAACGATTCGTCGGGGAGTGTTATCTCAACCCCGTAATGCCGAGAACCCGGCGAAAACGTAGATAGCCGTCGACGGCGTAGCCTATGACATGGAGGAGAGTATTGCTGGCTTCAAGGAGACGGGGGACTGGGTGGCCATCGTGGAACACGGCGAGCGAATCACCACGGCGCTGGACGAGGAGGGTGTCGAGGGGGAGAACTTCGACGATTGGAACGAGTGGCGGCCGAAAGCCCACGAACGACTGAGCGAGGACGTAAACGAGAAGACGGCGGAGCAGGCGAGTGCGTCGCGCGGGAAGGGAGAAAAGAAGGGCAAGTCCCCCACTGAAGACGCGGAAACGGCGCGAGAGGAGTTAGAGGATACGGTGTCCGAACTCGCGGAGGGTGACATCGACGACGCCGTCGAGGAGGGGCGCGACACCATCGAATACGCGACACGCGCGGCCGACACTGCGGGGCGAAAGGCGCTTCGAACCGTCGAGGAGACGGTGTACAAACACGTCATGACGCAGGTGTCGCCCGCCTACTTCGACAACGAACTGGTGAGCGCGAACGTCGAACGCGCCAGAAGCGGAAACCGATACACCTTCGAGGTGAACATCAACGACGATGGGCTCAAAGACCGCGTGAGCGACCGGTTGAAGCGATACGACGAGGAGATAGACCGCTGGCGCGGCGAGACCGAAAAGGAAACCGAATCCATCGAGGCCGCCGAGGGAATCGACCCGGTGGAGTGACGCGGTGCCTCGACCGCTGGCGAAGCAAATCGCCGCTATCCCTATCCGCGTGCGGCGCGTGCTTGTGTGTCATGTACGACCGAATCCTCATCCCCATCGACGGAAGCAACGCGGCGGCGAACGCGATTCCGTACGCGCTCGACGCCGCGAAGACGTACGACGCCGCCCTTTACACGGTCTCCGTCGTCGATGCGGGCGAGGCGGACGACGACGGGGAAAAGCGCGAGGCGATGTACGAGGAGTTCGAGAAGGAATCGAAAGCAATGGTGGAGGACGTGATCGAGCGGGCGGAGCGGGAGGACATCCGCACGACGGCGGGGTCCATCGCGGAGGGCAAACCGCACCGTGCGATTCGGCAATACGCCGACGAACAGGATATCGATCTCATCGTGATGGGGACGCACGGACGGCGTGGCATCCTCTACCCGCTTCGACGGAGCGTCACGGAAAAAGTCGCGCGACGGGCGGACGTGCCGGTGCTGATGGTTCGATTGGGCGAGGACGAAGACTGAACCGAGAAATCAGGCTTCGCCTTCGTCGACGCCGACCGCGTCCGAGATATCCACGTCCTCCGGTTCGTCCTGTCCGCCGACCCGGACTTCGCCGTCGTCGCCCTGAACGTACACGTCGTCGGCGAAGCCGCCTTCCGCGTGCGGGTGAACCGGGTCGTCTAACTTTTCCGGCGTGGATGGCGCTTCCGGCATCTCCGCGGGCGCGAACTCGCCCAGCGGGTCGGCGATGGTAATGCCGTGCTTCGAGAAGAACGTCTCGTAGCGTTCGTAGTGTTCCTCCAGTTCGTCGCTCGGGAACTCCATCATCTCGGTCCAGCCGTGGTTGTAGAAGTCGAAGTTGGACTGGATGTGCGTGATTTCGCGGGCCTCCGCCTCCGGCGCACCCTCCTGAAGCGCGGCGAGGTACGAATCCATCGTCGCGTCGAAGAAGGCGTCGAGGCGCTCGCGACGTTCCTCGCGGTGTTCCTCGTCGGCTTTTTTGAGGAATATTCCCGTGTGCATGTCCACCAGTTTCCACTTCACCACGTCGCTGACGACGGGCATTTCGAGGGCTTTTCTCGACGCGAAGTGGCGCGCGTTCTGACGGATTTTCATGCCCGTTGCTTGGGACGCGACGGTCTTCAACGTCCCGACTCGGGTATGTTGGCGTTTGACAACAACATCGAGATAGCAACCCACTTTAACCCCGACGCAGAACGTCTCAGTCATGAGCGAATCGTACGTGATCATCGGGGATGGCATCGCGGGCAGTTCCGCTGCCGAAACCATCCGCGAGGAAAAACCCGACGCCGATATCGCCGTCATCACCGACGAGGGCGAAGCACTGTATAATCGCATCCTCATCAAGGAGTTCGCCAAGGGCAAACTCCCCGAAGCGCCCATCTCCATTCACGAACCGGAATGGTACGATGAGCGCGATATCGACCTCGAACTGAACACGTTCGTCACCGACATCGACCCGGACGCACACGAGGTCCACACCCACGCGAGCGGGACGTACAACTACGACAAACTCCTCGTCGCCACGGGCGGGACGCCGACCCAACTCCCCGTCGACAACAGCGACGCCGACGGCATCCACCACTTCTGGACGTTTCAGGACGCCCGACGCATTCAGGAGCACGCGGAAGCGGCGGACACCGGAACCGTCATCGGTGCCGGTCTCCTCGGTATCGACCTCGCCGCAATCTGCGCCGCACAGGACGTCGAAGCGAAGTACATCATGCGCGGCAACCGCTGGTGGCGCTACGGTCTGAGCCTCGACGGCGCGGAGATCATTCACGACGCGCTCGAAGAGAAGGGCGTCGAAACCGTCCTCGAAAGCGGCGTCAACGGCTTCAAGACGGACGACGACGGCAACGTCGTCGCCACCATCGACGCCGACGACAACGAGTACGAGAGCGACTTCGTCGGCATCGCCATCGGCCTCAACTTCAACACGGAATATCTGCAGGGAAGCGGCGTCGAGACGGACAACGGCGTCGTCGTGGACCAGTACATGCAGACGAACGTGGACGACATCTACGCCGCCGGCGACATCACGCGGTACTACGACGTGATTCTGGACGAGTACGCCCAAAACGGGTCGTGGGGCAGCGCGAAACAGCAGGGCGTCGTCGCCGCGAAGAACATGGTCGCGGACGACGAGGTAGAGGAGTTCCGCTGGGTCTCCTCGTACTCCATCACCCACTTCGACTTCCCGTTCCTCTCCTTCGGCTTCCCGACGATAGGCGACGACGAATGCGAGGAGAAGTACAGCGACACCGAATGGCGTCGCCTCTCGTTCAAGGACGGCAAACTCATCGGCGGCGTCCTCATCGGCGACATCGCCCCGCAGGGCAAGTACAAGGACCTCATCCGCAACGAAGTCGAGTGTGCCGACCAGAAGGAAATCCTCCTCGAAAAGGATTTCGACCCGGAGAAGATCGCACAGCCACAGGAACAGGAACAGTAAGTTCGGAGCCCGGAACGGTGCGGTTTCGGTATTTTTGTCGCGAGCGATTCCACCGACCAGCGATTGTCGCGACGTGAATCATTAAGACCCCCTACGACAGTTGGTATCAATGACCACACCGGTCGGGAGATTTCGTGAAACCCAAAATAGCCGTCGAAGCCGTGGAGACGATTCCGAACGACGCCCGCGTCCGACACTACGACGAACTCGATTACGACGCGAAAGGGCACTTCCCGAGCGTCGTCGAACGTGGCGAACAACTCATCGACCGGGAGACGGCGGGCCAGTTCAGCGACGGCGAATTCGTCAAATACACCGGTTACTTCCGGGTACTTCTCGCGTAGCTCGATTTGGCATGTTTTTTCATACTATTTCCGCAACGCTTAATATGTACTAAGACAATTGGTAACATGTATCAATGGCTTCGAACAGCACGAGTAGTCTGAAGTCTGCACCGGCCGGAGAGACGGCAGCACTCATCATTAGCCGCACCGAAACCGTTCCAGCGGGCGTTCAAGTGCATCATTTCGACGAACTCGCGGAGGAGACACAGCAGGTGTTGGCGGAGTTCGACGGCGGCGAGAAAGTCGTCCGGATGACCGGTGCGTTGGCGGACGAGTTCGACAGGAACGCGCTCGTGGTGTTCAACGACTACTACCGAATCGACGTGGTCTAACCCGGCCCACGCGAACGAACAACCGAAGCCGTTTTCTCCCGCACGACGGGATGTAGGGACATGAGCATGAGCGGAAGCGGCGAGATGACGCTCGCCTTCGAGTTGTCTGCGCTCAAAGCGTTGGCGAGTCCCGGAACGGTGTTCGAAGACGCCCGACGCTGGACCCGCTACGTCGGCGTCATCTCCGACCAACCGACCTACGTGGTGACGAACTTCACCCGAAAGAACCGCATCCGGCAGGACTTCTTCTCCGGCCCGAAAGGCCGCGCCGAGAGCCTCGACAGCGTGAAATCGCAGTTCGACACCGACCGCCACGTCTTCATCGGCATCACCGACGAGGACCGCGAACTCGCCGAGGACCACGACTGGGAGTTCCTTCACGTCGAGGACGCCGCCGAGGCGGCCGAATGGGACATCGCGTCCGACGACGACGGCGAGGGAGGGGGCAACGAGGAGGACGTGCGCGACGACTGGCCGTAGCCGTCGAAGCGTATTCCATCAGAGTTCCGCCCGCAAACACCGTTTTCCCTCCTCGGTTATCCGATAGCAACACCAGTTCGAGTTTCGGACGAGGCCTCGATCGGCCAGAGAACGACAGCGAGTCGCGGTGACGCAGTTCGAAAGCGACAGGCGGCGCTCGATGTCGAGTCGAACCTGTATCCCTTCCGCATCGAGCAGTCGGAGGATTCGTTCGTCTATCGGGCGCAGTCGGTCGGGAACCCCGCTGGCCTGTGCCATGGACATCCGTATTTTTTCCACTATCAAATAGCTCGCTAAGAGGGGTATGTACCGAGGGCAGGAACGAGGGATCGCTATTGAGCGCTACCTCTACGGGGACGACACGTGTCATATTCGACGACGTTTCGACGACCGGGCGCAATCACGTCGTTTAAACTCGTCAGGGACCAACGGAGCGTATGGCAGAACCGCGCGTACCGGGAGGAGACGGTGCGACGCTCGACCTTCCCTGCGGCGAGTCGGTGCCGACCGGAACGCTCGACATGGGAATGCGCGAGTACGACTGTGACTGTGGCGAATCGCATGCGGTCGTCATGGACGTCCACCCGCCGTCACGCTTCGTCCCCGAATTTCTCGTGGACATCCTCCAAGAGACCATCGACACGACCGACGAAAACGTCGAATTCGGCACCCTGCACATCATGGGCGTCGTCATGGAGGAGTTCCCGGAGGAGGTCGTCAGCGAGGACGTCGCCGAAAACCCGGACCTCGGCTACGCGATGGTGTGGGTGACGGACTTCGACTCGCGGCGACTGCACGAGGTCGTCGTCGAACTCGTCGTCGAACTCATGGAACACGCCGTCAGTCATGCTGAGGACGACGAGGCGATGAGTCAGTTCGAGGCGGACATGCTGAATTTCGACGTTCCGACATTCGTGGACCAGTACCGAGCGGAACGTGACTTCTCCGGGCCGCACGACCGACCGGCGTGAGCGGGTCGTCGTCCGACAGGGGGTCGTTGTCTGACTGAATTTTAAGTACCTAACGGCCGATACGACTACCATGTCACTTCGGGGGAGTGCGTTCGAACGGATTCGGGAAGTCGTGACCGAACGGGGGGGCGGAGAGCCGTTGACGGCGCGGGAGATTCTCCACCTCCTCGACGAGAGCGACGACGCCCACGAGGAGTTCGAGAGTACGCACGAAATCGCGACCGTCCTCGGACGGCGGGCACAGACCGGCGACGTGACCGTGATTCGCTCCTCGCCGTACCGGTACGAACTCTGACCGGACGCGAAACTACAAGACCCCGCGACACGCCCTTCGAGTCGATGCTGGACGAGTTGCTCGGGCGCGCCGAGTTGAAAGAGCGAATCGACTCCCTCGAAGACGAAAATCACCACCTCGAACGACGGGTGGAAGCCGAAGAGGAACGCCGCGCCGAAGCCGTCACCGAACGTCAAAACGCCGAGGAGCGGGTCAACCGCCTCGAAAACCGCATCGTGGAACTCGAAGATCGGGTGGAGCGACTGCGGGACGACGAGGAGTCCGTCGAGTTCCGTGGTACCGAAACGCTCCACGGGGAGCGGGTTGACGAGGTGCTGGCCCGTCTCGAAAGCGTCGAAACGGGACCTGAGGGCGCGCTGACAGCGATGGTGGACGACGACGTACCGGAGGCGGTAGGCGACGCGTTCGGGGACCACGGGTCGCTCGTCGCACGGGCCGCGCCCTGTCTGGCCGTGACCGACGATGCGGGACTCGTCAGCGCCGCGCTCGTGCCGCCGCGTTCGCCCGAACCGTTCGTTTCGTGGAGCGCTGGCTTCGAGTTCGAGTCGTCGTGGTTCCGCCCGGAGGGTCGGTTCGCGTTCGCGCTCGTCCGTTCCGACGTGTTCGCCATCGGCGAGTACGACGGCCGGGAGCGCCTGTCCGTGGCGGGATTCGAAAGCGACGTGAAAGGAGACCACTCGAAAGGCGGGTTCTCACAGGCCCGATTCGAACGGATTCGAGACGAACAGATAGCCGACCATCTGGAGAAGTGCCGCGAGGAGATAGACGCCCGCGATGCGGAACGCCTCTACGTCGTCGGCCAGCGGACGCTCCTCTCGGAGTTCCGGGACGTGGCCGACGTGACCGACCCCGTGGACGCGACCGGAAAACCGACGGACGCGCTGGACGACGCCTTCTACGAGTTCTGGACGACGCGGCTGTTTCGGGTGTGAGCCGTCAGTCCAATTTCGCGTGAAACAGCAACCGCCCGCATTCGGGGCACATGTCCGTCTCGACCTCCTTTTTCTCGTTCATTCCGAGCGACCCGAGAAACCCCTCCCGTCGGTCGCTCGTCTTCACGTACGGTTTCCACGCGTCGCTCATGCCGAACTTGACCGGTTCGAGCGTAACACCGCAGTCGGGACAGCGGTCACTTCTCGTCATATCGGAACCGTTTCCGCGGAAAACCGTGGTCGTTACGCTTTTCCCGTGAAAAATCGAGGCGCGGTTTATCGCTCCTCTATCGTCGCTCCGCCGCCGATTGCGGTCGGATAGGCGCGTGCGTCCACGTCGACATCGGAGAACGCGTCCAGCATCGCGCTCGCGACGGCGCTCTGTCCGTCCCCGTGGCAGACGGCGAGGACGCTCGGTCCGGCCCCGCTGACCGCGACGCCCGTCGCGCCGGCGTCGAGTGCGGCGGTCCGCACCTCGTCGAACCCGTCGATGAGCGACGCCCGTGACCCCGTGACCGACCCGTCTTCGAGGCCCGCCCCGACGAGTTCCGGGTCGTCGCGGAACATCCCCGCCGTGAGCGTCGCCGCGTGGCCCACGGTGCCGACCAGTTCGTCGATTTCGACGGATTGGGGAACGACCCGCCTCGCGTCCCGCGTCGAGACGACGATTTCCGGCAGGCAGGCGACGACCGGAACCGACGCATCGACGTGCGTGATGGTGTCGTCCGTGACGACGGTGAATCCACCCAGAATCGAAGGTGCGACGTTGTCCGCGTGGGCCTCGCCCGAGACGGCGGCCTCGCCCTCCGCCGCGACGCGAACGAGTTCGCGTCGCGAGAGTCCGCGGTCGTAGAGTTCGTTCAGGGCGACCGCCGCGGCGGCCGCGCTGGCGGCCGACGACCCGAGCCCCGACGAGGGTCGGACCCCCTTGTTGATTCGGATGCGTGCGGGCGTGTCGAGTTCCTGCGCGACGACGCCCGCCGTGTTCTTCGCCGGTTCGGTCGGGATGTATCGTTCGCCGACGCCCGTGACCTCTATCGTCGTCTCCGCTGCCCGCTCGACCCGAACGATATCGGCGGGTCGTTCCAATGCCAATCCGAACACGTCGAACCCACACCCCAGATTGGCACTCGTAGCCGGTGCCCGCACTGTGACCATGCAAAGCCTATCGAAAGCACGGACAAAAACCTTCGCCTCCGGCGGGAAATTGCGCGCAGAGGGCGGCGATCCGCGCGGTTTGCGTTACCGGGAGAGACGGTTTTAAGCCGCCATGCCACCACCGCACACCCATGCAGGTTGCGATATTGGCACACGAGAAGTTCCCCGGCCGCGCGAAGACGGCGGTCGGAATTCTACGCTACGCCGACTACGAAGTCGCCGCGGTTCTCGACCGCGAACGCGCCGGAGAGCGCGTTTCCGACCACGTTCCGGACGTACAGGACGCTCCGATAGTCGCGGGAATGGACGACGTTCCGGACGTGGACGCGCTCGTCATCGGCATCGCACCCATCGGCGGCGGGTTCGACGAGACGTGGCGACCGGACGTCCGAAACGCGCTCGAACGCGGCTGTGACGTGATTTCCGGACTCCACTACTTTCTCGAAAACGACGAGGAGTTCGTCCGTCTCGCCGAGGAAAACGGCTGTGAGATTTGGGACGTGAGAAAGCCCCACGACGACCTCAGCGTCAGCCAAGGGGTCGCGGACGAGGTGGACGCGGAAATCGTCCTCACCGTCGGAACGGACTGTTCGGTCGGCAAGATGACCGCGACGCTCGAACTCGTGCGGGCGGCCCGCGACCGCGGCGAGAGCGTCGGTTTCATCCCGACGGGCCAAACGGGAATCATGATTGACGGGTGGGGCAACCCCATCGACCGCGTGGTGAGCGACTTCACCGCGGGGGCAGTGGAGGAGATGATTTTGGAGCGCGGCGACGAGTACGACTACCTGTTCGTTGAAGGACAGGGAAGCATCGTCCACCCGGCCTACTCGGCCGTGACGTGCGGGATTCTCCACGGATCCATGCCGGACAAACTCGTCCTCTGTCACGAGGCCGGAAAGGAGGTCATCCACGGCTACGAGTCCGTCTCCCTGCCGCCGATTTCGGAGTACGTCTCGCTCTACGAGGGCCTCGCCCGACCGGTACACGGAACCGAAATGGTCGCCGGAGCTCTCAACACGTCCGGTATCGAGGACGACGAGGACGCCCGCGCGGCGGTCGCGGAGTACGAATCCGCGCTCGGAGCGCCCGCGGCGGACCTCGTTCGGTTCGACGC
This sequence comes from Haladaptatus sp. CMAA 1909, assembly GCF_043952005.1. Classification (NCBI taxonomy): domain Archaea; kingdom Methanobacteriati; phylum Methanobacteriota; class Halobacteria; order Halobacteriales; family Haladaptataceae; genus Haladaptatus; species Haladaptatus sp. CMAA 1909. The sequence goes on along the minus strand of NZ_JBIOAV010000001.1, from coordinate 130,309 downwards.
CGACGCCGTGCTGGAGGCGATTCTGTGAGTCTCACGGCCGAGTTCGAGCGGATTTCGCTCCCGCTCGAACACGCCTTCACCATCTCGCGAGGCACGCAGACGGCCGCGGAAAACGTCGTCGTGAAAATCGAGGACGACGACGGAAACGTCGGCATCGGCGGGGCCGCCCCATCGAGACATTACGGCGAAACGGCGGCCACGGTCGAAGCGGTCATGCCGGACCTCTTGGACGTGGTCGAACGGGTGGACGACCCCCACGCGCTCGACCGAATCGAACGGGGAATGCGCGAAACGGTGAACCGCAACCCGGCGGCGCGCTGTGCGGTGAGCATCGCGCTCCACGACCTCGTGGCGAAGCGCACCGGACTGCCGCTGTATCGCTACTGGGGACTCGACGGGAGCCTGACGCTCGAAACGTCGTTCACCATCGGCATCGACCCGACCGACGTGATGGCCGAGAAGACGCGGGAAGCCGTCGAGGCCGGGTACGGCACGCTGAAGGTGAAGGTCGGCACCGACCGCGACGAGGAGATCGTCGGCGCGATTCGGAAGGAAGCGCCCGACGCGACGATTCGCGTGGACGCGAATCAGGCGTGGAGTCCGCGCGAGGCGGTGCGGAAGATCGACGCGCTCGCCGACTTCGACGTGGAGTTCGTCGAACAACCCGTTCCCGCCGAGAACCCCGACGGAATGGCCTTCGTCCGCGAACGCGCCGCACTCCCCATCGCGGCCGACGAGTCCTGCATCACGCTGGAGGACGTCCCGAAAATTGCGGACAAGGCCGACATCGCCAACCTGAAACTCATGAAGTGCGGCGGCCTCCGCGAGGCGATGCGGATGATTCACGCCGCGAACGCCCACGGCTTGGAACTCATGCTCGGGTGTATGGTCGAGAGCAACGCGAGCATCGCGGCGGCGTGCCACCTCGTTCCCCTGCTCGACTACGCCGATTTGGACGGATCGCTCCTCCTCGCGGAAGACGAGTACGAAGGCGTCCCGATGCCGAACGGCGTCATCGACCTCGAAACGGGACGCGCCGGAACCGGCGTTCGAAAACGGTAGGTCCTCAATCGACCAGCGTTCCGACCCGCTCCGCCCGAAAGCCGATCATGTCCTCGTAGCCGTGGGTGGACATCAGGACGGGATAGAACGCCCTGTCGGCGCGGAGTTCGGTTCCACCCTCGCCCTCCTTTCTGGCGAACACCTCGCCCTCCTCGACGCGGACGAAGTTCTCGCCGACGAACTCGTAGTCTCCCCCGTCAACGGCGTCGAAAATGCGATACAGTTCCGGGTCCCCGCCGTCCGAGAGCGTGTCGATAGCCCCGGTTTCGCCGAGGAAGTTCCGCAGGATTCGCTCGGCGTTTCGTTCGGCGCGCTCCGTTCCCCGAAGGCCGCATTCGACCGCGACGCCGTCCACGTAGTCGATGAGGCCACCGACGACGTAGCTGATGTCCACGACCCTGCCGACGCCCGTCGCCCGCGCCAACCGTTTCGTCCGGTCGTTCATCCGCGCGAGGAGCGCGAACGCCTCCGGGTGTGACCTCGTCGAGTGCAGATCGAGAACACCGCAGTCACGAATCTGGGGCAGGAGTTCCGCCGCGAGTCGGGATTCGTGCGTTTCTCCCTCGGGGTCGCCCGGAAACGCGCGGTTCAAATCCTCGTCGATGAACCGAACGTTCTCCGCGATGGCGGCCTCGTTGGCGATGACGAACCGAACCGGACGGGAAAAGGTCGGATTCTCCGCCAGCACGCGCTCGATGGCCGTTTTGCCACAGCGCTCGTTTCCGTGCAGGCAGGCGACGACGGCGAGGTCTGGCGTTCCATCGCCGCGGGTCTGAACGCGCATCGATGGTCATGGCACACACCCGCATGACTTGAGACTGTGGATTTCCGACGTGATTGGTTATTATCCGACACGTCACCGTTCCTTCTTCCTCTCGTGTTCCGTGTCGTGGGTCCGTAGTCGGACTTCCTTGTCCGTTATGCCGTGGATGGCTCTGTTCGGAAGCGGGTAGATGTCCTTCGCGTCGTCCTTCCACCCGAGGAGCATCTTGTACTCATCGAGGAGGCTGGGATGCGGGTCCACGTAGGCGACCCCGTTCCGGACATCGGTCACGATGCCGACCTTCTGATCGTCCACGTTGAACACCGGTTTGTCCACGTCCTCCGGTTTCGGTGATTTGCGCATAGGGTTCATTCGACTGTCACCACCATCAGGTTATCCGCCGAAGTGCGCGTCAGCGTTCACGTACCGTCGTCCGCGTAAACGTCGTCGCTGGGGTCGTACTCCATCTCCTCGGCGACCGTGCGGGCGATTTCCGCTCCGAACTCGTGCTCGACGACGTGAAACGCGAGGTCGATTCCGGACGTGACTCCCCCGGCGGTCAGGATATCGCCGTCGTCCACGACACGAGCGTCCACGACCCGTGCCGCCGAATCGCGGAGGTCGGGGAGGGCACCGGCGTGCGTAACGGCGGGCCGGCCGTCGAGCAGTCCGGCATGGGAAAGTAGCATTCCGCCGGTGCAGACCGCCGCGACCGTCGTTCCTCGGTCGTAAAGGGCAGCCAGTGCGTCCGGGATGTCTCCCCGTTCCGCTTCCGCCCGCGCTCCCGCCTCGCTCCTATCGTTCCATCCGCCGCCCGGCACGACGACGATGTCGGGAGAACACTCGTCCAGCGTCGCGTCGGGTTCGACGCGGAGACCGTGGCTCGCGGTGATTCGCTCCGTTTCCGCGAGCGTGCAGAGCGAAACCGCGAGGTCCGCGCCGGCGTCGCCCGCGTTCTCGAACACTTCGTACGGGCCGATGGCGTCCAACTCGTCGAATCCCTCGAAGAGGACGATTGCGATTTCCATTTCCAACCGTCGATAGCGTTTTTGGAGGTAGTAAACCCGCCGGTGGAGCGGATATCGAACTTCCCGTCCATCGTCGTTCCTCACGCCGTCTCAACACACTTATCTGGCGCGTGGCGCGTACCCAACCGCATGAGCGATATCGTTGTCACGCTCCCGGACGGCGCCGAACTCGACATGGAGGAAGGCGCGACCGTGGAGGACGTGGCGTACGAAATCGGCCCGGGACTAGGCACGGACACGGTGGCAGGTGTCGTGGACGGCGAACTCGTGGACAAGGCGACACCGCTGTCGGCGGACTGCCGACTCGTCATCGTCACCGACCAGAGCGACGAGTACCTGAGCGTCCTTCGTCACTCCGCGGCCCACGTTTTCGCGCAGGCGCTGAAGCGACTTCACCCCGAAGCGAAACTCACCATCGGCCCGTGGACCGACGAGGGCTTTTACTACGACATCGCGGGCGTGGAACTCGACAGCGACGACCTCGCCGAAATCGAGGACGAGGCACACGACATCATCGAGGAGGACCTCGACATCGAGCGCACCGAGAAGTCGCGCGAGGAGGCCTTCGACTTCTACGAGGACAACGAGTACAAACAGGACATCCTCGACACCGAGGCGGCCGACGAGGACACGATTTCCTTCTACGAACAGGGCGAGTTCGCGGACCTGTGCAAGGGACCGCACGTTGCCTCGACCGGCGAAATCGGCGGATTCACGCTGCTCGAAACCTCGGCGGCCTACTGGCGCGGCGACGAGGAGAACGACACGCTGACCCGCGTGTACGGGACGGCGTTCCCGACCGAGAAGGGCCTCGAACAGTACCTCGAACGCGTCGAGGAGGCCGAGGAGCGCGACCACCGCAAACTCGGCAGGGAACTGGACCTGTTCTCCATCGACGAGACGACGGGGCCGGGCCTGCCGCTCTATCACCCCAACGGGAAGACCATCCTGCGCGAACTGTCCGACTACGCGGGCGAACTGAACCGCGGTGCGGGCTACGACGAGGTGGAAACCCCCCACCTGTTCAGGACGGAACTCTGGAAGAAGTCGGGCCACTACGACAACTACGTGGACGACATGTTCCTCCTCGACGTGAACGACGAGGAATATGGATTAAAACCGATGAACTGCCCCGGCCACGCGACCATCTTCGACCAGCACAGTTGGAGTTACCGCGACCTGCCGATTCGCTACTTCGAGAACGGCAAGGTGTATCGCAAGGAACAGCGCGGCGAACTCTCCGGCCTCTCGCGCGTCTGGTCGTTCACCATCGACGACGGCCACCTGTTCGTCCGCCCCGACCAGATCGAGCGCGAGATTCGGCAGGTCATGGACCTCATCTTCGAGGTCATCGAGACGTTCGACTTGGACGTGGAAGTCGCGCTCGCCACCCGTCCCGAGAAGTCCGTCGGCAGCGACGAGTTGTGGGAGCACGCCGAAGAGCAACTCCGGTCCGTCCTCGAATCCAGCGGCATGGACTACGACATCGAGGCGGGCGACGGCGCGTTCTACGGCCCGAAGATCGACTTCGGCTTCGAGGACGCTCTTGGTAGGGTTTGGGACGGCCCGACGGTCCAACTCGACTTCAACATGCCCGAGCGCTTCGACCTGACCTACGTCACCGAGGACAACGAGGAGGAGCGCCCGGTCATGATTCACCGCGCGCTGTACGGTAGCTACGAGCGCTTTTTCATGGTGCTCATCGAGCACTTCGACGGCAAGTTCCCGCTCTGGCTCTCGCCCGAACAGGTCCGCATCCTGCCCGTCAGCGACGACAACCTCGGCTACGCCCACCGCGTCGCGAACGAACTCGACGACTTCCGCGTCGAAGTCGAGGACCGCTCGTGGACCGTCGGCCGCAAGATTCAGCAGGCTCACGACGACCGCGTGCCCTACATGATCGTCGTCGGCGGCGACGAGGAGGAGACGGGGACGATTTCGGTCCGCGACCGTCTGGAGCGCGAAGAGAAGGACGTCTCGCTTTCGGAGTTCCGCAAGCATTTGGAAGCGGAACGCGACGAGAAGAGTACGGAACTCGGGTTCCTCGACTGAGGCGACTCGTCCACTGTTTTTGCCGCTTCTGCTGAACGACTCGGTTGATGGCAGAGTTCATCGGTATTGATGCACAGCGGGCGATACCGGCCGTGTCACGTGCTTGTTTTCGGATTACGCACAGACCGCAAATACTTCATAGTATCAACATGAAATTTAGGTATGGGAACTGCCGAGCGAGGATTGGTCTCGTGGGTATCCGCGACCGTTGATTTCCTTCTGGCAGCGTGTGGGTTCACAATCGTGTTGTATCCGATGGTCTCGCTTGGGAACGCAGTTCTCGGGTCGCCCGCTTCGGCCTCAACAGTCGACTTGGTTATCGGTGTGCTGGCGGTCGGTGGAGCGTATCCCGTGGTTGCGGGGGATTGGTCACTCGGACAACTCGGCGAGTACGTGTTCGTCCTCACTGCCTCCGCATTCGGGTGGGGACTCCTCGGGATGCTGGTGATACTCGTATCGGGACGTACGTTCGCCGGGAGTAACCCGATTCCGCAAGCGATGGTTTTGGCCGCGGCCTCTCTGACTGCCTATATCGTCGTATACCGAACCCAACTGACGATTTTTAGCTAACTCAGATTTCATAACTCGGTCTCACGACCAGTCGAGCGGCACCGATAACTACACACACGTACCGAATGGCTGGGTCATCACCGACTGGCCGGAACAAACGATGAATACGTGATGACCACATCCTCTCCATTAACGCTCCATCCGACGGCGTCTCGTCGGATCTATTCGAAGCGTGCCGGAGGAAGGGGCGTATTCAGCAACCGCTCCCGGGAAAAGCGCAATACGAAACACCGGTGGTCCGATCAGAACTCGTCGATAACGGGAATACCGACGGTTTCGAAGTCCGTCATCGCGTCGAGTTTGTCCGAGGTGTCTGCGAGAGATACGGTCTCGGAGACCATCATCGCCGGATCGAGTTTCCCGTGTTCGATCATCCGGAAAATCTCGTCGTAGCGGGGACGGGGAAGGCCGATCGCGCCGATGAACTGGAGTTCCTGGGCGACGATTAAATCCGTCGGGAGTGGGACCTCGCCGCCTTCCTCGCTGGACGTCAAGCCGACCTGGATATGTTGGCCGCGTTTCCCAAGGCTACGGACCGAATTACGACACGTCTCGGCGATGCCGAGGGCATCCACGGAGACGTCGGCACCGCCATCGGTGATCGCTGCCACCTCCTTGGGCACGTCGGCGACCGCTCCCGCGTTGATGGTTTCGACGGCCCCCACGTCGGTTGCGACGTCCAGTTTCTCGTCGAACAGGTCGACGGCGATGACGTTCGCGCCGATGGCGTCGGCGATGTGAACGGCCGAGAGGCCGATGCCGCCGCAACCGTGGACCGCGAGCCAGTCGCCGGCGGTGACGTCCGCCTGGTGGACGAGCGCGTGGAACGACGTCATGAATCGACAGCCCAGACCGGACATCTCGACCGGCGAGACGCTATCCGGGAGGGGGACGACGTTGAAGTCGGCCCACGGGACGTGAAACCGTTCGGCGAACGCACCCTTCGATTCCGGGGCGAGCCCCAGCGGAATGCGGTTGTCACAGAGGTTGGAGTGACCGTTTTGACAGGACGGACACGTCCCGTCGCCGAGGCTGAACGGGACGGCGACGTGGTCGCCTTCACGAACGTGTTCGACTTCGTCACCGACTTCGACGACGACGCCGGCGGGTTCGTGCCCGAAGACGTGACCGTCCTCGAACCCCCTGGACTCCCAGAGCGGATCTCCCTGCCAGGCGTGCCAGTCGCTCCGGCAAATCCCACACGCATCGGTCTCGATCACGACGCCCGTCGGGTCCGGTTCCGGTTCGTCGATCTCCCTGATCTCCAGCGGTTCCCCCTGACCGGTAAACACTGCGGCGCGTACCATGCCATGTCGGTTGTTGCCACACACCATAATTATACGGGCTCAAGGATACAGAATCCATTCTCCTTGAGCACGCGAGAGTCAGTTACGTGCTCGATATGCCTTCCGTGTTCAGCACCCTCGTGACGACCGCGTACCGTGCGGACTATTGGATTCGTGGTCAGTAGTCGCCGATGGCTATATGTTTATTTGTTTTTATTTATTGAGTAGATGAAACCAGTTCGGTTCGTAACCCTCTGTTTCGTATATTGTGGAACAGTATTGTTGGCACAGGCCGCTTTCCTCTTTGAGTCTCCTATCGCAATCATCACACAACTCGGTGTAGGCCTCTCCATCTTGGGAACCGGACTCCTTCGACTGTACAATCCCGAGAAATATGAACAAAAGCCGACGGAGTACGGGCTATTAGCGTATGGAATGGCGATTCTCGCTCTCGTAATAACTGCGCTATTTCTCGCCCAAATAGTCGTCTTCTAGACGGAGACCTTCCCCGTCGACCTACGCTCTAGATTGTAGTCTTCATGCCTAACAGAGGTGGTGCCCGATTTTACAACCCACCATAACCGTTAGTATTCTTCAATCTATTTATGAAACTATGTCGAGTGCGATTCCGGACCGTGTGCGCAGGATGTACGATCCAGATGTTCGCATATTGGCAGTTATTTTAATGGGTGCCACATACAATTTGATGGTAATTCTTTCTAATCAAGATTTCGCAAATCCATACTATAACTTTGGATTTGCAGCGACTGTTTTCACCATCATATATTCCGTCGCTACCATCGCGTACGAACGGAAAACTGGTCGATAAGTATACGCTCTGTATCCACACGTCATCCCCGATAAATATCGAAGAAAGTATCGACCGTCTTCGTTCACTCTTCTCAGTCCAATTCGTCGCTGCGTTTCGTCTCCCGAAGGATGAACGGCCCGATCGAAAGCGTCCGCTTTGCCACGGTCGCAATCCTGAGGATGTAGGCCAGCAGGATGATGAACGGGACGACCGCAATCGTGGAGGCCAGACTCACCGTCAGCACGTCGTTGCTGATGCCGACGGTGGCCCCCGGAATCGCCTTCGCGTCGAAGTAAATTATCATCGCGATGGTGACGACGAGCGCCGGAACCGCCGTGTACAGCATGGCCCGCGAGAGGTTGACGAACTCCCACTGGAAGTAGAGCGTCTTGAAGTGCTCGCGCGACGGGCCGAAGAAGGTCAGCGATTCGATGATGTCGTCGAACGCCTCGTCCACCTCGTCCGTGAGGGAGTCGGCGTGTTCGTTGCGGATTTTCCGCGCGAGGAATATCTTCCACGAGTAGTTGAAGTTGAGGATGGCCGAGAGCACGTCGAACGTCCCAAACTGCGTGTCTTCGAGCGAGTCGCTCACCTCGTCGGCGTTCTCGGAGAGACCGTCGACGTAGCTTCGAATCTCGTCCTTCAGTTCCTCGTCCCGACTGGTGTCCACCGCGTCCGCGAGCGCGTTCGCCCGCGACTTGGTCTCGTCGAGGAGCGCCTGCATGAACGATGCGGGTTCCGGCGGTGCGGTCGGAACGTCGAGCGCGTCCTCGATTTCCCGCCGAAAGTTCATCGCGCCCTCCATCCGACTTCGCTGGTCGCCGACGGGGCCGAGTTCCTGCGAGAGGACGAGTTGATTGAGCGTCACGACGAGCGTCACGCCCGTGATGATCGCGCCGACGAAGCCCTGGAACAGCGTATCAACTGCGTCGTCGCTCGGCCCGATATACTGTTGCAGCGGCGACGGGTCGAGAACGCCGAGAACGAGCAACGACACGAAAATGGCGAGCAGGATACCCCCCGCGACGAACCACCGGTTCGCTTCCATCAAAATCCACAACTTGAGCCGACTTTCGTTGGCTCGCTCGCGCATCGTATCTCCGGGTTGCGCGCTCCCCTCGGAATCACTCATACGGGAACGAAGAGCAACTAGTGTGAAATAGGCACTTGCCGAACTCGGTCGTTCTTGCCGGAGGAAGGGACGATACGCTTCGTCGGCGGCGCTTACGAATCGGGCTCATCGGAAAAGTGGCGAATCGATTTCGGAGGAGGTGGCTACGAGTTGTTCTCCTCGGTGGCTTGCTCGGTTTCCGTTTCGGTCTCGGTTTCGGTTTCCGTTTTCGTTTCAGTATCGTTTTCCGTCTCTTCGGCCGCGACTTCGGCTTCGAGGTCCGAGAGGTCGATATCGTCGTCACCTGACGACGATTCCGATTCATCCTCCGTTTCGCTTTCGACACCCATGTCGGCCTTCAGGGTTTCCAACTCGGAGTCCACCTCGCCCGAGGATCGCATCTCTTCGAGTTCGCGGTCGAGGCTGCTTTTGTCCGAAAGCGCGTCCTCGAACGCGCCGGTGTCCTGCAGTTCGTCCATCGCTTCCGCACGGGCTTCCATGTCCTGCGTCTTGTCCTCGGCGCGCTCGATGGCCATCCCGACGTCTTCCATCTCGTCGCCGACGCCGGTCATCGCCTCCGAAACGCGGCTGTTGGCCTCGGCGGCCTCGTAGCGCGCCTTCATGCTCTCCTTCTTCGTGCGGAACTCCTCGATGCGGTTCTGGAGTTCGTCCTTCTTCTGGACGAGGTTGTCCTGCGTGTTCTGAAGCTGTGCGATCTGGCCCTCCAAATCCTCGATTTGGTTCATCTTCTGCTTTTTCTTTTCGAGGGCTTGCCGGGCCAAATCCTCGCGGTCCTGCTTGACCGCCTCGCGCGCCTGCTGGTTGTGCTTCTCGACGTTCTCTTCGAGTCTGCGCTTCTGGATTTCGAGGCGTTTCTTCTGGGTCGTGAGGTCCGCGATGCCCTGCTTTACGTCCTGCAACTCGTCGCGCATCTGCTCGTAGGAGTAATCGAGCGTCTCGGTCGGGTCTTCTGCCCGATTGAGGACGGCGTTTATCTTCGAGCGGACGACGTACGACATGCGTGAAAGTACTCCCATACTCCTATATTCAGAACCCGACCCTTAAAATCCTCACCAAGCTAACACGCCCGCATGGCGTTGAAGGAAGTCGTCGTTCCCGGCGTTCGTGACGTCCGTGCATCGTTGGACGAACCCGAAGACGGGTCAGAAACCATCGTTATCGCCTGTCCGCCCCATCCGCAGTTCAACGGCAACCGAAACGACAACCGACTCGTCGCGCTTTCGGACTACCTCGGGGAGCGCGGCGCGGCGTGCCTGCGCTTCGATTACGGCGATTGGGACGAGGGCTACGGCGAGCGCGAGGACGCGCGCAACGCCCTCCGCTGGGCGCGCGAGCGCTACGATTCCGTGGGCGTCTTCGGCTTCAGTTTCGGAGGCGCGATAGCGACCCTCGCGGGCGTGGACGAGAACGCGGCCGCCATCGCGCTGCTCGCACCCGCCTCACGACTCGCGGAGGATTTGGACGCCGTCGCCGCGCTGGACGACGTGGACGTTCCGTTGAAGGTCCTCTACGGCACGCGCGACGACACCGCGGAGTGGAAACCGCTGGTCGAGCGCGCGCGAGAACTGGGCTTCGAAACCGAGGAGTTCAGCGCGGACCACTTCTTCGTCGGGCAGGAACAGAAGGTGGCGGGACGGTTGGGGGAGTTTCTGGTCGAATCGCTTTGAACGGTGACAGACATGCTAGTTCTTGAGCGCTTCTGCTGATCGAGGCGAGGAAGGCGGAGAGATGATTCAGTCCTCGTGATTTCAGGTTCAGAACGCGTTGGTCGTGAGTTCGCCATAACTGCGATTGCAGACGTCAAATGACCGCACCGCTACCGCAGCGCGTGCTCGCGGCTGCACCGCTCGCTTGCGAGGTTTCTCCGAAACCTCGCATGATAGCCAGCAGGCCCTCGGACCTGCTGGCGCACGCGCCGGGATGGATGGCTGATTTCGCGCATTCTGACTTCCCGCCGTCCCGTACGCTGTCGGGCCTTTCACCGTCGCCCCCACTTCCGTTTTTTCGAACTCGAATTCATCTCAGGGCCGACCTTCGAAGTATCCAACATATGCCACGTCCTGTCGAACGACGACGCCTCCGAAATGGTTTTGAAGAACGGTTGCGGAAAGTCAGTATGCCGACTGACCCCGAGACAAACTACGACCCCGAGATGGGGAAGAAGTTCATTTTCGTCACAGGGGGCGTCATGTCCGGACTTGGCAAAGGCATTACCGCCGCGAGCACTGGGCGACTGCTCGCAAACGCCGGGTTCGACGTGACCGCCGTAAAAATCGACCCGTATCTGAACGTGGACGCGGGGACGATGAATCCCTATCAGCATGGTGAAGTGTACGTACTGAAAGACGGTGGCGAGGTCGACCTCGATTTGGGGAACTACGAACGGTTCCTCGACATCGACATGACCTTCGACCACAACATCACGACCGGCAAGGCCTACCAGTACGTCATCGAGAAGGAACGCGCCGGGGACTATCTGGGCAAGACGGTCCAGATAATCCCGCACATCACGGACGAGATCAAGCGCCGCATCCGCGAGGCCGCCGAGGGCCACGACGTGTGTATCGTCGAAGTGGGCGGCACCGTGGGCGACATCGAAAGCATGCCGTTCCTCGAAGCGCTCCGCCAGTTCGCCACGGAACAGGACGACGACGATTTCCTCTTGACCCACGTCACCCTCGTCCCGCACTCGAAGAACGGCGAGCAGAAGACGAAACCGACCCAGCACAGCGTGAAGGAACTCCGGAGCATCGGCCTGCAACCCGACGTGCTCGTCGGGCGCTGTAGCGACGGACTCGAACCGAAGACGAAGGAGAAGATCGCGCTGTTCTGCGACGTGCCGACCGACGCCGTGTTCTCGAACCCCGACGTGGAGGACATCTACCACGTCCCGCTCGTCGTCGAGGAAGAAGGCTTGGACGAGTACGTCATGGAGCAACTCTCCCTGACGGAGCAGGCGGTCCCGAGCGACGACCGAAGCACCGCGTGGCGCGAACTCGTCACGCAGGAAACCGAGGGCGAAGTCGATATCGCGCTGGTCGGCAAGTACGCGCTCGAAGACGCCTACATGTCCATCCACGAGGCGCTCAAACACGCCGGACTGGAGAAGAACGTGGACGTCAACGTCCTCTGGGTGGACGCGGACGAGATGGACGACGACCACGAACAACGTCTCAAGGAGGCCGACGGAATCGTCGTTCCCGGCGGGTTCGGCAGTCGCGGAACCGAAGGCAAAATCGAGGCCATCCGCTACGCCCGGGAACACGACGTTCCGTTCCTCGGTCTCTGTCTCGGCTTCCAGATGGCCGTCGTGGAGTACGCCCGAAACGTCCTCGGACTGGACGATGCGAACTCCGCCGAACTCGACGCCGACACGGTACACCCCGTCATCGACATCCTGCCCGAGCAGTACGAAGTGGAGGACATGGGCGGAACGATGCGCCTCGGCGCACACGAAACTGACATCGAAGCGGGAACGCTCGCGGAGCGGGTGTACGGTGCGACGAGTTGCACGGAACGACACCGCCACCGCTACGAGGTGAACCCCGAATACTTCGAGGACTTCGAAGGGGAGGACCTCGTTTTCTCCGGGCGCGCCGGAAACCGGATGGAAATCCTCGAACTGGACGACCACCCGTACTTCTTCGGGACGCAGTTCCACCCCGAGTTCCGCTCCCGACCCGACCGCGCGAGTCCGCCGTTCGTCGGCCTTCTCGATGCGGTCCTCGACGAAGCGGAGACGAGAGAGGAGGTAGAAGCCTGATGGTAGACACTGGTAAATTCATCGAGGAAGCAGTCGCGGAGATTCGAGAAGCGGTCGGCGACTCGCACGCAATCATCGCGCTGTCGGGCGGCGTCGATTCGTCCGTCGCCGCCGGACTCGCGTACAAGGCCATCGGCGACCAACTCACGCCGGTCTACGTCGATACCGGCCTGATGCGCAAGGGCGAGACCGACCAGATTCGCAAGACGTTCTCCTACATGAGTTCGCTGGAGGTCGTGGAAGCCGAAGACCGGTTCTTCGACGCGCTGTCGGGCGTCATCGATCCCGAGGAGAAACGGAAGGTCATCGGCGAGCAGTTCATCCGCGAGTTCGAGCGCGAGGCGCGCGTCACGGACGCGGAGTACCTCGTGCAGGGAACGATTTACCCCGACCGAATCGAGAGCGAGGGCGGCATCAAATCCCACCACAACGTCGGCGGCCTGCCGGACGTGGTGGACTTCGACGGCATCGTGGAACCCGTCCGCGACCTCTACAAGGACGAAGTGCGTGAGGTCGCTCGCGCCCTCGGCATGGAGGAGATAATCGCCGAACGCATGCCGTTCCCCGGTCCGGGACTGGCCGTCCGCGTCGTCGGCGAGGTCACGCCCGAGAAGGCACAGGTCGCGCGCGAGGCGTGCCACGTCGTGGAGGAGGAACTGGAGGAGTACGACCCGTGGCAGGCGTTCGCCGCTGTCGTCGGCAAGGGAACCGGCGTCAAAGGCGACAACCGCGTTCACGGCTGGATCGTCGCGGTGCGGTCAGTCGAGTCGCGCGACGGCATGACCGCCCGCGCACAAGAACTCGACTGGGACACGCTCCAGCGCATCCAGTCACGCATCACGGGCCAGAACGAGAACGTCGCCCGCGTCGTCTACGACGTGACACATAAACCTCCGGCGACCATCGAGTACGAGTGATGCGCGCAGTCATCGCAGGTCCGGACGACGGTGAACTCGGTCGCGCCCTCGAAGCCGAGGGCGTCGAATTGACGACTGTCGACGGTGTCGCCTCCCGCCCCGCGCTCGAAGACGCGGCCATCCACGACGCCGACCTGTTCGTCCTCACGGACGTCGGACAGGCGACGGCGATCGCGGTCGCGAAGGACGTGAACCCGGACGTTCGCGTCGTCGTCTACGACGAGGATTCCATCCCCGAATTCGCTCGGAGTCAGGCCGACCTCATCGTGAACCCGAACGTCCTCGATGTAAGTGCGGTCGCCGAGGAGTTGGCGGCCTGACGGTCGATAGAAGCGTCGAAAGCAGGGGATAGCGGCGAAAAGCAGGAGACGAACGCGGAGAAAGAATCGACGGTATCCGCCGAAATGGGCAGGGTTAATCCCCTGCTCCGACGAGAATTTTTCATGGGCTACGAAATCCGTGACGAACTACCGACTCCCGAGGAGTTCGTCGCCCTTCGCAACGCCGCCGACATGGCACCGCGAAGCGTGGAAGGAGTCGAACGAGGGTTGCCGAACTCGGTGTTCGGCGTGACTGCCGTCGTGGACGAAACCGGCGAGACGGTCGGCATGGCCCGCATCATCGGCGACGGTGGGTCGGTCTACCAAATCAGCGACATGGCGGTCCACCCCGACCACCAGCGACGGGGATTGGGCTCGCGCATGATGGAGCGGTTGATGGAGTATTTGGAGGAGAACGCGCCGGAACGGGCGTACGTCAACCTCATGGCCGACGTGGAGGGCTTTTACGAGCAGTTCGGCTTCGAGTACACAGCACCCGTTTCGCGCGGGATGTACCGACGGATGTGACGACTATCCGGATGTGTGACGACTACGGAGTTCGTTTGTCGTCGTTTGGTTCTGAAGTTGACTGAGATCGTTTTGTGGTGGCGCTATCGGGTCCCTTTCGAAAACGGCGGCCTCGAAAGCACCCACGAGTCAGAGAGCGAGTGTGTGCTATTGCTGTGAGCGCAAGTACAGACGTCACTGAAACCGCCACCGCACCGCTACCGCAAAACCACTCCCTCCCCAACCTATTGCGTTCCTCACTTCGTTGCGGTACTCATCCCTCGCACGAATTCACCGGGACGACACGGCCGATGGCTCACGGCGTTGCCGTTCGCTTTCGAGGTTTCGAAGAAACCTCGCTGACCTCGTCGCCCCGCCAGCGCGCGCCACGTTGTTCAGTCGATCAGTTGTGAGGATATTCCTATCGTCCTTCGCGCACTCGACGATTCACAACGAATCTGCGAGTTCGCGGAGGCGTTTGCTGCCGTCGCGGAGGAAGGGAACGCCGTGGCCCATCGCGGCCACCTCGAAGTCGGGGGTTCGGGATTCGAGCGAGACGATGCTGTCGCGGACCGCCTCGGTGTCGTAACTCATCGCCCACGCGGAAGCGGTCAGTTTCCCGTGGTCTTCGAAAACGAGGTCGCCGAGGAAGGCCACGTCCAGCGACTCGCTGACGTAGGCCATGTGGCCGGGCGAGTGGCCCGGCGTGGCGTAGGCCGTGAAACTCCCGACTTCGTCCCCGTCCGCGACGGCGACGACCTCCTCGTCGGGGCTGGTGAGGAGGGGACGCGTGGCAAGTTGGAACGCGCCCTTGTGGTTGTGCCAGTCGGGTGCGTCGGCCCCGGAGAGGAGCGGCGCGTCCGCTTCGCCGACGTGTATCGGCGCGTCGAACGGCAAGCGCGCGAGTGAGCCGACGTGGTCGAGGTCGTAGTGGGTTATCAGCACCCGGTCCACGTCGTTGATGGAGTAGCCCGCTTCCCGGACGCCGCGCATGATGTCGCCGCTGTCGAAGGGCGTCCCGGCGTCCACGAGGGTCAGGTCGCCACCGTCGTCGGCGAGATAGCAGTTTACGCTCCCGAGGTCGAGCCACCACACGTCGTCCGCGAGTTGCGTCACCATACGGGGAGTACGACGGCCAGCCACTTGAGCGTAAACAGGTGATTTTTGGTGATTGGAGACGCAGTGTAGGCTATGGGAACGCCACTGCCAACCGAGACGCGCGACATCGACCGATGGCGCGCGACGAAGGCCGTCATTCCGTTTCTCGCACTCGGGCTGTTCGACCTCGTCCTCATCCTCGGGTGGGGACTCAACCCGCTCTGGGGCTTCGCCATCCTGCCGCCGATGCTCTTCATCAGCGTGCTGGCGTGGATAAGCTTCAAGTCCGGTTTCATCGCCGATAACGCGGAGTACGCGGAGGAATAGCGTGTTGGACCGCACCCCCGACCTCGACCCGGACGACGGCGAGGTGCTGACGGAGGAACTGGTCGTCACCGACGACGTGCTCGTGAAAGCCTTCGCGCTGGGTCCCGACGCCGAACTCAGCCCGCACGAACACGGCGACAGCACGAACGTCTTTCACGTCCTCGCGGGCGAGGTAACGGTGATTCAGGACGACGAGGAGGAAACGGTGTCCGCTCCCGGCATCGTCCTCCACGAGCGCGGCGTAGTTCACGGCGCGCGAAACGATTCGGATGACGTGGCGATGCTGACGGCGAGTCTCTGTCCGCTACCGTGAACTCGTAGGCATGTTTTCGTCGGTTTGGGTGTGAAAGATATTTGTTCAGTATCGCCGACAGTAACTAGCGATGAACGATTCCCTCCGACGGTTCGCGCTCGGGTTGTACGCCCTGTGGCTTCTCACCACCGTCTTACTGATTCTCGGAAAGTACACACCGTTCCCGACGGTTCCGGGCGTCCACGACGCGGTCGTGTTCGGCGCGGTAATTCTGACGTTAGGTGGTGCCGGAAGACTCGCTCGGGACGGGTATCGGCGATTCGTTGCGTAAGTCGGGAATCCCTCGCCGTTGCAGTTCCGTCCAAGATTTCACGAACCCACTAGCCGACGTGACCGTTTTCGGAACGTCTTTGAAACCACGATACATCCCCGCTTGCATGAACCGAATCATCGGGGAACGCGAGTTGGACGAGACGCCGTTCTCCGCGGAAGAGGCACGGGAAACCTTCAGGCAGATGGTTCTCGCCCGGCGATTCGACGAGCGCGCGATCGCCCTCCAACGACGTGGCTGGATGAGCAGTTGGCCGCCGTATCGCGGACAGGAAGCCTCGCAGGTCGGTGCCGCGCTGGCGATGGCCGACGACGATTGGCTCTTTCCCACCTACCGCTCGAACGGGATGCAGGTGGCACGCGGCGTCCCCATCAGCGACATTCTGCTGTTCCGCCGCGGACGCCCGGAGTTCGACTCCGACCACGACGTCCCCACCTTTCCCCAAGCGATTCCCATCGCCACGCAAATTCCCCACGCGGCGGGCGCGGGCATGGCGATGAACTACCGCGGCGACGAGGACGCGGTGTTGTGTTACTTCGGCGACGGCGCGACGAGCGAGGGCGACTTCCACGAGGGACTGAACTTCGCGGGCGTGTTCGACGCGCCGGTCGTCTTCTTCTGTGAGAACAACAACTGGGCCATCAGCCTTCCGCGACACAAACAGACCGCGAGCGAGAGCATCGCCGTCAAGGCCGACGCCTACGGTTTCGAGGGCATACAGGTGGACGGCAACGACCCGCTCGCGGTCCGCGAGACGGTCGCCGATGCGCTCGGTTCGGCCCGGACGGGCAAACCCGTTCTCGTGGAGAGCCTCACCTATCGACAGGGTGCCCACACCACGAGCGACGACCCGAGCAAGTACGAGGACGTGGAACGGGAGCTGCCGGAGTGGCGAAAGGCCGACCCCCTCGAACGCTACGAGACGTGGCTCCGCGAGCGGGACCTCATCGACGACGAGTTCGTGGAGGAGGTCCACGACGAGGCGGACGAGAAACTCGCGGAGGCGGTCGAGGAGGCCGAAGCCGTCGAGGACCCAGACCCGCACGACGTGTTCGACCGGGTGTACGCGGACGTTCCGCCGCGCCTCCGGGAACAGCGAGAATGGCTCGACACGTTCCTCGAAGACAACGACGTGTACGAACTGGAACACTGAGACGACCCGCGTTTTTCCCGGGTCGCTGAACCGGCGACCGTGGCTGTCCGTTTAAGTCGTACGGGTTCGAACACCCACCGAGTTCATGCCCGTACCGACCGCCGGAACCGACCGTCGTCATCTCCACGGACGAACCCATACCCGCCGAGTGGAATGACCGAGGAGAGCGAGGTACGGGCCATCGCCGCGCTCCTCGAAGACGAGTACGCCCATGCCATCCTCCGCTACACGAGCGAGCAACCCATGTCCGCGAACGAACTGAGCGACGCGTGTGACGCGTCGGTCTCGACGGTGTATCGCCGCATCGAGCGACTACGGGAACACGACTTGCTCGCGGAGGAACTGGAACTCGACAGGGACGGCCATCACTACAAGACGTACAGGGCGCGACTCGACAGAATCGAAATCGAACTGTCCGACGGCAGGTTCGAAATCGAGGTCACGTATCGTGAGGAGAACGCCGCCGACCGGTTCACCGACCTGTTCGAGGGGTTGCGATGATTTCGACACTCCGGACGACTGCGACGGGCGGGTCGCCCCTCGTCGTCGCTCTCTCGCTCTTCTGCTTGTTCCTCACCGCCGTGCTGTCGCTCGCCGTCGCGGGACTGGTGATTCGCGGCTATCGGCGAAACCGGGACGGGGCGCGACTGTGGCTGGCGCTCGGGCTGATACTGCTCGCGACGGGTCCGATCGTGGTACAACTCCTCCTGACAAATCTCACCGGAATCTCGGCCGTCGGCCGGTCGGCAGCCGCCAACGCGAGCAAACTGCTCGGACTCGGTGCCATGATGTACGCGATTTATGGGGCCACGCGACCCCGGCCGCCACGGGAAAGGACCGAGAAGGCAGGGCTTTCCCTCTTTCCCCTCGCGGCCGCGAACGCGGAGACGCTCGCCCTCGGTTTCTCCGGAATCACCGGTATCGTGGGGTCGTTCGTCGCGTCGGTGGCCTACCGCGGCTACCGGCGCAACGAGAGCAGACCAATGCTGTATTTGGCCCTCGGAATCGTCCTCCTCACGGCGGTTCCCGCCGCGGTGAACGTCCTGTTGACCGCCTCGACGGGAGCGACCGACGCGGAAATCCTGCTGTCCCTCACCGTCCCTCACCTCTGCGGCGTGGTGTCGATTCTGTACGCCCTCACGCGGGCGTGAGCGGTTCAGTTACGTTCGGTCGGCATCCGTTCGGGCGTGTGCGACGTCCGCAACATGATTCGCGCGTATCGAGCCCAGAGACGAGCGAGGGCGTTCAGCAGCGAGAACGAACACAACAACAGGAACGCGCCGAGACATGCGACGAGGAGGGCACCCGGAAGCGTCTCCACGTGCCACGACCCGAGTTCGAACGTCGTCGTGAGACCGACGAGCAGGTTGTCCCACCCGAACAGGACATCGAGGGTGAAACGATGGGTCGGAATCGGGGAGAACGCGACGACCGACGAGCGGGAGTAGTAGAACGGCGCGAGCAGGAAACTCCCCGCCGTCGCCACCAGCCACCACATGAGACCGAATGCGAACGTCCCGTAGACGAACTCGCTGAGCAGGTACGCGACGGCCTTCCACGTGCGAGTGTCGGTGACGAGGTGTTTCGTTCGGTTCCAGAGGCCGGGGCGCGGTTCGGCGGGAGACGACGGGATTTCGACGCCGAGCAACGACCCGACGAGTCGTCGTTCGACGTCCGCCAACCCGACGGCTACCGCGAGCAACAGGACGACGAGCGGAATCCCGACGAGAACGGCGACGAGTCCGACGGCGAGCGGGAATCCGACGGACAGCATCACGAAGTAGGCGAGACCCAGCGGGAACATCAGCAGGACGTAACAGAGGTTACGGTACGTCTGAAGCCGCATCGGGGCGCGGAGCAGCCGTCCCAGACGGCCGGAGTCGTTCGCACGGGTCGAGGGGTGAACCGACATCGCGTTAGCCTCGGTGAGCGACCCTCAAATGTCTATCCGTCGCCGAAACCGTTCTGCGTGACGAGACGGCGAAGCGACGGAGTGAGAGTACGGAAGAGGGACGGAAACGCCACTCGGCACGGTTTCGACCCGACGGAGCTACTCTTGGTATATACCTGTTGTGGAGGCTCGCCGAGGCTGCGACCGTGCTATCCGGATTATCCCCGCCTCCGGAGACGGTGTAACCGGAGACGGACAATGACTGCAAAACGAACCGACCAGCGGCGACGCGACGCCACCGGGTCGCGGACCGAATGCGACCGAGCGAGAGAAGAACAGTTCGAATCGACAGCGATCAACCGACGAGGGTTCCTCCGGGCGGCCGGAGTCCTCGCCGCCGTCGGCCTCCTCGCCGGGTGTGCCAGTGACGGAAGCGACGATGGGGGAACGAACGGTTCAGGTGGCGGTGAAACTAGCGTGGGGGAGTGGCTCTCGGAGACGGACAACTACGAATCGGTGACGGATTTATCCAGGAAAGAGGCCGTTACCGTCGAAGTCGGCCCGTCGAGGAACGAGTACGCGTTCGAACCGGCGGCGATTCGAATTTCACCGGGGACGGCGGTCACGTGGAAGTGGAAGGGGAGCGGCTATCACAACGTCGTCGCGTCGGACGGCGAGTTCGAAAGCGGGCAACCGGAGCAGAAGGCGACCTTCCGACACACGTTCGACTCGACCGGGACGACGCTCTACTACTGCAAACCCCACGAATCGATGGGGATGAAGGGTGCCGTCGTGGTGGCGAGCGGGAACGAAGAGACCGACGCCGACGAACGGTCGAATCCGACGGGAGCGTGACGATGACGACCGATACGGCACCGAACGAACGGAGCATCTCGTCCCCGGAGTGGTGGACGGATCGACGAACGAAGTCGGCCGGAGTCGGCGGTATCGTCGGCGGTGTCGGTCTGCTCGCGCTTTCGTTCGGTCGAACCGGAGGCGGATTCGAACTCGGGGCGGTGGGAACCCTCTACCCCGTCGGCTACGTGCTGCTGGCGGTCGCGTTGCTGGCCGCGAACGCCCGATACGGGTGCGACTACGGTCGGCGTGGTCGCACCGTCGCCACCGTATTCTTGGTCTCGCTGTCGAGCTATGCGGCCTCGATTATCATCGTGCTCGCGAGTCGCGTCGTCTTCGGGTCGCCGTTCGTTCCGGTCGGGGTCCTCATCGGAATCGCGTACGTTGCGACGCGCCTGTTCGGAAGCCTCTATGGGGTCGTGCTGTGGCGGCGGACGGCCGTGAACGGACTGACGGCGGCGTTGTTCGTCAGTATCGTGCCCGCTATTTTCCTCCTCGGTCCGCTCGCCGCCGTCGGCTATCCGGGCGTGTGGGTCGAATCGCCGCTCTATCTGGCGAGTATTGCCCTCGGATACGAACTCCTGACGGCAGAAAGGGAAACGGTGGAAGACGGGGGACAGGCAGGGACTCATGTCCGATAGCGATCCGGTTTCCCGACGAACGCGGTGGTCGCGCCGCGGGTATGTCGGCCTGATGGCGCTCTTTACCGCCTGCGTCCTCGTCCAGATATACGTCGCGGGAATGGCGGTCTTCATCGACCCGACGAACTGGAGGCTCCACACGGGATTCGTCCACGTCTTCGAGTTCATCCCCGTTCCGTTGCTCGTCGTCGCGTATTTGGGAGGACTACCACGGCCACTCAAATGGACGCCGGTCGTCCTCTATCTACTCGTCGGGATTCAGTACGCGACGGCCCATCAGTTCGGTACGTACGTTGCCGCGATTCATCCGGTGAACGCGGTGGTGATATTCGGCGTGGCGGCGAGTGCGACGAAACGAGCGTGGTCGTGGACGGAGTCCTAAAAACGATACCGTGACCGATGGGGTTCGAACGCCGTCCAAAATCAGTCGATGGCGATGTACGTTTTCGTGTCTACGACGCCGTCGAGGCCTTGAATGGCGGAGGAAGAGGTCTGGAGGACTTCGTACACCTCGTCCGTGTCCACCTCGACGACGATGTCGTAGTCCCCGGCGACGATGTGCGCTTCCCCCACGTTCTCCAGGCCACGCACCGATTCGAGCAACCCTTGGGACTTTCCGGCGGCCGTGTTCACCATGATAAACGCGTGTACCATTGTACCGTGTGATACTCTATCATGCGAGAAAAACCTTTGCCCGGGGCGAAATTCACGCCCCCTTGAGGCGACGACCACTCATCGTTCGGTCGCCATCTCGTGTTCCCGATTCGTCTCCCAATCACCGCGTCGAGCGTCCGCGTTCGTCCGATCCACTCCGAGTATCTCCTCGCTCGCACAGTCGAGACAGTAGTGGTTGTAGCCCTCGGTCACGGTGGTCACCGGGAGACCGGCGACGACGAACTCCTCGCGGAACCGTCGTTCGACGCCCGCGTTCACTCGCGAGTCACAGGCGACACACCGCTCCCGGCAATCCTCGTCGGAATGAATCACCCTGTCGTCCACCGACGAAACGCGACCGAACCGAGAGAGACCGTGACGACGGGCGATTTTTCGCCGAAGGGTCGGATTCACCGCCACACCGAACGTGAGAAAGAGGAATGCAACGATGGTCAGGACGACCGCAGGGGCCACATCCCCAAACTTCACGATGGAAGAGAGGGCACCGATTGCGGAGAGCGAACCGAATCCGACCATCAACCACCCCGCGATTTCGTATAGCATCTCGGAAATCGTATCCGCGACTGCCGCTGCATTGGAGGATCGCTTGGGCATTTCAATTCAACGTTTCCCGGTCGAACGTAAACGTTTTCCTGTCGTGTGGGACGGCTCCCTTCCTACCGGTTTGCCGTCGTTCGTCCCCGATGCGTGACCGAAATCAACCGGAACTCGCGTCGGAGAAAGCTTATTCAACCCCTCTATCGTACGGGGTGACATGCGATTTGTTATCATAGGTGCCGGGAGGGTCGGCCTACGAACCGCTCGCGTCCTTCGGGAGGAGGGTCACGAGGTCGTTCTGGTGGAAAACGACGCGAACAAAGCGAAGCGTGCACGCACCGACGGCTTCGAGGTGGTCGAGGGGGATGGGTCGCGCGAGTCGGTCCTCGAACAGACGGACCTCGACAGGGCGGACGCCCTCGGCGGGTTGACGGGGGATTTGAACGTCAACTTCGCGGCCTGCATGGTCGGCAAACATCACGGCTGTCGGACCATCCTCCGAATCGACAACGACTACCGGGAGGACATCTACCGCAAGTTCGCGAGCGACGTGGACGAGGTGGTCTACCCCGAGCGACTGGGCGCGATCGGTGCGAAGAACGCCCTCCTCGGCGGGAACATCCGCGCCATCGCCGACATCGCACAGAACCTGCAGGTGGTCGAACTCACCATCACCGAGGAGTCACCCATGCGCGGGTACTCCATCAGCGAACTGGAACTGCCGGCCGACGCGCGGATTCTCGCGTTCGGGAAGCGCGGCGACAGAATCGGCATCCCGCTGCCCGACGACTCGCTCGAAGTCGGGGACAGGGTGGCCGTTCTCGCCGATTTCGCGGTGTTGGACGATGTTCGGAGAATCCTCGTCGGCGACGGCAGTCGAGCAACCGCGGGTGCGGGGGGTGTCTGAGATGGTCGCCGCATACATCATGGTCAAGGCGAACACGGGCGAAGCGGATCGATTGAAGAACACGATTCTCGACATCGACGGCGTCGAGGATGCTCACATCGTCGCGGGAGACGTGGACATCATCGTGAAGGTGAACGTCGAGAACCCCGCGGAAGTGAAGACCGTCGCCGCCGATGGGATCCAGGGAGTTCAGGGCGTCGAGGACACCCAAACGTACATCTCGATGGACTGATTTCCGACGCAAGAGGATCGCATACGACGCACCTTGTGTCTGGCACCGTTTTTCACAAGTCGATGTCGCGGGATCGATTTACCGCGCGCCGATAACTAGTCGTACGACTGGTGTGCTCGGTCCAGCATCCCGGCGGCGGGTTCGTCGTAGTCGTATCCCGGAATGAGTCCCTGCATCCACGTTCCCTCGGCGAAATCGACGATGGCCTTCGCGTCCTCCGCCGCCTTGTCGGGGTAGCCCGAAAAGGCGACTTCGAGGACGACGACGTCGTCCGACAGTTCTATCGTCGGTGGCGTCGCCTCGTCCGCCGAGACGACCGTGTGGGCGTCCTCCAACCGGAGTTCCAGCGTTTCGAACCAGCCGGATTCCACCACGTCGGCGACCGAATCGTCGGAGACGACGGCCGAAAGCGTCGGCATCCGGACGGTCACTTCGACGGGGTCCGTGAGGGACGCGCGACCGTCGAACGACGACGTGGTCACGACGAAGCCGTCATCGTTCCGCTCGAAACCGTCGTGCAGGCGAAACGCGCGTTCGACTGCGTTGGTTTGTGTCATTGATTGCCCGTAGGGCCGGCGGACGGAAGAGCGTTACGAGAAATCGCGTTTGACATCGATCTCCGGCGTCCAGTACAGGTCGTCGTCGTAGACGACTGCCGTCTCTTCGAAGCCCAGATACCGTTGTAGTTCCTCGCCGGAGACGGTGAACGTCGGCAACCGGCCGCCGAGGAGGTAGGCCATCCGTTCGTTCTCGATGTAGGGAACGGCGAACGAACCGACGGAATGGCGGTTCGTCGAGTACGTTCGGACTCCGAGTTCGTACTCGTCGTCCCCGAGCGATTCGACCATGAAAACCAGCGGCGCGCTCTCCGACTGGACGACTTGGACGCTGCCGTCGCCGACGGCGACGTACTGGTTTCCGACGAGTCGCCGTTGTTTCGCAATCGAGAGGGCCGAACGGAGTGGAAACCCTGCGTTGAGCAGTCTGGCTATGGTTCGGCCGATGACCGTCGCACCGGCGTTTCCGATTTCGCTGTAGGTGACGATGCCCCCGATACTGCCCGCTTCGACGAGGCGCTTTCCGGGTACGTAGGAGCGGCACGCGTTCAGCAGGAACATATCGACGTTGACGTTCGTCGCGTCGTCGGGGTGGAGGAGGCCGTCGTGGCAGACGAACGCCTCGCTCTCGACGTGGCCGATGTAGTGGAAGAAGTCCGTCGGCTTGCGCAGATGGTCCCGGAGTTCCGCGGTCGAACAGTCCTGATCGACCGTCACGTCGAACGGCAGGTCGTCGTGACCGTACAGCGTATCCCGATACTCCGCTCGCATCTTCGGGTCGTTGCAGACGACGGTGATTTGCGGGTCGGCCGCCGACCCGTCGCGGTCGACGCGGTGTTCGAATCCGGACTGGAGAAGCTTGTTACCGCTGACCGGTGCACCCGTGCCGAGCCACGCGTGTTCGAGGGTTTCCGTCTTCGGTGGAACGACGTACTCCTCGTTGGGAACGGGGTCCGACGGATATCGACGGTCCACCCCCGTCGACCGGGTGAACGCCGCGATATCCGTCGCTGACATAACCGTCGTACTCCGCTCGCGATCCGTCGTCGCCACGTCGATTATCGGGAGGTCCCGGATGACGTACGGAAGTTCGGCCACGTTCTCCGGCTCTGCGGTCGTTTGCACCGAGAGTCGCCATGTGGGGAGCGCCCCCTCGAAAATCGAAAAGGGAACGTCGAGATACGCGTTCAAGCGGTCGGAAATCGACGCATCGTAGAGGGTTTCGAAGTCGAGGTCGACGAGCGATTCGACCGCCTGTCGCTCGTGTAACGCCATGCGATACAGGCCTTCGGTTCGGGTGACGCAGTCGAAAAACAGCGCCTGTTTGAGCACGCGTGCCACTTCCCCCTCGAAACCGCGCTCCGGGTGAGAAAGGGAGTGAGTCCCCTGATTCGTGACGATTCGGGGTGTGTCTCCGGGGACGACCGTCGCACCGAGGTAGTACGCGAGCGAGGCGACGGGAAAGATGGATTCGAACGCGGGCGGGACTTCGATGGTCACGCCCGTTTCGGGGGGCGACAGTTCGTCCGGGACGTGCAGTTCGTCGCCGAACTCGACCGTCGGGGGATGGCCGCGAAGGGTGGGAAACGACCGTTCAGGGCTGGTCGTCTTCAACGCCGAGCCGAACGAGGAGATCGCCGCCATCACGTCCTCCGGATCGGTCGTCGTCGTTACCGTCCCCGCCGGGCGGGTGTGAGCCGAGCGAGCGCCGATTTCGACGGCCGTTTCGTCGCCGAACGAGAGCGTGAGTTCGTCCTCCCCGACGTCGAAATCGAGCGAGGAATCCACGCGAAGGTACGTCTTGACAGTCGTCGTCAGTTCGATGTAGTACTCGCCGGGCGGAATCGTGGCTTCCGTCTCGTGGTCGATGGTGACGATAAGTTCGCCCGACGTGTCGCGGACGAAGGCCGACACCATGGACGGGAACTCGATTCTGTCGGTTCGAACGCGCGCCACGGCACCGACGGGTGCGTCGAACCCATCGACGGAAACCGGACGGGGGTCCACGTTTCGGGACGTTCCGATGACGTACAGGCTCCGGTCGAGCGGGTCGATGATGGTCAGTCCCGGCCGATCCTCTCGGGGGCGAAAAAGCGGTTCCACGCTTCGGCCGACGGTGTCGGGAACGGGTACGTCACTCATGGTTTGTGAGTTTCAGAGGTCGAACCACTCGGTCGTGTGGTTCGTCTCGCGGAGATGCCAGCGTTGCTCCGGGCCGTTATCGCCCGCCCGGAGTTCGATTATCGCGTCGAATCGGTGTGCGATGGCGCGAACGTATGATGAGTCCCGGTCGATGGGAAGGACGTAATGACCCATGCCGGAAACCTCCTTGATGTGGTGGCAAAGGGTTTCGAGAAACGCGTCGACCTCGGCTTCGTCGTAGTTTTCCACCAACGGGCGGAGCGTGTCGAAGCAGAACCGAAGCTCCGCAGGTTCGAACCTGCCGCGCCCCGAATCGAGCCGCTCGATGGCGGCGGCGATTTCGTCGCGGAACGACTCGATGTCCCCGTCCACGTAGTGAACGGTCGGGTCGTTCCGCATCGCGGTGCCGTCGGCGGCGGAACGAGCGCCGGAGTGAAAGTCGACGATGTGGGCGTCCGACCCGGCCGAACCCGCCGAGGAGAGACGGTCGCGAACGGTGGAAATACTGCGGTCGTGGAGCGCAAAGAGCCGGGTCCGGTTACGGGTCGAATCGCCGAGAAGCGGGACGCTGGCGGCGTCCACGACGGAGTCGGGGACGGACCCGACGAGGAGGAGATTGCCGCCGAGTTGCTTGATCCGCGCGAGGCCGGGTTGGACGGTTATCATCCCGTCACCGCGGACGGTCACGTGGTGGCCGTAGAGCGAAAACGAGAGTCGACCCCCGCGCCGTGGAGTGCCGTCGTCGCGCGAGTTGAACAGTTTATCGAGGGCCTCGGGGTCGATGACGTCGTAGAGTTGTTCGGGGATGTCCGCCGGTTCGACACCCGCCACGTCCGCAACAGCCACCGTCACCGTCGTACTGAGTGACTGCGGGCTGGAGAGGTCGTGTTGCACGCGGTGAACGTCGCGCGTGTCAGGGGAACCATCCTCATTCATATACTTTTTAAGTTTCTGTGAGCGAGAGTGAAAAACCCATCGTCATTTATCTGACATCGGGTTCGAGCGTGCGGTATTTAGTTGGCTCCCGCGCTCGATTAGCGAACCACGAAATCGCCATCGGTATTCATTCTGTCCATTCATATGCGCGGGAGAACATCCACGGAACGCTGATGAGCAGACACCCGACACAAACCACGAGGAGAGCCAAAATCTCTCCGACGGACCAGCCCACGGACCCACCACCGCCGCTCGGTGGAGCGAGGTTTCCGGCGCTCTCCGACGTGTTCGAACTCGCCGTCGAACCGTTCGGGGCGGAGACCACGTTCGTCGTCCCGTTCTCGGTCGTCGTCTCCGTCGGCGTCGTTTCGCGTGCGGTGTCGGTCGTCACGGTGGTCGTTTCCGTCAGTGACTCCGACGCCGTGGAGGAATCCGTCTCGGTCGATACGCGGGTCGTCTCCGTCGTGGTGCTCGCTGGCGTCGTGGTGGTCGTCGATGCACGGGTCGTTCGCGTTGCTGTCGTGGACTGCGTGGTAGATGGTTGCGTTGTGGTGGGCGGCGTTGTCGTGGTAGATGGCGGTGGCGTGGTAGACGTCGAGGTCGCGGTCGTCGTGGATGTAGAAGTCGTCGTGGAAGTCGGAGGAACGGTCGTTGTCGGCGGCGGGGTTGTCGTGGTCGTCGTCGGCTGAGTCGTCGTGATCGTCGTGGTTGGCGTAGTAGTCGTCGTTGCGGTCGTTGTGGTTGACGTAATGGTCGTGGTTGGCGTAGTGGTAGTAGTTGTAATGGTCGTGGTTGTCGTCGTCGGCTGCGTCGTCGTTGTGGTCGTTCCAGTCGTCGTGGTCTCGGTGGTCGTCCCAGTCGTCGTAGTCCCGGCGGTCGTTGTCGTAGTTGTTCCCGCCGTAGTCGTTCCAGTTGTGGTCGTCCCGGTCGTCGTGGTCGAGAGCGTCGTGTCGGTAACGGTCGTGTTGGTCGTGTTCGTACTGGTCGCAGTCGAGTTCGTCGTCGGCGCGAGTGCGAGCGCCGAATCGCCGCCGCTCCCGGTTAGGGGTGTAGCGTTCCCGACGACGAGGAGCCCTGCGATGAGTAAAAGGGTGAGTACACGGGGCACCGACGTTCGCGTCTGAACCGAAACCATGGGTCGATATTCATCGATTTTCAGTACCGGGTGATTATTGTTACGATTATTCGGAATAAAGGTAAATATCGTTCAATAATTTTGTCTGATTGGTCTTATTTGTGTGGAATTTATGAGTGGACCTTGGAATGGTCAGCAACTATAGATGAGGACAGGTCTACGTATCCGACAGACGTGATAGCATTTCGCATTCCGGTATCGTCCATCTTCGTTTTATGCAACAAGTTAAGAATCCGATCGTTTTGGAGGGTCCGGGGGATGGGATTCGAACAACGCCCGAAAACCTGCGCGAAGCGCAGAACCTCGGTCTAATTCGAACCCATCCGGTCGATTCGCACGGCGCGACGGACTGTCGCGCCGACTCATGCGAGGGATGGGATTCGAACCCATGGACGTCTACACGAGCGGGTCTTAAGCCCGCCGCCGTTGGCCTAGCTTGGCAACCCTCGCGCGTCAGTCGATTGCCGCTTCCCCTGCAAGTGGGTTTCGGTTGGGGGTGGCCTCCTCGCTTATACGGCTTCGAACCGAATCCACGACCATGCTCGCCCTCTCGCGCGAGGCGTACGATACGCTCATCAGTCGCGCGCGCCGAGGTCGCCCCGACGAAATCTGCGGCATCCTCGCCGGAACTCGCGGCGACCACACGGCCGTCGAGGAGGTGTTTCACGCGGAGAACGTCGCGGCGGACACGCGAACGAACTACGAAATCGACCCGGAGGAGCAACTCGCGGTCATGGACCGAATCGAGGAAGACGGCCGTGAAGTCGTCGGCTTCTATCACTCCCATCCGATCGGGCCGGACGAACCCAGCGAAACCGACGCCGCGGACGCGACGTGGGACCGATACTCGTACGTCATCGTCTCGCTGAACGGGTCACACCCGTTCGTCGGGTCGTGGCGGTGGACCGGAGAGCGATTCGAATCGGAAGTGGTGCGGCTGGAGTAGACGAGTATTCGACAGGGACCGAACGACAATCCGGGACCGACCGAGTTCGACCCGAACGGTAGCCAACTAGGGTGTGGATTTTTCACGTCGCTTCGAACACAGGGGACATGGACGAGACGGAACCCATCGGCGGGACCGAACCAGCGGACCCGACCCATCGCGCGAAACTGGCGCTACAGCGCTGTGAAACGAGACACGCACCCGATTCACGGGTGATCGTCTTCGACGTGACTCCCGAGTCGAACGGCGACGGGATCGAACTCCGCGGGACGGTTCTCACGCCGCGTCTCGAACGGAAAGCGCGCGAGGAGGTTGCCCGCGCGACGGGACAAACGACGAGCGGTGAACTCACCGTTCTCGAACCGCTTCGAACGGAGGGGACCGTCACGCGGTCCGTCGTCCCGGTTCTGGGGGACGCGGACGACGACGCGGAGCAGGTGACACAGGTTTTGTACGGCGCGCGAGTCGCCGTCTTCGACCACGACGGCGACTGGGCGCGGGTGTCGACGCCCGACGGCTATCTCGGTTGGGTCGATGGGAGCGCCCTCGGCGAAGTGCAAGTCCAAGACATGAACGCCGTCGTCGCCCGCGATACGACGACGACCGGCGGAGAGACTGTGTACGCTGGAACTCCCTGCCGAATCGACGGCGAAAGCGAATCGACTGCCGTCTTCCGAACCGGAGAAGAGGTCTCACCGAACGAGGTGGTTCAGCGGACACCCAGGAACCCAACCGGGGAAGACGTCGTCGAAGTCGCACGGACGTTCCTCGGCACGGAGTACGACTGGGGCGGCATGACGAGGGAGGGAATCGACTGCTCGGGATTGGCGTGGATTTCCTACCGGGTCAACGGCTTCGTCCTTCCGCGCGACGCGGACCAACAGCGGGTCATGGGCGAATCGGTCGAACGCGACGAACTCCGTCCGGGCGACTTGCTCTTTTTCCCCGGACACGTCGCCATTAGCTTCGGCGGTGACGAGTACGTCCACGCCTACGGCAGTGCTGAAGCCGTCGTCATCAACAGTCTCGACCCGGAAAGCGACGCCTACATCGCCGATTTGGACGAGACGTTCGAACTCGCACGACGCCTCATCTGAGCCACGAGAACACCGCGTCGCCGATTTCGGCGACGGCGTCCGCCGCGTCGGCACCCGTGTCGGGGGTCGCTCGCCTTTCTTCGGACTCAGTGTCGCCAACCTCGTCGACGAAGATGGAGAAGACGAGCGGTCGGTTCCGACTCGGAACCGACAGGAATCCGGCATCGAGCGCCGCGGTCGGAAGCCGCCCGGTTTTGTGCGCGACGTCGGTTTCGTAGGGGAGATAGCGCGGCACCATCGACGTGTCCTTCTGTTCGGCGAGCGGAACGGTCATCCGTTCGTAGGCGGCGGGAGAGAGCGTCCTTTCGCACACGAGGTCCGCGAAGAACCGCGCACAATCGAGGGGAGTCGTCGCGTTCGTCGGTTCGTCCGTGGGGACGTGCACGTCGGATTCCTCGCACTCCGTCTCTTCGAGCGTCGTCATCATCTTTCGTGCGAGGCGGGTTCGGTCCATGCCGAGACGGGCCGCGGCGTCGTTTATCGTCGCCATTTCGAGACGGTCAATGAGCTGGTTCGTCGCGGCGTTGTCGCTCACCGAGATCATCGCTCTCGCGAGGTCCTCGACCGTCGGCGTGGCGTCGAGGAGGTGCAACAACCCGCTTCCGCCGACGCGATTTTCGGGTGAGAGCGGACAGGGCCGGTCGAGTTCCGCGAGTCGATCCTCGGTATCGTACTGCTCGTAGAGGGCGTAGAGGACGGGGAGTTTGACGGTACTCGCGCTCTGGAAGACGCGCGTTTCGTCGCGGGAACAGACGATATCGAACTCGTCCGGGCCGGACGGAAATCCGAGAAAGACGCCGAGGCGACCGTCGACGGTTTCGCCGTACTCCGCGATGACGGCCGACAGTTCGTCGCGCGTGTCGATCGCCGGCGTCTCAGGACGCATCGGTCATCGGCTCCGGTTTCGTGGCCATAGCGACACACTGGTTTCTCGTTCCTACAAATAGTTTCGTGTCGGGGAGATTTCGGAGAAATCGAGTCAGAATTCGACCTAGCATGGGAGGGTCAACCGTTATCGGCCCTTTGCGGGAAGTTCGGACATGGAACTCAGGGACCGGAAAGAGCGATTGCGCAGACACGCCGACGACCTCGTGTCGTCGTTCGGGTCGCCGCTGTACGTCTTTTTCGAGGAGGACCTGCGCACGAACTACGGGACGCTGCGGAGCGTGTTGGACGAACACTACCCCGACTCCGAGGTTCACTTCGCCGTGAAGGCGAACTACAACCTCGGCATCCTCTCGGTGCTTCGGGACGCGGGGTGCAAGGCGGAAGCCTACGCTCGCTGCGAACTGACCGCCACGCAACGCGCCGGGTTCGAGGCCGAGGACGTGCTTCTCACCGGGATGAACCGAGCGCCAGAGGACATTGAGCGGGCGCTCGACTGGGGCGTTTCCCACCTCCTCGTGGACAACGCGACGGAGCTGGAGAAGATAATCGTGGCCGCGGAGGCGACCGAAACCGTTCCCGACGTGTTGATTCGCGGCAACCCCGCGATGGAAGTGCCGACTCACCCGGAGGTAGCGACGGCGACCCGCGAGAGCAAGTTCGGCCTCGAGATCGAGAGCGGACGAGCGATGGCGGTCGCGCGGCAGGCCGTCGAATCCGACGCCGTCTCGCTCGCCGGCGTCCAGTTACACGTCGGCAGTCAGATTCGCGGCGTCGAACCCTACGGCGTCGCGGCCCGCGAGATGCTCGGCTTCGCGGCGGACGTGCGGGACGAACTCGACGTCGAAATCGAGATCCTCGACCTCGGCGGCGGGTTCCCCGTCCCCTACGACGAGGCGGTCCCGGACACGGAAACCATCGTGGCGCACATGGCCGAGACGGTTCGGGAAACGTGTGCGGAATACGACCTCGCCGAACCGCGTCTGTTCGTCGAACCGGGACGGCGTCTCGTCGGTAACGCCGGGACCTTTCTGGGAACGGTCGGCGTCGTCAAGGAGACGCCCTACGCCGATTTCGCCGTGCTCGATGGGGGCACGAACGCGGTGTCGTCGTACTGGCCGTATCCCGTCTACGCGGTGAAGGACCGCGAACCGACGCGGACGTACCACGTCGCGGGGCCGCTCTGTTACACCGGCGACGTGGTGAGCGAGGACGTTCCGCTTCCCGAACTCGGACCCGGCGACGTGGTCGCGGTGGACCGCATCGGCGCGTACTCGCTCGGAAGTGCGAGTCACACGAACGCCGAACCCAAACCCCCGGTCGTGCTGGTTCGGAGCGACGGCGCGTACGACCTCATCAGGGCTCGTGAGTCGTGCGACGACGTGCTCGGGAAGGACATCGTTCCCGAATCGTTGAACGAACCGACGCGCCCGTGAGATGTGCTGGGAGAAAGACATTTCGAACGGCGAACGCCGTGAGAAAGACCTTTGCGTGGCGGGGACCGTGACGAAGCCATGAAACCGTCAGGGACGCTGTCGCCCGACCCGGCGGGCGGCATCGAGGAGTCGGGAGGGTTCCTCGCCGGGGTGATCCCGAATCGGATCGCGCTCCGGTGTCTCTCCGTCGAACTCCGTGCACCACGAGAAATCGTCGTCGGCGAACCGAGCAGGTTCCTGTTCAGGATAGAGAACCGCTTTCCGGTGCCGTTGAGCGTTCGAGTACCGGGAGCGAAACTCTGGGGCTGGTCGGTGGACGGAATCCCGGAGGCCGACGAACGGGGGTTTGAACCGCCGGAGACGCCGCGGACGGTCCCGTTTCGACGCCGCGGTGTCAGACTGTTCGAAGGGACGTGGGACGGACAGGTCCGTCGCTCCGGAACCGACGGCGACGTGTGGAAACCGAAACCCGGAACACACACGCTCACGGCGTTTCTTGCGACGGATTACGAATATCAAAATGTGCGCGATAGCGTGCAGGTAACTGTCGTCTCCCGTTGACCCTAGTATGAGAGGGCGGCGTTATATGCCACGTCCATCTTTGCTATTAGGTATCACGAACCGGGGCTTTTGTCCCGACGACCGATACTATGACAGACAAATACGAACCCTCGTTGAACAGACGTCGATTTTTGACGGTCAGCGCGCTCGGCGGTGCGACGACACTCGCCGGCTGCGGTGGGAAAAGTACGACCGGTGACAACCCCGGTGGAGCAGGAACGACCGACTCCGACAACACGGACACCGGTGGAGACGATGGTGGCAACGACAATGCGAAGAAGGGCGGAACGTTCGTCAACACCGCTCCCGAGGACGCGACGACCCTCGACCCGCGGATGAACGAACTCGCGTGGGCGAACGGGATGTTGAATTACCTCTTCGACGCGCTCTTGGCTGTCAAACCCGACGGGAGCGAAGTCGTCCCGCATCTCGCAAAGGAGAAGCCGAAAAAGCAGGACGAGACGACCTACACCGTCCCGATTCGCCAGGGCGTCAAGTTCCACAACGGAAACGAACTCACGGCGGACGACGTGGAGTACTCGTTTAGCTGGGTACTCAACCCGGACAACAAGTCCACGAATCAGGAGAACCTCGCGTTTATCGAGAGCGTCGAGAAGTCCGGGGAGTACGAGGTGACGTTCAACCTCAAACACCCCTACGCGCTGTTCGAGTTGACGCTGGCGGGCATGAACGCCGCCATCGTCCCGAAGAAGGCCGCCGAGAAGATGGGCCAAAAGAAGTTCGCCCAGAAACCCGTCGGGAGCGGACCGTTCAAACTCAAGGACTGGCAGTCGGGGTCCGATCTCACCCTCGAACGGCACGATGAGTACTTCCTCGAAGCGCCGAACCTGAAAGGGCTCAAATACCGCATCATCCCCAAGGCGTCGGTGCAGTTCGTCGAGTTGGCGACGGGCAACGTCCACCAGGCGGGAGTCCCGAAGGATCTGCTCGGCAAGGCACAGAACCAGAACAACATCCAGATGAAGCGCATCTCGCAGTTCGATTACAACGGCCTCATCTTCAACGCGAAACACGAGCCGTTCGGGAACCGGAAGGTGCGGGAGGCGATGCAATACCTCGTCGATTACGACGAGATGCTGAAAGTGACCAAGGGCGAACTCGGCAAGCGCGTCTACGGCTTCATGCCGAAGGAGGTCAACGAGGCGTGGGACTTCCCGTGGAAGGAATGGAAGGAGAAGTACTACCCGGCGAAGGACCACGACAAGGCGAAACAGCTCCTAAATGAGGCGGGCTACGGCGGCGGCTTCGACGTGAAGATGTCCACGCACACCTCTGGGAAGTTCAAGAACATGGCCATCATGCTCCAGAACGAGATGGACAAGGTGGGTATCAACGCCGAGGTGCAGGAAGTGTCCATCGGCGAGTGGCTCGACCAACTCGACACGGGCGAGTACGACGTCACATTCTACGGTTGGTCGGGAGGGCAGGACCCGGACGGGTTCTACTACTACCTGTTCCGCAACCCGCGCAACGACGACAGCCCGGTCCCGGACGACTACGTCGGCAACGCGTCCGCCGGAATGCTGTACGAAGCGTATCCGAACAGCGAGAAGCTCCAGAAAGCCGACGAGAAGATCCGCAAAGCGCGGGAACTCCAGAGCCGCGACGAGCGCCGACAGCTGTACATCGACGCCGCGGAGACGTTCATGTCCGAGTACCCGCACATCCCGGTCTATTCGGAGCAGTCCGCCACCGCGTGGAGCAAGAAGGTGAACGACTACGAGCCGACCGCGTTCGTCTCACAGCCGCTGTGTAACGAGTGGTCGAATGCCTCGCTGAGCAAGTAACTCCCCACCCCTTTCCGTACACGAAATCATGAGCATGTATCGATACACCGCCCGGCGGCTCCTTCAAATGATACCGGTCCTGCTGGGGGTTTTCACGCTGACGTTCATCATGATGCACAACCTTCCGAGCAATCCGGTTCGCATCTATCTCGGGCTGAACCCGAGCAAGGAGCTCGCGGATCAACTCATCCACCAGTATGGCTTCGACCGACCGCTGTGGCAACAGTACCTCGATTACCTCGGGCGAATCCTGCACGGCAACCTCGGCACGTCGTTCATGCGAAAACGACCCGTCACCGACCTGATGATGGAGCGCATCGCCCCCACGCTGACGCTGATGGGCCTGTCCTACGTCATCGCGTTGCCGATTTCGCTCCTGCTCGGCATCTACGCCGCCTCGCGGCACAACGAACTCGGCGACCACGTCTCGCGCTTCTTGGGATTGGCCGGACTCTCGACGCCGAACTTCTGGCTTGGGCTGATGCTTATCTTCCTCCTCGCCTACGAACTGCAGTGGCTCCCGGCGTCCGGATACGTCCCGTTCGCCCAAGACCCGGTCGAGTCCGTGAAGCGACTCATCATGCCCGTCATCACGCTCGCGACGGCACAGACGGCGACGCTGATGCGGATGACGCGTTCGAGCATGGTCGAGGAGCTATCACAGGATTACGTCCAAACGGCACGCGCCTACGGACTTCCCGAGCGGCGAATCCTGCTCAAACACGCCTTCAGGAACGCCCTGTTGCCGCTCGTGACCATCATCGGACTGCAGTTGTCGTTCCTGTTGGACGGGAGCGTCATCGCCGAGAAAATCTTCGCCATTCCGGGCATCGGCCGGTTGTTCTTCAACGGCATGACGCACAACGATTACGGCGTCATCATGGGCCTCACCCTGATATTCGCGTTCCTGTTCCTGATGGGTGTCCTGTTGACGGATTTGGCCTACGCATACATCGACCCGCGAATCAGATACGACTGATATGAGTACGAATCAACCAATTACGGAAGCCGAAATCGACACGGAGAGTCGCCTACGAGGGACGATTCGAGAGCTACGACACAGTCCGACAGCCGTCGCCGGAGGAATCATGGTCGGCATCCTCGTCGTGCTGGCCGTCTTTTCGACCATCGACCTCGTAGTGTTCGACAAACAGCTCATCACCGCCATCCACGCGGACCCACACCAGATGGACACGATGAACGCCTACTCGGCACCGTCGCTTTCTCACCCCATGGGGACCGACAATTTCGGGCGTGACGTGCTGTCGCGGGTTATCTACGGGAGCAGAATCGCGCTCGCCATCGGCGTCATCGCCGTCGGAATCAGCTTCCTCGGCGGCGTCGCCTGCGGCGCGACGGCGGCCTACTTCGGGGGCAGAGTCGACGACGTCATCATGCGAACGCTGGAGGTGTTGTACTCGATTCCCGGCCTCATCCTCGCAATGACGCTAATGGCCATCATGGGACCGAGCGTGTACAACCTCTTTCTCGCCTACGGGGTCATCGGCATTCCGGCGTACGCCCGCGTGATGCGTTCGGAAGTCCTCTCCCTTCGGGAGGCGGAGTACGTCGAAGCGGCGCGCGCCGCCGGACTCCCGACCCGGACCATCCTGTTCCGCGAAATCGTTCCGAACGGACTGACCGCAGTTATCGTTCAGGCGACGCTCTCGATGGGCGGCGTCATTATCGGCGCGGCGGCGCTGTCGTTCCTCGGGTTCGGCGTCCAGCCGCCCACGGCCTCGTGGGGACGAATGTTGAACGATGCACAGCAATCCATGATCATCGCGCCGTGGGCCGCCGTGTTCCCCGGCCTGATGATATTCCTCACCGTGATGGGGTTCAACATGCTCGGCGACGGCCTCCGCGACGCGATGGACCCGCGGACAACGCTGTGGAAACCCGACTGGGACGAACTCGGCGACGACTTCCTGCCCGGCGACGATCGACAGAGAGAGGAACCCGACGCGGTGACTGACGGCGCGGCGACGGACGGCGGAACGACCGCGCATAAACGACCCGACGAAGACGGAGGAAAGCGATGAGCCTCCTCGAAGTCGAGAACCTACGGACGTACTTCTACACCGAGAGCGGCATCGTGCAGGCGGTTGACGGCGTGAGCTTCGAGGTCGATAGGGGCGAGACGCTCGGTCTGGTCGGCGAGAGCGGGGCCGGAAAGAGCGTCACGGTGAAGAGCCTGCTCGGCCTCGTCA
This sequence comes from Haladaptatus sp. CMAA 1909, assembly GCF_043952005.1. Lineage (NCBI taxonomy): Archaea > Methanobacteriati > Methanobacteriota > Halobacteria > Halobacteriales > Haladaptataceae > Haladaptatus > Haladaptatus sp. CMAA 1909. The sequence goes on along the minus strand of NZ_JBIOAV010000001.1, from coordinate 93,485 downwards.
ACTCGCCCGGAAAAGTGGTCGACGGCTCGGTTCGGTTCGACGGGCGCGACTTGACCGAGTGTTCCGAGCGAGAACTCCGGCGGGAGGTCCGCGGGAGCGAAATCTCGTTCGTCTTTCAGGACCCGATGACGGCGCTGAACCCCGTCTTCACCGTCGGGAACCAGATCGCCGAAATCGTCGAGTACCACACCGACGCCACCGAAAAGGAAGCCTACCGGCGAGCCATCGAGCTGCTGGACGACGTGGGAATCCCGGACCCGGAACAGCGGGTGGACCAGTACCCGCACGAGTTCTCGGGGGGGATGCGCCAGCGCGTCCTCATCGCCATGGCGCTGTCGTGTAACCCGAAGCTCATCATCGCGGACGAACCGACGACGGCGCTCGACGTGACGATTCAGGCCCAAATCCTCGACCTCTTCGACGAGATTCAGGAGAAGTACGACACCGCAGTCGTCTACGTCACCCACGACCTCGGGGTCGTCCGCGAGACGTGCGACCGGGTGGCCGTGATGTACCTCGGGAAAGTGGTCGAGCAGGCACCCTACGAGGAACTGTATCGCGACCCGAAACACCCGTACACGCAGTCGCTGCTGCGGTCGGTCGTCCGACCGGACGAACGCGTGGAGAACCTCGACCCCATCGAGGGGACGATGCCGAGCGCCATCGACCCGCCGTCGGGGTGTCGATTCCGCACGCGGTGTCCCGTGGCGGTCGAGGACTGTTCGAGAATCGAACCGCCGCGACTCGACGTGGGACCGAACCACGATGCGGCGTGCATCCTCTACGAGGAGGAGTACGGCGGTGAGGTACCGCGACTGCACGAACGAGCGAAACGAGGAAAACCATGAGTCAACAGGCGACGCGGCCTCCGGAAGAGCAGACCGAACCGCTCCTCAGGGTGGAGAACCTGACGAAACACTTCCCGGTGAACACCGGGTTCATCAGTTCGCTCCGGTGGAACGCCGACGGCGGCTTTCCGCTGACGCTGGACGACAAGCAGGTCAGAGCGGTCGACGGCGTGAGCTTCGACCTGCAACCCGGCGAAACGCTCGGCGTCGTCGGCGAGTCGGGGTGTGGTAAATCGACGCTCGCCCGAACCCTCCTCGGGTTGACGGAACCGACCGGCGGAGCGGTGGAGTTCCACGGGGTTCGGACGACGACGTTCGATTCGGACGCGGAACGGACGTTCCGCCGGAACGCCCAGATGGTGTTTCAGGACCCGCAATCGAGCCTCAATCCGCGCCGTAAGGTGGGAACCATCATCGCGGACCCGCTCGAAGCGGCCGGATGGGACGAAGAGCGGCGACAGGAGCGCGTCGTCGAACTGCTCGGACAGGTCGGGTTGAAGGAGGAACACTACGGACGCTATCCGCACGAGTTCTCGGGCGGGCAACGCCAGCGCATCAATCTGGCACGGGCGCTCTCGATCAACCCGGACCTCGTTGTCGCCGACGAACCCGTGAGCGGGTTGGACATGAGCGTGCAGGCACAGATTCTCTCGCTCATGCAGGACATACAGGACGAGTACGACCTGACGTACCTGTTCATCACACACGACTTGAGCGTCGTCAGAAACGTCGCCGACCGCGTGGCGGTCATGTACCTCGGCGACTTCGTGGAGACGGGTCCGGCCGAGCGCATCTTCACCGAACCGCACCATCCCTACACCCGTGCGCTCCTCGATGCCGTCCCGAACCCCGACCCCGACACCCGCGGCGTGGAATCGAAACTCGTCGGCGACGTACCGAGTCCCAGCGACCCGCCGTCGGGCTGCAAGTTCCATACCCGGTGTCCGAACGTCATCGTCCCCGACCCGTTCACACGCGAGGCGTACCGCGAATATATGGACCTCAAGGAGGACGTCCGAGCGGCGTCCCTCAAAACGGACGCCGAACCCGCCGCCGTTCGGTCGGGCTACTTCACCGACAGCCTCCCGGTTGCGGTCGACGAGACGGTCGAAAAAGCCGTCGCGGCCGCTTCGAGCGGAGATTGGAACGGCGCACGGGAAGCGCTCGAAGCGTACCAATCCCCGTGTGAAACCGACGTGCCGGAACTCGAATCGGTCGCCGACGGACAGCGCTCGGCTTGCCACCTCGACGCCGACGAACGGGAACCGTTCACGTGGTAAGCGGAATGGACTCCGACGTTTCCATCCTCGACTCGGATTCGTTCGCCACGAGCGTACTGGCCCGCGAGCTCGGCGGGTCCGTCATCGCGGCACAGAACCCGGACGTGCCGCTCCCGCCCGCGTCGAACACGAAACTGCTCACCGCCGCCCTCGCGCTCCACCATCTCGGCCCGGACTATCGCCTCGAGACGCGCGTCTCGCGGGCGGGAGATTCGCTCGTGCTGTCGGGACGAGGGAACCCGTCACTGTCGACGACGGACCTGTCGCAACTCGCCGAATCCGTTCGGGACGCCGGAATCGACGGTGTGAGCGACATCATCGCGGAGACGGGGTGGTTCGACGGCCAGATGCGCGGACCGGGCTGGACGTGGGAGGACGGACGGCACGGCTACGGTGCGGAGAGCACCGCGCTGGCACTCGTGGGAAACACGGTTTCGGTAACGGTGTCCGGCACCGACGTCGAGGTTACGCCGGACACCGACGTTATCGAACTCCGCACGGAATTCGACGAAACCGCAGAAGAGTTGCAGGTGTTCCGCGACTGTCCCGAGAATACGATTCGAGTGGAAGGAAAGCCCCCCGAAGAACCCCACACCGAAATCGCCCCGGTCGGCGACCCCGTTCGTCACTGTCTGCTCGCGTTCCGTGACGCGCTCGAAGCGAAGGGCGTGAACCACACCGGCGGCGTTCGCGTCACGGACGAGAGCGAACCGGGCGAGACGGTCACGACGGTGAAATCCCCGCCCGTCGCCGAACTGGTCCGCGAGATGAACGTCCCCTCGGACAACTTCCTCGCGGAGCAACTGGCCCGAACCGTCGCCCGCGAGGTCCGCGGCGATGGCTCGTGGGACGCGTGGGAACGCGTCGTCGGTGACTTCCTCAACGCCCGCGATGCGGGACCCGTCCGAATCAGGGACGGGTCCGGCCTCTCACGCTACAACCTGATTTCGGCGCGGGGGCTGGTGCGGACGCTCGAATGGGTCGGAGAACGGCCGTGGTCCGAGACGTTTTTCGGCTCGCTTCCCGCGTCCGGCGAGGGAACGCTGGCGGAACGGTTCGCCAACGTTCCGGGTGTTCGGGCGAAGACCGGGACGCTCACCGGCAGCAGGACGCTCTCGGGAATCGTCCACAGGGAGGACGGAACCGACGTCGTGTTCTCCGTCCTCCTCGGCGGACTGGTCGGCGACGACGAGGAGCGGGCGCGGGAGCGAATCGACGCGTTCGTGTCGGAACTGGCCGACTGAGCGCAAAGGTTTTTCAACGAAAACGGGAGCAGTTCGCTCCATGGACCGATCCCTCGAATCCATCGGAGAGAGAGCCGTCGAGCGGTTGGTTCGAGTGCTATTCCGTTGCTCGATGTTGTTCTCGTCGCGCCCGTGGAGGTGTCACGGGGAGGAGCAAACGGTCACGAGTCACGCGCTCGCGGACCCACACGATCGGCACGGGAGAGAAGCGTCGACCATCGTCGATGCGGGACCGCCTACCCGTAGAACTCGTTTCTCCCCGCGCCGCCGCCGTGCAACATCGCCACGGACGCCTCGAACGCCGCGACGTACGAGTCCGCTTCGATGCGGGTCGTCCGACCAGCGACGCGTTCGACCGACGGAATCTCCGCCGCGCGGGCGGCCTGATTCGTCGCCGCCCAGTCGGCCTCGATGATCACCGGTTCGTCCGGCGTCGGTTGCGCGAAGTCGGACGCTCGACGGACCGCCTGCTCCGCGCCCTCTCGAATCCGGTTTCGGGCTTGCTCGGGGGGAAGACAGTTCGCCGTGAACCGGTCGATTCCCTCCTTGACGACGGCAGTTTCGACGTCCTCCAGATGGTCGAGCGCCTCCGTTTGGGTCGCGTCGTCGCCCGTGACGAGACCGACCGGAACGCCGAGCGAGGCCGCGAGTCCAGCGTTCCAGCCGAGTTCGCCGACCTCCGTTCCGTTCACGCGGAGCGAGAGGAGGACCTGCCCGTAGTAGGTGTGGTTCAACACGGCCTCCGGCGTTCCGGCCTTGGCGTGGTAGCCCACGAAGAGGGCGACGTCGTGGTCCTCGCTCAGTCCCTGCATCATCGACCACGGTTTCGTGCCACCGCGAATCAGGTGGGCCGATTCGTGCAGCGGCTCGCGGGGCAGGTTCGTCATCGAGGAGTGCGAATCGTTGACCAGTACCTCCTCGGCACCGCCGGCAAGCGCGCCCTCGACGGCCGCGTTCACGTCGGCGACCATCGCGTCCCGTCCGGCGGGATAGTCGGCCTCGCCCTTCACCACGTCGCTCGGGTCGGCGATTCCCGTGATTCCCTCCATGTCGGCGGAGATGAAGACGTTCATCGTTCGTCCTCCAACACCCGTTCGACCTTCCTGAAGGTTCGCCTCCACGTCGCCCGCTTCGAGAAGACGTGGTTCTCGCCGGGATAGTGGTCGGCGTCGAACTCCTTTTCGAGGTCGGTGAGCGCTTCGACCACCACGTCGAGTTGCTCGAAGTTGACGTACCGATCACCCGTCCCGTGGAAGTTGTAGAGCGGAACCTCGTAGTTCGCCATGTGCGTCGCCGGGGAGGCCTCGTCCCATCGTTCCGGGACCTCCCACGGTTCGCCGCCCATCCGCAACGCTTCGGCGGAGACGGCCGCCGGGTATTTCGTCTCCTCGGCCCACCCGCGGTACAGTTCCATGTCCGCCAGTCCGGCGAGGTTGATGCCGACCGAGAAGACGTCGGGATGCGTCCCGAGGACCTGCAACGTCGCGTAACCGCCGTAGGAGAGCCCCCACACGGCGACCGAATCGGCGTCCACGTAGTCCAACGATTTCAGGTACTCGCCCGCCCGCGCCACGTCCTCGATTTCGTCCTTCCCGCGTGACCCCGCGATGGCCTGTCTAAACTCCCGCCCGTAGCCGATGCCGCCGCGATAGTTGACGAAGAGGCAGGCGTACCCCTTTGCGGCGAGGTACTGGTGATAGGTGTAGAACAGGCCATACGCGCGCGACGGGTGCCAGCCGTCGCGCATTTGGCGCATCGGCCCGCCGTGGACGCAGACGACGGCGGGGAGGTCCGTCGCATCGTCCACGGCGTCGGACTGCCGCGGGTCGAGCAGATAGCCGTCGATACACCGTCCCGCGCTCTCGAACTCGACCCGTTCGGGTTCGACCGGTGGCGTCGGCCACTCCTCCACGGACGAGCGCGTGAGTCTCCTCGTCCTCGGTTCGCCGTCAGCCACACTCGAAACGCGGAGTTCCGGCGAGCGCGTTCGGTCGGCGTGGACATACGCGAGGGTTTCGCCGTCCGGCGCTGGCCGGGGGTGGACGTTCGTTCCGGGCGTCTCCACGAGCGGCGTCGTTTCGCAGTCGATGGAAACGGAGAACAGGTGTCGCTGGCCGGGGTCGTTCCGGTTGGAAGCGAAGACGAGCGTTTCGTCGTCGAGCCATCGCGGCGTCGCGTCGGCGACGCCCTTGTCCTCGAACAACCCCTCGGTGAGTTGCGTTCGCTCCTCGGTTTCCGCGTCGACGACGTGGACGTGGTCCCACCCGTCCATCGGGAGCGAGAGAGCGATTTTCGTCCCGTCGGGGGACACCGTCGGGGCACCGCTCGAAACGATACCGCGTTCGCGGTCGATTTCCCTGACGAGAACGCTTTCCTCGCCCGTTTCGGTGTCAGCGGCGATCGTTCTCCTGACCCGTCCGCCCTCGCCGCGCCGGTCGAAAACGACGCGACCGTCGGCCAGCCACGCGGGACAGGAACTCGCCATCTCGCCGCGCGTCCGCCAGACGAGTTCGTCGGTGTCACCGCTGGCGGAGTTCACATCGATGACGCCCACGTGCGTCGTGTCGTCCTCGACGAACCGATACGCGAGGAGCGCGTCGTCCGACCACGCGAACATCCGTTCCTCGTCGAGAAACGGCCCGCGTTCGGGAACGTCGAAACTTCGCTCCGCGCCGGTCGTCGCGTCGCGGACGACGGGACGGCCGTCGCGGTAGAACGAAAAGCGCGTCCCGTCGTTCGACCACGTGTACGACGCCGTAGCCTCCGGACCGGAGCGAATCAGGTCGGTCGTTCGTTCGTCCGGGTCGGCGAGGAACAACTCGCCCGCGTCGGTCGCGACGAGGAGTTCGGGGGTCGTCGTCGACCACGCGAACTCGGTGACGTGGCCCTCTTCGGGGACAAATTTCCACGGGGAGTCGCCGGCCGGGTCGGTCACGAACAGGGAGTTTCCGTCGTCTTCGTAGGTCGTCGCCGCGAGGAAGTCGCCGTCCGCGGACCACGCCGGGGGACCGGGATACTTCACGTCAAGTACGTCGGAAATCGTGGGGGAAAGTGGCATAAAAATCGATTCGGGTCAACCCTCAAAGCGGTTCCTGATGCGGCTATCGTGACAACGCGCTCAGTAGTTTCGCTTGGCGAGTTTCGAGAGGAAGGCGTTGAGGACCTTCTGTTCGCCCTTTCGGAGGTGTTCGAGGAACGTCGGCCCGCTGATGCCGAAGTCGGCGGCGATGTCGTTCGCCGTCACGTCCCGCGGCCAGTTGTAGTACCCCGCTTCGTGCGCCGAGAAGAGACACTCCGTCTGGCGGGCCGAAAGCGAGTCGTAGATCCGGTCACTGGTGTTGGCGAACTCCACGTTGTCGTTCGGGTCCACCTCGTGAATCGACTCCAACTGCACGTCGTACTCGTCTTCGAGTCTGGTGAACACAGATTCGAGTTGGTCCGAGCGGACGAGGACGGTCCAGTACTCGCACCCGCCGGTGATGTGGACGGGTTCGATGGGCATGAACTCGGAGTTGACGATTTCGGGGACGATGCTGGACGAGCGAGCGTAGGTGACGACGATACGGGCGCGGTCGCCGCTGTGTTTCAGGATGGCCGTGCTCTCGACGACGCGGTGGGAGTCGATGGCCTCCACGAACGCTCCGATGTCGTGGTCGCCGTTGGTGACGATGATGAAGTCGCCTTTGACCGTCTCATCGGTCGGGTAGAGCGACTTTTCGAGGATGTGCGTGTCATCGTATTCGTCGGTGACTTCGAGAGTCCAACACCCCGGATGCCAGAGTTTGAGTTCCACTTGTCGATGTGTCGTTCCGTTCTGATTCTCCGAGACGTGGATGACGCTCATTCAGTGTGTGTCATTCTCCCACATCATGAAAAATTTGTGTATATCGGATGGTACAGTTTTACGGGAACTAGTCGAGACGATAAAATAGTGGACGATTCGATATCGGACTGGTCGCGACGCTGAAGCCCGGTCCCGTACCGTCCTCCGAACTACACTCGCTTTTGGGCCGACCAGACCGCCGTCCCGCCGAGTAGCAGGGCCGGAATGAGCGGCAGGATGAGGTAGGCGAACTTGAACGGGAGGTACGGCGGGTCGAGGTAGATGAGGAGCGGCGAAACGATGAACGCCAGTACGATCACGCCGACCAGAATCCACCCGCTCCGTCCGAACTCCCGCTGTTCGCTGTCCTCGGTCATCATAGCTCGCTATCGGGTTTTACCACCACTTTACCAAAGCCTTCCCGGTTTTCGAGCATCTCGTGGGCACGGGCCGTCTCGCTCATCGGGAGAACCTCCCGAATCGCCGGTTCGAAGGTGCCGTCCCACACCAGTTCCATCACGTCGTCCACCTCGCCGAGACTGGCCATCGTGGATCCGATGACCGAAAGCTGGTTCCAGAAGATGCGGTTGATGTCGGTCTCCGGTTGGCCGCCCGTCGTCGCGCCGCAGGTGACGATTTTGCCGCCTTTGGCGAGGCTCTTGAGCGAGTCCTGCCACGTGGCCTTGCCGATGTGGTCCACGACGACGTCCACCCCGCGGCCGCCGGTCAACTCGCGGATTTGCGAGGCGAAATCCTCGGCCTCGTAGTCGATGACGTGGTCGGCACCGAGTTCGCGGGCGTGTTCGAGTTTCTCCTCGCTGCTCCCCGTGGCATACACCGTCGCCCCGGCGTAGTCGGCGATTTGAACCGCCGCGTGGCCGACGCCGCCGGACGCACCGAGGACGAGGACGTCGTCGCCTGACGTGAGGTCTGCGCGCGTGATGAGCATCCGCCACGCGGTCTGGAAGACGAGCGGGGCCGCCGCCGCCGTCTCCCACGCGACGTCCTCGGGCACCGGTATCAAGTTGTCCTCGGGAACGGCGGCGAGTTCGCTGTGGACGCCGCGGACGTGCTCGCCGATGATGTGGTAGTTCACGCACATCGAGTGTTGGCCGTGGCGGCAGAATTCGCACTTGCCGCAACTGACGCCCGCCGAGAGGGCGACGCGGTCGCCGGGTTCGAAGCGGGTCACGTCCTCGCCGACCGCTACGACTTCGCCCGCCCCGTCGCTCCCGGGAATGTGGGGCATATCGAGGGTGAGACCAGGGAGACCGCGGCGGGTCCACACGTCCAAGTGGTTCAGCGCGCCCGCCTTCACGTCGATGAGGACTTCATCGCGTTCGGGTTCCGGGTCGGGGAAATCGCCGTATTCGATGACCTCGGTTCCGCCGTGTTCCGTGAACTGGACGGCTTTCATACGTGCACCCTCAGCGGCGAAGACTAAAACTGTGTGCAAATAGGGGGTTCGTGTGGACTTTTGGGGCGCGCCGCCCAACGGTTGAACATGACGAACCACGACGGCGGCGACGATGGCGGACACGACGATGACGGGCACGACAGTCACGACCACGGGCACGGCGATGACGACCGTGACCACGGCCACGACGAACGGGGGAACCACGACCACGACGAACACGACCATCCCGACCACCACGCCCACGACGTGAGCGAACTCGGATTCGCGGTCGTCACGGTCTCCTCCTCGCGGTCGGTGGACGACGACCCGGCGGGCGACGCCATCACCGGACTCGTCGAGGAAGCGGGTCACGAAGTCGTCACGAGGGAACTCGTCGCCGACGATCACGACCGGGTACAGAAGACGGTGAACAACATCGTCGGCCGCGACGACGTGAACGTCATCGTCACGACCGGGGGCACGGGCGTCACGCCGGACGACGTGACGATAGAGGCCGTGTGCCCGCTCCTCGACAAGGAACTGCCCGGATTCGGCGAACTGTTCCGCCGACTCTCATACGACGACATCGGGACGAAAATCGTCGGAACGCGGGCGACGGCTGGCGTCGCGGACGGCACCGCGGTCTGTTGTCTGCCCGGCAGCGAGAACGCGGTCCGCCTCGGCGTGTCCGAAATCGTCCTCGAAGAGGCGGGCCACCTCGTCGGCCTCGCTCGGCGCGAGTAGTTCAGAAGTGAAGCGGTTCCGCGACCTCCCACCGCGAGGAGAACTGGCTGTTGACGTTCGCGGCGAATTCGGGGTCCTTCAGGTCTATCATGGCGAACGCCTCACCGGGTGAAAGCGGGTTCGCCACCTCGATACACACCTCGATGTCGTCGATGAGGTTGAACGTGCCGTCCAGTTCGGGCGTCGTTCGGACCGAAAACTTCGGATGGTCGGAGAGGGTCGAAGCGTAGCGTCGTCCGACACTCTCGGGGAGCGTGTCGACGAGTTTCGGCGACATGAGAACCGACACCTTCACGTCGCGGGACAGCGCCCGTTCGATGTGCTCGGTGACGGTGTCGCCGATGTCGCCGATGTCGAACGTCGGCGAGACGCGCCCGGCGACCATGACGATTCGACGTTCCGCCGCGTCCAATCGCTCGATGAGCAGTTCGAGCGACTCCTCCGGACCGACCGCCGCCGTCCAGAAACCCTCCTCGATGGGGGGTTCGACGGTGTCGAGTTCCGTACTCAACTCGTCGACGATGTTCTCGTACTGGTCCGCTTTCGCGTTCAATTCGTCCATTTTGTCTTCGAGCAACCGGTCAAGCGCGGTGCTCGGTTCGACCGCGACGTACTTTTTCGGACGGCTCGCGCTCTGGCTGCGGACGAGGTTGTGCGTTTCGAGACTGTTGAGAACGTCGTAAATCCGTCCCATCGGGACCTCGCTCACGCGGGAGAGGTCCTTCGCCGTCGTCGGACCCGTATTCAACAGCGCCCGATAGGCGCGGGTTTCGTATTCCGAGAGCCCCAAATCGCGAAGACTTGCCATAACTGTTGACATTAGGCCGACAGTATAAAAACGCTACGTGCGTTCCCGACGATCCGACCGAACGTACGATTATCTTCGGGCGAGATCTTCAGAAAAAACTCGATGCCAGTTCACTCAGTTCGGCGGGAGACGCGGCCGGTTCGGAGACCGTCTCCCCGTCGACGAGGCGAGCCGTTCCTCGTTCGTACTCGCCGTCGGGGTCGAGGACGACGACCTTCTCGTGGTCGGCGAGGCGGAGCGCGGCACGGTGAAGGTTCGAACCGGGTTCGGTGGCGACGACGACTCGCAAGGGCGGACGGCACAATCGGGACGCGGCGGTCGCGTAGACGGCGACCTGTACGCCGATTCTGTCGGCCGCACCGGCGAAGGCACCGACGGCGTCGCGCGCCGCGATTTCGTAGGACTCCTCGCCGGTCAGAATCGCCAAATCGACCAGCGCGTCCGCAATCGTCGCGTTGTCGTCCACAGGACGAAGCGACCGGTCGAGAAGGCCGGGACCCTCCTCCGGGCCGTCGACGAACGCGCCGTCGTCCGTTTGGAGCGTGTCGATGGTGTGGTCGGCGACGGCGCGAGCGGTGTCGAGGTAGTCCCTCTCGTTCCCGAGGACCTGCGCGGCGGTGACGAACGCTCGAATCACGGCGGCTTGGTCGGCGAGGAGGCCGCGTTCCCCCTCCTCGTCGCCGTCGCGGTAGTGGACGACGGCGCCGTCCTCGACGTACGACGAGAGGAAATCGAGGGTTCGCTCGGCGTAGCGGCGGGCGTGTTCGTCGTCCGTGTAGGCGACGTAGGTGAGCAACGCGTCGGCGACGAGCGCGTTCCGGTCGGCGAAGGCGGTGAAATCGACCGCCGGAGCCCCCTCGCTCTCGCGGTCGCTCGCGTCGCCCTCGTAGTAGCCGTCGCCGGGTCGCTGACTTCCGCCGAAGGCGTCGCCCTCCCAGAGCGTCGTCGTGAGGTACTCGACCGTCTTTGCGGCGGGGTCGTGGTAGCGTTCCTCGCCGGTGTACAGGTAGGCGTTCGCGTAGGTGCGCAGGAGCGCGGCGTTCACGTCGAGCATCTTCTCGCGGTGAACGTCGTTCCATTCGCGGGTCCCAGCGTAGCGGAAGAAACCGCCCTCGTAGTCGTCGTAGAGGTTCGCCGTAATGGACGAGAGCGTGGCGAGCGCCCGCTCCCGGTCGCGTTTGAGCGCGAACTCGACGGTTCGAGGAAGCGGGAACTTGGCGTCGTCGCCCCACCCGCCGTTCGTCGGGTCGAACCGGTCTTCCAGTTGGCCGACCAGCAGGCGCTCGATTTCGTCCGTCACCTCGCCCGACGGCGGGTTCTGGTCGCGGACGTTTCGCGGGACTTGCGACGCGTCGCGGCCCTTGTGCTCCCAGAGGTCCCGCACCTGCCCGACGACTTGACGCATGGTGTTCGCGTCGAGGAACGTCGCGCCGGTCAGGTGTTCGCCCTCCGGCGTGAGGAACACCGTCGTCGGGAAGCCGCCCATGTTGTAGCGCTCCCTGACGCGCGGGTGGCGGTCGATATCCGCCCGAATCGGGACGAACGAATCGTTGACGTTCGCCGCCAGCGTCGGCACGGCGTACGTCTTCTCGTCCATCTCGTGACACCACGAACACCACCGGGCGGAGAGCGAGAGCAGGATCGGTTTGTCGGCGTCCCGTGCCTCCTCGAACGCCGCGTCACCCCACTCGCGCCACTCGATCTTCGTCCGTTCCGCAGACTGGTCCATGGCGGACCATCGGTGCGAACGATGGAAGTGGTTTCGGAATCCACGCGGGAGGAAGGGTCAACCGCCGGGAACCGCCCCGTCCGGGCAACGGGACGCGCGGTGAACGCGATTCGCGCAGTACGCGCGAATCGGGGAACGCCCGGGGTGGAAGGGGGACGCCGAGGGCGGGACGCGACGTGCGCGTCCCGCCCGCACGCGGTGCGGTTTGCCTGGTCGTTGTTGCCTGGTCGCTGGAATCGAGCGTGCGATATCCGAATCCGATTCGAGACCGTATCACCGCGACCGAGAAGAGATACGCACGGATATTTTCCAGCGCATCCAACCGACCGTCGAATCAGCACTCCCCGACGTTCAGATGGCGTCGCGCTCCGCTTCGATTCGCTCGGCGTACGCCGTCGCGACGGTGTCGAGGATCTCCTCGCCGGCCTCCGCGGTTCCCTCGCGCGGGTCGCCGAGAACGCCGTTCTCGGTGATGGACCTGAACCCTTCGCTCAGGAGTCGGGAGACGGAAATCTCCTCCTCGTGGCCGAGTTCGAGTTCGTCGGTCCCGACGAGACCCTCGTCTATCGCCAGCACGATCGCGGTTTCCGCGGCCCCCGCGTGAATCACGTCCTCTTGGTACTCCACGCCGCCCTTCCGAAGCCCCTCGTTCTGGAGTTCCATGAGATCCCCGAGGTCCGCGAGTGCGATGACGTTCGCGTCGATGTCGCGGGCGATTTCGGGTGCAATGGTGTTGACAGGCGCGAAGTTGCCGCCGTGGGTCGGGACGAGGACGACGTGTTCGAAGCCGTGTTCGTCCAGCGACTCACAGTAGGCGGAAATTAGGTCCATGAGGACCGTCGCCGGAATCGTTATCGTCCCCGGAAACTCCATGTGGTGTCCCGAACAACCGGGCCGAATCGTCGGCGCGGCGAGCGCGTCGCCGAGTTTTTCGGCGATTCGTTTCGCCAGTTCGTCGCCCGCCAGCGTATCCATTAGCAACGGCAGATGCGGGCCGTGTTGTTCGACCGACCCAACCGCTACGATGGCGGTTCGCGTCCCGTCGTCGAGCGCGGTTTTGACGTCCGGCCAACTGTACTCCGCGAGTTCGAAGTTCGAGTTCGTCGTCATGTGTATCACTGTGTAACTGGTGGCGATGAACGGACGGGCAAAAATCACCCAGCCTGATGGAAAACCGGACCGCAGAAAGGACGTTCGCGTCCGCGTTCAGTCGTGAATCTCGACGGATTCGAGGACGACGTCGTCGAGCGGTTTGTCCTGCGGGTTCGTGTCGACGTTGCCGATCTCCTCGACGACGTCCATACCGTCGATGACCTCACCGAACACGGCGTGGCGGTTGTCGAGGTGCGGTTGGGCGTCGAGCGTGATGAAGAACTGCGACCCGTTGGTGTTCGGGCCGGAGTTGGCCATCGAGAGGATGCCCGGGCCGTCGTGGGAGAGTTCGGGGTGGAACTCGTCGTCGAACTGGTAGCCCGGACCGCCGCGGCCGGTCCCCGTCGGGTCGCCGCCCTGGATCATGAAATCGTCGATGACGCGGTGGAAGAGCACGTCGTCGTAGAGCGGTTGGTCGGTCATCCGGTCGCCCGACTGCGGGTCGGTCCATTCCCGCTCGCCGGTCGCCAGACCGACGAAGTTCCCGACGGTGCGGGGCGCTCGCTCGTCGAACAGTCGAACCTCGATGTCGCCGTGATTCGTGTGAAGCGTGGCCGTTAGGTCGTCTGCCATATCGGAACGGTCGGCCTCCAAGGAAAAAAGACGTTCTATCTACTGACCGGCCGTCGTGTACAACAGCGGCGCGACGACCAACAACACGACGCCGAGGTAGGCGTACGTCGGCGGCGCACCCATCGAGACGATGAGAAGGAACAGGACGCCGAACAGAATCGAGTTCAGCGACAGAACCTTCCGGGATTTCAGCGGAATCGAAGCCAACAGCGAAAGCGCGAACAGGGCGAAAACCGCGTCACCGACGTTGATCTTGAGAAGGAAGTCGTCGACGAGTGGCAGTGGGACGAACTCGAACATTCCTGCCCGACAGTCGGGGTGAGTTCTCCTTTAAACTTCCGCTATGCCCCGCCCGACCCCGTCAACTCCAGCGGTCTGACCCAGACGTACCAGATGACGATGGCGGCCGTGAGATAGCCGGAGTAGAAGATGAGGGTCCCCAGGAGTCCGTAGCCGTTCTGCGTCAGGACGTATTTCACCATCCCCGGCACGATGACGCCGAGCGCCATCGCCAGGCCGAACCGAACCTTCCCCGCGGCGTTCTGTGTGCTCATGTCAGCGCGTTCGTCCTCCACCCGCCTGAATCGCACGGTTTGTACCGAGCGGCGGACCAAGTGACAGAGCACAAAGCATTTAGTCCAAAACCACACGAATCGGACATGAAACGTGAACGGATACTTGCGGGCGGCATCGCCCTCCTCGTCGTGGTGAGCCTGCTCGCTGCCGCCGTGATTCCCGGCGCACTCGCGGCGGGGTCACGGGAGGAGAAACGCCCCAGCGGTCTTCGAATCGAAGACGTGTCCATCGCGCCCGGTCACGTGTCGGGCGGGACGGCGACCTTGGCGGTCGAAACGCGACTCGAACACCGAGGCAGCGTGGCGGAGAACGTCTCCGTCCTCGTCCGAGCGGTCCACTCGGACTCGGGATTGGTCGAGACGACGACGCAGTCGCGCGTCCCGACCATCGACGGCGAACGGGAGGAGAGCGTCACGCAGAACCTCTCGGTAGAACGTCGCGGCGACTACAGGATCGAAACAGTCGTGTTCAGCGACGGGAAGCGAATCGCAGAGGGCGGCACGGACGTGCGCGGCGTCGGCGCGCTCCGACCCGACTACGCCCGAACGGGCGTCGATTTCCACTGGAACGACGGAACGAGCGCGTTCCCACCCATCGACTACTCGATTGCTACCGTGAGCGACGACCGGGTGTCGCTCGACGTTTCGACCTATCTGACGAACGAGGGCGACGACCCCTCCGAGGACGTTCGCATCGTCTTCATCGCGCGGCAGGCGGACTCGAACATCGTCACCGACAGAACGACCGTTCCCGTCGGAACCATCGACGCGGGGCGAACCGCGAACCCGTCGGCGACCGTGACGGTGCCGGACGGCTACAACTACTATCTCGACGCGGTCCTCTGGAAGGACGGCGTCGTCATCGGCACCGCGCGAAGCGCCGCGAACTTGGACCCCTCGAAGACGCTCTCGGTCAACGAGACGGAATCGGACGTCGAACTGTCCGTCTCGGATTTCGAGGGCAGCAACACGAAGGGATCGAAGTCGAAGACGACGACGGCGAACGACGCCGGACAACCGGGCTTCACCGTCGTCGCGGGAATCGTCGCCCTGCTCGGGGCGGGACTGGTTGCACGAACCAATCGGAGGAAACATGACTGAAAGCGAATCCACGACGAGTGCGGACGAATCGGCCTCGACGACCGCGACGACGACCGACGGTGGACGAACCGCGACGACCGACGGCGGACGAACGACGATCAACGACGAACGAGCAACGCCGCCGGAACCCGAACGGGCGAACCGAAACGATGACCGCCTGCGGAACACGGCCGACGAACTCGACGTTCGGACCTACCTGTATCGGGGTGCGCTCGTCGTCCTCGTCCTCCTCGCCGTCGTGGCGCTCTTCCAGTTCTACATGAGCGCGCTGAACGTGATCCGAACCTTCGTCGCCTCGCAGTATCGGTCGCTGTTCAACGCGATATTCAACCTCGTCGTCCTCCTCGCGGCCGGCATCGGCATCTCGTTCGTCATCCGCGAAATGGACTGAGGGGCGAACGGCGACCATCCTACCGCGCTCGAACCGTCACCTCGACCGGGTTTTCGGGGTGCAAAGTGACGAGGGGGACGAGCGACAACGGCGCAGACGACACGAGGTCGAACGCGAATCGCTTCCCGAGGGTCGCCAGCACGAGTTTCGCCTCGCGCATGGCGAACCCGTCGCCGATACATTTGCGCGGGCCGCCGCCGAACGGGAAGTAGGCGAACGGCGGGAGTTCGCGGCGGAATTCGTCCGTCCAGCGTTCGGGTCGAAACTCCCACGGGTCATCGAAGTAGCGCTCGTCGTGGTGGACGACCCACTGTGGCGTGGAGACGATGGTGTCGGCGGGAACGTGGAACCCGGCGAGTTCGTCCGCCGCCACCGTCTGTCGGTAGACGACGTAGGCGGGCGGATACAGCCGCATCGCCTCGGTCACGATTTTGTCGAGATAGTCGAGGTGCGCGAGGTCGGCGACGGTCGGCGTCCCGTCCACCACCGAATCGAGTTCGTCGTGGAACCGCGCTGCGACCTCGAGGTGCTTCGACAGGAGATACCACGCGTACGTGAGCGTCAGGGCCGTCGTGTCGTGGCCCGCGAGCAACATCGTCATCATCTCGTTGCGAACGCTCTCCGCGTCGAGGTCTCCCACCTCCTCCCGGTCGAACAGTACGCCGAGCAGGTCGTCCTCGTCGCCGGTGTAGTCGTGTTGTCGGCGGATTTCGCGGAGGATTCGGTCGAGTTTCTCGACGGCGCGCCGATACCGCACGTTTCGCGGCGTCGGCACCTCTTCGGGGACGAACCCCTGCGGGCCGGGTTGGAAGCGCTCGCCGACTTCGACCAGCGCATCGCGGATGGCGCGTTCCATCCCGTCGATTCGCACGCCGAGAAGACTCTCGACGACGATTTTGAGCGTGAGTTCCGACATTTCGGCGTGGATGTCGGTGTGTTCGCCGTCCACGAACGAGTCGGCCAATTCGATCGTATCGCGGACGATGATATTCCCGTACTCGTCCAGTTTCGCGCCGTAGAACGACGGTTGCATAGTCTTGCGCTGGCGTTGCCAGTGGTGGCCGTCGCTCGTCAGCAATCCGTCGCCGAGGAGACCACCCAGGCCCTCGTCGCCGCCCAGATTCGGCTTGCGGTAGTTCGCGGCGTTCGTCACGAGGACGCGCCGGATGGCTTCCGGGTCGGTCACTTGGTAGACCTCCGTTCCGTACACGTCGATACGGGCCACGTCGCCGTACTCGCGTGCGACGCGCTCCATGAACCCTAACGGGTCGTCCGCGTACTGCAGACTGGACCCCAAAATCGGTACCCCCTCCGGTCCCGATGGCACGCGGTTTGCCATGCTTGGGATTGGGTTGCACACGGTAAGAACTTGCTCCCTAACGAGTGACAATCTTTTTATGAATGGTGGTGAAGAAACGCTCTATGGGCAGTCTTCTGGACGAATTGTTGAACGAGGCTCCCGCGATACTCGTCTTCGTCATCCTCGGTACGGGGATTCTCGGCCTCTTCTTAGGGATCAGTTGGGCGTGGATGATCTTCGCGATCGGATTCGTCGTCGTGCTCCCGCTGGTCGCCATCCTCTCCGACGCGGTCAAACGGGCGACGGGAACGCCCGACTGGTACGAGGGGGAGGGACGGGACGGAACGGAGGAGGGGAAAGACCCCCAGCAGGACGCCCTCGATACCCTCCGTGACAGGTACGCCCGCGGGGAAATCGACGAAGAGGAGTTCGAACGTCGGGTGAACCTGCTCTTGGAGAACGAGACGGTTGCGGACGTGAAAGCGCGGCGGGAGCGGGAACGCGAACGCAACTGACCGAGGAATCTCCGATTTTCGAGAGACGATTTCCGAACGCCACAACCGACTTCAGGGACTCGCCCGACGGAACCCCATGGAGAAACAAGGTACGAAAACCGACTATCCGAACTGGCGCGGACTGGCGAAACACCTGCTGACGGGGCTGGCAATCATCTCGTTCGTCTGGGTGGTACGGAAAGTACAGACGGATGGAAGCGGTGGCTAAGGAATCGTAGTACCGAAAACACAACGCCCAGAGAAAACTCTCGAAGGTGTTGTGAACCGTAAGATTAGGTGGCTGGGGAGTTTGTCCTCGGCCCCCGTTGAAGGTGGGCCAACGCGGATTTGAACCGCGGACCTCCCGGTTATCAGCCGAGCGCTCAACCTAACTGAGCTATTGGCCCCGGTTGGCGCATTTACTCGTTGCCGGTTGTGAGTTTTAAGGGTTTCCTTTCTCCTCGGAATCGTCGTCGAACTCTATGTCGTAGGCGTCCGAATCCACCCGATAGGTGTCGCCGTCCGAACCGTTCGAGGAGGAGGTTCCCGAGTCCCCGGTTCCGGTGAGGTTGCCGCCGCCGGGGAAGCCGAAGGTGTAGACGTTGCCCGTGGCGAACCCGCCGGTCTGCTTGTCGATGTACGGCGTGATGATCCACTTCTTGGCCACCGTACGGAACACCGCACGCGTGGGCGGGAGCGCGAAGAGGAACCCGAGCGTGTCCGTGATGAGGCCGGGGGTGAGGAGGAAGGCACCCGCGACGAGCAGGAACCCGCCGTCGATGATGCGGTTCGTCGGGGCGTTCCCGCGTGCGAGGTCGGACTGAATCTCCCTGATGGTGTGTCTCCCCTCGGCGCGAACTAGCAACATTCCGAGCAGGGCGGTCAGCACGACGAGCACGACGGTGATCTGCCAGCCGATCTGGCTGGCGACGAAGACGAGGAACAACCCGTCGAGTAACGGAATCAACAGCAACAGCGCCAGCAACCGTTTCCACATGATTCGACGTAGTGGTTCAGGCTGTAAAACCCTTTACCTGCTGATGTAACTCCGACGAGCGGAACTGAAAGACGAACGGCGACACTCGGTTAGGTCCGCCCGTGTCGTCCACGCTACGGACGGACTATCCGACGCGCGTGCGTGGTGCGAAGTCGTGTCGCGCCGCGCGCGACGCTATCGGTCGCGGAAGTGGCGGAAAAATTTGCGTCCGGAGCGTACGAGCGACCTATCGAACCGGCCGATGTCCGAACTCACTTTCGGTCGAAAACGACGGCCGTCACTATGCCTTCGTTCAGTTCTTCCCCCCGTCTCGTCGCTTCCGTTCCGGAATCGTCGGGAAACTCCCGAAAGACCCAAATCCACGAGTTCGTTTCCGAAATTCGAAATTCAGTTTCGTACCTCGTAATGATTCGTGGGGCTTATTACGATGTACGAACTTCACACCGATAACAGCCATGAGTAAGGACACCGAGAACAGGACGATTTTGCTCATCGGAAGTGGACCCATCCAAATAGGGCAGGCAGCGGAGTTCGACTACTCCGGCGCGCAGGCTTGCCGCGCACTACAGGAGGAGGGGGCGCGAGTCGTTCTCGTGAACTCCAATCCGGCGACCATCATGACCGACCCCGAGATGGCCGACGAAGTATACATCGAACCCATCACGACGGACGCCATCGCCGAAATCATCCGGAAGGAGCGCCCGGACGGCGTCATCGCCGGTCTCGGCGGACAGACGGGACTGAACGTCACCGCGGAACTCAGCGAGGAGGGCATCCTCGAAGAGTACGACGTGGATATCATGGGGACGCCCCTCGATACCATCTACGCCACCGAGGACCGCGACCTGTTCCGCCAGCGGATGCAGGAACTCGACCAACCGATGCCGTACTCGACGACCATCACGCTCGACGAGGGCGAATCGGCCACCGAGATGGACGAGGAGGCGCTGGGAAAGCGCGTCGAGGACGCCGTCGAAACCGTCGGCGGACTACCCGTCATCTCGCGCACGACCTACACCCTCGGCGGGTCGGGGTCCGGCGTCGTTCACGATATGGACGAACTGAAAGAGCGCGTGCGGAAAGGACTGCGCCTCTCGCGCAACAGCGAGGTGCTCATCACCGAATCCATCGCCGGATGGGTCGAACTGGAGTACGAGGTGATGCGCGACGCCGACGACTCGTGTATCATCATCTGCAACATGGAGAACTTGGACCCGATGGGGATTCACACGGGCGAGTCCACCGTCGTCACGCCCTCGCAAGTCATCCCCGACGAGGGCCATCAGGAGATGCGCGATGCGGCCCTCGAAGTCATCCGCGACTTGGGGATTCAGGGCGGATGTAACATCCAGTTCGCGTGGCACGACGACGGCACGCCCGGCGGCGAATACCGCGTCGTGGAAGTGAATCCGCGCGTCTCGCGGTCCTCCGCGCTCGCTTCCAAGGCGACAGGCTACCCCATCGCCCGCGTCACGGCGAAGGTCGCCCTCGGCAAACGCCTGCACGAAATCGAGAACGAGATTACGGGCGAGACCACGGCCGCGTTCGAACCCGCAATCGACTACGTGGTGACGAAGGTGCCGCGCTGGCCCAAGGACAAGTTCGACGACGTGGATTTCGAACTCGGCACCGCGATGAAATCCACCGGCGAGGCGATGGCCATCGGGCGGACGTTCGAGGAGAGCCTCCTCAAGGCACTCCGCAGTTCGGAGTACGAACCCGACGCGGAGTGGGATGAAATCGGCGACGACGAACTCGAATCCTACTATCTCGAAAGACCCTCCCCCGACCGCCCGTACGCCATGTTCGAGGCGTTCGAACGCGGCTACACAGCGGAACAGGTCGCGGACCTGACCGGCATCGAATCGTGGTACGTCGAGCGCTACGGCCGCATCGCGGAATCGGTCGAGGCTGCACAGGACGGCGAGTTCGCCCCGGCGGCCGAGAAGGGATTCACGAATCAGGAGGTCGCGGCGATGGCGGGCGCTGACGTCGGGTCGGTCGAGACGGCCGCACCCGAGCGCTCGTTCAAGCAGGTCGACACCTGTGCGGGCGAGTTCGCCGCCTCGACGCCGTACTACTACTCCGCGCGGTCCGCCCGCGAGACGAACGTGTTCGGCAACGACGAACTGCAGGTGAACCCCGACGTCGAGAGCGTCGTGGTCGTGGGCGGCGGCCCGATTCGCATCGGGCAAGGAGTCGAATTCGACTACTGTTCGGTCCACGCGGTCCGTGCGCTCCGCGAGATGGGTATCGAGGCCCACGTCGTGAACAACAACCCGGAGACGGTTTCGACGGACTACGACACCTCCGACGGCCTGTTCTTCGAACCGATAACCGCCGAAGAAGTCGCGGACGTCATCGAGGCGACGAACGCCGACGGCGTGATGGTCCAGTTCGGCGGTCAGACGTCGGTCGATATCGGCCACCCGCTGGAGGAGGAGCTCGAACGCCGTGACCTCGATTGCACGGTCCTCGGCACCACGGTAGACGCGATGGACCTCGCGGAGGACCGCGACCGCTTCAACCGCCTGATGGACGACCTGGGAATCGAACAGCCGACCGGCGGCAGCGCGACCAGCGAGGAGGAGGCCCTCGAACTCGCACACGATATCGGCTATCCCGTCCTCGTGCGCCCGTCCTACGTCCTCGGCGGCCGCGCGATGGACATCGTGTACGACGACGAGGAACTGACGGAATACATCGAGGAGGCCGTTCGTGTCTCGCCGGACAAACCCATCCTCGTCGACGAGTTCCTCGCCGACGCCGTGGAACTGGACGTGGACGCCGTGTCCGACGGCGAGAACATCGTCATCGGCGGCATCATGGAGCACGTCGAAACCGCGGGCGTTCACTCGGGCGACTCGGCCTGCATGATTCCGCCGCGCTCGCTGGACGAGGAGACGCTCTCCCGCGTCCGTGACGTGACGGAAGACATCGCTCGCGCGCTCGACACGGTCGGCCTGCTGAACGTCCAACTGGCTGTGCAGGACGGAACCGTGTACGTCCTCGAAGCCAACCCGCGCTCCTCGCGGACGGTTCCGTTCGTCTCGAAGGCGACCGACGTTCCGATAGCGAAACTCGCGGCGAAGGCGATGGCCGGGAAGACGCTGCCCGAACTCGACGCGGTCGAACGGATACCCGAGCAGACGAGCGTGAAGGAGGTCGTTCTCCCGTTCGACCGCCTGTCCGGTTCCGACCCGCGCCTCGGCCCGGAGATGAAATCGACCGGCGAAGTGATGGGCACCGCCGACTCGTTCGGCAAGGCCTACGAAAAGGCACAATCCGCCGCCTCGAACGCGCTTCCGGCGGAGGGCGTCGCGGCCATCGAACTGGACGTGGACGGCTTCGGCGACTACTACGAGCTCGCCGAGTTCGACGACACCGCGAAAGCGGTCCGGGAGGGGAAGATAGACTTCCTCGTGAGCGACGACCGTGCGGCGCTGGAGATGGCCGTCGAGGAGGACCTCCCGTACTTCACGACCGCTGCCAGCGCGACGGCGGCGCTTGAAGCGCTCGCCGCGCGCGACGAACCGCTGTGCGTGCAGTCGGTCGGCGACAGGCCGAAAGTCGAACGCGAGTGGGGTCGTTAGTCGGGGTCGATTCCCGTCTCACCGGGAGTCACGGGTTCAGGTAGAACTCGTTCTCCGAGGAGAGGTCGTAGCTATCGGTGCCGTTCGAGAAGTTCGCTTTCACTTCGTTTCCGGAGAGCATTCGGCTGCCCATCGACGAGTCGTAGTGGTTCATCGACGCGGCGCTCGACGGTTGGAAGCCGATGAAGTTCGTCCGGGTGTCGTCGTCCCCGTCGGCGTTGACCTTCAACTGCCACTGGTTATACTCGTTGTACGCCGAGGATTCGTCCACGACTTCGACGTTCGGTTGGGAGTACGACCAACTGATGCCCGCCGAAACCTGTGCCGTCATCCAGCCGACGGTCACACTGAGTGAGTAGCTAGTTGAGGAGGAACCGCCCTGGGTTCCGTACGGATTCCACTGACCGTAATCCACGTCGGCGTTCCCCATCTCGCTCTGGTCCCAGTGGTGATACACCCGTCCCCATTCGTTCTTGTAGTCGCTTCCGAACGCGGACGTTCCGGGCTCGAACCCGGCCGGGGAGTGGAGCGAGAACACGTCGCCTTCGGTGCTATCGAGCGTATCCATGAACACGTAGAACGTGGCACCGACGACACCGTAGGGGTCGTCCGCGTATTCGAGTTTTTGCGAGTACACCTGCTCCATGTTGTCCGTGCCGGAAACCGTTCCGCCGGCCATCGTGGTGACCTGTTCGGACGCTTGGATGGTCGAGGAAAGATCGGCGACGTGGCGGTCGAACCGGTCGTGAATCAGGGCTTCGGCGCGACCCGAACGGGACTGCGGTTCCGACACGTCCTCGGCCGCGACGCCGACGTAGGAGCGACCGATACCGTTCGCGTCGAACCCGTACGCGTACGCCACGACCTCGCCGGAACTCGTTTTCTGCTTGCTTGCGGGGACGACCGCAGGGGAACGGTCGTTCTTGCGCTCGAAATCACGGACGGCGCGCCGTCGAACCTCGCGCCGCTGTGTTTCGGAAATCGACGCTCCGCGGGACGCTTTTACGGTGTGGACGTCGCTTCCCCGCGGGGATTTCCCGTCCGGTGCCGCGCTGACAAAGCCGCTCCCGCCGACGATGCTCGTCAGTCCGAGCGCGCCGGTTTTGAGGACTGCTCGCCTGTTCGATCGTGCTCTATCTCCGTCCGCGTCGTGGTTTTGTTTCATGGCTACCTCTTTGATAATGAAATAAGAGAATAAATAATTAATCTAGTTTTGAATAAATTTATATCTGAATTTTATTTTTATCATCTAGTTTGGATAAGGGATGTACGCATCGCTCGCCAGCTCCGAGGACGTACCACGACGCCGTTGGCCGCGAAACCTTTCCCCGCTCTACACGAAGACATCGACACGATGTCGAACGAAATCGAGCGCGTACTCGTCGCAGGTGCGAGCGGTGACACGGGCCGCGAACTCCTCCGAGGGCTCCGTGGAACGAACCTCACGGTCAGGGCGATGACTCGTTCGCGACAGAAGGAACGGGAACTGTCAGCAGACGGCGCGGACGAGGTCATCGTCGGCGATTTGCTGGACCCGGGCGACGCCTCCCGCGCCGTCGCCGACTGCGATGCCGTCCTCTGTGCCGTCGGGTCGTCGCCGGGCCTCGACGTGCTGCTGGGCGGGGACCTCGCCGACGGTGCGGGCGTCGAAAACCTCGTCCACGCGGCACTGGCCGCAAACATCGAACACTTCGTCTTCGAGAGCGCCATCGGCGTCGGCGATTCCCGCGAGAAGATGCCCGTGCCGCTCCGACTCCTCCTCTGGCACGTCCTCAACCAGAAAAATCACGCGGAGGCCGTGCTTCGAACGTCGGGCGTCCCATACACCATCGTTCGTCCCGGTGAGCTGACGAACGCGCCCGCGACGGGCGACGTGTTGGTCGGGGAGGGCGGCGAAACGGTCTCGGGAAGCGTTCCGCGAGCGGACGTCGCCCGACTGATGATCGGCGCGCTGTTCACGCCCGAGGCAGAGAACCGAACGTTCGAGGTGGTCAGTCGCGACGGCCAACGCGGAACGTCGCGGGGGCTGGTCGAACTCGACTGGCAGGTTCCCGGCGAGGAAGAGATCGGAATCGAAATCGAAGAGTGAAAGATCGGTGATCGGTGACCGCGCTACCGTCGGTCCGACGGATGGTAGCGTTCGAACCCGTTAGTCGGCAACGACGAGTCGTTTTCGGGGTGCCAGCGAAAGCACGTCGTCGAAGAATCCGAGGGTGTCGTTCGGTCCGGGGTTGGCTTCGGGGTGGTACTGGCGCGTGAGAACGTCCAGTTCGTCGTTTTCCAACCCCTCCGGCGTGTCGTCGTTGACGTTGATCTGCGTGACTTCGAGGTCGCCGGGGTCGGCGACGGTATAGCCGTGATTCTGCGTGGTCATGACGACCTGTCCCGATTCGAGATCGCGAACGGGCTGGTTGACGCCGCGGTGGCCGAAGTCCATCTTCTCCGTCGTGCCACCGAGCGCGCGAGCGATTATCTGCTGACCGAGACAGATGCCCGCGAGCGGGAGTTCGCCCGCGAACGTCTCGACCAGTTCCTGTGCGGCTTCGAAGTTCGCAGGGTCGCCCGGACCGTTGGAGATGAACAGGATGTCGGCCTCGATGGCTTCCACCTCGTCCGCGGACACATCGTGCGGGAGGACGTGGACGTCCGCCCCGCGCTCGACGAGCGAGTCGATGATGCTCCCCTTCGCACCACAGTCCACGAGCGCGACCGTCTTGCCGTCCTCGTCGCCGTCGCCGAGGTGAATCTCGGTTTCGGAGACGCTGACCTGCTCGCCGATGTCGTGGTGGTCGCTCATACCCGGACAGCGTTCGAGTTCCGCGAGCGCGTCCTCGGGCGTTGCGTTTTCGCCGACCGCGATTCCACACTTCATCGCGCCCTGTTCTCGAATCCCGCCGACGAGATCGCGGGTGTCGAGGTGGTCCACCGCGGGGACGCCCTCGGCTTCGAGCCACTCCGCGACGTCCTCGGTGAGTTCACGCGCGACGACGGCGCGCGGATGTACTCGGTCGCTCTCGAAGCGTTCCTCTCGGACGCCGTAGTTCCCGATGAGGGGATACGAGAACGTGAGTATCTGTTCTTCGTAGGACGGGTCGGTGAGGCTCTCCTCGTAACCCGTGTATGCTGTTGTAAAAACCAGTTCACCGCAAGCCGTTCCCGGAGCACGACCACGGGCTTCCACCACATGGCCACCCTCCAGCGCGACGTAGGCACCCGGCATTACGATATTCATATGCAACAAAGCATAATAAACCTTGCTTTCGTAACATCGTTACGAAATTCGTAATCGTCAAGTAGCGGGCAACACTATCTGCATATCTCCATGGACGCACTCGACCGACAGATACTGAATCTCCTCCGGCGAGACGCCCGAACTCCGTACACAGAGATAGCTGAATCGGTCGGTACGTCGGAAGGCACCGTTCGAAATCGTGTCGAACGGATGACCGAGGACGGCGTTATCGAGCGGTTCACCGTCACGACCCACACCGGAAACGTGAAGGCGATGATAGAGATCGGCGTGGACGTGGCCGTCGACACGACGAGGATGTCCGACACGCTCGCGGAATGGGAGCAGGTCGATTTCGTCTGGCAGGTCAGCGGCGAGGACGACATCGTCCTCGTCGTGGACGCCTCGGACACGCAAGGCGTGAACCAACTCATCACCCGCGCGCGGGAGATGGAAGAAGTGGTGAGTACGAAGACTCGATTGATTTTGGACGAGCGGCTCGGCTAGTCTTCCGGTTGCGGCGGTTCGCCGACGCCCGGTGACTCCTCCTCGGGACGGTGGAGATTGTCCTTTCCCTCGTGTACTTCGCGATAACCGCGGCGGACGAGTTGGTCGAACGTCCCCCGCTTGACTCTCGGTTCGACGCGGCCGTCCCGTATCGCGCTGACGACGCTCTCGGGGGTCAAGACGTCCGCATCGATCATCGTGTACGCGCGCCCGACTTCGAGCGGATAATGGGCGTCACTCCCGCCAACTAGCGGCAGGTCGTAGCGGTCGGCCAGTTGCCGCGCCCACTCCTCGGTTCGCGGGTGCTTGCCGTTGATTTCGATGGCGTCGAACTCGGCGTCCACCTCGCGCACGGTGCTGTTCCGGTACGGATGGGCGACGATGGCGGCACAGCCTCGCTCGTGGGCGAGGGCGACCGTCTCTTTCGGCGTGAGCGTCCCCGGTTCGGTGCGCGTCGGCGGGTCGGGTCCGACGACGAGGACGTGTCCCTTCGTCGTGGAGACTTCGATACCCGGAATCGTCTCCACGACGCGTCCGGCGAACGGGTGGAAGTAATCGTGATTCGTCAGCGCCACGCCGTCCAATCCGCGGTAGCGCGCGCCGAGTTCGAGGAGTCGAACGCCTAACGGGTCGAACAGCGCGGCGGCGCGTTCGTGGCCGTGGAAGAATCGCGTGTGAGCGTGTAGGTCGAGGGCAAACACGTTCGTAGCTATACTGCCGATAGGTCTTTGGTTTTTCCGCCGGTCAGTCAGTGCATGAAAGCCGACGAGGAGGGTGCGGTGGACGACCTCGTGGCGAGCGAGGAGGCCGTCGAGTACGAGCGCGTCGTCGTGTTGAACCCCATCAGCGGCGATGCGAACCACCGCGAGCAGGTCAAGCGCCTCGCGACGGAGTACGATTGTACCGTCCTCGAAACCCAGAGCGAAGGGGATGCAAACGAGTTCGCACGCCACGCCGCGGAGAACGGTGCCGCCGTGGTCGCGGCCGCGGGCGGTGACGGGACGATCCACGAAGTCGTTCGCGGATTGGGCGACGCCGACGCGCTGGACGCCGTGACCTTCGCCGTGATTCCGGCCGGAACGGGGAACAACTTCGCGGGGAACATCGGCGTCACCGACATCGAACACGCCTTCGAGGTTCTCGACGCGGGCGAACGGCGTCGAATCGACCTCGGCACCGCGAACGGGCGACCCTTCGTCAACTCGTGCGTCGGGGGACTGACCGCGGACGCGAGCCACCAAACCGACCCGGAGCAGAAGGCGCGCCTCGGCGTGCTGGCCTACGTCGTGAACACCCTCCGGTTGATGACCGACTACGAGGGGCTTCCGCTCACGATAGCGGCGTCCGACGACGGCGATGTGACGTGGTCCGGCGACGCGGTGTTCGTCCTCGTCGGCAACGGGCGACGGTTCCCGGTGCAGGGCCGAACGCAGGCGAACATGGAGGACGGTCTGCTGGACGTGACCGTCATCGAAAAGACCCCCACCGCGAACCTGCTTCAGGAGGCGACGATGCAACGCCTGTTCGGCAGCGAAACGGAGAACGTGACCCACCTCAAGACGCCCACGCTGGAGATAGAGGTCGAACAGGACTCGCCCGTCGAGTTCAGTCTGGACGGCGAGAAGGGCGAATGGGACGGGTTGACGCTCGGCGTTCGCCCGCACACCATGGAACTCGCCGTCGGCGCGGAGTACGAGCGATACCCCGAGGAGTGAGACGAACAAACGGTCGGTTTCGCACATCGTAAGTCGGCTTCGCGTCTCGTAAATCGATCCGTTTCGCATATCGTAATCATCCACGTTGGCGCGCGCTGGCGGGACGACGCGGCCACTCTCGGCCGCGTCGTCCCGCTGAAGTCGTGCGAGGGACGACCGGAGGAGCGAAGCGGGGGAGGGAGTCGGTTGGGGAGGGTGTGGCTGATGCGGTACGGTTGCTGTTGCGGTTATTTTACGTCTGTAACCGGTTACGAAACCGTCGAATGGGACGAGAGAACTGCTATACCAACGGTCACATTCGCAAGGCTGACGGAATCAGACGGACGACCGACGTCTCGTAACAACGTTTACACCGCGTGCGTGCCACCGTTCACGTATGGCAATCACCGCCCGCGAGTTGATGACGACCGACGTGGAAACCGTCTCGTCCGACGACGAAATCGGCGACGTGCTGACGCGCCTGGCGCGGGTCCAGTTCAACGGCTTCCCCGTCACCGACGACGGCCGCGTCGTGGGTATCGTCACGCAACACGACCTCGTGCACCTGTTCCAACCGAGCGACCGAACGCTGTGGATTCCCATCGGATTCCCGCCGTTCCTCGAAAGCCTCGAATACGGCTTCGACCTCTCGTGGGACGAGTTGGACGCCGGTATCGACCTCGTGAGAAACGCCGGGAAGCCGGTTCGAACGGTCATGACCGAGAACGTGGTGACGGTGACGCCCGACGACGACCTCGACCACATCCTCGACCTGCTGGCCGACGCCAAGAGCGACATCAACCGCCTCCCGGTGATAGAGGACGGGCAACTCGTCGGCATCATCGCCCGGCAGGACGTGCTGCGGGCACTCCGCGACGAGCGACGAGAGGAGTGAGCCCCGTCGAAACGCCGCCACTGAACCCGGCATTCGAGGGGGGTTTTCGAAACCTACTCCCCGCCTCTTTTTACTGGGGTTTTAGCCTGAAAACACATGACAGCGCTAACCCCAATACCGCCGAAGGAAGCAGTTGAATTGTATCTCGACCAACGTCGGTCAGAGTTAGCTCAAAAGACGATACGGAGCTATCGGATGGACCTGAATCAGTTCGTGAAGTGGTGTCGTAGCAACGATGTCGATAACCTGAACGAGTTATCTGGACGCCATCTCAACCAGTACCGCCTTGAGATGGCAGACGGCCTGGCACAAACATCTCTTCAGATCAAGCTCTGTCGGTTCCGAGTGTTCTTGAAGTGGGCAACAACAATCGAAGCAGTAGATGACTCACTCCCCGAGAAGGTCATCATTCCGAAGGTAACGGACGGCGCTCGAACAGAGATGCCTAACGTCGAGACGATTCAGTCCATCATAGAGCGGTTACGCAAGTTTGATTATGCCTCTAGAAGGCACGTTATCTTCGAATTGCTGTGGCATACAGGCATTCGAACAGGCACAGTACGCTCGTTCGATGTCGAGGACTATGACTCGAAGAAACAATACATAGCAACGCACCATCGCCCTACCGAGGACACTCCATTGAAGAATGGCGTTGAGGGAGAGCGGTACATTGCTCTGAACGAAGAGATGTGCCTACTCCTCGATGACTATCTACGGATGAAGCGTACATCAGTAGAAGACGAGTATGGGCGTTCCCCTCTCTTCACGACTGACAACGGTAGGATAGCGAAACCGACCATCCGTCGAACGATATACCGACTGACCCAACCATGCTTCTATAGTGGTGAGTGTCCTCACGGGAGGGACATAGCGTCGTGTGAAGCCGCTCAGTACAAAAATGAGTCTGGTAAGTGTCCATCGTCATATAGTGGGCATCCTATGCGTAGAGCGGCAATCACGAACTTTCTAAAGAGCGATGTGCCAGATACGGTCGTTTCCGATAGGTTCGATGTGAGTCGTGATGTTCTTGATGCCCACTACGATCAGCGTACCGAGAAAGAGAAGGTAGAGCAACGTAGGGGGTATCTCGACTCTATTTGAGGTAGATTGTCCCTCTAACGATGTTCGATAGGCGTTAATTCGCCTGTTTTCAGTAGGCTCATAACAAAAAGGAGAGATTTTCGGTGGAAGGTACATCTCACCCCTCGAAATGTGGGGTAAACGTCGATGGAAGTACCTTCTCCTCAATTCATGTCGTCAGTATTATTGTTCAAGTACAATTGAAGTTAGAACATGGTAGAAATAAATACCATACTTCTCACGATGCTTGAGGTGACTGTTCTCATTGTGACCGCTCTATTGATCGTCACGGAGCTTTCTTTTGACTTCTATGAGAGACAAGAGAATAACGACACAATGGTTTTCATCTCATTAGCCTTGCTACTATTCGGTATCTCGGGAGTCTGCGCGGCTAGTTACCTCGCTATCCGACTATTCCATCAATTGCCATTCTGGACGGCAGTATGGATGATGGCGGCAATAGTCCCGTTTGCTTTCGGGATGCTCATCTTCCTTTTTTCAATGTTCCAATTCACTACCGATTTCGATAATAGAACTGGTGTTATGGAACCTTAGTCTGAGTCAAGTATCCATCAAGAAAACGAGCCGAATTTCCGTCCCTTACGCGCATGCGCTCGCAAACCCATTGCAGTGTTTGCGAGTGAGTATGTAAATCGTCTGAAATTCGGATTTGCGGCCTTACGTCTATGGGTATTTCCATCTGATTAGTCGTGAAAAAGGAAATGGAAATTTCCCCACCATGACATTCGTGGTAGATGCGTTTGGTGGCACATCGAGGAGCTTTGAACTGGGTAGCGTGAATGCTCCTCCTCGTGAGCAATAGGCTCATAAAACAAAAAGTTAATGGTTTGAGAAAGCTCACACATGGATTGACACAATATCTGACGGAATGTAGGTGCTATCCGAATCTCCTGCGCAAATATTTTGTGTTGTGTCAGTTTCTATCACCTCTGCCAAATACTAGCATGGTAGTGAATGGCATAAATGTTTTGACTGTGCGATGAGAGAGACTGCTTAGCTTCGTCAGAATATCATGATGCTTCGTTCTGCATAAGTATCTGTCAGTAATCATCATATTCTAGTAGCGTATGATAATTGCCAGAAGAAACGTAGAAACGGCAGTGTATAATACTTCTCCAATCGAAATAGGGGGCTACAGATGAAACAGTGGAAACACACCCCAATAGAGAACCATTCACATAATTCTCATCAGTTCGTTATTGACCAAGCATGAAAGGGGAAGGATAGGAATGGTATCAAGGTCCCCTAGTCGGACTGAAGGCCATGTGTGCAATTACAAGTCTTCATCCGACAACGAATATCAAGGAGAAATTGAATTAATTTTTCGACCAATCAAATATGGAGAATCGTACCTCTATAGATTCTTACTTTATATCTATCGGAACTTCAGGCTCATCAACGAACGCCTCGGGATCAATCCCATCCTCATCAAGTGGGCTGCTATAAATCTCAACCACTTCATCAGGATTTTCATCAACAGAAGCCTCATTGACACCGACCCCACCTAACTCAAGCAAATCGCTGTGCTGTCGGACAAGCCTATCGTAGGGGAGATTGAGATGGTGTTCAGTCATCTCGGTAAGTTCCGCCCATTCATGATCTCTATCATCGTCAAAGATGAGTTCCGAATCGGAAACTATCTCTTTCTCCAAATCACATTTAGCTAACTTCGATTGAACGTTGAGAGATATCACAGCGTTCACAGCAGCCTCCCACAGCCCCTTGATGGCACGATGGGTGTTTTGCGTAGGATGAGGTACATCCAGATGAAGAACTCCCTCATCGTCCAGATACTCCGCTACAATGTATCTGCCTTCGTGGTCGCTAAAGTCGAGATACTTGACGTAGTAATTCGGGTCGAAGTTGTATATGGACTCGTCTAAGAGGTTATCGAACTTGCTGTAGGCAAGCATCCTCATCAGTGGGTCAAATCCATCAAATGCATGGAAGACAGTCTTGCAGTGTATTCCTGTGGCTTGCAGTTCCCTTGCTCGCATTGCTAATCCGTCTCGGTTCTTATGCATATTACAACGCTCCGAACCATCATCGATGAAATCTTTCTCTGGCAACCGACCACAGTAACGTTGGGAACCGTAGCGAGAACGCCAATTGGTTAGAAGGGCATTACAACGCCCATCTTGCGGAGTGGCATTCCCTGCATCGGGATCATACCCATTGTCGTTCGAATCTACCTCATATCCGTCTCTATGTTCACGACTCATGGAAAGGGCGTCATCGGACTCATCGGCATTGAGCGCTCTTCAGGAGAATAGAGATATGCATTGCACGCTTCACAAATCGAATCGTGCCAAAGGCGATATCGTCCTTCAGTTGCTCGACTCACATCAGTACAACTGTATCGTTCATCGAGCGGAGAGTATCCTCCCCGTATCACATCAGCGTCCTCTCTCGCGGCATCAGCCACCGTGAGACACGATAGATAGAGTAGGCTGGCAAGAGCATCATCGTCTTTGTAGAAGTCGCTCTCGTCCACACCAGCGTCCACAACGAGCACTGTCTTCGATCGATCGATGGCGCTCTCGATTTCTCTATCTCTCAAGTCAGATGATTCTTCAGCGATATCCCGTACTGACGAGAGAAGTTTCTCATCATCGTCTATTTTCCAGTGCATGTCTGGTTATTCCAGAAGAGCGCTCAGATTCGTGATGTGGATCGAGTCTGTGGCAGACGCATGCGAATTCAGCGGATCGAAGCTGTGGCTATAACGCCAGATAAAATCATTCTGAATACGTCCACCAGAACGCTCGACCATCCAATGTTCGGGAGTATTCATCTGGTGAAGCATCCAGTACTTTTGGCGAATATCCTCAAAGTTGGGAGTGAGAATAATCTCGTCTGGTCCAAGCTCACTCGTTAGGTCGATAGAATGAGGTTCCATCCCATTAGGCGCTTCAGAAAGGGTCAGTTGAGGCGGAATGAGGTATTTCTGCTCAATGCCAATGTCACCCTCTTCAGTCGCATGGAAACGGTCCCAATAGGTATCATCGGTCGAACCAGAGGAATCATCAACAGACTTGTTGAATTGTGCCAGAGCCTCATGACGACCGATAGCTGTCCATTTGCCATCCTGAATGATTCGACCACTTAGCTCACTGTAAGCATCATACTTGAGGATATCAGACTGCTTACCGTTACCTCGGTAGTTATCGTAACTTGTCGAAGAGCAGTCAAAGCTTCGAGACGAGGGGATGGAGCTTTTCAACCACTGAAGCGCTCCCATACGCTCCTGATTACCATTTCGATCATAGATTCCCGTCATCCACATACCATCAGCGAAATGGTCGAAGATCTCCATCACGGCACGAGTCTTCTCCTGAACATCAGCACCAGATAGCGCTTCTTCAAGGGCGATTGTGTACCCGTGATTGAAGCGGAATGTTGGCAGCACATCCCCTTCTTGAGTCACAAAGTCAACTCCACCGCCGCTAACTTCGCTAATGCCACTAGGACCGTGAGGCATCTCCGTCGTATCTGGATTAAGGAAATCACGGTCAGATTCCTTCACATACTGATCCGTCAACTCCAGATTTTGAGCATTAGCAAAATCGTAGCGATAGTTCTTTCGTTCCCACCCCTCCGTCTGATACATGGCTTGATCGACGGGAGCGGCTTCTTTGTACAACTTTTCCTGATTGTAGAGTGTGCTAGACACCATATGTATTCAAAAATCCGTATTTCCGCAACTGCAATTGTACTCTCCGCGAGACTTGAACTCGCTAGAAGAGAGAGTACTATGTATTGTTTCTATTAGTGGCAAATGAGCATTGAGAATACAGACTGTATTACCAAACGTCTACTCAATTCAATGAAGATGCTCGTCTATACAGAACCATGCTCAATGCTCATGCCGAGTTACTGATTTGATTTGAGAGTAGTCTAATAGATTTCCATCCGAGAAATCATTTCTAAACTGTTCATGCCTCCCACCGAAGTTGAATCGGCTAAGGAGACTCGTTTATTTCTATTAGCAGCAGTCGGGGTGTCGGGATGACACCATCAAACTACCTCAACTATGTTTTGATTTTGATATTCTATGGACGACAACAAACATCAGCTAACAGTATAACTGCTATCACTGACAATGGGTCTTCGTTGAAATCCGTGAATTTGAGATCAATATCTCAAGGACTGTAGGGAAGGCTCATCCCTACAGCCTTTCTTGGATACCATCTGAAGTAGATAATGAGATAAAGCGGGATTGTCTCACGGATGAATCCCGCTCTCGGCGAGCCACTGGGATTGAACCAGTTAGCTCACATAGGGGGAATACCACTGGATCTGTATTTCCGTTCCAAGAAAGATCTTCATGAGAACGAAAATCACCCAGTGGTCCATATCTACTACGACCCACAACAATCGTAGAGGGAAGACAGATGGGTTCAAATGTGCTGAAAAGAAGAACTACAAAACACACACCCATCTGACTCCCTATCTCTCAAATATTGTGGGAATAGAATTAGTCTGCTAAGATTCCACAAAACTGTTCTTGAGCATCATAGACATTGGACAAAGGAATCTGCCACGTTCTCATTAGTGAAGTAAAGACACTGATTTCAGAACCGTGTGTATCAGTCGTAGTGGGGCCTACAGAGCCATCATACTTCGATGGGTCTCTTTCTACCCACCAACCTTTCCTCGCAGCTATGACCATCACAGCGCCTAGAATCGCCTGCTCATACTTCACGAAGATTGTCAAGTTACCACGGAACTGTTCGAGCAAGTGCAATAGAGATTCAGTATCACTCTTGGAGAATTCCATCCTCGAAGCAACCATCTGTGCTTGCTTCTTGCAATGATACATAGTCTCGTCGCGATGATTATTCCGATGTTTGAACTCGTCATTGTACTTCTTAAGACGCTTCCAGCTGATGAATGGATTCGAATGGTCGCAATCCTTTAATCTGAACGTAGTCGCCGTTCCAGCCATATCATCGACATCTCTGCCGAGTGGCATTCCTTGGCGGTCAGTTGTATCGTCAAATTCCCGCTGATCACACGGCTCATACTTCTTCTCAAATTCCTCTGCTGCTTCAGAAGAAAATTGAAGATCTTTGCTCTGCTCAAGATTTCTATAATCTCGAAAGTATCTCTGCTCTTGTTGTGGATTTGTAGTAGACATGAATCAAAGAAAAATAGGAGAATGAGGGTCCTGTCTAAGTTCCCTTTTGTTATATGATCCTATAGCCGAGTGTTATATTTAAATGAGCTTTCTTCAGCTAGTAATACAATAGCCGTGATAAAAAGCATTGTGGAATTATATATAATTAGGTTCTATAATCGCCATACGAAAATCCATTGTCTCACTAGATGGATTCATCATTATGTCGCGATAATCAGCAAAAGCATACCCTTCATATCTCTACTTTATTACGGGAAGAACTTAAATGATATATCGATATTCCCGATCTATCATCTCAAGACAATCAGTGAAATAGCCTATGAATTTCAATTTGAGATGGTACTGTCTACCCATCCAAATCACGTCGAAATCAGTTCTGTGGTCAATCAGAGTCAATGTGAGGACGATATGAGCCGACTGATCCAACCACATGGCCCACTGTCCTCCAATGGATCTGGGAGCGAATGAGAACGATTGTGAGCCGTCTCACAGCGTTCTGATGGGACACTAGATCTATCACAGTTGGCTAGATAGAACACCGATTTCGCTGAGTGGCCCTGTGACGCTCGTGAGGAGATTTTATTCAGAAAGATGATCCATACCATTCAGACAACTCAAATTCTCTTCAGAATCAAAGCTAACCACCTCAGAATTGAAATATGTACTATACCAAAACCTCGATTCAACAAATCTACTGAATTAGTCGGGATTTATAATTATTCTCCATGAGTGGAAGTAGCAAATGTATGGGATTGGACGGGAAGAAAACTTGTGCTACGCATTGAAAGATGGGTGCTGTAGCTGTATGTATATCTTCTTAAAAATGGGTCTTAAAAATGGGTCTTACCGCTACAACAATGGGGCTACCGCTGGCGGTGAGTACAACTTTGTGCTCCTATTCAACTCCCTAGTCGTCATCAAGAAAAACAGGTTTTTCTTTCTTCCTTTGTAGGCAGTTGAATGCGGTGCTCAAGTCGCACATCACCGCCTGCGGAGTTATCTTTTATCTCAAAGGGAAACTTACTACTGCTACGGCAAACTCGTTAGGAGACTATTTGTTTAGTTCTCCTTTATCGATAGAGGAAACTGGTAGTGATATAGCGAAATTCAGCAACGAGAGACGTTGAAACACGAGATTCATTGTTGTTAGCTATGTCTCTCTTCTCAATGTCGATCTTCAAATCTCGGTGAGTGTCGTGGTGATCACTGACATGGCTCCATTGATGCAATCTCGAATGTTGAATAGTCTGTGATTTTGCGTATCTGATTTAAAACCTTCAGATAGACCCATATTATTCCAGCTCACTTATTTGGAGTATAACTTAGAAATAAGTTACTTCTAAGGGATAGACTTATTATCGTGGACGGTGATAGGTCTAGTAGAGGGAGTAGTTCCGTGACATTCAGAACGCTCTTACCAGACCCATTCTCCCTCATTCACGCATTGAACTACCAGATTAAATACCCCACAAAACAATGAGCATACAGAAAGAAACTGAGTTGATCGAACTAGAGTACGGCGACGTAAACCCCCTCATGCAAGCTCACATTGATGAGGTGGCCCTAGATCTCGTTCGAAAGGGTGAATTGAGTGGATACGATGCATTCGGGCGAGAAGCCTATCGTACTGTCATCAAGAGTATGTTCGATGATGCAACTACTCTCCCTACGGAAGTGATTGCACGATTCATCGATGATCGAGCAACAGAACTCTTCTACGCCACTCCGAACGAGATTTCGCTAACGGAGTGGTGATTATGATGATGAAATGCTTTCGATGCCACTCAGTAGGCTACGATGGGGATGGATGTGACCCGCGTCGATTCATCTTCTTTATGGGCGATGAGGAGTGGATTGAATCCCCTATTCC
Organism: Haladaptatus sp. CMAA 1909; assembly: GCF_043952005.1. Lineage (NCBI taxonomy): Archaea > Methanobacteriati > Methanobacteriota > Halobacteria > Halobacteriales > Haladaptataceae > Haladaptatus > Haladaptatus sp. CMAA 1909. Next base: position 57,001 of record NZ_JBIOAV010000001.1, on the reverse strand, counting down.
GTACGGCGAAGAACCCATGGCATTTGATAAAAATTATGATGGGATCGATATGAGTAGCGATGTCTGTGGAGGTTGTGGTGTGAAGAAGGGCGAAATCCATCACGGTGGATGCTCGTATGAGTGTTGTCCCAATTGCGGTGGTCTATACACCTTTTGTGACTGTTGCTCTCGATTGGACATGTACGAGAAAGATAATGGAGAGGAGATTCCCTACGAACCACAATACAACATGATCCCAATCAAGCCGTGGGAGCTACCAGATTAAAATAGCACCAATGTCGATGAAATCAAACGACGATATAAAGTTCAGTGTTAGCCCGTCAAGTGAGCCTGTCACGTCGATCAGTGAGGCGCTTCAGACCGTTGATGACGCGATTAACACGCTACTACGAATAGCGCGACTCACCGATGAAAAATTCGTCTGTCCGTGCAATGAGTGCCAATACAGTGGAGATTTGGTACAGCTTCGGGGTCACATATCGACTCATGACGATTGGGAGATTGATAGTCGGTTAAACTTTGAGAGGTACATAATAGCGACGTGTGAGAGGGCATCAGATACTTCTCACGAGCAGACGACTATCAATGACCATGACCATGCAGATGGAGGGAAAGACGAAGGAGAAGGAGTTTCGTTTGATATGAGTCTCGGTCAGTGAGATGTCGGATTGAGCGCCTTTTTAGATGCTAAATGAGATATTTGAACCATAGTCCGTATCGATAATCTTGCAGAAACCGAATGACTCTCATGACGTATAAAGGAGTAACTGTAGATAGAAGTTGGAAGGTAAATCCAAGCACTAAGATACCGATTCCGCCTCTTCTCATTCGGCTCTCTAACTCACTAATTCTCCGAGTAAGATGTTTCGAGAAATCACCATTAAAATACTGAGTGGGTACACGAGTTGGGTTTCGATCCAATTGTTCCTGTGTACTCATGGATATGTCGGTCCATTTTATCATCCCTATATTGGTTTCAACACTCACTGACTTGGGAGAGCCAATCGTTATATCTGAGACTTCATATTCATCAGTGAACGCATTTATATCATCGTCTTCTTTATTTAGTACCTCAAGAACGTTACCTCGATAATCATCATATTCATGTACGTGGTTTTCTGAATTAATAACACTGTTCACTAGTTCTAACGTACTGCTGTAGAACTTGCTGTGAAGAAAAGGCAGATCAGGAATAGCGAGGGCCACAGCTCCAAGGATATCTAGCAGGATTCCAGTTGCAATCAAGGGCTTAGGAAAGTCAATGATAACTAGGATACCGCAGACTACGATCCCTATACCGAACGCGAGTAGAGTCACAAATCTGGCTTTAGGAAACTCGCGTTTGCCCATCGTATATGTGGCAATCCGATGAAGATATATATGCGTTAACATATTCATTCAACCGCATAGCCATCAAGCCTGATGTTACTCTAGAGGACAGATCGATCTTACTTATAAAGAGCGTATAAGTTGTGATTTTCCTCAATAAGGGATTCAAGCATTGCAGGCCCATTAGTTCGTAATTTCTGGGTTTTAGGTACTTGATCTATATCAAAAAAGACTTGTGCATGGACAACAGTTATATATGGAATCTACGCTACTAAAAACTGAGGCTGACGGGCAGAAATCTACGCTGGATACAACAACCGTGCGTTGCTCTTTCTGCTTCAAACGCCTTCACGAGCGAATATGAGTACAAAGAGTGACAACAACGGCCAGAAAGATGAATCGCCGCGAGACACAACACAATCGATCACAGTAATAGCTGAAAAGCTTAGTACACTACTCAATGCAGTTCAAAAAATCGTCCTTGCTGTAGCAAGCCTAATAGGCGTCTCACTTATCGTTCTATCACAATATTCATTGCTTCTCATGATTAGCGCTACAACCCTCATCCTCGTAATTACGCTGTTACTCTACCAGATTTCTCCTTAGTAGAACAACGAGGGTTCTGGCTGCATTCCAGAAACCTACGCTGGATACAACATAGGGAAATCTGGTGTAATAGGACTTCAACTTTGCTACTGGATATTGACATTTGGGAATGGGACTTATCGAGATCACCATCAAGCCCGAGATCACTCTAGAATGAAGGTGATAAAAGGATTGATTCACCTCGTGACAGCAAGGCGAGAGACACAGAAGGGGTGAGGCGTCTCGTTTCGCGTGACGTTACGTTGCGGTGAGGAACGCGAAACGAGAAACGAATCCCCTCAAGGAACTCGCCGCGCAGTGCTGTGCGGGAGCGGGAAATAGCCATGAATGCTTGATGTACAGTCAAGGTACATCGTAGACGATGGCTCTCTACCAGCTTCCTCGATACAAGTTCTATTGAAATTGGAGTAACGTCCCGTGTAATGACCCTATGGGATTGTAGGGGCGACCATCACCATCTATCCCCCGTATCCAGCTTAAGGAAGCGTACCGATGTACCTTCCACCGTAAAGGGGTTCAATGGAAATCTGCTACTAGTCGCGGCGAACACTCTATACACGGTATATTACTTAAAAAGGATTGTCCTTTTCAGTGTGAGCAAGATCGGCAAAAAGCTCCGTTCTCAAATGAAAATTTTCAAAATTCAGAAAACGCCACTACTATCAGTTAGCCATATATAGCAAATTTATGTTGTATGATGTGATCTCCACAACCACATCTCTCGCGGGCTATTGAAGTCCTCCGCCATAAACAGCGCGTAGAAAGCTTCTTATTCTAATTTTCGTATGGGGAACAGACCCTTTCACTAACTGTGGTCTGTGAAGATTTGTGTAGTGTTGTAGGAAAATCACGCGAAAGGTAACTTAACTGTCTATGGGTATTAAGTTATAGTGGTACATAGGGAAATACAGCGAGGTCGGGACGCGAGGCTCATTGAGGAAATGACTCTCGTGAAAAGGAACGTGTCTTCAGCACGTTCCCGATTTCGCTGTTCGGTGAAACAGCATGAGCACTTCAACCCCATCGCACGAAAGTGTGTCGTTCAACGGAGAATCGTTCGAGATAGCTACGGCGGATGAGAGTCATACCAACGTAGCTAATCAGAGCTACGGATCTGACGAGGCGAAGGACCACACGTACACTGTTACGCTCGATGAAGATGGAGCGGCTGAATGTACGTGCCCGCATTACACCTATCGTAGTGCCTTCTGCAAGCACATGGCTGCTGTAGAGAGCGCCATCGTAGTAAGCACCCTTGATGCCACTGATGACAATGAGAAGGAGATCAGTGGTCCACACGTCGGTCGAGACAAGTACGGTAACGTCGATCACCACTACTGGGAATGTGAGTCGTGTGGTGCAGAGGCAACTCGGGAGGAAGCCTTAGAGGACTGTTGCTGATGACAGACGTTCAATGTCCCGTATGCCGCTCCGAATCGGTATACGAGCGGCCTGATGGACGCTATGTCTGTCTGCATGCAGACTGTAAGGCAGTGTTCTATCGCGATGAGAGAGGGGTAGCAATCTACGGACCAGAACCGACTGACGACCAATAATCATCAACGGACATTACAACGAGAACAATGAAGCATACTCTAATCGCAGAAGAGGACGGGACGAGACTTGCATCGATAGAGAACATTGGCGACAATCCAGAAGTCGTGACAGAGCTTCAGTTTGCTCTTGAGCGACATCACCCTGAATATGATCATGTGGATCAAGGTGTGAGCGAAGACGAATAGAGCGGCAGACAGCCATTCACATCGGCTTATAGGGGCATATGGCCAAAGCTGGATAGGGCGTCGGCTTTCTAAGCTGAAGATTTGTGGGTTCGAATCCTGCTATGCCCGTTCCTTTTTCCAGCCCATGTCAGAAAATTTCACTGTCCGAATGAGCGCCACGGTTGTTTTATCACTATGACGTGATATCAAGATTGTCCGTAAGTGCATAAAACCAGCTACGGACGTAAAATGTCTGAGAAGACCCAAGTACGCCAAGGCGGATTACTCGTAGCCGCCACGACCCTCATCGTTAATGGTCATGTGGTCGGCTACGGTCTTCTCGCCTTGGCGTTACTAGAGTGGTATAGAACGTAGGTGGGGCAACACCTACGAACCACCTCACTATTGTATGAATCGCCATCGAGCATTGGCGCTCGACAATAACGTATAGATCGTTCCATTAGAAAAATCTTCGTCCTATAGCACTACTGTAGTAGAACATCACGGCCTATAGGTCGGTTTGGGCTTGCTGCAGTAAGCTTATACAGCCAATGAGTCTGTTGTAGCAGGATCAACGACACGAGATTGATCTCATTGACCTCTTTGACCTCATAGATCTCATTGTTGTCAAAGATTAGTGAATTTATTAATAGTAAGAGGACGTTTGTACAGATCTCCGTGAAAGCAAAAGGCGAGTAGCGGATAAGTGCATGAAAGAAGGACCAAAGACATTTGGCCCCTCTGTAGCACTCATCACAGCAGGTGGGAGTGTCCTTGCCAGCGGTCACACATCTGGTTGGATACTCATCACTGCTGGCTGTGTATGGGCATTACAGAAGCATGGGTGAGTAAACGCCTCCCAAAGCAACCTACTCACCCAAATCTTCCTCCTTTTATCGTATTGACGAACATCGAGCAACGACGCTCGACATCCAAAGAATAGGTTTGCCCATAAATCAATCTTTCCACGGAACGGCAGTGTAAGATACGAATAGGTCTATCCAAATCGCACTTAGACGCTCCTAAACCGAACTTAGAGCTTAATTGCGCTAATTAAGGCCATGAAACAGTATTCTTCCGCGGAAAGAATGTTCCTACCGCGGCAATTCATATTTACATGGTAGTTCATAAAGAAAGATGAGTCAGATAGAGAGATTACTCGTTAGTATCGGCTACTAACCAGTGACGAATTATATCTATATTATATACAATCTATGGTTCATATATGCTGAAATAATATTAAAAAATGAGTGAATTCTATATTTCCAACTACTAATTGGCTTGTATGGCTTGGTTTGAAGAAAAGGTTCCTGAAAGCGGAGAATGGAAACTCCTTCTAGAGACTGATTATGAGACACAAGAACCAAAGAATGTAGATAATGTATGGCGATATCGTAGCTTAGGAGAGTACATTACAATCCTTGATCGAGAAGCTCTTTGGTTCAGTCGAGCAGACAAACTTGGTGATCCATTCGAAGGCTCATTACCAGAGCAAAATATAGAAAAGAGGGAAGAAAATCATAGTAAACTCAGATCAGATCAGATGAAGTCATCTCATTTTCTGAACGTATATTTTACATATATAAATTGCTGGCATATGAACAGCGACGAGTCAAATACTATGTGGGAAACATATACTAATGATGCTGGTATTGCGATAGTCACAACTCTGCCAAGATTGAAAAACGCAATTAAAAGGCCTGAGGATAAAATGTCGTTTGGAAAAGTACAATATGTTGATTACAAAAATGACACAATAACACAAAATAATGCACCAGCACCGTTCTTTAATAAGCGGGAAGAGTTCAAAGATGAATCAGAATATAGATTTCTGTTTCAAAAATCATTTGTGAATTCTGAGGGGAAAAAGAAACCTCATGAAATTATTCCTCATCAGGGGAAAGGAGTACCAGTGAGCGTTGATGTTAATACTCTTGTAGAAAAGGTATTGCTTTCGCCAAATGCACCTGGTTGGCTTGAAAAGACAGTCAATTCTGTAACTGAAAAGTATGGATATGATTTCGAGATTAAACCATCTAACATGGTTGGCAATCCCGATTTCTGATTGATTAGTATTGACTACTAACTAAGAACCATTCGAGCGGTAGTGGGATAGTACGGAGACACATTACCCGATAGTTATATCCCACTGTACCAACAGATTAATCACAACCTCAGTAAGGAGAGTACCGACACTCATCTGATGCAGGATTACAATTCACGTCTTGCGGGAAGATGAGTGTCTAACTGCGGAATCAAGTGGTCTCGAAGCCCCTACTGTCGCTTTGACCGATTAAATGATGCGGCATTCGAGGGGGGTTTTCGAAACCTACTCCCCGCCTCGCACGAGACCTCGTATAGTGAGCCGGTATCGAAACCTTCTGTTGTTCATCGTCCTCGCCGCGTTCTGGGGGTCCGCGTTCATGGCCATTCGGGCCGGATTGGAGTTCATCCCCCCGGTTCTGTTCGCGGCGATTCGCTACGACGTGGCGGGCGTCCTGATGCTCGCCTACGCGGTGTACGCGACGGACCGCTGGCGTCCGCAAACGGGCGACGAGTGGAAACTCGTCCTCGTCGGCGGCGCGCTCATGATCGCGGCCTATCACGTGTTCCTGTTCATCGGCGAGCAGGAGACGCCGAGCGCCGCCGCCGCGGTCATCGTCAGCCTCAGTCCCATCCTCACGACCGGGTTCGCGCGGGTGTTCCTCCCCAGCGAGCGACTCACGCCCGCCGGAATCGCCGGTCTGCTCCTCGGGTTCGTCGGCGTCGCCGTCCTGAGTTTCGCCAACAACGGGTCGAGCGAATCGCTGGCGACGACCATCGTCCCGCAGTTCCTCGTGTTCCTCGCCGCGTTGTCGTTCGCGCTCGGGAGCGTTCTGACGCAACGAATCGAAGCCGACCTCCCCATCGAGACGATGGAAGCGTGGTCGATGCTCCTCGGCGCGGTCATGATGCACGTCATCAGCGTCGCCCGCCCGAGCGAGTCCATCTCGGCAATCGAGTGGACGCCGGAGGCCATCGCCGCCGTCGTCTACCTCTCCATCTTCGCCAGCGCCGTCGGGTTCCTCATCTACTTCGACCTGCTCGACCGCCTCGGTCCCGTCGAAATCAACCTCGTCTCCTACGTCGCGCCGGTGTTCGCCGCGATTACGGGGTGGTTTTTCCTACAGGAACCGGTGACGCCGCTGACCGTCGCCGGATTCTGTATCGTCTTCGCGGGTTTTTGCCTGCTGAAGCGGCAGGCGATTTCCCGCGAGCTACCGCGAATAACCGGCGTCTTCACGTCCGGGCGGTAGACGTCGAAAAGGAATCTCGAATCGAACTTCAGGCGAAGCCGTAGAGGACGCCCTCGCCGTCGGTGCCACCAATGTCGGGAAGCGTCGCGCGCTCGGGGTGAGGCATCATGACCGCGACCGAGTCCGAGTCGCCGACGATTCCGGCCACGTTCCCCTTCGACCCGTTCGGGTTCGTCCCGTCGGCCACGACGCCGTTCTCGTCGCAGTAGCGGAAGAGGATACGGTCGTCGACGTCGAGTTCGTCGTACTCCTCGTCCGTGATTTCGAACCGTCCTTCGCCGTGTGCGATGGGAACCTCGATGACCTGTCCCTCCTCGTAGGCGGCGGTCCACGGGGTGTCCGCGTTCTCGACCCGCAGGTAGACGCGTTCGCACTGGAAGCGTGCGCTCCGGTTGGTGGTGAACGCGCCGGGCGTCAGGCCCGACTCGCAGCCGATCTGTGCGCCGTTACAGACGCCGAGGACGGGAACGCCCGACTCCGCGGCGTCGCGCACCTGTGCCATGATCGGAGAGTTGGCGGCGATGGCTCCGGCACGAAGGTAATCGCCGTAGGAGAACCCGCCGGGAAGCATCACGCCGGTCGTCTCCTCGGGCAAGTCCTCCTCGTGCCAGACGAGTTCCGCGTCGATTCCGAGGTGGGACAGCGCGCGCACCGCGTCGCGGTCGCAATTGCTCCCGCCGAATTGGACGATGGCGACCGTCATCGCTCCTCGACCGCGACCGTGTAGTCGTGAATCGTCGGATTGGCGAGGAGACGTTCGGCCATCTCTCCCGCCCGCTCCTCCGCGTCCGAGGAGGTGTCGGCATCGAGGTCGATCTCGAAGACGTCCGCGGAGCGAAGCGAATCCAGTTCGAAGCCCAGTCGAGAGAGCGCACCTCGGGTCGTTTCGGCCTCGGGGTCGAGGACGCCCCGTTTCAACCGAACCGTCACCGTCGCGGTGTATGCAGTCATCGGTTGTCCGTGCGCGTTCGTGTTCAAAAGCTCTTTTGGAACGAATTCGTTGTACACATTCGTGTTGTTCGCGTCGGTGGGCGCTCTCTCGCGTTCGGCGGTCGAATCACCCGCCCTCGATCACGCTTCGTCTCCCGGTTCACGCGACGGTTGTCGTCGACACGTGTTCGGGTAGGCACACCCTGCTACGTGTCAACGTGAACGGGAAATTTTGCACCGTCACAAACGTTTTTGCCACCGAGACCCGATACTTTTCTTCCATGGCAGTACCCCGTAACCGGCAGGTGAAGCGATGAACCACCGAGAGCTGACCGAAATCACCGTCGTCGGGGACGACGACACCGGGCTCGTCGCCCGCGTCACGACCCTCCTCTTCGAACGCGGAATCAACATCGAGGACGTCGATCAGGCCGTCCGCGAGGGCGTCTTCCGCATGACGATTCACGTCGAGACGAGCGAGATGTCCGTGAGCAAACACCGACTCCGCCGCGACCTCTCCGAACTCGGCGACGATCTCGGGGTGGACGTCCGCGTTCGCTTCCCGTCGGAACGCGACTCCCGACAGGTCGCCCTCCTCGTGACGAAGGAATCGCACTGTCTCCGCCGCCTCCTCGACGAACGGAGCGAGTTCGACGCCGAAATCGGCGTCGTCATCGGGAACCACGACGACCTCGAACCGGTCGCGAAGGAACACGGCGTCCCATTCCACGACGTCGGGGACGAACGCGGCGTTCACGACGAGGAACGACTGCTCTCGCTGTTGGACGACTACGACATCGACCTCGTCGTCCTCGCGCGGTTCATGCGCATCTTGAGCCCCAACGTCGTCTTTCGCTACGAGGGGCGCATCATCAACATCCATCCGAGCCTGCTTCCCGCCTTCCCCGGCGCAAAGGCGTATCGGCAGGCGAAGGAAGCGGGCGCTCGTATCGCCGGTGTCACCGCCCACTACGTGACGACCGACTTGGACCAAGGGCCCATCATCACCCAACGGGCGTTCAACGTGCCGGACAGCGGGAGCGTGGACGAGTTGCGCGAACGGGGACAACCCCTCGAAGCCGACGCCCTCCACGAAGCCGTTCGCCTCCATCTGAACGACGACGTGGAGATTCGCCGCGGCCGGACCGAACTGCGTGACGGGGACGATAGCGAACACTACCGCCTCGGACTGCCGGCGGAACTCGACAACGTGACGCCCGACGGCCCCGTCGACGGACCGGTCGCCGTGGGCGAATCGGACGACTGACGCTATTCTTCGGATTTCGACGTCGGCTTTCGGGCGAGCACGAAACAGGTGTCGCTCCCCAGAACGTCGTTTACCGTCTGCCGCCAGAGAACGTCGAACCCCGCGTTTTCGAGCGTCGAGATGCTCTCGTCCGGCGACGGGACGCTCCAGTGCATCTCGACGCCGGTATCCAGCCAATCGTCGTCGCTTCCCTCCCACGCCGTTGACCCGACCGTCATGAGGAGATAGCCGCCCGGGGACAACAGACGATGGAACTCCCGCGCCACGTCGGGATGCTCGTTCGAGGGGACGTGAATCACCGAATGGTACGCACAGATGCCGTCGAACGTCCCACTCGTCAGACCGAGCGCGGTCATGTCCGCCTGAAAGAACCGTCCCTCGGGGACGTTGCCGCGGGCGCGGGAAATCTGCTCGCGGGAGAAGTCGACGCCGACAAGGTCCGTGTCAGCGGCCAGCAGTTCCGCGATGGGTCGCCCCGCGCCACACCCGGCGTCGAGCACGCGTGCGTCGTCCGGGAGATGACCGTGGAACTCCGCCAGCAGGGCGATGTCCTCGTTCTCCTCGTCGCCGCCGCTTCGCTCGGCGAGGTAATCATCCGCGATTCGGTCGTAGGCGCGACGAACGTCGTTTCTCTCGTGGGACATGGTCGGAAGGTGACGCGTACTGTCGTTCCATGGTTCGCTTTCGCATAAAAAGGTTCGCCGACGGCGTTCGTTCCGCCGTTCGGGTTCTCGTTTGGAGCGTCGCGCGTTACAAATCCTTGATGGCCATCACCGCGTCCTCTAGCGACGGCGCGTCGAACAGGTCCCTGTCGATGTACGCGTTCGCTCCGGCGGTGTAGAGGTCGCGGGCGGCGGTGATGACCTCGTCCGGCAACGGTTGCGGTTCGACCGAACACAGCGATTTCCAGTCGGCCATATCGCGCTCTTTCGCCTCGACCTTGGCGTCCTGAACCGCGTCGGCCCACTCGGTCTGTTCGCGCTTGTGGTATTGGCGGATGAACTCCTTGCTGACCTGCTGGCCGTGGAAGGTGAACCGGTTTTCGTCGAACGTTCCCACCACGTCGGCGACGCGAATCTCGCCGTCGTAGTAGAGACACTCTATCTTCCCGTCCTCGTGGGTCAGGTCGGCGTTCGCGGCCTGCCGCGTGACGAAATCGTTCACCTCGCGGGCGACTCGCTCCAGGTCGTCAACGTCCGCCTTGCCGGCGATTTCGTCCGCCTCGCCCCGCGACAGATATCGGTCGCTCTCCTCGAACTTGGTCGAGAATTCGACGGCGGGTTCTTCGAGTTGGACCGCTCCGTCGGGCCACTCGGGGAAGTCGAGTCCGTGGTCGCTGGGGTCGGTACGGCGGCGAAGGCTGGACCCCACCGGAACGCTGTTGCGGAAGACGACTTCCAGGGGGATGAGGTAGTTCTCGTCCGCACCGCTGTGAAAGAGGTCGTAGTCATAATCCCGTCCCTCGCGGGGCAGGTTCGGAACCTGCGTGAGGTCGATGGCCATCTCGGTCGGGGGTTCCGTGACCTCCGAAAGGGGGACGACGTCGCCGTCGGAGACGACGCCACGGTAGTGGGTGGGGACGCCCTCCGCTTCCAGTCCTTCGAAGTTGAATGCGCCCATCGCACAGAGGCCTGCACCCTTGTCGGGAATCGTATCGGGCATCTTGCCCCAATCGAACACCGAGTAGTCGTCCGTGAACACGAACGACCCGCGCCCGAGCGAGTCCGGCGTCGGTTCGCGTTCGACCCGGAACTCCTTCACACTCGTCATGGTGTTGGTTCTGCCGTGCCCCGACTAAGTAGTTTCCATCTTCGTGCTGAACTACGCCGACGTACGGCCGAAAGATGTACATATGTATGCGATATCGACTGCCGTGACCCGGCGATTTTTGGGGGTCCGCCCGGATTACAGAGCAATGGCTAACGTGCGTGCGAAGAGCAACATTCCCCGGGAACGATTCGGCTTCGAACACGTTCCCGAAACCGACCAATCGTTCGAGAACGCGCTGGAGCGATCGCGGAACGGCGAGCGGCTGACCGTCGCCGACGGCGTCGAACTGCTAACGACCGGCACCGACCACACCGGCATCGACCTCACCCGAAAGGAGCGCGTGCTGGAAGCCGCGGACCGGCGGCGCGAGGCGGTCGTCGGCGACACGGTCACGTTCGTCGCCAACCTGAACAACAACGTCACGACGGCGTGCAACACGGGGTGTCTGTTCTGCAACTTCAAGAACACTGCACAGAATTTCGAAGTCGATTCGGACGAGGAACACGGCGGATTCACGAAGACGCCCGAGGAGTCCCGCGAAATCGTCGCCGATGCGCGCGAGCGGGGAATCTACGAGGTGACGTCGGTCAGCGGCCTGCACCCCGGAATGGCGCTGAACGACGATCACCTCGAACTCCTCGAAGCGAGCGAGCGCGGCGATTTGAACTACAAGTCACCCGAGGAGTACGAAATCGACCCCGCGACGTACACGGAACAGATACGGGCGATGAGCCTTCCCGGCGTTCACGTCCACTCGATGACGCCCGAGGAGGCCTACCACGCCCGTCGCGGGACGGATTGGGACTACGAAGAGGTCTTCCGCGAACTGAAAGCCGCCGGACTCGACAGCGTGCCGGGCACCGCCGCGGAGATTTTGGTGGACGAGGTGCGCGGCGTCATCTGTCCCGGCAAAATCGGGACGGAGGAGTGGATGGAGGCGATGGAAGCCGCCGCGAACGTCGGCCTCGACACCACGGCGACCATCATGTATGGCCACGTGGAAAACGAGATGCACCGCGTCCTCCATTTGGAACGGATTCGGGAGTTACAGGACCGAACCGGCGCGATAACGGAGTTCGTTCCGCTCTCGTTCATCCACCAGAACACGCCGCTGTACGAACGCGGCATGGTGGAAAACGGCGCGAGTACCCACGAGGACGAACTCCTCATCGCCGTTTCTAGGCTGTTTCTGGACAACGTCGACAACATCCAATCGTCGTGGGTGAAGTACGGCGACGAACAGGGGTTGAAGATGCTCTCGTGTGGCGCGAACGACTTCATGGGAACCATCCTCTCCGAGGAAATCACGAAGCGCGCGGGCGGCCAGTTCGGCGAGTTCCGCTCGTTCGAGGAGTACGTCGAGATGATAACCGCCATCGGGCGCGTCCCGGCGGAGCGCTCGACCGACTATCGACAGGTTCGGGAGATTGACCCCGAGGACCCGCCGTTCGGTCCGAGGCTCGGGCCGTGTGCCGACGGGACGCCGTTGCTCGACTGACGAGCGAAGCCGTCCGCGGCGTCAGGTGAAGATTTCGAACCGCGCACCGCCCGTTTTCGACTCGCTCGCTCGAACCTCCCAGCCGTGTGCCTCGGCGATGCTGTTGACGATCGCCAGCCCGAATCCGGTCCCCGCGTCCGTCGTCGAATAGCCGTGTTCGAACACCGTCCGATAGTCGTCCGCCGAAATCCCGTTGCCGTCGTCGGCCACGAAGAACCCATCCGTATCCGGGAGCGGTGCGACCGTCACCGTTACGTCGGAACCCGCGTGTTCGATCGCGTTTCGAAAGAGGTTCTCGAACAGTTCACGGAGCCTGCCCTCGTCGGCATCCACGACGGCGAGCGAGTCGTCGAGTCGGAGTTCGGCCTCATCCGTCGAAACCATCATCCACGCGTTTCGGACGACCCGTGTCAGGGATACCGGTTCCGTCTCGCTCACCACTTTCCCCTGGCGGGCCATCGCCAGCACGTCGCCGATGAGCGACTCCATCCGGGCGAGCGCCCGTCGAATCGGGGGGACGTGGTCGTTGTCCACTTCCTCGGCGAGCAGTTCGAGGCGACCGGTGGCGATGTTGAGCGGGTTGCGCAGGTCGTGGGAGACGACGTTTGCGAACTCGTCGAGGCGTTCGTTTTGGCGTTCGAGTTTGCGCTGGCGCTGTTTTTGCACCGTGATATCCGTGTAGATGGTAAAGCCCTCGTTCGTCTCGCCGACGCGAACCGGCGCGGTGTGGAGCAGGAAGTCCCGGGAACCCTCTTCCGTCCGTCGACCGATCTCCTCGCCTTCGATTCGGATACCTCCCCTCACCCGCTCGTTTATCGCCCGCGCCTCGTCCTCCTTTCCCGACGGCACGAGGAAATCGTCGAGCGGGTGATCGACCATCGTCTCCCTGTCCCATCCGAACACGTCCTCGAACGCGGGATTTACGTCGCGAACGACCGGGTCCCCACCGTCGAAAACGTAGCTCGCGGTCGCGTTCGGTACGTTCTCGAAGAGCGCCGCGAACCGGTCGATTTCCGCGCGGAGTTCGGTCTCGGACCGGACCCGATTCAACGCCTGTGTGATGTGCGTGATGAGGAGCTCCGCGAGTTCGAGGTCGTCCTCGTCGAATCCCGAAACGTCCTTCGAAACGGCTTGAAACACGCCGAGATCCCCGATCGGAATGCTCAGGGCGGACGTGTAGGCCGCTTCGGCGGGTGCGTAACCCGCCTCGTGAAGGTCGGTGACGAGTTTCGACCGACCGGTACGTGCCGTTTCCGCCGCGAGGCTCCCGTCCTCCTCGACGGGCGTTCCCTCGTAGTAGCCGTTCGTCGAGGCTTCGTAGAGACGGCTTGGGGGACGAGTACGCCCTCCACGATTGCATCCACGGAGCAGATGTCGAATTCGAGAATGTCCTCCGCCGCCTCGATCGCGAGGTCGTATATCTCCTCGCCCGTCGTACAGGTGACGACGCGGGCGGCGACGGCGTGGAGGTCCTCTATCTTCTCCTTCGTCTCGCGGATTTCGGACTCCATGGCCTTGCGCTCGGTGATGTCCTGAAAGTACACCGAGAGTCCGTCCTCCGCCGGATAGATTCGCTCCTCGACCCACCTTCCGGGACGAACCGCGGATCGCGCTTCGAGGGAGATCGGCTCTTGCCCTTCGAACGCACGTCGGTACGCTTCGTGAAGCGCTCGACTCTCCTCCCCCCGAAAGAACTCCCGAACGTTCGAACCGACGAGTTCGTCCCGTGGTCGACCGATGAACTCCGCCGCACGCTGGTTGACGTAGGTTATCCTCCAGTCGTTATCGATGGCGAAGAAGGCGTCCGTGATGCGATAGAACATCCGCAATATCTGCTGGGTCGCTTCGCTCGCCTCCACTTCCGACCGGTGTTGTGCGACCGCTGTTTCGATTCGGTTCGCCAGCACCCCGTACTGTTCCGACCCACCGACGTTCCGCAGATAGTCGGAAACGCCGATGGAAATCGCCTCGCTCGCGATCTCCTCGCTTCCGCTTCCGGTAAAGAGGATGAACGGCAACTCCGGTTCGACCTCTCGAACCGTTTCGAGGAACTCCATACCGTCCGTTTCCGGTATGTCGTACTCGCTGACGATACAGTCGATACGTTTCTCCGCAAGTACGTCCAATCCGTCGGATGAATTTCGTTCCCGTACTACCGTGATTCGGCCGCTCTCCCGTTCGAGGTGCGCCGCAGTCGAATCGGCAGCGTCAACGTCGTCATCGACGAGCAGTACCCGTATCCTGTCACCCATGCGTCGACGAATGCGAATAGCCACACCAAGGATAAAATAACTGGTATTTGGAATCGGGATGAACGTGTCACGTTCGCTCCACGAGCGAACGATACCGTTTACCCGCCGAATCGTCCGCGTCGAACGCCGCTCGAATCGGGTCAGAAATCCGACCATCGGCGACGAATCGGTCGTACACTGGAAGACGTTCGTGAAGAGGAACGCCGGCGGATTCCGCGATGTCCTCCAGTTCGCGCAACGCCGGCCACGCGTAATCGGGATTGATGTAATCGTCCGTCACGGGGGAGACGCCGCCCAAGTCGTCCACGCCGCAGTCCAACAACTCCCGCGTCGGCGAGAGGTTCGGCGGTACCTGCACCGAAATTTCGTCCGGGAGCGCCACCCGCGCCATTGCCACGACCCGGCGCATTGTTTCGACCGACGGTCGTTCGAAGCGGGAGCGCTCGTTCGGGACCACGTTCTGGACGATGACCTCCTGCACGTGGTCGTACCGTTCGTGCAGTTCGCGGATGGCGAGAAGGCTTTCAGCCCTGTCGCGCCAGTCCTCGCCGATACCGACCAACAGACCGGTGGTGAAGGGAATGTCGAGTTCCCCGGCGTTCCGAATCGTCGCGAGGCGCTGGCCCGGATTCTTCCGACGTGGCCCCGCGTGGGCGTCCACGTCCGCCGTCGTCTCCAGCATCACGCCCATGCTCGCGTTCACGTCCGCGACGAGTTCCATCTGCTCGCGCGTCTGGTCGCCCGGATTCGAGTGGGGAAACAGGCCCTCCTCCAGCGCGATTTTACACACCTCGCGGAGATACGAGTGTATCGAGTTGTGGCCCCAGTCGGCCAACTGCTCGTGAACCCGCGTGTACCGGTCGTCCGGGTCGTCGCCGAACGTGAACAGCGCCTCCGTACAGCCGGCGTCCGCACCCGTCCGAAGTATCTCTCGGACCTCCTCGCGCGACAGCAGCGACGCCTCCCTCGGCGCGTCGAAGTACGTGCAGTAGGTGCAGGTGTACCGACACGCCGTCGTCAGCGGGACGAAGACGTTCTTCGCGTAGGTCAACGCGTCGGCGGATGAGGCGTCCGCCGGGGTGACGGCGAGGAGTCGGTCCACGTCCGCTTCGTCGAAGGTGATGTCGATGTCGTACTCGTCAGCCCCCGGAATCATGGTGTGGGCTACGGGGTTGGGGGTAAAAGGGTTTGGAGCTTCGGGACGAACGCGTCGAGCCCGGTCCCTCCAATCAGAAGTTTCAAGCAACGATACAGACGAGTAAAACGCGAATGTCCCCTCCAACCGATGCCGGGCCGAAGGAGCTGTTCCAGTGGCTCAGAACGACCGAGGAGGAGCCCGTCGCCATCGTTCGAGACGTGGTGAAAACGGCGATGTGGGTCGTCGGAATCGGCGTCCTCCTCTTCGCGATAACCGGCGTGTGGCCGCCGATGGTGGCCGTCGAAAGCGGAAGCATGCAACCGCACATGAAGAAAGGCGACCTCGTCGTCGTGATGGACGAAGGACGACTCGCGGGCGACGGGTCGTACGGCGACACGGGCGTCGTGCCGTACCGCGCCGGGAGGGGGTCCGGCTATCGGGAATTCCACAGTTACGGCGACGTCATCGTCTACCGCCCGAACGGCGACAGCGGGAGAACGCCGATAATCCATCGGGCGCGGTTCTGGGTGCGGGAGGACGAGAACTGGTACGACCGGGCGAACGAGGCGTACGTCGGTACCGCGGACAACTGCGAGGAACTGCGAAACTGTCCCGCACCCCACGCCGGATTCATCACCAAAGGCGACCACAACGGCGTGTACGACCAAGTCTACGAACTCGACGGGCCGATAAGCGGCCCCGTCAAGTCGTCGTGGGTAGTCGGCAAGGCGAAACTCAGGATTCCGTGGCTCGGCTGGATTCGGCTGGCCATCTGACGACCGTTTTTCCGTTCGAGAGTTACCGCGTGACGGACACCCGACCGCCCGTCACGGAGAGCGAAAAGCCCGCGTCCAGAAGCCAATCGCGGGCGGTACCCGTCCCGTGCATCAACACCTCGGCGAGGTCGGATACCTCGTCCACATCCGTGGCGATGCGGTGTGAATCCAGTTCGGTGACGGACGCGCCGATTTCCGCCGCGATTTCGAGGTGGTCGAGGTACGACGTGCCATGATAGTCGACCCGAAACTCGGAATGTCGGGAGACGAGCGCGTTCGTGCCGCCGCCGCGCCCCGGCGCGATGACGACATCGCCTTCCGCCGAAAAGAGCCGTTCCAGCGCCGTCGGCGTCGCCAGCGCGAGGTCCGCCATCACGATTGCGGTTGAATCGGCGGCGGCGAATACGTCGTTCACGGCGGGCGTCAGCGGTCGGGAATCGACTTCGAGCGGCGCATCGATGTCGATGGGCCGGGTCGAGAGGACACGTGGCTCCCTGCCGGTCGAACGAATCGCCGCGAGAACGTCGTCGAGCATCGCCAGCGCGAACGCCCGACGCTCCTCCGCCGTGAGCGTCCCGGCGAGTCTCGTCTTCGGTTCACCCGCGGCGAACGGCACCACCACCTGCATACCTGTTGGTATTCGGGTGGTAGGTTAAGTGATTACGAAAACGGCTACCGAAGGGGTACGAAAACGCGTGAAACCGGGTCAGCGCAGGCGGTAGTTGTCCTGCTGCTGGGAACGGTACCAGTACCCAGCGCCGCCGATGACGAGGAGGACGACGACCGCAGCGCCGCCGTACATGAGCAGTTTGCTTCGTTGGTCGGACTGTTTTGCCTTGTCGGCCGCCGAGTTGGCGCTCTTTTCCGCTTTACCGGCGAGGTCGATGGCGTTGTCGAAGTTCTGCGCCTCGTAGGCCGAGACGGCGTTGTCGAGGGTGCTTTCGGCGTCCGCCGTGTTCGCACCCGACGGCGCGTCCTCGATGGCTCCCTGTGCGCCGACGATGGCGTCACGGGCGCTCTTGCTGTCCTCGGTGTGGTAGTCGGCCGTCCACGTCTCGATCTCCTCGCTGTTGCCGCCCTCCCGGGACTGGCTCAGCGTGGCGAACGTGAACGACTGCTGTGGGTCGAACGTGAAGTTCGCGACTTCAGGCACGGTGCCGGACACCTTCACGACCGCTTTGCTCGCGTCAGTGTCGAGGGCGAGTGAGTGGTCGAACGACTGGCCGTCGTAGGACTCCTTCGCCTTCTGGTTACCCGCTTGATCGTACGTTGTAACGGTCCACGTCACGTCGGTCAGTTCGGTTTGCCCCTCCAACGTCCACTGTTCGTAGTCGCTGTAAAGGTCGGTCAACGTCATCGTCGCCGTCACCGAGTCGCCGACGGCGGCATCGTTCGGGATGCCGCTCTGCTCCGTCGAAATCGCCGTGGCGGGTGCAACCGCCGAAAGGGCGAGCGTGACGACGAGGAGCAGGGCGAACAGCTTAGAACAACGGATCGAGTTCATCCTCATCATCCTCGACGAGATTTTCAAGGTTCGTTTGGCTCTCCTGTTGGATGTCGTCGATGTTGTCCTGTGCCTCGATGGCGACCTGCTGGAGTTCCTTGATGCGCGGCACGTTCGTCACGCCCGAAAGCAGGACGACGCTCGCGACGCTGGGTTCGTTGACGGGGTAGTCGCCGCCGCGAACTTCCATGCTGCCGGTCTGCTCTTCGAGCCATTTCCGGCCGCGCTCGATACCTTTCCGGTTCAGGTGGGGTGACGGACCGCTCATGACGAGGAGTGCACGTTCCGTCCCCTGAATCTCACAGGGGAGGGTCAACCGACCGAGCGCCGCTTTGCGGACGAGGCTCGTTATACGATTGGTCGTGTGTGCGGTGTCCTCGGACTGTCCGCCACCTCCGCCGGTGAACCGCGAGAGGAGACCGCCGGAACTCTGCATCTCGACTCCCTCCGCGGCGTAGCCAATGGTGGACACGCCGCCGCCGGCGAGCGTGTTGATGATTTCGCTGGAGTCCACGACGCTTTCGGCGACGTCGTCGCCGCCGCCGATTTCGCCGGCACCGAAGAGGATGCCGAACCGCGTGACTATCTCCTCGTTGATTTCGGCATAGCCGCTCTCCATGCTTTCGCCGGACTGACGCCACGCGTCGTTGTCGAACACCATCAGGTTGTCCACTTCACGGACGAACGTCTGAAACGAGCGTGCCGCATTCAAGGTGTAGATGCCGCCCTCGTCGCCGCCGGGAAGGATACCCAATCCGTAGACAGGTTCGGTGTAGATCCGTTTCAGGTGTTTCGCTATGACGGGCGCGCCGCCGCTCCCCGAACCGCCGCCCATTCCGGCGATGATGAGGAAGGCGTCCACCTCGTGAACGGGGATGTTGTCGATAGCGCCCTGTACTTCGTCGATGTCCTCTTCGGCGATTTCCGCGCCGAGTTCGTTGTCCGCACCCACGCCGTGCCCTTTGACGCGGGACTGTCCGATGAGTACCCGATTTTCCTCCGGGACGTTCTGTAGACCCATGAGGTCAGCACGGGCGGTGTTGACTGCGACTGCCGCACGGACGATGCCGCTCTGGGTTCGCTGGTCGTATTCCAGGAACTTGTCGACTATCTTCCCGCCTGCCTGACCAAATCCGATCATCGCGAGTTTTATTTTTCGGTACCGTTCTCCGTTGAGAGAAGAACAGACGGAAAGAGGACATAAACTTTGTGGTATGTTCCGTTTCAAACACCCGACATTCGAGACACAAAATCGCAAGACGTGAGTAGTTTAGTGTGTAGTATCGTATCCGACGATAAAACTATCATATTCCCCCTCTTTAAGTCTAGATATATCCAGACGGGTGTTCGTTCTGTTATGTCCGAGATCTGTGGTCAATATGTAGATATTGCTCCAAGGTTGTCAATTCTTCGGGTTCGATACCGAACGACGCGACGTCATTATCCATAACCGTGTTGTCAAATTTGAGCGAGCGGTACTGGTCGCCGCCCATCGGGAACCCCGGAATCGCGCCGCCGACCTTCAATCCGACCGCGGCGAGTTCCATCGGAATGGGGAGAACGGTAACGGACTGCCCCTCGGCCCGTCGGGCGAGTTTGGCGACCTCCGCGAGCGTCAGGACCTCCGGGCCGCCGATTTCGTAGGTGTCGCCGTCGCGGGACTTCTCGATTCCGTCCGCCAGCATCGGCGCGAGGTCACCCACCCAAATCGGCTGGAATCGAGTATCGCCACCACCGGGAAGTGGAGCGAGATACGGCGGCGTGAGTTTCCTCGTGAACGAGAGGAATTTGCTTCCCTCCCCGAACACGACGGACGGGCGGAATATCGTCCATCGGCGGTCGGACTCCCTCACGAGGTTCTCGGCTCGTCCCTTGGCCCGAATGTACTCCGTCGGCCCGGTCGGGTCGGCACCGAGGGCGCTCATCTGGACGATCTTTCCGACGTCGTGTTCCTCCGCCGCCCGCACGACGTTCCGAGTTCCACCGAGGTGGACGCTCATGTGGCTAAGCCCCCGGGGCGGTTTGAACAGGGGCGAGAGGGCGACGAGGTTGACCACGGCGTCCTGCCCGGAAAACGATCCCTCGACTGACGCGTAGGCAGTCACGTCGCCCATCGCTTTCTCGACGTCGCTCGGGAAATCCGCCTCGTCGGGATTTCGCGCGAGCGCCGTCACCTCGTGTCCTCGGTCGAGGAGTTCGCGGACGAGACGCTGGCCGATAAACCCGGTGCCGCCGGTCACGAGAACCTTCATGGCGCGGAATTGTGGGCGAAAGGACCTAAAACTACCTGCCAACGAGGCAGGTCCGTCCGACGGGTCCCGACCGAAACCCCGAACGTTTTACCGAGCGACTCGAACGTCCGGGCATGCTGCTAACGCTGGAAGGGTTGGACGGGAGCGGGAAATCGACCGTCTGGGAGGTACTCCGCGAGGAGTTCCCCGACGCGGTGTTCACCCGCGAACCGACCGATTCGTGGTACGGTGAGGCCGTGAACCGTTCCATCGAGGACGACGACGCGGATTCGGTCGCCGAGTTGTTCCTCTACACGGCCGACCACGCGGCCCACCTCGCACGTACGGTTCGCCCCGCGCTCGAAGACGGCAAACTCGTCATCTCCGACCGGTATTCGGACTCGCGGTACGCCTATCAGGCCGTCGCGTTGGACGGGGTCGTCCCCCGCCCGATGGAGTACATCATCGGCGTTCACAAGCCGTGGACGCGCCCGCCGGACTGCACCATCTATCTCGACGTCGACCCCGAAACCGGCGCGGCACGGAGCGGTGCGACGAACAAGTTCGAACAGGCGGGGTTCCTCGCGCAGGTGCAGTCGAACTACGAGCGTCTGATGGACGCGGAACCCGGTCGGTTCGTCCGGGTCGATGCGACCCGATCGCCGGAGGCGGTCATCGAGAGCGTCGTTTCCACCATCGAGCGCGTCACCGAGGACGCGGACGAGTAGTTTTGACGGTGGAGGGCGTACGTCCCCTATGAGCGAGGGGGACGACGATTCGGGGCTCGGGTTCACGCTGCCGCCGATGCGCCTGCCGCCGCTGACGCTTCCCAAGCGGATTCGACTCGTCTTTCCGGTGTTCGAACTCCCGGAGCGACCGGAGCGCTCCTCGGGAGTTCGTGTACGGACGAAACACATCGTCGCCGCGCTGTTGCTGTTCGACCTGTTAGACGCGATTCTCGCGGTCTGGTTCGGGTCGCCCGCGCCGTGGGTCCGCGCGCTCGTCGGCGTCGGCCTCACGGCACTACTGGTCGGACCGGTAAGCCTGTTCTACATCTGGGAACCGCTCGCGGCCGTCGTCGGCGTGGGATGGTTGGCCGTGGTGCCGTCAGCGACCTTGTTGTTGTTCGCGCGCGTTTTCCGGCAGTTCGACCTCCTCGGGCGGCGGCATCCAGAACAAGTCGATGGAGACGCCGAGCGAGAACGGTAGCACCCAGATGAGGATGAGGGCGGTTCCGATGTCGCGGATGCCGCTGCCGCCGAATCCGATCACGCCGCTCAGCACGATCGTCGTGACGACGTAGACGAGCGGGACGAGCAGGAGCGTGTACACTACTGCCCCCCATCGCGTCGAAAGGCGGAGGCGGAAAAAGCGAATCACAACCGCCGTGATGACGGTGTTGACGAGGATGATGACGGAAAGTCCGAGCACCGTGGCGGCCGAAACCATACCCGGAAGTAGGGAGTCCGTACTCTTTTGCGTACCGGATGACGGACGGTGAGATATCGGTCGGTACCGTTCAGACCGCACCGTCGGTCCGGAACCCGGGATGATCACGCTGATACCGGATGAGTTGCGCCGCGCGGTCCGCTTTCGCCAGCAGCACTTCCTTCAACTCGGGCGGGTTTCGAATTCGGGTGTTTTCGAGGACGGAGTCGGGAAGCGCGAGCGTGTTGTCGGGGACGCCGTCCTCGGCGTGGACGGGGAAGTGCTGTTGCTCTATCTTCATGACGAGCGGCCAGTCCAAGCGCTCTATCCCCTCCCCGGCGGCGTAGAGGGCTTGATTCACGGACTCGTGATCGTCGGAGGCCATGACAGCGCGGTCGCCGTCGTGTGGTTCGACGTACAACCGACCGAGGTAGTAACCGCTCGAAAACGATTCGAACATGATAGCCAATACCACACAAGGTCGGATAGTTATATAGTAGTTATCCGGAACAGTTATGTCGAAGAACAAATATACCCGAGAACCGGTCCGTGCATTCCGGGTTCGGGACGGTGATAGCAGTTCTTTTAGTAATCCCCGACACGGATACAACATGGCAATTCCCGAGCGGTACGCCCGCTACTATCTCGAAAACACGCCGAGTCTGGTCTGGCTGATAGTCGTCAACGCCGCGGCCATCCTCGTCGGTCTCGACTTCTACATTCGGACGATGCCGAACTTTCCGACGTTCCTTTGGCCGTTGTATGCTGACTCCCCGGCCGCGCTCGCGCTCATGACCGCCTCGCTCTTCACGTTGCTACCGAACCTCGGCAACCGGCTTTCGGATTCGCCCCAGAACCTCCCGCTCGCGTACCTCAACACGTTCGCCTTCGTCTGGCTGTTCAAGTTCGGTATCTGGACGTTCATCGCGCTCAACCTCGGGTTTTCACTCTACTTCGGCCTGCCGTGGGACCCACGGGCACTCTGGGACTACTGGGGAATCATCATCACCCACCTCGGGTTCGTCGCGGAGGCGTATCTCATCCCAAACTACGGCACGACGACGAGGGGAGCACTGATCGCCGCGCTCGTCGTGTCGCTCGCCAGTGACGTTCTCGACTACGGATTCGGCTACCACCCACCGCTTCGGTACGAAGTCGGCTTTGCCCTCCCATTAATAACTGTTGCACTCTCCTTCGTTTCGGTCTTCGCGGCGTCCCATTCGATGGGTCGATTTGCCGACTGAGCGTTGCTTTTAAACGTTCTCCTCGTCTCTCGCTTCTTCGTTTCGATTCGTGAACAGAACGAACGAATTACCCCCTTTTTAAGGGAAGGATTAGTAATGGAGTAGTAGATGAACTCCGCTCGCGCCGTCCTCTTAATCGCGCTACTGCTCTCCGGGTTCGCTCTCGCCGTCCCTACCGCTGCGGCACCGACGCCGGACGCGACGCCGGATGCCCAGACGGACGTCGGAGCGACGTCGTTCCAGGCCAACCAGCAGACGAACAACACCACCAACAACAGCACGCTCGGTGCCGAAATCTCCTCGTTCATGCAGGTCAGCACCTCGCAGGCGAAGGGAACCGTCGACACCGGGATGTGGGTCGCTCGGTTCAACCAGACGAAGAACAAATCCGCACGACAGGCCCTCGTCAGCAACAACGTCGGCGACATGAAAAACCAGCTGGCGGACCTCCAAGAGAGGAAACAAAAGCTCGTGCAGGCCCGAAACAGCGGACGGATCAGCCGACTCAAATACCAGTCGGAGATGAGCCAGTTGATCGGCGAGATTCGGGCGATTCAGTACTCTATCAGCGCGACCAGACCGCGCGCCGTCACCGTGGGGACGCGAGTGGACGACGTCGATAACCTCAGCGAGCGGGCCGACACCGCCGGCGGTCCGGAGATGATAGAAGTCGCCCGATCGATACACAGCGTCCACCTCAACGGGGAGGAGAACAATTCCACGATGAGGCCGGGAGGAAACGAGACGGGAAATGAGAGCGGTGAAAATCCGGGAACGAACATCGGTAGCGGGACCGTGGGCGTCGGAAACGACAGCGGCGACGGAACCTCGAGTGGTGGTTCGGGAAACGGAAATGGGTCGGTTGATGCGGGCGTTGGAAACGGAACGGTTGGCGTCGGTGTTGACAACGAAACCGTCAGCGTCGGCATCGGGAACTGAAACCGACGCCGGAAGCGAGAAGAACGGCCGGTAGACCCCACATTTTAGGGCGGTTTGACCCTTTGACGCCGAGAGACACCCTTTTCCGTTCGGGTTGCCAAGATGTGAGCGCGAATGGACTCTGCCGCGTTGCTCGATATACTCGGAAACGAAAACCGAAGACGTATCCTGCGACTCCTCTCACGGAAGCCCTGTTACGTCACCGAAATAAGCGACTATCTCGGTGTCAGTCCGAAGGCGGTCATCGACCATCTTCGGAAACTGGAGGAGGCGGGATTAGTCGAAAGTCGGACCGACGACCAGCGCCGCAAGTATTTCAACATCTCTCGGAACCTCCGACTCGAAGTCGACGTCTCGCCGTACGAGTTCGGAATGAAGAGCGCCTATCCCGCGAGTCCGAGCCTCGACGTGAGTTCGTGTCAGTACCTCTCCTTGAACGTCCAGTATCTCAACGAACGCGTCGAATCCACGGACGAAGGGGAAGAGGACGTAGAGCAGATAAGCGACTCGGAGGCGAGCGAGGTCGCCGACCTCGCGGCCGAACTCAACTGCCTGGAGGATTTAAAGGGCGAGTTGTCACTCGCACAGCGGTGGGTTCACGGACGAATGACGAACGTCCTCGACTCGCTCAGCGAGGCGGTGGACGGGAACGGCGAGAACAGGATTCGAGCCGAGATTCTGGCCGCGCTCGCGGCCGGTGCGGAGACGACGGCGGAGATAAGTCAGGAGGCAAAGGCCCCGGCACGAATCGTCGAAAGCCACCTCGGAAGTATGGCGGAACGGGGAATCGTAGAACTGGACCGCGAAAACGACACGTGGACGCTGGCCGGTTAGATTTCACGGGTCAGGCCGTCGCGCAGGTCGCCGCCGAAGTACGCGCCGAGGCCGGCGACGAGGAGCCCCGAGACGATGCCGATTGCGGCGATGGGGAACCCGCCGACGGTGAGGGCGACGATGTGTTTGAGGGCGAACGTCAGACCGCCAGCGACCGCACCGGCGAGCGCGGTTTCGGCTATTTTCGAGTCGCTCGTCAGCGCGCCGAGAACGAACGACACGGCGAACATGGCGACCAGACCGGCCAGACTGCCGATGAACGGGATGACGCCGCCGAAGAACATCGCCACCGTCAGCACGATCGCCGCGATGCCGAAGTAGCGGACCGAGAACAGGTTCCCGACGCGCTTTTTCGCGCGACTGCGACGGCTCTCGCTGCCCCCGGTTCGCTGCTCACCGTCACCGTCGATGTCGCTGAGGAGGTCCGAGATGTCGTCGTCGGTTTCGCGCGTCCGAGTGCGCTGAGTCATGTTCCTGAATTGATTCCCGTGGGTAATGTGCCTTTCCCCGAAACGAGTGGATTCAAGTCGAACGCCACGCTACCTCGTGGTATGAATCCAGGGGACCGCGTTCGCGTCGAGCGAGCGAATGAAACCTACGAGGGCGTACTGCTTCCCTCCACGACGCCGGACGACCTCGTCGTCAAACTCGACGGCGGGTACAACGTCGGCATCGACCGCAGGGCGGCGAACGTAGACGTACTCGAATCGGAAGTGTACGATATCGAAGAGGAGACGTCGGACGACTCCTCGGTCGTCGAATTCGACCCCGAGTTGCCGACGATTTCGCTCATCAGCACCGGCGGGACCATCGCCTCGACGGTCGATTACCGAACCGGCGCGGTGACCGCACAGTTCGACGCGAAGGACGTGCTTCGAGCGGTGCCGGACCTCGCGGGACGGGCGAACTACCGCGGTCGCGTCGTCGCGAACATCCTGTCGGAGAACATGACGCCCGACGTCTGGCGGGAGTTGGCACGGGCCGTGTACGACGAAATCGAAAACGGGGCCGACGGCGTCGTCGTCATGCACGGAACGGACACGATGCAGTTCACCGCCTCCGCCCTCTCATTCATGCTCGACACGCCGGTCCCCATCGTGTTCACGGGAAGCCAGCGCTCCGCCGACCGACCGTCCTCCGACAACGTGATGAACGCGGTCTGTTCGGTCGAGGCCGCGAAGACCGACTGCGCGGAAGTCCTCGTCTGCATGCACGCGACCGAGAGCGACGACGTCTGTGCGCTCCACCGCGGAACGCGCGTTCGGAAGAACCACACCTCCCGCCGCGACGCCTTCGAGACCATCGGCGCGGAACCGCTCGGAGAAGTGGACTACGACACCGAGGAAGTCACGTTCCGACGCGACTACGACGAGCGAGGGTCACGGGACCTCACCCTCCACGATGACCTCGAAAGCGAGGTCGAACTCCTGAAGTTCACGCCCGGAATGGGCGTCGAGGCGCTCGACTACGCCGACGGAAAGGCCGGACTCGTTCTCGAAGGAACTGGACTGGGCCACGTCCACTCCGACTGGGTGGACCGCATCAGGGAACTGGTGGACGACGGAACCACGGTCGTCATGACAAGCCAGTGTCTCGGCGGGCGCGTCTGCGACCGCGTGTACGACACGGGCCGCGACCTGCTCGATGCTGGTGTCGTCGAGGGCGAGGACATGCTCCCCGGAACGGCGAAGGTGAAGTTGATGTGGGCGCTGGCGAACAGCGACGACCCCGAAACGACGATGCAGAAGCCACTCGCGGGCGAGATTACCGAGCGCTCGGTGCCATGGGAGTAACCGAAATCGAACTCAGGGAAGCGACCCACGACGACTACGAGGCCGTCGCCGCGTTCACGGAGAACACGTGGGCCGACCGCGACGGAGGCGATTACATCCCGCGCGTCTACCACGACTGGATAGACGGCGAGGACCGCTACACCGTCGTCGCCGACGCCGGGGACGACATCGCAGGAATCGTCCAGTGCGTGTTGCTCTCGGATTGGGAGGCGTGGGGTCAGGGAATGCGCGTCAATCCCG
Source organism: Haladaptatus sp. CMAA 1909 (assembly GCF_043952005.1). NCBI lineage: Archaea > Methanobacteriati > Methanobacteriota > Halobacteria > Halobacteriales > Haladaptataceae > Haladaptatus > Haladaptatus sp. CMAA 1909. The sequence continues at coordinate 30,205 of NZ_JBIOAV010000001.1, read as the reverse complement.
ACTTTCGCGGACACGGCGTCGCGACCCGCATGACACACGAGTTGTTCGACTGGGCGCGCGAACGCGGAGCCACGACGCTCCGCAACATGGTCTTCTCGTGGAACGTCGCGGGACTCGGCCAATCGCGGGCGACCGGGTACGATCCGATCACGGAGTTTCGATGGGCGCATCCCGAACCCGATGCCGACGCCGACCCCGCCATGGAGGTCAGCGACGACGTGAACGCCGCGTGGAGCTACTGGAGCAGGAGCGACGCGGGCACGTACCTCCGCGGCCTCGCACTCGACTTCGAGGAGACATGGGCACTGTCGGAACTGACCCGCGAGGACCTCCAGCGCAGTGCCGAAGACGGCGAACTCTTCGTCGTGCAGGAGGACGGAACACGCGGATTCGCCTGCATCGCACGCGAGCAAGAACTGCCGGACGAGGACGGAGAGCGGACGGTGTTCGTCGAATACGCCATCGGCGCGTGGACGGACCCGGACGCGGCCCGCTCGCTGTTCGCCGCGATTTCCCGCGACGCCGCGAACCGCGACGCGGACGAAACGAGGGTTCTCATCCCCGAAACCCCGCGGATCGTCTCCGACGCGGCCTACTGCCGAGTGGAAATCGCCGACGATCCGGATTTCGTCATGGGGATGGACCTGACCAAGGACTACCGCTGACGAATCAACGGCGATTTTCCGCGGCGCTAACGACTACCGTCCGCGGAGCGCACCGAAGACGCCCGAAACCGTTTCTTCGTCCCGAAGTTCGTGGTCGACGCCGAGCGGCGAGATGCTGATCTCCCCCTCGGCGAGCGCCCTGCGGTCGGTTCCGACGGGATCGTCCATGGACTCCGGTCGGTCCGTCCGAAGCGGGTCGTAAAACCGGTCGATGAGGGCGAGGGTCTCCCCGTCTTCTCCCGTCTCCTCGATTCGAACGTCGAAGTCGCGCGCCGGTCGAGTGAGGCGGACACGCGGCGTTCCGTCTCCGATGGGAGCGTTGACGTTCAGATACGTCCCCGAGTCGATGGCGTCCGCGCGCTCGACGAGAGAGCGAGTGACTCGTGCCGCCTGAGCGAAATCCTCGCGCTCGAAGCGAGGGGGAACGCCGTCATCGGGGTCGTAGGCCGAAACCGCGATTCCCGGAACGCCGAGGAAGACGGCTTCCTTCGCGGCACCGACGGTCCCCGAGCGGTCGAGTTTGTGCGCGCCGAAGTTCGGCCCGTCGTTGCATCCCGCGACGACGATGAGGGGTTCCACGTCGAGCGTTCCGAGACCGACCGCGACGCAATCGGAGGGCGTTCCGTGAACGACGAGACCGCGCTCGTACTCGTCAACTTCGACGGTATGGGAGTTCGAACGGCCGACGCCGCTCTGGTCCTCCGCCGGAGCGACGACGGTCACGTCGACCACGGACGTGAGTTCGTCGTACAGAGCGTCGATGCCGGGCGCATCGACGCCGTCGTCGTTCGTCAGGAGAACGCGAAGGTTCACGCGCTATCCACCACTCACGGGGGGAAAGAGCGCCAACTCGTCGCCCGGTTCGAGAGCGGTTTTCAACCCGTCTTCGGCGAAGACGTTAGTCCCGTTCCGGAGCACGTTGATGTGATCGTGGAGGCGGCCATCGTCGTCCAGTACGCGGGATTCGAGTTCCGGCCGAGGAGCGAGGAGGTCGTCCAAAGCATCGCCGACGCTGTCTCCCGGTTCGGCGTCCACGGACACCTCCTTCCCCCCGGCGAGTTCGGCCAAGTCCGCGAAGAGTTTCCACTGCATAGGCAACGAAACGGTCGGCGACGGGAAGTGACTTTCTTTCCACGAGGTGTTCCGACGGTCGGTGCGCCGGAGAGCGAAGCGGCCACGTGAAGGGAGCGAGCGACGGGATGACCAGCGTCGCTACCGTCTCCGTCACCATCGCAACCACTGCTTCGCCCACCATCGGACCGGAATGGCCTCGGTATCCTATATAAGATCAGGGGTTATCCCCTCGACCGTGGCGTCCGCTGCGTGTTCGATTTCACGCAACCGAGTGGGTTGGACCACGACGTACAGCGCGTCCCCGGGTTCGAGAACGCGACTCCGTGGAGGAAGCACCTCGACGGGGTCGCCGTCAGGGCGAACCGCGACGACGGTCATGTCTAGGCTGCCGACGGGGACGCCGACGAGGCCGCTCCGCGGGGAGACGGTGACGACGGCCATCGTCTCGTCCGCCGACCGAAGTCGCGTTGCAAACACCTGCTCGGGGCGCGATTCGACGGGAAACGTCACCAATCGGTAACGGTGTGTCGCGTCGAGTTTCGTCGCTTCGGCTTCGTCCACCGCGAGCGTCACGATGTCGCCGACGACGCCGCGGATTTCGCCGGTCGTCACCCGGGTCGGAGCACTGTCGTCCGTGTCGTCATCGTCAGCGTCGTGCCGCCATACGGCGACCGAATCGCCGATTCCGGCGCTGAACGCGGGGTCGGCACGAACTGCAACGGCGACGGTCCCCGGTGCGAGCAGCGGGCCGAGCCCCACGACACGCCCGCCGAGCGCGAGGTAATCGATACGGCCGTCGTCGGTGAGGTCGATATCCACGTAACCGACGTCGTAGTCGTCTTTCAGTCGGGAGACGATCCGGTCCCGGAGTTCCGTGACGGTGAGGCCGCGAGGAAACACGAACGACGACCCGGCGATTTCGGCTTTCCGCTCGCTCGAAACGGTATCGTGACCGTCCATGTCGTCGACGTGTTCGGGGAGCGTGACCGTGACGACGCGACCGACCGTTTGGACGAGTCGGCTCACGTCGTCGGTTCCAGTTCCACCCGTGAGGGCTACCACGTCCGTCGCCGCCCAGTCGCCGACGCGGACGCTTCCGAGGGCGGTCAGCCCAGCGACGAGAAACGAGACGACCGTAATCAGCGCGTTCGTGAACGTAAGCATGTCCTGACTCCCGTCGAGGATGAACGGCTGGAGCGTCCGCCACGTTCCGAGCCAGATACCCACGGCCCCGACGCCCGCGAGTACCGCGAGGCCGCTCGGTACCCGCTCGCGGGTGTACCAGCGATGGAGGAACGACACCGTGCAGGCAACCGCCGCCGAGAGGAGCCCGAGACCCGCGATACGAACGAACGCGACCACGAGGGTCGTCGCCAGCGGCGGCATCAGGCGACCGCCTCCGAAAACCGCCGAATCGACTCGTCGTTTCCGACCACGTACAGGTCGTCACGCGCTTCGAGAGCGGTCGTTCCAGGGGGTGCGACCGTCCAGTCGCCGTCCCGTTCGAGCGCGAGCACCGCCACGCCGTACGTCGCCCGAACCGAGGCGGCACCGAGCGTCAGGCCGTCGAACTCGCTTCCCGCGCGAATCGAAACCCGCTCCCAGCGCTTACCCGCGCGTCGGAGGAGGCGGATGAGTTCGAACTCGTAGCGCGTGCCCCGCGACTCGACGCGGAGTTTGGTCGGCGTGTCGTCGAGAAGCTGGCGTGCCTCCCCGTTCGAGACGGCGACCGTGACGCGGCCGTCCCCACCGGTGGTGGTCGGCGTGGGAGCGGATGGAGCATCCGTATCTTCGTTCGCGCCACCGCCACCGTTCGTTTTGGCGCTCAGTACGGTGCCGCCTATCTCCTCGTCTCCGAGCGAGAAGACGACGGTATCGCTGCGCGACAGCCCCGTCGGTACGAGGGTGTCCACGGAAACCGCACGTTTTCCGGGCGGGACGCGACGGGAAAGCGATCCTTCCGGCGGTGCCGCGTTCACCGTCGCCGTCGCCCGCGCGTCGATTTCGACGGCCACGTCCGTGAGGTCGTAGTCGGTTCGAAGGCGGTCCGCCAGTCGGGATTCCAGTTCCGGGATGGGCAAATCGCCGGGGAACGTCCATTCGTCCTCGGCGATGGTCGCTCGGAGGTCGTCGGGAAGCGGCGGATACCCCTCGATGTCGCCGACGTCGCCCGTCGCTCGCACGCGGACCTGACCGAATCGCCCGACGCGTTCGATGACGTCGCTCGACAGGCGGTTTTCGCGCAACTGTCGAAAGCCGATGCGGCGGGGAAACGTCGCCCCCATCGAATCCCCCTTGGCGTGGGCGTACTGGCTCGACAGCATCACGACGACGAGCGCGACGACGATGATGGGGGACTGGCCGATGGCCGGGTCGAGGAGGCCGAGTAGCCCGCCCTGCACGCCCGCGATGGCGACGCAAAGGACGACGACGCCGAATCCGGGAACGGAGACGCCCGTCACGTACCGAAAGACGAACCCGAGCGTCCACGCGACGAGTGCGGGAACGACGCCGGTCAGCGCCCCGAGATAGAGCCCGAAGAGGACCTGCACCGGCAGTGAGTAGCTCATACCGTGGCACAAACGGTCGAATACCAAAGACGTACCGACGGGTTTCGTCATCGAAGGAGCAGGTTTCGGTTGCACCGTCGCCGCGTACCGACGATACGTGCCTCTGGAAGAATGACCGTTCGGCCACCCCATTTATCGCGGCGGCCGTCGCACGAACTGTCGTATGGAGGGGGGGTTCCGGCGGCGGTTCACGTCGGCGCGCGTAGCGGTATGGTTAGTCATCGGGGTCGCGCTGCTCTCGATAGCGACCGGACTCGTCACGACGGCGGCGGGACCGACCGGCGACGGCCTCTTCGGCGGACTGGTTCCCGTAGCCATCCGTCAAACGACCACGTATACTGGCACCATCGTCGGGTTTCTGCTGCTCATCGCGGCGATGGGCTTGCGTCGTGGGTTCCGGACCGCGTGGTTCGCGTGTGCGCTGCTAGTTCCGGTTACGGTGGTTCACGGACTCCTCCAATCGACCCCGTACTCGCTCCCGCTCGTCGCCTTCGCGCTCGTGACGGTGCCCGTGCTGTTCGTCGTTCGAGGGCGGTTCCAGCGACCGATGGAACTCTCCACCGCGCAAATAGCCACGGCAGCCGCCGTCGTCGGCGCACAGTTGTACGGCACCATCGGAGCGTACGCGCTGCAGGACCAGTTCAGGAACCTCAAAACGTGGTTCGACGCGTTCTACTTCACCCTGCTCACCGCCAGCACGGTCGGCTACGGAAGCGTGCAACCGACCACGACCATCGCCCGTGCGTTCAGCATGACCGTCATCGTCTTCGGAACCGGCAGTTTCGCGGCGGCGTTGGGCGTCCTCTTCGCGCCCATCGTGCAGAACAGCTTCGCCAGCGCGCTCGGCAAATCACCGAACTCGAACATCGACCTCATGGAAGACCACTTGCTCGTCCTCGGCTACGGACACCTGCTCACGGAATCGATACTCGACGAACTCGACAGTTCGACCGAATACGTCGTGGTCGCGGAGGACACTGACCTCGTCGACGAACTGCGCGAACGGAAGAAAACGGTCGTCCACGGCGACCCGAGCGACGAGGACGTCCTCGAACGCGTCGGCATCGACCGGGCGAAATCGGTACTCGTCGCCACCGAGGACGACGCCGCCGATTCGCTCGCCGTCCTGACCGCTCGGCAGTTGAACGCGGACGTTCGAATCGTGGCCGCCGCCACCGACCGCGAGAACGTCAAAAAGCTCCGGCGGGCGGGTGCGGATATCGTCGTCAGTCCGGCGCTCATCGGTCGCATCCTCGTTCAGGCGGCGCTCGACGGGGACCATGTCGAGGAGCTGGCCGACCAGTTGGCGGGGGAACCGTCGAACAAGACGCTGGACGACTTCTGATAGCGCTCGAAGAGTTCCTTCGGACGACGGATGGGCGAATCAGCCCCGATGGACGACGGCCACGTCGCAGTCGACGTCGTGTAGGCGCTCGAACGTCGGCGGGGAGATGAACCGTGACGCGGCGCTTCGGTCGCTACTCGCCCCGATGATGACGAGGTCGTAATGGTCGTCGTTGGCGGTGAGGAAGTCGTCGATGCCCCGGCGCGAAATCCGCGTCTCGAACGACCCCGAGAACGCCTCCACGAGGTCCGCCAGGGTGGATTCGGCCCGTCGTCGCTTCGACTCGCTGTCGATGCAGGTACAGACGCTCACCGTCCCGGTCGCTCCGGCGAGCCGTCGGGCGAAATCGATCATCGCGTGGGCGGTATCACCCGCCCGTCTGATGGGAACGAGAACCCGCTTCCACTGGTAGTCCCGAACGTCCACCGAGTCCGCGCCCGGGGCGGGACGATAGACGATGGCGTCGATACGCCCGCGAAACAGTTTGCGAACGAACGGCGACAGGCCGCCGTGTTTCTCCTCGTAGGGCGCGACCACGAGGTCACAGTTCGTCTCGCGGGCGGTCCGCAGTATCGTCCGGGACTCGTTCGTCCCGTCCCCGGCGACGACGACTTCGCAAGGGACCCCCATCCGGGTTCGAATCCGCTGGGCCCGTCGTTCGAGGTCGGTGGCCACGTCGTCCGCCGCGTGCGTTTCGGCCACCTCATCGGTTTCGAGGTCGGTGGCCTGTCCCCTGACGAGCGTCGGGTCTTCGTCCTGCGCTTCGGCGGTTTCCCGCACCTCCTCGATGGCGTCCTCGTCCACGATATCCACCAGCACGACCTTCCCGGCGTCGTGTGCGGACGCCAGTTTCGCGCCGAACATCGCCGCGTCCTCGGCGTACTCCCCCCGCATCGGAACCAGGACGTGGTCGTCGCCCTTCGTGGACTGATACAGGTAGCGCGAGCGTTTCTGGTAGAACTCGGTGTGCCAGACGCTGAAGACGGAGACGACGATGAGACTCGAAAGGATGACGCTCGCCACGTAGCTCGGCTCGTGGACGCCGACGACGACGGCGAGGAGCGACGTCGAGAACGCCGCCGGGAGTTCGAGCGAGAGCGCCCACGTCGCCGCGATGGTTAGAAAGACGGCCAGTCCCGCGGTGATGGGATGTGCCTCCAGCGGCTGGATTTCCGGCACGTGAAGGAACGTCTCGGAGAAGTAGACCGAAAACCAGCCACAGACCGCGCCCGTCCCGAGGCCGCCGACGAAGTTCCGGGGCGAGGCGTAGCGGCCGTCGGGGTCGCTGAACAGGGTGTAAGTTCCCGAGGCGAGGGGGGGATAGAGGAGAAACGATAACTCCTCGACGCGGTCGGAAAGCGCCGTAATTCCCGCGATCAGGACGGGGAGTGCGATCATGGCAGTCAGGTGGCGGAGGTTCGTGCTCGTCTCCAACCAGCGGCGAAACTCCTTGCTTTCGCGGCGTCTAACGCGGCGAACACGCGACACCGACCGTTCGAATACCGACCACAACCAGTTGCGCATCAACGAATGGTTTCCCAGCGTGAACTATATTCGTTCCTGCCGTCTCGCATCGAGTATCAGTCCTGTTTGCCGGCGCTGACGTTGGCGAGTTTCGATTCGGCGACGACCGGAATGTCGACATCGGTCCCGCGAGTCAATTCGGGGATGTTGTCGTAGGCGTCGAGGATGTCGCTCCGGGTGACGATACCGACGAGGTGGTCGTCCTCGCCGACGATGGGGATGCGGCCGACGTCCAACTTCTCCATGATGTCGACTACGGACAGCAGGTTCGCGGACGGCGGAACCGTCAACACGTCGGTCGTCCCGATCTTCTCCACCGGGACGCGCTCCTCGTCGGGAAGGTCGATTTCCTCGTTACCCTCGATGGTGTGGATGATGGAGTTGGTGAGTTCGGATTCGAGGTCGGTCAGCGTCATGATGCCGGCCAGACCGCCGTCCTCGCTCACGATAGGGAGTCCGTGGTGTTTCGTCCGCTGGAACATGAGGAGGGCGTCCTCGCAACTGTCACCGGCGTTCAGCGTATCCACGTCGGTCGTCATCACGTCCTTCGCCGTCAGATCTTCCAGACTACCGATACGGCGCTCCTGAACGGTGATTCCCTTGTCGCGGAGTTTCTCCGTGTAAATCGTCCCGCGGTTGAGCAGTCGTTGGGTGACGACGCTCCCGATGACCGTGACGACGAGGAGCGGGAGGATGATGGTGTACTGGCCGGTCAACTCGAAGATGATGAGCGTCGCCGTCAGCGGCGCGCGGGCCGTCGCCGCGAACACGCCACCCATGCCGACGAGCGCGTAGGCACCCGGTCCCGCGGTGCCGGGGAAGAGCATGCTTGCGATGATACCGAAACCGCCGCCGATCATCGCACCGATGTAGAGGCCGGGCGAGAAGACCCCGCCGGAACTACCGCTTCCGACGGAGAACGAAAAGGCGAGCAACTTCAGAATCGCCAACGCGAGGATGATTTTCAGCGTCAGGTCGCCCGCGATGGCCGAGTGGATGGTCGCGTATCCGACGCCGAACAGCCAATCCGCGGTCGTCAGCGCCGACTCGTGGAGCATGACGGTGCTGATGAGAACGGTGGCACCGAGGAGCAGACCGCCGATGGCGGGTTTCACGTACTCGGGCAGGTCGAGACGCTCGAAGACGTGTTCGGTACCGTACAGCATCTTGACGACGGCGGCACCGGACAGGCCGATGAGGAAGCCCAATCCGATGTAGAGGGGGAACTCCACGACTGGCGTGACCATGTGGTAATCGACGGGAACGAGGAACGCTCGGACGCCGGGGTTCGGCGTGAACTGCAGGATGGTCCGCGCGACGGCCGTGGACATCACGGACGCGAGGACGACGACGATGACGTTTTGGAGATAGTACTCGGCAAGCAGGATTTCCAACGAGAACATGACCCCCGCCAACGGCGCGTTGAACGTTCCCGCGATGCCCGCCGCCGCCCCCGCAGCCACCAACGTCCGGGTGTACTTCTGATCCATGAAGCGTCCGAAGAAGGACCCCGCCGCGCTCCCGATTTGGATGATCGGTCCCTCCCGGCCCAGCGACCCGCCGCTGCCGATGGCGAGCGAGGAGGCGACCGTCTTGTACACCGAAATCTTCGGGTCGATTTTCCCCCCGCGAACGAGCATGGATTCCATGACTTTCGGGACGCCGTGGCCCTTCACTTCGGGCGTCGTCAGGATGACGATGACCCCGACGAGAAGCCCGCCGATTGCGGGGAGCAAGAGAAACCGTCCGGGACCGAGAAACGACAGAATGCCGAACACGTTGGGAACGTCGATCAGTTCGAATTCGACGTTTCCCGGGTTGAGTGTTTTTCCGAAAAAGACCTCCTGTGCCGCCCAAATCGTGAAACGAAAAACGACCGCGCCGAGTCCGGCGATGATTCCGATGACGATCGCGATACAGTTCATCTGGATTTCTTCATCACGGAGCGATAACCCACGGGAGCTATCACCCGCGCTTGATTTCGACCGGGAGAGGATAGGTAACGAACTCAATAACCCCATTTGTGTGTCTATAGCGAGCGAGGGGGGATTTCCCTTTCGATATGCAGACGACCGAAAAAGTGGACATTCTTAAACGAAAGACGGCATTCGGTCGTACGCATCTAACACATCACTCCGTGTGACAATACCCACTACCTTCCCGCGCTCGACTACGGGCAATCGTCCAATATCGAACGATTCCATCTTGTCGACGACGGAAAGGAGGTTCTCGCTCGGCGTCACGATACGCACGTCCGTCGTACACACATCGGCCACGGTCTGTTCTATCTCCGGGCGGTCGGGTTCCTCCTCGACCTGACTCGCCATGAACGGTTCGAGATCGGTGAGTGTGACGATGCCGACGAGGATTCCCGCAGAATCCACGACGGGAAAGCCGCCGTGGTCGCTGGTTCGAATCGTCGGAATCGCGTCCTCGACGGACAAGTCAGCGGGGAGCGTATCCACGTTCGTCGTCATCACGTCGCCAGCCGTCAGGTCCTCCAAACTGCCGATACGTCGCTCCTGTACCGTGATGCCCCGTTCTCGAAGTTTTTCGACGTAGATGGTACTCCCGTGGAGGAGACGGTTCGAGAGTTCGTTGCCGAGGACGCAGACGAGGAGCAGTGGCAGGATGATGGCGTACTGGCCGGTCAACTCGAAGATGATGAGCGTCGCCGTCAGCGGCGCGCGGGCGGACGTCGCGAAGATGCCACCCATGCCGACGAGCGCGTAGGCACCCGGTCCCGCGGTGCCGGACACGAGGACATTGACGACGGTACCGTAGGCGCCGCCCAGCATCGCGCCGATGTATAGCGACGGCGAGAACACCCCGCCGGAACCGCCGCTCCCCACCGAGAGCGAGAAGCCCATCGCTTTCATCACCGCGAGTACCAACAGCAGTGCGAACCCGAAGTTACCGAGGATGCTGTGGCGAATCGTTCCGTACCCCACGCCGAACAGCCACGTCGCGCCGCGAAGCGGGGAAACGTCGAACACGGCCGCCGTGACGAGGGCTGACAAGCCGAGGAGTGCCCCGCCGAGCGCCGGTTTCGTCGCCGAAGGCAGGTCGAGGAGCTCGAAGACGTGTTCGGTGCGGTAGAGCAGTTTCACGACGCCCGCACCCACGACGGCGACGAGCAGGCCGAGCACGACGTACAACGGATATTCGACCAACGGCGAGACGAGGTGGTACTGGATGGGGACGAGGAACTCTCGGACGCCGGGATTCGGCGTAAAATCGAGCAACGACCGCGCGACCGCGGTGGCCGTCACGGCGCTCAAAACGACGGCGATGACGTTTTGGAGGTAGTACTCGGCGAGCAGGATTTCCAACGAGAACATGACCCCCGCCAACGGCGCGTTGAACGTCCCAGCGATGCCCGCCGCCGCCCCCGCAGCCACCAACGTTCGAGTGTACGCGTTTCGGTCCACGTACCGACCGAAGAAGGACCCCGCCGCGCTCCCGATTTGGACGATGGGACCCTCCCGACCCAGCGACCCGCCGCTGCCGATGGCGATGGAGGAAGCGACCGTCTTGTACACCGAAATCTTCGGATCGATTTCCCCGCTCCGGACCAGAATCGATTCGAGAACTTTCGGGACGCCGTGGCCCTTCACTTCGGGCGTCGTCAGTTTGATGATGACGCCGACGAGAAGCCCGCCGATCGCGGGGAGCAAGAGGAATCGAACGGGACCGAGCACCGAGAGCGCCGAAAAGGCGTTCGGAATCGGGACGAGCGCGAACTCGACGCTGCCGGGATTGAGCGCCGTGCCGTAAAATAGCTCTTGGACGACCCAGATGGCGAACCGGAATAGTACCGCGCCGAGTCCGGCGATGACGCCGATAGCCAGCGCCAGCACTACCATCCGAAGGTCGCTGTCGGCCGGGAGCGACCGGAGGGACGGCGGGGAGATGGGAGAGCGAACCTCCCCCGATACGGACTCGCCGCTGACCGCCTCGTCGCCCCCTTCCCCTCCGCCCATGAACCCCATCACGACGGGGAGTCGCTACACTCTTGTGGTCGGTTTCGCGAAAGTCCCCGCGTCGGTTCGCGCTTAGGCTAACGAGACGACGGCGTCGAGCGTGATACGAATCGCGCGTTCGACGTTGTTCTTCGCCTTCTCGGGGAGTTCGTCGTCCTCGGTATCGGTTCCCTTCTGCGTCCCCTTCACGAGGTTGCCGTCCACGGTGCAGATGGCTCCCGAACGCATGCCCTTGCGCCGCGCGACGGAGAAGACGGCGGCCGCCTCCATCTCGACGGAGAGGATGTTCGCTTCCTCCCACGACCGAACGTACTCGTCGGTTTCCGCGTAGAAGGCGTCGTCGGATGCGATGGGGCCGACGTGAACGTCCTCATCGTTGCTTTCAGCGGAATCGACCAGCGCCGAGAGGACGTGATAGTCCGGGACGGCGGGGTAGGTGTCCTTCTCGTAGCGGCGGGTCGTCCCCTCGTCCTTCGCCGCGCCCGTGGCGACGACCATGTCGCCGATTTCGATGTCCTCCTGGAGCGCGCCGGTCGTCCCGACGCGGATGACGGTGTCGACGCCGACGGCGTGCATCTCCTCGATGGCGATGGTCGCGGACGGACAGCCGATTCCGGTCGAGCAGATGGTCAGCGGGGTGCCCTCGTACTCCGCGTTGACGACCTTGTACTCGCGGTTCTCGGAGACGACTTCCGAGGAGTCACACTGTGCCGCGATTCGGTCCACGCGCCCCGGGTCGCCCGGAATCAGCGCGATGTCGTTCAGGTCGCCCTCGTCAACGAGCAGATGTGGTTGGGTTGCCATGGGCGAGGGGTTTTGGGGTGAGGTAGAAAAGAGTAGCTTTCGAGAGCGAGGAAGCAGTGTTACTGGCTGATCCGCTCCATCAGGAATAGCGTTCCAAGGCGCTCCATTCGCGACGAATGAGTTCGCCGATACCCTGTTCCATCACGGCTTCACCGAGGGACGTAGCGACGTAATACGAATAGAGACCATCGGAACCGCTTCCTTCTGTTTCCGATTGGCGATGACGCCCACATCGACGAGCGTATCGAGATGATAGTGAAGTTTGTTCGAGGGAATATCGAGCGACTCCGCGAGTTCGGTCGCACTCGTTTCACCTTCCCGAAGGAGTTCCGCAACGATTCGATATCGCGTTCTCTCACTTACCGCCCGCTGCATAGCGAGATAGTCCTCCAGTTCGAGAATACTCTCCTCGGGGAGTCGTGGCGGGTCGTAGTGTTTCGAGTTACGCATACCGAAATAGTCACATTCGACTACGATAGATCAACTGATTGTCAGGGCAAATACCGAACGCTCACCGTTCCGTCCTCGGACCTGACTTCGACGCGGTTCACGCCGAGTCGGGCCGCCCGCGAAAGGGTCCCCTCGTCTTCGAGAACGTCGGCCACGGCGTCTCCGGTTTCCTCCGCCGGAACCGACAGGACGTGAATCTCGCCGATTCCGGCGCGTTCGGTGCGCTCCAAGTCGCCGATCTCCTGTTCGGCGGCGATGTCCCGCTCGTGGCTCGTCGGCGGTTCGTCGCTCTCGTGAACCGTGAGGGGTCGCCGTTCGTCGATTTCGACGACGGACCACGTCACCTCCATCGGGGGTTCGGGTTCGACCGTCGCCTCGACGGCGTCGTCCGCTTCGACGTCGGGGTTGCTCGACAGGGTGTGTACCTGTCCGTCGTGAACGTCCTTCAACACCGCCGAGTCGTCTTCGGCGTGGGTGACGAGGAACGTGCTCGTCTTTTCGGTCATGGCCGGGAGTATGTCGCGGTGCCTTTTCCGGGTTGCGCTCCGTCCGCTACCGCAAAAACCGATGGAGGGCGAAGATGAGCAACGCCGCGGCGAGGGGTGGAAGGAGACCCGACAACTGCGGGAGCGAGTAGAGGAAACGTCCGAGCGCACCGGCGTTCGCCGACTGGTACTGTGCTGGAACGGAGATGACGACGCCGACGTACAGCGAAATCAGAAAGAGGACGCCCGAAAGCGCGAGGATGGAATCGTACTTCGCATCGTCCCCTTCGTCGCGTCGGTGCCGGCGAGCCACGAACAGGACGGGCGCGAAGAGCGGGCCGAGGACGAAGAGCGCGATGACGCCGAGAAAGGCGTTCGACGTCGTCTCCAGCGCGGAGTGGCCGAGCGTGAGATAGAACCAGCGCACCAGCGCGAGGACGAACGTGAACGCGAGAATTACCCCGAGAACGAAGCTCAGGAGGACGTACAGCCGGAAGACGAGTGAGTCCGAGACGCGAAAGCTGTAACGGAACGCGCCAAACAACCCGGAGTAGTCCTCCTCTCCGGCGGTAGCGGCGTCGGTCATTGGGCGATACTCGAACTCGCGCGAAGGTAAATGGCGCGACTTCGGGTCGACGGGGGAACGTCACGACTTCAGTCGTAACACGAGTTCGTCCCGAACGATTTCCGAAGAACGTTTGAAACGGATGGTTCTCTATAGCGGTATGAGCACTGACAACGCCGCCAACTCGACGGGTGGAACCGCGGAGAGCGCCGAGACGGAAGAGCGCCACAAGAACGCCCGCCAGAACGTCGTGGCCGTGGACGGCGACGACAACGAAGTGGACATCGTGAACCGACTCGACGCCCACATGGGCGACGGCGTTCGCCACCGAGCGTTCACCGCGCTCATCTTCGACGAGGACGGGAATATCCTCCTCGCACAGCGCTCGCCGACGAAGCGTCTCTGGGACACCTACTGGGACGGCACCGTCGCGTCCCACCCCGAACCCGGCCAGTCACAGGAGGCGGCCACGCGGCAGCGTCTCGAAGAGGAACTCGGCGTCTCGCCCGACCAGTACGACGACCTGCGCGTGACGGACAAGTTCGAGTACAAGCGCTACTATCCGCAGGAGGGCGTCGAACACGAGGTCTGCTCCGTCCTCAAACTCACCCTGACGGACAAATCGCTCGACCCCGTCGAGGAGGAAGTCGGCGGCCTGATGTGGGTTCCCTACGAGCGCCTGCACGAGAACCCGCGCTGGTACCGCCAATTGCGTCTCTGCCCGTGGTTCGAAATCGCCATGCGCCGCGACTTCGAGTAAGCATCCGATTCGTTCCGGCTATCGATTTTTCCGTGCCTCTTCTCGCCGTCAGCGGTGCCGACGAGGAGGCCGTCGGGCCGCCGTGTTAACGGATCCCAACGTATCAAAAGAGCATTATTTCGGGTCGAAAAACCGGTGTGACGAATGAGTCGCGTCCGAAATCTCACGCCCGACGACGCCCGCGAACTGACCGAACTGTACGAGGAGTACGAGTGGTGGAATGACCGGAGCGTGGAGGGAGTTCGAACTGCCCTCACCGAAACCGAAGTCGCCGTCGGCGTCGAGTGCGAGACCCCCGAGTCCCGTGACGGCGACCTCGTGGCCGCCGCGCGGGTGTTGACCGACTACACGTACTACGCGAACGTGTTCGACGTCATCGTCGCCGCCGACCGCCGCGGCGAGGGATTCGGCAATGAGCTAATGGAAGCGGTCATCGACCATCCCGACCTCCAGAGCGTCGTCGGTCTCTCACTGCTCTGTCGCCGTGGACTGGTGCCCTACTACGAGTCGGTCGGCTTCGACCTCTTCGACCCCGAGATGGAGATTCCGGAGGGCGGCGTCGAAACGCTGGTTCGAATGACGTACGCGCAAACCGACTGATACTCGGACGAATCGAGTGACGCGGTCATCACTCCGTCTCCGATCGAAAACGGGTGAAAACGCGGGGGAGAATGCAGGGAAAACGCGAGAAAGCGAGGAGAACACAGGAAAAACGCGGCGAGAACGTGTCAGTGCGTCGCTCAGTTTCCGCGGCCCTGCATCTTCTCCTCTTCGGGCAGGTCCACGTTCGCCTCGCCCTTCATGCCCGCGCCGATGTCCTTGCTGATGTCGGCGAGACGCTCGGGGTCGTCCCAGTTGTTCGTCGCCTCGACGATGGCGTTCGCCATGACGGGCGGGCTTTCCGCGCCGAAGATGCCCGACCCGACGAAGATGCCGTCACAGCCGTGGTGCATCATCAGCGCCGCGTCGGCGGGCGTCGCGATGCCGCCCGCCGCGAAGTTGACGACGGGCAGTCGGCCCGCTTCCGCGGTTTCGTGGACGAGTTCCGCGGGCGCTTCGAGTTCGCGGGCGAGCATCTCGCGCTCCTCGTGGGTCTTTCCCTGAAGCTCACGAATCGCGCCCTTGATGGTTCGCTGGTGGTGGACGGCCTGGTTCACGTCGCCCGTCCCGGCCTCGCCTTTCGTTCGAATCATCGCCGCGCCCTCGTTGATGCGGCGGAGCGCCTCGCCGAGGTTGCGCGCGCCGCAGACGAACGGCGAGGTGAACTCGCGCTTGTCGATGTGGTACGTCTCGTCCGCCGGGGTGAGCACCTCGGATTCGTCGATCATGTCCACGCCGATGGATTCGAGGATTTGGGCCTCCGTCGTGTGACCGATTCGCGCCTTGCCCATCACCGGAATCGACACTTCGTCGATGATCTCCTCGACGTCGGCGGGGTCGGCCATTCGCGCCACGCCGCCGCGTTTTCGGATGTCCGCCGGGACGGCTTCGAGCGCCATGACGGCGACCGCGCCCGCATCCTCCGCGATGCGGGCCTGTTCGGGGTTGACGACGTCCATGATAACGCCGCCCTTCTGCATGCGGGCGAAGCCGCGCTTGACCAGTTCCGTGCCGCGCTTCAGTTCCTCGATGTCGGTTGGCTCTGCCATGCATGGCCGTAGCGAAGGGGAGGGTTAAGACGTATCGATTGCGGAACGGCAAATCCGGTGAAACACCAACCGAAGCCTCTTTGCCTCGACAATTCCTCGCCGTGGATATGACGACCCTCCCGCCGCGAGAACGCCTTCCGTGGTACGTCGCACCACTCCCGCAATGGCTGGAGGATTTCGGGTTGCGGATGGCGTGGCCCATCGTGATAATCAACCTCGTCGGCACCGCGTTCGGGTTCTGGTACTACGGCTTCCATCCGTACCCGTTCTCGGACCCCCTGATTACGTGGCAGTTCGCCGCCGAACCGGCCTCGATGTGGCTCTTCGTTCCCGACAGTCCGATGGCGACGCTGTTCATCGCGCTCTCGCTCGCCCTGTGGAAACTCGGGCGGAACAACGAGTGGGTGAACATGCTCGCCTTCTTCGGCTGTATCCAACTCGGCCTGTGGACGCCGTTCGTGCTGGCGACGTTCTTCTCGGGCTTCATCGGCGTCGGCTGGCCGATGTACGCCTTCCTGTTCTGTAGCCACCTCGCCATGGTCGTGGAGGCGTTCCTCATTCACCGCTACAGCGACTTTCCCGTGGGTGCCGTCTTCGTCGCCGTCGTCTGGTACGGCTTCAACGACCTCGTGGACTACTTCGTTCCCATCGTCGGCACGCCACACCACACGACGCTTCCGGCACAGCAGGAGTTGGTGAACGGTTTCACCCATCCCTCGCCCGCCCACGAAATCGCGGCCGCCGGTGCGGTGACGATCACCCTGCTGGCGACGTTCCTAGCGCTCACGACGCGAATAGAGAAGCTGGAAACAGATCGGTAGGCGAACGCGAAGCGCTGGAAGAGTGCCTACGCGTTCCCGTTCGTGTGCGACCGCACCCACAGTTCCCCGATTCGTGAGAGTCGGGTACGGTAGGATTTGCCCTCCTCTTCCTGTTCGATGTAGCCCTTTCCGCCCGGTCCGAGTCGGTCCACGTTGTAGATGACTTTCGACCGAAAGCTGTCGGTGTACTCCTCGTTCAGGTCGCGGGCCAGCGTCTGGGCGAGTTCGCTCACGCTCTCGAACTGGCCGTGTTCGCCGAGCGTGAACAGGATGAGTTCCTCGAACGGCTTGACGTTCGAGAACGAGGCGACGGGGAGTTCCACGATGTGCCCCGTCCCGACGCGCTTCGCGCCGATGGTCGTCCCGCGCTCGTCGAACTCCGAGAGCAGGTCCCGGGCGCGTTCGAGGTGCGTCTCGATTCTCCCCTCGTCCACCTCGCCGTTCAGCACGGATTCGAGGAGGTCCGTCTCCTCGCGCAGTTCCTCGGCGAGTTCCGTCTCCAGATACTTCTCGGGGGCGGTGTAGTAGGTGTGAATCTTCTCGCGGTCCTCCTGCCGTTCAACCATGATGGAGTGGGCGGCGGTGGCGAAGGCGAAACTGACCGTTCGGGGCATGGCGCTGACGTTGACCCACACCTCTCCCCCGGCGTCGAGTTCGGCGTTGATGCGGTCGTAGGCCTGCTCGAACGCGGTGTCATAGTCGTACACGTCCTCGATGACGACGCGCTCGGTTTCCGCGCCGAGGAGGTTCTCGAAGTCCTTGCCCAGCTTTCGTGAGAGGTTGCGGGAGTACTCGACGTTGGCCTCGCTGCCGACCGCACCCTCCAACAGGATGACGCGGTCCACGTCGAGTTGGTCGCGCACGAGGGGCGCGATGAGCCGGTCGTAGTCGAAGCCGACCGGGACGATGTGCGTTTGCATGGGCGGAGATTCTCACGAAACGGGTTTAAAGCCGTCGTCAACGGATTTGGAGGGTGCGAGGGAACGACGACGCGATTGCTTCACAAACCGTCGATCAGTCGCTACGAGGGAGATTCGTGGTCTACTTCCACAACATAGATGAGAAGTCTCGGAAAGCCCCGTCCACTCGCTGCGAAGTAGGTTTGGTATTCTTGTGATTGTACTTACCGAGAAGTGGACTTCGAAAGCCCCCGCCCGCTCGCTACGATCGGACGTCTTATTTTTTACCGCCGAAGCAACTACCGAGAAGAAGACCCAGAAAGCCCCCGTCCGGTCGCGGTTGCTCAGTGACATCTCGATTCGTCGCTATGCTCCTCATCGAGAGGGGTCACTGAGACAACCACGTAAACGCGACCGGTCGGCCCCTTTCAGTCCCTTCCAACCGCAACCGCATCAGCCACACCCTCCCCAACCGATTCCTTCGCATTCGCTCAGTCATCCCTCGCATGATAATCAGCAAACCTTCGACCACAGTGGCCGAAGGTTTGCTGACGCACGCGCCAACGTGGTTTGTTCGGGTTTGCGCACACCAGATTTATCTGCCGTGGCGCGTGCTGACGGAGAGGCGCGGCCAGCTGTCGGCCGTGTCTCTTTGCTGAAGCGTGCGAGGGATGAGCACTGAGCGGAGCGAAGCGCGCAATCGGCTGGGGAGGACGTGGTTTGGGTAGCTGTCGCGGTGCGAGGTGGGACTGAAAGGGGCCGCCTGCTCGCGCTTGCGTGGTTGGTGTGCGGGCAACTATTCTGGCCGTGCGTTGCGGAGAGGCCAGAATATCCCACACAGCAACCGCGAGCGGGCGGGGGCTTTCGAGGACGTGATCACCTCACAACTGGTGTTTGAACTAGAATCAAAACGAGAGCGACGTGCAAAAACCAGTGAGACTGAATTCGACAAATCACACCGAAAAACCAATCTCTCCCTAGTCGGCGTGGAGGTCGAAGTATAGGTCCCGCTCTTCGGTCGGTGCGGGCGAGGTCACGACGGAACCCGAAACCGTCAGTACCAGCCCGAGAGCCATCCCGACGACGGAGGCCAACCACCCGCCGTAGGAGTCCGGCACGAACGGCAGGAACACGCTGGCGAGGTAGAACGCCTGACTCCCGATGATGCCGACGAACATGCCCGTTCGCGTCACGCGCTTCCAGTAGAGCGCGACGATGACGGGGAGCGCGAGTTGGGCGAACCCACCGAAGGCCGTCGAACCGATTGTCGTGATGGTGCCGGGGGTGTACAGGCTTGCGACGAACGCGGCGATTGCGAAGACGGCGACGCCGACGCGTCCGAGGGTGTCCTCCCAACCGTCGCTCGCGTCCGGATCGACGAACGGGCGGTAGAGGTCGCGGGTGAAGTACGACGACCCCGAGAGGAGCATCGAATCGGACGAGGACATCATGGCGGCCATGGCACCGGCGATGACCAGCGCGGCGAACCACGCAGGGGCGTACTCGGAGAGGACGATGGGAAGGACGTTGCCGTTCTCCGGC
Source organism: Haladaptatus sp. CMAA 1909 (assembly GCF_043952005.1). Classification (NCBI taxonomy): domain Archaea; kingdom Methanobacteriati; phylum Methanobacteriota; class Halobacteria; order Halobacteriales; family Haladaptataceae; genus Haladaptatus; species Haladaptatus sp. CMAA 1909. The sequence continues at coordinate 11,069 of NZ_JBIOAV010000001.1, read as the reverse complement.
ACGTCGATGGGGAGGCCGCGCGCCCACGCGCCGAGCATGAACGCGGGGACGAACAGCAGGACGACGAGCAGGGGCCACAGCGAGAACGTGCGCTTCAGGACCGTCTTCGACCGCGCGACGAAGAATCGCTGGTTGACCTGCGGGAACATCGCCACGCCGAAGGCGATGCCGATGGCCTGCGAGAGCATCCATTGGGGCGAGTACGGGACGCCGCCGAGCGAGAGGAATCCGGAGTTCGACTCGGCCATCCCCGCGGTTGCGGCGCTCATGCCGCCGAACTCGGTGAGTGCCCAGAACGTGGCGGCCCAGACCATGACGAGCATGAACGCGCCCTGTAGCGTGTCGGTCCACGCGATGCCGCGCATCCCCGAGAGGACGACGTAGGCGATGATGAACACGGTGACGAGGCCCGCGCCCACGGCGTAGGAGACGTCGCCGCCGGTCAGCGCTTCCAGCGCGGTTCCGGCCCCGACCTGTTGGAGCATCACGTAGGGGAACAACCAGAAGAGGCTGATTCCGGCGACGAGGCCGCGGAGGACGGGCGACCCGAACCGGTCGCCCAGCATCTCGCCGAGCGTGACGTAGCCGTGTTCGCGCCCGAGGAGCCACTGCTTGTAGCCGACGACGTACCAGAGGACGGCGAACAGCACGCCGTCCATCAGCCCCATGACGAGAATCCACTCCGGACCGGACCCGTAGGCGACGTTCGGCCCGCCGAAGAACGTGAACGCCGAGAGCAGGGTCGCAAACGTCGTGAACAGCAGGACGACGGTTCCGAAGGTTCGGCTGGCGAGGTAGTAGTCCTCCGCGCTCCGGTCGGTCAGCCGATACGCGAGAAGGCCGACGAGCAGCGAGAGGACGAGATAGCCGCCGATGACGCCCAACTGGAGCGCCGTATCGCTCATACGCCCTCCTCGATGCCGATGCCCCACGCGCGGTTCGCGAACGCCCTGAACACGAGCGACACGACGACCATCCAACCGATGTGCCACCAGAGCCAGACCGGCAGGCCGTAGACGACCCGCCCGTCGCCCCAGAGGAACCACGGGATGGTGAACGCGATGAGTACCGCGAAAACGACGGTCCAGCCGATTCGTCCGATATCGGGAATCATTATCCGAACGTATGAACGAACGGTGATAAGAGTTACCAAAGTTTTTCGTACCACCATTTCGAAGAGAAATACTCTTCGAAAGGGACTATCGCACCGTTCCCGTCGATGGGAGAACGACGAGTGAACGATGGATGAGTGACGAGTGAGATGGGTGAACTGACGGTCGAGGTCGGGTCGGAAAGGGGAAAGGGTCGAAACGGGATGGCGAACGCGGCGCGGAGATACGGGAGAACAATCACTAAATCAGTTGCCGTTCCACGTAGGAACCATGACGCGAACCGCGATTCAACTGTACACGCTCCGCGAACTGAACGAACCGCTCCCCGACCTGCTCGCACGGGTCGGCGAGGCGGGATTCGACGGCGTGGAGTTCGCGGGACTGGGCGATGCCGACCCCGCGGACGTCAGCGACGCGCTCGACGATGCGGGATTGGAGGTCGCCGCCGCCCACGTCCCCATCGGTGAATTGGAGGACGAACCCGGACTGGTCGCACGCGAGTACCACCGACTCGGATGCGACTGGGTCGTCGTCCCCTACCTCGATGCCTCCCACTTCGAGAGCACGGAAGCGGCGACCCGGACGGCCCATCGATTGGACGAACTCGCGGCACGAGTGGAGGGCCACAGCACCTCGCTCGGCTATCACAACCACGACCACGAGTTCGCGTCCGTAAACGGAGAAACCGGCTTCGACGTCTTCTGCTCGGAGTCCGAGGTCGAAATCGAACTCGACGTCGGGTGGGCCGTCGCCGCGGGGCAGGACCCGACCGCTCTCCTGCGGTCGCTCGGGTCCCGCGTTCCGCTCGTCCACATGAAGGACACGCGCCACGGGAAACCGGTCGAACTCGGCGACGGAGACGTCGACCTGACGGCGTGTGCGAACACGGCGAAGGAAGTCGGGGCGGATTGGTTGATTTACGAACACGACGACCCCGAGGATCCGTTGGCGTCGCTCGCACACGGTGGCGAACATCTCCGAGAATTGAATCGGTAGGACGGACAATTCACCGCGTATCGGCGGGGATAGATTTATCGCAAAAATTGTCGTAAAATCGCCGGACTGAACCGCCGTGACGACAGGTATTTGGGCGTTGGAGCGCCAAATTGAGACGTATCCATGGCGACGTTCATGGACGCATCACAATCACGCCCTCCACGAGGGCAGTTCATCACTCATGGACGATACAGCGAAATACCTCATTCACGCAGACATTACCGCCGACGGGGTGGTAGAACGCAGTGACGTCGTCGGGGCGATCTTCGGCCAAACCGAAGGTCTCCTGGGCGACGACCTCGATTTACGCGACCTTCAACAGTCATCCAAAGTCGGCCGTATCGACGTTCACATCGAAAGCCAACACGGCCAGTCGTTCGGCACCATCACCATCGCCAGCAGTCTCGACAAGGTTGAGACGGCGATTCTGGCGGCCTCGCTCGAAACCATCGAGCGCGTCGGTCCTTGTCGCGCCAGCGTCAGCATCGCCAGCATCGAAGACGTTCGCGCCGCGAAACGCCGCGAAGTCGTGGACCGAGCAAAGGACCTGCTCGCATCCTCGTTCGACGACAGCGTGATGACCAGCCAGGAGATTCTGGACGAAGTTCGCCAGAGCATCCGCGTCGAGGACATCACCGAATACGAAGGCTTCCCGGCCGGGCCGAACGTCACCGACAGCGACGCCATCATCGTCGTGGAGGGCCGCGCCGACGTGCTAACACTGCTCCGATACGGCGTCAAAAACGCCATCGCGGTGGAAGGGACGAACGTCCCCGACACCGTCGCGGACCTCACGCAGGCACGAACCACAACCGCGTTTCTCGACGCCGACCGAGGCGGCGACCTGATTCTGAAGGAACTCGACCAGGTGGGCGACATCGACTACGTCGCCGTCGCCCCGCACGGGAAATCCGTCGAGGACCTCTCCCGGGACGAAGTGATGGCCTCGCTGCGGGGGAAACGGCGGTTCGACCGATTCGAAGCGGACGAGACGGTCATGGCCGCGACCGACGGCAGCACGTTCCCCGCACCCGAAACCGACGAGGCCGCGGTACGACCGATGGAACCCTCCGTCGAGACGGAGAGCGACGAGGACGGCGGAAGCGAAGCCGCAGTCGAACGGGAAAACGAAACCGAAGACGGACACGAGGCCGGAACAATCGGCGAGACCGAAACCGCCAGCGAAACCGAAACCGCCAGCGAGACCGAAACCGATAGCGAGGCAGACGGCGACGAACCTGACGCGTCGGGCGACAAAAACGGCGACATCGACGCCGACCCGAAATCGGCCTCGGAAGCCGAAGTGAAATCCGAGACGAACCACGAACCGATGACGCTCCGCGGCCACACGAAGGCGGTCATCGATGACGAATCGGACATCGTGCGACTGCTGGACGACGACTTCGGAATACTCGCCGACGCACCGGCCGCCGAGACGTTCGCGACCATCGCGGAAGCGGAACCCGTGCCGCACGCCGTCGTCATCGACGGCGTCCTGAATCAGCGAATCCTCGACGTGTCCGCCCAGCGCGGCGTCGAGCAAATCATCGCCCGCGAGGAGGGCGAGTTCGTCAAAAAGCCGACGACGGTTCGCATCATCACCGCGGACCAACTCCTGCGCCGATAGTCACAGCCGTTTTTCGAACAGCAGTCCGTCCCCGCCGTCCGCGTAGTACTCCGGTTCTCGACCGCGACGTTCGAACCCCATCGACTCGTACAGCGACCGTGCGGCCTCGTTTTCCTCGTGAACCGTCAACGACGCGTTGGAACACCCCTCGTCACGGGCCGTATCGAGCGCCTCGCCGATGAGCCGTGTCGCCCGGCCCTCCTCCCGGTGGGTCGGTTCCACGACGAGTTCGGCGATGTAGACGTCGTTCGCGACCATCGTGAGAACGTAGCCGACGGGAACGCCGTCCGCCGTCGAAACGAGGACCGATCCCTCCGAAATCGTCGTTTCGAGAAGTCCCGGCGTGGGTTCGGGGAGCCACGTTCGAATCCGTTGTAGGCGGCCGAGGTCGTCCGCCGTCGCGGGTCGAATCACGACGCCAGACCCACCAGCAACGCGAGTCCGGCACCGAGGAGCGCCCCCGAGAGGGTGGCGAGGAAGTTGACGCTCTGGTTGCCGAGTCCCTCGCCCTCAACCGTCGCGCCGAGGAGGCTATCGACCGTCATGCCGCCGATGCCCGCCAGTGCGATGACGGCACCGCCGAGCGCCCCGATGGAACCGAACAGCGTGACGGCGATGAGCGCGACGATGGTCGACCCGAGCGCACCGGCCACCTCGCCCTGCCACGTCACGCCGCCGTCGGTTCCGGGGGCGACCGGTTGCCACGTCGTGATGAGTCGCGGATTGTCGAAGACGCCGCCGATTTCGCTCGATAATGTATCGCTCATGGCGGCGGCGATGCTCCCCGCGAAGGCGAAGAGGAAGACGCTCTCGGCGACGGGGAGTCGGTCGCTGGCGGCGAACGCGAGGACCGCGACCAGCGCCACCGCGGCGTTTCCGAGGACGTTCCCGCCGCCGCGTGCACCTTCGTTCGCTTCCGCGACGCCGTTCTTGCGTTTCTGTTCGTATCTGAACTTCGTGGAAAGTCCGCCCAGCGCGAAAAAGGAGATGAGGACGGCGAACCAGGGATAGCCGCCGAGAACGATGGTGAGGAGCGCGAGAAGGATGCCGGTGAGCATCCCGGTCACGGACGCCGTGTCGAGCGCCCACGAGACGTAACCGAACCCGACGGTGATGGCGATGGCGAGGACGATGTCGAGTTCCGTCACGGTCATCGTGAGGTCGGTGAAGAGCCACAACAGGAGGGCGACCGAAAACATGACGAGCGGGTCGTCGCGCTCGAAGAGGACGGAACGGAGGAGTCCCGCCAACAGCGCGCCGCTCGCGGCGAGGAAGACGATTTCGGGAATCACAGGTTCGACGGGACTCCCTTGGACGCTTCGAACGATGATTTGGGCGAGGACGGCGGCGAAGAACCCGCCGACCGCGAACCCGGCCGTCGCGGTGATGGTCGCGTCGCTTCGGGTTCGGACGACCTGTTCTATCAGGTTTCCGTAGGCGAGGAGGCAGACGGCGGCGGCGAAGACGCTCGTCGGTAAATCGACGAGCATGACGAGCATGGCGAGGCCGGCAGTCCCGAAGGAGAAGGCGGCGAGGCCGCGGAGTCGTCCTTCACTCCGGTCGCTCGGTCGCGCGAAGAGGTCGAACAGCGGGCCGTCGTCGATGACGAGCGCGACCGCACCCACCGCGGCGAACAGCGCCGCCACACCCGCCACCAGCACCGAGGCGGCGAGGGACAGCGTCGCGACCGCCGCGAACGCCGCCGCCCGCCGAATGCTCGTAGTCACGAGTTTCGTTTTCGCGGACGGGCACTTAATCTTCCCGAACGTCGCGGGGCGTGACGTTTAAGCGTCGATAGCGGCAACCCCATCGCAGTGGGACTCTACGACCAGTACCTCACGGCCCGCGTCCGACGACACGACGCCGACCCGCCGAGTTACATCGCGGTCGTCATCACGGAACGCGATCTGTTGGAACAGGGAGCGTACGAAACGCTCGAATCGTTCTTCCAGTGGGCGTTCGACTACGGTGCCGAGCGCATCACCGTCTACGTGAGCGTACTGGATTCCGGCGCGGTTCCGACACTTCAGCGCGAACTGGAGAACGTCCGCGCACCCCGAGCCATCGCCGTTCGCGGCCCCGACGACCTCACTCCCGCCGACGCACCGATTCAGGTGAGCATCGGTCTCGGCGGCAAACACGAGTTCGCCGAGGCGGTGCGCGCGGTCGCGGAGGACGTCGAGGCGGGGTCCGTCGCCGCGGACGACATCGACGAGGCGGAAATAGAATCCCGACTCGTCTTCCCGACGGATCCGGACCTCGTCATCAAGACCGGCGCGGAACGCCTCTCGGACTTCATGATCTGGCAGTCCGTGTACTCAGAACTATACTTTACCGACGTGAACTGGCGCGATTTCCGCAAGCGAGACTACCTCCGCGGGATTCTGGATTACAAGAACCGACAGCGCCGGTTCGGTCGGTAGGGTCGACCATCCGCCCAAACCCCTCCGGTTTCGGCGTGGAAGGGCTCGCTTATATTTTCGGCGCTCACTGTTGCATCCGTTATATCCCCCATTCTCAAATAGAAGACGACGCTCACTGTGAGTGGAATGGGGACGCCGAGCGACGGGACCACGAGACGTGCGTATCTCCGAGCGGCCGGTGTCGCGCTGACGACGGCGATTGCCGGATGCGGCGGGAAATCCACACCGAGTAAGGAATCGGTCGTCGGTCCGTATCGCGACCGGTTCGAGAGAGTCGTCGACGTCGGTGAGTCGGACGTGGACGACACGGGAGCCGAAACGGTCGATTCGGCGGTGAACCGATCGGTACGCGACGGGACGCTTTGCTACTTCCCGCCGGGGACGTATCGACTCTCGAACCTCGACCTTTCGGGGCGTTCGAACTGCGGGTTCGTCGGCAACGACGCCACGCTGCTCGTTCCACCGGAAGAACAGGGGAACTGGATTTACGGGGAACCGGTGCGGAACCTCCTGTTTGACGGGTTCACGTTCGACTACACGCACCCCACGGCGACCCCCGTCGTGGCTTTCTCCGTCGCGGGGAAGAAAAACGTCCTCCGGGACATCGAGTTCGAAGGGCACCACGGAACGACCCCGCGGAGCGGACTCGAACTCGAAGTTCCCGAGCGGTCCGCGTCGCTCCTCGTCGAGCGCGTTCGCATGCGAGGGGGGTCGACAAAGGGGAACGGAATTTTCACCCACAGCGGCGAAGGCTCGCTGCAGTTCGTCGATTGTCGGGTCGAACACTGGGCCGAGGGCCTCTATGCGTCCCCGCACTCCGGACCGCTGCTGGTCCGCGGCGGCACGTACGCGAACAACGGCATCGACCAGATACGAATCGGTGGAGGGACGAGCGGCGCGCGAGTGGAAAACGCGACCGCACGGGTCGATAACCCGCGAAACCCCGCGGCGAAGCCGAACATGCGGGGAATCTGGTTGGAGGAGGGAACGAACGCAGTGGTCGATAACTGTACCGTCGAGATAACCGATCTGACCGGGACGTACAGTTCCGGGGGTATCGTCGTCGAAAAGCAGTTCGGAACCGCTCGAATCGCGAACACGACGGTCCAGACCAACTGTAGCGTTCCGGCCGTCAGCATTCGCGTACCGACCACCGAATACGACCCGTCCACGATGCCGAGCATGGACCACCTCCCGTCGAACCACGACGTCACCTGCGAGAACGTCTCGATTTACGGCACCGCCCCGGACGGAACCGCCGTCCTGCTTACGGGGCGGGACGGATGCCGATTTTCGAACATCAGCGTCCAACAGTACTTCGGCAACCGCGACGGAATCACCATCGAGGACGGTCCGCGGACGACGATACACGACGCTACCCTCCGAGTGAGCGGAACCCCGATCGTCACGTCCGGTCCGACGCCGGTGACGAGGAACGTCGAGACCGGCGGGATCGGATCGCTGTCACGACTGAGCGACTCGCTGTTGGATTCGATTTAGAAAACGTCACTTCGTCGTCTGTCGTTCGTCGCCGCCCTCTACCTCTTCCACCGGTGCGCCGTCGGGGACGTACTCCGCGAACTTTCTCAGGATGGAGCGCGCTTCGTCCAACTCCACGCCGCCGACGGCACGGACGAGCGCGAGCGCGCGCTGCACTTTCGCCTGCCGAAACGACTGTTCGCGGGATTCGTAGGTTCGAACGGCGCGCAGGAAGTCGATTTTGGAGAATTCGGGCCAGTACGGCGTACAGAAGAACACGGCGGCCTCGTTGCCGTTCGCGTGCCACGGGAGGAAGTTGCTCGTTCGTTCGTCGCCCCCGGTCCTGATGATGAGATCCACGTCGCGGAGCGGGCGGGCGTACAACCGCGACTCGATGGTTTCGACGGAGACGTCCTTCGGGTCCAACTCGTCCGATTCGACTTCGCGGGCGACGTCGCGGGCCGCGCGGAGGAGTTCGTTCCGGCCGCCGTAGGCGAGTGCGATGTTGAGGACGAAGTTGTCGTAGTCGTTCGTCTGGTTTTCGGCGTACTCGATGGCCTCCCTGATGCGGGAGGGAAGCCGTTGGACGTCGCCGATAGCACGGATGCAGACGCCGCTGTCGTGGACGCGCTCGGCGTCGGCGAACTCGTACAGTTTGTCTTCGAGCAGGTCGAACAGGGATTCGTTCTCGTGTTCGGGTCGCTCGAAGTTCTCCGTGGAGAAGGTGTACAGCGTCAGTTCCTCGACGCCGATTTCGTCGCACCAGTCGAGAACGCGCTCGGTCGTTTTCGCGCCTTCACGGTGGCCGTCGGAGGCCTTTTCGCCCTGTTTGCTGGCGTAGCGGCGGTTCCCGTCCTGAATCACCGCGACGTGGGTGGGCGCACCCGAAACGCTTCGCCGTAACTGCCGTTCGTAGGCCGTTTCCAGTTGCCGCCGAACCCACCTCAACATCGTCTTGTTCGTTTCCACTCACCCGACGGGTATCAGCCTTGTCCTCCGAGTATCGTGGTATTTGGTCACATCCTACATTGGCAGTTGCATAGCTTTTTAAGTATGGGATTACTTTGGTAGAACGCAATGGCGAAAGGTACGGTTGACTTCTTCAACGACACCGGCGGCTACGGATTTATAGAGACTGACGATGCAGACGAAGACGTGTTCTTCCACATGGAAGACGTCGGTGGCCCGGACCTCGAGGAAGGGCAGGAAGTCGAATTCGACATCGAACAGGCTGACAAAGGACCGCGCGCGACGAACGTCCAGCGCCTGTAAACGCATCAGTAGTAACTGATTCTCGCGGGAGTTCACGCTGCCGCGCGAAACTATCAATTTTCGAGCCGCGGCGATAACCGTAGGTCGTATAACGGCAGCCACGCCTATCCATAGGTATGGATAGCGTCATCGACGACGATCTCTACGAGCGCGCGAAGCGACTGCTCGAACCGGGAGACATCGAACTCAACGGAGCCATCGTCCACACCGACCTCGGGAGCGACGAGGACATCGAGATGCACCAAGCGTCGGTGGACGTCGGCGACATCATCGCGGAACACGCGGGCCACGACCCGCGCGATACCTACGTCTACTCCGGAAGCGACGACACGAACTTCTCGTCGAACCAACATCAGGGGCTGACGCTCGCGGACGAGGAGTTCGTCTGGGAATGCCAACAGTTGCTTCGCGACGGGACGTTCGACGTCGTGTTCTACTACGAAGCCAGCGCCGATCACGGCGCGATACTGGACGACATCCGCGACCTCGGCTTCGACGTGACGGGCGTCGAGGGGTGACACGCACGAGGGAAGTTAGAAGACTTTACGTACGCGCCTTCCCAAACACGGCATAAGAACGTTCGGAGTGTTTCGTATGAACTGTGTATCTTCTATTCACCGGAGGCAGGACCTGTGACGCCGAGTACCGGTGTCATCTCGGGGATTCGAATCTCCCACGAGCGAGCCAGTCTCGACGACGTGGCGGCCGCCTGCCACACCGACGAACGAGAGACGGTCGCACGACTCGCCGGGGAGCCGGAAGTCTCGGAGTCGTTCGTGTTACAGACGTGTAACCGATTCGAGGCCTACGTCGTCACGGACGCGCCGGCGACGGGACGGACGGTACTCGCCGATTTCGTCCCGGACGCGAACGACCCGGCGGTCGTCGAGATGAGCCACGAGGAGAGCCTTCGGCACCTCCTCCGCGTCGCCGCGGGGTTGGAGTCGCTCGTCCTCGGCGAAGACCAGATAATCGGGCAGGTACGCGACGCCTACACGTCGGCTCAAACCGTCGGTGCGGTCGGCCCGATGCTGGAGGAAGCGCTGACGAAGGCGATTCACGTCGGCGAGCGCGCGCGCACCGAGACGGCCATCAACGAGGGCGTCGTCTCCGTCGGTAGCGCCGCCGTGACGCTCGCGGACGACCACTGGGAGTTGAACGGCGCGACGGCGCTCGTCATCGGTGCCGGGGAGATGGGGACCATCGCGGCCCACGCGTTCTCCGACGCCGGCGTCGAGACGCTCATCGTCGCCAACCGCTCCATCGAACGCGCGGAGACCGTCGCGGACGCCGTGAGCCTGCTCGACAGTCGCGCGGTCGGTTTGGACGCGCTCCCGGCCTGTCTGCCGCGCGCGGACGTCGTCATCACCGCGACCGGAAGCGACGGGCACGTCCTCGACGCGACCCTCCTCGACGACTGTGGCGAGACGCTGGTCGTGGACATCGCCCAACCGCGGGACGTCTCTCCCGCCGTGTCGGCACTTGACGAAATCGTCGTTCACGACATGGGCGCGCTGGAATCGGTGACGGACGAGACCCGCGCGCGACGGCGCGCCGCCGCCGAATCGGTCGAGGCGATGGTGGATCGCGAGTTCGAGAACCTGCTCGAACAGTACAAGCGAAAGCGGGCCGACGAGGTCATCGCCGGGATGTACGCCGGGGCGGAACAGGTCAAAGAGCGCGAACTCCAGACGGCACTGTCGCGTCTCGAATCGGAGGAATTCGACGAGGAACAGCGCGCCATCGTGGAGTCGATGGCCGACGCGCTGGTGTCCCAACTGCTGGCTCCGCCGACCAAGAGCCTCCGCGACGCCGCCGCGAACGACGACTGGACGACCATCAACACCGCGCTGCAACTGTTCGACCCCGAGTTCCGCGACGAACCGCCCGCGTTCGTCGCCGAACACCTCGAATCGACGGCGGACGACTGAGGATTGGAACGCGAATTTTCACGATCACCGGAAGTCAACAGAGGATTCACTCCAATCGGCAGACGACGCAACCACCGGGACAGCAACCGACGCAACCGCTGGTCGCTAGCTATCTTACCGGAAAATCTTCGATTTTCCGGGCCAAGGAATCCCCTCTGGCGCGTCGAAGACGCGCCAGAGCGGGATGACGCCGTGCTTTTGGTCCAGCTTTTACAGGGAGACGGTTCGG